>NZ_JBDIUZ010000001.1:0-2670000 GCF_039631535.1 Ochrobactrum sp. WV_118_8 | reverse complement strand
CGGCGGGTGCTAACGTCCGTCGTGGAGAGGGCAACAACCCTGACCACCATCTAAGGTCCCTAAGTTATGGCTAAGTGGGAAAGGATGTGAGGATCCCAAAACAACCAGGATGTTGGCTTAGAAGCAGCCATCATTTAAAGAAAGCGTAACAGCTCACTGGTCTAAATAAGGGTCTTTGCGCCGAAAATGTACCGGGGCTAAAGCCATACACCGAAGCTGTGGATGCACATTTGTGCGTGGTAGCGGAGCGTTCCGTAAGCCTGTGAAGGGACAGTCGTGAGACATCCTGGAGGTATCGGAAGTGAGAATGCTGACATGAGTAACGATAAAGGGAGTGAGAGACTCCCTCGCCGAAAGTCCAAGGGTTCCTGCTTAAAGTTAATCTGAGCAGGGTTAGCCGGCCCCTAAGGCGAGGCCGAAAGGCGTAGTCGATGGGAACCACGTTAATATTCGTGGGCCTGCAGGTAGTGACGGATCGCGTGTGTTGTAAGGTCTTATTGGATTGATCTTGCAGCGAAGCGGTTCCAGGAAATAGCTCCTGCATATAGACCGTACCCTAAACCGACACTGGTGGACTGGTAGAGAATACCAAGGCGCTTGAGAGAACTGCGTTGAAGGAACTCGGCAAAATGCACGCGTAACTTCGGAAGAAGCGTGACCTCCATTTAGGCAACTAGGTGGGGGTGGCACAGACCAGGGGGTAGCGACTGTTTACCAAAAACACAGGGCTCTGCGAAGTCGCAAGACGACGTATAGGGTCTGACGCCTGCCCGGTGCTGGAAGGTTAAGAGGAGATGTGCAAGCATTGAATTGAAGCCCCAGTAAACGGCGGCCGTAACTATAACGGTCCTAAGGTAGCGAAATTCCTTGTCGGGTAAGTTCCGACCTGCACGAATGGCGTAACGACTTCCCCGCTGTCTCCAACGCAGACTCAGTGAAATTGAATTCCCCGTGAAGATGCGGGGTTCCTGCGGTTAGACGGAAAGACCCCGTGCACCTTTACTATAGCTTTACACTGGCATTCGTGTCGGCATGTGTAGGATAGGTGGTAGACTTTGAAGCAGTGGCGCCAGCCATTGTGGAGTCATCCTTGAAATACCACCCTTGCCTATATGGATGTCTAACTGCGGCCCGTTATCCGGGTCCAGGACCGTGTATGGTGGGTAGTTTGACTGGGGCGGTCGCCTCCTAAAGAGTAACGGAGGCGCGCGATGGTAGGCTCAGAACGGTCGGAAATCGTTCGTCGAGTGCAATGGCATAAGCCTGCCTGACTGCAAGACTGACAAGTCGAGCAGAGACGAAAGTCGGTCATAGTGATCCGGTGGTCCCGCGTGGAAGGGCCATCGCTCAACGGATAAAAGGTACGCCGGGGATAACAGGCTGATGACCCCCAAGAGTCCATATCGACGGGGTTGTTTGGCACCTCGATGTCGACTCATCGCATCCTGGGGCTGGAGCAGGTCCCAAGGGTATGGCTGTTCGCCATTTAAAGCGGTACGTGAGTTGGGTTCAGAACGTCGTGAGACAGTTCGGTCCCTATCTGCCGTGGGTGTAGGAATATTGATAGGATCTGTCCCTAGTACGAGAGGACCGGGATGGACGTATCTCTGGTGGACCTGTTGTCGTGCCAACGGCATAGCAGGGTAGCTATATACGGACGGGATAACCGCTGAAGGCATCTAAGCGGGAAACCCACCTAAAAACGAGTATTCCCTATCAGAGCCGTGGAAGACTACCACGTTGATAGGCCGGGTGTGGAAGTGCGGCAACGCATGTAGCTTACCGGTACTAATAGCTCGATCGACTTGATCACTCCCATTTACAATATCCATCGAACAAACTTCGATGAATTTATAGCGCTCACGCCAGTTTGGCTCCGCCAGACGCTCACGCGGGCGCGGCCTCCGGCCGGCACACAGTCGTGTGCTTATTGTTTATCAGCGTTTATCGCTGAATTATCTGCACGAAAGACAACCAGCTTCTCATATTTGTGTTCTTCGCCGACCTGGTGGTTATGGCGGAGCGGCTGCACCCGATCCCATTCCGAACTCGGCCGTGAAACGCTCCAGCGCCAATGGTACTTTGTCTTAAGACACGGGAGAGTAGGTCGCTGCCAGGTCTGCCAAGAACACAAATCAAATCATCTTCTCAAATACATACAAAACACCCATAGCGCGGGGTGGAGCAGCCCGGTAGCTCGTCAGGCTCATAACCTGAAGGCCGCAGGTTCAAATCCTGCCCCCGCAACCAAATTCCCACAAAAATACACGAAATCTCTCAAGCATAACCGATGTTCGTATCTTTGCGAACTGGCTCCGGCTTCTCCCAGAAGACCGTTCGACCTAATATCGATGCACGGAAGCGAGTTCTATACGCACGCACCGCAGCGCGCTCATAACCCCAAGGGTGGGCAGCAAAAAGAAACGATCCAGCGTAACAATCCCCCGACAAACGCAACCAGGCACCAGCCAAAAACCAAATCAAAACCCGCCGCAACGCGGGCTTTTTTTTGACCAAAGCAGCTTGGCGCAGCCGCAAAACTTCCCCGTCCCGACCATAACGACAAACTGACCCGTTTAAGCTATCAAACAGCCTCGTTATCAAAGGAAGACAATCGTGAACCTCGATCGCTCCGCACTGGCTGATCTCAACATATTCGTGACAATCGTACGCCGCAAAAGCATGAAAATGGCTGCAATCGAGCTCGGTGTAACAACCTCCGCTATCAGTCATCGTATGAAAAAACTGGAGGCGGATTTGGGTGTGCGATTGCTCAACCGTACCAGCCGCTCCCTCACGCCGACCGAAGCCGGTGCGGCACTCGCGACACAACTTGAAAACGGACTGCGGACGATAGGGGAAGCCTTGGAAGCTCTGACCAGTCAGCGCGCTTTCCATCGGGGCGCATAAGGCTCAACGCGCTGCGTGATGCCGCACGACTGATCATCGCGCCCATCTTACCGCGCTATACGCAAACCTATCCCGACATGCATCTCGACATCACTATAGATGACCAGATGGTTGATATCGTCGCTGAGGGTTTCGATGCGGGGATCCGTTATGGCGACCGGGTGCCGCAGGACATGATCGGCGTTGCGCTAACCGGGCCTTTGCAATGGATTGTGGTTGGTTCTCCGGTTTTGATATCGAGGGCAGGGTGCCCCGAAACGCCGGACGATCTGCTCCGCTTGCCGTGTATAGAGACGAGGCTCGGAGACAATTCCCGATATGCATGGGAATTGGGGAACGGTGCTTCCTTGCGCCGAGTCGATGTGAAAGGACCGATTTGCGCCAATGAAACCGAACAGGCTGTGGAAGCCGCTTTGGGCGGGATCGGCTTTGCCTATTGTCTGGAGCCATTGGTCAAGAACTATCTGGACGCAGGTACACTTGAAGCCGTGCTACCGGACTGGGCTTCCGAAGGTCCGCCCCTGACCATGTATTATCCAAGCAGACGACAGGTTCCATCTGGTTTGCGGCGGCTGATTGATCTCATCCGCGAAGACCAGGGCCTCGCGAAATTGGTGGTCGCTGAGGAAGTCGGATCACGTTAAGAGCCGTTGTTGATTATTCGTCATTCTTTCGTTGAGTAACATTCAGCAGATTAGCATTGCCTCGACTCCCCTTCGGGATCAAATATGCGTCACACCTGTTATGCATGGGATCGGCGCTGTCTTCCATGCGTGGTCAAACCATTTCACTCATGGAGATGCGTTATGCATTATTCTGCAGCGGCTGATCGCTATCAGTCAGATATGCTCTATCGCCGCACCGGTCGGAGCGGCATCGACCTGCCAGCGATATCGCTTGGCCTCTGGCACAATTTCGGTGGCCGGGATGTCTACGAAAACGGTCGCGCGATTCTCCGTCGCGCCTTCGATCTGGGCGTGACCCATTTCGATCTAGCGAACAATTATGGCCCGCCTCCCGGATCTGCCGAAGAAAACTTCGGTCGCATCATGGCCAGCGATTTCCGGCCTTATCGCGTTGAGATGATTATCTCATCGAAAGCCGGTTGGGACATGTGGCCGGGGCCTTATGGTGGCATTGGCGGCAGCCGCAAATATCTGATTGCCAGTCTCGACCAGTCGCTGCAGCGGATGGGACTCGATTATGTCGACATCTTCTATTCGCACCGTGTCGATGCCACGACGCCTCTGGAAGAGACGATGGGAGCGCTCGCGCATCTGCATCGCCAGGGCAAGGCGCTCTATGTCGGTATTTCGAGCTATTCGCAGGAACTGACGCTGAAGGCGGCGGCGATCCTGAAGGAAGAGCGCGTGCCGCTTTTCATTCACCAGCCGAATTATAACATGTTCAACCGCTGGATCGAGAATGGGCTTCTCGATACGCTGGATGAGCTGGGCGCCGGTTGCATCGTGTTTTCGCCGCTGGCTCAGGGTTTGCTGACATCGCGCTATCTGAACGGCATTCCGGAAGGTGCGCGGGCGAATCAGGGCGGCTCCCTGAAAGCCAGCGCAGAGAACGAAGAACTGCTGGGGCGCATCCGGGCATTGAACGTCATTGCGGAGCGTCGTGGACAGACTTTGGCCCAGATGGCAATTGCGTGGACGCTTCGCGATCCGCGCGTGACCTCTTCGCTCATCGGGGCAAGCTCGGTCGCGCAGCTTGAAAACTCTTTGGGTGCTCTGAAGGGACTGGAATTCAGTGCCGAGGAACTGGCTGAAATTGACCAGTATGCGCATGATGGCGGAACCGACTGGTGGAAGAGCTCGACTTCGCTTTGAGCGTCAAGTTTAACGAACAAAATGATAAAAGGCCGTACGCTTTGCGTGCGGCCTTTTTGCTGGAGCGCATCCCGAAAAGTGTGAAACGGTTTTCGGGATGCGCTCCAAAACAAATATTGAGAGCGCCGATCTGATTCAATCAGATCGAAATGCGCTCTAGGATTAAGATGCGGCGAAAGCAATTCACGTGGCGAGATGAAATTGCTATAGGCGAGAGGGGTTCACGGCTGGCGCACGATCCCGCGCCAAGTCTGGCCTTCGGGGGAAGTATATTCGAGAAGATGTCGCTGCGGTCTATTAAGGGCAGTTTGAAATATCCGCTGATCCGTGCGGGGCTGGAGGCTATTGCCTTTTCCGGTGCGTCGGCGCTTTTCCCTTCTGCCGGTGGGCGCGGTGTCGTCTTCACGATGCATCACGTCAAACCGGAAGGTGCGACAGATCGGTCAGACCCCAACGCCATTCTTTCGATTACGCCGCAAACGCTTGAAATGGCGATAGAAGCGGCATTGGAAGCGGGCCTTGTGCCGGTGCATTTGCATGACTTGCCGAGGCTGCTTTCCGAACAAGGCAGCACCCGGAAATATGTCGCCTTCACGCTGGACGATGGTTATCGGAACAATGCAGACTTCGCGGCCCCTGTGTTTGCCAGATACAGCATTCCCTACACGATTTTCATCACGACGGGTTTCGTGGAACGCAAGCGATCCATGTGGTGGCGGACCATTGCGGCTCTGGTGACGGAGGCCGACAGTTTCCAGTTCGACTTTGGCGGCGGTGTTCTCGATGTGCGCGCAGCAACTCCGGCCCAGAAATCAGCGGCCTTTGCCCAGCTTGTGCAGTTCATGCAGTGTTTCGATGAAGACGAGGCAGTAGCCCGCATAGACGCAGCTGCACAAACGGTCGGGATCGACGCAATTTCGCTTGTCGATGAATCGGTGATGAACCCATCGGAATTGCGCGCTCTTGCGCTCGATCCGCTTGTGCATCTTGGCGCGCACACTGTCACTCATGTCAATTTACGTCGTGTCGACGACGAAAGACTGGCCAAGGAAATCGCTGACTCGACCGAATCAGTAGAACGCTATGCTGGTTACAGGCCGCGATCCTTTGCCTATCCATATGGATGGAAGGCGGCCGTTGGCGAACGCGAGATCAGGGCGGTTTCAGAAGGCGGGTTCGATGTGGGCGTGACCACCCAGCCTGGTGTGCTGCAGCAAACAGGTGTGATGCCAGCTGCAGCGATTCCGCGTATTTCACTCAACGGCTATTTTCAGAAGAAACGCTATATAAAGGTGCTTGTTTCAGGCCTGCCATTCAAGCTGCTCTAGCAATGGTACACTTCCAGAAACATTGCCCTGAAACACGAAAGGCCGCCTGTCGGCAGCCTTCGTAAAACCTGATCTGAAGAAAAAATGGAGCGGGCGAAGGGATTCGAACCCTCGACCCCAACCTTGGCAAGGTTGTTATCTACCCACTCTGCTATATCCAGCACTTGTCTAAGGTACGTTAATATAAGGCAAAACCAGAATTTAGATCGCCGTCTGTCGCCGTTTCATGCCTGCTGATTTCCCTGTGTTGCTTACAATTTGCTTACAAAGCCGAAGGCGTCGTGCTATTGTAAGCAAACTTCGATGATGCAGTTAGGGGAGGTCCTTATGGCCAAACTTACCAAAAGGGCGCTTGAGGCGATGGACCCGCCGGCAAAAGGCAAGCAGTCTTTTCTATGGGACAGCGAATTGCGTGGCTTCGGGGTACGCCTGCTCCCCTCAGGTCTGCAAACATTCATTTTGCAGTACCGCAACACTGCCAACAAAGAGCGGCGTATCAACCTTGGTCGTTTCGGCGTGATTACCGTCGAACAAGCAAGAGACAAGGCGAGGATCAAGCTTGGCGCCATTGCCGCTGGAGAGGATCCGGCCGACACGGATGATGATCCCCACCATCAGGCAACTGTTGCGATGCTCTGCGACTGGTACCTTACAGAGGCGGAAGCGGGACGCATCCTTGGACGCCGCAATCGACCGATCAAGAAGTCGACACTTGGCATGGACAAGAGTCGCATCGAAACGCACATCAAGCCGCTCTTGGGCGATCGCCTGGCTCACACCCTGAAGGTCGCCGACATCGAAGGCATGCAATCCGACATCGTTGCCGGAAAGACAGCCAAATCGAGAGGCAAAGGCCGCGGCGGCGTTGCCGCCGGCGGGCCTGGCGTTGCGTCTCGGGCAGTCGGGACACTTCAGGCTATCCTTGGTCATGCTGCCCGTCTCGGCAAGATCGAGAATCATCCAAGCCGTGGTGCGCGAAAGCTCGCGGGCAAAAGGAAGACCCGACGCCTGAGTGTGGCTGAGATCAAGAAGCTTGGCATGGCAATGCGGCATGCGGAGCGCAATGGCGAACATCCTGTTGGCCTCGCAATCGTCCGGCTTCTTTTGCTCACGGGTTTTCGTATTTCCGAAGGCCAAGCGATGCAGCGCGCCTGGATTCACGCGGATGCAGGCTACATTAGTTTTCCCGATACCAAGGGGGACGCACAGGTCCGCGCGATCGGACCTGCTGCAGCGAAGCTAATTGCCAGCCAGCCGGTGCAACAGAACTGTCCCTATGTCTTCCCGTCTGATGTCGGCGACGGCCATTTCACAGCTAGTAAGGCATGCTTAGCTAGACTTTGTGCAAGCGTTGGAATTGAGGGCGTAACACCCCATACTCTACGACACACGTTCGGAAGCGTTGCGGGAGATCTTGGATTCTCCGAATTGACGATCCGGGCGTTGCTCGGCCATGCGGCCCAGAGTGTAACTCAGGGCTATGTTCATATCGATGAGGCGCTGAAACTCGCGGTCACGCGCACATGTGACGAGATCGCGTCGCTGTTGGACAGTTCGGAGGAGAAGGCGTTCCTAAACGCTGAAGAGTTTCAAGCCGCGTGAGGCCAGGCCAGAGTGAATTGAGGTGGTGCCGGCTGGTGAGACAGTCTGGCGGCTTGGCTCAGGTGGATCGGGTTCGTTTCTCCCCGCTAATCGCTCCGTCATTTGTGCCGTAGCATAGACCTCGTCGGGCGTCTTGCCGCCGAAGGTCGAGTGTGAGCGTCGCTGGTTAGCCGTGTCCGTCAATTCGGCGAGATGATAGACGGTGGTCTCGATGACTCCAGACATTATGTTTGCCTCCCTCCCAAGCGGTGGGAAGCCATCCGTGTGCCTAGATCCAGTCGACCGTCTCGCTGGTGGCAAGATCGAGCACATGAAACAGGGGGCTGAATCTATGATGCTACAGCCTTCACCGGGACGGCACTTTTCAGTTTGCGCGCTGAAGGTACCCCGACTCGCAGTCTTCGATCCAAAAGTGATAGAGTGCCGCCCAGCATCATAACCGCACCGCCAAGCCAGATAAGCAAAATCAGCGGTTTCCACCATGCGCGCACCACTAGACCGCCGCCGGGTGTGACGTCGCCTATTGATACGTAGAGCTGGCTAAAGCCACGCGTAGCAATTCCAGCCTCGGTGGTCGGCATTTGGCGCGCAGTGTAGAGCCTCTTTGATGAGGTGATTTCACCCCGGAGGCGACCAGCCTTATCGAAGTATTCAAACTGAGCTCGATCCTCGGAAAAATTCGGCCCCTGATAGGGCGAAATGCCTTTGTAACTGAGTGTATAGGCCGCGATCGTCAATGTATCGCCGGGACGCATGACGACAATCCGCTCGATTTCCAACGATGTGACGGCGACGATGCCCAGCACCGTAACGCCCAGCCCGAGATGTGCTAAGGCCGTCCCATAGATCGAGCGCGTCAAACCCTTTAAGCGTCTCCAGACGACTGAGAGTCTGAGGTTTCCTATGCCAGATTTGAGTGCGATGTCGGTAAGCGACCCGAACATCAACCAGAATGCGAGCCCCACTCCAAAGGCGGCCAACGCGTTGGTTCCATCAACCATGAAGAAGCCTATGAGTGCCGCCAGCAGCGCTGCTCCCAAGGCAACGTACAAGCGTTGCGAGACGGCATAGAGATCGCCACGCTTCCAGGCAAGAAGAGGGCCGAGCGGGACCACAAGCAACAACGGAACCACCAGCGGGACAAAGGTTAGATTGAAGAAGGGGGCGCCAACTGAAATCTTTTCGCCGGTTACCACCTCGAGCGCGAGCGGATAGAGCGTCCCGATCAGGACCGTCGCGGCTGCGGTTGCCAGAAAAAGGTTGTTGAAAACCAGGGCTCCCTCGCGCGAAATCGGATGAAACAGCCCGCCGGGCGCCAACCTATTGGCGCGCAGCGCGAATAGGGATAGCGCACCTCCAATAAACATTATGAGGATCATCAGGATAAAGACGCCTCGTGCAGGATCGCTGGCGAAAGCATGAACCGACGTCAAAACCCCCGATCGGACGAGAAAGGTTCCCAGCAACGAAAGCGAGAAGGTGAGAATAGACAGCAAGAGCGTCCAGATTCTCAGGGCCGAGCGCTTTTCCATCACCACTGCGGAATGCAGCAATGCGGTACCCGCCAACCAAGGCAGGAAAGATGCGTTTTCCACGGGATCCCAGAACCACCAACCTCCCCAACCAAGTTCGTAATACGCCCAGTAAGAGCCCATCGAGATCCCGCCGGTTAGGAATATCCAGGCAGTGAGCGTCCATGGCCGAACCCAGCGCGCCCACGCAGCGTCGATCTTTCCCTCAACGAGAGCAGCAACGGCAAAGCTGAAGCAAACCGAGAAGCCAACATAACCCAAGTAAAGAAGTGGCGGATGTATCGCGAGGCCGATGTCCTGAAGTATCGGATTGAGATCTCGCCCCTCGACAGGCGCGGGATTAATCCGAATGAAAGGATTCGACGTCGTCAGGATGAAGAGCAGAAACGCCGCTGCAATCAACCCTTGCACCGAAAGCACATTCGCCCGAAGCGTCGGTGGCAGATTATTGCTAAACCAAGCCACTAACGCACCGAATAATGTAAGAATCAGGACCCATAAAAGCATCGATCCCTCGTGATTTCCCCACACACCTGTGATTTTAAATAGCATTGGCTTTGCAGAATGCGAATTCGCCCAAACATTTGCTACCGAGAAATCTGACTGAACGTAGGCGGACGTCAGTGCGACAAATGACAGCGTAGTGAGTAGGAAACACATCGTCGCAGCCGGGCCTGCAACGGCTGCCAATCTGGAATCACCAAACTGAGTACCGGCAAGCGGAACGGCGAATTGTATGGCGGCCAACGAGAAGGCCAGCACCAGCGCAAAATGCCCAAGCTCAACAATCATACCGTCGCTCCCGCAGGACATCTTCCAGCCCCTCGCTTCATGAGAGGCGAGCAAATCAAAAATACTTGACGAAACAAGCAGTGGCCGGGAACGGTAGCATCTCGAGTTGGATGAGGTTCAAGTCCCCTGCCGAGAATAATTCCCTACCGGGATCGCTAATCCAGAAATCGCGGTAGAGCACCGACTCGAGGCAACAAGGGGCCGTGGTCTCGTGATGGTGTGTCCGACCGCCTCGAACGCTTCCACTACCCTGAGACATCACCATGGATGCGGTTCTATCGCGCAGCTCTGACGAATAGGAGCATCAAAAAATCCCGCGCCACCTGCGCGTTCGCAAGCGGCATCAGGACGCGCTTCAGAAGTTCGTCATTACCTCGACACTTCCGATGCCGAAGCTAGCTCAATGGTTCCGCGCTTTGTCGGCTCAGAAAATACTATTATCGCCTGCAATCCTGAGGTTCTCATCGCGGCACGTCGTAGCCAGCACCTTTGACAGCCTCGAAAATAACACCTTGGGACACCTTGCCACCGTCGTGTTTTACGAGTGCGCTTTGGTCGATCAGCGAAACCTTCACAGCGTCGATGTTGAACAACTGCCGCACTGCTCTCTCGATGGTAAAGGCGCAGTTGGGCATATGGATCAGCCGTGACATCGCGACGTGCAGTCACACTGGCGTTAACTTTCTATCAAGGTTAACACTCGATTCTTTTCCGCGTGTGGGCATTCGGAGGAATGAGATTTTGCGGTCGAAATCGAAGGTCGCTGCCCAGCGACGATCATTGGGCGGTCGCCAGCGGGTGCTTGCAGTTCTCTGCGCGAGTTGGCTGGTATTCGGTTTTGCGTCGCCCACCGGGATCCGGGACGCTAAATCGGAACGTGAGATCGGTCCGACAGCAGATCGGTGGGCGGCCTATGTCGAGCGATCCGACAACTGTTCCCATTTGCAGGAGCTCCGCCTGCGCAATGCAAATATTCCCGGCAACGTCGGAAATCTGGATCTGGTAGTCCCGGGCCAGCGCATCAATTTGCCTGTAAACCGAGAACTCTCCCTCACATCTCAGAGAGTGGTCGAAGAAACAAAGAAGCCACGTCTCCTTAGTGTGGCATCCCGAAAGAGCCCGGAGGCTCGGCTTGTCAGTCAGGCGCTGTCAGCGCGCATATTCGAGTCGGAAACTTATACAGCCTATCTTCTAAGAGGATTTGCAAACCCTGATGCTGATTTCGCGTCGGGTCAGTCGACCTTTCATAGCCCTGCGGACGATCGTCTCGTCGGAATACCAGAGGTTCTTGCTGAACTGGTCAACAACGATGGCGCAGACATCCTGGCCACAGCTTATGCCCCAAAGGACGGGTTCCATGCTTCATCCGGTGCCTTCGCAGCGCTGCTGGGGACCGATGAGGAAGCCGGTCGCTTCGTCCCGCCCACGATGGAAGGTGACCACGATTGGATGAAGCAGCCCCTTCCGAAATCCGTCTTTTCAAGCGCCGAGCAAAAGTGCCTTGCAACCGCGATCTATTTCGAGGCTAGAGGCGAAGAGGTTAAGGGCCAGGCCGCGGTCGCGCAGGTCATTCTCAATCGTGTGCGAAACCCTGCATATCCAGCAAGCGTCTGCGACGTAGTTTATCAAAACGACAGCTTGATCAACAGATGCCAGTTTTCCTTTGCCTGCGACGGCATTCCAGATGTCATTGCGGATCGACGCGCGTATCGTCTGGCAACGGATGTGGCGATGGCAGTCACCGGTGGGAAGATATTCTTACCCGAAGTCGCGTCATCGACCCACTACAATGCCACCTACGTTAGCCCGCGTTGGGCTCGCTCCATGGAGCGCATGACCCAAATCGGATCGCATATTTTTTATCGCACCTTTGGTGGCGGCTGGAGCTAGATAACTGTTGAAGTCGATGCATGCGAAGTCGCCGGTCGAGCGAAAAAGAACCTTGGTTACCTGGCTGTTGGCTCCAGCGTGGCTGACCATGCTCATTGCAACTCAGCCGGAAGGTTTTGAAACACTTAGCTACAGCCTGGTCGAGTTTGTTGGCTTCTTTCTGGTCTTTGCGGCAGTCCTTGGTCGGCTCTGGTGCACCTTATACATCGGAGGACGAAAGGATCTGGATTTATGCCAAAGCGGACCGTATTCGCTCAGCAGAAATCCACTCTACTTTTTCTCCTTCCTCGGGCTGATTGGCGTATGCCTCGCGGCACAGAATATTTCTTTGGCGGTGATAAGCGCCATCGTGTTTTTTGGTTACTACAGATCTGTGATCAAGAATGAAGAAAAGAGGCTTCTTAGCCTGTTTGGGGCGGATTACATTTTGTACATGGCCCGCGTGCCGCGTTTCTTTCCGCGCCTCCATGTTCCGGAAAGTGAGGATATTCTTCTTGTCCAGTCGCAGACATTCATTCGGTCGCTAAAAGACGTCAGCTGGTTCCTCGCCGGTATCATCGGCATTGAAGTGATTGAAGAGCTGCGACAGGCTGCTGTGATTTCTGGTTGGCAGCTCCCATTGTAGAGCAAGCCCTTGCACGGGCCCTTATCTGCCACCGCTTCTATCTTCGTTTTGTCCTTTTCGGCCCGCCTTGTGAGAAGGCTGAGTTGGTCGGAGGCCTTGTGCCTAGTTGCCTTGGATCGATGATCCTGATCGAGCATCTGTTGCAGATGTAACGGGCTGCAAACCGAGCCGGTGTCCAAACACCGGCAGCAGCACTGTCGTGTTTGAGCAGAATCTTGCGACATTTTCGCCCTTGAACCTCAACCTGCTGGAGGTCCTACGTTCTGGCAACAGGATGCTTTAGTCGCCCACGCGATTGCCAGGAGAGAACAAATGTTAGGAACTTCCCAGGTATCTGGCGCGAAAGGTCACAGCCTCCTTTGCCCGCTTTGCAGGGTCGACCTCGTCATGAGCGAGCGACAAGGTATCGAGATCGACTACTGCCCAAAATGCCGGGGGGTATGGCTGGATCGAGGTGAGCTCGACAAGATCATCGAGCGCAGCGTGGCTGAAGACGCTCACTATCCCCAGCAACAGCTAGATCGCGGACGTGCCCAAACGCCAGCACGCAATGCGTCCAGCGACTGTCGCGATGACCATCGTCGCGACTATAGCGACCATGACCGCCATGGCCATGGCGGTCATGGTCGAAGGCACGGCTCATTCCTCGGCCGATTGTTCGACTAACGCCGAAGGGGATCAATCATGGAAGTTGTGCGTATAAGCCGGCTAGGCTGCTTTACCTACGCGATGCTGTTAGCGTCCTCGCCTGTGTTCGCTCAAACAGTTGATCGCGGAGAGGTGGAAAAGATCGTCCGGGAATACATCTTGCAGAATCCCGAGATCATCGAGGAAGCGCTCGGGGAACTTGAAAAGCGGACCCAGGCGGCTCAAGCCCAAGCCAGGTTACAGACGATACAGGCGGAAGCGGATACACTGCTTCGCTCAGGCAACGATGTACTCCTTGGAAATCTTGATGGGGACACGACGCTGGTTGAATTCTTCGACTTCAACTGCGGCTACTGCAAGCGGGCAGCTCCAGACGTCAAAGCCCTCGTGGCCGAGGATCCCAAGCTGCGGGTCGTTCTTAAGAATTTTCCGATTCTTGGGCCGGGTTCAGTTGAGGCTGCGAAGGTGGCGCTTTCCGTAAGCCGACTGAAAGGCAACTCTGTCGCTGCCGATTTCCATGTCAGACTGATGGATATGCAGGGACAAATAAACCGTGACCGTGCGTTAGGCTTGGCAGAGGAGATGGGCCTTGATCGCAAACAGTTGTCTGAAGAGATGGCCAAGCCTGCGGTGGAGAGCATCATCTCAGCTAACATCGCGCTTGCGCAACGCCTTGGGCTGACGGGTACGCCTTCGTTCATTGCCGGTGAGCAGATCATCGAGGGGGCAGTCGGAAAGAAACCCCTTGCTGATGCAATCGAAACGGCTCGCCAAAAGGGACCTTTCGAAGCCGGTGCGCCGCCGGTTGGATATGACCAATAAGCGGACTGAATTTTAGCGTTCCAGTTTGAGCACGCTCCGACACAGCCGTTCTAGTAACACGCTAGGCGACTCAATCATGCCTGCATCCAAGAAGATTTCCGATAGATACTTCAAGCGCCGCAGCACTTGATATTCCGGCGTCAGCGGCAATCAACCCCTTATATGTCGGGACTATCCTATCTTCACGAGCTATAAATGCAAACAATACTTTCAATTCTGAGAAAAATATATCATTTCATATATTTTCAGAGATGCGGTCTGGCTAGTTAATGTTCAATTTTTTCATTTTGATTTGATAAATGCTAAATATTTCTCAAATGCAGAGAGAGTTTGATCTGACACGTGATGCTCGATGCCTTCGCCGTCAATCTCGGCTGTTTCCTCTGGCACTCCAAGAGCGACGAGGAATTGAACGACGATGAGGTGGCGTGACCGTACACGGTCCGCGAGCTGCTTGCCTTCGTCGGTCAGAAATATCCCGCGATAGGGCCTTGACGTTGCCAGACCCTGGCGTTTTAGTCTCGCGACAGCCTTGGTTGCTGTAGGTTGCGCCACGCCCATTCGCGCGGCGATGTCTGCAACTCTTGCCTCTCCATTGATTTCAATAAGGTCGCCGATCATCTCGACATAGTCTTCGATGAGCGCGCTTGCTTGACATTCCCGGACATGTGCGAAGCGACGCGCGTGCTGGGCGGGGCGAGGCGGAGAGTTGTTGGGCTTTGTCATCTGTATCTGTCGGTCACCTAATCGGAGAGATGAGCCCGCGGCTCAAATTTAGCCAAGGGTAAACTTGTTTCCGCGAATTGGCAAATTCGACGTTACCATCATGCATGAAACTTATTATATTACCCTATTGCACTTAATATAGCACCGGCTATAAAAGTTCCCACAATTGCATTTAGGTACCCTTATGTACGATACAGAGCGCACGCGTAACGCCATGGCTGAAGTGCTTTCCGGCCAACGTCGCGGCTTTACCGGCCGCCTCCTTTTTGTCGGACCGGCAGTGATCGCCTCAATCGCCTATGTCGATCCGGGCAATTTCGCAACCAACATTCAGGCCGGCGCAGGCTATGGGTACCAGTTACTCTGGGTTGTGCTTCTGGCAAACCTTATCGCCATGCTTTTCCAGGCTCTGTCCGCCCGCCTTGGCATCGTGACGGGGAAGAACCTTGCTGAAATGTCGCGCGACCACTTCCCTGCGCCGGTTGTCTGGGTGATGTGGGCGGTGAGCGAAGTGGCGGCCATGGCGACGGATCTGGCGGAGTTTCTCGGCGGCGCAATCGGTCTGGCGCTGCTCTTCGACCTTCCCATATTCTGGGGCATGTCGGTCACGGCTATAGTGACGTATGGTATACTGGTATTCGAGAAACATGGCTTCAGGCCGATGGAGCTTATCATCGGCTCGATGGTCGCGATCATCGGCCTTTGTTATCTTATCGAACTGGTGATAGCCCCTGTCGACTGGACAGAGGCCGCCACAGGTCTGATCACGCCACAGCTTCCGGACGCAGCTGCATTGACCATCGCAGTGGGAATCATCGGCGCTACGGTGATGCCGCACGCCATCTACCTGCATTCGAGCCTCACTCAGTCCCGCGTCCGGATCCGGAACGAGAATGATCGCCGCAAGGTACTGCGATACTCCAACATTGAGGTTGTGGTTGCCCTCGCCATCGCAGGCATGGTGAATATGGCGATGGTTATCATGGCCGCAAGCGCCTTTCATCAAGGCAACAGCGACGTCGCCGAGATCGAGACCGCCTATCATATGCTGACACCGCTGCTCGGTACCGCAGCCGCTTCGGTGTTTCTCGTTTCCCTGATTACCTCGGGCGTTTCAAGCTCCGTGGTCGGCACCATGGCGGGCCAAACAATCATGCAGGGCTTTCTGCATTTCCATGTCCCGATATGGCTCCGACGCCTCGTGACAATGCTGCCTGCCTTCGTGGTCGTTGCCATGGGCGTCAACCCGACCCAGGCATTGGTGATGAGTCAGGTCGTTTTGTCGATTGCCCTGCCCGTGCCGATGATCGCTTTGATCATTTTCACCTCGCGACGGGATGTGATGGGTAGTTACGCCATGCGGCCGGGCACGAAATGGCTTGCGTTCGTCGGTGCCACGATCGTTCTCGCACTTAATTTTACATTGCTTGCGAGTGTTTTTGGCATCCGCGTTCCGTTTCTGGCGATCTAAGAGACCGCATAGTATTCAGTAGGACGAGTCCGTGCGCGGAACGTTCGCATTAGATACTGTTCAGATGAGTATCATCCCCGGTTGAAGCCGAATTTAACTGCTAACCGGAAGTGAGACCCTTGGAGGGACCTGGAGAATGAATTCGCAAATCCACGGGTCGAATGATGGGCATGATCACGGAACGGCGGTGACAGCCGGCAATGAGCGGCGTATTCGGCTCGTCTTCATCTTCACTGCCGGTTACGCCGCTGTACAGGCAATCGGCGGCTGGCTCTCCGGTTCGCTCGCGCTGATCGCGGACTCCGGTCACATGGTGTCGGACGCGGCAGCACTACTTCTTGCGCTGATTGCCTATCGGGTAGCGAGGCGGCCTGCGGACAATAGCCGGACCTACGGATTCCACCGCGTGCGCGTCCTTGCCGCGCTGGCAAACGGGGCGAGTCTGCTTCTTCTGGTTGCCTGGATCGCGTGGGAAGCTGTTGGCCGGATCAACCAGCCTATAGAAATTCTCGCGGGTCCCATGCTCATTGTCGCGACTATAGGGTTACTGGTCAATCTGGGGGGAGCCTGGATTCTCATGCGCGGCTCCCAAGGTGATAGTAACCTTCGCGGAGCGTTCCTCCATGTCGTCGGCGATCTACTGGGATCTGTCGGAGCCATCGCTGCCGCCATCGGCATTATGCTGACGGGTTGGAGGGCGCTCGATCCGATCCTTTCGGTTCTCGTGGCGCTGCTTGTCGTTCGTTCAGCCTGGACTCTGGTGAGCGAGTCGATCCGGGTGCTCCTGCAGGCGGTGCCTCGCGGGCTGAATGCCCGTAACGTTGAATTGGAACTCAGCCAGTTGCCGCTTGTCGAGGAGGCAGGGCACTTTCACGCGTGGACGCTGACGGACGACACTGTAGTCGCGACCGTCCATGTTACGCCGGCAATGGGTGGCGATCCGCTTCAGTTGCCGTCCGTAATAACGGCCTGGCTGAAGGAGCGCTACGCGATCGATCATGTAACCGTTCAGGTCGATCCCCGCGGAGCCCTTCGTCGATCCGAGCCGGTCTAAACTTTCAGGGTTCGTGCGATTGACAGATTTTCAGCCGATTGACCCAAAAACCGGAAACTTCTCCAATAGCCAGAATGCGAACCAGGTCATGTAGCCGCTCACCATGGCAAGGCCCATAACGATCATGATGGCGCCGGCGGTTACCTGAAGCGCTCGACCAGTCTTACGCAGGCCGGGAAGCAAGACGATCAGCCGATCTGTGAAAAGCGCGGCCAGAAAGAAGGGTATTCCCAGCCCGAGAGAGTAGAGAGCCAGGAGCGCGACACCATCCAGTGCCGTTGCCGACACAGCGCTGACTGTCAGTATCGCTCCGAGAATCGGGCCGATGCAAGGCGTCCAGCCGAACGCAAATGCCAGACCAAGCAGATATGCGCCCGTCGGCCCGCCTGTTAACAGGCTGCCGTGGTAGCGGACATCCCTTTGCAGCATGGGGAGACGTAGAACTCCGGTGGTGAAAAGGCCGAAGATGATGACAATGACACCACCGATGATGCCCGCTTCGTAGCTGTAGGAGCGAAGCGACTGGCCAAGGGTTGTGGCTCCCGCTCCGAGTATGACGAACACCGTTGAGAAACCGAGGATGAAACATATGCTCAGCCAGGCGACGGACAGCTTGCCGCGATCCGGATCGCTGCGTTTATCCTGAGTGGCGGTGCCGGCGATGAACGATACATAACCGGGCACCAGCGGCAGCACGCAGGGCGATAGGAAGGAAACTGCACCGGCAGCGATTGCCGCCACCACGCCGATATTTGAGATCTCAAAACCCATACCCAAGTATACAACCTCACCCTGCTAGAGGTTCAATGCCTTGCGACAGCGACATCTTGACCCTCTAGCCGGATGAGCTTCTACGAAACGGTTCCGCCGAAAGGAGAATCGATTTCGTAATGAAAGCCCGTGTTTATATGGTCGATGCGTGGCGCGGTCTGGCAATCGCGGGCGTCGTGCTGTTCCACTTCGTTTGGGATCTGGAATTTACTGGCTTCATTTCGGGCGTCGCATACCATCCACTCTGGCTCGGCTTCGGGCGTGTTCTGGCCGGAAGCTTTGTGATGCTGGTCGGGATCAGCCTAGCCTTGTCCTCTCGCTCTCGGTTCCGGCCGAGCGCCTATCTGCTTCGACTTACGAAAATTGGCGTCGCAGCCGTGGCCATTACGCTGGTGACCTGGTATGTTTTTCCGGCAACGTTCATTTACTTCGGCATCTTGCATGCGATCGCCGTTGCGACGTTAGTTGGTACATTATTCCAGCGGACACCTTGGTGGCTAAGTCTTGCTTCGGGCGCTGGCATGCTGGTGGTTCCTTCCTTATGGCAGTCGGAACTCTTTGACACACGTTGGCTTGCCTGGATTGGATTTGCGCAAAACGTACCGCCGAGCAACGATTTCGTGCCTGTTTTCCCGTGGGTAGGGATCACGCTCATGGGTATGGCCGGGACAAAAGTGCTGATCGACAATAGGAAAGAATACGCGCTTGATCATATGTTACCAATCGGACGCCCAAAAAACGCCCTTGTCTGGCTTGGGAAGCGTAGCTTGATTATCTATCTGTTTCATCAGCCAATTATGCTTGCAATTATTATGCAACTTGCGCGATTTCTGGTTTAGTATAACCGGTGTCAATGATTTTACGAAAAATGAATTGAATAAAATTATCTAAATAATTTGATATTGTTATATAGATAATGCTTATATTTGTATATTTCACAATTAATGTTTTTGAATAATTTTAGATTTAGATTCAATTAGTTTTCCGATAAACTTATTGCTCCGGGTCTTCTGCGTAAATTTTCGATGGTGACTTGCCCGTACGTGCATGATTATGGTTGTCTTGCGGTCGTAGATTGTTATCTCCCGCCGCTAGCAAGGGGATGGGAATGACCGGAAGACAAATGGTCAAAAAGGTGTCTCACAGTGAAGATGATGGCCATGATCACCGAACGTCGGTGACCGCTGGCAACGAGCGGCGTATTAGATACGTACTAATTTTCACGGCAAGCTACGCTGCTGTCCAGGCCATAGGGGGATGGCTTTCGGGTTCCCTGGCGTTGATAGCAGATTCCGGACACATGGTTTCCGACGCGGCGGCTCTGCTTCTGGCTCTCATCGCTTATCGCGTGGCACGTCGACCGGTAGATGCAACGCGTACCTATGGCTTCCATCGTGTCCGCGTTCTCGCAGCACTTGCAAACGGCGCGACGCTACTTCTTCTCGTGGCGTGGATTACGTGGGAGGCCATCAACCGCATCAACCAGCCGGTCGAGGTACTTGCCGGTCCGATGCTCATCGTAGCGACGGTGGGTCTGTTCGTTAACATCGCGGGCGCCTGGATACTTATGAGGGGCACCAAAGGAGACAGCAACCTCCGTGGAGCACTGCTTCACGTCGTCGGCGACCTTCTTGGCTCGGTGGGCGCGATCGCGGCTGCGATTGGAATCATGTTGACCGGATGGATGATGCTCGATCCGATACTGTCGGTGCTCGTAGCCATTTTGGTTGTAAGGTCGGCTTGGGGGCTCGTAAGCGAGTCCATTCGTGTGCTGTTGCAGGCTGTGCCTCGTGGGATCGATGCGAGAAAAACGGAAGCTCAACTTGCAGAACTTCCGGAGATTGCCGAAGCTGGTCACTTCCATGCATGGACGCTGACTGACGATACCGTCGTGGCTACTTTGCATGTGACGCCGGCCAACGGGATCGACCCTTTGATGCTGCCAGTTCTGGTGGCAGACTGGCTGAAACACCGCTATAATATAGACCATGTAACCGTTCAGGTAGACCGTCCGGGTCAATTGTCTACGGTCGAAAAGTTATGAGCACTGTGATGATCCGATTTCTAAGTGAAAATCGGCCGGTAGTAAATTTTGACGGCCGGTTTCTCAGGTGGTGCGGCGCGTTCGTTTACGCAATTCCCTTTCCGGCGAAACAGTTGCCACAACTCTAGGCGTCAAATCGCCGGAATCTATGCCAGCGGCCTTTCAAAGGTGTTCGACAACTTTCGTCTCGTTAACATTCACTGGCTCGCCGACAACGATCAGTGCCACCATTCCATGGCGTAACTGAACGTGAACTTCCGCACCGTGGACGGCTGCATTTCGACCGAGACAGTGGTCTGCTCTGTTTTACCTTTGAATGTGGCCGCGTCTTTGGGTGACATACCTTTCCTAAATTCCGCGTTGTGCCCCTTGTCGGCAGGCACGAACGTGACGACTTCACCCGGCGCGGAGACTATGAAATCGTCTTCGAGAACCGGCGCGCCGTTACTTTTCTCGCTACGTCCGCATTTGCGATATAGCCGTCACCATCATCATGGACGCACGCTGGTTGTTGCCTCCGGCAGTCCTGCGCGGCGACAGTGGAGCTCAAGTAATTAAACAAAACATTCAATCATCAAGTTTGCCGTGCGCGGCAAGTAGGCACATCATTGCGGCGTTTTTCTATCAGCCGGGCCGGGTACTTTTCCTCTACCGAGCGACACGATGTGTTTGGTCATATATAACGCATTGATATTTATCAGAATAACCTTGCGTTACTGTGGAAAACAGGTAGCTTTTTCTCCTAAATGATCACAGCCAGGCACAACATTCCCAGACTTGAAAGGATACCGGAATGAAGACCCCGCACCGTGATGTCAGGGCCGACGAAGGAAGTTCTCAGCAAGCGCAGGGTACAGGGCGGCGCGATTTTCTCGGGCTGGCGGGTGCAGTCACAGTGCTGGGTGCGACCCTTCCCCTTGCGCGAAACATGCCGGGGGGATTTGTGTCGACCGCCTATGCCCAGGACAATCCGGACCCTGCAGCTATGTTGGCTCAAGTCGGGAAAAATTCGGGTCTCTCAGTCATTGGAGACCGCCCGTTCGTCGCCGAAGCGCCCGAGCATCTTCTGAATGACGATACCACTCCTATCGACAAGTTCTTCGTCCGCCAAAACGGAATTCCCCCCGAGGCTCCTGGCGACGCACAGGCGTGGTCCATCATCGTGGAAGGCAGCGTCGACAATCCGTTAACCTTGACCCTGGCTGACTTGAAGCAGCGATTTGAGAATGTAACGTTCCGCATGGTGCTTGAATGCGGGGGCAACGGACGTTCCTTCTTCAATCCGCCTGCACGCGGAAACCAATGGACAAACGGGGGCGCTGGTTGCGCCGAATGGACCGGCGTCCGGTTGCGCGATGTTCTGCTGGCAGCCGGGCTTAAGCCCTCAGCAGCCTATACGGGGCATTTTGGAGCCGACTCCCATCTTTCAGGCGATGCCGATCGCGAGGTCATCTCCCGTGGCGTGCGTATCGAGAAGGCGTTGGAAGAGCATTCGATGATTGTCTGGGGGATGAACGGCCAGGATCTGCCACTCGTTCATGGCGGCCCGCTGCGGCTGATCATACCGGGATGGCCGGGTTCTGCCTCGCAGAAATGGCTGACACGGATCCTCATTCGTGACGATGAGCACGATGGACCAGGGATGACGGGCACGTCATACAGGGTCCCGGCTACACCCATGATCCCAGGCTCAGGACCGGAAGGGGTTGAATTCAGGATTCTGGAATCGATGCCGCTGCGTTCGATTGTGTCTTCGCCGGCAAACGGAACCCGGCTTCCGGCAGGAACGCGAAAGCTGGAATTGCGCGGCGCCGCCTGGGGTGGCGACGTTGCGGTGTCGGCGGTTCACGTCTCGCTCGACGCTGGTGCGACGTGGCACGCGGTAGATTTACAGGAGCCGCGCAACCGCTACGACTGGCGGCGCTGGACGGCGGCGATAGACCTGCCCTCGGATGGCTATTACGAAATATGGGCACGCGCGACAGGCGAGGACGGGACCATGCAACCGCATGTGGTTGGAAACTGGAACCCGCAGGGTTATGGTGGGAATCCGATGCACCGCCTTGCGGTTCTCGTTGGTTGACGGGGATGGGAATGAGGACCATTCTGGCGGGGGCGTCGCTTGTCGCCGCCTCCGTGATTGTGACGGGCGCTCCTGTTTTGTCACAACCATTGCAGATTTATGCCGAGCCGGAGGATCTCCCCGCAGGCGAGGCGCGCGAGGATACGTTCTACAATTGCTCTGCCTGCCATAGCTTTCAAGTTGTCGCCCGCCAGGGAATGACGCGCGAGCTGTGGGACAATACCTTGACCGTGATGGTCGAGCGTCACGGCATGTGGGAACTTGATCCCGAGGATCGCGAGCGTATTCTCAATTACCTAGCGGAAGCCTTTCCGCAGGCTACGCCTGATGGGCAGGGCGGGGGCGGGTGGGTAAGCCCCTTCGCCCCAAAGTAAGCCTCTTTGTGGGCATTTGGCGGAGAATGCCGAACCTGAGTGTTCACTCGCCCCACCCAGCAGCGAAAAGACCCGGCGCGCGCAATGCGATCCGGGTCCTAACGCTTTGTACAAGCGCCTGTTTTCCGAAGCGCTTTACTTGCTCCGGTCGGCGAGCCACTTCTGCATGAAGGCGATTTCGCCCTCCTGAGCTTTGATTACTTCCTCGGCCAATTTGCGGACCTCGGGGTCCTTGCCGTATTCAAGCGCGACCTTTGCCATGTCGATTGCGCCCTGATGGTGCGGGACCATGCCGCGCATGAAGTCCACGTCGGCATCACCTGTATAGGGCACCATCATGTCCTTCATCATCGCGTCCATTGCCTGTTCGTATGCCTTTGTCGACGGGCTATCTATTGCTGCATCGGCGGCCATGTTGGACATATTGTGGCCCGGCATGTTTTGATCCTGGCCGTTGTTCATCTGGGTCTGTGCGAGCGCCAGACCGGCGCTGAGAGCGATGGCTCCGGCGATGAAGATCGGCGTAAGCTTGTTCATAAGAATCTCCTGTCAGTTCACGGTTGCAGGATAGCCGGCCTCTGCCAGAACTTCCTGAATAGCTGCCTGGGAAGCGGTCGTCTCAAGCGTGACGCTTCGGGCGGCAGGGTTGGTTTCAATCTTCGCATCGGGATCGACGGACTGGATTGCCTTGGTGACAGACTTGGCGCAGCCGCCGCAGGTCATGCCTTCAACTCGAAGTTCCATGAGAAAGCTCCTTTATTGTTCTCATGGTGGGAAGATGGGGTTTCCAACGATGGCAAGGTCAAGGGCCGACAAACAGATATTTTGCTATTGACCTTCCCATTGTTGGAAGGACCATATGTCTGTCCGAACTCGAATTCCCATCCAGAAAGGAGGCGGCGATGAATGCCCCTGTTCGAGCTGCGGACATAAAGAATGCAGCGATTTCCCTGCCCATCGAAGGCATGACCTGCGCATCCTGCGTCGGACGTGTCGAGAAGGCGCTGAAGGCTGTGCCCGGCGTGTCGGATGCTGTCGTCAATCTCGCTACCGAGAAGGCAAGCATTACCGCCGACGCGTCTATCGATCGTGCGGCGCTCGTCAAGGCGGTCGAGAAGGCTGGCTACGAGGTTCCCGCCAGCTTTCTTGCTGTTCCAGCCGCCGCTCCGGCTGCTTCGGGTCCGGTCGAGATCGCGATCGAAGGCATGACCTGCGCGTCCTGCGTGGGCCGCGTCGAGCGAGCGCTTAAAGCCGTCCCCGGCGTGACCGAAGCGGTCGTCAACCTCGCCACCGAGAAGGCCACCATCAAGGGTTCGGCGGACAATGCCGCGCTGGTGGCCGCTATCGAGGCGTCCGGCTATGAAGCGAAGCTCATCAATTCGACCGTTTCGGAACGCGCCGTGGAGATCGCGATCGAAGGCATGACTTGCGCGTCGTGCGTGGGCCGTGTCGAGCGCGCGCTGAAGGAAGTGCCGGGCGTCACGCAGGCGGTGGTCAACCTCGCGACGGAAAAGGCTACCATCCGTGGCTCCGCAGATGGCGCCGCGCTGGTGGCGGCTATCGGGAATGCTGGCTATGAGGCGAAATTGCTCTCCGTTGCCGGTGCCGCCGGCGGCCAGCCCGCAACGGACGACCGCGCCGAGAAGAAGGAGGCGGAGCGTCGGGAACTCACCCGCGACTTCACCATCGCGGCTGCGTTGACCCTGCCGGTCTTTCTTCTGGAGATGGGCTCGCACGTCATTCCCGGCGTTCATGCGTTGATCGATTCCACCATCGGCATGCAGAACGGCTGGTATCTCCAGTTCGTGCTGACGACGATCGTGCTGTTCGTTCCGGGCATCCGGTTTTATGAAAAGGGCATCCCGGCGCTCTGGCGTCTCGCCCCCGACATGAACTCGCTGGTCGCGGTCGGTACGCTCGCCGCCTATGGCTACTCGCTGGTCGCGACCTTCGCACCGGGCTTCCTGCCCGCAGGCACGATCAACGTCTATTTCGAGGCGGCTGCGGTTATCGTCACGCTGATCCTGCTCGGACGCCTGCTTGAGGCTCGCGCCAAGGGCCGGACATCGGAAGCGATCAAGCGGCTGGTCGGTATGCAGGCCAAGACTGCGCGAGTGCGCCGTGACGGAAAGGTGGTCGAGGTCGCCATCGATGCGGTGGCGAACGGAGATATCGTCGAGGTCCGTCCCGGCGAGCGTGTTCCGGTCGATGGCGAGGTGGTTGATGGCGAAAGCTATGTCGACGAGTCGATGATCACGGGCGAACCGATCCCGGTTTCCAAGAAGAACGGCAGTGAGGTCGTTGCCGGCACGGTGAACCAGAAAGGCGCCTTCGCTATTAAGGCGACGGCGGTCGGTGGCAACACGGTGCTGTCCCAGATCATCCGCATGGTCGAGGATGCGCAGGGTTCCAAGCTGCCTATCCAGGCGATGGTCGACAAGGTGACGATGTACTTCGTGCCCGTCGTCTTCGCCGTCGCGGCCCTGACCTTCGCGGCATGGCTCTACTTCGGCCCGTCGCCGGCGCTGACCTTCGCTCTGGTCAATGCGGTTGCGGTGCTCATCATCGCCTGCCCGTGCGCCATGGGCCTGGCCACGCCGACCTCGATCATGGTCGGTACGGGTCGCGGCGCGGAACTCGGCGTGCTCTTCCGCAAGGGTGAGGCACTCCAGTTGCTGAAGGACGCCAAGGTCGTCGCTGTCGACAAGACGGGTACGCTGACCGAAGGCAAGCCGGCTCTGACCGATCTCGAACTGGCGCTCGGCTTCGAGCGGTCGCAGGTTCTGGGGCTGGTGGCCGCCGTCGAGGCCAGGTCGGAACACCCGATTGCCCGTGCGATCGTGGATGCCGCTGCGGCGGAAGCCATCGCATTGCCGGCCGTATCGGACTTCGAGTCGGTCACCGGCCTGGGCGTGAAGGCCAGCGCCGACGGCAAGGGCGTCGAGATCGGCGCCGACCGCTACATGATCCAGCTGGGCCATGACGTAGGCGGCTTCGCCAAGGTCGCCGAGCGGTTGGGCAATGAGGGGAAGTCGCCGCTCTATGCTGCGATCGACGGCAAGTTGGCTGCGATCATCGCAGTGGCCGACCCGATCAAGCCGACGACGCCGGCCGCGATCAAGGCCATGCATGACCTCGGTCTCAAGGTGGCGATGATCACCGGAGACAATGCGCGTACGGCCAAGGCCATCGCGGCAAAGCTGGGGATCGACGAAGTGGTGGCTGAAGTGCTGCCGGACGGCAAGGTCGAGGCGGTTCGCCGGCTCAAGAGCCAGTACGGCAAGGTCGCCTTTGTCGGCGACGGCATCAACGATGCTCCGGCTCTTGCCGAGTCGGATGTCGGCCTCGCCATCGGCACGGGCACGGATATCGCCATTGAGGCGGCGGACGTGGTGTTGATGTCGGGCAGCTTGCAGGGCGTGCCGAATGCGATCGCGCTGTCGAAGGCGACGATCGGCAACATCCGGCAGAACCTGTTCTGGGCGTTCGTCTACAACGCCGCCCTGATCCCGGTTGCGGCGGGACTCTTGTACCCGTCCTACGGGATCCTGCTCTCGCCGGTCTTCGCGGCGGGCGCGATGGCACTCTCCAGCGTCTTCGTGCTGGGCAATGCACTGCGGCTCAAGACCTTCAAGGTCGCAAGCTGAAAAACCGGGGCGGCTGGTCCTATATAAGGGCCAGCCGCCACTTCTATGGGAGAAGAAAGATGAACATCGGACAAGCCGCCAAGGCATCGGGCGTTTCCGCCAAGATGATCCGCTACTACGAGCAGACCGGGCTCATCCCGCCGGCCGACCGCAAGGAATCGGGCTATCGCGACTACTCGGATACGGACGTGCACATGCTGCGATTCATACGCCGAGCGCGCGATCTCGGCTTTTCCATAGCCGAGATCGGTGATCTCGTCGGGTTGTGGCGGGACGAGACGCGCCAGAGTGCCGAGGTCAAGCGCCTTGCACAGGGGCACATCAGCGCCCTTGATAAGAAGATCAAGGATCTCCAGGACATGGCACATACGCTGACCATGCTCGTCAACGCCTGCAAGGGCGATCATCGTCCACATTGCCCGATATTGGAACGCCTCGAGACCGATCAGGCGGATGAGGACTTTTCGATCGTTCCACGCGCGGGCGCAGTGGCACGCACCGTCCAGTAGGCCTGCCGGTCTTCAAGAATGTCGAGGCCGGACGTTGCGCCGGCCATCGCAAGGAACCCCGTCAAGCATGCGGTCCTCTATCGGATGGCCACGCCCGAACTTGTCTGCGGGTTCGGCACCAAGGCGCTCGAACTTCTCCGCCGCGAAGGATACGAGGTGGAAGAACATATCCTCAAGACCCACAATGCGGTCGATGCGTTCAAGGCTGAGCACCGCGTTGAGACGACGCCGCAGACCTTCATCGGCGTCAAGCGGATTGGCGGCCACGACGATCTCGTCGCTTTCTTCCGTGAGGCGAGGGCCGCTCGGGGCGACTGAACGGCGGTGCGTGACGCGCCTCCGCTGCTGACATTCTTGAAATTTGCAGATGCCTGACTATGCGATGGAGCAGAAGAATTGCTCCCATAGGGAACAAATCTGCTCGACGCGCATATGTACCCTGACAGGGTATGGGTATCTTATGTGCCAGAGAGACAAGAGAGCGATCACCTCGTCCCTGAACAGGGCCGCGGGCCAGGTTCGAGGCATCGGCCAGATGGTGGAAGACGATCGCTATTGCATCGATATCCTGCATCAGCTGCATGCCGTGAAGGCGGCACTCTCCAAGGTCGAGGACCGCGTATTGCGGTCTCATGCGGCATGTTGCGTGGAGGAAGCGATGGCATCCGGCGATCCGATTCTCCAGCGCCGTAAGTTTGACGAACTGGTCGAGGTCTTCGCGAAGGCGAAGCTTTGAGAACGAAGGGATTTGAAAATGGCAACGCATGAAGCCAAGCGCGCCGAATTGCACCGCATGGTGATGGCCGACCACACCTGCCCCTGGGGGCTGAAGGCGCTCGATCTTCTCAAGCGCGAGGGCTACGAAGTCGATGACCGGCACCTGACGACGCGCGAGGAAACCGACGCCTTCAAGGCAAAGCACAATGTGCAGTCGACGCCGCAGACCTTCATCGGCGGCAAGCGGATCGGCGGCTATGACGATCTCGTCCGTTTCTTCGGCAAGGAGGTCAAGGACAAGGACGCCGTGACCTACAAGCCGGTCATCGCGCTTTTCGCCATGGCGGCGCTGATGGCGTTGGCGGCGAGCTGGGCTGCGTATGGCAGTCTCGCGACCGTGCAGGCGGCGGAGTGGTTCGTCGCCATCGCGATGTGTCTGCTCGCGCTCCAGAAGCTGAAGGACGTCGACGGCTTCGCCACCATGTTCCTCAACTACGACCTGCTGGCGCAGCGCTGGATTCCCTACGGCAAGATTTATCCGTTCGCCGAGGCGCTTGCGGGCGTGCTGATGATGGCCGGTGCACTGATGTGGGTTTCCGTGCCGGTCGCCCTGTTCATCGGCGGCATCGGTGCGATCTCGGTGTTCAAAGCCGTCTACATCGACAAGCGCGAGCTGAAATGCGCCTGCGTCGGCGGTGACAGCAATGTGCCGCTCGGCTTCGTCTCGCTCACCGAGAACCTGATGATGATCGGCATGGCGCTCTGGATGATCTTCAAGCCGATGGGCATGGGGCACTGAACGACCGAAGGAGAGAGTGATGTCTCACGATCACGTGGCGCATGGTAGTCCCCGAAAGACGCATCATGGCGCTCATAACACCGGCGGCGGTCATGGATCGCATGGCCGCCCCTATCTGATGTTCTGGATCAACATGACCCTTGGGCTGGTGGTCATGTACGTCGTCATGTTCTCGATGATCGACGGCTGGAGCGATTTTCGCAACAACATGAACATGTTCTACATGGCCCTGACTATGTGGGCGCCGATGGGCATCTTCATGCTGGCGACGATGCCGGGCATGTTCCCAAACAGGGAGATGAACCTGGCGCTCTACGTTCTCTTCGCCGCGCTGACCGTGGGCTCTTTCTGGGCGACGCGGAGCCAGGCGCTGATCGATGACCGGCAGTTCATCGATTCCATGATCCCGCATCATTCCGGAGCCATTCTGATGTGCCGTGAGGCATCGCTGTCGGACCCTCAACTTGTCAGCCTGTGCGCACAGATCACGGATGCCCAGCGCGAAGAGATCCAGCAGATGGAGGCGATCAGAAGCCGTTTGCGTTAGGGAGTCACTTCCGCGACAGCCATCGCCAGGATGATGTATCTGCAGGTCTTGGCCACAGCGACTAGAAAAAGAAAGCTCCAAAAGGGCTCTCTCAACGCCCCCGCGGCAACCGTCAGGGCATCGCCGACGAGTGGAGCCCAAGAGAGCAGAAGGCTCCATCGGCCCCAATTGCTGTACCAGCGTGAGGCACGATCGAGTGCGGCCTGCGAGACGGGAAACCAGCGCCTTTCGCGATAGCGATCGACACCACGGCCGATGATCCAGTTCACCACGGCTCCAAGCGTGTTGCCCAACCCGGCTACGACGACGAGAAGGACTGCCGGGTAGCCGAGCGCCTGCAAGGCGATGAAAGCCGCCTCTGACTGTGCAGGCAGGATCGTCGCTGCGAGGAAGGCAACGGAGAACAACCCCGCGAGCGCCAAAACTTGCTCCAACTACTTCATCCCTTCACCGGCCAGGCGGGATGAAGATCGTCGATGGCGAAGGGGTGGGAATGACTTCGGCCATGAGCCTCCCGCAAATGCGGGTGGTCTTGCGGCAGCTCCTTATGCTCATGGGTGAGGATTTCCGGATCCCTCGCGGGCCAGGTAGTGAACGCCACGCCGATGGCCGTCGCCGCTAGCGCAGCCAGAATGAGAGCCGTGCCGGGCAGGCCGAACGCAGCCCCGGCCCATCCGGCAAGCGGATAGGCGATCAGCCAGCATGCATGGGACAGCGCGAATTGCGCGGCAAACAGGGCCGGGCGGTCCTCCGGCGACGAGGAACGTCGCAGGAGACGGCCTGACGGCGTCTGTGCGGTCGAATAGCCGAGACCGAGGACGAACCAGAGCGGCAGAAGCCAGCCGTAGGACGTCAACAATGCCGCCGCCGCCGTGCCGGCTGCGAGCAGAATAGCGCCTGAGAGCATCACCGGGCGGTCCGGCACGGTGTCGAGCAGTCGTGGCAGGATCAGTGCCGACAGCATCGAGCCGCCGCCGAAGGCTGCCAGTGCGAGCGCCATCGCCGTCTGGTCGAGACCGAACGCGGACTGCACATAGACGACAGTGTTGACGATCACGAGCGCTCCCGCCGATGCCACAGCAAGATTGATCGCGAGCAGGCCGCGTAGCCGCGGCGTCGCGAGATAGATCCGCATTCCGCGTGTCGTGCGGTCATAGATGCCGCGTGGTTTGGTCGGGCGCGGGCTGGGCAGCACCACCGTCAGGACAAGAGCAGCGGAGGCCATGAAGCCCACAACCGTTCCGGAAAAGAGGCTGTGGAAGGAAATCACCGTCAGCAACGCGGCTGCTAGCATCGGACTGACCACGCTTTCCAGATCGTAGGCTAGCCGGGATAGCGACAGCGCCCGCGTATATTGCTTTTCGTCGGGAAGTATATCGGGGATCGTCGCCTGAAAGGTCGGCGTGAAAGCGGCTGAGGCGGCCTGAAGCACGAAGATCAGCACATAGACCTGCCAGATTTCGGTGACGAACGGCAGGAACATGGCCACGCATGCGCGCACCAGGTCGAGAAAGACGAGCATGGCGCGCCGGGGAAGGCGCTCGGTAAAGGCGGATGCGATCGGGGCAACGCCGACATAGGCGATCATCTTGATGGCGAGGGCGGTTCCCAGCACGGCGCCGGCATCGGGGCCAGCGAGCTCGAACGCCAGAAGTCCCAGCGCTATGGTGGCAAGCCCCGTTCCCACAAGTGCAATCACCTGGGCAAGGAAAAGATGCCTGTAGGTGCGATTCGACAGTACCTGCAGCATCGTTACCGCCTCAAAGATATTTCGTGATTTCCTTGAACTCGTCGATTGACCGGCGTTGCTCTTTCGCAATCGGCCCGACGACGTCCTCGAGGCAGTGGTCGAGGTGATCCTGGATGAGCGTTTTCTTGGCCTGGGAAATGGCCTTCTCGACAGCATGCAGTTGCTGGGCGATGTCGAGGCACGATCGCCCGGCCTCGATCATCTCGACGACGCTTCGCAGGTGGCCGTCGGCGCGCCTGAGACGCTTGACCACGGCGTCGTGAGAGGTGTGTACGAAAGACGAGTCTGACATTGAAATATCCTATCCCCCTGGAGTGGATATTTCAAGAGATGTCCGGCCATTAATTCAAGGCCGAGAGGAACTGCGGCCAGTTTTGCGCCGCCGGATGGGGATTTTCCCGCATCCGACGGCATGAACCGCATTATCGTCCGCCTTTGCTCCCTCAGCGATAGACAATACCGCCATCGGTGAGGATGGATTGCCCGGTGATGTAGTCGGAATCGTCGCTTGCCAGGAAAGCGACGAGGGCGGCAACATCTTCCGGCGTCTGAGCGCGGCCGAGCGCGATGCCTTCGACATATTTCTTGAATGTCTCGCCCTTCGGAGAACCGGTAATCTCGGCGAAACGCTCGTCTATCTCTACCCACATGTCTGTACCGACGATGCCGGGGCAGTACGCGTTCACAGTGATCCCCTTGCTGGCATATTCCTTGGCCGCCGCCTGGGTCAGCGCACGCACAGCGAACTTGGTGGCCGAATAGACGCCGAGCATGGCAAAACCATCATGTCCGGCAATAGACGCAGCATTGATAATCTTGCCCTTCTGCCCGAGGTCTGCGAACTTCTTCGCTGAGGCCTGAATGCCCCAGACGACGCCGTCGACATTGATCCGGAAAATCCGGTCGAGGTCTGCTGGTTCCACGTCAGAGAGCGGCTTGACCTGCGCGACACCGGCATTGTTGACGATGACGTTAAAGCCGCCGAGTTCCTTCTCAGCATGATCGATGGCGGCATAGACCTCGTCGCGGCTGCTGACGTCGGCGACGAAGGTGGTGGCGTTCACGCCCAGAGCTTCGACTTCCTTGCGAACATTTTCAAGCTTGTCTGCCTTGATGTCCACCAGGGCTATATCCGCCCCGTCTGTTGCAAGTCTCAGGGCGATACCGCGCCCGATGCCCTGGCTGGCACCCGTCACCAAGATTGCCTTACCTTTTACAGACATGAAAGATCCTTTCTTATCGATCTACGGTTGAAAAATGTACTGTGATGTCGAGTTGCATCACCAGTATGAATGCCAGCGCCTGTTCAGGGGGAACCGACAGGGAATGTCGGGTCCGAACCGATCTGAAAGCCTTTTGCATTTCATGGCTCGCGTTTTTCATAACGTGATTGCCTATCAGTCTGAATGAAAAGATGGGCACAGTTCAATGTGTGTTCAAGTGTAATTTGTGCTTGATTGGTGATTTGCGCGTTATGTCGCGGACCTCCCTGAGGTGGTTGGCCTGTTGAAGAAGACTGTTTACTGAGAGCATCTCATCAAAGAGCATTAGCAATGTCGTTTCTTTGATATTGCTATTTCTCTTCAACCAGATGGCAAACAATGCTGCGCACCACTGACATGACATGCGGGTCGGAGAGTTCGTAGAGAACCTGTTTCGACCGGCGTATTCCCCTGACGAGCCTGGCGGCACGCAGCAGCCTGAGGTGATGACTGACGAGGGATTGCGAAAGTCCCAGATCGTTCGCGATCCGGGTGACGGCTCTCGGGCCGACGGCGCAGGCCAGGACGATGCGAAGCCTGCTCGGGTCGCCAAGCAGGCGGAACGTTTCTGACAGATGGTCGGTCTCTTCCGGGGAAAGCGTTTCTGCGGGCAACACAGGCAACCCCTTTTAAAGTTTGCGGGCGGAGGATTTCTCCTCCGCCCGTGCATCGTTCAGTGTGCGTGTCCGGCGTGGAGCGAGATCACGCTTTGCCTGCCGAGGCTGCAATCGCCGTTCTCCTCCCAATCGATGCCGACCGTCGGATGTTCGATCTTGAACTTCTCCTTCAGTCCTTCCGCGACCTGGCGGACGGTGGCCAGGATGTCCGCGCCGTCACGGGGCTTCACCTGAAGCGTAGCGAGGGTGCGGCCCGAAGTGATCGACCAGACGTGGACGTGGCTGACCTTTTCCACGCCGGGGACGGTGCTTTCCACCCAGCCAGCGATGTCGTTGGCATCGGCATTGTCGGGTGCGCCTTCCAGCAGGATGTGCAGGGCGTTCTTCAGCAGGGCCCAGGCACTGCGCAGGATCAGCAGCGAGACGACGACGGACAGGATCGGGTCGATCGGGGTCCAGTTCGTGTACCAGATGATGATGGCCGCAGCGATGGCGCCGACCGAGCCGAGCAGGTCGCCCATGACGTGGAGAACCGCGCCCTTGACATTGACGTGATCGGTCTCGCCCCGCGTCAGGTACCACAGCACGAAAAGGTTCACGAGCAGACCGGCGACAGCCACGAGGAACATTGGTCCGGCGAGGACTTCGCCGGGCTGCTGGAAGCGCTCATAGGCTTCGTACATGATCCAGCCGACGATTCCGAACAGGGTGAGCGCGTTGACGAGGCCGGCGATCACTTCAAAGCGCATGTATCCGAACGTACGTTTGCCGTCCGCCGCCTTGCGTCCGAGGCGGAAGGCCACATAGGCAAGGCCAAGGGCGATCGCGTCGGTCAGCATGTGACCGGCGTCGGCGAGCAGCGCAAGCGAACCGGATACGATGCCGCCGATCGCTTCGACGACCATGAAAGTCAAGATCATGAAGAACGAGATCAGAATCCTGCGCTCATTCTGGTTCGTTACCGCGGGGGCATGGCTGTGACCGGCGTGGTCATCATGATTGTGTCCGGCGTGATTGTCGTGTGAGGTGGGGGAGGGGTTTGACATGGGTTCTTCCGTCGCGTTTGAATTCGACAGTTGAATAGTTGTTCATATATTGATTTGTCAAGTAGTGTCGTGCATTTTTTGTCGCTCGACGCCATCCGGCTGCGCCTGCTGTTTGCCTCTTGACCTTACAACAGTTGGAAGCCGCAATATGACTTTCCAAGAAGGTAAAGGAGGAGGGCGTGTGTGATCGGAAAGAAGAGCATTCCTCCATCATGCGGGTTCAGCGCAGATGTGAGGGTGCTGATGCCGCTGGTTCTTTCCAGCCAGGAGAACACTCAGCCGGACGTCCGGTCGCAGGAGAAGGCGCTCGGAAAAACGCATCGGGCGAGACGCGGAATCCGTTCAGGAAGCTGATTCGCTGGCTCGTCGGCCCGAGACGACGCGACCATGATTCTGACGTCAGGCATGATCAGTAGTCGTGTGGAAGACAAGAACCGTCGCGAGTCGGCTTTACGCGAGAGTTTCGTAAGTGCCGAAGCGCGTCCCCCATCAGATATTTCACTATGAATCTGTGTGATTTACGGAGTTCGTGAAGGGAACGCCAATGACCGATGAGCAACACAGGCACAACCATGACGGCGCGGGACACGAGAGTCATTCCGGCCATGCGCATTCGTTCGCAAAAACGGTGAAAGATCCGGTTTGCGGCATGGATGTCGATCCCGAGAAGACCGAGCATCATTCGACCTATCATGGATCGATGTTTCATTTCTGCTCTGTCAGCTGCAAGGGCAAGTTCGAGGCCGATCCCGCCGCCTATGCACACCCGGAGAAGAAGCAGATCAGAGCCGATGCGCCGGTTGCCGAGGGGACGATCTACACTTGTCCTATGCATCCGCAAATCCGCCAGCAGGGTCCAGGAAACTGCCCGATCTGCGGAATGGCGCTGGAGCCTGAGATGCCGTCTCTGGAGACCGGCCCGAGTGAGGAATATCTCGACATGCGCCGCCGATTCTGGGTCGGCTTGCTTCTGACGATACCTGTCTTCACGCTGGAGATGGGCGGGCATCTCTTCCCGTCGCTCCACATGCTCGTCGCGCCGCAGACTTCGAACTGGCTGCAGTTGCTCTTCGCTACGCCTGTCGTGCTCTGGGCCGGCTGGCCGTTTTTCCAGCGTGGCTGGCAATCGGTAGTCACGCGGCACCTCAACATGTTCACGCTCATCGCGATGGGCACCGGTGTGGCCTGGGTTTACAGCGTTTTGGCAACGGTGGCGCCGGGCCTCTTCCCCGCAACGTTCCAGACGATGGGTGGCGCGGTCGCCGTCTATTTCGAGGCGGCTGCCGTCATCACGGCCCTAGTTCTCCTGGGTCAGGTTCTCGAATTGCGCGCCCGCGAGCAGACCGGCGGCGCGATCCGCGCGCTTCTTGACCTTGCTCCGAAGATCGCGCGCCGGGTCAATGCCGATGGCAGCGACGAGGACATCGAGCTGGATGCCGTCGTCGTAGGTGACCGTCTGCGGGTGCGCCCGGGCGAGAAAGTGCCGGTCGACGGCACGCTGGTCGAGGGACGCAGTTCGATCGACGAATCTATGATCACCGGCGAATCCATGCCTGTTACCAAATTGGAAGGATCAAAGGTGATAGCCGGCACAATGAACCAGACCGGCGGCTTTGTGATGGAAGCCGGCAAGGTCGGGCGCGATACGATGCTGTCCCGTATCGTGCAGATGGTGGCGGATGCGCAAAGGTCACGCGCGCCGATCCAGCGGCTTGCCGACGACGTGTCGGGCTGGTTCGTTCCGGCGGTCATCCTGGTCGCCATCGTCGCCTTCTTCGCCTGGTTCATGGTCGGGCCGGAGCCGCAATTTGCCCATGCGTTGGTGGCTGCCGTCGCTGTTCTCATCATTGCCTGCCCCTGTGCGCTCGGATTGGCGACACCGATGTCGATTATGGTCGGCGTCGGCCGTGGCGCGGGGCTCGGCGTCCTCATCAAGAACGCCGAGGCGCTGGAGCGCTTCGAGAAGGTCGATACGCTGGTCGTCGACAAGACCGGCACGCTGACAGAAGGCCGCCCAAAGGTTACAGCGATCATAACGGCTGATGGTATCACCGAAACCGACCTGCTGCGTCAGGCGGCGACACTGGAGCGGTCGAGCGAACATCCCCTGGCGCTTGCAGTGGTCAACGCGGCAGGCGAGCGAGGCATGGCACTGGGTGACGCGCAGGATTTCGACAGCCCCGTCGGCAAAGGTGTCACCGGCACGGTTGAAGGGCACAGGCTGATCCTCGGCAGCCACCGGATCATGGGCGAAGAGGGGATCGACATCTCCCCGATGAACGCCAAAGCCGAAGAACTGCGCGACGAGGGAGCGACAGTCATCTTCATGGCGCGGGACGGTGTGCTGGCAGGACTGTTCGCTATCGCCGATCCGATCAAGGAAACGACTCCCCAGGCTGTCCGCGAACTCACGGCGCAGGGCATCCGCGTGGTCATGCTGACCGGCGACAACAAGACCACCGCGCAGGCGGTCGCCCGTCAGCTTGGCATCTCGGAGGTCGAGGCGGAAGTCCTGCCGGAGGACAAAAGCGCGATCGTCGAACGTCTTCGCAAGGAAGGCCGAATCGTCGGAATGGCAGGTGACGGTGTCAACGATGCGCCGGCGCTCGCCGCCGCCGATGTCGGCATCGCGATGGGAACCGGCACGGACGTTGCGATCGAGAGCGCGGGCGTGACCCTTCTAAAAGGCGACCTGCAGGGCATCGTGCGCGCTCAGCAGCTCAGCCGGGCCACGATGCGCAACATCCGGCAGAACCTGTTCTTCGCCTTCATCTATAATGCGGCGGGTGTGCCGGTCGCGGCGGGTATTCTCTACCCGACGTTTGGCATCCTGCTTTCGCCGGTCATAGCCGCCGCCGCTATGGCACTGTCGTCGGTCAGCGTTATAGCGAACTCGCTCCGGCTGCGCAGCGCAAAAATATGATAGTTACGGCCACTGACCCTTACGGGTCAGTGGCCGCGTACGACCATCAGCAAATGCTTCAGCACATCAGGCCAGGTCAATGTCGGGGACCTTGTTGCGCAACTCCTCGACAAGCACGCGAGTATTTTCGGAATAGTCAATCGGGCAATCCACCAGATGGACCCCGCCGGCATCAAATGCCCTGTCGAGCGTGACGGTGAGCGCGTCGGTGGAGTTTATGCGCCACCCAGTGGCTCCGTAGGCTTCGGCATAGCGAATGAAATCGGGATTGCCGAAGGTCATCCCAAAGTCGGGAAATTCGTCGACTGCCTGTTTCCAGCGGATCATGCCGTATGCACCGTCGTTGAGAACAAGTATGACGAGGTTCAGCCCCAGTCTCACCGCGGTCTCCATCTCCTGACTGTTCATCATGAAACCACCGTCGCCGCAAATCGCCAGCACGCGCCTGCCGGGATGCAGCATCGCCACCATCATCGCGGAAGGCAGGCCGGCGCCCATTGTCGCCAGCGCGTTGTCGAGCAGTAGCGTGTTGGCGACATGGGTGCGGTAGTTCCGCGCGAACCAGATCTTGTACATGCCATTGTCGAGACACACGATGCCATCCTCCGGCATCACCGCGCGCACGTCGTGGACTAGACGCTGCGGCGTCACCGGGAACCTGTTTTCTTCCGCGCCGGCATTGATCCGTGCCAGAATGCGCTGTCGCAACTCCATCATCTTCAACTGGGCCGGAAGCTTTCCTGCGAGCCGTTCGGCAAGCGCGCTCACGGTTGCGCCGATGTCGCCGATGACCTCGGCCTCTGGGTGGTAGACCTGCTCGACGGTGGCCGCTTCGTACCCGATATGAATTACCTTCGGGCCGCCGGCGCTACGCATCAGAAAAGGCGGCTTTTCGACCGTGTCATGGCCCACGGCGACGATAAGATCAGCGAGCGCAACCGCCTCATGGACGTAGTCGCCTTCCGACAGTGCTGCGGTTCCCATATAGAGGTTGGATCCGCCTGTGACGGCACCCTTGCCCATCTGCGTGTTGAAAAAGGGAAGCCCTGCGGCCCGAACAAAGGCTGAAAGCGGCTCTATAAGGCGCGGGCGGTTCCCCGCCGCACCGATCATCACCAGCGGATTCCTGGCTGCGGCGATCATCTCCGCTGCGAAGTCCAGCGCCTCTGTGGGTGCGACAGGCCGGGGCAGGCGATGAAGGGGGATCGAGCCGATATCTTCGGTCATCTCTGCGGCAACATCTTCGGGCAGCTCGAGATGGACCGGGCCAGGTCGCTCCTCCATAGCGACTCGGAAGGCGTCGCGCACCATGGCCGGAATGCTGGACGGGCTGACGATCTGGCGCGTCATTTTGGTCAACGGACGCATCGAGGCAACTACGTCGACGATCTGGAAACGCGCTTGCTTAGCGGTTCTGACCGCCTTCTGGCCGGTGATCATGACCATTGGCATGGCACCGAGGTGGGCATAAGCGGCGCCGGTCGAGAAATTGAGGGCGCCAGGGCCGAGTGTGGCTATACATACGCCGGGACGGCCGGTAAGGCGCCCATGCGTTGCAGCCATAAACGCTGCCGCCTGCTCATGACGTGTCAGCACCAATTCGATTTTAGAACACCGCAACGACTCGACAATATCAAGGTTTTCCTCACCCGGAACGCCGAAAATGCGGTCGACGCCCTCGTTTTCGAGCGCCGCGACAAGAAGGTCAGAGCCTTTATGCATATGTCACCTTCATGTTAATCGACGTCTTATCGAGAAGAACCTCATCAAGAGAGGGCTGTCAGGATATTGTTGGGAGGGATTGCATCGCTCGTCGATGGCTTGACGATACGATTTAATTGTACCGAAAGTAATTGCAACCGGCGAATGCGGTTACGTACGTCCTTCAGGCTCACCGATAAAATTTCCATTGACTCCGACTCCGTGCAAATACCATCAGATAGTCGAAGAAAATCACGGATGATATCTATATCAAAACCAAGCATCCTAGCTTCACGAATGAAGATTAATCTCATCAAAGAGCTATTATCGTATCGCCTATGATTGAGTTTATTTCTCGGCTTACTGCGCAGCAACCCGATTTCTTCATAATATCGGATTGTCGGTACTTTTACCCCCGCGATCTCCGACATATCTCCAATACTTAGAGACATATAATGCTCTCCTATCAACATTATTCCACCATCGAGATATCGATGGCGGAATAAATCTCTCCAAACCATTCCATCACTGGTTGGTATCACCCATGTTCAGGAACCAGCTTCCGCTGCCTCATAGGTAGGAGCGCCATTACTTTCATCGGCACGAGCGGTCGCTCCCCCCTTGAAGCGCAACAGGCGAAGCGCATTGAGCGTGACGATCGCGGTGGCGCCGGTGTCGGCCAGCACCGCCACCCATAGGCCCGTGATGCCGAGCACGCTGGTGACCAGGAACAATGCCTTCAGCGCAAGCGCAAAAACAACGTTCTGGCGGATATTGGCCATTGTTGCGCGTGATAGCGCTATAAGGTGCGCAACGTCGGTCACTCGGCTTTTGAGCAAGGCAGCATCGGCGGTTTCGATGGCAACGTCCGTGCCGCCACCCATCGCGATACCGACATCTGCCGTTGCAAGGGCGGGGGCATCGTTAATGCCATCACCGACCATAGCCACCTTTGTCTTCTTTTTCATCTTGTTAACGAGATCGAGCTTGTCCTGAGGCAGTAGCTCGGCGTTCCATTCGATTCCCAAGCCGTTGGCGATCGCTTGGGCGGTGCGGCGGTTGTCGCCGGTTAGCATGACAGAGCGAACGCCCATCGCCTTGAGCTGAGAAACACCGTCACGGGCGTCGCGACGGGGCTCGTCGCGAAGTGCCACCAGGCCCAGGACGTCACGCGACTGCGTATCGAACAGGACAGCCACCGTCTTGCCGCCGTCTTCGAGGCCCTCGATGCGCCTGCGGTGCTCATCAGAAATATCCGCGACCTGCGCCGCATGATTTGGCGATCCGATCGCCAGTTTCCGGCCGTCAACCGTGGCATGGACCGCCTTGCCGGGTGTTGCGGAAGCCTCGCTCGCTTCGGGAATCGTTACGCCAGCGGTTTCGGCGCGGCTGATGATGGCCTTGGCGAGGGGGTGGTTGGAGCCAGTTTCGACGGCCGCCGCAAGCGCGACGACATCGTTCTCGCTGCGATTGCCGAAGCCGATGACATCTGTGACATGCGGCTTGCCTTCGGTCAGCGTGCCGGTCTTGTCGAAGGCGATTGCCCGAACCTTGCCGATTGTCTCCAGCGCGTTGCCACCCTTGATGAGAAGGCCCCGGCGTGTGCCGACAGCCAGTCCGGAGGCGATTGCCGCGGGCGTCGAGAGGACCAGCGCGCAGGGGCAGGCGATCAGGAGCAACGCCAGGCCGCGATAGACCCATGTGTCCCAGTCACCGCCCATCGCCAGCGGCGGGACGATGATGATGAGCGCCGCGATCAGCATAACTGCCGGCGTATAGTAAGTGCTGAACTTCTCTATGAAGCGGGCGGTCGGCGCCTTGGACGACTGGGCCTGTTCGACGAGTTGGATGATGCGGGCGATGGTGTTGTCCGCGGCGGTCTTCTCGACCCGAACCTTGAGAACGCCATCGACATTGATCGAACCCGCGAAAACGCTTTCGCCGGAAACCTTGGGGCGGGGAACGGATTCCCCGGTCACAGGCGATTCATCGAGGCTGGAGGTACCCTCTACGATCTCGCCATCAGCCGGAACGCGATCGCCGGGGCGTACGAGCACGAGGTCGTTCACGCGCAGAGCAGCGGCTTCGACGGTTTTCTGGGTGCCGCCGGCACCTAGCAGCACCGCCGTCTTGGGCACCAGAGAGGCAAGCGCCCGGATGCCGGCGCGCGCCCGGCCGGCAGCGACGCTTTCAAGCAGTTCGCCGACGGAGAACAGGAAAACAACCGCGGCAGCTTCCTCGGCCTCGCCGATAATCAGCGCGCCTATCGCGGCGACGGACATCAGGGTTTCGATCGAAAAGGGTGACCCGGACATGGCAAGCGCAAAGGCTTTGCGCGCGAATGGTATCACGCCGGCGACCACCGCGGCGGCAAAGATCCATCCGGCATAAAGCGGCACGAATTGTGCGACCGCATAGGCGGAGCCCATCAGCAGACCGAGACTGATGACGTGCCTGCCTTTGCGCGTCTGCCACCAGCGCTGCTCGCGGATGGTCGGCACGGGTACCGATGTGACCTGCGCCTCAGTGGTTTGAGAGGGCTGGCGCACATCGGAAACGCCGAATCCAAGGCTCTTGATCGCTTTTTCGATATCGCGAAGCTGGGTGCTCGATTCGGAGGCCAGATTGAGCTCGAGGGTTTCGGTCGTGAAGTTGACGCGCACGTCGGAAACGCCGGGCGTGCGGGCAAGAGCGGTCTCGATCTTGCCGACACAGCTGGCGCAATCCATCCCCTCGACACGCATGGCAACGTTGGGCGGCGCAGAAGGTGCCGCGCGGGGCACTGCGACGGGTGCCGCATGGTCGTGGCTGTCGCAACTTCCGTGATCATGGCCATGATCGTGGCCCGCGTGTGCATGGCTGTGGTCATGCCCGTGGTGGCCGCCGCAGGCGCCGCCGTGCCCGTGATCGTCATGGGCGCCGTGGTCATGCGAATGGGCGTGACCGCCGCCATGGTCACGATGCTGATCTTCATGGTGGTGATCGCCTGAACATCCTCCATGATGACGGTGCTGGCCATGAGCGGCTGCTCGCGGAAGCGGCTCGGAGGGGAGAGCGGCAGCAGGGAGCTCCGTCACGTCGAAACCGAGCGAGCGAATCTTCTTCGCGATGTCCCTGGCTGTCGTCTTGCTTGAGGAATCGCGCGCGAGCGTCAGTGTCTCGGTGGTGAAGCTGACGCTGACATCCGAAATGCCGCCCAGCCGACCAAGAGCGGTCTCGATCTTGCCGACGCAGCTGGCGCAATCCATACCGTCGACCCGAAATCCAAGCCGCTCGCCGGCGGCTGATCCGATTAGTGCTGTTGTCATTGAGTGGTCCTTTCAACCGGCGCGGCGGGCACGCTCGCCCTTGGTGCCTTGCATGGCGTTGAAAGGATCAATAACACGATTGAACAGATATTCAAGCATTGTATGTAAAGGGGATGCCGTTCCTCGGTTAGGCCTCGCCCAGAGGTTTGGAGCTATTCCTCGCCATGGTCCTCCGATATATGGATCGCCATATCCTGCAGGACCTGGCTCACATGCTGGTCGGAAATTTCATAGAATATTTGCTTGGCGTGGCGTTCCCCTTTGACGAGACGAGCGCCGCGCAGGAGCCGCAAATGGTGACTGACCAGAGATAGAGACAGATCCAGCCGTTCCGCGATATCGCCGACGGAGATCGGGCCCGGCATGCAACTCAGGAGGATTTTGAGCCGCGACGGATCCCCCAGCAAGCGGAAGGTCTCCGCCAGGATAGTGATCTCGTTCTGCGACAATGAGGAATGATCAATAACCTGTTCCGCTGCCAAGCTATGTTTGTGGCCGGCATGGCGTTGATCTGCGACAGCGCCATCTTTCGTGTTACGCGTATTCATCTCAAATCCTGACCGTTGGGGCATGCGCATTCGTCATCGGGACACCTTTGCGCAAACTCCCCGGATATTTTGCGTGCAATCTACCGAAGGAACTCGCAATCACAATGCATAGACTGTCTTGTTGAGATTTCGACAAGGCAATGTGTGTTCAAGGGAGGGCTTGCCGCATAATCATCATCGCCGTAAAGAGCCCCCCAATCGAGAGGATCACGGAACCGGCTATGTAGACCACGGCGAGCCACCCCTGACCGCGCTCGATGAGAAGACCTGCTTCCAGTGAAAATGTCGAAAACGTTGTAAAACCGCCGAGAATACCGGTCGTCAGAAACAGCCGGGCCTGCTGAGACAGACCGGTTCGGAACGCAAAATACTCGACGACTACCCCCATCAGGAACGACCCCATTACATTGATCCCTAGGGTACCCAAAGGAAAGCTGCCGACACCAAGAAATCGAACTGATGCGACGTTGACCGCGTGGCGCGCCATACCGCCCATTCCAGCCCCAATAAATACGATGAGATAATTCACCTTTACCTCTGCCTTCTATGGGAACCATTTCGGCAAGCCGAAGGCGGAACCTACCATCGACAAGCAAGGGATTCCCTGTTGCGGTAGGAGTCTCAGCCAGAAAGACGGTTAAAGGGGAACTCCGTCCCAATACTGGCTATTATAACAGAAAAGTCACCTGCATGAAACCGCTGGAGACTTTCATCGGTAGTGAAGCCGGGGTTCGCGCCGCTGCAATCTTACGATTGCCCCCTTGACCCTCCCATCGTTGGAAACCCCACCTTGCCTCCAGATATTCCGGAGAAACGCAAATGTCTCGTCCGGACCTCTCCATTCGGCCTTCCCGAAGGTCGCTTCGTCATGAAAGGCAAGATCATGGAACAATCCGGCTACCCTCCCGTCCTCCTGTACACAACCCCTACATGCCCGGACTGCCACGCGATCAAGCGCTGGTTTGCCCAGAAGGGGGTGGCTTACGAGGAGCGCGACCTCACCGATCCCGCAATCGCGGAAGAGGCCAAGGCGCGCACGGGCGTCCGGGTAGCGCCGATCGCCATCGTCGGATCCGAGGTGTTCTACGGCACATTCCTCAGTCAGAAGCCGGGCCTCGAGAAGGCTCTCGGCTTCTTCGGCGCGTGAGGAGGGTGCCATGGCCGGCAAGCTCGCCGAAATCAGGCAGGCCCGCACGAAACTCGTCGTCGATGATGGCAAGACCATCCTCGACGCCGCGCTGAAAGCCGGGATTCCCTATCCGCATGGTTGCAAGTCCGGCCGTTGCGGCTCCTGCAAGTCGCGGCTGATAGAGGGTGAGGTGGATCTGCTCCAGCATTCGCGCTTCGCCCTGACCGAGGACGAGAAGGCGGACGGGATGATCCTCGCATGCCGTGCACTGCCGACGACGGATGTGGCGGTCGCCTGGCTCGGCAACGATGACGACGACGCGGTTCCGCCTGCCCGAAAGCTCAAGGCTGCGGTCACGCTGATCGAGGACCTCACGCACGACATCAGGCGGGTGCGCGTCGCACCGCTCGATGGCGCGCCGCTGTTGTTCACTGCCGGGCAATATGCACAGGTCGGGCTCGATGGCGTGCCAGCTCGCAGTTACTCGATGGCCAACCGGCACGGCGACACGGAACTGGAGTTTCACATCCGGCGCGTGCCGGGCGGCGTCACCTCGGGTCATGTCCACAGCGCACTCAAGGTAGGAGACTGCGCGACGCTCGAAGTTCCGCTGGGTTCGTCCTACCTGCGTCAGCATCACACCGGGCCGATCCTGTGCATCGCCGGCGGTTCGGGACTGGCGCCGGTCAAGTCGATAGTCGAGACAGCGCTCGCGCATGGCATGAAGCAGCCGATCCATCTGTACTTCGGCGTCCGTACAGAGCGCGATCTCTACATGGTCGAGCATTTTCAGACACTTGCAGCCTGGCACCCCAATCTGACCTTCACCGCCGTGCTGTCGGAACAGGGAGACGTACCGCAGCACCGCTCCGGTTTCGTGACCCAGGCCGTCATCGAGGATTTTTCAGAGTTCGACGGCTGGAAGGCCTATGTGGCGGGCCCGCCGGCGATGGTCGAGGCGGCGATGGAAGCGACCTTCGCGCGTGGTCTTCGCAGGGAGGACATGCATGCGGATGTCTTCTTTACGCCCGTGGAAAACCAGGAGGGGCAGGAAGCCGTCATGGTTGAATGAAGGCGCGGGCCCTTTCCTCAATCCTCCCCCGGTGTCGGACGGTGCAGTGATTCCATCTTTTCGAAAAGAAGCTCGCGTGAAAGTGTCCGTCGTCAGAACATTTGGCGCTGATGGCTGCTTGATTTAGCGGGGTGTCGGCCTCGATCTTTGGTTGATGTTAAGCGGCGAGTTTGCGGTGCTGCAAGCGCCTGAGCTCAATTGTCTGTCGTTTGATCCTTTCTCGTTGTTCGATGATAGCAGATGCCCTGCCGAAGTAGGCGTCGGCCGGGGTCACGTTGCCAAGGCTCTCGTGGTGGCGTCGGTGATTGTAATGCTCGACGAAGGCTTCGATCTGGCGTTCGAGATCGCCCGGCAGGAAGTAGTTCTCCACCAGGATGCGGTTCTTGAGCGTCTGATGCCAGCGTTCGATCTTGCCATGGGTCTGCGGGTGAAGCGGAGCGCCGCGGACATGGCTCATGCCGTTGGCGTCGATCCAGTCGGCGAGTTCGCTGGCGATGTAGGACGGCCCGTTGTCGCTGAGCAGTTTTGGCTTTTGCAACACCCTAGCGCTGTCGCAGCCTGAAGCCGTAAGGGCCAGTTCCAGCGTTTCGGTCACGTCCTGGGCCCGCATGGTCGTGCACAGCTTCCAGGCGATGATGTAACGGGAGAAGTCGTCGAGCACGGTCGACAGATAGACCCAGCCCCAGCCGATGATCTTGAAGTAGGTGAAGTCTGTCTGCCACATCTCATTGGGACGCATGGTCTTGTCCCTGAACTCGTCGGCGGCTTTGATCACCACGAAGGCCGGGCTGGTGATGAGGTCATGGGCCTTAAGCAGGCGATAGATGGTCGCCTCTGACACGAAGTAGCGCTTCTCATCGGTAAAGCGCACCGCCAGCTCACGTGGTGACAGCTCGGACTGTTCCAGCGCCATGTCGATGATCTGGCTCTGGACCTCGGCGCTGATGCGATGCCACACCCGGTTCGGTCGGGAAGGACGGTCCTCCAACGCCTCCGGGCCGCCTTCAACGTAGCGGTCATACCAACGGTAGAAGGTGCGCCGCGCAATGCCGAGCTGATCCAGCGTCTTCTTCGCCGGAAGGTGCGACTGCTCGACGATCTTGATGATCTCGAGCTTTTCGGATGCGGGGTATCTCATTCGTCGTCGCCCCCATCCGCGATCATGCTTTTCTTGAGCAGACGGTTCTCCAGCGTCAGGTCGGCGACGGCCTCCTTCAGCGCGCGGGTCTCGCGACGAAGGTCCTGCACTTCGCCGGTCGTCGCAGCACGGGCCGTGTCGCCTGCCAGTCGCCGCTTGCCGGCTTCCAGGAATTCCTTCGACCAAGTGTAGTAGAGGCTCTGGGCAATCCCCTCCTTGCGGCACAACTCGGCAATGCTGTCTTCGCCACGAAGGCCATCCAGCACGATCCTGATCTTGTCTTCCGAGGAAAAATGCCGCCGTGTCGCACGCCGGATGTCTTTGACCACATGCTCGGCAGAGCGTTTGCCGCCAGTCGTCTTCGTATTCATGTTCGCTCCTTCGTCTTAGACGAGAACCGAACACTCCTTAAATCACACCCTCAATTCTGTGCCATAGGTGCTGATCCCGGACAGGCGACAGGAAGGAAACTGCACCAGCAGCGATTGCCGCCACCACGCCGATATTCGAGATCTCAAAACCCATACCCGCGTCTACAACCTCACCCTGCTGGAGGTTCAATGCCTTGCGACAGCGACATCTTGACCCTCTAGCCGGATGAGCTTCTACGAAACGGTTCCGTCGAAAGGAGAATCGATATCGCAGTGATAGCCCGTGTTTATATGGTCGATGCGTGGCGCGGTCTGGCAATCGCGGGCGTCGTGCTGTTCCACTTCGTATGGGATCTGGAATTTACTGGCTTCATTTCGGGCGTCGCATACCATCCACTCTGGCTCGGCTTCGGGCGTGTTCTAGCCGGAAGCTTTGTGATGCTGGTCGGAGTCAGCCTCGCCCTCTCCTCTCGCTCTCCGTTCCGGCCGAGCGCCTATCTGCTTCGACTTACGAAAATTGGCGTCGCAGCCGCGGCCATTACGCTGGTGACCTGGTATGTTTTTCCGGCAACGTTCATTTACTTCGGCATCTTGCATGCGATCGCCGTTGCGACGTTAGTTGGTACATTATTCCAGCGTACGCCTTGGTGGCTAAGCCTTGCTTCTGGCGTTGGCATGCTGGTGGTTCCTTCCTTATGGCAGTCGGAACTCTTTGACACACGTTGGCTTGCCTGGATTGGATTTGCGCAAAACGTACCGCCGAGCAACGATTTCGTACCGATCTTTCCGTGGGTTGGCATTACCCTCATCGGTATGTCCGGCGCAAAAGTTCTGGTCGACAAAGGGAAAGAATACGCGCTCGACCGCCTCGTGCCTGCCGGCCGGCACGGCAACAAGCTGGCCTGGATGGGCAGGCACAGTTTGACAATCTACCTGCTACACCAGCCGATCATGTTGGGCATCATTATACCGCTTGCTAGATATCTCTAGATTGTGCGCTTTTGCACTGCGCATCATTCCTCATAATTCCGCCGGGACTTAATAGGCGCTGACTGGGAAGGTCGTTCAAGACGACGTATCCTATTTCTCATTGTCTTCCATCAATTCGTACCACATGGCGTTAAGGACGGCGAAGGCGGCGGCGAGCGGCAGGCCGAGCAGCCAGGCGAAATACCACATGATGGTTCTCCTTTCTTTTACTTGCGTATCGGATTCAACCGAAAATCGGTTTCCCGATTTTCCGGCCCGATGCGACTCAATAGGCGTGGCCGGAGCCGTCGCTGATCTGCTTTTCGTCCACCTTCCCCCACAGCACGCGGTAGACCCACGTGGTGTAGAGCGCGATGATCGGCAGAAAGATTCCTGTCGAGACCAGCATGATGAACAGCGTCAGGTGGCTGGACGAGGCGTCCCAGACAGTGAGGCTGGAGCGCGGGTCTATCGAGGAGGGTAGGATGAAGGGAAACATCGCCAGACCGACCGTGGCGATGATTCCGAGCACCGACAGGCCGCTCGACAGAAGCGACAGAACCTCGCGGCGCAGCGCCAGCAACGCCAGCGCCAGTAGCGCGCCGCCAAACCCCAGGGCCGGTGCGGCGATCATCCATGGATGGGCGGTGTAGTTGGTGAACCAGACACCAGCACCCTGCTCGACTGTCTTGGCGAGCGGGTTGGACGGGCCGTCGGTGACGATCTCCGAGACGAAACGGAAACCATCGATGCCGGTTGCGACCCAAAGGCCGCCGAGCGCGAACAAAACGATCGTGCCCGTCGCGGCGAATGTGCCGAAGCGACGGGCGCGGTCGGCGACTGCGCCGCTGGTCTTGAGCACCAGCCACGACGCGCCGTGCATCGTCAGCATGACAACGGAGAGCAGGCCGCAAAGCAGCGCGAACGGGTTGAGTAGTTCGAACAGGGTGGTGCCGTCATAGAAGATGCGCAGATCGGGACCGAGCCGGAAGGGCACGCCCTGAAGCACGTTGCCGACGGCGATGCCGAAGATCAGCGCCGGCACGATCCCGCCCACGAAGAGCGCCCAGTCCCAGCCGTTACGCCAGCGGTGGCTGTCGCGCTTCGACCGGTACTTGAAGCCGACCGGGCGCAGGATGAGAGCGGCGAGGATGGCGAACATCGCGAGATAGAAGCCGGAGAAAGACACGGCATAGAGCGGCGGCCATGCGGCGAAGATCGCGCCGCCGCCGAGGATGAGCCAGACCTGATTACCTTCCCAGACCGGGCCGACGGCGTTGATGACGACGCGGCGCTCCATATCGGTGCGTGCCACGAAGGGCAGCAACGTCTGGGTGCCGAGGTCGAAGCCGTCCATCACAGCGAAGCCGATGATGAGGATGCCCAGCAGCAGCCACCAGATCAGGCGCAGGGTCTCGTAGTCGATGAGTTCGTGCAGGATCATGATGGTCACTCCGCGGGTTCGAGCGCTTCGGGCAGGAGCTTCTGCTCCGGCTCGTGGTCTTCTTCGGGGCCTTTGCGGATCGCGGCGAGCATCAGCGTCATCTCGATGATGAACAGCACTGTGTAGATGGCCGTGAAGCCGGCAATGGTGAAAAGCACCGTCGTCGCGCCTAGATCGGAGACGGCGGCGGCGGTTGGTAGAACGCCCTCGATCACCCATGGCTGGCGCCCGACCTCGGCGACGATCCAGCCCGCCTCGGCTGCAATCCACGGCAGCGGGATCGAGAAGACGGCGACTTTCAACAGCCACGGATAGCGGTCGAGCTGGTGGCGCGCAGACAGGTAGAAAAAGGTGGCCGTGAGCAGGATGAAGAACATCCCGAGCCCGACCATGATCCGGAAGGACCAGAACAACGTCGGAACATTGGGAACCGTATCCCACGCAGCTTGGGTGATCTGTTCATCCGTCGCCTCGCGGGGGTCATCGAGGTAGGGCCGCAACAGCAGCGCGTAGCCGAGATACTGGCCTGTATCCTCGAAGCGGTCAGCGACTTCGGCGGGTATGGCCGCGCTGCTGCCCGCCTCTCGGATCGACTGGAGTGCATCAAAGGCCATGATGCCCTGCCGGATCCGCGTCTCGGCCAGTTCGACCAGTTCGTGGATGCCGGGAATTTCCGTTGTCAGCGAGCGGGTGCCAATCAGGCCCATAACCCATGGAACCTGGACGGAATAGTGTGTCTTACGCTCGGCCTGATCGGGCAGGCCGACGATGGTGAAGGCGGCCGGGGCCGGCTCAGTGTGCCACATCGCCTCGATGGCCGCGAGCTTCATCTTCTGGTGTTCGGTGGAGAGATACCCGCTTTCGTCGCCCAGCACCACGACGGATAGCGACGAGGCCAGTCCGAACGAAGCCGCGACGGTCATCGAGCGCTTGGCGAGCGCGATGTGCCGTCCTTTGAGCAGATACCACGCCGAGACGCCCAATACGAAGACCGAGGCCACCACGTAGCCCGCCGACACGGTGTGAACGAACTTGGCCTGCGCAACGGGGTTGAAAAGAACGGCGTAGAAGTCCTCCACCTCCATGCGCATGGTCTGCGGGTTGAAGACGGATCCGACCGGGTTCTGCATCCAGCCATTGGCGATGAGAATCCATAGCGCCGAGAAGTTGGACCCGAGCGCCACGGCCCATGTCGCGGCGAGGTGTCCGAGCTTCGACAGCTTGTCCCATCCGAAGAAGAACAGGCCGACGAAGGTGGCTTCAAGGAAGAAGGCCATCAGGCCTTCGATGGCCAGCGGCGCGCCGAATATATCGCCGACATAGTGGCTGTAGTAGCTCCAGTTCATGCCGAACTGGAACTCCATCACGATGCCGGTGGCGACACCGAGCACGAAGTTGATACCGAACAGGGTGCCCCAGAACTTTGTCATCTGGCGCCAGATGTCGCGGCCGGTCATGACATAGACTGTTTCCATGATCGCCATCAGGATTGACAGGCCGATGGTGAGCGGCACGAAGAGAAAGTGGTACAGTGCGGTGAGTGCGAATTGCAGCCGCGACAGGTCGACAATGTTCAGTTCCATGACTGGCTCCGGCAGGTCATTTTCAATCGGGCCTCAGTTGGCAAAGTTCTGCATTGAATTCGGTTGTGCCGCGCGCAATGTCGGCCACGATATGGCCGTTGCGCATCACGAGGATGCGATCGGCCAGGTCCGCTTCGCGGCGTGAATGTGTTGCGATGAGTACAGTTCGACCTCTTGCGCAGGCGTGCAAGCGCGCCAGCAGGTCACGCGCCGTTTCGCCATCGAGTGCCTCGCTCGGCTCGTCGAGCAGCCATAGCGGCGGATCGCGCAGCAGAAGTCGCGCCAGTGCAAGCCGCCGCGCCTGCCCGGCCGACAGCCCCGCACCACCTTCGCCTAGCATCGTATCGAGCCCAGTTGCGAGAGACGCGACATGGTCGGCAAGACCGGCCTGACTCAGAGCCTCGAGCAGCTCTTTGTCGGTTGCGCTGGTCCGGGCTATTGCAAGGTTGCCGCGCAGCGTGTCACGAAATAGCTCGGTGCGCTGGGTGAGCACGGCCAGCCGACAGGCGAGCACGACGCCTCTTGCCGGCGTCAATTCGCGGGCAAGCAGGGATAGAAACGTTGACTTGCCGGCTCCACTGGCGCCGACGAGCGCAACCCTCTCGCTGGCACGAATGGTAAGGGTGACGCCGGACAGGACCGGCAGACCAGCGCCGGGATGGCGAATCTCGACATCGTCGAGCCGGACCGCAATGTCAGGCGCCACAGCCGCCTTGGCGGGCTCGCCTTCTTGCGTAGGTCGGCGCGCCGGATCGGGCTCCAGCCGGGGGGCAAGCCGCGCCGCGGCCTGAACTGTGCGGCCGAATTCCACCGCGCCGCTGCGCAGCAGGCCGAAAGGCTCCAGGCTGGCGAGCACCAGCAGCGCCGCGAACGCGGCGCCGGGCGCGCCAATGGTGCCGGCTTCGGCGAGGAAGGCGGCCGCGACAAGGACACCGGAAAGCAGTACCGCCGAGAGCATGCCGAGGCCAAAGCCCGTGTCTGCTTCCGCCCGGTTCAGTGCCCGGTCGGCTTCACCCAGACGGATATCAGCGGCCTCGATCGCACGCAGATGCGCGCCGAGACGGCCGACCATGGCCAGGTCGGCCTGACCGCGTACAAGATCGATAGAGCGTGATCGCAGCACCTCAAGCGCGTAGGCACGCCGTCGGGATGATGCGGCGGCACGGCGAGACACGAGCAAAGGAAGCCCCAGACCGCCAGCCATGAGCGCGACACCGACGGCAAGGCCGAGCACCGAATGTACGAAGGCAAGAGCGACCGCAACGAAAATCGCCGCGATACCGGCGGCAATAACTGGCGAGATCACGCGCAGATACAGGGAATCGAGTGCGTCAATATCGACTGTCAGGCGGAAGAGCATACGCGATGGGTTGGCCGCCAGACTGCGCGCCGCCCTTGCACTGGCATAGCCACGAAACACGGTCTCCCGCAAACGCGCCAGAACGCGCAGTGTCGCATCGTGGGTGGTGAGCCGCTCGCCGTAACGGGAGGCGGTGCGGCTGATGGCCAGCAACCGGATGCCCGCTGAAGGCATGAACACATCGAAGGCGAGCGCGGTGGCTGATGTCGCCCCGGCAATTGATGTTGCGACGATAAACCAGCCTGACAGGCCAAGCAGTGCTATGCCGGCGAGCGCGGTGGATAGCGACAGAAGCACGCCGTAAACGAGCATGTGTCGATCGTCCCCCCAGAACAGCGCAACGACAGGACGAAGGTTGGAGAGCCGCCTCATGCGGGCACCTGCTGTGTCGGCGCGTCGATGGCGGGAAGCCGGACGACACGATCCATGCGCACGGCCAGCGCGGGGTCGTGCGTTGCAACGACAAGCGTGGCGCCCTGCGCCACGGCAATCAGTCGCTCGGTGAGTTCGTCGGCGGTTTCGCGGTCGAGATGTGCGGTCGGCTCGTCGACAAGAATGAGCCCGGGGCGCGGACCGGCAGCCGCGCGCGCCAGTGCCAGGCGCAGGGCTTCGCCGCCGGAGAGGCCATCGCCATTTTCACCAATAGGGGCAGAGCCACGCCGCGCGGCCACATCGCCAAGCCGTGCGACTTCCAGCGCCCGAGCGATCTCGGGCTTGCGAAGGTACGGTCTGCCGAGAGCGATATTGCTGGCAAGCGTGCCTGAAAAGATATGAGGCGGCTGGCCAAGCCATGCGATTCGGGTGCGCAGCCGGGCGGCATTCGCATGATTCAAAGGCTTGCTGCCGAGGCGGATTGTGCCCGCATCGGGTGATGCGAGGCCCGCGACAAGGGCCAGCAGTGTGGATTTTCCACCACCGCTGGGCGCCATCACCGCGACGTGTTCCCCGGGACGGATGGATAGGTCGAAATCAGCGAAGGTATCGACCGCAGATCCGGCATGACGAAAGGCAAGGCCATCAACTTGGACTGAAAGCGGGCCTGATGATCCGCCGGCCATGCTTTCGATATTGCCGACGATTTGCGTGCCGCCGTGCGTGTTGCGCTCGAGAGCTTCCAATCCGGCCTGCCCAGCGGCGCGGTCGTGCCAGGCCGCCGACAGGTCGCGTAGCGGCTCGAAGAAGGCCGGTGCGAGCAACAGGATGAACAGGCCCTGCGCCAGCGTGAGTTTCTCTCCCCACGCGCCAAAATTCAGTTCTCCAAGGAAATGGAAGCCGATATAGACGGCGACCAGCGCCACGCCGAGCGCAGCGAACAGTTCCAGAACCGCAGACGACAGGAACGCGACGCGTAGCACCACCATGGTGGAGGCTCGCAGGTCTTCGGCATTGGCGCGCAACTGCAGCGCGGTAGCATCCACCGCCTCGAAGGCACGGATGGTAGCGAGCCCGCGCAGCCGGTCGAGCAGGAAGGCATTCATGTCGCCTAAGCGAGCAAGTTGCCTTTCGCTGACCGCCTTAGCCTGCCAGCCGATCAGCGCCATAAAGATCGGGATGACAGGCGCGGCCATCAGCAGCACGAGGGCAGCTACCCATGAAAAGGCGAAGACGAGGCCGAAAATGACCAGCGGCACCACGGCGGCGCGCATGCGTAGCGGCTGGAACCTTGCCAGATAGGGCACGATGGCGTTGGCCTGCTCGGTAAGCGTGCTGGCGACGAGACCGGACGAAGGCCGGGAGGCATCGAGTGGGGAACGGGTTGCAACGGCGGCTGCGGCGCGGGCGCGCAGGGTCGAGAGGTGGGCGCGGGCGGCATCATAGGCGCGGGTGGCGCCTGCGCGCTCGAGCGCTGCGCGCATAACACCGAGGACTAAGACGCAGAGAGCCGGCAATATCGCAGCGCGTGCAGAAGCGGCATTTGCTACGTTGCCGATGGCGAAAGCGATCGCTGCTGCCTGGGGAATCCACAGCAGCGACGCTGAGAGCTGGAGGAATGTGGCGAAACGGGGAAGACTGGTCGTCGCCGCTATTACGTCCGGGCCGTCGGTGCGCAAGGGTGCGTCACCCGCACCAGCGCCGGCGCGTGCGGTTGCCGTGGAGTGCCCGTTCAGGGTCCGCGAACCGCTCATCAATTGTCCAGCTTTCGGCGGCCGCGTCCTATCGAGATGATCCTGTCGCGCGCATCGAGAAACCGCGTGACCTTCGAGCCGAGCGACAGCAGCGATGCGAGCCGTCCGGTATCGAGTTTCTTGACATCGTCATACCAGTTGGTGACCTGTTCGATCAGGCCGTGCATCTCGGACAGGCGCACGCGGGCATAGCGCTCGTCGTCATTGACGGGTTCAAGCATCAGAAGGTCGCGCAGCACCGACAGGGTCGGATCGACCTCCCGCTTCTTGCGCTCTTCGGCCAGCGTACGGAAAATCTGCCAGACGTCTTCGGGTGCGGTGAAGAAATCACGCCGGTCGCCGGGCACGTGGCGGAGAATCACGAGGTTCCATGCCTGAAGCTCGCGCAGGCTCATCGAGACGTTGGAGCGTGAGATGCCGAGCGCCTCCACTATGGCATCCGCACATAGCGGTTTCGGTGAAACATAAAGCAGGGCGTAAATCTGCCCGACCGTGCGGTTTATGCCCCAGCGGCTGCCCATCTCCCCGAAATGAAGGACGAACGACTGGATGGTCGGGGACAGGTTCATGGCTCTCTGCTTCACTCTTTTCAGAAATTTCTGAAAAGAGTGAAGCAGAATGGCACGGGGGGATCAATCGCGGTGAGCTGTGCGAGACGGTTTGTCACGGATGCGGCACTCTGCCGGGATTGTAGGAGCCTTCCGCCGGGAACCCGCGCACTTGTGCCGTGCGGACGTTTTCACAAATTCATTCTTATCGTAGATTTGTTGACAATTACGTCATGGAACGACAAGCATGTCCTCATGCCCGTCAGTGATCAGCCATCAGTTTGCGGATCACTGACGCGGCGTCGGGCCCCGCCCCCATAATCAGAGCGGAAGAGCGACCGCGCTGCCATGGCCTCCCTACGAAGTAGAGGCCCTTAACCGGAGACACGCCTTCTGTGTGGAGGAAACCGGTCTTGGCATCAACCGCGCCTTTGATGTCGACCCAATCTGTTTCATCCCGATAGCCCACCGCCCAGATCACCGTGCGGATCTGAACGACTTTTCCGTCAGAAAACTTCACGACATCTGCTTCAGCCCCTACGAGTCGACTCATGAGCCTGATGCCACGTTTCTGTAACACCTCGTCCCGCAGATTTCTGTCCGGGAAAGCGTCGGTTTTCCTCACCATTCGGCCGCGGAAAGATGTCGCGGGTGCTTCCAATGCTCCAACAAGGTTGAGCCACCACCAGATCGACTTTCCGAGAATATGTTCTGGCAACAGCTTTCTTGGCTTGCCAACGGAGAGAAAGACGGGTTGGCGCTTCCTGGATTCGATCGCAATGTCGCGTCCGCTTGCTCCATCTCCGACTACCAGGACGGGCCCGTCAGGCAACTGATTGCAGTTACGGAATGTTGCTGCTGTCAGCTGGAGCACTTCGTAACCCATCTCCGCTGAGATGGGAGGAACAATCGGAACCTGAAATGATCCTGTGGCGATTAGTACCTCGGATGCAGCAATGATCTCGCCATTTGAGAGGGTCGCTTCAAAACCATCGGCAGATTTGGCCAGTCGCGATACGTACGATCCCAGTTTGACCGGAAGCTCAAAGTGCCGGGCATAAGCTTCGAGATACTCAGCGAAATCGTCTCGATGGGCATAGCGGTCGCGGTTGCCCGGAATCTGCAATCCCGGCAACGTACTGAACTGGCGTGTGGTGAACAAAGTGAGGCTGTCATATCGGTGACGCCACACGTCGCCAACACGGTTGCTTCCCTCAACGATGATGAATGGAAGGCCGGCCCTGCGCAGATGGTAGCCTGCGGCAAGACCGGCCTGGCCCGCCCCGATGACGAGGACGTACCGATCCATCACACTACCACGACGCGCGTCCCGATGGGCGTTAGCTCATAGAGTTCCCGGACGTGATCATTGAGCATGCGGATGCATCCGTTCGACACCGCCTTGCCGATCGTCCATGGCTCATTGGTACCATGGATGCGGTAGTAGGTGTCGCGTCCATTTCGATAGAGGTAGAGAGCGCGCGCGCCGAGGGGGTTGTTCGGGCCGCCTGGAACGCCGCCTGCGTGTTTGGCATAGCGTTGCGGGTCTCGCTTGATCATGTTTTGTGTGGGGCGCCATGAGGGCCATTTGGCCTTGCGCTCGATAATTGCGCTACCCTTGAACGCCAACCCGGCTTTGCCGACCCCTATTCCGTAACGGCGTGCCAGGGTTGGGCTTTCCAGGAGGTACAGAAACCGCTCACGCGGCGCGACGATGATTGTCCCGATAGGCTCCGAGAATGTGTGCCTGACTCGTTGGGGAAGGAAACGCGGCTCAACTTTAACAGGGCGAGCATTTGCGAAGGCGCTGACCGGCGTGAGAGAACCCGCAGCGGCAGCCAGAAGGCCAAAGCCGAACGCCCGACGGTCAATGGTCATGGCCATCATCCTCCTGCGGAGCCCTAACATCCGGCACGAGCTTCTCGACCTTTGCTGTGGCCCGCAACTCAACTGAAATCCGACGTTCTTCGGCAGCCTTCAGAGATTGACGAATTTGCGGTTCGGCCAACTCAAAGGCGGGTGGCGGCCTGTCGCGGCTCTCCTCGAGCTTGATGACGTGAAACCCGAATGGAGAGCGCACCGGCTTTTTGGTGTAGTCGCCTGTCTTCAGCCTTATGGCCGCCTCATCGACTTCCGGTACTGTCTGCCCCTCGGGGACGAAGCCCAGATCTCCGCCGTTTACTTTCGACACGGCATCGAGGGAGCTCTTGGCGGCAAGGTCGGCGAAGGAGGTCCCTTCTCCGAGAGCAGCGATGATCTGCTTCGCCTCGTCTTCAGATGCCACCAGGATATGGCGCAGCCGTCGCTCGGTAACCACCGGTATCGAAGCGACCTGCTGATCGTAGATCTGGCGGATAGCGTCGTCGGTAACGGCTTCAGCGGCCTTCTGCTCCATGAAATTGGCCCGCAGTGTCTGCTGTTCAAAGAACTGCATCTGGCGCTTGTATTCGTCCTGATCTGCGATACCTGCTTTCTTCGCTGCGTCGGAAATGATCCGCATTTCGATCAGCGTATCGACGATAACAGAGAGTCTGGCATCGTCTGGCATGGTCCCGAGTTGGGAACCATACATCTCCTGAGCCACCGCGACGTCTGCACGTGTTATGTCGCTACCGTTCACGCGGGCGACAACGTCTTCCGACTGTGCGAATGCCGAACTGCATGCCGTGGTCATCAGAAGAGACAGGGCGATCCGACGCAGGCTTCTTGAAGAGTTGGAAAATAAGATTGTCATCTGATTGCGTCCCTACTGGCCCGACGCTGCAAGTAGCGGATCGATGGTGTCGCTGAACTGCGCGACGCTCAGAGCACCCTTGTACATTTTGCCATTGATGAAGAACGTAGGGGTGGAATCGACGCCAAAGCCGCGCCCAACTTCTGCAACCGCTTGCACCTGCTGCATCAGTTCCTCATTCTGAAGGCATGCTTCGAACGCGGCTTCGTCCATGCCGGTCATGCCCATGACAGATTTCATGGCGCCTGTTCCGTCTGAGGCGCGGGCCCATGTCTCCTGGGTTCGATAAAGAAGATCGAGGGTCGGATACCACTTTTCGTCGCCCGCGCACCGCGCCAGCATGAAGCCGGCGGTGGAGCGCGGGTCGAACGGGAATTCGCGCATGATGAAGCGCACCTTTCCGGTATCGACATATTTCTCCTTCAGGCCGGGCCAGACGTCGATATGGAATGTTCTGCAATGCGGGCAGGTCAGAGACGCGTATTCGATGATAGTTACAGGTGCATCGTCGGTGCCGAATGTCTTGTCCGGCAGGGCCCCTGGCTCGAGAAGCTCCTGCTCGGTTGGCTGTGCAAATGCTAGTGGCGATGCAGCGCAAACCAGCGCCATGGCTGAAGTGCCGATGAGAAAAGTGCGACGTTTCATGGGTGAATCCTTTTGAAAGCCGGAGGCTACAAGCTCTGCCCGCTAGAGGTTCAAGTGATTTTTCGTGCTGACATCTAAGCGGTCGAACTGCCGCGGACGATCACCGGCGCGGGCGTCGAAACACGATTATAGAGGTCGATGATGTCCTGGTTGATCAGCCGGACGCATCCACTCGATACGGCTTTGCCGATGGTCCAGTATTCCGGCGAGCCGTGAATTCGATAAAGCGTGTCCACGCCGTCCTGGAAGATATAGAGCGCGCGTGCACCGAGCGGGTTGTTAAGCCCTGGATTCATGCCGCCATTGGCTGCGCTGTATTTCTCCAGTTCTGGTTGTCGCGCAATCATTTCCTCAGGAGGAGTCCACCGCGGCCAGCGCCGCTTGTACTGAATGACGCCAGACCCTGACCATGTAAAACCCTGACGCCCCAACCCCACGCCGTAGCGCATCGCCTTCCCATCGGGCAGCACGAGATAGAGGTGGAATGCGGAGGTGTTGACGACAATCGTCCCCGGCCGTTCGCCGGTCGGATCGTTGACGAGTTGACGATAGAAGCGACGTTTCACCTTGCTTAAATCGACAGCAGGGATTGGGTAGTCTTCCTCCGGCATCGCCCCATACATCCGGGCATATCCGACATCTACAGCAGGTTTTTCGGGTTCGGGAGTGGCTGGCGCAACCTGGATTGTCGCACAGCCTGGCAGAGCCACAGTTGCTGTCGCAGCCGCAGCCACAGTGAGAAGTTTGCGACGCGATAGCATCACGTCTTGATAATTCGAGCTCAAAGCTTCGCTCCTTATAGCTGACAATATCGCCGCGATTAGCGGTCGTACTGAAGGGCGAAGTGCGATACATTGCTCGACGGTCAAAGGCTTGCCCGCCGTCGTATTCACACCCCTTGCGTCTTGCTATCGGGGAGGTCGGAGTAAGCCGGAAATGCCGGCTGACTCCAAGCGGAACTCGCCAAAATCCCTGCATGGTTCGACAGTTGATGGCACCGAGGGATATGCGGAGTAGGCCATCAGTTTGGCGCAATGATCGTGACAGGATGACGGGAGGGGTTCCGGCGCGGGATTGTTGTCGTCGACCGCAGAGATTTCGGCGCTTTCTCCAGTATTTATGAAGAGATCTGATGAAACCAGGCTGCGCCCGTCTGTTGCCGGTGCTGCGATGGACGCGGCAGCGCTCAAATGCAGGGTCAGCAATAGAGCGGTCAGCAATGTCAGAAAGCCACGCAACATATCTGTCACTCGTCCGGAGAGTGCGGATCCGCGAGCGCTGCGTCGGGTCGGCTGACAGGCACAGAAGAGCGGGGTGATGTTCGCTTAGCCAACGCATCCTGACCGTTCCGCTCCAGCAGCCGGCGGAAGCTTGGATGCATCCCGCCGTCTACATAAGAATGCGCGGACAACGCGTTCCCGCTTGAAACCAGAAGGTCAGCTTGCCGTAAGTCAGTCTGTGTGCGCCCGGCTATCTCTGAATGAGGCGAATTGACGGGCGGAGGGCAGGCAGCCAGAGGGTTGCGTGGCTCGCCGCCTTCAAATTCCGTATCGACAACATATCGGCCGTCACAAGAAGAGATCTTTGGCTGACGACGGGTGACCTCGAAGCTGTCATAGCCGCGCTTCAGGTCGGTCCAGAATGCGAAGTTGGGATCCTCGCGATGCTTCGCCATGTTCTGCGGCGTCATGCGGAATGGAAATGCATGAACCTGAAAGGACTGTTGACTGCCCTTCAATGCCTCGCGCGCAACTGCATAAATCTCGGCGACCCCATCATCTGTTAGCGCATAGCATCCTGAGGAGGTGCAGGCGCCGTGCACCATCAGAGCGTCGCCCGAATACCCCAATGCCGCTTCAAGCCGGTTTGGGTAGCCCAGATTGAACGACAGGTAATATTGGGACGTGGGGTTCAGCATTCCCGCATTGACGTGATAAAATCCTTCTGGTGCCTGACGGTCGCCTTCGCGGGTCTTCGGACCAAGTCTTCCCGACCATCGGCACATCGGGTACGTCTTCAGGAGAGCGTATTTGCCGGTACGATCCTGTTTCCATATTTCCAGTTCGCTCTCCTGTTTGAAGATGCGGACAAGGATCGGCGATGCGGGAGACATCGACTTTCTTGACATCTCGGCGACGAGGGAGGCGGGAATAGGCTGGGCAGCCTTATTGTCCACATCCAGCACACTCGAGACGCAACCGCTGAGCGACATGACAACAAGGCCGATAGAAATTGCTTTGAGCGCATACAGCATGAAACAGAACCAGACCCGATCCGCCAAGCGACGGAGAACACCATCCGTATTCTGTAGCTATCATAGTTAATGACCCGTTGCGCCTGACAAATCCGCGAGCGACACATCACCGCAGCGGCCCGCCTGTTACTCGCATCGGACGAGGTTTAAAGGGAAAAACTCCGCTTGGGGAGTTTCTTAACAATTTGGAACGGTTAAGATTTTGGAACAACTGAGTAGTGAAGAAACGCAGCGACTCACTCGCCGCCGATCAAAAATGAACATGGTCGTGCTTCTCGGGCTCGTCCTTTTCATCGCCGCTGTGTTCAGCTTCAGCCTGTATCACATACGAGTCGAGACACGTCCTCCTGTAGCGGTGTCGACGCAGGGGTAACATCTGGATCACCCAGCTTTGAATGGTCGGTTCCATTCTCCCGTGAAACAATGGACCGCAGTCTTGGGAGACATGCGGTCCAGTTAATGCTGCTTTATGTATTTTCGTTCTTTGCTGCGGGTGTCGCCGCTTACGGCGCTCTGACACTGGTGTTTGCTCTGGCGTGTCTGGTTCTCGGTCACAATTCCATGGAGATGATATACGGAGATTTCGCCGTTTACTTCTTCACATTTGTCGCAGCTGTGGAAGGCGCCTGGCTGTTGCCGGACGATATAAGGAGTTCCTCGTCGGTGCGCAGGCTCACCCACTGGTTGAGGTTGCGCTGAGACTGGCGCTTGAGGAAGTAGATCTTCGCGTCGCTCCACAGCAGAACTTTCTGTTCAAGATTGTCGAGGATGAAGTCTCCCAGCGAAGTGACGACGGTGAGTACAGCGTGACCGCCGCCTCTGGCATCTCGTGCAGTCGTCAGCAGCAGCGCGCCCAGCGGATAGCCCATTTCGTTCAGTCGCTGGCGTTTGAGAAGGGCGTAGTCTTCACAATCCGCTGCGCTGGTCGGGTATTCCCAGAATTCCTCTACGCCGTAGATTTCCATGTCCGTGAAGGCGGGAATGCTGTTCACTTCAGCATTGATGCGAACGATGTCGCTCCATGCGGGTCGCGTCAGTTCGATCATCGTGCCGCCCGCCCGGCGTGCGCAGCGATCACTGTAACGCTGACAGTAGTCATAGTAGCCGTACGGTACCGAGGTTACCCCAAACGTCGTCATGTTATTGCGACCGGATTGCGTGGGATTGTAATGCGCTGCGCTTGCCAGCGCTGCTGAGCAAAGCATGAGAAAAACAATTGCTGCGCCCCAGATAATCCTCATTGCTCGGCCTCTCCGATTGTTGACGGAGACAACCTATGCGAAAGCGGGAAAAATCAAATAAAATCAATATGATAAATTAGATTCAAATGTCTTGAAAATCTATCTGCGCTTTTTAGCGTTGCATTTACCGACCGATTACGGTCATCGCGCATCACTTGAACGGGGTATCTTGTTCGCCATGACGATGGTGGGTCAGGTCTCCTTTGTCCTGCACAATTTTGGCATTCATCGTGATGGAGCCGCCGCCTTCGAAGCGTAATGTGATTGGAATGGTATTTGGCCGGAGTGGATTGGCGACAAATCCGTCAAGCGCCAGATGAATTCCCGGTTCCACCATCTTCAGCTCGGCATGGCCGGGGATCGTCAGAACGTTGCTTATTCGCTCACGCCGGCCGAAGGTGTTTCTGGAAACCCTAAAGCCGGTGAAGCTGTCGCTTTCGACACTGACAAGATTTTCGGAGGATGTCGTTCCGTTCCATATCGTCAGATACATCGTCGACGACGAAGTATCTGCGGAGGAGATGAGCACCTCTGCATGCTCGATCTGAAGCACTTGCGATGAACTCTCGTGCGATACTTGAATTTCCCGAGCACCGGCGTCAGCTGTAAAACCGGGAACCAAAGCTACGGTCAGGAGGAGGTGGTACAGGTTTGGCTTCATGATTGCCCAATCGGAGGATTGCCCAAGATACAGGTCTGCGTTCACTGACGATGATCACAAATAGTTCAGCGCGTCGGACAATATGCCCTGTTGCAGAGCGGCGGGGAGGACATGAGTCTGGGCTGAGAATGAAAAAGGAGACAATGTTTGCTGACCATTGGAGAGCTGTCAAAGCAGACAGGGGTGAAGGTCCCGACCATAAGGTACTATGAGGAAATGGGCTTGATGAAGCCCGCAGACCGGACGGAGGGTAATCAGCGCCGTTTTGAACCGTCGGACGGGGAACGCCTGGCGTTCATCAAGCATGCACGTGATCTCGGCTTCACTATTGAGGCTATCCGTGAACTCCTCGATCTTAGCGCTCATCCCGAGCGCCCGTGTAAGGATGCCGATCAGATTGCCGTACGCCAACTGAATATGGTTCGTGACAAGATCGACCGACTGGCGCGACTCGAGCACGAACTCGCCCGGATGGTCGGCACGTGTCACGATGGCCATATGAAGGATTGCTATGTCATCAGATCGCTCGCGAACCACGATCTCTGCACAACCGAACACTGACCATCAGGTTTGCGTGTCCGCATCGAAGCTGCAGTAATACGTAACTCGGTCCGTTTCGGCCGCACTCATGGGAACGCCATATAGCGTAATGGCAAGCACCGACCCGTCGCCGCTCTGCCTGATCGATCCCCTTATGATTTCCGCGGGATGTTCGTCGGGTATCAGGTCAAAGGTGGTCTCATCGCCTTTCGTTTGCAGATTGCGAAGCTCGCCCGTGTCGTAGTCGCCTTCGGCCGAAAACGTCGTTTCCATCCTTGTTTGACTCAGGAACATGTAGAACTCCAAATCCGAGCCGAACGGCGCGCGTCCCCAGTACCACGCCTCAGCTTTTTCCACGGAGGGCCGGACACGCACAGTAAGACTGCGGCATTCGTCTGCGCTAGGAGCCGTGGCACCAGGATGGAACAGAAAGACGCCGGTCGGCATGGCATTTGCGGCAATAGTAACTGCAATGGTGGAAGCGGTACCGGCCAGCAGAGACAACAATATTCGCGAGCGCACGAGATTTTTCCTGGCAACCGTTTGATCAAGCGAAACAGGACCCAAATTTAGGGGAGAGAAAGCCGCGCGATAACCGGAAGATGGTTCGATTGAAAGCGCGGTCCGAGATTGAGGCTGACAAGCCCCATATTAGGCGAGATGACAATCCTGTCGATCGGTGTGCCCAGCGCGGGTATGTTGCCGAAGCGGGTGCTAAATCGCGTAGGTGCTGGCCACCACGCGGATTCCGTAGTGCGGTAGCCAGTTTCTGCGAGAAAGTCCTGAAAAAAGAGCGACCAGGGTGGCATATTCCAGTCTCCAGCGATCATGACAGCTGCATCACCATCTTCGTACTGTAGCGCTTGTGTCAGATCGCGAAAATACGCGGCCCGCTCTCGCCACATCGATGGCCTCCGCGGAGTTTGCGCGTGAACAGCATAGAGAACCACCGGCCTGCCTTCGATCAGGAGCTCGAGCCTGAGCGGGTGCCGGCCTCCCGTGTCACGGCTTGCTGGTGAGACAACCTCCTCGCTGACGATCGGAAAGCGGCTGAACACCTTCATGTCGGTATTTGCCCGAAGGTCGCGGTTGCTTTCGTAGCGCCATAATCCGCTGTCGACCAGCGCGTCCTGCCAGACGGGACGCACTTCCTGAAGCACGATGATATCGCTCGAAGCGACTTCCGCGATGGCGAGAAACGGTCGTGGGTTGCGATTGTCCGAGAGGACATTAGCGGAAACAATCGTGAACCGAACGCCGTCGCTTTCGCTGGCCGGGGCGGGCAGGAAGACGAACGGAAAAATAGCAGCAAGACATGAGATCACAGCGCCCACCCGCGTTAGCCGGGATGGCAACAGCAGGCCAGTTGCAAACAGCCCTATTCCCGCAGCGAGAAGGTGTGGCCGAACAAAGTTCGCCATGTCCGCTGCCCACAAATCACGGGCAAGCAGGTGCGAACCGAGCTGGGCTCCAAAATAGATAACCTGCGCCAGAGCGACCAATGGAATGAAGAAGTCGGCCAGACGACGACGGCAAACAGACAAAATGCCCCCACGCTTTCTCTATTAAATCTGCCAATTCACGGACCTGTCGGTAAAAGTCAACAAGCCGCACCAAATCGATAATTGTGCTTGACCCTCCAGCCACCTGAGGTTTTATAAATTTGCTCCTGTATGACAGGAGACCAGCCATGAGTGCTGCTGAACGCCAGACCCGCTTCAGGGTCGAGGGCATGGATTGCGCAAGCTGCGCCACGAAGATCGACACTGCTGTACGTCGCCTCAACGACGTCGCAGACGTCAAGGTTTCGGTTGTGGCCGGAACAATGACCGTGACCCATGGCGACCGCATTGACATAGACGCACTCGCCAAAAAGATTGGTAGCCTCGGATACAAGACCGTCCCGATTACCGCGACGGATTCTCCCGTCGCAATGGAAGGCGCGGTGCATCGTCACGGCCCCGATTGCGACCATGATCATGCCGAGGGAACTCACAATCATTCGAGTGAGAGCACCGGCCAGTCGGACGCTCTCGCGGGCCTGCACGGGCACGATCACGGACCTTCTGACGGGCCATGGTGGAAATCCTCCAAGGCGCGACTGACCATATTATGCGGGGCCGCGCTGGCGATCGCTTTCGGCCTTGCACAGCTTTACCCCCAGACGCAGCCTTGGGGTTTCGTCGTTGCCATGGCGGTCGGGCTCGTCCCCATCGCCCGGCGTGCCCTGTTCGGCGCGTTGAACGGCAGCCCGTTCACGATCGAGACATTGATGACGGTAGCGGCCGTAGGCGCCGTGATCATCGATGCGTCCGAGGAGGCGGCGGTTGTCGTTTTCCTGTTCCTCGTGGGTGAGCTTCTCGAAGGCATTGCAACCGGGCGCGCGCGAGCATCCATTCGCGCTCTTGCAACACTGATGCCTAAAACGGCCCTGCTCGAGATAGACGGTGCGACGAAGACCGTCCCGGCCGAGAGCCTTACGGTCGACGCTATCGTGTTGGTGCGTCCCGGCGATCGTGTGCCGGCTGACGGCGTGGTGTTGTCGGGTGAGAGTGCTGTCGACGAGGCGCCGGTTACGGGCGAGTCGGTGCCTAAGCGCAAGGAAGAAGGCGACAACGTATTCGCCGGTACCGTCAATCAGGAAGGCGTGCTTCGGGTGCGGGTTACGGCCGCTGCTGCCGACAACACGATTGCCCGTATCATCACTCTCGTAGAGGAAGCGCAGGAGACCAAGGCCCCGACCGAGCGCTTCATCGACCGCTTCTCCAGATATTACACGCCCGGCGTGATGGTGGTGGCTGCGCTGATCGCAATCATTCCCCCGTTAGTCGTTGGCGCGGAATGGGCCACGTGGATCTATCGCGGCCTTGCGGTCCTGCTGATCGGTTGCCCGTGTGCGCTGGTCATCTCGACACCGGCGGCAATCGCCGCCGCACTCTCAGCGGGCGCGCGACGTGGCTTGCTGATGAAGGGCGGCTCGGTGCTGGAGAATCTCGGCAAGGTAAACCGGGTCGCCTTTGACAAGACCGGAACCCTGACGGAAGGCAAACCGAAGGTGACCGACATCATCGGTGTCGCAAGGGATGAACGGGAGACCCTGCGTCTCGCGGCGGCGCTCGAGGTGGGATCGAGCCATCCTCTTGCCGTCGCCATCCTTGCAAAAGCTGACAGCGAAGGCGTGCCGCTGACCACTGCGTCGGAGGCCGGTGCGGTTGGCGGGAAAGGAGTGGTTGGCACGCTCAACGGCGAAAAGCTGTTTCTTGCATCGCCCCGTGCGGCCGCAGAGGAGGTTCAGATCGATGCCGCGCTTGCCGCCCGGATCGCCTCGCTCAACGATGAAGGCAAGACAGTTTCCGTGCTTCTTGCCGGCAAAGAGATTGCCGGTCTGGTCGCTATGCGCGACGAACCGCGCGAGGACGCAAAAGAGGGTATCGCGCTTCTGCGCGAACTCGGGGCGGACTCTGTCATGCTCACCGGCGACAACACTCGTACCGCGAAAGCCATCGCCGCTTCGCTTGGAATGGAAGCTCGCGCTGAGCTGATGCCGCAGGACAAGCAGCGGATGATCGGCGAAATGCGGCGGGAAGGCCGTTTTGTAGCCAAGGTAGGCGATGGCATCAACGACGCGCCCGCGCTTGCCGCCGCCGACATCGGCATTGCCATGGGCGGTGGAACCGACGTTGCGCTCGAAACGGCGGATGCTGCGATCTTGCATGGCCGGGTGAAAGACGTCGCGAACATGGTGTCCCTGTCGCGGCTGACGATGAGCAACATCTGGCAGAACATCGTTATCTCGCTTGGGCTGAAAGCCGTTTTCCTCGTAACGACCGTGCTCGGGATTACTGGGCTCTGGCCCGCGATCCTTGCTGATACCGGCGCAACCGTTCTCGTCACCGCCAATGCGATGCGCCTTCTCGCATGGCGGGGAATCCGAACATAGGCAGCGCTCGATAGTGTTTCAGAGGTCGCAATATCTGACGTTTCTTCGCCGTTGGGTCGCTGATCCGCTGACGGTAGGCGCGGTCATGCCTTCCAGCCCGGTTCTGGCCGGGCTTATGGCAAATGCAGTCGGTTACACCGACGGAAGGGTCCTTGAGCTTGGACCAGGCACAGGTGTCTTTACAGAGGCCCTATTGGCGCGGGGGCTTGTTCGGGACCAACTAACCCTGGTCGAACTGGATGAATGTTTCGCAGATTTGCTCTCTGAACGTTTCCCCGGCATCAGGATCGTTCGAGGCAACGCCGCGCGCCTGTCGGCGGCAGGGGTCGATAAGGATGCAAAATACGATGCCATCGTAAGCGGTCTGCCACTTCTGTCGATGTCTGCCCGGAGCATCTACCGGATCGTCCGGAGCGCGGCGCTCAGGCTTGAGCCGAGCGGCCACATGTTTCAGTTCACCTATGGCATACGCTGCCCTGCTCCTGCAGGCATCCTTCTTAAATGCGGATTGAAAGCTGAATTGCTCGGAAGCGTCATCCGAAACATTCCGCCCGCATCGGTCTATCGCATCTCGCATTCGCTAACGCCGAGAGAGCAGGACGTCCCTCGCCCGTTAACCGATGCAAAAATCGCAAACAACCTGACCGAAAGGAGTCAGGCAAGGGGAACGAGTTCACCGCTAACAACATCAAGGAGTTTGATATGCTGACAAGACGCGAGATACTCGCAGGTGCAACTGCGCTTACGGTCGTGTCTGGGTTGTCTGCGCGCGCACAGTCCGGAACCAATCACAAGGTCCAGATGCTGAACAAGGGAAAGAAAGGTCCCATGGTGTATGAACCCGACTTTGTTCGGGCAGCTCCCGGCGACACGGTGACATTCGTTCCTACAGATAAGTCTCACAACGCAGTTAGCATCAAGGAGATGCTTCCCGAAGGAGCTCAGGCGTTTGCAGGAAAACTCAATGAGGAAATCACCATCACTATCGAAAAGGAAGGAGTTTATGGTGTGAAATGCGCACCTCACTACGGAATGGGAATGGTGATGCTCATTTCTGTTGGAGCTCCCGTCAATCTGGAAGACGCCAGAGCAGCCAAACACCCTCCTAAAGCAAAGAAGCTATTTGACGAACTTCTGAATGCCGTTCCGGCGGCCTGAACCTGTCTGACAAATCAATACTGGATGGCAGCGCAAAGCCTGAACCAAAGGAAGGTGCTGCCATCCCGCTGCATGAAAGCTCTATAATCCTTTAGAGATCTTGTTCCATGCGACGCTCATTATGTCGTTTCATTCCGAGTTGCCGCCGATTGAGTGTTGCGACATGTCACATCGACGGTATTGACGGGGCCAGTTAAGCTTTTAGCCATGCAACTTGCACGCGGAATAAGAAGTGGATGCTGGATAACCGGTCTCGCCGTCGGCTTGCTTGCTTACCTCATTTTGCTTCAGGGCCTGGCATCGGCTTACGCCAAGACGGTTATGATTATCAGCCCGTCTGCACCAGTGTTCGTCATCTGTGCGCCGTCCGGCAACAAATATAGCAGCCCGGATAACCCGCTCGGATTTCTCGGTAAGGACTGTTGCGCGGCACTTTGCAAGTCTGCCGCTTCATCAGGGCCGACGGTGCCTCCGGTATGGTTAGATCTGCTTGCGCTGATACCGCATGGTTCGCCCGGAGAGCGCATGCAGCCGCTCGAAAAGGGTGATCCGCCGGACATACTCGTCGTCCCGTCCCTCGGAGCGCGGGCGCCACCTTCATTCTTCATCTGACAGAAAATCGATCCGGCGCGTTCCTGCGCTCGTTTTGTTGCATGGAGAAATCAATGCTCAAGTATATCCGTATCCTCGCGGCAACTGCCGCCTTCGTCTCTGCATCCACAGCGTTCGCGCATGATTTTCGTGTTGGCGACATCGTGATTAATCATCCCTGGACACGTGCTACGTCTCCGGCAGCAAAGGTTGGCGGCGGATATTTCGACGCGGTCAACAATGGGGCCGTGACTGACAGGCTCGTGGGGGCCAGCTCTACCGCGGCATCACGCGTCGAAATCCACAAAATGGAAATGAGCGACGGCATTATGAAAATGCGCCCGGTGCCTGACGGGATGGTCATTTCCGCCGGTGGCAAGATTGAGCTCGCCCCAGGCGGATACCATCTCATGCTGATCGACCTCGTCAAGCCGATCAAAGAAGGGGACATGGTGCCAGTCACTCTTCAGTTTGAGTTGGCCGGTTCGGTAGAGGTTGAGTTCGCGGCCGGGGCCCTCGGCCAGGCGCAGTCGGATCATCAGGGTGGCTCTGCGTCATCGCATGATGGAGAAAACTGATGCGAGGGAGAACGATCGGACTACTTTCGGCTGCGGTGCTTGCAGTCGGCATGGCCCTCGCAGCCGTTACTATCATCTCCAAGGAGCGACAACCGAATATTCAGTTCCGAAGCACTGGTGTCGCCACTGTAGGCGGGCCGTTCCAATTGGTTGGAACCGAAGGCCAGACAGTGACGGAGAAAGATCTGCTAGGCAAGCCGAGCGCAGTCTTCTTCGGCTTCACATACTGCCCGGATGTGTGCCCGACCACGTTGTTCGAACTGACAACATTAGCAAAGCAGCTCGGTCCGGATGCGGACAAGCTCAATTTCGTGTTCGTCTCTGTTGATTCAGAGCGCGATGGGCCTGAGGAGATGAAGCAGTATCTCGAGGCGTTCGATGACCGCATCATCGGGCTTACCGGCACCGCCGAACAGATCGATTCCGTCGCAAAGGCATACAAGATCTACCATGCGAAGGTCCCGCTCGAGGGTGGTGATTATACGATGGATCACACGGCCAGCGTTATCCTCATGGATGCGGACGGAAGGTTTTTCGGCACCATGGACTACGAGGAAGAAGCGAGTGTCATGCTTTCGAAGTTGAAGCGCCTGATCCGTCAACGGGATGGATAAATACTGATCAGCGCTCGTGGCGTAATGGCGAATCAATAATCGGGAGGTTGCTACAAATGGCAAAAGACAACGCCGGGCCGTCTACCGGTGTCTGGATAGTTTTAGCTATGGTTGCTGGAATGTTGGCCGGACTGGGTGGCATTTTGGTATCAGGCGGCTTTTCCGATGAAAGGCAAAAGAGCGTCGCTGAAGCCGCGGTATCGGATAGTTGCTCAGTTTCGCCAGATCAGTTGACGGCGATAAGGAGTGCCTCAAAGGGCGCGGTCGCGGCAATGCTTACGACAGAAAAGCCGCGATCTATGCGTGGAATGACATTCAGTGGGCCGGACGGATCACCAGTAAGCGTCGGCGACTTCGAGGGAAAAACGCTGCTGATTAATCTGTGGGCGACATGGTGCGCTCCCTGTCGTGAGGAGATGCCGGCGCTCGACGCACTTCAAAATGAAGTGGGAGGCGAAAAATTCGAGGTTATTGCCGTAAACCTCGATACCGGCGGAAATGACAAACCGCTGGCTTTTCTCAAGGAAATCGGGATCGACAATCTTAGATACTATAGCGAACAGACACTCTCCCTATTCAACGGCCTTAAGAAGCAGGGCTTAGCGCTGGGCCTGCCGGTTACGCTGTTGGTTAATGGAGAGGGGTGTCTTCTCGCCCATATGAACGGTCCGGCCGAATGGGCGAGCGAGGATGCTGTCTCATTTATAAGGACTGCGATGGGAGCGGCCAACGAGGAAACCTAGCGCGAACGAAGGGAGAGGGACACGAGGGAGGATGGCCGGCGATGGAGAAATCGAACGCGCCACGTTGGGAGCGGCCTGTACGTTGGCCTTCGGACGGACTTCCATTTGATATGAGGGCGTTGCGCTATGTCCTCGCCGCTGCCGAGCAGATGAGTTTTTCCGGTGCCGCCGGCGCCCTTGGAATGAAAGTGTCCAGCGTCAGCCGTCAGGTACGCAATTTCGAGGATGCTATCGGCATCTCCCTGTTTGAGCGCTCCACCTCCGGGGTGCGCCTCACCGATGCCGGCAGCCAGCTGCTCGATGACATCATTCCTGTTCTCCAGATGGCGGAGGCCGTCCTGCAACGCGCCGGCGCCGCAGGCAGGGTCGAAGAGGGCACGGTCAAAGTCGGGATTATCACCACACTTGGTGGCGGATTCCTTCGCGAACTGATCGCGACCTATCGTCAAAGCTATCCGGGTGTCAGGCTCGTTATATTCGATGGCGGGCGACAGGATCATCTGCGCGCAATCCGTGCGCGGCAGCTGGATGTCGCGTTCTTTACCGGCAACGCGCCGCTTGCCGGTTGTGATGTCGAGGAGTTCTGGCGCGAGCGGGTCCATGTGGCCATGAGCGCCGAGCATCCGCTCGCGGACAGCAATGCCGTGGACTGGCCGCAACTGCGGCAGGAGCAGTTCATCGTCTCGAGTATGGAGCCCGGTCCGGAGGTCCATGACTATATCGTGCGCCGCATCGCCGATTACAGCACCTATCCTGATGTGAGCTATCGTCAGGTCACGGTCGAGACGCTGATGCACATGGTCGCCATTGGCGAGGGCATCACGCTGGTTTCCCAGGGCTGGACCAGCATGTCCCATGCTGATCTGACCCTGCGTCCGTTGACCGCGAACGAGGACATCGTGCCGTTCAGCGCCGTCTGGTCACCCTCAAGCGACAATCCGGCCCTGCGGCGCTTCCTGAGCTTCGCGCGGGAACTGGCCGTCAAGCAGCAAGGCCGGCGTGCTCAATGATCGGTGTCGGCCGGATTCGTCCGGCCGACCGCGCCAGGCTGGCCTCCGGTCGTGGGTCGTGATTTACCAACAGCCTTGGCCTTGCGGCTCCGCCAGCCGCGATCCGACCGCAGGAAGGATTCGAGCATGTGGGGGATCAGGGTTGCGGTATCGACCTCGCCATAGAGCCGGCCATATTCGGCGGCGTAGAGGTCGAGTTCCTCCTTCAGTGGCTCCGGCAGCGAGACGGTGATGCGCACCACGCCGAGTCTGGGCAATGGACCGAGTTTGAGATTGCTCATCAATGCGCTCCATAGGGCTCGAGGACCAAATCGCGGGCGACGATCACGCGGACCGGAAAGCCGGGGCGAATGGTGAGCGTTGGGGCGACCTGAAGCTGCCGTTGGACGATTTGCTGGCCGGCCTGGTTCACCGTGTCCTGCGCCCCTTCGCGGATGGCGCGGACAAGACGGTCCTCATCGCTCGTGGCCAGCTCCGCACCGACGGCAAGAAGCGTCGAGAGGCCCGCCGCCTTCATCAGATCCCACCAATGGTAGTCCACTCCATCTTCCAGGCCCGCATAGCCCGACGCATCGGCACCGCGCTGGCGCTCCAGCACGATGGACCGGCCGTTGGGCAGGATGAGACGATTCCACACCAAGAGGACGCGGCGCTGGCCGAAGGTCACGCCGGCGTCGTATTCGCCGATGAGGCGGCTTCCTTGTGGGATGAGCAGGAGCGCGCCGGTCGGGCTGTCATAGACGTTCTGCGTCACCTGGGCTGTGATCTGTCCCGGCAGATCCGAACGGATGCCGGTGATTAGCGCGGCAGGGATCACCGCGCCGGCCTGAAGAATGTAAGGCGACGCGGGTCCCATGACACGATCCGTCGCGACGGTGCGTCGATCCACCTCGGCATTGAGGAAGGCAAGGTGCCTGTCCTGCGTTGCGGCGCCCGCCAGGCCGGACATGCCCGGAACGGCCGGGATCGACGGCGAGCCAGTGTTTTGGCCTGCCCTGATCTGGAAGAAGATCTCGCTGGTGCGGGCCGCTTCCAGCTCGGCGAGGCGGCGCTGCTCCTCGGGATCGGCCGCGGGAACCGGCATCGGGGTCGCGGGGATGGGCTGGCCTTCCTCGCGGGCGCGCAGCACCGGCCCGCCGAGATCTCCGGGCAGCGGCGGGCCGAGGACCGGCACGTCACCATAGCTGCCGGGAAGCCCCTGCAAGCCGTCTGCGGTCTGGCGGCGATCGGTTGAGATCAGCTCCTCGGGCTGCCCGCCGCGATCGACGCCTTGAAGCGCATAGATCAACGCGCCGCCGATGCCGATACCGGCAACCAGGCCCGCGCCCATGAGAACCTTGCGCGAGATGCGCGTGACGCGCGGCGCTTCGGCGCGCAGGCGCATGGAGCCCGCCTTGTCGTTGGCCGCTCCGGCCAGCTCCATCCCTTCCTCCTTCCGGCCTTCGGTCTCGCTCATGACGGCGACCCTCCCGTTGCCGTGCCTTGTCTGCTGGTCGCGGCGGCGGTCTGGCCGGGCTGAACGCGGACGATCCTGACGGTCTGTTGCCGGTTGCCGGAGCCCAGCCGCAGTTCGGCCGCGCCGAAGAGGCGATCGACGATGAGGACGTTCTGATAGATGCGGCTATTAACGATCTCGGGTTCGCCGCCCGATCCGATGACAAACAGGGGCGGCATCTCTCCCTGGATGATGCCGCGTGGGAACACGACATAGACCCGGCGCCCATCGTCGAAGACGGAGATCGGCCGCCAGGGCGGGTTGTCGCCGGAGAGGCCGTAGCGGTAGTTCCGCGCAGTCTCGGCCGGAATGATCGGAGCGGGGGGCGTGGTCATGCGCTGGGTGGCGGGCGGCGCAGGATAGGCCCATGCGACCGCAGGCATCCACGTCTCGTCGTTCGCGCGCAACTCTATGAGGTATGTTCGGCGATCTGTTGTGATGACCAGATTGGTCGAGATGCCGGCGCGGGTCGGCTTGACCAGCACATGGACGCGCCGCGTCGTTCCCGAACCGCTTTCAGTGTCGCCGATGATCCAGCGCGCGGTATCGCCCGCAGCGATCGGGCCAGCGCCGGTCAGGCTTTCGCCGGGCTCCAGCGCTATGGTGGTGATCTGTCCGACAGCGGCATAGACCTGAAACAGCGCGCCTTCCGACCAGGGATAGATCTGGATCGCATTGTAATAGCCCTCGCGGCGCGGCTCGACACGCGCAGCCGCATTGGCGTTGCCCACCTGTCCTGTTGGTGTGCCCGCTGCAGCTCCGCCCCGCGCGACCCTCCAGGCCGGAGGGGTATGGAGCGGCCTTGGGGTGTCGTTGGTCGCCGAGGTTCGCACCACGGGCAATGGGGGCACGTTATCGTCGTAGCTGAACTGCGGCGTGCGGTTGGTGGCGCATCCGGCGAGCGCTGTTGCTGCAAGCAGGCAAGCCGCCATTGCGGGTTTACGGAAAGCCGGATGTCCGGCCTTTGCTGAATTTCTGGTCATTGACTCATCTCCCGCGACCACGAGATCGCGTTGACAAAGATTCCAAGGGGGTTTGCACGGAGACGCTCGGCGGTGCGGGGCTGCTGGAGGACGATGGTGAGGATCGCTGTCCAGCGTTCGGTGGCGGCAAGTTGCCCGTTTTCGTAACGCTGCTCGGTCCAGGCGATGCGGAAGGAGTCTGGCGAGGCGCGGATGACGCTGGAGACCTCCACGGAGACCTGCTCGCGGCCAACGCGGGTGAATGGATCGTTCGCCCGCGCATAGTCGTTGAGCGCTACTGCGCCACGATCGGTCGTAAACTCATAGGCCCGAAGCCAATTCTGGCGGACGATGATCGGGTCGGATGGCAGGCTGCGCACCTGTTCGATGAAGCGGGCGAGGTGCCAGGCGACCTGAGGGTCGGTGGGCCGATAGTCGGCGATGGCGGATTCGACGGCGCGGGCCTCGCCGTGGCGGTCGATTTCGACCACCCATGGAACGACGGTGCCTCGGGCCGATTGCCAGACAAGCGCCGAGGCGAAGCCGGCCGACAATATCAGGCAGCCAAAGGCCATGAAGCGCCAGTTGCGGGCCTGCACGCGCGCCGAGCCAATGCGCTCATCCCAGATTTGGGCTGCCTTCTGATAGGGCGTGACGGGTTCCGGCGTCTTGCCGAAATGGGTGGTGGGGCGTTTGAAGATGTTCATGTGCGGTCGCTTTCGGAAAGGCTGATGGAGGCGCCGCCGCCGTGACTGTCACCGGATCGGACGGCATGGGCGGCGGCCGAGGCGCCGTGACTCAGAGCTTGGCTGCGGCGCATGCGTTGCGCCCAGGCTGGCGCTCCATCGGAAGACGGAGTGCTCGCCGGGCTCGACGAGATGCCACCACCGATGGTTCCCATGGAAGAACTGCCGCCGGTCTTCTCGAATCCAGCTTTGACGCCGGCGTCATGGCTGGATTTGAGGCTGTCAGCGGCTCGGGAAGCCGCGCGTTTCAGGGGAGAGACGGCGGCGGTTACACCGGCACGCGCAACACCGCCGATACCGGCCGCAACGCTGGCCGCGCCGGTATCGCCCATCGAGGAGAGTGTATAGGCAGAGGATGCTGCGCCGGCGGCCGTTGCGCCGCCACGCGCCAGTGCCGCACCACCGGAAAGAGCGGCGGCTCCACCGCGCGCGGCCAACATGGTGGCGCCACCCGCCGCGACGGCAGCGCCGCCGACAGCGAGGCCGGTTCCGACCGCAGCACCGGCGCTGAGCTGCGGGCCGCCGGAAACGAGGCCGGTTGCGATGCCCGGCCCGAAGATGCCGAGGCCGAGAAGGGAAAGGGCCGCCAGGACGATTGCCATGGCATCGTCGATTGTTGGCGTCGCGCCGCCGAAGCCGGCGGTGAATTGTCCAAAGAGGGTGGAGCCGATGCCGATGATGACCGCCAGGACCAGCACCTTGATGCCGGAGGAGATCACGTTGCCCAGCACGCGCTCGGCCATGAACGCGGTTTTGCCGAACAGGCCGAAAGGAATGAGGACGAATCCCGCCAAGGTCGTGAGCTTGAACTCGATCAGGGTGACGAAGAGTTGGATCGCCAGGATGAAGAAGGCGAGGATCACCAGCGCCCAGGCGAAGAACAGGCAAAGGATCTGCACGAGGTTCTCGAAGACCGCGATCCAGCCCATAAGGTCCGAGATGGATTCGAGCAGCGGCCGGCCGGCATCGAGGCCGGTCTGGGCGACGCGGCCGGGACGCAACAGATCGGCGGTAGAGAATCCGGTGCCGGACGCCATGAGGCCGAGGCCGGCGAACGACTCGAAGACGATGCGCGCGAGGTTGTTCCAATTGGAAATGATGTAGGCGAACACCCCGACAAAGAGGGTCTTCTTGACCAAACGCGCGATGATGTCGTCATCCGCGCCCCACGCCCAGAACAGGGCGGCGAGCGTCACGTCGATCACGATCAAGGTGCTGGCGATGAAGGCCACCTCACCGCCGAGGAGGCCGAACCCGCTGTCGATGTAGCTGGTGAAGATGCCGAGAAAGTTGTCGATTACTCCGGTGCCGCCCATGCGCTCACCGCCCTTCGTTCGGGGCAGGAGCTGCCGGTGCGGGCGAGCGGCCGAGGAAGCGATCGCGGGTCTCGGCCCAGACGCGCAGGCAAGCGGCGTCATTTGCGGCGGCTTCACCCAGCTCCTGGCAACGACGCTGTTCCAGCCGCAGCGGATCGGCTGCAGGCTGAAGCGCAGGCGTGGCCGGCGCCGGCCCGGTCTTTTCCTCGCGGGTCATTTCGATGATCGTCGCCGTGATGGCGACGGCGACGAATATGATGGCCGCGATCCGGGCCAGCACCTTGCCGTCCATGATGTCCCCCTTCCGGCCTGTCAGTTGTTGAACATGCTTGCATTGCCCGGCTGGTAGCCGGAGCCGGGCGTCAGGAAGCGTTCGCGCTGGATGCGGCCCTGCTCGGCCGCCGTGGCGCGTTCAGCCTCGGACAAGGCATCCGCCCGGCCATTGGCCGAGATCACGGCAATGAGGTCGGAGAGTTGCTGGCTTTGCAGGGCGAGGAGCTGGTTGCCGGCCTGGGTTGCCTGAAGCGCGCCGGTCGCACCCTGGCTCTCGCCGACGAGGGCCGACATCTGCGAGCGGTTGGTGTCGATGTTGCCGACCACCCCGGCCTGGACACGCATCGCGTCCTGCAAGCCGCCGACGGTCGTTTCCCACCGGCTGCGCGCATCGGCGATCAACTGGCTGTCGGTGGCCGAGAGGGAGAGCTTGCCGTAGTCTTGCTGGAACATGCTGTCGATCGACTGAACGTCGAAGGCGATGTTCTGCGCCTCTCCGAGAAGCTGCTGGGTGCGCTGCACATTCTGCTGGAGCGCCTGAAGCGAGCTGAAGGGGAGGCTCGCCAGGTTCCTCGCCTGGTTGATGAGCATCTGCGCTTCGTTCTGGAGCGACGTGATCTGGTTGTTGATCTGCTCCAGCGTCCGCGCGGCAGTCAGAAGGTTCTCGGCATGGTTGGTCGGGTCGTAAACGATCCGGCCGAAGCCGAAGAGGGCGTGGGCCGGCGTGGTGAAGACCGGCGAAAGCGCCATCGGCGCGGCAAGGGACAGCGCGAGCAATGAAGCGCCGGCGAGACGGGGAAAGCGGTGTCGGGTCATGGCATGATCTCCTCTGGGTCGAGTTCAAGGGCATCGGTGAGGTCGAGCGCCGCCGCGAGCACCGCGCCGGGCGCGAGGGGCTCCGCAGCGGCGGTGATGTTGGTGAGGTTGGGAATGAGATCGGCCGCCCATTCGACGCCGCGCGCCGTGAGCCATGCAGCGAGGAAACCGTCGCGGCCATGCTCGGCGAGGATATCGGCGATCAATGCCTGGTCGGACTTGGAGGACGCCGCGCAGAGCGCGAGGCCGACTTCGGACAGGCCCAGCTCGAACAGCCGGTTTCCCCTGCGGCTTTGGCAGTAATAGTCCCGTTTCGGGATAGCGCGGGCCAGGATCTCGATTTGCCGATCGTTCAGCCCGAAGCGCCTGTAGATGGCCGTGATCTGCGGTTCAACGGCACGGTCGTTGGGCAGAAGCAGCCGCGTCGGGCAGCTTTCGATGATCGCCGGCGCGATGCTGCTCTTTTCGAGCTGTGCGAGCGATTGGGTCGCAAAGACAACGCTTGCGTTCTTCTTGCGCAGCGTGACCAGCCACTCGCCCAATTGTTTGGCGAAGGCCGGATCGCCGAGCGCAAGCCAGCCTTCATCGATGACGATCATGGTCGGGCGGCCGTCGAGGCGATCGGCGATCCGGTGGAAGAGATAGGCGAGGACGGCTGGAGCCGCGCCGGTCTCCAGCAGCCCTTCGGTTTCGAAAGCGACGACAGAGGCTTCGCCCAGGGTTTCCGACTCGGCGTCGAGCAGCCGGCCGTAGGGACCGCCGATGCAATAGGGTTGGAGTGCGAGCTTGAGATCGTTGGACTGGAGCAACACCGAGAGGCCGGTGATCGTTCGTTCCTCGACGGGAGCCGACGCCAGCGACGTGAGGGCGGTCCAGATATGCTCTTTCGCCTCGGGCGTAGCGGATACGCCTTCGCGCGCTAGGATCGCTATGATCCAGTCTGCGGCCCATGCGCGATCCTGCGTCTGCTCGATGCGGGCAAGCGGCTGGAGCGAGACGGAAATCTCGGCGTTTTCGGTGAGCCGTCCACCGAGATCGTGCCAGTCAGCGCCCATGGCAAGGGCGGTTGCCCTGATGGACCCGCCATAGTCAAAGGCGAAGACCTGCGCGCCCTCATAACGACGGAATTGCAGGGCCATGAGCGCCAAAAGCACGGACTTCCCAGCGCCGGTGGGGCCGATGACTAGGGTGTGGCCGACATCACCGACATGAAGGGAGAACCGGAACGGGGTGGAGCCTTCGGTCCTGCCATACAGCAGCGGGGGTGCGCCGAAGTGCTCGTCCCGTTCCGGCCCCGCCCACACGGCGGACGAAGGAACCATGTGGGCAAGGTTGAGCGTCGAGACCGGAGGCTGACGCACATTTGCGTAGGCGTGGCCCGGCAGGGAGCCGAGCCAGGCGTCGACGGCGTTGACCGTCTCGACCATCACGCTGAAATCGCGGGACTGGATGACCTTCTCGACCAGCCGCAGCTTCTCGTCGGCGCGGGCGGCATCGGCGTCCCAGACCGTGACGGTCGCGGTGACATAGGCGATGCCGGCGATGTCCGCGCCGAGTTCCTGTAGCGCCAGGTCGGCATCGGCAGCCTTGTTGGCGGCATCGGTGTCGACGAGCGCCGATTGCTCGTTCGTCATCACCTTTTTCAGAATGGCGGCGATGCTCTTGCGCTTCGCAAACCACTGGCGGCGGATTCTCGTGAGCAGCCTGGTCGCGTCCGTCTTGTCCATCAGAATGGCGCGGGTCGACCAGCGATAGGGGAAAGCCAGCCGGTTGAGGTCGTCGAGCAGGCCGGGCGTCGTGATGCTCGGGAATCCGGTGATGGTGAGGATGCGCAGATGCGCGGCGCCGAGGCGCGGTTCGAGCCCGCCGGTCAGCGCCTCGTCGGCGAGCAGCGCGTCCAGATAGATCAGGGTCTCTGGCACACGGACGCGGTGCCGTTTGGTCGAGACGGTCGAATGAAGATAGGTCAACGTCTCGGCGTCGGTGAGCCACCGGCACTCGGGCATGAAGCCGTCGAGGAGCGCCAGCACGCGATCGGTGCGATCGACGAAGCCGCGCACCAGCTCCCAGGGATCGACGCCGGAGGTCTCCCGGCCTTCATAGAGCCAGCTTTCGGCGCGGGCGGCGTCCTCCGCGGGTGGAAGCCAGAGGAAGGTCAGATAGTAGTCGGAGACGAAGTGGCTGCCTTCCTCCTCGAAATCGGCCTTGCGCTCGGCATCGACCAGCGCGGATGCCGGATCGGGAAAGACGTCGTTCGGATAGGTGCCAGCCTCGGACCGCTGCGCCTCGACGAAAATGCACCAGCCGGAGCCGAGGCGGCGGAAGGAATTGTTGAGGCGCGCGGCGACGCCGACCAGCTCGGCTGCGACTGCCGAGTCGAGATCCGGCCCGCGGAACTTTGCGCTACGCTGGAGCGATCCATCCTTGTTCAAGACGACGCCCTGACCGACCAGCGCCACCCAGGGCAGGTAGTCGGCGAGGCGCGCGGCGGTACGGCGATATTCTGCGAGGTTCATCATGGCCTGCGCCTCACACCGAAAGAAAAGCCGGAACGCGCAGGTGTCGGCGCGTTACTTCCATGAAGAGGGGATCGCGCCGCGCCGCCCATACGGCTGCGAGATGGCCTGCTGCCCAGATCAGGATGCCGGCGAGCCAGAGCTGAAGGCCGAGACCCACGGCCCCGGCAAGCGTGCCGTTGAGGATCGCTACCGAACGCGGCGCACCGCCCAGTAGGATGGGTTCGCTGAGCGCGCGATGAACCGGGGCGGTGAACCCCGGCACGGCGTCGAGCTGTTCGAGAACGGTCGCCATCAGATCAGCGCCCCGCCACCAAAGGAGAAGAAGCTGAGAAAGAAGGAGCTGGCGGCGAACGCGATCGAAATCCCGAAAACGATCTGGATCAGCCGCCGGAAGCCGCCGCCGGTATCGCCGAAGGCGAGCGTCAGGCCGGTCACGATGATGATGATGACGGCGACGATTTTCGCCACCGGACCCTCGATGGATTCGAGGATCGACTGAAGCGGTGCCTCCCACGGCATGGACGAGCCGGAGGCGAGCGCCGGCGACGTCATAAGAGCGACCCAAGTGAAGGCGTTGGCAGTGGCGATGTGACGGCGGATGCGAAAGGCGCGGCGGATCATGCGGGTTCTCCTGAAGGGTCGTTTGGGGTGGGGTCTGGAAGGGCGGGCGAAAGCTGGTAATCGCCATCCGGGCCGAGCCCTTCGACGCGGGCAAGTTCCACCAGCCGGCGCGCGGAACCGCGCCCGGCAAGGACTGCTACTATGTCGATCGTCTCCGCGATGAGGGCGCGCGGGACAGAGACAACGGCTTCCTGAATGAGTTGTTCGAGACGGCGCAGCGCGCCGATGCCGGAACCAGCATGGATGGTCCCGATTCCGCCGGGATGTCCGGTCCCCCATGCTTTGAGCAGATCCAGGGCTTCGGAGCCGCGCACCTCGCCGATAGGGATACGGTCGGGGCGCAGGCGCAGCGAGGAGCGGACGAGATCGGAAAGCGTCGCCACGCCATCCTTGGTCCGCATTGCCACCAAATTCGGTGCGGCACATTGCAGCTCGCGCGTGTCCTCGATGATGACGACGCGATCTGCCGTCTTGGCGACCTCGGCGAGCAACGCATTGGTGAGCGTCGTTTTGCCGGTGCTCGTTCCTCCGACGACGAGGATATTGGCGCGGGAAGCGACGGCATTGCGCAGCGTGGCGGCATGGGCGGCGCTCATGATGCCGGCCGCCACATAGTCGTCGAGGCTGAATATCGCCACTGCGGGCTTGCGGATGGCGAAGGCGGGCGCGCCCACGATGGGCGGCAATAGTCCCTCAAACCGTTCGCCGGTTTCGGGAAGTTCGGCCGAGACTCGCGGCGAACGGGCGTGGACCTCGGCCCCGACGTGATGGGCGACGAGGCGGATAATACGCTCACCGTCCTCTGCAGTCAGCCGTTCGCCGGTGTCGGAGAGGCCCTCGGACAGCCGATCCACCCAGATGCGACCATCGGGGTTCAGCATAACCTCGACGATGGACTTGTCTTGCAGGAGAGTTGAGATGGCAGGCCCGAGCGCGGTTCGCAGCATGCGCGCGCCGCGTTCGGTCGTTGCCCGTTTCTGGTTGTTTCCGGCCATCTCATCCCCGTTCCGCCGGGGAGGAGGTGATTGGCGATCCCCGGATGGGGATGACTAAAAGAGCCACAAAGCGCGGCAGTTCAAGAAGTTTCGGCAGGCGTCGTAGCGTAGCGTGTAAATACAGGAAAACGGCGGAATTGGCTCGATAGGTCTGCGTGAGATTTAGGGGCCGCCGACGAATTAAAAGCGAGAGGGAGTTCACTGACGCCCGGGGCTAAATGATGGCCTAATCTTCAAGGCGCAGGTCTGGAACGTAGGAGAATTCCCTGTGTTGTTCCTTACTATCGTCATCTCGCGCGACAGCGGCGTGCAGCGAAGCCCAACGGTGTCATTTATCGGCCTCGGGACGCAGGATGACGGCTTCATCTTCGCGCGAGACCTCGACTTCATTTACATGGAGGCGGGATTCCTTAGGGTGCGGCACAGCCTGCGAACTGCCTGATTGGAACACTTTTGCGAAATGGGGCGTGGACACCTTCCGAATATACATCAAAGCATTTACGATGTGCCGGCACCCGAAACAGGTGAATCTAGTTGTCTACGCGATCCGCTGAACTTGCAGCAGCATCCTCCGGTATCTCCTTCAAGAAGCTTCGGCCGGACTGCAGATGCTTGCCGAGCGTGTCGACGAATCCTTCGAACCGCACTCGACCCTTGGCTTGTGCTGCAGAATAGGCATCGGGCGCTATGGGCGGTGTGACTGTGAGCCAGAAGCGCACGAACAGCGCAAGCGTTTCGGCCGAGATGCCAAGATCCCGCTCAATCCGGGCGACCTGTCGGGAAAGCCGGTCGAGGCGTCTGGCAAGTGCTGCCTCCTGCATCTGGGCATTGTCGGGCGAGAAAAAGGATTCGAGCGCCGCCTCGACAATTGAAGAGCGCGTTATTTTCTTGCGCGCGGCAAGTTCGGCGACCTGATCGATCAGGGCAACTGGCAGGGAGGCGTTGAGACGATCGCGCATGGCCATATTCCTTACAGTTCGATACCGTCATCGGGATTGAGTGAAGTCTGCCGGGCGATACGGCCCATCTGGCGGCGGATCGCCTGTCGCTGGCGGGCGTTGTCCTCCTGATCATCGTCGAGCATGATTCTGAACTCGTTTTCGGGAGCGGGTTCCTTCTTCTCGTGGACGATCTCGACATGGTCGGGGAGTTCGGGCTCACGGCGCAGGCTGGAATTGGCCTTGTCTTCCTTCTTCTTCCTGGCCTCTTCGGCGGCAGCGATCAGTGTTTCGTCCGGTTTGACCGGCTTGAGCACCGACCAGCCATCCGGCCGCGCGGTGACGACGAGTTTTGCGGGATCTGGCGGTGGCAGAATGCGTTCACTGAGACGCTGATCTTCAAAATACCGCGCCTTCTTCGCGCGGATCGGCGGCGTGCCGGCGACCATGACGATCTCGTCATCGGGCGGAAGCTGCATGATCTCGCCGGGCGTAAGGAGCTGGCGGGCGGTCTCGGAGCGCGAGACCATGATGTGCCCCAGCCAGGGCGCAAGCCGGCTGCCGGCATAGTTTTGCATCGCCTTCATCTCGGTTGCTGTGCCGAGCGCATCGGAAACGCGCTTTGCCGTGCGCTCGTCATTGGTGGCAAAGCTGACACGCACATGGCAGTTGTCGAGGATGGCGTTGTTCTGGCCGTAGGCCTTTTCGATCTGGTTGAGCGACTGGGCGATCAGAAAGCTCCTGATACCGTAGCCGGCCATGAAAGCCAGCGCGCTCTCGAAGAAGTCGAGCCGGCCGAGCGCCGGAAACTCGTCGAGCAGCATCAGGACGCGATGTTTGCGCTTTTTCGTATGGAGATCCTCGGTTAGGCGGCGGCCGATCTGGTTGAGCACCAGGCGGATGAGCGGCTTGGTGCGGGAGATGTCGGATGGCGGCACCACGAGATAGAGTGTGGAAGGCTTTGCGTCGGCAATCAGGTCCTCGATGCGCCAGTCGCAGCGCGCGGTGACGGCCGCAACGACAGGATCGCGATAGAGGCCGAGAAAGCTCATGGCGGTCGAGAGCACACCGGAACGCTCATTGTCGGATTTGTTCAGGAGCTCGCGGGCGGTCGAGGCGACCACGGGATGCGGGCCAGCTTCGCCCAGATGCCTGGTGGCCATCATACCATCGAGCGTGGCTTCGATCGTGCGACGGGGATCGGAGAGAAAAGCCGCGACACCGGCAAGCGTCTTGTCCTTCTCCGCATAGAGGACGTGGAGGATGGCGCCGACCAGGAGCGAATGGCTGGTCTTTTCCCAGTGGTTGCGCCTTTCGAGTGACCCTTCGGGATCGACCAACACATCGGCGATGTTCTGGACGTCGCGAACCTCCCATTCGCCGCGCCGCACCTCGAGCAGCGGATTATAGGCGGCAGATGCCGCATTGGTCGGATCAAACAGGAGCACGCGACCGTGCTTTCCTCGGAAGCCCGCCGTGAGCTCCCAGTTCTCACCTTTGATGTCGTGGACGATGGCCGAGCCGGGCCAAGTCAGCAACGAGGGCACCACGAGGCCGACGCCCTTGCCCGATCGTGTCGGCGCAAAGCACAGCACATGCTCCGGCCCGTCATGGCGCAGATAATCCCGATCGAGCTTTCCGAGCACAACGCCGTCGGGGCCGAGCAGCCCGGCCTTCTCGATCTCGGGCCGCTCTGCCCATCGCGCCGAACCATAGGTATCGATATCGGCCGCCTCGCGGGCGCGCATCACCGACATGGTGATGGCGATGCCGATTGCAAGGAACCCGCCCGACGCCGCGATGATGCCGCCCTCGGCGAAGATGCGCGGGGCATAGGCGTCGTAAAAATACCACCACCAGAAGATCGCCGGTGGATAATAGACCGGCCAGCCCATCACCTCGAACCAGGCCGGGCCGAGCTGAGGCTGGAAGCCGAGCCGCCAGGCGACCCATTGCGTGCCTGACCAGACCGAGATGAGCACGATCAGGAAGACGATGGAAATCTGGCCCCAGAGGATTTTCGTGCCGGACATGAGAGATTCCTTTCGTCAAAGGCCGAGATCGCGTTTGCGTCCCAGCGACCATTCGATGCCGCTGCCGGATTTCGCGACCCCGGAGATGTGCTGGCCGAGTTTGTCGTCGATCTCGCGTGACCAGGGCACGAGTTGGAAGCCGAGCCCGCCGTCAGGACCGCGTCCCTCGATCATGGCGAAGCGCCCTGAGGTGAGCGTGATCTGGCGGCTGTAGGTGCCGGATACGTATTCGCCGGCCTGCGCCGTCACATGCGGCATTCCGGTCTCGGCCGAAAGTTCAGCACCGACGGCATCGAGTTCGCGGCGGCGGAGGGTGCTCAGCAGATTTCGCTGCAGGACAATCCGCTGCCCGTCACGCCTGGCAAGGCCTTCGTCAGTGAGGTGCTCGGCACGGGCGTCCATGGCCTCGCGAACCTCCTTTCCGAAACCGCCGGTGGCGAGCGGCATGGGTTCACGCTCGACCAACCGGTGATCGAGCCACGTCGCGCCGGGTGCGGTGATCTGCTCGTTCAGATCGAGATGCGAACGGTTGGCGAGGATCAGGGTTGGACGCGGATCGTCCGGCCCGCCGAAGCGCCGGACTTCGACGATGCCGCCAACGTCGGGCGCATGTGCGAACGCCTCCATGCCGCGCAGGCGAACATGATGGGCACGGCCGTCGGTGCCGTCGATCACGGCATAGGCTTCGCCGGTCAACTCGTCATGGAGCCCCTTGTCGATGAGCCGTCCGATAATCGGCGGGCCCTCGCGCGCTGCATCGATCACGAAGTCCGCGGCGCCGCGCTCGGAGCCACGTTCGGCAAAAGCGCGATGCATGGTCTTGATGATGTCGCCGCGGATGCCCAGATCGCGCAATGTGCGTTCGGCTCCCGGCTCGACAAACCATTCGTTGATGCCCGCGTCGGTCGCGAGGCCGGCCTGTTCGAGATGGCGCAGCCGCGCGATCATCAGCCTGCGGATTTCGGGATCGTCGGGGCCTTTCACCTCGGGCCGCAGATCGATGTAGCCCAGTTCGTTGGCTTGCCGGGTGATCTCACGATCAAGTCGGGTCCAGCGCTCGGCGGTCACCTCGCGCTCAAGTGCGTTGCGGATATCGTGTTCGGGCTTGGGGCCGAGCTCGAGATCGACCAGATCGCGGGCGCGGGAGGCAAGGCCGCGGCTGATGTAGTCGCGGGAGATAACCAGGTCGGCTCCCGTTTCGTCGACCCCGCGCACCAGGAGGTGAACATGGGGATTGTCGGTGTTCCAGTGATCAACGGCCACCCAGTCGAGCTTTGTGCCGAGATCGGCCTCCATCTGCTTGACCAAATCGCGGGTGAAGCCCTTGAGGTCGTCCATGTCGGCGGCGTCTTCGGGCGAGACAATGAAGCGGAAGTGATGCCGGTCCTCTTCGCAGCGCCGGGCAAAACCGAGATCGTCGGCGCGATCGGTCTCGGCGTCGAACATGATCCCGCGCTCGCCGTCCCGGCTGACGCCCTCGCGCTTGAGATAGGCGAGATGCGCCGCCATCGGCGCTGCACGGAAGGCGCGGCCTTTGTGGCGGGCGATGCGGGCCTTGGCGATGACGCGGCGATTGGATGCGAAGAGGTGTGAACGGCCGAACTTGCTATGACCGCGGCCGAAGGTGGATGGCGCTGAACCGGATAATCGGCCTGAAGAGCGCGATGCGCCTGGAGAACGGGTGTGGCCTGCCTTCTGGGCGGCGCGCAGCACCTGGTTGACGAAGCTTTTGGCCTGCGGCGCGCGGGTAGATCGCGGCTTGCCCGGGCGGATGCGGAATTCGTGCTCGCTGTCGGTCATCGCCGGACACCTCGCGCAGCCCGGCTGGCTCCTGCCACGCCGAGCCCTTGAATTCCTTGCCCAAATTCGTGCCCTTTGCACGCGACCGACCCGCCTGCCACGTAAAAGCCAAGCTTAGTCAGAGGCTTAGGGCGTTCGTGGCAGGCGCTTTTAACTTGCCCTACCGTTCGCACTATCGCTAACGCTGCCCTTCCTGCCGCACCTCCTTTCCGGCATTGCGCCACGATGCGAGGTTGCACGCTGCGTCTCATGGCCGGGCTCCCTGGGAAGTCCGCACCGGAAACAGGGCGTCCGGTTGTGCTGGCACGAGCGGATTGTGGTGCGATGTCGGTGCCGCCAGTGTGCCGCTCGCGTAACGCTCGCCGTGCAAGCCGGGCGCAGTTTCCGGGCTGCTGGCGGACACCGCGAAGAGGCCGGCGTCGCGCCAGTCGGTGACCGATGGCGAAGCATTTGCGAGGTTATGAGGAAGCGGTTCCCCACCGAGAAGAGGGACGAGTGCCGCGACATAGGCACGGGTTTCTGCTGGCAAGGCGCGGCCGGTCGAAACATATTCGTCGTAACGCGCCGGCCCGGCATTATAGGCGGCGAGCATCGCGCCGATATTGCTGTATCGGTCGAGCATCTCGCGCAGATAGGCGGTGCCCGCGAGTATGTTGTCGCGCTGCGCAAACGGGTCGCTGCCGAAGCCGTAACGCAAGCGCAGTTCCGTCCATGTGTCGGGCATGACCTGCATCAGACCCATGGCGCCGGCCGAGGATATGGCGGAGCGATCGCCGGCGCTTTCCGTCTGCATGATGGCGCGAATCCAGTGCTCGGGAATCGAGAATCGCTCTGCGGCTTCCGTCACATGGGCCGCAATAGGACCGCCTGTCGTTTGCAGGACGGATGGTGCGTTCTGAGCTCTCGCGGCCGCCGCCGATGTGGTGGCGAGGAAAAGGCCGGAAAGGAGAAGGAACGCGATGCGCCGGGCGGCGTGATGCCGCCCGAACGCCCGCGTCTGACGATGCCCGATGCAAGGCAGTGGCATCGCTCAGTCCTTTCCATCGCCTTTGGGGGGCCGGTTCCAGTGCAGCGACCAGGAGACGGCGTCGCTGCCATTCTGGAACAGGTTGGCGCGGATCGGATGCTGAAGGGACGGATCGTCGAGCAGCACGGAGAGATACTCGCCGGCTTTCTCGCCGGTGCGGGTCCATGCCGCGCCGATCTCCGGCCCATCGCCGTCGCCGCCGAGATAGACGCGGTGGTTGGGCGCGTTCTCGACCTCCGATGGCTCGGCTGGGAGAATTGCGATCGTCCGGTCGAGGAAGAGCGATTGGATGCGGCCGGAAAAGCCGAAACTCTCGCGGGTGAATTCGCCGATCTGTGGCATGGGTCTGGTCCTTTCTGCTGCGGTGATGGTGACGGCCGGCAAGGGGAGCGCCGGCCGACGGACGGGTCGCTCACCGCGTTGACGCCCGCCATTGGAAGCGCCCGTCGCCGTTCTCGTCGGTCCAGACCGGCGTGACGCGGGCGGTGATGGAGGAAAGCGGCAATGGCCCGAAATATCGGCCGTCGAGGCTGTCGGGAGCGTCCCAGTTCATCAGGAACACTTCGCCTTCGGCGAGTGTGCGGCAGCCTTGCCAGGAAGGCAGGTCGCGATCGAAGCGGTCACGCGCCTGCGCTTCGCCATAGGCGTGACCGTAGGCAATGATCGTTGCCGCGTGGCGGCAGACCTTTGTGCCGGAAAGTGCGAGCACGCGTTTGATGAGCGGCACACCGCGCGGCAGGTAGCCGCGCGTGTCGAAGAAGATGGCGAGGTCTTCGGGCGGCAGCACCGCGACCAGATCGCCGACTTCGATCTCTGTCGCCGGTGTGACTGTGTAGAGCCCGATCGGCTCGCTGGCCGATGCGTTCCAGATGAGCCGTGGCCCATGCCCGGTCCATGCCGGCAGCGCGATGAGCGCTGCACTGGCGAGCATCGCGGCCAGTATGGCCTTGCGCGCGGTCATGGCTTGTCCCCGGCTGGCTCGCGGCGCGCATCGCCGCCGTGCAGCGGCAGGACGGCGGCGATGCGCGCACGCGCAAGCGCAGCCATATCGGCATCGAGCTCGCAGCCGATATAGTGCCGGCCGGACAGCCGGCACGCTTCTCCCGCGGCGCCCGATCCGGCAAACCAGTCGCCAACAAGACCGCCTTCAGGGCAGCTTGTCCGGATCAGGATTTCGAGGAGCGATGTCGGTTTCTCGGTCGGATGAATGGCGCGGCCGTGCGCATTGCGGATATAGATGACTGACCGCATGATGCGCGGACCGCCGTCTTGGCTGATGTAATAGCCAGCGTCTATATGGCCGGTATGGGGAGGACGGCGTTTGCGGCGAACGGTGCGGGCGACCGCATCAGGGGTGGTCTGCACATCGTTGTAAACGTCGCGCCATGGCGTCTCGGCGCGATAGAACTGGACGGCCAGCTCATGCACGCGCTTGAAGCGGTCGGCGTGGAAACCGGAGCCATTCTGCTTCTCCCAGACGATCTCCTGTGCATAGCGAAGACCTGCATCGGCAAAGCGGTCGGCCGTGGCCATGAAGCAGCGCAGCGAGCCGAAAACCCAGAGCGATCCGGTGCGGCCGAGGGCTGCCCGCGCAAGCGGCAGCCATCCTTCGACGCGCCGGTCCCATGCAAGCGATGTGTCGCCATAAGGCGGATCGGCGATGATCATGTCGAAGGGACCGTGCGCGGGCATAAGCTCTCGGCAATCGCCGGCGAGGATCGTCACGACTGAATCCTCCGCCGTTTGAGCCAGGCGTTGTGCTGCGCAAGCGTATAGGCGTGCGGCTCCAGACCGACGGTCAGGCGATTGTGGACATGGCGCCAGTGATCGGGCGCAACATCAGCCGGATCGAGGCCGAGCGCCTCTATGGCGTCGATCGCCTGGAGAATCTTTTCCACCTGCGGCCAGCCGTCAAGGCGAAGCAGGATGTCGCCGCCGCGCCGCACGAAAGGCAGCGTCTGGTAGGCTTCCCCGGGTCCGACGACGCGCACGATGTCGATGCGCGAAAGCACCGTGCCATAGGCGTTCGAGGCCCAACGGACGAAGGCGAAGACGTGGCCGGGAGCGAAGCTGGCGATACGGCGGGCATAATCGATCCGTTGCTCGGCGACTGGATGGCCGAAGCGCAGCCAGTGTTCGATCCGGTCTTGGCGCCAGGTGAGCTCCACATGGGTGAGATGGGGCGCGGCCTTGTAGGCGGCGCGCACGTCGGCGGGCGGCCTCATGGCTTTAATCCTGTCGATTTGATGATTAGCGCGTGCCGTGTCGACGGCGTTTGGCAGGCCAATCGTGGGCCGTTGCCGGTGCTTCGCGACGGTAAGGCGTCGATGAGCGAGTCCACGATTAACGGGGAATTCCGTTCAACGATTAAAGGAACGCGAGACCACGAGTTGCGGGACCGTTCAGTCATCTTCCGGCCCCCGTTCACGCTTTGCGAAAAGCCGAATGTTTTGCGCGGTCAGCCGACCGTCGGAGGCGTCGCCAGCGGTGTCGAGAAGCCGGTTTTCCCCAGGGCGCGCGCCTCTACAAAAGTTAGATTCAAGAGGGTTAGATAAGTTAAGGGCCGGAATTCGTTTTTCAGGCCAAAGGCTTAACTGCTGTCCCTGCGTGCGAAGTACAGTGCCTGCTGCGTGCGAAGTACAGATAGTGGATGCGTTCGAAGTACAGATGCCGTCCACACTTCGTCCACAGGCTTTCCACAGGCGCACAGGCTGGATGCGGAGCAGCTCGCGGCCGTCCTCGATCTCGCGTGCCAAGCGATAGCCCGGCAGCGGCTGGCGCATGATCAGCCGGCGCATGTGGAGCGCGAAATCCGAAGGTCGTGCGAGCGAACCGGACTTCCTGTGAAGATGGGAAAACTCGAAGCGCCAGCCTTCCGGTTGGCGACCGGCATGTTTGCGGGCAACGCGGTAGAGCCAGCGTTCCAACCCGCCGCTCAGCCGGAAATAGGCCGGGTCGATCGCCAGCACCAATGTGCGGTCGATGACGCCGCGATAGAACCAGTCTGGCAGGACGAATTCCATCCCCTCGACGCGGCCGTCGTGCCGGGTGAGCATTTCCCATTCATTGATCCAGGAGAACTGATGCCGCCGCCATTGCTTGTCGTGACGGATGGTGGTGCGGATCGAGGTCGATTGCAGCCGGTCGAGCGCTCCCTTGAGCAGTTCGTAGGCGCGAATGCCTGTGCCGCGGCCGGTTGCGGTGAGAAGCTGGTAGGGTGTGAAACGCAGGAAGCGGGACGTGACGAGCCCGTGGTTCTGGGCTTCGACGATCTGGCTCGCGGCCCAGATGAGAACATCGGCGTCCCAGATGGTCGCCATGCCGTGTTCGGGAACTGCGAACACCTCGACTCGGACATCGCCCGATGCGTAGCGGATCGGAACGATCCTCTTGGCCTTGGCCAGCGAGAAGAACGGCCGTTCCATGAGATCCCGTTGATCGCGCGGGCTTGCATCGCCCGTTGCGATCACGAACGCATCGAGCTGGGCCCGTTCGGAGGCTGGTGGTCGATAACGCGACATATGGCCCGACCTCAGCGTGCGTAGCGGCCGGAATGACCAGAAGATGTCAGCTCCTGCCGCTTGGCGGGCAGCACGCTGCCGCGCGGGTCCGAGGTCGAGGTGACCGTGCCTTTTTCGGCCCAGGCTTCCAGCTCATGGATGGTGTAGACCACGCGGCCGCCGAGCTTGCGATAGGATGGGCCGGTGCCATAGGTTCGATGCTTTTCCAGCGTGCGTGCGGACAGGCCGAGAAAGGCTGCCGCTTCTTTCGTGCGCAGGAAGCGGGGCGGTAAAAGAGCAGGATCGGGTCGCATGGGTGCCTCCGTGGTTTGCTGTGGAGCCGCTGGTTCGAAGCGGCGGACACAGGTCACGGTGGCGAAGAACGATCGCGCAGAGGGAGGGGGAATTCAGGGGGTGCTAAATTCCCCCACCCTTGATCGGACAGGCGGCTACAATCGGCGGCGGAAGCGCAGGAGCTTGAGATAGCCGCCGCCGATCATTGCATCGCCATATTTGAGCAGTTCGCTCACGGCGTCGCGCAAGGATGAGGTTTTCCAGTGTTCGGAAGCAACCCGCTCGACGCCATAGAGGACACCGGCGATCTCGCGCTGGCTGGCATTATGCTGGCGTGCGTCGACCGCGCGGAACATGGATTTCAGGCGCCGGCGTTGCTGGTCGGTCATCCGCCTGTCGGCTGGAACCTTGTAGCCGAGGAATTGGCGCAGCAGCCGCTCGAGCGCGGCCAGGCGATCAAGCCCATCGCGGCTGATGGAAATGCGCGCTTCCAGAGGATCGTCCGGCCTGCAATTCGGATCGATCATGAGGTGCTGGTCGGGATTAATGCTCCTGCGCAGAATATGCAGAGCCTCGGTGGCCGCTTTGATTTCGTCGCCGAGAAATGTTCGGAGGGTTGCCTGGTCCTCCTCACCACTCCCGCCAGCGGCAGCCAGGCGAAGGACGCCCGTATTGGCGTGTTCGCTCCAGAAGATCGGCTGGTCAGCGGCTGCGAGGCGAGGACGGGCGGCGAAATCGCAACCCCCAGCGGCGCTCCAGTTCCGCAGGCACAGGGCGATCGAGCGCACTGCGCGCTTTTAGACCGGCATAGTCCTTCTGATAGTCCCGGTTTCGCCTCAGACATTCCCAGGCGATATCGTCGACCCCTGCGTGATCCACGAAGTCGTAAGTCGACGCAACGCGCCAGAGTGATGTGTTGGGTTTCATGACACTCCTCCCGCTCAACAAGATACGCCAATCAGGGCAGAGGATCGCGGCGAGTCATCCACAGAGCAATTACCGCGAGCCGCAAGCCGCCTTGCTCTGGCGGCAATACGGTCATCGGCGGCAGAGAGGGAAATTAGTTCGGCCGGCCTCGCCGTAAGATCTTGTAGCCATGTTCGGTCATCCAGTGTGCGCGCGCCAGATGGCTGTCATGGATTTTGCGCGCACGTTCCGGCTCGGCATCTGGATCAATGCCGAAGAGCACTTCGACAGCCTCCTCCCAGCATGCCCCGTCTTCCTCCGCATCAAGCAGACGGACATAGAGCTTTACGTTCTGCCGGTCGTATTCGGTCAGCAGATCCCCGGTCGGCGCCTCGTCGAGAAAGGATAACGTGGTCATTCTACCTCCTACTATGTGTGACGCAGCACCTAAAGCGATCCGACGCATAGCGCAACGAAGTGACCGGGAAACGGCGGAGAGCGACGATAGTTATCGGGGAAGACGGGGAGCAAAAGCGGCGTCCCATCCTATTTGTATGTATGCAACTGCGAAACATCGACCATCACTCCAATATGCGGGCCCGAATTGATAAAGACGATGCCTTGCGCTTCGAGCGCGCGACGCACCTGATCGGCGGTGCTTTCATAGACGCGCAGGCCATTGATCGACTCCATGCGCTTGAGCGCGGTGAGCGATACCCTGGCCCTGTCGGCAAGCATCTCCTGTGTCCAACCAAGCAATGCGCGCGCGGCTCGTGTTTGATGTGCGGTGATCATGCATGATCACCTCCCACCGGCACATAAAAGCGCGCCACAACTACGGCTATAATAGTCGGAGTTTGGACGAAATCCACCTGAATCGGACGCCCTATACGCCTATTTGAGCAACGCAACTGCGACTGATTCGGTCGTCCTTTCGAGCCGGACAGACGGGAGGTTAGTGTTCAGGGACATATTTTCGACGTAGTAATTTGACGTCTTGTCATCGTGTTTCGATGGCAGGAATGATGAGGAAGCCTGTTGCTGAAATCTGTCAGGTATTTTGCGGCAGCCGTGGCGATGATAAGCACGACGGTGGGATATGCGTCCGCACAAAACGACCCAATACCATCCGAGGTGCTGGGTGAGCCTGATGTGATCATTGACGCTGATCCTGAGCCGCCTTTCATCTATTGGGCTCCCGAGGGGTCCACGATTCGTAATCATCCGCACGATCCCATGATTTGGATCGCTGAAAGCGCGGATGGCTCACGCAAGTATTATTTCGGGGATCAATGTCGTGCGTCCCAGTTTCAGGGCTTTGTCGGCGAACCGCTGGACTCTCTTCCCAAGAAGCCAGCCGACGTAACCTGGCGGATGGCATGTTCTACCTGTGCGGTGACCTCGGATCTCGGCCGCGAGAGGATGAACGTCTTCTTTGATGAGAACTCACGGATTATCTCAAGTATATCTTGCGGCTAAGGCTAACGAACATGGTTCTGTGGGCACGAAAGGAACCCGGCGGCTTCTGCCGCCGGGCTCTGGCCCTTGTCAGAAGGGGATATCGTCGTCCAGGTCGCGCTGGGCCTGACCGTTTTCGGTCTGCCTGGCCCGGCTGAGGAAATCGACTGTCTCGGCGATTATCTCGCAACCGTAGCGATCGTTGCCCTGCTGGTCGGTCCACTTCGTGTAGTGGATGCGACCGCGAACCAGAACCTTCATACCCTTCTCGCAATATTGCTGGATCGTCTTGCCGAGGCCGTTGAAGGCGGTGATGCGGTGCCATTCGGTATCCTGCACCCGATAGCCGTTCTCGTCCCGGACAACCTTGCCTTCCGAGTAGCGGGGACGCGAGGTGGCCAGGGTGAAGTGGGTGATGCCGGTGCCGCCCTGGGTGATGCGGGCTTCGGGGTCCTGACCGATGTTGCCGGCGAGGATGACGATGTTCTGCATTGTAAGTCTCCGTTGCTTCTTCGGAGGGACCATCCCTCCGACGAGACCCGGCCAAGGCTGTCGGGAGACTCCCGCAACTGCCGTCCTCACGGCAGCTCGCCCCTAAGGCCCCAAGTGGAGCGGGCAGCCGCGCTCGCGCGGCAACACGGCTGGGAGCCGCGGGGGTTGCTGGTGGAAACCGAACGGACTTAGGGGATCAGTCAGTCGGAGGGATTGGCGCCTCGGAACGCACACGGACTGAGACGCACAGCACAAACATCGTCCTTGCTGCCAACAGTGCTCTCATGGCCCTGTCCGCACCACCCCGCGCGGGCGCCGGCCTTATTCACCGACCATCCGCGTCCCCGCCCGGAAGGCAGGCCGGGACGAGAAGAATGTGCTGTCGGGTTTTCAGTAGAATGGCATCGCCAGAACCATCCGGGGCCGCTGGCGCGATCCGGCGGATATTGGGAAGGGCGACGATGAAGGTGATCGCGGTCGTAACCGCCCGGCGAAACGACGGGCTGACCAGCGGGCTGCGATGCTGTCGCACGGTTTGCGAGAACCGAGCCGATGACCGATTTTCAAGGCTGACCGGGCGAAGGGACCGGGGCGATAACGGTAGGTCATCTCCATGCCGATCTGTCCACCCTGATCGGGCAGCGTCGGAGATCCGGCGACGCAGGCCCTCGGGTTTCATCACTATGGGGAGCGCCGGGACGCCGCCACGCATCGCCTGTCCGGTTCAGCGTGAGAGGACGGCGGTTCCCAGAGCATTGAGATTGAGCATGGCCGCGACGCCGATGAACAGGCCACCCACGCTGCCGAGGATGTTGAGCGCGAGAGTGGAATCCACCGCGTTTTTGGTAACGCCATAGACGAGCGCATAGCCCGCGATGGCGGCGGGTATCGTGAAGACGGCGAGCGCGCCGAGACGCAGAAACGGGTTTTTCGCAAACCCCAGCACCGCGATCACGACGGCGATGGACAAGAGCGCCGCGCCGATGGCGGCAAGGCCGGACATCAAGAATCCGGCGTCCGTGGCATAGACATATTTGAAGGCCGTCAGGCCGACCATGAAGGGCAAGGCGTAGATCGCCAGATGATAGGCCACGATGCAGGCCACGACGGAAAGGAAGATGGCGAGCAGAATAAGAGACATGGAAACCTCCACATGAACGGACAAACGATCACGACAGGCCGCCAGGAGATGCGCGCCGCCTGCGACTATGGTGCTTCGCCGTTTCTGCAAGGATGGCTTATGTGACCGAAAAATAGGTTCCCCGTCAAGAATTGGCGGCTTTGACAGCCGCCCGAGGGCGGCGCTTTATGCGCCGCCGTCGATCTTCATGACCGGGATGCCGAGCTTGCGAGCCTTGTCGCCGAGGTTCTCCTGGATGCCGGTGCCGGGGAAGACGAGGACGCCGACCGGGAGCGTATCGAGCATGGCGTCGTTGCGCTTGAAGGGTGCGGCCTTGGCATGTCTGGTCCAGTCGGGCTTGAAGGCGACTTGGCGGACCTTGCGATTGTCGGCCCATTTTGCCGCGATCAGCTCGGCCCCCTTCGGCGATCCGCCGTGCAGCAGCACCATGTCCGGGTGCTTGGCGTGGACCTGATCGAGCTTGGCCCAGATCAGGCGGTGATCGTTGAAGTCGAGACCGCCGGTGAAGGCGACCCTGGGACCGGCGGGAAGCATCACCTCGGCCTCTGCCCGGCGCTTGGCGGCGAGGAAATCGCGGCTGTCGATCATTGCCGAGGTCAGGTTGCGATGGTTGACCATCGACCCGGAGCGCGGCCGCCAGGCTGATCCGGTATGGCGCTCGAACTGCTCGGCGGCGACGTCGCGGAAGAGTTCCATGCTGTTGCGCCGCTCGATGAAGGTCTGCCCCTCGGCCGTGAGCCGCTCCAGCTCGACCGACTTCACCTCGCTGCCGTCCTGTTCGCGCTGAAGGCGGCGCTGCGCCAGCTCGTTGTCGTCCAGATCGCGCTCGATGCGGCCGGTTGCGCGGTGGAAGAGATTGACGGTCGACCAGAGCAGCTCGTCGAGGTCGGGTTCGAGGCGGGTGTCGCCGAGTGTGACGATCAGGGCATCGAAGATGTCGGCGACGGCCCCGGCAACAGCGTTGCCTTCGGGAAGCGGCCTCGGATCGGGTTCATCCTTGAACGGACGGTAGCCGTAGAGCTGGAGTTCGGTGAGGACGTGATCGGTGGGGGATGAGCTGTGCTGCGGCTCGAACCTCAAGTCATCGTAGTCGGTCATCATAGTGTTCGCCTTGTCGGATCGACCGCGCCCATCGCGGCCTTCGCAGGCGTCGAAGCCCATGGGCGGGACGGGCTGGCAGTCCTCGCGCTCGCGCGAGGGCCTTGATGGCCGGGCACGGCTATTTTGTTTCGCGCTGCAAAGGCGGCTGATCCGGGGTCCCCACGCGGCTTGCCGCATGGGGTGGTCTGGCGCCGGCGGAAAATAGCCAAGTCGCGCGGCCATTGCCTGACCAGCCCGTTTATGGGCCGATCGCCCTCTCAGAAGGCCGTGGGCGGCGGTCCCTCCGACGCATCAGGGGACCACCACGACCGGATACGGCAGGTTTCGGGGTGCTGTGGCTCATCCCCCTGCCAGACCGATCCCGCACTCACGCAGCGAGAAACCGGCTGACGTCCTCGGGGATCATCTGAACCTGTAAGGCCGCCCGAAGCGCCTCGATGCCGCGGCGTCTGAGATCCTCGTTGAAGTCCCCGAACACCGGCGACAGGACAACCGCCTCGATCCCGGCGCTGCTCGCCCGTTCGACCAGCAGGTCTCGCGCGCGTGTCCCGGCTGGATCGCGATCCCTGACGATATAGAGCCGGCGCAGCGATACCGGGAACAGGATGGCGGCGAGGTGCGCCGCAGAGAGCGCGGCGATCATCGGCATGCGGGGCAGACCCGAGCGTGCCGACAGCACGGTCTCGATGCCTTCGCCCGCCGCCAGGACATCCTGCGCCCTGCCGAAGCGGACGCCGTGCCCGAGGAGATGACCCATCGCCCGCCTCGGCGTTCTGACGGGCGCCTTCCCGCCGCCATCGGGCCGAAGCCAGGTGCGATGCGCGCCGGTCTGGACGCCGGCAAGGTCGGTGACGGATGCGATCATCGCAGGCCAGGTCTCGGTCGGGCCATCGCCTTCCGGACGGTAGTAGCAGCGCGGGTGGAACCGAAGGCTCGCCGTGTCGTGCAAAGCCGTAATCGCACGGTTCCGCAAATGCGCCTCTACGACTGTGCCCGTCATCGGCCGCGCCATGGCGAACAGACGCCGCGCCGCTTCGGGCGATCCCGGCGGCGCTTTACCCGGCAACGGCGGAGAAGCCGGTTGAGGCTCCGGTCTCGGCAGGCTGAGGAACGACCGGGCTTCGTCGGCGACATCGCGGAAGTCGATCAGGCCGCAGCTTTCGTGGATCACGTCGAGCAGATCGCCATGCTCGGCCGTTGCGGCGTCGGTCCAGCGCCCAGCAGCTCCCTTGCCGGATTCCGGGCCTTTGAGCCGGACGAACATGGAACGTCCGGGGGTGTTGCGCACGTCGCCCACCATCCAGTAGCGTCCCTCGCGCCGCCCGTTGGACAGATAGTGGCGGCACACCGCCTCGGCCTCCCGGCCGAGACGATGGGCAAGTTCGGAAGCGGTCTGGCGGACCATTTACGCCGCCTCCCGTTCACCGATGCGCTCGACCGGATAGCGTTCGAGCACCTTGGCCAGAATGGCCGGGCCGCTGGCATCGGTTGGCACGAACATCCTGAGCTTCCACGAGATGATTTCGTGGAACAGGCCATAGGCGCGCAACCGATCCCGCATCGTGTCGGTGAAGCCGGTGAGTTCGATGCGGTTGGCGCCCATGACGCGGCTGCGGCGAAGCTGAAGCCCCTCGCTCAGATCGAGGATGGTCCGGCCATCCATAAGCGCGGTGAAGGCGTCATCGGGCGTCAGCGTCGAGGCGCCGGTTGCAACAGCGCCCGCGACCCAGGCTGGCGAGACGCGGCGGCCGACGATGCGCTCGCCGTCATCGGTCTGGAGTCGGTAAACGCGCGTCGACTCGGCCGGGAGACGTTTCCAGATCGGCAGCAGCAGACCACTGACGACATGGATGATGCTGTCGGCGAACTCGGGAACCTCGGCGACTTCGGCCGCCCATGCCGAGGCGAAGCCGGCCTCGTCCGCTTCGACCCAATGGGTCTCACCCATCATCCTTACGGGGATGTTGTGCGCCTCCATCGGCCGGATCAGGCGAACGCGCCGCTCGATCTCCCCGTCGTCCAGCATGACGCTGGTGGTCGGGGTCTGGACTGCGGCGCGGCCAGAGCGCTCGTTGATGAGCAGCTTCGTCCGCCGATCCGCGAGAAGATCGAGCGCCTCGGCCAGCGTGACCGGGTGGTTGCGCTGGCGCTGCGTGATGGTCAGCAGCCGGGCTTCGGCGCCGGTGGCGGGATGGACATGGATCGTCTGGCGGTCGGTGACGGTGAAGCTCTCCGCCCGCAGCGTTTCCAGCCCGACATCATAGCTACCGGATGCGATGGCGCCCTCGATGCGGGCGTTCAGCAATTGCTCGAACGCCGTGAACAGGATGCCCTGCAAGTCGATGGTGAGGGCCAGCAGGCGATTGAGGAAGGTGGTGATCGGCGGCAACTCGTCCTTGATGCCGGTCGAGTCCATTAGCTTGAGGCCGGTGGATGCCTCGAACATCTGGAGGGAGCAGCCTTCGACCTTGCCGCGCACGAGCAGCATGTAGAGCTGGCGCAGCGCGTCGCGGGCATGGTGCGATTCCAGATTGTCCTCGGGCCGGAACAGGCCCTGACCGCCGGTCTGGCGCTGGCCGCGCGTGATCGCGCCCAGCGTGTCGAGACGGCGGGCAATGGTCGAGAGAAAGCGCTTTTCAGCTTTCACATCGGTCGAGATCGGCCGGAAGAGCGGCGGCTGCGCCTGGTTGGTCCGGTTGGTGCGGCCGAGGCCCTGAATCGCGGCGTCGGCCTTCCAGCCCGGTTCCAGCAGATAATGCACGCGCAGGCGCTGGTTCTTCGCATTGAGGTCGGCGTGATACGATCTGCCGGTGCCGCCCGCGTCCGAGAAGATCAGGATGCGTTTCTGATCGTCCATGAAGGCGGCGGTCTCGGCGAAGTTGGCCGATCCGGCGCGGTTCTCGACGGCCAGCCGGTCGATGCCGCCGGGGCCGGTTTTGCGGACGATGCGGCGCGAACGACCCGTCACCTCGGCCACGAGGTCGGTGCCGAAACGCTGGACGATCTGGTCGAGCGCGCCGGGAACGGGAGGCAGCGAAGCGAGCTTCTCGATCAGACGGTCGCGGCGGGCGACGGCCTCGCGGCTCTCCACCGGCTGACCGTCGCGATAGACCGGGCGCGAGGAGAGATTGCCATCGGCGTCGGTGAACGGCTCGTAGAGCTGCACCGGGAAGCTATGCGCGAGGTAGTCCAGGACATATTCCCTGGGGGTGATGTCCACCCGGACGTCGTTCCATTCCTCGGCCGGCAGTTCGGCGAGCCGGCGTTCCATCAGAGCCTCGCCGGTGGAGACGATCTGGATCACGGCGGCATGGCCGTCCTCCAGATCACGCTCAATCGAGCGGGTCAGGGTCGACGTCTTCATGCTGGTCAGCAGATGCCCGAAGAAGCGCTGCTTTGCGGACTCGAAGGCCGAGCGCGCGGCGGACTTGGCCTGCCGGTTCAGCGTGCCGGAGCCGCTGTCGCCGCCAGTGATGTTGGCGGCCTCCATCGCCGCGTCAAGATTGTTGTGAATGATGGCGAAAGCGCCGGCATAGGCATCGTAGATGCGCGTCTGCTCGGGCGTGAGCTGGTGTTCGACCAGCTCGTATTCGACGCCATCATAGGAGAGCGACCGGGCGGTATAGAGGCCGAGCGCGCGAAGATCGCGGGCCAGAACCTCCATGGCGGCGACTCCCCCGGCTTCGACGGCTTCGACGAACTCGGCGCGGGTGGCGAACGGAAAATCCTCGCCGCCCCACAGGCCGAGCCGTTGGGCATAGGCCAGGTTGTGAACGGTGGTCGCGCCGGTCGCCGAGACATAGACGATGCGGGCGTTCGGCAGCGCGTGCTGCAGACGAAGCCCGGCGCGGCCCTGCTGGCTGGCAGCAACGTCACCGCGCTCGCCCTTGCCCCCCGCCGCGTTCTGCATGGCGTGGCTTTCATCAAAGACGATCACGCCGTCGAAGTCGGCGCCGAGCCAGTCGACGATCTGGCGGACGCGGGACGCCTTTTCGCCGCGCTCGTCGGAACGCAAGGTGGCGTAGGTGGTGAAGAGGATGCCTTCGGGCAGCCGAATGTCCTTGCCCTGCGGGAACCGCGACAGGGGCGTGACCAGCAGGCGTTCCATGCCGAGCGCCGACCAGTCGCGCTGTGCGTCTTCCAGCAGTTTGTCAGACTTGCTGATCCACACCGCTTTGCGACGGCCTCTCATCCAGTTGTCGAGGAGAATGCCCGCAGACTGGCGGCCTTTGCCGGCGCCGGTGCCGTCGCCGAGCATGAAGCCGCGACGGAAGCGGACGGCATTTGGCGCATCGTCGGGCGCGGCCGAGACAACATCGAAAGTCTCGTCGAGCATCCACGATCCGGCGAGGAAGTCCGAATGGGCCTCGCCGGCATAGATGACGGTTTCGAGCTGGGCGTCGGACAGCAGGCCCTCGGTGACGAGATTGGCGGGCAGACGCGGGCGGTAGCTCGGTCGGGGCGGCGCGACCGAAGCCATGGCCGCCGATTGCACGAGTTTGGTGGGATGGGCCTGCGCGCCGTGAATACGGATCGCCTGCAATCTGTATTCTTCGTAGATGGCATCGGTGATGCGGCCGTCGTCGGCGGGCGTCCAGTCGACGGTCTCGTAGGCGAGTTCGACGCCCTCGGGTTCGGCGGCGGGACGCGGCGGCGCGGAGGTGGCGGCGCGGGCGAGATAGCGGCGAACGGTGCGAGGCGCGGCCGTGGCAACAGGAGCCAGGATCGTCGGATCGACCGGCAGGCGTGCGGGCACATGCTCGCCAACCCAGCCGATCAGGGTGGCGGCGTCGGGCGCGATGCCGGGCGACGCCGGAAATGCGGCCCGATCGTCGGCGGGTATTTTGTCGATAACGATTAGCCGGGTGGGAAAAGTCGTGCCGTGCTTGGCATAGACCGAGCCGTCGATGGCAGCGGTGAACACCACGCGGCCATGCTCCTGAAGCCGAATGAAGGCGTCGCGCCAGGCCGGCGCATCGGGGGCGAAGTTCGCGCCGGTGATCGTCACCAGCCGCCCGCCCTCGGCCAGACGCGCCAGCGCCGAGGCGACATGGAGATAGGTGGCTTCGGCCATCCGGCCTGAGACGTTCGCCATCGCCGAGAATGGTGGGTTCATCAGCACGACGCTCGGCACGATGGCGGGATCGAGGTGATCGTGGATCTGCGCGGCGTCGAAGCGGGTGACGGGATTGGCCGGAAAAAGATGCGCAAGAAGATCGGCGCGGGTATCGGCCAACTCGTTCAGGGTGAGCGATCCGCCGGCGATCTCGGCGAGGATGGCGAGCAGTCCGGTGCCCGCCGAAGGTTCGAGAACCCGGTCGGCCGGCGTGATGGCGGCGGCAGAGGCGGCGATCAGGCCGAGCGGAATCGGCGTCGAGAACTGCTGAAAAGTCTGGCTCTCTTCGGAGCGGCGCGTATGGGTGGGCAGAAGTCCGGCGATTCTGGTCAGAAGCGGCAGGCTGGCGCCCTGAGACCCGGCTTTACGGAAAAGCGCCTTTCCGTATTTGCGCAGAAACAGGACGGTCGCGGCCTCGCAGGCTTCGTAGGCATCCTTCCAGCTCCACGCGCCGGTCGTGTCGGAGCCGCCGAAGGCGGTCTCCATCGCAGCGCGCAGCGTGGCCGCGTCGATACGCTGGCCGCGTTCGAGATGGGGAAGAAGGAGAAGTCCGGCCTGGTGGATGGCGACGGCGGTATCGACGGCTGCAAGGGTCGGCCCGACCGGAAGGGCCGCGGCGGCAGAGGTGTAGGTCATGGGATGAGCCTCGGAGAGCGGGACAGGATCTAGCCGCGCAGCGCTCTCTCTCGACCGCACCGGCTCAAACCCGTCCCGGCCTTCCTCTCCCTCTCAAGCAGGAACGGGCGGCCCGTGCTTCGCGCGCCTTGACATGGACCATCGAATGGTCCATTTCTCCGATAGAAATGGACTATTGAGCGGTCCAGAAGGAGGCGTCATGCGAATTTCCGTGACCGAAGCCAAAGGCCAGTTGACGGAACTGGTGCGCCGTGCAGAGGCCGGCGATGAAGTGGTGTTGACCCGCCATGGCCATGCCGCCGTGCGGCTTGTCCCTGTCCGCAATTTGCCGGGCCGGAAGGATCGCCGGACGCTTCTTGAGGCGCTTCGGAAATCCGGTGCGGCGAAGGCGCTGGCGGGAGCACCCGCCGCGCGGAGTCAGGACTTCCTTTATGATGACGACGGCCTGCCGCAATGATGGTCGTCGATACCTCGGCGCTGATGGCCATTCTGCTCGATGAGCCGGAGGCGGACGCCTGCATCGCGGCGCTTGAGGCGGAAGAGGAATTGCTGATCTCGGCTGGCACCGTGGCCGAGGCGCTGATCGTGGCGAACCGCCGGAATGTCGGTGAGGAGATGATGCGTCTGCTTGATGACCTCGGATTCGAGATCATCAATGTGACCGCCGCGTCGGCGCAACGTGTCGCGGCGGCCTATGAAGCGTGGGGGAAAGGTGTTCACCGCGCATCGCTCAATTTCGGCGATTGCTTTGCCTATGAGGCCGCGAAGGAGCGGAAAGCGCCGCTGCTCTATGTCGGGGACGATTTCGCACGGACCGACATCGAGGGTGTGCTGTAGATCAGGCCCGGAACACTTTCCGTCGAGGACCAACGCTCACCATGCGGGCTATCCGAACCGGCGTCACTCTCCCTCTGACCGCTGGTCTTGAACGCTGAGCCGTAGCGCACTATCTTACGTTTGTCTTACATCGGAAAGGATCGGCCGATGGCCGCCACGGAAAAACTCACGATCACCGTCTCCACCAAGGGACAGGTCATTCTGCCGAGCGCGATCCGGCAGCGGCGCGAGTGGAGCGCCGGAACGCGACTGACGGTTGAGGAAACCGATGACGGTGTGCTGCTGAAGCCCGCGCCGGCCTTTGCCCAAACGCGGCCGGAAGATGTCTTCGGTGCGCTGCCCTATAAGGGCAAGCCGAAGTCGATCGCGGATATGGATGCGGGCGTGCTCACTGAGGCAAGGCGTCGGCATGCTCGCGATTGATACGAATGTCGTCGTTCGCTACCTGACTAATGACCATCCGAAACAGTCTGCTAAGGCGCAGGAGCTGATCGACGGCCAGCCGGTATTTGCCCCCGTCACCGTCATCCTCGAAACCGAGTGGGTGCTGCGCAGCACCTATGAGTATCGCCCGGCCGATATTGCCCGTGTGCTGCGCGGCTTCGCGGGCCTGCCGACCGTCACGGTGGAGGACGGCGCGGTCGTCGCGGCCGCGCTCGATCTCGCCGAGCGCGGCATGGATTTCGCCGACGCGCTGCATCTCGGGAAGGCGGCGCATTGCGAGGGCATGGCCAGCTTCGACCGCAAGTTCGTCAAGGCTGCGCAGGCGGTCGGATACAGCGGCGTGCGCGAAGCGTGATGGCTTTCAGCCGAACCGGCGGCCGGCCTCGGTGAAGGTGTATCCGTTAGTGCTGATCGTCTCGTCGACCGCTTCGTCTGACGACAAATACTCATATTCGCGTTCGAGCTGCCTGTAGAGCCAGCGGGCGAGATCGCGCAGCGCTTCGGTCACGCCGTCCTCGGCATCCTCGGTCATGTCCTGATATGTCGAACTGTCGCGCTCGACCGAGATCGCCATGCAATACTCGTGATAATAATGCCCGCGATGGCAGGCCTCGGCGCGAAGCTGGTAGAAGTTTCGGCGCTGGACCGCCTGCAGGGCGTCAGCGATCCGATGAAGCTCCTGATCCTGCGGCGCATAGGCCCGGATTTTGGCCGTGGCATTTCTGGCGTAGGAATACGACCCCTCCCAGCAGGCGCCATCGCCTTGCGACCAGAAGCCCCGGAACCAGATGCAGGGGTCGCGGCGCGTGCCGCCGCCCATCAGGCGGACGGCGCGGATCCTGAAGTCGATGCCAAGGATTTCCGCGATGCGCTGGAAATCCTCATAGACGGCATCATACCACTCGTAGTCGAAGCCGCCCTCGCGATACCAGGCGCGGGCCTTGTCCTTCGCTGTATCGGACAGTTCATCGAGCCGATAGACGGTGGTTTCAATGATCTCAGGCATGGGGATCACCTCCCTCCAGCACGGTGGAAAGCCAGCCATCGGTATAGATCCAGTCCACCGTCTCGCCGGTGGCAAGATCGAGGACATGCGCGCCGCCGCCGAAACCGTCGATACGGGGCTTCGAGCAGCTATTGGCGTATTGCATCCCCCATAAGCCGGTCAGGCCAAACGCTTTCGCACAGCGTTTGACGAACTGGATGACATGCTCGGGATCGCCGGTGACATCATCGCACATCCAAAGCTGGGTGCCGCCATGTTCGGGCTGGATCGAGAGCAGGAAACCGTCCGAGGGCGGATCCTCGGCGGCATTGTCCTCCGCCATGGCGTTGTAGAGATCGAGCGCGCGGGCGGCGTTTTCGGGGGTGCCCACGTCGAGCAGGCAGGAAAAGTGGGTAAAATAGTCGGCCATGGGAGCCTCCTGAAACAAGAAAGCCCGGCTCAGGACCGGGCGGATGACGGGGAATGGGTGAGTCTCACGCCGCTTGCGGCAGGCGGAGGAGATCGGCCGAGGTTTCGCGCCAGAAGGGATCGACCAGGCGGGCTTCCAGTGCCGCCGCGCGATAGCGCAAAGCCCGAGCCTCGGTTGAGGCCACCGCCCGGAATGCCATCCCGCGCAGGCGGCTGGCCTCCGTCACAATCCTGCGTGCCTCGGCATAGGATGAGACTGGCTGTTGCCAGAGGATGATACCGGCACGGATTTCGCCGGCGAGGACCAGGCGATGATCGTGATCCTGAATGAGCATGATACGAGGCTGGAAACAGGGGAAGCTGTCTGGCCCCGTGCAAATATCACCGCGTGACAGGCGCAAAGCGGCTGCCTGTATTGCCTCCTCCGGTGACGGGCATTCGCCAAGCGCGATCATGCGGTCGAAGCTGTTTTCGTCATCACTGGCGCCATAACTGGCGACGCCCAGGCAGGAGAGGCGCAGCGGCAGCTTTTGCGCCCGATAAAGCACTGGCAGAACATCGGCCGCAAGAATCTGACCGATGGAGCGGAAGGTTTCGGAACGGGCAAAGGTCATCGGGGTCACTCCATGACGGGCGCCGGCGAGCCTCTCTCTCCAGCCCTCAACCCGTCACGGCCGAACGGCCCGCACTCTTCTTCTCTGACCGGGCTTGTTCCCGGTTCCGCTGCCGACGATGGGGATCATCGTGAGGCGCTGAAGGCCCGAAGCGCGGGCTGCCGCGCTCGGGCCGTCGGGAATAATGCGCTTTCGCGCCTTATTCCCACGGGTCCAGTTCCAGCTTCACCATGTCGTCGTCGCCGTCGAACTCGGCGGCGGGGCAAGCAGCGTGGGTGCCATCTCCGGCCTGGAACACAACGATCGAAACCATCAGCGTGGCGGCAAGGCTGGCGGCGAAGGCGGTGGCATCTGCATAGGACATGGGTTCCGGCTCCTGTCTTTGGAGGCGGGGGACCATCCCCCGCGCGACAGGCGCCCGAAGTGTCTGACCGGATCTGCAATCACCCGAGGGTGTTCGGACTTTTTCCGAATCCCCGAGGGCGGCACGCTCGCGTAAGCCGACCCTTCACGGGTTGATTGTGTAAGAGACGGATCGGACCAAGGTTTGCGAATGGAAGCGGGGGTGGTTTTTCGCATCTGACAGGATGCCGGATACCCGTCGCTGATGCTCCGCCGTGGCAGCCTTGCTACCATGCTGGCAACAGGATCGTGTTCCCTTCAGGCCAGAGATGGCTGCCGCTCGCCCATGTGCAGGGATGACGGCTGTTATGGTGAAGGTGGAGTTGGAGCAGTGGATGTATTCAATGCGAAGAGCCCTTAGCCGCCGGTCGGATATCGGGCCAAGTCGAGTTGTCTTGCCACCTGATCGGCCAGCAGTTCACTGTCATGCTCGCCATCCAACCTCAGCACCGGCGCTGATTGCTTACTCAGCCATTTCTGATGCTGCGTAAAATTCCTCCCGGTGAACTCCGGGTCGTCGTAACGTGATGCCCAATCCCGAAACGCCAAGTGAGCGTCATGCATGTCTCCTCCTGGCAAAATGCGAGAGCCATGGCGTGCTGCCTCTCGTTGGTCGAGACGCTGAAGGCGAACGGGCGTTGGCGTGTGCAAGAAAACAATCAAATCAACGTCCCGGATAAGTGATTCACCCCATCCGATGAACGATCCTGTGAGTATCCATCCAACGAGACAACTCTGGCGATCTTTAATCAGTTGGACGCGCTCCTCGGGAGCACGCTTGGTGCTGTAAGGGGGATCGGTGGGCATCCAATAGTAATCGTCCACATCAATTTGCGGGACACGGAAACGCTTCGACAGGATCGAACCCAGTGTTGAAACACCGGAGCAAGACGCCCCTGTCAGGTATACGCAAGGTTTGTCTGACATACTTTTTCCTTTTTAGGTCGGGCGGTTTCCACTCGGCGTTGACCAACGGCTTCGCCCGCATAGTTCCGAAAGGAAAAGCCGGGTCAAGAGAACCGGGCGTGTTGCACAAACGGGGTGGCTGAAACGGGGCGACCGAAGCCGCCCCGTATGAATGCTATTCAGCAGCGACCATATGCTGTTCCTCCTTGTCATCAGCCGGATCGTCCTCGCCATCACCGGAGAGGAAATCGGGCAGCTCGTCGGCTTCCCTGTCGGTTCCCGTCGTCGGGTCCGCGTCAATGCCATCATCCACCATGCGCAGCGGCTCGGGCAACCAGCCGGTGTCCGCCAGCAGGCGCTCGGCTTCCTTGGCCATGTCACCCTTCTTCAGGTGCCCGATCAGTTCGGCGGCCCGGTCTCCGGCCCCTTCACGCACAGCCTCAAGGATACGCGGCTTGGTCACGCGGCCAAGATAGTTCTCAACCGTCGGCCGCCAGCCCACGGCAACCATATCGAGACCGGTCGAGCGCGCCAGCCGATCAGCCTGCGATAGGCGGATGTCCAGCCCGTGCTGGCTGACGCCCGAGCCGCTATAGGGGTTCGGCTTTTCATAGAGCGCGTTCACACCATAGCTGACGCAATGGGCGAGCAGGTCCATGCGCGAACCATCGTCCAGATCGGTCAGCCAATCCCAGAGGGCGGCATCGTCTGCCGGGACATGATCGCCCCAGCGTTCGTGGCGGTCAGCGATGGCCTTGGCCGACGCGCTATCGCGCAGATCCTCGGCCTGTGCGGGCAGATGAACCTCTCGGACCTGTGCTTCCAGGCATCCGGAGCTGGCATGCGGCATGAAGCAATCCATGACCAGCCGGTGCAGCAGTGCCGTCATGGCGACATGCGGGTTCGCTGCCACGGCATCCCGCAGCGCCAGCGTACGGTGCGCGGTCAATTCGCTGACCAGACGATCTGGCAGCGGCTTGATGGTCTCGGTCTCGTCGTCTTCCTCCTGTTCGACCGGCTGCCCCCCAAGCGTGATGACGGCGCGCTGATGGGTGACGGCCGGTTCGGTCCGCTGGATCACCTCGCCGGTGTCGGGGTCAACGATCTCAACGTCGGGTTCGGCCGGTGTTTCATCCTCGGCGCGAACATAGCCGCGTTCGATCAGCAAGGAGCCATCGGCGTCGATGCTGATGAATGCACCCGCCTTGCCGATCTGGTCCGACTCGAAGACCATCGGGCGGCGCTCGAAGGTTTCCAGCGCCTGTTCGATCTCACCCAGGCGGGCGTCGATCTCGTCAGGCAGCTCGTCAGCCTCGCCATATTCGGCTTCAAGCCGGTCATATTCATCGCGCAGAGCCTCGCGGGTGGCGCGTTCCTCTTCGCTTAGATCGACCGTGGTGCCGACGATCTGGCGAAGGCCATGATCGTGACCATAGGGAAAGGTGATGGCGACCTCGATCCATTTCCAGCCCTCGGCGGCGATGGATTCGGCTTCCGCCTTCAGTTTTTCGCCCACCAGCCGGTCGAGCAGCACCGGATCTTGCAGCCAGCCGCCATCATCCTGCTGGAAGAGATCGCGCAGCACGCAACCGCCTGCTGCCTCATAGGTGTCGATGCCGACGAAGACCGCCCGCTTGTCAGCGGCGCGGACCGTGGTTTCGGTCAGCAGACGGCGGATGGTATAGGGCTCCTTCTGCCAGCCATCCTTGATCGCGTCCCATACCTGCTCCTGACGGGCGTGGTCGGAGCTGACGGTGAAGGCCATGAGCTGTTCCAGCGTCATGCCATCTTCGGCATAGATGTCGAGCAATGTGGGCGAGACCGAGACCAGGCGCAGGCGCTGCTTTACCACCTTGGCATCCACGAAGAAGGCCGCCGCGATTGCGTCCTCGGTCATGCCCTTTTCCCGCATGGCCTGGAAGGCGCGGAACTGGTCGAGCGGATGCAGCGGCGCGCGCTCGATGTTCTCGGCGAGCGACACCTCGTCGATCAGCACATCGGCACTGGCCTCCGACACGACGCACGGAACCGGCGCGATCTTGGCGAGGCGCTTTTGCTTGACCAGCAGTTCCAGTGCGCGGAAGCGGCGACCGCCGGCCGGAACCTCGAATATGCCGGTTTCCTTGCCCTCGCCGTCCACAACCGGGCGGACATGCAGGGACTGGATCAGGCCGCGCCGGGCGATGGAGTCGGCCAATTCCTCGACCGAGACACCGGCCTTGACGCGCCGGACATTGGACTGGCTGAGCACCAGCTTGTTGAAGGGAATGTCCCGCGAGGACGAAAGCGCGATTTTCTGAACGGCAGTGGCCATATTAGGTACTCCATGACGGACGCCGGTGAGCCTCTCTCTCCGGCTATCAGCCCGTCACGAAGCGAAGCGCCGCCCTCTTCCTCTGAAGAGAGCGACGCCAGCCGCAGAACCTGAAAGCCGTCAATCAGGAACTCCGGCTTTCCGTATCGGGGGATGTACGAGGCAAGATCGCCCCGACGCGGTAGAGCAGACGCTCGGCGGAGCGGATGCTGCCGGTCTCGCGAGCGGCCTCGGCCCAGACCGAGATCGGGAAATCCCCGGTGAACAGCAGATCACGCTCGATGCCCATGCCAAAGGGCAGCCGGACCGAAGACAGCTCCTCAAGGCTCCACGAGCCCAGTTCGGGGGAACCGAGATCGGCCAGGCCGAACATGATGTCTCCATCCTCATCCAGTTCGGTGGCGAGCCAGACGCCCGCGCCGAGGGGATTGAAGAACTTCACGACCGGGATGTGATCCTGATCGCGCTGGCGGCCATTGGCCAGCAGCCGGTCGCGCTGCATATCGGTCAGGAGGATCATGCCGCAGCCCTCCGTTCGGTTACGCCCGCATCCGTATCGCCGGCATCTTCATCGGGCAGGTGCGACAACAGCCAGTCCGCCGCCTTGCTGGCCTGCGAGGCGGCGCGGACAATGGCGCGATTATCCTCGCGAAGGCACTCCAGCCACGACCCGATATAATCGGCGTGGCGCACGGTCGGTACGATACCCAGCGTGGCGCAGCAGAAAGCCGCGTTCATTTCGGCGACAAGCTCCTCAAAGGCGTATTTCTTAGTGCCGAAGCTGCCCGAGAAATCCCGCCCAAGTCGCGAGGCATGGCCAGTCGCATGCCCCATCTCGTGCAGGGCCGTGCGGTGCCAGTTGATTGGCTCGAAATAGGCTTGCGGAGGCGGCACCTGAACATAGTCCAGAGACGGCATATAAAAGGCGCGATCTCCGCCGATGCGGAAGTCGATGCCGGTCGCCTTGATGAGCGCCTCGACCTTCGGCTCGATCAGGCCGGGTGGCGGTGGCGGGGCGTCGGTTGCGATTTCCTCCGGCAGGCCCTCACATTGCGCGGCGTTGAATACGGTGAAGCGCTTCAGGAACGGGATGCGGCCTGGTTCCTCGCCGGTCTCGCGGGCGCGACGCTTTTCGTCCTCGGGCGTGAAACGGTCGGCATAAACGACGGTGGTGCCGCGCTCGCCCTTCCTGACATTGCCGCCGAGCGAAAGCGCCTGTCGGAAGGTCAGCCAATTCTGGGTTGGAAAGCCATGCTGGATCACAGCACCCCAGAGGATCAGGACATTGATCCCGGAATATTGCCGGGAGGTCGTCGCATTCCTCGGCATGGCAAGGGGCGCTTTCGCCGCCGCCGTCCCCCAGGGCTGAACCCAGGGCAGCCGCCCTTGCTCCAACTTGGCGATGATCTTGTGGGTGATGTCGTCGTAAAGGTTGCTGCGCGCGCCACTGTCGGGGGCGGCGCGATCTTGTCTGGCCATCGGGATAATCTCCGCGACGGGTGCCGGAAGCCTCTCTTCCAGCCCTCAACCCGTCACGGAAAACCCGTCCGCACTCTCACTCTCAGGGGGGCGTTGCGGGGACTCACCGCTGATGGGGGGGGCGTCGGCAATGCCCATGCCGACCAGGGGGAAGGCCTTCCCCCACGACATCAAATGGCAAGTTAGGGGTGGATTGCGGACAGGCAGCTTACGCGGAGGTGCCCGCGAAAGCTGCCATATTACTCGACGGCCGTTTGTGCAGCCTTAAGAACGCCCGTAGCAGGCACGCAGGAAGCTGAACCAGGCCGGCACCCCGCCGGTCAGGTGCGTTTCTAATGGAATGATCTCGCTGGACACCTGCAAGCCGGGCAAAGGCCGGAGAGAGGTCTGCGCGAGCAGTTCGCCTGTTCCTCGCGCCGTGAGCCATTGATAGACGCCCTGATCGGCCGCTTCGCGCGCGCCGATCGTGACATGGAGCTGCCGGCCAGAGAAATCCCGTCCGGAAGCGACGGCATCATCATACAATTTGAAGATCTGGCTCTCCCCCATGATCCCCGGACTGCCCGCGCCGACACGCCTGAACAGATCAGACCCCTCCAGCATGACATAGGATGTGAAGAGCCCGCCGTAGGAGAAGCCCCAAAGCCCCACATCACTCTCATCGATGCGATAGGCTGCCGTGAGAAGCGGATGAAGTTCATGCTCCAGGAACCCGAGGAACTTGTCCGCTGCCGGGTTGGCGAGCAGTGCGCGATAGCGCTGGGCATCGTCCTCGGACACCAAGCCGGCTGCAACATTTCCGTCCAGGGTTTGATGAAACAGGTCCGGAACCACTTCGCCGGGCGGGACGAGGTCGCGCACGCGGAGCCAGTCCCAGGCGTGGCTTTCCTCTTGTGAATAGCCGATGGAGACCATGATGAAGGGCCGCAGCGGCGACATGACGTCGAACTGTCCCGGCATGTGAAACGGCGCCGTGGCCGCGAAGTAGAGACTCCCATCGATCTGATAGACGACCGGATAGCGCTGCGTTTCGTCGGCGTCGTATTGCATGGGAACGGTGACGAAAGCCGAGAAGCGGGCACCGGCGATCTCGGAGTCGATTTCGAAGTACCGGGTCAGCGGAAAAAGCGTGGCAAAAGCAGGCGTGGACTCGACAAGATCTGTCGTGCCGCCTGTCCCAAGACTGCCTGTGTTCACAGGTTCATTGTCCGCGGCGCGAGCGGGCAGGATCGACGCTGCGGCCGCTGCTGCCAGTACGCTTCCGCCCAGCGACAAGGCGGTCCTACGATCGACGAGCTTATTCATGATAACCCTTCCATATCCAGATAACGCGGTACAGCCGAGCAAGATGCCGAACCGACGGGCCGGCGACTATGCTCGACAGTGGCTTCCCTCCCGCTGCCGAAGGCACGGGAGGTCATGCACACATGCTAGGCGATCTTGAAGATCCTGGCTGTCTTCTGCCGCCGGAATGCTTTCGAGCGCCGCCGGGAAAGCAGCATCGGCAGTATTGACGATCGAAGCGCGCCTCGCTCACACTTGGGCATGACATCATCACCGCCTGAGCAGAATCGCCCCAAAGGAGGGCCAACCCGGCGTTTACACCCTGTGGCGAACAACCACGCGCAAGTGTCCGTTCCATATGTGGAGTTGCCCCCAAAAGACCGGACATGCTCAGGTTTGAGATTGCGAGTTGATGAACTCGCGCGGGGATTGATATCCTAACGCCTTGTGCGGGTGAAGATTATTGTAATGGTCGAACCAGACCGGCAACTGTGCCATGACGGTTTCAGCATCCGGGGTGGGGTTCACCGCGACGTAATCGCGCTTGAAGGTTTTGACGAAGGCCTCGGCCATGCCGTTCGATTGCGGGCTGCGCACCGGCGTCGTGCACGGTTCCATGCCGATGTCGCGGAGCAAGGACGCGGTGTCCCTGGCGATGAAGCAGGAGCCGTTGTCGGTGAGCCATTCGATGGGCTCGGACAACATGTTGATGCGGCCAAAGCGGTTCTCGACGGCGGTGATCACGAGGTCCTGGACGTCCTTGCTCTTGATGCCCTCGGTGGTGGCGACATGGGCGATGGCCTCGCGGTCGCAGCAATCGAGGGCGAAGGCAACCCTGACCTTCTCCTTATTGTCGCAGCCGATCTCGAAGCCGTCGGAGCACCATCTGATATTCGAGCGTTCGACAGCGACCTGACCGTCATGGCGGCGATCATCGGCCGCTCCAGTGTGGCGCACCAACAGCAGATCATGCACCTTCATGACCCGATAGACGCGCTTGGCATTGGGCCACGAACGCCCGGCCTTGCGGGCGTTGCGGCGCAGAATGGCATGGACACGCCGATAGCCGTAGGTGGGCATGTTGGCGATGATGGCCTTGATTTCCTCCACCAGTTCCCGATCCGGGAGTGGCGGGCGTCCTCTGGCTCTGGAAGGGGAGCACGCGGCACGCGTAGCGATATTCGACCGGGCGACACCCAACGTCTCGCAGACGGTCTTCATCCTAAAATCCCTCTCGGAAGAGAGAGCGAGCGCAACATCTGTTTTTTTGAGCCGGTGGCGATTTCGAGGGCTTCCTTGAGGATTTCGCCTTCCATCGTCTTCTTGCCCAACAGGCGTTGCAACTCCTTTACCTGGTTCTGAAGCGCCCGGTATTCGGAGGCCGGGACAACCTCCTCTTCGGCGGCCGTCGCCGTCAGCGCGCCTTGTGACGCCAGCTTGCGCCAGGCGAACAACTGGTTCGGCTGGATGCCATGTCGTCGCGCAACGATGCTCACCGTCGCATCCGGCTCGTAGGTTTCCTGGATAATGGCCAGCTTCTCCGCTGTGCTCCAGCGCCGGCGCCGTTCAGGCCCGGAAAGGACCTGCATCTTATGGGTGGTGATAGTCATAGTACCAACATTACTCCTACCCACTTAGCTAAGTGGGGGAGCATGTCCGGGCCTTTCGGGGGCTAATTCACACGGGCAGCCGGGACACACTGAAGCAGGTCGAGCTTAAGTTCCCGACGCTGGCGTCTGCGATCCGTTACGCGCAGCGGCAGGGTCTTTGCTATGTCGTGGACGTACCAAAGGATAAGGCTAGGATTACCATGGATAAGTCTGGAGAACAGCGAAACACATTCTCCGATGCGACGCTCGGCAAGCTTGGCCTCGTCGGGCTTTCGGACAAGTACCGTCGAGCCATGTCGAATGACGCCAATCGCAATGATGGGGATGGCGGCTGGGCTTCGCCGATGGATTTCGTGGCCGACAACCGGCTCCCCCTTGATGCGAGGCGGTCGATCCTGATGAACTGGGCCTGGACCGAATTCCTGATCGATCAGGCCACCAACGAGGGCATGCCTGAGAACGGCCGCCCCTCGCGCCTTGATGAGGTCGAGCAGGCGCTGCTCGCGCTCGAAAGAGGGGTGAATGGTCCGAACAAGTCCGGCATGCGGAAGGCTGCATGAGGTGCTGCGATGGGTCCACATGTCTTCTTCAATTACAGAAGGTCGTACCCAACCGGTTTTTGATGACGCTTGCGGGGGCCGCCGCAACGCACTCTTGATTGGGTAGCAACGCCGAGAACCGATCTGGATAATGCAGATGCGAAACATATCGCGCCCACGAGATCACGTCGGGCGTGTTCAAGGACGATGCCATGACGAAGGAACAGATGTCCAGCGCAAGGCATTGCGATATCAAGCCGCTGCCGACGCCGAGTGTACGCAGATTGTGCTCGACAGGTCAGGCAATCAGGACATCAGCCTCGACATGCTCAACGATGGCGCCCATCGGCGCGCTTTGGCGCAGCGCGTCAAGCAGAGCGCTCCGAGACGGTGAACTTCGCTGTCACATGATCGACGCAGAGACGGCGACGGGCGGGTGATTTCCAGAGGCAGACTCTTTTAGGATCAGCTTTTCCAGCGTCGGCCTTCTGGGCGCTGAACTCCTTGCGCCAGCGGCAATACGTAAACTGCGTCACGCCGTTCGAACGGACCGCCTCGCCAACCGAACATCGATCTGGCGCAGCTTTGCGATAATCTCTTCCGACTTGTGTTTCTTTTGGGGCATTCCAAAATCCTCTCTCAGGCTCAATAGCCTACTTCATGGAGGACAACTTTTAAGAGGGCAGACCAAATTAGACGCTAACCACACTGGTGTGTTGATGGGTGGCAGGCTTTCTCCGGCTTTGGCTCCCGACGAGGAGGGAACCGGTTTGAGTATCGGCCGATCAATATCCACAATACGAAGGGCGAATCTTGAACAATGTCAGCGCAGGATGTCGGAAGCTTGTCCCACGCGGTCGTCAAATTTAGCCAACGATATCCAAAATCACCCTGTTTTGTGCTTACAAAGCGCTTACAACAACGCCTAGAATTCCTTTGTAAGCAAAAGGCGCCGCGTACGGCGCCTTTTAACTTGCTGATTTTGTTTGGAAAACTGGAGCGGGCGAAGGGATTCGAACCCTCGACCCCAACCTTGGCAAGGTTGTGCTCTACCCCTGAGCTACACCCGCTCGCGCCAGTCATTCCGGAAACCGTTCGTTTCCGTCAGGCAGGCGCTATATGGACCAACGCTCCGGAGATTGCAACAGGGAAATTTGCTTCTTTGTGCAAGATATTTTCCGGTTCCCTCCAAAGCTGTGGATGAAGTCAACGCCCGAGGCGTGTGACGCTGATCAGCGAGGCAAACAGTGCGAAGCCGGATGCGAAGAAGAGAATATAGGGTGTTCCTTCCACTCCCCATTGCGACAGCAGAAAGGCGACGAAAGCCGCCCCCAGCGATTGGCCGAGAAGGCGCGCCGTGCCCAGCATGCCGCTCGCGGCACCGCTGCGTGAGCGCGGCGTCGAGGTAATCATCATGCGATTGTTCGGTGCCTGAAAGAGGCCGAAACCAATTCCGCAAATTGCCATGCGCCAGCATATATCCGGGATCGATGGATGTTCCGGCAACATGCCCACCAGAGCAAGGCCGATGGCGAATATGATGAGCCCAAGCAGGCCCAGAATTGCCGGTGAGTGTTTGTCGGACAGTTTGCCCGAAAGCGGCGCGACGATGGCAAGCGCAATGGGCCAGGGCATCATCAGGAAACCAACCTCGATCGGCCTGAAGCCAAAGACGACCTGAAAGAGGAACGGCAGCGAGATGAACGCCATCATCTGCGCCAGAAACGACATGATCGAAGTGCAGATGGAAAGCGTAAAGACGGGAATGCGCAAGAGGTCGAGCGGCAGCAGCGGATCGGCCATGCGCAGCGACCGCCGTGTGAGGAGAACAGCCGCGGTTACGCAGCCCACCGCCTGCAACAGCACGACGAAGGACCCGATTTCGTTGCCTGCACTGTCGATGGTTGTGACCAGAAGGCCGAAGGTGAGCGCTGACAGGATGGCGCTGACCACGTCGAATTTGCGTGCGGAGTGCTCATTCTCGGGCAGGCTTTTGAGGCCCATCACGACGGCAGCAATGCCGAGTGGAATATTGATGACGAAAAGCCACGGCCAGCTCAGGGACGATAGCATGACACCGGCAAGCGTCGGCCCGATGGTCGACGAAACGGCGACGAAGAGTGCATTGAGGCCGATGGCTGTACCGAATTTCGCCTGCGGCACCGTATAGCGCAAAAGGGCGGTGTTGACGCTCATCAGGCCTGCTGCACCCAGTCCCTGTATGATTCGGGCGAAAGTGAGCGCTTCCAGTGAGCGTGAGAAAACGCAGGCGACGGAAGCGACGGTGAACAATGCCACGCCGCCAAGATAGACACGCCTGTAGCCATAGATTTCGCCAAGTGCTGCAAGCGGAAGCAGGGTGACCACAATTGCAAGCTGGTAGCCGTTGACGATCCAGATCGAGGCTGCAGGACCGGCCGAAAAATCGGCGGCAATCGTCGGGAGGGCGACATTTGCGATGGTGCCATCGATGACGGCAAGCGTCAGGCCCACCATCAGGGTTGCCCATGCCCAATAGATTCTCGGCTTGGGCAAACCGTCCGGAGCGACGGACGTGCCTTGATGGATCGCGGTTTCGTGCTTCATATTATGACCAGTATTCGGATTAATATGGCTGGCGCTTCCATGTTCGCCGGAACCGCTTCAAATGCCACAAATAAAAACAGGTTTCCTGTAACCTTAACCCTATTGGGAAGGTCGGCAAGTTATCTAGCCGAAAATTGCCGGACGAAAACTGTTTTCGGGCCATAAACTGGTCGAGTAACGCTATTGTGTGCCACTTTCCGCCTGAACCGGCAGTTTCATGACATGCGCATACTTGTGCGGATTGAAGCTCAGATAGAGCGGGCAGATGCTCGCGACCAGAACGAGGTGCATGATCCAGCCGGAAGCAAACGAACCGGTCAGGCCATGCAGGAAAGCGGTCGCGACGGGACCGAGAGCCGCGATCAGAAAGCCACCGCCCTGCATCATGGCAGCCAGTGCGCCTGCTTCTTCCGGTTTGGGCAGGTGATCGAGCGATGTAATCATGGCGAGTGCGAAGCTGCCGCCGAGACCTGCGCCGCAGATCGCAGACCAGAAGAAAGGCGAAAGCTGGGGTGCCAAGGCAAGGCCTGCGAAGCCAATTGCCTGCATAGCCAATGTCAACAGCAGCCACGGGCGGCGGTCGGTACTGTGGCGCGCGACGAGCGGCAGTCCGAAAGCCGCTAGCGCCTGTGCAACAGCCATCGCTGCGACGAGATTGCCGGTGGTGGAGGCGGCAAGACCCAGCGATTGATAATAGGGCGCGAGCCAGGCGACCATGGACGAGTAGCCCGCATTGACGAGACCGAAAGCAGCCATCAGCACCCAGGTGCGAGGGCGCCGCAGCAGGTGCCCGGTTATTCCGGATTTTTTGCCCGACGATGACGTCTCGCGGAGGATGGGCAGTGCCGTCAGCAAAGCCAGGACGGCGGGGATTGCAAGCACGGCAAGGGCGAAGCGCCAGTTATGCTGACTGCCCGCAAGCCATGGTGTCAGCCGCGCGCCGAGAGCTCCGCCGCCCATTATCATGGCAGAATAGAGCCCTGTCACGGTGGCGATGCTCGACGGGAAATTGGGTTTGATGAGGCCGGGCATCAAGGCCTGAATCATTGCAACACCAGCACCGCACAGAACGGCGGTTAGCACTAGCGAAACGCCATCTGGCACGAAGCCGCGCAGGAGGGAGCCTGCCGCAAGAATGGCAAGTGCTGCGAACATGCTGCGCCGGGTGCCGAACAGCGACTGGATACGCGGAGCCGCTAAAGCGCCAAGCCCCATCAGCATCATTGGCAGGAAGGTGAGCAGGGATAACCCACCGAAACCCATGCCGGTATCGGCTGCGATATTCGAAAGTACCGGCCCCGGTGCGGTCAGGAATGGACGCAGGTTGAGGCCGATCAGGACGACGAGCGTGATGAGGGCGAGACTTGCTGTGTTCTTGCTGCCGGTCGCCGGATGGATGGTAGTCTGCATGTTTCAGGCGCCAGTCTTCTTCTTGCTTTCCCATACTTGATAGAGTTTCGGATCGTTTTCCGGCGGGGAATGTTCGAAACTGATGCCGGTCTGTGCGCTGAGAGGCTTGGCGAGTTCAACGGCGATTTTCGCGGTCGAAAGGCCGAAGGGTTCGGCCTGCTCATTGGAATAGGCGAAGCGGATTTTTTTGACACCGGCCATGCGCATCGCGGCAAAGCACATGGGGCAGGGCTGGCCGCTGGCATAGACTTCACAGCCGTCGAGCAGTGGCGATTGCAACGTCTTGCCCGCCGCGCGCAGTGCCAGCAATTCGGCATGGGCGGTCGGATCGCAATCGGCCTGCATGCGATTGACGCCTGTGGCGATGACCTTGCCGCCCTTGACGACCACGGCTCCGAACGGACGTCCGCCTTGTTCGACATTGTCGAAGGCGAGCTTTATGGCCTGATTGAGATATGTGCTGTCGTTGTTCATTTCGCGCCAGCCTTTTCCAGCAGGGACGCCATCGGCGCATAGTCGCGGCTGCGGGCATGCTGAAGCGGCGTGACGCCGTCATTATCTGCCAGATTGACGTCGGCACCGGCGTCGATGAGAAGCTTCACGATATCGACATGGCGCTGGCCACCGTCGCCAAGCATGATGGCTTCGAGGAGCGCCGTCCAGCCAAGATTGTTGACGTGATCGACCTTGACGCCAGCCGCGAGCAGCGTGCGCACCGTTTCGACATGCCCGCGTTCGGAAGCGGGAATGAGTGCCGTTCCGCCATAGCGATTGGTGCTCTTCAGGTCAGCACCGTGCGCAAGCGTCATCTTGAGAATTTCGAGGTGTCCGCGTGCGCCCGCATAAAGATAGGGGCTGTCCTTGATGGCATCCTTGGCATTGACGTCGGCGCCAGCATCAATGAGCGCACGGGCGACATCGACGTGATTGGCATGGGTTGCCGCCAGAAGTGCCGTCTCGCCATTCTTGCCCCGCGCTTCGAGGTCTGTTCCGGCCTTGATGGCTGCATTGACCGCCGCCAGATCGCCAGCCGCTGCGGCCTGAAGAAGAGACGTTTCGGCTTGGGCTTGGGCTTGGGCTTGGGCTGCGGCGTGGTGGCCCGGCAATGTCGGTTCGGTCATAACTATCGTCCCTGCAATCAATGCCAAGGCACTCAAGCTGAATATTGTTTGACGCATCGGCTGGTTCTCCTGCTTGTTGCGTTCATACAAGCAGGGTGTCATATTTGGAAATTAAATGTTGAACTGATATCCAGTGGGTTTATGAATACTTCTTTCAATCTCGATCTTTTGCGGGCCTTTGTGGCCGTTGTCGACAGCCGTAGTTTTACGGCTGCGGCCTTGCAGCTGCACTCGACCCAATCGACCATAAGCCAGAAGATCATACGGCTGGAGGAAGCTGTTGGACAGGCGCTTCTGGAACGTGCCCGGCATGATGTGCGCCCGACGGATGCAGGCGAAAAGCTGCTGGGCTATGCGCGCCGTATCCTGCACTTGCATGACGAGGCGGCAGCCGCGATGACCGGCACAGCACTTGCTGCCGTGTTCCGCCTCGGCCTGCCGGAAGATTTCGCCTCACGGCTGGTTACGCCTGCGCTGGCGCGTTTCATGCGCGCACATCCGAACACGAAACTTGAGGTGACGAGCGGGCTCAGCCGTGACTTGCAGAAAGGTTTCGAGACCGGTGAGTTTGACCTTGTCATGGTGAAACAAAAACGTGGCGAAACGGTTGGGACCATGCACTGGTCGGAGCCGCTGTCCTGGCTCGATAGTGCCGATTTTCCCGTTTCCCATGTTGATCCGCTGCCGCTCGTAGTGTTCCCGCCGAACGGGCTTTATCGCAGCGACATGATGGAGGCTCTCGATCGGGTGGGCAGGCGCTGGCATGTGGTTTTCACCAGCTCCAGTCTGGCGAGTATTCAAAGTGCGGTCGCCGAGGGGCTGGGTGTCAGCCTGCTGCCGACGCGTGTTGCGCTTCCCGGTCATCAGGTGGTGCCTGCCGCAGCAGGATTGCCGTCCGTCGAGCCGATGGAAATCGTCATCCGGCACATGGACAACGGCCCCGACCAGATCCGTCAGCTTGCAGAAATGCTGGCGGAGATTGTCGGAGACTGAGAAGGTCTCAGACAGGCCGCCGACCCGTGCTCTCCCTCGACAATTGCTTGCTCTGATTGATTGTATCGTTTCGAGTGTATTTCAGGAAATTTCCGGTCTTTCATTCTCTGTTTAATTTCTGAAAAGCACATCCGTTTTCAGATTGACTGATTTTGTATCCAGGATATTGTGTCCAGAAAAGTTGGGAGGCTTTTCTATTGGCGGCTTTTGAATGGCGCAGTCAGACCCGTTTGCTGGACGAAGTGGCAGAGGCACTTCGTGAGCGAATCTATGCTGGTGACTATGCGCCGGGCGCGATACTCAGGCAGGAACATATAGCGGCTGAGTTCGGCATCAGCCGGACGCCCTTGCGTGAAGCCTTGCGCGTTCTGGAGCGTGACGGGCTCGTCATTCACCTGCCAGGTCGGGGGGTGCGTGTCGCTTCTGCCGATCTCACCCGCCTGATCGATGCTTATGCCGTGCGCGAAGTGCTGGACGGTGTGGCCGCGCGCTTTGCCGCCGAGCGGGCGAGCGATGGGGATATTGCAAAACTGCGTGCGCATGTTGCGGGGCAGGGCACGGTCGTCGATCCATGGGACCCGAAAGCCTATACCCAGTCAAATGTCGATTTTCATATGGCGGTGATGAACACGGCGGGCAACGCGTCGCTGATCGCCTTCGTGCCGCTTCTGCGGATGACATCGCAGGTTTTTGCGCCTTCGTTCTCGTTGTCCGTCGACAGGGCGCGCGATGCAATCCGCGAACATGGTGCAATTGTCGAAGCCATCGCTTCGCGCGATGGGGAGGAAGCCGAGCGGCTGGCGCGGGCGCATATTCGCGCCACAACCGCGAGACTGGAGGCGGAAATGCCTCTTCGGGAGAATGAAAATGAAACATGAGAACAAGACGGGAGGAGCCGGCTTGCTCCGTTATGGAAATTTCATCGCAGGCGAATGGCAGGATGCCGTTGGCGGCGAGCATATCACGCTCCGAAATCCTTCCGATGGCAGCGATCTGGCGCTGATTGCGCGCGGCACCAAGGCCGATATCGATCAGGCCGTGACGGCAGCTCGCAAGGCGCTTTCCGGCGACTGGGGCAAGCTGACCGCGACCGAGCGCGGTCGTGTGCTGCATCGCATTTCGGAAGAAGTGCTGAAGAACATTGATCTCCTGACCGATCTGGAATCGAAAGATGTCGGCAAGCCGGTCACACAGGCCCGCGCCGACGTGGTGGCGCTGGCGCGTTACCTTGAGTTTTATGGCGCTTCCGCCGACAAGGTGCATGGCGACACGCTGCCCTATCAGAACGGCTTTACGGTTCTGTCGATCTATGAGCCGCATGGGGTCACGGGGCATATCATTCCGTGGAACTATCCGATGCAGATTCTGGGTCGCAGCCTTGGCGCAGCGCTGGCCATGGGCAATGCAGCCGTGGTCAAGCCTGCCGAGGAAGCCTGCCTGACCATACTGGAATTTGCGAAGATTGCCGAAAAGGCTGGTCTGCCGGTCGGCGCGCTCAATGTGGTGACCGGGCTTGGCGCGGAAGCGGGTGCAGCGCTTTCCGAACATCCCGATGTCAACCATATCTCGTTTACGGGGTCGGTGCGCACGGGTGAAGCGGTGCAGGCAGCGGCTGCGAAGAACACCGTGCCGGTGACGCTGGAACTTGGCGGAAAATCGCCGCAGATCGTTTTCGCCGATGCCGATCTCGATCGCGCTTTGCCGTTTCTGGTCAATGCCGGTATCCAGAATGCCGGTCAGACCTGCTCGGCTTCGTCGCGCATTCTGGTTGAGCGCAGCATTTATGAAGAAGTTGTCGCCCGTATGAGCGAGCGTTATCGCGCATTGAAGGTAGGGCCAGCAAGTGCCGATCCGTCCGTTGGGCCGGTCGTGTCGCAGCGTCAGAAGGCGATTGTCGAAAGCTATCTCGATCTGGCGAAGGAAGGCGGATTGTCCATTGCCGCGCAAGGTGTGTTGACCGAAGACGCGCCGGAAGGCGGGGCCTATGTGTTGCCGACGCTGATCCGCGACGTGCCTGCCGATCATCGACTGGCGCAGGAGGAAATCTTTGGTCCGGTGCAGGTCATCCTGCCGTTCGATACCGAAGAAGAAGCCATCGCGATTGCCAATGGCACATCCTATGGCCTCGTCTGCGGCATCTGGACCAATGACGGCGGACGTCAGTTCCGCCTCGCGCATGCCATCCATGCCGGTCAGGTGTTCATCAATAATTACGGCGCAGGCGGCGGTATCGAACTGCCGTTCGGCGGCGTCAAGAAATCCGGCCATGGCCGCGAGAAGGGTTTTGAGGCGCTCTACGGGTTTGCCTCGCTGAAAACGATTTCCGTGTATCACGGCTGAAAATAGCATTCGGGAGAATTACAGTGTCGCTTGAAGGTAAGGTCGCGCTCATCACGGGAGCAGGTTCGGGGTTTGGCGAAGGCATGGCAAAGCGCTTCGCCGATGGCGGCGCAAAGGTCGTCATCGTTGACCGCGACAAGGCAGGCGCTGAGCGCGTCGCAGGCGAAATCGGCGATGCGGCACTGGCCGTGGCCGCCGATATTTCCAGGGAAGCCGATGTCGATGCGGCAGTGGAAGCCGCTTTGTCGAAATTCGGCAAGGTCGATATTCTGATCAACAATGCCGGTATCGGTCACAAGCCGCAAAATGCCGAACTGGTGGAGCCGGAAGAGTTCGACCGTATTCTTGGCGTCAATGTGCGCGGCGTTTATCTCATGACGCGCAAGCTCATTCCGCATTTCAAGGGCAATGGCGAAGGCGTTATTCTGAACGTCGCTTCGACCGGCGCTGGGCGCCCGCGTCCGAACCTCGCCTGGTACAATGCCACCAAGGGCTGGGTCGTTTCCGTGACCAAGGCGCTGGCTATCGAGCTTGCTCCAGCAAAGATTCGCGTGGTTGCACTGAACCCGGTTGCCGGTGAAACGCCGCTTCTCACCACCTTCATGGGCGAAGACACCGAGGAAATCCGTAAAAAATTCCGCGATTCCATCCCGATGGGCCGCCTGTTGAAACCCGACGATCTGGCTGAAGCGGCGGCTTTCCTTTGCTCGCCCGCTGCCTCTATGATTACAGGGGTTGCGCTCGACGTGGATGGTGGGCGTTCGATTTAAAAAAAGAGACGAGGGGAGCCAAAGAGGAACAATGGGTAAACTGCTGAAAGCCGGGCTGATAACAGCCGCGATGCTGGCATCGATCAACGGTGCATTTGCAAAAGATACGCTGGTGGTCGGCGAAGTGCTTGAGCCGCCGGGCCTCGATCCGACAGCCAACGCTGCTGCTGGTATCCGGCAGGTTACCTATGCCAACCTTTATGAAGGTCTGGTGCGCATTGTCGAAGACGGCACGGTGAAGCCGCTTCTGGCTGAAAGCTGGACCGTCTCCGACGACAAGAAAACCTATACGTTCAAGCTGCGTCAGGGCGTGAAGTTTCACGATGGAACGCCCTTCGATTGCTCGGTCGTGAAGTTCTCCTATGAACGCGCAGTGGCTCCGGATTCCACCAATGCGCAGAAGGGCCTGTTCGCGCCGATTGAAAGCACGCAATGTCCTGACCCGGCGACCGCCGTTGTCACGCTGAAGCGCCCGACCTCGAATTTCCTGTTCAATATGGGCTGGGGTGACGCGGTCATGGTCGCGCTGAATTCGGCTGCCGACAACAAGACCAAGCCTGTGGGCACGGGTCCGTTCAAGTTCAAGCGCTGGGTGCAGGGCGACCGCGTCGAACTGGAGCGTAACCCGGATTATTGGGGTGAACCTGCAAAGCTTTCCGCCGTCACGTTCCGCTTCGTGAGCGATCCGTCGGCTGCTGCCGCTGCCATCCTTGCCGGTGACATCGACGTGTTCCCGATGTTTCAGGCGCCGGAGCTTATCAGCCGCTTCAAGAGCGACGACAAGCTGCAGGTCGAAGTGGGCGATACGGCAGGCAAGGTTCTGCTGTCGCTCAACAATGCCAAGGCGCCTTTCGATAATCTGAAGGTGCGTCAGGCACTGGCCCATGCCATCGATAGCAAGGCGCTGATCGAAGGTGTTTATTCGGGTTTCGGTACGCCCATCGGCTCGCATTATGCGCCGGTCGATCCGGGCTATATCGATCTGTCGGAAACCTATCCGTATGATCCGGCCAAGGCGAAGCAATTGCTGGAAGAAGCTGGCGTTCCGGCTGGCACCTCGATCACCATCACGCTTCCACCTCCGGCCTATGCACGTCGCGGCGGCGAGATCATTGCGGCGATGCTGGCGGAAGTCGGCATTCAGGCCAATCTCGTGCCGATCGAATTTGCGCAATGGCTGGATCAGGTGTTCAAGCGGTCGGATTTCGATGCGACGATCATCGCGCACACCGAAGCGCGCGATCTCGATATCTATGCCCGCGACAAATACTACTTCAACTATAACAACCCGGAATATAAGGCGCTCTACAAGGCCTATGCCGAGGCTGGCAGCGATGAGGAACAGCTCGAACTCGTCAAGAAGCTGCAGGAGAAACTCGCCGCCGACGAGCCGAATGTCTTCCTTTATGCGCTGCCGAAAATCGGTGTGTGGAACAAGAACGTCAAGGGTCTGTGGAAGAACATGCCGATTCCGGCTGACGACCTGACGCAAGCCTATTGGGCTGAATAACAAGGTTCGCCCCGTCGTTTGCTCGGCGGGGCGGTTTTACGCGAATGGCCGCGCACCCCATAAAGATAAGGGGAGGGCGTGCGGCGAGTTGGAATGTGGAAAGCGGGTATCCGTCTTTTCAAGGAGGTCGCTTTGCTGGCTTATATATCCGGGCGATTGGTTTCGCTTCTGCTTACGACGCTTGCGGCTTCCGTCATCGTCTTTCTGCTGATGCAGGTGCTACCGGGGGATCCGGCGGCGGTGATCCTCGGCATCAATGCGCAACCTGAAACGCTGGCAGCACTTCACAAGCAGCTCGGCCTCGATCAACCGCTCTGGTGGCGTTATCTCGAATGGATTGGCGGTTTTCTGAAAGGTGATTTCGGTACGAGCTACACCTACTCCGTCCCGATCAGCGAGTTGCTCGGACCACGCATCATGGTCACGCTGCCGCTGGCGCTTCTGTCCATGATCCTGTCCGTTGCTGTTGCCATTCCTGTTGGCGTCTATGCAGCCTCCAAGCGCGGCAAGACCGGCGATGTGCTCTCCATGGGCGTGGCACAGGTCGGTGTTGCAATTCCGAATTTCTGGCTCGGTCTGCTTTTGATCCTGCTCTTCGCCTTGCAGCTCGGCTGGTTTCCTGCATCTGGCTTTGCGGGTTGGGAAGGCGGCTTCTGGAATGGCATCCGTTCGCTGTTCCTGCCGGCGCTGGCGCTGGCGCTGCCGCTTGCCGCCATTCTGGCCCGCGTAACCCGATCCGCCGTCATCGAGACGCTGGGTGAGGATTTCGTGCGCACCGCACGCGCTAAAGGGCTGACCCGCAAGGCAGCACTCTGGCGTCATGCGGTTCCGAATGCGCTGATCCCGGTTGTCACCATCATCGGCCTGCAATTTTCCTTTCTGCTGGCGGGAACCATCATCATCGAAAACGTCTTCAATCTGCCCGGTCTCGGACGACTGGTGTTTCAAGCCATCGCGCAGCGCGATCTCGTCACCGTGCAGTCACTGGTGACGCTGCTTGCCGCTTCCGTGATCGCGGTCAATTTCATTGTCGATCTTGTCTATGGCTTCATCGATCCGCGCCTTTCGACAGGAGGCAGCCGATGAGTGAAGCGCAAGCTCTTCCGAAACCGGGTGTGTTCAAAACAGTGCTGCTGAGCCGCAGCCTGGCTGTCGGTACACTGATCACGGTCATCCTCGTCGCGATGGCCGTTATCTCCTATGTCTGGACGCCCTATTCGCCGACCGCCATGAACTTCCGTGACAAGTTGCAAGGTCCGAGTTTCAGCCATCTGTTCGGCACGGATAATTTCGGGCGCGACGTGTTTTCCATGATTATGGTCGGCGCGCGCAACTCCATCGCCGTTTCCATCATTGCCGTGCTCGTTGGTGCCGGTATCGGGATCCCGCTTGGTGCCTTCGCGGCTGCACGCGGCGGCATGGTGGACGGCTTTGTCATGCGCATGACCGATCTGGCCTTTGCATTTCCGGCACTTCTTACCGCCGTCATCATCACCGCAATTTTCGGGCCCGGTGCCGTCAATGCCATGATCGCCATCGGCATTTTCAATATCCCGGTGTTTGCGCGTGTCACGCGTGGCGCATCACTGGGCCTGTGGAAGCGCGAATATGTGCAGGCTGCGCGTTGCGCCGGGCGTGGCGATGTCTCGATCACGCTTTTGCATGTGCTGCCCAATATCAACCATGTGCTGATCGTGCAGGCGACGATCCAGTTCGCACTCGCCATCGTTGCCGAGGCGGGCCTTTCCTATGTCGGGCTTGGCACCCAGCCGCCGATGCCAAGCTGGGGCAAGATGCTCAACGATGCACAGACCTTTATCTACGACGCGCCATGGCTCGCCATTTTCCCCGGCCTTGCCATCACGCTCGCCGTGCTCGGTCTCAACATGCTGGGCGATGGATTGCGCGATGTGCTTGATCCGCGCGTCAGGAGGCAGAGATGACAACACCTTTGCTTGAAATGGACAATATGTCCGTTGAATTGCCTATTGGCCTCAAGGTCGCGGATATCGTGTCCGATATCACGTTGACGCTCAATCGCGGTGAACGCCTTGGCGTGGTGGGTGAGTCCGGCAGCGGCAAGTCGATCACTGCCCTTGCCGCCATGGGCCTGCTGCCGGACCGTATGCGCGTGCGCGGCACGTTGCGTTTTGACGGTGAGGATCTGGCAAACAAGCCGGAGGCGGAACTGTGCAGGATGCGCGGGCGGCGCATGGCGATGATCTTTCAGGAACCGATGACGGCGCTCAATCCGGTCAAGACCATAGGCGCACAGATTGCCGAAGGTCGCCGTCTGCATTTGGGCGAAAGCCGGGCCGATGCGGAGCGCAAGGCGCGCGAGTTGCTTGATCGCGTGGGGCTGCCTGCGCCGCGCTTCAATCTCGATCTTTACCCGCACCAGCTTTCCGGCGGGCAACGCCAGCGCGTGATGATTGCCATGGCTATCGCTTGTGAGCCTGATTTGCTGATCGCCGATGAGCCGACCACCGCGCTCGATGTGACTGTGCAGGCGCAAATTCTCGATCTCATGGATGAGCTGATCGACGAAACCGGCACGGCCCTGATGCTGATCACCCATGATCTTGGCGTGGTGTCAGAAATGACCGACCGTATTGCAGTCATGTATGCGGGCCGCATCGTCGAGACCGGGCGCACGGAAGCGGTGTTCCATCGCATGGCGCATCCTTATGCAAGGGGGCTGTTTCAGGCTTCTCCACATGGGGCGGCACTTGTACGCAGTCACGGCACGGGACGCCAGCGCCTTGCTGCCATTCCCGGCGTTGTGCCGGACCCGCTGGCGCGTCCGCCCTATTGCACCTTTGCCGACCGCTGCGCCTTCGTGCAGGACGATTGCCGAAGGGCGATACCGGGGCTGGATTTCATCGCCGAGAATGACGGCATCGCGCATCGCGCCGCCTGTATTCACCCGCGAGACGGCGAGGTGGTGTTATGAGCAACATGATTTTGCAGGTGCGCGATGTGGTGCGCGAATATCAATTGCCGCGGGCATCCTTCTTTTCACGAACGAGCGCGTTGCGCGTGCTGCATGGTGTGAATGTGGAGATCGAGGCCGGCCAAAGCCTTGGCATTGTCGGTGAAAGTGGTTCCGGAAAATCCACGCTGGCTCGCGCCGTGATGGGGTTGGAACGCCCGCAATCGGGACAGATTCTTATCAACGGGCAGGATATCTACGCGCTGGATCGCTCGGGCCTGCGTGAAGCGCGCAAAGGCTTTCAGGCGATTTTTCAGGACCCTTACGGCTCGCTTGATCCGCGTCATACGGTGAAGCGGATTATTTCCGAGCCGATTGTGTCGCTGGAAAGCGGCACCAGTTCCAAGGACCGCGACGACCGCGTGGCTGAAGTGCTGGAAGCCGTGGGCCTCCCAAAAGCATCGGCGGAAAAATATCCGCATGAGTTTTCCGGTGGGCAGCGCCAGCGTATTGCCATTGCGCGCGCCCTGATCACCAAACCGGCGCTGATCGTCGCGGACGAGCCGGTTTCGGCGCTCGACGTTTCCATTCAGGCGCAGGTGTTGAACCTGATGATGGACCTGCAGGAGAAGTTCGGCCTCTCCTATCTCTTTATCAGCCATGATCTTGGTGTCGTGCGCGCCATCACCGACCGTGTTGCCGTGATCTATCGCGGCAATATTGTCGAGCAGGGGCCAACGAATGAGGTCTTCGACAATCCGCGGCATGATTATACGCGTGCGCTGGTTGATGCCGTGCCAAAACCGTTTTCGGGGCGCCGCAAGCGCGTGCGACGCCCAAGCTCCATACTGAAATTGCCTGAGTGATTTGAGGAAATATCCAATGTCGAATCTAGCCGATTTGTCAGCCGTTGAACTCGTGTCCGCCTATAAGGCGAAGTCGCTTTCGCCGGTCGAGGTCACGGAAGCCGTGATCACGCGCATCGAAGCCTATGAGCCGAAGCTCAATGCACTCTGGGCTTACGATCCGGATGCGGCGCGGGTTTCGGCAAAGGCTTCCGAAGCACGCTGGGGGAAGGGTGAACCTGCCGGTCCCATCGATGGTGTGCCGCTGACGATCAAGGAAAATATCGCGACGGAAGGGACCGCCGTTCCGCTTGGCTGCGCGGCACTGCCGCTGAAGCCTGCCGTCGCCGATGCCCCGCCTGCTGCGCGCACCCGCGAGGCTGGCGGCGTGCTGCTCGCCAAGACGACCATGCCCGATCTCGGCATGTTGTCTTCAGGCCTGTCGAGCTTCCACAAGCTCGCGCGCAATCCGTGGGATTTGAACACCAATCCGGGTGGATCGAGTGCTGGTGCGGGCAGCGCCGGTGCCGCCGGTTACGGCCCCTTGCATATCGGCACCGACATTGGCGGCTCCATTCGCCTGCCTGCCGGCTGGTGCGGTCTCGTCGGTCTGAAGCCGTCCTTCGGGCGTATCCCGATCGATCCGGCATTTCTGGGGCGTGTCGCAGGCCCGATGACGCGCACGGTCGCCGACAGCGCGCTCTATATGTCGGTTCTGTCGAGACCGGATCGCCGCGACGGCATGAGCCTGCCCCAGCAGGATATCGACTGGATGAACCTCGGTATCGACGTCAAGGGCTTGAAGATCGGCCTTTGGCTGGATGCCGGTTTTGGCGAAGAAGTTGGCGAAGAAACGAAAGCTGCCGTGGAAGCTGCGGCAAAGCTTTTCGCTGATGCAGGCGCGATCATCGAACCGGTTGCGCCATTCCTGAACCGCACCATGATCGATGGTCTGGATCGTTTCTGGCGCGCACGTTCCTGGTCGGACATCAAAAAGATGACGCCGGAAAACCGTGCGAAAATACTGCCTTATATCTATCAGTGGACCGAGAGGGCGGAAGGGCTTTCCGGCGAGGAAGTCTATCTCGGCTTTGCGCAGATGGACGCCATGCGCAATGCGGCGCTTGCCGCTTCCAAGGGGTTCGATTTCACCATTTCGCCGACTGCTCCAATGCCGACCTATCCGGCGGAATGGGCCTCTCCGGTCAATGATCCGCAACGTCCGTTCGAGCACATCGCCTTCACCGTTGCGATGAACATGTCGGAACAACCCGCGATCTCGATCAATTGCGGTTACACGTCGACAGGACTACCCATCGGCCTGCAGATTTTCGGCCAGCGCTTCGACGATCTCGGCGTGCTGCGGTTGGCAAAGGCTTATGAAGAGATGCGGCCCGTGCAGAAGCCATGGCCAGTCCTCTAGATTCCGCCTCTGGCTACCTGCAAATGGTGTCGCTCTACGCTTCCGGTGCTCATGTACGTTAAGTACACTCCGCTCCGGTTCTCGAGTGCCACCATTTTCGGCTACCCATAGACGGAATCAGTCGCGCCGTAACAAAAAGGCCGTATCTGCGGCCTTTTTATTTCTTCGGGCGAAGCGGAGCACGTTCCTTGTAACGGTCCACGGCGGTCAGCTTCTGGATCAGCGGTTCGGCATCGCGCCAGTTGTAAATCTCGGTGCGCAGATATTCGAGCTCGGCTCCGAGTTCCTCTTCTCCGATTTCCGTCCACCATGATTTCGGACGTCCATCCGTGCCATCCGACCAGCGATAGCCGCGCGCCTTCAGGTGGTCTTTCATTTCGAACGGGCTATTTTCTGCATAGATGCGCATCCGCGCGCGCTGGCTTGCTTTCAGCAATTCGGCAAAGGGCGTGGTGTCGCCAGACTGTTCTTTCAGTACCGCGAGCAGGGCCTGACAGTCATCTTCGGCTCGGTGTCCGTTGTGGAAATAGCCGCTCTGGCCGATCAGGTAGCCAAGCTTGGTGCCTTCAAAACCGCGTGCGGTCCAGTCGATCTCCTTGACCGAGCAGGCCCAAGGCTTGTTGGCGAAAGCGATTGAGAAACGCTCGAGAAACGGACGGTCAAAACCGGCATTATGCGCGATGATGATATCGGCTTCGGCGATGAGCGCATCCAGCTTCTCACGCGGGATCGTCTGGCCTTTCACCATATCGTCGGTAATGCCGGTGATACGGGTAATGTCAGCGGGTATTGGCTTGGATGGCTGCTGCAGCGCGCCGAACGTGACGCAGACATCACCAATGGAGCCGTCATCCGCATAGCGGAAAGCAACTGCACCGATCTCGATGATTTCTTCCTTCGCGGGATTGAGGCCGGTCGTTTCCGTGTCGACAACGACGCCCAGTCGCGGAAAGGCGATCCGGTCGGCATCCGGTACCGTCGGTGGCGGATCAAGCCGCTGCAGGATGCGGTAACGCCCGCTGTCTTTCAGGCGCTGCACCATTTCCGCTTCATCGATGCCGGTCGTCTTGCCGGGCTTGGCGCGGGCAGGGCGCAGTTCTGCCCGTTCCTCTCCTTCCGCTGGGGAAAGAGCAAAAAGGTCGAACTGATGGCGCATGGAACTTCTCCGCATGGGGGAACGGGTTTGGCAAAGAATGCCATTTTGCGGTGCTGCAACCAAGGCCGCAATCGTATAAGTAACAGGTAATCATCCTGTCGAGCGGTAGCAAGGCAGGGCGCTTGCGCCGGGAAAGGGTATGAGGAGGGGACTTCGTGGCAGATTATGATTATTGCGTTATCGGCGGCGGCATTGTCGGGCTTGCGACAGCAAAAGCCATGCAGGAAGCGGAGCCGGGCGCAAGGATCATCCTGCTGGAGAAGGAAAGCGATTTCGCGCGCCACCAGACAGGACACAATAGTGGCGTCATCCATGCCGGTATCTATTACCAGCCAGGTTCGTTGAAGGCGCAATTGTGCCGGGCGGGTGCGGAAGCCACGAAAGCCTTTTGCAGGCAATATTCCATTCCTTTTGAAACATGCGGCAAGCTTCTGGTCGCAACCTCTTCGCAAGAAGTCGAACGCATGGAGTCGCTCGCCAAGCGCGCGGTCCAGAACGACATCACCTTCCAGCATGTGGACCAGCAGGCTCTGCGCAAGGTCGAGCCTGCGGTTGCAGGCCTCGGGGCACTGCTCGTTCCGGCGACGGGCATTGTTGATTATGCGAAAATATCGCGGGCGATGGCTGCGGAAATCATTGAGCGCGGCGGTATCGTGCGGCTCAAGGCGCCGGTTACGGCAATCCGGGAGGATGGCAAAGGCGTTGCGGTAACGGCAAATGGCGAGACCTTGCGTGCTTCCAAGCTGGTCGCTTGCGCCGGGTTGCAGTCAGACCGCATTGCGCGGCTTGCCGGATTGGATATCAGCCATCGCATCGTGCCGTTTCGCGGTGAATACTACACCTTGCCGAAATCGAAGGCGAATATCGTCAAGCATTTGATCTATCCGATCCCTGATCCCGACCTGCCATTTCTCGGCATTCACCTGACGCGTACGATTGACGGCGGTGTCACGGTCGGCCCGAACGCAGTTCTGGGTTTTTCGCGAGAAGGCTACGACAAAGGCAGTTTCCGTGCAGGTGATGTCGCAGATATGTCGACGTTTCCCGGCTTCTGGAAGATGGCGATGAAGAACTGGCGCTCGGCTTTAGCCGAGTTCAGCAATTCCGCGTCTCGCACACGCTATCTGAAAGAGTGCCGCAAATATTGCCCGACGCTGGAGCTTGCCGATCTTGGCGCGCCGGGCGCCGGAATACGGGCGCAAGCCGTTCTTGATGACGGCACGCTGGTGCATGATTTTCTCTTCAAGGAAACGGAGAGAATGCTGCATGTGTGTAATGCGCCGTCACCGGCCGCGACGTCTTCCATACCCATCGGCCGCATGATCGCCGAAAAGCTTCTGGGGATAAATCTGAAGGTAAAAACTGCGTGAAAAGAGTTTTTCGCTGAATGATGTTGTTTTCAATTTATTTTTAGCAATCGCTTATTCTCAGTGTTGCTCTTTTAGGTTTTAGTGTTCATCAATATTGCAAGCTTACAACTTGACTTTGATGCTGGTTTGTAATTGCACATTGGGTTCAATTTGAAATAGCGTTTTAGCATTCTCATTTTCAACCGATTTAGGGCCTGTTCGTGAAGTTTGTGCCGCCGCTGGTAGTATTGCTGTTTGCTGCGACGATGTTAGGCATTTGGATGCTCGACACGAAGCGCAGGCATCTTTTGCTTTTCGGCCTGAGCTTCGCCAGTTTTGCTTTCGGGCTTCTGGTTCCTATCTCGCTGATCTCGAACAACTTGACCCTGACCTCGCCGGTTGCCACGACTTTCCATTTTCTGGGCGGTTGGCTGCTTTGCGAGGGTGTCATGATACGCATGGGCGGACGTTATTCCCGCCTTGCATCGGGACTGATCGGGCTCGGTCTTCTTGGAGCCATGGCCTATTTCATTGCGAATGATACGAGCTATTCGCGAATTGCGCCTACTGTCCAACTGACTCTGGGCAGTCTGGTGGCCGTGCTTTGCATTCAGGCGCGCAATCTTGCACGCCGAAGCTGGATTGAGCGCGTGCTGTTTGGTGCATTGCTGTTGTTGATGGTGCATTTCTTTGTACAGGCTGGAATGGCGCTTGGGCTCCCCGCCGACATCACGCGGCCGTCGGAACTCATTCATTCGCGCTATTGGCAGGGCATCATGATATTCGGTGCCTTTGCGGGTGTCTTTGCCGGTCTGGTTCTTCTGGTGGTGACAACTTCGGATGTGGTCAAGGAATTGCAGGCAGAGCGTGACTCCGATCCGCTGACCGGTGTTCTCAATCGTCGCGGCCTTGAGCGTCATGCGACTATGCGTTTGGCCGAGGCCCAGCGTGGTGATCATGGGGTCATTATCGCGGATATAGATCACTTCAAGTCGATCAATGACGAGCTGGGTCATGCAACCGGCGATCAGGTGCTGGTTGAGTTTGCCTGCATTCTGCAAACAGTGGCAGCAAATACAACGATTGTCGGTCGCGTCGGTGGCGAAGAATTTGTTCTTCTGGTCCGGGGGGATGCCGAAACATGTGAGCGACTGGGCGATAGGCTTTGCGGGCGCGCGGCCCGACACAGTTTTCCCATGTTGCCTGCAGACCGCCGCATGACATGCAGTTTCGGCATCGCCATGGTGCGCGGCGCTGAAACATTATGGGAAACGGCCGCACGTGCCGATCTTGCCCTGATGCGGGTAAAGCACCGTGGACGCAATCGCGTTGCGGTGGAGGGGCTGGAATTCCCGAGCGCCAAACAGGGCGCCTATCTGCTGACCGCTTGAGTTGGTTTCCGAAGCCAGCTGAACCGGATTTTTTCATTCCGTAAAGGATTTGGTTACCATAATTGACGATGCTGGAGATGACCTTCCAGTCACCGCTTTGCCATGTCTTGTTCGTCTTTTTGCCGAACTGACATGCAAAGCGGTGCCGCGAAAGTTGATTTCCATTCGGATTTTGTATCATGGCGTGTGTAACAGAAGTGTATGGCTACGCAGCTCCGCGCAGCAACGGCATCAGACTTCCGCTCGGTTTCAAAGGTTTTACGCGCGTTGCGATTTTCGCCGCGACGGGACTTGTGGCCGGAAGCTGGATGATGACTGCGCTCGGCACGCTGGAAACGGTCGTGCCGGCCTTTGCGCCTGTTGCCCCGATCATGCGCCGTGTTTCCCTGACCGCGCCGCAGGCACTTGCCGTCGTTGATCACAAGATCGCGCCATCGCGGCGGATCAGGCAGAGCTTCATCAATGCCTACACTGCTGATGCGGCCTATTCCAACCTCGACTGGCACCGGGCCAAAAACGTAAACGATCAGCCGATCATTGCTGATATCGGTCCCGATTCCGTGATCGAGGACAAGTCAGTCGATACGGCATCCCTCATCGAATTGCGCGCTGATCGCGTCAGGCGCGACGAGCCTGTTGTGGCGAGTGTCGAGCAAAAGCAACCTGCCGCGACGGCTGGCGTGACTGTGGCTGCCTATGCGCCAGTGCCGACCGCACCGAACGCAGCGGCGGCCTTCAACAAGATTGATCCGCTTTCGCAAGCTGAAGAAATGGACGCCGTTGAAAGGCGGGCACATCTTCCTACCGGCAATGCCGTTCCTGTTCCGCAGCTTGCTCCGGATCAGAAAACCGACATGGCCGCAGAGGATGAAGCCAGCCGGGATGCATTCCTGCCCGATGATGTGCCGCTGCCGGGCGCCAAGCCTTCGCTGCGCCGCTCCCGCATGCATGAGAAGACCGAGCTCGCTTATGCGCCGGAAAGCGGTGCAACCGAAGAACCGCGTCCCGGCCTGTTCAGCCCGCTTCTCAATCAGGCTGCACGCAGCAAGGTTGCCATCTACGATATTTCTGCAGCCACTGTTTACCTGCCGAGCGGTGAGCGCCTTGAAGCCCATTCCGGCCTCGGTCCGATGCGCGACAATCCGCGTTATGTGAACCAGAAAAACCGCGGGCCAACGCCGCCACATACCTATGATCTGCGCATGCGCGAGGCCTTGTTCCATGGCGTCGAGGCGATCCGCCTCACGCCTGTCGACGGCAACAACCGCTATAATCGCGATGGCCTTCTGGCGCATACTTTCATGCTGGGGCGCCGTGGCGATTCCAATGGTTGTGTCGTGTTCAAGGACTATCCGCGCTTCCTGCGCGCCTTCAAGCGCGGCGAGTTCAACAAGATGGTTGTGGTGACACGAATGCAGTCTTCGAAGCCTGCGCGGATCGCATCGCTTTTCTGATAAATTGCCCGTCAAAACAAACCGCTAGAGCGCCGATCTGATTCAGTCTGATCGAAAAACGCTCCAATGCAATTACACAAGGAATTGTGATCCCCAATTCCTTGCGGGGCGCACCAGAATTGATAGAGGTCTTTCATCGAAACTGATGGGAGATTTTTATGAAGCTTTACTACAAGGTCGGCGCTTGTTCGCTCGCACCCCACATCATTCTGAGCGAGGCGGGCCTGCCTTATGAGCTGGAGGCCGTGGATCTCAAGGCCAAGAAGACAGCGGACGGTGGCGATTATTTCGCAGTCAATCCGCGCGGTGCGGTCCCGGCGCTGGAAGTGAAGCCCGGCACTGTCATCACGCAGAATGCGGCAATTCTCCAATATATCGGTGATCATTCCGATGTTGCAGCATTCAAGCCCGCCTATGGTTCAATCGAACGCGCACGCCTGCAGGAAGCGTTGGGCTTCTGTTCGGATTTGCATGCGGCCTTTAGCGGCCTGTTCGCGCCCAACCTGAGCGAGGAAGCGAGGGCTGGCGTCATCGCCAACATCAATCGTCGTCTGGGTCAGCTCGAAGCCATGCTGTCGGACAAGAACGCCTACTGGCTTGGCGATGACTTCACTCAACCAGATGCCTATGCGTCGGTGATCATCGGTTGGGGCGTTGGTCAAAAGCTCGATTTGAGCGCCTATCCCAAGGCGCTGAAACTGCGCGAACGTGTGCTGGCCCGCCCGAACGTGCAGAAGGCATTCAAGGAAGAAGGCCTGAACTAAAAATCACAGCCGGAGGTCCAAACCTCCGGCTGTTTTATTGCCTGAGTTGCGGATGCCGTAACCGGTTTACCGTCTTGAAAGAGGTAACTCGCGTCTGTTGTGGGGAAAATAAAATGGCGGAGAGAGAGGGATTCGAACCCTCGATACGGTTTCCCGTATACACGCGTTCCAGGCGTGCGCCTTCAACCACTCGGCCACCTCTCCGTCTGCCTTGCTGTCGGGAAACCGTGTCTCACGGCGAAAACTGACTGCAAACGTGACACCGCTTTTCGAAACAGGCGCTGGTTAATCGCCAACTAGCGGGTGCGGCGCGAATATAGCCAGAAAATGCATATGTTCAACAGCTATTTGCAAGTTTTTGCGTCTAAATCGCAGAGCCTGTGTAAAGAGTGATATCAACGATATAACTGTCTGAAATTATTATATTTTATTTTAATCGTGCAATAGTGTTCCAGCTTGGCTTTGAGCCTGACGGGTTCTGTGTGCTATGCTTTAGCAACATCAAAAAGACAAATCTTCGGGAGACCGGTCAGAAAACCGGCGTCGAAATCAAGGTAGGAAATCCGGGGCAGAGAATCGTGATCCGATTTGTATTGCGTAGTTTTGCGGTTGTTTTTCTGGCTTTGGCGGTGATTTTCGCGGTCCTTGACGGCGCGCGTTCCGTCGGCGCGTCGCAGTTCATAGCGAAGCCGCTTTTTTCCATGTGGTCGCGCAACGCACCCGAGACATTGGCCGATGTAGAAACGTTCGTGACACACTATATAGGGGCAGGAGCTTGGAATGCCGTCTGCATCCCTTTGCTTGAGCAACCGGGTTGGCTTCTTTTCGGCATTCTCGCCCTTTTATTCTATGCAATCGGTCATCGTCGGGAGCGTCCTCTGGGGCGCTTCACCGCTCGATAATCAGGAGGTGGATACCATGAGTTTCTTGGACAGCTATCGCAAGAAGACGCAGATGCCTTCGACGGACGAAGCTTTGCCGGGGCGCGCGCAACCAATCCCGACATCTGCGACCCACTTCGTCAATGGTCGCCCGCTGAAAGGACCATGGCCGGAAGGCTATAAGGAGGTTCTGTTCGGAATGGGCTGCTTCTGGGGTGCCGAGCGCCTGTTCTGGCAGGTGCCAGGCGTATATGTAACGGCTGTCGGTTATGCGGGCGGGGTCACGCCCAACCCCACCTATGAGGAAACCTGCACGGGGCTGACCGGCCATGCGGAAGTTGTGCTGGTTGTCTACGATCCGAAGGTCGTGAGCCTCGATGAGCTGCTGACCCTTTTCTGGGAGGAGCATGATCCGACGCAGGGCATGCGGCAGGGCAACGATATCGGTACGACCTATCGTTCAGTCATCTATACTTTCGACAAGGCAGATCGTGATGTGGCGGAAAAGAGCCGGGAAGCCTATTCGCAGGCGCTTGCCGGTCGTGGTCTCGGTCCGATCACCACGGAAATCGAGGATGCGCCGGAGCTCTATTATGCCGAGGACTATCACCAGCAATATCTGGCGAAGAACCCGAATGGTTATTGCGGATTGCGCGGCACTGGCGTGAGCTGCCCGATCCCGCTGGCACAATAAGCGGGCTGTAATCAACAGATCGCGCGGTCCTTACCGCGCGATTTTCTTTTTCATGATCAGCATCCCGGCATAGTCGCCTTCCAGATGCTCGAAATCGCTCCAGCCGATCTGGCGGTAAAGGTCGGGCTTGTCTGTGTAAAGATAAGCTTCCGCGTAGCCGAGTTCCCGTGCGGCATCCTCGATGGCGCCAACCAAACCTTTGGCAATGCCTTTACTGCGATAGTCAGGCGCGACGAACACACTTGCCACCCATGGCTTCAGATGCGGATGTGTTTCCAGATCGTTGTGGATCAGAAGGGCAAGACCGGCGGGTTGTTCGTTCCAGAGAGCAACTCGCGCCACCTGTCCACCGTCTTCGCGGGAGATGTCGTTAAAAGCCTTGACGGTCTGTTCGAGGGTGGAGCCGCTAAATTCGCCCCATTCCGCATGGTTCCACGCGGCACAAATGGGCACGAGATCGGGGCGGTCGGCGAGGGAGGCAATCTGAAGCATGGTGTTACCAGTGCGGTGGTTTGGTGACCGGTACGTCCGGAGCAGTCTGTTCTTCCAGTTCCAGAAAGCGGTCGGTCAACGCGCCGAGCTTCTTGGAAAGCTGGTCTATGGTTTTCCATTGTTCGGCCAGAACGGATGACAACTCGTCGATTGTCTTTTCCTGTTCGGCTACGCGAATTTCGAGCTCGGTCAGGCGCTGGTCCGGTGTCATGGCTGGCTTCCATTGGTATTTGGGCGTCGGTGGTCAGCGGGGTTTAGCCGCTTTCGATCCATATCGGAAGTACGGTATCACATCATTGCGTCAGCACGAGTACGCCGTTTGAAACTTCATAGTGACGCAGACGTTTCAGAAAGCTCATGCCGAGGAGCGTATCGGACAAGGCATCGTCACGCAGAACCATGGCTTCCACATCCTCTACACGAATACGCCCGATTTCGATGCTGGGCAGGATGGCGGATGCAGCGACGGTTTCGCCATTGGCGGTCGAAACGCGATATTTGAAATCATCGGGTTTGAGCGACAGGCCGATGCGCCGCGCGGCGTTTGCGTTGATCGCAACCACGCTCGCCCCCGTGTCCACCATTGCACGAAGGGATTGCCCGGCAATTTTTATGTCCGTGATGAAATGGCCACGACTGTCCGGTGTGATCTGCGTGCGGCGTCCGCTATAGGCCGCGGGGTTTTGCGAAGGAGCAGTCGAAGCTGTCGCGGATGTGTTTGAACCGGCTTTAGGCTGTTGCCCGAATTTTTCAAACAGAAGCGGGAAGGCAATTGCCAGTCCTGCAAATACCAGAAGGATCGTAAAAACCCGCGCCATGCTGCCCCCGTTTCCAGGCACATTAGCAGGCGCGGGCCGCTCTGCGTTGTTTATTTTAGCGCGCATCTGGCCCGAAAACCGCTTCACACTTTTCGGGATGCGCGCTGGTGCTTACTTCGTGCCGTACATACGGTCGCCGGCATCGCCGAGGCCGGGAACGATATAGCCCTTTTCATCGAGACGTTCGTCGATGGAGGCCGTGAACACGTCGACATCCGGATGGGCTTCGGTAAAGCGCTTGATGCCTTCCGGTGCAGCCAGCAGACAGAGGAAGCGGATATTGGTCGCGCCGCGTTCCTTCAGCTTGTCGATGGCTGCAATTGCCGAATGTCCGGTGGCGAGCATCGGGTCGACCACGATGATGAGGCGGTTGACGATGTCTTCCGGGGCCTTGAAGTAATATTCGACCGGCTGCAGCGTATCGTGATCACGATAAAGGCCGATATGGGCGACGCGCGCGGCGGGTACCAGATCGAGCATGCCTTCGAGAAGACCATTGCCTGCGCGCAGGATCGAGGCGAAGACAAGCTTCTTGCCTTCAAGGACCGGCGCATCCATTGGCATCAACGGGGTTTCGATCGGCATGGTGGTCAGTTCGAGATCACGTGTCACTTCATAGCAGAGCAACAGCGATATTTCCTTCAGCAGCCGCCGAAAGCTGGCTGTGGACGTTTCCTTCTTGCGCATGATGGTGAGCTTGTGCTGGACAAGCGGATGGCTGACGACTGTAACGCCCATGATCTTTCCACTTTTCTTGTTATCTTTTTGACTTTAGCGGCAGTTTGCGCCGGAGAAAACGCCGGGCCAAGCGCGCGCACACAGTTTTATGTCTCTTTGGCCATTTTTAAACGCTAACGCAAGACAGTTCACAAGTGCCGGATCACAAAAGGGGTAGTGGAGGACGGTCTCTGCTTGTATCGTCTGGCACAAGCTTTATATGCATTACGGAAATCGTTTTCGTCTTAATATTCAAAAGCAGGATGAGCTATGAGCCAGCAGAACGGCAATGCGAACCGCGTGGGCGCACAAGGTGGCATGGAGCATTCATTCGGCTTCAAGGCAGTTGATGAAAGCGAAAAGCAGGGCCTGGTCAACGACGTTTTCCATAAGGTCGCCAGCAAATACGACGTGATGAACGATCTCATGTCGGCGGGTATGCACCGCGTTTGGAAAGATGCGATGATCGCATGGCTGGCACCATCGAAGCGCCCCGGCTGGACCTCGCTCGACGTTGCAGGCGGCACCGGCGATATTGCTTTCCGCATTGTGGAGGCTTCCGGTCGTCAGGCCCATGTCACCATTCTTGATATCAATGGCTCGATGCTCGGCGTCGGTCGTGAACGGGCGATCAAGAAGGGCCTTGCCGACAATCTCGAATTTGTTGAAGCCAGTGCCGAAGAGCTGCCATTTGAAGATGCGAGCTTCGATGCTTACACGATTTCGTTCGGCATTCGCAATGTTCCACATATCGACAAGGCGCTGTCCGAAGCTTATCGCGTGTTGAAGCCGGGCGGTCGTTTCCTTTGCCTCGAATTCTCCGAGGTTGAACTGCCGGTTCTCGACAAGGTTTACGACCAGTGGTCGTTCCACGCCATTCCGCGTATCGGCAAGATGATTACCGGCGATGCCGATTCCTACAGCTATCTGGTCGAATCGATCCGCAAATTCCCCAAGCAGCAGGATTTTGCCGCGATGATCGAGAAGGCTGGTTTCGAGCGCGTGAGCTATCGCAATTTCACTGGTGGCATTGCCGCGCTGCATTCCGGCTGGAAGCTTTGATTGTGCCTGTGATGAGTTGGGGTCAGGAACGGGGCATCGGGGCATGAGTAATCTATCCGCCGCTTTCCGGCTGATGCGGGCCGGATGGGTTTTGACACGTGAAGGTGTTATCAGCGCCTTGCCGGTGGAAGGGCTCTCTGGCCTTCCGGCATTCGGGCACAAGATTGCCGGTCTTCTGGCGCGTCCGCGCGCACGCCACATGCAGCGTTCCGAACGTATGTCGCGGGCCATGAACAAGCTTGGTCCGTCCTATGTGAAGCTCGGCCAGTTTCTGGCAACACGGCCTGATATTGTCGGGCGCGATGTCGCAGCGGATCTCGAACTTTTGCAGGACAGGCTCGACTTCTTCCCGCAGGTCGACGCGGTTGCTGCTATCGAAGGTTCGCTTGGCCGCAAGGTTGACGATCTTTACCTGCATTTCGATGCGCCGATAGCGGCGGCGTCGATGGCGCAGGTTCACCCGGCTGAAATCATGAAAGACGGAACGCGCCAGAAGGTTGCGGTCAAGGTCATTCGTCCGGGCGTGCGCCAGCGTTTCGTCCGCGACCTTGAAGGTTTCTACATGGTCGCGCGCATGCAGGAACGTCATGTTCCGTTTACGCGCCGCCTGCGCCCGGTTCAGGTTGTCGAGACGTTGCAGCAGACCACCCGCATCGAGATGGATCTGCGGCTGGAAGCGGCAGCACTGTCCGAAATTGCCGAGAACATCAAGGGTGATGCGGGGTTCCGCGTTCCACAGGTGGACTGGGAGCGCACCGGTCGCGATGTGCTGACGCTCGAATGGATCGACGGCACCAAGATGTCGGATATTTCGGCGCTGGCCGCAGCCGGTTTTGATCTCAAGAAACTGGCCGAAACGCTGATCCAGTCTTTCCTGCGCCATACGCTGCGCGATGGCTTTTTCCATGCCGACATGCATCCGGGCAATCTGTTCGTCGATCCGCAAGGCATTATCGTTGCGGTCGATTTTGGCATCACCGGGCGGCTCAACAAGCAGCAGCGGCGTTTCCTTGCCGAAATTCTCTATGGCTTCATCACGCGTGATTATATGCGCGTGGCGGAAGTGCATTTCGAAGCAGGCTACGTGCCGCATACGCATGATGTGGCGAGCTTTGCGCAGGCTATCCGCGCCATTGGCGAGCCGATCCACGGTCAGCCGGCGGAAACCATTTCCATGGCCAAGCTGCTCACGCTGCTGTTCGAAGTAACCGAGCTTTTCGACATGGAGACCCGACCGGAACTCCTGATGCTTCAGAAAACCATGGTTGTGGTCGAAGGTGTGTCGCGCACGCTCGATCCGCATTTCAACATGTGGAAGGCTGCGGAACCGGTGGTGGGCGACTGGATCGCCAAGAATCTCGGACCGCAAGGTATGCTTGCCGATGCGAAGGACAGTGCTTATTCGCTGCTGCATTTCACGCGTAAGACACCGGAACTTGTTGCGCGTGTGGAACGTGTTTCCGTTGCTCTGGACGATATGGCTGCGAACGGATTGCGCTTTGACGAAGCGACGGCAGAAGCTATCGGCCGGGCTGAAGCGCGCCACTCACGTTGGGGTCGCATCGCGCAGGTGGTGATTGCGGTCTCACTCGCAGCGATAGCGATTAAGCTTTATATTTGGCTGTAGGATCACTTTTAAGGTGACATCTACCTTCTAAAGTGATTTCAATGATTGCACTTGTAACAAGCGGGTGCAATCAAATGGCCAGCATTACCATCCGTAATCTCGATGATGACGCCAAGGAACGGCTGCGTATCAGGGCAGCGCAGAACGGGCGCTCCATGGAAGAGGAAGCGCGCATTCTGTTGGCGGGGCAGGATATAGCTCCGCAGGCTGTTGCAGTGTCTCCCGGCGCGGGTGCGTCGCTGGCCGGGAAGCGCATTCTTCTCATTATCGGTGGTGGCATTGCCGCCTATAAGACGCCGGACCTCATCCGCCGTCTGCGCGAACGTGGCGCGCATGTGCGCCCGTTGATGACGGCTGCAGCGCAGCAATTCGTGACACCGCTGACCATTGGCGCAGTTTCTGCCGATCATGTCTTCACCGATCTGTTCTCGCGTGAGGACGAGCAGGATGTCGGGCATATCCGGCTTGCCCGCGATGCGGACCTGATCGTCGTCGCGCCTGCGACTGCGGACCTGATGGCGAAGATGGCGAACGGGCTTGCCGATGATCTGGCCAGCGCTGTTCTGCTGGCGCGCAAAGTTCCAGTACTGATTGCGCCTGCCATGAACCCGGCCATGTGGGAGAATCCCGCGACCAGACGCAACCGCCTGACGCTTGAAAAAGACGGCGTTCGCTTCATCGGCCCGGAGAGAGGGGAGATGGCGGAAAGCGGTGAAGCCGGAACGGGCCGGATGAGCGAGCCACTGGCGATTGTCGCGGCAATCGAGAACCTGCTTGCTCCGCAGGCAAAGCCACTTGCAGGCAAAACCATTGTCATGACGTCCGGCCCCACGCACGAGCCAATTGATCCGGTGCGCTACATTGCCAACCGTTCGTCGGGCAAGCAGGGCCACGCTATTGCGGCGGCGCTGGCGCGGCTTGGTGCGACGGTGCATCTGGTGTCCGGCCCGGTCATCATTCCTGACCCCGAAGGCGTCGATGTCATTCATGTCGAGACGGCGCGTGAAATGAAGGCTGCTGTGGAGCGGCATCTTCCTGCCGATGCGGCAATTATGGTTGCAGCGGTTGCCGACTGGCGCACGGCCAATGAAGCCGGACAGAAGATCAAGAAGAAACCCGGTGAAAGCGCGCCGACGCTTGCCATGGTCGAAAACCCTGACATTCTGGCCGGCGTCGGTCATAGCGACAAGCGCCCCGGTCTTGTGGTGGGCTTTGCGGCTGAAACGCAGGACGTGGCCGGAAACGCGAGAGCCAAGCTTGAGAAGAAAGGCGCGGACTGGATCGTCGCCAACGATGTTTCGCATGCGCCGGATGGCAGCAGCGTCATGGGTGGCGACCGCAATCATGTCCGCATTCTAAGCCGTTCCGGCATCGAGGAATGGCCGGAAATGAGCAAGGAACAAGTGGCTGAAAAACTGGCGGAGAAGATTGCTGAGCGGCTTTTGGAAACGAAAGGCTAAGCGTTCTTGAGCGATGCCGGTTTAGAAAAACTCGTCCAGCAAACGGTAATAGGCAATTTTCGTTTCGTCGATTGCCGGGCCGCCATAAATGTCGAGAAAAGGCTGTACCCATTCGTCGCCCAGATTGTAGCGAATGCTCCAGCAGGCTAGTGCAAGATCCTGATAGCGGTCTGCACGGCCGAGCCTGCCGCAGTCGATAAAGCCTGTGAATGCACATTCGCTGGCCATGAAATTTGGCAAGCAAGCATCGCCGTGAGTCACGACCACATCTTCCTGTGACGGTTTCAGGCGGCAAAGTTCGGTGAACAGGTCTTTGGCGCTGCGGCCTTCGCGCTCGTCATCGAAATCATCTTCATCGACGGCACCGGCTTCGACCCGCTTGCGCGCGTCTTCAATGCGACGGTCCAGCCGGTGGTCGAAGGGACAAGCGGCGGGATCGACGCTGTGCAGCGCCTTCAAGGCTTTCGCGAGAATGGAGACGATGCGGTCCGCCGGGAGAGTGCCGACAGATGAGGCGAGGTCCGATCCGGCAAGGCGCGTCATCAAAAGAAAGTGGCGGTCGGCCTGCGTCTCGTACGTAACGACCTTGGGGCAAGGCAATCCCTGCGTTGCGAGCCATTCGAGCCGGGCGCCTTCACCGGCAAGTTCGCTGACGGTACTTGCCGGTTCGATTTTCAGAACGAGCGGTTCATGTTCGTCATGATCGAGAAGCAGGACATTGGCGGTCGAGCGGCCAAGCTCATCCTGCTGGCTGCTATAACCGGTAAGCCGATGCAGCAGTGCATCGGGCAAATCGAGAGCAGCCAGAACAGGATCGGTCATATCACCTTACCGTATCAGGCCTTGTCGCGGACCTGATAGTCCTTGACGGTGGCAAAGCGAATATCCTTCCAGCGTTCGGCTTCGTAATTGAGAGAGAAGCCGTTCTGGGCAAGGAAGACCGGATCGTGATCGAGGTCGTGGGCGATATCGGCACGATGCGAGGCGATGAAACGGTCGAGTTCGGCCGGATCATCTGCCGTAATCCACCGGCAGACCGAGAAGCGCGACATTTCAAAGCCGACCGGCAGCGAATATTCCACTTTCAGGCGTTCGGTCAGAACGTCGATCTGAAGAGCGCCGACGACGCCGACAATGGCTGGAGAACCGTCATCAGGCACGAAGAGCTGTACGACGCCTTCTTCGGCCATCTGCTGCAGCGCTTCACGCAGCTTCTTGGCTTTCATGGCGTCGTCCAGACGCACGCGGCGCAGGATTTCCGGCGCGAAGTTCGGCACGCCACGGAACAGGATATCTTCACCCTCGGTCAGCGTGTCGCCGATGCGCAGCGTGCCGTGGTTCGGAATGCCGACCACGTCGCCCGCAAAGGCTTCGTCGGCAATCTGGCGCGAACGTGCGAAGAAGAATTGCGGCGCAGACAGGCTCATTGGCTTGCCGGTGCGCACCAGCTTTGCCTTCATGCCGCGCGACAGCTTGCCCGAGCAGACGCGCAGGAATGCGATGCGGTCGCGGTGGTTCGGGTCCATATTGGCCTGAATCTTGAACACGAAACCGGTCATCTTGTCTTCGGTGGAGCCAACCATGCGCGTGTCGGCCTGCTGGTCGCGGGGTGAGGGGCCGAAATCGCAGAAAGCTTCGATGAGGTCGCGCACGCCGTAATTCTTCAGCGCCGAACCGAAATAAACCGGCGTCATATGACCTTCGCGGAAGGAGGCGAGGTCGAACGGACGGCAGACGCCGCGTGCCAGTTCCACGCCTTCGAGCCATGCCTCGCGTTCGTTTTCAGGCAGCAGTGCGGCGGCTTCTTCCGGGCCGCTGACCTTGGTCGGCTGCTCTTCATTGTCCTGACGACGCATCGTGTCGTTATGCAGGTCGAAGGTGCCTGCAAAGCTCTTGCCTGAGCCGATAGGCCAGGTGATCGGGGCCGTGTCGAGCGCCAGCTTTTCTTCGATCTCGTCGAGGATCTCGAGCGGGTCGCGCGCTTCGCGGTCCATCTTGTTGACGAAAGTGACGATGGGAATATCGCGCATGCGGCAGACTTCGAACAGCTTCAGCGTGCGCGGCTCAATACCTTTGGCGGCGTCAATGACCATGACGGCGGAATCCACAGCAGTCAGCGTGCGGTAGGTGTCGTCTGCGAAGTCTTCGTGGCCCGGTGTATCGAGCAGGTTGAAGATGCAATCCTTGTATTCGAAGGTCATCACCGAGGTGACGACCGAGATGCCGCGGTCGCGTTCGATGTTCATCCAGTCCGAACGGGTCTGGATGCGGTCCTTCTTGGCCTTCACCTCACCGGCGAGCTGGATGGCGCCGCCGAACAGCAGCAGCTTTTCGGTCAGCGTGGTCTTACCGGCGTCCGGGTGCGCGATGATCGCGAATGTGCGGCGCTTGGAAACGGGATGGTCAGCGGGCATGAAGAAACTCGTGATGGCGAAACGTTGGGCTGCGCGTGAAAGCGCGCCGCGAAGATGTTGGGGAGCATCTAGCAGGACTTGGCCGAAAGGTCGAGTTCAAATGAAAAAGCGGCGCAGTGCGCGCCGCTTTGCCAGTGATCTGTGATGTTTATTGGCTCTTGATGCCAAGGCCGAAGGCAATAAAGGACCAGCCCTGGAAGATCAGGTCTATCGCCAGGAAAAGACCAAGAATGAACAGGCTGTTGACCGGCCATTGCATGGCGATGATGAGACCGAGCAGCATGGTGATGACACCGGCTGCGACGATCCAGCCCCAACCGGCGGACGGTTTCGATTTGAAGCCGAGCCAGATGCGGAAAGCGCCGGAGCCGAGAAGAGCTGCCGCCAGAAGGAAGGTCATCACGCCAGCCGCTAGCACCGGATTGATGAAGGCGACGATACCGGCTGCCGTGTAGAGCAGGCCGCTCAGGAGCCAGAAGAAGAAGCTGCCCCATGTTTTGACGCCGAAGGCGTGAATGATCTCGATGACGCCGCCAATCAGCATCATCAGGCCGACATAGTAGACCGAGACTACGGTGGCCAGAACGAGATTACCGAAGGCGATGCCTCCGAGGATCAGCAGTGCGACCCCAAGGGCGACGAACCACCCCCATTTGCTGGAAAGTTCCTTTGGAAAGGTCGGGCGGTCGAAATCATTATGAGCTGTTGCCATGAGACGTCCCTCAAATTGTCATGCCTCGGGAACAATATAAGGCATGTCCGGGATTTGACCAGCTTTTGTGCGAGGCGTGTGGGATCATAGTTGTCTACTCTGTTCGTTCGCTCGACCGCGCATTATATCTCTTTGCTATTGCAGTCGTTTTCCGCTTAAAGTTCATGTGATGTTCGATCTCGTTTCCCACTACTGGCCGCATATCCTGTTCGTTCTGTCGGGCGTTCTGGGCGCGATTGCCGCCATTCACGCGACGATGACGAAGGACGAGGTACGCACGGCCATCGGCTGGGTAGGCGTGATCGTGCTGTCGCCCATCGTCGGGGCGGTGGTCTATGCCATTGCGGGCGTGAACCGTATCCGGCGGTCGACGCTCACCCACCAGCGCGCCAATATGGGCAAGATCGCGCTCTATCACCTGTCGCATTTCGATACGACGAACGACCTCGTGCGCGCCGCCTTCGGACGCCAGTTCGGGGCGATGAAGATATTGGGCGATGCCGTCAGCCTCTATGATTTCACCAGCGGCAACAGCATCGAGATGCTGGAAACGGGGGACGAAGCTTACGCCGCAATGCTCGACGCGATAAGCAGAGCCGAGCGCAGCATCATGCTGGAAACCTATATTTTCGACCGGGACGCCATTGGCGAAAAATTTGCCGATGCTCTGGGTGATGCGGTCAAGCGCGGTGTGGAAGTGCGGGTGCTGGTCGACGCTGTTGGCGCGCGCTATTCCTTTCCGAGCATCGTGAAGCTTTTGAAGGACAAGGGTGTTGCCGTCGATGTGTTCAACGGCAACATCATCATCGGGTTGCGCCTGCCTTATGCGAACCTGCGCACCCACCGCAAAATTCTCATTGTTGACGGCAAGATCGCCTTTACCGGCGGCATGAATATCAGAGCGGGTTTCGTGCGTGCGATCGCGGGCAAAGCGGTTGCCTTCGATACGCATTTCAAGCTTGAAGGCCCGGCGATTGCCGATCTCTTCCATATTGCATCCGAAGATTGGCGCTTTGCGACCGGCGAACTTCTGACCGGCGAGGCATGGAAGATAGCGCCGCCGGAAAACCCGCCGGGAACGGGAACGCTGGTGCGTGTCGTCGGGTCAGGCCCCGACAAGAATGTGGAAACCAACCAGCGCATGATGATGGGCGCTTTCTCGATTGCCGAGCAGCATATTCTCATCATGACGCCTTATCTTCTGCCGGACCGTGAACTGATCAGCGCGCTGGTGACGGCGGCGCGGCGCGGCGTGTCAGTCGATATCGTCGTGCCGGGCGTCAACAATCTGAAGCTGGTGGATCGCGCCATGCGCGCGCAGTTCGACCAACTGTTGAAGGATGGTTGCCGCATCTGGCGGGCAGGCGGCGCTTTCAATCATTCGAAACTGATGACCATCGACGGTGCTTGGTCTTATGTCGGATCGTCCAATATTGATCCGCGCTCGCTGCGACTGAATTTCGAGGTCGATCTTGAAATTCTCGACCGCGACGTGGCGCGTCAGGTGGAAGAACGCATCGGCAAGGTGATCGAGGGTAGCCGCGAGGTCAATCTTGCGCGTCTCAAGAACAGGCCATTTCTGGAGCGTCTGCTGGACCGGATTATATGGCTGGGTTCGCCTTATCTCTGAGAATTATCCCGTCCTGCTCGTGAATATTTCCGGGCTGAATTCTTCCAGCAGGTTCGTTGCCGATTTGAGGTCAAGATGCGCCTTGATGGGCAGGTGATCGGATGCCAGGCGCGCCAGTGGCGTGTTGTGCACTTCAACCGATGTAACGAGATTGTGCGGTGCTCCGAGCACGCGATCCAGCGCAAAAACCGGGAACCGCGACGGGAAACTCGGGACTGCTGTGGCGACATGGTTGAATGTCGGCATGAGGGCAGCGAGTGACGAGCGCTTGCCGATGCGCCATTCGTTGAGGTCGCCGATCAGTAAGGTCGGCACCGTATCGGCTTCCTGCAAGGCAGTAAGAATGCTTTCGGCCTGCTGTTCGCGGGAGCGTTTCAGAAGGCCAAGATGCGCGGCGATCACGCGCAGGGGGCCTGCCGGAAACTGCAGGTCCGCAACCAGTGCACCGCGCGGTTCGACACCGGGAAGCTTGAGCTGCTGCACATTGCGCACCACACCTTCACGGAACAGAAGCACATTGCCGTGCCAGCCGTGGCCCTTGGGCATTGTTGCGGTGATGGGGACTGGAACGAGCCCATGGCGGCGCTCAAGCAGGCCGAGATCAAGCAGGCCGGAACGCTCGCCGAAACGCCTGTCGGCTTCCTGCAGGGCAATCACATCCGCGTCGATTTCACTGATGACTTCAGCCGTTCGCTGCGGGTTGAACTGTTTGTCGATACCGATGCATTTGTGGACATTGTAGGATGCAATGACGATATCACCGCCGGTAATATTGGCGTTGAGCGGCCTGAAACCCGGCCTGTTCCGGATAGCAGTCAGGATGGACTTCGATATCCGGTTTGGTTCTTTCTTTTTCAGCACCCGTTTTTCACCTGTCAGGTATTCTGTTCTGAAAGACTATGACTATGCCGGAGAAATGAACCGGCGATCAGTCTTTATATAGTCAGATTGTATCTCTGTTTGAATAGCAATTCCCTACACAATCAGGCGATCTCAATATCCGAACGCGGAGGATGTTGGCATAGTTCCCAACCTCATCTTGCAATGAAACGGATCAGCCTGTCAGTGAGGCCGGTATAGGGCGGCTTGATGAGGTCGCTCGGAGCCGGGGCATATTTGGTCAGGACGGGCATTGCCTTGGAAAAGGTCAGAAAACCGTCATGGCCATGATACTGGCCCATACCGCTTGCACCCACCCCGCCGAATGGCAGGCTGCTGCAGGCGAAATGGTAGAGCGTGTCGTTGACGCAGACGCCGCCCGCAACGATACGGCTGAGCATCATTTCAATTTCTGCAGTGTTATCGCTGAAGCAGTAAAGCGCCAGCGGGCGGTCAAGCTTGAGAACAAAGCCGATTGCATCGTCGAGCAGGCGATAGCTGACGATTGGCAGAAGCGGGCCGAAAATCTCCTCCCGCATGATCGTGCTGTCGGCGGCAGGTTCCAGCACGAGCGCAGGCGCCATTGATCGCGGCTGTTCGGAGCTTGCCGGAAGCTCAATGACGGCCTCGCTCCTGTTTGCGGCATCGGCCAAGAGTTCCGACAGTCGCGCTTCCTGAGCATCGTTGATGATCGTCGTGCGGTCTTTTTCCGCTGATGCGCTGCCGTAACGTGCCTGCATTTCGGCACGCAGAAGGTTCACGAATTCGTCGCGCTTGCTGTGATGGATCAGAACATAGTCAGGTGCGATGCAGGTCTGCCCCGCGTTGAAGAATTTTCCTGTCGCGATCGCTCGGGCGGCGCGTTTGAGATTGGCGTTTTCGCTGACGATGGCAGGTGACTTGCCGCCAAGCTCAAGCGTCACCGGGGTCAGGTTTGGTGCCGCCGCCGCCATGATCTTGCGCCCGACAGCTGTGGAGCCGGTGAAAAAGAGATGGTCGAATGGCAGTGATGCAAATTGCGCTGACAGGGAAGCATCGCCAAGCGCCACGGTAACACGATCCTCCGGGAACACATCGGCAAGCAGGCTTTGCAGGAATTCGGCTGTGCGCGGTGTGTGTTCGGACGGTTTCAGGAAAACGTGGTTTCCAGCTGCTATTGCCGCGACAAGCGGCGCCAAGGCCAGATTGACCGGATAATTCCACGGCGCGATGATCCCCACCACACCGAGCGGAACATAACGGATTTCGGCCTTGGCTGGCCACATTTTCCAGCCTGCCTTACGGCGTTTCGGTTTCATCCAGCGCTTGAGATTGTGCAGGGCATCATCGATTTCGGCAAAGACGACACTGGCTTCACCGAGCAGGGTTTCGTGCAGCGAGCGATTACCAAAATCCGCGCTGATGGCCTTCGCCATTTCATCCAGTCTTGCTTCGAGCCGCTCGCGCAGGCGCTTCAGGTCGTCCAGACGCTGCTGATAGGCCGGGCGGTCTTCAAGCCATGCGTGACGCAGGCGCTCGAATGAGAGCTGCAATGCCTGTTCTTCAGTCGCCATAGGCAAAATCCTCGGTCGAGCGGGCAAAGAGGAATTGCGCAGCATAATAGGTTGCAAGCACCCACAGACCGTTCAGCGGAATGTCGAGGCTGAAGCGTCCGTAAGCAAGCAGCGTGTCGCTTGCCATGAAGAAGAGGCCGCCTGCTGCCGCGAGCCATGCGGCATAGCGCTGTGGCATTTCCGGCTCGGTGCCGAGCGCGCGGCTCATCGCCTGCGCCGCCATGATGCCGAGCGCTGCGGCATAGATGACGACCGGGATTTTCATCGACGTCGGCAGCGACGACCAAAGGCCTGCTATGATGGCCAAGGCTGCGATGGCAAAAAGGACGAAAACGCCTTTATGCGCGGCAAAGCGCGTATGGCGGCAAAGCGCATAGATATAGGCGCAATGGGTGATGAGAAAGCAGATCAGGCCCGCCATGAAATAATCGCCGGGCAACATCAGGAAAAAGTCCCCGAGTGCTGCAAAAGCCAGGCCAAAGGCGACGGCAAAGCCATAGGATTTCGATTTGGGGCGTTCGGCGCAAAGGACGGCGGCGAGCAGCAGTAGGGTTGCGGTTGGCTTGGTCAGATAGTGCAGCCGGCGCCAGGCGGAATCCTCGCCATTATAGCTCATGAGACTGCCCGCAATGGCGCAGATCGCGCAGAACAGAAACAGGCCGTAGAGCGTTCTGTTTCTCCCGAATTCCAGCAAGCCTTTACGGCGCATATTCGCTCCCCGTTATTATATTTGTAAGCAAATGAATTAGAGCAAAGGACGTCGGATTGTGCCGCCAATTGCGAGATCAGCGCAATAGGCACAATTCATAGGGCTGTTGACAAAGCCTTACCGAAGGGGCGGGTTCTCTACTCCAATGGTTCGGGAAGCCCGGCTGGAATCAGGAAAGGTTCTTACGTCGCTCGATTTCTTCTTCCGATGGGTGGTCCATCGCAAAAGATCCGGTCTTGAGTTCGCCTGAACGCTGATAATTGGCAATGATGACGCCGCTGGGCGATGTGGTGGAGCTGACCAGCTTGAAGGCTGATGGCACGGATTGCCCGTCGAAGAGACGCTTACCTTTGCCAAGGACGACCGGATAGATCAACAGCCGCAACTCATCGACCAGATCGCTGGCAAGTAACTGATGGACCAGTTCGCTGCTGCCCGAGACTGACAGGTCAGGGCCTTCCGTGGCCTTGATGGCTCTCAGTGAGGCGATGATATCGTCGCCCAGCAGTTCACTGTTCTGCCAGTTCAGGCTTTCCGGCCTGTGCGTCGCGACATATTTCGTTACATCATTGAACATTTTGGCGATCTCGCCTTCGCCGGATACGAAGCCGGGGTCGTTGGGGTCTGTTACCTGATGCGGCCAGTGGGCAGCAAAAATATCGTAGGTGCGTCTGCCCAAAAGCAGGTCGAACGGCTTGGAAAAGCTTTCGCCCATGGCTTCGGCAACCACATCGTCCCAATAGGGCACTGTCCAGCCGCCATATTCGAATTGGCCGGTACGATCCTCCTCCGGCCCACCCGGCGCCTGCATCACGCCGTCGAGGCTCAGGAACGTTCCAACAATGATCCGTCGCATGATTTTCCTCCCAGAAAGCCCGCCACGCGGGGCCTACCTTACAAGGTAGGGGCGGATCAGGATAGATGCGGGCTGTCAGGAGGTATTTCTGCCGCCTTGCGTCTCTTGCGCTCTAGGAACGATGCCAGATCGTCGCTTTGTTTTTCTGCCAGCCGTTTCGGTGCAGCAGGGGTGAGTCGTCATCAGCCAGCGGCCAGCCGATGCACAGATAGAGGCTGAAGCGCCAGCTGGGCGGAGTCTTGAAAAGCGTTTCCATTGCATGTGGATCGAGAATGGAAACCATACCGACGCCAAGCCCGAACGATCTTGCCGCCAGATTGAGATTCTGGACCGCCATTGCCGTGCTGTGCTCCAGCGTAATGGCCATGGATTGTCTGCCGAGGCCTTGCCCTTCGACGGGCGCAGTCTCGGTAAAAATGGCAAGCTGCACTGGAGCAACGCTGATGCCTTCCAGTTTCAAATCGCGGTAATGCTCCGCGCGCGAGCCTTCATAGATTTGTGCGGCCGACCGGTTGGCTTCCAGAAAGTTGTCGTGCACCGCTGCGCGTATTGCAGCAGTTTCAACCGAAATCACGCGCCAGGGGCGGGCATTGCCGACGGAGGGAGCATAATCCATCGCTTCGCGCAAAGCATCGATGGTTCCGCCGTCTATGGCTCTATCGCTGAAGTGACGGACATCGCGCCGCCATTTCAGCAATTCGAAGAAAGCGTCGCGTTCGGAGGGAGAAAACTGCATCGACTGCCAAATCTGTTGGTCGGATTAACCGGCTTGAAGCTGATCCTGTCGGAACGACAATCCAGAAACAAAAAAGCCCGCTTGCGCGGGCTTTTTGGGGTGCTTCTGGACCTTGGTAGTGGTCCGAAGACTTGGAAATGGTGCCCAGAAGAGGACTCGAACCTCCACGCCCTTGCGAGCGCCAGCACCTGAAGCTGGTGCGTCTACCAATTCCGCCATCTGGGCGACGAGGACCCATCTAAGGGGTCGATCTGCCTCTGTCAATCGCGTTTTCGACATTCAGCCAGCTTTTTTTCAGCCAATGCTTTTTTCGCGTTGAAAAGAGGGACGGACGCGCTGACGCGCCCGACAAATTCACAGCCAAAGAGCTATCAGGCTTCGAGAATTTCCTTCGAAGCGACAGTCGAATCGGCATTGAGCCGGTAAACGACCGGAACACCGGTGTTGAGTTCCTGCTTGAGAATCTGTTCCGGTGTCAGACCATCGAGCGCCATGATCAGTGCGCGGAGCGAATTGCCGTGGGCTGCAACCAGAACGGTTTCGCCACGCAGCACGTGTGGCTGCACTGTGTGCAGATAGTACGGCCAAACGCGCGCGCCGGTATCCTTCAGGCTTTCGCCGCCCGGAGGCGGGACGTCGTAGGAACGGCGCCAGATATGGACCTGTTCCTCGCCCCACTTGGCGCGGGCATCATCCTTGTTGAGGCCGGACAGATCGCCATAGTCGCGCTCGTTCAGGGCCTGATCGCGGATCGTCTTGAGATCAGACTGATCGAGCTGGTCCAGAATGTGCTGGCAGGTCACCTGCGCACGCGACAGCGCAGACGTATAGGCGATGTCGAACTTCAGACCGGCAGCTTTCAGGCGCTGGCCTGCGGCCTTCGCCTCGGCATGGCCCTGTTCGGTCAGGCCCGGATCGCGCCATCCGGTGAAGAGGTTCTTGAGGTTCCACTCGCTTTGACCGTGGCGGACCAGGACGAGAGTACGAGACATATGCAACGCTCCGTTAGAGAGCGCATCCCGAAAAGTGTGAAGCGGTTTTCGGATAAGATGCGCGATAAGACAAAACTCTGGAGAGCTGATCTGAACAGGTCGGATCGGCGCTCCGGTGGAAACGATCAGTCGTTCAGCCCGAGAACATCGAGCATCGAATAGAGACCGGGCTTTTTGCCATGGGCCCAGAGTGCGGCCTTGATGGCACCGCGTGCAAACACCGACCGGTCTTCGGCATGATGGGAGAGAACGACGCGTTCACCGGGACCGGCCAGAATCACCGAATGGTCGCCGATGACCGAACCGCCGCGCAATGTTGCAAAGCCGATGGAGCCGGTTTCGCGCGGGCCTGTATAACCGTCACGCACGCGCACGCTGTTTTCCGCCAGTGCGATATCGCGTCCCCTGGCTGCCGCTTCGCCGAGAAGCAGCGCGGTGCCGGACGGTGCATCGACCTTGTGCTTGTGGTGCATCTCGAGAATTTCGATGTCGAAATCTGCAGGATCGAGCGCTTGCGCTGCTTTCTGCACCAGAACGGACAGAAGATTGACGCCGAGGCTCATATTGCCGGATTTGACGATGGTTGCATGGCGGGCGGCGGCGCGGATTTTCTCGTCGTCTTCGGCCGAGCAGCCCGTCGTGCCGATGACGTGCACGATGCGCGCTTGCGCAGCAAGCCCTGCAAATTCCATGCTTGCCGCAGGGCTTGTGAAATCGAGGACGCCCTGCGCCTTGGCAAAGACCGGCAACGGATCGTCGGTGATTGTCACGCCGAGCGGGCCAATGCCGGTGACTTCGCCCGCATCCCTGCCGAGAAGTGGAGAGCTGGAGCGTTCGATGGCACCGACCAGTTTCGCGCCTTCGATGGTCTGGATGGTCCGGATCAACGTCTGGCCCATGCGTCCGCCAGCGCCGACGACGACGAGGCCCACTTCGCTGTTCTGCGTTTCTCCGCTCATCGGGGTTCTCCTGTCCGCAATTCTTCTGCCGTTTTTTCGGTGATGATATCGCCGTTGCCGCTCTGCAATTGATAAAAGCGGGCATAGACGCCGTTCTGGATGCCGATCAGATCGTCGTGACGCCCTTCTTCCACCACACGACCAGCTTCCATCACCACGATGCGATTTGCATTGACCACCGTGGAAAGACGATGGGCGATCACGATTGTGGTGCGGTTCTGCATGATGCCTTCCAGCGCTTGCTGGACCCGCTTCTCCGATTCGTTGTCGAGGGCGGAAGTCGCTTCGTCGAGCAGGAGAACCGGCGCATTGCGCACGATGGCGCGAGCGATCGAGACGCGCTGGCGCTGGCCGCCAGAAAGCGTTACGCCGTTTTCGCCGACCGGCGTGTCGTAGCCCTGCGGCTGTTGCAGGATGAATTCATGCGCATGGGCAAGTTTCGCCGCCTCGATGATTTCCTCATCCGTCGCGTCCGGGCGGCCATAGCGGATATTGTCGGCAATGGTGCCTTCAAACAGATAGGGCTGCTGCGAGACATAGGCGATGGCATGGCGCAGCGACCGTTTCTTGACCTGTGCGATATCCTGTCCGTCGAACAGGATCTTGCCGCTGTCGAGATCGTAGAAGCGCTGGACAAGATTGATGAGCGTCGATTTGCCCGCGCCTGACGCGCCGACCACGGCAGTGGTTTCGCCCGCCTTGGCGACGAAGCTGACGCCGTGAAGCACCGGCGCGGTCTCGTTGTAGGAGAAATAGATATCCTCGAAGCGGATTTCGCCAGGACCGGCTTTCAGTTCCACGGCGTTTGGAAGATCGCGCTGGCGCGGCTCTATATCCAGCACTTCATAGATCATGCGCGCATTGACGAGCGCCTTTTCCAGCCCGACCTGAAGGCGGGCGAGGCGGCGAGCCGGATCATAGGCAAGCAGCATTGCGGTGATGAAAGCAAAGGTTGCGCCGGGCGGTTGTTGTTCGAGAATGGCGCGGTAGCCGCTATAGGCCAGCACGCCGGAGACGGCAAAACCTGCCAGCATTTCGGAAATGGGCGTCGTGCGCTCGGAGACCTTGGCGATCTTGTTGCTACGGCCTTCGGACTGGTCGATGAGCTTGCCGATCTTGGCGCGCAACTGGTCTTCCATCGTAAAGGCCTTGACGATGGCAATGCCCTGAATCGATTCCTGCATCGCGCCCAGCAGATGGGAATTGAGATGCACGAGATCACGGGTGACAGAGCGAATGCGGCGCGAAATATAGGCAACGGCGAGAATAAGCGGCGGTCCGATCAGGAAAATCGCAACGGACAGAACCGGATCCATGTAGAACATCATGCCGACGAGACCGACGAGCGAGATGAAATCGCGCGCGATCGACGAAATCGTCATGTTGAGCAGATCGCGAATGCCGGAAACGTTCTGATTGATCTGCGCTGCCAGATGACCGGAACGGGTGTCGTTATAGAAATCGAGACCGAGCTTCATCAGATGGTCGAAAATGCGCTTTTGGTAACGCGCGACCAGATTGTTGCCGATCTTGGCCAGTTCCACAGCCTGTATATAGCCGGAAATGCCACGCAATACGAAGATGGCCAGCAATGTGCCACAAATGACCCAGACCAGAGCGAGATTTTGCTCATAGAAGATCTTGTCGATCATCGGCTTCATCATATAGGCCAATGCGCCATTCGATCCGCCGACGATGAGCGATGCCAGAATGGCGATAATGTAGTTCTTTTTATATTCGCGGATGTTTTCCGACATCATGCGCCGGATTACGCGGGTTGCTTCGCCCGTATCGATCTTCTTGTTTTTCTTCTTAAATAGACTCACGTGCAAAAGCGCTTTTTGTCTCTTAGCCCTCCGGCAGGTCCGGCGGCTATCGTTGAAAAATACGACTTCCCATACGGAAACGCTGCACTGAAAAAGCCATCGGCAATTTCAGTGCAGCGTTTCTATAACGTTATCCGTGCGGCTTGACCATCCTCAAGCTTTGTCGGTCAGAGCGGGATGTTTTTAAGCTGAACCATCATCCCGCTCTAAATTTTTGTTTGAGCATGATTTTACCCGAAGACCGGTTCCCACTTTTCGGAATCATGCTCTAATGCGCCAGCGGCGTCCTTCGGTCGAAACTTCGAAACGGGCGGGGGCCTGCGCAAAGGCGGAAAGCCCTGTGAGGGCTGCAAGCTGGTGCGTGATAACGCGGACAGGAATGTCGCGCATGATGGCCTTGTGCGGGGCTTTGTCTTCGAATGCTTCGCGAAAAGCGCCGGACTTGAGCGCAGAAAGGATGCGCTGCGGAATGCCGCCGGAAAGATAGACACCGCCATGCGCCATGAAGATCAGCGCCAGATCGCCTGCAACGCGTCCGAGATAGGTGACGAACAGATGCAGGGTTTCTTCCGCCTGCGCATTGCTGCCATCGAGCCCTGCTGAAGTGATGTCGGCAGGTGTTTCCAGCGTTGGCGTCACCTTGTCGGCGGCGCATATGGCAAGATAGAGATTGCGCAGGCCGCGGCCGCACAGGATCTGTTCGCCAGCGACGCGGCCGTCGATGCGCTCGATATGCGGGAAGACCTGATAATCGCGTTCAGTGCGTGGGCCGATATCGATATGGCCGCCTTCGCCAGGCACCGGCACCCATGCATGGCGTGTGCGGACAAGACCGGCAACGCCAAGCCCCGTGCCCGGTCCGAGTACGACGCGGGTGGCAATCACTTCTTCCGGCTTGCCGCCAATCTGTTCCAGATGATCGCTGCCGAGAGACACGACGGCAAGCGCCTGCGCCTCGAAATCGTTCAGCACGGTCACGTCCTCGAAACCGAGATCGGCGATCATCTTCTTCGGGCGCACGACCCAGTCGCAATTGGTGAGGTCGATTTCGTCACCGTCGACGGGACCGGCGACGGCGAGAATTGCGGAGCGTGGCCGGATCGAAGTGTGATCAAGAATGGCGCTCTGTATCGCCTCATCGATGGTTGCATAATCCGCTGTCTGGAGAACGGGAAATTCCTTCGGCTCTGCATTGGAATCCACCAGGATAGCAAAGCGGGCATTGGTGCCGCCGATATCGCCGACGAGTACTGGAAACCGGAACCCCTGTTCGACCAGCTCTATCTCTTTGTTTTCATGCATGTTTTTGTCCCAAAGCCGGTTCCCACTTTTGGGAGACATGCTGTACTTCGCCAGCATGCCCTCTCCCTGGTCATGTCTTCCGCCCGCGGTGGTCTTCCGCGGGCGAGCCTGTCTTGTGCAGGATTAGAGCGCGTTTCGATCTGATTGGATCAGATCGCGCTCTAATCATTTGTTTTTACGCGCATCTTTTCCGAAAACCGTTTCACACTTTTCGGGATGCGCTTTAATCAAGCGCTTTGATCAGTTTTTCCGCTGTCGCGCGATTGAGCGCCATTGGAATATCGTAGACGCTGCCAAGGCGTGTCAGCGCCTTCACATCGACATCGTGCGGAAGCGGGGACAGCGGGTCGATGAAGAAGATGAGCACTTCCACCGTGCCTTCCGCGATCATCGCGCCGATCTGCTGGTCTCCGCCGAGCGGCCCACTTTTCACACGCTGAATGCTGAGTGAAGGACAGGCATCCAGAATGAGGCTGCCGGTCGTCCCCGTCGCCACGATGTCAAAGCGGGCCAAAGCCTGCTCATGCGCTTTGGCGAAGGCGACCATGTCATCCTTCTTCTGGTCGTGGGCGATCAATGCGATGCGCAGGCGTTCCGTCATGAATGAGCAACCTTACGAGTTGATAACCTTGTCATTAGCATTCTAAATCGTTTTAAATCTATAGCGAAGTGCCAAAGACCTGAAAAGCGCTAAAAGCCTTTACTGCACGCCGTAGGTGACATCCGCAACCGAATTCGGCGCAGGGCCGTTGAGGACGGCGGCACAGGCCTTCGGCAGATCGGAAACCATCACCGGACGCGGCTTTTTTGGCGGTTCCTTCGACGGCTTTGCAGGCTTCCATGGCTCGTCGGTAAACCACCAGGCGAGCGACTTGTCGCAACCGTCGCCAGAAGCCACTTTCGGCTGTCCCTTGCATTGAGGCGAACCGGGCTGGCAGGTCAGGCGCACGTGGAAATGGTAGAAGTGCCCCCAATAGGGGCGAACCTTGCCGAGCCAGCTTCGGTCGCCCGTCACTGTGTCGCAAAGCTGCTTCTTGATGCCCGGATGCACGAAGATGCGCTCGACTTCCGGATAGCTTGCGGCATGCTTGATGAGGGCCGTGCGGGCAGGGGTCCACTTTTTCGGGTCCACATAAAGCGAATCCGGTTTCAGCATCGAAACGGCGGAAACGCTTTCGCGTTCGGCATCGGAAAACCGCTTTTTCGGCATCGGTGTCAGCCAGATATCGGCATCGAGGCCGACCTGATGCGAGGCATGACCGGTGAGCATCGGGCCGCCGCGCGGCTGTGAGATGTCACCGACGAGCAGGCCGGGCCAGCCGTCCTGTGCTGCATCGCGGGACAGTTTCTCCAGAAGACCGATCATGCGCGGATGACCCCAGCGGCGGTTGCGCGAAAGGCGCATGACCTGCCAGTTCGGTCCGTCCGTCGGCAATGCCACCGCCCCGGCAAGACATCCTTTGGCATAAAAGCCGATGGATTGTGGCTGCTGCGTCAGCACAGGAAGCCTTTCACCGCCGAAAGCCTGTTTGGCCGGCATGTCTTCCGCCATGGCCATTGGCGCGAAGTCGGGCGCGATCATTGCGGCCAGCGAGGCTGCGAGAATGATCTTCTTCAATCTGTTTGCGATCATGGGGCAGTTCCATGTTTTGCCTACAGCATCGGCCCGAAAATCGATTACGATTTTCGGAAAGTACGATGCGTAGATTCGATCGGTTAGAGCATCCTTTGTGCGTCCATATGGACGCACGGCGCTCTAGGGGCTGCGGCTGCGAATCAAGACAACCGGATTGCGGGCATTATGCGGTGTCCACGGCAGGGCTTCAATGGCGGTCGACAGTTTGTGCTGCCGACCGCCATTTCCCTCAGCTCTTTCGTAGCCTTGCAAGCATGGCCAGAACCAGCAACGGCATGAAGGTGCAGAAGGTGATCAATGGCCAGGCAGTATCGCCAGGCAGGAAAATGACCAGTGCGGTTCCTGCGAGACTGACGATCAGGCTCTGAACACAGAAATAGACTGCGACCGCCATGCCCGCATTGTCGTCAAAAGCTGCAAGCGCACCATTCGCCGTTATCGATGCGGTGAGAACGATCCCGACAGCGGCAAGCCACATCGGGACGATGAGGCTTGTGAATGATGGTTGCAGCAGTGTCTCGCCCGCCAGAAGCAGGAGTGCGCTGGCAAGGAGCACGACCATGCCAAGGGCCACGCTTGTATGGGCACCCCATTTCTGCGTCTGGCGCGGCAGGATGCGCGTGGCGGCGATCATGACGCCGGCAACGCTTGCGAAAGCAAGGCTGAATCCTGTTTCGCCGAAGCCGCTGCGTTCGATCAGAATGCGCGGTGCGGTAGAAAAGAATACGAAGAACGTGCCCATCGCCGTGGCAAAGCCGAGCGTGTAGGTCCAGAAGCGGAAATCCTTTATGATCCGCCCCAGACTGCCGGCGTTTGGCGCATCGCCGGTCGGTCGTGTCTCGTGCCAGTGGCGCAAGGCGCGCCATGTTGCGATGAGACCGAACAGGCCCAGCAATGCGAAGATTGTCCGCCATCCGAAACCCTTTGCAATCAGTGCACCGGCAATCGGGCCAAGCGCAGGGACGAAGGAAAGCATGGCGCTGAAAAGGCCGTAGATCGTCGCGCCTTCGGGACGTGTCGCATAGACGTCGCGCACCGTTGCGAAAGTGGCGACAAGTGCCGCCGAGGCGCCCGTTGCCTGTACGAAGCGAAGCGCCACGAATAGCGCGGCATTGTCGGTAATCGCCAGCGCGAAGGACGAAAGGGCGAAAACCAATCCGCCACCAAGCAGGATGGGCCTGCGTCCGAAGCGGTCCGACAACGGGCCGAACAGCAGTTGCCCGACACCCAGCATCACCATGTAGAGGCTGAGCGTCAGCTGCACCATGGCGGGTGTCGTTTGCAGGATGGCGGGCATGGACGGCACGACCGGCAGGTAGATGTCCATGGCCAGCGAGGCGAGAATGTCGAAAGGGGCCATCAGCGCGAGCGCAAATGGCAGGGAGTAACTCCAGCGTGGAGTTTGTTTGTTATCAAAAGGCATGACGAAGCATCCGCTCGAGAAAGAATTCGGGCGGCGATCTGCCTGCTTTACAACGCGTGTCTTATCCGAAAATCGTTACACACTTTTCGGGATGCGCTTTAAGGGAAATTGGTCCGGGGCAGATGCCGCAACAGGTCGGAAAGGCTGTTGCGGCTTATCTGGTTGCGAGTTCGGTGCTGCTCATTCTGTTTTGTCCCGGTTCGATTACGGATGCATTTTTAACAGCCGCATCTGAACAATGCAAATCAGTGCCAGCTATCGTCGCGCCACATGGCCGAAAAGGCGGTCTCGTAGTCGGGATAGGCAAATTCATAGCCGAGATCCCTGATGCGCTGGTTGGAGACACGCTTGTTCTCGCCATAGAAGGAGCGCGCCATCGGCGTCATGTCGGCTTCCGCGAAGGGGACTTCCGGCGGCGGCGTCACGCCCATCAGTTCGGCTGCATAGGTGACGACATCCTGTGGCGGGCTTGGTTCATTGTCGGTGATATTGAAGATTCCGCCCGTGTTGGTTCCTGCCAGAAAACGCAGGCTACCGGCGATGTCATCGACGTGGATGCGGTTGAAGACCTGATTGTCTTTGATGATACGCCGTGCAGTACCGCGTTCCAGATTAATGAAGGCGTTGCGGCCCGGCCCGTAAATGCCGGAAAGACGCAAGATTGCGAGCGGCGTTCCGTGCCGTTTGCTCAATTGTCCCCATGCTTCTTCGGCTTCCACCCGCTCCAGACTGCGGCGGGACGCAGGCTTGCAGGGAGCAGTCTCGTCCACCCATTGGCCCTGATGGTCGCCATAGACGCCGACCGTCGACAGATAGCCGATCCAGCGAATGGTGTTGTCGGGGCGACGAAGCGCTTCTTCTACAACGGCGACCGCCGGGTCGCCGCTTTCGCCGGGCGAAATCGAAACGACAACATGGGTCGATTGGGCAAGCCGGTCCAGAAGGTCGGGCGAAGGTGTTTCACCGTCAAAGAGCATCGGCTTTATGCCTGCCTTTTCAAGGAGCGGGAATTTCTGCTCGTGCCGCGTTGTCCCGTCGATGCGTTCCGCCTCACCTGTCATCCTTTGAGCAAAGGCTTGGGCAGAATAACCGGCTCCGAACAGAAAAACGCGCATATCAGACTATCTCCGTATTCCACTCTGCCCGCACCGTAGCATCCTCTTCCGATGAGGCCAGACGTTTCTGCATTTCAGCCACACGGTCGGGATTGGCCAATTGCTTCAAGGCCCATATAGCTGCGCCGCGCACGACAGGCGCTTCGTCTTCCAGCAGTCGTTCGACATCTGGCAGAAGCGTTTTATCACCGGAATTACCGGTGGCGATCAGCACATTGCGGAGGAAGCGGTCGCGCCCGATCCGTTTCACCGGGGAACCCGAAAACAAAGTGCGGAAAGCGGGGTCATCCAGTGTCAACAGGTCGGCCAGACGCGGCGCTTTCAGATCGTCGCGGGCTTTCAGCTTCATTTCGCTGGTTGCCTGCGCAAACTTGTTCCAAGGGCAGACGGAAAGGCAGTCATCGCAGCCATAGATGCGGTTGCCCATCGCCTTGCGGAATTCGTGCGGGATCGGCCCCTTGTTCTCGATGGTGAGATAGGAAATGCAGCGCCTTGCGTCGATGCGATAGGGCGAGGGGAAGGCCTTGGTCGGACAAGCGTCGAGGCAGGCGCGGCAGGAGCCGCAATGGTCGCGGTCAGGCTTGTCGGGCGGAATTTCCGCCGTTGTGAAGATGGAGCCGAGGAACAGCCATGAGCCAAGCTCGCGGCTTACCAGATTGGTGTGCTTGCCCTGCCAGCCGAGCCCCGCGGCCTCAGCCAGCGGCTTTTCCATGACGGGCGCGGTGTCGACGAAGACTTTGACATCCTGTCCGGCGCGCGCGGCAAAACGGCTCGCCACATGCTTGAGCTTGCCCTTGATGATGTCATGATAGTCGCGGTTTTGCGCGTAGACCGATATGGCCGCGCGATCCTGTTGCTCCAGAATGGCGAGCGGGTTGGCATCCGGCCCGTAATTCATCGCCAGCATCATGATGGAACGGACTTCCGGCCACAGCACGCTTGGATCGCTGCGGCGCGCCTCGGTTTCCTCCATCCATTCCATGTCGGCGTGGTGGCCATCGGCAATATATTGGCGCAGCCGTTCGGGCGCTTGCGGAATTGCATCCGGCGTGGTGAAGGCGACGGCATCGAAACCAACCGCCTTCGCCTCTTCGATCAGGAAGCGCTTCAGCTTTTCGGTTTTCGAACTAGAAGTCGAGGTCGCCATAATGGGCCACCGGGGCAAGCCCGCGCACGCGGTCAGAAAGCAATGGGCGGAAGGCCGGGCGCGATTTCATGCGTGCATACCAGTCACGCGCCGCTTTGGTTTCGCCCCACTCGATTTCGCCGAGATAGTCTAGCACGGAAATGCATGCAGCAGCAGCCATGTCGGCATAGCTTGGATGCGCGCCACCCAGCCAGTCGCGGGTCGCGGCCAGCCAGTCGATATATTTCATGTGCTGGCGGATATTGGTGCGGGCGGCGCGGATAGCGGTCGAATCCGGCGCGCTACCGCCCATTTCGGCTGCCATCTGCAGCTTGAACACACGTTCGCGCGCGATGTGGCGTGTGACTTCATTTTCGAATTTCAGCAGAAACCAGTCAACGAGGCGGCGCACTTCGGCGCGCTCCATCGGGCTTTCCGGCAGAAGGCGGCGGCTGCGTTTCAAGGCGCCACGGGTTTCGTCCAGATATTCGGCAATCACCGTCGCGCCGACGACTGGAAGGTCATTTTCAGCCAGAAGAACGGGCAGGGTGCCCGCCGGGTTCAGCGCCAGAAATTCTTTGCGACGTGACCACGGTCGTTCCTCGATCAACTCCGCTTCAACGCCATACTCGCCGAGGATGAGCCGCACATAGCGCGAACCCGAAGACATGGGATGATGAAAAAGCGTAAGCATGATCGACGCGATACTCTCGACTGAAGCTTGAATTGAACGTCCGGAGATAGCACGGCGGCTGGCGTTTGCGCATGCAGCAGGCTATTCCTGCTACCGAGCGATTCGACGCCGCCTCAACGGAATATAAAGTCTATAAGGGCTATGTCTGCGTGAGACAAGCAATCGCTGGAAGTGCTCGTTTTTGCCTCGGCAACCGCAATCGCGGCCCGGTCTTGCTGCCATCATGGTGCCCAATATTCTAAGGTGCTGACTTCATGGATGTTTTTAATCTGCTGGAAGCCGCGTTTCTCGGTCTTATCGAAGGCTTGACCGAATTTATCCCGGTTTCCTCCACCGGGCATTTGCTGCTGATCGGCCATTTTCTTGGTTTTGAATCCACAGGAAAAACCTTCGAGGTTCTGATCCAGCTTGGTGCCATTCTGGCCATCTTGACTGTCTATTCGGCAAAACTTCTGAAAATCCTGACCGATTTTCCTCGCGATGCCCGCACGCGGCGCTTCGTCTTCGGCATTCTGGTTGCCTTCCTGCCCGCTGCTGTCATCGGCGCGCTGGCGCACGGCTTCATCAAAAGCGTGCTGTTTGAAACGCCGATGCTTGTCTGCATCATGCTCATCATCGGCGGTTTCATCCTGCTCTGGGTGGACCAGCTCAATCTGCGTCCGCGCTATCATGATGTGATGGATTATCCGCTGCCCATGTGCCTCGCCATCGGCTTCATCCAGTGCCTGGCCATGATACCAGGCGTGTCGCGCTCCGGCTCCACCATTGTCGGCTCGCTTCTGCTGGGGGCCGACAAGCGCTCGGCGGCGGAGTTTTCGTTCTTCCTCGCTATGCCGACCATGGCAGGCGCTTTTGCCTATGACCTCTACAAGAGCCGCAATATCCTGTCGCTCAACGACGGTGCGCTGATCGGGGTCGGCTTCGTAATGGCTTTCATCTCGGGCGTTTTCGTCGTGCGCTATCTGCTTGACTATGTGTCCCGCCACGGCTTCAAGCTGTTCGGCTGGTGGCGCCTGATCGTCGGATCGGTGGGGTTGGCTGCGCTTCTCGTCTGGGGATGAACGTCGTCAAATTCAGACAAAGCTCGGCGTATAAAAAATCGGGCAAAAGAAAAGGGGCCTTTCGGCCCCTTGTTCATTTTCCGATGAGCGGAATGTCTCACGCAAAACCGGTTTTGGTGTACTGGCCGGCAACGCGGTAGCGCCACAGATAGGATGGCAGCACGGCGTCAACGCCTTCCGGCGTGATGCCCATGCCTTCCAGCGTGCGGCCTTCCTTGATCGCCTTTTCGGAAACGACATTGTCGAATTTCAACAGCGTCACCTGATCGTTGGTGAGCATCGGGTTCGGCAGCAGGCCGAGGATCGATGCCTGCAAACGGGCAACCCACCAAGGCATGGAAATGATGAGGCGCTTGCGGGCGATAACGCCGAGCATGTCCTTCATCCAGTTCTTGAACGGCTGCACATCCGGGCCGCCGAGTTCATAGACGCCACCCGGCATCAGCTTGCCATCGACGGCGCGGGCGACGGCTTCCGCAACATCACCGACATAGACCGGCTGGAGCTTCGTTTCGCCGCCGCCGATAGCTGGCAGGAACGGCGAGAAGCGCGCCATGTTGGCGAAGCGGTTGAAGAAGCGGTCTTCAGGGCCGAAAATGATCGAGGGGCGCAGGATGACGCTTTCCGGCAGAACGGAAAGAACGGCGTTTTCGCCTTCGCCCTTGGTGCGTGCGTAATCCGATGGCGAATTGACGTCGGCTGCGAGCGAGGACAGATGCGTCATGCGAATGCCTGCGGCCTTGGCGGCTTCGGCGATGTTCTTCGCGCCCAGCACCTGAACGGTGTTGAAACGCTGGCGACCGCTTTCAGCAAGGATGCCGACGAGGTTCACGACATGGTCGGAACCCTTGACGACATGTTCGACCGAAGCGCGGTTGCGGACATTGGCCTGGACCATCTGAATCTGGCCGACATTGCCGAGCGGAGCCATGTAATAGGCAACTTCCGGCTTGCGCACGGCAACGCGCACGCGATAGCCGCGCTTGGTGAGACTTGCGACGACCGCGCGCCCGACAAAGCCGGAGCCGCCGAAAACGGTGACCAGTTTCGGCCTGTTGTGGACTTCGTTCGGTTCGGTCTTCATCCTAAACTCCTGCATGAAAGCCAGTTGCGCCGCTTGCGATGAGCGGCCACGATGCATCTATATTGCCGGTGATTTATCGCCTTTTGGCCACAAGGCAAAGGGGACTTGTTGTCACGATCATGATAGCAAGACTTTTTCCCATGTTCGTTTTTTTGTTTCAGCGTGAACTTATCCGAAAACCGCTTTGAGATTCCGCTTCTTGCTGTTAAATCGCGCGCATGAGCACACCACTTGACCATATTCGCAATTTTTCGATCGTCGCCCATATCGATCACGGCAAATCGACGCTGGCCGACCGCCTCATTCAGTTGACCGGCGGGCTGGACACGCGCGAGATGAAGGATCAGGTTCTCGACTCGATGGATATCGAGCGCGAGCGCGGCATCACCATCAAGGCGCAGACCGTCCGTCTCAGCTACAAGGCGAAGAACGGCGAAGATTATGTGCTGAACCTGATCGACACGCCCGGACACGTCGACTTCGCCTATGAAGTCTCGCGCTCGCTGGCCGCGTGCGAAGGTTCGCTTCTGGTGGTGGACGCCTCTCAGGGCGTGGAAGCGCAGACGCTGGCCAATGTCTATCAGGCCATCGACAACAATCATGAAATCGTGGTCGTGCTGAACAAGATCGACCTGCCCGCTGCCGAGCCTGAGCGCGTCAAGCAGCAGATCGAGGAAGTGATTGGCATCGATGCCGCGCAGGCCGTGCATATTTCGGCCAAGACCGGCATTGGCATCGAGGATGTGCTCGAAGCCATCGTCACCCAGTTGCCCGCGCCGAAGGAAGGCGACCGCAATGCGCCGCTCAAGGCCATGCTGGTCGATAGCTGGTACGATAGCTATCTCGGCGTTATCGTTCTGGTGCGCATCATCGATGGCGTCCTGAAAAAGGGCCAGACCATCCGCATGATGGGCACGGGTGCGAAATATCCGGTGGAACGCACCGGCGTGTTCACGCCGAAGATGGTTCAGGTGGACGAACTCGGTCCCGGCGAGCTTGGCTTCATCACCGCTTCGATCAAGGAAGTGGCCGACACCCGCGTCGGCGATACGATCACCGAAGATCGCCGCCCGACGAACAAGATGCTGTCTGGCTTCAAACCCGCGCAGCCGGTCGTGTTCTGCGGCCTGTTCCCGGTCGACGCGGCGGATTTCGAGGACCTGCGCGCTGCCATGGGCAAGCTGCGCCTCAACGATGCGTCGTTCTCGTTCGAAATGGAAACCTCTGCTGCGCTTGGTTTCGGCTTTCGCTGCGGGTTCCTTGGCCTGCTGCATCTGGAAATCATTCAGGAACGTCTTGAGCGCGAGTTCAATCTCGACCTCATCACGACCGCGCCTTCGGTTGTCTATCGCCTGAACATGCAGGACGGATCGCAGAAAGAGCTGCACAACCCGGCCGATATGCCGGATGTGGTGAAGATCAATGCGATTGAAGAGCCATGGATTCGTGCGACCATCATGACGCCGGATGATTATCTCGGCGCGATCATGAAGCTCTGCCAGGAGCGCCGTGGTCTGCAGATTGATCTGACCTATGTTGGTCCCCGCGCCATGATCACCTATGATCTGCCGCTCAACGAAGTGGTGTTCGATTTCTACGATCGCCTGAAGTCGATCTCGAAGGGCTATGCTTCGTTCGACTACAATCTTTCGGATTACCGTGAGGGCGATCTGGTCAAGATGTCGATCCTTGTGAACGAGGAGCCGGTCGACGCGCTTTCGATGCTGGTTCACCGCTCGGCGGCGGAAAAGCGCGGTCGCGCGCTGTGCGAAAAGCTGAAAGAGCTGATCCCGCAGCACATGTTCAAGATCCCGATCCAGGCGGCCATCGGCGGTCGTATTGTGGCGCGCGAGACGATCTCGGCGCTGCGCAAGGACGTGACAGCCAAGTGCTACGGCGGCGATGTGACGCGTAAGCGCAAACTTCTGGAAAAGCAGAAGGAAGGCAAGAAGCGCATGCGCCAGTTCGGCAAGGTCGAAATCCCACAGGAAGCCTTCATTCAGGCGCTCAAGATGGGCGATGATTGATCTCAAGTTGTTTTAGGGGCGCCTCGGCACCCTTTCTTTTTGAACTTTGACTATGCCAATTTCGTCCTCATCCTGAGGAGCCTCCTGAGCTTGCGAAGGAGGCGTCTCGAAGGACGAGGGCGACAGCGCTCCCCTCAGCCCTTCGAGACGGCTCCCATGAGCTACGCTCAGGGTGCCTCCTCAGGATGAGGGGGAGGCGGGACGAGGTAGACGTCCCGATCTCATCCCCGCTTCGACAGTGCAGGCAGGCCCTCATAATTTAGCGCAATCAACGCCTCTTTCTTTGCACGTGACCATCCTTTGATTTGACGTTCGCGAGCGATTGCATCGACAATGCGGTCATAGGTTTCAGTGAAGACAAGCACGACTGGTCGACGCTTCTTCGTATAACTCTCGTAGATGCCTTCATTGTGTTCCCACAACCGGGCTTCGATGTTCTGCTTGGTGAGACCGGTGTAATATGAACCGTCCGCGCAACGCAGAATATAGACAGTTACTTCCATGACTTGCCCCCGCTTGTCGTTGGAAGATAGATGTTGATGCAAGTTTGCCTGCCTAACAAGTTGTGGCAATCGACTTGAAGATTGCTCGTGTTCAGAAGGTGAAATCAATGTCCGAACATCCCCGCATTTCCATTACCTACTGCACCCAATGCAACTGGCTGCTGCGTGCTGCGTGGATGGCGCAGGAACTGTTACAGACTTTCGGGCAGGATTTAGGCGAAGTGGCGTTGCGTCCGGGGACTGGTGGAGTGTTTGAAATCCGTGTTTATATGCCGGATGGAAGCGAAGAACTCATCTGGGAACGCAAGCGTGACGGCGGATTTCCGGAAGCCAAGGTGTTAAAGCAGCGCGTGCGCGATCTGGTCTGGCCGGAACGCGATCTCGGTCATTCGGACCGGCCAGCCAATACTTGATGAGCCGTTGTGCTATCCGCCTCTTCGACAGGCTGAGAATGAGGGTCGAGTTGTGCGTTTCCCTCGTCCTTCGAGACGGCGCTTCGCGCCTCCTCAGGATGAGGGAAATAGCGGCGTCGCTATTCTAGCCGAAGAAATTAGTCCTCATCCACCACGCGCAGGCGCATTTGAGCGGGAGTGTTTTCCGCCTGTCTCGTTTGCGGGCGGGATGCTTCCTCTGCGGGTGCAGGGCCAAATTCCAGCGCTTCGATCTTCGCGCCGCGTCGGGTGACCTTGTTGGAAGATACAAGAATATCGTCAATATCCTTGTTGGCCTGCACAAAGTGGGTTTGCAGCTTCCGCACGCGCTCGTCCAAACGGCCCACATCTTCCATCAAGCGGATCACTTCGCCCTGAATCACATGCGCCTGCTCGCGCATGCGGGCATCCTTCAGGATTGCCTGAATGACCTGAATCGACAGCATCAGCAGCGACGGCGAGACAATGACGACCCGCGCCCGATGCGCACGCTGGATCAGGGCCTCGAAGTGCTCGTGAATATCGGCGAAGATGGACTCCGACGGCACGAACAGAAAAGCCGTATCCTGTGTTTCGCCGGGGATCAGATATTTGTCCGAGACATCCTTAATATGCACTTCCATGTCGCGGCGGAACTGGGCGACTGCTGCCTTGCGCGCCTCCGGCTGTTCCGTTTCGCGCATCGAATTCCAGGCTTCGAGCGGGAATTTTGCGTCGATCACGAGCGAGGGTGCATTGTTCGGCATCCGTACAAGGCAGTCGGGACGGGTGCTGTTGGAAAGCGTTGCCTGAAACTCGTAGGCACCCTGCGGCAGGCCGTCGGCGATGATCGCTTCCATGCGCGACTGGCCGAAAGCGCCGCGCGTCTGCTTGTTGGCGAGGATCGCCTGCAATTGCACCACCTGTCCGGCGAGCGACTGGATATTGTTCTGCGCCGTGTCGATGACGGCAAGACGTTCCTGCAATTTGGCGAGATTTTCATGCGTCGAGCGGGTCTGTTCGGTCATGGTCTGGCCGATGCGATGCGTCATGCCATCGAGCCGTTCGCGGATCGACTGGTTGAGTTCCGCCTGCCGTGAGCCGAATACCTCGGCCATGGTCTGCATCCGGCCCTGCATCTCGGCCTGTGCCTTCAGGATTTCCGCCATGCGATATTCTGCATCCCGGGCACGGTCCTCGGCCTGTGCTTCCGCAACCGCGCGAAGTCGGGCAGAGCGCGTCGCCGCGATCAGAAAAATCGCAAGACACAGCACCAGCACGACGATACCCGCCAGCAGGATATTCCCCAGCGTGAAGGATGTGGCACCGAGCTGCAGAATCGGCTCATTCAGGAGATTCTGATTTTCCATGAAGAGAGCTTAGCTGATTCGTATCGTCTTGATGAGATCAAAACGAGAACATTTTGCAAAGTGTAATTGACGATTCTCGCGTGAGCCATTACGTGAAAGCCCATGTCTGTAAAACCGCTTGTCATCCTTCCCGATCCCGTCCTGCGCCAGGTTTCCAAGCCTGTGGAGCGCTTTGACGACCAGCTGCGCAAATTTGCCGGCGACATGTTCGACACCATGTATGATGCGCCGGGCATTGGCCTCGCCGCCATTCAGGTAGGCGAACCGATCCGCATGCTCGTCATCGACCTTGCCAAGGAAGATGAACCGAAAGCGCCGCATGTCTTCATCAATCCCGAGATTGTCGGCGTGACGGATGAAGTCAGCACCTATGAGGAAGGCTGCCTTTCGATACCGGATTATTATGCCGAAGTGGAACGGCCAGCCGCCATCAAGGTCAATTACTTCGATGCAGATGGCAAACAGCATTTGATCGAAGCCGACGGGCTGATGGCTACCTGCCTGCAGCATGAGATCGATCATCTGAACGGCGTGCTCTTCATCGATCATATTTCCAAGCTGAAGCGCGATATGGTCATCAAGAAGTTCAAGAAGCTCGCCAGCCAGCGCGCGCCCGGGAAAGTGCTTTAATGCGTGTCGTTTTCATGGGGACACCGGAATTTTCCGTGCCGATCCTCACCGCCATCATCGGTCACGGTTATGAGGTTGTTGCGGCCTATACGCAGCCGCCGCGCCCGGCGGGCCGTCGCGGGCTGGAGCTGACCAAGTCACCGGTGCATGAAAAGGCCGAACAGTTCGGTATTCCGGTGTTCACGCCGAAGAGCCTCAAGGGCGTGGAAGAGCAGGACGTTTTCGCAAGCCTCGAAGCCGATGTCGCGATTGTCGTGGCCTATGGTCTGCTGCTGCCGCAAGCCATTCTGGATGCACCGCGCCTCGGTTGCTATAACGGCCATGCCTCGCTGCTGCCGCGCTGGCGCGGGGCTGCTCCGATCCAGCGTGCCATCATGGCAGGCGATAGCGAAACCGGCATGATGATCATGAAGATGGATGCCGGGCTCGACACCGGTCCCGTTGCCATGGCCGAAAAGGTTGCGATCACGCCGGACATGACGGCAGGCGAACTGCATGACCGTCTGAGCATGATCGGTGCCGACCTGATGATCCGTGCGCTGGGCGCGCTTGAGCGTGAAAGCCTTGCCTTGCAGCCGCAGGCGGAAGAAGGCGTCACCTATGCCGCCAAGATCGACAAGGCCGAGGCGCGCATCGACTGGTCGAAGCCGGCACAGGACGTGCACAATACCATTCGCGGTCTGTCGCCCTTTCCGGGTGCATGGTGCGAGATGGAAATCAATGGCGCTGTCGAACGTGTGAAGCTTCAGCGCTCGGCGCTGGGTGAGGGGTCCGGCGAACCGGGCACGGTGCTGGATGATCGCCTGACGGTTGCCTGCGGGGAAGGGGCCGTGCGGCTCGTTACGCTGCAGCGTTCCGGCGGCAAGCCATTGCCCGCGCAAGAATTTCTGCGTGGCGCACAGGTTTCGAAGGTTCTGTAAGCGGTGCCGCGCTACAAGCTCACTGTCGAATATGACGGCACGCCCTATGTCGGCTGGCAGCGGCAGGAAAACGGCCATGCGGTGCAGAATGCCATCGAACTGGCATTCAAGAAGTTCTGCGGGGAAGATTTGACGCTGAGTGCGGCTGGCCGCACCGATGCAGGCGTGCATGCAACCGCACAGGTCGTGCATGTCGATCTCACCAAGGATTGGGGTGCAGGCAAGGTGCGCGATGCGGTCAATGCGCACCTCGTCATGGCGGATGAGCGCGTCAGCATCTTGAATGTCGAGAAGACGACGGACACATTCGATGCGCGTTTTTCAGCGCGTGCCCGGCATTATCTCTATCGTATCCATAATCGCCGTGCGCCTCTGGCGATTGATTATCAGCGCGCATGGTGGGTGCAGAAGCGACTTGATGCTGAAGCGATGCACGAAGCAGCAAAGCGGCTCCTGGGCGAGCACGACTTCACGACGTTTCGCGCCACGCAATGCCAGGCCAAGAGCCCAGTCAAGACGCTCGACCGGCTCGATGTCATCCGCAACGGCGATTACGTGGAAATGCGCGTTTCGGCGCGGTCTTTCCTGCACAATCAGGTCAGGTCCTTCGCAGGCAGCCTGATGGAAGTGGGTGTTGGCCGCTGGACGGCGGATGATCTGCAGGCGGCTTTGGAAGCCAAAGATCGCAGGGCCTGCGGGCAGGTTGCCCCGCCCTATGGGCTTTATCTGATTGGTGTGGACTACGCCTTTCCGTACTGAGACGCGAAGCGCGCGCTAGGGAATCAAGAGCAAACTTCCGGATGATTTTCCCGTCTCCAGCGCACGATGGGCCTGTGCTGCCTCGCCCAGCAGATAGGTTGCCCCAATCGTTCCAGTCAGTCCCTTTTCCATGATGTCGAAAAGCTTGGAAGCGGAGTTTCGGTAGTTATCCAGATCGTTGATGTAAGCGATCACGCTTGGCCGGACGAAAGAAAGATCTGCTTGATTGCCGAGTGCATCAATGACGGTCTGGGAGATTTTTCCACCGGCCTGACCGATGCTCGCCAGAGTTCCAAACGGGCGCACGCATTGTGCCGTTTTGGCCAGAGTTTCACCACCGATCCCGTCATAGGCGACGTGAACGCCCTGTCCATCCGTGAGACGCCGGGTGGCTGTGACGAAATCGCAATCGCGTCCAACGAGCACATGATCGGCACCGTTTTTGCGCGCCATTTCGGCTTTGTCTTCCGAGCTGACCGTTCCGATCACAGTTGCTCCAAGAGCCTTGCCCCAGCGGGTCAGCAAAGTGCCCAGTCCGCCTGCGGCTGCATGCACCAGCATGATTGTATCCGGGCCAACGGGAAATGTATTGGTGAGGAGCATGTGGGTGGTAAGACCGCGCAGCATGGTCGCTGCCGCCGACTGCGAGGAAATTGTGCTGGGCAGTAGCAGCGCCCTTTGGGCCGGTAGAAGCCGGGTTGAAGCATATGCCCCCACTGGCAGGCCCGCATAGGCAACCCTGTCGCCTGGCTTGAGGTCGGTTACATCCGATCCGACAGCTTCCACCACGCCTGCACCTTCGACGCCGAGCACTGCCGGAAAGGACGGCAGCGGATAGAGGCCGGTCCGATGGTATATGTCGACAAAGTTCACGCCGATTGCCTCGTGGCGAAGACGTATCTCGCCCGCACCGGGGCTTCGGGGTGTCTGCGGGACTGTCTGAAGCAGCCCTGCTTCACCTGTTTCGTTCAGAATGATCTCGTAGTCCATCAGTCAGCCTCCGTTGCAATCCGTGGCAGTATCGCGGATAGAGAAACGGGAAAAAATTGCCGATTTGATCGCAGCGTATGGGAAAAATTTCACAATGGTGAATTGGGAAAGCGTGCGTTACTTTGTGGCTTTGGCCGATACGGGGACTCTGTCCGGTGCCGCGCGTTTGCTCAATGTAGAACATGCGACGATTGCGCGACGTGTGGCAGCTCTGGAATCCGAAACCGGTTTGAAACTGGTTGATCGCCGGGGGCGGCGTTTTCTGCTGACGGAAGACGGCGAGCGGATTGCGGCGATTGCCCGCAAGATGCAGGCCGAGGCACAAGCCATCAGCCGTTTCAGCGCAGTTCGGGATACGGGCATAAGCGCGACCATCACGCTCACCGCGCCGCCGTCCTATGCGGTTGCAAGACTGACGAAGCCGCTCGCTGCCGTGTCAGAACAATATCCGGGTATCCATATGCGTGTGATGGGAGAAGCGCGCTTCAGTTCACTGAACCGTAGGGAGGCGGATATAGCTATTCGCCTGGCGCGCCCGACAACCGGCGATCTCACCATTCGCAGGCTGGGCGAGGAAGCTTTCCGCCCTTATGCGAGCCGGGATTATCTGGCGCGAACTCCTCCTGAAGAATGGCAGTTCATTGCTTATGATGAAAGTCTGGAAGACGCTCCGCAGCAGGCCCATTTGCTTGCTTTGGCTGGTGCCCGGCCAATCGCCCTGCGCGCCAATACGCTGGAGATGCAGCTCGCTCTTGTAAGAGAGAACGCAGGCATAGCCATGTTGCCTGATTTCATGGCTGAGACGCAGGAGCAGCTGGTGCCAGCGCTGCCGGATCATGCCCCGCTCATACGCGAGGTGTGGATGGTCGTTCATTCCGATATGAAGACGGTTCCGGCTCTCCGTGCCGTCATGGCCGAGATCGCCAGCGCCCTCAATCATCCCGTGCCGATATAATGGCTTTCGCTTTAATAGGCGTGCGGATCAAAGCCGATCCCGAGCAGTTGCTGCAGCAGGACGGTCAGGAACAGTGAGCCAAAGACGATGCAGGCGAAGAATGGTGCCGCATAGGCATGTGGGCGCTGCAGCGCGACAAAAGTCAGCCGGTAGCTCAGCACAATGGATGCGCCGAACATGATGAAGGCAAACAGTGTCGCGATGTCGAACCGTCCGGGAAAGAAGAGCTGTAGCAGTGTAATGGGTGCGAAGACCCACGAAAGCAGTGCGCTGCCCCAGTTGGTGGCAATCACGAAAGCCGCATAACGCTTGGCAATGCCGATCCGCTTGGCGATAAGGCCGATGATGACGAGCGGAATAATCCAGGCCGCTATGTCCACGAAGGCTGCGCGCGTGACGATGGCAAAGCGCAAGCCTGCCTCCTCGCGACCTGCCGTCAGATCCGCGGCATAAGCGACCCAGCTTGCGAAGAGCGGCGGCAGTGCAATCGCTATCGCAAAGAAGGACGACCAGAAGCCCTCGGCGGAAATGTCGAGATAGCCCAGTCCTTCCTTGCGCCCGAGCATCATTTTCCAGACGCCCCAGAAATATCTGAAAATATCGTCCAGGCTTGGCATGAGATTCCCAATTTTTCGCGTAATCCTGGCGGAACAGTCATGCGACTTTCCGGGACTATGCGTTACCCAAAGAAATCGGCGATGAAGCGTTCATAAATCTGTGTCAGGCCTTCGAGGTCGGCAAGGGCCACGCGCTCGTCAACCATATGCATGGTCTGTCCGACAAGGCCGAACTCGACCACCGGACAGTAATCCTTGATGAAACGGGCATCGGATGTGCCGCCTGATGTCGACAGTTCCGGGCGTTTGCCCGTTACGGCCTCGATGGAATCCGTCAAGGTGCCGATCAGCTTTTCGTCACGGGTCAGGAACACATGGCTCGGATGCTCGCGCCAGGTGAGTTCGTATTTGATCGGTGTTTCGCGACCCGGCCGCAAGCGATTGTCGCTGGCGGCTTTTTCGAGGCGCGCGATGATTTCGGCCTGCAAGGTCTCTGCCGTCCAGGTGTCGTTGAAGCGGATGTTGAACGAGGCCGTTGCCTTGTTCGCAATGACGTTGGTGGCCTTGTTGCCGACGTCGATGCTCGTCACTTCCAGATTGCTGGCCTGGAAATTGGCCGTCCCTTGGTCGAAAGCCGGATAAAGCAGGCTGTCGACCAGCGTGGTAATGCCGCGTACCGGGTTTTCGGCCAGATGCGGATAGGCGGCATGGCCCTGCACGCCATGGACGGTGATCGTGCCGGACAGCGAACCGCGCCGTCCGATCTTGATTGCGTCGCCGAGCGCGTTGGGGTTGCTCGGCTCTCCGACGATGGATGCATCCCAGCTTTCGCCGCGCTGCTTCGCCCAGTCGAGAAGCTTGACCGTGCCATTGATGGCCGGGCCTTCCTCGTCGCCGGTGATGAGGAACGAAACGCTGCCCTTGATGCTGCCGTGCTTTTCGATGTGACGGGCAACTGCGGCCACGAAACAGGCGACACCGCCCTTCATGTCAACCGCACCGCGACCGTACATCACGCCTTCTTCAATAGCGGCAGAAAAGGGCGGGTGTTTCCAGTCGCCCTCATTGCCGGGAGGCACGACATCGGTATGTCCCGCAAACATCAGATGCGGGCCATTGCCCGATTTGCGTGCATAAAGGTTTTCGATGTCGGGCGTGTCTTCATCGTGGAAGACAGGTCGTTCCACCGAAAACCCCATCGGCTTCAACATTGCTTCCAGCGCCGTCAGCGCACCGCCCTCGGCAGGCGTTACGGATGCACAACGGATGAGGGCGGCAAGGTTATCGGCGGGATTGACGGCTAAGCTCATGAGATCGGGACTTTTTTGAAAAGGGAATCGTCTGACGGCGAGATTATCGCGCATCCCGAAAAGTGCGAAGCGGTTTTCGGAATAAGATGCGCGTTGAAACAAACTGCATCCCGAAAAGTGCGAAGCGGTTTTCGGAACAGGATGCGCGTTGAAAAAACAGGCCGGAAGCCGGCGGATGAAACAGCAATCCGATGGTTGCGCGCAGGCGGCATCGTTTCGCCTTTCACTTGTTTTTCTCAACCGGTTTCAATTTGGGAACGAAATTTCCTTGACCGGAGGGGGCCTGTCATCGTTAGTTAAAAATAAGTTGATAACGAGACCCGCAAAGGGCCGCTCAACGGGGACTCTTTTTAAATGGGAAACTGCGCATGCGTTTTGTCACTTCTGCGATAGCAGGCATGATGGTGCTCTTCGGGGCGACGACAATACCGGCCAAGGCCGCGCAATGGAGTGAAGCAGGCGGGCTTACAAGCATTCCTTACGGACACAAGGAGTACTGCGATCGTAACAAGCGCGATTGCGGTGCGCATCGCGTATTGCCGCCGATGAAGATGACCCCGCAGCGCGCGAAGCTGCTGCAATCGGTCAGCAGCTCCGTCAATCGCCGCATCAAACCGGTCTCCGATCAGGATAATTATGGCAAGCGCGATTACTGGACCATTCCGGTCAACGGCAAGGGCGATTGCGAAGACTATGTCCTGATGAAGCGGGCCCAGCTGATGGCGCGGGGTATCAGCCCGTCACAGCTTCTCATTACTTTGGTACAGGGCAGCGAGCCGCATGTCGTCCTGACCGCCCGCACAGATCATGGCGACTATATCCTCGACAATCTGCGCGACGAGGTGTTGCCGGTCGAGAAAACTTCGTACCGCTATATCAAGATGCAGTCGCCTGCCAATTCCGGTCAGTGGGTTTCCATTGCCGGGCGTTCGGTCGCTGTTGCAAACAACTGATCGGGGTTACAGCGTTCAATCAAGAGCTGGTCCAATTGAATGTCATCAAGCCGCATTTCGATGCGGCTTTTCTTTTGAGTATGGGCTGATTTGACTGGCTGAACGATGCCAGCCGCAAATCAGGGTGTCATTTCGACGAAGCTTGCGTCGTTTGCAAAGGACCGATTTCGCGAAAAATCGCATCATTGTTCACTCTCATTGGACAATATATTGGGACAGACTGTTCGCTCATTTTGAACAAAAGACACTTTGTAACAGTCGTGTGATTGCTGGTATATCAATTAAATATTTGATTTTGTTATTATTTTATAATTTCAATTATCGTCCTCCAAGAAAATGGCCGCACAAATGTGTGATAAAGAAAACATTTTCGTGACTGGAACTTTTGCCCACTGTCACCCATTTCAGCTGCATCGGAACGACGAACAAACGCCGCTCCACTTTCCAAGGAGATAGGAAAATGAAGAAGATTGTTCTTGCTGCCGCTGCTCTTGCTCTTACCGCTGGTGCCGCTTTTGCAGAAAACCCACATGTCGGCGAACCTGCCGATCTCTATGCAAATGACCGTACGCCGGTTGCAACGCAGAGCCAGAAGCTCGACTACACGGCTCCTGCCTCGATCAACAAGGCAACGGTTTATCAGGATGGTTCGGCTCACCGCTTCGGTGACGCATCGCCTTCCTCTTACCAGAACTAAAAGTCCGCTCGGACTTTTAGCCTCTCCGGTCCAGACGGACCGGGCATGAATGAAATACCCACATTGCATGTATTCCCGAAGGTGTCGGGGCATTTCCTCCCAGATGTGCCTGACACCGTAGGGCGGGCCACGAAGGCCCAGCTAACCAAATGTCCCCTCTATGCCTGAGATGCAGTCTCAAGGTTCAGCCGGTTAAGCACCGATGCCGGGGACGCCATGGAGAAAAGGAATAAAGAAATGAAGAAGTTTGCTCTCGCCGCTCTTGCTGTCGCTCTTAGCGCTGGTGCTGCCTATGCCGAAAACCCGTTCGTTGGCCAGCCGCCTGCAATGGCTGCTCAGGACAAGGCTTTCATTCTTCCTGGCGAAACGCCGGTCGCTTCGACCCGCAGCAACATCGACTATACGGCTCCGGCTGCCATTCGTCAGTCTGCGCCAGTTAATCAGGACGGCTCGGCTCATCGCTTCGGCGACGCTTCCCCGTCCAGCTACCAGAACTAATTTGTTCTGACGGCTGAGCCTGTCGGTCGCCCTGCATCGTCCGTTGCGTTCCTCCCCCTCACGCATGTGACACGCGGGGCAGCCGAAGGGCTGCCAAGAAATCTCCCCGGAGGATGGCGTCAGTGTCTCCCCGGACTGCCCGGATCAGAGGCATTGCGCCATCCGAAGGGGCGACCATTAAATGCAAAAAGGCGACGCCAGCAGCGTCGCCTTTTGTTTTTAAGCACGCTCTCAGTCATTGTCGAAACGCGCTATCCATTTGTTTTAAGAATGTCTTTATCCCGAAACCGGTTCCCACTTTCGGGAGGCATGCTCTAGTCACGCAGCAATTCGTTGATCGAGGTCTTGGAGCGGGTCTTTTCATCGACGCGCTTGACGATCACGGCGCAATAGAGGCTCGGACCCCAGTTTTCGCCGGGAACGTTCTTGCCCGGCATGGTGCCTGCAACGACGACCGAATAGGGCGGCACTTCGCCATAGAAGACTTCGCCGGTTGCGCGATCCACGATCTTGGTCGATTTGCCGATGAAAACGCCCATGCCGAGGACCGAACCTTCACGCACGATGCAGCCTTCAACGACTTCCGAGCGGGCACCGATGAAACAATTGTCTTCGATGATGGTTGGACCGGCCTGCATCGGTTCCAGAACGCCGCCGATGCCGACGCCGCCGGAAAGGTGAACGTTCTTGCCGATCTGTGCACAGGAGCCGACGGTGGCCCAGGTGTCGACCATGGTGCCCTCATCGACATAAGCGCCGAGATTGACGAAGGATGGCATCAGGATCGCGTTTGGCGCGATATAGGCCGAGTGGCGCACGATGCAGTTCGGTACGGCGCGGAAGCCTGCCTTTTCGAATTCATTGGCTGTCCAGCCGTCGAACTTCGATGGCACCTTGTCCCACCAGGAGGACTGGCCGGGGCCGCCCTTGATGACTTCCATCGGGTTGAGACGGAAGGAGAGCAGAACTGCTTTCTTCAGCCATTGGTTGACTTGCCAGTTGCCGTCCGCCTGTTTTTCTGCGACACGGGCTTCACCGCGGTCGAGCAGAACGAGCGATTGTTCGACGGCTTCGCGCACTTCGCCGCGCGTTGCCGTGTTGATACCGTCGCGCTCGTCAAAAGCCTTGTCGATTGTCTTCTCAAGGGAGGCGAGGTCTGGCTTGGTCATAGGGTGCGATCTCCATGAAGGGGCGGCGGAAGGCAGGCGTGGACAAGTCCGGCCTGTTTGCTGGGAAATTGATTAAGCGAAGGCGCCATGAGGGTCAATGTCGTTCATGATCCGATTGCAGTGCCACGTTTGAGACAGATTAAGCATTTAGCGCCAGAATGGATGCTGTTATACCAAAACCCGATGAGCTTGACTCATCGAGTTTTGGATAAGCCCGTGCGGCAATTGAGCATTTTCAGGGCTTGGATAGCGTCAGCATCTCAGCGCCCTGGTATTACGCGTTGAATGGCGATAATGAAGGAGCAGGTGAGAGCATGAACCCGATGGAGAAGTCTGGCTGGACGCCATTCCCGAATTCTGAGGAAGCGGTCAAGCAGGCGCGCACCGTACCGCAGACGCCACAGACCGAAGCCCCTGCCTATCGCCTTGCTTTCACGGACGATGATTTCCTGACGCGGCGCGAACTGCGGCCGATCCGGCTGCAGCTTGAGCTTCTGAAACCTGAAATGATTCTGGCCGACCGGGGTATCAAGTCCACTGTCGTCATGTTTGGCGGTGCGCGCATTCCGGAGCCCGGCGGCGAGGCATGGGCAGCCAAGAACGAGGTTCAGAAGAAGAACCTTGAAGCCAATGCGCATTATTACGAAGAAGCGCGCAAATTCGCGCGGCTTTGTTCCGAATATTCCGCGACGACCTATTATCGCGAATTCATCGTGGTGACGGGCGGCGGTCCCGGCGTCATGGAAGCGGGCAATCGCGGAGCCGCCGATGTCGGTGCGCCGACGATCGGTCTCAACATTGTGCTGCCGCACGAACAGGCGCCCAACGCCTATGTTACGCCTGACCTTTGCTTCAACTTCCATTATTTTGCGATCCGCAAGATGCACTTCCTGATGCGCGCCAAGGCGATCTGCGTGTTCCCCGGCGGCTTTGGAACGATGGACGAGCTTTTCGAGGCGATGACGCTGATCCAGACCAACCGTATGGAGCGCGTGCCGCTGATACTGTTCGGTAAGGAGTTCTGGACCAAGGCGATCAATATCGAGTTTCTGGCTGAGCAGGGCACGATTTCGCCTGCCGATATCGAACTGCTCAACTTTGTCGAAACCGCCGACGAAGCCTGGGAACAGATCAAGGATTTTTACAAGCTCTGATCACCCCGGATTTTCTGTTCGATGCGCCCGGCCAAATGGTCGGGCGTTTTCTTTTGCGGCTCTTCTTCTGCTCGATAGGGACGAGGGCGGTGAACGAGTGTCACCAGCACGACCGAGATAATCATCAGGAGATACCACGAGCCGAGCTTGCTCATTGAAACGAGTTCCCAGCCATTGCGCTGGTTCGGATAAAGCCAGGCCTTCGACCATGTGCCGATGTTCTCGGCAATCCAGATGAAGAGCGAGGTCAGCAGAAAGGCGACCAGCAACGGCATTTTGAGCCGGAAGCGGAAGACGCGGTAATGCATCGTCGTGCGCCAGAAAAGGACGAAGGTCGCAGCAAACAGCAGCCAGCGCATATCCCAGATGAAGTGGTGCGCGAAGAAATTGATATAGATCGCGGCGGCCAGAACAACGGTCATCCAGAGTGGTGGATAGTGGTTCAGCCTTATATCGAAGATGCGATTGATGCGCGCCATATAGGAGCCGACAGCTGCATACATGAAGCCGGAAAACAGAGGAACGCCGCCAATGCGGAAGAAGTTTTCCTCCGGATAGACCCATGAACCGGCATGGGTCTTGAACACTTCCATCGCTGTGCCGACCACATGGAAGATGAGGATGACCTTGGCTTCCTCCCACGCCTCCAGCTTGAAGACCAGCATGGCAAGCTGGATAGCAAGGGCGGACAGGAACAGGAAATCGTAGCGCGTGATAAACCCCGCGCCGCCATCCGGCCAGAACCAGCGGGTGAGGATGATGAGCGCCAGCATGGCGCCACCGAAAAGGCAGGCCCATGCCTGTTTCAGCCCGAAGACCAGAAACTCGATCAGCGCATCGCTGATCCGGTGACGCGGCAGATTGTCGAGAAGGCGGTGGGCGGCCTTGTCGATGCGTCTTTCAAGGCCGGTGAATTGCCTATCGGTCTGCAATTATGGTTTCCAGAAACTGGGTCAGATTATCGGTCACATAGTCCACCTGATCGGTGAACTCGGGATCGCTTTCCCATATCTCGGAAAATGTAGGCTCAAAATTGTTCGGCACGACCAGCACCGCTTTCATGCCGAGGGCTTTGGGAACGACCAGATTGCGCGCCAGATCCTCGAACATCACGGCCTTGCCCGCATCGATGCCGAAGGCGCCGAGGAAGCGGTCATAGGTGACCCGTTCAGGCTTCGGTGTCAGGCCAGCTGCGACGATGTCGAAAATATCGTCGAAATCATCGAGAATTCCGAGCTGGCTGGCAGCGCGTTCGGCATGACCGCGATCACCATTGGTAAAGATGAAGCGACGGCCCGGCAGTGCCTTGATCGCCCGTCCCAACGCCGGATCGGGCGTCAGCCAGGAATAGTCGATGTCATGGACTTGTCTCAGAAAATCGTCCGGGTCAATCTGATGGCACTCCATCAGGCCTTTCAGCGTGGTGCCATATTCCAGATAGAACTGCTTCTGAATCTTGCGCGCTTCGTCACGTGGCAGTTTCAGCAAAGTCTCGACATAGCTCGTCATCTTCACGTCGATCTGCGAGAACAGATTGGCGGCGTGCGGGTAGAGCGTGTTGTCGAGGTCGAACACCCAGTCAGTGACATGGGCGAAGGCAGCTCTGTCCGGAATATCGGTCATGGTCGATCCTTAAGGCACGATCAAGGTGCCGGCACCATGTTCGGTGAAAAGCTCCAGCAGCACGGAATGCGGGGTCTTGCCATTCAGAATGACAACGCCTTCGACGCCCCGGCGGATTGCTTCGATGCAGGTTTCCACCTTGGGGATCATGCCGCCGGAAATGGTGCCGTCCTTGATGAGCGCCTGCGCATCGGCAACGGACAGTTCCTTGATGAGGTTCTTGTCCTTGTCCAGCACGCCCGGAACATCGGTCAGGAACAGGAGGCGCGTTGCGGCGAGCGCCCCGGCAATCGCGCCTGCAAACGTGTCGGCGTTGATATTGTAGGTATGGCCGTCGCGACCCGGTGCGACCGGCGCAATGACCGGTATCATTTCGGAGCGCGCCAGAAGATCGAGCAGGGTGCGATCCACTTCCGCCGGTTCACCGACAAAGCCGAGGTCCAGCACCTTCTCGATATTGGAATCCGGGTCGATGACGGTCTTGTGCGCTTTCTGCGCAAAGACCATGTTGCCGTCCTTGCCGCAAAGACCGATCGCCCATTCGCCTTCGGCATTGATGAGGGCGACGATTTCCTTGTTGATGGAACCGGCCAGAACCATTTCCACCACTTCGACGGTCTTTTCGTCGGTGACGCGCAAGCCGCCTTCAAAGCGGGATTCGATACCGAGCTTGGTCAGCATGGCCTGGATCTGCGGGCCGCCGCCATGCACGACAATCGGATTGATGCCCGATTGCTTCAGAAGCGCGATATCGCGCGCGAAGGCCTTGCCCAGTTCCGGATTGCCCATGGCGTGGCCGCCATATTTCACAACGACATGCTTGTTCTCGTAGCGCTGCATATAGGGCAGGGCCGCGGACAGGAGTTGCGCTTGCATTTCGGGATTTTCAAGTGTCGTCATCGCGGGCTCCATGGCAGGCGACAGGGCAAAAAGAGGCAGGCTTTTCTAGACCGGATTCATCGTAATTGGAATCCGCAGTTGCTTATTTTTCGCTTTCCCGGTCGCGATTATTTGAATTTGCGGCCCGAAACGTGCCCAACAAAAAGCCGGTCTGCGCTCTATGCAGGTTTTTACCCGGAATGATTTTCAGAGACCGCATCATGCGCAAAATATTCCTCACTGTTCTTGCCTGCCTGCTTGGCACATCTGCATCCTGTGCTGCGCCTGCAGCAACGACTGAAACGATCATCCTCATCCGGCATGGAGAAAAGCCCAAAGGTGGCATGGGACAGCTCAGCTGTCGTGGGCTCAATCGTTCCTTGAAACTGCCTGCCGTCATTGCAAAAGATTTCGGCAAGCCCGATGCCATTTTCGCGCCCGATCCTGCCAAGGAAAAGAAGGATAGCGGTATTTCCTATGCCTATAACCGACCGCTGGCGACGGTGGAGCCGACCGCCATCCGTTTTCAGATGCCGGTCGATACGCGCTTCGGCTATGATGAGATCGGCAAATTGCAGGCGGTACTTGGGCAGCCGCAATACAGCAATGCGACGATACTGGTCGGCTGGGAACACAAGCAGCTCTACAAGCTGGCCAGAAATCTGCTCAAGGACAATGGCGGAGATAAAGCTGCGGTGCCGAAATGGCGCGGCAATGATTTCGACAGCATCTATGTGCTGCGTATCAAGCGCGGCGAGGGGCATGTAAGCGCTCGTTTCGAGCGCCTCAATCAAGGGCTGGACGGGCAGCCGGAAAGCTGCCCGAGCTAGAGCATGTCCCCAAAAGTGGGAACCGGTTTTGGGATTAGGACATGCGTCAGAATAGATAGTATCAGGCTTCCTTGATAAGCAATGCGATTGCTGCACGCAGCTCGTCGAGGCCTTCGCCTTTTTCCGACGAGGTCGCGATGATGCCCGGAAAGCAGGCGGCACGCTTGTAGGTAAGCTTGTGCGTTTCTTCCAGAAGGCGCGGTACGCCCGCGGGCTTGATCTTGTCGATCTTGGTGAGCACGATCTGGTAGGAGACGGCCGCCTTATCAAGAAGATCGAGCACTTCCGCGTCGTTCTTCTTGATGCCATGGCGGGCATCGATCAGCACATAGACACGTTTCAGTGTGGTGCGTCCGCGCAGATAATCAAACACAAGGCGCGTCCAGGCATCGACCTGTGCTTTCGGTGCTTCGGCGAAACCGTAGCCCGGCATGTCGACCAGTGCGAGCGGTGGCAGATCGCCGTTTTCGCCGGAATAGCCGTCCGGCACGAAATAGTTCAGTTCCTGCGTGCGGCCCGGCGTATTGGATGTACGCGCAAGGCCCTTCTTGTTGACGAGCGCGTTGATCAGTGACGACTTGCCGACATTGGAGCGGCCTGCGAAAGCGATTTCGACCGGACCTTCCGGCGGCAAGAATTTCATCGATGGCACGCCACGGATGAAGATCCACGATTTCTTGAAAAGCAGGCGTCCTTCCTCGACGAGTGCCGCCTGGACTTCCCGGACCGCATCCGCCGCTGCCTGAGCGGCCCTGATCGCCGCCTGCTTCTTATCCTGCTGGTTCAATGGTTCTGTCCCGGTCGGTATGTTCTCTTGTGTACACGCATCAATGTTATGAGCCGTATTGTCAACATGAAGGCACAAAAAACCCCGCCGAAGCGGGGTTCTTTCAAGTCTATTTCTTCGCCTCTTTCGGCTTTCGCTTGAAGAGGCCCTTGAGATTGTCGAAGAGCTCGATCTTCACGCCCTGGCGCTTCATGATGATGCCCTGCTGGGTAATGGAGAGCAGGTTGTTCCATGCCCAGTAGATCACGAGACCAGCCGGGAACGAAGCCAGCATGAAGGTGAAGATCACCGGCATCCAGGTGAAGATGGCGGCCTGCGTTGGATCCGGAGGCGTCGGGTTCATGCGCATCTGCAGGAACATGGTGATGCCCATCAGGAGCGGCCAGACGCCGATCATCAGGAAGTGCGGCACGCCGAAAGGCAGGAGGCCGAACAGGTTGAAGAGCGAGGTCGGATCGGGCGCTGCAAGATCCTGAATCCAGCCGAAGAACGGCGCATGGCGCATTTCGATGGTGACATAGAGCACCTTGTAGAGTGCGAAGAACACCGGAATCTGCACCAGCACTGGCCAGCAGCCTGCGAGCGGATTGATCTTCTCTTCCTTGTAGAGCCGCATCATTTCCTGCTGCTGCTTCATCTTGTCATCCGCATATTTCTCGCGGATTTCAGTCAGCTTCGGCTGCACCAGCTTCATGCGTGCCATCGACTTGTACGACTTGTTGGCAAGCGGGAAGAACAGGCCCTTGAGGAGAACGGTGACGACCAGAATGGCGACGCCGAAATTGCCCGAGAACTTGTAGATCCAGTCGATGAGGTAGAACATCGGCTTGGTGATGAAGTAGAACCAGCCCCAGTCGATCAGCAGTTCGAACTGCTTGATACCGAGCTTTTCTTCATAGGCCTTGATGTTGGAAACGACTTTCGCACCGGCGAAGACATGGTTCTTCAGCGTCTGTGCCTGGCCGGGTGCAATGGTCATCGGCGCGCCAAGGAAGTCGGTCTGGTAGCGCGGGCGATCATTGGTGAAGTGCGAGAAGCGACCGGTGAACTTTTCGTCCTGCGGCGGAACGAGCGTTGCCGCCCAGTACTTGTCGGTGATGCCGAGCCAGCCGCCGCTCACGTCCTTGAACGAAATGTCCTTGTCGTCTTCGACCTTGGAATACTTGATTTCCTGCAGGCCGTCCTGACCCATGACGCCGATCAGGCCTTCATGAAGCACATAGGTGGCGCTGGCATGTTCCGGCTGGTTGAAGCGGGTCACGCGGCCATAGGAGGCCAGCGAGATCGGCGCGCCGGTATTGTTGGTGATCGTGTCTTCAACGGCGAACATATAGGCGTCGTCGACCGAAATGACGCGCTTGAAGGTGATGTTCTTCTCGTTGGTATAGGTCAGCGTGACCGGCGTGGATGGCGTCAGCTTGTTGTTGCCTTCCACGGTCCAGACCGTGTTCGGACCCGGAACCGGGCCGGTCGTGTCGTTGCCGGTGAAGCCGAGTTCGACGAAATAGCCCTGCTTCAGCGCCGAGGGCGCGAGCAGTTCGATCTGAGGCGAATTATCATCGACGGTCTCGTGATATCTCTTCAGGAAGAGATCATCGAGGCGCGCGCCGGTCAGGTTGATCGAACCGCGCAGCGAAGGCGTATCGATTTCGACGCGCTGCGTCTGGGCAACGGCTGCCTCGCGGGTCAGCGTGCCGCCAGCGGCTGCAACATCGCTATGGCCGGGAATATTTCCTGACGTGGCGGGCATCTGCGGCGTGTCGCCACTTTGCGCCTGTTGTTGCGTCGCCTGTTGTTTCTGCTGCTGCTGCTCCTCAATGCGTGCCTGCTCCCGCTGGGCTTCCGTTTTCGGACCCAGATAAAACACTTGCCACAGCGTTAGCACGAGGATGGACAGGGCAATGGTGATGAAGAAATTACGATTATTTTCCATTGACGGGTCCTGATTCCGGTCTTTCCGTTCGGCGTTTCCCATCGCCCCGCCGTTCACTCTTCGCCTTGATGCGGCGGGAGAGTTCTTCGGTCAGTCGCGAAAAGGGCGCAGTGAGGGCTTGCTCGCGCGCTACGATCACATAGTCGGTCGAAGGCGCCATGTCACGCCCTGCGTGACAACGAACCGCTTCTCTAAGCCTGCGGCGGATGCGGTTTCGTATCACGGCGTTGCCGTTTTTCTTCGTTACGGTGAAACCTGCACGGGGTTTTTCGCCGATTTTGGCGGTTTGCGATTCTTCTTCGGTCCGCTCGCGGACTTCGAGAAGAAACAGTGGACCACGTCGCTTTTCACCATTCCTCAAAGCCAAAAACTCCGCTCTCTTGCGAAGGCGGAGTATTTGTTTCGGCTTGTTCATTTCTTTATTCACCGCGCTGCAGCGCGGGAAAAGATTAAGCGGAAAGCCGCTTACGGCCGCGCGAACGGCGAGCGGTGAGAACCTTGCGGCCGCCGGTGGTTGCCATGCGTGCACGGAAACCGTGACGACGCTTGCGGACGATCTTGGATGGCTGGTAAGTGCGCTTCATTTATTTAATACCGCGGTGTGCGGCCCTTCTTGATTCTGTTTTTCCGTTGAACACGATCTTGTCCGAAAACTGTTTTCCACTTTTCGGGATCACGCTCTATTGAACAGGAGCTGGTTCTTGTCCCTTGCGACGGACAGCACAAAACCATCCGTAAAACCGCGCGGGCGAACGTGACGCGGCTTATAGGGGGAGGGGGGCAAAGAGTCAATGGTGACGGGCGCTAAAGCTTGTCTCCCAAAAGTGGGAGCCGCCTTCACGGGGAAATCAGTCCACTGGACTGATTTCTGATCCCGCTATGATGGGAAAAAGACATGCTTGATATGATCACAGCTGTGCTTCAATCGCAGCCTTATCGATGACTGACCAGACTTTCCTTATGAGCGTATTCTCGAACTCATAGAAAACATTCTCTGCGAACCGGACCCGTTTGCCGTTGACCGGGAGGCCGAACAGTAGCCCTTTCGGCGTACAGTCGAACTGAGCCGGCTGGCAATATAGGGCGGCTCACTGACAAGCAATTCTATGTTGAAGCGCAGGTCGGGAATCGCCTCGAAATCCTGTTCCAGCATCGTGCGATAGCTGCCAAGCCCCAAAGGTCTGCCATTGTGAATGGCCTCCTCGTGCACATAAAGTCCGAGGTCGTCCCAGTCCTGCCGGTTCAGGCATGCAATATAGTCGCGATAAATCTCGGCGAGTGGTTCCGACATGGCTGTCCTCCTCTTCGGAGCGGTTCCAGTTGGAGCGGTGTCGCTGGAACTGCTCCAAGTATTTGTTTCGTAGCATTATCCTCACGCAAAACCGCTTCGCACTTTTGCTGGAAATGTTCTTTTTACTGAAATTGCATCATTCGGACCGGCATTGGCATTGCCAAAGCAGACTAGGGCTTTAATAAGGATGCGCAACATTTTCACATGCGGGACTGGTCCCGCAGAAGAGCATTATTGAGAGGAGTTCACCATGAGCATCCGTCGCATTGGAGTCGGCCCGCGCATGAGCCAGGCCGTAATTCACGGCAACACTGTTTATCTCGCCGGTCAGGTGGGAAATCCGGGCGCCAGCGTTACCGAACAGACCAAGGCCGTTCTGGTCGAGGTGGACCGCCTTCTCAAGGAAGCGGGCTCCGACAAGACCAAGATCCTTCAGGCCATCATCTGGCTCGCCGACATGAAGGATTTTGGCGAAATGAACGCTGTCTGGGATGCATGGGTCGATCCGGCTCACACGCCTGCCCGCGCCACCGGCGAAGCAGCGCTGGCAACGCCAGACTACAAGGTTGAAGTCATCATCACCGCTGCGGTGTAATTTCTTCATATCGATGCGAACCCCGTCGAAGCTTCGGTTTCGGCGGGTTTTTTTATTCGCGGATACGTTGCGAAAAGCCGTCCCGTCCACCCGCGAGCGCTCTTGCGTCGATTGACGCGCGTTTGCGTGCTTCCTCCAGCGTGCCGCCATTCTCGATCCAGCCGTGATCGTACAGATAACCGGGCAGGTAGCCTGACAGGAGGATGCGGTAGTCGAACGGGAAGGTCGGATCCAGCACCCGCGCCATGTGGAAGATGATCGTGGTGCAGTTTGCGGTCAGCGTATTATAGAATTTCGGCTGCTCTGCCAGCTCATTGCCAAGCTCGACATAGGACAGGAAAAGTTCGCGCGCGCCCACCGGCGGCAGCTTCACGCGGTAGCGATAGACGTTTTCCTTGCGGACATTGGTGCGCAGATAAATGATGTCCTGCTCTTCGGCGGCAATCATCGCCAGCTCATATTTGCGGAAGAAACCGGCGATGGGCGAATAGACTTCATGGTGTTCGCGGCGGATTTCGCCGGAAAAGACCACATGACGGCCATCCTCGAAGCCGAATGACAGAAGCGTATGGGCGATTGCCGGGCCCGACCAATAGGACAGATAAACGTCTACCGTCGCAATCTTGCTGAGGTCGTAGGTTTCGTCTTTCCAGTTGGGCGTAAAATCTTCTGTCGTTCGCCAGGTGAAATCGCGGACATTGGAAAGGGTGACGATGTCGCCATTGATCTTTCCCGTCACCGTGCGGGCGACGTCGGGCGCCCAGATGCGGTTGAGGGAGGGGCGGACTGTGGACCATGCCCCGAGCATCACCAGCGCCAGAAGGCAGAAGACCAGTCGCCTGCGCCAGCAGCTGTAATGTCTTTCGCCTGCAATCACGCCCAGAGCGATCAGAAGCCAGACGGCGATGATCGATCCGCGCATGGCATCGCCGAAGGGCAACTGGAACCACATGGCAAAGCTGGCCCATATCGCAAAGATAAGGACGAATAAAATGAAGACGAACTTGCCTGCGATGCGGACGGGAGCCGATTTCAGGAGAGATGACATATGCATTCCGTATTCGTCGGTTGCCGCTGTCAGGAATTATTCTGTGTGCGGAAATCGGCGGGATACTGACATGATTTGCATCCCTATGTCATGGGGTAACGGTTAGAATAGTAAATTTAAGTTTCTACATTAGAAACCGTAGAAAGTTATTGGTGTGTCAGGGCTTATTTCTTTACTGCCATTGCTTCGCCGCGCGGGCGGGAAACAGGCTTGCGGTTGCGGGCGTGCGGACGCACCAGACGCCATAGAAGCAGTGCGCTGACGATCCCGGCATAGATGACCGGTTCGGCGGGCCAGCTTTTCACCGACATGATGAAATGGATCGCGCCGCCAGCGATTGCGACATAGACCAGCTTGTGCAGGCTGTTCCAGCGGCGGCCGAGCTTGCGGATCGACCAGTTGTTGGAGGTCAGCGCCAGCGGCACCAGCAGGACCAGACTGATCATGCCGATGGTGATGAAAGGCCGTCGCAGGATATCGGTGACGATGGCGGAAATGTTCAGGCCCTGATCCAGCACCATATAGGTGGCGAAGTGCATCAGTGCATAATAGAAGGCGAGCAGGCCGAGCGCCCGACGGTAGCGCAGAAAAGCCATGCCTGTCAGGTCGCGGATCGGCGTTACCAAGAGGGTCAGAATGAGAAAGCGCAGAGCCCACAGGCCAAGCGTGTGTTCGAAAGTCTTGACCGGATCGGCACCAAGGTTGCCGCTTGCGCCCAGATAGAACGTCCAGACTGCCGGAACGAAACCGACCGCATAGAGCAGCCAGATCTTCCATTCACCGGGACGAACTGTCTTCTTTTTGCCTGTCTGGGCCGCTGCTGCCATGTCAGTAATTCACCTTCAGGTCCATGCCCGCATAAAGCGAGGCGACTTCCTCGCCATAACCGTTGAACGGCAAGGTGGGGCGGCGGCCCGAACCCAAAAAACCGCCTTCGCCAATACGCCGTTCGGTCGCCTGGCTCCAGCGCGGATGATCGACCTCCGGATTCACATTGGCATAGAAGCCATATTCGTTGGCGGCCTGCTGCTGCCATGAGGTTGGCGGCTGCTTTTCGACAAAGCTGATCTTCGTGATCGCCTTGATCCCCTTGAAACCGTATTTCCAGGGCACCACGAGCCGGATCGGCGCGCCGTTCGCATTGGGCAATGTCTCGCCGTAAAGGCCGACCGAAAGGATCGTCAGCGGATGATTGGCTTCGTCGAGACGCAGACCCTCGATATAGGGCCAGTCGAGAACCTGAAAGAGGCCGGTCTGGCCCGGCATTTCTTCCGGTCGCACCACGCCGGTAAAGGCGATGTATTTGGCGGAACCAAGCGGCTCCACCTGCGACAGAAGGCTTGCGAGCGGAAACCCGATCCACGGAATGACCATCGACCATGCCTCGACGCAGCGCATCCGATAGATGCGTTCTTCAAGCGGCATCCTGGCAATCAGTTCCTGAATGTCGAATTCCTTCGGCTGTTTCACGAGGCCATCGACGGTGAGCTTCCAGGGCCGCGGCTTGTAGCTGCCGGAATTGGCGGAAGGGTCGCTCTTGTCGGTGCCGAATTCATAGAAATTATTGTAGGTCGTGACAGCATCCTGCGGTGTGAGCTTTTCATCGACCTTATAGGCGGAAGCCTTCGCCTTGAGCGGTTCGGCAAAGGCGGTTGATGCAACACCAGCCGCGGCCAGCGCACCCGCGCCAACCATGAAGTTGCGACGGTTCAGATAGAGGCTCTTGGGCGTCACCGCGTCATAAGTGAGACGGGCGGATGAAAAACGCCCGGGTTTGAAGCTGCTCATGGTCTCTCCCACTTCCAAAACGATTAGCCTGCTGTTGCAGATACGATCCCACGTAAAGGCGTCAAAAGCATGGATAATTTGCGAACACGATGTTGTTCACGCATTGTTGAGATCGCGTGAAGGCGTAACAGAATTGTAACACAATGTAACTTTTCGTGCATTCTGCCATATTCTCGCTAAAACTCTGCTGTTAACGGCATTACATTAGCGCATCCCGAAAGCGCTTCCCGCAAAAGCATGGGCGATTTCGGAGAGATGTGTCGGGTCATGTGATTATCGCCGGCAGGGGTGGGGACGCACCCGGGAAGAGCTGCCTTCAAACCTTCGTTAACGTCTCATTGGCTATATTGAGATCATGGTAAAGAAGATGTTTATTGCCGCTTTGGCGGCAGCTGCATTCACGGTGGCGGCTGACTCGGCTCTGGCCGAAGGACAGCCCGTTTCGACGAACGGTCAGGGCAAGGTTCTGAGCGCTATTGCTGCATCGATGAAAGAAGAGCAGGGCGCTCCCAAGCTGGGTGAAGGCGTGACAATGCGCGAGAAGAAAATGGATACGGAAACGACCCCGGAACAGAATTTTTCGCGCAGCAAGCAGTTCATTCATCGCTTCTACAAACCGGAAAATGCTTCGAATGAACTGGTGATCCTGCTGCACGGTTCGGGCGGCAATGAAACCAGCCTTGTGCCGCTGGCTTCCAAGATCTGGCCGCGCGCCACACTGCTCGGCATTCGCGGTCGCGTGATGCAAGATGGCGGTACACGCTGGTACAAGCGCATCTCGCCGGTCAAGTTCGACCAGAAGGACGTGAAGCTCGAAGCCAATGCATTCGTGACCTTTTTGACGCGTCTGGCCGATGACAAGGATCTCGACCTCACCCACGCAACCTTCGTGGGCTATTCGAACGGCGCCAATCTTCTGGCTGCAACCATGATGCTGCACCCCGATCTGGTGAAGCGCGCCATTCTGATGCGCTCGATGCCGGTTCTGGATAACGCTCCTGTCGCCAATCTGAGCAAGGCGCGCGTTCTGACCATCACAGGCGAAGAGGACAAGCTCTACTCACCGTTTGCGCCAGCGCTTTCCGCACTTCTGCGCTCCGGTGGCGCCCGCGTCGATGCCCGCACCATCGATGCGGATCATATGCTGGGTGAAAAGGATATCGCTGCCATCACTCAATGGGTGGCATCGCTCGGACCAGATGGTGCGCCTGCGGTTGCAAGACGCGGACAATAATATCGACTTGATTGAAGCCCGGTCAGTTTCCCTGATCGGGCTTCGCGATCATGCATCTGCGCGGTAGCGAAAGTGACCGGTAATGGGAAACTCAAACAGCCGGTCTTCTATCCGGGTTCCCGCACCAATATTGTGAACAACCAACAGACGTGTGCCCTCGGCATTATAGCGCTGTGTAACGATGGCTATATGCGGCAGGTTTCCCGGAAGCATCTGCGCGACGAGATCGCCGGGACGATAATCCTCAGCAACTTTTGTAACCGGTAAGGCCGCTTTGCTCCTGTTGAAAAAAACGGCAAGGTTCGGCACGCGACGGTGGTCGATATTCGGGTCGGGGCGCTTCAGGCCCCAGTTTCTCGGATATTGCGTGAAAGCTTTCCGCATATCTTTGTGAACCAAGGCCTGCAGGTCCGCATTCAACCCCTGCCGATAGGCGCGGATGATGACATCGGTGCAGACGCCTCGATCGAGAGGAACGTCCCCGCCGGGATATTTCAGCTGCGTATAGGCGGGGTCATAGTGAACCGTCGTTCCCACCTGGCTTTCCGCTGCCGCAATCAGCTTTTGTGCCCACGGTTCAACCTCAGCGGCAGGGGCGGTTGCGAAAGTCTTTTCAACGAGCAGATTTGTCGAAAAGACTGCCGATACTCCGCCGAGGACAATAGAACGACGTGAAAGCATACTGAAATTCTCTTCCTCCTGTATGAACAGGATAAAACCGCTGAAGATGGATTACGATTGTTGGTCCGGTGTTGGTATGGTCTATTAGCAACTCTAGATTTAAATAAGGAAATCGTATGATTCTAAGAAGTGCTAAAGGTTCTTCTGTCCTGATGGCCGTAATTGGTGCGGCTCTTGTGGCAGGCGGATTTTATTACCAAGCCAGTGGTTCGTCTGTTTCCAGCGCGGATCAACAGCGCTGCGAACAAATCATCCAGAATATTTATGGTGATAATGCCGATGCCAAATCGTCGTTGCTGCCGAAATGCAACGAGCCCGGCATGGTCGCGATGATGGATGCCAGGGCTGGTGGCTCTGGCGCGTCGGAAGCTGCTGCAGCCATTGCCTCTGCCAATCAGACCGACATAACGTCGAATGCATTGGGTTATGGGGTGATGGGCGTCGGTGTTGCGCTGGTGATTTCGGGTCTTTTCGGTATGGCTCGTGCCAAACGAAACGGTCAGGTCTGAGGATCTGCAAGCAGTCTGCTTGTGTGGATGAAACGGGGAATCAGTCCGTTGGACTGTTTCCCCCGCGACCTGCGGCTTCTGTTCAGGAATTAGAGCGCCGATCTGATTGAATCAGATCGGCGCTCTAATCATTTGTTTTTACGCGCATCTTTTCCGAAAACCGTTTCACACTTTTCGGGATGCGCTCTAATCCGCTATCGAAACCACACCGCAATCCCCGGCCTCGGAGCCGAAGACGAGGCGTTGGCCCTGTTCATCCCAGCCCATGCTGGTGATAGCGCCTTTGCCGGGGCGGCGCAGCAGAACTTCCTTGCTGTCGGCGAAACGAGCAACCAGGATCATGCCGTCATTATAGCCGATGGCTGCAATGTCCTCGACCGGATGGCAGGCAACGGATGTCACCATGCTATCGCCACGAAGACCGAGTTCCAGGGGAGCCTTGCCCATCGGGCCGTCTTTGCCCGCAAAAGGCCAGACAATTGCTGCCGGGGCGCCGGAGGTGGCCAGCCACTTGGCCTTGGCGCTCCACGACCAGTCTTTCACCTTGGCCGGATAGCCGGTCATGCGCATGTGCTTCGTATCTTCGAGACGCCAGCCATGCAGGGCATTTTCCTGCATCGAGGTGATGAGGAAGCGACCATCGGGTGAAAAGATTGCGCCGATATGTGCGCCTTTCCATTCCAGTTCGACAGGCTTCGCCGCCGTTCCGGTCCAGATCAGGGTTGCACCATTATAGCGGGCAATCGCCAGCCGCTGGCCCTTTGGCGCAAAGGCAATGCCTTCGACGCTGCGTTCCTGCGCAAATTCCTGCACCTTGCCGTCAGACGTGCGCACCCAGGCGGTGCGACCCGATGCAAAACCGACAGTTCCGCCGGGGCCTGCTGCCACGGCGGTCATCCATTTGCGCGGGATCTTCGCAAGTTCAGTTACCGTCCCATCGGCGTCGGTACGGCACACGCGACCGTCTTCGCCGCCAGTGATGAGCGACTTTCCGTCAACGGAAACGGTCGCGCTCAACAGTCCGTCATGGGCTGCCGAAGTCTTGCTGCCGTTGTTGAGCTGATGGATCGAGCCATCGGCCATTGCGAAGAAGGGAATGCCGCCGACAAAGCGCGCATAAAGACAATGACCTTCAAGGTCGAGCGGAGCTACTGTAGGCATCGGCTTCCGGTATTGTTCTAGAGCGTGTTTCGATCTGATTGAATCAGATCGGCGCTCTAACTGTTTGTTTTAACGCGCATCATATCCGAAAACCGTTTCACACTTTTCGGGATGCGCTCTATTGATAAAAGCATTTCCAGCAAATGCTTGGCGCAGTTCTACTGGAAATGCATAAAAATGGACAGATAGAGCATTTCACGGTTCGAACAGAACCGGAAGCGCTTTATCGGGCCTGACTGTTTTCGAAGCCGGCCTTCAGGGCGGCGGGGTCGAGTTCACGTCCGATGAAGACGAGGCGGCTTTCACGCTTTTCGTCTTCCTTCCAGGCACGCTGGTGGTCACCTTCGATAATCATGTGCACACCCTGGACCACATAGCGGTCCGGATCGTCCTTGAAAGCGATGATGCCCTTGAGGCGCAGAATGTTCGGGCCTTGCGTCTGGGTGATGTTCTGAATCCACGGGAAGAATTTCGCCGGGTCGATTTCACCAGCCCTGAGCGATACTGACTTCACCGTCACATCATGGATCGGCGAGGCGTGATCGTGGTGATGGTCATGACCGCAGTCGGGACCGCACACATGGTCATGGTCATGATGGTGGTCATGATGATCGTGATCATGCGCATGATGATGATGTCCATGGTCGTGACCATGATGGTCATGATCATGGTCGCAATCCGGTCCGCATACGTGATCGGGATGATCATGGTCGAGAAAGTGCGGATCGTTGTCCAGAACGCGCTTCAGGTCGAAGGCGCCGCGATCCAGCACGCGGTCGAGCGGAATGGAGGCGCGCTCGGTGCGGTGGATGATGGCATGCGGGTTGATGGCGCGAACGGTCGCCTCGATGGCCGCCAGCTCCTGCGGCGTCACGAGATCGGTCTTGTTGATGAGCACCACATCGGCAAAGGCGATCTGGTCTTCCGCCTCGCGGCTGTCCTTCAGGCGCAGCGGCAGATGCTTGGCATCGACAAGGGCGACAACGGCGTCGAGACCGGTCTTGGCACGCACGTCATCATCCATGAAGAAGGTCTGCGCAACCGGAACCGGATCGGCAAGGCCGGTCGTTTCCACAACGATGGCGTCGAAACGACCCGGACGGCGCATCAGGCCTTCCACCACGCGGATCAGGTCGCCACGCACGGTGCAGCAGATGCAGCCATTGTTCATTTCATAGATTTCTTCGTCCGACTCGACGATCAGGTCGTTGTCGATGCCGATCTCGCCGAATTCATTGACGATCACGGCGTAACGCTTGCCGTGATTTTCGGTCAGGATACGGTTGAGAAGAGTGGTCTTTCCCGAACCCAGATAACCGGTCAGAACGGTCACGGGAATGCGGCCAGCTTCAGTGGTCGTCTTGGTTTCAGACGGAGCTTCGGTTTGGGCTTCAGCCTGGCTCATGGTTATGCCTCTTGAAGTTGTGGCCTTTTGAAATCGTGGTCCGGGATGGCCAGTGCGCGGCCAGCGCGAGCGGCACAGCACCGAAACCTCGGATAGGACAATTCATATAAGGGAAGGGCAGCGTGAATGCCATATGCAATGCTATAATATTACATTCGCCTAATCACATTCACGCCAGTTGGAACACGGGCCTTGCAGTGTCTAACCTGCCTGATTGGCGAGACGTTGCAATTCGAACCGGGCGAGATCGAACCTGTCGACATCGCGCAGCAGTTCGATAAAGCCCGTCACCGCGTTGGTGATCAGCTTTTCCCCGGCTTCTGCCGTTGCGGCAGCAGCGTTGCCTGCAACCCCTTCCGGGTTGAGATCGTGCATCTTCCAGCCGAAGGCATGAGGGCCATAGGCGCGCAGGAACTTGAATTCCTCGGCGTAACGTGACTGGGCGTTGGAGAAATTGCGTGCCTTCGACATGTCCACCAGATCGGGGCGCAGCGCCAGCATCACCGATGTCTCGATGAAACCGCCATGAATATCGAGCGCTTTTTCCTCCGGCGTAATCAGGCCCTCCGGCAGGCCGAAGCGGGTCCAGCTTGTGGCGACCGCCAGCATATCGAGCCGCGTGCGCAGTTCCGTTGCGACAATTGTCATCAATGGCGAATTTCCGCCATGCGCGTTCAGCATGACCAGTTTGCGAATGCCGCCAGCGTGAAGGTTTTCACCAATGCCGATCCACTGGTTCACGGCCTCGGCGAAGGCGAGGCTCTGGGTCCCTTCCGTATCCATGTGTTCGATGGAATAGCCGACCGGCTGTGCAGGCAGGAAATTGACGTTCAACTCGGCAGGCAGCGCATCGCTGACACGCGCGACAATGCCTTCGGCGATGATCGTATCCGTTTCAAACGGCAAATGAGGCCCATGCTGTTCGTGAGCGCCAAGGGGCAGAACGACAATCATGTCGCTGTTTTGATCGCGCAGATCGGTCATGTTTTCCTCGCTTTTTTCATTTCATGGAGCCCCAGAGCGTAACGTCCGTTAGCCATGACAGCAACCGGGCCTTGTTGTTTCATAAGTCGGACAATATTTTACGATATATGAATGGATGGGACTATCGATCAGGCGACAGCAACTGGTTTATTTTGAACAGCGTATCTTGTCCGAAAACCATTGGATGCTTTTCGGGATGCGCATCAAAGTGCCAACAAGGGCGAGGTGGCGATGAGCAAGGACAATAAGGCGGTTGTACTTTACCGGCTGCAATCCGTGGCAAGACTGTCGCGGACGGTGCTGGCCACGCGGCTTCTGGAACAGGGGCTCTATGCAGGGCAGGATGCAGTCATGCTGCAGCTGGCTGCGGAAGACGGACTGACGCCGGGCGTGCTTGCACAGCGGCTGGGTGTGCGTCCGCCGACCATCACCAAAACCATTGCGCGTCTGCAGGGGCAGGGGTTTGTGGCAAAGCGCGCCTCGGAGACCGATCAGCGCCAGTCGCATGTCTATCTGACGCAGACCGGTCTCGAGACTATCAAGGCGATCGAGAAATCCATTCGCAAGACTGAAAAGGACATGCTGAAGGGGCTCGACAAGAAAGATCGCAAGACCTTCCTCAAGATGCTGAGCCGGATGGAGAGCAATCTTGCGCTTCGCGGCGTCACGCGCATTCCCGATGAGCCTGAAACGGAAGTGCTTGAAGAGGACGACGTGGAATAGGCCTGTCGCTTATCAAGCTCTAACTATTTGTTTTGACGCGTATCTTGGCGGGAAACCGTGAAACACTTTTCAAGATGCGTGCTATCGAAAATGCTTCCAATTCAAGGTTTGCAATGGCATAACCGTTCGCAAGACGAACGGTCGCGTCTCACCTTGTCAGGTTGCGGCCGCGTCTCCGACTGCGGCACGGACCATTTTGGGGAGGCGACTTGGCCCAGAAAATAAAGCTATCGACCATCGCGGATGCGCTTGGTGTTTCGACAGCCACAGTTTCGCTCGCTTTGCGCGACAGTCCCCTCGTTGCCGACCAGACCCGCGAGAAGATCAAGGAACATGCCCGCGCCATCGGTTATATCTATAACCGTCGCGCTGCGAGCCTGCGCACCTCACGCTCCGGCATTGTCGGCGTCGTGGTGCATGACATCATGAATCCGTTCTTCGCGGAAATTCTCAAATCCATCGAAACGGAACTGGACCGCTCGCGGCAGACCTTCATCCTGTCCAACCATTACGATCAGCTCGAAAAGCAGCGCACCTTCATGGATACGCTTTTGCAGCTCGGCGCGGATGGGGTCATTATGTCGCCCGCTATCGGCACGCCGCCGGAAGACATCCAGCTTGCGGAAGATAACGGCCTGCCGGTCGTGCTGATCGCGCGTAGCGTCGAGGGTGTTCATGCGCCGGTTTTCCGGGGTGACGATGCCTATGGTATCGGCCTTGCCACCAATCACCTTATTTCGCTCGGTCATACGCGCATCGCGATGATCGGCGGCACGGACCAGACCTCGACGGGCCGTGACCGTTATCGCGGCTATGTGCAGGCCATGGAAAAGGCCGGGCTCGAGGTTCGCCCCGACTGGCGCATTGCCGGGCCGCGCACGAAGCAGGGCGGCTTTGAAGTCGCGCCGCAATTTCTGGCGCTGAAAGACAAGCCGACGGCTGCGGTCTGCTGGAACGATCTGACCGCCATCGGCCTGATGAACGGCATTGCTCGCGCCGGGCTGGTGCCGGGCGAGGACATTTCCGTGACCGGCTATGACGATCTCGAGGAAGCGGCGATCGCAACGCCAGCGCTGACGACCGTCTGGAACGGACAGCGTGAAGTGGGACGCCGTGCCGCTCGCGCACTGCTGGACCAGCTCAACGGCGTCGAGGTTTCTTCGATGCAGGAACTTATCAAACCGGAACTGCATATCCGGCAATCGACATCCAAGCCGAAACACGGCTGATTTCCCCCGCTCCGGCTCCGGTTGCAGCCTTTGGGTTGACCGGTCGCCGGTCCCTCACGAACTGCGACATGCTGTCCAGAGGAATCCAGAGGAATATTGTCATGACCAAGCGCGACGCAACCGTTCTGGTGCTCGGAAACTTCAACGATTATGCCGTCGAGCGTCTGTCCGGTGAGTTTTCGGTGCGCCGCATACCACGCGGTGACGCGGCGCTGGTCGATGCCGACTGGGCAGGCGACATATATGGTATTGCCAGCATGTCCACCGTCGATGCGGCGCTGATCGATGCATTGCCCAATCTGAAAATAATCGGCAATTTTGGCGTCGGTTATGATGCGGTCGATGCAAAACATGCCGGTACGAAAAATGTCATGGTCACCAATACGCCTGACGTCCTGACCGATGAAGTAGCCGATACGGCGCTTGGCCTTCTGATTGATACGGTGCGGGAATTGTCGAAGTCGCAGGAATTCCTGCGTGCAGGCAATTGGGTGAAGGAAGGCCGCTATCCGCTGTCGAAGCTATCCTTGCGTGGGCGCAAGGTCGGCATTTTCGGCCTTGGCCGCATCGGCAAGGCGGTCGCCCATCGTGTCGAAGCTTTCGGACTGCCGGTTTCCTATCACAATCGTCGCAAGGCTGAAGGCGTCGCCTACGATTATTATCCGACCCTGCTCGAGCTGGCCAAGGCGGTGGACACACTTATTCTGGTCGCACCGGGCGGCGCGGAAACCGCGAAGGCAGTCAATGCCGAAGTGCTGAAGGCGCTCGGTCCGGACGGTGTGCTGATCAATGTCGGGCGCGGTTCGCTGGTTGATGAAGATGCGCTGGCCGCAGCGCTGAACGATGGCACAATCGCTGCTGCAGGTCTGGATGTTTTCGCGAACGAACCGTCAGTGCCACAAGGCCTGCTTGATGCGCCCAACACGGTTTTGCTGCCGCATATCGCATCCGCATCGCAAAAGACCCGTCAGGCCATGGCGGATCTGGTGATCGATAATCTCATTGCATGGTTCGACACCGGCAAGGCGATCACGCCGGTGCCGGAAACGGTGCATGCGCAAGGTTAAAGCAGTCTGTCAGGCGAGTAGGGGAATATGTTTTGATTGCGGACGACCGCAACGAACTTTTACCCCTACTGTCCTACTGCCCGATGTTGACGCACAGCCTCTCCGAACGCCTCGAATATCTTGCGCGACGGAGCATCGGAATGCGCCCAATATTCCGGGTGCCACTGCACGCCGACGACAAATCCCTTCGCATTCTTCACGGAGACGGCTTCAACCGTACCGTCTTCGGCCACCGCCTCGACTTCAAGCTGCGGTGCAAGCTTGTCGATGGCCTGACGGTGAACGGAGTTCACGCGCACGCTTTCTTCTTTGAGGATTTCCGCAAGGCATGAGTTCGGGTTGAGCTTGATCGGGTGCTGGATGGCGAAGCGCTCGGCCTGGCTTTCGGATTCCGGGGCGCGGTGGTCCATCCGGCCTTCCATTTCCTGAATTTCGGTGGCGAGTGTGCCGCCCAATGCGACGTTCAGCTCCTGTATGCCGCGGCAGATGGCCAGCACCGGAACACCTTTTTCGATGGCTGCGCGGATGAGTGGCAGCGATGTCGCATCGCGGGCATTGTCATAGGGCTCGAACGCGGCGCTCGGTTCGACGCCATAAAGCGCCGGATTGACGTTGGATTTGGAGCCTGTGACGAGAACGCCGTCCACCGCATCCAGAATGGCATCGAGATCCATCTTGTCGCCAAAACTTGGCACCAGAAGCGGCGTTACACCTGCGACGTCGATGGCGGCTGCCAGATATTGCTGGGGTGCTGCGTGCCAGGTGTAGTTTTCAAATGGCTTCACATCTGTCGGCACGGCAACGAGAGGGCGAGAAGTCTTGGGCATAATGTTCGTATCCACCAGTCGGATTATGCTCTTATCTGCGCTGTTCCTTACTTCTCCGCAATGGGTCGCGCAATCACGAACAGGTGTCGTCTTTCGGCTGCGCCATAGGTCTTTCGTCGTGCCTTCTGTGTATTGTGTTGATTTGAGCCGATTTTTACGGTCGAAGATGGTTCAAATGCCGATCTCTATATTCTAGGAAGGTATAAAGAGGGATTGGCAGTTGAGGGGATGAATGACTGACGATCAGCTTTTCTCCGTCAGGGGCAAGGTTATTGCCGTGACGGGAGGGTCTTCGGGGTTGGGCCTGCGCATGGTTCATGTGCTGGCGGGGCACGGTGCGCGCGTGATTTCGATCTCGCGCACCCATGCAGGCGAAAGCATTTGCCCATCGGGCGGCGAAGTGCTCGAAATCATGGCGGATGTAACCCATCCGGATGAAATCGTGCGTGCTTTTGACGAAGCGGAAGAGCGCTTCGGACCGATAACGACGCTCTTCAACAATGCCGGTGTCGCGCATATGGCACGCGCGCTCGACACGACGCGCGATATGCTGGAGCATATATTCGAGGTCAATGTCGCCGGTGCGTTTTTTGTGGCGCAGGAAGCAGCGCGCCGCATGATCGAACGCGGCGAGGGCGGCTCCATCGTCAATACGACCAGCATCCTGGGCGAGCGTCCGCAGAAGGGTGCCGCTGCCTATTCCATGTCCAAGGCCTGCGTGACGCAGATGACGCGGGCGCTGGCGCTGGAATGGGCCACGCACGATATTCGCGTCAACGCGATTTCCCCTGGATGGTTTCCAACGCGAATCAATGAAGACCAGCTGCAAGGTCCTGCCGGGGGCTACTTCAAAGGGCGGAACCCGATGCGGCGCCTCGGCGAGCCTGAGGATCTGGACGGGGTTGTGCTGATGCTGGCTTCCGATGCCAGTCGCTATATGACGGGTTCCGTCATTACCGTGGATGGCGGTCATCAGCTCTGACAAGGTTGGAAGTTTCTTTAGCGGTTATTTCCCGCGTCGTGACTTGTATGGCAGGTTTTTTCTCTAACGGACGGGGGTCTGGCGGTAGAATATCCACATCGACTAATCTGGATTAATTCTCGGGAATGCGGAAACTAACCTGTCCCTGTTCTCCCATTTTAGCCATTTCAGTAATATTAGGACGACTAAAACATGTATGCCGATGGTTGTGATTGCCCGTTGAGGGTTGTGCGTCTGTGGTTTTCCTTAAAAAATATCTGAATACATCTTATGGTGGTTGTCGTGACAGCTTGTGGTTTAATATCCCGAAAGATATTTTTAAGTCATTAGTGCGATATTGCCTCCCCGTATAAGGGATAAATGCATCGATATGTGGCAAAGCCGTAAACCTGAGATACCTGCAGATGTGCGGCTATCTTTTCTCAGAGCGCTGTATGGTAATCGTACCACGCTCTGGTTTGGCTTGCTCGCGCACGTTGTAGCCTGTGTCGTCATCTATGTGAAAACCGATGACTGGCGCTATCTGGTTTTTGGCGGTGTGTTCGCCATCATTGCTGTTGGTCGCATCTTCGACATGCACAAGTTCGACCAGGCAAAACAGCAGTCGCTGTCCCATGCCGATCTCGACCGCTGGGAAACACGCTATCTGATCGGCGCATCCGCCGTCTGCCTGACGCTCGGCATGTTGTGTTTCTTCTCAAGCTATGTGCTCAGGGATTCCTTTGCCGAACTTGCCAGCCTGACCGTGCTGCTTGCTTCGGTCGTTTCCATTGTGGGCCGCAATTATGCATCGGCGAAAGCCGTTGTTCTGATGTCGGCCTGCACGCTGATTCCGGTTCTGGCCGGGCTTATTCTGGCGGGAACGCCGTTTCACGTCATCATTGGCCTGCTGCTGATCCCGTATTTCCTGTCCAACATCCAGATGGCAAACGGTCTGCGCGAGTTTCTCTTCGCTGCAGTCATGGGCAAACGTCGCCTGTCCATTGTGGCCGGGCGTTTCGATGCGGCGCTCAACAACATGCCGCAGGGCTTGCTGATGTTCGACAGCCAGCAGCGCATTGCGGTCATCAACAATAAGGCCAAGGCGATGTTGCAGATCGCCGAACACACCAAGCTGCATGGCCGCAAGCTCGATGTCCTGCTGCGCTATTGCGCGAAGAAGGGACTGTTTCCGCAAAACGACCTGAAAAGCGTGCATGTGCGCATGCAGGATCTTCTGCTGGGCAAGCGCACGCGCGATATTTTCCAGCTTTCGAACCAGCGTTATATCGAATGTATCGGCAATCAGACCCTCAATGAGGGGGCCGTCCTGATGTTCGAGGATGTGACGCAGCGCGTGGAAGCGGAAGCGCGCATTCAGCATATGGCGCGTTATGACGGCCTGACAGGCCTGCCGAACCGCAATTATTTCGAAACCCTGGTGCGATCCATGCGTTCCCACCAGCAAGCAGGCACGCAGGCTGCGCTTATCGTCATCGACATCAATCATTTCAAGCATGTCAACGATACGTTGGGGCATCATACCGGTGACGTATTGCTGCGCCTGTTTGCAGAGCGGCTGAACTCGCTCGATCCGCAGCGTTTCGTCGCGTCACGCTTCGGCGGCGACGAATTCGTGGTGTTCGTCTTCAATCTGCGCAGCGAGGCCGACGTTGCAGGCGTGATGGATCATATCATGACCGTCGTGACCGGCGTCTACGATCTCGACGGCGATCAGGTGCATATCGATATCAGCGCGGGCATCGCGATCGAGGAAATCGGAAGATGCGATGTCGGCAGCATGCATATCAGCGCCGATCTGGCGCTCTACGAAGCCAAAAGCATGGAAGACAAGCCCTGGTCCATCTTCATCGATGCGATGGACACCAAATATCGCGGGCGCCAGAAACTCAAAGCCGATTTGCGGCTTGCCATCGAGCATGGCGAGATCAAGGTCGTCTATCAGCCCATCGTCAGCGCGCAGTCCCTGCGCGTTGTTGCGTGTGAAGCGCTGGCGCGCTGGGAGCATCCGCAGCTTGGCTTTGTGCCGCCTGCGGAATTCATTCCGCTTGCGGAAGAAATGGGCATCATCACCGACATTACCCGCTTCATGCTGGCGCAGGCCTGTGCCGACTGTCTGTCATGGGGCGACCGCATCGGCGTTTCGGTCAATCTTTCGGCCATCGATCTGAAAAGCAATGACATCGCCCGCGACATCGCCAATGCCTTGCAGAAATCAGGCCTTCCGGCTCACCGCCTTGAGGTGGAAGTGACGGAAAGCGCCATCATCTCGGACCGCAACAAGACTTCGATGGTGTTGCAGCGGCTCAAGAATGCCGGGATCAATATCGCGCTGGATGATTTCGGCACCGGCTATTCCAGTCTCAGCTATCTCAACACCTTGCCATTGACCAAGGTGAAGGTCGACCGTTCCTTCGTGCGCGACATCACCACCGACCGGCGCTCGCTCATGCTGCTTCGCGGCGTTACCCAGCTTTCGCACGAGCTTGGGCTGGGCGTGACAGTCGAAGGTGTCGAAACAGAGGAACAGCTTGCGCTGATCCGTGTGGCGGCGGGTGCCGATCTCGTACAGGGCTATCTTCTCGGTATGCCTGTGCCTGTGGAAGCGATCAGCGCTATGACCACGAAAGCCGCAGCGCGCCGCGACGGCGGGCGAACCGTCGCCTGATTATTTCAGATTTAACTGTTTGTGTTGGACGAGCTTCTCGCGGTTTTTCAAAGTACTGCGAAGTGTTTGGCATGTCTCATCTACGACGCTCAATGTCGTTGCCACTTCTCGTGTAAATCACAGGAATTTGAATATAAATATAATAATTGGGATTTTTTGAGATGCACGTATCATGCTCTTAATGTCTTAGGAGGATGTATATAAGTATTTCGTTATTTGCTTATAAAATGTCTATCAAATTCAATTTGAATATTTAAAGGGGAGGCGATGAAACGATTTTTTCGCTATGCTTTATATGGACTGATCGGGCTTGTTGTTCTTGCCGGTGTTGGTACTGCGGTCTTCTGGACGAAAATCCACGAAAGCTGGGCGGTCTATCAATATGCCCAGATGTTCAGGGGGCCGGAAATTTTTGAAAACTTCCGCAATGTTTACAGGCGCTATCCATCGGTGCGAATCCCGCATGAGGGCGAAGTCAGCCAGTTGGCGAAAGAAGAGCGGCCCTTGCCGGAGACTTTTGTCTACAAGGGTGAGACCCGCAAGATTTCCGACTGGCTGAAGCGCGGCGGCACGACCGGTTTCATTGTTCTGAAAGACGGCGTGATCGTCCACGAGGAATATGATCACGGGAATACCGAGGCCACCCAGAGCATCGCATTCTCCATGTCGAAATCTGTCGTTTCCTTCCTTGTCGGCAATGCCGTTCGGGACGGTCTGATCGATATCAACCAGCCGGTCGACCGCTATGCGCCGGTGCTGGCCGAGGGCGGATACAAGGGCGTGACGGTCAAGAACGTGCTGCAGATGGCGTCTGGCATCGGATTTAACGAGAACTATGGTGATCTCAATTCCGATATCGTTCGGTATGCTGTCGAACTTCTGACTGGCTCGATCACAAATTTCACCGCGCATCTGAAAAATGAACGCCCCCAGGGAACGCTCAGCCACTATGTGTCGGCGGATACGCATGTGCTCGGGCTGGTTCTGGAAGGCGCGACTGGTGTTCGTTTTCAGGATTATTTGAAAGACAAACTCTGGTCAAAGCTTGGCGCGGAAGCCGATGTCTACTGGGCGGTGGATCCCACCGGTGAAGCTGCTGCCGGGGCCGGTATGAACGCCGTTCTTCGCGATTATGCACGTTTCGGCCTGCTCTATCTCAATGAGGGTCGCAACTTCAAGGGCGAGCAGCTTGTGCCGGCGCAATGGGTGCACGATTCGGTAACGCCGGATGCGCCTTATCTGATGCCCGGTCGCAAGGATGCACTGGGCAAGATTCCGTTCGGTTATGGCTATCAGTGGTGGACGCCGGTTGACTGGCAAGGCGACTATAGTGCCGTTGGCATCTATGGGCAGTTCATCTATGTCAATCCTGCCAAAGGTGTCGTCATTGCCAAGACCTCGGCATATTCCAATTACAATGTCGACGGGCAGGATATGAAGGACGAAACGATGTATGCGTTTCAGGCTATCGCCAACGCGCTTTGAAGGCTCGTTTTCAAATCAAGGCAAATTCGTGAAATGGCCCCTGATGGGGCCATTTTGCATTTTTATCGCGTTCGTCACGTGTAAAAGCACAATCCAATTGTGGCGAAGGAGTGTTTTTTATGGGGCAATAAAAAGGCAATGCAAAAAGTTATATCTTTACACGCTGATAAAGGCGCATATTCTGCGCACTGATTTGTGGGGTGCGGAAAATCGATTGCATGACGAATACAGCTGTTACAGGCGATAAACCGCCATTGTCCAATTTCGCGCGACAGCTGTTGCAGTTTCTCGACCGGGTGGAATATCGCCGCATCGTCCATGCGGAGGACCTCGAGGAAATCGGCCGTCTGCGTTACCGTTCCTACCGGACGCGCAATGTCATGCATGAGGCGGAAGTGCCGTCTATCGTTGATGATATCGACCGCGATAGCCATGCCTTCGTCTATGGCGTGTATGTGGACGGGCAATTGGTCAGCACGCTGCGCATCCATCATATTACGCCCGATCATCGTCGCGGCACGAGCTATGCATTGTTCCCGGATATTCTTGATCCGCTGCTCAATAGCGGCATGCATTTTGTCGATCCGACCCGTTTTGCCGCCGATCCCGAGCTATTGAGCGAATATCCGGCCATTCCCTATATCACGCTGCGCATAGCGGCGATGGCATCCGAATTTTTCGCGGCAGATCAATGTCTTGCCTCGGTGAAGCCGGAACATATGGCGTTCTATAAGCGCATATTCGGCACCTCTGTCATGGCCGATGCGCGCGAACATGAAGGCTATGGAATCAGGGTCGGGCTTGGTTCCGCACCTATCCGCAATATTCGCGATGCGGTGGCGGTGCGCTTTCCGTTTTTCAAGTCGCAGCCGCATGAACGCCATGCGATGTTTGGTGACATGCGCAGCAGTTCCGTGCCGCTGACGATTTTGCCGACGGCGAAATATACTGGCCTCGGCGTATAAGAATCTAAAAACATCGCCGGATATTAAACAATTAAATGTAGCCAGAGGGGTGGTTTCGCTTTACGAAGATTGCGGAACCGCTTCTGCGGAGAGAGGGTGGTGCGACGAAAAGCCTTGCTGTCAAAGCATCGGTTTGTTCGGTCGCGCATTGAAGATTGCAGTTATTTTCGCTTAACATGACGGTGTATGGGCGGAAATTCTGAATGGGTGGAACTAAAATGGCAGAACATCATACGACGGCTCCGGCTGAACTTGGCGCACCGATGGATTATTCCGAGCATGAGAAAACTTATGCCGGTTTCACGGGCCTGGTTAAATGGGGCACGGTGGCGCTCGTCGCCCTTATGATTGCCATGGCGTTCGGCTTTTTTGCTGGTGGTTTCTTCTCTGCGACCGTTCTTTTCATTCTAGTTTGTGTCGCTGCCTGGTTCATCCTCTAGCGCATCCTTTCGTTGCCGGATGGAGACCAACCGGTGACGCACGATGCAGCTTTGGTGCTGAACCGGGATTAACCCGCACGATTTGATCGAATGCCTTGGCATGGGGTACCGTGCCGAGGGTTTATGCATGTCTGTAGTTCATTTTTAGAGCGCATCCCGAAAAGTGTGAAACGGTTTTCGGACCAGATGCGCGTTACAAAACAATAGTTAGAGCGTGTTTCGATCTGATTCAATCAGTTCGAAACGCGCTCTAAAAGGGCTTCTTCCCGGAAGCCCGTAATGCCGCCTGACCGGGGGAACCCCGGAAGAACGCCACGAAAGGGAAACCAGCTTGGCCCAGACGTTATTTATCCCGAAAGAGAGTGACCCCAGCGAGACCCGCGTTGCTGCGTCGGCGGAGACGGTGAAGAAGTTCATCGCGCTCGGTTTCGACGTTGTGGTGGAAAAAGGCGCTGGCGAGAAATCGCGCATTCCCGATGCCGAGTTTACGGCAGCCGGTGCCCGCATCGGCACAGTGGCGGATGCCAAAACGGCGGATGTGGTGCTCAAGGTGCGGCGTCCGACGGACGCGGAACTCAAAGGGTATAAATCGGGCGCAGCGCTCTTCGCCATGCTTGATCCCTACGGACATGAAGACGCCGTGGCGGCACTCGCCAAGGCCGGAATTTCGGCTTTCACGATGGAGTTCATGCCGCGTATCACCCGTGCGCAGGTGATGGACGTCTTGTCGTCGCAGGCCAATCTCGCCGGTTATCAGGCGGTGATCGATGCGGCGGAAGTCTATGACCGCGCCATGCCGATGATGATGACGGCAGCGGGCACCGTGCCTGCCGCCAAGGTGTTTGTAATGGGGGCAGGCGTTGCCGGTCTTCAGGCCATTGCAACGGCGCGCCGTCTCGGTGCTGTCGTGACGGCAACCGACGTTCGCCCCGCCGCCAAGGAGCAGGTCGCTTCGCTCGGCGCGAAGTTCATCGCCGTTGAGGACGAAGAGTTCAAGGCTGCGGAAACTTCCGGCGGCTACGCCAAGGAAATGTCGAAGGAATATCAGGCGAAGCAGGCCGCACTTGTTGCCGACCATATCGCCAAGCAGGATATCGTCATCACAACGGCGCTCATTCCGGGGCGTCCGGCGCCGCGTCTGGTTTCCAAGGAAATGGTCGCTTCCATGCGTCCGGGTTCCGTGCTGGTCGATCTCGCGGTCGAGCGCGGCGGCAATGTCGAAGGCGCAGTTGCGGGTCAGATCGCTGACGTGAACGGTGTCAGGATCGTCGGTCACCTCAATGTGTCGGGCCGCATCGCCGCGAGCGCATCGCAGCTTTATGCACGCAACCTGATCGCCTTCGTCGAAACGCTGGTCGACAAGGAAGCCAAGGTCCTGAAAATCGACCCGGAAGAAGAGCTGGTCAAGGCTACGCTTCTGACCCATCAGGGCAAGATCCTGCATCCGGCGTTCGCCAAGGCTGAGACAGCACCGGCTCCGGTTGTTGTTGAAAAGGCTGCCAAGCCAAAAGCCGCGCCGAAACCGAAAGCGGAAAAACCGGCAGCAAAGGCAGCGGCGCCGAAGGCAGCTGCCAAACCTGCGAAAAACGCACCTGCAAAGGCGCCGAAGACGACGTCTTCCCCCAAGTCTCCAGTTGATGGAGGAGAGGCATAATGGCCGATACAAATCTCGACAAAGCCCTTGAGGGCCTTAATCAGGCTGTGGACGCCGTGCGTCAGGCCGCGGAAAACGCCGGTGGTCTGGGCGATGCTGCGGCGGCTGCCGCGCATGCCGCATCGGGCGGCGCGATCGATCCGTTCGTGTTCCGCTTTGCGATTTTCATTCTGGCGATTTTCGTCGGCTATTATGTGGTGTGGTCGGTCACGCCTGCGCTGCACACCCCGCTGATGGCCGTTACCAACGCCATTTCATCGGTGATCGTGGTGGGCGCGCTTCTGGCCGTCGGCCTTTCGCTTTCGGGCTGGGCAACCGGCTTCGGTTTCATTGCGCTCATTCTGGCGAGCGTCAACATTTTTGGCGGCTTCCTGGTCACCCAGCGCATGCTCGCCATGTACAAGAAAAAAGAAAAGTGAGGCTGAACCATTATGAGCGTTAATCTCGCAGCCTTCCTTTATCTCGTTTCCGGCGTGTTGTTCATTCTGGCGCTGCGCGGCCTGTCGCATCCGACGACCAGCCGTCAGGGCAATATGTATGGCATGATCGGTATGGCGATTTCCATCGTCACCACGCTTCTGCTGGCGCGTCCAAGCTTCGGCGGTTTGGTCCTGATCGTCATCGGTATTGCCATCGGTGGCGGTATCGGTGCCGTTATTGCCCGCCGCATCGCCATGACGGCCATGCCGCAGCTTGTTGCCGCGTTCCACTCGTTGATCGGCCTTGCCGCCGTTCTGGTGGCCGCTGCCGCAATTTACTCGCCGCATTCCTTCGGTATCGGCGAAGTGGGCCAGATCCACGGTCAGGCGCTGATCGAAATGTCGCTGGGCGTGGCTATCGGCGCAATCACCTTCACAGGCTCGATCATCGCCTTCCTCAAGCTTGACGGTCGCATGTCGGGCAAGCCGATCATGCTGCCGGGACGCCATGTCATCAACGCCGCTCTGGCCGCAGCCATCGTGTTGCTGGTCGTTGTGCTGGTGAACACCGAAAGCCATTTCGTGTTCTGGCTGATCGTGCTTCTGTCGCTGGTGTTCGGCGTGCTGATCATCGTGCCAATCGGCGGCGCAGACATGCCGGTCGTGGTCTCCATGCTCAATTCCTATTCGGGCTGGGCAGCGGCAGGCATCGGCTTCACGCTCGGCAATCTGGCGCTGATCATCACCGGCGCGCTGGTCGGCTCTTCGGGCGCGATCCTGTCCTACATCATGTGTAAGGGCATGAACCGTTCGTTCATCTCGGTCATTCTCGGCGGCTTTGGCGGCGATACGTCCGGCGGTCCGGCTGGCGAGGTCGAACAGCGCCCGGTCAAGCAGGGTTCTGCCGACGATGCGGCCTTCATCATGAAGAACGCTTCCAAGGTCATCATCGTGCCGGGCTATGGCATGGCTGTGGCGCAGGCGCAGCACGCGCTGCGCGAAATGGCTGACAAGCTGAAGGCCGAAGGCGTGGAAGTCAAATATGCCATCCATCCGGTGGCCGGTCGTATGCCGGGCCATATGAACGTGCTTCTGGCCGAGGCCAACGTGCCTTACGATGAAGTGTTCGAGCTGGAAGACATCAATTCGGAATTCGCGCAGGCCGATGTGGCTTTCGTGATCGGCGCGAACGACGTCACCAATCCGGCGGCGAAGACCGATCCGAAGTCACCGATCTTCGGCATGCCGATCCTCGATGTCGACAAGGCTGGCACGGTTCTGTTCATCAAGCGCGGCATGGGCTCCGGCTACGCGGGCGTGGAAAACGAACTGTTCTTCCGCGACAACACCATGATGCTCTTCGCCGATGCGAAGAAGATGGTGGAGAGTATTGTGAAGGCCCTCGATCACTAGTCCTTCGATATTCGGGTTCTGGCGGCCTGCAAATGGCGCGGTTCTGCGCTTCCGGTGTTCATGTACGTTAAGTACACTCCGCTCCGGTTCTCGAACCTCACCATTTTCGGCACGCCACTTCCCCGAATCTCATAAGGCCGGGGCGCCCGGTTGGAAAACAAAAAGGCGGCTTCGAGCCGCCTTTTTGTTTGAGTTTTTGATCGGGCTTCAGCCGTAGATCATCTTGTCCTGCAACGCGCGCAGTTCGGCGATCTTGGAGCCCGGCTGCGGTGCCGCATTGGCATAGGTGATGAGTTCGCCCTTCCTGATCGGCGCGATGACCGTGCCGTTCTGGAGCAGGCCGCAGGGGATGGCCTTGGCCGCACGCGCTTCAGGCGTCGCCATGATCCACGAGCGGTAGCAATATTGCCCGATGGCATCCAGATGATCGCCCGGACGCAAATCCTTCTTGGCGACGGCGCAGACTTCCGCCACAGGCTTTGGCAGCGGCACCATGTCGGTCTTGCCGTGCAGCACGACGCGCGCCACGGTGAGCGGCACTTCCAGCGAGGTGAGGTGGAAAGGCCGATGGAAGGTAAAGTAAGGGCCTTTGCCCATCTTCAGGTCTTCCAGGCGCTCGACCAGGCGGGGATGCTCCATCTTGGCAATCACGAAAACGCCCGGCGATACGCCGCGCCCGATGGAATAATCGACCACGCCCGATTTGTTGAGCACGCCGCCCTCTTCCTTCGGAATCAAAGTGCGGTTCAGCTCGTCAATGGCTGCCTTGGGGCCGTGCATGCCCGCAATGTCGGGCACAAGCCCGGTGGCGTTGGCGATGGCCGCCATTTCAACCATGGTTTTGGAACCATCGACGAATTCCACCAGCAGGCGGACATTCATGTTCCGGCGGTCGGCTTCTTCCTGATAATCGTCTGGGATCGCGTCGAAATTGAGCGGATTGTTCTTGCCCTTGCCAGCGGCCACGACCTTGTGCCCCATGGCGGAAACGAACTCGATCAGTTCCATGCAGGATGACGGCTCGTCGCCCGCGCCAAGGGAATAGATCACGCCCTGCTTGTCGGCCTCGGCCTTGAGGTAGGGCCCGATTGTGACATCCGCCTCGACGTTCATCATGACGAGATGCTTGCCATTCTGGATGGCCTTGATGCCGGTCTCGGCACCCACTTCCGGAATGCCGGTCGCATCGATGATGACATCGAGCAGCGGATTGGAAAGGATCAGGTCATTGTCATCGGTGACGGCAATCTTGCCGTTTTCGATGGCGCTGGTCATTGCGGATTCTGTGCGGGCTTCTCGCGCGTTTTCCTCGTCGCCATAGGCGGTGCGGACAGCTTTGAAAGTGTTGGGCAGTCTGCGGGCAGAGAGCGCGCCGACTTCGATGCCCTGCATCCGCGCCACCTGCGTGACGATGTCGGTGCCCATTTCGCCAGCGCCAATCAGACCGATGCGGATCGGCTTGCCGGTTTCCGCTCGCGCTGCGAGATCGCGCGCCAGTCCTACCAGTGCCACATTTGTCGTCATGAAACTCTCCGCAAAACTTCAAGGCCGCTTCTTCGCGGTAATTTTGTCACGCTTATGTTGTTATAGATGCGTATTGGATGAACAGTCTCTATATCAACACTGACAGACGCGCATCCCCAAACTGCGCGACAAAATATGCATCCCTTTAGTGGGCCACTGGAGCCAAAATGAGCAGCGTATCCCCTTTCGATCTTGTGATCTTCGACTGTGACGGCGTTCTTGTCGATAGCGAGCCGCTTTCCTGTCTGGCTTTCGAGCAGGTCTATGCCAATCACGGCATGAAGCTGCCGGAAGGAACGGTCGCCAAGGGCATCGGCATGAAGCAGGCCGATATCATGAAGATGATCGAGGACATGACCGGGCACCGTCTGCCGGAGGAGGCCACGAGCCAGTTCTGGCCCGAGACGAAAATCCTGTTCGCGGAGGCTCTGCAGCCAACCATCGGCATTGCCAACTTCCTGCGCGATCTGCCGCAAAAGCGTTGCGTGGCATCGTCGTCGCAGCCGGAGCGTATCGCGTTCAGCCTGGAAAAGACCGGCATCAGCCATTATTTCGGCGATGCCGTTTACTCGTCCAGCATGGTCAAGCGCGGCAAGCCGGCGCCAGACCTGTTCCTGTTTGCAGCCGACAAGATGGGCATCGATCCGGCGCGTTGCGTGGTGATCGAGGATTCTCCCTTCGGTGTCGAAGGCGCTATCGCAGCAGGCATGACGGCATTCGGCTATACGGGCGGCGGACATACTTATACCGGGCACGCCGAAAAATTGACGGGCAGGGGTGCGCATAGGGTTTTCTCGCACTGGGATGATATAGCACGGGAAATTCTGGTTGCCGCCTGAGTTTTATGGGTTAAACACAAGGCAAATCACATCAGCAGGAATAGCCAGCGAATGAAAGACGCAATCACGCTCGACCAGTTGCGCGAGGCAATCGGCACGGAAGTCGGATGTTCCGAGTGGCGCGAAGTCACGCAGGAAATGATCAACCAGTTCGCGGATGCGACCGACGATCATCAGTTCATCCATGTCGACCCGGAACGCGCCGCCAAGGAAACGCCGTTTGGCGGCACCATCGCGCATGGCTTCCTGACGCTGTCGCTGCTCTCGACGCTGGCCTATGAAGCGCTTCCGATGCTGGAAGGTGCTACGATGGGCATCAATTACGGCTTCGACAAGCTGCGCTTCATGTCGCCAGTCAAGACCGGCGCCCGCGTGCGCGCCCGCTTCAAGCTGGCGGATGCGGATATCCGCCCGTCAGGTCGCGTGGTCAATCATTATGATGTGACGCTGGAAATCGAAAACTCGCTGAAGCCTGCGCTGACGGCCACCTGGCTGACGATTGCCGTCGTGGAGCCGCCGGAGGCTTAAGCAGTTCAAGCCGCTTCGCTATGCCGAACTGGAAGCCGTCCTTCTTCATCGAGAGGGGCGGCTTTTCCTTTGTGTTCGGTCATCAGATCGCGGAAGAAGAACGGGCCGTGCAGGAACATGCCGAAATCGTAGAAATTCTTCTTCTCCGCCCCGCGCATGTAAAGCAGATGCATCAGGAAGAAATTGCCCTTCGACCGCTTGTAGCGGTTTTCGCTGTGCACGTTCTTGAAGCGGATGCGGTTGATAAGCGGCGGGTTGGTGGTCTCTAGCTTCAGAACCTTGGCCGGGTCCGAGCCGTAGAAGTGGATAATGTCGGTCAGCACCTGGAATTCCGACCACAGGACCGGGCTTTCCTCGATCACTACGCGCACGTCCTCGCGCAATGATTTCGCCTTGGGATGGAGAGCGATCATCATCAGGCATGAGCCGATGGCGAGCAGCGACACGGGCTGTTTTGCCAGAAGATCGGGACGCACACGCTGCAGGTCGGCAAGCGCCTCCACTGCCGGAACCGTGCCAAGACTATGCGCAACGATGACGACCTCATCGGCATTGCTGGCTTCGATCTTCTGCTTCAGGGCTTCGGCAAAAGCCTTGCGCCGCTGGTTGAGCTTCTCGTTGCGCCCGTGGATACGATCATAGGCCGCAGACCAGTCGTCGAGCAGATAGGACATGAAAAACCGGTCGCCGGGTTTGCGCACGAGCAGGGTTGCGACGACGGCGGCAAGTGGAACCGACCACAAGAGATGCAGCGCGGAAAGGCCTGTTGCCATTGGCGCGAAAGCGAGCAGGGCGGCGATAGCCAGAATCGCCAGCGACAGCAGAAACGGCCAAAGGAAAAACAGGACAAAGCGCCAGCTCGTTGTCAGATAGCGCCACAGCGTTCCGGTGAAGAGGATGTTCAGGAATGCGTGAAAGCCGGTCAGCATCCGCTTCGGTGTGGAGCGCGCGGCGTAATCGTCAAAAATATCCGCAGTGCCGAACTGGCAGAATTCGGTTTCCGTCTGCCAGCCATTGCCCACGGTGACGGCAGTGGTTGTGCCGCAATCGTCAGGCCCCTCGGTCATGGGCGGAAGCTTGGTCTTTGCCTTCCACAGGCGGTCGAAATCCTTCAGGGCCTGCGCGTGGCGCACGCGGACGGCTTTCGGGTGCAGACCTTCATAGCCTGTGAACTGGATAACGAGTCGTTTGCGGAGGGGCATCGGGAGAATCGGATAAATTGAGAGGAGGCATTATCGGTTTGCTGGCAAAATGCTATGCATAGCTATTGAGGCCGAATTATGCGGGAAACGCGTGCCGCTTAGCCTATTCGCGCGGTTGCGGCCATAGTAATTCGTGTGCAAGCCGGTATTTCACGCAAGCCGGTGGGCAAAGTTGCATCTTGAGGTGGACAGGCTAGGCTCTTTCTGGTATTAGCCACGACCAATTTGCAGCGTATCCGTTGCGAAGCTTGGGAGCCTTTGGGCGTTGCTCGGCCGGTCAGACCGGCTGAAATCGTTAAAAGACCCCCTAACGGCCTCAGGCTTAACCGAAATTCTAACCGATACGGGAATACACGTGCAGGTACTCGTCCGCGATAATAATGTTGATCAGGCTCTCCGCGCTCTCAAGAAAAAGATGCAGCGCGAAGGTATCTTCCGCGAAATGAAGATGCGCGGCCACTATGAAAAGCCGTCCGAAAAGCGCGCTCGCGAAAAGGCAGAAGCCGTTCGTCGTGCACGCAAGCTGGCCCGTAAGCGCGCTCAGCGTGAAGGCCTCATCGGCGGCCGTCCGGGCGCTCGCTGATCGACCTTGAAAACAGGCGCTGCTGGACAGCGCCTTTTTTGCTTTCCGGTGCTGGCTTCAGCTTGCGCCGGATTTTGCACGTTTTGACTTCAGATATTTGAGGTTGTTTCCCGCGCAGTGTGAAGCGATTTTATGTCGGCTAGTGGATTGAATTTGACGTTTGATACCCGTCCGACATTAATCCCGTTTCAAACGTCGGAATCAGACCACTAGATGTATTTTCATAACTTCGAGCCTCTATTTTTAATGCAGCGTTACGAAAAGTTTCTGGACTTCTTGCACGCCATTATGTGTAAAAACAAATAATTAGGATATTCAACTGTCAGGCGGGTTATCCGAAGGCAAGCCAAGCTTAAGAATATGCCGCCTTTTTGCTGTTTTTATCTGCTGGTTGAGACCAGTATAATACCGTAACAGACAGAATAGCCCGGCATGAATTAGCCCCGCAAACCGGGCTGGCACGGGATGGAAAAGAGGCAGAAGGGCCTTGCGCCCCTATGCGAGCTGAAAGGAATGCAGTCGTTGCCCACGCGCTTGAAGATGATGCAATCGTCTGGAACAGGTCGAAACGGCCTTCTCATTGCCACCGCACTTCTGGCTTTGACCGTTGCCGGCTGCCAAAGCTCCACAACCACCGCACTCAGCACTGTCGATAAGGCGCAGGGGTCGAGCGAGAACATCAGTTCGCTGACAAGCGTGATCCAGAGCAATCCGCGCGATCCGGAAGGCTACAATGTGCGTGGTTCCGCCTATGGCAAGTCCGGGCGCTACAAGGAAGCGCTGCGCGATTTCGATCAGGCAATAGCGCTCAACCCGAATTTCTATCAGGCCTATGCCAATCGCGCGCTGGTCTATCGCTATATGGGCGACAGCACCAAGGCCGTGCAGGATTACAGCAAGGCCATCCAGCTTAATTCGCAATATGACGCTGCCTATATCGGGCGCGGCAATGTCTATCGTCAGGCTGGTCGTCTTGATCAGGCGCTCAGCGACTTCAATCAGGCTATTGCCCTGCAGACCACCGACGGTCGCGCTTACCATAATCGCGGCCTGATCTATCAGGCCAAGGGCCAGCACAAGCAGGCCATCGAGGATTTCTCCAAGGCAATTTCGCTCAATTCCACGGCACCGGAACCTTATAACGGTCGCGGCATTTCCTATGTGGCGCTCGGCGACTACGACAATGCCTTCGATGATTTCAACACAGCCATTACGCTCGATCAGAATATTGCGGAAAGCTGGGCCAATCAGGCGCTTGTCTACGAGCACAATGGCGACAAGGCCAAGGCTGCGAATTCCTATTCGCGCGCGGTACAGCTTGATCCGAAATACCAGCCTGCAAAAGACGGTCTGGCCCGCACACGCGGATAACCTTCGATATTATCAAGAATTGAAGAGTGATAGCGGCGTTTTCCAAAATCGAAAGCGCCGCTTTTCTTTATAGTTGGCCGCGATATATTGAATCTTATGTCGCTCTTCGATCACATCGGATTCAAAGCCCGTAACGTCAATCGCAGCCTTTCCTTTTACGAAAGCTGCATGCCTGAACTTGGCCTGGAGGTCATTGCCCGATCAGGCAGCGGTTTCTTCGTCAGCGGGGGAGAGCGGGCGCCGGTTCCGTTTCTGTGGATCCATGGCAGCCACGATGGTGCAGGCGCTGGCGAGGACAAGCCCGGCGACCGCCTGCACCTGATGTTTACAGCCGGAAGCCGCGAGGCGGTGGAGGCGTTTCATGAGGCCGCGCTGAAGGCAGGCGGCAGGGATAGCGGCGGCCCGGGCTATCAGGGACCGGAAGAGATGGGCTATTACGCGGCACTGGTCTTCGATCCCGACGGAAACACGCTGGAAGCGGGTTTCCGCGAGAGGAAAAGATAAACGGACCAGTAAAGGGTCAGGCGCGCAGGTTGCGCTTGTCCAGACGGCTCACCAGCCGGTCGCCGATCCACTGGATGCCGCAAACCATGATGATGAGGATGATCACGACTGCGATCATGATCTGCGTCTCAAAGCGCTGATAGCCATAGCGAATGGCAAGATCGCCGAGACCGCCAGCACCGATGGCGCCCGCCATTGCCGATGCGCCGACCAGAGTGATGATCGTGACCGTGAAGCCCGCGATGATGCCCGGCAGGGCTTCCGGAACCAGCACTTCGCGCACGATGGTCCAGCGGTTTGCACCCATGGAGCGCGCGGCTTCGATGAGGCCGTGGTCCACTTCACGCAACGACACTTCCGCAATACGCGCATAATAGGGAATAGCGGCAATGGAAAGCGGCACGATGGAGGCCCATGTGCCGATGGACGTGCCGACGATGAAGCGCGTGACGGGAATGAGCGCCACCAGCAGAATGATGAACGGAACCGAGCGGAAGCCATTGATGATGGCGCCGAGGATCGTGTTCAGCGTCAGGTTCTGTGCGAGGCCACCCCGTTCAGTCAGGATCATGATGAGGGCAAGCGGCAGACCGACGACGAGCGAGATCAGGCTCGAAAAGCCGGTCATGATGATGGTCTCCCAGAAGGAGCGCCAGAGAAGATCAAGCATCGCCTGAGACATAGCCGAGTACCTCCGTGGCGTCTGCATGGGTGTTGAGATAGGTGATTGCGGCGTCGAGTTTCGCCTTGTCCTCAGCGGGCAGGCCGATGAAGAGCGTGCCGACCGGCTCACCCTGGATCGTATCCATGCTGCCGTGGATCAGCTGCGGTGCCACGCCGGTGGCAGCGGAAACATCGTTGAAGAAAGCGCCTTTTGCGGCTGCGCCTGACAGCTTTACCTTCAGCACGGCGAGGGCGCCGGATTTTTCCAGCTGGTCGCGCCAGACGGCAGGCAGTTCCGGCGTCAGCACCTGCAACATGCTTTGCGTGACGGGCGATTGCGGATTGGCAAAGACTTTCCAGACCGGACCTTCCTCGGCGATAGCGCCGTGGTCGAGCACGATGACGCGGTCGGCAATGCGGCGGATGACTTCCATCTCATGCGTGATGAGCAGGATGGTAAGGCCGAGCTTGGTGTTGATGTCTTTCAGCAGCGCGAGAATGGACTGCGTGGTTTCCGGGTCGAGCGCGGATGTCGCTTCGTCCGAAAGCAGCACAGCCGGTTCGGCAGCAAGGGCGCGGGCAATGCCGACGCGCTGTTTCTGACCACCGGAAAGCTGGGCTGGGTAATGCTTTGCCTTGTCGGAAAGGCCAACCAGTTCCAGAAGTTCCGCAACACGCCTGGCGCGTTCGGCCTTCGGCTTGCCCGCGATCTTCAGCGGCAAAGCGATGTTTTCCGCAACCGTCTTGGCCGAAAGCAGATTGAAATGCTGGAACACCATGCCGATGCGGCGGCGCAAGGGGCGCAGTGCGTCTTCGCCAAGACCAGTGATTTCGCGACCTTCGATCAGGATCGAACCGGCATCCGGCTTTTCAAGGCCGTTGACGCAACGGATCAGCGTGGACTTGCCCGCGCCGCTGCGACCGATGATGCCGAGAATTTCGCCGCGCGCGACGGAAAGCGAAACGCCGTTGATAGCTGCCGTATCGCCGAACATTCGGCGCACGTCTTTCATCTCGACGATGGGCGCTGATGTGGCGGGTGGCTTTTCAATGGTCACGGTCGTTTCTTCTATGTCTGGATAGGCCGCTGCGAACAGCGGCTGTTTTATTAAGGTTCAAGGAAGGATGATGCCTCGCTCAAGCCATCAGCTTTTGCTGTGGCGATGCTTTAGGGCAATTTTTGTCGGTACGTCAATAAAAGCCGCGCCGGAAACGGTTCCGGCGCGGTCTTTCAAGCTTCAAAAGCGATTATTTCCAGGCCGGGATGCCGGTGCCCTTGTAGGCACGGTCGATTTCGGCCTTCACGGCGTCGTTCTGGAACGAAGCCACGAGGTTTTTCACCCATTCGGCGTTTTCATCTTCGGTGCGGACCGCGATGAAGTTGTTGTACGGGTTGTTTTCCTTCGATTCCCAGCCGATTGCCTCTTCCTTCTTGAGGCCTGCCTTTGCTGCCCAATCGTTGTTCACGATGGCTGCATCGAGGTCATCGATGGAACGGCCGACAACACCGGCGTCGAGTTCCTTGATCTCAAGCTTCTTCGGGTTTTCGACGATGTCGATCGGCGTGGCCAGAATGCCTGCATCCGGCTTCAGCTTGATGAGGCCTTTTTCTTCGAGAACGCGAAGGGCGCGGCCTTCGTTCGACGGATCGTTCGGCACGCCGACGACAGCGCCTTCCTTCAGCTCGTCAAGGCTCTTGTGCTTGCGCGAATAGATGCCGATCGGCCAGACGGCGGTGTAGCCGGCGACGCTGATCTTGTAGCCGTGCTGCTTGACCTGCTCATCGAGATAAGGCTTGTGCTGGAAGGCGTTGGCGTCGATTTCCTTGCGTTCCAGAGCTTCATTCGGCTGGTTGTAATCGTTGAAGGTCACGCGCTCGATGTTGAGGCCGTGCTTCTTGCCTTCTTCGGCAACGACTTTCCAGACGTCTTCGTCTTCACCGCCCATGATGCCGACCTTGATGGTCTTGTCTTCTGCGTGGCTCGGTGCCGACGCGAAGCCGACAGTCAGTGCGGCTGCGGTGAAGAGAAGGGCTTTCAGACCGGCGCGACGGGTCAGCGTGTAGCGGGAAAGGACTGACGACATTTTGTTTTCCTTGTTTAAAAACTTTGGAGAGCCGGTCCCGGAAAGCGATCTTTTGAGATGATCTTTCTCCCCCTGCCCACCTTGTTGCCGATAATTCCCTTTTGTCAGGCAATAAACAAGGAAAATTATTTCAGAATTTGTCGAAGCCATGATGCCGAAATTGCGTTCACGAGACGGTGAGCGGATTGCCATTTCCGCTGACCGGGCACTCGGAAATCTGGTTCTAGCGGTTATCGGCGATAATCATCTGTGCGGCCTTCTCGGCGATCATGAGAGTCGGCGAGTTGGTGTTGCCGGAAGTGATGGTCGGCATGACCGAGGCGTCGGCCACGCGCAGGCCCGCAATGCCATTGAAGCGCAGGCGCGGATCGACGATTGCTTCCGCATCCTGCCCCATGCGGCAGGTGCCGACCGGATGGAAAATCGTGGTGCCGATATCGCCCGCCGCCTTTTCCAGCTGCTCCTGCGTTTCGTAAGCAGGGCCAGGCTTGAACTCCTCCGGGCGGAACTTCTGCAGTGGAGCCTGTGCCACGATATGGCGCGTGATGCGGATGGCGTCGGCGGCAACGCGGCGGTCGCTTTCGGTGGCGAGATAATTCGGCCTGATCGCCGGTTGTGAACGATGATCCGGTGACTTGATGTGGATCGAGCCGCGGCTATCAGGGCGCAGATTGCAAACGCTTGCCGTGAAGGCAGGGAAGGGGTGCACGGCCTCGCCGAATTTTTCCAGACTGAGCGGCTGCACGTGATATTGCAGATTGGCGGTCTCGTAGGACGGGTCGGAGCGGGTGAAGACGCCGAGCTGGCTTGGCGCCATGGACATAGGCCCCGAACGGCGCAGCAGATATTCCAGCCCGATCATTGCCTTGCCGACAAGCTTGCTTGCCTTTTCGTTGAGCGTCGGAATACCGGTGACCTTGTATGCGCAGCGCAATTGCAGGTGATCCTGCAGGTTTTCGCCGAGTTGCCTGCGCTCCAGCTTGATCGGGATACCCGCCTGCTGCAGCACGTCGCCGCGCCCGATGCCCGACAATTCGAGAATTTGCGGCGAGCCGACCGCACCGGCAGCAAGAATGACCTCACGCTTTGCCTTCACCGTGCGGGTGGTGCCGTTCTGGTCGAAGGTGACGCCGGTGGCGCGCAACTCCTCGATCTCGATGCGGCGCACATGCGCGCCGGTTTCGACGGTGAGGTTCTTGCGATCCAATGCCGGGCGCAGAAAGGCCTTGGCCGTGTTCCAGCGAATGCCGCGCTTCTGGTTGACCTTGAAATAGGACACGCCTTCATTGTCGCCGCGATTGAAATCGTCGGTGGCGGGGATGCCCGCCGAGACGGCTGCATCGCGGAAAGCATCCAGAATATCCCAGTGCAGGCGAGCGCTCTCGACGCGCCATTCGCCGCCCGAGCCATGCAGATCGCTGGCACCTGCAAAATAATCTTCTGATTTCTTGAAGAGTGGCAGGATATCGTCCCAGCCCCAGCCTTCGCATCCGGCCTGACGCCACAGATCGTAGTCGCGGGCCTGACCGCGCATATAGATCATGCCGTTGATGGAGGAGCAGCCGCCCAATACCTTGCCGCGCGGATAGCCGAGCGAACGACCGTTCAGCCCCGGTTCGGCCTCCGTGGTAAAGCACCAGTCGGTGCGCGGATTGCCGATGCAATAGAGATAGCCGACCGGGATGTGGATCCAGGCGTAATTGTCCTTTCCGCCTGCCTCCAGCAGCAGCACGGAGCGGTTCTGGTCTGCGGAAAGCCGGTTCGCGAGGGCGCAACCTGCCGTGCCCGCGCCAACCACGATGTAATCGTAGGTGTCGGTCATGATCTCATATCCAGTAAAAGGCGGAGCCGCTATCGAACGAGCGTGCGGCTCCCGAAATGTTGGTTAGCCGAAGAGTTTCTTTCCAATTCGCGATGCATAGAACTCGCCTACGATTCCCTTACGGAAGAGGAGGACGCATGCCATGAAGATGACGCCCGTCACGATCGTTACCGGGAAGTCGGATGTTGCGAGATAGTTCTGCAGCGCAACGACGAAGGCAGCGCCGACGATGGGGCCTATGAGTGTTCCGATACCGCCCAGAAGCGTCATGAGGATCACTTCGCCCGACATCTGCCAGCCGACATCGGTCAGCGTTGCAAACTGGAAGACAAGCGCCTTCAGGCCGCCTGCAAGACCCGCGAGTGCTGCCGACATGACGAAGGCTGCAAGTTTGTAGCGGTTGACGGAATAGCCGAGCGAAACCGCGCGGTTCTCGTTTTCGCGTACCGACTTCAGGATCATGCCGAAGGGCGAATTGATGATGCGCCAGATGACGAAGACGCCAAGAACGAACACGGCCAGCACGAAATAATACATGTTCATCGGCTGGTTGAGGTCGATGATGCCGAAGAGATATCCACGCGGCACACCCTGCAATCCGTCTTCGCCATGGGTGAAGGTGGCTTGCAGGCAGAAGAAGAAGAACATCTGCGCCAATGCCAGCGTAATCATCGTCGAATAGATGCCCTGACGGCGAATGGCGAGATAACCGATGACGAGGCCAAGGGCGGCTGCGGCGAGAACGCCGAGTACGAGGCCGAATTCCGGCGTGACGCCCCAGACTTTCACCGTATGGGCCGTGATATAGGCCGCGCCGCCGAAGAAGGCTGCATGGCCGAAGGACAGAATGCCGGTATAGCCCAACAGAAGGTTGAAGGCAGAGGCGAACAGCGCAAAGCACAGCATCTTCATCAGGAAGATGGGGTAGACCATGAAGGGCGCTGCCAGTAGTCCCACAAGGGCAATGCCGAGGACGATGACCGAGAGGCTGTTGACGGCAGGCGCCTTGCTTTCGCGCGGGGCTGCGGTGGCCCTGAGAGCGGTCTTGAGAGCAGTATCAGCCATATCAGGCCTCCTTCCCGAACAGTCCGGCGGGTCGAACCAGAAGGACGATAGCCATGATGACGAAGATGACGATGCTGGAAGCCTCGGGGTAGAAGACCTTGGTGAGGCCTTCCGCCAGTCCCAGCACATAACCGGTGATGATGGCGCCAAGGATCGAGCCCATGCCGCCGACGACCACCACGGCAAAGACCACGATGATGATGTTGGACCCCATCAGCGGGCTGACCTGATAGATCGGCGCGGCCATGATGCCCGCAACACCGGCAAGCGCTGCACCCAGCGCATAGGTGAAGGTGAGCAGCAGCGGCACATTGATGCCGAAGGCCTTGACCAAAGTGGGGTTTTCCGTCGCGGCACGCAGATAGGCGCCAAGCTTGGTCTTTTCGATCAGGAGCCAGGTGCCGAGGCAGACGAAAAGCGAGGCGACGACCACCCAGGCGCGATAGTTCGGCAGGAACATGAAGCCGAGATTGTGCCCGCCCGCAAGCGAGGGCGGCACGGCATAGGGCTGACCGGCAGCGCCATAATAATAGCGGAACGTGCCTTCGATCACGAGGGCAAGGCCGAAGGTGAAGAGCAGGCCATAGAGCGGATCGAGATTGTAGAGCCGCGACAGGGCCACGCGCTCGATGATCGCGCCACCGAGGCCGACGATAAGCGGGGCGAGGATCAGCGCTGGCCAGTAGCCGATGCCAAGCCAGCTCAACAGCAGATAGCCGACAAAGGCACCCAGCATATATTGCGCGCCATGGGCGAAATTAATGATGCGCAGAAGCCCGAAGATGATGGCAAGGCCGAGACTTAGCATGGCATAGAAGGAGCCGTTGATGAGGCCGACCAGCAGCTGCCCGAGAAGTGCCTGCAAAGGTATTCCAAAAATCATTGTCATCGTGTCATACCCCCAGCGCTTCGTTGAGCGCCGCCATGCGGGCGGGCAGTTCGGCGGTGGGGAAGTTTTCCGTCACCACGCCATGATCCATGAGATAAAAGCGGTCGGCGACCTTGGCGGCGAAGCGGAAATTCTGCTCGACCAGCAACACCGTCATGCCACGTTTTTTCAACTCCACCAGCACATCGCCGATGCGCTGCACGATGACGGGCGCAAGACCTTCGGTCGGCTCGTCGAGCAGCAGCACCTTGACCCCGGTGCGCAGGATGCGCGCAATTGCCAGCATCTGCTGTTCGCCACCCGAAAGCTTGGTGCCGGGGCTGTTACGGCGCTCATGCAGATTGGGAAAGAGTTCGTAGATTTCGTCAAGCGACATCGTGCCCTGACTGCCTTTGGCGACGACAGGCGGCAAAAGCAGGTTTTCATGCACGCTCAAGGTGGCAAAGATGCCGCGCTCTTCGGGCACAAAACCGAGACCGGCATGGGCGATGCGATGCAGCGGCACACGCATGATGTCCTTGCCGTCGAGCGTGATGGTGCCGGTGCGCTTGCGGATGATGCCCATGATGGCACGCAGCGTCGTCGTCTTGCCGACGCCGTTGCGGCCCAGAAGCGTGATGGTTTCGCCGGGCCAAATATCGAGGTCGACGCTGTTTTAGCAAGTTAGGGATGCGACGTTTTTAGCAAGATAGAAATGCGACAGGTGCTGACGTTCAGCCCCCATTCCGAGAGGCTGGTCAGGGTTGCAAGCGAGGAATGGGGGCGGGTGAATATCCACCTCTTCGGCTTTAGCTTTGAGAGTGCCAAATGTCATTAAAGATGGGCATTTCACTCGGCTGCAGCCAACCGGGCTAATGCTTTTTCCCGACGTGCAGTAACTTCAGGATCGTTCATGTAAGCGGTGCGCGATTTGCGCTCACGCTTCTGATAACCGTTGGCTGTGCTGCCGTCGCGAACACCAAACATGTGGTTCGTCTGCCCCGTTCTGCGTGGTCCACTCTTACTGCGTTGCAATTCCCGACCTGCCTGCATCTCGGCCACAATCGATAGCATGTCATCCAATCGCTTGTTCTCGACAACAGGCGACCGGTGAACAGAACGAAGCTTGTCGAAGGTTGTATAGGGCAGGGTGTCCGTTCCATGCATGATCTCCAGACGGCCATCCGGATAATCGCAGACAATCACCTTCTGTCGGGCCAGCCGCTTTGCAAGCTCCGTCGGCTCCAGGATGAACAGCACCTTGTCGTAACGCAGCGTCAGTGTTTGCGAAAGTGTCCGTACTTCCTTCCGGCACATCGCGCTGTCGATGTTCTCATGCCCGGCCAGCGGTCGATGCATATCCTTCGGATTGCGCGGCTCCTTGCCAAACCGGGCATTGAAGTCTGCAATATATTCCGGCGCATAAGCATTTGCTGCTTCGATTGTATCAATGCCGCGCAGTCGCAATTCCTTCACCAGGCGATCCTGCAAAGTCCTGTTGGCCCGCTCGACACGGCCTTTGGCCTGCGGAGTATTGGCACAGATAATATCGATGTTGAGCTCATAAAGTGCCCGACCAAACTGTGTCAGGCCGCTTGTTCGATCTTTCTCTGAACCATGTGTGGAGCGAAACACACCATGCTTGTCGCTGTAAAAGGCCAGCGGCTTGCCCCATTCCTGCAAGTAGGCCTTCGTCGCATGAAAATAATCGAATGTATTCTCTGATCCGGCAAAACGCAGATGCAGAAGCTTGCCGGTGGCATCGTCAATATAAACGAGGAGGGCGCATTTGGGACCCCGCTCCTCAAACCACCAGTGATGCGACCCGTCGATCTGCACCAGTTCACCGAAACAATCCCGCCGGCCGCGCGGCTGATGCAGTTGTCGCTTGCGTTCACGACGCGACGTCCACAACCCAGCCACCGTCATCCATTGCCGCAGCGTCTCCTTGCTGACCGAAAGCTGGTGTCGTTCGGCAAGCTTCTCACAGGCCAGTGTCGGACCGAAATCCCGATAATAACCCCGCACCAAATCCAGAACACCATTGCGGAAATCTTCGCTGTAACGATGATTGCTCAGGCGACCGCGTCTTCCCGAAACCAGTCCAGCACTCCCAAGTTTATCGTAAGCCTGTAAAAGACGATGAATCTGGCTGCGGCTGAGATCGAGCAATGCGGTGGCCTGTATAACGGTCAGGCGGCGATCCCGTATCTTCTGAATGACTTCCAATCGATTGAGTTCTCTCTGCGACATAGTAATCAAACAAGACATGGCAACTCTCTAAACTGATACACATCAATAGAGAGCCAGTCTTCCTTTCCTCGTTCGATCTGAACAGAGCACGCGACCTAAAAATGTCGCATCTCTATCTTGCCCATCTGTCGCATCTGTATATTGCTGTTATAGACGCCGTGCAGGGCATGGCTTTCGCCATACCAGGCATTGAGCCCGCGCACGGATAATAGCGGTTGGCCTCTATTCATGTTCGGTTCCCATATAGGCGGTGCGCACGCGCTCGTCCTTGGAGACGGTGGCATAATCGCCGGAGGCGAGAATTTCGCCGCGCTGCAGCACCGTGACGTGGTGGGCAATGTCGGCCACCACCTTGAGATTGTGTTCGACCATCAAGACCGCGCGATCCTTCGCCACATCGGCAATGAGGGCGGCAATGGTATGGACATCTTCATGGCCCATGCCCGCCATCGGCTCATCGAGCAGCAGAACCTTCGGATCGAGCGCCAGCGTGGTGGCGATTTCGAGCGCGCGCTTGCGGCCATAGGACAGATCGGCGGCCAGCGCATGACGGGCATCGGCAAGGCCGACTCGCTCCAGAAGCTCGATGGCCTGCGCGTCGAGCCGGTCGAGTGCTGACAGCGAGCGCCAGAACTGTGTGGCAAGCCCATTGGGACGCTGCAATGCGACCTTTACATTTTCCAGCACGGTCAGGTGCGGAAAGGTGGCCGAAATCTGGAACGAGCGCACCAAACCCATGCGGGCCACCTTGGCCGGATCGGTCTTGGTAATGGTTTCGCCCAGAAGTGTGATCTCGCCACTCGATGGCTGCAAGAACTTGGTCAGGAGGTTGAAAACAGTGGTCTTGCCTGCACCGTTGGGGCCGATCAACGCGTGAACACGAGCATGTTCCACATCGAGGTCGACATTCTTGACTGCATGAAAGCCGCCAAAAGACTTGCCCAGTCCGCGTGCCGACAGAACGGTCTTGCCGGATGAGCCACCATCGTTCGGCCCTGCTTCATGCAGGGCCGTCATATTGCCAGTTGCTGCGTTCATTCAACCAGCCTCTTTTTACTGCGTTACCAGCGGGCAGCCGCTTTCTTCCGGCTTCATGTAGGCCTGATCGCCGGGAATGGTTGCAAGAACCTTATAGTAATCCCAAGGCGCCTTGCTTTCATCAGGCTTCTTCACTTCCATCAGATACATGTCGTAGATCATGCGTCCGTTGGCACCGACCTTGCCGCGACGGGCAAAGACGTCCTCGACCGGCATTTCATGAAGCTTCTTGGCAACGGCCTCGGTTTCGTCGGTCCCGGCTTCCTTGATCGCCTTCAGATATTGGGTGACAGCGGAATAGGTGCCTGCCTGAATCATGTTCGGCATACGGCCCGTGCGCTCGAAGAATCGCTTGCCGAATTCGCGCGATTCATCGTCGCGATCCCAGTAGAAACCTTCGGTCAGCGTCAGGCCTTGAGCGGCTTCGAGGCCGAGACCGTGCACTTCCGACAGGGTAAAGAGCAGGGCCGCGAGGCGCTGGCCACCGGCGACGATGCCGAATTCAGCCGCCTGCTTGATGGCGTTGGACGTGTCGAGACCTGCATTGGCAAGGCCGACCACCTTGGCGCCGGAGGCCTGTGCCTGCAGCAGGAAGGAGGAATAATCGGTGGTTGCCAGCGGGTGGCGCACGGAACCCAGAACCTTGCCGCCCTTGGATTCGACGAATTTGCTTGTCTGCTCTTCCAGCGAATAGCCGAAAGCATAGTCGGCAGTGAGGAAGTACCAGGTATCGCCGCCCTGCTGCACAAGCGAGCCGCCGGTGCCGACTGCAAGCGCATGGGTGTCATAGGCCCAATGGAAGCCATAAGGCGTGCACTGCTTGCCGGTCAGTTCCGACGTGGCCGCACCTGTGTTGATGGTGATCTTCTTCTTGTCCTTGGACAGGGCCTGTACGGCGAGGCCGACCGACGAGGTTGTCAGTTCCATGATGGAATCGACCTGCTCGGTGTCGTACCACTGGCGCGCGATGTTCGAGGCGACGTCCGGCTTGTTCTGGTGGTCCGCCGTGATGATCTCAATCGGCGCATCGAGCACTTTGCCGCCGAAATCTTCAGCCGCCATCTTGGCAGCCTCGAACGACCATTTGCCGCCGAAGTCGGCATAAACGCCGGATTGATCGTTCAGAATGCCGATCTTGACCTTGCCGTCGGAAATTTCCGCTGCCGACGAGATAGCCGTGGCGGCGAAAAGCGCTGCCGTTGCAAGTGCGAGACATTTCATGAAGTGCTCCTCCCAATAACACCAAAACCGCCACGGAAAACCCGCACGGCATTCTTCAGAGCGCCATGCATCCTTACGGACGTACAAACGACGCTCTAAACTATTGAATCTACGCATTGTGCTTTCTGAAAATCGATTCCGATTTTCCGGCTAATGCTGTAGTGAAGCAGTCTTTCGAGATCAGGAAACGGCTTTTCCTCTGTGCCGTTCGCCCTCTGCTTCCGCCCGATTTGTTCCTCCGCCCCGGGCGTTTCTTTCTTTATTGCAGCTCCTGACGCAAACCTGTCTGGCATTTTCGACGGAGCTACTTTTTGAAACGGTAGCATTGACAAATGCGTACACGAACAACAATTTTTGAACACTGTCTGTTCGAAAACGTACAGACAGAGAGACAGGAGCCACCGCAACTGTTTGGGAGGGGTGCATGCGGCAGTTCACATGGGACGATCTGCAATATTTTCTGGCGGTTGCGCGCACCGGCCAGCTCTCCACGGCGGCGCGACAGTTGCGCACCAGCCATGTCACTGTTCTGCGCCGGATCGACCGCCTGGAACAGGCCCTTGCGACCAAGCTTTTCGAGCGCAATCCGCGCGGTTATCTGCTGACGCCCATCGGCGAACGGCTGGTGAACTCTGCCGAGGTCATGGAGCGCGAGGCGATGAAATTCCAGACCGAGGCTACCGGCAATCTGGCGGCGCTGTCAGGTGTCGTGCGTCTCTCGACGCTGGAAGGTTTCGGCAATTTCTTTCTTGCCGACCGTCTGCCTGTGCTGGCGCAATCCTATCCGAGCCTGTTCGTGGAAGTGGTGACGATCCAGCAGATCATGTCGCTGTCGCGCCGCGAGGCGGAATTGTCGATCACGCTGCATATGCCGCGTACCGGTCCCTATCACAGCGAGAAGCTGACGCCCTATCGGCTCTTCATCTATGGTCATCGCGATTATCTGGAGCGGCATCCGCCGATCAGGACACGCGAGGACATGGCCCGGCATCCGTTCATTGGTTACATCGACGACATGGTTTTCACGCCGGGCCTTGATTACATGCGCGAAATCCTGCCAGGGCAGCGCTGCACCTATCAAAGTTCCAGTATTCATGCGCAACTGATCGCCACGCAGATTGGCTATGGCTTGTGCGTGCTGCCTTATTTCATCGCCAGCCGGCATCCGGAATTGGTTCCGGTTCTGCCGCGCGAGATGCATCTGGTGCGTGAATATTGGATGAGCTGTCACATAGATGTGGTGGCTGCACCGCGAATCCGGGTGCTGAGCGATTTCATGATCCGCGCTGTGCGCGAATCTTCAGCAATCTTCCTCGGGGAACCCCTGCTGAGGGCATGATATTGTCGTTCGTTACTGATCAGATAGTGCCGCCGCCGATGGCGAAAATGCAAGTAATGACGAGTGCGGTAAAGCCGAACCCGATAATGAATAGATTAAGCGTCTTCATGTCCCCTCCTTTTCAACCCGGAGGCGTTATGTTCGACTTATGGTAGAATGTCTACCTTAAATTGTAATAGTCCAAACTAAAGTTGTATAACTGAATTTTAGACGGTTTCGCGCTCGATATCCCGGCGAAGCACGATTGCGGTAGTGAGATCCTCTACAGTTTCATGGGTGGCGATGAGATCACGCAGGCTGTTGAGGCGGTCTATGGTGGGGACTTCAACCTCAACGATCAAATCGAGCTGGCCACTCACCGACGATACCCGGCGCACCTCGGCATGGCGCGCCAACTCATCGAGAAGGCCAAGCGCCGGTGTACGCTTGAGGCTGACCAGAATCATGGCGCGGATGACGTTCCTGTCGATCTGGCCGATGTCTGCCCTGTAACCGCGAATGACGCCATTTTTCTCAAGATTGGCGACACGCTCTCCGGTTGCACTGCGCGAAAGACCGATGCGTCCCGCCAGGGTTTTCAGCGGAATGCGCGCTTCCTTGGAGAGAATGGCCAGTATCTCGCGATCCTTCGCATCCAGTTCCCGCATGGTCGGTTCTTTCGTATTATCGTAAATGTGCCGGTCCATTCCGGCAAAGTGCCGGTCTGACCGACGCCTTGTCTGATGCCTGAAAATCGCGGACATGCCAAGCTCATCCTGTTACTTCCCATTCATATTCAACCCGTGAAGCGCCTCCCATGACAGATATTTCGCATCCCGCCCCCGATTTTTCTCCGCAAGAGGCTGAAGTGCTGGCCCAGCTTCATTTCGGCGTGACGGCGAGTGCCTCGCCGCTCGACAGCGAGCGTGATCGCAATTTCCGGCTGAAGACGGGCAATGGATCGGGAGACTGGATTCTGAAAGTCGTGAATGCCAGTGAACCGCGCGTTGAAAGCGAATTCCAGACAGCGCTCCTGCAGCATCTGGCCAAGGCTGATCCGGTGCTTGCCGTACCGCGCCTGAAAGCGAGCCTGTCGGGGGAGGTACTGGCCTCTATCGAAAAGGAAAAGGGCAAGCCCCATGCGCTGCGGGTGGCAAGCTGGCTGCCGGGCACGCCGTTGGCCGAGGTCAAGCGCACCAAGGCGCTGATGCACAATCTGGGCGGTGCGCTGGGGCAGCTGGACCGCGCCTTGCAGGGCTTCATCCATCCGGGTGCCTTGCGCGATTTTGACTGGGATGTGCGCCACGCCGGACGGGCGCGTGACCGTCTGCATTTCATCGACAAGCCGGAAGACCGCGCTGTCGTCGAGCGCTTCCTTGTCCGTTTCGAGCGCGATATCGCGCCGAAGCTGCCGCTCCAGCGTGCACAGGTGATCCATAGCGATGCCAATGACTGGAATGTGCTGGTTGATCCGCAGGATAATGAACGTATTGCCGGGCTGATCGATTTTGGCGATGCGGTTCACACTTTTCTGGTTGCCGAAGTGGCGATTGCCGCTGCCTATTCCATTCTGGATATGGACGACCCGATTGGTGCAGCCGCAGCCCTCGCTGCCGGGTTCCATGCGAGATATCCGCTTTTGCCGCAGGAAATCGATCTCATATTCGATCTGATTGCGATGCGTCTCGTCACCAGCGTCACGCTGTCGGCTTCGCGCCGCGAAAAGACCGGTGACAATCCTTATCTTGCGATCAGCGAAGCACCTGCATGGCGGCTTCTGCACAAGCTTGATGCCATGAACCCGCGCTTCGCCACCGCCATCCTGCGCAAGGCATGCGGTTTCGATGCTGTAGACGGTGCTGGTGCGGTGCGTGAATGGATCAATGCCAACCGAAAGAACCTCGCCCCCATCGTTCGCCCGCATCCGGCGACGATGACCAAGGCGCTGGTGCCCTATGGCGACCCGGCTCATGTGATGACGGTCGATTCTGCCGGGCAGCGCCCAAAGGAAGCCACCGCCTGGTGGGATGATTTCTGCGCCCGCAACCATGTGCAGCTCGGCATCGGTCCATGGGGCGAAAAGCGTACTGTCTATACCGATGAGGCGTTTCGTTCACGCTTTGTCGAAGGCGAGCGGCGTGTCCACCATCTGGGCCTTGACCTGTTCATGCCTGCAGGCACGCCCGTCTACACGCCGCTTGCAGCTACTGTGAAAAGCGTCGAGATCGAGACCGCGCCACTTGGCTATGGCGGCCTGATTGCGCTGGAACATCAGCCGGAAGGCTGCCCGCCTTTCATCACGCTGTGGGGCCATATGGCGCATGAGGCTGTGTCCCGCCTGAAGCCGGGGCAGAAACTGGCCGCCGGTGATCTCGTCGGCCAGATGGGCGACATGCACGAGAATGGTGGCTGGACGCCGCATCTCCATTTCCAGATTTCGACGGATACCGGCCTCACGGCAGCGGAAATTCTGGGCGTCGGCGAACATGCCTATCTTGATGTCTGGGCCGATATCTTCCCGGATGCCGCAGTCCTTGCCGATATTCCGGCGGAAGCCTTCCACCAGACCGGTCGCACGCGCACCGAGATCGTCAGCGCCCGCAAGGATATTCTGCTGCCGAACCTCTCCATCTCCTACTCCGAGCCGATCAAGTTCGTGCGCGGTGAAGGCGCATGGCTGATCGATAATCGGGGCCGCGCCTATCTCGATTGCTTCAACAATGTCTGCCATCTCGGCCACGCTCATCCGCAGGTGGTGGAGGCGATTGCCAGACAGGCCGCGATCCTCAACACCAATACGCGCTATCTGCACGACAACATCGTTTCCTATGCGGAGCGCCTGACGGCGACTTTGCCCGAAGGTTTGACGGTGGCCTCGTTTGCCTGCTCGGGCAGTGAGGCGAACAGTCTGGCGCTGCGTATGGCACGTGCGCATTCGGGCCAGCGCGATGCGCTGGTGCTCGACTGGGCCTATCACGGTACAACGCAGGAGCTGATCGATCTCAGTCCCTATAAATACAAGCGCAAGGGCGGCAAAGGACGTCCGGATCACGTGTTTGAGGCCGTCATCCCCGACAGCTACCGCGCGCCGGAAAATTGGCCGCTGGCAGAACATGGCAAGCGCTTTGCTGAAAGTATTGCCGAGCAGATCGAAGCCGTAAAAAGCCTTGGACGCGGCCCGGCTTATTTCATTGCCGAGTCGATCCCGAGCGTCGCCGGTCAGGTCTTCCTGCCGGAAGGCTATCTGCAGGAAGTCTACGCGAAGGTGCGGGCGGCTGGTGGTGTCTGCATCGCGGATGAGGTGCAGGTTGGCTTCGGCCGTGTTGGCAGCCACTGGTGGGCGTTTGAAATGCAGGATGTGGTGCCGGATATCGTCACCATGGGCAAGCCTATCGGCAACGGCCATCCGATGTCGGCAGTGGTAACGACCCGTGAAATAGCCAGCAGCTTCAACAATGGCATGGAATATTTCAACACGTTTGGCGGCAATCCGGTTTCCTGCGCGGCAGGTCTGGCAGTGCTGGATGTCATTGAGCGCAACGATCTGCGCCGCAACGCGCTTGATATCGGCAACTATCTCATCGACGGGTTCCGCTCGATGCAGAAGCGCTTCGATATCATCGGTGATGTGCGCGGGCAGGGGCTGTTCCTCGGTATCGAGCTGGTCACGGATCGCAAGACCAAGGAACCGGCAACGGCTCTGGCCAAGAAGATCAATGATGGCGCGCGCGAACGCGGCATTCTGATGGGGACTGAAGGTCCGTTCGACAATGTCCTGAAAATGCGCCCGCCGATGATCTTCACACGTGCCAATGCCGATCATCTGCTGAGCGTTCTGGAGGACAGCTTCGCGGCTGCACTGAAGTAGTTCGTAGTCGGATAACTGAACAAACAACAAGCCCGGCGGCGTGCTGCCGGGCAATGGATCGGCTTTTTCGAAATTCTGGGCCGAAACTCTGGGCCGAAACTCTGGCCTGAAACTCTGGCCTGAAACTCTGGGAGGAGGAACAATGAAAAAAATAGTTTTGGGTTCGTTGTTGGCGGCGGGCTTTGCCATGTCCGCTCAAAGTGGGGCGCAGGCGGATACGCTTTCGACCGTGAAGGAGCGCGGCAAGATCAATTGCGGCGTCAGTCAGGGCGTTGCAGGCTTTTCGTCGCCAGACGATCAGGGCAAATGGACCGGCTTCGATATTGATTTCTGTCGTGCGGTATCGGCGGCAGTCTTTGGCGATCCTGACAAGGTGAGCTTCATTCCGCTTTCGACCAAGGAACGCTTCACGGCGTTGCAATCCGGCACGGTCGACCTGCTTTCGCGCCAGACCACCTGGACGCTTTCGCGTGATGCGGGCATGGGCATCCATTTCGTCGGCACCGCCTATTATGACGGTCAAGGTTTCATGATCCGTAAGGATCTGGGTATCGATAGCGCCTTGAAGCTCGACGGCGCTTCGGTCTGCACCGAGCAGGGCACGACCACCGAACAGAACGCCGCTGATTTTTTCAGCGCCAACAGTATCAAATATGAACCGGTGGTGATTGATTCTGCCGATGGCATCCTGAAAGCATTTGAAACGGGTCGCTGCGATGTTTACACGACCGACGCGTCCGCACTTTATGCGCAACGTCTGAAGCTTGCCGAACCTGATGCTTTCACCGTTCTGCCGGAAGTGATTTCCAAGGAACCGCTTGGACCTGCCGTCCGCCAGGGCGACGATAAATGGTTCAACATCGTTCGCTGGACGCTGTTTGCAATGCTTGAGGCCGAGGAACTGGGCATTACGCAAGCCACCGCTGATGCGGATCTGAACTCCAAGAAGCCGGACGTGCGCCGTTTCCTCGGATCGGAAGGCGATAGCGGCCAACAGCTCGGCCTTGAGCCGAAATGGGCCTATAATGTCGTCTCCAAGATCGGCAATTATGGCGAAATGTTTGAACGCACCATCGGCAAGGGCAGCCTGCTCAAGATCGACCGCGGCATCAATGCGCTGTGGAACAAGGGCGGGCTCATGTATGCGCCGCCTGTAAAATAACCGGTTTACAGCTCTTCGAGCAGGTCGCCGGAGGCTTCGATATCACGCAGGCGCTTTCGTCCGGAAGCGCCTGCTTTTTCAATGGCCCGCGTGGTCAATAAATGGCAGAGCGCCATGACCGCAACGTGATTGAACAACGGGCCGGGCGCCAGTGTCTGGCAATGAAAATGCCATTGCGCGGAAGCCCGGAACGGCGCGCCTTCATCGGTGATGTAGAGAAGTTTCGCACCACGCTTTTCGATGGCGGCAAGGATGTCGTCCATTTTTGCAATACGGCGGCGAAGCGCGAAGACGATGACCATATCGTCGGGGCTGATGCTGGCAATATATTCGCCAAGTGTCTGGCCCGGTCCGGGAACCGCAACGATATTGTCCACCACCTGTATCATCTGCCATTGCAGATAGGCCGCAAAAGGCTGGCTGCTGCGAAAGCCGAATACCCATGTCTTGCGTGCGCCGAGCATTGCTTCCACAACGGCATCGATCTGTGTTTCGCGTATGGAAAGAAAGGTCTTTTCCAGATTGGCGATGCCCTGACCGACATGCGAAGACAGGGACTGGCCGCTCTCCGCATCGGTGGCACTCGACAGAAACAGACGCGATCCCGTCTGTTTTTCCTCACGGGCATGGCGTCGGGATTCTTCATAGGTGTCATAACCGAGGCGCTGTACGAAACGCGTCACGGTCGCGTTGGAAACATGGGCGAGAGCTGCCAGTTCCGACGCCGAATAGCTCGCCAGTTCCCCTGGAAAATCACATACGAATTCACCCAGCCTTTTTTCGGCTGGCGGCAGTTCGTCCATAACGTCTCTTACGCGGGTCAGAAAGGACTTTTCGGTGGGTTTCATGTGCCGCCTGATGAAATCATATTTTCAGATTGCCTAACTATTAGCAGCTTTTGACTATTTTTGCATCTTTTTCGCCTAAGCTTTGAGCAGATTATCTATCTGAAAATAAACGATAAAAAAATGCTTGTAAAAATTGATTTTCTGATGTTTGATTATGAAAAAATAATTTCATACGGCTAATATCATGGGAGTTGGACCGTTATGGCAGGGGAACAAATGATACAATCCGGTGCGACGTCACCGGCCATCAAGCAGATGGAAAATGCATTGGGAAATATCGGCGTGACAACTGCGCACAAGCAGATTCTCGCGCTGATCCTGATCGGCTGTCTCTTTGACAGTTTCGAGCAGAACACGATTGGCCTCGTCGGGCCGATCCTTCGCGAACAATGGGGTCTGTCGGGCGCCGATATCGGCTTCCTCAATACCATCACTTTCGCAAGCGCGGCCATTGGCCGTCTCTTGTCTGGCATTCTTGGCGACCGGTACGGCCGCCGTGTCATGCTGACGATCAATCTTCTTCTCTTCACCGTCGGTTCCGCACTTTGTGCGCTCGCACCGAGCTTCGGCTGGCTCTGTCTCGCACGCGCCATTGTCGGCTTTGGTGTCGGCGGCGAAATTTCGACTGCCGTTACGATGCTTGCCGAATTCTGTTCGCCGAAGTTCCGTGGAACTGCAGCCGGTCTCGTCAATGTCGGCGCAGGCGGTTTCGGCAACTTCCTCGCCCCGGCTTTCGGTCTGCTGGTTTTCACGCTCTTTCCGGGCGACGACAACTGGCGCTGGCTCTTCGCCGTTCTGGCGATCCCCGCTTTCCTCGTTGTTTTCTTTCGCCGTTACGTGCCGGAAACACCGCGTTTTCTGGCCTCGCAAGGCAAGATCGACGAAGCAAACAAGGTACTTTCCATTCTGGCGTCCGGATCACTCCGACCCAAGAACCTGAAAGTCACTGAATATCTGTCGAAGTCGGAAGACAGTGACACCAAGCCAGTCAAGGGCAATTGGAGGGAACTGTTCCAGGCGCCTTATCTTGGCCGCACCGTCCCTGTGGCGATCGCGATCCTGATGAGCTACGGCGCACAACTTTCCGTCCTGACGCTGATGCCAATGATTTTCGTTTCGATGGGCTACACGCTTTCGGGCAGCCTTCTTTACAGCATGATCATCCAGAGCGGCAGCGTGCTCGGTGCCATTGCAGCATCGGCATTCGGCTATTACTTTCCGCGCAAGAAAGTTCTCAGCCTGGGTGCGGTCTGTGCCTGTGCCGCAGCGCTTTCGATCATCTATCTGGGCACGAACATCTATCTGGTGCTGTTCTTCGGAGCGCTGTTCCAGTTCTTCGTCCTGTTGCTCAACACGTCGATCTGGATTTACGCGCCGGAACTCTATCCAACCCGTATCCGCGGCTTCGGTGTGGCACTCATCCTCGCGAGCGGTTCGGCTGCCGGATCCTTCGTGCCAACGATTGCGGGTGCCTTGTTCGACACATACGGAATGCTCGGTGTCTTCGGCCTTGCCGCATCGATGTATGCCATCTTCGCATTCTGCATCCAGCTTGGGCCGGAAACCTATGGTCGGTCCATGGAAGACCTGACGCAGCCGGCGGAAGCCGACGAGCCGACGGTCGATTTCACAAAAACTGCTAAAGAACAGGCCTGAACATGACTGCATCATCCCCCTATGTCCTGCTGATCAATCCAAACAGCTCAGAGGCAACGAGCGGGATGATGCTCGATATTGCCAGGCGGAAGGCGAACGGGCGGCTTCGGATCGAAGCCGCCACTGCGACACGCAGCCCTTCGATGATCGTCAATGACGAGCAGCTGCACGCTTCAGCGGCGCAGGTCATAGAAATCGGCAGGGGGCAGAATTCACACTGCATCGGGGTCATTGTCAGCGCTTATGGCGATCCCGGTGTCGTGCATCTGCAGGAGAGCCTGGCCGTACCGGTTCTCGGCATTTGCGAGGCCTCGATGGTCGAGGCAACACGGAATGGACGACGGTTCGGCATTGCGACGGTAACGCCGGATCTTGCCGATGCAATAGCGGCGCGGGCGGAAAGCCTAGGTCTGTCGCATCTTTATACGGGTATTCGCTGCACGCCGGGAGACCCTGAGAAGCTGGCGCGCGATGGCGCGCGTCTGCGTACAGAACTGGAAGCGGCGGTGCGGCTTTGCATCATGGATGGAGCCGAAGCGGTCATCATCGGCGGTGGGCCGCTGGGGGAAGCTGCGGAACAACTGCGTGGCGGCTTCGATATTCCGATTGTCGCGCCGATCTCGTCAGCGGTGGAGCTGATGATCGAAGCGCTCGACAAACAGCAGGTCTGTGGAGAAGCGCAGGCCTGATCGTGGGATTGCCGGGACACTCGTTCCGGCGACCGAAAGGCATTTTATCGGTGCGGTACACCCCCTTGCACCGGATCATAGATACGCCGGGGGCGTTGTGATTGAAAATGTCTTTTTGCACGCTTCCTTCTTGGCCGAGAAGAAAGCGTGCTTTTTTATTTGGCGTCCGTCTATCGCTGCTTGGCCAGACCCTGCTCGCGCATCTGGCTGAGGCTCATCTTCGGTGAAAGCGCTTCCGGATCGATGCGGATTTCGATGAGGCCCGGCTTGCCGGACTTTTCGCAAGCCTCGAAGGCCGGTGCAAAATCAGCCGTCTTTTCCACCACTTCGCCATGCAGGCCATAGGCGCGGGCAAGCGCTGCGAAGTCAGGATTGGCGAGACCGGTGCCTGAAACGCGGCCCGGATAGGTGCGCTCCTGATGCATACGGATGGTGCCATACATGCCGTTATTGACGACGATGAAGATGGCATTGGCTCCATACTGCGCTGCTGTTGCCAGTTCCTGTCCGTTCATGAGGAAGCAGCCGTCACCTGCAAAGGCAACAACCGTGCGTTCCGGCGCGGTGAGCTTGGCGGCGACCGCAGCCGGTACGCCATAGCCCATCGAGCCGTTGGTGGGAGCCAGCTGGCTGCGATAGGTGCGGTACTGGTAGAAGCGATGCGGCCATGCGGAATAGTTGCCCGCGCCATTGGTGATGATGGCGTCGGCGGGCAGATGCGCGCGCAGCCACTCCATCACTTCGCCCATCTGCACATCACCGGGGATGACCGGCGATTTGATGTTGTCGCGGTAATCGGCATTGGCGCTGTCGGTCCATGCCTTCCAGCGCGGGTCAGCAACCGGCGCAAGCTTTGCCGTCGCCGCACAGAAGTCAGGCATGGAAGCATTGACCGGAACGTCTGCATGATAGACGCGGCCCAGTTCCTCCGCGCCCGGATGGATATGGACGAGCTTCTGTTTTGGCACCGGAATGGAGACGAGTTCGTAGCCCTGCGTCGTCATTTCGCCGAGGCGGGCACCGATCACGATCAGCAGATCGGCATCGCGCACGCGCTGCGCCAGCTTGGGGCTGATCGAGGTTCCCATTTCGCCTGCATAGAGCGGGTGAGTGTTGTCGAACATGTCCTGGCAGCGGAAGGATGCCGCGACGGGCAGGTGCATGTTCTCGGCAAATTTCCGCAGATCGCTGATGGCTCTCGCATTCCAGCCGCCACCGCCGACGATCACCAGAGGCCGTTCGGCCTTTGCAAGAAGCGCTTGCATGTCCTGCAACTGGTCGGCACCTGGATGCATCTGAACCTGTTTAAAGGCTGGTGCGTCGCTGACGGTGGCATAGGATGTCAGCATGTCTTCCGGCAGGGCGATCACGACCGGGCCGGGGCGACCGTTGACGGCGCGGTGGAAGGCTTGGCTGACCAGTTCCGGAATGCGGGCGGCATCGTCGATCTGGACGACCCATTTGGCCATCTGGCCGAACATGCGGCGATAATCGATTTCCTGAAATGCCTCGCGCTCGACCTGATCGCTGGCGACCTGACCGATGAAGAGCAGCATCGGTGTCGAATCCTGAAAAGCTGTATGCACACCGACAGAGGCGTTTGTTGCGCCGGGACCGCGTGTGACGAAGCAGATGCCCGGCTTGCCGGTCAGCTTGCCATAGGCTTCCGCCATATAGGCCGCGCCGCCTTCCTGCCGGCAGACGATCAGGTCAATCGCGTCGCTGGAATCATGAAAGGCGTCAAGCGCGGCGAGATAGCTCTCGCCGGGGACGCAGAAGACCCGGTCGGTGCCGTGGATGCGCAGCGCATCCACCAAAATCTGGCCTCCGGTACGGGCATTGGGTTTGCTCGTCATTGTATGCATTTCCTCAATCTCACCATGTCTCGCTCGCCATTCCGGCTCGCCTTGCAAGGACGGTTTCTCCGCCTCTTTTCAAAAAGATCCTCCCGAAAACCGGGACAATCCATGTGTTGGGGGAACGGGAACTCATGGTCAGACGCACCCAAATGGCCGACAGGTGCATAAACCTCAGTCTCGCGGCAAAGTTTACGTTCAGCCGCCTGCTTCTCCTCCCAGTCAAGCACGCTGATATGAACATAGCCAGCGGTGCGAATACAGATTAAACATCATGACTAAACTGTATGAACTCATGATGCACCGGTATGGAGGAATGGCGATGGCCAGGGAAAACACGGGTAAGATCCGCGTCGGTATTGGCGGATGGGCCTATGAACCGTGGGACAAGAGCTTCTATCCTGAAAAACTGTCGAAGAAGCGCCAGCTTGAATATGCATCGAGCAAGCTCACATCCATCGAGATCAACAGCACTTATTACGGTCCGCAGAAACCCACGACCTTCGCCAAATGGCACGATGAAACGCCGGAAGGCTTTGTGTTTTCGCTGAAGGCACCGCGTTTTTCCACCAATCGCCGTGTCCTGGCGGAGGCGGGTGAGAGCATTGAACGGTTCATGACCGGCGGCATGATGGAACTGAAGGACAAGCTCGGCGTGGTCAACTGGCAATTCATGGGAACGAAGAAGTTCGACCCCGTGGACTTCGAGGCGTTTTTGAAGCTTCTGCCGAAGCGTGTCGACGGGCGCGATGTGCGTCATGCGGTGGAAGTGCGCCACGACAGTTTCAATTCACCGGACTTCATCGCCTTGCTGCGCGAATATGGCGTAGCGGTGGTGATTGCAGGCGACAGCGACTTTCCGCAATTCGCCGATATGACCGCACCTTTCGCCTATCTTCGCATCATGGGAACGAAGGAAAGCGAGCCGCTTGGCTATGGTGAAAGTCATCTCGATCAGTGGGCTGCACGCGCCAAGGCGATAGCAGCGGGAGAACCCGCCGAAGGGTTGAAGACCGTGACGCCGCCTGTTGCGGACCATATCGCCCGCGATGTCTATCTCTATGTGATCAGCGGCTATAAGGCGCATAATCCGCATGCGGCCATGGCCTTGATCGAACGGACAAAATGATGCCTCGTGGCGGCTGTTGATTTTCATCTGAGTCGCCTGAGCATCATGTCAAAATTCGATCTTTCCGCGCTTGAAACCTTCGTTCGCACCATTCCGCAGCACTATAAAGGGCCAGGTGGCGCGGTCGCGGTGCTGAAAGATGGCAAGGTCGTGCTGCGCCATGCATGGGGCTTTGCCGATCTTTCCACTCGCAAGGCGATGACGCCCGAAACGTGCATGCCGATCTGTTCGGTCAGCAAGCAGTTCACCTGCGCCGTTCTGCTCGACAGTGTCGGCGAGCCGGAAGTTCTTGATGATGCGCTTGCCGCCTATCTCGACAAGTTTGCTGAAAAGCGTCCCAGCGTGCGCGATCTGTGCAACAACCAGTCGGGCCTGCGCGATTACTGGGCGCTGACGGTTCTGTGCGGGGCCGATCCGGAAGGCGTCTTTCTGCCCGAACAGGCACAAAGCCTGCTGCGCCGCCTGAAGACCACGCATTTTGCACCGGGCACGCATTATTCCTACTGCAACGGCAATTTCCGCATTCTGGCTGATCTGATCGAGCAGCATACAGGCCGGACGCTTATCGAACTTCTGTCGGAACGCATTTTTCAGCCGGCGGGCATGACGACCGCAGAACTTATTCCCGATACCGCGCAGTTCAATGAATGCACGGGCTATGAGGGCGACACGGTGCGTGGCTTCCTGCCTGCCGTCAATCGCATCCACTGGATGGGCGATGCCGGCATCTGCGCGTCGCTGGACGACATGATTGCCTGGGAACAGTTGATCGATGCGACCCGCGACGACGAAAGCGGAATCTATCGTCGCCTGAGCGGCCCGCAGACTTTCAGCGACGGTGCAGCAGCGCCTTACGGTCTTGGCCTTAAATTCGAGGAAACGGGCGGCAAGCGCCTGACCGGCCATGGCGGGGCTTTGCGCGGCTGGCGCTGCCAGCGCTGGCATTGCGCCGATGAGCGCCTTTCGACAATCGCCATGTTCAATTTTGAAGGCGGAGCTTCCGACGTCGCCTTCAAGCTGATGAATATTGCGCTTGGCGTTCGGACATCGGAACAGGTTCGCGTTGAAGCCGATGCCGCATGGTTCGGCTCATGGCTCGACCATGAAACCGGTCTCGTGCTGAGCCTTGAAGATGCCGGACGCGGACGCATGAAGGCACGTTTCGGCACCGGCCCGGAAATCATGGACGTAATAGGCGAGAACGAGGCGCGTTCCGCGATGACCGCGATCCGCCGCGATGGCGACACGATCCATCTGGCGCGTGAAGATGAAAATCTGAGCCTGACGATGCAGCGCCTGAAAGGCGCGGCGAAGCAGGATATTGCTGGACGTTATCGCAGCGACGAACTTGAGGCCGATCTTCTGATCGTCAATGAGGGCGGCGCTTTTTACGGGGCCTTTGAAGGATTTCTCGGCAAGAGCGATATGTATTCGCTCTATGAGGCAGGACCGCATGTCTGGCTGCTGCCGGTGCAGCGCTCGATGGACGCGCCGTCGCCGGGCGAATGGAAACTTGTCTTCCATCGTGACGCCAAAGGCGAGATAACAGGCATGACCGTCGGCTGCTGGCTGGCACGGCATGTGGACTACAGGAGAATTCAAGAATGAGCGAACTGAAAGTCAGAACCCGCGAGACGGGCGCCGTCGCCGAAACGCAGCAGGGAAAGCTGCCTGTCATCACCACGCCGACCGGCGGTGTGGTTGAAATCGTCACCAGCGTCAGTCAGGCGGGCTTCAATCCGCTCGATCTCATCTATTCGTCGGTTGCGGCCTGCATGGCGTTGAGCGCTCGTATCGCCGCAACGAAGCTCGAACTAAGGGAAAAGCTGACCGATGTGCGGGTGGAAGTGAAGGGCGACAAGGCGCATGAAGGACCGTCGCGTATCGAACGGTTCAACATCACCTTCCATTTCGGCGGTGACCTGACCGACGACGAAAAGCATCGTCTCGCCGAAATGGCTGAGGAAATCTGCACGGTCAGTAATACGCTGCGCGGCGAGCCGCAGTTTGATCTGAAGGTATCGTAACCTTCAGAGTGGTTCTTGTATGATAGAACCGTAAGAACCGCTCTGTCTCTTTGTTACCGCATTTCCGAACGCAAAACCGGCTCCCACTTTTGCTGGAAATGCTCAGATCACATCGCGGATACGATCGACGCCGAGCTTGATAACGCTTTCCATGGCCAGTCGTGCTTTTTGTGGATCACGCGACGCAATGGCGTGGGCAATGCGCAGGTGATTGGCTGCGCATTCGGCAATGCCTTCTCGCGATGAGGCGGGTGATGAAAGCTGGAACGAGATTGCCAGCGCCGCCTCGATCAATCCGCTGACCGAGCGCATGAACGGATTGCCGGACATGCGCGCAATGGCCAGATGGAATTCCAGATCAACCTTGGCGATGGACTCCGGCGTGTGGTTCGGATCATCGAACTTGGCGGCGAGCGCGTAAAGCTCGACAATCTCGTCACTGGTGGCGCGTTCAGCAGCGGCCGCTGCGGCTGCCGGTTCCAGTGCCATGCGCATTTCCGCCAGATGGTCCACGAAGACTTCATCGAAGCCTGCCTCGAAGCGCCATGTCAGCACATCGGGATCGAAGAAATTCCAGCTCGCATGGCCCAGAACACGGGTGCCGACCTTGGCCTTGGGTTCGATGAGGCGCTTGGCGGCAAGGGTTTTCATCGCCTCGCGCAGAACGGTGCGGGAAACGCCGAAGCGCAGCGACAATTCATGATCGCCCGGAAGGATGGACCCTGCAGGAATGGTTCCCGCGACGATGCCGCGGCCCAGTTCACCCACCACGACAGCGTGGCTGTTATGGCGCTTGCGTCCGGTTATGGCCGTTTCCAGCAATCCCAATTCAGGCCTCCTTCATTCGTTGCCTGGCTAGCTATTTGTTTCAATGCGCATCTTGCCCGAAAACCGGTTCCCACTTTTCGGGATGCGCCCTAGATCCGAGAACCACGCAAGTCCTCGTTGCAGAGCAATGAACAGGAACAGCAATATACCGATTGCTATTTTCGTCCACCAGGAAGACAGCGTTCCGTCGAATACAATGTATGTCTGGATCAGCCCCTGTATGAGAATGCCGACGAATGTTCCGGCCACAAGGCCTGCGCCACCTGTCAGCAATGTCCCGCCGATCACCACCGAAGCGATGGCATCCAGTTCTACCCCCACCGTCGCGAGCGAATAGCCGGACGAAGTATAAAGCGTATAGACGATCCCGGCGAGGCCGGAAAGGATACCCGACATCGTATAGATGCCGATTGTCGTGCGGGCAATCGGAACGCCCATCAGCTCCGCCGACTGCTGGTTGCCGCCAAGCGCGTAGATATTGGCGCCGAAGCGCGTGCGATGGGCGATGATGCCGCCAACGATGAAGACCGCGAGCATGAGCATGGCGATGAATGTCAGCCTGCCGCCGCCCGGCAGGCGGAAATAAAGCCCCTGCAATGTATCGAGAAACGGATGCGCGATGGGCACGGATTGCGTCGAGATGAGGAATGCCGCACCGCGAGCCAGAAACATGCCCGCAAGTGTGGCCACGAAAGGCGGGATCCGCAAGAAATGGATCATCATGCCCATCCACGCCCCGAACAATGCAGCGATCACAAGAACGAGGCCGAATGCCACGAGCGGATGCACGCCGAGCTGCCCGACCATCACGGCAACGAAAACGCTGGTGAAGGCGATGACCGAGCCGACCGACAGGTCGATGCCGCCGGAAAGGATCACGAATGTCATGCCGACGGCGGCTATGCCGAGGAAGGCGTTGTCCGTCAAAAGATTGCCGATTACCCGTGTCGACAGCATGTTCGGAAACTGGACGATGCAGATCGCATAGGCGAGCAGGAAGATTGCAACCGTCGTCAGGAAGGGCAGATTGCGCAGTGCTCTCATTGCCGTGCTCCCTGCTGGCTTTGACGGACCGGATTGGCTCCATTGCCCTTGCGTTCCGAGCGTAGGAAGGTAATGAGCTGGACAATGGCCGGCGACTGGAAGGTGAGCACGATCACGATGATGACGGCCTTGATGATGAGGTTGAATTCCGGCGGAAAGCCCGCCATCAGAATGCCTGTGTTGATCGACTGGATGATGAGCGCGCCGAGCAGCGAGGCCATGATCGAGAAACGCCCGCCATTAAGCGAGGTGCCGCCGATGACGACCGCCAGAATCGCGTCGAGTTCAAGCCACAGCCCGGCATTGTTGGCATCTGCGCCGCGAATATCCGCCGCCGCGATAAGCCCTGCAAGGGCAGCGCCGACGCCGGAAACCGCATAGACGCTGAACAGGAGAAAGCGTGCCTTGACCCCCGCCAGCATCGCTGCGCGACGGTTGATGCCGGTCGCCTCGATCAGGAAGCCAAGCGCACTGGTACGCACTGCGAGGCCCACGACCAGACCGGCCAGAATCCATATCAGGACTGGAACAGGCACGCCGAGGAAGGAGCCGGAGCCAAGCGCCGCAAAGGAATCATTGTTGAAGGTCAGGATCGCGCCTTCGGTGATAAGCTGTGCGATGCCGCGACCTGCCACCATAAGGATAAGCGTCGCGATGATCGGCTGGATATCGAAGACCGCAACCAGAAAGCCGTTCCACAAGCCACACAGAAGGCCGACGCCAAGCGCTGCCGGAATGACGATTGCAAGTGGATAGCCCGCGACGATGAGTGAGGCGGCAAAAGCACCGCTGATCGCCATGACGGCACCGACTGACAGATCGATGCCGCGCGTTGCGATCACCAGTGTCATGCCGACAGCCAGAATGGCGACGGGTGCGGCGCGCACCAGAATATCGATCAGGCTTCCATAAAGCCGTCCGTTCTGGAACGAGATGTCGAGAAAGCCAGGCGCGATGACGGTGTTCGCCACCAGAATGAGCACAAGGGCGGCCAGTTGCGGCGCCAGTCTTTTGAGTTTTCTGGTCATGCGGGCAATCATGCTGCAGCTTCCTTTTCGCTTCCGGTCTCAGCGATTGCACGCACGATATTGTCGGCAGTGATTTCCTCGCCCTTCAGTTCCGCCACATGGCGACGGTCGGACAGGACGATGACGCGATTGGCAACGGCGGCAAGCTCCTCGAATTCCGACGAGATGATGACCAGCGACATGCCTTCAGCGCAAAGTTCGCCGATGAGCTTCAGGATTTCAGCATGGGCGCCGATATCGATGCCGCGCGTCGGCTCATCGAGGATCAGCAGGCGTGGGTCGGTGGCAAGCCAGCGTGCCAGTATGGCTTTCTGCTGGTTGCCGCCGGACAGGAACTTGATCGGCTTGTCAGGATCGGGCGGGCGAATATCGAGCGCCTTGATGTAACGCTGCGCAAGCGCCGTCTTCTCGCGCGATGAAATCGGTCTGGACCAGCCGCGCTTCGCCTGAACCGCCAGCGCGATGTTTTCCGCCATCGAGAAATCGCCGATAATGCCGTCGGTCTTGCGTTCTTCCGGGCAGAAGGCGAAGCGTTCCGCAATGGCCGCAACGGGCGAGGGGAGCCTCGTTTCCTTGCCGTCGACGGTCAAGGTGCCGCTATCGGTCTGATCGACACCGAACATCAACAGCGCGGTTTCGGTGCGGCCGGAACCAAGCAGCCCGGCAATGCCAACGGCTTCTCCCGGCTGGATCGAGAGATCGAACGGCGCAACGCTGCCTTGTCTGCCGAAGCCTGCAAAACGGATCGGGGCAATCGTGTCGCGGCTTACTTCCTCGGTCAGCTGGCGGCGCACAGTCTCCTGCAGCTGGTGGCCGAGCATCATGGAAATGAGATCGGTGCGCGGCAGTTCCGACAGGTTGCGGCTGCCGACCAGCCGTCCGTTGCGCAATACGGTGGCGCAATCGGCGATGGCGTAGACCTGATCCAGAAAATGGGTGATGACGATGATGCCGAGGCCTTCTGCCTTCAACTGGCGCAGCACGCCGAACAGCATTTCGACTTCGCGTGCATCGAGACTGGCGGTCGGTTCGTCAAGGACGAGCACCTTGCCCGAGAGATCGACGGCACGTGCAATCGCGATGATCTGGCGGATGGCGACTGAATAGGCGGACAGAGGCACGCCGACATCGATGGTGAGGCCATAGCGGGAAAGAAGGTTCGTCGCATCTTTTTCCATCCGGCCCCGGTCGACCAGTCCGAAACGTTTCGGCTGGCGTCCCAGAAACAGGTTTTCTGCTACCGTCAGATTTTCGAGAAGGTTGACCTCCTGATAGACCGTGCCGATGCCAAATGTCTGCGCCTCTGCCACGGAGGCAGGCGCAATCGGCTGGCCCTCAAGCAGGATCGAACCACCGAAGCCGTGGTAAGCGCCGGTCAATATCTTGATAAGCGTGGATTTACCCGCGCCGTTTTCGCCGAGCAATGCATGGATTTCCCCGCGGTTGAGCGTGAAATCGACATGGTCGAGCGCGGTCACGCCCAGAAAGGATTTGGTGATCGAACGGGCTTCAAGAAGCGGCATAGCGGCCGCCGATGGAGCGTCTTTTGCAGCCATGGCAGTCTTCCATTGCATTTTGCAAAGGTCATTCCGGGCCGCGACAAACGCGGCCCGAGGACGAGAGGATCAGTAACCGAGACCCTTCTTGGCTTCGTAGACGGCCTTCGGATCGTCAGCCTGCGTGTAGAGCTTCGATTCCGTCTGGATCCACTTCGGCGGAACGGTGCCCTTGTCCTTGAAGGCTTCAATCGCGTCGAAGGCCGGGCCTGCCATGTTCGGCGTCAGTTCGACGGTCGCGTTGGCTTCGCCGTTCGCCATGGCCTGGAAGATGTCCGGCACGGAGTCGATCGACACGATCTTGATTTCCGTGCCCGGCTTCAAGCCAGCTTCCTTGATTGCCTGAATGGCGCCGACAGCCATGTCGTCATTATGGGCATAGACGGCGCAGATATTCTTGCCGCCGCCTTCGGCCTTGATGAAGCTTTCCATGACTTCCTTGCCCTTTGTGCGGGTGAAGTCGCCCGTCTGCGAGCGGGAAATCTTGATGTTGTCATGACCTTTGATGGCGTCTTCAAAACCCTTCTTGCGGTTGATGGCGGGCGAGGAACCGGTGGTGCCCTGAAGCTCGACCACATTGCACGGCTTGTCGCCCACATCCTTCACCAGCCAGTCACCGGCCACCTTGCCTTCATGAACCTGATCGGAGGTTACGGCGGTCAGATAAAGGTCTTCCGGAGAATCGATCTGGCGGTCGAGCAGGACGACCGGAATTTCGGCTTCCTTGGCTTCCTTCAGAACGGCGTCCCAACCTGTGGAGACCACCGGTGCGATCAGGATTGCATCAACCCCTTGAGCGATGAAGCCACGAACGGCCTTGATCTGGTTTTCCTGCTTCTGCTGTGCATCGGCGAACTTGAGCGTATAGCCGCGTTTTTCGGCTTCCTGCTTGGTCAGGGCCGTTTCTGCAGCACGCCAGCCCGATTCCGAACCGATCTGCGAAAAGCCAACCGTCAGCGATGCAGCAGATGCGCTCGAAATCAGGGCAAAAGAAAATGCGGCCGTCAGGGCCGTCAATGTGCGTTTCATGATGGTTCCTCCCAATAAGGCCCTCCCGGCCTTCGCATTTATGAAGCATATAATATTACTTTATGGCAAGAGCCTTTCGACGTTTCCCAATAAAATGCCGGTGCGACAAACGCGCAATATTGCTATTTATATATATAAAACAAAGGCTTGTATTCGTGCGAGAGGGGCAGGGCTCGCGAACTGCCCCGGTGGGGGCGTCTGCTTGCTTGACAAAGCGGATTACGGCAAAATAGTCATATTAATAACACGAGCCGTAAATTGGCGTCTTATGGCGTTTCTCAAGCGGTCGGGGTGAATTCCGCAACGGGTATGCGGAAAATGGGAGGTTTAATGTTGCGTCTGGTCCAGTTCCGCGATGAAAGCGGAGAAATGCGTGTGGCTGCCTGCAGTGAGGAGGGAGCGGCGCATGTCGTCAAGGGCGTAGCAACGACCTATGAGCTAGCCTCGGCAGCCATTGCAGCGGGTATCAGCCTTGAGGAACAAGTCGTACGCAGCGGCAAGGGCGAAGCCGTCGATATAGACGCTGCCCTGGCGGCTGGTCGCGTCGGTCTGCCCATCACCCATGCCGATCCGGCACATCTGATTGTTGCCGGCACGGGCCTCACACATCTTGGCTCCGCCGACGGTCGCGACAAGATGCATAAGGCCGCGCAGTCTGCTGAAAAGCCGACCGACTCCATGCGCATGTTCCTGATGGGTGTCGAAGGCGGCAAACCGAAGCCGGGTGAAACTGGCGTGCAGCCGGAATGGTTCTACAAGGGTGACGGTTCGGCGCTGGTGGCAACCGGCGGCGAACTGGTTTCGCCTTCCTTTGCCGAGGATGGTGGCGAAGAGCCGGAGCTGGCAGGCATCTACCTGATTGGCCTGGATGGTACGCCGTTCCGGCTTGGCTTCTGCCTTGCCAATGAATTTTCCGATCATGTGACCGAGAAGCAGAACTATCTCTGGCTTGCCCATTCCAAGCTGCGTCAGGCCGCGTTGGGGCCGGAGCTATATGTGGGGGCGTTGCCTGACCATGTGGAGGGCGTTTCGCGCATTCGTCGCGGCGATCAGGTGATCTTTGAAAAGCCGTTCCTTTCGGGTGAAGCGAACATGTCACATACGATCGCCAATCTGGAACACCATCATTTCAAATATGAGCTGTTCCGCCGTCCGGGCGACATTCATGTTCATTTCTTTGGCACGGCAACCTTGTCTTTCTCAGAAGGCGTGAAGACGGAAGCTGGCGACCAGTTCGAGATTTCTGCCAAGCCGTTCCGTTATCCGCTGGTCAACAGGCTGGCTCAGGCGGCAGCTAAAAACCTTGTCGTGAAGGCGCTTTGAACATGGCGGCGGAACCGAACATCGCTCTCGCAATCGTCGGTCTGGGCAAGATTGCGCGTGACCAGCATCTGCCATCGATTGAAGCCGTCGATGGCATTGAGCTGAAAGCCATTGCCAGTCGCAATGCCGGGCTGGACGGCCTGCCGTCTTTTCACGACATCGATGAGCTGCTGGGCAGCGACGTTGCCATTGACGCGGTGTCGCTCTGCACACCGCCGCAAGGGCGCTTTAGCCAGGCCTACGCAGCCTTGAAGGCGCGCAAGCATGTGATGCTGGAGAAGCCTCCGGGTGCAACCATTTCGGAAGTGCAGGCGCTGGAGCGTCTTGCGCAAGCGGAAGACGTGACGCTTTACGCCACGTGGCACTCGCGCGAAGCCGCAGCGGTCGAGCCGGCGCGGGAATTCCTGAAAGATGCGGAAATTCGTTCGGTTTCGGTCACGTGGAAGGAAGATGTCCGCCACTGGCATCCCGGCCAGCAATGGATCTGGGAACCGGGCGGCCTTGGCGTGTTCGATCCTGGCATCAATGCGCTTTCCATCGTTACGCATATTTTGCCGGAGCGCTTCTTCCTGACGCAATCCGATCTTTATTTTCCAGAAAACCGTGCGGCGCCCATCGCAGCCAACCTCAAGTTCCAAACGGAAAGCGGCATACCGGTTTCGTTCGAACTGGACTGGCGGCAGACCGGTCCGCAGACCTGGGATATTCGCGTCGAGACCGACAAGGGCACGGTTCTGCTCAGCCATGGCGGCAGCCGCCTCACCATCGCCGGGACCGAGAAAATGGCCGAGCCGGACCGCGAATATCAACGACTTTACAAGCGTTTCGTGCAATTGATCGGCGCGGGGCGTTCGGATGTTGATCTCGCTCCACTGACCCATGTGGCCGATGCGTTTCTGCTCGGAAAGCGGCATGTCGTCGAAGCTTTTGAAGATTAGGAATCGAGGTTGTCGTAACGCGGCCTCTCACCCACGCAGGACAATGAAATGAACAAGCCCGTCTCTCCGAAAACGCCAAAGCTCCGCTCGCGCGCCTGGTTCGACAATCCTGATAATGTCGATATGACGGCGCTCTATCTGGAGCGCTACATGAATTATGGCCTGAGCCAGGAAGAGCTGCAGTCCGGTCGTCCGATCATCGGCATCGCGCAGACGGGCTCCGACCTCTCACCTTGCAACCGTCATCATCTGGAGCTGGCCAAGCGCGTGCGCGAAGGTGTTCGCGAGGCGGGCGGCATTGTCATTGAATTTCCGGTTCATCCAATTCAGGAAACCGGCAAGCGCCCGACCGCTGGTCTGGACCGCAACCTTGCCTATCTCGGCCTCGTGGAAGTGCTTTACGGCTATCCGCTCGATGGCGTCGTGCTGACAATCGGTTGTGACAAGACCACGCCTGCCTGCCTGATGGCAGCGGCGACTGTCAATATTCCGGCGATTGCGCTCTCGGTCGGCCCGATGCTCAACGGTTGGTTCCGTGGCGAACGTACAGGTTCCGGCACCATCGTCTGGAAGGCGCGCGAGCTGCTTGCCAAGGGCGAAATCGACTATCAGGGCTTCGTCAAGCTCGTTGCTTCCTCGGCTCCATCGACGGGCTATTGCAATACGATGGGCACGGCCACGACGATGAATTCGCTCGCCGAAGCGCTCGGCATGCAGCTTCCGGGCTCCGCCGCCATTCCGGCGCCTTATCGCGACCGTCAGGAAGTTTCTTATCTATCGGGACGCCGCATCGTTGAAATGGTGCATGAGGATTTGAAGCCGTCGGACATTCTGACCAAGGATGCCTTCGTCAATGCCATCCGCGTCAATTCCGCTATTGGCGGTTCGACCAATGCGCCGATCCATCTGAACGCGCTTGCGCGCCATGTCGGCGTGGAGCTGACGGTCGATGACTGGCAGAAATATGGCGAGGAAATTCCGCTTCTGGTCAATCTGCAGCCTGCCGGTGAATATCTTGGCGAAGATTACTATCATGCGGGCGGTGTGCCAGCCGTCGTCAATCAGCTGATGGGGCAGGGCCTCATCAATGAAGATGCGCTGACCGTCAATGGCAAGACCATCGGCGAGAATTGCAAGAACGCGACCATCGAAGACGGCAATGTCATCAAGACCTACGATCAGCCGCTGAAGAAGCATGCCGGATTCCGCGTGCTGCGCGGCAATCTGTTCTCGTCGGCGATCATGAAGCTCAGCGTCATTTCGGACGAGTTCCGCAATCGCTACCTGTCTGACGACAAGGACCCGAATGCCTTTGAAGGCAAGGCGGTCGTATTCGACGGGCCGGAAGATTATCATCACCGCATCGACGATCCGGCACTGGAAATCGACGAGAATACGGTGCTGTTCATGCGTGGCGCTGGCCCCATCGGTTATCCGGGTGCGGCGGAAGTCGTCAACATGCGCGCGCCGAATTACCTTCTGAAAAAGGGTATCAGCTCACTGCCATGCATCGGCGACGGTCGCCAGTCGGGCACGTCGGGTTCGCCGTCGATCCTCAATGCCTCCCCGGAAGCTGCTGCTGGCGGCGGTCTGGCTATTCTGAGGACCGGTGACCGCGTGCGTATCGATCTTGGTCGCGGCAGCGCTGACATTCTGATCTCTGACGAAGAACTGGCGGAGCGTCGCAAGGCTCTGGAAGCTGCCGGTGGCTACAAATATCCGGAAAGCCAGACACCATGGCAGGAAATCCAGCGCGCCGTTGTCGGCCAGATGGAAACCGGTGCAGTTCTCGAAAACGCGGTCAAGTATCAGGATATCGCGCATACGCGTGGCCTGCCGCGAGATAACCACTAAGGTTCCCCGGATGGCTCTCGATAAAAAGCCATTTGCGGCAGTTGCGGACTGGGGCACCACCCGGTTTCGCCTCTGGACGCTGGATGTCGATGGCAATGTGCTGGGCGAAAGCCGTGGCGATGACGGTCTGCTGCAGGCAAAGGAAGCTGGTTTCGAGCCAACGCTCGAACGGCACCTTGCTTCTGTCGGCGCGTCGGACGATCTGCCGGTGGTGATCTGTGGCATGGCCGGTTCGCGGACCGGCTGGATCGAAGCGCCCTATATGAGCTTGCCCGCCGGGTTGGATGGCATCGTGAAGGCTGCGGTGCGCGTGCCCGCGCGCCGTCACGTCATCATGTTGCCGGGCGTCGCGCGTCGGGACGAAACGGCACCCGATGTTATGCGTGGCGAGGAGACAAAACTGCTCGGTCTTGTGCACGGCGGCACGCATGATGCGGTTGTTGTCATGCCCGGCACCCATGCCAAATGGGTGCGGATTGCCGACGGTGGCCTTGCCGATTATCGCACCTTCATGACGGGCGAATTGTTCGCGCTTTTGAAGGAGAAGTCGGTGCTGGCCGGGGCGCTGGAAGGCGCAGGCGCGGTCGATCCGAATGGTGAGGCTTTCGCTGCCGGTGTCAGAGCGTCACTCGAAAACCCGGCACTGATTTCCAACGCGCTTTTTTCCATTCGCGCAGGCTGGCTCGTCCATGATCGCAAGCCGATCGACCAGCTGGCCCGTTTGTCGGGCTTGTTGATCGGGCTGGAAGTGGCAGGCGGGCGCATGCTTTATGGCAAACCCGAAGAAGTGCTGCTCCTTTCAGACGACACTATGGGCGCGCTCTATGCCAGCGCGCTTGAAATCGCCGGGCTGACAGTCAGGCGCGTTTCAGCCGATGAGCTGGTGCGAGACGGTCTGTTCATGGCTGCAAAACACGCCTTCGAAGGAGCTGCGCAATGAGCGACCGCATCGCATGGCCAAAGCTGCGCTATCCGCTGGTCGCGATCCTGCGCGGCATTCGCCCGGAAGAAACGGAAGCAATCGTCGGAGCGCTGATCGAGACGGGTTTCGAGGCGATTGAAATTCCGCTCAATTCGCCGGAGCCTTTCGTCTCGATTGAGAAGGCGGCGAAGCTTGCGCCTGCGGGCGTGCTGATCGGGGCCGGGACGGTATTGAGCGTCGAAGATGTGGACCGTCTTAACGATGTTGGCGGCAGACTTCTTGTCAGCCCCAATGTCGAGCCGGATGTCATTCGCCGCGCGGGACAGCACGGCATGGTGACGATGCCCGGCGTTTTCACGCCGACGGAAGCCTTTTCGGCGATCCGTGCAGGCGCATCGGCGCTGAAATTCTTTCCGGCAAGCGTACTCGGCGCGGACGGTATCAAGGCGATATCCGCCGTCTTGCCGAAGGATATTCCGGTCGGCGCCGTGGGCGGTGTTTCCGAGGCTGATTTTGCGACCTATCGGGCAGCGGGAGTGAGCTGCTTCGGACTCGGTTCCAGTCTTTACAAAGCCGGACTGACGGTTGCTGAGGTTCGCGAACGCGCCGAGCGCGCGGTTGCGGCATGGGACAAGATCGCGGGCTGACGGCCCCTTGAGAACTTGTTCCGGAGGAATTCCGCATGGCCGGAAGGCGGGGGCGGAAATTTTGGGAGAACGACAGGCGGAAAAGCCTGTCCCAATTTGGGAGTGAGACAATGGCAGGCATGAAATCTCTAACATTGGCAGTCGCGATGGCCGCGCTTGCCTTTAGCGGTCTGGCGCATGCGGAAGACAAGGGTCTTGTCGCCGTCGCCATGCCCACGAAGTCTTCGGCACGCTGGATTGCCGATGGCGACAACATGGTCAAGGTGCTGAAAGAACGCGGCTACCAGACCGATCTTCAGTATGCTGAAGACGACGTACCTAACCAGCTGGCGCAGATCGAAAACATGGTGACCAAGGGCGCCAAGGTTCTCGTCGTTGCATCCATCGACGGCACGACGCTTTCCGATGTTCTGGCCAAGGCCCACGATGCGGGCATCAAGGTCATCGCCTATGATCGCCTGATCCGCGATACGCCGAATGTCGATTACTATGCGACCTTCGACAATTTCCAGGTCGGCGTGCTGCAGGCCCAGTCCATCGAAACCGCACTGGACCTCAAGAACAAGCCGGGTCCGTTCAATGTCGAGCTTTTCGGCGGTTCGCCGGACGATAACAACGCCTACTTCTTCTACAACGGCGCGATGTCCGTTCTGCAGCCTTATATCGATAGCGGCAAGGTAGTCATCGGCAGCGGCCAGACCGGCATGGACAAGGTCGCAACGCTGCGCTGGGATGGTGCAACCGCTCAGGCCCGTATGGATTCCATCCTTTCGGCCTATTATTCCGACAAGAAGCTCGATGCAGTCCTGTCGCCTTATGACGGCATCTCCATCGGTATCCTGTCGTCCCTCAAGGGTGTAGGCTATGGCAGTGGCGACATGCCGATGCCGGTCGTTTCCGGTCAGGATGCGGAAGTGCCTTCGGTGAAGTCGATCCTCGCTGGCGAACAGAACTCGACCATCTTCAAGGATACGCGCGAACTCGCCAAGGTCACGGTCGATATGGTCGACGCGCTGATGACCGGCAAGGAGCCGGAAGTCAACGACACCAAGACCTATGACAATGGCGTCAAGGTCGTGCCGTCCTATCTGCTCAAGCCGGTGATCGTCGACAAGTCGAACTGGAAGCAGGTTCTGGTCGATAGCGGTTACTACAAGGAAGACCAGATCCAGTAATGCGGTCTCGGGCGTATCGGAGGATATGCCCGTAACCTTTCTGCATGCCATTGCCCCAAATCCCCAGCCTTTCGGCTGGGGTAGGCTCGGCGATTGACAGCGTTGTCTTTTTGTTGAGGGCAATGGCAAAGCAGATTTGTAATGGGAGCGAGCGATGAATGTAGCCAATCCTGTCCTGCGCGAGCAGTCTGACGGTAAGCCGGAAATCGCCGGCAAGCCGCTTCTGGAAATGCGCGGCATCAGCAAGTCTTTCGGCGTCGTCAAAGCGCTGAGCGATGTCAATTTCTCGGTCATGCCGGGCGAGATTCATGCCTTTGTCGGCGAGAACGGAGCAGGCAAGTCGACCTTGATGAAGGTGCTGTCAGGTGTCTATCCGCATGGCAGCTACGAGGGGTCGATCTTCTTCGACGGAGAAGAGCGACAGTTTCGCGACATCAACGATTCCGAAGCGCTTGGCATTGTCATCATCCATCAGGAGCTGGCGCTCATACCGCTCATGACGATTGCCGAGAACATTTTCCTCGTCAATCCGCCGGCGAGCTATGGCGTTATCGACCGCAGTACGGTGCACAAGCGTACCCGCGAGCTTTTGCAGAAGGTTGGCCTGTCGGAATCGCCCGATACGCTCGTCACCGATATTGGAGTCGGCAAGCAGCAGCTGGTCGAAATTGCCAAGGCATTGTCGAAGCGCGTGCGGCTTCTGATCCTCGACGAACCGACCGCAAGCCTCAACGAGACGGACAGCGCGGCATTGCTGGCGCTTCTGCGCGAGTTTCGTGCTCAAGGCATCACCTCGATCCTCATTTCGCACAAGCTCAATGAAATCCGCGAAGTTGCCGACAAGATCACGGTGCTGCGCGATGGCAAGGCAGTGGCGACACTTGACTGCAATGCGGGCGAGGTCGAGGAAGACGACATCATTCGCAAGATGGTCGACCGCGATCTGGAAAGCCGCTACCCGAAGCGCGATCCGAAGATTGGTGAGGTGATTTTCGAAGTCGACAACTGGTCGGTGCATCACCCGCTGCATCCGGAACGGCACTCGGTCAAGAATGTGTCGTTTAAGGTGAGGGCAGGTGAAATCGTCGGTATTGCCGGATTGATGGGGGCGGGACGCACAGAATTCGCCATGAGCCTGTTCGGGCGTTCATGGGGCACGAATATCAGCGGCGAGGCGCGTATCAACGGCAACAATGCCGATATTTCCACTGTGGCGCGGGCCATCAAGGCGGGGCTTGCCTATGTGACCGAGGATCGCAAGAAGCTCGGCCTTGTCCTGGGCGAAAACATTTCGCGCAACATCTCTCTTGCGCATTTACGCGGCGTCAGCCCGAAAGGCATCATCGACGATATTCGCGAAATGAAGATCGCGAACTCCTATCGCGAACAGATGAGCATTCGCTGCCACAATGTCTATCAGGAGACCGGCACGCTTTCGGGCGGCAACCAGCAAAAGGTGGTGCTGTCGAAATGGCTCTTCACTGGGCCCGACGTGCTGATCCTCGATGAACCGACGCGCGGCATCGATGTCGGCGCGAAATATGACATCTACACAATCATCAATTCACTGGCGGATAGCGGCAAGGGCGTGGTCGTCATTTCTTCGGAAATGCCAGAGCTGATCGGCATCTGCGACCGCATCGTCGTCATGCATGAAGGTGCCTTTGTCGGCGAAGTCGCCGGCGAGGACGCAACGCAGGAAAACATCATGCGCGCCATCATGCGGAACAAGGGAAAACGGCCATGAGCGAGAATATTATCGGAAGCAGTGGATCGAAAGCTCCGGCAAGCAGCGTGGGGCGTTATCTCAAGAACAATCTGCGCGAATCCGGCATGCTGATCTCGCTGGTCGCGATCATGATCTTCTTCCAGATCGTGACTGGCGGCGTGCTGATGAAGCCGCTGAACCTTACCAATCTGGTCCTGCAGAACAGCTATATCGTCATCATGGCGCTCGGTATGCTGCTCATCATCGTCACCGGGCACATCGACCTTTCGGTCGGCTCGGTCTGCGGGTTTATCGGTGCGCTCGCGGCTGTGATGATGGTCAAATGGGGCGTGCCGTTTCCCATCGCAGCCATTTTGTGCCTGCTGGCAGGCGGCATTATCGGTGCGATTCAGGGCTTTTGGGTCGCCTATTTCAATATTCCGTCCTTCATCGTCACACTGGCGGGCATGCTAGTCTTCAAGGGCCTGATGCTTGCCGTGCTTGGCGGACAATCGGTCGGCCCGTTCCCGGTCGTGTTCCAGAAACTATCGTCCGGCTTTATTCCGGAAATCATCGGCACGACGGGTGGCGTCTATCTGACATCGCTCATCATCGGCGTGCTGCTGGCCGGTTTCATGATCTGGCAGAATGTCAAATCGCGTCAGCGTCATATCGCGCATGAAGTGGAAACCGAGCCTTTTGGCCTTTTCGTCATCAAGAACATCCTGTTCTTCTCGGCGATTGCCTATTTGTCGTTGCTGATTTCAATGCATCGCGGATTGCCGAACGTCCTCATCATTATGGCCGTTCTGATTGCGGCCTATGCGTTCCTCACCAATCGAACCGTGCTCGGGCGGCAGATTTATGCGGTCGGCGGGAACCGGCATGCAGCCAAGCTTTCGGGTGTGAAGACCGAACGGCTGACATTTCTGGCTTTCGTCAATATGGGTGTGCTGGCGGCGCTTGCTGGCCTGGTCTTTGCGGCGCGCCTTAACACGGCAACGCCCAAGGCCGGTATCGGCTTCGAGCTGGACGTGATCGCGGCCTGCTTCATCGGCGGTGCTTCCGCCTATGGCGGTGTGGGCCGTGTGACGGGTGCTGTGATTGGCGCGCTCATCATGGGCGTGATGAACAACGGCATGTCGATCCTCGGCATCGGTATCGACTATCAGCAGGTCATCAAGGGGATCGTGCTGCTGGGGGCTGTTTGTATCGACGTCTATAACCAGAAACGCTGATATTTCGGCTCTGACGGCCTGCAAATGGCGTTGTTTTGCGCTTCCGGTGCTCACGTACCTTTAGTACGCTCCGCTCCGGTTCTCAAACTCCACCATTTTCGGCTCGCCATAACCAAAATCTTAGCCGCTTCACTGACGTGCGGCGGTTCAGTTTTCAGATTGCCGTTCGGCGGGCATGGTCGAGATAGATTTCGCGCAGGCGCTGGGCAACTGGACCCGGTTTACCCGTGCCGATGGTTTTCTCGTCAATGACGGTGATCGGTGTGACAAATGTGCCTGCGCTGGTGAGGAAAGCTTCCTTTGCCGCATAGGCTTCATCAATGGTGAAGAGCCGCTCTTCCAGCTTCATGCCGGTCTCGGCGATCAGCTGCAGGAGCGAAAGCCGTGTGCAGCCGGGCAGAATGGAGTTGCTGTTCGGGCGTGTAACGACGACATCATCTTCGGTCACGATATAGGCGGTCGACGATGCGCCTTCGGTTACATAGCCGTCTTCAATCATCCACGCTTCATCGCAACCGGCGTTCTTGGCGATTTCCTTGGCAAGCGCTTGTGGCAGCAGACAGACCGTCTTGATGTCGCGGCGCTTCCAGCGCAGATCATCCAGCGAAAGCACACGGGCACCGGTTTTCAGCGCAGGCTTGTCGAGCAGATTGGCTTCCTGCGTGAACAGGACAACCGAAGGCTTCATGCCTTTCGCGGGCACGAAATCACGGTCGCGCCCGTCGCCGCGTGTCACCTGCAGATAGACCAGACCTTCGGTCAGATTGTTGCGGCGGATCAGCTCACGCTCGATGGCAACGATCTCGTCTTCGTTCATCGGCATCGGAATACCGATCTCGCCGGTCGAGCGGCGCAGGCGTCGCATATGCGGCTCGCTGTCGATGAGCTTGCTTTCGAGCACGGCAGTCACTTCGTAAATACCGTCGCCGAACAGGAAGCCACGGTCAAAGATGGAAATGCGCGCATCGCGGGCGGAAACATATTCGCCGTTGACATAGACGATGCGGTTTTCAAGTTCTTCTGCTGAAACGGCCATGATTGGATGTGTCCTGAAACGAAAAGACTGCGATCAAGTCGCAGTCTTTTCATAGGTCAGTCGGCTGCAATGGGAAACAGCTATTTTCAGGCAGCCTGCTTTGCTGCCGCAATGGCTTCGCTGCGGATTTCCTCGGTCAACTTCAGACGTAGTTCGGAGAATTCCGGGCTTGCCTTGACGTGGTAGGTGCGCGGATGCGCGATATCGACCGGCGTGATCGATTTGATCTTGCCCGGACGAGCCGTCATCGTGACCACGCGGGTTGCCATGAATATGGCTTCCTCGATGTCGTGGGTGACGAAGATGACCGTCTTGTGCTCCCGCTCCCAGATGCCGAGCAGAAGCTCCTGCATCAGTCCGCGGGTCTGGTTGTCCAGAGCGCCGAACGGCTCGTCGAGAAGCAGGATCTTGGGATCGTTGGCGAGCGCGCGGGCAATCGCCGTACGCTGCTGCATGCCGCCCGAAAGCTGCTTTGGCCAGTGATCTTCAAAGCCGCGTAGTCCGACCTTGTCGATATAGCTGTCCACGATTTCACGCGCCTGCTTTTCCGGCACGCCTTTTTCGCGAAGCCCGAAGCCGACATTCTGCCGGATGGTGAGCCATGGGAACAGCGTGTAGGACTGGAACACCATGCCGCGATCTGCACCCGGTCCGGTGACAGGATTGCCCTCCAGCGTCACGGTGCCGGTGGTCGGTTTGTCGAGACCGGCAATGATGCGAAGAAGCGTGGACTTGCCGCAGCCCGAGGGGCCGAGAACGGTCACGAAATCATTTTTCGGGATGACGAGGTCGGTCGGCTGCAATGCCAGTGTCGGCTTGCCACCATGCACGCCCGGAAAGGTGCGGCTCACGCCCTTGATGACAAGTTCCTGGTCGCTTTGGGTAACCATTATGCGAACCTCCATGCAAAGAGCCAGCGGTTGAAATATTTGAAGGCAAGGTCCGAGATCAGACCGATGACGCCGATCACGATGATGCCGAAGATGATCTGGCCGGTGGCCATCAGGGCCTGAGAGTTGATGATCATGTAGCCGATACCGGACGATGCGCCGATGAGTTCGGCCACGATCACATAGGTCCATGCCCAGCCGAGCACGAGGCGCAATGTTTCGGCAATGTCTGGCGCGCTGGCAGGCATGAGCACGCGGCGAATGATGCCGCTGTTCGACGCGCCGAGCGTGTAGGCTGCTTCGACAAGATCGCGACGCGTATTGGAGACCGTCACGGCGATCATGAGAATGATCTGGAACACCGCGCCGATGAAGATGACGAGCAGCTTCTGTGTTTCACCAATGCCTGACCAGAGGATCAACAGCGGAACGAAAGCCGAAGCGGGAAGATAGCGCGCAAAAGAGACGAAGGGCTCCAGCAGCGCTTCAATCGGCTTGTATGCGCCCATGGCGATGCCGAGCGGAATGGCAACGACGCTAGCGAGTACGAAGCCGCCAAGCACGCGCCAGACAGTCATTCCGATATCGGACATAAAGCCTTGATTGGCGATAAGATCCCAACCGTCTTTGACCATGGTGATCGGGTCGGCGAGGAATGTCGGGGAAACGAAACCGCCCAGAGTGGCGATACCCCAGAACACAAAGAAGAGAACGAAGAATAGAATGCCCAGTAATATCCGGGTCTGACTGCCTATAGGCTGCAAGGGCTGCATATATTTTCCTGTTTAGTCGCGCATCCGCCGCACTCGACGGGCAGAAAATAAGGAAGCCCGGACGTGTCGTCCGGGCTTGCATATGAAGCGATGTTACTTGATGAAGCTTGTATCCACGATGTCATCGAGATTGGGCTTCGACTTGATCACACCCGCCTTCAGCAGAAGATCGGCGGCTTCGGTTGAAAACTCCTTGAATTCACCTTCAAAGAACTTCTGGTTGGCTGCCTTGTCCTGCCAGCGAAGATAGTCTGCCGACTTGCCGAAATCCTCGCCCGACTGCTTCACGTCCTTGCCCATGATTTCATAGGACTTCGCCTTGTCGGAAGCGATCATCTGCAGCGCTTCAAAGTAGCTGTCGGCAAGCGCCTTGGCGGCTTCGGGGTTCTTTTCAAGGAAATCGGGCGTGCAGCCGACCGTGTCCATGACCGCAGGATAATCGAGCGTGGTGGCAAGAATCTTGCCCTTGTCGGGTGCTGCGCGCACGGTGGAAAGATAAGGCTCGTAGGTCATGGCGGCATCGTTCTGGCCGGCCACGAAAGCCTGTGCAGCCGGTCCCGGCTCCATATTGACGACCTTGACGTCCTTGGTCGTCATACCGTTTTTGGCGAGCATGAAGGCGAGAAGGAAATAGGGCGACGTACCCGGAGCAGAAGCGGCAACCGTCTTGCCCTTCAGATCGGCGAAGGAATTCACATCGGCACGCACCGCAATACCATCGGCGCCGTAGGACTTGTCCATCTGGAATATCTGCTTGGTCTTCACGCCAGCCGCGTTCCAGACAATCCATGTTTCAACGGTGGTGGCCGCGCACTGGATATCACCGGAAGCGAGGGCCAGATGGCGGCTTGCCTGCGGGATTTTGGTCAGTGTGACGTCGAGGCCATTCTTCTTGAAAATTCCGGCTTCCTTGGCAAGCGTCAGCGGAGCAAAGCCGGTCCAGCCGGAAAAGCCAAGGGAAACGGCAGTTTCAGCGTGCGCCGCAGACGTTAACGTGAAAGCTGCTAGTACCGCCCCGGCAAGCAATGATTTCTTCATGTGTAGTACCCCTTTTATAGTGAGACTTTTTTGTCTCTTACTCCTGCCAAATTAACAGGACCGTATCGTCTGTCCAGAGAGTTCGTTGCGGTTCTTTGAATACTTCATTCTCGATGGAATAGTCGTAAACTACTGATCAGATTGGGCTAATCGAAATCAGGTAAGCGGCTCCCTTCCCCTTTAGTTCAAGAGGCAAGGCGTCGCAGTTTGTGGCGACCGCGCAATCATGCTGCTCAAGTTTCGTCGTTTTCGCCGCGAGTGTCAGATCGATCTGACCTTCGGCACAGAAAAGAAGAACCAGATTGCCATTGGCCTGGGTGAGCGTAGTGCCGTTGACGGGCAGGCGCCGGACCATATGGGCAAACCGTCCGCGCCGGGTCATCACATTGAGGTCGGTAATGGCCGATCCGATCAGCCGTGCGCTGGATTGAGCATCCGCAGCGAAGAACAGCGGTACGCTTTCGCAGGTGAGGGTGCTCTGCTGTCCTTCGACATCGAGCAAGATGCCGTCTCCTTCCAGCACCGACAATGTGCGGTCGATGCCGGGAAAGACGGAAAACGGGCCATCGCTGGCGACGGTCGCCATGGAAATGCGCCAGTCGAAATTATCGACTGACGCGCCTTCCGGATGGACGGCGATTTCGACCGTAACGCCGCCGCCATTTTTCCATGGCATACGGCGATGACTTTCGGCCTTGAGAATTTCGACCATCAACCGAGCCATCCATTGGATGCTGCCCAGAAGGCAATTGGTGCCGTTAGCAGGATGCTGAGTGCCGTGCGGATATACCAGATCACGATCAGGTCCCGGAACTTGAGCGGGATCGAGGTGGCAAGGACGCAAGGGATTGAGGCCGACAGGAAGAGAACCTGGCTGACCGAGACAACGGCGGCGACGAACTTCAAAACGACATCGGCGTCCTTCAAGAGGATGGCTGGCAGGAACATTTCTGCAAGGCCGGACGCCATGGATTTTGCGGCAAGCATCGGATCGGCCAGTTGCGCAAGCCATGTAAACGGATAGAGCGCCAGACCCAGAAGATCAAAGATCGGCGTATATTTGGACGCAAGCAGGCCGAGAAGCCCGACCGCCATGATGCTGGGAAGGATCATGGCTGCCATGCGCAGGCCATCAAGGAACGTCGCCCCGAGAAGCGGCAGAAGCTTGGGGGCATTTTGTGCCTGCTGGATGCCGGTGTCGATTGCCGTTTGAATACGGCCTTTGCCTTCGGGCAATGGGGTATCGCGGTCGCCCGGATGATCCATGCGGCTCAATGGCCAGATGCGTGCGGTGATCGCGGAGACAATGAAAGTCACGAAGAAAGTGGTCCAGAAATAGAGGTTCCACGCGTCCATAAGGCCCAGCGTCTTTGCGACGATGATCATGAAGGTGGCTGATACCGTGGAAAAGCCGGTGGCGACGATTGCCGCTTCGCGGGCGGTGTATTTGCCTTCCTTGTAGACGCGATCGGTGATGAGAAGTGCCAGCGAATAGCTGCCGACGAACGATGCCACGGCATCGATGGCCGACCAGCCCGGCGTGCGCCAGATCGGGCGCATGACTGGTTGTACGATGACGCCGGTAAATTCGAGCAGGCCATAGCCAATCAGGAAAGCCAGTGCCAGTGCACCGATCGGCACGATCAGGCCGACCGACAATACGAGCTTGTCGAACAGGAACGGCAGCATATCGGGCGTGAAAAGTGCAGCCGGACCGATATTGGCGAGATACATGGCAGTCGCAATGAGGCCGAGCAGACGCAGAACCGAGAAAATTCTTTCGGTTACATTCTTTTTCCACGTGCCCGTTACGAAAGGTGCAAAGGCACCATAAGCGATAAGCAAGCAGACGAAAACGAGAGCGGCAGGGCGAAGCTGCGTGGCAATCGCGGTCGCGGCGTGATCGAGCAGGATGGTCGATTTACCGCCAATGGTGACGGGCACGAAAAAGAAAAATATGCCTATGAAGCTGTATATGACCAGTTTCAAAGCCGCCGATCCACGAGAGGGCTCATTACGGCCAAGCGCTACGTCTGTCATCGTTATTCCCCAGTATTTACGTATTATCCAGCTATGAAAAAGGCGGCCCCCGGAAGGGCCGCCTTTCATTGATTTCTTAGTTGCCAAGGATGGCTGGAAGGCGCAGGCCCTGCTGCTTCGCCCAGTCGAGCGCGATATCGTAGCCCGCATCGGCATGGCGCATGACGCCGGTGGCCGGGTCGTTCCACAACACGCGACCGATGCGCTGATCGGCATCTTCGGTGCCGTCACAGCAGATGACCATGCCGGAATGCTGGCTGAAGCCCATGCCGACGCCGCCGCCGTGATGGAGTGACACCCACGTTGCGCCCGAAGCGGTGTTGAGCAGAGCATTGAGCAGCGGCCAGTCGGAGACTGCGTCCGAGCCATCCTTCATGGCTTCCGTTTCGCGGTTCGGCGAAGCCACCGAGCCGCTATCGAGGTGATCGCGACCGATAACGATTGGTGCCTTCAGCTCGCCATTGCGGACCATTTCGTTGAAGGCGAGGCCGAGACGATGGCGGTCGCCGAGACCGACCCAGCAGATGCGTGCTGGCAGGCCCTGAAACTCGATACGTTCCTTTGCCATGTCGAGCCAGTTGTGCAGGTGCTTGTTGTCTGGCAGCAGCTCCTTCACCTTGGCATCGGTCTTGGCGATATCTTCCGGATCGCCGGAAAGGGCAGCCCAGCGGAACGGGCCGACGCCGCGGCAGAACAGCGGGCGGATATAGGCAGGGACGAAGCCCGGGAAATCGAAGGCGTTTTCCAGACCTTCTTCAAGTGCCATCTGGCGGATGTTGTTGCCGTAATCGACGGTTGGAATGCCAGCATTCCAGAAGTCGAGCATGGCCTGAACCTGCACCTTCATCGAAGCGCGGGCGGCTTTCGCAACGCCCTTCGGATCGCTTTCCTGCTTGGCGCGCCATTCGGCGACGGTCCAGCCGATTGGCAGATAGCCATGCACCGGATCATGCGCCGAGGTCTGGTCGGTGACGATGTCGGGGCGCACGCCGCGCTTGACGAGTTCCGGATAGATTTCAGCCGCATTGCCGATGAGCGCGATGGATTTGGCTTCGCCTGCCTTGGTCCATTCATCGATCTTGGCCAGCGCTTCGTCGAGGTTATGGGTCTTTTCATCGACGTAACGGGTGCGCAGGCGGAAATCGGCGCGGGTTTCGTCGCATTCGACCGCAAGGCAGCAAGCGCCTGCCATGACGGCTGCCAGAGGCTGTGCGCCGCCCATGCCGCCCAAGCCGCCGGTCAGAATCCATTTGCCCTTGAGGTTGCCATCATAATGCTGGCGACCGGCTTCCACGAAGGTTTCGTAGGTGCCCTGAACGATGCCCTGCGCGCCGATGTAGATCCACGAACCGGCGGTCATCTGGCCATACATGGCAAGACCCTTCTTATCCAGTTCGTTGAAGTGATCCCAGGTCGCCCAATGCGGCACGAGGTTGGAATTGGCGATGAGAACGCGCGGTGCATCCTTGTGGGTGCGGAACACGCCCACCGGCTTGCCCGACTGCACCAGCAAGGTTTCGTCTTCATTGAGCGTCTTGAGGGTCGCGACAATCTTGTCGAAATCATCCCATGTCCGGGCCGCCCGGCCAATGCCGCCATAGACGACCAGCTCGTGCGGGCGTTCGGCGACATCGGGGTCAAGGTTGTTCATCAACATGCGAAGCGGCGCTTCGGTCAGCCAGCTCTTGGCGTTGAGTTCGTCTCCGCGGGGCGCGCGGACTTCGCGCTCGTTATGGCGTGGATTGGACATGGTGTTCTCCTCAGGATTTCAGTTCTGCGGCTATTGTTTCCAGCCGCTGCAAAAGGGTTTTGAGATGCACGCGAAGCTTGTCCGCCCTGGCCTCGTCATAGGCGAAGGGAACCGCTTCGGTCGCAAGATGCGTGGATTGGGCAAGCTCCATCTGGATGGCGTGAACACCAGTTTCCGGCTTGCCGTAATGGCGCGTCGTCCAGCCGCCCTTGAAGCGGCCATTGAGAATCGACGTGTAGCCTTCGGCCCGTCCCGTAACCTCAACGGCGGCAGCTTCGATCTTCGGATCGCAGGTCTTGCCCATGTCCGTGCCGATGTTGAAATCCGGCAATTTGCCTTCGAACAGGAACGGAATATGCGAGCGGATCGAATGGCAGTCATAAAGGATGGCGACGCCATGGATCGCCTTCACACGCTCGATCTCGGCTAAAAGCGCGTCGTGATAGGGCTTGTGGAAGCGCGTGATGCGGTCGGCAATATCGGCTTCCTTTGGTGCTTCGCCGTCTTTCCAGATGGTAATGCCGTCAAAGTCGGTTTCCGGGATCAGCGTCGTGGTGTTCTGGCCGGGATAGAGGCTGACACCTGCCGGATCACGATTGGCATCGATGCAATAGCGGTGAAAGGTGGCGCGCACCGTGGTTGCGCCATCAATAAGGCCATCATAGAGCTGGTGAATATGCCAGTCGGTATCGGCAAGGATGCGGCCATTGTCGTTGAGCCGTGACCAGATGTCGTCGGGAACATCCGTGCCCGTATGGGGAAGGCCCAGAATGACGGGCGAGGTTCCCTGACGAACTTCGAACGGGTTCATGATCACGCCTCCAGCGCGGGCAGGATGCCGCTCGAAACCGCCCCGGCAAGTGCACCGTCAGCCACCAGCTCAGCGGCATTCTTGAGGTCGTCAGCCATATAGCGGTCGTCTTCCAGCGTCGGCACGCGGCCGCGCAGCACGGCGATGACCTTGGAGAGTTCCTGGCTGGTGGTCAGCGGTTCGCGCAGTTCGACGCCGAGCGCACCGGTCAGTGCTTCGATGCCGATGATGGCGTTGAGGTTGGCGGTCATTTGAAGAAGACGGCGCGCGCCATGGCAGGCCATGGACACATGGTCTTCCTGATTGGCCGAGGTCGGGGTGGAATCGACCGAAGCCGGATGCGCCATCTGCTTGTTTTCGCTCATGAGTGCTGCAGAGGTGACTTCTGCGATCATCAGGCCGGAATTGAGGCCCGGCTTGCGGGCGAGGAAGGCCGGAAGACCGAAGGAGAGGGCGGGGTCAACCAGAAGCGCGATGCGGCGCTGCGAAATCGCGCCGATTTCGCAGACGGCCAGCGCAATCTGATCGGCGGCGAAGGCAACAGGTTCGGCATGGAAATTGCCGCCCGACACGGCGCGACCGTCCGAGAGAACGAGCGGATTGTCGGTGACCGCATTGGCTTCGATTTCCAGCGTGCGGGCTGCCTGACGCAGAATGTCGAGGCAAGCGCCATCAACTTGCGGCTGGCAGCGAATGCAATAGGGGTCCTGCACGCGCTGGTCGCCCTCAAGGTGGCTCTGGCGGATGATGGAACCTTCGAGCAGGGCGCGCAGTGCCCGGCCAGCGTCGATCTGGCCCTTATGGCCGCGTAGCGTGTGGATTTCCTCGTGGAAAGGTGCGTCCGATCCCATGGCGGCATCGGTGGACAATGCGCCGGTGATGAGCGCTGTCTGTGCGGCGCGATGCGCACGGAAAAGACCTGCCAGTGCCAGAGCAGTCGAGGTCTGCGTGCCGTTGATCAGCGCCAGCCCTTCCTTCGCAGCAAGCACAACCGGCTTCAGCCCGGCCTTTTCCAGCGCCTTCGCGCTCGGCAGGCGTTCGCCCTGATAAAAGGCTTCACCTTCACCGATCATGGCCGCAGTCATGTGCGCCAGCGGTGCAAGGTCACCGGACGCGCCGACGGAACCCTTTTCCGGGATCATCGGGATCACGCCTTTTCCCAGCATGTCTTCGATGAGGGTGATGACTTCAAGTCGTACGCCGGAAGCGCCACGACCGAGCGAAATCAGCTTCAGCGCCATGATGAGGCGCACGATGTTTTCCGAAAGTGGTTCGCCGACACCGCAGCAATGCGACAGGATCAGATTGCGCTGGAGCGTGGCGACATCGCCCGCCGCAATACGGATCGAGGCAAGTTTTCCGAAGCCGGTATTGATGCCGTAAACCGGTTTATCCCCTGCCGCGATTTCCGCAATGCGTGCCGCAGCCTTTTCGACGCCTGCGTGAAAAGCAGTGTCGATGCGGACGGGGAGACCCTCGCGATAGATTGTTTCAAGTGTTTCAAGCGGCACGCTGCCGGGCTTCAATACGAGGGTCATGGAAAACTCCCAAAGAGCGCATCTCGAAAAACGTGAAGCGGTTTTCGGATAAGATGCGCGTTGAAACAAAAACTCAGATTTGGCCTTTGAACACACGCTTCCAGAGCGGGTTGAAGCCGATGCGATAAACAAGCTCTGCCGGGCGCTCGACGTCCCAGATTGCGAGGTCGGCATCCTTGCCAATTTCCAGCGTGCCGGTCTGATCAAGAAGCCCGAGTGCGCGCGCTGCTTCGCGGGTCACGCCTGCAATGCATTCATCGACCGTCATGCGGAAGAGCGTTGCGCCCATATTCATGGTGAGCAAAAGCGAGGTCAGCGGCGAGGTGCCGGGATTGTTGTCGGTGGCGAGCGCCATTTTCGTACCCGCAGCACGGAAAAGCTCGACCGGCGGCTTTTGTGTTTCGCGGATGAAGTAGTAGGCGCCGGGCAGCAGCACAGCTACCGTTCCGGCCTTGGCCATAGCGGCAGCGCCGTCCGCATCCGTATATTCCAGATGATCCGCTGAAAGCGCATCATAAGATGCTGCTAGAGCCGCACCATGCAGATTGGACAACTGGTCGGCATGAAGCTTGACCGGAATATTATGCGCCTTGGCCGCATCGAAGACGCGGGTGATTTCATCCGGCAGGAAGGCGATGCCTTCGCAAAAACCGTCAACCGCATCGGCCAGATTTTCAGCGGCGATAGCCGGAAGCATATCGTTGATGACGCGGTCGATATAGGCGGCCTTGTCGCCATTCATTTCCGGCGGCAGGGCGTGCGCGCCAAGGAAGGTGGTGCGGACCGCCACGTCGCGCTCTTCGCCAAGACGGCGGGCGGCTTTCAACGACTTGATTTCGCTGTCACGGTCGAGGCCATAGCCGGACTTGATTTCAACGGTGGTGACACCTTCTGCGATCAGTGCATCGAGACGGGGCAGGGTTTCGCGCACCAGATCATCTTCGCTGGCAGCACGCAGGTTCTTGACTGAGGAAACAATGCCGCCGCCTGCACGTGCCACTTCTTCGTAAGTGGCACCATTCAGGCGCAGCTCAAATTCATGGGCGCGGTTGCCAGCATGGACAAGATGCGTGTGGCAGTCGATCAGGCCGGGTGTGATCAGGCGGTTCTCGCAGTCGATTTTCTCGAAAGATGCATATTCAGCAGGCAGAGCATTTTCCGGACCGACATAAGCGATCTTGCCGTCTTTCACGGCGAGCGCTGCATTGTCGATGAGCCCCAGACCCTCGGCGTTTTCACCCAAGGTGGCGATACGGGCGTTGCTGAAAATGTAGCTTGTTTTATCTGGCATGAGCGTTTTCTCGCTTCCCCTGTTTTTCAATAATGTATATACATATTAACGGAGCCGCCAAGAGAAAAAATGCATCCATTTGCGATCTGTTGAAAGATCGGCGTGTGAATTTGGCGAAATGAGGAGCTTGTTCGAATGTCTGCCGCAGCCACAAAAACGCAATTTATCCATGCCGGTCAGGCGCTTCTGCAAACAGGTTGGGCGGATGATGTGCGGCTTGGCATTGTCGATGGAAAAATCGCATCTGTGGAAACTGGCGTCAGCGCGCAGCCGGGCGACGAACACCATACAGTGATCGTTTCAGGCATGCCAAATCTGCACAGCCATGCGTTCCAATATGGCATGGCAGGACTGGCTGAGCGGCGTGGACCTTCTGCTGACAGCTTCTGGAGCTGGCGCGAGATCATGTACAAATTTGCGCTCACCATGTCGCCGGAACAGGCGGAAGTTGTGGCGCTGCGGCTTTATGTCGACATGCTGGAGGCCGGTTTCACCCGCGTTGGCGAGTTTCACTATCTGCATCATGACCGCGACGGCACACCTTACGGCAATATTTCCGAGATGGCGGATCGCATTGTTTCTGCGGCTGGGGCAGCGGGTATCGGCCTGACATTGCTGCCAGTGTTTTATGCGCATTCGACCTTTGGCGGTGCCGCTCCGAATGAAGGCCAGCGTCGGTTTATCAATGATGAAGCAAGCTTTGCGCGCCTAATCGAAGGCTGCCAAAAGGCGCTTGTCGGTTTCGATGGTGCCGTGCTTGGTGTCGCCCCGCACAGCTTGCGTGCTGTCACCCCCGATGAGCTGACATTTGCGGCAAAGCTTTTGCCGGATGCGCCTGTGCATATTCACATTGCCGAACAGGTCAAGGAAGTGGACGACTGCATTGCATGGTCGGGCCAGCGACCTGTTGAATGGCTGCTTGACCATCAGGAATTGTCGTCGCGCTGGTGCCTCATCCACGCGACCCATATGACCGATGATGAAACACAGCGTATGGCCGAGGCGGGCGCGATTGCTGGTCTTTGTCCTGTGACGGAGGCCAATCTTGGCGACGGAACCTTCAATGCCACGGTCTTCCACGAAGCAGGCGGCAAGTTCGGCGTCGGCTCGGATTCCAATGTGCTGATCGGCATTAGCGATGAGTTACGCCAGTACGAATATTCGCAGCGTCTCCTGCACCGCGCGCGCAATGTTCTGGCCGAGAACGCAGGCTCGACAGGCCGCGCATTGTTCGATGGCGCGGTGACGGGCGGCAATATCGCCATGGGACGTGCAAGCGATGGCTTGGAAGCGGGGGCTTCGGCCGATTTCGTCGCACTTGATGCGGCGCGTCTGCCACATGCAAAAGGCGACGCAGTGCTCGATGGCTGGATTTTTGGCGGTCGCGCACGACCGTCCGATGTATGGGTGCGCGGCGTTAAACAGGTGGAAGGCGGGCGTCACCGCTTGCGCGATGAAGCCGAGCGTGCTTTCCAGACAGTGATCGGCGAATTACTCGCCTGACAGGAGATGGCATGGCTGGCGAAGATTTGATCGTAAAGGACGCACCGGTGCTTTCGCTGCATCAGCGTATTCTGGACGATATTGAATCGCGCATCCTGTCGGGAGAATGGCTGCCCGGTCATCGCATCCCGTTCGAACACGAGCTGACGGAACAATATGGCTGTTCACGCATGACCGTGAACAAGGCGCTGACGCAGCTGGCGAAAGCCGGTCTGATTGAGCGCAAGCGGAGATCCGGCAGTTTTGTTTCCTTTCCGCAATCGCAGGCAGCGATCCTCGAAATCCACGATATTCGTGATGAAGTAGCAGCGCTTGGCGCCGCTTATAGGTTCGAGCTGACGAGCCGGCGCGAGCGATTGAGCGGACCAGCCGATGCAAGGCATATCGACATGCCGCGCCATACGCCGCTGGTTGAACTCGTCTGCCGTCACTATGCGGGCAAGCGTGTCTTCGCTTTGGAAGAGCGCATCATCAGTCTGGATGCGGTTCCGACCGCTGCGCAGACTGACTTTGCTGAAAATTCACCGGGACCATGGCTGGTTTCGTGCGTGCCGTGGAGTAGCGCAAAACACTCGATACGTGCGATTGCCGCCACGCAGGAAAATGCTGGCATGCTCGGTATTCCGCTGGGGGCGCCCTGTCTGGTGATCGAGCGCCAGACCTGGAATGCTGACCAGCCGGTAACACATGTACGCTTTACCTATCCCGGCGACAGCCATGCGCTGGTGGCGAATTTCACGCCATCGCAGGGAGGATAAATGGCTGGTCCTGCACATTACGGCCCGGCAAACGCATCGGCGCGCTTTTCGTCATGGTTTGACTGTTAGCTTTCCGATCATATCGGGGTGAAAACGGCAGTAAAATTTGACCGCTTCTGGCGATTTCAGAACCTGTCTCGTAACCTTCCCGGGTGGCAGGAGAATATCCCATCCTCCCTTTACGGTTGCGGTGTGCTGCATGGGGTCCTTGTTGTTCCATTCGATCACATCGCCCACATTTGCCTCAATGTTCTGCGGCGAAAAAGCAAGTTTCTCGACCGTAATCTCAATCGTTTTCGCCTCTGCCGGGACACTGATAATCAGCAGCCCGGCAAGTATGGTGACAGCTTGAACATATCTCATCGGACCGGTCCTATTTCAAAGACATGGCGATGTGTTCGGCATGTTGCTCATGGCTCTGGAACAATTTGAGACCGGTTTTGAGCAGGCTCTTCAGTTCAGTGTTGCTGGCGGACGGGATAAGTGCGGTTTTCAGCGCCTTGTTCACTTCCTTATGATAGGCAACCTCGTTGTCGACATAGGATTTGTCGAAAGCTGCGCCATCGAGCTTGCTCAACCTGGTCAGTTCTTCTGCTGCCGCTTTGGACAAGGCTTTGCTTGTGTCGTTATCCTCCGGTGTGACGTTCAGTTTCTTGACCAGAGCGAGCGCCTGCTGATTGACCGCTTCATGATCACGCAGCATGGTCTGTGCGAACTCAAGCACCGTTTTGTTTTTGGATTTTTCGAGGGCCTGTTTGGCAGCCGCGACATCGATGGCGCCTGCCGTGTAGGCGATATGGGCTATCGCCGGATCGTGTAATTTTCCGTCATGGGCAATTGCCAAAGACAGACTGCCGCAAATGCAAATTGTAGCAACGGATACAACTGAACGAATAGACATGGAACTCTCCCTTGTCCGGCGCCTTTTTACGGGCTCCAGATAGTTGTTTCGTCGCATTATCCTACGCAAAACCGCTTCGCACTTTTGCTGGAAATGCTCTAGTGACAGCTATTGGATGCAGGAGAGTTCAAAAGGTTCCTGACATTATGTCAGTTCGTCCAGCCGCGCCAAAACGGCGGTTATAATCCGCTCGCAGCGTTTGCCTGCGAAGGGAAAGGCATCCAGTAATACAGGGCCGATTTTCTCGTCCAGCTGTTTTCGCAACAGATATCGGGCGCGGTGAAGACGTGTCTTTACGGTTTGCGGGCGCAGATTCAACAATTCGGCTGTTTCATCCACGCTCAAGCCTTCAATGACCCGTGCGACGAATACGAGGCGAAAAATTTCCGGCAGATTATCCGTTGCCTGTTCGACCAGCTGCAATATCTGGCGCTGCGCAAAACTGCATTCGGGGTCATTCACGCTCATGTCGGATGGAAACGGGATGATATTGTTTGTGTCGGGTGTGGTCTCAAGAAGCTTCTCGACCTTCCGGGTTTTGCGCAGACGACCGAGGGCTTCGTGAATTGCAATACGGGATAGCCACGTGGTCAGGCTGGATTGGCCGCGAAAGCGATCAAGACTCCTGAAAGCCAGAAAATAGGTCTCCTGAACCACATCTTCCGCTTCGCTGTCGTTGCGCACGATGCCGCGGGCCAGACGATAGAGCCGCTGATTGTTGGTCTGCATGACTTTGCGCAGCGCTTCCAGATCGTGCATTTTTGCGCACTGGGCGAGGACAAGATCATCCTGAAATGTTGGAGAGGTGGCGGGTAACGCTGTTTTTGCACGCATGGGTCAAACTCCTGTGGAGTTTCATTGGATGTATGCGAGGCCAAAAGGTTCCCGAAACAAGACAATATACGTTCTGAATAGTATCGCGGTTTGATATTTCCCGATAGCGGCGAATGAATTGCTGTTATCAAAAAAAAGCCGCCGCAGGGGAACAGCGGCGGCGAGCGCATCGGTCTAAAAATCGATGCGTAGTTTAAAAATAGAGCGCATCTTGTCCGAAAACCGTTGCACACTTTTCGGGATGCGCTCTAAAAGGCAGCATGACTTGGGTGAAGGTCAGGCTGCGCGTTTGATGGCGTCACCGATGACGGACACGATCGTGTCGATCTGTTCCTTTTCCACGATCAGCGGTGGCGAAAGCGCGATCACATCGCCGGTTACGCGGATGAGCAGGCCCTTCTTGAAGCAATCCACGAAAACATCGTAGGCGCGGGCGCCCGGTGCATCCTTGCGCGACGAGAGTTCGATGGCGCCAACCAGACCGAGGTTGCGAATGTCGATGACGTTCGAAACGCCCTTGAGCGAATGGAGTGCCTCCTGCCAATGATTGGCAAGTTCCGCACCGCGCGTCAGCAAGCCTTCCTCGGCATAGACTTCCAGTGTTGCAAGGCCGGCAGCAGCGGCAACCGGATGGCCGGAATAGGTGTAGCCATGGAACAACTCGATGGCGTTTTCGGGGCCGGTCATGAGGCCATCATAGACCTTGCGGGCAGCGAAGACTGCGCCCATCGGGATGGCGCCATTGGTCAGGCCCTTGGCGGTTGTCACGAGGTCGGGCACGACGCCGAAATAATCAACGGCAAACGGCGTGCCGAGGCGGCCGAAACCGGTGATGACTTCGTCGAAGATCAGGAGGATGCCATGCTTGTCTGCCGTAGCGCGGAGGCGTTCCAGATAGCCCTTCGGTGGCAGGATGACGCCAGCCGAACCGGACATCGGTTCAACGATAACCGCAGCGATCTTTTCAGCGCCATGCAGCTGGACGAGACGTTCCAGATCGTCGGCAAGTTCGATGCCGTTTGCAGGCAGGCCCTTGGAGAAGGCGTTCTTCTCGATATCGAGCGTATGACGCAGATGGTCGGCAGGAATCTGTGGGAAGACGCGGCGGTTATTGACAAGGCCGCCGACGGAAATGCCGCCGAAACCAACGCCGTGATAGCCCTTTTCGCGACCCAGAACCATGGTGCGGGTGCCCTGGCCGATGGCGCGCTGATAGGCGATGGCGATCTTCAGTGCGGTATCGACCGATTCCGAACCGGAATTGGTGAAGAATACGCGGTCAAGTTTTGCATCCGGTCCGCCCGGCGCGATGGCCGCGAGCTTTTCAGCAAAGTCGAAAGCCACATTATGGCCCATCTGGAAGGTCGGTGCGAAATCCATGGTCGAAATCTGGCGCTCGACAGCTTCGGTGATGCGCTTGCGGCCATGACCGGCATTGCAGCACCAGAGACCAGCCGTGCCATCCAGAACCTGATTGCCATCGGTGTCGGTGTAATACATGCCCGAAGCACTTGCGAGCAGGCGAGGCGCTGCCTTGAACTGCCGGTTCGCGGTGAACGGCATCCAGAAGTTCTCAAGGCTTGGCGTGTTGGTTTTGGTGAGCATAATTACCTCCTATTTGTAAGCAGCAGGCCACGCTTTGCGAGGTGCAACAAGTCCTTTTCTTCAAGATATTAAGCTATTGTTTTTATGTGGGATAATTATCAAGTTTGTGCTATATCGAACATCATAAACATGGGGAAGAGTTCGATGAGCATCGATATCGGCGGGAGGCTTCGTTATGTGCGCATGCGGCAGAATCTGTCGCAGCGTGAGCTGGCCAAAAGGGCAGGTGTGACCAACTCCACCATCTCCCTCATCGAGGCCAATCAGTCCAATCCGTCCGTCGGTGCATTGAAGCGCATTCTCGACGGTATTCCCATCGGCATGGCCGAGTTTTTCGCGCTCGAACCGGATGCGCCGCACAAGGTATTCTATCAGGCCGAGGAACTGGTGGAAATCGGCAAGGGCCCAATTTCCTATCGGCAGGTGGGAGACCATCTGTTTTCGCGCTCTTTACAGATGCTGAAGGAGCGTTATGAGCCGGGTTCCGATACGGGAAAAGTGCTTTTGATGCACGAGGGCGAGGAAGGCGGCATCGTCATTTCTGGCCGCATCGAAGTGACGGTCGGCAGTGAACGCCGCATTCTGGGGCCGGGTGACGCCTATTACTTTTCCAGCAAGCTGCCGCACCGGTTCCGTTGCGTCGGACCGGTGCCATGCGAAATCGTCAGCGCCTGCACGCCGCCGAGTTTTTGAATCGCCTTGAGGAAGGCGATTCAATTTCGTGCAAATAGTCTATTCGTAGCGGGAAATACCGAGATCGTCGGCCCGGATATCCGGCTTGTTGCCGGAAATAAGGTCGGCGAGCAATTTGCCGGAACCGCACGACATCGTCCAGCCGAGCGTTCCGTGACCGGCATTGATGAACACGTTGTCGTAGCGCGTTGCACCGATGATCGGCGTGGAATCCGGTGTCATCGGGCGCAGGCCGGACCAGAAGGTTGCCGCTTTCAGATCGCCGCCGGGGAACAGGTCCGTTACCGACAGATCGAGCGTTGCGCGCCGCGCGGCAGGCAGGTCCGTGGTGAAGCCCGAGACTTCCGCCATACCGCCAACGCGGATGCGGTCGCCAAGACGGGTGATCGCAATCTTGTAGCTCTCGTCGAGCACCGTCGAAACCGGAGCGCGATCCTCGTCGACAATCGGTGCCGTGATGGAATAGCCCTTCACCGGATAGATCGGGGCGTTAAGGCCAAGCGATTTGACGAGCGCAGGCGTATAGCTGCCAAGAGCGACGACATAACGGTCGGCGGTCAGGACACCCTCGGAGGTCTCGACGCCGGAAACCTTGCCGCCGGACATCAGTAACGACTTGATGTTGACGCCGAAGCGGAATTTTACACCGAGTCCTTCGGCAATCTTTGCCAGCGCATTGGTGAACTTGAAGCAGTCGCCGGTTTCGTCATGCGGAAGACGCAGGCCGCCGACGAACTTGTCCTTCACGCGGGCAAGTGCCGGCTCCACCTTGGCGCAGCCTTCGCGGTCGAGGACTTCGAACGGCACGCCATCCTGACGCAGTACCTCAATATCCTTGCCGATACCGTCGAGCTGATACTGCTCGCGGAAAAGCTGGAGCGTGCCCTGCATGCGCTGGTCGTATTCGATGCCGGTTTCCTTGCGCAGATCGACAAGGCAATCGCGCGCATATTCGGCTACGCGCACCATGCGGGTCTTGTTGACCTTGTAACGGCTGTCGGTGCAGTTCGCGAGCATCTGCAGGAGCCAGCTATACTGAACCGGATCGCAAGTCGGACGCAAAACTAGTGGCGCGTGCTTCTGGAACAGCCATTTCGCGGCCTTGAACGGAATGCCGGGCGCGGCCCATGGCGAGGCATAGCCCGGCGAAACCTGACCGGCATTGGCAAAGCTCGTTTCCAGTGCGGGGCCTTCTTCGCGGTCGACAACGGTTACCTCGTGACCGAGCTTGGCGAGGTAGTAGGCGGTCGTAACGCCAATGACGCCGCTGCCGAGAATGGTGATCTGCATGTTCGCCTCTTGTCTTATACTTTTATGTCGCTCGCGCCGCTCTCCACGTAGACACGTGCATAACGGTTGCCGAGCGCAGTCAGAATTTCATAGGGAATAGTGTCGCAATCGCGCGCCACGTCTTCGAGGCGCTGGTGCGGGCCGATCAGCTCCACAAGACTGCCGAGTTTCAGCGTGCCTTCCGGCAATGCGCTGACGTCGAGCGTGATTGAGTCCATCGACACACGGCCGATGATCGGCAGTCGCGTATCGCCAAAGAAGGCCGCACCCTTGTTGCTGAGAGAACGGAACCAGCCATCGGCATATCCGACAGCAATCGTTGCAACCCGCATCGGCCCTTCGGCGATATAGGCGCCGCCATAGCCAACCGCCGCCCCCTTGTCGATCTCGCGCACCTGAATGACGCGTGCCGAAAGGGTGAGGACAGGAATGATCTCGCTTTTCGGTCCAACGCCATAAAGCGCGACACCGGGGCGGGCGAGGTCGAAATGATAGGTCTTGTCGAGGAAGCTGCCGCCGGAATTGGCAAAAGCAACCGGCAGTTTTGGCAGGCGCGCAAGCAGCGCGGTCATATTGGCAAGCTGACGGGCATTTGCCGCATTTTCCGGTTCGTCACCGCTGGCCAGGTGGCTGATGACAAACTTGATGTCGATGGCATCCAGAAGCGTGGCGTTCTCAAGAAAGCGTTCAAATTCCTTCGGCGACAGGCCGAGACGCGACATGCCGGTATCGAGCTGGAGCAGGGCGGGCAGCTTCTTGCCCTGTCTGGTGGCGAGTGCCGCCCAGTTTTCAATCTGTTCCAGCGAGTTGAGAACTGGCAGAATGCCTTCGCGGGCGCAGGCTTCTTCGGTTCCCGGTTGAAGACCGTTCAAAACGTAGAGCGTCGCGTCGGGCTGGAGAAACGGCTTCAGCGCTATCGCTTCGCCGAGATGGGCGACGAAGAAGTCACGGCAACCGGCATCGTAAAAAGCTGGCGCAACACGACTGGCGCCGAGCCCGTAGGCATCTGCCTTCACAACGGCAGCAGCGCGGGTGGGGGCGATATGACGGGCAATGGCCGAATAATTGTGACGCAGCGCCGACAGGTCGATGGTCAATACGCCACCGGCGGCAAGATCGCGCTCATCCTGTGAAAATTGCATCGACATCTCAACCATTTGCACGGTTCTTTCCAAACTGCTCACTACGCTACGAGAACGCCTGGAAGGTCATTGTCGATATGGATCGTCTGCCGCCCAAAGCATATAAGCCTCGGTTGAGAAACCTTGTGACTCATCACTCCCAAAGCTTGCTCGCATATTAGTCGAAGACTATTCGAATGTTTTTGCTATTTGTCGCATATTATGCGAATTTTCGCACATCTTGCGCATATTTTAGCTCCAGGGTTGAAGATTATTCATGCCAACGCTCGACAGTATCGACCGCAATATCATCCGTTGCCTGCGCCGTGATGGGCGCATGACCAACAGCCATCTCGCCAGCGAAGTAGGGCTTTCGCAGTCCGCCTGTCTGCGGCGGGTGCAGATATTGGAAGAAAGCGGCGTTATCCGTGGTTATACGGCCATCGTCGGTTCATCCGACGGCGATGAGCGGCTCGTCGCTATCGTACGCATTACGCTTGACCGGCAGACAGAGGAGTTTCTGAATCGTTTCGAGGAAGCGGTGCGGCGGCACCCCGAAGTTCAGGAATGTTATCTCATGACAGGCGATGCGGATTACATTTTGCGCGTCGAAGCCGAAAACGCTGCGGCTTATGAGATCATTCACAAGGAAATCCTGTCGCGATTGCCCGGTGTCGCGCGCATCCATTCCAGTTTCGCAATCCGCACGGTGCTTCTGTCAAAAGCACCGACTTCACGCGGCTGAAATGAAAAAAAGCCCGGCACTGACCGGGCTTTCTATCCGAAAGATCACTTTCTTTAACGGAATTCGTAGCGAAGACCGGCGCGGATCGTGTGCATGTTGAAGCCATTGTCCTTGGCCTGCGTTCCGGTGGCGCCCCGTCCTTCGGCATTGCCGTAAGGGTTGGTGCTGCGATCGGCTGCGTCAAAACCGTAGGCTTTGCCACCATTGATGCGCATATAGCGGTAACCGACATCAAGTTTGAGCTGCTCGGTGAGATCGTAGCTGACACCGGCCATGAGAGCCATTGCGAAGCGCCAGCTGTCGAGGCCGTCCTTTTCGCTGGAATAGGTGCAGCCTGCGCAGACTTCGTGGGTTTTCCAGTCGTCATATTGCACATAGGCGGCGCCAAGACCCGCGCCGAGATAAGGCGTCACAGGTCCTACACGCGGCAGGTCGACATAGGCGTTTGCCATGGCCGTCCAGATATTGGCTGTCGAGGAATCCTCGTAGTTGCAGTTGTCCTCGACCGGATTGAAGCCCTTGGCAGATTTCACATAGCTCGGACAGGCGGTGCGACCGTTGATGCCTGCACGGAAGAAGTCGAGCGTGGCATCGGCGCGGAACATATCGGTGAAGCGGTAACCAACACCCACGCCATAAGTTGCGCCTGCCTTGAGGTCGAAATCATCGTAGCGCAGCGTGTCGTCAATGCCGCGATAGGGCGGATCGAACTGGTTCCAGAAGCTCCAGTCGCCATCCGTGCTGGATTTGAAATTGTAACCGAGATCGCCACGAATATACCAGCCGGACGAATTAACCGGTTCCGGCATGGGTTCAATAACAGGGTCTGCAATTATGTCGGCGGCAAACGCCGCTCCTGATCCCGCCATCAGACTGATAGCCACGATGGCAATGGCGGAAGTGCACTTCATCGGTTCCCACTCCAAATCCGAACAGAAAAACGGCTCACAAGCCGTACTGCCGGATATGGTAAAGAGATATGTTTAACACTTGGTTATTTTTAAGTAACCTTGCGGTGCATCAGTCGCCGGTACTCGCGTGTGACGCGATGTTAGGCAAGCAATTTCTAAAGTATAGGAGCCGACGCGAGGCCGGCTCCTGTCGTTATCAGAAGTTTATCGAATGGATGATCGACTTATCGATATCGTTGATATCCCGCTTGCCGCAGAGCGCCATCGTGACATCCAGTTCCTTGCGGATGATGTCGAGTGCCAGCGTTACGCCGTCCTTGCCCATGGCGCCGAGGCCATAGAGGAACGGGCGACCGATATACACGCCCTGAGCGCCAAGTGCGCGGGCCTTGAGCACATCCTGGCCGGAGCGGATGCCGCCATCGACATGCACTTCGATCTTGTCGCCAACGGCATCAACGATCGGCTGCAGCATGGATATCGAGGACGGTGCGCCATCCAGCTGACGTCCGCCATGGTTCGACACGATGATCGCGTCGGCACCTGATTTGGCTGCCATCTTGGCATCTTCCACATCGAGAATGCCTTTAAGGATCAGCTTGCCGCCCCATTGTTCCTTGATCCAGGCAACGTCGTTCCAGTTGAGCTGCGGATCGAACTGTTCAGCCGTCCACGAGGAGAGCGAAGAAAGGTCGGTAACGTTCTTGGCGTGACCGGCAATGTTGCGGAACGTACGGCGCTGCGTGCCCATCATGCCGAGGCACCAGCCGGGACGGGTTGCCATCTGCCAGATATGCTTCGGGGTGAATTTCGGCGGAGCGGAAAGGCCGTTGCGGATATCCTTGTGGCGCTGACCCAGAATCTGGAGATCGAGTGTCAGCACCAATGCCGAGCAGCCAGCCGCCTTGGCGCGACCGATCAGGTTCTTCACGAAATCGCGGTCCTTCATCACGTATAGCTGGAACCAGAACGGCTTCTTTGTCACCGAAGCGACGTCTTCGATGGAACAGATGCTCATGGTCGAAAGGGTGAAGGGAACGCCAAAGGCTTCGGCAGCCTGTGCTGCCAGCATTTCACCGTCCGCGTGCTGCATGCCCGTCAGGCCGGTCGGTGCGAGAGCCACCGGCATGGACACTTTCTCGCCGATCATCGTCGTTTCCAGCGAACGGTTCGTCATGTCGACGAGAATACGCTGGCGCAGCTTGATCTTCTTGAAGTCGTCTTCATTTGAGCGATAGGTCGACTCGGTCCATGCGCCAGAATCCGCGTAATCAAAGAACATCTTGGGGACGCGGCGCTGGGCAAGCCGCTTCAGATCGGCGATTTCAACGATGTTGGGCATCTATCCCACCCCTTGTGGTAATTTTTCTTGACCAATCGCATGACGGATCGCGCGGCCGAAATCAAGTACGAACAAGTATCGAATAACAATTGCCTCGCGGTTAATTGAAGGACCGTGTAATTCCACTTATGATATTGGCACCCGCCCAAGGCATCTTTGCCACTCGAAGAAGGCGGTCCCGCAACTGGGTTAGAGGGTAACGGATGAGCAAGGCCACCAAAACCGGTTTCATCGGCAAGCGAGCCGCTGCAGCGGGTGGATGGGGTGCATTGAAAAGCTGCGGCAAGCAATTGCTTGCAAGTGGCGCTCCTCTTTCCGGCGCGCGCACGCTTCTCAAGGCGAACCAGCCGGACGGTTTCGATTGCCCAGGTTGTGCCTGGGGTGATCCGGAACATGGCTCATCTTTTGAATTTTGCGAAAACGGTGTGAAGGCTGTCGCCTGGGAGGCGACCGACCGGCGCACGACGCCTGCCTTTTTTCGGGAGCATACGGTTTCGCAGCTGCGCAACTGGACGGATTACGATCTGGAAAATACCGGGCGCCTGACCCATCCGATGCGGTACAATGCTTCGACCGATCAGTATGAAGCCATCGAATGGGATGAGGCGTTCAGGACTATCGGCGACATTCTCAAGAGTTTCAACAGCCCAAACCGGGTCGAGTTCTATACGTCGGGCCGCGCCTCGAACGAGGCTGCGTTTCTGTATCAGTTGTTCGTACGCGCTTATGGGACCAATAATTTCCCCGACTGCTCCAACATGTGCCACGAGGCTAGCGGCGTTGCGCTGAAACAGTCGGTTGGCGTCGGCAAGGGGACTGTCCTGCTGGAAGATTTCGAAATGGCCGATGCCGTTTTCGTTGTCGGTCAGAATCCGGGCACCAACCATCCCCGCATGCTGGGTGATTTGCGTCGTGCTGCCGAGCGCGGTGCGCGCATTGTCGTTTTCAATCCGATCCGCGAACGCGGGCTGGAGCGTTTTGCCGATCCGCAGAACAAGCTTGAAATGCTGCATGGCGGCAGCGAAGCCATAGCGAGCGATTATTTCCAGCCGCGTCTTGGCGGTGATCTTGCCGCTTTCCGCGGTATGGCCAAGGCGGTTTTCGCAGCGGATGATGCCGCACTCGCCGCAGGCAAGCCATCAATCCTCGACCGGGAATTTCTCAGCGCACATACAGCGGAACTGGAAGCCTATCGCGCTGCGGTGGACAGCACGTCGTGGGAAGAAATCGAAGACCAGTCGGGACTTCTCCGGCAGTCGCTTGAGTGCGCCGCAAAGATCTATATGGAATCGGATCGGGTCATCTGCACCTGGGCGATGGGCATCACCCAGCATCGTCATTCGGTGATCACGATCCGCGAAATCACCAATTTCATGCTGCTGCGCGGCAATATTGGCAGGCCCGGTGCGGGTCTCTGTCCGGTGCGCGGTCATTCCAATGTGCAGGGTGATCGCACCGTCGGCATCAACGAACGGCCTCCAGTCGCATTTCTTGATGCGCTGGAAAAGGAATTTGGCTTCAATGTTCCGCGTGAGCCGGGGCACAACGTTCTGGGTGCCATCGGTGCCATGCTCGACGGGTCGGCTCAGGCATTTATCGGTCTCGGCGGCAATTTCGCCCGGGCCACTCCGGATAGTCCGTTGATTTCAAAAGCGCTTTCCGGCCAGCGCCTGACGGTTCATGTCGCAACCAAGCTCAACCATTCGCATCTGGTGCCGGGGCAGGAATCTTTCATCCTGCCTTGCCTTGGCCGCACCGAGATCGACCTCAATTCCAGAGGTGTGGCCCAGATCGTAACAGTCGAAGATTCCATGAGCATGGTGCACGGTTCGGGCGGCATTAATGCGCCTGCTTCATCACATCTTCGTTCGGAAGTGGCGATCATTGCGGGTATGGCGCAGGCGACGCTAGGGCCGCAGCCGGTCAACTGGCTGGAGCTTGCCGACGACTATGATCTTATCCGCAACCATATCGCCCGTGTGTTGCCGGACTTCTACGATTTCAACGCTCGTGTACGGGTTCCGCGTGGCTTCCATTTGCGCAATTCTGCCCGTGAGCTGGAATGGAATACGACAAAGGGCAAGGCCACATTCTGGACCGGCGCCCTTCCGGAAGCTGTCGAGCATCAGCAGGCACGCGGCACGCCGGGGCGTTATGTGCTGCAGACCTTCCGTAGCCACGACCAGTACAACACCACCATTTATGGCATGGATGACCGCTATCGCGGTGTCTATGGCGAACGACAGGTCGTCTTCATGAATGAAGCTGACATGGCGGATATCGGTGTCGAGGCCGGTGACCGGGCTGATATTGTTGGCGAATTCGATGACGGCGTGGAGCGTATCGCGCGCGACTTCCGCTTCGTGCCCTATGACATCCCGCGCGGTTGTATTGCGGGCTACTATCCGGAAATGAACGTGCTGGTGCCGCTCGCCAGTTCTGGTGATGAAAGCTACACGCCCACATCGAAATCGGTGATCGTTTCGTTCCGCCCCCTTAAATCGGCAGCTGCATGATGGATGAGGGCGAAGCGGAATATATGGCGTTCGTCGACGCTTTGATGACGGCGTCCAGCAATTTGACCGGGCTTGGTGCCGGGATCATCGCCGCGCTAGCGCTGGATATCGCGTCGGATAGCCGAACTTTTGCGCGTTCGCTGGGGATCGCTCATGCACTTGTGCTTCGGGAAATTTCAGTGCTCGGGCAGGACCATGGTTATGTGCGGATCAAACAGCGCGATCCGCGCACGCAACGCACACGTTACGAATTGAATGTTGCCGGTAAAAGGCTTGTCGAGGAGGCAACGAGTTAGCCGCCGCCTATATTCTTGAAATTCAACACAACTATATATTTCTACTTATAAATTCTCTGATCGAAGGCAATGCCTGCCGATTGCTCCTGAGTAAGTGTTTTCGAAAAGACCTTAATAGCGATAACTATGATTCATCATCTTTTACAACGCCGCTTTTCTCTGCAAAGCTTTAGTTGCATTCTCAACAGAACCAAACCAGTGAGAATCGTGTAAATGGCAGCAAAACCATTCATTTACAGCGTGCAGAATGGGTGGAGGCGCGTTATGGGCCAGCTTGCTCCCCATTTCAAAGCACCCCGTATACTGCTCTTTTGCCTGGGGCTGCTTGCGCCGGGCGCAATGTTGCAGGCGCATGCCGACTCGCTCGACATCGTGCCGGTGGCAGCGGTAAAGGCAGTCGCCAGCGATTATCAACCGAAACTGACCTTATCCGGCGCCATTGCGGCACGGTCGCTTGTCAATGTCTCGTTTCGTCTGAACGGTCAGGTTGTGCAGCGTCTGGTCGAGATCGGCCAGCACGTGGAAAAGGGGCAGCCTCTCGCCAGCATCGATAATGTTGAGCAACAGGCCAATCTGCGCGTTGCACAGGCGTCGAAAGATGCCGCGCAGGCGCAGCTGGTGCAGGCCCAGGCCAATTTTGCGCGACAGAAGGCATTGCTGGCACAAGGGTTCACCACTCGCAGCACCTACGATCAGGCAAACCAGAACCTGCAAACGACGCAAAGCGCTCTTGCCAGCGCTGAAAGCCAGCTCAACGATGCACGCGATCAGCTCTCCTACACTGAATTGCAGGCACCCGTTTCAGGCGTGATTACGGCGCGCAATGTCGAGGCCGGGCAGGTCGTGCAGGCTGCGCAGACAGCGTTCTCGATTGCCGAGGATGGTCCACGCGACGCGGTATTCGATGTGCAGGAAACACTGGTCAATCATGCCAAAATCGGAATGGACGTAACGATTGCGCTGCTGTCCGATGCGTCGATAAGTGCCGAAGGCAAGGTTCGTGAGATTTCGCCGGTGGTCGATGCGCAGACTGGAACCGTACGGTTAAAGGTCGGCATAGCGCAAACCCCGCCTCAGATGGCACTCGGGGCCACAGTGACCGGCACGGTTCATATGGACACGGTGAAGGTGGTCGTTTTGCCATGGAGCGCAATGACTTCGGATGCCGGGCGTACAGCCGTCTGGAGGCTCTCGAAGGATTCCAAGGTGGCAACGCTGGTTCCGATCAAGGTGCTTTCATACGAAAAGGGGCGGCTACTCGTGGAAGGCGGGCTGCAGGAAGGCGAGCTGATCGTCACGAAGGGCGCACAAATGCTGCGTTCCGGCGAACCGACCGAAGTCGTGCAGGAACAGGAAGGACAAGTTGCGCAATGAAGGCGACAATCCAGTTTCCTAACATCCGCACCATGAGCAGTATTGCTGTTATCGCTGCCATGCTTGCGCTTGCCGCTTGCGGAAAAGGTGAAGAGAACACGGCTGAGACGGACCCTGTCCGTCCGGTTCTTTATATGGTGGTCGAGCCCAAGCCCGTAACGCAGACGGGTTTTGCAGGCACGATTGAGCCACGCTATTCCACTGATCTTGCATTCCGTGTGCTTGGGCGAATTATCAATCGGCCTGTTCAGGTGGGGGATATTGTGAAAAAGGACGAGATGGTTGCGATGGTTGATCCATCCAACCTCGATCTTGCCGTTCAGTCTGCGAGGGCTGATCTGGCGAGCGCCGAAGCACAATATGCCAACGCTGCGGCGAGCGAAGAACGCCAGAGCATCCTGCTTAAGGGCAACAACGTTTCGCAAGCCGATTATGATGCCGCCAGACAGGCGCGTGACAGCGCAGAGGCCGGGTTGGAAAAAGCCAGGGCAGGGCTGAAAAAGGCGCAGGATCAGCGCAGTTACGCTGTGCTGCGTCCGGATTATGATGGCGTCATTTCTGCAACGAATGCCGAAGTCGGGCAGGTGGTTGCCGCTGGCCAGACGGTTATGACGGTTGCGCGTCCCGATATTCGCGAAGCGGTGCTCGATATTCCTGACAGCATGACGCAATATTTTGAGCAGGGCACGCCATTCAATGTACAGCTCCAGGCCGATCCGAAAGTGACAGGGCAGGGAACAGTACGCGAGGTGGCGCCGCAGGCTGATGCGCAGACACGCACACGCCGTGTGCGTATTGCTCTCGACAACCCTCCGGAAGGCTTTCGCCTTGGCGCGACGATCCGGGCAGCCAAAGCCGGGTCTGAACAGAATCTTGTGACGATGCCGATACAGGCTTTGCTCGACGAAAACGGCAAGACAAGCATCTGGGTTATCGATCCGCATAAACAGACGGTCTCTCTTCATGACGTGCAGGTGACTGAACGGCGCGGCAACAGTTTCGTTGCCGGTGGCGTGGATGTCGGAAGCTATGTTGCGATTGCCGGTGTGCATGAGTTGAAAGAAGGACAGAAAGTCCGCCTGGACGAGAAAGGAACGGGCCTGTGAAGAAGGGATTTAATCTGTCTGACTGGGCTCTGAATCATCGGTCTCTGGTCTGGTATTTCATGCTCGTCTTTCTGGTGGCGGGCCTGATTTCCTATCTTGACCTTGGTCGTGAGGAGGATCCGGACTTCACCGTCAAGACGATGGTTGTACAGGCCAACTGGCCCGGCGCCTCCGTCGACGAAACGCTCAATCAGGTCACGGACCGGCTGGAAAAGAAGCTCGAAGAACTGGATACGCTCGATTATACGCGCAGCATAACCACGGCGGGCAAGTCGGTTGTGTTCGTCTTTCTGAAAGATACGACGCGGGCCGAGCAGGTCAAAAAGTCATGGACCGAAGTGCGTCATTTTCTGAACGATATTCAGAATACGCTGCCTCAGGGCGTTCTCGGACCGTATTTTAATGACCAGTTTGGTGACGTTTACGGAAACGTCTATGCATTCACGTCGGATGGTCTTTCCATGCGACAGTTGCGGGACTATGCCGAAAGCACGCGGACGAAAATTCTGACATTGCCCAATGCGGGCAAGGTCGAGCTGATCGGCGCGCAGGACGAAGCGATCTATCTGGAGTTTTCGACCCGCCAGATTGCAGCGCTTGGACTGGATCAGCAGGCAATCCTGCAGGCCTTGCAGGACCAGAATGCCATTACGCCGTCCGGTGTAGTCGAAGCCGGGCCGGAGCGCATCAGCGTGCGCGTCAGCGGACAGTTCAATTCGGAAGCGGATCTGCGTGCGGTAAACCTGCGCGTTAATGATCGCTTCTTCCGTCTTTCCGACGTCGCGACGATTACGCGCGGCTATGTCGACCCACCCGCATCCATTTTCCGGGTGAACGGGCACGATGCGATCGGCCTCGGCATTGGCATGAAGCCGAATGGCAACCTGCTCGAATTTGGCGCGGCACTCGACAAAATGATGAGCCAGGTGACGGCGGAACTCCCGGTCGGTGTCAAGGTCTTCAAGGTTGCCGATCAGCCGGAAGTCGTCAAGGACGCTGTTTCGGGCTTTACCGAAGCTCTGTTTGAAGCGGTTATCATCGTTCTGGCGGTGAGCTTCGTCAGTCTTGGGGTGCGAGCGGGTTTTGTCGTTTCGCTTTCGATCCCGCTGGTGTTGGCAATCACCTTCCTGGCGATGTCTTTGATGGATATTTCCCTGCAACGCGTGTCGCTCGGTGCGCTCATCATCGCGCTAGGCCTCCTGGTCGATGACGCGATGATTGCGGTGGAAATGATGGTGGCCCGGCTTGAGCACGGCGATCCCATCAACAAGGCTGCGACCTATGTCTATTCGCATACGGCTTTCCCGATGCTGACAGGCACGCTGGTTACGATTGCCGGGTTCATCCCCATCGGACTGAACAACAGTCAGGCGGGTGAGTACACGTTCACATTGTTCGTAGTGATTGCGGTTTCGCTGCTTGTTTCCTGGATCGTGGCAGTTCTGTTTGCGCCTTTGCTGGGTGTCACTTTCCTGCCGAAGAAAATGAAGGCGCATGAGGAAAAGCACAGCCGTCTTTTCCAGATATTTTCGCAGGTCCTGCTTGCGTCCATGCGGCACAAGTGGATCACGATCATTACGACCATTGCACTTTTCCTCGTTTCGGTTTTCGGCATGGGCTTTATCGAACGGCAGTTCTTCCCGGAATCCGACCGTCCGGAACTGGTGCTCGACTGGACCTTGCCTCAGAACAGTTCCATCACCGACACCAAGGCCCAGATGGAGAAGTTTGAAGCCACGATGCTCAAGGACAATCCCGATGTGGATCACTGGAGCACGTATGTCGGGGAAGGTGCTATCCGTTTCATTCTCTCCTTCGACGTGCAGCCAGCAAATCCCTATTTCGGGCAGATGGTCGTTGTCGCGAAGGACCTCGAAGCGCGTGACAGGCTCAAGCAGAAATTCAACGAGGTTCTGCGCAAGGATTATGTCGGGACGGATGTCTATGTGAAGTATCTGGAGCTTGGACCGCCAGTTGGCCGTCCGGTGCAATATCGCATCTCGGGTCCGGATGTCCAAAAACTGCGCGGTGTCGCACAGGACTTTGCCGGCATCCTCAGTTCCGACAAGCGGCTTGGAGTGGTGAGCTACAACTGGAACGAGCCGGGTCGGGTTATCCGCGTCGACGTCATGCAGGACAAGGCGAGAAAGCTCGGCATTTCCTCGAAGGATATTGCAACGACCCTGAATGGCGTTGTCGGCGGTATCACCATCACTCAGGTGCGGGATTCGATCTATCTGATCGACGTTATTGTGCGGGCACAGAAACACGAACGCGATTCGATCGATACGCTGCAAAGTCTTCAGATCGCAACCGGTAACGGGACGTCGGTGCCATTGGCCGCGATTGCCAATTTCCGATATGAGCTGGAACAGCCGGTTGTCTATCGCCGGTCGCGTATTCCTACGATCACGGTTGCTGCAGGCATTATCGACAAGACGATGCCGGATACGATCGTCAAGGATCTGGCACCTGCCATCAAGACTTTCGCCGACCAGTTGCCGTCCGGTTATCAGATCCAGATTGCTGGCACGGTGGAGGAGAGCGGTAAGAGCCAGGGGCCGATTGCTGCCGTGGTGCCTCTGATGCTGTTCGTCATGGCGACAATCCTGATGATCCAGCTTCAAAGCTTCCAGCGCTTGTTCCTTGTTGTCGCCGTGGCGCCGCTTGGACTGATCGGTGTGGTGGCTGCCTTGTTACCGAGCGGCAAACCGCTCGGCTTCGTGGCCATCCTTGGTGTGCTGGCACTGGTCGGTATTCTTATCCGAAACTCGGTCATTCTGATCGTGCAGGTCGAAGAGCATATCACCGAGGGCATGCACCCGTGGGATGCGGTGACGCAGGCCAGTCAGCACCGAATGCGACCCATCGCGCTGACGGCGGCGGCAGCAAGTCTGGCACTGATCCCGATTGCGCGTGAAGTGTTTTGGGGACCAATGGCCTATGCCATGATGGGCGGCATCATAGCGGGCACGGCAATCACGCTTCTCTTCCTGCCGGCACTTTATGTCGCCTGGTTCCGGATCAAGGAGCCCGAGCATGGCGTAGATAAGCCACCAGCCGAGGCGCATCCCGCTCCGCAATCGCATTAAACAAAAAGCCCGGTCATGACCGGGCTTTTTTCATGAGATTGTCACTTGCTATTGGTTCTATATAGGTTCTATTATGTGAAGCATGAATAGAACCACATTGATCACGGCCATCGAAGAGCGCGGTTTGCACGATCCGCAGCTTACGGGGCCGCTTTACCGGAACCTTGCGCGTATTCTCGGTGAACTGATCGAGGAGGGGCAACTTGCGCCCGCTGTCGGACTGCCTCCGGAGCGCGATCTGGCGGAGCAGCTTGGCGTCGGCCGCATCACCGTTCGCAATGCGTATAAGGAACTGCTGACCCAGGGCGCGGTCGAGGCGCGGCGCGGCAGTGGCACCTTCGTTGCCGAACGCCCGGCCCGCATCAGCCAGCATCTCTGGCGCCTGACTTCGTTTTCCGAGGATATGCTGTCGCGTGGCAAGGAGCCGGGCGCACGCGTTGTCACCAACAAGGTTGACAGGCCGTCGCCCGACGAGGCTTTCCGGCTGGGAATCGGCGTTGATACGACGGTGGTGCGGCTGGATCGTCTGCGCCTTGCCGATGGTGTGCCGATGGCCTTCGAGCGGGCTGTGGTCCCGCGCCATTATCTGGATCAGGACCGCGTCGAAGAAACCTCGCTTTATGGCGCATTGGCAAGGCGTGGCCATAAGCCGGTGCGCGCCTTGCAGCGCTTGACGGCGGTTACACTCGACCCCGGCACGGCACGCCTGCTCGGTGTCCACCGGGGCGCGCCAGCACTTTTGATCGAGCGTGTCTCGCATCTCGAGGACGACCGGATCGTCGAATATACCCGTTCGCACTATCGCGCCGATGCCTATGACTTCGTCGCCGAACTGAAAATTGGAGAATGACCATGAACAGCCCTTCCTCCCTGATGCTGCAGGAAACCGAACAGTCGCCTGCCGTCGTCGCCGGTCTGCTTGAGAAGGAGGCAGGCACCTTTGCGGAAATCGCGCGCATTTTCCAGAAGAACGAACCTGCCGTCATCACCACCGCCGCGCGTGGTTCGTCCGATCATGCGGCGACATTCTTCAAATATCTGATGGAAATCACCATGGGTATTCCGGTGGCTTCCATCGGGCCTTCGGTGGCGTCGGTCTACGGTTCCAAGCTGAAGCTCAAGAACGGATTGCACTTTACCGTGTCGCAATCCGGCGCGAGCCCGGACATTGTTGCAGCGCAGGACGCTGCCAAAAAAGGTGGTGCCACCACAATTGCCGTCGTGAACGTTGTCGATAGCCCGCTGGGTAATGCCGCCGACGTGGTACTCGCGCTCAATGCTGGTGAAGAAAAGAGTGTTGCTGCCACCAAGTCGTTCATTGCCGCAGTCGCGGCATTGTCGGGTGTGGTCGCGTCGGCCAGCGGTGACGCAAGCCTGCAGGCCGGACTGCAGCGCCTGCCGGAGGCGCTTGCTGCAACACGTCCTGACGGTCGCGAAGCGGTTGAAAATCTCCTTTTCAATGCCCGCTCGCTTTATACCGGCGGTCGCGGCACGGCCTTTGCAATCGCGCTTGAGGCTGCGCTGAAGGCAAAGGAAACCGCCAATATCCATGCGGAGGCCTTCTCTCTGGCAGAGCTGATGCACGGTCCGATGCGTCTGGTGGAAGAAGGTTTCCCGATTATTTCCTTCCTGCCGCGCGATGAAGCGTTCGACACCAACATGCAGGCCCTGAAGCGGCTGCATTCGTTTGGAGCGAGCATCGTGTCGCTATCCGATGCGGAAACGCCGGGCTTCCGACTGCCATCGGCTAGCACAGGCAATGCGCATCTCGATCCGCTGGTTTCCCTCATCAATTATTACCGCGTCATTGAAGCGGTCACGCGCCGCAAGGGTTTTGACCCAGACAAGCCGCGCAATCTCAACAAGGTTACGGTGACGGTATGACAAGAAAATCGGCAATAGCAGGCGCGCGCATTTTCGACGGCGAGCGCTTTCACGACCAAAGCGCACTGGTGTTCAGCGATGGCAAGACCGAAGCCATCGTGCCGGAAGCGTCACTAGGCGAAGCCTATGATGTCGAGCGCCTGAACGGTGGCGTTCTGGCACCCGGATTCATCGATGCGCAGGTCAATGGCGGCGGCGGGCGTATGCTCAATGACCTGCCGACACCCGAGACCATGTTCACGATTGCCAAGGGGCATCGCAAATATGGAACGACGAGCCTTTTGCCGACGCTGATCACCGACACGACGCCGGTGCGCGATCGCGCCATTGAAGCGGCAATTGAGGCAGTCAAGGCCGACAAGGGCGTTGTCGGTTTGCATCTGGAAGGACCGCATCTGGCACCGGCTCGCAAAGGCGCCCATCTGGCGGAACTGATGCGCCCCGTCAATGATGTCGATATCGCGCTCTATATCCATACGGCAAAGCAGATCGGCATCTTGCTGGTCACGCTTGCTGCCGAACAGGTCACGCCTGATCAGGTGCGTCGTTTGAGCGACGGCGGTGTGGTCGTCAGTATCGGCCATAGCGACACGACGGCAGATGAGGCGTTCAAGCGTTTCGATGCCGGTGCGCGAAGCGTGACCCATCTTTTCAACGCCATGAGCCAGATTGGCCATCGTGCACCGGGGCTGGCTGGTGCGGCACTTGATCATCCCGACATCTGGTGCGGTATCGTTGCCGATGGCCATCATGTCGATCCGATGGCGCTGCGGCTTGCTCTTCGGGCGAAACGGGGAGATGCCCACCTGTTCTTCGTGACGGATGCCATGGCTCTGGTCGGTTCGGATTCCGAAAGCTTCGAGATCAACGGGCGTGCCGTCCGCCGTGTGCCAGGCGGCATCTGCTCCAAGCTTGTTCTGGCAGATGGCACCATTGCTGGTTCCGATCTCGATATGGCGTCGGCGGTGCGTTTCGGCGTGGCCGAACTGGAGCTGACGCTGGCCGAGGCACTGCGCATGGCGAGCCATTATCCGGCGCGCTATCTGCATCTCAACGATCGCGGAACGTTCCGTCCCGGCATGCGGATGGACGCCGTCCATCTTGACGATGGGCTGTTTGCGAAAGCCACATGGCTTTCTGGCGGAAAACAGATTTCGGGGTAAGGTCGATGACGGAAATTACAGATCGTTATTTTGATGACCTCATTGCGCGGCTCACCGGCCTGCGTAATCGCCTTGCCGAGCCGATGGCCAAAGCCGCCGAGCTGGTTACTGCTGCCGCACTGGCAGACAGCCGCGTCTATGTGTTCGGTACTGGCCATTCGCACATGATGGCGGAAGAACTGCACTATCGCGCGGGCGGATTGGCAATCACTGTGCCGATCCTTTGCGGGGCAATCATGCTGCAGGACGGAGCGGCTGCCAGCTCGCATTTCGAGCGGATCGAAGGAGCTGTGCTGCCGATCCTCGAACGCTATGGCATCCGTGAAGGTGACGTGCTGATCGTCGTGTCGAACTCCGGTGTGAATGCCGCTCCCATTGAGGCTGCGCGCTATGCACGGGAGAAGGGGGCTGCCGTGATCGCGGTCACTTCCGTCACCTATTCCAACGTCATCGCCAAGGGCCGCACGCAGCTGCTTTCTCTGGCCGATGTCGTGCTGGATAATGATGCGCCAGCGGGCGATGCGGTGCTGGAAGTGGAAGGCAGTTCTTTGAAGGTCGGTCCGGTTTCGACGGCGCTTGGTGTCACGATCCTCAATGCCATTTTTGCCGATGTGGCGGCGAAGCTGGTGGGCAAGGGCGACGCACCAATTTATCTGAGCGCCAACATGCCGGGCTCCGGTGAGGTGAACCGGGAACTTGTCGCCCGGTATCGTGACCGCAATCCGCATCTTTGATCAAATTAGAGCGATCTTTCTTCCAAAGTCGCTTGATAGCGCAATCCGGTCAGTGCATTACGCATTCTGGCATGGCGGAGGCCGCATCGTGAACTAGTTTCAAGGCGCGCGCTTTGGCTTGCGCCTTCGAAAATTGAGGAAGTCCGATGCATAATTTTGTCCTGACCGTCACCTGCAAGTCCACTCGTGGTATCGTTGCCGCAATCTCGGGTTATCTTGCGGGCAAGGGTTGCAACATCATCGATAGCGCCCAGTTCGATGATTTGGATACCGGTCGTTTTTTCATGCGCGTCAGCTTCATCTCCGAAGAAGGCGTAGCGCTTGATGTGCTGCGTGAAGGCTTTGCGCCCGTGGCAGCTCCGTTCGAGATGGAATTTGAATTCCACGACAACGCCCAACGGACAAAAACCTTGCTGATGGTTTCCCGTTTCGGCCATTGCCTGAACGATCTGCTCTATCGCTGGAAGATCGGCGCTCTGCCAATCGATATTGTTGGTGTCGTGTCGAACCATTTCGATTATCAGAAGGTTGTCGTCAATCACGACATCCCGTTCCACCATATCGCCGTGACCAAGGCCAACAAGCCGGAAGCTGAACAGCGCCTTCTGGATATTGTCGATGATACAGGCACCGAGCTGGTGGTTCTTGCGCGCTATATGCAGGTTCTGTCCGATCAGCTTTGCCAGAAGATGTCGGGCAAGATCATCAACATCCACCACTCCTTCCTGCCATCCTTCAAGGGCGCGAACCCTTACAAGCAGGCCTACGAGCGCGGTGTGAAACTGATCGGAGCCACGGCGCATTATGTCACCGCTGATCTTGATGAAGGTCCGATCATCGAACAGGATGTCGCCCGTATCACGCACGCACAGAGTGCGGCGGATTATGTGTCTATCGGACGTGATGTCGAAGCGCAGGTTCTGGCACGCGCTGTTCACGCGCATATTCATCATCGCTCGTTCCTCAACGGCAATCGCACGGTTGTATTTCCGGCTTCGCCTGGTTCTTTCGCCTCCGAACGTATGGGCTGATCGACCAGTCGATATTTACGCACTGACGGTCTGCAAATGGCGCTTCTCTGCGCTTCCGGTGCTCATGTACCTTAAAGTACACTCCGCTCCGGTTCTCGAGAAAGCACCATTTTCGCCGCGTCATTGCAAAAATCTCAACCGGTCGATGCATTGTGATCGGGTAGGAGGGCATTTTAGGCCCTCCTCCCACACCACCGTACGTACGGTTCCGTATACGGCGGTTCATGAAGCGTAGTATAGGCGTCGGTGTTCCTTCAGGAACGAGATCAGCCCGATTTTGGTGAAGTAGGCATTCGGTAGGGCTTCGTGCATGTGTGAGGTTCTGGCATTCCACCATGGTCCCCGGCCATTGCTGGCACTTATCCATGCACGCTCCTTCTTTATGCCTCGTTGCATCAGGTTTCTTGCGCGCGCGGCTGGTTTCGTCCATTGCCGCCACAGGGTAGCCCGCAGCTTGCGGTGAACCCATCCATCCATTTCCTCGAACGTCCCCTTCACGTCAGCCAGCTTAAAGTAAGCTGTCCAGCCGCGCAGGATCGGCGCTAGGTCCTTGATGGTGGCGTCAATGGCCCGGCCACGCCCAGCCCGGAACTGGGCTTTCAGTTTGCCACGAAGACGCTTCACACTTTGTACCGCCACCTTGAGGCGGGGCATACGGTGGAACGTCATCGTATAACCCAAAAAGACCCGGTTCCATGGATGGTCAACAGCACTTTTGGTGGCGTTGACCTTCAGCTTCAGTCTCCTTCCAAGGAAGGCGGTGAGCGAAGCCATCACCCGTTGACCGGCACGTATTGACCGCACATAGATATTACAGTCGTCGGCGTAGCGGCAGAAGCGATGTCCGCGCTGTTCCAGTTCCTTGTCCAGATCGTCGAGCAGGACGTTCGATAATAGCGGAGACAGGGGACCGCCCTGCGGCGTTCCCTCGCTTCGCATTGTCGTCATCCCGCCCATCATCAACCCGGCTTGCAGATAACGGCGGATCAACCGCAGCACCCGTTTGTCGTAGACCTTGCGTGCCACTCGTGCCATCAGCACATCGTGGTTTACCCGGTCGAAGAACTTCTCCAGATCAAGATCAACCACAACGCGGTAACCGTCGGCCACATAGGACCGTGCGGCAAGGATCGCATCATGGGCACTCCGCTCCGGCCTAAAGCCGAAAGAGGAATTGGAGAAGCCTGGGTCGAAGATCGGCATCAGCACCTGATGTATCGCCTGCTGGATGAGGCGGTCGAGAACCGTGGGAATGCCAAGAAGGCGTTTCCCGCCGCCGGGCTTGGGGATTTCCACCCCGCGCACCGGCGCTGGCTCATACCGACCCGCCAGCAGGTCTTCCCTGATGCGCGGCCAATGCGATACGAGATGCTGCTTCAGGTCGCCAACGCTCATCTTGTCGATGCCCGCCGCTCCCTTGTTCGACACCACGCGGTGTAAGGCCGCTATCATGTTATCGCGACTGACGATCATTTCCATCAGTTGCATCGCGTCCTTCGGTTGTGAGTTGGACGATCCTGCCGTGACGTTTGATGCGCCCAAGGCATCCTCTCGCAGCTTCCGGCCACTACCTTCCGCATGGGCATGGGGCGTTTCAGCTCCATTATCTGCATCTGCTGTCGTCATCGAAAGATCGTTCTCCATCCGACACTTCATGTTCAGCCCTTCGCCGTCCGGTACGGCTACTACGGCATCTGCTGACTTCTGCCGCCCTATTCCGTCGCTTCTCAGCGGCGGTAGCACACCGTTGCCGGTGGCGAGGCGACAGATCTCCCGAGGTAAGACGCGTGACCTTCATGCCATATACCTGTCGCATCTACAGCCGCATCATCCGGGTGATATCGGGCTTTGGGTAAATGGGCCCCCTTGCCCTGATGCGACTGCCTCTTATGCGCTTCCTGTTCGTCAGGCCGGCACTTTGCTTACAGCTTCCTTCAGACCCCGCCTTACGACAACGCCCTTGCTGTTCGGCTAACGGTTCCCATCACCAGGGCCCGTAGAGGACTTTCACCTCCAAGTCATCGAACGGATACCATCCCGGTCGAGCGATGCTTGCGCACCACGCGCCATGCTCGGCGCACCCAATAAAAAACCCCGCCGAAGCGGGGTTTTCTTTTGATCTGAAATCAGATCGATTAGTCGATGTCGAAGGAAACGCCCTGTGCGAGCGGCAGAGCCTTCGAGTAGTTGATGGTGTTGGTTGCGCGGCGCATATAGCCTTTCCACGCATCCGAACCCGACTCACGACCGCCACCGGTTTCCTTTTCGCCGCCGAATGCACCGCCAATTTCAGCACCCGAAGTACCGATATTGACGTTCGCAATGCCACAATCCGAACCCTCAGCCGAGAGGAAACGTTCTGCTTCCTGCAGGTTGAGCGTGAAGATCGACGAGGACAGACCTGCGCCAACTTCGTTGTGGCTTGCCAGCACGTCGTCGAAATCCGAATACTTCATGACGTAAAGGATCGGTGCGAAGGTTTCTTCAAGAACCGGACCTTGCTGCTTCGGCATTTCGACGATGGCCGGACGCACATAGTAAGCATTTTCATGGCCAGCATCGACGCGTTCGCCGCCCTGTACCTTGCCGCCGTGAGCAGCAGCTTCCTTGAGGGCCTTCTGCATGTTGTCGAAAGCAACCTTGTCGATCAGCGGACCGACCAGAGCGCTGGTTTCGAGCGGCGAACCAACGGTGACGCTGGCGTAAGCCTTCTGCAGACGCGGAACGAGAGCGTCGTAAACGCTTTCATGTACGAAGAGACGACGCAACGTGGTGCAACGCTGACCGGCAGTGCCCATTGCGCCGAAAGCAATCGCACGCAGAGCCATGTCGAGATCGGCCGACGGGCAGACGATACCGGCATTGTTGCCGCCGAGTTCGAGAATTGCGCGAGCAAAACGCTTGGCCAGACGCGGACCGACTTCGCGGCCCATGCGGGTCGAACCGGTTGCTGAAACGACCGGAACCTTCGGGCTGTCGACGAGGACTTCACCGATTTCACGGTCGCCGAGCAGAAGCAGCGAGAGGCCTTCCGGTGCATCGCCGAAACGCTTCAGCGCGCGCTTGAAGATTGCATCGCAGGCAAGAGCGGTCAGAAGGGTCTTTTCAGACGGCTTCCAGACAACCGAGTTGCCGCAAACGATTGCAAGAGCAGCATTCCACGACCAGACAGCAACTGGGAAGTTGAAGGCAGAGATAACGCCGACAACACCGAGCGGATGCCAGGTTTCCATCATGCGATGGCCAGCGCGTTCGGTTGCAATGGTGAGACCGTAGAGCTGGCGCGACAGACCGACGGCGAAATCGCAGATGTCGATCATTTCCTGTACTTCGCCGAGACCTTCCGAAGGAATCTTGCCAGCTTCGAGCGAAACAAGACGGCCGAGGTCTTCCTTGGAAGCGCGCAGTTCTTCACCGAGCAGGCGGATCAGTTCGCCGCGCTTCGGTGCCGGAACGTTGCGCCAGGCGCGGAAGGCTTCATCGGCCTTGTCGATGATCTTGACAGCATCTTCCTTGCTGTGGGTCTTGACCGCAGCAATCTGTTCGCCCGAAACAGGGCTGAAACCGGCAAGGTCGCCGCCGGTATAAGCGGATGCATCGACGCCGAGTTTGGAAAGCAGATCGGCGGCTTCCTTCTTCACGTCGATTTTTCTAACAGCGGTGTTCATGGCATTCCTCTCTGTATGAGTTGTTTGCGCATAGTCCTGTCCAAAAAGTCTGCAACTTTTCGGGGCTATGCGTTTATTCTGCCGCTTCGAGGCCCTTTAGACCTGCCTGAACGGCTTCGATGGATTCGCGTTCGATGCGGGCATAGTGCTCGAACTCATTAAGCACTTTCGCACCCAGATCATCCTCGAAACGCTTCTGGTTCGGGCTTTCAACAAATTCCTGTGTTTCGTCGTCGCCCAGATTGGACTGGAATATACCGGCAGCACTCACCGGCAGGAAGTCTTCATAGATGATCGGGTCGAACTGAACCGCGCCAGCTTCAATCAGAACCTCAATATCGGTGCCCGGCTTGTAAGCTTCAAGCTTTGCAGCGTCCTTGACCGAATAAGCGAAGTAGCCGAGGCCTTCTTCACGCACGCCAGCCCATGTGTCCGGGAAAGCGGCAAAAGTGTCGCTCAGCGCCTTCACATATTCAGCTGCATTCGAGCCGTCTGGGGCAGGGCGGGCAACGGCGCGGGTGTCGTTGAGCAGCTTGTCGTAAAGCGCGCGGCCCTTCGGCGTGAGCGCTACGCCCCGCTGTTCGATTTCACCGAAACGGGCAGTGTGCGAGCCCGGCGTCCAGGTGCCGTCTGCATTGACGAAGGATACTTCTTCTTCCAGCGCCTTGAACGAGGTCTGGCGCAGAAGGATCGGGCACTTGCGGGTCGGAGGACCTTCAACGACGGCTTTCGGGTTAATACCGCGATCCGGCATCTGAACCTGCACGGCGTCGATGTCGAGCGTGCGCGGCGTCAGATGGTTGATATGTGGGCCCTTGAACGACACGACATCGGCGATCAAGCGATGCGCGTCATGCAGGCGATGGTAAAGCTTGGCGCTGACATTGGCATGATCGTGCCAGCGGAAGGTTTCCAGTACTTCAGCAACAAAGGCTTTCGCGTCGTCGTCGTTGAGGCCGCCTTCGGCTTCAGCCTTTTCGACAAAAGCGATGGCTCCGGCAGTGAAGATGTTGCGCTTCAACAGGACTTCTTCCGATTCAGCGCGCAGCTTTTCATCGGCGATGAGGTCGAGGCGCAGAAGCGAGGTGAAGACACGGAACGGATTGTGCTTCAGTGCCGCATCGTCAACCGGGCGGAAGGCGGTCGAATGAACTGGAACGCCTGCGGCGCTGAGGTCGTAATAGCCGACCGGGAACATGCCCATGACCGCGAAAACACGGCGCATCATGGAAAGTTCAGCAGCTGTGCCGAGGCGGATCGCGCCGTGACGTTCTTCAGAGATGCGTTCAAGCGAATCTGTTTCCGTCAGACGTTCATGCAGGTGACTGTCATCAGCAAGCACCTTGGCGTTCACATCGGCAACGAGTCCCATCAATGTGCCATAAGCAGGTACTTCCTGCTTGTACATGGCGGACATTGCTGCCGAAAAAGCCGAGCGAATGGCGTCCGGTGAAACGAATTTCTGGTCTTTCATGGCGAAAATTTCCGTCGAGTGGGGCATCTTCGGGTGGTGCATGTCTTGTTTGGGAGGAACATGCATGGATTATGATGAAAATGTATCATATAGACCGTTTTGCGGTTATGCTTGCGACGAAAGCAACTATGTTAATGCGAGAATGGAATGAAGCTGAGCAGAAGACTGATCCCGGACATCGCCACGCTGCAGGCATTCGAGTGTGCCGCCCGTCACGGCAGTTTCACGCAGGCTGCGCATGAGCTCAATCTCACCCAGAGCGCTGTCAGCCGTCAGATCAAGGATCTTGAAAGCCAGCTCGGTGTTCTGTTGTTCGAACGCATCCGCCAGCGCATTCTGCTTTCCGACGCAGGCAGGAAATTTTTGCCGGAAGTGCGGCGTCTTCTGAACCAGACGGAGGACACGATGTTGCGCGCCATGGCTTCGGCGCAATCAACGTCTTCTTTCAGTGTGGCTACATTGCCGACATTCGGCACGCGCTGGCTGATGCCGCGCATTTCCGATTTCATCGAAAAGCATCCCGGCATTGCCATCAATGTCGCGTCGCGCTCCGGTGTCTTCGACTTCGAGGAACAGCCGTTCGATCTGGCTATCCATTATGGACAGCCGGTCTGGGCACATGCCACCTGCACTTTCCTGTGCAGCGAGGTCATCGTGCCGGTTGCCAGCCCGGCCCTGTTGAAAGCGCGTCATCCGTCGGCCCCGGAAGAGCTTGAGAATGAGCCCTTGCTGCATCTTGCGACGCGGCCCAAAATGTGGGCGCAATGGTTTGAAAGCTGCGGTGTCGAGGGGCGGTCGGCCTATCGGGGGCATCGCTTCGATCAGTTCTCGATGGTCATTGGCGCGGCGTTGGCCGGTCTGGGTTTCGCGCTCCTGCCGCTTTATCTGATTGAACAGGAATTGCTCAGCGGTGAGCTGGTCATGCTTTTCGAGAAGCCGATGCGAACCGAGAATGAATATTATCTCGTCGTGCCGGAAGGAAAGCTGGAAAATCCGCTGACGCAGGTGTTTTGTCAGTGGATCGCCGGGCAGGTAGGGAATACGGATCATTCGCCGTTGGTTCATTCCAAACCGGAATGAATTGTTGCGCAAATAACGCTGTCCAACCGGCTTTCGCGGCGTGAAATAGAAACAGTCGGGCAGGGTGCCCGTATTCCACTATTTAAAATGGTTGCTCTCAATGCTGAACGATCCGCGCTCCCATGGTCTTTGGGAAAAGACCGCCCCTGCCGCCCCCGAGACGAATGCGCTGCAAGGTGATCTGACTGCGGATGTCGTGATTGTGGGTGGCGGTTTCACCGGTCTTTCGACCGCTCTGCATCTGGCCGAAAAAGGCACGCGAGCCATCGTTCTCGAAGGTATCGAGATCGGCTATGGCGGTTCGGGCCGCAATGTGGGTCTGGTCAATGCGGGCATGTGGGTCATGCCGGATGATCTGCCCGGCGTGCTTGGCCAGAAATATGGTGACCGGTTGCTCGATGTCCTCGGCAATGCGCCGAAGCTCGTCTTCGAAATCGTTGAGAAGCACAAGATCGCCTGTGAAGTCGAGAAGCAGGGCACGCTTCATTGCGCTGTTGGCAAGAAGGGCCTGAAGGAACTTGAAGACCGCCATGAGCAGTGGGCGCGCCGCGGCGCCAATGTGAAGCTGCTCGACGCCAAAGAAACCGAAGTCAAGGTTGGAACCAAGGCCTATGCTGGATCGCTGCTCGATCTGCGCGCCGGTACGATCCAGCCGCTCGCTTATGTGCGCGGGCTTGCCCATGCCGCCATTACCGCTGGCGCGACAGTATTTACCGGAAGCCCGGTGATCGGTGCCGAAGAAAAGAACGGCAAATGGGTGGTCAAGACTGCCAAGGGTTCCGTGACGGCCAACTGGGTGGTTGTGGCGACGAATGCCTACACCAATGCGCCATGGCCGGAAGTGCGCGCCGAGCTGGTTCATCTGCCATATTTCAACATGGCTACAAGGCCACTGTCGGATAATCTGAAAAAGAGCATTCTGCCGGAACGTCAGGGTGTGTGGGATACGAAGGAAGTCCTTTCATCCTTCCGTTTCGACCAACAGGGCCGCCTTGTCTTCGGAAGCGTTGGCGCACTGCGCAATACCGGCGCTGCCGTGCATAAGGCATGGGCGAAGAAATCGTTGAAGCGTCTTTTTCCGCAGATTGGCGAGGTCGAGTTCGAAGCCGAATGGTATGGCAAGATCGGCATGACCAATGACAGCCTGCCGAAATTCCATCGCCTCGCGCGCAATGTGGTTGGATTCTCCGGTTACAACGGCCGTGGCATCGCGCCGGGCACAGTCTTCGGAAAACTGCTTTCGCAGCTTGTTTCAGGCGAGATTAACGAAGACGATCTGCCGCTGCCGGTCAGCGATCCGAAGGAACAGAATTTCCGCGGTCTGCGTGAAGCCTATTACGAGGCGGGTGCGCAGGTTGCACATGTCGCCGAGATTGTTATCTGATCTGTTGATCTTTTTACCGGGAATGCGTTTGCGGTTGTCATAAAACCGCATTGCAATTCCTCTAATGCCATCCGCATCTTCTCCATACTTGGAGATACGGATGGCTGTTCGGCAAAACATTCAATGTCTTACAAGCCTTCCGATGGTTATGATTCCGCCGGGAGGCTTTTGCTTTTCCGGATTCACGTTGCAGGATGTTTGACAGGTGCACCATGAATGGAAATGATCGTGCCTATCGCCATGGCAGTATCTGCGCGCTATCACTTCGCACGCGTCAGGATTGTACCGGCATCGCTGGTCATGCTGGCGAACATTATACAGAAATTCGAGGAGCGAATCCCATGAACAAGATGCTGAAGCGGGCTGCTGTCGTACCTGCGCTTCTTGCTCTTTCCATTGCCGTGGCACAGGCTGATACGCTGACGCTCTATACGTCACAGCCGGAAGCGGATGCGACAAAGACGGTTGAAGCTTTCCGCAAGGCCAATCCGGACACCGATGTGCAGATTTTCCGCTCTGGCACGAGCGAACTCCTCACCAAGCTTGCCGCCGAGTTTTCGGCTGGCGCGCCGCAGCCTGACGTTCTGCTGATCGCTGATGCGGTGACGATGGAAGGTCTCAAGAAGGACAAGCGCCTGCTTAGCTATCCGGAAGCCAAGGTTGATGGTTTTGCTGCGGATAGTTATGACGCCGACAAGACCTATTTCGGCTCCAAACTGATCACCACTGGCATCGCCTACAACACGGGTGCCGCACAGAAGCCGGAACATTGGGCCGATCTCGCCAAGGCCGATTACAAAGGCCAGGTGGTCATGCCAAACCCGCTTTATTCGGGCGCTGCTGCCTATCTCCTGAGCGGCTTTGCACTCAACAAGGATATTGGCTGGGATTACTTCAAGAACCTCAAGGCCAATGAGCTGGCAAGCGTCAAGGGCAATGGCGCCGTGCTGAAGTCGGTTGCGAGCGGTGAAAAGCCATATGGCATTCTGGTTGACTTCATGGCGCTCAATGCCAAGGCCAAGGGTTCGCCGATCGAGTTCGTCTTCCCATCGGAAGGTGTGCCTGCCGTGACCGAACCGGTTGCGATCATGGCGACCGCCAAGAACGTCGACGGTGCCAAGAAGTTCGTCGATTTCATCCTGTCGGATGATGGCCAGAAGCTGGCACTTGAGCAGGGCTATCTGCCTGCCAAGGAAGGCGTTGGTCGCCCGGCATGGCTGCCGGAAGGCACCAAGTTCAATATCATGTCTATCGACACCCAGAAGGTTCTCAACCAGACTGATGCCGACAAGAAGCAGTTCTCCGAGCTGTTTGGTGGATAAGGCATTTCGATGCGCATCATGAAAGATCTTCAGGGCCGCGATGCGGCCCTGATTGCTGGCGTAACCCTGATCGTGGCGGTTCTGTCGCTTCTGCCAATGAGCAGGCTGCTGGTCGAACTGGTCGCGCCGCAGGGGCAGTTTTCGACCTCGGCGCTGGTGGAAACGCTTGGCAGCCAGTCGACCTGGGTAGCGACATGGCATTCGCTGCAGATCGGCATTGGCGGCACGCTGCTGGCGCTGGCGTTTGGCATTGTTGCGGCGCTGCTCGTCGGTCTCACCAACATGCGCGGGCGCAATGTCTTTGTGCTTTTCTACGTCACCCCGCTGCTGATCGCCCCGCAGGTAACAGCGCTGGCGTGGCTCCAGCTTTTCGGGCCTTCCAGCCAGTTCCTCAAGATCATCGGCATGGCGCCGCCGCTTGGCAGCCGCAATCCGCTCTATTCTGTCTGGGGCATTATTTTTCTGCTTGGCGTGCAATATGGACCGCTGGTCTTTCTGATCGTGCGGGCAGGCCTGCGCAAACTCCCACGCGAACTGGTGGAAGCGGGTCTGAGTGCCGGTGCCAGCAAATGGACCGTTTTGCGCACCATCATCCTGCCGCTGATGACGCCATCGATTATCGGCGCTGCTGCCTTGGCTTTCGTGTCGTGTGTCGGCAATTTCGGCATCCCGGCGTTTCTGGGGATTCCGTCGAATTATCTCGTTTTGCCAACGCTGATTTATCAGCGTCTTGCAGGCGGTGGGCCAGCGGTGCTCTCCAGCGTCGCGGTGCTTTCTGTGCTAATTGGTCTGATCGCCATGGCAGGGATCGCAGCACAGGATTATGCCTCGCGTCGTCGTGATTTCCGCATTGTTTCGACGTCGCTTCCAGCTGCACCCTTCGCGCTTGGCCGCTGGCGCGTGTTGGTGGAAGCCGCGGCATGGCTCCTGATTGTTATCGTGCTGTTTCTGCCGTTGATCGGTCTTACGTTGTCCGCTCTGGTTCCGGCCTATGGTGTGCCGCTGACATTTGCGACGGCAACAGCCGAGAATTTCCGTTTCGTGCTGCTTGAACATGCTGGTGCTGCGCGCGCTTTCCGCAACAGTGCGGTTCTGTCGTTGGCGGCAGCATTCTTTGCGGTGCTGATAGCAGTTCCGCTTGCCTATATGCTGGCATGGCGTAAACGGCGCTGGACGCCGATCCTCAATTTCGCAGCCGAGATGCCCTATGCGTTACCGGGCGTAGTTCTCGCGATTGCCTGTCTGCTGATGTTCTTAAAGCCGCTGCCAGTGGTTGGTGTCAGCCTCTACAACACGCTTTGGATCATCCTCTTTGCCTATCTTGCGCGCTTCTTCGTGCTGGCGCTGCGGCCAACGGTTGCCGGGCTGCACCAGATCGACCGTGCTTTGGAAGAAGCAGCGCGCGTTGCGGGGGCGGGGCTTTTCTATCGGCTGCGGACCATTATATTCCCTCTGGTCGCCCCGGCGACGCTTGCAGGCGGCGTGCTCATTTTCATGACCGCCTTCTGTGAGCTGACGGTTTCAGCGCTTCTTTGGGCGTCGGGATCGGAAACGCTGGGCGTGGTGATGTTTTCTTTCGAACAGGCGGGCGATTCCGCCTATGCGGCTGCCATATCCATTCTGGCCGTTGCGGTGACATTCATGCTGATGCTTGCAACAAATCTGTTTGCGCGGCGTCTTCCAAACGGAGTGCTGCCATGGCGCGACTGAAAATCGCTTCTGTTTCCAAGGCCTTCAACGAGTTTCAGGCCCTGTCTGAAGTGTCGCTCGATGTGAAGGACGGCGAGTTTGTTGCTATTCTCGGACCGTCCGGCTGCGGCAAGACCACGCTTCTGCGGATGATTGCAGGTTTTGAAGACGTCGATGGCGGCGAAATCCACATTGGTGACAGCCGCGTTTCCCATGTTGACGGGAACGTGCCGCCGGAGAAGCGACAGGTCGGTATCGTCTTCCAGAACTATGCGCTCTGGCCGCATATGACGGTCGAAGAGAATGTCGGCTATAGTCTGCGGGTGGCCAAAGTTGCCAAAGCCGAGCGCGAGGCTCGTGTGAAGCAAGCGCTCGCGCTGGTCGATCTCGACGGTTTCGGTGATCGCCGTCCGGCCAATCTTTCGGGCGGTCAGCGGCAGCGTGTGGCATTGGCCCGCTGTCTGGTGGCAGCCCCTTCGCTGGTATTGTTTGATGAACCGCTTGCCAATCTCGACGTGCATTTGCGTGCGTCGATGGAAGACGAGTTTGCGGCTTTCCACAAGCGCACCGGCACGACGATCATCTACATCACGCATGATCAGGCCGAGGCCATGGCGCTTGCCGACCGGATTGCGGTGCTTGATCATGGCAAGCTTCAGCAGTTCGATACGCCGCGCAAGCTTTACGAGGAACCGGCCAGCGAAATGGTCGCGTCCTTTATCGCGCATGGCATGGTTCTGCCTGCGGAGGTCGTGTCCTTTGCGCAGGCGGGACAGTGCGAGGCGCTGGTGCTGGGAAGCCGGACGCAGGTGCGTTGTTCTGGCATTGAAATGCCGCGTGCCAATGCACAGCTCTGCGTTCGTGCAGAAGATTTGACATTGACCGAAACCGGCGGCATCCCCGTGCGGGTCAAACGTTCAGTCTATCGCGGTGGTGGTTCCCGCATCGAGGCATCGCCTCTGACAAAGCCGGATATTCACCTGCATTTTGAACTGCGCGATCCGGTGCGACTGGAAGAAGGCGACGAGGTTCGCATCGCCATTCGCGGTGGCTGGATCATTCCCACTGATGAAATGCCGGTGAGAAAAGTCTCAACCGGCTTCCCAATCGGCAATAAGATTTAGCTTATTTTTTCTTCATCGCTTCCAAAAGTGCGGCACCGAAACCACCGGTTGATGGCTGTTCCTGCTTGCGCTGTGGAGTGAAGTTTTTGGCAGGCCGCTGGTCGCGGTTTGCAGGACCACGTGGGGCAGGGGCTTCACCGCCGTCCTTTCTCATCGTCAGGCCGATGCGCTTGCGTGGCACATCCACTTCCGTCACGCGTACCTTCACCACATCGCCAGCCTTGACCACTTCATGCGGGTCTTTGACGAAGCGGTCGGCGAGCTGCGAAACATGGACAAGTCCGTCCTGATGCACACCGATATCGACAAAGGCACCAAAGGCAGCAACGTTTGTGACGGTGCCTTCAAGCATCATGCCGGGTTTCAGGTCCTTGATGTCATCGATGCCATCGGCAAAGGTCGCGGTCTTGAATTCAGGGCGCGGATCGCGGCCCGGCTTGTCGAGCTCGGCGATGATGTCACGCACGGTTGGCAGACCAAAACGCTCATCGACAAAGACGCGCGGATCGAGCGCCTTGAGTGCTGCGCTATCACCCATGAGGCTGCGCACATCGCGGCCGCAGGCGGAAACGATCTTTTTGGCAACGCCATAGGCTTCCGGGTGAACGGAGGATGCATCAAGCGGCTCGGTGCCGTTGGCGATACGCAGGAAGCCCGCGCATTGTTCAAAAGCGCGATTGCCGAGGCGGGCGACTTTCAGAAGTTCCTTGCGGTTCTTGAAGGCACCGGCTGCATCACGATGCGCAACAATTGCTTCGGCGAGAGACTTTCCGAGACCGGACACACGTGCCAGCAGTGAGGCGGATGCCGTGTTGAGATCAACGCCGACAGCGTTCACTGCATCTTCGACTACCGCATCGAGCGAACGCGCCAGACGGGACTGATCGACATCATGCTGATACTGGCCAACGCCGATGGATTTCGGCTCGATCTTGACGAGCTCCGCCAAAGGGTCCTGCAAGCGGCGGGCGATGGAAACGGCACCGCGCAGCGATACGTCGAGCTGCGGAAATTCGTTCGCTGCGGCTTCTGACGCCGAATAGACCGATGCACCTGCTTCCGACACGATGACTTTGAGCGGCTTTGGCGCTGGCATGTCGGTGAGCATATCAACGACAAGCCGTTCGGTTTCGCGGCTGCCTGTGCCGTTGCCGATGGCAATCAGTTCGATCTTGTGTTTGCGGATCAGGCTTGCGAGCTCGGCCTGGGTACCACGCACATCGTTCTTTGGCGGAAACGGATAGACCGTCGTTGTGTCGAGCAGTTTGCCAGTGCCATCGACGATTGCGACCTTAACGCCGGTGCGGATGCCCGGATCAAGGCCCATGGTGGCCCGCGAACCGGCAGGCGCGGCCAACAGCAGGTCTTTGAGGTTGCGGGCGAAGACGTTGATGGCTTCTTCCTCGGCGCGTTCACGCAGGTCGCGCATCAGGTCGAGCGACAGGGAGAGCGAGAGTTTGACGCGCCAAGCCCAGCCTGCAACTTCCATCAGCCAGCGGTCGCCGGGCAGGGTTGCGCCGATATTATAGGCGGCTGCAATTTTGCGTTCGACCGGCTTTACCGGCGAGGTGTCGTCGGCGTCGATTTCAATGTCGAGCGACAGGAAATCCTCGTTGCGTCCGCGCAGCATGGCCAGAGCCCGGTGGCCTGCAACATTTGCCCAGCGCTCGAAATGGTCGAAATAATCCGAGAATTTTGCGCCTGCATCCTGTTTGCCATCGACCACACGTGAGCGCAGAACAGCGCGTTCCTTGAGATAGTTGCGCAGATTGCCGATCAGTTCGGCATTTTCCGCAAAGCCTTCTGCGACGATGTCGCGCGCACCATCCAGTGCTGCCTTCACATCGGCAACTTCACCGGTGACATATTGCGCAGCAATCTCGGTGGGGACCAGCCTGCGGTCGGTCAGAATGGCTTCGGCAAGCGGTCCAAGACCGCGTTCGCGGGCGATTTCCGCTTTGGTGCGACGCTTGGGCTTATAGGGCAGATAGAGGTCTTCAAGCTCGGCCTTGGTCTGAGCGCCAGCTATTTTTAGTTCGAGTTCTGGTGTGAGCTTTTCCTGTCCGCGGATCGATTCCAGAATGGACGAGCGCCGCGCCTCAAGTTCGCGCAAGTAAGCGAGGCGCTCTGAAAGCTGTCGCAGCTGTGTATCATCAAGGCCGCCGGTGACTTCCTTGCGGTAACGGGCGACGAAAGGCACGGTTGAGCCTTCGTCCAGCAGGCCGATGGCCGCCAGTGCCTGATCCGGCTTTGCGTTGATTTCCGCCGCGATGATCCCGGCAATGCGCTTGGTAATGTCCGCCATGTATTTTCCAATTCTCGACTGTCACGGCGAACATAGTCGGATGCCGGTTCGGCGCAATCAAGGCAGTATTGATGTTCCACAGGAAAGGCGTCGCTTTTCCCGTTCACGCGCATGTGAACGGCACACCCCTTTATAAATCGGATTCACTCAATACTTATATCGGGAAATGACGATACGTATCAAAAGATCAGCGAGGTGACTGCGATGTCGGATGTTCAATCTATACCCTTGGACGAGATACTCAAGGCGCTCGCCAATCCAGTGCGGCTCGACATTTTGAGCTGGCTCAAGGAACCGGAGAACCATTTCTCCGATCAGCACATGCCTCTGGAGATGGGCGTGTGCGCGGGCCAGTTCGAACGGTGCGGCCTCTCCCAGTCGTCCGTTTCTGCTCATTTGTCCGTGCTGACAAAGGCGGGGCTGATCATGCCCCACCGCGTTGGCCAATGGACGTTCTACAAGCGTGATGAAGAGGCGATAGCCGCCTTCATCAAAGCTGTATCCGATCTTTAATTCACCAGTCCAATCTTTCCCATTTGCCCAATCTTTCCCATTTGAAGGAATGTATCCATGGCCACATTGTTCGATCCAGTTACAATCGGCGATCTGAAGCTTGCCAATCGTATTGTTATGGCACCGCTGACGCGTAATCGCTCACCGCGCGCCGTGCCGAATGATCTCAACGTCACCTATTACGAACAGCGCGCCAGTGCGGGCCTCATCATCACGGAGGCAACGCCGATCAGCCATCAGGGACAGGGCTATGCCGATGTGCCGGGCCTTTATTCCGCCGAACAGTTGGCAGGCTGGAAACGTGTGACCGACGCAGTGCACAGCGCAGGCGGCAAGATCGTCGTGCAGATGTGGCATGTGGGGCGTATTTCACACAACACGTTGCAGCCAAATGGCGGCAAGCCGGTTGCGCCGTCGGCCATCATCGCCAAATCAAAGACCTATCTTGTGCATCCCGATGGCACCGGCGAATTTGCGCCAACCTCTGAACCGCGTGCACTTGAAAAGAGCGAGCTTCCGGAAATCATTGCGACCTATGCCAAGGCTGCCAAGGATGCCGTTGAAGTGGCTGGTTTCGACGGCGTCGAAATTCATGCGGCAAACGGCTATCTGATCGATCAGTTCCTGCGTTCGGACAGCAACCATCGTACCGATGAATATGGCGGCTCCATCGAAAACCGCGCCCGCTTCCTGTTTGAAGTGGTGGATGCGATCACCAAGTCGGTTGCGCCGGGCAAGGTCGGCATTCGTCTTTCGCCAGTGACGCCCGCCAATGACGCGTCGGATTCCGATCCACAGCCGCTGTTCGACTATGTGCTCGACAAGCTCGCGGCTTACGGTCTTGCATATGTTCATATCATTGAAGGTGCAACGGGCGGTCCGCGGGACTTCCAACAGGGCCCGCAGCCATTCGATTATGCACATCTTAAGCAGGTTTATCGCGATGCTGGCGGCGAAGCTGCTTGGATGGTCAATAATGGCTATGATCGTGAACTGGCGGAAGAAGAGATAGAAAGCGGTCGCGCTGACGTCGTGGCCTTTGGCAAGCCGTTCATCTCGAACCCTGATCTTGTGCGTCGCTTGAAGGATAATGCTCCGCTCAATGAGCTGGACCAGCAGCATATGTATGGCGGCGGCGCCAAGGGATATACAGATTATCCGATTCTTGCCTAACAGCGAAAAAAGCCCGGCGAATTGCCGGGCTTTTTGTTACAGACGCGCCCGCGTCGAGCGCGGTGTGGCAAGCAGCAGGTTGGTTTCGCTGGCCTTGATGCCCGGCACCAGCCTGATGCGGCGCAGCACGGCATCAAAATCGGTGAGCGTCGCAGCACCCAGTTCCACTACCAGATCGAAGCGGCCATTGGTGGTGTGAACGGCGGAAACTTCCGAGAAACCGCCGAGCGCCTTGACCACACGGTCGGCGACATTGCCCTCGATTTCGATCATCATGATACCGCGTACCGGTAGATCAACCGCATCGGACCGCAGGATCACCGTGTAGCCGATGATGTCGCCGGACTGTTCCAATCGTTCCATACGGGCGCGGACCGTTGCGCGGGAAACGCCAAGATCGATTGCCACATCCGAAATACTGCGCCGTCCGTTGTGACGTAAAAGCGTGATGAGCTTTTCATCCAGATCGTCCATGTTTTCTCCATTTTGAAAAGCCAATCCGACATTCTGATAAACCAAACCGTTAAAATTGCCAATCCGGTTGCTTCACATCGCCAAGCGTAAATGGTCAATCTAGGGCAATAATTTCTCTGGAGTAGCAGTTTATGCATTGCAAGATTTTGGGATTGCCTGTTCAGGAAGGCACTGGTCGTCTGGGCTGCAATATGGGCCCTGACGGTTATCGCGCTGCTGGTATTGCGGATGCGATTCGTGAACTCGGCCATGAGTTTACCGATCTCGGTAATCTGGCTCCGACCGAACTGCGCCCTTTGACCCATCCCAATCCTGCGATCAAGGCTTTGCCGCAGGCTGTCGCCTGGATCGAAGCAATCAGCGAAGCTGCTTATCGTGAGAGTGCAGACGGTTTTCCGATCTTCCTCGGTGGCGATCATCTGCTTGCAGCAGGCACTGTTCCCGGCATTGCGCGCCGCGCCGCAGAAAAGGGTCGCAAGCAATTTGTGCTGTGGCTTGATGCGCATACGGATTTCCACACGCTGGAAACGACTGGCAGCGGCAATCTGCACGGCACGCCTGTTGCCTATTACACGGGCCAGAAGGGCTTTGAGGGCTACTTCCCGGCCCTGGCGGCACCGATTGATCCCGCCAATGTTTGCATGATGGGTATTCGCAGTGTTGATCCGGCAGAACGCGCTGCAATCAAGCAGACCGATGTTGCCGTCTATGACATGCGCCTTATCGACGAACATGGTGTTGCTGCCTTGCTGCGTCGCTTCCTTAAGCGCGTGAAGGACGAAAACGGCCTTCTGCACGTCAGCCTCGATGTCGACTTCCTTGAACCTTCGATTGCGCCGGCTGTCGGCACCACGGTTCCGGGCGGAGCGACCTTCCGTGAAGCGCATCTCATCATGGAAATGCTGCATGACAGCGATCTGGTGACGAGCCTCGATCTCGTCGAGCTGAACCCGTTTCTCGATGAACGCGGACGTACCGCAACGGTGATGGTCGACCTGATGGCGAGCCTTTTGGGCCGCAGCGTCATGGACCGTCCAACCATCAATTACTGAATTCAGGAGGCCGCATTCGTGAAGCGCCGGGTGGTTCCATCCGGCGGCAGAATGCTCAAGCTAATTGTATTACGCGCATCTTGTTCCGAAAACCGCTTCGCACTTTTCGGGATGCGCTCAAGGAGCAATAATGACCCAACCGAACCTCAATATCGTCCCCTTCGTCAGCGTCGATCATATGATGAAGCTGGTGCTGTCCGTCGGCGTGGAAACCTTCCTCAAGGAACTCGCCGACTATGTCGAAGAAGATTTCCGCCGCTGGGAAAACTTCGACAAGACGCCGCGTGTGGCGTCGCACTCGAAGGAAGGCGTGATTGAGCTGATGCCGACGAGCGACGGAACGCTCTATGGCTTCAAATATGTGAACGGCCATCCGAAGAACACGCGTGAAGGTCTCCAGACCGTTACGGCATTCGGCGTTCTTGCCGATGTGGGCAGCGGCTATCCGATGCTGCTGACCGAAATGACCATCCTGACTGCGCTGCGCACTGCCGCGACTTCGGCAGTAGCCGCCAAGCATCTGGCCCCGAAGAATTCCAGCACGATGGCCATCATCGGCAATGGCGCGCAAAGTGAATTCCAGGCTCTGGCTTTCAAGGCACTGCTCGGCGTCGACAAGCTGCGTCTCTACGATCTTGATCCGGAAGCGACTGCCAAGTGCATGCGCAACCTGCAGGGCGCCGGTTTCGACATCGTTGCCTGCAAGACGGTCGAAGAGGCTGTCGAGGGTGCGGACATCATCACCACCGTCACCGCCGACAAGGCCAATGCGACGATCCTGACTGACAACATGGTTGGCGCTGGCGTGCACATCAATGCGGTTGGCGGCGATTGCCCGGGCAAGACGGAACTGCACGGCGATATTCTGCGCCGTTCGGACATCTTCGTCGAGTACCCACCGCAGACCCGCATCGAAGGCGAAATCCAGCAGCTGCCGGAAGATTATCCGGTCAAGGAGCTTTGGGAAGTCATCACCGGCAAGATCGCCGGACGCAACGATGCCCGCCAGATTACGCTGTTCGATTCCGTCGGCTTTGCGACCGAGGATTTTTCGGCCCTGCGCTATGTGCGTGACAAGCTGAAGGACACGAGCTTCTACGAAAAGCTGGATCTTCTTGCCGATCCAGATGAGCCTCGCGATCTCTATGGCATGCTGCTGCGTCACGAAAAGCTGCTGGAAGGCGAAAAGACCAAGCCAGCGGCCTGATCCGGTCTTTTGACCAGCTTCCACTTTTGGAAGACGGGCTCTACCTGTTGCAACCCTGCCGCGCTTGATGCACGGCAGGGGCACGTTTTCGCAGTCGCTGCGATAAATCCTTGGTGCCTTGCGCGATTTCCATTATTGCAGGATGTGATTTCTGTGATGGGGTGCATCAGGCATGGGCGACAGGGTGGAAAACGAAACATCCTACAGGCAACCGGCGAATGTTGTGCGGTCTGCCGCCAGTCCGGTCGTCTTCTGCGACACGCTGGGCCTTTATCAGGCCCCTGTTGGCCCATCTCTTGATACGGTTGTCTTGTTCGCAAGCCCCTGGGGGCTGGAAGAGCTCTGCACGACACGCAAATTCTGGCGCATCATCGCCGACGGACTTTCGGTGCAGGGGATAGGCTCCTTCCGCTTCGATTGGCCCGGTACGGGCGATGGACGCGACGACATCGAATTTTCCAAAGGGCTGGAGCTCTGGCGCAATACGCTTGCTGAAGCTGCCCGGAAGGCGCGTGACCTGTCCGGGGCAAGCCGCGTCATCATCATTGGACAGAGCCTTGGTGCAGCGATTGCTGCCGAAACTGCGGCCCGGATCGAAGGCATCGCAGCGTTGGCGCTTCTGGCGCCGGTCATTTCCGGGCGGTTCTACACGCGTGAACTGGCCGTCTGGTCGAGTATGGTCGATGCCGATCTGGGCCTGACGGACGAGCAAAGGATCAAGAACAGCGTTTCCATCGCATCGTTGACAATGCAGCCGGAAGTGGCCGCCGATGTAAAGAAGATCAATCTTCTGTCGCTGGAGACGAAGCCTGCGCCTCAATGCCTTTTGCTGGCGCGGACGGACCGTCCGAACGATGCCGAATTGGCAACGCATCTGGAAGGGCTGGGCGCCGATGTGACGGTTGAAGCTTTTACCGATTACGACAAGCTGATTTCGAACCCGGTCATCTCGCGCCTGCCGCTGGAAGTCGCGGACCGGCTTGTCGACTGGGCGGCAGGTCTGGCAGGTTCGCAGCCTGCGCAGAACAAGCCGGATGAAAAGGCACTCGGCGGCACTTTGACGGGTGACGGTTTTGTGGAAACACCTGTCTCGTTCGGCTCCGGCAATCGCCTCTCAGGTGTTCTCTGCGCACCCGTGGGTGAGCGGCGCGGCAGAACGGTCCTGTTCCTCTCCGCAGCCTATGATCGACGTGTCGGGTGGGGGCGTACGACCGTCGATATGGCGCGCAAGCTTGCGCGGGAAGGGACAGCGTCGCTGCGCTTCGATATTGCGAATGCAGGCGACAGCCCGCCCAATCCGGGGATGCCGGAACAGGTGCTTTATACCAATGGGGCAGAGGCCGATGTTGCCGAAGCACTCGACTATCTCGACACTATTGGTTGGGGCCGTCCCATTATCGCAGGACGATGCAGCGGTGCCTTTCTGGGGTTCCACAGTGCCTTGAAAGACGAGCGCATTTCCGGTGCAGTCCTCGTCAATCCGGAGACGTTCTATTGGGCGCCGGGACGCTCTGTGGAAGATGCCGTTCGCGACGGCAAGCGTACGCTGGAGGATTATGGCAGCCGCGCGCTCCGCGCCGAAACATTCCAGCGCTTGTTTCGCGGTGAACTGGATATCCGTGCCATCCTGCGTAACATCTCGCGCGGGGTTGTCGGGCGTATTCGCGGGCTTGCACGCAAGCTTCTGCGCAGCCGCACAGTGGAAGGACGGGCAGTCTATTCGGCTTTTGACGAATTGAAGCAGCGTGAGGTGCCGCTGGCGCTGGTCTATGCCGAAAAGGATATCGGGCGCGAACATTTCAATTTCTATTTTGATCAGGCGGGCACCAAGCTGCAGGGCTTCGACAATGCGTCAGTCGCCATCATTCCGGATGCCGATCATAATCTGACGCCGGAACATTCGCGCGAGATTTATATCGGCGCGATCCGCGCAATGGCCTTGCGGGGTTAGAACCAGACGATCCGTGACGAACCGGCGATGCGGATTTCTCCAGACGGTTTTTCGAGTGTTGCCTTACGTGGAACAAGGGCGATGCGTTTCGTCTCGTTGGGAGCAAGGTGAAACCAGTTCTCGACAGCCCGCCAGTCACCTGCATCGATGCTGACAGATTGGGCCAGAACTGGCGTTTTCAGATCGAGGAACCAGTTTCCGTTCTCTTCGATGGGAGCTACTTCGATAGTGGCGTCGTGAAATGCCTTTGTTCGTCCGAGCGGAAAGTGAAATGCCTCGGCAATCGTAATGTCATTGCGCTTCAGTCGCGCAACGGTCACGTCATGGGCCGGAGGGCCGAAACGATAGGCGTAAGTGACATCGAAGAATGCGCCGAACAAATCCGTTGCGGCAATGGTGATCGCTGAACGACTGGCAATTGAAAGATCACGGCGGCCGGAAACCACCGGCTGCGAACCGGCGCGCAAACAGGTCAGTTCAAGCGAAAGATCAGCGGATTCTGCCTGCTCATTCAGAACATGAATCGCGAGGCCATTGACGCCTTCATCGGTCAAGGCGACCTGCTGTGGACGGAAGGCGCGTTTCAAACCATGCCATGAGGCTTTGGGTTCGCCGGTCGCATCGATCATGCCCCAACCGGCACCGGGCAGCAGGTCCTGAAACATCCAGAGAAGTGCACCGAAACAGGTGCTTCCCGGTCGTCTCCACTCGGCGAAGGTCGCTTCCATCACTTCCGCCGTGACAGCGCGGGAAAGGTGGAGATACTGTTCCACATCCTCGCGCCGCAGCCGTGCCGGATCATAGCCGTACAGCATCTCCAGATAGGCGTCCCGCACATCCTCGAAATCCCAGGACACACCACGGTCGCGGGGCACGCGTGCTTTCCAGCGCGGATCGTGAACCGGGGGTACATCGAGATGGGTTTTCAGCGTGCGCGCTTCGGGCACGTTGGAGAAGGCCAGACATTCGGTCGCAAAGCGTACTTCCGCGCGCCGCGCATCGTCCAGCGGACGGCAATAAGCGCTGACTCCATAGTAATGGCTGACGCCTTCATTGCTGATGAAGGGAAGGGCGCCATCGCAGGGCGAGTTCGGCACATAGGGAATATTCGGGCAAAGTTTACCGGCGATACCGGGCAGGATTTCCTCGGTAAGCGGGCCTTTCCAGGTCGCTTCCGACAGGCCCATCATTGCGCCCTGCTGATAGATTTCGCTACCGCCGCAGAGGATGCTCAGCGAAGGCGCATGCCTGACAGCGGTGAGAAGCTGTGAAGCTTCGGCCTGCACTTTTGCGACAAACGCTTCGTCCTTTACCGGATAGTCGAAATTGGCAAACATGAAGTCCTGCCACACCATGATGCCCAGCTCGTCACAGAGGGCATAGAAATCTGGTGTCTCATAGGCAGTGATGCCGCTCAGCCGCAGCATGTTAATGCCCGCTTCCTGCGCGAGCTTCAGCCATGGTTCGTAATCGTCGCGCGCGCCGGGAAGGCGGACGATATCGGCAGAACTCCATACTGCGCCGCGACAGAAAACCTTCTCGCCATTGATCCTGAGTGCAAAACCCTTGCGGTCCGGTCCGCGATCGACCTCGATGCGGCGGAACCCGGTGCGCCCCAGCAGGCGTAGTCCGCCGTCGAGCGAAAGTTCGACATTGTGAAGCGTTGGATTACCATGCGTGTGTGGCCACCATGGTTCAATATTGGGAAGCGTCAGCCTTGCCGTCCAATGATTGTCAGTCTGGCGCTCGCAGGCGATCTGCTGCCCCGCGCAATGGAGAGTGGGTGCCTCGGCCTTGCCGCTATAGGTAAAACTGACCTGAAGTTCGCCATCGCCGGTTTCTGTCAGTCTTGCCTGAATGGCGATGTCGGATATGGTCTCCGTATCAGAACGGCTGATGGAAATCGGACGCCATGGACCCACGGCATGCACTTCCGGGCACCAGCCTGGCATATAGCCAAGCGCGGTCGTGCGAATGAGGCGCAGACCTTGCGTGTTCATCAGTTGCGTGCGCCAGCGGGCACGCGGGCCTTTTTGGCTGAGGCGAGGCGCGAGCGCGCGGAAACAGAGGGCAAGCTCGTCCTTGCCGGTCAGTGTAACGGGCAGATCATGGCCGAGAAACATGCTGTCGGTTTGCAGCAGCAATTCGCCATTGAAAAAGATGTCGCAAATCGTGGCAAGCCCGCCAAAATGGAGTGTGGCGGGGCCGGGTGTCTCCTCGATATCAAGGAAATACCAGGCTTGCCTGCTATCGAGCGCTACGGGATTGTTTCGGTCGAAATGCCCCGATTTTTCCAGAGCTTCCGCCACTGTGCCGGGCACCGGCGCACCATTGATCGCCGTACTGGACTTGGCATCATGCGGCGTTTGCGCCGCATCCGGGCCGGTGACAGCAAGCCGCCAGCCGGTCGAGAGCGGTCGTTTGGTCGGGTTTAGTTCAAGCCGCATCGCGACCAAGTTCCGCTGCAAGCGCTGCCGTCAACCGATCCCAGGCATCTGCCGCCGGTTGTAGCGTTCCGGCCAATGCGTCGAATTTCTTGCGCATGACGGCGCGGGCGAGCTGGAACTGAACAGCCTTTGCCGTTTCCGCAATCTGCAAGGCATCTGCCGAGGCCGTTGCAAAGCGCCTGCCTTGCCCGAGCCAGTCGAAATGACTTGCCGCGAGTTCGAAATTCGCGCCGAGCTGGCGCAGCGTGTTGAATGCATACTTATGGAAGAAGCCGAACGGGCGTTCCGCGATTGCTTCAACCTGTCCCGGAAACACGCTGGCAAAGGCACGAATAGGGTTTTCCTTCGGCCTGCGGGCAAAGTGGCGGGGCAGAAGGATTTCGGCAACGCGTCGCTGATGCGCTTCATCCGGCACATGCTTCGGAAACTTGGCGAATTCCGTATAGGGCAGGAAGGGCAGTTCGGCTTCCGTCAGATGACGCTGGAAGACACCGTCGAAATCCTCACCTTCGAGATGATAGAAACCGCCATTGTGGAAATAGTCCAGCAAGCGGTTTTCGACGTCCATACGGTTGATGGCGATGGTCGTCTTGCCATGTTCCGTGCGATAGCTGACGCCATGCGCATCCGGCATGAAGTAGCTGTCCATTTCGATCATGCAGAGGCGTCCGCGCGCGATCTGCTCGGCGACATGGCTTTCCACGCGGTCGAAAATCGCAAGCTCCGTCGCCCGCACGCCATAAAGGGCTTCGAGGTCTTCCAGCGGCACCTTGAAGAAGGTGAACTGGTCGCCCTCGAAATCCTGTGTCAGCGTGAAACCGAGCATGGCTTCCGGAGCGACACCCAATGTTGCCAGCACTTCGATCCAAAGATCGACATAGCAGTTGGTTTCCGGCCAGATACGCGTCTGGGCATGCAAAGCGTGCGGCGTGTAACGGTCGGGCGCGATGTTCGGAAAAACTGCCTGCATGGTGGTGATCAGCCCCACAATTCCTTGCGTACGTTTTCCGGCCAGATTTCAACATCCAGACCGTGATGATGGAAGAGCGCCAGCGCGATGCGCTCCAGTCCGAACCCGACGCAGGCCGTGTGCGCCACCGCACCGTCATCGAGGGAGAGGCCCCATTTCACGCCGAACTGGTCCTGATGATAGTTAAAGCTCATGCAAGCGGTCGGCTTTTCGACGCTGGTGATCGGGATCAGCAGCTCGAATTTCAGGTTCTGGTCGCGCTGGTTGTTGACCAGCAACTTGCCTGCGCGTCCGAAGAACGGGTCGTTGGCGACGTCGATTTCGACCGGCAGTCCGACCTTCTTCATCATTTCCGTGCCACGGTCGATCCAGAGCTGGCGGAACGACATCACATCGGCTTCGGTGCCCATGCGCACATATTCACGCATGCGGAAAAGCTGCTGGCGGGCAGGGTCGACCGACGGTTCATGACGGAAGCAATAGGATTGCAGGTCGTAAAGCCCGCCGCCCTGCGGCAGCGGTCCGCGTTTGGCCACAGTCGGATAGAGTGGATAACAGGCCGCAGGCGTCAGCACGATGTCTGTTGCCTTTTGCTCCAGCGTCCAGTCCGTGCCTTCATCCATGCATTTGATGAGATTGACGTGGTCAAGCTCGCAGCCACAGAAGCTGTGCACGGTGCCGGCCAGCTGCGGGAAGCTTTTCATGTAGCCGCTTTTTTCGAAAAAAGCGCGGTTCATGCCGGGTGGAAAGCGGATCGCTTCGGCGCCGTCATTGCCTCCGGTACGGTCGATCAGGCGTTCAAACGCCTGGATGACATCTTCGAACTGGCCGGAACGTCCGTATAGGCCTTCCACGCCGGTGTCGATCAGGAGACCGGAATCGAAAAGCCGGTCTAGAAATGATCTCTGAGCATCCATGGCAATTACCCCAAAAGGCTGGTGTTCTGTTTGTGAATGAGCAGCATGGTGGCTGTATTGCCGAGGATGCGCTCGTTTGAAATCATCAACTGCGCCGAATGCGCGTCACGCAGATGGCGGCCGAGGCTGAAAGGCGTACCGTTCTTGTAGCCCATGATGCCGCAGACCAGCATGGCATGATTGATGATCTGAAGGATCGTCTGCGATGCGGCAATCTTGAGATTGTTCATCGCAATCGCAAAGCCCATCGAGGCCAGCTTGTCCGGATCGTGCTTTGCTTCGCGATAGGTCTTGAGGCAAGCGACGATTTCGGATTTCAGCATCTGAAGCATGTTGGACGCTTCGGCTACGCGCAGAGCGCCCGGCTGCGGCGCACCCGGATTGCGCTTCGCTGCGGCGCGCACGAATGCCTGCGCGCGGTTGACCGCATCGACGGCGATGCCATACCAGAGCGAACTCCACAGCGTATGCGACTGCGCCAGCATGGATTGGGCTGCGATTTCGGCAAAGGGATGCGGCAGGATCTGCACCTTGTCCGCCTCGCCACGGAATACAAAACCTTCCGAGCAGGTGCCACGCATGCCGAGCGTGTCCCAGTCATGGGTCTTTTCGAGCGTGTACTGGTCCTTCAGGAACACGGTCATCACCTGATCCGACGATGCGGCATCCTTGTGGGAGCGCGATGTGATCAGAATGGCATCCGCATAGGTACCATAGGAAATGACGGTGGCGTTCTTTTCCAGACGGCAGATATCACCTTCGACCTCGATGGCGCAGATCGAGTTGCGCAGATCGCCGCCAATGCCGCCTTCGGTCGTAGCCGAAGCAAGCAGCAGCTGGTCCTTTGCGACCTTGCGCATGAAGTCCCGGTGCCATTCAACCGTCTGGCCGTGCTCCACCAGACTTGAAAGCTTGATGTGATGCATGGCGAAAATCATTGCGCTCGATGCACAAGACTGACCAAGAACACAGCACAGCTCTGCAATCTGGTCGATCTCTGCACTCTCGCCGCCGAATTCGCTCGGCACCTGAATGCCCAGCAGACCTTCGGCCTTCATCGCATCGATTGCTTCACACGGGAAGCGGCCTTCCTTATCGACGCTATCGGAAAATTTACCCGCTATGGCCGCAACGCGGCCCACGCGCTCTGAAAGACTGTTTCCCGCCCCGGCATTCATTATGCGGCCTCTTTGTCCTTGAGAATTTGGGTGATCGTCTGTTCGATGGCCTTGATGCTCGCAAAAGATTTGCGATTGAGATACTGGTCTGGAAATTCGATGTCGAACTTGTCTTCCAGGCCAAGCATGAGCTGGACCGATGCAAAGGAGGACAGGCCCGCGCTGTAAAGGTCGGCATCGTCGGCGATGTCCGTCACCGGGCCCGGCAGGCCGCCGACCTTGGCCAAAAGTTCGCGAATGGATTCATTCATAGTTTAACTCCCTGCATATCCGCTCAAGTCGAAACTTCACGTCTGGGTTGACGCGATACACGATCTATCGAGCTTTCAAAAAAGCTGCGGTAACTGTTCGAAATTCTGCCCCTTTATGCAAGTGATATGTTGCGAATATTAGTTAATCCGCAAGCACACCATCGTGCGTCAGGCTTTATCTGCTCCCGCAAGCCTTTATTTTCTATTGACGCAACTGAATTGCGGCCCGGCTATTCTGCGGACGTGCTTATATAGTTAAATATTCGATGACAAGATGGGTGGCATTGCCCGTAAGGGTTGCGTCCTCTTTTGGTTAAAGAGGGCGGCGCGAATGCCGTGGTGCGGAAATCTGACCCGTATTGGTAGCAATCGCCATTTCAAAACTGTCGGCAATGCGCCGTGCCCGGTCTATGAAAATGATCGCGGCTTCCGGCGGGAAGATTTCGCGTGCGGTTGTCTCGAAAAGGTCGAGCCAACGGTCGAAATGTTCGTTCTTGAGTCCCAGTTTCAGATGTGGCGCCATGGGGCGGCCTTCATAATTGCCGGTCTTGAGAATAACCGACGACCAGAACGCGGCGATCTGTGCGATGTGATGATCCCAATCATGAACCGCATCGGCAAAGATCGGCCCGATGACTTCATCCTCGCGTGCGCGTCCATAGAAAGTGGCCACCAGTTTCTCGATTGAAACCGGATCGATGGACGGGTGAGGCTGGTTGATGAGAACAGTCATGATCGCTTGTCGATTGCCTTTCGCCGGGTAGCGGGCTTTGGGCCGGATATAGTCGCTGCGTCGGCCACAATCCAGTGAAGTGTTGCCGCATGGCCATCAACTTCCCGTTGGCGAAGCCGCTGCCACGATTTAATAGTCTAACTGTCTAATATAGTTGAGGGAGAGATGAATGCGGGTGTTTCTGCTTACGGGTCTGTTGACCCTGGCGACAACCGGGGCAGGCTTTGCTGCTTCGTGCGAACAGAATTTCAAGTCCGAGGGTGTTCCACTCGTAACAGCGATTAGCTATCGCTCGACACAAAGCTTTGCCGGTGTGAAATCGTCGACCGCCTTGCAGCGTCTGGCGCAAGCCGTCGCAGCCGAAGGCTTTTCTGGCATCAAGATCAACAAGCAGCTCGCTTCGATTGACGCGTTTCAGGAAACAACCGGATCGGGTCGCATCCAGACCTTGCGCGTCACTGCACGGGCGCAGGGTAAAGGCACTCGTGTCGATGCGATCTTCAGTATTCAGGCGGGGCAGGCGACCAGCAAGTCGGTGGTACGCGAAGGGCTTTGTCGCATCATCGCAGCTGCAGCGAATTAAAACTTATAGCCTGATGGCCATCGCCGTCAGGCTATCTTTTGCATCAATTCGATACGATTGCCGAACGGATCGTGGATGTAGCAACGCTCATAACCGTGCAGCGGCTCATCCCCGATGGTTTCGATGCCCGCTCGCGTCAGATGCGCGATCGTGTCATGGAGGTTATCGACCAGAAATGCAGGGTGTGCCTTGCGCGCAGGTGCGAAAGGGCGTTCGACGCCCAGATGAAGCCTGATTGCTCCATTCTCAAACCAGCAACCGCCGCGAGCCGCCAGATTCTCAGGCTTTGGAACTTCCGCAAAGCCGAGGGTCGAACCATAAAAATCGCGCGCTTTCTGCTCCTGACCTTCAGGCATTGCCAGTTGAACATGATCGAGAGCGATGATTTGCATGAAGGTGCCGACGTTAAATAATGACGCGCACAACATAAAGCGCATCGATAGCCGGTCAAGCTATAGGCATTTGACACAGATGTCTGGAGAGGGAGAACGATGGTAGCGGAGGAGGGATTCGAACCCCCGACACAAGGATTATGATTCCTCTGCTCTAACCTACTGAGCTACTCCGCCACGCGTCGCTTTACAGAGACAACTTCATGATCGCCGTTTCCGGTGGGACAAATCGTTGTTCCTGCAAGGAATGGCGGCGGTATATGTGCGGAATGAAATGCTGTCAAGCACTCTTCGCATAGCTTTCGTCTTGTTTTCTATCATTTGCACCGATAAGGAACTTGGCATCAGCAAAGGCATAGTTTTATGGCACCTCGTATTGCGGTTTTGGGTTGCGGCTATTGGGGCGGCAATCACATTCGTACCCTGAAGAGCCTCGGTGCCCTTCAGGCAGTCTCGGACTCAAGGGCAGAACAGGCGGAACGCTTCGCGACCGAGTTCAATGTTCCGAGCATTCCCGTCGATGAATTGTTCACGCATCCAGACATTGATGGCATCGTTCTGGCGCTGCCAGCTCAGTTTCATTCACAATATGCCATTCAGGCAGTGAAAAACGGCAAGGACGTTCTGGTCGAAAAGCCGATCGCGCTCGACATTCCGGCTGCAGAAGCCGAAGTGGAAGCTGCCCGCGAAAACGGTCGCGTGTTCATGGTTGGCCATGTGCTGCGTTTCCACCCGGCCTTCGAGAAGCTTCTCGACATGGTGAAAAGCGGTGAGCTCGGCGACATTCGCTATGTGCATTCGCATCGTGTCGGGTTCGGCAAGTTCCACAACGAGTTCGATGCCCTGTGGGATCTTGCGCCGCACGATCTTTCGATGATCCTGGCTATCACCGGGGAAGAACCGGGCGCGGTTCGCGGAGAGGGTGTTGCGACACTCGATCATCTCACCGACATCGCCCATCTTCATCTCGATTTTCCGAATGGCATCCGCGGCCACCTGTTTGCGTCGCGCCTGAATGCCTATCGTGAGCGCCGCCTGACCGTTACCGGCACAAAGGGCATGGCTGTCTTCGATGACGGCGAACCATGGGATCGCAAGCTTGCGCTCTACAGCCATGAAGTCTGGCGGGAAAACGACCAGTGGTCTTTCAAATCCGTCGAGCCTGTCTATATCCCGGTTGAGGAAGGCATGCCGCTGACACGCGAATTGCAGCATTTCCTGCATTGCATCGAGACGCGCGAAAAGCCGCGTACCGATGGCAAGGAAGCAATCAGTGTGCTGCGTATCCTCACGGAAGGCACTGTCCGGCACCCGCACTAAAGGGGAGCCGTGCGATCCGCGTCAACTGCGTCAAGCGGTGTTACAGGAATCGCAAAACTTTGAACGCTCTGGCCATAGCCGGGCAGGGCGCAAGCGAATAAATAGGTTGCCGAGGATTCGCATATCCATTTGTGCGGGCCAGATATATTGGAGCCAACATGCAGTTTATTGATCTTGGAGCGCAGCGCGCGCGTATCGAAGACCGTCTCAATGCCGCCATTTCCAAGGTTGTTGCGGAAGGCCGTTATATTCTTGGACCGGAAGTGGCCGAATTCGAAAAGAAGCTCGGTGAATATCTGGGCGTGGAACACGTCATCGCCTGCGCCAACGGCACCGACGCCTTGCAGATGCCCCTGATGGCACGCGGCATCGGTCCGGGTGATGCCGTCTTCGTTCCGTCTTTCACCTTCGCTGCCACGGCGGAAGTTGTTGCGCTGGTTGGCGCAGAGCCGGTGTTCATCGACGTAGACGCGGATACATACAATCTGAATATCGAACAGCTTGAAGCTGCCATCGCCGCTATCCGTAAGGAAGGCCGTCTGCAGCCGAAAGCGATTATCCCGGTCGATCTGTTCGGTCTGGCTGCTGACTATAACCGCATCAGCGCCATCGCTGACCGCGAAGGCCTGTTCGTCATCGAAGACGCTGCACAGTCGATCGGCGGCAAGCGTGACAATGTCATGTGTGGTGCTTTCGGCCATGTCGGCGCGACGAGCTTCTATCCGGCCAAGCCTCTCGGCTGCTATGGCGACGGCGGTGCCATGTTCACCAACGACGCCGAACTGGCCGATACGCTGCGCTCGGTCCTGTTCCACGGTAAGGGCGAAACCCAGTACGACAATGTCCGTATCGGCATCAACTCGCGTCTCGATACGATCCAGGCTGCGGTCCTTCTGGAAAAGCTTGCGATCCTGGAAGACGAAATGGAAGCACGTGACCGCATCGCCAAGCGCTACAACGAAGCGCTGAAGGATGTCGTCAAGGTTCCCGCCCTTCCGGCTGGCAACCGTTCGGCATGGGCTCAGTATTCCATCGAGAGCGAAAACCGTGACGGCCTGAAGGCGCATCTTCAGGCGGAAGGCATTCCTTCGGTCATCTATTATGTGAAGCCGCTGCACCAGCAGACGGCATACAAGCATTACCCGGTTGCGCCGGGTGGACTTCCGGTTTCGGAAAGCCTGCCGAACCGCATTCTGAGCCTGCCGATGCACCCCTATCTGTCGGAAGCCGATCATGACAAGATCATCGGCGCCATCCGTGGTTTCCACGGAAAGAAGGCCTGATCTATCTCAACCTCATTGACGAAAAACCCGGCGAAAGCCGGGTTTTTTATTTGTCATGCCTGTAAGTTCAATTGCCAGGAAACGCCGTATTTGTCCTTGATCCAGGCGAAAAGCTTGCTGAACCCGTAATTGTCGAGCGGCATCAGCGTCTCACCACCTTCTGAAAGCTTTTCAAAAACGCTGGTCAGGCTTTCCTCATCATGGAAATCGACGAACAGCGATATGGATGGATTGAAATCGAACTGATGCGGAATGGGGCTGTCGATGACGATCAGCCGGTGTTCGGCAAAGGTCACACGCGCAATCTGCACCTTGCCGGGACTGCCGCTCGCTTCGTCATAGATTTTGATCGACTCGATCAGGAAGTCGGGAAAGATCGAACGATATGTTTCCAGAGCTGCGCCTGCACTGCCCTGAAACATGAGATGGGTGCAAACCTGTGTCATTCAGAAAGCGTAACACGGCCCCGCCAGTTTCGGCAATCGGGCTGTTATAGCAGGGCGCTAAGATGCTAACGCATCACGCCCTGAGAATGCTCAATCGCCGCACGGGCTTAACCAAGTCTCGATGAGTCAAACGCAACGAGACTTGGTATTAAAGGTTCTTTTTCATGATCCGCTTATCGATGCGCGCAGCGATGAAGCGGGCGATGGCAGGGCCTGCCAGAAGCACGATGAAGAAGCGGCTGGTCTGCATCGCGATGATGAAGGGCAGGTCGACATTGCTTGATGCTGCGATGATTGCGACCGTATCGGCGCCGCCCGGACTGGTAGCGAGATAGGCGGTCAGCGGATCGAGTCCCAGCACGTGACCGAGTGCCATGCCGAACAGTCCGCAAACGGCAATGAGGAGCAGCGTGGATGTCAGCACCGCTGGAAAAGCCCGCGCGGCATGAGCGATGATGGCGCGTGAGAAGCCAAGGCCGATGCGCCAGCCGATAAGCAGGTAGCTTACCGCGAGCAGCCATGGTGGCAGGTCGATGGTGATGAAACCGGTGTCCTGAAGCAGTGCGCCCAGTATAAGCGGCACGAGCATGGCGCCGGTGGGGATGCGGAGAATTTCTCCAAGGAACGAGCCGCCGACAATCAGAAGCACTGTCGGGCCGAGGGTGGACCAGTCGATGGGCGGAAACCAGACGATTTCGACAGGCGCAACGGTCTCCACGCCTGTGCTGAGGCGCAGGACGAGCGAAGCGGCTGTGGCGACCAGCACTACACGCAGATATTGCATGAAGGCGACGAGACGAGCATCGGCTCCATGGGCTTCGGCCATCAGCGTCATTGCGGTGGCAGCGCCCGGAGAAGATCCCCATACAGCAGTTGTTCCGGGCAGGATGCGAAACCGCGCGAGCAGATAGCCGATAAAAGTGCTGGTAAACAGCACATAGCCGACGGAGAGCAGGATAACGGGCAGGTGTTGCCCCATGCTGGTGAAAAACTCCGCCGTGATCGAACGGGCGATAAGGCAGCCGACAACGCCTTGGGCTAACAGCGACAGCCAGCGATGAACCCGCAAGGTGCTTTCGCCTGCAGCCATCAGGATTGCGCCGAGCATCGCGCCAAGGAGCATGGCGGCAGGTAGCTGCAGCACTTCCCCTGCAAAAATCAGAATAGCGGAAAACACAGCCAGCAAGACCCATTGGATTGGCTTGGCTCTGTTCCTGAAACTGAATTTGCTTGGGGTCGAATTCGGCCCTGAGGGGGAGGTTTTCTGCATTGCCCTTCCTCACTACATCTGGGGAGGAAGCTATGCAAATCCGATTTTACTCGGGAAATATTGATTTCTAAATATCAATATACTGAGGAAAATGAGGTGCTTGCAGCAAACGGCAAGACGCCGCTTTTCCACAAAAGCAGCGTCTTGAATTTCCGTATGGCCGCTTCGATCAGCCGATCATGGCGCGGCGCTGGTTGACAGGGCGCTCGATCACTTCCCGCGGAGCCTTGCCACCGTCGCGTTCTTCGAGCGCTTCGGCTTTCGTCAGTTCGGTTTCCGCAGCCGACAATTCGGCTTCGGCCGCTTCCTTCCGGGACATCAGGTCGCGAATCGATACGAAGAGATTGTCGCGCCGCTGGCGTGCCGCCTTGGCGAAGGTCGGATAAGCGAAATGATTGATGTCAGTGATGCCAGCTTTTTTCTCTTCCGATAGAATCTGGGCGTCGAGTTCTCCGGCCATCCGTTCGAACTCGCCGATCATCAGGTCGAGCTGGCCCAGTTGACGGCGTTTTTCCTTCACCTGGAACAGTTTCAGCCTGACTAGGCTTTCACGTGGCTTCATACGCAATACTCCTTGAACACCAACCAGCTTCATGTGTTGGGGCGTTCCCCCCGACTTTATTAACAGGTGTAAACGAGCAAAACGCACCCGATCCACCGCCGAATCTCCTTGCGAATCCAAGCCCCTAAAGGGGAAATCATCGCAGCCGTTCTTCCGAAAGGGCTCAACAAGCGAAACAAAAAGTTAAGAATTCGCTCGTTTGGTAACCATTCCTTTACCGGCGAAGTTAATCATACGCGTTAGGACTTAAGGCTCGGTAAACCTCGTGTGGTTTTTCGGCAACAGGCGAAAGCTAGAGTCAGATGAATCGCTTAGCGAAGATTCTTAATGCGATGCTTTAGAGTCATCAGAATGAGAATGTCTTTATGATTCAGGCGCGTAAGAGAATTTTCTAAACAGGGCAGAAATATGCTTGCCAAGCAGAATCATATTTTGTTAACCATTTGCTGGCACCTTCATGCACAGGCAACGATAGTTCCGTGTGCTGCCGTGAGGGACATCGGGTCGGCTGCGGAAAGGGGATAAGAGATGCGCGTCCTTTTGATTGAAGACGACAGTGCTATCGCACAGAGCATCGAGTTGATGCTTAAGTCCGAGAGTTTTAATGTCTACACGACCGATCTGGGCGAAGAAGGCATCGATCTCGGCAAGCTATATGATTACGATATCATCCTGCTGGACTTGAACCTGCCGGATATGTCTGGTTACGAAGTTCTTCGCACCTTGCGTCTGTCCAAGGTGAAGACGCCGATCCTTATCCTTTCCGGCATGGCCGGTATCGAGGACAAGGTTCGCGGTCTGGGCTTCGGCGCCGATGACTACATGACCAAGCCGTTCCACAAGGACGAGCTGATCGCACGTATTCATGCGATTGTGCGCCGTTCGAAGGGACATGCTCAGTCGGTCATCACGACGGGCGACCTGGTGGTCAATCTGGATGCGAAGACGGTCGAAGTTTCCGGCCAGCGTGTTCACCTGACCGGCAAGGAATACCAGATGCTGGAGCTTCTTTCGCTCCGCAAGGGTACGACGCTCACCAAGGAAATGTTCCTCAACCATCTCTATGGTGGCATGGACGAACCGGAACTGAAGATCATCGACGTCTTCATCTGCAAGCTGCGCAAGAAGCTTGACGCTGTTTCCGGTAGCCAGAGCTACATCGAGACTGTCTGGGGTCGCGGCTATGTGCTGCGTGAGCCGGATGCGGAAATGCGCGAAAGCGCCTGATCGGCAACAGGCTTCGAAATGTAAAAAGCTCCGCTTCGGCGGAGCTTTTGCTTTTTGGGGACTGCTTTCGGATTTAGGCGGACAGGATGCCTGAAAATTGTTCGGTGAGATAGGCGCGGTCAAACGGCTTCAGGATGTAGCCATTGGCGCCTGCGCGCTTCGCCCGCATAATGCGGGTCACATCGAGTTCATAAAGACACAGGATGATGCGGGGGCGGTCGCCGCCCGGCATGGCGCGGAGCTCGGTTACGACCTCCAGCGCTGTCATGTCCGGAAGGTCATAGTCGAGCAGAACGACGTCTGGCATGCGCGCAAAACAGGTTTCGAGCGCTTCCCGGCCGGTTGAGGCCTCAGCAAATTCTGCAATGGTTTCGGAAAGGACGCGGCGCGCGACTTTGCGAATGACGGAGGAATCGTCGACCAGCAGGCAACAACCTGTCATTGGTTCATTCGCCATGCAGTCCCCCTCCACAAATGCGTGTTGGCTGTCACGCCTTCGCTGAATATCTTCTGACGCACATCTCACTGGAAATGCGTTGCCTGACTGATAGAGGGTTTTATGACTGTTTGCCAGTGTGAGCGCGGGTCGGCCCCGCGCTCAGGGGCGCTTATTCAGCAGAAAATACGATGTCTTCCGCAGTGGCGTGGATGGAAATCTTCATACCGGCTTCTTCGGCCAGAAGCAGAGTGTAGTAAGGCTGGACGGAATGGGCGTCGATCGGCTCTTCCGGGGCAGCACCCGAGTGAAGCTCAAGGAACTTCGGTGGAACGCGCAGCATACGACCCTTCACGGTGATGACGAAGCGCGGTTCGGTATCTCCGCCTTCGAGGCGCACAGCCAGTGAGCCGCCACGTGGTATGGCTGCATTGCCGATCAGAAGCATGTTCAGAAGCAGCTTGACCTTGTTCTTGGGCAGAAGGACACGCGTGCCTTCCCAGGTGAATTCCGGCTTTTCGTTCTTGAAATATTCAGTGGCGACGTTCTGTGCATCGCCTGTGTCTATCTGCACGCCAGCCGAACCTGCAGCGCCAAAAGCGATGCGGGCAAACTGAAGGCGGGCGGAGGCATTGCGGGCGCTCGACTTGATGAGCGCCATGGCGTCTTCGTCGGCTCCGCCTTCTTCCAGCAGTTCCAGGCCGTTATTGATCGCGCCAACCGGCGAAATGATGTCATGACAGATCCTGCTGCACAGAAGCGCACCGAGGTCGAGCGCAGAAAGGGTAACGGGCATTGGCATGGCGTTTTCTCCGGAACGCGGATCGATCCCGCTCGTCCGAGCGTATTGGATGAGCAGACCGTTATCGGTTGACGAGACAGTTCGCAAAGCCAGAGTTTGCGCGCTGCATGAAGGTGGGCGAATCGCCCGGAATATCGATTTAACTGGATACACGCGCCATCGGACCGCCGCAACAAAGCTCTCTTTTCGGTTCTTTCGGGCTCGGGCATTCCCTCACATCAGTGTGAAAAGCTGGAAATCGTATGCCTTCGTAAAGCCAATTTCGATGCTTAAAGGTTTGGACAATAAATTCGGGTCTAAAATAGGCGCGATTCGACCGAAATGTCCGTAAGAGACGTGGTCTGGCTTTTAACAGGGCCGTCAGACAGAGGAGCGGAGAGCCAAAAGGAATTTTACATGGCCATACAATCCCTGTCGCAAATCAGATTCCGCAATGCGGCGTGCTTCGTTGCGTTTTTTGCGGCGCTGTTTGTTTCTTTCATCGCTCTGCCAAATCAGGCCAGAGCACAGAACACATACACTGCCGAGGAAATCGTCGAATCTGGTCACAGGTTCTTCGGGTCGACTTCGGGTGGCATCGCAAGCGCGGTCGAAAAGGCGTTCCAGAGTTTTGGTCTGCCCAACGGCTATATTCTTGGTGAAGAAGGCTCCGGCGCTTTCATCGGTGGCCTGACCTACGGCGAAGGCACGCTCTATACCAAGAACGCAGGCGACCATAAGACCTACTGGCAAGGCCCCTCGCTTGGCTGGGATTTCGGCGGGCAGGGTTCTCGTGTGATGATGCTCGTCTACAATCTCGACGACATCCAGAACCTTTACGGTCGTTATGCCGGTGTTGCAGGCTCTGCCTATGTCATTGCGGGTGTCGGCTTCAACGTCCTGAAACGCGAGAACATCATGCTGGTGCCGATCCGCACCGGTGTGGGCGCGAGGCTGGGCGTGAATATCGGTTATCTGAAGCTGTCCGCTGCGCCGACGTGGAATCCGTTTTAAGGATTAGTTGCGCATAGGTGTCTTTTCAGCCGGAGATTGTTTTAGCTGGCTGGAAAGACGGTCGATTGCGCACTATGAATAGGAAATACTTGTCTGAAACCGTTCGGGCCTATTTGAAATCGTGATCCAGTCCGCTCTCTTTTTCATATTCGGCGTTCTTGTGACAGTTTTCGTCGTGGTTCTGCTCGGCCCTTCGGTCTGGCGCCGCGCCTTTTTTCTGGCGCGCCGGCAGGTTCAGGCGGAACTGCCGATAACGCTGGCCGAGATACGTGCCGACCGCGACGGGTTGCGCGCCGAACACGCCGTTGCGGTCAGCCGTCAGGAACAATTGCTGAAGCTCGAACGCCACAAGAACGCGGAACAGAAGGTGACGCTCGCCCGGCAATATGAAGAGCTGAAACGCATTCCGCTGCTCGAAGAAAGCCAGGCTGAGATCGACAAGCAACTGGAAGAGCACGAGCGGGTGACGAAAGAAGCCGAGACGGCGCGTGACACGGCGCTGGAAAAGGCAGAAATCCTCCAGGCGGAACTGGAACGGATGCAAAGCCACTACAGCGCGCTCGAGGGACTGGCCGATACCTTGCGTATCGAAATAAGTGGAAGCGAGACGGAGTACAGCCGTCTGACAAACGAGATGACTGAAATGCGTCGAGATCGCAAGGAAGCCGCAGCACGTTACAACGAAGTTTCGACCCAGTTGACCTCTGCACAAACGGAACTGAAAAGCGAAAAGCGGCGCAATGGTGAACTGCAGCAGAAGCTTGAAAAGCTGATATCCGAGCTTTCCGACGCGCAGGAAAAAATCGAGCGCTATAGCCGTAAGAATGCTGGCGCGAGTGACAGCCCCGAGTTGGCCGAAATCGAACGCGAGAATGCAGCGCTTCGTGAAGAAATGGCCGTGCTCGCCGCCCGCATGGTGGCTGCGACCGCTGAAAAAGAAGGACCGGAATCTCCGATCCATTCAATTCTTGAAGCGGCAGAAAAATCTGACACAGGAAAAGACAAGAAATCCGGCCCCAAAAGTCTGGCGCGCCGCATTCGCGACCTGCAATAGAGCATTTCCAGTTTAAATCGAATCGTTGGAAATGCTCTATCTCTTTGTTTTTACGTGCATCTTTATCCCATTGTTGCGAAATCAGAAATCAGCCCAGTGGACTGATTTCCCCGCGAAGGCGGTTCCCACTTTTGGGAGACATGCTTTAGTTCAGCGATTATTCCTTGCCGAAAACATCCGACCAGTCGGGATGACGCATCGCCTGCGCGTGCATGAAGCTGCAGCGCGGGATGATTTTCCATCCGCTGCGCCGCGCGTCCAGAACGGCATTCTTGGCAAGCGCCTGCGCGACGCCTTTGCCACGCATCGTATCCGGCACGAAAGTGTGGTCGATGGAAATCAATGAGGGACCAAGCTTCGTATAGGTCATTTCGGCTTCGCTGCCGTCAAGAACAGCCGCATAGCGTCCGCCGTCGGAGCTGTCTTCCTTGCGAATCTCGATAGTCCCGCTCATGCCATCCTCCTGAACAAATACGTGTCCTGATCAACGCATCAAGTTCACAACATAGGAACGGAATGTGCAAATAAAAACCGGCCACGTGGGCCGGTTTTCGATTTGTCGATCCATGACAAGCGCGGAAGATATTGCTCCACCGAGGCCATGATCCCCGTCCTTCCAAAACCTGTCCCGGTTTTGGCGAGACAGGTCTTAGTGACGATATTGTTGTATTCTGGTGGTCCTGAGACCGGCGAGACCATGCTCGTCGATCGAGGATTGCCAGCCAAGAAACTCCTCCACCGTCAATGTATAACGCTGGCATGCCTCCTCAAGGCTCAGAAGTCCGCCGCGAACAGCAGCGACAACTTCGGCCTTGCGGCGGATGACCCAGCGCCTTGTATTGGCGGGGGGAAGGTCCGCGATGGTCAGCGGGCTGCCATCAGGACCGATAACATATTTTATACGCGGTCTTACCAGATCGGTCATTGTACTCTCTACACAACACTCAAGGACCTAATCGAGTGTGAGACTAACGCGACAGCTTTAAAAATTACCTAAGCAGCTGGTAACTCTCTGGTAAGACTTGGAAAAATTTTCGTTTTCGCCCTATTGCCGGCGTTTTTGCGACATATGTCTGGAAAACCTCACGGGGAAGTGTGCCTTGCCTGTCGCAATCTGGACAATGATTGTTCCCGGACCCTTGGCAAATTGCCGCACTTTAGCCTATATAGGGCGCAGAAATCTAAATTTTGAGAAGCAGGGCGTATGCCCGGAAGCTGGAATCAATCATGAGCCTGAACAGCCTCGATCTGCCGGGAAAGCCGGAAGACACGCGCGTTGTCGTCGCCATGTCGGGCGGCGTCGATTCATCTGTTGTGGCCGGGATTCTCAAACGTGAAGGTTACGATGTCGTTGGCGTGACGCTGCAGCTTTATGATCATGGCGCAGCCGTTCATCGCGCTGGTTCCTGCTGTGCGGGACAGGACATCGAAGATGCCCGCCGCGTTTCGGAAAGTCTCGGCATTCCGCATTATGTGCTCGATTACGAAGCGCGTTTCCGCGAAGCTGTGATCGATCCATTTGCGAATTCCTATGTCAGCGGCGAAACACCGATTCCATGCGTCTCCTGTAACCAGACGGTCAAGTTCGCCGATCTTCTCCAGACCGCACGCGATCTTGGCGCCGACGCGCTGGCGACAGGGCATTACATTCGCAGCCGCGCCAATGGTGCGCACCGTGCGCTTTATCGTCCGGTCGATACGGATCGCGACCAGAGCTATTTCCTGTTTGCAACCACGCAGGAGCAGATCGATTATCTGCGCTTCCCGCTCGGTCATCTGCCGAAGGCACAGGTGCGTGAAATTGCAGAGGAAATGGGCCTGACTGTTGCCAAGAAACAGGACAGCCAGGATATTTGCTTCGTGCCGCAGGGCAAATATTCCGACATTATCTCCAAACTGAAGCCGGAAGCGGCCAATCCCGGCGATATTGTCCATATCGATGGCCGTACGCTCGGCCGCCACGATGGCATTGTACACTACACCGTTGGCCAGCGCCGTGGCATTGGCGTTGCCACGGGTGAACCGCTTTATGTCGTGCATCTTGATGCCGCCAATGCGCGGGTTATCGTCGGTCCGCGTGAAGCGCTGGAAACGCACAAAGTCTTCCTGCGCGACATCAACTGGCTGGGCGATGCGCCGATCAGCGATTTGCCTGAAGGCGGAACGGAAGTATTCGCGAAGGTTCGCTCGACTCGACCGCCACGCCCTGCCGTGCTGCGCCATGCCGATGGCCAGACCTGGGTTGAGCTGGTCGATGGTGAAAGCGGTATCGCTCCGGGACAGGCCTGTGTGCTTTATTCCGATGAAAGCAACACTGCGCGCGTCTTTGGCGGCGGCTTTATTGGCCGTTCGGAACGCGAGCCGCAGGCAGAAGAGATGTTGCGCCGCCTTGTCGCCAACACGGCAAGTGCCTCGGCAGCTTGAAGCTTTTTCTGATCGATGAATGAAAAGCGGGTGCGAGAGCATCCGCTTTTTTTATGTGTGTCAGCAAGATGCTATCTCAGTTAGAGCATTCGTTGTTATGCATGTCTTTATTCCGAATCCGGTTTCCACTTTCGAGATACATGCTCCAGAGTTTGAAAGCGACAAACGGGAAGTCAATTGCACTGGCTGCGTCTAAGCTCATAGTGAGCGGTATTTTGAGCGCGTTTTGATCCGGCCGAATCAGATCGGCGCTCCAACTTTTTGTTTTGATGCGCATCTTATCCGAAAACCGTTTCACGCTTTTCGGGATGCACTCCAAGCTTTGGCTTCAGAGGTCTTGAAGATGACGGCGCAGAAAATGATGGGGTGGAAGGAATGGGCGATGCTTCTTGTTCTTTCCGTTCTCTGGGGCGGTTCATTCTTCTTCAACGGCATTGCTGTTCGAGAATTGCCGCCTTTCAGTATCGTCACGCTACGGGTGGGGCTGGCTGCGCTCGCTTTGGTCGTATTGATTCGCATGATGGGCCTGTCGCTGCCAAAAGACCGCCGTGTATGGCTGGCGTTTTTCGGAATGGGCTTTCTCAATAATCTGCTGCCTTTCTGTCTCATCGTCTGGGGGCAGACCCAGATTGCCAGCGGGCTGGCTTCCATCCTCAATGCCACGACACCGCTCTTCGGCGTCATTGTTGCGCATTTTCTGACGGTGGATGAAAAGATCACCAGGAACAAGATTGCTGGCGTTTTGATCGGCTTTTGCGGTGTAGCAATCATGATCGGACCCGATGCCATCAGCGGGCTTGGAGGCAATCTGTGGCCGCAGCTTGCGGTTCTGTGTGCTGCTTTTTCTTATTCGCTGGCGGGAATTTTCGGTCGTCGCTTCAAAGCGATGGGGGTCGCGCCGTTGATAACCGCTACCGGCCAGGTGACGGCCACGACCGTCATGCTCATTCCGGTGGCTTTGTTGGTCGATCATCCCTGGACGCTGGCCGCTCCGAGCGCGGCAGTCTGGGGAGCGCTGGCCGGTATTGCGCTTCTTTCAACAGCACTCGCTTATGTTCTCTTTTTCCGTATTCTTTCGACGGCGGGCGCGGTCAATCTCATGCTGGTGACGTTTCTCATTCCCGTTAGTGCAATCCTGCTCGGAGTGCTCTTTCTTGGCGAGACTTTGCAAGCCAAGCATTTGATCGGCATGGCAATGATCGCCGCAGGATTGGCAGCCATCGACGGCCGGTTGATAGCAGCGGTATTGCCATCGTCAGGCCAACGAGAAATCTACTGAAACTTGCTGAAGCGCGACAAGGCGATGCCGGATGCGGTTGCAACATTCAGGCTGTCGAACGCAGTGGACATGGGAATTCGCGCTGTTTGCAGCTTCTCAAGCAGGCGTGGCGGTAATCCTTCGCCTTCCGTGCCGAGCAGGAGCGCCTGTCGGCCGTACTTGGTCGCATCGTAGACACTGAGCGACGATGACGGGCTGAGCGCAAGCAGGTTGAAGTCGGCATCGCCCAGCGCAGCGATGATCTCATCAATGCTTCCACCGTGGAAATAGGGAACTTTCAGCGTGGCGCCGACCGATACCCGAATAGCCTTGCGGTAAAGCGGGTCGCAGCACGTATCGTCCATCAGGACGCAGTCGGCTTCGAAAGCGGCGGCATTGCGGAAGATCGAACCGACATTGTCGTGATTGGAAATGCCGCACAAAACGACGACGAGTGATTTTGCGGGCAGGGTATCCAGCATTGCCTGAAGGCTTGGCGGCGTCTTGCGACGGCCTACTGCAAGAATGCCGCGATGGACATGAAATCCCGCGACCGCGTCCATAACAGTTTGTGGAACGGAATAGACAGGAACCTCTGAGGGCAATTGGCTGAGTTGTTCGCCGAGGCCCGCAAGCCGGTTCTCCAGAACGAGCAGTGATTCTGTCTCAAAACGTGCCGAAGATGAGAACAGAACGTTCAGAACCACTTTACCTTCAGCGATAAACCGCTGCTGGCGTCCTACAAGATCCTTTTCGCGAATATCGCGATAAGGGGACAAGCGGATGTCGTTCGGATCGTCGATCTGCTGGACGCAGCCGTGCGAATGAGTGTCTTGGTTCATCGCACGGCTGTGACCTCATGTGATTATGCGTGAGCGACTGCCGCCAGATTATGTCTGCGCGGTGTTGGACTCATATACAGACTTGAAAGTGTCGACAACATCAACTCGATATGCGGCGAAGAGACCATATAATAGATGGTCTGCGCGTCGCGACGGGTAGAAACGAGGTCAAGGGCTCGCAATTTTGCCAGGTGCTGAGACAAGGCGGATTGGCTAAGGTCAATCGCCTTGGCAAGCGCACCTACCGACATTTCATTATGAAGCAACTTACATAAAATTAGTAATCGCTTATTGTTAGCAAGTGCCGACAGGAAGTCGGCAGCCTGATCTACATTTTCAATTAAATCAAAGAAAGTATTCTCGTTGCTCATTTGCCGTCATACCCCCGTAAGACTCGACAAAGTTAAAAATATACATGCGAATTTTCATAAGCATGCATATTGAAAATAATGCCATATGCAGAATTTGAAAAGCCCTTGCTTATATTCAATCCAGTATAAAGACGTGCAATTTCGTCCCAAAAAAAATGCGGTTTTGTTTCAGGGGGCTTTATTTACTGTTTGGTCAGTGCTGTAACAGCTTCCCTTACGGAAGGTGGATTCGAAGGAAAAACGTAACGCAGAACAAGGTCGCCATTGGCGATGTCGACGCCATCCGGATCCAATCCTATCACCTTCTGCTGATCTTTGACGGTTCCTGCTTTTAAAAGCTGTTGAGCAATTTGCGCAATTTTTGGTGCGTGATACTCGTTCATGCTGTCGAGCGCATTTTGCTCGCTTTCGGCAAAGTCCGCGCTGATCGACGCTGCGCAGAGCAAGTCGTCCTGTGTCAGGTTGAATGCCTTGCCAAAGCCACCATTCAAGCTGGCGCTTTCCAGTTCAAGCCGGAAAAAGACAAAGTCTCCGAGATCCAAATAAAGCGAACCCTTCGGATTGTGATTGAGATAGCGTCGCCGAATGCGGGGGTAGTCAGCCGCTGTTCTCTCAACTTTCCGGGCCTGACAATGAAGCGTGACGCGCGCATGGGCGAGGGGGTCTCCCTTGCCAACCTCGCCGAGCAGAAGCGAGCAGGCCGGGTTTGCCAGCAGCCCCGGTGTGTGTGCCGCCAATCCGGAAACCAGAATGAGAGGCGTTCCGTCCATATCCGTCGCTACGGAGACACGACTTGCCAGTGGCCTGCCGGTCGCAGCGTCGAAAACGGCGATGGCACCGTAGCGCGATGTCCGCAACAGGGTTTTGGCAAGCTGAATGGCTTCAGGCGTGGTCGGGCGAATTGGATTGGTTTCAGGCATGGCTGTCAGACTCAAATATGACTCATATTGTCCACTTAGTACTGTGCCTTATTCGATAGAGCCAGCGAATTCGGTGGAGTCCTTATGCCGGACGTTCAAAACTGCAAGCAATTTCCGATTGATCGGGCGCATTGATGTCGCGCCTGAGTCGGTGATGCATAAGTTGCATTATCCCATGCAAAATGCGTGCGAATAATATTATAAATCAAGGGGCTTTAGCGCAATATTTCGAAATTGTATCGATTGATGGAATAAAAATCTAACCATTGGGGCCAAAACCCGTTGAGAATGAGAACTGGTTCTACAGATTGCGCTTGCAAAGTGACAGTCCACGCGTTTCGATAAGCGCAAGCTGCGGGCAATGGGGTGCGCGCGGCATGCTTTTCCGTGGAGGCGGACAATAATGAAATTCTACCAAAAACTCCTGGCAGCAACCGCGCTGGTGGCTCTGATGAGCGGTGCTGCATCGGCAAAGACCTTTGTATATTGCTCGCCGGCTTCGCCTGAAGGCTTCGATCCGGCTGCCTATACCGGCGGCGATACGTTCGATGCCTCGGCGCATCCGGTCTACAACCGCCTTGCCGAATTCGAAAACGGAACGACGAAAGTTGTGCCGGGTCTCGCAGAAAGCTGGGATGTTTCCGCCGATGGTCTGGAATACACCTTCCATCTGCGCAAGGGCGTCAAGTTCCATTCGAACGACTATTTCACGCCGACCCGTGATTTCAACGCCGACGACGTGATTTTCTCGTTTGATCGCATGCGCAACAAGGACAATCCTTGGCACCAGTACACCGCTGGCATCACCTACGAATATTTCGACAGCATGGAAATGGGTGCGCTGATCAAGGAAATCACCAAGGTTGACGATTATACCGTCAAGTTTGTGCTGAACCGTCCAGAAGCACCGTTCCTCGCAAATATCTCGATGCCTTTCGCTTCGATCATTTCGAAGGAATACACGGACAAGCTTGCCGCCGACGGCAAGAAGGACGATCTCAATCAGGTTCCGGTCGGTACTGGTCCTTTCCAGTTCGTCGCCTACCAGAAGGACGCCGTCGTCCGCTTCAAGGCCAACGAAAACTATTGGGGTGGCAAGCCGAAGATCGACGATCTCGTCTTCGCAATCACGACCGATCCTGCTGTTCGCGCGCAGAAGCTCAAGGCTGGCGAATGCCACCTGATGTCCTATCCTGCTCCGGCAGACATCAAGGGCCTGCAGGCCGATTCCAACCTCAAGGTTGACGAACAGGCTGGCCTCAATGTGGCTTACTTCGCGTACAACACGCTGAAGGCACCTTATGACAAGCCGGAAGTGCGCAAGGCGCTGAACCAGGCTATCAACAAGCAGGCCATCGTCGATGCCGTGTTCCAGGGTCAGGGCCAGGTTGCCAAGAACCCGATCCCGCCGACAATGTGGGGCTACAACGACAAGGTCGAGGACGACAAGTACGATCCGGAAGCTGCCAAGAAGGCTCTCGAAGCCGCTGGCGTCAAGGATCTGAAGATGAAGCTGTGGGCCATGCCTGTCAGCCGTCCGTACATGCCGAACGCACGTCGTACTGCTGAACTCATGCAGTCCGATCTGGCCAAGGTTGGCGTCAGCGCTGAAATCGTTTCGATGGAATGGGGTGAATATCTCAAGAAGTCGTCCGACAAGGACCGCGACGGCTCCGTCATCCTCGGCTGGACCGGTGACAACGGCGATCCGGACAACTTCCTGGGTACGCTTCTCGGCTGCGCCGGTGTTGGCAATAACAACCGCGCCCAGTGGTGCTACAAGCCGTTCGAAGACCTGATCCAGAAGGCCAAGGTTTCGACCAGCCAGGAAGAGCGCACGAAGCTTTACGAAGAAGCACAGGTAATCTTTAAGGAGCAGGCTCCTTGGAATACGCTTGCTCACTCGACGGTCTTTGTGCCGATGTCGGCCAAGGTTACGGGCTTCAAACAGAGCCCGCTCGGCGATTATCGCTTCGAAGACGTTGATATTTCCGAGTAAAATCTGACAACACAAGCGGCCGGGTGTAGGGTGATCCCCTGCACCCGGTCGGAGTTTTTGTATGTTCCGTTTCATATTCAACAAACTCGTCTATCTGGTTCCGACCTTCATAGGCATTACAATCGTAGCCTTCGCCTTCGTCCGGGTTCTTCCCGGCGATCCTGTGCTTCTGATGGCCGGCGAACGCGGCGTAAGCCCTGAGCGCCATGCCGAGCTGATGGCGCAACTTGGGTTCGATCGCCCGATCTGGCAGCAATATCTGGACTATGTCTGGCACCTGCTGCATGGCGATTTCGGTCAGTCTCTGGTGACCAAGAAGCCTGTTCTCGTCGAATTTTTCGCGCTGTTTCCTGCAACTGTCGAGTTGTCCATCTGCGCGATCATCGTGGCTATTCTCCTTGGCATTCCTGCCGGCGTCATCGCTGCTGTCAAGCGCGGTTCGTGGTTCGATCAGGGCCTGATGGGCATTTCGCTGGTCGGTTATTCGATGCCGATTTTCTGGTGGGCGCTGCTGCTCATCATTTTCTTCTCGGGCGTGCTGCAGTGGACACCGGTTTCCGGTCGTATATCGCTGCTCTACTATTTTCCGTCGGTGACAGGATTCATGCTGATCGACAGCCTGCTGTCGGGCCAGAAGGGGGCTTTCGCCTCGGCGGTTTCGCATCTCATTCTGCCGACCATCGTGCTTGCGACCATTCCGCTCGCTGTTATTGCGCGTCAGACCCGCTCCGCCATGCTGGAAGTTTTAGGCGAGGACTATGTGCGCACCGCTCGCGCCAAGGGCCTGCCGGTTCGTCGCGTTGTCGGACTGCACGCACTTCGCAACGCGATGATCCCTGTTATCACGACCATCGGCCTGCAGGTCGGTGTTCTGATGGCCGGTGCGATCCTGACCGAGACGATCTTCTCATGGCCCGGTATCGGCAAATGGATGCTCGATTCCATTTTCCGTCGCGATTATCCGGTCGTGCAAAGCGGACTGCTGCTGATTGCATTCATCATCATGCTGGTGAATCTGGTCGTGGATCTGCTGTACGGCCTTATCAATCCGCGTATCCGGCACAAGTGAGGGTATCATGACACACTCAGCTATTCAGCCGGAAGCCGCGAGCGACATTGGCAAGATGCGTGCGCTGAAGGACTTCTGGTTTTATTTCAGCGTCAACCGTGGCGCTGTGATCGGTCTTTTCGTATTTCTCGCGATTATTCTGGTGGCGATCTTCGCTCCATTGATTGCGCCGCACGGTCCTACGGATCAGTTCCGTGAATTCCTCAAGGTTCCGCCCTTCTGGGAAGATGGTGGTTCGACCCAGTTCCTCCTCGGTACTGACGAAGTGGGGCGCGATATTCTGTCCCGCCTGATCTATGGCGCGCAATATTCGCTGCTCGTGGGCTTTGTCATTGTCATCATTTCGATGTGCCTCGGCATCACCATCGGCCTTATCACCGGCTATTTCGGTGGCGGCGTCGATACGGTGTTCATGCGCATCATGGACGTTATCCTGGCATTCCCGTCGCTGCTGCTGGCGTTGGTTCTGGTGGCGATCCTCGGGCCGGGTCTGATCAATGCCGTTCTGGCGATCACGCTGGTTCTGCTGCCGCACTTCTCGCGTCTCACCCGCGCTGCCGTCATGGCGGAAAAGGAACGCGAATATGTGACCGCGGCCAAGCTTGCCGGTGCAAGCAAGCTGCGCCTGATGTTCAAGACGATTCTGCCGAACTGCCTTGCTCCGCTTGTGGTGCAGGCAACGATGTCGTTTTCCAACGCCATCCTCGACGTGGCGGCGCTCGGCTTCCTCGGCATGGGCGCACAGCCGCCGACACCGGAATGGGGCACCATGCTGGCATCGGCGCGCGAGTTCATCACCAGCGCCTGGTGGATTGTTACCTTCCCGGGTCTGGCAATCCTGATCACTGTTCTCGCCATCAACCTGATTGGCGACGGTCTGCGCGATGCGCTTGACCCGAAACTGAAGAGGAGCTGATCGATGGCTCTGCTTGAAATCAAGAACCTCACGGTTTCTTTCGACACCTCGACCGGCCCGTTCAGGGCGGTCGACGGGATCGACATAAGGGTCGACAAAGGCGAAGTGCTTGCGATTGTCGGCGAGTCCGGTTCGGGCAAGTCGGTCGGCATGCTTGCCGTCATGGGGCTTCTGCCCAAGACGGCAACTGTTACCGCAGACACCATGACCTTCGATGGCAAGGACTTGCAGGCAATGTCCGACAAGGAGCGCCGCAAGATCATCGGTCGTGATATTTCGATGATTTTCCAGGAACCTGTTGCCAGCCTAAACCCGTGCTTCACGGTCGGGTATCAGCTTGAGGAAGTGCTGAAGCAGCATATGGGCATGAACGGCTCGGCGAGCCGTGCGCGTGCTATCGAGCTTCTGGAACTCGTCGGCATTCGCGATGCTGCGGAACGCCTGAAAAGCTTCCCGCATCAGATGTCGGGTGGCCAGTGCCAGCGCGTCATGATCGCTATCGCGATTGCCTGCAACCCGAAGCTCCTTATCGCCGACGAACCGACAACGGCTCTCGACGTTACGATTCAGAAGCAGATTCTCGATCTTCTGATGCGGCTTCAGGTGGAACACGGCATGGGTCTCATCATGATTACCCACGATATGGGTGTCGTGGCTGAAACGGCGGACCGTGTGATCGTGCAGTACAAGGGCCACAAGATGGAGGATGCCGACGTGCTGTCGCTGTTCTCTGCGCCCAAGCACCCTTACACCCGTGCGCTGCTCTCGGCCCTGCCGGAAAATGCGACCGGTGATCGTCTTCCGACGGTTTCCGATTTCGTCTTTGAAAATAATGGTGCGGGAGAAGCGCGATGAGCGAGATTGTTCTCGAGGCGCGCGACATCAAGCGCGATTATCATGTTGGCGGTGGTCTGTTCGGCAAGGCAAAAGTGGTTCATGCCGTCAAGGGCGTGAGCTTCAAGGTCGAAAAAGGCAAGACGCTGGCGATCGTTGGTGAATCGGGTTGCGGCAAGTCCACGCTGGCACGCATTCTCACCATGATCGACCCGCAGACATCCGGCGAACTGAAGATCGGCGGCAAGGATGTGGATATCGCTCGCGATGGCCTGACGCCCGAAATGCGTCAGAAGGTGCAGATCGTTTTCCAGAACCCGTATGGCTCGCTCAATCCGCGCCAGAAGATCGGTGACGTTCTGGCCGAGCCTCTGCTGCTGAATACGAACATGTCAGCCGAGGAGCGCCGCGCGAAGGCTATGCAGATGTTGTTGAAGGTTGGCCTCGGTCGCGAACACTTCAACCGCTATCCGCATATGTTCTCCGGTGGCCAGCGCCAGCGTATCGCCATTGCGCGTGCGCTGATGCTCAACCCGAAGCTGCTCATTCTCGACGAGCCGGTTTCCGCGCTCGATCTGTCCGTGCAGGCGCAGGTTCTGAACCTGCTGTCTGATCTGCAGGAAGAGTTTGGTCTCACCTATGTTTTCATCAGCCATGACCTTTCGGTCGTGCGCTACATTGCCGATGAGGTGATGGTGATGTATTTCGGTGAGGTGGTTGAATACGGCTCGCGCGACGACGTTTTCAACAATCTGCAGCATGACTATACGAAGAAGCTTTTTGCTGCGACGCCGCGTGCGGATGTCGATGCCATCAAGGCTCGCGTGGAAGCACGCGCTGCTGCCAGACAGGCAGCGCATAGCTGATCTACATCTATATGCAGTCTGAAATGAAAAAACCGCACATGAAAATGTGCGGTTTTTTGTTTTGAGCATCTCCAGCAAAAGCGCGAACGAATATAAGCGCATTCCGCTCTAGCTGGACGTTCCGCGTTGCTGATGCCAGGCGAGGGCGCGCACGATGTCATCTGCTGCAATCTTGCCGACGATGGCGCCGTTTTCGATGATGCCAACATCGCCGCTGCTGTCTGCCACCGCATTCATCAACTCGCGCACCAGCGTTTCGCGCCGGGCAGTGGCCGCAAAAGGACGTGGCGCTGCTTGGCGATCGAAGGGCACCATGATGTCGCCTGCCCGAAGCACGCCGAGCGGGTTCATATGGGCAACGAAGTCAGCGACATAATCGTCGGCAGGCTGCAGGAGAATCTCCTGCGGCGTGCCGCACTGAACGATACGCCCGCCTTCCATGATGGCGATGCGATTACCGATCTTCATGGCTTCATCGAGATCGTGGCTGACAAAAACGATGGTCTTTTTCAATCGTGACTGGAAGGCCAGCAACTCGTCTTGCAGGCGCGTGCGGATCAGCGGATCGAGGGCCGAGAATGGCTCATCCATCAGCAGAATCGGTGCGCCGGTTGCAAAAGCGCGGGCAAGCCCGACGCGTTGCTGCATGCCACCGGAAAGTTCTCCAACCTTGCGCTTGGCCCAGTCCTGCAGACCGACAAGTTCAAGCTGGTCGCGCGCTTTGGCAAGGCGGTCTTCCTTGCCCATACCGGAAATTTCCAGGCCGAAAGCGACGTTTTCTTCAACCGTACGCCAGGGCAGCAGGCCGAACTGCTGGAACACCATGGAGACGAGTTCGGTGCGCAGATGGCGCAGGGTTCCGCGGTCGGCCTTGCCGACATCGATGGCGCGCTCGCCTTCCCGCACGAGGACGCGCCCGCGTGAAATCGGATTGAGCCGGTTGATTGCGCGAAGAAGCGTGGATTTTCCAGAGCCTGACAGCCCCATCAGAACGAGGATTTCACCTTCCTCAATGTTGAGTGTGCAGTTGTGCACGCCCAGCACGAGATTGGTTTCAGCCTGAATCTGGGAACGGGTGGCGCCGCGATCCGCAAGAGCAAGTGCGTCATCGACATTGCTGCCGAAAATGATGCAGACGTCTTCGAGTGCGATGATGGTCATCCGCGTGCTCCTGATCTTTGTTGGAGCATGATCTGTTCCGAAAACCGGTTTCCACTTTTCGGGATCATGCTATTTCTCGCGTCCGGCGCGGAAGATACGGTCGAGCACGATGGCGACCACGACGATGACAAGTCCAGCCTCGAAACCGAGTGCGGTATTGACTGAGTTCAACGCCCGGACAACCGGTACGCCGAGGCCATCTGCGCCGACAAGGGCTGCAATGACCACCATCGAAAGCGACAGCATGATTGTCTGAGTCAGACCGGCAAGAATTTGCGGCATGGCATAAGGCAGCTCAATCTTCCACAAGAGCTGAGAACGCGACGCACCGAACGCTTCACCCGCTTCGATCAGCGATGAGGGTGTGGACGATATGCCGAGGTGGGTCAATCGCACCGGCGCAGGCAGAACGAAGATTGCCGTTGCAAGCAGACCCGGCACCATACCGATGCCGAAGAAGACAATGGCCGGGATCAGGTAGACGAATGTCGGCAGGGTCTGCATCAGATCGAGCACAGGACGCATTGCGGCGTAAAGCGCGGGGCGATGGGCTGCGGCGATGCCGAGCGGCACGCCGATGGCCATGCAGAGAAAGCAAGCTGACAAAACGAGGGTCAGGGTTTCGAGCGTTCGATCCCAGTAACCCTGATTGATGATGAACAGGAAGCCGATCACGGTCAGCACGACCACCGAGATACGACGCTGGATCAGCCACGCGATGACAGCGAAGATTGCGATGAGAAGCAGAGGGTGCGGGAGCTTGAGAAGAAAAAGCAGCCCGTCAATGAGGCTCTGCATGACGGCGGCGAGGGTATCGAAAAAGCCGCCCATATTGTCCGTCAGCCAGTCCACCACGGATTTGGCGGTCGGTCCGACAGGGATCTTGTAGTCCGTCAGCCAGTTCAACGATCAAGTCTCCTGCTGCGTGCTAGAGCATTTCCGGCAAAGGTGCGATGCGATTTGCGTAGGATAATGCGTAAAACAAAGAGAAAGGGTGCGGGCATCCTTGAAACTGCCGGGCCGCGTTTGTCACCGCCCGGCAGCATGTCGGGATTAAAGACCGAGTGCCGCCTTTACGGCTGGCAGGCCTTCCTTGCCGTCGACGGTGGTTACACCGGCGAGCCACTGGTCGAGAGCGCCCGGATTGGCTTTCAGCCAGTTGGTCGCAGCCTTCGAAGGCTCTTCGCCATCATCGAGAATCTTGCCCATGATGTCGTTTTCGATATCGAGCTTGAATTCCAGATTGGTGAGGAACTTGCCAACATTCGGGCATTCCTGCGTGTAGCCGGTGCGAACGTTGGTTTCGACCTTGGCGCCGCCGAGATTGGGGCCGAAGAAATCGTCACCGCCGGTGAGATACGCGATTTCGAAACGCTTGTTCATGGGATGTGGCTCCCATGCCAGGAAGACGACCGGTTCCTTGCTCTTGATGCTGCGCGCGACCTGCGCCAGCATGCCCTGCTCGGACGATTCCGCCAGCTCGAATGACTTGAGGCCGAAGGCATCCTTGTTGATCATGTCGAGGATCAGGCGGTTGCCGTCATTGCCCGGCTCGATGCCGTAGATCTTGCCGCCGAGCTTGTCCTTGAACGTGGCGATATCCTTGAAGTCCTTGAGGCCTTCGTCATAAGCATATTTTGGCACGGCAAGCGTGTATTTCGCGCCGGTCAGATTGGTGCGCAGCGTCTCGACGGTCTTGTTGTCCAGATAGGGCTGGAGGTCGGCGGTCATGGACGGGTTCCAGTAGCCGAGGAAGACGTCGATGTCCTTTTTGCTCAGCGATGCATAGGTCACCGGCACGGAGAGAACCTTGATGTCCGTCTTGTAGCCGAGACCTTTCAGGATTTCTGTCGCCACCGCGGTCGTAGAGGTGATGTCGGTCCAGCCGACATCCGAGAAACGGACGGTCGAACAGCTTTCAGGTTCGGCGGCGAAACCGGTTGCAGGCGCGCTCAGCATTGCCGTTCCCGTGGCAAGCCCACCCAAGGCAAGCGTAAGCATATAGGTCGATACGGGCTTCATTGTTCTCTCCATTTACCGGGCCGTTTTGACGGATTGATTGTTTTTCCGGTTCCAGCTTTAGCAAACACCAAAGATTGCGCCATTCAAGTACCACAGCGGCGAAAATGTTCTCGATTGCGACGTTGGTCGCAGTTTCCGGCGGAAAACCGTTTCGCACCTGACTTGAAACTGCTGTCACTCATCATTTTCCGGAACCGTCGGCCAAGGGGAAACGGGCTGGATTGCCACGCATTTGGCCGAAGCGAGTTGGCGCCATGTTACGGATCGGCCCTCGGGATTCAACCCTGTCAGCGGAAAATGACGGATAAAATCAGTTGGATGGGGCTTCGAGGTTGTCGAAAAGATGAGCACACTCTATTTGAGAGCGTGGAGCCTTTTCAGGCTTGGCTGCTTGCTAACGGGACTTGTAATGCATAGGTCCATGGGCGATGCAGAAGCGGTGGAAAGCCCGGATTTTCGGGCAAAAGGAAGGATTTTTTACAGTGTGGAATGCAGTAAAGGGCGTTTTTTCCTTCCTGGGCCGTTTCATCGCCGCGCTTGCTCGCCTGATTGCCATTCCGCTCGGCGGTTTGTGGCGGCTTTTCCTGCGGCTCGGAATTTTGTGGAAAGTTGCGGTTGCGGTCGTCGTGATCGGTCTTGGCGGTCTTTACGTCTATTTCATCTGGCAGACTCAGGTATGGACGAATTTCGATCCCGACTATCCGGCCAAGTACAGCTATCAGGATGCGACCACGCCCGGCGAAGAGGTAAAGGCGCAGGCCGCACCGGCCGAAGCGCCGTCCACCGCAGCGCCCGTGGAACAGCCTGCTGCCACGCCTGAAACCAATCAGACTGGCGATGCCGCTCCCGCGAATCAGCCGGTTCAGGCGGCACAAATCCCATCTTCAGCTCGCAAATGCTCACGCTCGGCGATAGCGGAAGTTGCCGCTGATCTCACCGATTTCAACGTGAACCAGAACGCGTGGATTTCATCCATGCTGCTCTACAAGACCGGTCTTTTCGGTCTGGACTGGGATCGCACGCCATTCCTCGACAACAAGGCGTCGTTCCAGCGCGGCATCAATGCAGCGGTACGCCGTACCGCGATTGAACTCGTCGACAATATCGGCCGTTTGCGCGGCACGTCGCAGATCGACGGCGATCTGCAAAAGGCGCGCGGTAATCTGCAGTTTGCTGAAGATTCCTGGTATTTCGGCCTGAGCCCGTTCGGTCCGAAGACGCCGACGCCGAGCTATTACCGTTCGGCGATCAAGGATCTGCGCTCCTTCAACGGACGGCTTGAAAACTGTCAGGCTACCTTCGATGCCCGCGCCGACAATCTGATCCAGTTTGTCGACCGTATCGCAAGCGACCTCGGTTCGACTTCGGCCATCCTCAAGGACCGTGCCGAGAATTACCACGCCGGCTGGTTCGATACGCGTGCAGATGACCGTTTCTGGTTCGCCTATGGTCAGCTCTATGCCTATTACGGCCTGCTGCGCGCCGCACATTCGGATTTCCGCGGTGTTCTGGCTGAAAAGCACCTCGACGGTGTGTGGGACGAGATGGAAAAGCAGATGCGGGCCGCGCTCGACATGCAGCCTTTTATCGTTTCCAACGGTAGCCCGGATGCATGGTTCACGCCGTCGCATCTGACCACGATGGGTTTCTACATTCTGCGTGTCCGTTCGAATCTGGTCGATGTGAAACAGGTTCTGGAGCGCTGACCGGCAATGGAACTGCCAGCTTCATTGCGACAGGCGGTGGATGCTGCGCTTGAGGGCGTGGCATTGGCCGATCTGAAGCGCGCATCTGAAATGCTTTCACGCCGTTACCGCGCCGAGACGCGGGACGGACGCATGCATATTTCCGATGATCTTGCCGCGAAGGCCTATCTGGCAGCACGTTTGCCTGCGACCTATGCGGCGGTTCGCGCCAGTATGGACAGTGCAGCAGAGGTTTGTCCCGATTTCGCGCCGCAATCCATGCTCGATGTGGGTGCAGGACCGGGAACCGCCCTTTGGGCGGCAAAGCAATGCTGGCCCATGCTTCATTCGGCAACGATGATCGAGGCAAGCCCTGCGATCAGAGCTGTGGGCAGCGATCTTTCGCAAAATTGCGGATTTTCCGACCTCGACTGGCGGGCAGGGGATGTGGTTCGGGAGAAACTTGATTTTCCGCAAGCCGATCTCGTGACCATTGCCTATGTGCTTGACGAGCTTGCTCCTGAAAAGCGGCAGGCACTGATTGAGCGCTTGTGGGCGTCGGCACGGCAAATGCTGGTGATCGTGGAACCCGGCACACCGGCAGGCTGGCAGCGCATTCTCGATGCACGCCGGGCGCTTATTGCGGAAGGCGCAATCATTGCAGCGCCTTGTCCGCACCAGCTCGATTGCCCGCTGGTCACCCCTGACTGGTGCCATTTTTCGCGCCGCGTTGCGCGCTCGCGTATTCATCGTCTGACCAAGGAAGCCGAAGTGCCGTGGGAGGATGAGAAGTTCATCTATCTTGCTGCGGTGCGCGAGACGGTCGATGAAGTGGAAGCGCGGGTTATCGCGCCGACACGGGTTGGCGGCGGCAAAGTTTCGGTTAAACTCTGCAAGGATGACGGCAGGGCGGAAGAACGCCTTCTGGCCAAGCGCGACGGCGATCTGTTCCGTTGGGCACGTCGCGCCGACTGGGGCGATGCATTATTGAAAGATTGAGCTGGAGCCAAAGCCCGGAACCAAAGCGATGAAGATCAGTCTGGTCCAGTTACGTTTGCTTGAAGCTGTCGCGGAAACCGGCAGTGTCGGTGCTGCTGCGCGGCGCTTGCGGCTCACGCAATCGGGAGCCAGTCAGGCGATTGCGACATTGGAAAAAATCCTCGGGGTCGATGTGCTGGCGCGAAAGCGCGATGGAGCCGCCCTGACGGCGTTCGGGCATTCGATCCTTGCCGATACCAAGGCCGCCCTCGCGGCAGTCGACCGGATAGAACTGCAGGCACGGTGCAGTGCTTCCAGCGCGCCCGAACGGCTGCGCGTCGCGGCAATTCCAAGTCAGCTTGAATATGTTCTGCCCGGTCTGCGAAAGACGTTTCAGCGGCTTTATCCCGGCATTGAATTCAGCGCTTTCGAGGGCGGGCACGACGATGTGAGTCTATGGGTGCGCGATGGTATTGCCGATCTCGGCATTACATCGCTGCCGACGCCCGAGCTTGAAGCACGGGAAGTTGGCCGTGAAGAACTTGTCGTGGTGGGACGGCGTGATGACCCCTTCATGCGCAACGACACAATCACTGCCGGGGACCTGCGGGATCGCCAGTTGATCGCCGCAGCAGGCTGCGAAATGATTATCGACAGGATCATTCATGGCGACGGCGAAATGCGCAGCGAGCAGGTGCGCACCCGCGACGTTGCCACGGTGCTGGAAATGGTGCGCCATGGCATCGGCACGACGCTTCTGTCAGAAATCAGTCTGCCGGGGGCCGATCTGCACGGATTGCGGGCGCGCCGCCTCAATCCGCCGACGTTTCGCACCGTCTATATTGTTTTTCGGGCCGACAGTCCGGTCCGGCATCTGGTCGAACGGTTCTGCGACGTGGCGCAGGACGCCAGAAGCAAAGCGGCATAAGAAACTCTAATATCTCATATCTCGCTTATCCGTGACGCTTGCGCATATCAGGGATGCAATAGTCTGCGCTCTTCCCTCATCCTGCAGCGAGTGACCATGACGGCAATTACCGAAACCACCCCGACAAGCTCGACTTCCGATACCATACGCGGTCTGGCCTGGGGGCTGTCCGGGGTTCTCGTGTGGTCCGGTTCGTTCGTCCTGACCCGTTTCGGGTTCAAGACCGCACTGACGCCTTTCGACATCATCGCGTTGCGTTTCGGCGTGGCGGGGCTGGTGCTGTTGCCGGTGGTTCTGATGAAAGGGTTCGGCTTTCGCAAGCTCGGTCCGCTCGGCTTTGTGCTTCTGGTTTCCGGAGCAGGTGTTCCCTATGCGCTGCTGACCACCTGTGGTCTGCAATATGCTCCGGCATCCCATGCAGCAGCGCTCATTCCGGGGCTGATGACAGCATTGGTTGCCGTTCTGGGTATGGCGCTTCTCAAGGAACGTCTTGCGCCATCGCGCTGGTTCGGGGTCGTGCTGATCCTGATCGGCGCCATGCTGATCGCCGGTTTGTCGCAACTGGGCGGACCGGAAATGCTCGGGCACTTTTTCTTTTTCGTCGCGGCACTCGTGTGGGCGATTTATGTCATGGTGTTTCGCAGAAAGGGAATGGACGGGCTGCATGCAACCGCTATTGCGGCCGTCACCTCGGCAATTGTCTATTTGCCGATCTATATGTTCTTCCTGCCCAAGGGGCTTGGCGCGACATCCTGGGGTGATATTGCCTTGCAGGGTTTTTATCAGGGCGTACTTACTTCGGCCTTTGGCGTCTTTGCCTTCAACCGTGCCGTTGTGCTGCTGGGAACGGCGGCAGGGGCAGCGCTATCAGCACTGATCCCTGTCGTCACTCTGGTTCTGGCGCTTGTTCTTCTGGGCGAGGTGCCCGGTTGGACCGACACGCTCGCCGCCTTCCTGATCAGTCTCGGCGTGCTGGCACTGAACAGGAAGGGCAGGAAGCGTATAGCATCATGAAGCCTGCAGGACTGGCCTTGCAGCAGGACGGTTGATGATGAACACCATGGCCGCAGCGGCAAAACACATGGCACCGGCGAGGATCAGGGCAGGGGTGTAGCTGTCATAGTCGGTGCGCACGAGCCCGGCGAAAGCGGCTGCGGCTGCGGCCCCGATCTGATGGCCGGTGAACACCCAGCCGAAAACCAGCCCGGCCTTTTCCGGGCCGAAACGCTCGGCGGCGAGCTTGACGGTTGGCGGCACGGTCGCCACCCAGTCCAGCCCGTAAAAGACGGCGAACAATGCCAGTTCGTAGACGGTGAAGTCGGTGAAGGTCAGATAGATCAGCGAGAGACCGCGCAGCGCATAGAACCAGAACAGAAGCCAGCGATTGTCGAACCGGTCGGAAAGCCAGCCGGACATGATCGTGCCGATCAGGTCGAATGCGCCGATCACGGCAAGGATGCCAGCCGCACCGACCGGCGCAATTCCGAAATCACCGCAAAGCGTGATCCAGTGCGTCTGGATCAGGCCGTTTGTGGAAAAGCCGCAAACGAAGAAGGTCAGGAACAGGACCCAGAAAGTTGCCGTTGAAGACGCTTCGCGCAACGTGACGAGGGGTGAGGCCAGCATGGTGCCGAAGCTCATTCTGGGTCCGGGTGCCGGGAGCGGCGCTGTGCGGCCGTAAGGCTTCAAGCCGATATCCGCCGGATGGTCACGCATCAAAGCGAGAACCAACACAAGCGCGGCAACAAGGAAGCAAACGACGATGGTGAGCGACGTTCGCCAGCCGATGGTCTGGCTGACACTGGCAAGGATCGGCATGAAGACGAGCTGGCCGGTGGCATTACTGGCTGTCATCAGGCCGACGACCAGACCGCGCCGCTTTTCGAACCAGCGTGCTGCAACGGTTGCACCGAGCACGAGCGCCGTCATGCCGGTGCCAAGGCCGATCACCACGCCCCAGAGCGCAACCATCTGCCATTCCTCGGTCATGAAAATGGAACCGACAAGCCCCAGTGAAATCATGATGAGAGCGGCTGCAACCACACGACGCAAGCCGAACTGGTTCATGAAGGCTGCCGCAAACGGCCCCATCAGGCCGAAAAGAACGAGGCGAAGCGCCATTGCGAAGGAGATATTCGCATTCGTCCAGCCGAATTCACGCTGGAGCGGTTCGATCAGGATACCCGCAGACCCCATGGCAGCTGCTGTCGCCAGCATGGTCAGAAAGGTGATGGCGGCGACGACCCATCCGTAATGGATGTTCCTCTGGGCGAGAAAGCTGGCAAGGCGGGCAGAAATCATCTTTGGCGCTTTCGGGTTTAAGCTGGTTTCAAGCTGGCTTTTGGCCAGCCATACGTTTGATGGCGAAACCGTTCGCTCCATAACGGGCGCGTGGCTTCAGGTCATTGTTTTCAGTCAAGGGACAGCCGGTCTCCGGTCAATCGAGGCTGCGTAACAGGCTTTCCAGCTGTTCCACGCCATCCTCTCCCAGCCTGGCTTCGATTTCTTCCTGCGCCTGATCCCAGAGCGGGCCGCCGCGTTCCACAAGATCGCGACCGTCTGCCGTCAGCGTTACGCTGGTCTCGCGATGGTCTTCGCTGGCCGCAGGCTCGATCAGCCCCATGCGCTGCAGAACCTTCGCATTGCGGCCCATGGTCGACCGATCCAGCTCGGACAGATGTGCAAGCTCGGTCAGCGAGATGGAACCCGCACGACGGATTTTTCGCAACGTACTGAACTGCGCGACATTGATGCCAAGCGGTGCCAGAGCGTTGTCATAGACGCTCGATGTCTTGCGGGCAGCCTGGCGCAGAAGGATACAAAAACACGGATGTGACATATTGCGGGTATATACCCGTAAATAAGCGATAGCAAGTTTGAAGTGAAAAGTAGGGAGTTCGTTGCTGCCATTCTGCTGACAGCAACGATGTCTTCAGGAAGGGCTTGTCGCCGGTTCAGACGGCGATATAGGCGGTTTCCTTCACTTCCTCCATCACGGCGTAAGTGTGCGATTCCCGCACGCCGGGCAGAGAAAGAAGCGCCTCCGAAAGGAAACGCCGATAGTGATCCATGTCGGATACACGGGCTTTGACGAGATAATCGAAGCCGCCCGCAACCATGTGGCATTCCAGAATGTCGGGATTGTTGCGGGTGAAGGTCGAGAAGGTTTCAAAGACTTCCGGCGTGGTGCGATCAAGCTTGATCTCGATAAAGACCAGCATGGCCCGGTCGAGCATCTTGGGTGAAAGCCGCGCCGAATAGCCGAGAATATACCCTTCACGGGTCAGTCGTTTGACGCGTTCGGCAGTTGCCGTCTGCGAGAGATTTATGCGATCGGCCAGTTCGGTATTGGTCAGACGCCCGTTCTCCTGAAGGGCGCGCAAAATACTCCTGTCCATCGCATCGAGATTCTTCATCAGTTGTCCCCAATGGCCGCTTATGTGTGACGGCTCTGTTCTTGATTTTTGCATATGTGTTTGAGTTGCCACGGAAATCAATCCGAAATCGGTCCCCGACGCAAGATGAAACTTGTTGGGTGGTCCTACAAATTTTTGAACTACTCGGATGAATTCGGCTTAAACGTAAGCATATATGCAAATAACAATCACAGGTTGTAAATTATGCGCAACCTGTGATAAGGATAGTGCGCATACTGAAAGTTATATTGCACCTGTAAATTTTGGCATGGGGTAAGGGGGTGTTTGAAACTGGAGGAATCGTCCCATTCCTTCCGTTTCGTTTATCCCGGTTCTGAGGAAGTCCGGACAGCCCCAAAACTGTCCGGATTTTCTTTTGCGAGACCTGTGGAACTTCGTCCCGAAGATGGCCTGCGTGGCACATTTGGGTGGCTGAATTTTCCGGTTGCAAGCGAACACATTGAACGCTAACAGTACGTCCATGAACATTTCGCGCAATATCGTCATCAACGGTTGGTGGTGGGCCCGCTAAAAGCGGCCACGCAGGCGTTTGTGCATTTGCGTTTAGAAAACAGGCCGCTGGGATTATCCGGGCGGCCTTTTTGTTTGGCTGTTTGAATAAGACTGGCGGGGAAACCGGGTTCTGGAAATATTCGGAAACAGTTGAGATTTGGGATAGCCGATCATGAATGCGAAGATTGCGGATAGCGAGATATTCCAGCACGAGACGGCAGGCGGCATCGTCGTCGAGCGCGTGCGTCACCTCACTGCCTATAAGGGCGCGATCGAGACCTATATCGATGCGCTGAACGAACGGCGTGGTGCGGTGTTTTCGTCGAACTACGAATATCCGGGCCGCTATACGCGATGGGACACGGCTATCGTCGATCCTCCGGTGGTCATCACCTCGCGCGCCCGCACCATGCGCATCGAAGCGCTGAATGCCCGCGGCGTCATTCTTCTGCGGCCTATCCTGGACACAGTGAAGGCGCTTGCCGAGGTGACGGTCGACAAGGCCGAAGAAAACCGCATTGAGCTGACCATTGCCGAGCCGAGCGGAACCTTCACCGAGGAAGAGCGCTCGCGTATGCCTTCGGTCTTCACCGTTCTGCGCGCTATTGTCGGTCTGTTCTTCTCTGAGGAAGACGCCAATCTCGGCCTCTACGGTGCCTTCGGTTACGATCTGGCGTTCCAGTTCGATCCCGTTCAGTACAAGCTGAAGCGTCCCGACGATCAGCGCGATCTGGTGCTGTTCATTCCTGATGAAATCTTCGTGGCCGATCACTATGCGGCGCGTGCCTGGGTGGATCGTTATGAATTCGCCTGCGGTGGCTCATCCACGCATGGTCTCGCACGGGCAACGCCTGCACAGGCCTTCAAACCATCGGAAGCCAAGCTTGCGCGCGGCGATCACAATCCGGGCGAATATGCGAAGCTCGTAGAGCGCGCCAAGGAAAGCTTCAAGCGCGGCGACCTCTTTGAAGTGGTCCCGGGCCAGACCTTCTATGAGCGCTGCCATACCGCGCCATCGGAAATCTTCCGCCGGTTGAAGACGATTAATCCGTCACCCTATTCGTTCTTCATCAATCTGGGTGACAACGAATATCTGGTCGGCGCATCGCCGGAAATGTTTGTGCGGGTCAACGGACGGCGTATCGAAACCTGCCCCATCTCCGGCACGATCAAGCGCGGCGAAGATGCGATTTCGGATTCGGAACAGATTCTGAAACTGCTGAATTCCAAGAAGGATGAATCCGAGCTGACGATGTGCTCGGACGTGGACCGCAACGACAAGAGCCGTGTCTGCGAGCCGGGTTCGGTGCGCGTCATCGGTCGCCGTCAGATCGAGATGTATTCGCGCCTGATCCATACGGTCGATCATATTGAAGGGCGGCTTCGCGACGGCATGGATGCTTTCGACGGGTTCCTCAGCCATGCATGGGCTGTGACCGTGACCGGCGCACCGAAGCTGTGGGCGATGCGTTTCCTCGAGGAAAACGAACGTAGCCCGCGTGCATGGTATGGCGGCGCCATCGGCATGATGCACTTCAATGGAGACATGAACACCGGCCTGACGCTGCGCACCATCCGCGTGAAGGATGGCGTGGCCGAAATTCGGGCTGGTGCAACGCTTCTGTTCGATTCCAATCCGGAAGAGGAAGAAGCCGAAACTGAATTGAAGGCATCGGCGATGATCTCGGCTGTGCGTGAAGCGCAGAAGAGCAATCAAATTGCCGAAGAACGCGTGGCGGCAAAGGTGGGTGAGGGGATATCGATCCTGCTTGTTGATCATGAAGATTCCTTCGTGCACACGCTCGCCAATTATTTCCGCCAGACCGGCGCTACGGTCTCGACGGTGCGTTCGCCTGTTGCCGAAGATGTGTTCGACAGGGTCAAGCCTGACCTCGTGGTTCTGTCACCCGGACCGGGCACGCCGCAGGATTTCGATTGTAAGGCGACCATCGACAAGGCGCGCAAGCGGGAACTGCCGATCTTCGGTGTCTGTCTTGGATTGCAGGCACTGGCAGAAGCCTATGGCGGTACGCTGCGCCAGTTGCGTATTCCGATGCACGGCAAGCCGTCGCGCATTCGCGTGTCGAAGCCGGAGCGGATATTCTCGGGCCTGCCAAAGGAAGTGACGGTCGGGCGCTATCATTCGATCTTCGCCGATCCGGAACGTCTGCCGGACGATTTCCTGGTCACAGCGGAAACGGAAGACGGTGTCATCATGGCTTTCGAGCACAAAAAGGAACCGGTTGCCGCCGTTCAGTTCCATCCGGAATCCATCATGACGCTTGGTCATAACGCCGGAATGCGCATGATCGAGAATGTGGTGACGCATCTGGCGGGCAAGAACAAGGCGCGCCGTACCAACTACTGATCGAACGCTTTTCGTTCCGATTTCGAGCCAGCCGCAGCCATCGCTGCGGCTGGCTTTTTTGTGCGCTTGCTATGCTTGCCCATTGTCTGCTTTGGCAACTCATTTGCAACTGTAATGCCTTGCATTTGCAGGAGAAAATTAAATGCCGTAACTGAAAAAACAGGGGTACGAAGTTTCGCTTTTCTGGGGTATAGAACGGCGGTGAATTGCTGCTGCATATGCCAGATGCGTTGTGGATGTGTCCCGCGCGCTGGAGCGTATCCCGAAAAGTGTGAAACGGTTTTCGGATCAGATGCGCGGTTCAAAACAAACACGTAGAGCGCCGATCTGATTCAATCAGATCGAATCGCGCTCTAGCAAATGAGTGAAGGGCTGTGCGTAGGCCCGTCTCGATTTCGGGACAAGATAACGATATTCAAAGGTTCATCATGGACGCGAGTGCAAAGGTTCGGCGGCTTGCCGCTTGGTCTATTCCCGTTGCTTTTGGTGTGATGGGTCTGAAATATCTGGCCTATGCATTGACCGGTTCCGTGGCCCTTTATTCGGACGCGCTGGAATCCATCGTCAATGTGATCGCGGCAATCGGCGCTTGGTGGGCCATTCGCGTCAGCTATCTGCCCGCCGATGACAATCATCCCTTCGGTCATCACAAGGCCGAGTATATTTCGGCTGTTGTGGAAGGCGTTCTGATTACGGTCGCCGCACTTTTGATCTTCCGCGAAGCCTGGTTTGCGCTTCAATCACCGCGAACGCTCGATGAACCCTGGCTTGGCCTTGGCATCAACACGGTAGCCGCAGTCATAAACGGCTTGTGGGCATCATTGTTGATCCGCACTGGTCGCAAGTTCCGCTCACCTGCGCTGGAAGCCGACGGCAAGCACATCATGACCGATGTGTTCACCTCCGTGGGCGTTCTGGTTGGTCTTGTCGGTGCGGTCGTGACCGGTTGGGCCATACTCGATCCGCTGCTTGCTATTCTGGTGGCAATCAACATTCTCTGGCAGGGCTGGCATGTCATCAATTCCTCGGTGCAGGGATTGATGGATATCGGCGTCGAGCCGACCGAGGAAATGCGCATTCGCGATGTGATTTCGGCCAATGCGGGCGGCGCTATCGAAGTTCATGACCTGAAGACCCGTATCGCTGGCCGTGTAACCTTCATCGAGTTTCATCTGGTCGTTGCGGCGGAAATGAGCGTCGGCGATGCCCATGTGATTTGCGACCGTATCGAAGATGCCCTGAAGAAGCAGATCGACAGCGCGCGCGTGGTGATCCACGTCGAGCCGGAGGATGAGGCCAAGCTGCCGCCGGGAACCAGCGCGGTGCCCTTCGCCTGAATGAAATACTGTCTTGCACAGTACAAATCGCGCGTGTAAAAGCTTTTCCATGACGATCAGAAACGCAACATCCTTGGAACATTCCGCAGCCGCCTTCGGCGCGCGCGTTGATGTTTGCGTTCTAAACTCGCTTCTTACCCTCGGCCTTAGCGGCGATCGCCGGGCTCGCTGAAAGGAGCGTCCGGCGGTCGATCTCCGGTCGCAGGCCCGTGCTCCTTTCCAGAAAACCCTTATAATCGATCAGTAGTATCCGCGCTTGACGGGCTTGAATGCCGTCGAAAGCCGGGAGGAAACGAAAATGAATCAGTCCGTCGCCACGCCGCAATCGAAATCCATTTCCGAGCGCAAAGGCATGCCTACTGCAGGCAGCAAATATTCGCCTTTCCCGGTTCCGCAGCTCGATGACCGCACCTGGCCGTCCAAGCGTATCGAAAAGGCACCGATCTGGTGTTCGGTCGATCTGCGTGATGGCAATCAGGCCTTGATCGACCCCATGGGCCATGACCGCAAGGAGCGCATGTTCCGCCTGCTGGTCGATATGGGTTTCCCGGAAATCGAAATCGGTTTTCCGTCCGCTTCGCAGACGGATTTCGATTTCTGCCGCTGGGCCATCGAACAGGGCAATGTTCCCGACGAAGTGGATTTGCAGGTTCTGGTCCAGTGCCGCCCAGAACTGATCACGCGCACTTTCGAAGCGCTTGAAGGGGCGAAGACCCCCATCATCCATTTCTACAATTCCACCAGTGAATTGCAGCGCCGCGTGGTCTTCGCCAAGGATGTTGGCGGTATCAAGCAGATCGCGACCGACGCTGCAAAGATGATCATGGATATGGCTGCGAAAGCGGGGGGCGGTTATCGCTTCCAGTATTCGCCCGAAAGCTTTACCGGCACTGAGCTGGATGTGGCGCTGGAAATCTGCAATGCGGTCATCGAGATCGTGAAGCCGACCGCAGACAACAAGCTGATCGTCAACCTGCCTTCGACCGTCGAGATGAACACGCCGAACATCTATGCCGACCAGATCGAATGGATGTGCCGCAACCTCGACAATCGTGAGAACCTGATTGTCTCGCTGCACCCGCATAATGACCGTGGCACGGGCATTGCTGCAACCGAACTGGGCTTGATGGCTGGTGCCGACCGCGTTGAAGGCACGTTGTTCGGCAATGGCGAACGCACCGGCAATGTCGATGTGGTGACGCTGGCGCTCAACATGTATACGCAGGGTGTGGACCCTGAGCTGGACTGCACCGACATCAACCGGATGAAGGAAGTCTATGAATATTCGAACCAGTTGAAGATTGCCGAGCGTCATCCTTATGTCGGCGAGCTGGTCTATACGGCTTTCTCCGGCTCGCATCAGGATGCGATCAACAAGGGCATGAAGGCGCGCCGTTCGGCCAATTCGCCGATCTGGGAAGTGCCCTATCTGCCGATCGACCCGCAGGATGTGGGCCGTTCCTATGAAGCGATCATTCGCATCAATTCGCAGTCAGGCAAGGGCGGTATCGCCTATATCCTGCAGGCGGATTATGGCTTGAACCTGCCGCGCAACCTGCAGGTCGAGTTCCGCGAGATCATTCAGAACATTACCGATGAAGAAGGCAAGGAACTGCCGTCGAAGCGCATTCACGAGGCGTTCCAGCAGCTTTATGTGACGCAGCCCAATGCCCGCATCAAGTTCGTCGATCATCACACCATGCCCGATCCGGAACAGAAGGGCCGTCGTATCCTGACCGCCGAAATCACCGATAACGGCGTGACCAAGAATATCGAGGGCAAGGGAACGGGACCGATTGACGGCTTTGTCGACGCGCTGTCGAAATATCTCGGCGTGAAGATGTCGGTCGTTGACTATTCCGAACATTCGCTACAGCAAGGTTCGGATGCTTCGGCCATCTCCTATGTCGAAATGGCTCATCCGGGCGGCAAGCTGTTTGGCGTCGGTATCAACGACAATATCGTCAGCGCTTCGCTGGAAGCTATTGTCTCGGCTGCCAACCGGGTGATTGGTAAGTAGTTTCAATAGCATAACGCTAGTGAAAGGCGGCACATCGTGCCGCCTTTTTCCTATCTTGTGGTAATTATCAATTGTTGAGGCGGTTCACGAAAATAGCCTCCAATTATTAGCCTTTGAAATGTGATAACGTTTCATTTAGATCGATTAGTGTATTATTTAAAACTAATTGGTGTTCAATGAATCGTATTTTACTATGTGTTGTTTCTTTAACCGTTATTTCCGGATGTGCGTCGCAGGCAAATAAAATTGAACCAAGTTACGCATCATCAGCGGCTTATGGTTCTCTTTCCTGTCGTGCTCTCAAAGAAGAAGGTGTTCGTCTTTCTGCCAGTGCGGCGACGGCGGTTGGGCGTCAAAACTCGGCAGCAAAAAATGATGCAATCAAAACAGGCGTCGGTCTGGTGTTGTTCTGGCCAGTATTGCTGTTCAATGAGGGAAATGGTGTCAAGGCTGCGGAAGTTGCTCGTCTAAAGGGCGAGATGCAGGCTCTGGAACGAGCTGCAGGACAGAAGGGGTGCAACATCACGTTCCGCAATTCTTAGAAATCAGTTGGAGCTGCCGTTCCCGGCGAAAACTGCGTCAACTTTAGGGAATCAGCCAAAATCGGACAAGAAACGGCGCTTCGGCGCCGTTTTTGTTTTGGAATTAATAAAGCACGCGCTCGTTGAGCTTGGTTATTTTCTCGCTGGCATCGGAAACGCCGTGCTCTTCCATGAGGCATGACCAGCTGCCGTCAGGCCGCTTATCGATATTGAATATATTATAGCGGGCAGCCGGTTTATGGCCGCCGAAATTCTGGCTTGCAGACGGCACGCTGATAACGGGAATCTTGCCGTTCGGCCCGTCGATCTCGTAATGCGTGATAAGATGCGTATGGCCGTGAAGAACCAGCTCTGCACCGTGTTTGCGTATGATCTTCTGGAAACGGCGAATACCATAGAGGCGTTTATGGGCAGGCGTTGCACCATAGATCGGCGGATGATGGATCATCACAATACGGTAGAGCCCACGAGCGCCAGCTTCATCCAGCATTGCGGCCAGACGTTTTCCTTGTTCAGACCGGAAGTCGCCGCTCGCCATAAAGGGGGCCGTCGCACGCGCTGACGAAACGCCGATCAGCGCAACGGGTCCGCGCACGCGCATATAGGGAAATTGCGGGCGATTGTCTTTGTTGTCGATGCCGTCACCACGCATCCACGGTTCCCATTTCCGGCACGACTTGTCGAGCGCGCCCGGAACATAGGCATCATGATTGCCGGGAACGACCGATACATCGTCCGGACTACCCAGTTTGGACAACCAGTCGTGGGCAATATCGATTTCGAGATTGAGCGCCAGATTGACGAGATCACCCGTCACCGCGATATGATCCGGCGTTTGCGCCTGCATATCATCAATGAGAGTGTCCAGCACGGTTCCGTGCATCGCGTTTTTGCGATTGCGCAGCCAGTTGATATAGCCGGTGATACGCTTCGATGCCAATTCGCGATATCGCACGCGCGGCAGAGGCGAAAGGTGTATATCGGAGATATGGGCGAGACGAAACATAAGGCCCATTTACTGGATAATGCGTGAAACCGAAACCTGTTTAGCGACTTTTTGTTGATGTCATTGCTGTTTTGGATAGAGGTATATTGCCTCGCGGAGAGACGGTATGCGCTTTCGTCATTTCATATTTCATACTTATTTTCTAATGCGACGCCCGATGACGCTGGGCGTCAGGGCTATTGTCTTCGATGAAAACAAGAATTCCGTTTTTCTTGTGAAGCATACCTATGTGCCCGGATGGCAACTGCCGGGCGGAGGCGTCGAACGCGGCGAGACCTTCGGGCAGGCGCTGGAAAAGGAACTGCGCGAGGAGGCCAACATCGTTCTGAAAGGCCCACCGCAGCTTTTTGCGCTTTACAAGAATGCGCATGCGTCGCCGCGCGACCACGTGGCGCTTTATGTATGCAGGAAATTCGAACAGACGGCCCCGCGTTTGCCGGACCGGGAAATCGCAGAATGCGGTTTCTTTCCTCTGGACGATTTGCCGGAAGGGACGACGCCGTCAACCAAGCGGCGTCTGCAGGAAGCGCTTCACGATCTGGAACCGCTTCCGCTTTGGTGAAGGCACATTGGCTGCGCCTTCACCGTGACATGCGTAATTTTAGAAGCGGTAGGTAACACCCGTACCGATCAGCCATGGATTGAGCTTGGCCTTGCCGCTGACTTCCGTGCCGCCGATCAGGGTGGCATCGAACTTGGGCTCCAGGAACAGCTTCTTGACGTCGAAGTTCACGCCCCAATGCTCGTTGAGCATGTAGTCGAAGCCAATCTGCAGCGCGCCGCCGAATGCATTCTTGACCTTGAGATATTCAACGCCAGTCGCATCCTGATTGTAGAACATGGTGTAGTTCACGCCCGCGCCGACATACGGCTTGAAGGCACCGAAATTGGTGAAGTGATATTGCAGGGTGAGGGTGGGGGGCAGAATCCATGCCTTGCCGATCTTGCCCAATCCGTCGATCGAACCAGCGCCGTTGATATTGGCATAGGTCGTGCCGAGAATGAGTTCGGCAGCGAAATTATCGGTGAAGTAATAGGTGATGTCGAGTTCAGGTGTGATCGACTTCGAATAGTCGAGATCAGAACCCGAAATGCCGTTCACATAGCCGGAATTCTGGGGGATGACGCCGAGTGCGCGCACACGGATCTGCCATGGCGACAGGGCTTCCGGAATGGCCTGAATTTCAGATGCAGGCTGCGCTACAACGGCGTCCGCAGCAAATGCTGCCGGCGCGGCAAAGGTCAGCGCGGTTGCGGCCAGCAATCCCCTCGTGAAGCGGTTCATCTTCTCTCTCCTTAAGTCGTGTTCGGTCTTGTCAGTCTTGTTAGCCTTGGGGGGTAGTGATGTGTGCAATCTGGACCGCGCAACGAAACGCCCCATTGATCGAAATCAAAGGGGCGCAAGAGATTTGAGAGAGTGCTGATGTTCTAACAATAGTGTTGCAGGAAAAACGCAGTCCCGTCCGGTCAGGCTTTCGGAAACCGATCGCGGTCATGCGGCGCAGAGAAGTCGATCTCTGGTCCGAGCGGCACAATGCCCGTCGGATTGATGTTCTTGTGGCTGCGATAATAGTGGCCCCTGATATGCTCCATGTTCACGGTCGAGGCCACGCCCGGCACCTGATAGAGTTCACGCGTGTAATTCCAAAGGTTCGGGTAATCGGCAATACGGCGCAGATTGCACTTGAAATGGCCAACATAGACCGGATCGAAACGCAAGAGCGTCGTGAACAGCCGCCAGTCCGCTTCTGTCATGCGGTCGCCGGTCAGATAACGCTGGCGCGAAAGCCGATCCTCAAGCGAATCGAGTGCCGCGAACAATTGCCCGAACGCTTCCTCATAGGCTTCCTGCGTGGTGGCGAAACCGGCGCGATAAACCCCGTTGTTGATATTGGGATAGACGAAATCGTTGAGGGCATCGATTTCACCGCGCAACGCTTCCGGGTAAAAGTTGAGCGAAGCGTCACCGAAATCGTTGAAAGCAGTGTTGAGCATGCGGATGATTTCCGCTGACTCGTTGGACACGATTGTCTGTCGCTCTTTGTCCCAGAGCACCGGCACCGTGACGCGGCCGGAATAATTTGGATCGGCACGAGTGTAGATCTCATGCAAACGCTTCGCACCGTAAAGTGCATCGCCGGTGCTGCCGGTCGTGCCGTAGAAGGTCCAGCCTTCTTCCGCCATCAGGTAGTCCACGACCGATACCGAGATGACGTCTTCAAGTCCCTTCAGGGCACGGAAGATCAGCGTGCGATGCGCCCACGGACAGGCATATGAAACGTAGAGATGGTAGCGCCCAGGCTCGGCCTTGAAGCCGCCTTCGCCCGTCGGACCGGCGCTGCCGTCTGCCGTTACCCAGTTGCGGAATTGTGATTTCGAACGTTCAAAGCGGCCTTTCGTGCTCTCGGTGTCGTACCAGACATCGTGCCACTTGCCATCGACCAGAAGTCCCATGTGATTTCTCCTTTTGCAAAGAGAATAGGGCGAGAACCGCCATTTTGCAGCATTGCAAGCCGTGAACAGTGCGTAACGGTTCCAAAAAGATCAGTCTAAACCGCCATTTTGAAAAAAATAGTTTTACCTTTGTCCATTTTGGTGTAATGCAACTTCCAAATTGCGGTCATTCAAACGCCGACCGCCAAGGAGAACGATTAATGGAAATGCTTTTCATCCGACGATGAAACTTGAACCGCGCCCAAGCGCGGAATGCATTCCATTGACCTGATGGTCCCCGACTTCTCCTATTGCGATCTAAGCCCATGCAGCAGCTTGAACTGACCTACGCGCAGGAATGCCCGGCGCACGACATTGAAATCGAAGCCATCAATGCCGAAGCCTTCGGACCCGGCCGGTTTACCCGGGCCGCGCATTTTATCCGTGAAGGTGGTCCGCACGCCCTCGACCTTTCCTTCGTTGCGCTGATGGGCGGCATCGTCGTTGGCTCAGTACGGCAGACGCCGGTTATCGTCGGCAAGACGCCCGCACTCCTGCTTGGACCACTTGCTGTGCGGCCTGAGTGGAAGAAGCGGGGCATTGGCGGCAAGCTGATGCGCATGTCGCTGGAAGCGGCGAAGAAGGCCGGTCACAAGCTGGTTATTCTCGTCGGCGACGAGCCCTACTACGGTCCGTTCGGTTTCAAGATGGTGCCTGCTGGCTCCATGGTCATGCCAGCATCGGTCGATCCGCGCCGGATGCTTGCCTGCGAACTCGCAACCGGTGCGCTGAACGGTGTCAGCGGCATCGTGCGCCACGCCAACCGGGCAAAATAGTTAAATAAGGGGAAAGCGAGGGGCGGTTTACCGCCCTTCGCGATACCACATGCTGCCGAAGACGAAGAGCAGCAGGCCGAGCGCCAGGAAGCCAGAGAACAACGGCAGGCGATTGACGCTTTTCAGCTGCGTATCCGAGGTTTCACGCAGGCCAATCCAGTCGTTGCCGCTGGCGCTACGGTTGCCACTGATTGCGGTAATCGTGGGAACCTGGACCGAACTATCGGCACTTGCATGCACGCGATGGACCGAGCCACCGGCCGCTTCAGCGAGTGGCTTCAAACGATCCGTTGTGGAGATACTGTCCGCAAATTCTGGCGCATCGATCGGCCCGACATGGGCCAGTGCTTCCAGATCGCCGTTTTTCACCCGGAAGATGCCGATCTCGTCCGTTTGCAGCGAACCTTCAAACAGGCCTGGCTTGCTGGGCGCAAGATTGACCTGCAATTCCTTGCCGGATGGGGTCGAGACGGTTGCAACACCCGGATTATCGCCCATGGTCTGGCGGCGGATGGAAAGGGTGCGGCCATTGCCGGAGGCGGTCAGTGCCTCTTCCTCCAGTTCCGGCTCCTGCATCAGCCAATGGGCGATACGGCGATAGAGCGAAGCATAAGGGCCGCCGCCTTCGAAGCCGCGCGCCCAAAGCCAGCCCTGATCGGAGAGGAACATGCCGACGCGGCCTTTTCCGACGCGGTTGAGAACCAGCAACGGCTTGTTGTCCGCGCCACTCATCACTGTTTCGCCCTGCGGCGCGGTGATGTCGATGGTGCGGAACCAGCGGCTCCAGTGCGGCGGCTCCTGTTCGCTGCCATCAAGCCCGCGCGTGACGGGGTGGCGTTTGCCGATCGTCGTGAGGCGCGGATAGAACGCCTTTTCCGTCACGGCACCAGTCGGCATGGCGGGCAGGGCGCTATAAAGCGGCGTGCGGGCAATCGACATTTCGCCTGCATATTCCGGGCCGGCTGCGACCAGCAAGGCACCGCCATTCTCCACATATTGCGCAATGTAATCGTAATAGAGGAGCGGCAGCACATCGCGGTGCTGATAGCGGTCGAGAATAATGAGGTCGAACTCGTTGACCTTGTCCACGAAGAGTTCGCGGGTCGGGAAAGCGATCAGCGACAATTCGTTGATCGGAGTGCCGTCCTGCTTTTCCGGCGGGCGCAAAATGGTGAAGTGAACGAGATCGACGGCGGCATCGGATTTCAGCAGGTTGCGCCATGTGCGTTCACCATTGTGCGGCTCACCGGAAACGAGCAGCACGCGCAGGTTCTCGCGCACGCCGTCCACGGTTGCGACAGCGCGATTGTTGGTGTCTGTTACTTCACCGGGAAGCGCTGGCGTGGCGATTTCGACAATGTTGACACCGGCGCGCGGCAAGGTGATGGTGACGGGTGTTTCCTGCCCGACCTGCGCTTCTTCCTCGCTGACGGTTTCGCCATTGACGCGGATTTCGACCGGCGCAGGGCTGCCGAGGTTTTTGCCTTCATCGATCACCGTAAACGACATTTCGAGCGGCTTGCCGCTGATGCCATAACGCGGTGCCTTGTTGAAGCGGATGCGGCGGTCGAATTCGTCCGGCTTTCCGGTCACGAGACCATGCAGCGGCGCATCGAAGCCGAGCGCATTCTTGTTACCTGGGATGTCGTGCACCTGACCGTCGGTAATCATGATCGCGCCCGCGACGCGGGACGGTGGCACGTCGAGAAGCGAACGTGCCAGCGGCCCAAAAAGCCGGGTTGCATAACCGTCTTCGTTTTCGCCGGGCTTACCTGCTTCTACCACGCGGGTTTCAAACTGCGGCATGGTGGCAAGCTGGTCCTGCACCGCCTTCAAGGCAGCATCAGTGTCGGCACGACGGCTGCCGAGTTCCTGGCTCTGGCTGCGATCTACGACCACCGAGACCACGCTTTTCAGCGGTTCGCGTTCTTCATTGATGATGACGGGATTGAAAAGCGCGAGCGCAAGTGCCGCCGCAGCCAGCAGACGGATCAGACCGCCGCGCATCCGTAACGCAATCGTGGCCAGCACCAACAGCGCCAGCGGCACGAGGATGGCAATCAGCCAGGGCGTGGAGAGGAACGGTTCGAATTCGATATCCATTCTCACCTCCTACCGCCGTTCGCGTTCACAACGAGGGGAAAAGAGAAGCGGGATCGGGCGATGACGTGGCTGCAAAACATCATGCTAGTTCCCCAGCCGTTCGATGAGGTCCTTGGCGTGGACCTGATCGGATTTGTAGTTGCCGGTCAGCATATACATCACGATATTCACGCCGCCGCGAATGGCATAGATGCGCTGCATCGGATCGTTTGGCACAGTCGGGAGCAGCGGATTGCCTTGCTCATCCACAGCCCATGCGCCAGCGAAATCATTGGCTGTAATCATGATCGGCGTCACGCCGTCGCCGGTGCGCACGGGGCGCTCCCGTGGCGAAGCGTTCGGTGTCGAAGCCTCCACCCACAGTGGGCTTCCTTCATAGCGACCCGGAAAATCGGGCATGATGAAGAAGGATTTGGTCAGCACATGATCGTCAGGCACGGGTTCCAGCGGCGGAACGTTCATGCCGTCGAGAATGGCGCGCAGGCGCTGGTTGGCGGGTGAGGCGGACGGATCGAGGCTGGCTCCGGCCTGCAACTGGTCGCGCGTGTCGAAAAGCACGGTGCCGCCTTGCTGCATATAGGCATCGACCTTGGCAATCGCTTCCGGGCTCGGCATCGGTGCCTGCGGGTCGATAGGCCAGTAGATCAGCGGATAAAAGGCCAGTTCGTCCTTGGCGGGGTCGACGCCGATAGGGTCGCCCGGTTCGAGTGCGGTCTTGTCCATCAGCGCGAAGCTCAAGCCCCGCATGCCTGCCTTGCTGATGTCGTCGGTCTGGGCGCTGCCGGTGATGACATAGGCAAGATGCGTCTGCGAGACGGAGTTGATGATCGTCTCGTCTCCGGGCTTGCTGTCGTCATGCACCTGCTCTTGAGCCCCAGACTGGGATTGAGTCTGTGCTTTTGCTTCGCCCATTCCGGAAGGAAGAAGGTTGAAGGCGAGGGAACCGGCCAACAGAACAGCTATTCCCGCCACCTTGGCACGCACTTTCATGCGGCGACGGAAGGCCCCGCGCAGCCACAGCATCAAAAGCGTATCGAGTGCGAGAAGCATTGCGGCGATCGCAAAGAATGGACCCGCCAGTGAAATCGACTGGTCCGATGTATAGGAGGCAGGTGTTATTCCGACGGAAAGTGTCGGCTGGGCAATGGGTTGCAGCTTGATGTTCGCACCTTCGAAGATGTTGAGCGCTTTCAAGCCGTCCTCATTGCCATAAAAGCCGGGCGGCGTGTTGATGCTGACGCTGGCCTGCTTGTTCTTTTCGACGATCAGTGGCTTGGCCTCGGATGTCGGCGGGGTCAGCGCGCCGGAAGCCGAAAGCAGCTGGTAGGGCGGCAGAGAGACCGAAGCCTGATTTTCCTGCGCGCCGGTTCTCTGTGACAGCGACACGATGCGGCGCAGCATTTCCACGAAGGAACCCGAAATGGGCAGGCTCGACCAGCTGGCATCGGGAGAGATGTGGAACAACACGATATTGCCGCGTCCGCGCTGTTCGCCGGTCACAAGCGGCGTTCCATCCTGAAGAACGGCGTAAGCCTTGTCGTTGAGATCGAACGACGGCTCGGCAAGAACCTGCCGGGTGACGGTCACATCATCGGGGACAGCCAGACCGGCAAAAGGTCCCTTGTCAGGAAAAATGCGCAGCTTCTGCGGTTCGGACCAGGACAGCGTGCCGCCCAAGGCGCGCTCGCCCTTGCGCAATTTCACCGGCAGAAGCGGATCATTGTCGCTGGCACCGGCAAGGCGCGGGCCTGCGAACCGCACCAGCGTGCCGCCATCTTCGATCCATTTGGAAAGCTGTTCGGTGACAGGCTGTGGCAGCGTGCCGATATCGGCCATGATGAGGATCGACGGCTTTGCATCCAGCACTTCCGGCACGGATTGCAGAAGATCGGCAGAACGTGGTTCGATCAGATTGACATAGGGCGACAGGGCACGGGAAATATAATGCAGCGGCGAGAGAAGGGGCTGCGCCAGATCGCCGTCACCGCTGGCGATAAGGCCGACGGTGCGCCGTTCCGATCCTGCATCAATCAGCCGTGTTGCGCCTGCCTGTTCGATACCATCGACACGGATCAGGCGGAAATCGTTGCGAAGCTCCACTGGCAGGTTGAACCGTGCCGTGCCTTCCGCACTTCCAAGCGCGAAGGAAAGCGGCGCCTCGGCGATGCGGCGTCCCTTGTCGTCATAGGCAGCGGCAGTGAGCGTGCGCGGAGCCGATACGCCTTCCGGGCGGATGGCGACGGCTTCCAGACTGTCAGCCTTGTTGTCTATGCCGGTCAGCGCCAAAGTGCGGCTGAGGCTCGCGCCATACCAGAGAACGGAGGCGAGATGCCCCGACTTGTCCAGTTCTGCGAAGGTTTCCGCATCATCTGATGATGCCAGTCCGTCGTTCATGAAGGCAAGGCGGACCTTTGTATCCGCGGGCAAGGTGGAAGCCAGTCGGTCCATTGCCGACTTGCGGTCAACCGGGATCGGGCGCGGCTCCAGTGCCTGAAGGCGCTCGGCAGCACTCTTGCCGTCATAGGGGCCGATTTCGGCGTTGGCCGGTTCCGCCGAACCCACGATGTAGATCGGAGCATTGCTGCCCTCTGCATCGGAGATGAGTTTTTCGGCAGCATTGACCCGCTGTTGCCAGTCCTCGGCGGAAGCCCAGCCATTGTCGATGACGATGGCAAGCGGCTCATTGCCGGACAGTGCGACCGGACGCGGATTCCAGACCGGCGAGGCAAGTGCGAGAATGACGAGCGCGGCGATGAGCAGCCGCAGCAGCGTCATCCACCATGGACTTTTCGACGGCACTTCCTCGCGCTTGAAAACCTGCGCCAGAATGCGAAGCGGCGGAAAGGTTTCTTCCTGCGGACGCGGCGGCGTCATGCGCAAAAGCCACCAGATGACCGGCAGGGCGATCAGCCCCGCGAGAATGAGCGGCGAACCGAAGGCGAGCGGCAGAAAATTCATGTGCGCGCGCCTCCCGCTGCAGGCAGGGCGGCGCTCAAGTTTCCGCTGGTGCTCAGCGCATCGTGAAGCCGTGCCAGTGCTTCCGCCGTCGGCCTGTCTGTCCGGTGGACCGTATAGCTCCAGCCGAGCCGCTTGCAGAAATCCGACAGGGTTTCACGGCGCGCAATGTAGAGGCGGCGATAATCGTCCGCATAGGTTTCGGCCCGACCGGCGACGAGCGTGGCGCCGGTTTCAGGATCGCGGAATTCGGTGCGGCCCGAATAGGGAAATGTTTCTTCGGCAGGATCGGCAACTTCAACCAGATGCGCGCGGACACCGCGTTGTGCCAGACGGTCGAGAAGATCGGTCAGTTCATCGAACGGATGCAGGAAATCCGATACGAGGACGACTTCCGAAAAACGGCGGATCTGGGTGATGTCGGGCAGTGCTGCAACCGGCGCTTCGTGCATCAGCGCTGCCGCCAGACGTTCAGCTCCGTTGCGGGCAGAAAAAGGCTGGATCAGCGCCGGAAAGGCAATGCGTTCGCCCGAGCGCGATAAAAGTTCGGCAAGAGCGAGCGTCAGCACGAGCGAACGCGCTTCCTTGGAAACAGGCGCGAGCTGCGAGCGATAGAGCATTGAGGGCGAGAAATCGCACCAGAGCCAGACCGTATGGGCGGATTCCCATTCGCGGTCGCGGACATAGGTATGATCGTCGCGCGCGGAACGCCGCCAGTCGATACGGGCAAGGGATTCGCCGTCCACATAGGGGCGGAACTGCCAGAAATTTTCGCCGGGACCGCGTTTGCGCCGTCCGTGCCAGCCATTCATGACGGTGTTGACCACGCGCTGAGCTTCAACCAGCAGATCGGGGATAGCCGCTGCCCGCGCACGGGCGCGAGCAAGTGTCTCCTTGCGATCTGCGGTGGAAACTTCTGCGCCAATGACCATCAGACGGCAGCCTTTACCAAATTTGCGATGACGTCACGAATATGCATGCCGTCGGCGCGCGCAGCAAAGTTGAGCGCCATGCGGTGCTGAAGGACTGGCTCGGCCAGTGCCTTCACGTCGTCTACGGATGGGGCGAGACGGCCTTCATAGAGCGCGCGAGCGCGTGCGCAGAGCATCAATGCCTGGCTGGCGCGGGGGCCGGGACCCCAGGCGATGTGCTTCTTCGCATGGTCGTTATCGGCATCGGGACGGGCGGAGCGCACCAGCTTGAGGATTGCTTCCACAACGCTTTCCGACACCGGCATGCGTCGCACTAAAGTCTGCATTTCGATCAGCCGTTCGGCGTTGATGATCTCATAGGCCTTGGCCTCGGAAACGCCGGTTGTTTCCAGAAGAATGCGGCGTTCCGCATCCAGTTCCGGATAGAGAATGTCGATCTGCATCAGGAAGCGATCGAGCTGGGCTTCCGGCAGCGGATAGGTGCCTTCCTGTTCCAGCGGGTTCTGTGTCGCAAGCACATGAAACGGTGCGGGCAAGTCGTAGCGCTGGCCCGCGACCGTGACATGATATTCCTGCATGGCCTGCAAAAGCGCAGACTGCGTGCGCGGCGAAGCACGGTTGATTTCGTCAGCCATCAGGAGCTGCGCGAAGATCGGGCCCTTGAGATAGCGGAAGGAGCGGCGCCCGTCGGCATCTTGTTCCATGACTTCCGAACCGATGATGTCGGATGGCATCAGGTCGGGCGTGAACTGGATGCGCTGGCCGGAAAGGCCGAGCACGGTGCCCAGCGTTTCGACCAGCTTGGTCTTGGCGAGACCCGGTACGCCGACCAGCAAGGCGTGCCCGCCAGCCAGAACGGCGACGAGCGTGCGCTCGATCACGTTTTCCTGACCGAAGATCACAGTCCCGACGCTTTCCTTGATGCGTGCGATGTCCGCGAGCGCCCGTTCGGCCTCCGCGACGATCTGTTCGGGATTGGCGGTTTCAGGCGTAACGATAACGCTCATGTGGACCTCGCAATATGACCGCTCTGGCGGAAGTGCCTTATAAATCGCATATAGTGCTGACAAGCCGCGAAACGGTGACTATTTCATGACTTCGAGCATATTAAACACATTCGAGCAGGAATAACCGAGTCGGATGATAAAAAGCACCCCTGAAGGCAAAGACGCGCCGCAAAGTTCGATGCGCACCGCGGAAGGAACCGGCGGGCTGGAAGCCCTGATTGCGCGCGCCCATGCGGATGCGCAAAGTGGTCCGGCGACGAAAGAGCGCGGAATCCCGCCTGTTGAGCGCTGGAACCCTGACTTTTGCGGCGATCTCGATATGGAAATCAAGGCTGATGGCACCTGGTTCTATATGGGTACGCCGATTGGGCGCAAACAGCTTGTGCGGCTGTTTTCGACTGTGCTGCGCAAGGACGACGACGGCCAGACCTATCTCGTAACTCCAGTGGAAAAAGTCGGCATTCGCGTCGAGGATGCGCATTTTGTTGTCGTCGAGATGGAAGTGTCTGGCGAAGGCGATGCGCAGGTGCTGACCTTCCGCACCAATGTGGGAGATGTCGTGACCGCCGACGCGCAACATCCCCTGCGCTTCGTGATCGAGCGGACAAGCGGTGGATTGAAGCCCTATGTGCTGGTTCGTGGGCGGCTGGAGGCGCTGATTGCGCGTGCTGTGATGTATGATCTGGTGGCGCTGGGCGAAGAAATCGAAGTCGACGGCGTGCCGACATTTGCGGTTCGCTCTGGCGGCGTGGTCTTTCCGATCATGGCTTCCGATGCGCTGGAGGCTGCACTGCAATGAGTGAATTCCCAGCCTTTTCAGCCGGTGATTTTGCCGAGCGGGTTCGGCAGTGGCGTCCCAGCCGGGATGATCTGACTGGCGATCATTCGCTCAATCCCGATATTACACAATTAATGACGATGGCTAAGATGCGCGACGCCGCCGTGCTGGTGCCGGTGGTGGATCGCGGATCGGAAGCCACACTGCTTTTGACGCAACGCACCGATACGCTGCGCAAGCATTCCGGTCAGATCGCCTTTCCGGGCGGCGCAATCGACCCGGAGGACGGCACGGCGGAACGGGCTGCACTACGCGAGGCGAATGAGGAAATCGGGCTTGCGGCGGATCGTGCCGAGATCATCGGCAATCTGCCGCGTTATCTCACCGGTAGCGGGTTTTCGATCACGCCCATTCTGGCGGTGGTGAAAACGCCGTTCGACGTGCATCCGAACCCGGATGAAGTCGCCGATATTTTCGAGGTGCCGCTTTCCTTCCTGATGAACCCGGAGAACCATCGGCGTGAAAGCCGGGTATTCAACGGCAAGGAACGCTTTTATTACGCCATGCCTTATCACGAGCGATTCATCTGGGGGGCGACCGCCGGTATCATTCGCGGACTTTATGAAAGGCTCTACGTTTGAGCGAGAGTATGAATATTTCCGGCAAGGCGGACTGGCTGAAAGCAAAGCCGTTGCAAGCCCTGTTCAAGGCGCTGAACCGCGATGGCGGCGAGGCGCGTGTCGTGGGTGGCGCAGTGCGCAACACGCTGCTCGGCACCAAGGTGAGCGATGTCGATCTGGCAACGACGCATTTGCCGCAGGATACGGTGAGGCTGGCAAATGAAGCCGGTTTCAAGCCGGTGCCGACCGGTATCGAGCATGGCACGATCACTGTTGTCGTGCAGGGCCATCCGTTCGAGGTCACGACGCTGCGGCAGGATATTGAAACCAATGGCCGCCATGCCAAGGTCGCCTTCGGCACCGACTGGAAAGCCGATGCGGAACGGCGCGACTTCACCATCAATGCACTTTATGTGACGGCTGATGGCATCGTGATCGATGATGTGGGCGGGCTTGGCGATATTGAGAGCCGGACACTGCGCTTCATCGGCGATGCGGAACAGCGCATTCGAGAGGATTACCTGCGCATCCTGCGCTTTTTCCGCTTCTTCGCCTGGTATGGTTCGGGACGGCCCGAGGCTGAGGGCTTGCGCGCCAGCGCACGATTGAAGGACGGTCTTTCACAACTTTCCGCCGAACGGGTCTGGTCGGAACTGAAGAAACTCCTGTCCGCTCCCGATCCGTCGCGCGCGCTTTTGTGGATGCGACAGGCCGGTGTCTTGAATCTCATTCTGCCTGAAAGCGAGAAATGGGGCATCGACGCCATTCATGGGCTGGTGCGGACCGAGGCCGATCTTGGCTGGCAGCCTGATCCGCTGCTGCGGCTTGAAAGCATTATTCCACCCGACAGCGTGCGGATGGAGGAGATGGGCAAGCGGCTGAAAATGTCCAATGCGGAAAGGGCGCGGCTTGAAGCCTGGGCACGGGCCGATGCGGTCAAGCCGGAGCTTTCCGAGCAAGCTTTGAAGAAGACTATCTATCGCGGCAGCAAGCAGGCTGTGCTTGACCGCATTCGTCTGGCCTATGCGGCGGCGAGGGCCGATGCCGCGGGCAGCGACGATGCGATGATCCGCGCCGGTGGTTTCGCACGTCTTCTCGATGCTGCCGAACATTACGATGCGCCTGTTTTCCCTGTCACGGGCAGTGATCTTCTGGCTTTGGGCATTGAAAAAGGCCCCGGTCTTGGAGAAACATTGCGGTCTCTCGAAACTTTCTGGATTGACTCCGGTTTTAGTCTTGACCGTGCCACGCTTCTGGACAAACTTGATCGCGGTTAGAGCGGTTTCGCTCTAACCGCTTTTTCTCAGGCATTTCCGAACACAAAACCGTGTCTCACTTTTGTTGGAAATGCCCTGAAAATGAATAGCTAATGGCTTGCTTGCAAATTTCAGCCGTAGTTTCATCGCTTTATAGCTGGAGCATGTTTCCCAAAAGTGGGAACCGGTTTTGGGGCGAAACATACCCAAAACAGGCCCAATACTGGCAAAGAAAACTTTTCAGCGCGCGTTTTGAAAGAATATGAGATGTCCAACCCCGATACATCGATACAAGACAAAGCAGCGACCGATCCGAAGCAGAAGTTTGGCACCGAAGGCATCGCCGCCATGGACCGGCCAAGCCCGATCACCCGTTTTTTCATGGGGATCGTATCCTGGGCCGAAGGTCTCAATCTGAAATATGCCAAGCTCGGCAATCCGCCCGTCTACGACAATGCGACTTTCCCTTGGTCCGCCGAGATCGAGAAGGAATGGCCTGCCATCCGCAAGGAGCTGGATACGATTCTGCTGCGTCAGAGTGAGCTGCCTTCCTTTCAGGATATTTCGACCGATGTGAAAACGATCTCGACCGATAATCGCTGGAAGACATTCTTCCTGCTCGGTTTCGGTGTGAAGTCGGAACAGAACATCAAGGCATGCCCGGAAACCTGGCGTATCGTGAACAAGATTCCCGGCCTGACGACGGCAATGTTCTCCATCTTCGAACCGGGCAAGCATCTGCCGCCGCATCGCGGACCTTATAATGGCGTGCTGCGCCTGCATCTTGGTCTCATCGTGCCGGAACCGAATGACCAGCTTGCCATCCGCGTGGACAATCAGGTCTGTCATTGGCAGGAAGGCAAGGTGCTAATTTTCGACGATGCCTATGAGCATGAGGCGTGGAACCATACCGACAAGACGCGCGTGGTCCTTTTCGTCGACTTTGTGAAGCCGCTCAAGTTCCCGGCTCGACTGGTCAACTGGTGCCTGATGAACCTTGCGATCTTCACGCCGTTCATCAAGGAGGGGCTCGATAACCACAATGAGTGGGAAAAGAAGTTTTATGCGGAAGCCGAAAAGCTGCGCAACCAGCCGAAAAACTGGACGGTTTGACAGCGGCGCTCAGCGCTTATAAATGTGCAGGAGGGCTTATCGCCCTCCTGTTTTTATGTGTTCCCTGCCGCACTGCCATTTTGGGTTTTGCCGGGAATACCATGACGAGGAATTGTTGATGCCGGAGATTGTAGGAAGCCTTTGATCGTTCCGAACAAGCTGCAAGATGGCAGGCGCTGAGAGCGTCTGACTGGCAGTGTTCAGGAGCGGAAACGGCATTGGCCGTGGATGGTTCACCATCCGCGAGAGCTGGTGCTTGTCATGGTTTCCATCCAGGCAAGAACAACAATGAATATCTCACGCATGGAACAGCGCGTCTTGCACGTGCTGGCGCAGGGCGGTTACATCCGCCATCTGCGCGAAGACGGACATATCTGCGAAATCGAATGCTTTACCCGTGAAGGCTATCTGCTTTCCGATTGCACGATGGCAGTTTTCCAGCAATTGCGCCGTAAGCGGCTGATCGAATCCCGAATGGGCAGTCCTTATCGCATCTCGTTCAAAGGGCGCGAAAATGTTCGCGCTCAGCTCAATAACCGGTGAAGGAGAGCGTCATGCATATTCGCAAGGAAACGTCTGAAGACGCCGCCGAAATCCGTCACCTCACGGATGAGGCATTCCGCACCGTGGCTTACAGCAACCAGAAGGAAGGAGAGATCGTCGATGCGCTTCGCGCTGCAAAGGCACTCACTCTGTCGCTGGTTACCGAAGATAAGGGCGAAATTCTGGGTCATGTCGCATTCTCGCCCGTCCTGATCGGCGGCGAGGACAAGGGCTGGTACGGGCTTGGCCCTGTTTCGGTCTGTCCAGACCGGCAAGGCGAGGGGATCGGCGGCAAGCTGATCCGCGAAGGCCTTGCGCTATTGCGTGCGACTGGAGCTAAAGGCTGCGTTCTTCTGGGTGATCCCGGCTATTACGGTCGTTTCGGCTTCAAGGCCGATGCGCGGCTGAAACTGCCGGGTGTGCCCGCGGAATATTTTCAGTGTCTGGCCTTCGGGCCCGATATGCCACAGGGCGATGTCGCCTATCATACCGCATTCAACATATAAAAAAGGGCCGGGAAACCGGCCCTTTTCGTTCAGTTTTTTACGGCCACTTCACCACAGGCGGCATGGAAGACAGGATGGAATTCACATTGCCACCGGTCTTGAGGCCGAAGATCGTGCCGCGATCGTAAAGCAGGTTGAACTCGACATAGCGGCCACGGCGGATGAGCTGTTCGTTGCGATCCGCGTCGGTCCAGTCCTTGTTGAAGTTCTGGCGCACCAGATGCGGATAGACGACCGAGAAACCGCGTCCCACGTCGCGCGTATAGGCAAAATCCGCGTCCCAGCCGCCTTTTTCGTCCGGCGAATGCAGCCAATCATAGAAGATGCCACCGGTGCCACGGGGTTCATTGCGATGCGGCAGGAAGAAATATTCGTCGCACCAGTCCTTCACGCGCTGATAGTCGACGATGTCCTTGTGCTTCTCGCAGATGAAACGGAAAGCCTTGTGGAAGGCGAGTGTATCGGGATCGTCCTGCGTGCGGCGGCTGTCCAGAACTGGCGTCAGGTCGGCACCGCCGCCGAACCACTGGCGCGTGGTCACGACCATGCGCGTGTTCATGTGGACGGCAGGCACATTCGGGTTTTGCGGATGGGCGATGAGCGAAATGCCGCTCGCCCAATAACGCGGATCTTCCTCTGCGCCGGGAATCTGCTTGCGGAACTCCGGCGAGAACTCGCCATAGACCGTCGAGACATGCACGCCGACCTTTTCGAAGACACGGCCATGCATGATCGACATGACGCCACCGCCGCCACGGCCTTCGTCCTTCTGCCAGGGCGTGCGGACGAAACGTCCGGGCTCACGATCTGAAAGTGGGCCCTGCAATTCATCTTCAAGTTGTTCGTAGCTTGCACAGATACGGTCGCGCAGTTCCTCGAACCAGCGCTGTGCCGCCTGTTTCTTCTCTTCGATGTCCGCGGGGATGATTGCTGGAATTTCGTCGCGTTGCATTGTCTGTTTCCTTCCGGCGCGGTTTGCCGGATCGCTCGGCGGTATCAGGCAGCCAAGGGTAAATGGATGAACTATTATTTCTTGGCTTATCAAAGTCCGCTGCAGGCGCAAAGCACGAAGCGCGCGATCACAGGGTAGTATAGACCCTCTCCCCAAGAAAAGACTCGTCTTTGTAGACCCGCTCCCCTATCTTTCTCTACCTAGGGTTTGGAAGTCATTCATTTCCGGTTTTGCCGGGAGGGCATAGCATGACAGCAGCACCGCCCCGTCCACCGCTCGAAGGCTTGCGCAAGCAGCTGCAGAAGAGTCGCGCCCAGAAAGGCCTGAAGCAAAGCCGGATGCCGCGCGACGGTTTCGTTCGCGAGACATTCACCCTGCCGAGGCTGGCGGCACGTGAAAAAGCGCGTGAATGGTTCGAGACATTCCCGAAAGCGGCCTACTGGACGGAAATCGAGAGCTGGTGCGAGCGCCCGGATGACGTGATCGAGTTTACCATGCGCCGGCTGGCGACTGCGGATTAGCGAACTGGTTCAGCCCAGCGGCTTAATTCAATGAATCGAGATTCCAATTAGGACATTGTAAAAACGCCCTGCGGCAAAAGCCCGGGGCGCTTTCAATTCTGGTTCGTTATATCGTTACCCGTTTTGCCTCACGTTGGAAGCTTTGGTTTCAACGTGAGTCTGTTCGACACGATCGAAACAAAGTTCTAGAATTTTACTTTCAGGCCAGCTGATACAGTTGCTGCCTGAAGCGAAGCGCCAGCGCCGTCTGGCACGAAGCTCACCGTGTTGTCGGAGTGATCGAAAGTTTGGGTGTCACCTCTCATTTTCAAGTGCTTTTCAAACCCGGCAGTGACGTAAAGGCTTGTTTGTTCGTTAAACGAATAGGAAGCGTTGGCTTGAAGTTCAAAGTATGGCGCACTGTCAAATGTTTCGTTGAAACGCAGGTTGCGTAGCCAGTGATCGTCGACATCTTTGCCGGAAACGGTGACACCAACACGTCCGAGAGCGCTGAACGACCATCGATCCAGCTTGGTGGTCCATTCAGAACCAATGAAAAGCGCAGGCAAACGCTGTTCGTAACTTATTACTTTTCCGTCAGAAAATGTTCCTTCAGTGTCACGAAAATCGGTCGAACTGTAGACATAATCGCCGCCATAAGCCGTCCACTTCACGTTCGTATACTTAAATCCGCCATGAATATTCAGCGTATTCTGCGGATTGATAACGAAGTTATGCCCCAGGGCGACATCAAAACTGATGTAGCGGTCTAAATCGGTTTCACTTAGAGAGTGATCTGTCCAGTTGTTAAAGTCGTATCCGCTGAAACCACCCACGTCGGAAAGCCAATCATAATCGTGTAAATTTCCGCTTCCAGTCAGACCGACGTTCAAGTTTCCTGAGAATGTAAGGTCAGAACCAATGTCTGCCGTTATCTTGCCGTTTAAGATCGGCATTTGAGACTTCCAGATAAGATGACTTATTCTATTGTCTTCGTCGTAGACTAGTTCGTCAGCTTTGATCCAGGAGTATCCGATGCTTCCAGAAAATGTATAATTTACATCTGTGGTTTTCTGATTTGAAATATCCGCCGAAATGGCATTGCTGCAGTTCAAAGAATATAAAAAAATAAAGAATATAATTTTCTTCATTATCTAGCCCCATATCAATTATAGTGTAATTTGAGATGGAGTAATTTTTATAATACTTTGAATCAACCGCTTGTTTGAGCTGGCAATTTATATTCAAAAAAACTGCCAGCTCAATGATTGGAGTTTTATTTCCCTGCAGTCTGCGGTGCTTTTTCCCATGCATTCCAGTTCTGGATGATGCTGTCGGCATAGGCCTTCCCGACGCGATAGGCGTTGGTTGTGGCGAGCGGGAAGCCGCCGGAATTTGCGGCAAGCGATTCAGCAGCCGTCTGGTCCTTGCCCTGACGGTCGAAGTTCGACGCGGTGCGCAGCAATGCGATGCGGTTGAAATCGAGCTTGCCAGCGTCGGCAGCCCGTTTCAGCGAGGTCAGCGTGGCATTGTCTTCCATCTGGGATGTGCAGTAGTCGGCCTTGCCGTCGGTCAGAAGCTTTGACCATTCGGTCATGGCTTCGCCGAGCTTCGCGCCGTGCCAGTAGGTATCGCCCGAAGCGGTATCGCAGATCGTGACCTTTGGTGCGTCGGTCGCCGCTTCCTGCGTGTAGTGCTTGCGGTATTCCTTCGCTGCGTCGCTATCGAGAAGTTCGATGCCCTTGGTTGTTGCCAGTGCGTAATCGGCCAGCTTGCCGTTCAGTTCGAAGACTTCAGTGCCGGCAGCCCATTTCGGCTTTTCGCCGGGCTTTGCAGCGCCGAGGCCGAAAAAGTCCGTTGGCCAGCCTTCCGGTGCTTCCCGAATGTCGATGCGGTGGTTCAGATTGGCATCGACGGAATATTTTGCCCAATGCGCCGATCCGAGTGTGCCGTGCTTCGGGTCGACACCGGCAATGCCTGCGATCAGGAAATAGGTGTGCGAGAGGTCGAGCTTGTCGCTCAGCGCCATAGCCGCCGTCGCGCTTGCGGCATTGGCGAAGCCCATCGCCGTCGTCATGTGGCAGAGGCCTTCGGCGGTGCAGTCGATCTCTGGATATTCGGGGCTCAGGCCCGGCAGCTTGATCTTCTGCGTGAATTTTTCGCCTTCAAGCCATGGCTTGGCTTCTTCGCCGAACATGGTGATGACCATCACCTTTGGCGCGATGGGCGAAGCCTCCTTGGCGAAAGCCGGAGCGCTTGCCAGCAGGGAAGCGGCGGAAGCAGCAAGAGTGAGTGTACGAACAGACAGGTTCATGGACGAAGCGAGCCTTTCAGACCGGATGGGGCGGGGGTGCTTTGCGAAGCCGGTCCTTTCGCGAAGCGCAATTCTGGCGTTGTCATTCCTGCCGGAGGGAATCGACCTTGTCCCTCCGCTGGCGCAGAGCTTCGCCTGCCGTCATCGCAACCGAAACCGCAAGATTTAGCGATCTCGCGCCGGGCATCATCGGGATCAGAAGCCGTGCATCGGCGGAATTGTGGACATTGTCGGGTACGCCCGACGACTCACGCCCGAAGAGCAGAATGTCATTTTCCTGAAACCGATAATCCGTATAGGGGATCGCTGCCTTGGTGGACAGCAACACGATCCGGCGCTTGGCCTGCAGGCGCCAGTCTTCGAAGTGGTGCCAGTCCGCATGGCGAGTGAGGGTTGCCTGCTCCAGATAGTCCATGCCGGCACGCTTCAGGGACCGGTCGGAAATGTCGAACCCGGCAGGTTCGATCAAGTCGACCGCGAAGCCGAGGCAAGCGGCCATACGCAGGATGGTTCCCGTGTTGCCGGGAATGTCGGGCTGGTAAAGTGCGACGCGCAGTTCCATATGATGCGGGTAACGCGAAATGCAGATCGCCGCAAGCACCGAAAGCGGCAATAGCCGGAACATCAACAGCTCCGGTGTCGTGATTTCTACAGAAAACATCTGTAGAAATATTCCCGTTTTGTTCCTCTTCCGTCTTGGCAATTCTTCCGGGACCACCTAAAAGGTGCACCATGTTCAGATGGTTTGAAAAACGACTCGAAGCCTATCCCGAAGAGCCGCCCCGCGAGCCCCCGCGCGGACTGGTAGCCTTTTGCCTTTATTATACCCGCGGTGCCTGGCCGTGGATCATCGGCATGGCAATCTTCACCACGCTCATCGCCGTGATCGAAGTGTCGCTCTTTGCCTTCATGGGCAATATTGTCGACTGGCTGTCACATCAGTCGCGAGAGACATTTCTGAGCAATGAAGGCTGGCGGCTTGCGCTGATTGCTGGTGTTGTTCTGGTCGTCCTTCCGGGCGTGGTACTGATCCATTCGCTGCTTATCCACCAGACATTGCTCGGCAATTATCCGATGCGCGTGCGCTGGCTGATGCACCGTTACCTGATCCGCCAGTCGATGGCTTTCTTTCAGGATGAGTTTGCCGGGCGCATTTCAACCAAGCTGATGCAGACTGCGCTCGCCGTTCGTGAAACGGTGATGAAGCTTCTGGACGTGCTCAACTATGTGATCGTCTATTTCGCGGGTACGCTGTTCATTGCAGCGTCTGCGGATCTGGTGCTGATGATCCCGTTTGCCGTCTGGCTCGTCGTCTACATCATATTGCTGCGCGTTTTCATCCCGCGTCTGCGCGTGATTTCGGAACAGCAGGCCGATGCGCGTTCATCGATGACGGGACGTATCGTTGACAGCTACACCAATATCGCAACCGTGAAGCTTTTTTCGCATTCAAGCCGGGAAGAATCATATGTGAAGGAAAGCCTCGATGGCTTCCTCGGTACGGTGCATCGGCAGATGCGACTCATCACTTTGTTTCATTTCACGCTCTATATGGCGAACTGCATTCTGCTGTTTGCGGTGGGTGCAATCGGCATCCAGCTCTGGATGAATGAAGCGATTTCCGTTGGCGCCGTTGCTGTGGGCATTGGTCTGGTTCTGCGCCTCAACGGCATGTCGCAGTGGATCATGTGGGAAATGTCGGCCCTGTTTGAAAATATAGGTACGGTGGAGGACGGGATCACGACGATTGCGCGTTCGCATGAGGTCGTGGACGTCCCCAGTGCACCGGCATTGCAGGTGACCAGAGGCGAACTCGACTTCGACAAGATCGGCTTCCATTACGGCAAGGGCAAAGGGGTTATCGAAAATCTCACGCTCACGATCCAGCCGGGCCAGAAAGTGGGTCTGGTTGGGCGGTCCGGTGCTGGCAAGTCCACGCTGGTCAATCTGCTGTTGCGCTTCTACGATCTGGAGAAGGGCCGCATTCTGATCGATGGGCAGGACATCTCCAAAGTCACGCAGGATTCGCTTCGCGCCAATATCGGCATGGTGACGCAGGATACCTCGCTTCTGCACCGTTCGGTTCGTGAGAACATCATGTATGGGCGGCCGGATGCGACCGAAGAGATGCTCCAGCAGGCCATTCGTCTGGCGCAGGCCGACCAGTTCATTCCGCTGCTGACCGACCCGAAGGGACGGCAGGGGCTGGATGCGCATGTCGGCGAACGGGGAGTCAAGCTTTCCGGCGGACAGCGCCAGCGCATTGCCATTGCGCGTGTGATGCTGAAGGATGCGCCGATCCTCATTCTGGACGAGGCGACCTCGGCGCTCGATTCGGAAGTCGAAGCAGCCATTCAGGATAGTCTCAACACCTTGATGGAAGGCAAGACCGTGATTGCCATCGCGCACCGCCTTTCCACCATTGCGGCGCTTGATCGTCTCGTGGTGATGGACAAGGGGCGCATCGTCGAAGATGGCACGCATGAGGAACTTGTGGCGCTCGGCGGCATTTATGCAAGTCTATGGGCCCGCCAGTCCGGCGGTTTCCTCGGATTCGATGAAAATCCCGAGGATGCGCTGGTACAATAAGGACAGAAGCCATTGATGAAAGCGGTTTACAGCCTGTTCGAACGTTGGGTCGATCCCTTTCGTGAACCGGACCGGCTGAGACCGCCTTCAAGCACTCTCGGCTTTCTCTGGCATTATGCGAGGCAAGCGAAATGGCCGCTCGCCGTTTCGCTTGCGGTTGGCGGATTGCTGCCGCTGGTCGAGGCAGGCTTGTTCTATTTCACAGGCAGGCTGGTCGATATTCTCGATCAGGTGGGTAAGGGTGGCGTCGAACGAAGCTGGTCGGCGCTTTTGCAAGCGGCAGGGCCAGAACTTCTGTTCATGGGCATAACCGTCCTTGTAATCCGCCTCGTCGTGACGGCGATCAACACGCTGCTGGAAGAGCAGGTGATGGGTCCCAATTTCTATAACCTGATAAGATGGCAGGCCAATTCATATGTATTACAGCAGTCCTATGGGTTTTTTCAGAATGATTTTGCAGGGCGTATAGCAACCAAGGTCTGGCAGGCCGGTCAGGCTGCAGGAGATTTCATTCAAAGCTTGATCCAGGTCGTATGGTTCATGCTCATATACAGCATCAGCACGCTATTTCTAATTGGAAGACTGGACTGGACGCTGGCAGCGGTCGTGCTGGCATGGATTGCAGTTTTCATTTTGATCGCACGTCATTTTCTGCCGCGAATCCGACGCCAGGCGGAAGCTTCTGCCGAAGCGGGGTCGCTGATAAACGGACGCTTGGTTGACAGCTATTCCAACATCCAGACAATCAAACTGAATACCGTCAATGACGATGTTCAATATTTGCGCGACGGTTTCAAAGGATACATTGCTGCGCTTCTTCCGTTCATGCGTTCACTCACCGGCGTTCGGGTTTCGCTCACGGCACTTTCCGGCCTGATGATCGTGACGGTTGCGGCGATTGCCATCGATTTGTGGACGCGCAATGCCATCACGGTCGGGCAGGTGTCGTTCACGCTTGGCCTCGTGCTGCGCCTCAATATGCTCCTTGGCCGTCTCATGATGCAGCTCAATGGCATGCTGCGCCAGCTCGGACTGATCGAGAATTCCATGCGGCTGGTTTCTGCTCCGCTCGGTCTTGAGGATAGGCCCGGTGCCAAACCCTTGCAGGTGACTAAGGCGCGTATCGATGTTCAGGATGTCACGTTCCACTACGGCAAGGCTGCGGGCGTTCTCGACAATATCAACCTCACTGTGCGCGGTGGTGAACGCGTCGGTCTCGTCGGGCATTCCGGGGCGGGCAAGTCTACCCTCGTAAATCTCATCCTGCGCCTATACGATGTCGAGAAAGGCGCGATCCTCGTGGACGGTCAGGACATTCGCGATGTCACCCAGACCTCGCTGCGTCGGGCGGTCGCGGTCGTCAGTCAGGAAACTGCATTGCTGCACAGGTCGCTGCGCGACAACATCATGCTGGCGCGCGACGATGCGACCGACGAAGAACTGCTGCAGGCAGCACGTCAGGCCGAAGCCGATGGGTTCATTGCCAGTCTGGAGGATTTCCAGGGGCGGCGGTCGTTCGATGCCTTTGTGGGCGAGCGCGGCGTCAAGCTTTCCGGCGGGCAGCGCCAGCGCATTGCTATCGCTCGCGCTATTTTGAAGGACGCGCCAATCCTCATCCTCGATGAGGCAACTTCCGCACTCGATTCGGAGGTCGAAGCTTCGATTCAGGAGAATTTGAAACGCCTTATGGATGGAAAGACGGTTATTGCGATTGCTCACCGCCTTTCCACCATCGCAGCGCTCGATCGTCTCGTTGTGATGGATCAAGGCCGCATCGTGGAGGAGGGAACGCATGACGAACTTATCGCCCGCGGTGGCATCTATGCGGGACTTTGGGCCCGCCAGTCGGGCGGTTTCATAGGGAGGAACGGTGAAAGCTGAAAGCTTTCCACTGTCTGTAATGCGTTATCGCTTTGCTGTGCATTCCCTGAATTGAGCAAGCAAATCCGCCTGCGACATCGTGCCGTCATAAGGGGTTGGTGTCTGGACAAGCGATTTTTACGCGCATAAACCGGATAGTGAAATGGAGGGAATTTCGTCCTGTGAGCACTTGCAGGACTACTTTTGCGCAAGTGCAAAAGAGGACGAGGGGAGAGTTCAATTGAACATGCAGGTTGAAAAGGAATTGGCACGTGAGCGCACACGACACGGCTGAGCCGACACGGCGTGATTTTTTGTATATTGCGACGGGAATGGCCGGTGTCGTCGGAGTTGGCGGACTGGCCTGGCCGTTTATCGACCAGATGCGTCCGGACGCTTCGACACTCGCGGCTGCGTCCATCGAGGTTGATGTTTCGTCCCTGACGGAAGGAGCATCGCTAACTGTCAAATGGCGTGGTAAGCCGGTTTTCATTCGTAACCGCTCCGCCAAGGAAATCGAGGATGCCAAGACAACCGCTCTTGGTGATCTCAAGGATCAGAACGCACGTAACGCCAACCTCGCAGCGGATGCGCAGGCGACCGATGTCGCCCGCTCGGCAGGCGAGGGCAAGGAAAACTGGCTGGTGATGATCGGCGTGTGTACCCATCTGGGTTGCGTGCCGCTCGGTGAATCCGGTTCTTTCGGTGGCTGGTTCTGCCCATGCCATGGCTCGACCTATGACACTGCCGGACGTATCCGCAGTGGTCCGGCTCCGGAGAACATGCACATTCCGCAATATGCGTTCGCTTCCGATACGGTCATCAGGATCGGCTAACAGGTCTTGGGGAGAGAAGACATGAGTGGTGGACACTCCACATACACGCCGAAGACCGGCATCGAAAAATGGGTGGACGAACGGCTTCCCTTGCCGCGTCTCGTCTATGATTCCTTCGTGGCCTATCCGACGCCGCGTAACCTGAACTACATGTACACTTTTGGTGGCATTTTGAGCTTCATGCTCATTTCGCAGATCCTGACCGGCGTTGTGCTGGCCATGCATTATGCTGCCGATACGGGCATTGCGTTCAATTCCGTCGAAAAGATCATGCGCGACGTCAACTCCGGTTGGCTGCTGCGCTACATGCACTCCAACGGTGCATCCTTCTTCTTCATTGCCGTCTATCTCCATATCGCTCGCGGTCTCTATTACGGTTCCTACAAGGCGCCGCGCGAGCTTCTGTGGATTCTGGGCGTGGTGATCTTCCTTCTCATGATGGCTACCGCCTTCATGGGCTACGTGCTACCATGGGGCCAGATGTCCTTCTGGGGTGCGACGGTTATCACCGGCTTCTTCACGGCTTTCCCGATCATCGGCGAACCGATCCAGCAGCTTCTGCTGGGCGGCTTTGCGGTCGACAATCCAACGCTCAACCGCTTTTTCTCGCTCCACTATCTGCTGCCGTTCATGATTGCCGGTGTCGTCATCCTGCACGTCTGGGCGCTGCATGTGACGGGTCAGACCAATCCGACCGGCATTGAAGTCAAATCCAAGACCGACACGCTGCCGTTCACGCCTTATGCGACCATCAAGGACGCTTTCGGCGCGCTCGTCTTCTTCGTGTTCTTCGCCTACTTCGTCTTCTACATGCCGAACTTCCTCGGTCATCCGGATAACTATATCCCGGCCGATTCTCTGAAGACACCTGCTCACATCGTTCCGGAATGGTACTTCCTGCCGTTCTACGCGATGCTGCGCGCCATCACCTTCAACATCGGCCCGATCGACTCGAAGCTCGGCGGCGTTCTGACCATGTTCGGTTCGATCGCAATCCTCTTCGTCGTGCCGTGGCTCGATACGTCGAAGGTTCGTTCGGCTGTCTATCGTCCGTGGTTCAAGCTGTTCTTCTGGCTGTTCGTGATCAACGCCATCTTCCTCGGCTGGCTGGGTTCGCGTCCTGCGGAAGGTTCCTACGTCTTCATGGCGCAGCTGGGTACGCTCTACTACTTTGCTTTCTTCATCATCATCATGCCGGTCATCGGCCTGATCGAAACGCCGAAGCGTTTGCCGAACTCGATCACCGAGGCGGTTCTGGAGAAGAGCGGCAAGGCCGGGGTTACCCCCGTGGAAATCCCTGTTGAAACTCGGGGCTGAACCAGCGAGAGAGATGAAGGACGTAACAATGAAAAACATCCTCAAGAATTTCGCTGCCTTCGGTATTGCTCCGCTGGTCGCGCTTGGTATCGCCCTGGGTGGTGCCTCGGCTGAGGAAGGCGGCAATGCCGCGGAGCCGGAACATTTCCCGATCCACCATCCCAAGCAGGAAAAGTGGAGCTTTGCCGGTCCGTTCGGAACCTATGACAAGGGACAGCTTCAGCGTGGCCTGAAGGTCTACAAGGAAGTTTGTTCGGCCTGTCATTCGATGAACCTGGTGGCCTTCCGCACGCTGGAAGGTCTCGGCTACTCACCGGAGCAGGTCAAGGCATTTGCCGCTGAATATGAAGTGCAGGACGGGCCGAATGCGGATGGCGAAATGTTCACCCGCAAGGCGATCCCGACTGATCACTTCCCGGCGCCATTTCCGAATGCGAACGCAGCTGCGGCCGCGAACAACGGTGCAGCTCCTCCAGACTTCTCGCTGATCGCGAAGGCTCGTGGTGTTGAACGCGGCTTCCCGACCTTCATCTTCGACATATTCACGCAATATGCCGAAGCAGGTCCGGACTACATCCATTCTCTGCTGACCGGCTATGATGAACAGCCACCAGCGGGGATGCATGTTCCGGAAGGGACGCATTTCAACCCATACTTCATCGCCGGCAAGTCGCTGGCCATGGCAAAGCCGCTGAGCGACGACCAAGTCACCTATGACGATGGTTCGCCGCAAACGGTGGATCAGTATGCACGCGACGTTTCGGCATTCCTGATGTGGGCTGCAGAGCCGCATCTGGAAGATCGCAAGCGGACCGGTTTCCGGGTCATCATATTCCTGATCCTTTTTGCCGGTCTGGTTTATGTCGCCAAGCGTTCGATCTGGTCGGATGTTAAACACTGACAATAGATCAACCTGAATTAAAAGATGGGCGCCGTGGGCGCCCATTTTTTTGTGCTGGAACTGGAAGATCAGCCTTGCCACAATTAGGCCATGCAAATGACCGTGCGTCGCCGCAATGTTCTTGGCAGAAATGGGCGGTTTCTTTTGCAATTTGCCCGTTTGAGGGTGTAAAGGTCCTTGGTCCCAACTTTGCCTTGATTAACTTGACCGGCCCGCAGGCCGCCTGAAAGGATGGAAAATGGAATCCGGATTTAAAGCCAGCTTGAAGGATGCGATCCGCACCATTCCGGACTATCCCAAGCCGGGCGTCCAATTCCGTGACGTGACGACGCTTATGGGCGACGCGCAGGCATTCCGCCGTTCCGTCGATGAGCTGGTCTATCCCTATGCAGGCAACAAGGTCGACAAGGTAGCGGGCATCGAAGCACGTGGCTTCATTCTCGGCGGCGCAATTGCACATCAGCTTTCGGCTGGTTTCGTACCGATCCGCAAGAAGGGCAAGCTGCCGCGCGATACAGTGCGCATTGCCTACAGCCTTGAATATGGCATCGATGAAATGGAAATGCATCGCGACGCGATTGAAAAGGGCGAACGGATCATTCTGGTGGACGATCTGATCGCCACGGGCGGAACGGCGGAAGCGGCAGCGAAGCTTCTGCTTCAGATGGGCGCAGAGATCGTCGCAGCCTGCTTCATCATCGACCTGCCGGATCTCGGCGGACGCAAGAAGCTGGAAGCTCTTGGCGTGCCGGTCCGCACGCTCGTGGCCTTTGAAGGCGACTGAGAATACGAAAAAGCCCGGACATTGCTCCGGGCTTTGTTATTTCAGGCATCAGCCTTGGGCGGCAGTTTCACCATCGCCGCATTGTCGAAGGAAAGCACCTCTTCGCCATTCTGGTTATGGGCGCTCGTCGTCATGGTCAGCATCGACCAGCCGGGGCGGGAGGCGAGCGGCCTTATGGCGTGGACCAGGCGCTTGTAGGTGATCGTATCTCCGGCATAGACGGGCTTTGACCATTTCAGGTTTTCAAAGCCGGGTGAGGGGCCGAATGTCGGCGGCGTCTCGCCGCGTTTCAGAGCTTCCTTCGTTGCCTTGACGATGGAAGCGACATTGAGCTTCATGAACACTGCAGTGGTGTGCCAGCCGGAAGCACAAAGTCCGCCGAAGACGCTCTTTTTTGCCGCTTCGTTGTCCAGATGGAACGGCTGCGGATCATATTTTCTGGCGAAATCGATGATTTCCTCGGCAGTAAACGTATAGCTGCCGATGACGAGGTTCTGCCCGAGATTTTCTTCCAGGAAACTCATGACGCCCCTCCTGCCGTCGCATCGTAATCGCGGCGCAGCATCATGCATGGATGCTGCATTTCGCACACGCTCTCACCACGCTGATTGAACAGTTCATGGTGGAACGTCACCAACCCGATTGCCGGGCGCGATTTGGAAATGCGTTTGTCCTTGATGGTCGTCACACCATTCAGCGTATCGCCCGCGAGTACGGGGCGTTTCCAATGCGTGAATTCGACGCCGGGACCACCCTGTGACGTTGAGTTTGTAAGATAGGCATCGCAGACCATGCGCATGATGAGGGAGGTGGTCTGCCATCCTGATGCCGCCAGCCCGCCGAGCACGCTCGCCTTGCCTGCTTCCTCATCAAGATGGAACGGCTGCGGATCGAACTCGCTGGCAAACTCGATGATTTCTTGCTTGTTGATCGTACGAGGACCGAAGGGAAGGGTCATTCCCGGCTCCATATCCTCATAAGCATATTTAGGCAGAGGCTTGCTCACCCTCGATCTCCTCCGAGTAGGCATAAAGAAAAGGCCGCCGGTTTTCGGCGGCCTGAACGTATCAGGTATTGAAGCGGAACAGCATCACATCGCCGTCATGGACGACGTATTCCTTGCCTTCGTCCCTTGCCTTGCCGGCTTCCTTCGCTCCGACTTCGCCATTGTATTTGACGTAGTCTTCATAGGCAATGGTCTGGGCACGGATAAAGCCGCGCTCGAAATCGGTATGGATGACACCGGCAGCGCCGGGAGCCTTGGTGCCGCGCCGGATTGTCCAGGCGCGGGTTTCCTTCGGCCCTGCGGTGAAATAGGTGATGAGGTCGAGAAGCTTGTAACCGGCGCGGATCAGGCGATCGAGACCCGGTTCCTCAAGGTCCATGCTTTCCAGATATTCCTTGGCTTCCTCATCGGGAAGCTGCGCAACTTCCGCTTCGATTGCAGCCGAAATGATGACCGTCTGGGCACCCTGTTCCTCGGCCATCTTGTCGACGGCAGCGCTATACTCGTTGCCCTTGGCCGCATCGCCTTCAGCGACGTTGCAGACATAAAGAACCGGCTTGGAGGTGAGAAGGTTCAGGCCCTTCAGCGTCAGCAGGTCTTCTGTGGCAATATCCTTCAGCATCAGGCGGACCGGCTGACCGTTCTGAAGCAGTTCCAGTGCTGCTTCCATCACCGGCAGAATGGTGAGGGCTTCCTTGTCCTTGCCGGTAGCGCGCTTGCGGATCTGCACGATGCGGCGCTCGATGCTTTCGAGGTCCGACAGCATCAGCTCCGTTTCAACCGTCTGGGCGTCCGATACCGGATCGATACGACCTTCGACATGGGTGATATCGTCATCCTCGAAGCAACGCAGCACATGCACGATGGCATCCACTTCGCGGATATTGGCGAGGAACTGGTTGCCGAGACCTTCACCCTTCGATGCGCCGCGCACGAGGCCGGCAATATCAACGAAGTTGATGCGGGTCGGGATGATTTCCTTCGAACCGGCAATCCGGGCGATATCGTTCTGGCGCGGATCGGGAACCGCCACTTCGCCCGTGTTCGGCTCGATGGTGCAGAACGGATAGTTTGCGGCCTGTGCGGCGGCCGTTTTGGTCAGCGCGTTGAAAAGCGTCGACTTGCCAACATTTGGCAGACCGACGATGCCGCATTTGAAACCCATGATCGTACCTATCAGACTAGAATTCTATTGTTGTGGCTATGCGTCATCGGACCGTGAAGCGTCAAGAGGCGGAGGCGTCGCGCCCTTGGGAACGGCTTACTTTTACGCATTCTCCCATGCAAAACCGCTTCGCACTTTTGCTGGAACTGTTTTAGTCCTTTTTCCCAAGCAGCTTTTTCAGCATTTCAGCCATCGGGCCGCTGGCAGGAATATTCGGCTTCTTCTGGTTCTGCCGCGCCTGGCGAATATGGCTCTGCGCCTTTGGTGGCGCCTTTTCCAGTTGTGCGGGATCGGCCTTGAAACCGCTGGGCCGTTGATTGCCGTCGCCCATGGCGAGCGCAATGCGGTTCATGAAACTGTTGTCTTCGCCCTTGGCGGCAAGCAGGCCCACATTGTCGGCAATAGCGCCCAGAAGCGTATCCAGCCATTCATTGTCGGCCTTGGCGAAATCGCCGAGGACATAGTTATGCACGAGTTCCTTCGCACCCGGATGGCCGATGCCAAGCCGCATGCGGCGATAATTCTGGCCGCCGGGGAAGGCCTGCATATGCGCGTCGATGGATTTGATGCCGTTATGGCCGCCGGAGCCGCCGCCGGTCTTGATGCGCAGCTTGCCCGGAATGAGATCGAGTTCGTCATAGATCACGACGAGATCGGCAGGTGTCAGCTTGTAGAAGCGCATGGCTTCGCCGATGGACTGACCCGAAAGGTTCATAAAAGTCTGCGGCTTGACCAGCAGCACTTTTTCGCCGTCGATCACGCCGTCGGCAATCTCGGCCTGAAACTTCTTCTGCCAGTTGGAAAAGCGATGGCGGCGGAATATTTCATCCGCCGCCATGAAACCGATATTGTGCCGGTTATGCGCATATTTGGGGCCCGGATTGCCAAGACCTGCAATGAGCAGCATGGTTCGGAGCCCCTTCTGTAGCGCTTCCCGAAAAGTGGGAACCGGTTTTCGGATAAGAAGCGCGTTAGCGCTTCTGTGCGGAAAGCGATTATTCGCCGTCCTTGGCTTCTTCTTCCGCAGCACCTTCCGAAGCAGCTTCTTCCGACTTCAGGCCGGCAGGAGCAGCAATCGTGGCGATGGTGAAGTCGCGATCCTGGATGGCAGCGGTCACGCCCTTCGGCAGCTTGATTGCCGAAATGTGGACGGAGTCGCCGATTTCGAGGCCGGTCAGGTCGAACTCGAGTGCTTCCGGAATTGCATTGGCCGGAACGATCAGTTCAACGTCGTGACGAACGATGTTGAGAACGCCGCCGCGCTTGATGCCCGGAGCTGCTTCTTCGTTCTTGAAGTGAACCGGAACATTCACATGGACGACCGACTTCGCGGAAACGCGCAGGAAGTCGACATGCTGCGGGAAGTCACGGACCGGATCCAGCTGGTAGTCCTTCGGGAGGACCTGAATCTTCTTGCCGTCTACTTCGATCGTGGCAACAGTGGTCTTAAAGCCACCGCCATGAATCTTGTAGAAGATCTCCTTGTAGGAGACGGCGATTGCGAGGGGTTCCTGCTTGTCGCCATAGATGACTGCAGGAATCTGGCCGTTGCGACGCAGTTCGCGGGAGGACCCCTTACCAACCCGGGTACGCAGATCGGCCTTGAGCACGTAAGTCTCGCTCATGGCATTTCCTTTCGATGTTACTGGAGTGTCGCTCGCTGTATAATCTGCGCATGATCTTGTCCGAAAACCGGTTTCCACTTTTCGGGATCATGCTTCAACAAACGACATGAAACAGCCCGTATTGTCTGTCACAAGGTGAAAGACCGGACCGCTCCATTCCGCGTTGCCTCCAAGGGTGTCTACGCGGATGGCGCTGGCTATAGACCATAGCGTGCGGCGGCGCAAGTTTTTTGGGCTGCGAGCAGTTCCCGTGCCCGGCATCTGTGGGCATTTCTCATAACCGGTGGCATTGGCGGCGTCAAAGATGTTAAGCGAATGCCTGATCGACCGCAGGCTTGGCCGTGCGAGTCGTTTGTTCCTGCTATGTTGAAACAAGGAGGCGAGATGCAGGTCGGTATCGACATGGGTGCAGTTGCTGGAAGCGGTTCTGCCTCGGCAGCGGCGCTTGGCGGTGGCAAGCAGGCCATGCTTGATCTTGAGGAGCTTCTCGCCACGCGTTTGCTCGTGCAGGGCAATTCCGGCTCCGGCAAATCGCATCTTTTGCGCCGCCTTCTGGAACAGAGCGCGCAATGGGTGCAGCAGTGCATCGTCGACCCTGAAGGCGATTTCGTCACGCTTGCCGATCTTTACGGCCATGTCGTTGTCGATGCCGCCCGTACCGAAGCCGAACTGACACGCATTGCCGGACGCATCCGCCAGCATCGTGTTTCGGTGGTGCTCAATCTGGAAGGTCTCGATGTCGAGCAGCAGATGCGCTCGGCTGCGGCTTTTCTTGGCGGTTTGTTCGATGCCGAGCGTGACTATTGGTATCCGATGCTGGTGGTTGTGGATGAGGCGCAGCTTTTTGCGCCTGCCGCCGCCGGTGAAGTGTCGGATGAAGCGCGCAAGCTGTCGCTCGGCGCGATGACCAATCTCATGTGTCGCGGACGAAAGCGGGGCCTTGCGGGTGTTATCGCCACGCAGCGACTGGCGAAGCTTGCCAAGAACGTTGCAGCTGAAGCTTCGAACTTCCTCATGGGGCGTACATTTCTCGATATCGATATGGCGCGCGCCGCTGATCTTCTGGGCATGGAGCGCAAGCAGGCGGAAATGTTCCGCGATCTGCAGCGCGGGCATTTCGTGGCGCTTGGCCCCGCATTGTCGCGTCGTCCATTGCCGATCAAGATCGGCAAGGTGGAGACATCGGCGCGGTCTTCATCGCCGAAACTGATGCCGCTTCCTGATGCGCCGGAAGATGCGCTCGACCTCATCTTCACGCCTGCGCCGCAGGAAATCCGTGCTGCCGTGCGCAGAGCGCCGCCGCCTCCACCGCCGCCATCGACGGCGGAGATTCTGGCGCAGGTAGCAAAGCCGAAGCCCGAAGCCGAACCGGCACAGGAACCTTTGTTCCCCGGCATGGTGGAAGCCGAACGGGATGAGCTCCTTGAAAAGGTGATGCGCGAGATCGTGGACGATCCGGAAGCGTCGTTCCGGTCCGTGGCCGTGCTTTATCAGGACTTTCTGGTGCGTTGTCGCATTCACCGCGTTCCGGGCGAGCCGCTGGCTCTCCCTGCCTTCCGCCGCAGGCTGGCAGTGGCGCAGGCCAGCATTGAAAGCGATGTGGCCAGTGGCGAAACATGGCAGCAGGCGCTGGCCCTGTCGGAAAGCCTCACCGACGATGTGCAGGGCGTGTTCCTGATCGTGGCGCAGGCGGCGGTAACCGGCGCGCCTTGTCCTTCCGATGCGGCTTTGGCGCGCGCCTATGGCACGCACTCGTTCAGCCGTGCCCGGCGTCTGCTGACCTATTTTGAAGAACGCGGGCTTCTGGTGGTCCGCAACGATTTCAAGGGAATGCGCATCGTCAATTTTCCCGATCTCGCCTGCGAAACGGCACCGGGCGACCCGAATGCGCCGGACGATCTGGCGGAAGAAGGCGCTGCGGCGGAGTAAGCTGTGAAAACTGTCATGAACCTGTAATGATCCTCGCCGACAGCTTGCGAAACGGATCATTCAGGGCAGCAGCGTGACACAGCCAATTCAGCAACCGGGTTACAAAGAACTCTTCGCGACATTCGGCAAGATCGGGCTTCTGTCCTTCGGCGGGCCGGCCGCGCAGATCGCCATGCTGCAGCGCATTCTCGTGGATGAGAAGAAATGGATGGATCAGGAGCGGCTGATCCATGCGCTCAATTTCTGCATGTTGTTGCCGGGGCCGGAAGCCATGCAGCTTGCGACCTATTCCGGTTGGGCGGTTAAGGGCTGGCGCGGCGGCCTTCTGGCAGGGCTTCTGTTCGTGCTGCCCGGCGCTGTCGTCATGCTTGTATTATCGGCGCTGTATATCTCCTTCGGGCATGTCGACATCGTGGCCGGGCTGTTGTTCGGCCTCAAGGCTGCGGTTCTCGCCGTGGTTTTTGAAGCGCTTTATCGCATGGCCAAACGGACACTGGCTTCGGGGTTTTCCTATGCGGTGGCGATTGCGGCATTCGTTGCGATAGCCTTCCTGAAACTGCCGTTTCCGCTCGTCGTTCTGCTGGCGGCTCTTGCAGGTGGCCTGCGGCATATCGTGCAGGGAAATGGTGCTGCCGCAATTATGGGAGAGGCGACGCCTGGCGCCTTGCGCGAATTCACGCAGCAAACGCTCATCTGGGGCGGGCTGTGGCTTTTGCCTTTGCTCGGGCTTTTCTTCACTTTTGGTGGCGCGCATGTTTTTGTGCAGGAAGCCGCCTTCTTTTCGAAGCTTGCTGCGGTGACATTTGGGGGCGCTTATGCAGCTCTTTCCTATACGGCGCAGCAGGCGGTCGAGCATTTCGGCTGGATGAAGCCGGGGGAAATGCTGACCGGGCTCGGTCTGGCGGAAACCACGCCGGGACCGCTGATCCTCGTGCTGGCTTTTGTCGGCTTTGTGGGGGCTGCGAACCTGTCGGGCCTGCCACCACTTCTGGGTGGCCTTTTCGGCGGACTGATCGCGCTCTGGTTTACCTTCGTGCCCTGCTTTCTATGGATATTGGCGGGCGCGCCATTCGTGGAGCGGCTGCGTCAGGTGCGCTGGCTGTCGGCCATGCTGGGCGGGATCACGGCTGCGGTCGTCGGCGTGATTGCCAATCTGGCGCTGTGGTTCTCGCTGCATGTCCTGTTTTCGCAGGTTGTCGAGAAGGCTATAGGTCCCTTCACATTGCCGCTGCCGGTCTGGAGCACAATAGACAATGCCGCCGTCCTGATTGCAGGCGCGGCGGCATTCTTGCTTGTTGTTCTGAGGCTCAACATGCCGCTCGTGCTGTTGCTGGCGGCATGTCTCGGAATTGTAATCCGGCTGGTGTTTTAGTCGAACAGGCTCGAAACGGACTCTTCCGCTGCCGTGCGGGCGATGGCCTCGCCAATCAGGTCCGAGATCGAGAGGACGCGGATATTTGGCGCATCGTTGATGGCGGTGGTCGGCTGGATGGAATCGGTAATGACCAGTTCCTTCAGCTTGGACGAGGCGATACGGGCAACCGCGCCGCCGGACAGAACGCCGTGCGTGATGTAAGCGGTGACGCTCTTGGCGCCCTTGTTCAACAGGGCCTCAGCTGCGTTGCAGAGCGTGCCGCCGGAATCGACGATGTCATCGAACAGCAGGCAGTCCTTGCCGGAAACGTCGCCGATGACGTTCATGACTTCCGATTCACCTGGACGTTCGCGGCGCTTGTCAACGATGGCGAGCTGCGCATCGATGCGCTTTGCGAGCGAACGGGCGCGAACCACGCCGCCAACGTCAGGCGAAACGACCATGCAATTGCCGGTCGCGTAATTGGCCTTCACATCGCGGGCGATGACCGGAACGGCGTAGAGGTTGTCGGTCGGGATATCGAAGAAGCCCTGAATCTGACCGGCATGAAGGTCAAGCGTCAGGACGCGGTTCGCACCGGCTTCGGTGATGAGATTGGCGACCAGCTTGGCAGAGATCGGCGTGCGCGGGCCGGGCTTGCGGTCCTGACGGGCATAGCCGAAATAGGGCAGGACGGCGGTGATGCGACGTGCCGACGAGCGGCGGAAGGCGTCGATCATGATGAGCAGTTCCATCAGGTGATCGTTTGCCGGGTAGGAAGTCGATTGCAGTACGAATACGTCTTCGCCGCGCACGTTTTCCTGAATCTCTACGAAGATTTCCTGATCGGCGAAGCGACGGACGCTGGCCTTACCGAGTGGAATGTTGAGATACTGAGCAACGGATTCGGCAAGAACCCGGTTGGAGTTGCCTGCGAAAAGTTTCATTCTTTTGCCTCTGACGCCGATGCGGTCGCGGTTTGCAGTTTGGTTCTGTCGCAACAGTCCGCCGGAACGGACTTAATCTCTTAAAAACTTTAAAGCTGCGTACGGTCTGACCGGCCAAGTACTGCAGCTAGAAAGGTTTTCTTTCGGATGTGGGGCCTATTGCAAAGAGTCATCGCCATTGCAAGGCCCTCGGGAACACAATTGCTGTAAAAAGCCCGGTTTTCCGGCTTTCCCACAGTAGGCAAAACAGATTCAGCAAAAGATTTCAGTCTTTTGCTGCCAAAGCAAGTTTCTATGCGCGATTTGCCGCAAGCCAGGTCGAATATTCCTGCATGGTCCGGTCGGCGATTGTCTGCATTGCGGAAGCCGGAACGACGCTCCATGAGTCTGCGGCAGCACCTGGAACTTTCTCCTGCCCCTGTATCCGGTGAAGGCGGTTGCCGGAAGCATCCAGAACATCCCAGACGTAAAGCACGGTGGTCTGATTATCTTCCGAAAGAACGGAGAAATATCCCTTCATGACGTAGGCAGCACTCGGGTCGTTATTGCCTGCAAGCTCAATGCCTTTCGACTTGGCATCGTCATTCATGCGATGGGTCAGCGGCGTCACCACATTGACCGGTGCGCCGACAATCGGGGCGATATGCAACTTGCCCGGCTTGAGCGCTGCACTGCGCTGCGGTGCCACTGGCGTGGTCGTCGCAGGTGCTGTGCCGGTCGTGGCAGGAGTTGTTCCCGTGGGCTGCACGGGAGCGGTGCCCGTCGCCGGGGTGCCCGGTGTCGCGGCTGGCGTAGTAGTTTGCCCGGAATTTTGCCCGGAATTTTGATTGCTACCCTGTACGTTCAGAGCGGACTCAGTGCTGTTGCAGGCGGCCAGGACGCTTGTAAGCACTCCGGCCAGCAACAACATCGTTGAAAGACGTGCCTTGTTCATGTTCGGCTTCATGCTCCTGAAGGCGCAGGTTCTCTGCGGTCGGGCATTTTCAGTTCAAAATAATCTATCGATTTTATCGACGTGCATCTTGCCCGAAAGCCGCTTTGCAGTTTCCGGGTTGCGCTTGTGGCAGTTTTATCGCCGATTGCGCCTCATTTTACAATCATATCAAGAGAATGGCGGGATAATGGCTGAGCTGCGCCATTTGTTGTGAGATATGTCTGCCCCAGCGTCATGGCGGTTTGGGTGTCGGAATCCATGATGATCATATGTGCGAAAAGCGTCATGTCCGGCTGGATGCTTTCCGGGTTTCCGGCATAGAATATCTGCGGGTCCATCCATGATGGCGTGAAACGTGCTCCCACCGAATAGCCACAGGTATTGAGGCGATGACGGGTAAGGCCGTGTGCTTCCATGGTCCGCGCATGGGCGTCAAAGACGTCGCCGAATGTCGAGGCGGGCGTCATGGCTGCTTCCACGGCCTCCAGCGCCTCGCGTGCAGCCGCATAGAGCTCCAGATGATGTGTGGTCGGCTTGCCGACGACGATCGTGCGCATCATCGGCGCGTGGTAATGCCGGAAGACGCCCGACCATTCGAGCGTGAGCTGGTCGTTCTTGTTCAGCTTGCGCCGACCGGATTTGTAGCGGCAGAGCAGGGCATCGTCGCCCGAGCCGATGATATATTCGTTGGCGGGAAAATCGCCGTCGCCGGCAAAATTGGTGCTCATCATCGCAGCCAGAATATCGGCTTCGCTCGCCCCGCCTTTGGTGAGCTTTATCGCAGCGTCGAGTATGTCGTCACTGAGTTCGGCGGCGCGTTTCGCATAGGCAATTTCCGCAGGGCTTTTGAGCAGCCGCAGGCGATCCACCATGCCGGAAGCATCGTAAAGCTTGGCAAAGCTCTGCAGCTGTTCGTCCAGCTTGCGCGCATTGGCGCCGGTAAGGCCATGTGTCTGGTACTCGATCCCGATCCGGGTGCCGAGAAGGTCGAGTTCCGTCAGGATATTGCGCAGGTCGGAAGCCGGATTGGCATTGTCGCGATCGGTCCAGACGACGACGTTCTCGATGTTCGACGTATGACGCGCCTGCCGCAAATCGGCGGAGCGTGTCATCAGCACCATCGACCCGTCGGCCTTCACGACAAGGCATTGGAAGAAGCAGAAGCCGAACGTGTCATAGCCCGTCAGCCAGTACATGCTCTCCTGCGCGAACAGCAGAAGCGCATCCAGCTTTTCCTCCTCCATCTTCAAGATCAGACGGTCGCGACGTGCTGCGAATTCTTCCGGCTCGAAGTGAAGGGCCATGCGGTTCTCCTAATCTTCTATGATGGCGATCGCTGCAATCTGACGCCCGTAGTCGGGTTCGTTGCGATGGGTGGTGCGCCGGTAGGAATAGAATTGTTCCTCATCGGCATAGGTGCACTGGCGAAGGGATTCTGCCCGCACACCAGCCTTCGTCAGCCGGTCGGTGATGAATGTCCACAGATCGAACAGTTTGTGTTCCGGCTTGTCGGAAGGCCGGAAATAGGTGGTGTAGGCAGCATCTCTGCCGATGAATTCTGCATAGAATTCCGGCCCGACTTCGTAATTTTCCGGCCCGATGGTCGGCCCGAGAACAGCAACGATGTTCTCGCGTTTCGCACCGAGGCCGATCATGGCTTCAATCGTGTTTTCAAGGACACCGCCGAAAGCGCCACGCCATCCGGCATGGGCGGAGCCGATGATTCCCGCTTCGTGATCTGCAAAAAGCACAGGCCCGCAATCGGCAGACAAAGCACCAATGGCGATGCCCGGCACATTTGTGACCATTGCGTCGGCCTTCGGGCGTGGAGCGCCGAACGGCTCGGTGACGTGGAGGACATCGGGCGAATGAACCTGATGCACGGTCATGAGATGATCGGGTGCAACGCCAAGGTTCTCGGCGACGCGGCGGCGATTCTCGGCAACTTTTTCCGGCACATCGTTTGACCCGCTTCCAACGTTCAGGCCCGTATAGATGCCATCGGAAACACCGCCCTTGCGGGTGAAAAAGCCATGCGCGATCCGCTTCCCGTTCTGTCCGACGGGCTTTTCAAGGAGAGGCGAGCGGAGTGGTTGCGGCATATCGGTCATCTTGCTGGCTTTCGTAAACGGCGGGATGGTGGGGGAGGTCCGCTGGCTTGTCAATTGAAGCTTTTTGAAGGGAAGGGCATCACTTGGTTTCGAAAGGATAGAGGCGTGTCAGCCCGTCACTCAATGCGAGAACCTTGAACAAGGTTCCCATTTGATCGGGTGCGGCCAGTCTTTCGACGTCCTGTCGGATTTTTTCCTGAAACGCTGCGTCCTTGCCCGTACCGAGCCGTCCGGCGCGATCAAGCAGGCCCATTGCGAGCAGAAATTCGCCCTGCGTCATTGTTCCGGTCTTGCAGCCGCTGGCCCGCGCGGTCTTGTCCAGAATGTCGAAATCGACATGGCTGGTGAGGTCCGCAATGCCCGGATTGGCAAATACATCGTCAAAGCCGTGTTTCAACATGGCTTGCAGCGTGTCGCCGAAACCGGCTTTCAGATGGCCATAGTCGACGTTGAGCGCTGCGCCGCGTGTGGTCGCGATACGGCTGGCAATTTCCTGCATCAAGGCCGTGCGCGCAGGGGCTGCTTCAAAGATCGCGCCTTCGGGTGCTTCCGCATGGCCTACAGGTAACAGCGCCGGATCTATACCACCCAGACCGCTGACGAAATGGAACTCATCCTTGTCATCGAGCGCAATCATCCGTTCGACAAAGCGGCCATCGACCTTGACGAACTGCCGGAACGGGATCGCATCGAACAGCTCATTGGTGACGAGGATCAGCGGCCCGTTGGCAGTATCGGCGGGAATATCGGAAAAGCGTTCGAACCAGTCGATCTTCGCGCCTGCGTCGGACAGTTTTTCCTTTTGCTTTTCGGCAAGGCGCGGGCTTGTTTCGACCATGGCGACACGCACATGGTCCAGCATTTGCGGGGCGAGCCTGCCAATAGTGCGCAGCATATCGCTCATCAGCGTGCCGCGACCGGGGCCGATTTCACAAAGCACGATATTGTCCGGTCGTCCCAGCGCGTCCCATTCGCTGACACACCAGATGCCGATCAGTTCACCGAACATCTGGCTTACTTCCGGCGCGGTGATGAAGTCACCGTCGCGTCCGAAAGGTTCACGCGTCGTATAATAGCCCGCCTCGCGGTCGCCGAGGCAGGCTGCCATGTAATCGGCAACGCTGATCGGCCCGGAGGTGGCGATCAGGCGTTTCAGCCGGTCTTTCAGCGAAAGATCAGGCATCCTTGGCTGCGGTCCGGTTTGCGCGCCACATGGCCCAAAGCCCGATCAGTACCATCGGCACCGAGAGGACCATACCCATGGTGAGCCATCCGCCGAAGAGATAGCCGAGCTGCGCATCCGGCTCGCGGAAGAATTCGACCACGATGCGGCTGAGGCCGTAGCCCGTGACGAAAGCGCCTGCAATGAAGCCGGGCTTCTTCAGTTTGCGTCCGACCCAGACGAGCAGGAACAGCACGAGGAAGAGGACTACACCCTCAAGGAACGCTTCGTAAAGCTGGCTTGGATGACGCGGCAGCGGGCCTCCATTGGGGAAGTAGACTGCCCACGGCACATCACTGACACGACCCCAGAGTTCCGAATTGATGAAATTGGCGACGCGCACGACACCAAGTCCGACCGGAACACCAGCGGCAATCGTGTCGAACATGCTCCAGACCTTGATGCCGCGCGAGCGGGCAAACAGGATCATGGCGAGCGTTGTGCCCAAAATGCCGCCGTGAAACGACATGCCGCCATCCCATACCGCCGGAATGGCAAGCGGGTTGGAGATATAATAGGAGAAATTATAGAAGAGCACGTAGCCGATGCGACCGCCGAGCACGACGCCAAGCGCTGCCCAGATGACGAAATCATCGAGGGCTTCCGGCGCCATGGGCGGCTGGTTGTTGGCCCACAGGCGGTGGCTTCGCAAGAGCTTCTTGCCGTACCACCAGGCGAACATGATGCCGACGACATAGCCGAGGCCGTACCAGTGCACTGCCAGCGGTCCGACCCGGAAAATCACCGGATCGATATTTGGGAAGGCGAGCGCCGATGCGGGCAGCAACGTCTCAATCATGAAATCACTCCGTTTTGTGACGGAACATGCTGGACCGACCCGTTATGGTCAAGCTGTTCCCGTCGGCTGCAAATCGCGTTTGCAAATCGCGTTTTCTGGGCTTCCGGTGCTGATCTACCCTTAAGGTAGCCTTAAGTACATTCGCTAGTGGCGCTTCCGGTTTCCGGTCGCCGTCATTTTCGCGTGGCCCGTGGTTTTGATTCAAGTGCGCCGAACCTGATCACTTTCTATAGCTGCGCTTGCATCGGAACTGAGACGGCCCTATTTCAAATTTATGTTTTCAACAGGTCTCACCTGGAAATAAGGAATGATTGCCATGACCAGCGGACAGAACCGGGTTCTTGATGAATTCGCCAAGCTTGTGACGGATGCGGCAGGCGCTGCCCAGGGCGTGCGCCGTGAAGTGGAAACGGCGTTGCGTTCGCAAGGAGAACGCGTGCTGAACACACTCGATGTCGTGCAGCGCGAAGACTTCGAAGCCGTTCGTGAAATGGCAATCAAGGCGCGTGCGGAAAACAGCGCGTTGCTGGCAAGAATCGAAGCTCTCGAAGCACGTCTTGCGAAATTCGAAGTTGATTCTGAAGCCAAATCGGCAAAATCAGCTTCATCTTCGGCAAAATCCAAAAATAATCCCTGAATATTTATTAACAGGCCGCAAGTGGCAAAAACCCTTGTCTTAGAGTCGGTTAAGGCAAGGGTCGCGGTCGGTCCCTCGTATATTTCCACATGCTTTCACGGCTCTTTGTTCAAAAGGGGCTGGCGTTCAGATTCAGCATCAATAGACTGAAAACACTACATGATTCGTAACGCGGTCATGTAGGCGGCGGCGAGGGGCTGAGTGTCAGGTTTCGCGTCTTTCAGGCTGCTTTCCAGTATCAGTTGCGTATGTGCGTGTGCCATTGAGGCGCCTGCATGCCGTCGTGCATGCCGGTTCCTCAACCGATCAATTCGTGCCTGTTTTCCTGCGCTTGTTCTTGCGCGGTGGCCGGCACGGGCGAGCAATGACTTGCGCGCCGGGAATTAGGAAGCATCTGGGGGCAGATGGTTCCCAGAACAGGAAACGGACATGAGCCTTCTTGAGCTTGAATTCGCACGTGAGGCACATCCGGTGGATGTGATCGAACAGGTCGCGCATTCAAACGACTGGACGTTCGAGCGGACTGGCGACGACGAAATCGCAATTTCGGTTGCGGGCAACTGGACTGACTATCACATCTCGTTTTCCTGGATGGAGGATTTCGAGGCACTGCATCTGGCCTGCGCATTCGACATCAAGGTGGCCGAGCCACGTGTGAACGAAGTGATGCGCCTGCTGTCGCTCATCAATGAAAAGCTTCTGATGGGCCATTTCGATCTCTGGCAGCAGGAAGGCGCGATCATGTATCGCCAGTCGCTGCTGCTGGCAGGTGGTGCGGAACCGACGAGTCGTCAGGTTGAAGTGCTGCTTTCGGCGGCGCTGGAAGCGTGTGAAGCCTATTTCCAGGCCTTCCAGTTTGTGGTCTGGTCGGGTGTTACGGCGCGTGAAGCGCTTGAATGCGTGGTGTTCGAGACCGTCGGTCGCGCCTGACTATAAATCAGTTGAATTTTGGCCCGGCGCTCGCGCCGGGTTTTCTGCGAGGCCGAGAGCGCGGGCCGGGGAGTGAAAAATGAGCGAAGCAACCACCATCACCTGGGCAGATTTCGAACAGGTCGATATCCGCAGCGGAACCATCGTGGAAGCTGTGCCATTTCCCGAAGCCCGCAAGCCTGCCTTTAAGCTGAAGATCGATTTCGGTGAAAAGATCGGCATCAAGAAGTCGTCAGCCCAGATCACCAGGCACTACACGCCGGAAGAGCTGGTCGGCAAACAGATCATGGCAGTCGTGAACTTCCCGCCACGACAGATCGGCCCCTTCATGTCGGAAGTGCTGACACTCGGTATGCCGGATGAAGATGGCGAAGTGGTTCTCGCTGCAATCGACAAGCCCGTGCCGAATGGTGGCAAGCTTTATTGAGAGCGGATGATTTCGCATTAAGCAAGCGCGTTTCTCCCTCATCCTGAGGAGGCTCCTGAGCTTGCGAAAGAGCGGTCTCGAAGGACGAGGGCTAGCATCGTGCGTTTTCCCTCGCCCTTCGAGATGCCGTTTTCAACGGCTCCTCAGGATGAGGGAAAAGAATAGCGTTGGAAGTATGGAACTCCGTTGTCGGATCGCTCTGCCTTGACGTGCAGCCGTGCATTTGACGGGGCCAGAACGCTTTAAGCCGGAATATGGATGGTCGCGCGCAGGCCGCCGGTCGGAGCGTCTTCCAGCGTAATGTCGCCACCGTGGCTGCGTGCAATATCGCGTGCAATAGCAAGACCCAGCCCGCCTGTGCCGCCCGAATCCTGCGTTCGCGCTTCATCCAGCCGGACGAAAGGCTTGAAGACGTCTTCGCGGCGGTCTTCCGGAATACCCGGCCCGTCATCGTCCACAACGACTTTCAGCCAGCCTTCAACATGCGAAATCGACAGCTCGACATTCTGCGCATGACGGAAGGCGTTCGAGACGAGATTGCTGACCAGCCGCGAGAAGGCGTTCGGACGCACATGGACCTCGCTGTCGCCTTCAATATGATACTTGAAGCCGCGCTCGCGCAGGCGTGCTTCATGCTCCAGTTTTTCGCAAAGCCTCGTGACATCGTAGCTTGCGGTTTCCTCCGAACCTTCGCCGCGCGCAAAGGCGAGATAGCCTTCGAGCATCGTCTGCATGTCGGCAATATCCTGATTGAGCGGCTCGGTGTCGATCGAGTGGCCAGCCAGCGCAAGCTGCAGCTTGAAACGGGTCAGAATGGTGCGCAGATCGTGGCTGACGCCGGAAAGCATGGCCGTGCGCTGCTCGATCTGGCGTTCGATGCGCGAGCGCATCTGAATAAAAGCGATGCCTGCACGGCGCACTTCCTCGGCTCCGCGCGGATGGAACCCTTCCGGCATTGGTCGCCCCTTGCCGAAACTCTCTGCGGCCTCGGCAAGCTGCTGGATCGGCTTGATCTGGTTGCGCAGGAATGCGATGGCGATGATCAGCAGAACGAGCGCGGTGCCCACCATCCACGTCAGGAAGATGCCTGTATTGGATGCATAGGCCTGGCTGCGCCGCGCAAAGACGCGCAACACCTTGTCCTCCAGCTTGATGCGGATTTCGATAAGATCGGAATCGCCCACCGTATCGACCCAGAAGGGGCGATTGATCTGGCGGGTGATCTCTTCACTCAGGAAGTAATCGAGAATGGCGAAAAAGGGCTTTGGCCCGGGAGGTGGCAGCGGATCGGGCGGCAGGATCGAAATGTTCAGCGCCAGCCGCTGCTGCGCGATGCGGATGAGATTGTCGTAGCCCGGTTCCTGCGGATAGGTTTCGAGAATGTCGATGATGCCTGCAATATCGCGCACAACGGCGGTCGACAGTCGTTCGGTCACCATCTGCCAGTGACGCTCCATGAACACATAGGCGATCACGGACTGGAGCAGAACCATCGGGGCAATGATGATGATGAGCGAACGCGCATAAAGCCCCTTCGGCATGATGCGCGCTAACCAGCGGGAGAATTTTCTCAAGGGCGATTTCATCGTGTTAAAACGTCCCTCAGTACCCTGTGGTTGCGCTCAAAAGACTTATTTTGTCGCAAAGCCGCTTCACACTTTTTGGCTCGAAAAACGCTTCCGGAAATATTGCTGTCTGCAAATGGCGTTTTCCATGAACAACATTGCGGCTGCACCTTTGGTACATGCCGCCCTGCGTTTTGAGAAAACACCATTTTCTGATCGCGATATTCCTGATTGCCGATGGTTGCTATTCGATGCTGAGCTTGTAGCCGATACCGCGCACGGTCTGGAGCCAGACCGGATTGGCCGGGTCCTGCTCGATCTTGCGGCGAAGGCGATTGATCTGGACGTCGATCGTGCGTTCACCGACATCGCCATCCTGACCGGTCAGCTCATGGCGGGGGATCGTCTCGCCGGCACGCTCGGCGAAAATCGCCATGATATCCTGCTCACGATCCGTCAGCTTGATGGTTTCCGTACCCTTTTTCAGCTCGCGGCGCGGGATGAAGAAAGTATAGGGGCCGAACACGATCTGCTCGATTTTCGGCTGTGCGGGTGGCGCGCCGCGGCGCAGGATATTGTTGATGCGAAGCGTCAGCTCGCGGGGATCGAACGGCTTGGGCAGATAATCGTCCGCTCCGGCAGCCAGACCGTCGATGCGGCTGTCGGTTTCCGACAATGCCGTCAGCATCAGGATGGGGACGTTCTTCTGCTCGCGCAGCGATCGCGTCAGCGAAACGCCGGTTTCTCCCGGCATCATGACGTCGAGGATCAGCAGATCGAAATCGATGCCTTCCAGTTTGCGGCGCGCTTCGGCAGCGCTTCCAGCCATGGTGACACGGAATCCGCTATTGGTCAGATATTGTGAGAGAAGGCTGCGGATACGCGTATCGTCGTCAACGACGAGGAGATGTGGCGCGTCGTCCGAGAGCGTCTTTTCTTCTTCTACAGCCATGGCGTCTTTCGATCCCATTCCGATAATTTTACTTCAGCATTCCAGCTTATGCCCGATGCTTTGGTGCACATATTATCGACTGGAATGCGGCACGTCCATTCACTGCCTGCGTGGACCTGTTTTTATACAAGCACTTATTGTCTGATCCAAAAGTCGCCATACCTTGGCTCGCAAACAGCGTTTTTCTGCGCTTCCGGTGCTCATGTACTTGCTCAGACGCATAATCTTATCCGAAAAGTCTACAACTTTTCGGGACTATGCTTAGCAGTACACTGCGCTCCGGTTCTCGAAACCCACCATTTTCGCCACGGCCTGACGTTTTTTTATTCAGACACTTTGTGCAACTAGACGTAACACTCAAGCCCAGTGTCACTCGGTTCAGAGATGTCTGGTCGAACTATCTTCGGCAGAAAACTCGTCGATCTGGGCGCGCCGCTCGGGGTTGACCATATTATAGAGGAAGCGCTCGATGACTTCCCGGTCCTGCGGCGCACAGTCCTCCAGTGCACGTGCGATGCGTCGTGACTGCGGAAGGGCGAGGGCAAGCGTGAGCTGGCGGCCGCTCTTGGTCGGATAAAGCTTGCGGTGGCGGCGGTCGTGAAGGCCGGTGGCCTGAACCACATGCCCCGTATCGATCAACTGTTTAAGCACGCGCGACAGGCTCTGCTTGGTGATCCGCAGGACCTCCAGCAGCTCGGCAACCGTCATGCCGGGCTTTCGGTTGATGAAGTAGAGAACACGGTGATGCGCCCGCCCGAATCCGATCTTTTCCAGAATAAGATCAGGGTCGGCGGTAAAGTCGCGATAGGAAAAAAACAGTAGTTCGATCACGTTGAGGTCGGCCGCCTCCTCAGCCGTCAACGGATTGCTTATATAATTCATATCGTTCGTCGAATTCACATCTGTGCTCCGTTCTGTTGCGTTAAATATGTCAGCATTATTGACATAATTCAATCGCCCAGATAATTTTCGATAAGTGTGAGCTGGCTTTTTTGGAATAATGTTTGCGCTGATACGTGCAAGGAGGAGGAATAATTGCGCTAACGGGCTACCCGCCACCGTCTCAATGGGTTGGTGATGGAATGGTTGTCGCAATATTCGAACCCTGTGGAGGATTTATTTTCTTTCCATGCATGCTCCGCCTGGGATTCGCGCAATATGTTTGCGTGACCTCAAAGCATTTTGAACAAAAAGGCCAGCAATTACGCAGGAAAAGGTGGCCGTCTCACCAGTTATATCGATTTAGCTGGGGAAGACGGGATGCGGAGAAGTTTATCTGGTCTGAAGTCGACCTGAAACCAGATCGAGACAGCGCTGCTGAGGCGCATCCCGAAAAGTATGAGGCGATTTTCGGGATGCGCATCAAAATGCATAGACAGGGCATTTCCAAGGTTTCATCCTGAAAAAAGAAATGCTCGATGAAATATTTAGGAGCAAGAAAATGGCTGCGATTCCATTCGATCAACGGGACGGATTTATCTGGCTGGACGGAGAATTCGTCGACTGGAAAGATGCAAAAATCCACGTGCTGACCCATGGTCTGCATTATGCGAGCGCCGTGTTTGAAGGCGAACGCGCCTATGGCGGCGAGATCTTCAAGCTCAATGAGCATACCGAACGCCTGCATGAATCTGCACGCATTCTCGGTTTCGAGATTCCTTTCAGCGTTGCAGAAATCAACGATGCCTGCCGCGAGCTTCTGAAGAAGCAGGGTTTTGAAGACGCCTATGTTCGCCCGATTGCCTGGCGCGGTTCGGAGTCACTGGGGGTCTCGGCGCAGAACAACCGCATTCATCTTGCCATCGCCATCTGGCAATGGCCGAGCTATTTCTCGCCCGAAGAAAAGATGAAGGGCATCCGGCTCGATATCGCTGAATATTGCCGCCCGGACCCGCGCACTGCGCCCTCGCGCTCGAAGGCTGCCGGTCTCTATATGATCTGCACGATCTCCAAGCACGCCGCCGAAGCCAAGGGCTATGCCGATGCATTGATGCTCGACTGGCGCGGACAGGTTGCGGAAGCAACCGGTGCAAACGTCTTCTTCGTGAAGGACGGCGCACTGCATACGCCGAAGCCTGACTGCTTCCTTGACGGTATTACGCGTCGCACGGTCATTGATCTTGCCAAGCGCCGCGGCATTGAAGTCATCGAGCGGGCAATCATGCCGGAAGAACTTGCCGGTTTCTCCGAATGCTTCCTGTGCGGAACAGCAGCGGAAGTGACGCCGGTATCCGAGATCGGTCAATACCGTTTCAAACCTTCCGAAATTACAAATGTTCTAATGAATGACTATTCTGCGGAAGTTCAGCCAAAGCGGGCGGCAGCCGAATAGTAGGTGCCGAACCAAGTTTTAAACAGAAAAAGAGCGGTCTTAGGGCCGCTTTTTTGTTATTCCGTCGCTTATTGTTTGACATTGGAAAGTTTCGGCACAAGATTTTTTTACCGGAGTCGCGCTACTCCGGTTTAAAACTCAGATGGGGTGACGATTATGGAATCTCTACTACCTATCATTCTCCAGCTTGTGGCTGGCGCGGTTGGTGGCAACATCGCCGGAGCAGTGAAGAATATCAGTCTGGGCACCACGGGTAACACGGTGGCAGGCGGCATCGGTGGTGTCATCCTCGGGCAGCTGCTTCCGATGTTGTCTGGCGGTGGCCTCGATTCCGTTCTCAACGGTGTTGTTGGTCAGCTGGCAGGCGGCGGCATTGGCGGTATCGTGCTCACGGCCGTTGTCGGCCTGATCAAGAACGCGATGGCCGCCAAGGCCTGACGCACTAAGACATCCCGAGAAGTGTGAAACGCCTACGCAGGGAAATCAGTCCACTGGACTGATTTCTGATCCCGCTTCGATCGGGTAACATGTGCGTGAAAGCAAACAGTTGGAGCGCCGGTCTGATTCAATCAGATCGAAACGCGCTCTGGAGACCGCATGGTTGTGGGGACAACCGGTAAGACGAACTGTCGGGCCTATCCCGGAAACCGTGAAACGGTTTTCGGAGAAAGCGCCTCGGACAATCCTGGAGAGGGAAAACGGGCGGCTATCAGCCGCCCGTATCTATTTAAAGCTTCACCTGACGGGCACAGGACACTATCTCTGTGTCAGAAAGCACCTTCCGGACCGCTATTTATTCAAGTGGAGTAAGACTATGGGGCAATTGCAGGCCATCATCGTTCCCGTCACGCCTTTCCAGCAGAATTGCACCATTCTGTTCGATGGCGAGACCAAGAAGGGTGTCGTGATCGATCCGGGCGGTGACCTGGATCGCATCCGCGAGGCGATTGATTCCCAAGGGATCGATGTCGAGGCCATCTGGATCACGCATGGCCATATCGATCATGCTGCGGCTGCCCTTGATCTCAAGGAAGCCCTGAATGTGGACATTATAGGCCCGCATCGGGATGATAAGTTCCTGCTCGATAATCTGGAAGCGACCGGCCTAAAATATGGCATCACTGAAGGCGTGCGCAATGTTACGCCGGACCGCTGGCTGGACGAAGGTGACAAGGTTTCCGTCGCCGGGCACGAATTCGACGTCTTCCACACGCCGGGCCATGCGCCGGGGCACGTCGTGTTCTTCAACCCGGAAGCGCGGTTTGCGATAGTCGGTGATGTGCTTTTCAACGGCTCGGTCGGGCGCACTGATCTGCCAGGCGGTGATCACGCGGCGCTGATTCGCTCCATCAAGGAAAAGCTGCTGCCGCTCGGGGACGATATCGGTTTCATTTGCGGGCATGGTCCCGGTGGTCGGTTCGGTGATGAACGGCGCTCCAATCCATTTTTGAACGACATCGGATATGCATAAAAAAAAGCCGCCTTTAAAGGCGGCTTTTCATCGGGATGGTTTGCTTTGGAGCACCGATCTGGTTGAAGCAGATCGGTGCTCTAATCACTTGTTTTGACGCGCATCTTATCCGAAAACCGTTTCACACTTTTCGGGATGTGCTTTAATTTGCGGAGCAGAAGTGATCACGTCCGTCATAACCGCGATAGGTGCCGGTATTCGGATTGAATGACCGGTAACGGTCGGCGCAATACTGGTACCAGCCACGGCTCCATGGCTCATAGCTTGAGCGATAATAAGTCGCCTGACGAGCCGGGGCTGCCGGGTAATAAGCTGGCGGCGGCGGAGGCGGTGCATAGACCGGGGCAGGCTGCACGTAGGTCGGTTGCGGCTGGCTCAGCGCGCTGCCGATGAGGGCACCTGCTGCAAGACCGATCACACCTGCGGCAACGGCGTCGCCATGGTTGCGATGCCGGTCGCGGTAGTAGGGACGATCCCATCCGCCACGGTCCCAGCCATGGCGGCCCCAGGAATCTGCCGATGCTGTTGCAAGCGGTACGGCAACAGCCGCAAGGGATGCCGCTGCCAGAATGGCTGTTTTCGCAAATCGGTTCATTGTTCGCTCCTTCAGAAGCTCGACTGTAATTTCTCCGATACGCTCGCCGACCGGGCACACACGTATCGTTTATGAATAACTAATTAACTGTTTCGACATGAATGGAGGCTGAACAATGGTGAAGGGCGATGGAAAGCTGTCAGTTTCCGGTCAATTACTTGCAGCATCTGTAATATTTCGCGCCTGAATGATGATCCGTTCAGGGTTGCATACCGGCAATAAAAAACCCCGGCAAAAGCCGGGGCAAGTGGTAGGTTCTTTTATGAACGATCAGCCGGTAACGGTGATGTTCACGGCCTTCGGGCCTTTGCCGCGACGATCCGGTTCCGTCTCGTAGGAAACCTTCTGATTGTCTGCGAGGCCAGTGAGGCCAGAAGCCTGTACAGCAGAAATGTGTACGAAGATGTCAGCGCCACCGTCGTCCGGCTTGATGAAACCGAAACCTTTTTCGGTATTGAAGAATTTGACCAGTCCGGTCTGTGCCATGGGATCCGTTCCTTTTCCTTGGCGCCACTTCTCTTGTGGAGACAGTGGTATTACAAATTCTGCCAAGCGCACCACACACCCGGCAGAGGGTTATGCAGGCAGTTCTCGACATTGGGAAGGAACCGATCATTGCCGAAGGGGAGCCTTCGACCCGGAACTTATAGCGGCCCCGGCGCGCCGTTCTTCCAGTCTTCCATTTGTTCGCTAAATGCCCGAACAGGTGGAGACTGATCTATGAAGCGGTATTTGGCAAGCAAATTCTTTGGGGGGAACATGATTGGTTATCTTTGAACCGGTATCGTCAGAATTTTTTACGATTGTTTCAAGAAAATCATCGACTCAATCCCAAAATAGAACAGGCTAACCCTAATATATCGCGAATTTAAACGGATATGTCCTGGTATTTTCATCGATTGCGCGAAACTATGCATGCGCCACCGGCGGCGCGCAGCTTCGCACAAATGCTGTCGGCTTCTCCGCGGCTGTTGGCGCCGATGCGTACTGCATAGATGCCACGGCGTCCCATCGGCGTCCGTATCCGGCTGATAACGGGGTCGTGGCCTGCCAGCACGGCGCTGAACTGTTTGCGCAGGCGCACCCATTGATTGGCCGCCGCGCTGCGGCGGAAATTACCCGCGACCTGAATGCCCCATGGCTTGGGTTTCACGCGCGACATCGGAATTGTGGCGCTGCGGATGATCGGCAGGCGCTTGCAGGCATCGACGAAGGCGAGCTTGGGATCGAGTGGGCGGTTCACGACCTCCTTGCCTGCCGCGAAGTCATCGGCAGGTGCGCCGGTAATGTCCAGCACGTAATTTTCAGTTTCGAGCGGCAGAAATCCACCGGACCGCATCCAGCTGGAAACACGCCCGGCCCCTGCATTATAGGCGGCGGCTGCAAGGCCCCAATTGCCGAAAGCGCCTTTAAGATCGCGCAGGAAACTCGCCGATGCGGGGATGGCCTGTTCTATGTCGAAAGGGTCGGCAAGCCCACGCTCCTTAGCAGTATAAGGCATGAACTGCGCAATGCCTTCAGCGCCGACAGGGCTGACCGCGTTGTGATCGAACCGGCTTTCTTTCCAGATCAGCCGGGCGAAGAAGTCGCGCGGGATGCCGTGGATGTCGGCATTGGCACCGATGAGCTGGCAGATGCGGCCGACGGTCGGGACTTTCTTCTCCGGCGGTAAAGGCGGCGCATAAACCGGCGGGTTCGGCTCGCTCGCCGCATAGGATGCAGCCACGCCGGAAGGCAGGCTGAAAAGCTGCGAAGCCAGGATAAATGCTATGCCGTGCCGATAACGATTCATGCTGCCTGTTCCGCCCCTCAACTTCGGCCAAAGTAACCTATATGGGCGGGTTGTCGATATGGTCTGCAAGGTTTTGCACTTTTGCGAAAAGACTTGCTCTTATCGTAGGTTGCGCCATTTTAGTGTCCGGGACAGATCGGATTTATCCGGACAAGGGAGAGGAAAATGCAGTTTCATCGATTCAGACAATTGGCTGTGCTTGCGGGCGCTCTGCTTCTCGCCGGTTGTGTTGCCGAAGGCGGCCCGGATTATCGTCCGCCGATTCGCCCCGGACCGTCGCAGCCGCAGATGTGCCCGATGATCTATGCTCCCGTCTGCGCCACGCGCGGTTCTTCGCGCAAGACCTTCGGCAATTCCTGTCAGGCAAGAGCTGAGGGCTATCGCGTCATCGCAAATGGCCAGTGCTCATCAAGACCGGGTCCGGGATGGGGCGGCGAAGGCGGCATGCGTCCGCCGCATCAGGGCAACAGACCGGGCAGGCCGGGCGCGGGTGCTTGCACGCGGGAATATATGCCTGTTTGTGCACGCCGTGGGAACGACAGGCGCACTTTCCCCAATCGTTGCGAAGCCGACCGTGCAGGCTATCGCATTATGAATGGCGGGCAGTGCCGCTGAATATAGAAAATCGAATGGCCGTTCGTGATGTGTTGGAAGACCGGTAAGTCTTCCAACACATAATCAACGATCTCGGTCACCGTCCCGGTCGGCCTGTCTTGCCGGGGCGGCGTTTCTTGCGCGCTGTTTCGGCAGGGTCCTCGTAAGACCCGATGCCTGCACGCTCACGGCGGATCGCCGCATCGCCGCCGCCACTTGGCACTTCGGTCCGCTTGACCGTCATCTCATCAAGCGTGTTCTTGCGGAAGAGCGGTTTTGCCATGTCGGTGCCCGGTCCCATATCGTCAAGCGATGGCTTCTGGAACAAAGACGACTTGTCAAGCGGGCGCGTCGTATCGGCGCCCATTTCATCCAGCGCCGGCTTGCGGAAACGTGAATTGCCGGTGGGCTTGCCCTTGTTGCGGCTTGCACCTGCATCGCCCGCCTCAAACTCGCGTGCCAGCGGATCGTCGGCAATAGCCAGTTCCGTCTCACGCAGCCGCTTGATTTCGTCGCGCAGGCGCGCGGCCTTTTCGAAGTCGAGATCGGCAGCGGCGTCGCGCATCTGCTTTTCCAGATGCTCCAGATGGGCGGCAAGATTGTTGCCCATCATCGCGCCTTCTTCCGCAAAGCCCGAAATATCCGCGCGGACATGATCGCGCTCGTAAACTGAGCCGAGGATGTCCGAGATATTCTTCTTCACCGAGGCAGGCGTGATGCCGTGCTCTTCATTATAGGCAACCTGCTTCTCACGGCGGCGGCTGGTTTCATCCATCGCGCGCTGCATCGAGCCGGTAATATTGTCGGCGTAGAGAATGACCTTGCCGTCAACGTTACGCGCTGCACGTCCAATGGTCTGAACCAGTGAGGTTTCCGAGCGCAGGAAGCCTTCCTTGTCGGCATCGAGAATGGCGACGAAGCCGCATTCCGGAATGTCGAGACCTTCGCGCAGGAGGTTGATGCCAACCAGCACATCGAAGGCGCCGAGACGCAGATCGCGAATGATTTCGATACGTTCCAGCGTGTCGATATCGGAATGCATGTAGCGAACGCGCACGCCCTGTTCATGCAGATATTCCGTCAGGTCTTCGGCCATGCGCTTGGTCAGCACCGTGACCAATGTACGGTAACCCTTCTGTGCCGTTTCACGAATTTCGCCGAGCACGTCATCGACCTGTGACTTGGCAGGGCGGATTTCGACAGGGGGATCGATCAGCCCGGTCGGGCGGATGACCTGTTCTGCGAACACGCCGCCAGCTTCTTCCATTTCCCAACCGCCCGGCGTTGCCGAAACGGCAATGGTCTGCGGGCGCATGGCGTCCCATTCCTCGAAACGGAGCGGGCGATTGTCCATGCAGGATGGCAGGCGGAAACCATATTCGGCAAGCGTTGCCTTGCGGCGGAAGTCGCCGCGATACATGCCGCCGATCTGCGGAACCGTGACGTGGCTTTCGTCGATGAAAACCAGCGCATTGTCCGGAATATATTCGAACAGCGTCGGAGGCGGCTCGCCGGGATTGCGGCCTGTCAGATAGCGTGAATAGTTTTCAATACCCGCACAGGAACCGGTTGCTTCCAGCATTTCGAGATCGAATGTCGTGCGCTGGTCGAGGCGCTGGGCTTCCAGCAGACGCCCGGCATTGTTCAGTTCGACAAGACGATGCTTCAGCTCTTCCTTGATCGACTTTATCGCCTGATTGAGGGTCGGACGCGGCGTCACATAGTGCGAATTCGCATAAATCTTGACCGATTTCAGATCGCCGGTCTTCTGGCCGGTGAGCGGGTCGAACTCGGTGATGGTCTCGATCTCATCGCCGAAAAGGGAAATGCGCCAGGCGCGATCTTCCAAGTGAGCCGGGAACAATTCGATCGTGTCGCCGCGCACGCGAAACGAGCCGCGCACGAAATTGATGTCTTGCCGCTTGTATTGCTGGGCCACGAGATCGGCGAGCAGCTGGCGCTGGTCGAGCCGGTCCCCGATCTTCATTTCGAAGGTCATGGCCGTATAGGTTTCGACCGATCCGATACCGTAGATGCACGATACGGAAGCGACGATAATCACATCGTCGCGTTCGAGCAGCGCGCGGGTGGCCGAGTGGCGCATCCGGTCGATCTGTTCGTTGATGGACGATTCCTTCTCGATATAAGTGTCCGAGCGCGGCACATAGGCTTCCGGCTGGTAATAATCGTAGTAGGAAACGAAATATTCGACGGCGTTGTTCGGAAAGAAGCTCTTGAACTCGCCATAAAGCTGCGCGGCCAAAGTCTTGTTCGGCGCCAGGATCAGGGCAGGGCGCTGCGTCCGCTGGATGACCTGCGCCATGGTGAAGGTCTTGCCCGAACCGGTGACACCGAGCAGGACCTGCGTGCGGTCGTCGTTGTCCAGCCCTTCCAGCAAATCGCGAATTGCCGTCGGCTGGTCACCGGACGGTTCGAAACTGGTTTCCATCTCGATGGCGATGCCGCCTTCGGATTTATCCGGACGTGCCGGGCGGTGAGGCGTCCAGAGTTCGCCGTTCTTGAACAGCGGATTGCCGGAGGCAATCAGGTCCGACAGGGCCTGAACTGTCGCGGTCGCACCGGACGGGTTCAGTCCGGCAGCGTCTTCCAGACTGATGTCGAGACCAGCAACCGGATTGAGGCCAGCCGCTGCACGCTCCTTGGCGGATGCAGCGCCACCCATGGATGTGCCGCGCCCGCTGCGCGACGCTTCCTTGCTGCGCTCAGGAATTTTCTTGGGTTGTTTTGGGTTTTTCGCGCGTGGTTTCGCAGCCTCGTCGCCGATCTCCTTCGCCCAATCGGCGATGGGGCCGGCGATGGGGCCGGAAAGGGGCGCACCGGAAAGTTCGGCCTGAGGCATTTCGCCGAAACCACCTGAATGTGGTGCTTCACCGAAGCCGCCAGCCTTGTCGTGCGAATCCTGGGAGTGTTTGTCTTTTGAGGAAGCCATGCCCTCAATATGGATTTTCAGCGTCCAAATGAAAAGAGTGCGAAGGTGAAATCCTCCGCACCCTTACCCTATCCGGCGATGCTCCTGACAGAAGGTTGTCAGGAAGTGTGGCTCCAGAGGCGGCTTTACAGCCTGCCGCCGAGACGCATGCGAGGGCCGGGGCCAAAACCATGCCCGAAGCCGGGGCCAAAACCGGGATGATAGCCCGGATGATCGTTCCAGCCGGGACGGTCCGTCCAGTGTGGGCGTGCTGGTCCCCTGTTCGACTGGCAATTACGCCCGATGCAGCCATTATAGACATTGCCGCCACCGTTCCAGCCGCGATAAGGGCCTGGACCCCAGCCGGGTCCCCAATAGGGACCGCTGTTGGCCGCCAGTGCCGAACCGATGGCGATGCCTGCGATGAGCGGTATGCCAACCGCTGCGGCGGTCGATCCGAAATTGTCGTTCGTCGTATAGCCGTTGCCTGTCTGAATGGCGATGTAGCTCGATGCAGCCCAGCCGGTCATGCCGCCATAGGTCACCTGACACCAGCCATAACCGCTGGTGCAGCCAGCCACTGTAATGCCGACGCCATTCGGGATCGCCCCGATGGTTCCGTACTGGGTGCCCGGGCCGACGCGAAGATTAATTGTCGATGTTACAATTGCCGATGATGCATAAGCATTCGTTGAAACAAGAAGTGCTAATGTAACTATGGAGGACTTAACCGATAGTTTCATATGTCATTCCTCTAATATACTTTCTTTAATTACTTATAACATGAAGATTATTATTCACGTGCATCACGATTTTTCGATTTCAATTCATGATTAATGAATATCGACCTCTTGAAATCGGCTTTCACACTAACGGTTTAAGCGCTTCATGCGGTACTTTTCTTCGTGGCGGGCTTGTCTCATATTAAAGGGCGACTCTCTCAAGCACTTAAGGACCGACTTCGATGAATACTGACAATGCGCCGAAGGGCATGCTGACATTGCGCGTTCCGGCCATGCCCAAGGATGCGAATGCGGCGTTCGATATTTTCGGCGGCTGGGTGATGGCGCAGATGGACTCCGCATCCGGCATTCGTGCTGCAGAACGCGCCAAGGGCCGCGTGGTGACGGCAGCGGTTCGTGAAATGTCCTTTGCCAAGCCGGTGAAGATCGGTGACGCGCTCTGCGTCTATACCGAGATTACGCGGGTTGGGCGCAGCTCGATCACGCTGCGGGTGGAAGCCTGGGCACAGCGTTACCTGACCCAGCAGATGGATCTCGTGACCCATGGCGAATTCGTCATGGTTTCTCTGGATGAAAACGGCAAGCCGACGCCGGTGCCGCCGGAGGAATAAAGTATCGTCAAGCCCGGCATTGCGCCGGGCTTATTTAGAGCGGTTCCGGTTAAAACCGGTGGTTGGAACCGCTCTATCTATTTGTTTTCACGCATTATCCTACGCAAAACCGCTTCGTACTTTTACTGGAAATGCTCTATTTACAAGCGCGATAGCCGCTGCGACGCTGCATCAGGTCGAAATGGAAGTGATCGGCATGTTCCGGGTTATAGCCGGGGCCGAGAACTGTCGAGAAATAGCCGCACGCATCGGAGCGAACGCTGTTGAGCAGGCCCTTTTCGCGAAAGGCGAAGAAGCCCGGCTTGCGCACCATGATGTTCTTGCCGTTGTTCAGCACGATCTTGGTGACATCGATGGCGTTGCCGCGTGAATGTTCCGACATTTTCGCGCCGCGACGGCTGTTCATGGTGCGGCAGGAATAGCCCCCGGCATTATAGATCGTGCTCACGCCGGACAGATAGCGCATACGCGAGGCAGGTTGCAGGTCGCCTTTGATCCAGCGGGCAAAGGCCTCGGTCACCTGACAGTTCAGCGTTGCCGCCGGTTTGAACGCGATGGAGCCGCTGTTGAAGCCGGACACCTCGATGGGATTTGCGATCTGGCAGGCACTGCTGCGATAGATCGGCGGTTTTTCCTTGAAGACGACGCCGAGCCGTTTCAGGCGCGTGCGGCAGGCGGTTTCCGCATTGGACATCGTATAGATGTTTTCGGCTGCTGTTACCGGATTTTGAATCGGGGCTGAGAAGCCATAGTCGCCGGAATATTGCGGCTGGCTCTGCTGCGTGGATTGCGTGACGTGGTTCTCTTCCTCCTCGGCAAGCCCGACGATGCGTTCTTGCTGTGGCTCCTGCATGACGGGTGCGTCTACAACCGGGGCAGCATTTGCAATCGGTGCATCGGGAACCATCACGTCGGAATTGCCGACACTGGCCTGCGGGCGCGGGGCGCTTTCACCGGAACAACCGGCGATGATAGCCAGCAAGGCGAGGGACAAGGATGGGGCCAGACTTCGCAACCGGGAGCGCTGGCGGCTGACTGGAGCGGTGGCGGACAACGCAGAACTCATGTCCATACCTTTTCTTCAGGAGACCAGACCGATGGCGTTCCACGAATATTAGCTTGGAAGCGTAAAGGAAGAGTCAGCGCTCGCGTTAAGTGCTGTGGCGTAATCAGGGCAGCGGCCAGAGCATAAACCGGCCGGAGTGAAACGCGCTCCAGCGCGCAGGATTGGCAAAATGCCGCCTTTGTTCTATCACCATGCAGCGGTTTCGGGCCATGCCGCCGACAACATCCTCCCGGTCCCTGAAGTCATTTCCATGTCAGCACTGATTTCGCCGAGCGTCCTGCCGATCCTGCTTCTCATCGGCTCGAACGTTTTCATGACATTCGCCTGGTACGGGCATCTGAAATTCACCAGCACGCCACTCGTCACCGTCATTTTCATCAGCTGGGGCATCGCTCTGATCGAATACTGCCTCGCGGTTCCGGCCAACCGCATCGGGCACGAGGTCTATTCGGCGGCGCAGCTGAAGACCATTCAGGAAGTCATCACGCTGGTGATCTTCAGCCTGTTCTCGGTGTTCTATCTCAAGGAAGCCTTTACCTGGCACCATCTGCTGGGCTTTGCGTTCATAGCAGGTGGGGCAGCTCTTATCTTCAAGGGGTAGAGCCTGTTCCAAAAGTCGACCTGTGTGGCTGCAAATGGCAATTATCTGCGTGCCGGTGCTCATGTACCCAAAAGTACACTCCGCTCCGGTACTCGAAAATCACCATTTTGGTTCAGGCTCTGACGCACTTTACTCGGCAGGTTCAGGAACAAGAGCCGACTTGCGTTTCCAGAACATGGGAATGAGTTCCACCGCCATCATGGCGGCGAAGATCAGTCCGCAGCCGATAAAGCCGATGAAGGTCACCCGCTCGCCGAGAAAGAGCGCACCGAACAGGGCCGCAAAAAGCGCTTCCGACGACAGGAAGATCGCGGCCTGTGCGGAAGTCGTATAGCGCTGTCCTATGGCCTGCAAGGTGAAGGCAATGCCGGACGAGAAGACGCCGGTGAAAAGAATTTCCTTCCAGGTGAGTGCGATGGCCGTCCAGTTGAAGTCTTCGATCATGGAGGCGATAGCAAGGCCTGCGAAGGCGCTGGTTGCGAACTGGATGCAGCTCAGTGTTATCGGCCGTCCTGCACGGTTTGCCCTGCTGATCAGGACCACCTGCAAGGCCCAGAAGACCGCGCCGCAAATGACCAGCCAGTCACCTTGCTTGAGCGCAGTCAACGTTCCGCCGGAAAGCAGGAATATGCCTGCCAGACATGCCGCCGCACTCGGCCAGACGACGGGATGCGGCCAAGTGCGAAACAGGACGACGCCAAGCACTGGCACCATGACGACATAGAGCCCGGTCAGAAAACCGGCATTGGTGACGGATGTGGTGATGAGCCCGATCTGCTGGAGAACAAGCCCGGTAAACAGGCTCAGTCCGATGAACATGAAGAAGAGATAGTTCGAGCGGCTCAGGCTGGTCTTCGCCCGACGGCCCTCGGCTACGGCCCATGGCAGGACAGTAAGGGCGGCGATTGCCGAGCGGATACCGATGAACAGAAACGGGCCGATACTGGCCATTGCCGTCGATTGGGCGACGAAACCCATGCCCCAGATGACGCCTGCCAGAAGCAGCAGCATATTGGCCTGTACGCGCGTCATCATTACCTCGGTTCGGGATATGTCATTGCAGAAAGAGAAACCGGACGCTTTTCAGCCTTTCCCGGTCGTCATGCTATAGGCAATATTATGGGCAGGCGGCAAGGGAACTTCCGATTCTGCGACATTCATGCATAGTCTGATTATAATTAGAGCGATTTCTTACTGACGGAGTGTTTTATGCTCTCTTTGAAACGTCAACCCGCTGTTGTGGCATTGATTGCCACAACGCTGCTGTTTCTGGCGGGTGGGGAATCGCAGGCTGCTTTCAAGAAGGTTCGCGACACGCTGGTTCTGTGCGATTTCGCGCAAAACTGCACTTTGACTCTTACGCCGGTCGCAAGCGATGGCGCGCCGGGGCTTGGCATCTTTCGCAGCAGCCAGTCAGGCTCGAAGCCGCTACTCCGGCTTTCCTATGTCGATCCATCGCAGAAAACTGGCAAGTTGGAGATTTCCATCGACGGTCAAACACTGCTCGATGTCGATGTCTCGGCTTTGAAGGCGCAGGACGATCAGCTGGATTATACGGGCGATGTGGTCAAGGCGCTCGACGGGATGAAGAACGGTCAGAAACTGCAGCTGAAATTTGCCGGAAAGACCTCGACCTATTCGCTTTCCGGCCTTGTCGGCGGGCTGATCTATGTGGACGAACAGCAATCGCGCGACGGAACTGTCGAGGCATTGCAGGTCAAGGGCAGCAAACCGGCGCCTGTTCCGCCACAGCTCAAGCTGATCGAAACGGTCGAGCAGATACCGGCTGACATCCGCAAGGATTTTTCCGACGAGGCGGCGGTCTGTGGCGGGGCAAGCCCCGGCACGTTCCGCAATGCAGGCGGTTTCGAGACGAAGATTGCCGATGGCCTCGATCTTATTGGCCTGCCATGCGGATCGCCGGGCGCCTACAATCAGCCTTATGCCTTCTACAGCCGCTACGAAAACAAGACTGTGCCGATCTCGCTACCGACCATTTCCGACGATGGCCCGACTGTGACCGACACGGCATGGAACATCGACTGGGCCCAGAAAACCTTGACGCTGACGGCCTTCTTCAAGGGGAGAGGGCTTGGAGATTGCGGCATTTACGATGTCTGGAAAGCTACTGACAGCGGCGAGGGCCGGGTGCGTTTCGTTCTGGTGCAGGAACGTTCAAAAGGCGATTGCGATGGCAATTATGCCGGAGGCCCGGAGAAGTGGCCCGCGAGCTGGCCGGTTAACGCGCAATAGGTGCCGCTTAAGGGCACAGTTGACAGAGACATATTTTTCCGCGTGAAATGGTTGATGGAAATGCTATAGTTCTGTGAACGGCTATTCGAACGGTTCCGAGGCGGATGTTTCGGTGACCGTTTTCTTTTTGTGTGTCGGAGGCTGGTTGGCCTTCGAAAAGCGCCTCGCACTATCCAAGCATTGCGCGAGGTGAGGCGGGCAAATCAAGATGCCGGTGCGTACAGGACCTCGGGGAGAGGTGAGTACCGGACGAAGGAAAGGACTGGGTATGGAAAAGTTCCCTATGACCCCTGGCGGTTTCGAAAAGCTCAAGGAAGAGCTGCGCTGGCGTCAGCAATCGGAGCGCCCTCGGATTATTGAGGCGATCGCCGAAGCACGTGCGCATGGCGATCTGTCGGAAAATGCCGAATATCATGCTGCGAAAGAAGCCCAGAGCCTGAATGAAGGTCGTATCAACGAACTGGAAGATCTGGTCGCGCGGGCCGAGATTATCGATGTCTCGAAGCTGTCGGGTGACCGCATCAAGTTTGGTGCCACCGTCACCATGATCGACGAGGATACGGAAGAAGAGAAAGTCTACCAGATCGTCGGCGATCAGGAAGCCGATGTGAAGGAAGGCCGCATCTCCATTTCATCGCCGATTGCGCGTGCGCTGATCGGCAAGGGCGAAGGCGATACGATTGAAGTCAACGCACCGGGCGGTTCGCGTTCCTACGAAATCGTCGGTTTGAAGTTCGTCTGATTTCCGTGTCCGTGCATAAGCCAGATTCCGGACCGGTTCGGGTTCAGGACGTTGAGGTGGTGGCGCCGAATTTCAAGCGCCGCCTCTCCGGTGTCACATCGACAATCGTTCAGCTGATCCCCTTGCAGCGCGCAAAGGGGTTGAACATTGCGACGATGGGGCCGGGCCTGCCGGATACGCTTCCGCATCTGGGATGGAGCGCTCTTTGGTCCTTCTGGTCAAAGCCAGCGACGAAACCGTTCCGCATCTGGCATGCGCGGCGCAATATTGAAATGCTCGCCGGTATTTTCATGCGCGATGTGCTGCGCATGAAACTGAGGCTGATCTTTACCTCAGCTGCACAGCGAGACCACAAGCCGTTTACCAAATGGCTCATCCGCCGCATGAATGCGGTGATTGCAACGAGTGGTCGCTCGGGAAGCTTTCTCGAAGTCCCGCATCAGGTCATCATGCATGGGGTGGATCTGCAGCGTTTCCATCCGCCTGTCGGCGATGAGGACAGTTTCGCGGCGTCGGGCCTGCCCGGAAAATATGCTGTCGGTTGCTTCGGTCGCGTGCGTTCCTCCAAGGGAACAGACCTTTTCGTCGATGCGATGATTGCGCTGTTGCCGCAATATCCGGACTGGACGGCCATCATCACCGGACGCACGACTGCAGAACACCAGTCTTTCGAGGATGCGCTGAAGGCGAAGATCGCCGCTGCCGGTTTGCAGGACCGTATCCTCATTCTGGGGGAAGTGCCGGATATCCGCGTCTGGTATCGCCGCCTGACGCTTTATGTTGCGCCTTCGCGCAATGAAGGTTTCGGGCTGACACCGCTTGAAGCCATGGCCTCGCAAACGGCAGTCGTTGCCAGCGATGCGGGTGCCTATGCGGAAATGATCGTGGAAGGCACCGGAACATCGGTTGCGGCCGGTGACGGAGATGCCCTGCGCAAGGCTATCGAACCTTATCTGGCAGATCCGGCTCTGGCGGAACGCGATGGCGAGAATGCTCTCAGGCATGTTCGCGCGACTTTCCCGCTCGAAAAGGAAGCAGCTGCCATCAGCGCTGTCTACGAGCGCGTATTCGCCGGGAAGTAACAAGTAATGACAGGGCGCTGCGATGCTGACGCATCACGCCCTGAAAAGGCTCAATTGCCGCACGGGCTTAACCAGGTCTTGATAAGGCAAGCTCATCCAGACCTGGTATAATTCCCGGCGCAAACCGTCGAAATATCAGAGAATCATCAGCGGTTCGTCCTTGACCGGACGAATGGTCAGTGCGGTGCGCACGGAATCCACATTGGGAGCGGCGGTCAGTTCCTCGATCACGAAGGTCTGGAACGTGTTGAGATCGCGCGCGACGCAATGGAGCAGGAAATCGGACTCGCCCGAAACCATCCAGGCGCGGCGTACCAGAGGCCACTGCTTGGATTTCTCGGCAAAAGCCTTGAGGTCGGCATCTGCCTGGCGATGGAGGCCAACCGAACAGAAAGCGACCAAATCCTGTCCAAGGGAATTGCCATTCAGAATGGCCCGATAGCCCCGGATAACGCCGCTTTCTTCCAGCTTGCGCACACGGCGCAGGCAGGGCGGAGCCGAAATACCGACGCGTTCGGCCAGCTCGACATTGGTGATGCGCCCGTTATTCTGGAGCTCCCGAAGGATTTTCCAATCGATTTCATCCAGATCGGCCTTGATCGGCATGCGTAACTCCGCGCGCAAGGAAATTTCATTCCGGGGTAATTATAGAACATTCGTCGCCATCGTGGCGCAATCTAATCCTGCTCATATCAAATGAAACGGGCGGATGTAAACTGCCTAACGTTCTGTCAACGCACCCAAAAAGTGCGAGTGAACAGGATATACACGGTAACGAGCTCCAGACGCCCTGCCAGCATCAGGAAGGAAAGGACCCACAATGCCGGGTCGTGAATGGTGGAAAAGTTGCCGACGGGGCCAATGGTGTCGCCAAAGCCGGGGCCGATATTGGAGAGGGCAGTCAGCGCGCCAGTGAAGGCCGACACGAAGTCGAGGCCCAGTGAAGCAAGCAGCACCGCGCCTATAATCAGCGAGGCGCAGTAGAGGAACAGATAGAGAAGCACGTTCTGTGCGATTTCGCCGGAAACTTCCGAGCTGCCGTAGCGGATCTTGATGACAGCATGTGGCATGATGAGCCGGGCAAGATTGGCGCGCGTCAAGCTCCAAAGGATGATGAGGCGGTTCATCTTGATGCCGCCTGATGTAGACCCGGCGCAGCCACCCAGAAATGAAGCGAGAAAGAAAATTCCAATCGCGGGTGGTCCCCACAGGAAATAGTCTTCCGTGGCATATCCTGTTGTCGTCATGACCGAGACAAAATGAAACGAAGCCGAGATCAGCGCGTCGCCGAAAGGCACATCGGACCCAAGTCGCAGAACCACCGCGAGTGCAAAGCTGAAGCTGATTGCGATCGTGAAGAACAGTTTCACCTGCGGGTCGACAAGCGATTCCATGCGGCGTGGCATGAAGGCCTTGATATAGAGCACGAAGGGCAGGGCCGAGAGGGCCATGAAGATCGTGGACACGACCAGGAGCGGGCGGTTTCCCTGATAAAAGCCGATGGAGCTGTCGTGAGTGGAAAAGCCTGCTGTCGCAATCGTCGTGAAGCCGTGGTTGATGGCGTCGAACATGCTCATGCCGACGGCAAAATAAGCAATGATGCAGGCGGCGGTCAGGCTGAGATAGGCCAGCACGATGCCGAGCGCGATCTGGTTCATGCGCGGGAGAATTTTTTCCGACTTGTCGGAATTCTCCATATGGAAGAGCGCCAACCCGCCCGCCCGCAGGGACGGCAGCATCAACAGAGCCAAACCGATGAAGCCGATACCCCCGATCCAGCAGAGAAGCGAGCGCCACAGGAGAATGCCGCGCTGCATGTTGTCGAGCCCGGTCAGCGCGGTCGCGCCGGTTGACGTGACGCCCGACATGGCCTCGAAGAAGGCCGTCGCATAGCTGATCGGCAAATGCGAGAAATAAAGCGGTATCGAACCCAGAAAACTCGCTGTCAGCCAGAGGCACGCCGTCAGCAGAAAGCCAAGGCGCGGGGTGAAGCGCATCGTCTGGTTCTGGGTGGCCAGCAGAATCAGGGCGGAGAGCGCGCCGGTTGCCGCAGCTGAACGCACGAAGATCAGCCAGTCGTCACTTCCGTCGCGCAGGTCGATTGCTGCAGGCAGAAGCATGGCTACCGCCATGAGGAGGCCGAAACGCGCACAGATATTGGCGACTGTCTTATAAATGGCGGACGGCTCCGAGGTTAGGCAAATTTTCCATTGTTTAGCGTGAGATCGATCCACCCGCAATGCGCTGGCTGTCAAAGGCTTTGCTTAAAGGTCACAAGCTGTGGCTAAAGCACAGCAAATCCCTGTGGAACCTTGCAAACATTGAGGGGCAGACCTACCTTGGCCATAATGTCGGGGCATTGGCCAAACAGGCGCGAAAGCGATTCTGGTGAGCCGGAACCCGCCGCTTTAAATCGATTTTAGAGTACCCCCAAAGTGTGGAACATTTTGGACAAGGTACATGTGAAAACAAACATGTGGAGCGCTGATCTGGATCAATCAGATCAAGACGTTCCGGGACCGGAGAGAACTTCATGTCACAGCGTCACGCGCCAGTCATAGTCATCGGCTCAGGTCCTGCTGGTTATACCGCTGCGATTTATGCTGCTCGCGCCATGCTGAAACCACTCATCATTGCCGGTCTCCAGCAGGGTGGTCAGCTGATGATCACCACCGATGTGGAAAATTATCCGGGCTACGCCGATCCGGTGCAGGGGCCATGGATGATGGAACAGATGGCAAAGCAAGCGGAAAATGTCGGCTCCGAAATCGTCCATGATATTATTACCGAGGTTGAAACCACGGTGCGTCCTTTCCGCCTGAAGGGTGATTCCGGCACGATCTATACCTGCGATGCCCTGATTATCGCCACGGGTGCACAGGCCAAGTGGCTTGGCCTCGACAGCGAGCAGACCTTCATGGGCGGTGGCGTTTCTGCTTGCGCGACCTGTGACGGTTTCTTCTATCGCGGCAAGGATGTGGTCGTTGTCGGCGGTGGCAATACCGCTGTTGAGGAAGCGCTTTATCTTTCCCATATCGCCAAGAGCGTGACGGTCGTGCATCGCCGCGATGGCTTCCGTGCAGAGAAGATCATGCAGGATCGTCTGCTTTCGCGCCAGAACGTCTCGGTGGTCTGGAACAGCGTGATCGATGAAATCCTTGGCACCGAGGCAAAGCCGCCGATGGGCGCAACTGTGACCGGCGTACGCCTCAAGAATGTCGTGACGGGCGAGACGCAGGAACTCGACACGCACGGTGTTTTTGTCGCTATCGGCCACGCACCTGCGGTTTCTTTGTTCGAGGGCAAGCTCAAGCAGAAGCCGAACGGCTATCTGTGGACTGCACCCGATTCGACGGCTACCGACGTTCCGGGCATTTTTGCTGCGGGCGACGTCACGGACGATATTTATCGGCAGGCTGTGACTGCCGCCGGTTTGGGTTGCATGGCTGCTCTGGAAGCCGAGCGCTGGCTTGCCGCACAGGAACCGCTGCACGAAGCTGCGGAGTAAAGCATTTCCAAGCCAAAAGTGTGAGGCGGTTTTGCGTAAGGTGAATGCGGTGAAAACAATGAGAGGGGATAATCGTGGTCGCTCCGCTCGACTGGGATAAACTGCGCATTTTTCATGCTGCGGCTGAGGCTGGGTCGTTCACCCACGCAGCCCAGACATTGCATCTGTCGCAATCGGCTATCTCGCGTCAGGTGAGCGCGCTGGAGCAGGATGTCGGCGTCCCGCTGTTTCATCGTCATGCCCGCGGGCTCATTTTGACGGAGCAGGGCGAAACGCTTTATCGCACGGCGCACGACGTGCTGATGAAACTTGAAAACGTTCGCTCGAAGCTTGCTGAGAGCAAGGAAAAGCCGACAGGCCGTCTCCGCGTGACGACGACTGTTGGTCTTGGCTCCGGCTGGCTGATCGAGCGGATTCAGGAATTTGTCGAGCTTTATCCCGATATCCAGCTCCAGTTGATCCTCGACAATGAGGAACTGGACCTGACGATGCGTCATGCGGATTGTGCCATCCGGTTGCGGCAACCGCAGCAGCCAGATTTGATCCAGCGCCGGCTGTTCACAGTGCATATGCATGTCTATGCGTCGGCTGGTTATGTTTCGAAATATGGCAAGCTGAATTCGATCGATGAGATCGATCAGCATCGTGTCGTGACTTTCGGTGAACCGGCGCCAAGCTATCTGACAGGCCTAAACTGGCTGGAGATTGCCGGGCGTGCCGATGGTAGCACGCGCATTCCCGCGTTGCAGGTGAACAATCTGCTGTCGATCCGTCGCGCTGTGCAGCGTGGCGTCGGCATCGCCGTTCTGCCCGATTATATGGCCGACAAGGAATCCGGGCTGGTGCAGCTTCTGCCGGAACTGGAAGAAATACCGTCCTTCGATACGTTCTTCTGCTATCCAGAAGCCTTGAAGAACTCCGCGAAACTGCACGCTTTCCGCGACTTCCTGTTCTCGAAGGCCCGCAACTGGACCTATTGATCGTATCTTACTGTTCATAAAAAGGCCGCGCTGATCGCCAGCGCGGCCTTTTTGCTTATGGCGATGGCTGGTTATTTGCGTGGCAGCAGGCGCTGCACTTCCTTGGATGCATCGGCAAGGGCGTCTTCCGGCGTGGCGGATTGCTCAACGACGCGCGAAAGATTGTCCACGATGGTTTGCGTCACCTTCACGCCATTCGAACCCGGGAAGGCATACCACGGGATCATCAGTGACATCTGGCTGAGACCGGCTTTGAACAGCGGATTTTCCGCGTAGAATTTGCCGAGATATTCGTCGGACTTTGCAGCCAGTTCGTTGTTCGGCACATAGCCGGTGCCGGGAACGACAACGGAAGCGCCGTAAGGGCCGGCAGCGAACTTGGCGAATTTCCATGCCGCATCCTGCTTGGCCTGATCTTCTGTCAGGATAACAACGGCATTGCCGCCGGTTGGCAGGCGACCCTTTTCAGCATTGATAAGAGGAATTTTCGCGGTACGAAGATCGAACTTGTCGCCGACATTCTTGATCGTGTTGCGCAGCGCGCCAGTCGTCTGGAACGAGAAGCCGACTTTGCCAGCCGCGAAAGCCTGCTCACCCGCTGCCTTGGTCAGAACCGGCATGCCGCCTTCCTTCACCATGCGGTCGACCAGCTTGAAGGCTTCGAGCCCTTCCGGTCCGTCGAAGGCGACCTTCTTCTCGTCTTCGGTCAGCATGGTACCGCCTGCGCCGAACAGAAGCGCCGAGAACATCCAGTCGTCGCCCTGCCAGCGGAAATCAATGCCTTCATTGCCGTTGCCGAGTGCCTTGATCTTGCCGCCGAGCTCGATCACTTCATCCCAGGTGGTTGGAGGCGTGTCGGGATTGCCGCCTGCAGCCTTAACCAGATCGGCATTGTAATACATGATCGGGTTGGAGGTCGCGAAAGCAAGACCAACCTGACGGTCGCCAACGCGGGCGAGGCTCAGCAGGTGATCAGTGAAGCCCTGTGCTTCCATGTCGGTTTCTTTTTCGACCAGCGGCTTCATGTCGACGCCGATGTTGCGCTCGGCCAATACGCGCAGGCGGTTCAAACCAGTGAAGGTGATGTCCGGCATTTCCGACGTTCCGGCCTGACGCATGATCGTCTGGATGCCTTCTTCGTAGGTTGCCGAGGGGCTGACGAAGTTGATCTTGATGTCCGGATTTTCTGCCATGAACTTTCCAGAGATGTCAGCCATGACATCCTTGAAAAAGCCTGGCATCGGATAGTGCACATTCAGCGTCGTTTCGGCAAAGGCGGGCGAGCCGAGGCCTGTTGCCATAGCCAGAGCGGCGAGTGCACCGGAAAAGCGTTTCATGTTTGAACTCCTGTGGAGGATGGGAGGGAAGAATTCAGCCCTTGAGGCCGGTGAGGGTGATGCCTTCGATGAAGCGGCGCTGGGCGGCAAGAAACGCAAGCAGCAGCGGCAGCGTGATGATGAGGGTTGCCGCCATCAAGGCCCCATAATCGTCACCTGCTTCCGCAGCGCGAAAATAGAGGAGACCCAATGGTGGCGTGGCGCGCTCCATGCCGTTGATGACGATCAGCGGCCAAAACAGATCGTTCCAGTGCGCAACTACCGAGAAGATCGAGAAGGCGGTGATGGCGGGCCAGGCATTGGGTACGATCACCCGCATGACGATGCCTGCCTCTGACATGCCGTCGAGACGCGCGGCGCTGATGAGATCATCCGGCATGGCGCGGAAGAACTGCAGAAACAGGAATATGCCGAAGACCGAGATGAAGAACGGAGCACTGAGAGCAAAATAGCTGTTGAGCACGCCGAGCTGATTGAAGCCGACATAGAAGGGCAATGCGGTGGCATGGATCGGCACGAGCAGGCCGAGCATGACCATCATCATCATAGTGCGCTGGCCGCGGAAATTGAGCTTTGCCATGGCATAGGCGCAGGGAATGGCGACCACGACCTGAATGACCAGAATGAGCGCGCAGACGACTACGCCGTTGAACAGCAAGAGCCCCATCGGCACACGGCTGAATGCCTTGGCAAGGTTATCCAGGAGTGCCCAGTTGTGCGGGATCAGCGACAGGGAGGACGAGAAAATATCCTGCTGCGACTTTGCTGCCGTTGACAGCATGAAGATATAGGGCGCGAGAAAAAGCAGGGCACCCAGTGAAAGAATGCCAAGACGGAAAGAACGAGCCAATGTCATCCGGGTTTCCTCAGTAATGGGTGCGGCGGTCCAGCACGCGGAACTGCAACATCATCAGGATCACCAGAACCGCGAGAAAGATCACCGTCATTGCCGAGGCATAACCGACGCGCAGATAGACGAAGCCTTCCTGATAGATGGTCCAGAGCAGGACTTCCGATGCCTTGTTCGGGCCGCCTTCGGTCAGCGTCTTGACCGTCTCAAACACCTTCACGGCATTGATGATGCTGATCGTCGTGACGAAAAGCGTGGTGGGTCCGAGCAGGGGCCACGTGACCAGCCGGAAGCGTTCCCAGCTGTTTTTCACGCCGTCCACTTCGGCTGCGGAATAGAGTTCTCGCGGAATGGCGGTGAGCCCGGCTAGAAACAGCACCATGTTGAAGCCGACGCTCTGCCATACGCCGATCATCGCAAGGCTGGTCAGAACCGTGTCACTGGAACCAAGCCAATTGGGACCGGCAATACCGATCATGCCCAGCATGGCATTGACGGGGCCGAGTGTCGGATGCAGCAGATATTGCCAGACGGTTGCCATGGCGACGAGGAGCGAAGCGACCGGCAGGAAATAGACCGTGCGGAAGAAGGATTTGCCGCGAACTTCACCTTCGATGAGGAGGGCCACGCCGAGGCCGAGAAAGACGGAGGCCGGTGCCACGATCGCGGTATAGATGGCGGTGTTCTTCAGCGAGACCAGAAACGTCCGGTCGCTGAAGAGTTCGGCATAGTTTTCCAGCCCGATGAATTCGAAACCGTCATAGCCAAGCTCGAAATTGGTCAGGCTCCAGAAAATGACGGCGGCTGTCGGCAGGAGGATCAGCAGCACCGTCAGAACGATGGCTGGAGCTGCGAGTTTCCAGCCCAGCCGTTCTTCGCGGCGGCGGGCTTCATCAGCCGCAGTGCGCGCGCTGGTGGCCGCAGGGCCGGATAGCGTAAAATCAGACATGAGCGGCAGCCTTTGCCGGCGATGCAGGTTTGACGATGTTCCCGGCGGGCTGGCGCAGGCGCAAACCATCTTCTCCGAAGAGGTGGGCGTGGCTGGCATCGAAATGCAGGCCCACCGGCAGGCCGACGACAATGTCACGAGCTTGTTCGGGTGTGAGCTTCACAGTGAGATCTTGTGAGGCGCCGGGAGCCTTGAGATAGACCAGTACTTCCGAGCCGAGAAATTCGATCCGCGATACCGTGCCCGCAATGCCTGTCTTGTCATGCGGCTTGAGCTGAAAATGCTCAGGACGAATGCCGATGCGGATATTAGTGCCGGAATGGGCGGCGACGTCCTGCAGGATGGGGCGACCGGCAAAATGCACCATGCCGTTATCGCTGACCAATGCTTCCAGAATATTGATGCGCGGCGTGCCGATGAACTGTGCGACCTCGATATGGCGCGGATCGTTATAGATTGCGGTTGGCGTGTCGATCTGCAGCAGTTTTCCGCCCATCATCACTGCAACGCGGTCGGCCATGCTGAGCGCTTCAGCCTGGTCGTGGGTCACATAGATAGTCGGGACACCGGCGCGGCGATGCAATTCGACGATTTCCGCACGGGTGTGAACACGCAGATTGGCATCGAGGTTCGACAGTGGTTCATCCATCAGGAATGCACCGGGCTGGCGGACGAGCGCGCGGGCAAGGGCCACGCGCTGGCGCTGGCCGCCGGACATCTGGCCCGGCTTGCGGTCGAGCAGATGGTCGATCTTGAGGCTTGTTGCTGTTGCCCTGACCTGCTTCTGGATGGCGGCGCGCTTCCTGCGCTGGCCGGGAATGAAAGTGCCGATCATTGGCAGGCGTTCCACGGCGGTCAGATCACGCATTGCAAGCGGCACCGCGATGTTCTGCGCCGTCGTCAGGTGGGGATAGAGCGCGTAGGACTGGAACACCATGGCAATGTTCCTGTCCGCAGGGTGGGCGCCGGTTATGTTACGCCCTGCAAGCTCCACGCTTCCTTCATCCGCATGGTCGAGACCGGCGAGAATACGCAGCAATGTGCTCTTTCCGCAGCCCGACGGGCCGACGAGGGCGATGAATTCGCCTTCTGCTGCTTCGATGGAAATGCCATCGAGAATGCGATTGTCCCCGTAGGATTTGCCGATGTCGCGAAGGACGAGCGTGCTCACTGGCTTGTCTCCTCAGCGACTTTCTCGCCGTCACCAGCGTGGTGTGGATAGACTTCATGCACCACGTCATCGATGACATAGGGCGTCAGCTCATCGATGCGGACGATGCTGCTTGTGGCGACTTCATCGAGATCGTGAATGGCGGCTCCGAGGATACGTTCGCCGGGGAGATCGCGTTCCATCGGCCCGACGATGAAGGCTGCGGCAGGCGCCCAGACATAATTCGTACCGAAGGCGTCGCCCGACCATGCACGATGCAGGTGGCCGCTGGCATGAAGCTGAACATTATACTGAGCGAAGAGATCATAAAGACGTTGGCGCGGGGCAGGGCGAATGCCCCAGTAGCCGCTGTCGCCTTCATCCGGATCGTCCACGAAGAGCGGCTTGTGGGCGAAGACGGCGACGGGCTTGCCATCGCTGTTCTTCAATTCGTCTTCGAGCCACTGGAACTGTTCCGCTTCTTCGGCTTCACCGGAGCCGATGACGAGACTGTTGAGGCCGATGATGCGCCAGTTGCCGAAATTTTCCGCCCAGCGGTCCGGACCGATATGACGACGCCAGCGCATCAGGCGCTGCGGATTGACCGGCTGGTGGCTCTCGGGAAGATGGCCGATATCGTGATTGCCCGGAAGACTTAGAACACGCGCCGGAAGCTCGTTCAGGCAGGTGCGGCAGAACAGAAGGTCAGCCTCTACGTCTGCGCCATCGACGGTCAGGTCACCGGTGTGAATGACGAGATCGGGCTTTTGCTGATCGATCCAGGCAACGAGCGGTTCCCAGTTGCGATTGAAGTGCGGCTTAATGGGGCTGAGGTGGGTATCTGTAATCTGAACGATCCGCACGGCTACGATCCTTCTCGGGTCTATCTATTGTCGCAGCACTTTTCGCGCGCTGCACATCCGCCAGGCGCGTTATGCGCGGCGTCTTGCCGGGGCTTTTAGGCGCGTTGTGTGACAGGCCCGCTGCATAGCCGTGACAGTTGCATGACATCTGCTTTGAGCGACTCAGAAAGGGTGATTTGCCAAATTTGGAGGCATCGTTGTTTTGCCGATGCTCATGCTTTAGGCGGCTAATTTGCAGATTATAATATTACGAAGTAATTCAATTTGCTGTAAGCTTTTGTTTTTAAATAATTTTCTTTCTTAATCTAGTCATGCGTAAAATGCATAGCTGCATTGCGCTAAAGTCGCATTGCAAAAACAATGGGCAACAGGCATATAAAGATCATCTCAGCGCTGCGTTTCCTCCTCCCATTTGCGCAGGCTGAGTGTTCCCCTCTGGAGGTTTGCCTCAAAGGCACCTTCAAAACTCAAAGCCAGACATTTGTCTGGCTTTTTTTTTGGCTTTTTGCCAAGCCGCCTCTTTTTGTCAGAAATACAGAAACGAAAAAGGGGCCTTTCGGCCCCTTCGTTATTCTATTTTGTTTTGTTTAGCGCAGGCTGGCACAGAAGCGCTGGATGCGCGTGCAGGCTTCTTCGAGAAGCGCGTCTGACGTTGCATAGGAAATGCGGAAGTTTGGTCCAAGACCGAAAGCCGAACCGTGAACGACGGCGACGCCTTCTGCTTCCAGCAGTTCGGTTACGAAGTCTTCGTCGCTTTCGATGACCTTACCGGCTTCCGTCTTCTTGCCGATGAGGTCAGCACAGGACGGATAGACGTAGAACGCACCTTCCGGTGTCGGGCACTTGATGCCTTTGGCCTGATTGAGCATCGACACGACCAGATCGCGACGGGCCTGGAAGATTTTCTTGTTTTCCGGAATGAAATCCTGCGTGCCGTTGAGTGCTTCGACTGCGGCCCACTGTGCGATGGAGCAGGCACCCGAAGTCTGCTGACCCTGCACCATATCCATGGCCTTGATGAGCTGCAGCGGTCCTGCCGCATAGCCGATACGCCAGCCGGTCATGGCATAGGCCTTCGACACGCCGTTCATGGTGAGCGTGCGGTCGTAAAGCGAAGGCTCGACCTGAGCAGGCGTCGTGAAGACGAAATCGCCATAGACCAGATGCTCATACATGTCGTCGGTCAGAATCCAGACATGCGGGTGACGAACCAGAACGTCGGTCAAAGCCTTCAGTTCCGCTTCCGTGTAAGCCGCGCCGGTCGGGTTCGACGGCGAGTTGAAGATCAGCCACTTGGTCTTGGGCGTGATGGCCTTTTCCAGATCGGCGGCGGTCAGCTTGAAATTGTCTTCGATCTTCGTGTTGATGAAAACCGGGTTGCCGCCGTTGATCGCTACCATTTCAGGATAGCTGACCCAGTAAGGGGCAGGGACAATGACTTCATCGCCGGGGTTCAGCGTCGCCATAAAGGCGTTGAACAATATCTGCTTGCCGCCAGTGCCGACGATGACCTGTTCCGGCTTGTAGTCGAGGCCGTTTTCACGCTTGAACTTGGCAACGATGGCCTGACGCAGTTCAGGAATACCGGCAACGGGCGTGTACTTCGTTTCACCGCGATTGATCGCGTCGATGGCAGCCTGCTTGATATTCGTGGGCGTGTCGAAGTCGGGCTCGCCCGCACCGAGACCAATCACGTCCTTGCCCTTGGCTTTCAGCTCACGTGCTTTCTGGCTGACCGCGATGGTCGCAGATGGCTTTACACGAGAAAGGGCGTCGGCGAGAAATGCCATGATAGATCTCCATAGATGGCAGGCTCTGTTAACCGGCACCGGGCGCGTCCGGTTTTGCGGATTTTCTATGTCCCATCGGCGCAGGAAGCGCAACAGAAGGATTGTGATTTCATCGGCAATTGCTGGATTTCGCAAAAATGTGTTGCCGAAACGAACAGATCCATCAGCAATGCTGACATATTAACGCAACGAAACTGATCGGACCGGGCGATATTTGGCGTCATCCTGCCAGGAGGTCTCGCAAGCTGCGTGTGGCCATTACTTTATAGGCCTCTATCAGCGTCATGCTTTCCTCTTCCGAAACGTCGACGGCGATGCGCATGGTGGATTCGCCAAAATGCATCAGGAGGAAAGCAGTCTTGTCCAGTTGTGCGGACACCTTGCCGGGGGCAATCCGGCGGATCGTATCAGCAAGCAACCGACCATTCTGCCTGCTTTCGGCAATTTCCAGTTTTGACAGGGACTTGTCGGTCTGCGTGGCCGACCAGATGTCGCACATTGCCGGTTCCTGACGCATCAGTGCCAGATATTCATCGATCAATGCATTGAACGCGACAATCAGCTCATCGGCAGAATGGGCCGCTGCAAGACCTTCCTCGATGCACTGGCGCGATTGGGCATTGCAGCTTTCAAACAGGTAGCGGATCAGGGCGCTTTTATCAGGAAAATACTGATAGAGCGCGCCAATCGAGATACCGGCCTGCTGGGCGATCTCACTCATCTTGAGACTGTCGCTGCCTTTGGCGGCGATCAGCGCCGTGGCGCATTCAGCAATGCGACGAATCTTTTCCTGCGCCCGGCTCTGGCTGGGGGTGCGGCGCAGGATCGGTGCACTGGTTGTTTCTGTTTCCGTGGCGGAATTCTGCTTCATGGCGGACTCACATTTTTCGCTCTTGACAGAATATGAGAGTTGCTCACATATTGCAAATATGAGGGTTGCTCATATTTTGGGAGACGGAAGATGAATACACATCGTAATGATCGTTATCTGGTGATTGGCGCCAACGGCAAAACCGGCAGGCGTGTCGCTGAGAGGTTGTGGGAGAAGGGGGTGTCCGTGCGTTCTGTGTCGCGGAGCACCGAGGTTCCCTTTGACTGGGCCAACCAATCCACCTGGGCTGCCGCGCTTGACGGCATCGACAGTGCCTATGTGTCATACCAGCCGGATCTGGCCCTGCCGGGTGCCGTTGATGCCATTCGCGCATTTCTTTTGGCGGCAAAGAAGGCGGATGTGAAGCATGTCGTGCTTCTGTCCGGGCGAGGTGAGGAGGAGGCGGAAATTGCGGAAAAGGTTCTGCAGGATTCCGGGCTGGACTGGACCGTGTTGCGCGCCAGCTGGTTCATGCAGAATTTCAGCGAAAACTACATGCGGGAAGAATTGCTTTCAGGTTCGCTGACCTTACCCGTCGGGCCGACGAAAGAACCCTTCATCGATGTTGACGATATTGCCGATGTCGCCGTTGCTGTCCTCACCGAAACGGGACATCGCAACAAGCTCTATGAACTCACCGGCCCGGAACTGTTCAGCTTCAGCGATGCAGTAAGCGAGATTGCCAGGGCGACTGACAAAGACTTGTCGTTCAATTCGGTCTCATACGCCGATTATGAGGCGGCGCTGCGCGAGCAGGCCTTGCCGGAAGATGTCATCACGCTTTTGCGCTATCTTTTCGTCGAGCTTTTCGATGGCCGCAATGCCAGTGTGGCACATGGTGTGGAGGAAGCTCTCGGGCGCAAGCCGCGCCGGTTTGCAGATTTTGCGCGCAAGGCTGCCATTGAAGGCACATGGGAGGGACAATCATGACGATGAGTTTTCAACTACTTGTTCTGCTGACGGCATGGGGGAGCGCGATTACAGGCGGCATCTTCTATGCGTTCTCAAGTTTCGTGATGGCCGCGCTGGCACGCATTCCGGCCAATGCGGGCATAGCGGCGATGCAGTCGATCAATATCACCGTTATCAACGGAACGTTCTTTGCCGCCTTTTTCGGCACGGCATTGCTGTGTCTGGTGATTATCGTACTGGGATTGATGGGCTTTGGAAATTTGTCGAAATGGGCGGTGATCGGCGCTGCCGTCTATCTTGTCGGCACTATTGGCGTCACGATGGCTTTGAATGTGCCGCTGAACAACCAGCTCGCGGCGATGGATGCCAGTGCCGCCGCGTCGGCCGATGTCTGGCTTACTTATGTGCGCGACTGGACCCTATGGAATCACGTCCGCACCATTGCTGCGCTGATTGCGGCCCTGATTCTGGGCGCGAGCGCGCTGGCAAGGGTGTGAGCAGAAAAGCGGACAAACAAAAAAGGCGGGTCCGAGGACCCGCCTTTTCTCTGCCTTACGGCAAAACTTATGCTGCGACGAGGTTGTCGGCAGACGAACGGCCCGAACGACGGTCCTGTACGATTTCGTACGAAACCTTCTGACCTTCATCGAGCGTGGCCAGACCAGCGCGCTGAACGGCGGAAATGTGGACGAATACGTCCGTGCCGCCCTGATCAGGCTGAATGAAGCCGAAGCCCTTGGTCGTGTTGAACCACTTAACTGTTCCCGTAGCCATGGGAAATTCCTTTGTAACATTAGTAGTAGAGTAGTCCGTATGCTTCGCACACGTCCCTGTGAATCGAATTTATGGACAGGAGATCGTCAGGAAGCACGGCGGGCCGCACGGGTCGCAAAGTCACTTGACCGAAAAATCGATGCGCTAACTATATGCGACAAATTTGACCAATACAAGACAGCTAAAATTGTCAGCTAAAAACTGATTTTACTGAGGCTTTTTGCCATTCCGAGCCCGAGCCGGTTTTGCGCGCTCAATCGGTCGAGCCAAAACAGCCGGAACAGAATCGGGGCGCTTCCGTCGCAGGGCGACATTTCATAGTGATCCCAGGTTTCAGGTACGGCGTTTCTCAATCGCAGATGAAAGCAGTGGCGGCGGTGAGGCTCTGTCTGCCCCTGTTCGGGATAGTCATAATCGACGGTTTCGAGATGGATCATGCCATCGTCATAGACGAGGCCGGTTTCCTCGGCGAATTCGCGATAGGCGGCGGCGAGAATGTCTTCTCCCGCATCGACCGTGCCGCCCGGCACCTGAAGCGGCGTTTCAGGAAAATCCGGTTCTTCAAAAACCAGAAGCCGGTCGTTCCATGTCGCGTAAATGAGCACTTTGTCGATGGGTTGGATTGTAACGGTCATGGACTTTTCCGGCAGGGTTAGCGTTCAGACCATAATTGCAACGAATGATTTGCGGTAAAACCCGCATATTGTTGTGGGTCATCGCAGCTGGCGCGCGCGAAAAGCGTGTGCTCTCCTATCTTTGACTTCCACGTGACGTAGATATTCAGCATGTTGCAAACATATCTGCAAAATTGAGCGGGCGGATGGGCAGCGAGGCAGGACATGACGTCTGAACCAGACAAGGACAAGACGAAGCGGAGTGCGCCCAAGAAAGAGCGCCGCCGCAAAAAACCCAGGCGCAGTGTCTCGGAGCGCCTTCGCAAGAGTTCGGCCAAGCTGATTGGTGGTTCTCCGTCACGCGACGGAACCGATCTTTTTTCCCAAGTCTCGATGATGGTGGGAGCCTTTATGGTCTCGCCGGTGCGCAACACGCTGATTGCGCTCGGGACCGGTATTTTCGTTCTCATCGTGCTGATCGCCATCGGACAGGTTGCCATCAATCGCTGGAACGAACCCTTCTACGATGCGCTTGCGCGCAAGGATTTGCAGGCTTTCTTCCATCAGCTGATGGTTTTCTTCGGGATTGCGGGCAGCTTGCTTGTGCTCAACGTATCGCAAACCTGGCTCAACCAGATGTTCAAGCTCAAGATGCGTGAAGGACTGGCGCGCGATCTCGTGGGGCAATGGCTGGTGCCGGGTCGGGCATTTCGTCTCGCCAATGCCGGCGAGATCGGCATCAATCCCGATCAGCGTCTGCATGAGGATGCACGTCACTTTGCAGAAATGTCGTGCGATCTTGGGATCAACCTCCTCCAGTCGACCGTCATTCTGGTGAGCTTCGTCGGTGTCCTGTGGTCGCTCTCAAGTGGCTTTGTGTTTCATGTCGCTGGCTACAGCTTCTCCATTCCCGGCTACATGGTCTGGGCTGTCATCATCTACGCGGCCTCTGCCTCATGGCTGACATGGATCGTCGGGCGCAGTCTGGTCAATATCAACGCCAATCGCTATGCGCGTGAGGCGGATTTCCGCGCATCGCTGATGCGGGTCAACGAACATCTGGATGCCATCACCCTGTCGCGCGGCGAAGGGGATGAAAGACGTCGTCTCGATCTGGATATAGATGCGGTTTTGGCCGCAATCCGCAAGATCGTCTATGCGACCACGCGATTGACCTGGGTAACGGCCGGTTACGGCTGGCTGACAATCGTGGCGCCGATCCTCGTGGCGGCTCCGGTCTATTTCGGCGGGGGCCTGACATTTGGCGGGCTGATGATGGCCGTCGGCGCATTCTCACAGGTGCACAATGCGCTGCGCTGGTTCGTCGACAATTTCGGGGCGATTGCGGACTGGCGGGCAACGCTGCTGCGTGTCGCGAGTTTCCGTCAGGCGGTGCTGCGCATGGACGAGCTTGGTCATCTGGACCGGCAGATCGATCTTGAGACGAACGAAGATGACAGGCTGACGCTGGACGGTGTTTCCATCGCCGCCCCCGATCAGTGCCTGAAGCTCTCCCGCAAGGCTTTTTCGGTAAAACCCGGCGAGCGGGTGCTTGTGACGGGCGGGACCGAAACGCAAAGAACGCTGCTGTTCCGCGCATTGGGCGGGCTTTGGCCATGGGGCGAGGGGCGGATCGGCATGCCGGTTGGCGATGGTGTCGCCTTTATGCCGCGCGCGCCTTATTTCCCGCCGGGCAACCTCAAGGGCGTGATCGTCTATCCGCTTGATATCAAGAAATTTTCTGAACAGGATCTGGAAAATGTCCTGCGGCGTGCCGGGCTTGAACGGCTTTCCACGAGCATGGATCGTGTTGCGCGCTGGGATCGCGTGCTGACGGACGATGAGCGCCAATGTATCGCCTTCGCCCGCCTCATATTGCAGAAACCGCAGTGGATCGTGATTGACGGTGCGCTCGATGGTCTCGACGCTGAAGCCTATGACAGGATTCGCGACATGCTGAACACCGAATTGAAGGATGCAGCTGTGATCCATCTCGGCAAGCCGCATTTGCATGACGGTCTTTTCACACAGCAGATCAATCTGGAAGACGATCCTTCAGGTAAGCCTCTGGAGCTGCCAGCCTTGAAAACAGCATGAAAAAAGCCGCCGGGATGACCGGCGGCTTTTTTGTTTCGGGATGTCTTCAGGCTATCAGCGGAAGTAGTCCTGCAGCGGGCGCACTTCCAGCGATCCGGCCTTGAGCGCAGCGATGGCCTCAGCAGCGGCTTCAGCTCCCGCCATGGTCGTGTAGTAAGGCAGCTTCTGCATCAGCGTTGCGCGGCGGATCGACTTGGAGTCGGAAACAGCACTGGCGCTGTCCGTCGTGTTGAAGACGAGATGAATCTGGCGATTGCGGATCGCGTCTTCCACATGCGGACGGCCTTCGATGACCTTGTTGATCTTGGTCGATTCGACGCCGTTGGCTTCGAGGAACTTCTGTGTTCCGCCGGTTGCCATGACCTTGAAGCCGATGCTTGCAAGCTTGCGGACCGCACCGAGCACGCGTTCCTTGTCCTCGTCGCGAACAGATACGAAGACCGTGCCTTCACGCGGCAGTTCAACGCCTGCGCCAAGCTGTGCCTTTGCGAAGGCCAGAGCATAGTCGTAGTCGAGGCCCATGACTTCGCCGGTCGAGCGCATTTCCGGTCCGAGCAGCGTATCGACGCCAGGGAAACGGGCAAACGGGAACACAGCTTCCTTGACCGCGATATGCGGGCGGGAAGGCGTCTTCGGCTTGCCGCCATAGGCGCCGAGTGCTGCTTCCAGGCTTTCACCGGCCATGACGCGGGCTGCAACCTTGGCGATCGGAGTGCCGACCGTCTTGGCGACGAACGGAACCGTACGCGATGCACGCGGATTGACCTCGAGAATGAAGATTTCGCCGTCCTTGATGGCGAACTGCACATTCATCAGGCCGCCGACATGAAGCGCCTTGGCAAGCGCCGCCGTCTGGCGTTCCAGCTCGGCAACGGTTTCAGGCGAAAGTGTATGCACCGGCAGCGAGCAGGCCGAGTCACCGGAGTGAATGCCAGCTTCCTCGATATGCTCCATGATACCGGCGACAAAGCTGTCCTTGCCGTCACACAGGCAGTCGACGTCCACTTCAATGGCTTCCGTCAGATAGGTATCGAACAGAAGCGGGTTCTTGCCGAGCAGCGTGTTGATCTGGCCGGTCTTGTCGTTCGGATACTTGGCCTTGATGTCTTCCGGCACCAGCTCCGGCACGGTGTCGAGCAGATAGTTCTGCAGCGAGCGTTCATCATGGATGATCTGCATGGCGCGGCCACCGAGAACATAAGACGGGCGCACGACAAGCGGGAAGCCGAGGTCGGCTGCGACGAGGCGTGCCTGTTCGACCGAATAGGCAATGCCGTTCTTCGGCTGGTTGAGATCAAGCTTGATGAGCAGCTTCTGGAAACGGTCACGATCTTCCGCAAGGTCGATGGCGTCTGGCGAGGTGCCGAGGATCGGGATGCCGGCCTTTTCAAGCGCATTGGCGAGCTTGAGCGGGGTCTGGCCGCCAAACTGCACGATCACGCCGTGAAGCGTGCCCTTTTCCTGTTCAACGCGCAGGATTTCCAGCACGTCTTCCGCTGTCAGCGGTTCGAAATAGAGACGATCCGACGTGTCGTAGTCGGTCGAAACCGTTTCCGGATTGCAGTTGATCATGATGGCTTCATAGTCAGCATCATTGAGCGCAAAAGCCGCATGGCAGCAGCAATAGTCGAACTCGATGCCCTGACCGATGCGGTTCGGACCGCCGCCGAGAATGACGACCTTCTTGCGATCCGAGACTTCGGCTTCCGAGCGCGGCTGGCCGACGAAAGGCGTTTCATACGTCGAGTACATGTAGGCAGTCGGCGAAGCGAATTCGGCAGCGCAGGTGTCGATGCGCTTGTAGACCGGATGCACATCGAGTTCGCCGCGCAGCTTGGCAACGTCTTCCGCGTCCTGATCCGTCAGGCTTGCAAGGCGCGCATCGGAGAAGCCCATGGCTTTCAGCATACGCAGGTTTTCAGCGTCCTGCGGCAGGCCGTGTTCGCGGATGCGCTCTTCGGTCTTTACGATGGCTTCGATCTGTTCGAGAAACCACGGATCGATCTTCGATGCGTCGTGCACCTGCTCGGTGGTCAGGCCGAGGCGCATGGCCTGCGCGACCATGCGCAGACGATCCGGCGTCGGCGTGCCGATGGCAGCGCGGATGGCGTTCTTCTCGTCGCCTTCCTCGATGTTCGGAATGGCAATTTCGTCGAGGCCGGTCAGGCCGGTTTCAAGACCGCGCAGCGCCTTCTGCAAGCTTTCCTGGAAAGTACGGCCAATGGCCATCACTTCACCGACCGATTTCATGGCAGTGGTCAGGATTGGCGAGGAGCCGGGGAATTTCTCGAAGGCGAAACGCGGGATCTTGGTGACGACATAGTCGATCGATGGTTCGAACGAGGCAGGCGTTGCGCCGCCGGTAATGTCGTTGTCGAGTTCGTCGAGCGTGTAGCCGACGGCAAGCTTGGCTGCGACCTTGGCAATCGGGAAGCCGGTCGCCTTGGAAGCAAGCGCCGAAGAACGCGACACGCGCGGGTTCATTTCGATGACGATCATGCGGCCATTGGCCGGGTTGATCGCGAACTGCACGTTGGAGCCGCCGGTTTCGACGCCGATCTCGCGCAGCACCGCAATCGAGGCGTTACGCATGATCTGGTATTCTTTGTCGGTCAGCGTCAGCGCAGGCGCGACGGTGATCGAATCGCCGGTGTGTACGCCCATCGGATCGAGGTTTTCGATCGAGCAGATGATGATGCAGTTGTCCGCCTTGTCGCGGACGACTTCCATTTCATATTCTTTCCAGCCCAGAACCGACTCTTCAATCAGCACTTCGGTCGTCGGCGATGCGTCCAGACCGCGCTCGATGATTTCGAAGAATTCCTGGCGGTTATAGGCAATGCCGCCGCCGGTGCCGCCGAGCGTGAAGCTTGGGCGGATGATGGCAGGCAGGCCAACCACGTCGAGCGCCTGCGCAGCCTTTGCAAGTGCATGCGTCATGTAACGCTGCTTGCGTTCGACTTCGCCGAGCTGCCATTCGGTTTCAAGCTTGTCGAGCGCCTTGTCGAGATCGTCACCCGAAAACTGCGCCTTGACTTCGGCGCGCTTGGTTTCGTGGCGCTTGCGGTCTTCGTCCTTGATTTCGGTGGCGTTGGCGAGGCGGGATTCCGGCGTATCAAGGCCGATCTTTTCCATGGCTTCGCGGAAAAGCGCGCGATCTTCCGCCTTGTCGATGGCTTCCGCATTGGCGCCGATCATCTCGACATTGTAGCGCTCAAGAACGCCCATGCGGCGGAGCGACAATGCGGTGTTCAGCGCGGTCTGGCCGCCCATGGTCGGCAGCAACGCGTCCGGGCGTTCCTTGGCGATGATCTTGGCGACCACTTCCGGCGTGATCGGTTCGATATAGGTTGCATCCGCCAGATCGGGATCGGTCATGATCGTGGCCGGATTGGAGTTGACGAGGATGATACGGTAGCCTTCCTCTTTCAACGCCTTACAGGCCTGCGTGCCCGAATAGTCGAATTCACAAGCCTGGCCGATGACAATGGGGCCCGCGCCGATAATCAGGATCGATTTGATATCTGTACGTTTCGGCATGGGCGCTCGTCCTATCTTCTTCGCGCGCATGATCTTGTCCGAAAACCGGTTCCCATTTTCGGGATCATGCTCTTGTTTTACGCATGTCTTTGTCTCGAAACCGCTTCCCACTTTCGAGAGACATGCTGCTTAGCCTGCCAGAAAAGCCCGCACGGTTTTCCGGCGGGTTGGCAGCGTATGAATTCTGTGGGCTAAGCGGGCCTTATAGGCAATCGATTCCGAAAGCGGAACCCCACAAATCGTTTTATTTCAAAGAAAGTGCGGGCATTCACGAAAATTCTTGCCCGCCTCATACTTTCTCTGTCGATGTTATGACCGAAACACAGTGCTCGCGGGTCGATCAGGCTTCTGCCTGAGCGACCTTCAGCGATGGTTTGTTGCGCTTTGTGAGCATATGGCCGAGCCTGTTCGACGGTAGTTCGATCAAGCGATAGGAAATCTTTGCTGCGATGATCGCACCAATCACGATGGCAGCCATGCCGGCGATCTCAAGTGTGGGGCCGAGGTTCAGCTTCCGCATCACCGCCCAGCCAAAACCGACCACGAACATATGGGTCAGGTAGAGCGAATAGGAAGTCGCCCCGAGGTCGACAAAGAAATTGTCTCGCAGGTCGCCGAGCCAGCGCTCGATGCCCAATGCACCGGCAACCAGTAAAACAGCCGCACCGCACATGATGAGATAAGTGAAGAAGTTGTTGAATGCGACCAGTGGGTGGAGAAGGTGCCGTAAAGAGCCGCTATGGCGAGGACGCCAATTCCGGCCAGCGCCACCGGGGGCAATTTTTCCCACAGGCGGTGTTTTTCCGCTTCGGCCAGCCACATGCCGCACATGAATGTCAGCAGGTTCTTGTGAAGATAGAATGCAGCGATGCTCGCCGATGGTTCGACGAAGAAGCTTCCGATGACACATGCGCCGAAGATACCGGTCAGCAAGATCGTGCGCTGTAAGGCATTTTTGCACCACCAGAACAAGGCGAATACGAGATAGAAGAACAATTCGTAGTTCAGCGACCAGCCGAGTTTGAAGATCGGGCGCCAATCGCTTGGGTCACCCGGTGTGGCGGCGGGTATGAAGAACAGCGATTTGATGAAATAGCCCACATCCGGAACCGTCGTCTTGAACAGTGACGGCAGATAGAGAGCGCAGATGAAAACCGTGATCGTGCAGAGCCAGTAAAGCGGCACGATGCGGAAAACGCGGCGCAGCAGAAAGTCACCGGGCCTGAACGGGCCATCGGCATTGACATAGGCGATGATGAAACCGCTGATGACGAAGAACAGTTGAACGCCGAAAACACCCAGCATCGTGATGGCATTGTTTGTTTCTGCGCGCGGATGCTCGATCGTATGGGCGATCAGGACGGCCGTTGCCGCAAGACCGCGTAATATCTGGATCGAATAAAGTTGTTTTCGATTCTGCATCGTCTATGCCCCCATGGACAGAGCATGCTTTAGCGAATGCCGCGCATTTCCGCAATTACTAGCGTATAGATTGTGGAGGCTTCGCCTTCATGTTTGTGACATTGTGAAGGAAGCCGTCAATTTTTCTAGGATCCCTTCCATTGGTGCTTGTTTTGACAGGTTTTGTCTATCGAAGCAGGAGGGGATTTCTATTGTCCAAACTATTGCGAAAGAGTCTTCGTTTGTGATTGACACTGCCATTTACTTTTTATGTTGCCGTGCCAACTCTTTATGCGACAATTACATGTATAGTTTGGTGCTGCTTCGTCGAGAGCGGCACGGTGTAGGGGAGTTGGTCAATGCGCTGGCAAGGCCGTAGGCAAAGTGACAATGTGGAAGATCAGCGCGGGGCGCAGGGCGGTGGCATAGGTGGCGGCTTCGGTCGCGGCGGGGGCCTTGGCGGTCCCGGCTTTCGAATCGTTCGCGGTGGCGGCATTTCCGGTATTCTCATTCTGGTGGTGATGTTCTTCGTGCTGCGTGCGGTTGGTATCGATCCGCTGCCGATCCTGTTCGGCGATGGCAGCATGGGGCCAAGCGTAACCCAGCAAGCCGGTCAATCCGGACGGACCGCTGCCGAGGGGGGCGCGGTTGCCAATGATGAGACAACGCAGTTCGCCCGCACCGTGCTGGCCGAGACGGAAGACGTCTGGAGCGGCATTTTCAAGTCACGCGGCCAGACCTACACGCCGCCGACCATGGTGCTCTTTTCCGGACAGGTTCGTTCGGCTTGCGGCTTTGCTTCCGCGGCGTCCGGGCCGTTTTATTGCCCCGGCGATCGCAAGCTCTACATCGATCTGAGTTTCTATAAGGAACTGGCAAACCGTTTTGGCGCTTCCGGCGATTTCGCACAGGCCTATGTCCTTGCGCATGAGGTCGGGCACCATATCCAGAACCTGCTTGGCATTCTGCCCAAGTTCAACCAGATGCGTCAGCAGATGAGCGAAGCGCAGGCCAACCAGATGTCGGTTCGTGTTGAGCTTCAGGCCGATTGCTTCGCCGGTGTATGGGGTTACTACACGGAGCAGAAGGGTATTCTGGAAGCAGGCGACCTTGAAGAAGCTCTGAATGCGGCACACCAGATCGGTGATGACACGCTGCAGCGCCGTAGTCAGGGTTATGTTGTTCCGGAAAGCTTCAATCATGGCACATCCGCCCAGCGCGCCAAGTGGTTCCAGCGCGGCTTCGATAGCGGCAAGCTGGAATCCTGCGATACATTCAGCGGTGATGTTTAAAGTCGTTCTGATACTGTAGAAAAAGGCGGTTTCGACCGCCTTTTTCTTTGTGAGGAAAAACGCCCGTTCTTTTTGTCGAAAGCCTGCAATATTCGCCTTGTCGTGAAATAATTTTCCAGATAAATGCATTCGCACCGGCGCGGCCTTTTTCCGATTTGCAAGCGTGACGCTCAATTTTGAGCGGCGATGGTGCGCGAGTTCTCCAATCAACACAATTTATGAATGTTCCACCTTTTCAGTCGTGGAGCATATTTCAGGTGTCCCATGCATGATCCCCAGTTTGTACGGCGGGGCTTGTTACTCGTCTTTATGACACTGTTCCTCGACATTATCGGCATTGCGATCATCATGCCGGTTCTGCCGACTTTTCTCGAAGAACTGACCGGCGCGGATATCAGCACTGCAGCCGTCGATGGTGGCTGGCTTTTGCTGGTCTATGCCGGAATGCAGTTCCTGTTCGCGCCGATGATCGGCAATCTGAGCGACCGTTTCGGGCGCCGGCCGGTGCTGCTCGCCTCGATTTTCACCTTCGCACTCGACAATCTGATCTGTGCGCTCGCAACCACCTATTGGATGCTGTTTGTCGGTCGTGTGCTGGCAGGCATCAGCGGAGCAAGCTTCGCGACGGCATCCGCCTACATTGCCGATGTCAGCGATGACAGCAATCGTGCGCGCAATTTCGGCCTGATCGGCATTGCTTTCGGTGTCGGCTTTGCGCTTGGTCCGGTGCTGGGCGGCTTGCTGGGGGAGTTCGGTCCGCGCGTTCCGTTCTACGGAGCGGCGTTCCTGTCGTTCATCAACTTCATCCTCGCCTATTTCCTGTTGCCGGAGACGTTGACGCGTGAAAACCGGCGCACCTTCCAGATCGCCCGCGCCAATCCGCTGGGCGCGCTCAAGCAGATGCGAAACTATCCCGGCATCGGCTGGGTGGTGCTGGTCTTCTTCCTGTTCTGGCTGGCCCATGCCGTCTATCCGTCCGTCTGGGCCTTCGTCGGTGCTTATCGCTATAACTGGAGCGAAGCCCAGATAGGTCTGTCGCTGGGGCTTTTCGGTATCGGCGCGGCGTTCGTGATGGCGCTGGTTCTGCCAAGGGTCTTGCCGGTGCTTGGCGAGCGGCGCACGGCGATCACAGGCGTGCTGTTCTCCTGTCTTGGCATGATTGGATACGCTATCGCATGGGAAGGCTGGATGGTTTATGCCGTCATCTTCCTGACGGCGCTGGAAGGTCTGGCCGATCCGCCGCTGCGCAGTATTGCGGCAGGCAAGGTTCCGCCTTCCGCGCAAGGCGAATTGCAGGGTGCACTGACAAGCGTGTCGAGTATTACGACCATCATCGGCCCGCTCATCTTCACGCAGCTTTTCGCCGTGTTCACCGGCATGAATGCGCCGTTCGTCTTCGCTGGAATGCCCTATGCTGTGGGAGCCGGACTGGTTTTTCTGGCACTGGTCATCGTGGTGGCGCGGGTGCGTCCAACGCCCTTGGCCAAGCCCTCAGAGGTTTGATCGATACGGAAAATGAAAAGGCCGGAGTTTTTACTCCGGCCTTTTACTTCGATAATTCTTTTGGATGGCTTAGAGCGCGTTTCGATCTGATTGAATCAGATCGGCGCTCTAACTGTTTGTTTTGACGCGCATCTCTTCCGAAAACCGTTTCACACTTTTCGGGATGCGCTCTAAGCCGCCTGTTCGCGTTCCGGAAGCGGCGTTTCGCCCTTCTTTTCGCGGATCAGGTTGATGAAGCGGCGGAACAGATAGTGCGAATCCTGCGGGCCGGGCGATGCTTCCGGATGGTGCTGCACCGAGAATACCGGCTTGCCGACGACGCGCAGGCCGCAATTGGTGCCGTCGAAGAGCGACACATGTGTTTCCTCGACATTTTCCGGCAGCGAGTCTGAATCGACCGCGAAGCCGTGGTTCATCGATACGATCTCGACCTTGCCGGTCGTGTAGTCCTTCACCGGATGGTTGGCGCCGTGATGGCCCTGATGCATTTTCTCGGTGCGTCCGCCAAGTGCGAGCGCAAGCATCTGGTGGCCGAGGCAGATGCCGAAGACCGGAAGATCGGTTTCGACAAGCTTCTTGATGGTTGGAACGGCATATGCGCCGGTCGCTGCCGGATCGCCAGGACCGTTGGACAGGAAGACGCCATCCGGGTTGTGGGCCAGAACGTCCTCAGCCGTTGCCGTTGCAGGCAGCACGGTGACCTTTGCGCCGAGGCCGGTGAGCAGGCGCAGAATGTTACGTTTCACGCCGAAGTCGAGCGCCACCACGTGATATTCCGGGGTGTCCTGTTCGCCATAGCCGTCTGCGAGCGTCCATGGAGTTTCTTTCCATGTGAGGCTCTGGCCAACCGTGACGTCCTTGGCGAGATCGAGATTTTCAAGACCGCTCCATGCGGCGGCGCGTGCCTTGAGTGCTTCGAGGTCGAACTTGCCGCTCGGATCATGAGCAATGACTGCGTTCTGTGCGCCGCGCTCGCGGATGAGCGAGGTCAACGCGCGTGTATCGATACCGGCCAGTGCAATGACGCCGCGGTGCTTCAGCCACGCATCCAGATCTTCCGTTGCGCGGAAATTCGATGGTGACGTGATGTCAGCCTTGAAGATCGCGCCGACTGCGCCGTGGCGATTGGCCGGCGTCAGGTCTTCAACGTCTTCGGCATTGGTGCCGACATTGCCGATATGCGGGAAGGTGAAGGTTACGATCTGACCGGCATAAGACGGGTCGGTCAGGATTTCTTCGTAACCGGTCAGCGCCGTGTTGAACACGACCTCGGCTTCAATCGCACCGATTGCACCGAGGCCTTTGCCTTCGATCACGGTTCCGTCCGCAAGTACGAGGATGGCGGTTCGCTTCTCAACAGTCCAGGGTGCTGTTTTCGATGTGGTTTCTGTCATGGTCTGCACTCCTGATTGTTAGCCGCGCGCCAGCGTGTGCTGTTATTTCGTTGCCAGCTAGAGCGTCGAACTGATGGAATCAAATCGACGCTCTAACTGTTTGTTTCCATGCATGCCGTTGTCCCAAAACCGGTTCCCACTTTTGGGCGGCATGCTTTATGCGGCACGCGTTCGTGTTCCAACGACCACCGGAAGGGTGGCTTGAAAGATGAAGCGTCAAGGGTCATATATGCGCCAAAAGGCAGCGGGGATTTTAAACCTCCCGCCGCGAGCACGTGCCGATGTCCTGCTAAGCCTTGAGCAATAGAGAAACTTGGACGCCGGGTCAATCGTCCGAGGCCATGCTTTCCTGAAATAATGACGATAATCGTCGTATTATTATTTCTCGGGATGGTGGTTCGGACAGCTCGGCGATTCTATTCGCTTGTTGTATAGATGCAGGAAACGAACAACAAAGAACTTACACCGTCAGGAGAGACGTTATGCTTCGCCAGGAGATTTCCCAGGCCCTCACGACCGCGCTGAAAGCACAGGAGAAGCGTCGCATGTCGACGCTGCGTTTGATCCTGGCTGCGGTAAAGGACCGAGATATCGCCAACCGTACTGCTGGCAAGGACCCGGTCGGGGATGAAGAATTGCTGGGTATTCTCGGCAAGATGGTCAAGCAGCGCGAAGAATCCGCCCGCATCTATGAAGAAGGCAGCCGTCTTGAGCTCGCTGAAGCGGAGCGGGAGGAAATCACGATCATTTCCGAATTTCTGCCGCAGCAGATGAGCGAGGATGAGGTCAAACAGGCCTGTGCGGATGTGATTGCCGAAATCGGTGCTCAAGGTCTGCGCGACATGGGCAAGTGCATGGCCGTTCTTAAAGAACGCTATGCAGGCAAGATGGATTTCACCAAGGCCAGCGCCATCGTGAAATCGCTTCTGCAGTGAAAGCGTGAGGCATAAGTGCCTTTCGCTTTTGTTTCAGCCCCCGCTCTGACGGGGGCTTTCTATTGTTTGGCGCTATACTCAGCCCTGCTTGACGGCTTTCAGTCGCGTATCGCTGAGAAGGCCCTGTTCTTCGAGGACCGGATAGGCCATTGAAGCGAGAAGCGAGTTGATCTGCTTGAGGTCGCGGATCGTGTCGAGATGGATGCTGCTGGTCTCGATGCTGCGGGTGGCGCCTTCGCGCAGTCGGCTGAAATGGCGCATGCTGGTCTGCTTTTCCAGTTCACGCAGCTGGTCCTTTTCCTGCACGAGCTGACGGGCCGTACGGCCATCGCGTGAGACAATCACATTGAATGCCATGTGCGCATTGGCCAGAACCATGGCGTGGAAATGGCTGAGTTCCTTCCAGCCTTCTTCGGTGAATTCCAGCTTGTGATCCATCTTCTTTTGAACATGCGCCAGCATGTTGCGCACGATGATGTCGCCGACCTGCTCAAGCTTCACACATGCGCCCAGCAATTCCTGCATGCGCAGCGACTCGAAATCGCTCAGCTCATGGGTTGCAAGCTTGGTCAGATAGAGCTTGATGGCAGCATGGCGCTTGTCCACGCGGTCATCGAGAGCTTCAAGTTCATCGATCCGCACCTGATCGGGCTTCTCATAAAGCTCGATGATCCGCCGCAGCATGACTTCGATCGTGTCGCAGACGCCGACCACTTCGCGGGTTGCATTGGCAAGCGCCTGCGAGGGACGGTCGAGCACGGCAGTGTCGAGCGCGCTATATTGCTCGATCTCGATGGGCTGCTGCGAGGCGGGGCTGCCCTTGTCCGCATTGAGATTGACCAGAGCCTCGGTTGCGCGCAGCACGAGGCCAGAAAGCGGAATACCGGCAATCATCACGATGACATTGAACAGGATATGCGCATTGACCACCTGCGAAACCGGATCGGTGCCGAGAAAGGCGACCGATGGTTTGAAGGTCTGGTAAAGCACGAGCATGATGAGTGACCCGGCGCCGCGCATCAAAAGGTTGCCGAGTGGCACGACGCGGGTTTCAGGTGGCGCATGCCGGGTCAGGATCGGGGCGATGATCGAAGACCCCAGATTGACGCCGAGAACCATCACCACGGCGAGCTCTGGATGGATCAGCCCGCGCGAGGCAAAGGTGGTCAGCAGGATGACGGCGGCAACGCTGGAATGAAACAGCCATGTCATGAGTGCTGCGAGCAGATAGGCAGTGATCGGGTCGCTTGACAGATAGTCGACGATGACCGGCAGCAATTCGCTTTGCCGCAGCGGCTCGGTGGCCTGTCCGGTCATTTCCAGTGACATGATGAGCAGGCCGATACCGACCAGAATGCGTCCGATCTGCCGCCAGTCGCGGCGTTCGGTGGTCATGAAGATGCCTGTGCCGATGACAAGGCAGAGCGGTACCAGAAGCGTGAGGTCGTAGCTCAGGATCTTGACGACGAGGGCGGAGCCAAGCTCGCCGCCGCGCACGGCCATGAGGCCTGCAACGCCGCTTACGAAACCTGAACCGACAAATGAACCGACGAGAAGCGTAACCGCTGTCGAGCTTTGCAGGGCGACAGCAAGGGCAAGGCCGAAGGCGACGGAAAGCAGCGGGTTCTGCATCTGGTTGCGCAAGCGTCTGCGCAGCCGGTCGCCATAGGCACGCTCCACCCCGGTCCGGACCATGCGTGTCGCCCAAAGCAGGAGCGCAACTGCACCGGCCAGATGCAAAAGGACCAAAGAACCATTCACGGCAAAATCCCTTCGGGTTGGAGGTTGACATCTGTGATTGAGCTAACGCAACAAATGAAGAAAAAATATGTTCCGGCTAATCAATTCTTCAAGAGATATGGGCTTGTTCGCAATTAAAAGCAATCCATTCCCGCAGCGTCATGACGGATATATGACAGTTTTGTGACAGCGGGCTTGTTTGGCAGCGACATGTGATTAGCGGGGAGGGACATGCCTGCACGATGGACTGTCAGAACGGGCGCGCCTATATACTCTAAGGAATACACTCCCGCTGTCTGAACGAACTGAAAGTGAAATCTGTAATGCGTTTTCCGCCCTCCTTTCTCGATGAGATCAGAGACCGCGTCCCGATCTCGACGCTGATAGGAACGCGCGCTTCGTTCGACCGCAAGAAGAGCAATCCTCCGAAGGGTGATTTCTGGGCCTGCTGTCCGTTTCATGGCGAGAAGACACCAAGCTTTCACTGCGAAGATCGCAAGGGTCGCTATCATTGTTTCGGTTGCGGTGTGACCGGTGATCACTTCAAGTTTCTAACCGATCTTGAAGGACTGAGTTTCCCGGAAGCAGTGGAGCGTGTGGCCGATATGGCAGGCGTTCCGATGCCTGCGCGCGATCCGGAAATGGAAAAGCGTGAGGCACAGCGCGCGACGCTTTATGATGTCATGGAGCTGGCTGCGCAGTTCTTCGAAAACCAGCTGCAAAGCGCCGTTGGAGCCAAGGCACGCGCCTATCTGCGGGATCGCGGACTTTCGACCGCAACGCAGCAGTCGTTCCGCATTGGCTATGCGCCAGAGTCGCGCAATGCCTTGAAGGAGTTTCTGGCTGGCAAAGGCGTGTCGCGCGAGCAGATCGAGGCGTGCGGCCTTGTTGTGCACGGCGAGGGGATTGCCGTTTCCTACGACCGTTTTCGCGATCGCGTCATGTTCCCGATCGAGGATTTGCGCGGGCGGATCATTGCTTTCGGCGGGCGTGCGCTTTCTGCGGACGCTCCGGCCAAGTATCTGAACTCGCCGGAAACCGAACTCTTTCACAAGGGGCGGGTTCTCTATAACGGATTGCGGGCGCGCAAGGCCTGCCAGCCGCAAGCTGGAGAACCGGCCAAATCCATCATCGCTGTTGAAGGCTATATGGATGTGATCGCGCTTGCGCAGGCGGGTATCCATCAGGTGGTGGCTCCGCTCGGTACGGCGCTGACGGAAGAACAGCTCGAACTTCTCTGGCGCATCAGCCCTGAACCGGTTCTGTGTTTCGATGGCGATGGTGCAGGGCTTCGCGCCGCCTATCGCGCCGTCGATCTTGGATTGCCTGCCTTGCAGCCCGGCAAATCGCTGCGCTTTGCACTATTGCCGGAAGGGCAGGACCCGGACGATCTGGTCAAGGCGGAAGGCCCAGCCGCATTTCATGCGGTCCTGCGTGACGCCAGACCGCTGGTCGATATGGTGTGGACGCGGGAAACGACGGGCGGTGTGTTCGATACGCCGGAACGCCGCGCCGAACTGGAGGCGCGGCTGCGTGAAATTACCAGCCGCATCGCGAATGAGGATATCCGGCGCCACTACAGTCAGGATATGCGCGACCGGGCACAAGCCTTTTTTGGCCAGGGGCGTCAGGGGTATCAAGTCGGCGGACAGCGCAATTCGTCTTTCAACCGCAGGAATGATGGCGGACGGGGACGCGGCGGACCGGCGGGCGGCAATGGCCGCCTTGCGATTTCCGACAGTCTGGTGCGCTCCACGCTGGTAAAGGGCGGCAGGCCGGGCGCTGGATCACATGCCCCCTTGCGCGAAACTGCCATCGTGCTGACGCTTCTCAATCACCCACGGCTGATTGAAGAGGATTTCGAGACGCTGGCGGCACTCGATCTGGGACATGAGGCACTCAAGTCGCTGCATCTGGCCATGCTGGATGTGCTGGCTGCCGGCCATATGGAAGATGGTCACGCCATGCGGCACGCACTGGTCAATGCCGGTCATGGCGAGCAGATTGAAATGCTCGAACTCGTGGTGAAGGGTGCGAAACTCTGGACTGCGACGGCTCTGGCCGCAGAAGACGACGCGCGCGAAGCCCTTCGTCAGGCGCTTCACTTGCATCAGCGTGCGCGCACACTACATAAGGAGCTGCGGGCCGTTGAGGCCGCACTTGAAACAGACGAGACGGGCGAATTGTTTGCACGTCTCAGAGATATACAAAATCAGATTTTGAAAGCTGATGCGACTGAAGCTCTGATCGACGGTTTTGGACTGTCTTCGGGGCGCCCACCCGGCGGTTTCTGATTCGGATTTCCGAATCAGTTCTGCGAGAACAGCCGGAAATGCGGGGTTGCGATCCGGAAAACGTGCTCTATCTGGCCAACGAAGAGGTCGCGACAACAAATGATTCGCTTTTTAAGCCCGAATCATGTGAGTCGCTCTTGACGTGTGGCGTAAATGACGGAATCACGACAGTTCGAATAAGGAAAAGAACAGAAACCGGTGATATCCGATGCTGCAAGGCAGCAAGCCGGATTTGGGCCGGAAAAGTGGCCCGGAAAGTGGCGTTGTCTGGTTGACCGCCTGATCTGCCCACAAGAAATCGGAGATGAAGAAGCCCGATACCGATGGCAAGGTTAATCCGCCATTAACAGGAAATCGGCTACTCGCAGAATCAACTGACGGATTGCGACCTCGCAAAACTGTCCGAGAACTCTATATATCTTAGAAGCGACCGGGGTCGCCTGGAGAAGAACATATGGCAACGAAGGTTAAGGAAAACGAAGAAGCCGAAGTCGAGCGCGAAGGTGCTGCCGACGGTCCGCTTCTCGACCTTTCTGACGATGCTGTCAAGAAGATGATCAAACTCGCGAAGAAGCGCGGCTACGTCACCATGGACGAGCTGAACGCCGTGCTGCCTTCCGAGGAAGTGACATCCGAGCAGATCGAAGACACGATGTCGATGCTTTCCGATATGGGCATCAACGTCGTTGAAGATGACGAGCAGGACAACGACCGCGAAGAAAACAACGACGACGACTCGGAAGAGGGCGGCGATCTGGTCGAATCCGGCGGTACGGCTGTTGCCACCACCACGACCAAGAAAGAGCCGACCGACCGTACCGACGATCCGGTGCGCATGTATCTGCGCGAAATGGGGTCCGTCGAGCTTCTGTCGCGCGAAGGCGAAATCGCGATTGCAAAGCGCATCGAGGCTGGTCGCGAGACCATGATCGCCGGGCTTTGCGAAAGCCCGCTGACCTTCCAGGCGATCATCATCTGGCGCGACCAGCTGAACGATTCCAATATTCTGCTGCGCGAAATTATCGACCTCGAAACCACCTATGCCGGTCCGGAAGCCAAACAGGCTCCGGTGATCGAGCGCGTGGAAGAGGAAAAGCCGCGCGATGACAAGCCTCAGCGCCGCTCGCGTGATGACGACGACATTACCAATGTCGGCGGCGACATGCCCGCGGAAGAGGAAGAAGAGGACGAGGACGAAGCCAACCTGTCGCTGGCGGCCATGGAAGCCGAACTACGTCCGCAGGTCATGGAAACGCTCGATCTCATCGCCGATACCTACAAGAAGCTGCGCAAGCTGCAGGATCAGCAGGTCGAGGGCCGTCTGGCCGCGACGGGCGAACTGTCGTCGAGCCAGGAACGTCGCTACAAGGAACTGAAGGATCAGCTCATCAAGGCAGTGAAGTCGCTGTCGCTGAACCAGAACCGTATCGAACAGCTCGTCGAACAGCTTTACGACATCAACAAGCGTCTGGTTCAGAACGAAGGCAAGCTGCTGCGTCTGGCCGAATCCTTCGGTGTGCGTCGTGAGGAATTCCTGAAGGAATATCAGGGCCACGAGCTGGACCCGAAATGGGTAGAGCGCGTGAGCACGCTTTCAGCCCGTGGCTGGAAGGAATTCGCAGCCAAGGAAGAGCGCGCCATCGACCGTCTGCGTTCGGAAATCCAGATGCTGGCGACCGAAACCGCGATCTCCATCGGCGAATTCCGCCGTATCGTCAATCAGGTGCAGAAGGGCGAACGCGAAGCGACCATCGCCAAGAAGGAAATGGTGGAAGCCAACCTTCGTCTCGTCATCTCGATTGCCAAGAAGTACACGAACCGTGGTCTGCAGTTCCTCGATCTCATTCAGGAAGGCAATATCGGTCTGATGAAGGCGGTCGACAAGTTCGAATATCGCCGCGGTTACAAGTTCTCGACCTATGCGACATGGTGGATTCGTCAGGCAATCACCCGTTCGATTGCCGATCAGGCGCGCACCATCCGTATTCCGGTGCACATGATCGAAACGATCAACAAGATCGTCCGCACGTCGCGCCAGATGCTGCATGAAATCGGTCGTGAGCCGACGCCGGAAGAACTGGCTGAAAAGCTCGCCATGCCGCTCGAAAAAGTGCGCAAGGTGCTGAAGATCGCCAAGGAGCCGATCTCGCTCGAGACGCCGGTTGGCGACGAGGAAGATTCACATCTGGGCGATTTCATCGAGGACAAGAACGCGCTTCTGCCAATCGATGCAGCGATTCAGGCCAATCTGCGCGATACGACGACCCGTGTTCTGGCTTCGCTGACGCCGCGTGAAGAACGTGTTCTGCGTATGCGTTTCGGCATCGGTATGAACACCGACCACACGCTGGAAGAAGTCGGCCAGCAGTTCTCGGTTACCCGCGAACGTATCCGTCAGATCGAAGCCAAGGCGCTGCGCAAGCTGAAGCATCCGAGCCGTTCGCGCAAGCTGCGTTCGTTCCTCGATAGCTAGGGCCTGGATAGCTGAACTGAACAAAAACATACGGGAAGGGGAGGCGATATGTCTTTTTTGAAGCGTCTTTTCGGTGGAGGCTCTGCCTCCGAGACACCGGCAGAGCCGAAAGAGGCGGGTCGCCTTGAACACAAGGATTTTCTGATCATTGCCACGCCCTATAGCGAGGGCGGGCAGTATCAGGTCTGCGGCGTCATTTCCAAGACGATCGATGGCGAAGTGAAGGAATATCGCTTCGTTCGTGCCGACCGTTGCCCCGGCATCGAAGATGCCGCCAGCATTTCGCTGAACAAGGGACGGCAGATCGTGGATGAACAAGGCGAAGCTATTTTCCGCTGAGCCGCCTGCAAGAGAATTGAAAAAGCCGCGCATCAAGATGCGCGGCTTTTGCTTTTTTAGAGCATAATCCGACCGGAGTGAAACGAGGATCGATAAGATTATGCTTGAAATAGAAGACGTTAGAGTGCCGATCTGATCTTATCAGATCGAAACGCGCTCTAACTGTTAATGCGGGTCGCACACCATAGCGACCATTCTGCGCACGATGGGCAGAATGGCGAGGAGAACTGGAAAGGCGACCACCCACGAAAGGGCCCATGCCGACATCCAGCTGGATGCGAGATTGGGATGGGCAATGCCAAGGCTCTTGGCGGTTGCAATCAACGACACGATGAATGTCATCATGATCGATAGGATGAACGGCATCACAATAGATGCATAGCGTGCAGGCAGCTTCCTGCGGCGTGCGCATTCAAACTGAGACATGTGTATTCCTGAATATTCTGCGGGGAAGGCGCAACGAAACATCAATGCAAATTGCCGTTCCCGGCGAGATTGATGCGTTGCCTAACGTAAGACGCTTACGGTCATGATGATGACGCGGGTCTAATAGCCCGATCCGGATCGAATATCAAGTGTTCTGAAATGGCGGCGATTTGTCCACGCCATTCCCGACATAATTCCATTATACGCTGCATTATGAACGACAAACCATTCTGGCGCACCAAGACCTTGAACCAGCTCACCCGCAGCGAGTGGGAGAGCCTGTGTGACGGTTGCGGCCAATGTTGCCTGCATAAATTGCAGGATGACGACACAAACGAGATTTACTGGACCAGCGTTGCCTGCACGCTGCTCAACCCGGACAGCTGCCAGTGCCGTGATTATCCGAACCGCAAGAAGACGGTGCCGGACTGCGTTTTTCTGACGCCGGAGATCGTTGACGAGGTGGACTGGCTGCCTGTGACGTGCGCCTACCGTCTGGTTGCAGAAGGTTCGGATCTCTATTGGTGGCATCCGCTGGTTTCGGGTTCACCCGAAACGGTGTATGAGGCAGGTATTTCCGTTCGCGGCAAGGTGACGGCTTTCGATCACGATCTGGAAGATGACGACGATTATCTCGATCATATGGTGATGCCGAGCCACCGCTGATGGCTCGTTTGCGTTTTTCAAACATTGCGTAAATTTAATCTATGCTTCAAATATCGCAGCGCGGATTTTGTTCCCTTATAACGCATTGAATTTATTTAGTTTATAAGAGCAGTGCGCAGGCATTCCTTCTACTTCATATGAAGCTGAACGGCACATGAACGTTGGTTTTTCATTCTGTTCATCTATAGGGCGCTACTTCTCGGATGCCTCAGGCAAGACCTGAAAACAAATCGAAGAGGTTCAAAGATGTCTGCTATTTCGCTCAAGTCGTTCGTCGTAACCGCTGCTCTTGGTGTTGCCGCCATCTTCACGACGGCAGCTTCCGCCAGCGCCGCCTCGCCGGTTGTCGCTCCAGCCATCAGCACGTCGGCAAGCTCTGCCATCGTGAATATCGATTACCGAGGCTACCACCATGGCCGTCCAGCTTATCGTGGTCGTGCCTGCTCCATCGAAGGCGCCAAGATGAAGGCTAATCGCATGGGCATCCGCAATGCGCGTGTCGTCTATCGCGGCAAGTCGGTTCAAGTTCGTGGCTTCCGTCATGGTCGCCCTGCCGGTGTCGTGTTCGCAAATGTTCGTGGTTGCCCGATCATTCGCTAAGGCGCACGGCTTAAGTTTCAAAAGCTCCGGCCTGAGTAAATCAGGCCGGAGCTTTTCTTCGTGGCGGGTAAAAGAAAAGGGGCGCTGGAGCGCCCCTTCGCAATTGCCAATTGGATTGCCGTTATTCCTTGATTTCGAAAACGACATTGACCGAAACGTTATAGCTGTTCTCGCCAGCTGCAACGGGCACGGCATCTTCCGGCGCTGCTGCGGCCATGGTCTTATACTGAGCACGAGCGATTGGCATCGGCATGGGTGGGCGGCTCTGCTCGTTGATTTCGACAACGCGGCCAATGCCTACACCGGCAGCATCGGCAAGCGTCTTCGCCTTGGCGATGGCGTCGGCAACGGCACGCTTGCGCGCTTCATTGATCGTGGCTGCCGGATTGTCGTTGACGAAACTCAGATCGCCACCCTGATTGACGCCGAGCGTGACGGATTCATCAAGCACATTGCCGACCTTGGCCAGATCGCGCACGCGTACAGTCAGGCTGTTCGAAACCGTATAGCCGGTAATGCTTGGTTCTTTCAGACCATTCTTGTCGTCCGGATAGACGTAGCGCGGCTGGATGTTGATGCCGCCGGTCTGAAGATCGCGATCTTCGATACCGGCTTTCTTCATGGCTTCGAGTACTTTCGCCATGGCTTCGTTGTTGGCGGTCATAGCTTCGCGAGCGGTCTTCGCCTCGCGCAATACGGAGAGATTGAGGATGGCCATATCGGGCGAGGCGGTCATGGTGCCTTCGCCAGTGACGGCGATACGCGCAGGCTGCTTCGTCATCTGATTCTCCTGTGCCAGAGCTGGCAGCGTCAGCGCGCCTGCGAGCATGATTGCAGAAAAGGAGGTTGCAAGAAGAGTGGTAGCGCGGTTGTTCATAAAATCTCCTGTAGAGAAAGTTGAGGCAGCTCTGGCAAAGCTGGTTACACCGGAGCGGGTGGCCACTTTGCCTTTGAAATCGCTTATTTCTTAAGTTCCCTCTTATGTATGAAGCCGACGATATCAGATTCGAATTGTGTGCCAATTACAACTGCTGGTTCAAATCAGAAATACCGTGGTTTTAGAGCGGTTCCAGTTAAAGCGGAGTCGCTGGAACCGCTCTAACTATCTGTTTCGTCGCATTATCCTAGGCAAAACCGCTTCGCACTTTTGCAGGAAATGCTCTAGGTTGTATGCATCGCAACTGAATATGTGCGCATTAGGGCAACTGATGCATTTGACAGCTTGTATCCCGGCTTTCTTTAGGGTAGGTCAACGTTGCGTGGGGCCTGTAGCTCAATTGGTTAGAGCCGGCGGCTCATAACCGCTTGGTTGGGGGTTCGAGTCCCTCCGGGCCCACCATTTACTCCTTCAATTAATTCGTACCGATGAGCTGTACTTCCGCCTGAACTGCGGCTCCATTTTCTATCCAGTGTTTCAAGAATACGTCTTCTGTTGATCTGGAATTTTCCCTTTGACCGTAAGTTATATGTGAATTCTCTTTAATATTTCCGTGACGTCGCAAGCTCGTTTAAATACCAATTACACCATGCAGTATAATAATGAATGGGGTACATGGTGTATTATAAATGGGAAGTCCGGCCTGATAAACGTTTGGCTGTGGGAATAGTCGCTTCAAATCAGATGAAGATGGCGCAGACGTCAGCGCTTCGGCGCATGGCACGGGTGGTTGTTCTATTAGCCGGTATTACAAGCGCGGGTTTTGCAACAGAAGCTTTCGCATATGACTATGGCCAATATGCCAACGGGACGCTCGAGAGGCTGATTACTGAATATCCTGGTCGTTATCGCGGCACGGCCAGTTTCGCCGGTGCGACGGACTGGATGCAATCGCGTCTCGGCTTTGGTTACCAGACAGTCAGGCAGGACTTTACTTGGGCTGGCAGCCGCAGTTCGCAGAATGTTATTGCATCTGCGCCCGGTACGAGCGGTCAGTATCTGGTTCTCGGCGCACATTACGACACCTATTACGGCCGTCCAACGCTGCAAGGGCTCGACGATAACGCCTCCGGTGCAGCCGTCTTGACCGAGATCGCCCGCAATCTGGCAGGCATTCCTCTGGAGAACGGTCTGGAAGTCGTCGGGTTTGGAGCGGAAGAAGAGGGCTTGCGCGGATCGAGAGCCTATGTCGCTTCGCTTAGCGATGAGCAGCGCGCAAACATGCTCGGCATGATCAACCTCGATAGCCTCATTACCGGCGACAAGATGTATGCCCATGCTGGCAGCAACAGCATCGATAATCCGGTTTTGACTGCTTATCGTGACCAGATTCTGCGCATCGCGAACGAGCTTGATATTCCTCTGTTCACCAATCCCGGTCTCAACCACGAATATCCGGCTGGAACCGGTTGTTGCAGTGACGGGGAAAGCTTCAACGGCCTCAATATTCCGGTCTTGTTCATTGAAGCGACGAACTGGGAACTTGGCGATCTCGACGGTTATCAGCAGACGGACAATCCAGCGATTCCCGGCGGTTCAACCTGGCATACGCCGAGCCTCGACAACAAGGATGTTCTCACCAATGCCTTCGGCCAGGAGCGTATTGACCAGAGGCTCCAGGACTTTTCAAGGCTGTTGACCCGTCTCGTTCTGGAACTGACGGGCGCTGATCTGCTTGCTTCCACAGCTTCCGGCGGCACAATGATCCGTCAAATGACGGATCAGCTGCAGCGTCAACATCAAGCACTGACAGGTTTGCACAATCGCCGTTGGCTGACCTTGCTTGAAAGTGATCGCGCTGTTGGGACATTCAGCGGCGAAGCGAGCGTGGAAGGGGAGTTATATCCGGGCAGCGGTTTTGATCTGCCCGGAGTTTCGGACGCGAATCGTGTTGGCTTCCACCTCCTCGGTGATTATCGTTACAATGCAGCATGGACGCTTGGGGGAAGCTTCAGCTTTCAGCGCAGCCGGGACAAGCTGGCAGATGACGGTTCGATAGATGGCGATAGTTGGCAGGGGGCTGTCTATGCTCTTTATCAGGATGCGGCCTCAAACTGGTTTGCGGGCGACATCAATATCGGGCGAACCAGCTTCGACAATGATCGCTCGGTATTCTTGCGAGCCATGAACGGCCCGGTTCTGCTGAACCAGCAATTGCAATCAGATACTTTCGCCTTGTCCTGGGGCGCCCGCATTGAAGGTGGACATGATTTTAGCTGGGCAGGTGTGAAGAGCGGACCGGTGGCCGGTCTCGATTACATGCGCTACCGTATCGATGCCTTCAATGAAGGCGACGCTTTCAGAACCGCGCTCGACTATGCGAAACAGGATTTTGATTCACTTGAAGTGAGCGTTGGCTGGCGTTTGCATGGCACGATGACGTTTGCAAACGGTATGGTCCTGCGACCATATACGAGTGTGAAATGGGTGAGGGAGCTGGCCGACGGGCGCCCTGAGACAATCGGCCTGACCACCATGGCCGATGGTCGTGACCGAATTGCGTTTCTTGGTGATGTTGACAAGGAGTTTGGACGCGCTCAGCTGGGTGCCCAGCTGGCGGTTACGGATGACATCGGTATGTTCAGTGAAATCAACGCCCGCTTCGCACATGATGACGGAAGCGAGGTTAGCTATTCACTGGGACTTCAGTTTCGGTTCTAGATTCCTCAACATATCTCATATTTGCAAAACACCGGTCTGTTCCAACAGACCGGTGTTTTTGGTTTCCATCGCAAACTTTCAACAAATTTTAGCAGTTCGTTAAGAAAATAGTAACGCAATGAAACAATTTTTTAAGTGACGTGAACTGGCGACAAAATGGAGGTTTTGGGCGATGAGAAAAAATGCAACCACCGTTGCGCTGGCATTGGCAGGGTTGGTGGCGAGCTCTCTCGCGGCTTCAGCGAAGACGAGTTATTTGGGTGAATTCCGCGATTGGGGCGTTTACCAGAACACCGAGCTTGCGGGTAACAAATGCTATGCTTTGACTGTACCGATCAATTTTCAGCCGACCGGCGTGCAGCACGGTGATAATTTCGTGATTATTTCCAAGGCGGATGGCCAGTATAGCCCTCAATTGGTGATGGGATATCAGCTGAAAGCCAACAGTTCGGTCAATGTGATGGTGGATGGCGCGCGCTTTCCGTTCTTCAGCGAGGGCAATCGCGCCTGGGCGGAAAATGTTGCCGATGAAGCGAAGCTGATGCGGGCAATGCGCGCGGGCAAAACGCTCAATGTGCAGGCAACATCGGCACGCGGTACGCAGACCCGCTATACCTTCTCCCTGATGGGGCTTTCCGCCTCTCTGCAGCGCGTGGATGGCTGCCGGTGATAATTGAAAAAGCCCTGCCAATGGGCAGGGCTTTCTCTTGAAGGATGCGGCTTTATGAAAGCCAGGTCTGGCGATTGTACCAATCATCCAGTTCAGAACGCACGCGGTCTTTTTCTATGCCGTAGCGTTCCTGGATTTTGCCTTCCAACTGCTCGCGCCGGCCATTGATCTGGTCGAGATCGTCATCGGTGAGTTTACCCCACTGTTCCTTGATCTTGCCCTTGGCCTGTTTCCAGTTTCCTTCAACGCGATTCCAGTCCATTGGTTGGTCCTCCGTTCTGGGTTGGTTATGGATAACTAACGCAACGGAGCGTGATTGGTTCAGCAAAAAACTGTAGAACCAGCTCAAAGACCGAGGAACTTGAAGGGCTCGCTTTCCTTGAAACTGTCGTTGACGACGCCATTGAACGTGTTGGTCTGATTGACGCCGAGGTCGAGTTTCTTGACCTTGCCGGTTTCTGGCGAAAAGTCGATTTCCTTGAGATCAACCCAGAAGACATTGGGTGTCAAAGCCGATTCGAAGAAATACAGCATGCGCTTCTGGTCGGCCACCGTCCGCCAGCGTGTCGAGGAAATGTTCGGCTGGTCAGGTGTTGTCAGGCCGAAAGGCACCGAGGTGTTCCGGATGACGCTGAAAACACTGGCAATCGACTCAACAGGGTCGTCGGTTTTCGGGACGGCGTTTACATAGAACGATGCGCGCGCAAAACGGTCGGCGGCGCGATTGGTGCCCGGCAGCATGACAGTGCCGCCGATCTGGGTCCAATAGGAGTTGAGCGCAAGCTGCTCGTCGAATGTCGGCGAATTGGTCATCACCTGATATTGCTTGCCGTGATGGATCACCTGCTTGCCGTTGATATATTCGATGACCGCGCTGTCGCCGCTGGAATCGGATATGGCCAGATGCAACGTGGCCAGTCTGTCTTCACCGGGGACCTTGTCCGTCACGATGGTGAAAGGCTCTGCGCGCAGAGTTTTGACCGCCTCGTCGACTGTGGCAAAGTTATCAAGCACATATTGCGCCCAAGCCGCGATGCTGAGGCCCGGTGTGGTGCCGTCATATTTCGGATATTCCGATTCAACGAGCCACAATGCGCCAACGGAAAGTCCTGCTTCGTTCAGTCCATCTGTCGTGGAAATGTCGTAACCGGAGGCGATCACACTGCCATACTTGGATGTCCACTGAAGCGAGTTCTTGCCGGCCTCGCCGGAACGTTTCATGCCGCGTGGAAAGACCCAGAGATTGGTCGCAACATCCACTTTCCAATCCATGGATCGGGCGGTCATCACCTGATCGTTGGCCCCGTGATACACGAAACGTGTGCAAGCTTCGGCAATCGGTGCGGCAAGCATGCTGCCTGCAACGAGCGCTGTAGTGCAGATGCTGGAAAAAGACCGCTTCAAAATCGGCATGGATCGTCCCCTCTGTGATGCCCGGTAATCTCTAGGGCAGGATGCCCGTTCGCTATTGAGTGAATGCCCTTCGCAGGGCGATATAAGGCAGTGATTGTAAGTGGAAAGACGGGCGGACGGGTTTTAACGCTCGCCCATATAACCGCGCTGCTTCCATTGCTGCAGTGGCATGATGTCTGGCGGTCCGCCGCCTGCCTCATACCAGGAATCGACGGCCCATTTCTGGCCCTGCTTGTCTTCGACAACTGCCGTCCAGTGCGGATATCGTCCATCGAAGAAAGCGCCGCGGGACGTGCGTCGCGCGACAGTGTGGTGCTTCAGCCAGCCGCGTGATTGCAGGTAGCGCAGGAAGTTATCGGTATTGGTCGATTCATCGATGCAATCCATCTGGCCCTTGATGCGGGCCTTGCCGAATTGCATTCTCGGCTTGTCCCGGACGCCAATCGCTGCGGTGCCGCGCTGTTCGAAGATAGCAATTGCCGTTCGCAGTGCTTTCCGTTCGCCATCTGCGCTGCGACTGCCATTTTGCAGAAGGTTCCGGATACGCTGTTGGTCCTTCGCGGTCAGCGTAACTTTGGTCCGGTAATGGCATTCATAACCGTGGCAGACGCTGAAGGTTTGTGCAGAAGCCATTCCGACCGGGAAGGCCAAGCCTATGAGGACGCCAGCGCCCAGCAGTTTCATCAAATCGCTGCTCCGCGTTCGATTGAGAAGATTTCCCTGCAATTTCAGCAGGATAAAATAAATCGAATCTTCAGCTATCTTAACCGTGCTTGTGGCTGGTGAAAAGCAGGGACGGTTCAAGGCGTTCCAGCCCCTGATAGGGATTGGCGTGGATTGCGAGAATCCAGAGGCAGAATGAGGCTGTCAGCGAATAAATGACGAGCGCCTTTACACCAGCTCGCACACGGTCCGCATGGGTCGCTGCAATGGTTATCGCCGTGAGGAATGTAAGAGAAAGCACGAGATACCATTTGTAATAGTCGATTGAGGTTGATCCGACAGCCAGACGGGTATTGCGCGCGTCCTGCAATTCATCGAAATCGTTGATGAGTTGGGAGATAACGGGTGACGGCACGTCGGCGCGTGCCAGATTGATGATCTCGCGCCGGATACTCTGCAACGCCGTTTCAACGGAAGCTGCTGGCTCGACATTGATCTTTTCGCGCCATTCGTCATCGATTACGGCAAGGCGATAGCCGGTGAGGGCGGCAGTAAGTTCAGGCGCATTCAATATCTCGGCCCTGGACGTTCCGATCAGACGGGAAATGGCCGAGCGTTCTTCACTGATCGCCTGATCTGCCCGGGAATTGACGCTCCAGATATCAGCGGCAACAAAACCGAGCGACAAGGCCCAGGCCGTCGCAATGGTGCTGATGAAAGCACCGATCGGAATGGACAGAACGTCGCTGGCTGCATGTTTGGACAGCATGTCGAGCGCGAAACGTCCAACCGCATAGAACACAATTCCAAGTACGGCGAAGGCCGTAAAAGAAAGATAGATCGGCAGCTCGAAGATATAGGTCATTCATTCCCCCACATTATTCCCCGCTTATTATTACCGGAAGTCGTTGAATTTTACTTAGAGCTGATCAAGGGGAGAGAATAGCAAAAAACCCGCCGGTTTTGCCGGCGGGTCAAACAACAGAAACTAACTTGTTGTGAACTAGAACGAGACGGAGAAACCAACGACTGGCCCATGCTGGGTCACGTCATACTTGAAATTCTCAACCGTATCGTTGTCCTTGTAGTCCTGATAAAGCGCCCGGTAGCCGACACGGAATGTCGTGGGAATATCGAAAACCATTGTTCGATATCCAAGATAGATTTGGCCATTGGCGCTGAGTTTGGTTCCGGCCCCGAAACCACCAATGTCGGCTTCCGCAAAAATGTTCCACCGGTCATTGATGTCGTAGAAGACACGCGCGCCTACAAAGGGATCGGTCCATTCCACCTTGCGCGACTCGCTGTAAGGGCCAACTTCAAGTCCGGCCTCCAGTCTTGTCCAGCGAACACCCACGGTTGGTTCAATCGCGAAAATCCGCTGGTTTCCGAAGAGCGTCGTTCCCTCGAGCTGCTGTTCATAGACGCGATAATAAGCACCAGCTGCCAAGGTGGTTGTCTTGATATCGAGGGCGAGTTCGTTGTCGCGGAGGTTTTCATCCTGACTGGTCTTGACGTACTGACCGTCGATGAAAAAACCAACCGTGCCGTTGCTGATATCGACATTGCCCATGAAAGTCATATCGAGATTATCGAAAATCTCGCGGAATGGGACGTTAACATCCGTGCTGCGGCCCAGCAGACCTGCAGTGCCGTTCAACGATGCGCCCCAGACATATGGGCTGAAAATCACGCGCCAGCGCTGCTGGTCCTGAATTTCTGGTTGTGGTGTCACGGCATCTGCCGCGAACGATGTCGCTGACATACCTATTAAAACAGCTGATGCTAATATAATACTTCTGGAAAATTTTAACAGTAAATTCCCGTTCTGGTTACGCGATCTTCCGTCTTTCACCGAAAAACCCCCCTGGATTATGTATTAGCAATTTCGATAATACATCAGATTTAAATCTTTCTCCATATATATGTTAATCATTCAGGGAAATAAACTGAAAATTGATACTTATATTAAGGTTTGTTCTGTTTATTTTCATCAGGTGCAACCATTTATTCGGAATGGGAGCGGCGCCTCTTTTCTCATTGAGGTGAGGCGAGGAAGTTATTTTGGCAATTCTTAATATGACAAATCGTGGAGTAACGAGGTCATCATGAAAACGAAACAATCTTTCTGGAAGTCGTCTCGCCGGATGTTTGCGCGGGGCGCTGCAACCGCTCTCATCGCTGCAGCTCTGGTCGTTCCTCAGGCAGCTTTCGCCTGCACCAGCTTCGTTCTCCCGACGAGCGACGGTGGTATGGTCTATGCGCGCACGATGGAATTCGGGTTCGAACTCAAGTCCGATATGATTGTCGTTCCGCGAAACTATGCTTTCACGGCGACCGCCGCCGATGCGAAACCCGGCAAGCAATGGAAGAGCAAATATGCCGTGATCGGCATGAATGCATTCGGCATTCCGGCTCTCACGGATGGCATGAATGAGAAGGGACTTGCGGGCGGCATCCTCTATTTCCCGGATTACGCCAAGTTCCAGGATCCTTCCACGGCCAAGGCGGAAGACAGCCTTGCTCCTTGGGATGTTCTGAGCTGGGCCCTGACCAATTTCTCCACAGTGGCGGAAGTGAAGGCAGCTCTTGGCAGCATTGCCGTCATTGATGTCAAGCAACCCAATATGGGTTTCGCACCACCTGTGCATTATACACTGCACGATGCGACGGGTGCATCGATTGTCATTGAACCCATCGATGGCAAGCTGAAGGTTTATGACAATCCGCTCGGAGTGATGACGAATTCGCCGTCCTTCGACTGGCACATGACCAATCTGCGCAATTATGTTCACCTGTCGCCGGACAATACCAAGCCGCTCAAGGTCAATGGCGCTACTTTCACGCCATTGGGTGAAGGATCGGGTATGCTGGGCGTGCCTGGAGACACGACGCCTCCATCAAGGTTTGTGCGCGCAACCGCTTTCGTTCTGTCGGCGGCAAAGGTGCCGAGCGGGCCGCAAAGCGTTCGTCTGGCCGAGCATATCGCCAACAATTTTGATATTCCCAAGGGCTGGATCGTGGACCCGGCAACGCCGCTCGAATACACGCAGTGGACGACCATCGCCGACATGAAGAACATGACTTACTACGTCAAGACCTATGACGATCAGGTTCTTCGCGGTGCTGCTTTCAAAGATTATGATCTTGAAGCCAAGGATCTGGTGACGATCAAGATGCAGGAGCGTCTGGATCCGCCAGCCCTGACTGACAAGTAAGTCTTTTCAGGAATTGAGAGTCTGGAGCGCCGATCTGATTGAACCGGGTCGGCGCTCCAACTATTTACGCGGTCGTTTTCAGGACGCGCTATCGAAAAGCCTGCGCTTGCTACGGCACCTCGTCGGAGGCAGTCGGGCCGCCCTCGTTCTCCAGATTGGCAATGCGTTTGGTCTCGGAGCGATTGAATTTCAGGCGTACCCCGACACCGCCACCATTTTCGGGAATGAATTGCGCTCCGGCTTTTTCCAGCGCATTGGCCAATGCCTGTATCTGTTCGCCCGTTGGCGTACCGAGCTTGCGCTCAAACTGCTCGATGGTCGCTGCGTCGATCCCTGACAGTTGGGCCAGACGGTCGCGTGAGAATTCCACAAGCGCTCTGGCTGCACGGCATTGAGGTCCGGTTATCATCATCTGTGTCTCCCCTTGCAGTCATATATAGAAAGAAAAATACTGGAAATGCGCTCTAAATGTTTTTTCTAACGCACATCTAATGATGGTCGGAGTTGCCGACCTTTTTCCCAGCGCCATTGATAATCGTTTCGAGCAGCCAGGGCTTGTGGTCGATTATTTCGGAAAGCTCCTGCAGACCTATTTGCGAACCGGCTTCCTTCAGCAGTGCGTCGGCCACCGAGGCTGATCCGTTCTTGCCTTCCTGCGCCAAACGATGCGCCCGCCGGATCAGAAGTTCTGGTTGTGAAAAACTGCTCTCGGCAAGTCTTTTTTCTATTCGGCGCTGTAGCTCTTCCGGAGCAATCATCTGTTGAATTCCCTTATTCCTGAAAGGCCTGCAACCGGCAGCGGTGCGCAGCCCACATTATAAATCTATGTTGTGATGAAGTTTTTGCCACGTGACAATTCGTACAAATCTGACGTTCCGGCAGATTTTACTATGAGAGCGAGTAGGTGGAGCTGTGAGGCTGTTCTACTTTAGTATCACGGAATAGTAACGAAATATTTCAGCACATCAAATCCGCAAATTGGCCAAATTATTGCCACGCTTTCTCTTGTTTGCATCTGGCAAGCTACTTACATAGCCGGTACGCCTTGGCGGGAAGAGCAGTGGTCAGGTAGAGCGCGCGACGGGAAGCGGATTTCGCTTCACGGCAGTGTGCTGTAGCGGCCAGTGTCTGTTTCCGTTTGATAAACAATAAGAATTCAATGGTTTGAAATGGCCACTCTTCGTTACTTTATTTGGCCCATGGTTTTTACCGTACTGGGTCTCGCTGGTGCCGTTTGGCTCGGTTTCGAAATGACCGGCACTTTTGGGGGAATGGTCTCCGTCTTCATCATCTGTGCAGTTTTGAGCGTTCTCGAAATATCGCTTTCTTTCGATAACGCTATCGTCAATGCGCGCATCCTGCGCGACATGACGCCGGAATGGCAACATCGCTTCCTGACTTGGGGCATTATCATTGCCGTTTTCGGCATGCGCATCATCTTCCCGCTTGCCATTGTCGCCGTTGCCATGTGGACCGATCCGATCTCTGCATTGAAACTCGCGATCTGGCAGCCGGATGAATATGCTCGCGTGATCTCGGAATCCCATACAGGTATTGCTGCCTTTGGCGGTACATTTCTGCTGATGGTCGGCATGAAGTACTTCTTTGATGTCGAGAAGGACGTGCACTGGATCAAGGCCATCGAAAGCCGTATGTCGAAGTTTGCTTCGGTGCAGGGGGTCGAGATCGGTGTGGCAATCGCTCTGATCATCTTCTTCTCGTACCAGCTTGATGCCGAACATTCGCACACCTTCCTGATCGCAGCCCTGTTCGGTCTCCTGACCTTCCTCGCTGTCGAAGGACTGGGCGAGGTTCTGGATGCGACGCAGGAGCAGATGGATATGGTCCATCGCGGTGGTCTCGGCGCCTTCATCTATCTTGAAGTGCTGGATGCCAGCTTCTCGTTCGACGGTGTTATCGGTGCGTTCGCGCTGACCACGAACCTGTTCATCATCGCTATCGGTCTCGGTATTGGTGCATTCTATGTGCGTTCGCTCACTATCATGCTTGTCGAGCGCAAGACGCTGGGTCAGTACCGTTACCTCGAACATGGTGCTTTCTATGCGATCCTGGTTCTGGCGGTCATCATGTATGTCCAGACGCTGGTACATATTCCGGAAGTCATTACCGGCCTTATCGGCGCGGCTTTGATCGGTCTCTCGTTTATGTCTTCGCTGCGCTACAACCGGCTCAATCCGAACTGGCAGGAAGAAGCCGAAGAGGTGACAGGGCACTAGTTGGCCTTGTATCCCTGGATTAGAAGGGCAGCTTCGGCTGCCCTTTTTGTTGGGTGCGCCGAGCATGGCGCGTGGTGCGCAAGCATCGCTCGACCGGGATGGTATCCGTTCGATGACTTGGAGGTGAAAGTCCTCTACGGGCCCTGGTGATGGGAACCGTTAGCCGAACAGCAAGGGCGTTGTCGTAAGGCGGGGTCTGAAGGAAGCTGTAAGCAAAGTGCCGGCCTGACGAACAGGAAGCGCATAAGAGGCAGTCGCATCAGGGCAAGGGGGCCCATTTACCCAAAGCCCGATATCACCCGGATGATGCGGCTGTAGATGCGACAGGTATATGGCATGAAGGTCACGCGTCTTACCTCGGGAGATCTGTCGCCTCGCCACCGGCAACGGTGTGCTACCGCCGCTGAGAAGCGACGGAATAGGGCGGCAGAAGTCAGCAGATGCCGTAGTAGCCGTACCGGACGGCGAAGGGCTGAACATGAAGTGTCGGATGGAGAACGATCTTTCGATGACGACAGCAGATGCAGATAATGGAGCTGAAACGCCCCATGCCCATGCGGAAGGTAGTGGCCGGAAGCTGCGAGAGGATGCCTTGGGCGCATCAAACGTCACGGCAGGATCGTCCAACTCACAACCGAAGGACGCGATGCAACTGATGGAAATGATCGTCAGTCGCGATAACATGATAGCGGCCTTACACCGCGTGGTGTCGAACAAGGGAGCGGCGGGCATCGACAAGATGAGCGTTGGCGACCTGAAGCAGCATCTCGTATCGCATTGGCCGCGCATCAGGGAAGACCTGCTGGCGGGTCGGTATGAGCCAGCGCCGGTGCGCGGGGTGGAAATCCCCAAGCCCGGCGGCGGGAAACGCCTTCTTGGCATTCCCACGGTTCTCGACCGCCTCATCCAGCAGGCGATACATCAGGTGCTGATGCCGATCTTCGACCCAGGCTTCTCCAATTCCTCTTTCGGCTTTAGGCCGGAGCGGAGTGCCCATGATGCGATCCTTGCCGCACGGTCCTATGTGGCCGACGGTTACCGCGTTGTGGTTGATCTTGATCTGGAGAAGTTCTTCGACCGGGTAAACCACGATGTGCTGATGGCACGAGTGGCACGCAAGGTCTACGACAAACGGGTGCTGCGGTTGATCCGCCGTTATCTGCAAGCCGGGTTGATGATGGGCGGGATGACGACAATGCGAAGCGAGGGAACGCCGCAGGGCGGTCCCCTGTCTCCGCTATTATCGAACGTCCTGCTCGACGATCTGGACAAGGAACTGGAACAGCGCGGACATCGCTTCTGCCGCTACGCCGACGACTGTAATATCTATGTGCGGTCAATACGTGCCGGTCAACGGGTGATGGCTTCGCTCACCGCCTTCCTTGGAAGGAGACTGAAGCTGAAGGTCAACGCCACCAAAAGTGCTGTTGACCATCCATGGAACCGGGTCTTTTTGGGTTATACGATGACGTTCCACCGTATGCCCCGCCTCAAGGTGGCGGTACAAAGTGTGAAGCGTCTTCGTGGCAAACTGAAAGCCCAGTTCCGGGCTGGGCGTGGCCGGGCCATTGACGCCACCATCAAGGACCTAGCGCCGATCCTGCGCGGCTGGACAGCTTACTTTAAGCTGGCTGACGTGAAGGGGACGTTCGAGGAAATGGATGGATGGGTTCACCGCAAGCTGCGGGCTACCCTGTGGCGGCAATGGACGAAACCAGCCGCGCGCGCAAGAAACCTGATGCAACGAGGCATAAAGAAGGAGCGTGCATGGATAAGTGCCAGCAATGGCCGGGGACCATGGTGGAATGCCAGAACCTCACACATGCACGAAGCCCTACCGAATGCCTACTTCACCAAAATCGGGCTGATCTCGTTCCTGAAGGAACACCGACGCCTATACTACGCTTCATGAACCGCCGTATACGGAACCGTACGTACGGTGGTGTGGTAGGAGGGCCTAAAATGCCCTCCTACCCGATCCTTGACCGAATCGCCGGAGTTGAGGACCATCACCGGACGCGACTGACATCGCGCTTTCATGCTGCAGATCGTTTTCAGGGGATCATGATCGGCGCGCTGCGGCTCATTCGGGGAAGGGGATTTCCATGATCGTAACACGTTTGAGCAAAACCGCCTTTGTGGCGGCTATAGCCTTTTTCGCAACGCTGGTTTCGTTCGGTAATATCACCGATTACGACACGAATTTCGGCTTCGTGCAGCACGTCCTGATGATGGATACCATCTTTCCCGATGCCACGATCAAGTATCGCGCCATCACTAATCCGATGCTGCACAATGCCGCCTATATTCTCATCATCGCGGCAGAGACGCTGACGGCGATCCTGTGCTGGATCGGGGCGTTTGCGATGCTCGGTCGTCTGACTGACCGGGCGGTCAGCTTCAACCGTTCGAAGAAATGGGCCATTGCCGGTCTTGCACTCGGTTTTCTGGTCTGGCAGGTCGGCTTCATGTCGGTTGGCGGCGAATGGTTCGGCATGTGGATGTCGCAAACCTGGAACGGGATCGAATCCGCGTTCCGGTTCTTCATCACCATCATCGCTGTGTTGATCTTCGTCGTGCTGCCGGACGGCGAACTGGTGGATTGAATTTGACGTTTGAATCCCGACTTCATGAGATGCTTTTTCAAACGCCAAATTCGAAAAATCCACTAGATACATGAAGTTACCAGTGGTCTTTGCGATTCCGACATTTGCTCGGCGCCTGTATCAGAGGGACGCAAATGTCGGAATCAGACCACTAGAGTAAATGTGATGCTGAAACAGGCTCGTCAATCAACTCGACACCAGCCTGTTTCATCTTCTGCAGCATGATGTCCATTGAGCCATTAAGGTTGATCCCGCGGCACGCATCCAGACGGACGCGCACCTGAAAGCCTTCTGCAATGGCGTCGAGCGCCGAATAGGCGACGCAGAAGTCGGTGGCCAGTCCCGCCAGAGTGAGCGAACCAATGTTACGTTCGCGTAAATACCCGCCAAGACCGGTCGGCGTACTGCGGTCGTTTTCGAAGAATGCAGAATAGCTGTCTATGCCGATGCGAAAGCCTTTGCGAATGACGAGTTGTGCCCGCGTCCACTGCAAGTTGGCGTGAAAATCTGCGCCATGACGACCCTGAACGCAATGGTCGGGCCAGAGCGTCTGCAGGCCATAGGCCATCTCGATCGTATCGAAAGGCTGGGCGTGGGCATGAGTCGAGGCGAAGCTTGAATGATTGGCCGGGTGCCAGTCCTGCGTGAGGATCACGTGTTCGCTTTCATCGATCAGCCGGTTGACGGTGGGAATGATTTCGTCACCGCGATCGACGGCTAGCGCACCGCCGGGGCAGAAATCATTCTGGATGTCGACAACCACAAGTGCATGACCGATCATAGAATACTCGCTTTGCTTATTCCGTAACCGACTATAGCCAGACAGGGTTCACGAGACCAGCAATAAGCCGCGTTCTGGTATAACATCGGCAAGAGTGCTACGGACGGCTCAAATCAGACACCAGACAGGAAACCATCATGACAGATGTTATCGTCCGCGACAGCAATGGAACTCAGTTGAATGACGGCGATTCCGTTACCTTGATCAAGGACCTGAAGGTCAAGGGAACCTCCACGACATTGAAGCGGGGAACACTGGTCAAGGGCATTCGCCTCACCGGGAACCCGGACGAAGTCGATTGCAGCACCAAGCAGGTCAAGGGACTGGTGCTGCGGACCGAGTTTCTGAAGAAAGCCTGATTTTCAGAGCGCGCATCTTATTCCAAAAACCGCTTCGCACTTTTCGGGATACGCTCTAAGCATCGATCTCCACGCGACCGCGTGGGCGGCTGCAGCAGGCGAGGATATAGCCCTCGGCAATTTCGTCGTCGCGAATGCCGCCATTGTGATTCATCTCGGTCTCTCCGCCGAGGCACTTCACCTTGCAGGTGCCACAGATTCCGAACTCGCAGGCGCTCGGAATCTTGAGGCCGCCACTACGGGCGGCAAGCAGGATTGTGTCGTTTTCCGTACATTCTACTTCCACGCCGGAAAGGCTGAAGACGACGCTGGCTGCTGCCACGGCCGGGGCGATGGGTGCTGTCGCTGTGCTCGCCGGTTCGGAGAGCGTGGACGGCACCGGAACCGACGAAATCTCGCTGGCCGGATTAAAGCTCTCCTGATGATAGTTGGCCATGTTGAACCCGGCGTCTTCCAGCAGGCCACGTACACCGTTCATGAACGGCTCCGGTCCACAGCAGAAAACCTTGCGATGCAGGAAATCAGGTGCCAGCAGTTCAAGCCGGGCACGGTCTATTCGCCCGTGCAAGCCCGGCCAGACATGGCGTGCCGATGATTGCTCGACAATGAAGGCCAGATGCATTGCTTCCATGCGACCGGCGAGCAGCTCCAGTTCACGGCGGAAAATGATGTCGTCCGGCGTGCGCGCGCAATTGATGAACGCGACGTCGGTCGCAGGGGCACAGTCGAAGAGCCAGCGCGTCATGGAAACCATCGGCGTGATGCCGGAACCCGCAGAGACGAAAAGATACTTTTCGCCCGGATGATTGGCGAGCGAGAAATCGCCGTTCGGTCCGTAAGCCTTGATCTTCATCGGCGGACGCAGATTGTCGAGCATCCAGCGCGTGCCGATGCTGTCCTTCTGCGCCTTGACGGTGACGGAGACGTGGTAGGGGCGGGAAGGGGTCGAGGAAAGCGTATAGGTCCGTAGCACCGGGCCGAGGCCATCTGCCCGTTCAATCGGCAGTTCCAGAGTAACGAACTGGCCCGGCGTATAGCGGAACCAGTTGTCCTCGGCGGTCTTGAAGGAGAAGGTCATGACGTCTGGCGCTTCTTCGATGGCCGAGATGCATTCCAGCATCTGCAACCTGTCGTTCCACGGCAGCATCTCGTCCAGATATTTCAGAGGCTGCATGGCCTTCTCACTTCTTCAACTGCATTTCAAAAATCAGGCGACGCGGCTGAGCTTTGCCGCTTCACCACGCAGGCGCGGCGTAATGGTGTTGGTGTACCATTCGAGGAACTGCATCACGCCGCCTTCATGTTCAACCGAGTAAGGGCCCGGCTGATAAGCGGGCGAGCGAATGCCCACCGCATTTTCTTCAACGATCTGCCGGTCCTGGTCATTGGTCTGGATCCACACATGGGTCAGTTCATCGAGATCATAGTCCACGCCTTCGACGGCATCCTTGTGGACGAGCCATTTGGTGGTGACAAGCGTTTCCTCGGCGCTGATCGGCAGAACGCGGAAGGAAATCGCATGATCTGCCATCAGGTGGTTCCAAGTTGATGGATAGTTGAACATCAACATTGCACCGATATTCGTGTTACCAGCTACCTGATCGCTCAAAGGCTTCTTGACAGCCGCCTTGCCAGACATGGTGTAGCTCACCGCGTCGCGCAGAAGTGGGATGCGGGTGATGCGATAGCGCCCATCTTCGGACATGTTGAATTCTGCAGGCAGACCGATGCTGGCGCAATTCTTCCAGAGCTGGTTGATCTCCGGATCTTCCATCACGCCCTGCACGCCGGTTGCCGACGGAGCTTCCGGATAGGTGCGGCAGAGTTCTGGATGGTTCGCGGCGCAGTGATAGCACTCGCGGTTGTTTTCCCAGACGAGCTTCCAGTTGCCCTTCTCGATGATCGAGCTTTCGAAGGCGACCTTTGCATCCTTGATATTGTGCGGTGCGAGATAAGGCTCGACCAGATTGCGGAATGCACCGAAATCGGGCGCTTCCTCGGCGACGCAGACATAGATATAGCCGGCGACGGTTTCGCAATGAACCGGCTTCAGGCCGTATTCGGCAGGCTTGAAGTCAGGGCCGACTTGACGCGCGAAAAGCAGACGCCCGTCCAGTTCATAGGTCCACTGGTGATAAGGGCAGACGAGCTTTGCGGCGGTTCCCTTTTCAGCCGCGCAAATGCGCGAGCCACGATGGCGACAGGAATTGTGGAAAGCACGAATGCCGCCCTGCGCATCGCGAACGATGACAACAGGATAAGCGCCGATTTGCACGGTCATATAGGAACCGGTCTTCGGCAGCTCGCAATCATGGCCGACAAACAGCCAGTCCTTGTAGAAAATGTTCTCCAGATCCAGCTTGTGATACTCTGGATCGGTGTAGAATTTCTGCTCCAGGCTGAAATTGGGGTCGCGCCCGGTCAACAGCCCCAGCATTTCGTTGCGAACGTCCATAGCCTCGAACCCTTGCTTTCCATCTTGGATCTGCCTTCTGCTGTTCTCCCAGCGACTATGGCTCGATCCGGTGTTCCCTTTGTCTTCCGGAAGCACGGCTTGTCCCGTTATCTCAATGGCTTGCTCACATCTCCCGAGGTCTGTGAACTAGCTTCCGTTATCCCGATTCAATCACTGAACTATTCTAAACGCGCATTGGGATGCGACATGGTTTTCGCGTAAAGACGACACGCCAAAATGTCGCTTTTGCGGCGTGATCAGATCGTCGCAAATATGTGTTACATCCGCCTTCGGAGCGTTTCCGGGATTGCAAATTGGTTTAAAAGCCAGTTACCACGTCAACCACATCCCAATCTGTTTCATTCCATGGGAGGCTCGGTGGCCATGAAACGTTCTGAAATCAACGAAATCATCCGCGAAAGCGACGCTTTCATCCGCTCTTTCGGCTATGTCATGCCGCCTTTCGCATATTGGTCGCCCGAGGAATTGAAGGCGCGGACCTCTTCGGATGCGCATGCCATTCGCGATGCGCGCCTTGGTTGGGATATTACGGACTACGGGCAGGGCAAGTTCGCCGATCTTGGCCTGTTCCTCTTCACCACGCGTAACGGCAACGCAGAAGACCTCAAGCGCGGCGGTGGCATGCTTTATGCCGAAAAGATCATGATCTCGCGCAAGAACCAGCTTTCTCCGATGCACCGGCATGTGGTGAAGGCCGAAGACATCATCAATCGTGGTGGGGGCACGCTGGTGCTGGAACTGTTCAACTCGCTGCCGGATGGCAGTGTGGATGAGCAAACCGACGTGACTGTTGCCACCGACGGACGCCTTGTGACGCAGAAGGCTGGTGCTCATCTGAAGCTGCAGCCGGGCGAAAGTGTGACGCTGCTGCCGGGCAATTGGCATGCTTTCTGGGGGGAAGGCGGCGATGTGCTGATCGGCGAGGTTTCGACCGTCAACGACGACCTGACCGACAATATTTTCCGCGAGCCGATTGGCCGTTTTTCGAATATCGATGAAAACGAGAAGCCGCTGCATCTTCTGGTATCCGACTACGACAAATGGCTGTGAGCCTACCGATATTTCGGTTCTAGCCGCCTGCAAATGGCGTTGTTTGACGTTTCCGGTCTGCATGTAACTTTAAGTGAACGATGCTCCGGTTCTCTAACGCTGCCATTTCCGGCAAACCGGGGCCGGAATCTCACGCGAAGCCAAACTGAAGGACTGAACATATGAAGCTGGCGATGATCGGAACGGGCTATGTGGGTCTGGTTTCAGGTGTGTGTTTTGCCGAATTTGGTTTTCACGTTACCTGCGTCGACAAAAACCCGTCGATCATCGAGCGGCTAAAGGCCGGGAAAGTCACCATCTTCGAGCCAGGGCTTGATGAGTTGATGACCCGCAATATTCGCGATGGTCGGCTGGAGTTCAGCACCGATCTTCCGGCAAGTATCGCCGATGCCGACGTCATCTTCATCGCTGTTGGCACGCCATCCCGTCGTGGTGATGGCGAGGCGGACCTGCAATATATCGAAGCAGCTGCGGATGAAATCGCCGCCGCCATGAAGCCGGGCGCCGTGGTCGTCATCAAGTCGACGGTCGTGGTTGGCACCAATGCGCGCATACGCGACCGTATCAAGGCTGCCAGTCCGGCTGTGTCGTTCTCGATGGTGTCCAATCCGGAATTCTTGCGGGAAGGCTCGGCAATAGAAGATTTCATGCGACCCGACCGTGTTGTTGTTGGGGTGGAAGACGAGCGCGGCAGGGCCGCGATGCAGCGCCTCTATCGTCCGCTTTACCTGCGTGAAACGCCGATGGTCGTCACGTCGCTGGAAAATGCGGAAATCATCAAATATGCGGCCAATGCTTTTCTGGCCATGAAGGTGACGTTCATCAACGAGGTTGCGGACCTTTGTGAGAAGACCGGCGGCAATGTGCAGGAAGTCGCGCGCGCCATCGGTATGGACAATCGCATCGGCTCGAAATTCCTGCATGCCGGTCCGGGCTTCGGCGGATCGTGCTTCCCGAAGGATACGCGGGCCTTTGCTGCGACGGGCAAGAAATATGATGCGCCGCAATCGCTGATCGAACAGGTCATTGCGGTCAATGAGACGCGCAAACAGTCGATGGCCGAACGGATCGTGACTGCGGCCAAGGAAAACGGTGCAGACACGGTTGCTGTCCTGGGCGTCGCCTTCAAGCCGAACACCGATGATATTCGCGAGTCTCCTGCGCTCGACATTATCGCGGCCATTCAGAAAGCCGGGATCAAGGTTCAGGCGCATGACCCTGAGGCCATGGACGCTGCCAGGGCGGTGCTTCCTGATGTTGTCTGGTGCAATTCAGCTTACGAAGCGGCGAAGGGCGCAGGCGTCGTTGCCCTGCTGACCGAATGGAACGCTTATCGTGCGCTGGATCTTAAGCGAGTGGCCAATGTCATGGCCGGAAATGTGCTGATTGATCTGCGCAATGTCTACAAGGCAGAAGATATTGCAGGCACCGGGCTAGATTATCGTTCGGTTGGGCGGACGCTTCGGGCCTGACTGGTGGTCTGATTCCGACATTTGCATCCCTCGGATATGAGCGCCGAGCAAATGTCGGAATCAAAAAAACCACTAGTAACTTTATGAATCTAGTGGATTTTTCGAATTTGACGTTTGAAACGGGATTTATATCGGACGGGTATCAAACGTCAAATTCAATCCACTAGAGCATTTCCAGCAAAAGTGGAAACCGGTTTTGCGTCCAGAAATGCTCTGGAAACGACCGGGGAGTTTACTCCCCGGCTGTCAGCCGCTTCTTCTCATTGGCGATGAGCCAGAGATTGCGAACATAGACGATGAGGCCAAGTCCTTGGCCAGCGATGAAGACCGGGTCTTTACGCTGGATCGCATAGATCAGCAGCAAAGTGCCACCGAAGAGTGAGAAGAACCAGAAGGCAACCGGCATGACGCTGCGTTTTGCCTTTTCGGAAGCCAACCACTGCACAACGAAGCGCATGGTGAAACAGGCCTGAGCGACGAAGCCCAGCACGATCCAGCCATCCCACTGGGCCACGAAAACCTCGTGCAGCCACTGTGACAGGCTGTTGAAAATATCAGTCATGGGTGATCTCTCTCACACGCGGAACGACCTTGCGGCGCTTCCGCAGCCACCAGACGCCATAAAGGTCCAGAATGCCACGCACTCCACGGTCTAGAATGCCGTAATTGGATTTGCCGTGGCGGCGTTCGCGGTCGACAACATCGACATGCACGACGTCGAAACCTTCGCGGATTGCCAAAGCAGGCAGATAGCGATGCCATCCGTCAAAGAAAGGCAGTTGCCGGAACAGGTCAGTGTGCAGCGCTTTCAGGCCGCAGCCGGAATCGCGGGTCTTGTCCTTGAGGATCGCGCCGCGCAGATTGTTGGCAAAGCGAGACGAAAGCTGCTTGAGTTTCGTATCCGTGCGCTTGAGGCGCTGTCCGGCTGCAATGCCGTAATCAGGCCCGGCCTTTAACAGTGCATCTGCCAGAACCGGGAGATAGGCGGGGTTGTTCTGTCCGTCGCCATCCATAGTCACGACGATCTTGCCGCGTGCCGCGAAAACACCGGAGCGCACAGCAGCGCTCTGGCCTGACGACCGGTCATGGCGCAGATGGCGGAGTGGCTTGCCGGCATGAATGCGGCCCGCGAGTACATCGCTGGTCGAGTCCGTCGAACCGTCGTCGACGACGATGACTTCGTATGCGCGGCCCTGCATGGCGGCATCGACTTCATCCAGCAAAAAGGCAAGATTGTCGGCTTCGTTGCGGCAGGGGATAACCACAGAAATCGTCGGTGTGTCCAAGCGGAGTGTTCCTTTATTCCTCGCGCTATCTGCTTAAGCTCGGCTTTCCTGCCCGGAAACCCGATAACGCGCAAGGCGCGCTCCATAGCATTGATTGGATGGCAAAGCCAAGACGGTTCAAGTAAACGTGAGTTCTGGCCCGGATAATAGCTCTATTGATCGGTTGACTGCCGTTTTTTAGCCGGACATTGCCGGATACGGAAGAGCCTCCGCCAGCCAATCCAGAAAATTCTGTGTCACCTCATCCCGGTTGATTTCATTGAGGCTCTCGTGGCGGGTGGCGGGCAGGATCGTGCAATTGACACGCTCGAAACCCATTTTCCGCATTCTGTCTGCCAGTCTGCGCACGGCGGCCCCGTTCACCGTTGCAGGGTCTTCGGCTCCACCAACAAGATTGAAGGGCATGTTTCGCGGGATATTGGAAAAGTTCCGGTCGTCGGCGCCGCGGCGGATCAAGCGGAAAATGTCGATCCATAACGCCACGCTGACATCGAAGCCGCAAAGCGGATCGGCGACATAGGCGTCGACCTCTGCCGGGTCGTGCGAGAGCCAGTCGAATAGCGTGCGGTGGCCCTTTATGGATCGACCCCAGGCGCGGAAAGTCATCTTTGGCAGAATGGTGCTCGGAACATCCGAGCCTTTCAGCATGCGCTCCATATAAAGAAGTGCGAGCGCTGCAGCGCTTTCCGCGCCACCATCGACATTGGCATTCCAGATCGCGGCGGCATCGACTGTGTCAGCGTAGTCCAGAACATAGTTCAGCGCGATCAGCCCGCCCATGGAATGTCCGAAAAGCACGACCGGAAGGCCCGGATGGTTCTCGTGAATATGCCGGTTAAGCGCGCGCACGTCCTCGATAGCCACAAGATGGCCCTGCTTTTGTGCGAACATTCCCCTTGGCGCATGAGCACCGATATTGGCGCCGTGGCCGCGATGGTCGTGGATATAGACGTGGTAGCCCGCCGCGACCAAGACGGACGCGAAGCGTTCATAGCGTGCGGAATGTTCGGCAAGGCCGTGGCATATCTGGACAACGGCTCGCGGTGTCCCGGCGCGGACGGTGCGGAACGGGAGTTCTGATTTGTCTGAAACCGGCAGATGATGAATGGTTTTGAATGTCATTTCGCCATCTGATTTTATGCCGTGCAAATAGTCAATCTCCTCCGTTGCGGCGTCGATTAAACAGGCACTGGAACGGAGTGTGAATGAATTTTAGGCAATTGCGTTTTTTGTGCAGATTCCGCTTGAAAAGCGCAAAAGCTTGGGCAAATCTAGCTTTGCAGACGGGGTTTTTGAAGGGCAATCGGGGGCGTTTTAAACGGGATTCCACGTCATAACTTGCAGGCCGTCCGATGAAAGGGAGGAAACTTTCGCGGACGGTGGCCAGAGGGGAAACCGGGTGACGGAAATATCCGCGCCCGGTTTCATTATTTATGGTTTTCGTCAGAGTTTGATTTGCGGTTCCGGCTGCTTCCGTTTCGTGGGTTGCCGTTTGCGTCCGGGGCATATTTGGCCTACATACGCGTCAGCAATTTCCGCGCGGTTCGGCAATGTTAAGACCGATCGCGCTTCTCAACCTGCGGAGACGACGCGCTTTATGGCACGCCAGTTCATTTATCACATGTCCGGCCTCAATAAGGCCTACGGCAACAAGAAGATTCTGGAGAATATCCACCTCTCCTTTTATCCCGACGCGAAGATCGGCATTCTCGGCCCGAATGGCGCCGGTAAGTCGACCATCCTCAAGATCATGGCCGGTCTCGATAAGGAATATACCGGCGAGGCCTGGCTGGCCGATGGCGCGACCTGCGGTTATCTCGCCCAGGAACCGGAACTCGATCCTTCCAAGGACGTGCTTGGCAATGTGATGGAAGGTGTTGCCGCCAAGAAGGCGATCATCGACCGTTACAACGAACTGATGATGAACTATTCCGACGAAACCGCGGATGAAGGCGCGAAGCTTCAGGACATCATCGACAGCCAGAACCTCTGGGATCTCGAAAGCCAGGTTGAAATGGCCATGGAAGCGCTGCGCTGCCCTCCGGGTGACGCCGACGTGACCAAACTATCGGGCGGTGAAAAGCGCCGTGTGGCACTTTGCAAGCTTCTGCTTTCGAAGCCTGATCTGCTGCTTCTTGACGAGCCGACCAACCATTTGGACGCCGAAACCACCGCATGGCTTGAAAAGCACCTGCGTGAATATCCGGGTTCAGTGCTGATCATCACCCACGATCGCTACTTCCTCGACAATGTGACGGGCTGGATTCTCGAGCTCGACCGTGGTCGCGGCATTCCTTATGAAGGCAATTATTCCGCCTATCTGGAAGCCAAGGCCAAGCGCATGCAGCAGGAAGGCCGCGAAGAGGCTGCCCGTGAAAAGGCGCTGTCGCGTGAACGCGAGTGGATTTCTGCAAGCCCGAAGGCCCGTCAGGCCAAGTCCAAGGCGCGTATCAAGGCCTATGACGAACTGGTCAAGAGCGCGGAAGAGCGTCGCCCTGGCGATGCGCAGATCATTATCCCGGTCGGCGAGCGACTCGGTCAGGTGGTCATTGAGGTCGAGGGTCTGTCGAAAGGCTATGGCGACCGTCTCCTGATCGACGATCTGAGCTTCAAGCTGCCAGCAGGCGGCATTGTCGGTGTGATCGGCCCGAACGGCGCCGGTAAATCGACGCTCTTCAAGATGCTGACGGAGCAGGAACAGCCGGATAACGGTTCGGTTCGTATTGGCGATACGGTTCATCTTTCCTATGTGGACCAGAGCCGCGACGCGCTCGATGCCAACAAGACCGTCTGGGAAGAAATTTCCGGCGGCAATGACGTCATCAAGCTCGGCAAGTTTGAAATGAACTCCCGAGCCTATTGCGGTGCGTTCAACTTCAAGGGCGGCGACCAGCAGCAGAAGGTCGGCAATCTTTCCGGCGGTCAGCGCAATCGCGTTCACCTTGCCAAGATGCTGAAGTCCGGCGGCAATGTCCTGCTGCTCGACGAACCGACCAACGATCTCGATACGGAAACGCTCGGCGCGCTTGAAGACGCGCTGGAAAACTTCGCTGGCTGCGCCGTTATCATCAGCCACGATCGTATGTTCCTCGACCGTCTGGCAACACATATCCTCGCATTCGAAGGCGACAGCCATGTTGAATGGTTCGAAGGCAACTTCGAGGACTATGAAGCCGACAAGATCCGTCGTCTTGGACCGGATAGCGTCAACCCGAAACGGGTGACCTATAAGCCGCTCACACGGTAAGGTTTGAGATGTTCAGGCTCTGGCGGTCTGCAAATGGCGTGGTTCTGCGCTTCCGGTGCTCACGTACGCAAAGTACGCTCCGCTCCGGTTCTCGAACCTCACCATTTTCGTCTCGCCATAGCCAGAACCTCAACGAACCTTTGGCGCTTTAAAGCTAAGGCCGGTGCAATGCACCGGCCTTTTTTATTTGATGAAGGGAAGCATGATGAAAGACTGGTCTGCAAAGCAATATCTGAAGTTTGAAGACGAACGCAGCCGCCCGGCACGCGATCTTCTGGCCCAGATACCGGTCGATAAGCCGCGCAAGGTTGTCGATATCGGCTGCGGACCGGGTAACTCGACGGAGCTTCTGGTTGAGCGTTGGCCGGAAGCTGATGTTTCCGGCTTCGATACATCGCCAGACATGATCGAGAAGGCCAAGGTCCGCCTGCCGAAGGTGGATTTCGCCATCGGCGATGTGGCGAGCTACGAGCCGGATGCGGAAACCGATGTCCTCTTCTCCAATGCCGTTTTCCAGTGGCTGCCGGATCACATCGAGCAGATGAAACGCCTCTTGTCGCTGCTTCGTCCCGGCGCGGTGCTGGCCGTCCAGATGCCTGACAATATGGGCGAGCAGACCCATGTCGGTATGCGTGACGTCGCAAAAACAGAGGCCTTTGCTGCCAAGATCGGCGCCAAGGGCAGGGGACCTCTGCCCCCGGTGATGGAATATTATAATGCGCTCGCCGGTCAGGCCGCCCGGCTCGATATATGGCACACGGTTTATAACCATCCGCTGGATGGCGTTGATGCGATTGTGGAATGGGTAAAGGCGACCGGATTGCGACCGTTTCTCGATCCGCTCGATGAACAGGAGCAGGCCGACTATCTGAAGGCTTACAAGGCGAGGATTGCGCCGCATTATCCGGTGGCAGTAGACAGGAAAGTCCTGCTGCGTTTTCCGCGTACTTTCCTGGTTGTTCAGAAGAGATAGTTGCCCGAAGATCGCTCTACACGGGGAATTGATCGATTGCCCGTGTAGAAGAAGCCAATTATTTTATAATTATTTCAATGCCTTATATTGGAGGCTCATCGCTCGGTAACGTCAATTATGCATTTAAGCAATTTCTAATATTGGAATAGATTGCATGCAAACGATTTTGTTCCTATGGTCTGGCCGCATCCTGAAACCGCTCTAAATATGAGCTGTCATGATCGTAACGCCGCGATGCGCGCCATCCCCGTTGCGATTTCGTTCAGGAGGCCGGTTTCGATGCTCTTGCTCCGTTTTTATTTTTCAATGGGAATGAACGCCGAGGCCGCCGGTTCAAGGACTGTTTCAGGCGTCTTTGCGTCTTCGCAATAGATCCAAGCAGCGTGATTTCGACCGGGAGGACATTTCAAATATGAGCCTGCTTTCGGGTTGAATGCGGTTCGTAATTTTATGTTTACGAAGTGAAACAATCGCCGATTTCGGTAATCCCTGCTTGGGGTCGGCGGCTTGCAGGCTGTTTGAGAACCGCCTGCTATCGGGAGTTTTCAGAATGAACAATGCAGAAATGCATGCTGACGCCAATGGCGAGGTCGAAGCGGCACATGATGCCCATGACACGCGCCGCCGCGTCTTTGCCATCGTGGCCAGCGCATCGGGTAATCTGGTGGAGTGGTACGATTTTTACGTCTATTCCTTCGGTGCGCTTTATTTCGCATCGCAGTTTTTTCCTGCGGAGGACCAGACCAGCCAGTTGCTGAATGCGGCTGCGATTTTTGCGGCTGGATTCCTCATGCGCCCCATCGGTGGCTGGCTGTTTGGCCGTATTGCCGACAAGCTTGGTCGGCGCACATCCATGCTGATTTCGGTTACGATGATGTGCCTTGGCTCTTTCGCCATCGCCATTTTGCCGACCTATGAAACGATAGGTGTTCTGGCGCCATTCCTGCTGTTGATCGTGCGCCTCTTGCAGGGCCTTTCCGTGGGCGGCGAATACGGCACTACCGCTACCTATATGAGCGAGGTGGCGCTGGCTGGGCGCCGTGGTTTCTTCTCCTCGTTCCAGTATGTCACGCTGATTGGCGGGCAGTTGCTCGCTGTTCTTGTGATCGTGGTCCTGCAGTTCTTCCTGACATCGGACGAGCTTCATGCCTGGGGTTGGCGCATTCCATTCGCCATCGGCGGTGTTGCAGCCATCGTCGCGCTTTTTCTGCGGCGGACCCTTCACGAGACCTCGACGGAAGAAACCCGCAACAACAAGGCGGCGGGCAGCTTCGCCAATATCTGGAAGAACCATCGCAAGGCCTTCCTTGTCGTCGTCGGCTTCACGGCTGGCGGTTCGCTCGCCTTCTATACTTTCACCACGTATATGCAGAAATATCTGGTCAACACTGCTGGCATGAGCAAGGAAACGGCCAGTGAAACCATGACCTTCGTGTTGTTGGCCTATATGTTGATGCAGCCGCTCTTTGGCGCGTTGTCCGACAGGATCGGACGCAAGACGATGATGATTGGCTTTGGCGGCATTTCAATCCTGACAACAATCCCGCTCATGACGCTGATCGGTTCGGTGCAGAGCTCGACCTGGGCATTCATCTATATCGTGATCGCTCTGGCGGTTGTCAGCATGTACACCTCCATCAGCGGCATCGTGAAAGCGGAATTGTTTCCGGCGGAAGTGCGGGCGCTGGGCGTCGGATTTTCCTACGCCATCGCCAATGCGATCTTTGGCGGCACGGCTGAATATGTGGCGCTCTGGTTCAAGCAGCAGGGCATGGAAAGCGGCTTCTTCTGGTATGTGACCGCGATGATGGTGATTGTCTTCGTCGTCAGCCTTGTGATGCCGAACCCGCGTGAACATGGATATCTGCAAGGCCACGGCACCGAGTAGCCGGTGTTCTATCGCGTATCAAACGCCGCCTGGGGGCGGCGTTTTCACATCTCCACGGCTTCGTCGTCTTCGGGCGACAGAAGGCGCGTGGCGCGCCATTCGGTCAGCTTGGTGTTGATCGCATCCAGCACGAAGAAACGCGCTGAATCCTTGTCATATCCATCATCCCGCAGTGCATCGTAATCAGTATGCGTGTGGCGCACATGCGCGACCGTCGCCAGCCACACGGCAGTAGACGGCGGCAACGTCTTCATATGGGGGCTGAGCGCCGCAGCGCGGATCGGCTCGGAATCCGAATAGGGTACGGCTGGAAGCAGGAGCGTCAGCGATTTGGCGATTGCCTTCTGGCGCATTGTGCCTGCACGCATGGCTTATCCTTACAGTCAGTTATTGAGGCGAATCCTTTGTCTGCTTCATTGTGCCACGAAAATCGCTTGCGCAGGAATTACTTTCCATATAAACATATCTTTATATCTTTACGGATTGCCGCGATGGACCGTAAATGAGGTGATGGATCAATCAAGAGCGGAAGGCATGACCGGTTTGCAACTGCAACTCGATCTGATGGTAGATGTGCTGAAGGCGGTGGCTGAACCAAGCCGCTTGCGTATTTTGGCGCTTCTTTCGCGCGGTGATCTCACCGTCTCCGACCTGACGACGATATTGGGGCAATCCCAGCCGCGGGTTTCGCGCCATCTGAAGCTGCTTGGAGAAGCCGATCTCATCGATCGCTATCAGGAAGGCGCGTGGGCTTATTTCCGTCTCGCAGACAATGCGATCAGCGGCGATCTTGCGCGAGGGCTTCTGGCCCGCCTCGACAAGGCGGATGCGCTGGTTGAGCGTGACATGGAACGACTTTCGCAGGTGAAGTCCAGCCGTCAGGAAAAGGCCGCCGCCTATTTCAGTGCCAATGCCGGGAGTTGGGATCAGATTCGCAGGCTGCATGTTTCCGAGAATGCGGTTGAAGTAGCCCTCAAAAAGGTTATCGGTGACAAGCCGTTTCAGGCGATGCTGGATGTCGGCACCGGCACTGGCCGGTTGCTGGAGCTTTTTGCCCCGCTTTACCTTCGGGGTGTCGGTATAGACATCAATCGTGACATGCTGTCTGTGGCGCGAGCCAATCTCGACCTTGCAGCCATCGGCAATGCGCAGGTTCGCCAGGGCGATGTCTATGCGCTGCCTGTGGAGCGTGAGAGCTTCGATCTGGTGACCATTCATCAGGTTCTGCATTTCCTTGACGATCCGCTCGCCGCCATTCGGGAAGCCGCGCGGGCATTGCGTCCGAACGGGCGACTGCTGATCGTTGATTTTGCGCCGCACAAGCTCGAATTCCTGCGTGAGGAACACGCCCATTTGCGGCTTGGATTCAGCGACGAGCAGATGCTGGGCTGGATGAGAGATGCCGGTCTTGAGCCGGAAAAGACACTGGAACTGGAGCCGAAGGCGGCCAATGGAGAAGAGGGGCTGACAGTGAAGCTGTGGCTTGCTCGCGATCCACGCCTTCTTATCGCCGATCCGGCTTCGCATGTCTCCCAAAAGTGGGAACCGGTTTTGGGATAAAGACAATGCGACAAAAACAGATAATGAGCATGACGGAGACAGTTTGATGGGTTTTTACGGTCTTTCCCGCCGACCGGATGTTGGCCAGACCACCCGGGTATCGTTCGAATTCTTCCCGCCCAAGTCGGAGGAAATGGAACAGCGTCTCTGGGATACGGTGACGCGGCTCGCTCCGCTGCAGCCCGAATTCGTTTCCGTGACTTATGGTGCCGGTGGTTCCACACGTGAACGTACGGCGCGTACCGTGGCGCGCATCCTTAAGGAAACCGATGTCAAACCAGCGGCGCACCTGACCTGCGTGGATGCAACACGCGAGGAAGTCGATCGTGTCGTGCGTGAATTCGCGGCTCTCGGTGTCAACCGCTTCGTGGCGCTGCGCGGCGATCCGGCAGCGGGTATTGGTGAGAAATATGTGCCGACACCGGGTGGTTATCAGAATGGCGCCGAACTGGTTTCCGGTTTGCGCAATATTGCCGATTTCGACATTTCGGTTTCCGCCTATCCGGAAAAGCATCCGGAAAGCCCGGATTTTGCCACCGATATTGATATGCTGAAGCGCAAGGTCGATAATGGTGCAACGCGCGCCATCACCCAGTTCTTCTTCGAGAACGACCTTTACGAGCGTTATGTCGAGCGTGTTCGCCGTGCTGGTATCTATATCCCGATCGTTCCAGGTGTTCTGCCGGTGCACAATTTCAAACAGGTCAAGAATTTCTGCGCGCGGTCGGCGACGCATATTCCAAGCTGGCTGGCGGAGCGTTTCGAAGGACTGGACAACGATCCGCAGACGCATCAGCTGGTAGCGGCCGCAATCGCCGCCGAGCAGGTGATGGATCTGATCGAACGCGGCGTGCAGGATTTCCATTTCTACACGATGAATCGCGCCGATCTGCCCTTTGCGATCTGCCACATGATCGGCATAAGGCCGAAGACGGAAGCAGCTCTGGAAGTTGCCTAAGATAAAGAAAGCCCGGCGGTGACGCCGGGCTTTTCATTTTCGTGCGGGTCGGCCTATCCTCAAAACCGAAGCCGCCGTAATGGTTTAGGCTAATTCCCCTAAGGGATGACGCCTGCTATCAACGCTGCAACAAATGCAAATGCCGCACAGATCATGAGGACATTTAAAGATCGCGTAAGTCCCATTGGTCTGTCTCCTTCATATGCGCCCGGGTGACCGGACGCGCGCTGGTAGGAAGCTGGAATCTAAGCGCAAAACGCCTCGAACAAAAGAAGATTTCGTGCTGCAATCTGGCGTGATGGAGAAATAAACCTATCGTTTACCACCTAAACTATTGAAATATTTGACTAGAAAAATTTGTTCACATTTCATGAAAAAGACACCGAACTGCTACGTTTGGTACTGTTTTCGCCGTAGTTGCCACCGGCTTTTGGCGGTGTTTTTTGCGCGTTTTAGCGAATTAGCGCCAAATATGCCGACAAGGTGAGGATAGATATCACTGTCGAATAGAGGATGACGTTGGAGGTTATCGCCGCCTCGCGACGATAGTGCTCGGCCAGCATGAAGGGGCCTGTGCCAGTCGGAAGTGCTGCAAGAAGGGCAGCGCTTTGCGCGAGCAGGGGAGGTAGTCCGAATACATAGACCGCCAGCAGCCAGGTTGCGAGCGGCTGGACGATGAGCTTGACCGAAACAAGAAAAGCGATGGCATTGACGCTTTCGCGTTCGATCTTGCGCGGCTGGGCGAGGAACAGGCCAAGCGCTACCAGTGCGCAAGGGGATGCGGCACCACCGAGCATCTTCAGGAAGGTTTCGGCCGGGGCGGGGATGGTGAGTCCCAGAAAGGACACCAACGCGCCGAGCGCCGGAGCGACAAGCAGTGGATTGCGGATCAGGGACCGCATGACTTTCCAGATGAGATGAAGCGGCTTCTTCTCTGTCTGCAGGCCGATTTCGATCAGCACGATCGCAAAAGCAAAGGTGACGCAGACGGTGATGATGATCGAAATGGTGGTTGCTGCCAAAACGCCTGACCCGAAGGCGATCATCGAAAGCGGAATGCCCATATAGCCGGTATTCGGGTAGGCGGCGTTCAGCCCGTCAAGCGCGGTATCCGCCAGAGGCAGCTTTCCACGCAGTCGCACCAGAAAGGGCAATGCGAAAGCAATGGCGCTTGAAAGCAGAAACACTGCGATGAACCCCGGCTGCCAGAGCTCGCTGCCATGCGTATTGGCCATGATGTCGAAGAGAAGGGCGGGCAGCGCCAGATAGACGACGAAACGGTTCAGCTCCGCTATCGCATGAGGCCCGAGTATTTTCAGCTTGAAGGCTCCCCAGCCGGAGAAAATCAGCGCAAAAACGGGAAGGACGACAATCAGCGTTGTGAGCATGGGGCGCATTTCATTTCAGGAAAGGAAAAGGCGCGGTTTTTTGAACCGCGCCTTGTCGAGATCAGAGCCTATCGAGAAGCTCTTGTGTCGGCCATGAATCGGCAGGCATTCCAAGGCGCATCTGTTCGGCGCGCACGGCATCGCGGGTCAGGAGACCGAACACGCCGTCGATCTTTCCGCCCATGTCGTAACCGCGGGCCTGGAGCTTGGTCTGAAGTTCCTTTAGCTGGTCCTGTGTCAGACCCGGAACTGGATCGCCCGGATCGAAGGCAGGTGCACCAGCCAGACGTGTTGCGAAATAAGCAGCCGTTGTGGCGTAGACGATGGACTTGTTCCATTCCACGAACACGTCGAAGTTGGGATAGGACAGGAAAGCCGGTCCCTTGCGGCCCAGCGGCAGTAGAAGCGACGCGTCGCCATCATCCGGGCCGAGTGGACCGTTGAGGCCCATCACACCCTGCTCAGCCCACCAGGAATGTGGCTTGCGGTTGGTGCGGATCGCTTCTTCCCAAGGCAGATCCTTGGTCAGGCGAACTTCCTCCAGCCAAGGTTGGCCACGCTTCCAGCCGAGTTCCGAAATCATGCGGCCTGCGGTCATCATGGCATCGGGAACGCTGCCCTTCAGATCGACCTTGCCATCGCCGTCGCCATCGACGCCACGTTCAAGATAATCCTTCGGCAGAAGCTGCATCATGCCGATTTCGCCAGCCCATGCGCCGGTTGTCGCGGCATCGACGACGCCCTGATCAAATAGCTTGAGAAGGGCGATCAACTGCGGGCGGAACAGATCTGGACGGCGGCAATCATAGGAGAGGGTGACAAGCGCATTCAGCGTGTCGAAATCACCCTGAATGGCGCCATAGTCGGTTTCAAGCCCCCAGAAAGCGGCAAGGACTGGCCCCGGAACGCCATAGGTATCTTCAACCTTCTTGAAGACGTCGGCATATTTGGCCAGATTTTCACGACCCTTCTTCAAACGCGCTTCCGAGATGAGGCGCTTGGAAAACTCGGTGAAGGTCAGGTTGAAAACAGTCTGCTTGCGGTCGCGATCAAGCACCTTTTGCTCAAGCATGGCCTTGTGCAATTCGGCGATGCCCTTTTCGCCGACACCGGCGTCGCGGGCTTCTTTGGTCAGATTGTCCATCCACTGGCCGTAATCGATCTCGCATTCCGGCTTGGGAAGATTGACGGTGTTTTCAGTTGGCGTCGCAGCAGGCGCCGGAGACGCGGCGGCTTGTGCACCCGACATGGTTGTCGATGCAAGCAAGGCGGCTGCGATAACTGAAGCAAAAAACTTCATTGGTAACTCACACTAATAGATTGGGAGCAAAAGGCTCCCTTTCGGGGATTGTTTTAGCTATTGCCCCAACAAGCCCCGGAAATGAAGCAAAACTTGGTGTGAACTGCCAAACTGCGCCGTGTTAGCGGACCTTGTTGCTTTCCAGCCACTTTTTCCACGAGTTGGCATCGCCTGCGAAGACATTGATATCGGCGTCGCCCTTAATGCCGGGAATGGAGCCGGTGCCGGTATATTGCCAGAACGTCCACGGATGCGGGCCGTACTTCTCGTCCGGATGACCGGCAACGGAGCGCAGCCAGAACGGATAGTCTGCCATCTGCCGCAAGTCGTTGTCATCGAAGAAATCGACCGTCGTGTAAACAATCGGGCGTTTGCCGTAATGCTTTTCCAGCGCCTGCAGGAAGATGCGCATTTCCTTGCGCACAACGGCTGCGTTGGGGCGCAGCTTGCAGGTTGGCGATTGCGGGTTCCACTCCATATCGAGAACGGGTGGAAGCGCGCTCGGATCACGCGGCACGTTCTGGATATACCAGCGGGCCTGTTCAATGGCCGGGCGGCAGAAATAGTAGAAGTGATAGGCGCTCCGTGCGATGCCTGCCTGATGGGCGCCGTTCCAGTGTTCCTTGAAACGGTCGTCGACGCGGTCACCGCCCTCTGTCGCCTTGATGAAGGCGAAGGAAATGCCGCTGGCGCGCACGGCGCTCCAGTCAATGTTGGTCTGATATTTGGAAACGTCTGTGCCGTGGATCGGATAGTGCCAGGGCGTTTTGCCGGTCCAGTCGTGCGGGTCGCGATCACCGAAGCGCGGTGCTTTTACCGAGCCGGACGGCGGTGCGATCCGGGCCACCGAGCTGCCCGATTTCTTTACGTCGGAAAAGTCGTAATCCACCGTCGTGCAGGCGGAGAGAAGTAAAGCGCCGAGGGCGAGAATGCTGCAGCTGGCCAGACGGTTCATATAGTGGTTCCGTGTCGCGAATCAGTCCTCTAACGGTTACGCGATCCGGAGGCGGACGTCACCAGTCTGGCGGGCAAGTTTGGTGCTAATCTGTGGCAGAGGGTGGCATTGTCGAACGAACAACCGTTATCCAGGCAAAGCCGCGATAAAGAATGCGCTTCTCAACGACAGCACTGCGTTCCTGCGCAAGCTGGTCGCAAACCGCGAACAAGTCGCTGCGCGGTGTGACATGGAACCATTCCAGCCATTGGAAGAGTGCCTTTCCGAACCAGCGCGGCAGCCGGGCCTGATCGCCAAAATCGACGATATGCAATTCTCCGCCCGCATTGAGGTGCCGGATGCTTTCACGAATGACCGACTGCCATTGCGGTATCATCGATACGGCATAGGAAATGAAAATCCGGTCGAAGCCAGCTTGCCCGAACAGTCGTTCTGGATCGAACTGGGCCGCATCCGCACGATCAAGCCGGACGCGATCTTCGATGCCAGCGCGCTCCGCCGCCCGGCGTGCCGTATCCAGCATTTCTGCTGAAATATCGATGCCGAAGAGTTTTGCATCGGGGTAGTTTTCTGCAGCTTTTATCAGATTGCGGCCGGTGCCGCAGCCGATCTCCAGAACTGTGCCGTCCTTGGGTACGGACAGTCCTGCGATCATGGGGTCGCGACCCAGAAGATAGTATTTGCGGGTCGCGTCATAGAAGTGTCGCTGACGACGGTAGACCCGATCCATGAGGTTGGCATGGTCTATACCCTGAACGCTCCATGGGCTGCGCGACATGTCAGGCATCCTTCAGCGCATAAAGATGGAACCCGCCATAGATCGACGAGCGATCGCGGTCGTGCAGGGTGCGGGATTCGTCGGCTTGATATTCCCAGCGATCCAGAATCTGCGGTGCCACCCGTCCTGGAAGCAGGCTCGGTTCGGCTGCGGTACGAAAGATGACACGGGCATTTGGTGCTGCCGTACGGGTGATTTCACTCCAGAGGGCATTGAGCTGCTCGTCATTCATCCAGTCCTGCGCATCCAGCAGGATATAGCGGTCGACGGATGCCGCAGGCTTGGCAGCGAGAAAATCGGTATAGCTTGCGTTCTGTACGGTCATGCGATCAGCGCGTGTGCGTACTGTTTCAAAATTGGAGCGTGACAGATAGGGCGGGAGAGGCCCGGTTTCCTCATTGCCGCTATAGCCGCGCCCGAACGCCTGCCAGGCGAAATAATTGTCGGTAAGGGGGAAACCGCAAGCGAGTTTCTCAAGACGGCTGCGCAGGACAAGCGCCATGTCGCCGTTTCCTGCAGTGGCAAGGGCATCATATTGCTGTGGCGGTATGCCCAGTCCGAAAAGGGATGATTTGCGGGCTGTGGCCCAGCGCACCATGCGTTTTTCAAAGAGAGGGGCAAGCGCCGTGTCGAAGAAGCTACGCTGCTCTTCCATTGTGCGCGCCTTCAAGATGTCGCGCGGATCGATCCCGTAGAAGCGCGCCACGCGATGGCCCATGCCGATGAAGACGCCTAGCAAGCCGTGGCGATAGAGGTCGCGCCAGAAAATGGAAATACGCTGGCGGCCATTCCATTTGCGTTTTTCCCAATAGGCGCGGCTTTCGCTGTCCAGATGTGGGCGGATGAAGCGCTTGTAAGCGGCAAGATTGGTCTTGTCGTCGGCTTTCCCGTAAAATCGGTAGAATGCATCGTAGTCGGGCAGGTTTTTGACAGCCGCAAGCTTCAGCCGGTTGAACGCGACGTGTGCCTGATTGAGATCGACCGCCTCCACACGTGCCGGATCGGCGGTCAGGTAGGACATGGCATTGCATCCGCCGGACGCGATGGTGACGATGCGGTGGTCCGGCTCTATAGCCAGAGCTGCCATATCAACTTCCGGGTCTTCCCATATCTGCGGATAGACCAGCCCTTTGAACAGCCAGGCAAACAGCCTTTCAGAAAAGCCTGCCCGCGAGAGGGCGCTGTTCTGGGTCACGGCCTGTTTTAGAATTGTGTCGGTTGATGCTTGCTGTGTCATCAAAAATTCCCCTAATGCACGAATCCCGACTTTGATTTTGCCAAGTTAAACATCGTCCAATGACAGGGGCGTGACGAATTAGTTGCGGGTTTTTAAACCAGATGAATGCGGCTATACGCCTGTAATACTGTCGCTTTATTACGGTCGGTAAGACTATTTGAGAGAACTTTTTCGCGCCGTTGCCGTTTTCTTGTGTGACGGTCCGAGTCGACGGGATTTCTGTGTCGATGAGTGACCGAAAAGGTGATTGGCCGGATCAACCGGTCACGCACGGAGAAAACAGAGAGAGGCGTTTGGCAATATTGCCATTTAATGCCTGAAACCAGGCCAACGAGCCTGATCTAGGAAGGAGAGCCAACGTGAAGAAGTTTCTGATTGCTTCTGTCGCCGCCGTATCGCTTCTCGGCCTTGCAGCGTGCAATGACAAGAAGGACGACACGAGCAACGCACCGGCACCATCCGCGCCGGCAGCGCCCTCGAACAATGACACGACGACGACGCCAGCCCCGGCAACTCCGGCACCGGCTACCCCGGCGCCAGGTACAGGGACAGCGCCTTCCAACTAAGGTTGGGAAGTCGTAATGCACTAGCATGCGGGTGGCGATCCGGTTTCCGGGTCGCCATTCGTGCCAATAGGCTTCGGTCAAAGGCTTTAAGCCAATGGTTTTAGGATTGAGATGAACGTTAAAGCAACCATGTCGGGAAAAGACGGGCATTCTGCGTTTTCCGTGTTTCAACGCAGGCTCGGTTCGGTTATGGCTTTTGTCATGAACCGTAACTTCCTGTTTTTCATCTCTGCGATTGTTCTTGTTGTGCTTGCCGCTTGCGGCAAAGGAGACGACGAGACTGCTGCCACCACGAATGGCGGCGAGCAGGGCGCTGCTGCTGTATCGCAGCCTGCCAAACCGGCAGAAAGTGGAAGCACGGAGAAAGGCCCCGATCTGGTCAAGTCGCTCCGCGACAGTTCCGGTGTGGTGAGCCCGGAAGAGAAGGCAGCAGCCATTGAACGCGCACGGACCAATGCTGTCGCTGCGGCAAAATCTGTCGGTCAGACGGATCAGCAGGCACAGACGGCTGGAGAAGCAGCAGCCACGGCCGCACAGCGTTCCTTCGACGAACGCAAACCCCAGCAATAAGCGTTCGTTGCGGAACTCGGCAACAATCTAAGCCAATGTCCTGATATTCTTTCTAAATGTTTGTTTTTTAGACTTTTGCTCGCCTGGGCGGTTTTCAGTTCACTCGGAATTCTATAGAAAAGTCCCATGTCGATTTGGGTTCGCATTGGTGAGTTTGTCACTTACGTGGCGTCGAATGCCATTACTGGCGTTATCGAAGCCGTGCGCACCGTTTTCGAAGGTGACGCCGATACACGGCGCCGGGTGGCCTTCTCCATCGCGATGATCGCGCTTTCCGCCAAAATGGCCAAGGCCGACGGGGTCGTCACACAGGACGAAATCCGCGCCTTTCAGGACATATTCGCCGTGCCGAAGGAAGAGACGGCGCATGTCGCGCGGCTCTATGATCTCGCCAAGCAGGATGTCGCTGGCTATGAATCCTATGCGCGTCAGCTCGCCGGATTGTGCAGTGAAGGGCAACCCGATTGCCATCTGCTTGAGGATATCCTCGACGGTCTTTTTCATATAGCCACCGCTGACGGCTATGTGCATGAAAAAGAGATGGCCTTCCTTGCAGGCGTTGCGGATATTTTCGGCTATGATGAAGTCGCTTTCGATCGTATCGCGATCCGGCATGTCCAGCGCGGTGCTGACGATCCTTATGCCATTCTGGGGCTGGAGCGCGGCGTTTCCTTCGAGATGGCCCGCAAGCGCTATCGTTCGCTGGTCAAGGAACATCATCCGGACCGGCTGGTGGCAGAGGGCTTGCCGCTTGAATTCATAACCATTGCCAACAGGCGTCTGGCAGCGATAAACGCTGCCTGGGCAAGCATTGAGAAGAATCTGGAGGCTGCATGAGCAGCGTGCGCGAAATCGAGAGCGAGTTGTTGCAGGAGCTGGCGCTTGACCGGCCCGATTTCGCCGGTGCAACGCTTGATCCGTCACCCAATTTCGGGCTGCGTCGCGACGGCAAGGTGCCTGCCTTTCTCATTCTCCATTATACCGGTCTGGCGACTGCCGAAGAGGCCGTGCAGGTTCTTAAATCGCCAGATATGGAAGTTTCCGCGCATTACCTTGTCCATGAAGACGGGCAGATCGTGCAGATGGTTTCGGAAAAGGCCCGTGCCTGGCATGCGGGCAAGAGCTTCTGGAAGGGCGAAACGGACATCAATTCCGCTTCCATCGGCATCGAGATCGTCAATCCGGGTAATCTCGAAGACTATCCGCCGTTCAAGGATGCGCAGATCGATGCGGTCATCCGCCTTTGCCGCGATATATGCGAGCGTTATGCTATCAAGCCGGAAAATGTTCTGGCCCACTCGGATATTGCACCTTCGCGCAAGACAGACCCGGGCCATAACTTTCCCTGGAAGCGGCTCCACGAGGCGGGTATCGGCCACTATATCCAGCCGACGTCGATCCGCGGCGGGCGGTTTCTGGCACGTGGCGAAAACGGCCAGCCGGTCGAGGCGTTGCAATCCATGCTGGCACTTTATGGCTACGAAATCGCCATCACTGGTGTCTTCGATGAAGGCACCGAGACTGTGATTAAGGCCTTTCAGCGACATTTTCGGACACAAAATGTGGACGGGGTGGCTGATGTATCTACTATAGATACCCTCTACAGGCTAATTTTTTCCCTGCAGAATGTTACCGCCTGACGAGATGCAGGCGGTTAATCTCTCTATCCAGCGTTGATTCGTATTTCTGTAATGATTTCATAAAAATAGATCGATCCAGCCCGGTTGCAGAAGGGTTGTGACGAAGGTTTACGCCGCGTTTGTGTGAATCACGAATGTTACAACCTGTAAGACTATTTTACTTTTACAACCAATCTTCGGCTGCATTTGCCCGGCACTTCATCGCTCAATCCCAGCGGACAAGGGCCTGACAACCCATATCGGGCGGGATCAAAAAACAGGACTGTTTTTACCCAAGACAGACAGTCTGAGAAAAGAAACGTTCCAAGACGGTAGGTTATGAAAATTAAATTTGTTGTTGTTTGCGCCCTTGTTGGCGCGATGAGTTCGTTTGGCCTGAATCCAGCACTGAGTGCCCCTTCAACTGAACCGACCAACCTCGCAGCTCTCCTCAAGGCACGCCAGCAGAACAAGACTGCCGAGGCGGAAAAGCCAACCAAAGCGCCGAAGAAGGCATCGGTCGTCAGCCGCCGTGCGGCTCCGACTGCCAAGAATTCTACGGGCAAGGGTTCTGCTGCTAAGCGTTCGCAGTCGAAGGACACGACTGCTCGTAACGCCAAGAGCGGCGGCGCTTATTCGAGCATTATCAATCGTTACGCATCGACCTATGGCGTGCCTTCCGCACTTGCCCATGCGGTTGTGCGTCACGAAAGCAATTTCCAGCCGAATGTGCGTGGCAAGGCCGGTGAAATCGGCCTGATGCAGATCAAGCTCTCGACCGCACGTGGCCTCGGCTACACGGGTTCAGCCAAGGGTCTCTATGAGCCTTCCACGAACATCCAGTTCGGCATGAAGTATCTGGCCCAAGCGCAGAAGCTCGGCGGCGGCAGCACTTGCGGCACGATCCTGAAGTACAATGCCGGTCACGGTGCAAAGCGTATGAACCCGACCTCGGCGAAATATTGCAGCTCGGTCAAGGCCTATATGCGCGCTCTCTGATGCATTTTCAGGATGCGAATGCAGATTTACGTCGGCGGTCGCGTAGAGTAAAGGCCGCCTGATGTGAACGGAAAGCCGACAGTGGAGACACTGTCGGCTTTTCTGTTTCCGGTGACTGCAGATTTTTTCCGGAATCCGGTTCCACTGTTCCGCTATCGTTGCTATATGCGCGCTGTCAGTCGGTTGGGCAGCCGCGCTTGTCATATGCCGAAAGGCGGCAGGTGAGGAAAGTCCGGGCTCCATGGAAACACGATGCCGGGTAACGCCCGGCGGGGGCGACCCCAGGGAAAGTGCCACAGAAAGCAGACCGCCCCGTCTTCCGTACCGTTGCGCAACGAAACGGCAGGGATGACGGGGTAAGGGTGAAAGGGTGGGGTAAGAGCCCACCGCGTCTGCAGCAATGCAGACGGCACGGTAAACCCCATCGGGAGCAAAACCGAATAGGGACGGCGCGCTGGCTCGTAAGGGCCGGCAATCGGTTTCCGGATCAGCCGTCCGGGTGGGTTGCACGAGGCGGGTGGCGACATCCGTCCCAGATGAATGGCTGCCACGTCGGGCGAAAGCCCGGCCATACAGAACCCGGCTTACAGACCGACTGACAATTTTCTCTAGAGCGGCTTCTATTTTAAAAGAAGCGTTGGAACCGCTCTAACTGTTTGTGTTGTCGCATTGCCTACGCAAAACCGTTTCACGCTTTTTTTGGAAATGCTCTTAATTGACTGCTTCAGCATTCAAACGCAAGAAACGGATAGTTGCGTTACCGCCGGGACTTTAATTGGGACCTCCACGAAATCACGGAGGTTCAGTATGTCCAGTTTGAAAGACAAGGTCGCAATCATCACCGGCGCATCGTCCGGAATAGGGCGCGCCGCTGCATTGCTCTTTGCCAGAGAAGGCGCAACCCTTGTGCTGAATGCTCGCGGGCTTGCCGGTCTGGAACGTGTTGCGGAGGAGATCGCGGCGTTTGGCGGAAAGGCGCATTGTGTTGCGGGCGATGTCTCAGAAGCTGAAACGCATGAGGCACTTGCTACGGCAGCGAAGGATAAATTCGGCGGGCTTGATATAGCTGTCAACAATGCTGGCACTGTAGGCCCTATCGCGCCGCTTGCCGAAATCGTGCCCGATGATTGGGAAGGGGTGCTGGCGGGCAACCTGACCTCGGCATTTCTGGGAGCGAGATCGCAAATCCGGCTGATGCTCGAAAGGGGCGGCGGCTCGATTGTCTTCACCTCGACATTTGTCGGCACGAGCGTTGGCATTCCCGGCATGTCGGTTTACGGAACCTCGAAGGCAGCTCTCATGGGGATGGTCAAGGGCATAACCGCTGATTACGGTGCCCGTGGCATCCGGGCGAATGCGCTTCTGCCGGGCGGTGTTGATACGCCGATGGGCGGAGATGAAAAGCAGAAGGAATGGGCCGCAGGCCTGCATGCGATGAAGCGGATCGCCCAGCCTGAAGAAATCGCGCAGGCAGCGCTGTTTCTGGCAGGCCCGATGTCGAGTTTTGTCGCTGGTTCAGCGCTTTATGCCGACGGTGGCAACGCGGCGGTGAAGTAAAAGAAAGGGTGGCTCCGTGATACGGAACCGCCCATTCCAAGAGCCTCGGGAGGGGCTTAAATTGGCACGCCGGACATGAAATCGTAAATCAGCTTCATGTTCAGGACGACGATGATCGCAGCGGTAATGGCGGCAAGAATCGTCACCCAGCGTGGAGCGACCAGCGATCCCATCTTCTTTTTCTCCGCCGTGAACATGACGAGTGGAATGATGGCAAAGGGCAGCTGAAGACTCAACACGACCTGAGACAGGATCAGAAGCTCGGTCGTTCCTTGCGAACCATACATGATCGTCACGACGGCAGCCGGAACGATAGCCACGAAGCGGGTGATCGCGCGGCGCAGCCACGGCTTCAGACGTATGTCGATGAAGCCTTCCATCACGATCTGACCGGCCATCGTCGCGGTGATGGTCGAGTTCAGGCCGCAACAGAGAAGCGCAATCGCAAAAAGTGTTGGTGCGAGGGCCGATCCCAATAGCGGGTTCAGAAGAGCATGGGCCTTGTCGAGATCTTCGACACCGGTATTGCCGGTGGCGTTGAAGCTTGCCGCAGCGAGGATCAGGATCGATGCATTGACCAGGAGTGCGAATGTCAGCGCAATGGTGGAATCCAGCGTCGCATAGCGTATGGCTTCGCGCTTTTCAGCGGTCGTGTGGCCGTAATCGCGTGTCTGGATGATGCCCGAATGCAGATAGAGATTATGCGGCATGACCGTGGCGCCGATGATACCAAGGGCGATATAAAGCATGTCCGGATTGCGGATGATGTCGGTCGTTGGCGCAAAGCCCTTGATGACTGCGCCCCATTGCGGCTGCGCCATCAGAATCTGAATAAGGAAGCAGAGCGCAATCACGCCCAGAAGGGTGATGATGAGCGCCTCGACACGGCGAAATCCCTTGTTCTGAAGATAAAGAACCAGAAGCACATCGGCAGCAGTGATGATGACACCGATTTCCAGCGGAATGCCGAAGAGCAGGTTGAGGCCGATGGCGGTGCCGATGACTTCCGCCAGATCGGTGGCGCAGATTGCCAGTTCGGCCAGGAACCAGAGCGGCCATGCGAGAAAGCGCGGATAGGCATCGCGGCAAGCCTGTGCCAGATCGCGGCCGGTTGCGACGGCAAGACGTGCGCAAAGCGCCTGCAGTAGCACGGCCATAAGATTGGACAGCAGTACGACGGATAGCAACGTATAGCCGAAGCGAGAGCCGCCAGCGAGCGAGGTGGCCCAATTGCCGGGATCCATATAGCCAACGGCTACCAGATAGCCGGGACCGAAGAAGGAAAGTGCGCGACGGAACTTTGAACCTGAACGATTGACTCGGATCGAGCGGTGGACATCGGACATGGATGCTTCGCCGCGATCACGTCGCCAGCCTTCAAATGTTACTTCGCCAGCGCCGGAGGGGCCTGCTCCATGGGGTGCCATACTCAATGCCTTGGGTGTTTATGCAGTTGCAAACTATTTGCATTAAATATGCCAATGATGGGAGGGCGTCAACAGGGGGCGGGGCATCACAAATCATAAGCTTGTGATGCATAGTGTGTGGGTCCATCGCATTTGGATTGAAGCAAATGTCCGCTTTCGGGCAAGTGCTGAGCGCAAGCTGCCTTCAAAAAATCCCTGTTGAAAATTATGGGGCTGGCACAGTTCTGTAGATGTGCTGAGCCAAAGGATAACGCTTCATTAAGCTTAATATCCGATAACTGACGAACGAATCCGCCATGTCGCCACGTTGACGGCAAATGGGCGGAATCCGCAAGCAAAACACGAAAGCATGTTTCCTGAAGTTGGGAACCGATTTTGGAACAAAACATGCGTGAAAACAAAAGATTGAAGCGCGAGACGCTTTAAAAACGGGCCAAGTACCCGGGAAAGGATCGGAATGATGGCAAGCCTCGGCGGAGACAATTCTCAAGCCGAAGGGGCTGAAGTCCGTCACGTTCCGGTGCTGATCGCCGAAGTGATCGACGCCCTGAAGCCTGTATCTGGCGCAGTGATTGTCGATGGGACACTCGGTGCTGGCGGGTATACGCGTCGCATACTGGAAGCGGGAGCGGACGTGATCGCGATTGACCGCGATCCGACCGCAATCGAAGCCGGACGGGCGATGGAAAAGCAGTTTCCGGGCCGGCTCGATCTGGTCGAGTCCCGGTTCTCTGCTCTTGATGAAGCAGTCTCGAAGGTTAAGGGAGCAGGCAGCAAGGTGGACGGCGTTGTGCTCGATATTGGCGTATCGTCGATGCAGATCGATGAGGCCGAGCGCGGCTTTTCCTTCCAGAAGGATGGTCCGCTCGACATGCGCATGTCGAAAAAAGGACCAAGCGCTGCCGATGTGGTGAACCGTCTCAAGACCGGTGATCTTGCCCGCATCTTCAATTTTCTGGGCGAAGAGCGCCATGCAGGCCGCATTGCACGCATGATCGACAAGCGCCGGACCGCACAGCCTTTCACACGTACGCTCGATCTTGCCAATGCCATCGAAACGCTGGTGGGACGCAATCCGAAGGATCGCATCCATCCGGCGACGCGGGTGTTTCAGGCGTTGCGGGTCTATGTGAATGACGAGTTGGGCGAACTGGCGCGGGCGTTGCTTGCTGCCGAACGCATTCTGAAACCGGGCGGTCGGCTGGTTGTCGTGACCTTCCATTCGCTCGAAGACCGCATGGTGAAGCGCTATTTCGCTGACCGCGCTGGCGGTAGTGCCGGATCGCGTCATCTGCCGGAAACACATGTCCGTCTCCCGAGCTTTACACCCGCGGTCAAGGGCGCTGTTGGCCCGACCGCAGAGGAAGAAGAACGAAATCCACGTGCGCGCTCGGCGAAGCTGCGCGCTGGAATAAGGACGAAAAATCCGCCACTGGAAGACGATTTATCGCTTTTCGGACTGCCCAAACTGCCCGAGACGAACGAACTGGCCCGGAGTTGAACGAGTGCTGCGTACTTTCGATATCATCATGATAGCGGCGATGCTGGTGGCGGCGACCGTCACCTACACGATCAAATATGACGCGGAAAAGCAGATCGCGGTCATCGCCAAGCTGAAGCGACAGATCGACTCCGAGAAAGACACGATCACGCTCCTGCGCGCCGACTGGGCATTGATGACTCAGCCTGGCCGCCTGCAAAGTCTCGTTGGTGTCTACGAAAAGGAACTCAACCTCCAGCCGATCGAAGCCGAACAGCTTGTGCTGGGTGTCCACGAAATTCCGGAACGTCCGGTTGACGATATCCAGAAGATCATCTCCGGCAGCGATGAACTGCTTGCAAGCGGCGTGCTTGAAAAGGATGCCATCACGACCGGCAGCGTCAAGAAAAGCGGGGCGAGGCACTGATCATGCGGCTGAGACTTTTCAAAAAAAAGAATATGCAGGCAGATGACGGTGTCGAGCCGGTTGGCGATGAAAAGCTGGCCGGCAACATGGCGTTTGTCGGCTCGCGCAAAAAGCATGGCAACCGCGCGCGCAATCGTCTCTGGATGGCCATCGCCTGTTTTGTCGGCATCTATGGTGTGATGGGCGGCAAGCTCATTTATTTCGGTGTCATCGGCGGCGAAAATGAGGATAATGCAGGTCCGGCGGTTCACCAGCTCGCGTCACGCCCGGATATTCTCGACCGCAACGGCGAAATCCTCGCGACGGACATCAAGACTGCTTCGCTCTATGCAGAGCCGCGCAAGATCGTAGATCCCGACGAAACCATCGAAATGCTGTCGACGGTGCTGCCCGATCTTGATTGGGAAGCGACATATAAGCGTTTGAAAAGTGGTGCCGGTTTCGTCTGGATCAAGCGAGGACTGACGCCCCGCCAGCAGAGCCAGATCATGGCGCTCGGCGTGCCGGGCATCGGCTTCCGTACGGAAAAGCGCCGCTTCTATCCGGGTGGCCCGACCGCGTCGCATATCCTCGGTCTCGTCAATGTCGACAATCAGGGCATTGCGGGCATGGAGAAATATATCGACAGTCAGGGGCTGACCGATCTGCGTTCCGTGGGGCTCGCAACCGGACAGTCGCTGGAGCCGGTGCGCCTCTCGATCGATATTCGTGTGCAGCACATCATGCGTGACGTACTCGTCAAGGCCATGGAACGCTACCGGGCAATTGCTGCCGGCGCTGTGGTGCTGAACGTCAAGACCGGCGAAGTGATCGCCATGGCATCGGTGCCGGATTTTGATCCGAACAACCCGGTCCATGCTTTGGACAAGGACCGCCTGAACCGCATGTCGGCAGGCACCTATGAAATGGGTTCGACCATCAAGAGCTTTACCACGGCAATGGCGCTCGATTCCGGCAAGTTCAACTTGCAGTCGAAACTCGATGCCAGCCGTCCGCTGGTGTTCGGTCGCCAGACGATCCGTGACTTCCACGGCAAGGGCCGCTGGCTGACGCTGCCGGAAGTCTTCATCTTCTCGTCCAATATCGGTTCGGGCCGCGAGGCGGATGCCGTCGGCATTGAAGGCCATCGCGCATTCCTGAAGAAGATCGGCCTTCTCGACCGCATGCAGACGGAGTTGCCGGAAGTGGCGCGTCCCGTTGAGCCGCGTGTGTGGAAGAAGGTCCATTCGATGACCATTTCGTTCGGCCACGGCATGATGACGACGCCGTTGCAGACGGCGGTCGGTGCGGCTGCATTGATGAATGGCGGCAAGCTGATGGAGCCGACTTTCCTGATGCGCACGCAGGCTCAGGCTGATCAGGTGGCCAAGCAGGTCATTCATCCACAGGTTTCTGCGGATATGCGTTACCTCTATCGCCTCAACGCGACCGCTCAGGGCGGCTCCGGCAAGCGGGCCACTGTTCCGGGCTACCGCGTCGGCGGCAAGACCGGCACGGCGGAAAAGGTTGTGCATGGCCGCTACTCGAAGGACGTGCGTTTCAACGCGTTTCTGGCGTCATTTCCGATGGATGATCCGACCTATGTCGTGCTGACCATCATCGACGAACCGAAGCCGGAAGAAGGCAAGTTCAGCGCAACCGCAGGTCTCAACGCAGCACCGATGGTTTCGGAGATCATCCGCCGATCTGCATCGTTCCTCGGCGTGAAGCCCGATTTCCAACTCGAAGCCCAGCCAGCAATGGTTAGCAATTTAAGCGGCAAGCCTGATTTTCAACAGGAAGTGCCGCCAGCAATGGTTTCCAACGAATACGACTGATTCGCATAAAGCAGCCCTTGCAGCGAAACGCGCACAACTGAATCTGGATTTGGTATGACCATGAAACTGAAGGAAATCGCTCTCTTTAAGGAACTGGCCTCCGGCGATGCCGGTGAGGTGGAGATCACCGGCGTCACGTCGGACTCCCGCAAGGTCGAACGCGGTTTTCTTTTCGCAGCGTTGAAAGGCGTGAAAGCAGACGGTGCGGCTTTTGTCGTCGATGCCGTCAAGCGCGGCGCCAGCGCCATCATCGCAGGCAAGGATACGGCTGTCGCTGACGCAGGCGTCCCGGTTCTTCATGTCGATGATCCCCGCCTTGCATTGGCAGTTGCTGCGGCGCAGTTCTATGGCAAGCAGCCACAAGTTATGGTTGCGGTTACAGGCACCAGCGGCAAGACTTCCGTCGCGTCCTTTACCCGGCAGATTTGGGCCTATGCCGGTTTTCCGGCGGCGAATATCGGCACGACCGGCGTGTTTTCGCCGACGCGCAGCGACTATAATTCGCTGACAACACCCGATCCGGTGGAGTTGCATCGTGTTCTGGCAGAGCTTGCCGATGAAGGCGTGACCCATGCGGCCATGGAAGCCTCATCGCATGGCCTTGATCAGCGTCGTCTTGATGGTGTCAAGCTCGCTGCCGGTGCGTTTACCAATCTCGGTCGTGACCATATGGATTATCACGCGACCATCGAGGAATATCTTGGCGCGAAGATGCGTCTCTTCAACATGCTTTTGCCGAAGGGTGCGCCAGCCATCATCTTCTCCGACGATCATTTCTCGGCGCAGGCCATCGAGGCGGCGACGCTTGCCGGATGCGACGTGAAGACGGTCGGACGAAAAGGCAATTTCATTGCTCTCAAGCGGGTCGAGCACGAGCGTTTCCGCCAGCATGTCGAAGTGCGCATCGGCGACGAGATTTTTGAGATCGAATTGCCGCTCGCAGGGGATTTTCAGGTTGCGAACGCGCTGGTTGCCGCAGGGCTTGCCATGGTTACGGGCGTTCCGGCTGCTGCTGCAATGCGTGCCTTGGCGCTCCTCAAAGGTGCGCCGGGACGGCTCGATCTCGTCGGTGCGACGGAAGATGGCGCTCCAGCCTATGTCGATTACGCCCATAAGCCTGAGGCGTTGGAAAATGTTCTGACTTCGGTGCGTCCGTTCACGACGGGCCGGGTGATCGTGGTCTTCGGTTGCGGCGGCGACCGCGACAAGGGAAAGCGTCCGATCATGGGCGAAATCGCCTCGCGACTGGCGGATGTGGCAATCGTCACGGACGACAATCCGCGCTCGGAGGTTCCAGCCCAAATCCGCTCGGAAATCATGGCAGCAGCGCCGGGCGCGACCGAAATTGGTGATCGTCGAGAGGCTATCTTTACCGCTGTTTCCATGATGCAGGCGGGCGATACGCTGGTCGTTGCAGGCAAGGGGCATGAAGAGGGCCAGATTGTCGGCAGCATTACCTTGCCGTTCTCTGATCATGCGGAAGTTGCAGCAGCACTTGCTGCCCGCCTTGAGGAGCGCTCGGAATGAGTGACTGGCTCTGGACATCCAACGATATGGTTGAAGCCATGGAAGGCAGGCCCTTTGGCAACCTTCCCGGCGGCATAACCGGCATCTCAATCGACAGCCGTTCGCTGAAACCGGGCGAGGCTTTTTTCGCCATCAAGGGCGAACAGTTCGACGGGCATGATTTCGTAACCAGCGCCATGGCCGCTGGTGCGGGTCTTCTTGTGGTGGCCGAGCATCGTCTGCCCGCATTCGGCAATTCCAAAGTACCGATGATCGTGGTCGAGGATGTGCTTGAGGCCCTGACCAAGCTCGGCATTGCCTCGCGGGCACGCTCGAAGGCGCAGATCATCGCGGTGACTGGTTCGGTTGGCAAGACGACGACCAAGGAAGCCCTGCGTCACGTTCTTTCGGAAGTCGGCAAGGTCCATGCTTCTGTGGCGTCGTTCAACAATCATTGGGGTGTGCCGCTGACGCTTGCGCGCATGCCTGCCGATACGGATTACGGCGTTTTCGAAATCGGCATGAACCATCACGATGAAATTCGTCCGCTGGTGAAGATGGTGCGCCCGCATGTGGCGCTGATCACGCTGATTGCACCGGCACATCTTGGTCATTTCGCCAATCTGGAAGAAATCGCCGTTGCTAAGGCGGAGATTTTCGAAGGCATAGTTCCAGGCGGCTATGCGCTTCTCAATCGTGATGACAAGCGCTTCAAACAGCTGGAAGAACTGGCCGAAAAGGCCGGTGTCGAACACATTGCCACATTCGGCGAGAACGCCCGGTCCGACTATCGTCTGCGCGAAGTGAAGCTGCACCCAACCTGCTCCTGCATGACGGTCAAAATCGGAACGCATGAAGCAGCCGTGAAGGTTGGTATGCCGGGCCGTCATATTGTGCAGAACATGCTCGCCGTTCTTGGGGCCGCTGATCTGGTCGGAGCTGATATCGCCAAGGTGATGATGGCCATGGCGACGCTTTCTGCAGAAGGCGGTCGTGGTGCGCGCCATGTGCTTCAGCATCCTGAAGGAACCTTCACGCTGATCGACGAGAGCTACAACGCCAATCCGACCTCGATGCGCGCAGCCCTGTCGCTGTTGCATTCGACCACACCGGAAGGTTCGCGTGGCCGTCGCATCGCGGTTTTAGGCGACATGCTGGAGCTTGGCCGTCAGTCGGGCAAACTTCATGCCGATCTCGCGCGCCCGATCGTGGATGCTGAAGTGAATACGCTTTTTATCGGTGGACCGGACATGTCGGCGCTGAAAAATGCCTTGCCGGTTGAAATTCAGACCGAGTACAGGCAAAGCACCGACGAATTGTTGCCGCTGGTGATCAAGGCGGTCCGTCCGGGCGATGTCATCATGGTGAAATCGTCGAAGGGGATCGGCTTTTCCAAAATCGTCAAGACGTTGATTAGCCAGTTTCCGCCGGTGGAACCCGCGGAGTAAGCGGTATTTGAGGGATTTTTCTCTACATGTTGATGCTTCTCACCTTCTTCGCCGAACATATGACACCGCTCAATGTGTTCCGCTACATTACCTTCCGCACCGGCGGCGCGATGATTACATCGGCGCTGATCGTGTTCCTGTTCGGCCCGTCGATCATCAACTCGCTTCGGGTGCGTCAGGGGAAAGGCCAGCCGATCCGCGCTGACGGTCCGCAGACCCATTTCAAGAAGGCCGGTACGCCCACCATGGGCGGTCTCATGATCATGACCGGCATTCTTGTGTCGTGCCTGCTCTGGGCCAATCTGGCCAGCGTCTATGTCTGGGTCGTTCTGCTGGTTACGGTGGGGTTCGGCGCCATCGGCTTCTATGATGATTATCTCAAGGTGACGAAGCAGTCTGACAAGGGCTTTTCCGGCAAGGCGCGTCTTGGCATCGAATTCCTGATCGCCGCTGTTGCCGCTTTTGTCATCATGCGGGCAGGGCAGGAGCCGTTCTCCTCTTCGCTGACATTTCCGTTTGCCAAGCAGTTCGTCGTCAATCTGAGCTGGTTCTTCATTCCGTTTGCAGCCTTCGTCATGGTTGGCGCAGGCAATGCCGTAAACCTGACAGATGGTCTCGACGGGCTTGCAATTGTACCGGTCATGGTGGCCGCGGCGTCTTTCGGCTTCATTGCCTATCTTTCCGGCAACGCGATCTTCGCTGACTATCTGCAAATTCATTTCGTGCCGGGCACAGGTGAACTTGCTGTGGTTCTTGGCGCTGTTATCGGCGCGGGCCTCGGCTTCCTGTGGTTCAATGCGCCTCCCGCCGCTATCTTCATGGGCGATACGGGTTCGCTGGCGCTGGGTGGTATGCTGGGCACCGTTGCGGTTGCAACGAAGCATGAAATCGTTCTCGCCATCATCGGTGGCCTGTTCGTCGTCGAAGCGCTTTCCGTCATCATTCAGGTTGGCTCCTTCAAGCTGACCGGCAAGCGTGTCTTCCTCATGGCGCCTATTCACCACCATTTCGAAAAGAAGGGCTGGACCGAGAGCCAGGTCGTGATCCGGTTCTGGATCGTTGCGATCATTCTCGCGATGATCGGTCTTTCCACCCTGAAGCTCAGATAACAGGCATATCGAATGATCCCGATCACCGCCCTCAAGGATAAGACAGTCGCCCTTTTCGGACTGGGCGGGTCGGGTATCGCGACCGCCAAGGCCATTCTTGCGGGCGGCGCAAAGATCATTGCCTGGGATGACAATCCCGACAGTGTTGCCCGTGCCCAGAGCGCGGGCATTGCCACAGGTGATCTTCGGCAGGCTGACTGGTCGCAATTTGCGGCTTTCGTGCTTTCGCCGGGCGTTCCGCTGACCCATCCAAAGCCGCACTGGACCGTCGATCTGGCCCATGCCGCAGGCGTCGAAATCATCGGTGACGTGGAATTGTTCGTCCGCGAGCGCAATCATATTGCTCCCGATTGCCCGTTCATCGCCATTACCGGCACCAACGGCAAATCGACGACGACCGCTTTGATTGCCCATATCATCAAGGCTTCTGGCCGGGATATGCAGCTTGGCGGCAATATCGGCACGGCAATCCTGACGCTGGAGCCGCCGCAGGCCAAGCGCTTCTATGTGGTCGAATGTTCATCCTACCAGATCGATCTTGCGCCATCGCTGAACCCGACGGCGGGCATCCTGCTCAATCTGACGCCGGATCATCTCGACCGTCATGGCTCGATGGAAAACTACGGCGCGATCAAGGAACGTCTGGTGGCCGCGAGCGATACGGCAATTGTCGGCGTTGATGATGATTATTGCGAAGCCATTGCGGACCGGCTTTATCGTGACGGCGTAAATGTCGTGCGGATTTCCAAGGAAAAGCGCCTCGGCAAAGGCTATTTTGCTGACGGCGCAAAGCTGCTCTGGTCGCAGGAGGGCGAAATCGATGAAATCGCTTCTCTGGAAGGTATCGGTTCGCTGCGCGGCGCACATAATGCACAGAACGCGCTTGCGGCTGTCGTCGCCTGCCTTTCGGTGGGCTTAAGCCTTGAAGAAATCCAGGTGGGATTGAACAGTTTTCCCGGTCTGGCCCATCGCATGGAGCAGGTTGGGCATCGCGGGAAAGTCCTGTTCGTCAACGATTCCAAGGCGACCAATGCGGAAGCAACAGCTCCGGCATTGTCCTCCTTCCCGCAAAACATCTACTGGATTGCAGGCGGTGTGCCGAAAGCTGGCGGAATTGCTTCGCTGGCCGGGTTCTTCCCACGGATTGCCAAGGCCTATCTGATCGGCGAAGCCGCAGCACAGTTTGCCGCAACGCTTGGCGATGCGGCGCCGTTCGAGATTTCTGACACGCTTGCAGTCGCCGTTGAACATGCTGCCCGCGATGCCGGTAACGATGCTGCTCCCGAACCGGTTGTGCTGCTGTCGCCTGCTTGCGCGAGCTTCGACCAGTTCCAGAATTTTGAAAAACGCGGCGATGCATTCCGCAGCGCTGTTCTGGCGCTTCCGGGTGTTGAACCTATAGGAGGAAAAAGCTGATGGTAAGCCGTGTCGATCGCGGTCCTGTCGCCAATTGGTGGTGGACAATAGACCGCTTCTTCCTCGCTGCATGTCTGGCCCTGATGGGGCTTGGCATTCTGCTGTCATTTGCTGCAAGTCCTGCCGTGGCCCAGCGTATTGGCCTCGACGGGTTCCATTTTGTCGAGCGCCAGATTTTCTTCATGCTGCCGGCAGTTGGCGTCATGATCGGCGTGTCGTTTCTCTCGCCGCGCCAGATCAGGCGATTTGCTTTGATACTGCTGGGTATTTCCCTCGTATTGATGGTTGCAGCACTGTTCTTCGGTATCGAAGTGAAGGGCGCGCGGCGCTGGGTCAATCTGGCGGGTATCTCCATCCAGCCATCGGAATTCATGAAGCCTGCTTTCGTGGTGGTTTGCGCCTGGCTGTTCTCGGAGCGTGAACGCGGTGGCGAAATGCCCGGCAATTTTCTTGCCATGCTGCTGTTCGGCACTGTTGCGGCTCTGCTCGTTCTCCAGCCTGACCTTGGCCAGACCATGCTGACCACAGGCACATGGGGTGCGATGTTCTTTCTCGCCGGTCTGCCGATGTTCTGGATTCTGGTCCTGGGTGGTCTTGCTGTTTGCGGCGGCGTTTCAGCCTATTTCATGTTCGATCACGTGGCGGGTCGTATCAATCGGTTCATGACAGGCGAGGGCGATACGTTCCAGGTGGATGCCGGTCGCGAAGCCATTTTGCGCGGCGGCTGGTTCGGACAAGGTCCGGGCGAAGGAACCATCAAGCGCATTATCCCGGACAGCCATACCGATTTCATTTTCTCGGTTGCGGCAGAAGAATACGGCATCATCCTGTGCATGATTATCATGCTGCTTTTCGCATTCATCGTCGTGCGCGGCCTTTCGATTGCGCTGCGCGAGCGTGATCCGTTCACTCGTCTGGCTGTCTCGGGGATTGTCATTCTGTTCGGCTTCCAGTCGATCATCAACATGGCTGTGAACCTGCATCTCATGCCTGCAAAGGGAATGACCCTGCCGTTCATCTCCTATGGCGGTTCCTCGCTCATTGCCATCGCCATCACGATGGGCATCCTTCTGGCTCTGACGCGCCGCCGTCCGGAAGCCCGTATGACCCATACGGTCGGTAGCGGTGTCGATATGGGCAAACGCATTCCTGCGCTGTGAGGGGCTGATGGTAAAAGGCGTAATCGTACTGGCCGCCGGTGGAACGGGCGGTCATCTTTTTCCGGCGGAAGCGCTGGCGCATGAACTGAAGGCGCGTGGTTGGGACGTCCATCTGGCGACCGATGCGCGCGCGCAGCGTTTCGCGGGTGCCTTCGCGGAAGATCATGTTCATGTCATTCGTTCGGCAACAATTGCAGGCCGCAACCCGATAGCGCTCCTGAAGACGTTCTGGTCACTATGGCAGGGCAATCTCGATTCCCGTAAATTGTTCCGCAGGCTGAAGCCCAAACTCGTTGCGGGCTTTGGTGGCTATCCGACGCTGCCGCCGCTCTATGCCGCGAGCAACATGAACATCCCGACGATGGTGCACGAGCAGAATGCCGTCATGGGTCGCGCCAATAAGGGCCTTGCAGGTCGCGTGAAAGCAATTGCTGGTGGTTTCCTGCCCGAGACCGGTGGAACCCATGCCGAAAAGACGGCTACGACCGGCAATCCGGTGCGTCCACCAGTTCTGACTGCAGCCGGAACTCCCTACAAACCGGTCAAGGCGGATGAACGTTTCCGCCTGCTGGTTTTTGGCGGTAGCCAGGGCGCGCAGTTCTTTTCGACTGCCATTCCCGCTGCCGTGGCTTTGCTGTCAGAGAACGACCGGGCGCGGCTGCTGATCACCCAGCAGGCTCGCAAGGAAGACGAAGCCGCTGTACGCGAAGCTTACAAGAAACTTGGTGTTCCCGCTGACGTTGCGCCGTTTTTCAACGATATGCCAGCACGCATGGCGGATGCCCAGTTCGTGATTTCGCGGTCCGGTGCTTCGACCGTTTCTGAGATCACCGTGATCGGTCGTCCGGCGATGTTGGTGCCGTTTCCGCACGCGCTCGATCATGATCAGGCAGCGAATGCAGCAGCGCTCGCGGCTGTCGGCGGTGGCGAGGTTGTTCGCCAGTCGGAATTGTCGCCAGAACGCTTGGCCGCGATACTCCAGGCTGCGATGAATGAGCCACAGCGCCTCGAAGCACAAGCAAAAGCTGCAAAAAGCGTTGGTAAGCCGGATGCAGCGCAGTTGCTTGCTGATCTGGCAGAGGCTATTGCAGCAGGTAAATCTGTTCAGGAATTCAAAGAAGGAACTCGGCCATGAAAATGCCGCTGAATATCGGGCTTGTCCATTTCATCGGAATTGGCGGCATCGGCATGAGCGGTATTGCCGAAGTGCTGCATAATCTCGGCTACAGGGTACAGGGCTCTGACCAGTCCGACAGCGCCAATGTGCAGCGCCTGCGTGAAAAAGGCATTGAGGTCTTTGTCGGCCACAAGGCTGAAAATATCGGTGATGCCGAAGTTGTTGTCGTTTCGACGGCGATCAAGAAAAACAATCCCGAGCTGGTTGCTGCACGCGAAAAGCTGCTGCCTATCGTGCGCCGCGCCGAAATGCTGGCCGAGTTGATGCGCTTCCGTCATGCGGTTGCGATTGGCGGTACGCATGGTAAGACCACCACGACCTCAATGGTCGCCGCATTGCTCGATGCCGGGCATCTTGATCCGACCGTCATCAATGGCGGTATCATCAATGCTTACGGTACCAATGCCCGTATGGGCGATGGTGACTGGATGGTGGTGGAAGCCGACGAAAGCGACGGCACGTTCCTCAAACTGCCAGCCGATATCGCGGTAGTCACCAATATCGATCCGGAACATCTCGATCATTACGGCAATTTCGATGCCGTGCGTGCGGCTTTCGCGCAGTTTGTCGAGAATGTTCCGTTCTATGGCTTTGGCGTGATGTGCCTTGACCATCCGGAAGTGCAGGCTCTGGTGAGCCGGATCGAAGACCGCCGCATTGTGACTTATGGCCAAAACCCGCAGGCTGATGTGCGTTTTGTCAATCACCGCATGGATGGTGCTGCGAGTCTGTTCGATGTCGTGATCCGTTCGCGCAAGGGCGAGGCAACCGAGATCAAGGATCTGCGTCTGCCGATGCCGGGGCAGCACAACGTATCCAATGCGACGGCGGCAATCGCCGTTGCGCATGAGCTGGGTATCGCGGCCGACGATATTCGTCGTGGCCTTGGTTCGTTCGGCGGTGTGAAACGTCGCTTTACCCATACGGGCACGTGGAACGGCGTAGAGATATTCGACGATTACGGCCATCACCCGGTTGAAATCCGCGCCGTGCTGAAAGCTGCACGTGAAGCCACAAAAGGTCGTGTGGTCGCCATTGTGCAGCCGCACCGCTATACGCGTCTGGCAAGCCTGTTTGATGAATTCGCGGCATGTTTCAACGATGCCGATACGGTTATCGTGGCGCCGGTCTATACGGCTGGCGAAGACCCTATCGAAGGCGTCAATTCCGAGGCGCTCGTATCGCGCATCAAAACCGCAGGTCATCGCGATGCGCGCTATGCCAGCGGGCCAGAAGCACTGGCACCGTTGGTTGCTTCGATAGCGGAGCCGGGCGACTTCGTGGTCTGCCTCGGCGCAGGCAATATTACGCAGTGGGCATATGCGCTGCCGAAAGAACTGGCTGAACAGGGTAAGAAGTAAGATGGAAAGCGGCGAGACGCTTCTGAAGAAGCTCGACGGCAAATTGTCGGGCTTGCGTGGTCGGCTGACGCCCGATGCCGGCATGGACAAGATCACCTGGTTCCGCGCTGGCGGACCGGCACAGGTTCTATTTCAGCCTGCCGATGAAGAAGACCTCTCCTCATTTCTGAAGGCTGTGCCGGAAGAGATACCGATTCTCGTGGTTGGCATCGGCTCCAACCTGCTCGTGCGCGATGGCGGTGTTCCAGGCTTTGTCGTGCGGCTTTCCGCAAAAGGCTTCGGTGAAGTCGATCAGGTTTCTGAGACGCAGCTGCGGGCAGGCGCGGCGACGCCTGACAAGCGCGTAGCCGCAGCGGCGCTGGAAGCGGGGCTGGCTGGCTTCCACTTCTACCATGGCATACCCGGCGGCATGGGCGGGGCTTTGCGCATGAATGCAGGCGCCAACGGCGTGGAAACGCGCGAGCGCGTCGTGGAGGTTCGCGCCCTTGATCGCAAGGGCGAGGTGCATGTGCTTTCCAATGCGGATATGGGCTACGCGTATCGGCATTCCTCAGCATCGCCGGATCTGATTTTTACCTCTGTCTTGTTCGAGGGAACTCCCGGCGAGCATGAAGCGATCAAACAAGCCATGGACGAGGTGCAGCATCATCGCGAGACGGTGCAGCCTGTACGCGAAAAGACAGGCGGCTCGACCTTCAAGAATCCGGAAGGCACATCGGCCTGGAAGGAAATCGACAAGGCAGGTTGCCGCGGTTTGCGCGTCGGCGGCGCGCAGATGTCCGAAATGCACTGCAATTTTATGATCAATACAGGCACCGCAACGGGGCTCGATCTGGAGACTTTGGGCGAAACGGTTCGCGCCAGAGTTTTTGAAAATTCGGGTATTCGCCTTCATTGGGAAATCAAACGTCTCGGTTTGTTCCGCGAGGGCGAGCCGGTTGAAGAGTTTCTTGGAAAATTTTGATAAAAAAGTTGCCCGGATTTTCTACCTGATATTCCGGGCTTTTTTGCCTTCACAAGCGACGCGTAAGGTTCGTCCCTTTCTATAGGGTCTTGTCACGGAATCAATCCTCTGATTCTTTAGGGTTAACCACACAGTGATTTGATTCGGCAGGATTTTCCTGCCGCGGGTGCCTGCGGCCTTCGCTGCTGGGTTGCTTGGATTCTGTTTAATTGATGCGCAGGGGATTGCGCAGAGGGGATGCTAACATGACGGGAAAGCACGTCGCCGTTTTGATGGGCGGTTTCTCTTCGGAGCGCCCGGTCAGCTTGTCCTCCGGAACGGCTTGCGCTGTGACCCTTGAAGAGTGCGGCTATCGCGTGACGCGTATTGATGTGGATCGCAATGTTGCCAGCGTTCTTGCCGAACTGAAGCCTGACGTTGCGTTCAATGCGCTGCATGGCCCTTTCGGTGAAGATGGCGCTATTCAGGGCGTTCTCGAATATCTCCAGATTCCCTACACGCATTCGGGCGTGCTCGCATCGGCGCTCGCCATGGACAAGGACCGCGCCAAGAAGGTTGCGGCTGCTGCCGGTGTTGCTGTTGCTTCCTCGCTTCTGCTCAACCGTTTTGAGATCGGCACTGAGCATCCGATGGAGCCGCCTTACGTGGTCAAGCCTGTTCGCGAAGGTTCGAGCTTTGGCGTCGTGATCGTCAAGGAGGATCAGACGCATCCGCCGCAAATCATCAGTTCGGCTGAGTGGAACTACGGTGCCGAGGTTCTGGTCGAAAAATACATTCCCGGCCGGGAATTGACCTGTGCCGTGATGGGTGATCGCGTCATGGACGTGTGTGAGATCATTCCGGTCGGTCATCAGTTCTACGATTATGATTCAAAATATGTTGCAGGCGCGTCATCTCACGTGTGTCCGGCAAAAATTTTACCAAATATTTACCAAAAAATACAAACAATGGCCCTTACGGCGCATCGGGCAATCGGGTGTCGGGGCGTAAGCCGGTCAGACTTCCGTTTCGACGATCGTTTCTCTGATGATGGCGAAGTTATCTGGCTGGAAATCAATACCCAGCCGGGGATGACTCCTACCTCGCTCGTGCCTGATATCGCCAAAGCGGCTGGTATCTCTTTCGGTGAATTGTTGAGTTGGATGGTGGAGGACGCGTCTTGTTTGCGTTGAACGGAAAATCGGACGGATATGGGCGCTCGGGCTCGATGCGGGATGCATCGGGGGCGACGGGTGCTGCTTTTGTCCTGCCGCGTTTCCTGCGCAAGCCGTTTCGCTTTGCTGCTCGCCTTTTCCAAGGCAATGTAAATATTCCGCGCCATGCAGGCACTGTCGGCATGCTGGGTTTCCTTGGTGCTACCGGCCTTTATGGCATGGCGGTTGGCGGTCACACGCCGGAGGTGGTCAAGGCGACTGCTTCCACACTCGGTTTCGCAATTGAGGATATAAAGGTCGTCGGCAACAACGAGACGTCCGATATCGATATTCTGGGTCAGCTCGATCTCGATGGCGAAACATCTCTCGTCGGTCTGAGCGCTGAAGAAGCGCGCCAATCCATCGACAAGCTGCCATGGGTTGAAAGCGCAGAAGTTCGCAAGGTTTATCCTGGTACGGTTCTTGTCTCGTTGCATGAACGCAAGGCGTTCGCCATCTGGCAAAACGACAAGGATCTGGCGCTGATCGATGCCGCCGGCGATACCATCGTTCCGTTCCGTCCGGGCCGTTACAATTCGTTGCCGCTCGTCGTGGGCGATGGCGCGGAAAAGAAGGTCAAGGGCTTCGTTGATGAAATCGCTGCCTATCCGGGTCTGGCCGGAAAGGTTCGCGCCTACATCCGTGTCGGCGATCGTCGCTGGGACCTGCTTCTGGATAATGGCGTGCGCATCATGCTGCCGGAAACCGATCCGCTGAAGGCGCTCGCGCAGGTCGAGAAGCTCGATCAGGACCAGCATCTTCTGTCGCGCGATATCGCTGCGGTCGATCTTCGTCTCGATGATCGCGTGACGGTCCAATTGACTGCAAGTGGTATGGAGCAGCGCCAGAAGTTTCTGGCAGAGCGTAAAAAAGAACTATCCCGCACGGGGAAGCGCGTATGAGTATTCTGGGCGGCAAGGGATCATCACAAGGCGGAGCTGCAGGGCGCAAGGTGCGCCTGTTAACGGTTCTGGATGTCGGATCGAGCAAGGTTTCCTGCGTCATCGCACGGTTGCGTCCTCATGAAGGCGGCGCACTGCTGCCGGGCCGCACGCACCGTATGGAAGTGCTGGGCATCGGCCATCAGCGTTCGCGGGGCGTCAAGTCGGGCGTCATCATTGATCTGGATGCGGCAGAGCAGTCGATCCGCCTTGCGGTCGATGCAGCTGAGCGCATGGCTGGTCTGACCGTCGATAGCCTGATCGTCAATATTTCAGCCGGTCGCCTCAAGAGCGAAACCTTCACGGCCAGCGTCAATCTGGGCGGCCATGAAGTCGAGCAGACCGATATTCGTCGTGTTCTGGCTGCCGGTGCCAAGCAGGCGCTTGCAGCCGAGCGTCACCTCGTTCATTCGCTGCCGGTTGGCTACACACTCGATGGCGAACGCGGTATTCGCGATCCGCTCGGCATGCTGGGCGACAGCCTTGGCGTCGATATGCATGTGCTGACTGCCGATGCAGCGCCACTGCGCAATCTGGAGCTTTGCATCAATCGCTGCCATTTGTCGGTGGAAGCCATCGTTGCAACGCCTTATGCCAGCGGTCTTGCCGCTCTGGTCGGCGACGAAGCTGAAATGGGTGCTGCCTGCATTGATATGGGCGGCGGCACGACGACGATTTCCGTCTTCTCCGAAGGCAAGTTTATTCACGCCGATGCAGTGGCCATTGGCGGCAATCACGTGACGATGGATGTGGCTCGCGGCTTTTCCACCCGGATGGAAGATGCCGAACGTCTGAAGGTCATGTATGGCTCCGCTCTGCCGAGCGCTGCCGATGACCGCGATCTCATTTCCGTTCCGCCCATCGGCGACGATGAGCGTGATGTACCCAATCAATATCCGCGCTCGGTCCTGACGCGGATTATCCGTGCAAGAGTGGAAGAGACGCTGGAACTGGTGCGCGACAGGCTTAACCAGTCAGGTCTTGGACATATTGTCGGCAAGCGTGTGGTTCTGACGGGCGGCGCAAGCCAGCTGCCAGGAATGCCAGAGGCAGCCAGGCGAATCCTTGCAAGAAATGTACGAATCGGGCGTCCTCTAGGAATAGCGGGATTGCCTGAGGCGGCTAAGGGGGCAGCTTTTGCCGCGACCGTTGGACTTCTGATTTACCCGCAGGTGGCCGGGATAGAAGAGCGGTCGGTGAAAGCGGCTTCCTCCGGTCTCATGACCGGTACGGGTGGGCGCATTCAACGTGTCAGCCAATGGCTGAAAGAGAGTTTCTGAGTAGTAAGTATTGTGTAAGCTGTTGAAATAGCGTGTTGAATTATTGGGGCGTGACCATCTGGGTAACAACCAATCCACACCGCGGCGGCGAAGCGGTGGTAAGGCTTAAGAGGAACAAGGACCTATGACTATCAATCTGCAAAAGCCGGATATCACCGAGCTGAAGCCCCGCATCACCGTATTCGGTGTCGGCGGCGGCGGCGGCAATGCGGTCAACAACATGATCAATGCCGGTCTGCGCGGCGTGGATTTTGTCGTGGCCAACACCGACGCTCAGGCTTTGACGATGTCGAAGTCCGAACGCATGATCCAGCTCGGCGCTGCCGTTACAGAGGGTCTTGGTGCTGGTTCCCAGCCAGAAGTTGGCCGTGCGGCTGCTGAAGAGTGTATCGACGAAATCGTCGATCACCTGAATGGCACGCATATGTGCTTCGTGACCGCCGGTATGGGCGGCGGCACCGGCACCGGCGCTGCTCCGGTCGTGGCGCGCGCTGCCCGTGAACGGGGTATCCTCACCGTTGGCGTCGTGACCAAGCCTTTCCATTTCGAAGGCGCCCGCCGCATGAAGACTGCCGATCTCGGCATCGAAGAACTGCAGAAGAACGTCGATACGCTTATCGTCATTCCGAACCAGAACCTCTTCCGCATCGCCAACGACAAGACCACCTTCGCCGATGCTTTCGCAATGGCTGACCAGGTGCTTTATTCGGGCGTTGCCTGCATCACCGACCTGATGGTCAAGGAAGGCCTCATCAATCTCGACTTCGCCGACGTTCGTTCGGTGATGCGCGAAATGGGCAAGGCTATGATGGGTACGGGCGAAGCTTCCGGCGAAGGCCGTGCAATGGCTGCTGCCGAAGCTGCAATCGCTAACCCGCTGCTTGACGAAACCTCGATGCGCGGCGCGAAGGGCCTCCTGATCTCGATCACCGGTGGTCGCGACATGACCCTGTTCGAAGTCGACGAAGCTGCTACGCGTATTCGCGAAGAAGTCGATCCGGATGCGAATATCATCCTTGGCGCAACCTTCGACGAAGGCCTCGAAGGCGTCATCCGCGTTTCTGTCGTCGCTACCGGTATCGATAAGCAGTTAGGAGACGCGGCGCCTGCGCCGCTGGAATTTCGCCAGCCGGTAAAGCAGACCGCACAGGCGAAGCCAATGGCTCCGCATGGCGCACTTCGTCCTCCAGTTGTTGAACAGCCGCGTCAGGTCGATCCGATTGCCCAGGCGATCCAGTCTGCCGAAGCTGAAATTCCAGCCGCACCAGCAGCTCCTGCAGCTTCTGCTGAGCCGGAATTCCGTCCGCAGAGCCGCATTTTCCAGGCTCCGGCACCGGAGTCCTTCGAACGCGCTCCGGTTGCCCGTGCACCGATGCCGCAGGCACCGGCAGGTCATCAGGCAACACAGCCACAGGCCTACCAGCAGCCGCAGATGCATGAACAGCCGGTTCGTGAACCGCGTCCTGCTCCGCGCATGCCTGCCGTTTCGGATTTTCCGCCGGTTGCACAGGCTGAAATTAATGCCCGTCGTGCTCCGCAGCAGCCTGCACAGGAAGAGCCGCGCGGCCCGATGAGCCTCCTGAAGCGCCTGACTCATGGTCTGTCGCGTCGTGAGGAAGATCAGCCTGCAGCTCGTCTGGAACCGGCTCAGCACCGTGAACCTGGCATGCGTCCGGCTGAACGCCGCGCTCCGCAGCAGGACTCGTCCATCTACGCACCGCGTCGCGGCCAGCTTGATGATCAGGGTCGTCCGCAGCCGCGTGCCGCTTCGGAAGAAGATCAGCTCGAAATCCCGGCCTTCCTGCGCCGTCAGTCGAACTGAGCCATTTCGGTGAGTGAATAGGAAAGCCGCGGGTAACCCCCGCGGCTTTTTCGTTTCAGTAAACAAAATCAAAACATTCGTAAGAAAGCGTGATTTTGTTCAAGTCACGCAAATTATTATTTTAATTGTAACGGAGTATGGTCCGGGCAGCACGAGTTGGTGAACCCTCTGTATTTCCTGTCGCAATTTTAGCTATATCTATCCATATAGACGCAAAGAATTGCGAAATGGGCTGTGTTGAAATTCCGTTTAAACGGCCTGTATTCATTTTATTCAGCAGATTGGAACTCTCTTGAGCGCTTATCAAAAGACAATTGGTCGTGCGGTTACGCTTTCGGGCGTCGGCGTTCATGGCGGAGCTCCAGCTTCGGCGACGTTTTTCCCGGCCGATGCCGATACGGGAATCGTATTCCAGCGTTCAGATCTGAAGGGCAAGGCGCCGGAAGTGCGCGCCCATGTCTCACAGATTGGCGCAACTGACCTCTGCACGTCGCTTGGGCCGAAAGAGTCTAAGATCGACACGGTTGAGCACTTGATGGCGGCGGTCGCCGCGCTGGGCATTGATAACCTTGTCGTTGAAATCGACGGTCCCGAAGTTCCCATTCTCGATGGTACTTCTGCGCGTTTTATCGAAGCTTTCGATGAGGCGGGTGTTGTCACACAGGAAGCAAAGCGACGCTTTATTCGCATTCTGAAAACGGTTCGCGTCGAAGCTGGCGGTTCCTGGGGTGAATTCCGCCCCTTCGCCGGTACGCGGTTTGAAGTCGAGATCGACTTCGAATGCCCGCTGATCGGTCGGCAGAAATTTGCAGACGACGTGGAGGAAGCGACTTTCCGCAAGGAGCTTTCCACCGCGCGGACTTTCGGTTTCATGAAGGATGTGGAACGTCTCTGGGCTTCCGGCCATGCGCTTGGCTCGTCGCTCGACAATTCGCTTGTCATTGGTGACGACAATTCTGTCATCAATCCGGGCGGGCTGCGTTTCAAGGACGAATTCGTTCGTCACAAGACGCTCGATGCCGTCGGCGATCTGGCACTTGCCGGTCTGCCGTTCATCGGCTGTTTCCGGTCCTACCGCAGTGGTCACAGGCTGAATGCGGAAACGGTGAAGGCGCTGCTGTCGGACAAGACGGCGTTCGATATTGTCGAGGCTTCCGGTGTTCGCCAGAACTCGAGAGCGTCGGATTTCGTTGCTGTGAAGCCGAATATAGCGGCTCCATGGGCGCTCTAAATTTAGCCAAGAAATAGTATGTATCGGCGCATGGCCTTAATTGAGCCGTGTTCGCCGGTTCACCTCACAATTGAGTCGGTGCGCCGTTCTACGGTGGATTGATCGGGGAGCAACTACCCATACGGGTAGCCAATACCGGGGACAATTCACACTGGTTACGCGTTTCGATACGCCGTCCGGCGGATTCAGACCACTAGACGATTGCCGATTTCGCCTGCATGTGGTTTATGGACGGCCAAAACAGCGTCAGCTATGTTCGTACATTCGCTGAAGCTGAATGATTTGTATGGATGGAGCTGCCGTGCAGTGCTAGAAGCACGCAACTCCAAACAGGAATGACGCTGTCAGAAGGCCGGAGACCGCATGACGAGTTTCAAATTCAAGGGTGTGACGAAAACCGCGCTGCTGACTGGCGCTATCGCCGTTCTTATCCCGCTCGCCGGTTGTGCCAGCAAGGACGACGACATCGATCTCACCAAGTATGTCGAGACGATTGATCCTGCCGACAAAACCTACAATGAAGGTCTCGCCAATCTGGACGCAGGTCGCCTTGATGAAGCTGCGAAGAAGTTCGCCGCCGTCGATCGCCAGCATCCCTACACAGAATGGGCACGCAAGTCGCTCGTGATGGCTGCCTTCACCAACTACCGCAAGGGCAATTACGAAGAAGCGATCTCGATGGCGAAGCGTTACAACACGCTTTACCCGACTTCGCCTGAATCGGCCTATGCCTATTACATCATCGGTCTTTCCTACTTCCGCCAGATTCCGGACGTGACCCGCGATCAGGCTGCAAGCCGTCGCGCAATCGCTGCGATGCAGGAAGTGGTCGATCGTTTCCCGGATTCCGAATATACGGATGATGCCAAGGCCAAGATCCGCTTCGCCCGCGACCAGCTCGCTGGCAAGGAAATGCAGGTTGGTCGCTATTATCTGGAACGCAAGGAATACCTTGCCTCTATCAAGCGCTTCCGCGGCGTTGTGGAGGAATATTCCAATACCCGTCAGGTGGAAGAAGCACTGGCTCGTCTCGTCGAAGCCTACTATGCGCTTGGCTTGACGTCGGAAGCCCAGATGGCCGCTTCGGTTCTCGGCAAGAACTATCCGGACAGCCCGTGGTACAAGGACAGCTACAAGCTTCTGCAGAGCGGTGGTCTTGAGCCACGCGAAAACGGTAATTCGTGGCTGGCCAAGGCTTCGTCGCTCATCACCGGCGGCGGCTCATAAGCTGATTCTCACATGCTGTCGCACCTGTCGATCCGCGATATTGTTCTGATTGAAAGGCTCGACATCGAGTTCAAGACAGGCTTGTCCGTACTTACCGGTGAAACCGGGGCGGGCAAGTCTATTTTGCTTGATTCGCTTTCACTGGCACTTGGCGCACGTGGCGACGCCTCGTTGGTGCGTCATGGTGCCGATCAAGGGCAGGTGACTGCAGTGTTCGATGTGCCGGGCGCGCATCCGGCCCGGATATTTCTGCGCGATAACGGTTTTGACGATGATGGCGACATCATTCTGCGTCGCCTGCAGATGGGTGATGGTCGCACGCGCGTCTTCATCAACGATCAGGCGGCGAGCGTCGCGCTTCTTCGTGATCTCGGACGCAGGCTGGTGGAAATCCATGGCCAGCATGACGACCGCGCGCTGATCGATACCGATCTTCACCGTACATTGCTGGATGCTTTTGGCGGTCTCGAGCCAGAGGCCGCAGTGGTTCGCGAGCGTCACAAGGCTTGGCGCGATGCGGAAACAGCACTTGCCAAGCATCGTGCCCGCGTCGAGCAGGCCGAGCGTGAAGGCGATTACCTGCGGTCTTCAGTTGAAGAACTGACCAAGCTCGATCCGCAGCCCGGCGAGGAAGAAGAGCTCGCCGAGCGCCGCGCGATCATGATGAAATCCGAAAAGATCGCGGGTGATGTGAACGAAGCCGGTGAGTTACTGTCGGGGCAGGGATCACCTGTGCCGTCTCTGGCAAGCCTTGTGCGTCGTCTGGAGCGCAAGATCCCGGAAGCGCCGCATCTGCTGGAGCCGGTTTGCAAGGCAATTGACGAGGCGCTCAACAGTCTGGCTCTCGCGCAGGACGGTATAGATCATGCCATGCGCGAAATCGATTTCGATCCGCGCGTGCTGGAACAGGTTGAGGAGCGGCTTTTTGCTTTGCGCGCCGCCGCACGCAAATATTCTGTCGCAGTAGAGGGATTGCCTGCGCTGCGTGACAAGATGGATGCTGATCTTGCCGATCTGGATGCCGGAGCAGAAAAGCTGATCCAGCTTGAAAGTCAGGCGGCCGAAATGCGGGTGGCCTATGACACGGCGGCGGCCAAGCTTTCCAGTTTGCGTAAGGAAACAGCAGAGCATCTAAAGGCTGCAGTAATGACCGAATTGCCGGCGCTGAAGCTTGAGCGCGCCGAATTCATTGTCGAGATGACGACCGACGCGCAAGCACGGGCGGCTGAAGGCATCGATACGGTTGAGTACTGGGTACGCACCAATCCGGGCACACGGGCCGGGCCGATGATGAAGGTCGCCTCGGGTGGTGAGCTTTCACGTTTCCTGTTGGCGCTGAAAGTGGCGCTTGCGGATCGCGGTTCTGCTCCGACACTCGTATTCGATGAAATTGATACCGGCGTGGGCGGTGCGGTGGCAGATGCCATCGGGCAGCGCCTTGCACGGCTTTCCGGGCGCGTGCAGGTGCTTTCGGTCACACATGCGCCGCAGGTGGCGGCGCGTGCTTCCACGCATTTCCTGATTGCCAAGTCTGCGACCAATGAAGACCGTATGTCTACCTCGATCCGTTCCATCGGGGTGGATGAGCGGCAGGAAGAGATTGCCCGCATGCTGGCCGGTGCCAGCATTACCGACGAAGCGCGCGCAGCAGCAGAACGCCTGCTGGCCGAGAATTGAGCGTTTCCAGCAAAAGTGCGAAGCGGTTTTGCGTCGGATAATGCGTACAAACAAAGAGATAGTGCGCTCGTCTCCTGACATGACGCTGTCAGGGGATATGCATGTTCGTAATGTCGGGCCGGTGTAGGCGCGATGCCATTTCTTGGTTATGTTGAGCAAAATTGAATCAGCAGGTTTTGCTCCGCTTATGACCGATACTCCCGTCGAAAAACTGACTGAACCTGAAGCCGCTTCAGAACTGGAACGGCTGGCGCGTGAAATTGCGCATCATGATGAGCTCTATCATGCCAATGACCGGCCAGAGATTTCGGATGCCGAGTATGATGCGCTGAAGCGGCGTAACGATGCGATTGAAGCGCGCTTCCCGCATCTGGTGCGGACAGACAGCCCGTCCTTGCGTGTTGGTACAGCACCTGTTTCCAAATTTGCGCAGGTTGTTCATGCACGCCCGATGCTTTCGCTCGGCAATGCGTTTTCAGACGATGACGTCCGCGATTTCGTGGGCAGTGTCTATCGCTTTCTGGGGCATCTGCCGGATAATTCCATCGCATTTACCGCTGAACCGAAGATCGACGGGCTTTCCATGTCGATCCGCTATGAGAATGGAATTCTGGTTAGCGGTGCGACGCGCGGTGACGGCACGACCGGCGAGAATGTGACGGCGAATATCCGCACCATTGCCGAAATTCCGAACAGGCTTCCGGCTGGAGCGCCTTCCGTCGTGGAAGTGCGCGGCGAGGTCTATATGGCCAAAAGTGACTTCCTCGCGCTCAACGAGCAGATGGCTGCGGAAGGCAAGCAGACTTATGTGAACCCGCGCAACACGGCAGCAGGTTCCCTGCGCCAGCTCGATGCCAAGGTGACGGCGAGCCGCAAGCTGAAATTCTTTGCCTATGCCTGGGGCGAAATGTCGGACATGCCTGCCGATACGCAGATGGGCATGGTCGAGATTTTCCGCGAATGGGGTTTCCCGGTCAATCCGCTGACGAAGCGGCTTCACGGTGCAGACGAATTGCTCGCGCATTACCGCGCCATCGGTCTTGAGCGCGCTCAGCTCGACTACGACATTGACGGTGTCGTCTATAAGGTTGATCGGCTCGATCTGCAGACGCGGCTCGGTTTCCGCTCGCGCAGCCCACGATGGGCCATTGCGCACAAGTTTCCGGCAGAACAGGCTACGACGATCTTGCGCGGCATCGACATTCAGGTCGGGCGCACCGGCGCGCTGACGCCAGTGGCGCGGCTGGAGCCAATCACCGTCGGTGGCGTGGTCGTGACCAATGCGACGCTGCACAACGAGGACTATATCAAGGGTATCGGACTCAAGGGTGAGCGTATTCGTGCTGATGAGCATGATATTCGCGTCGGCGATACGGTCATCGTGCAGCGCGCAGGCGATGTGATCCCACAGATTGTCGATGTTGTACTGGAAAAGCGCCCGGCCGATGCCTCGCCGTTCCATTTCCCGCATGAATGCCCGGTCTGTCACAGTCATGCCGTGCGCGAAGAGGGCGAGGCGGTCTATCGCTGCACTGGCGGCCTGACCTGTGCTGCGCAGGCGGTCGAGCGCATTCGTCATTTCGTGTCGCGCAATGCGTTCGATATTGAAGGCCTTGGCGAAAAGCAGGTCGAGTTTTTCTTCCATGCCGAAGATGACAGCCTGAAGATCAAATCGCCTGCCGATATCTTCACGCTGCAACAGCGACAGGCTGAATCGCCTCTCAAGAAACTGGAGAACATTGAAGGTTTCGGCGCGACTTCCGTGAAGAAGCTTTATGATGCGATCAATGATCGGCGCGAGATTGCCCTGCATCGCTTTCTGTTCGGCCTTGGTATCCGTCATGTTGGTGAGGTGAATGCCAAGCGCTTTGCGCGCGCCTATCTGTCTTATGCTGCCTTTGAAGAAGCTGCTCTGGAAGCAGTTCCGCCAAAAGAGGGTGACCGCACCGACAAGGGCAATGAAGCCTGGCAGGAACTGATTGCCGTTGAGGGCATCGGTTCCATCGTTGCTGAAGCTGTCGTGGATTTTTATGCGGAGCCGCATAATCGCGAAGTATTGGACAACTTGTTCAAAGCAGGAGTGACTCCTGTAGACGAAGTTGCACTCGTATCGACCGGTTCGCCGGTCGAAGGCAAGACGGTGGTATTTACCGGCAGTCTGGAACGTATGTCGCGCGATGAGGCGAAAGCCATGGCCGAACGCTATGGAGCAAAGACAGCCGGATCGGTTTCGAAAAAGACCGATCTTGTGGTGGCCGGACCGGGCGCTGGTTCCAAACTCGCCAAGGCATCCGAGTTGGGCATCGAAGTCATCGATGAAGACGCCTGGTTTACACTGGTCGGAGAAGAATAATGGCCCCGTTCAGCGGTTTTGGTGAAAAAGCGATCCCGTTTCTGAAAGCTCTGGATTTTCACCAGAATCGCGAATGGTTCGTAGAGAACAAGGATCTTTTCGAGCAGCAGCTGAAGGAACCTCTTGGAGATCTTGTCGAGGAATTAACGGGTCGTTTTGAAAAAGCCGGTCTGCCGTTCAAGGGCGATCGGGTGAAATCGCAGTTCCGCATCAAACGCGATACGCGATTTTTCAAGGACAAGGCCCCCTATAACCGTCACCTGTCTGCGTTGCTGTCACAATCGGGTACCAAATGGGACGAGAGTGGTTGCTTCTATGTCTGCATCGGCCTGCCGGGTGTCCGCGACTGCTACGCCTGTGTGGCTTGGTGGGGGCCAAAGAAGGAACTGCTTCTGGCTATACGCACGGCCATTGCCGAGAAGCCGGAAGAATTCCGCGCCATGGTCGCGAAACTCAAGAAAAATGGTTTGAAAATCAGCGATTACGACCGGCTGAAACGCACGCCACGTGGTTTCGAGGCCGTGACCGATGATGATTTGCTGGAAGCAATTCGCAATCGGCATTTCTCGGTGCGGATAGAAATCGACCCTGAAACGATTACCCGTGCCGATCTGGCGGATCGTCTTGTCGACTTCACCGAACGGGCTCGTCCGCTCGTAGACTGGATGCACAAAATCGAAAAGACCGTTCCACAACAATCATAATCGTTCATGAATGCATCAGCCGGATTTATGAGTGATGCGCAAATGCGGCATTCCTGTTTAATAGTATGATTTTTTGGGAAATCATATTCCAACAGGCCCCAGAATTTCCTAACTACTCTTCATTCGGAGGAGTGAATATTCGTGGATCAGACTTTTCGGCCCGTAAGGGCTTCAGCGCGCGCCGATATTATTGACGGTGTCCGGCGCGGACTTCCGCTTGTCGTTGCCGGCGCGCCCTTTGGCCTGCTGTTCGGTGCGCTTGCTGTCGATAACGGATTGTCGCTCGCCGAAGCGGTGTTCATGAGTTCCATCATCTATGCCGGTGCCAGCCAGATGGTCGGGCTCGATCTTTTCGGCCAGAACATTGCGCCGTGGATGATTGTCATGTCGATCTTCGCCGTCAATTTCCGGCACGTGCTTTATTCGGCGAGCACGGGTCGGCGTATCCGTCACTTCAAGCCATGGCAGAAGGCACTGGCCTTTTTCGTACTGGTAGACATCCAGTATGCGGAAGTTGAACAACGAGCGGAAGCCGGTAAGCCGGTCACCTTCGTCTGGTATATGGCCATTGGCCTCACATTCTATCTGACCTGGGTTCTCGAAGCGCTGATTGGCGGGCTGTTCGGCAATCTGATCACGAATCCCTATGCCTTTGGCATCGACTTTCTGCTGCCGATCTATTTTCTCGGCATGGTGATGAGTTTCCGTCATCGACAAAACTGGCTGCCGGTCGTTGTCGTCAGTGCGATTTCAGCCGTGGCGGCCTACAAGTTCGTGGGATCTCCGTGGCATGTCTCGCTGGGCGCACTTGGCGGCATTGTTCTTGCGGCGATTATTGCCAAGCCACGCGAAGGGGAGGCGTAAATGTCCACCACGATCTGGATCATTCTTGCGGGCGCGCTCTGCACTTATCTCACCCGTATTGGCGGGCATCTGGTCCTGTCACGCTTCAGCCGTGTGCATTACCGGGTGGAAGCGGCGCTCAACGCCGTGCCTGCAGCCGTTCTGACGGCCATCGTGGCTGCGCCTGCTTCGGATCATGGCTGGCGGGAACTGCTCGTACTCGCGGTTTGCATCGTGCTTTCGTTGCGGCTCAGCATGATGACCATGTTCTTTGCTGGCGTAGCGCTTTTGATCGCGCTACGCCATTTCACGGTGTGAATGCATTATCAAAGCGGTGCGGTTGCCGCTTCAAGCCATTTGCGTTCAGCGTCCTTGAGGTGGCCTGAAAGCTTCTCGCGCACGCTGGCATGGTAGCTGTTCAGCCAGTCGATTTCCTCGTGCGTGAAAAGCGACTTGTCGATCAGACGACGGTCGATAGGGCAGAACGTCAGTGTTTCGAAGCCCATCATCGCAATGTCGCCGCCTTCCGGCACTTCCGGTTCGGTAACGATGATAAGGTTTTCGATGCGGATGCCGAATGAACCGGGTTTGTAATAGCCCGGCTCGTTGGAAAGGATCATGCCTGGCAGCAGTTCCTGCGCGCCCTTTTTCGAAATGCTCTGCGGGCCTTCGTGCACCGACAGGTAGGAGCCGACGCCGTGGCCGGTTCCGTGCGCATAGTCGAAACCATGCTTCCATAGTGCGATGCGCGCCAGAACGTCGATATCCTGCCCACGTGTGCCTTTCGGGAAGCGAGCCGTGGTGATCGCAATCACACCTTTCAACACGAGCGTGAATGCCTTGATCGTCTCCGGTGTTACCTTGCCGATGGGGACGGTGCGGGTGATGTCGGTGGTGCCGTCGCGATATTGTGCGCCGGAATCGACCAGATATAGCTCGCCATCTTCAAGCGTTCTGTTGGTGTCGGTATTGACGCGATAATGGATGATTGCGCCGTTCGGCCCCGCACCGGAGATCGTGTCGAAGGATATGTCTTCCAGCGGCATTTGGAAGTCGCGCCCGGCATCGGCACGCGATTCTTCCAGCTTCTGCGCTGCGCTGATTTCATCGATTGTGCCGGGCTTCTGGCCGTCGACCCATGAGAGGAAATTGACCATAGCCACACCGTCGCGCTCATGGGCGGCGCGTGAGCCATCAAGTTCAGCCTTGTTCTTGATTGCGCGTGGAATACGGGCAGGGTCTTTGCCTTCGATCACACTGCCGCCTGCGCTGGTGACAACGAGGCGGAGCTGCTCAGCCGCAAGGGTCGGGTCGAGAAGAATAGCTTCTGCCTTGGCCGCGAGAGCATTGAGGTGTCCTTCCAGATCGTTCGGTGCCGAGAGCTTGGCGAGTTGGGTCAGATAGGCGCGCGGTTCAATGGCAAGCTTGCGTTCATCGATGAAAAGCTCTGGTTCGCCCTTTGCAGGGATAATGGCAAAGCTCAGCGGCAGTGGTGTGTTGGACACGTCTTTGCCGCGGATATTGAACACCCATGCAACTGATGACGGATCGGTCAGGACAGTTGCGCTGGCGCCGCTTGCGGCGACTGCCGCCTGCATTTCCTTGATCTTGTCTTCCGCTTCATGGCCGGAGAAGCGGGCAGGCTGGATCGTCACCTCTGCCGTTGGCACTTCAGGCTGATCGTTCCATACGGCGTCAACAAGATTGATTTCGACGGGAACGAGCTGACCGCCCTGATTTTCAAGCGCTTCGCGCAAGGCGCGGGCTTCGGAAATTGTATGGAGCCAGGGATCGAAGCCTATATTCAGGCCTTTGCCGTTTTCTGCCAGCCAGGAAGCCGGTGGATTTGTGACAAGGCTTTCATAGGAGAAGACCTTCGGGTCGGTCTGGGCGCGGACCTGCAGTTCATAACGTCCATCGACGAAGATATAGGCGCTGTTCTCGAGGATGAGCGCGGCACCAGCCGATCCGGTGAAGCCGGTCAGCCAGGCAAGGCGCTGCGCATGGGGCGGAACATATTCACCCTGATGCTCGTCTGCGCGAGGAACCAGAAATCCGTCAAGGCCAAGTTCGGCCATTTTCGCGCGCAGCTTCGCAACGCGTGGGCCGCCATTGGCCGGATTTGTGGTGACGTCGAAACTCTGAAAAGCCATAGGTTTAACTCGCTCAAAACAGGAATACGCCGTGGTTCAAACGGCCTGTTATTTCAGATGAATTGCTACCCAGCCTTCGCGATGCAGCGTCTTTTGGTGGGTGAGTCCCTGTGCCTGATAGGCAGCGAGCACTGCATCGTGTTGACTGTCAAGTATTCCGGAAAGAACGATGGAACCGCCGGATGCCAGATGCTCCTTGAGGGAAGGTGCCAGCTCGATAAGCGGATTGGCAAGAATGTTGGCGACGATCAGGTCGAATGGCGAATAGGAACGGAAGATCGGGTGGCCGAAGCCTTCTGCCGTTGCCGTAACGATATGTTCTGCCACACCGTTCTTGGCGGCATTTTCTGCGGCGACGGTGACGGCGACAGGATCAATATCGGTAGCCAGTACAGGAATGGGAGCGAGCTTGGCTATGGCGATGGCAAGAACAGCGCTGCCGGTGCCAAGGTCGAGCGCATTGGTCGGGTGTTCGCTGTTGACAGTTTCCTCGATCAGTTCAAGGCATCCTGCCGTCGTTCCGTGATGGCCGGTGCCGAAGGCAAGACCAGCATCGATTTCAATGGGGATGTCGCCTGCTTCGATCTTGTCGCGGTCGTGCGAGCCATGGACAAAGAAACGCCCGGCTCTGACAGGCTTCAGACCTTCCAGCGAATGCGTGACCCAGTCGATGTCGGGCAGTTCTTCAACGGAGAAAATGTCTGCACCGACCAACGCATCGATCCGCTTGGCGACATCTTCGGCATCGCCCTCGACATAGACCGACACCTCGAAAATCTGCCGGTCTTCATCGATTTCGGTGATAGCGATGGGGAAGCCGTCTTCCTCGAAAGCCTGTTCGAGAATGTTGTAGACGCGCTCGGCTTCCGCCTTATCCGCCGAAAAGAAAAGTCGTGACTGGGCCATGAAGTAATAAAGCTCTCTATCTTTGAGAGTCTGTTCCAAAAGCCGCCCTGTATGGCTGCAAGTTGCAATTTTTCTGCGTTCCGGTGCTCATGTAGCTTTCTCTAGTGCATGGTCCCGAAAAGTCTGCAACTTTTCGGGACCATGCTCAGAAGTACATTGCGCTCCGGTACTCGAGAATCACCATTTTCGCACATACATGCCGCTTTTTGATTCAGGCTCTGACGCATTTCCGATGGAAATGCTTCGTAGATTCTATTTAGCTCTTTGCAGCGCCTTTGGCCAGATTCTTCAACTTTTCCAGAGTCGTATCCGGGTTTTCCTGATAGGCGATTGTGCTGCGGAAGCGGCCGCCTTTGTCGAGCAGAAATACCGATGCTGTATGATCCATCGTATATTCGCCGTCTTCGCCCGGAACCTTCTTGGCATAGACGTGGTAGGATTTGACCATATCAGCAATATTCTGTGGTGTACCGGTGATGCCAATGATGCGGTCGGAAACGTTGCCGACATAGGTCTTCATGACTTCCTGCGTGTCGCGTTCCGGATCAACGGTGATGAAATAAGCCTTGATGTCACTGGCTTCCGGCCCAAGCTGCTTCAGCCAGCCATCAAGCTCATAGAGCGTGGTGGGACAGACGTCCGGGCAATGGGTGAAGCCGAAAAAGATTGCTGCTGGCGCAGCGCGCAGGTCGTTCTCGGTGAAAGGCGTGCCATCCATGGTCACAAGGTTAAGCGGACCGCCGAAGGGTTCTTTAGCCGCTTCCTTGTCTCGAAAAAGATTGAGACCCGCAGCGCCGACGATAACGACGATGAAGGCGATGATGAAGATGGGCAGGAATTTTTTCATGTCCAGTCAGCCTTGAATTTCCGAACGCGCCTTGATGCGCTGATCAACAATCTATCTTTTCTTTATGCGTTGCAGAACGGTCGATATAGCCGCATCCTGCATTATGAAGAGCATGGCGGTAATGTACGGCCATTTGCTCAATTTTCAATAATTTCTGAAACTTTTGACTATTTGTCGCGCGGTGGAAATGGCTCTTCGCACAGTTTGGCTCCTGTCTCATTCGCGTGACTAAAGTTGAACAGCTTCTTCGTTCTTTCTTTTTGCAAGGTTGATCGAACTGATATATTTCGGTCATAAAATTGCAATTTCTTGTGAGAGCAATATTGGAAGTCGATTACGTAATCGCTTGGGTTGACGGGCAGGATCCCGCGCATATGGCTGCCAGAAAAAGGTTCGCGCCAAATTCTGATCGCACGCATTTCGAAGCCGTTACAAACGAACGTTATCTCGATAATGGCGAGATTTATTATAACATCGCTTCCGTCATCAAATTCGCCCCGTTCATCAAGCGCATTTTCATCATCACCGATCATCAGAAGCCCCGTTTCCTCGATGCATTCAAGCATGAGGGCAAATGTGATGCTTCTTTTATCCAGATCGTATCACATGATGATATTTTTGATGGTTTGCCGGCTGCTCGCCCTTCGTTCAACGCCCGCGCTATTGAAGGTGCGATGTGGCGGATACCTGGGCTGTCGGAGCATTTTATTTATTCCAACGACGATTTCTTCGTGAATGCTCCGCTGACAGTATCCGATCTCTATGAGAACGAGCGCCCTGTTCTTCATGGCGATTGGGTGCGACCTGAAAACACCCGCTGGAAGTACAAGCTGCGCCATTTGCTTGGCAAGATATCGCGGTATGAATATACGTTTCCGAAATTCCGCATGGCGCAATGGAAAGGCGCTGTCACTGCTGGCATGAAGGATCGATTCATGTCGATTCATCATCACCCACATCCGTTGCGGCGCAGCACGCTGGCGGCTTTTTTCACCGAACGTCCCGATGTTCTGAATCGGCAGGTCGGTTTTCGATATCGCGATATCGAACAGTTCAATACGGTCGCTCTCGCCAATCATCTGGAGATTTTGCGGCACAAAGCCTCCGTTCGCCCGGTGAGAGAACTGGCTTATCTGGATTTCGTCCAGGAGAAGCGCTGGGTGGAAGAACTGCAAGCAATCGAAACAGGATCAGCACCCTTCGGCTGTGTGCAGGGGTTTGAGCGTTTCGATCCCGCGTTCCGTGCCAAAATTCACCAGACCCTTATTGCGAAGTTTGACGATGTTCTGCCGAATGTTATCAAGGATTATCTTTCCGGCGAGGAAGATAGTGCGCAGGAAGCGGCTTAGGCGGTTCGTTCCAGAACCGACTGTGCTGCGGGGAAGTTTGAGGTGAATTTGCAATGACATCGTCGGATGATCTGCGTTTCCAGAACAGCGAACCCCGCATTCATTCCACGGCTCAACTGAAATCCGTCAAGCTGGGGCGATATGCCGATATTGGCGAACGCGTGATTCTTCGTGAAGTCACGGTCGGCGACTTCACCTATTTCGAGCGAAACGGTGAGGGGATTTATGCCGAGATCGGCAAGTTTTGTTCCATTGCCGCGAATGTTCGCATCAACGCTCTCGAACACCCGATGGAGCGGCTGACGACTCATAAAGTCAGCTATCGGCCGAATGAATATTTTCGCTATCTAGGCGTTGATGGAGAGTTCCGGGCAAGGCGTCAGGCGCAGCGCGTGGCGATCGGCAACGATGTATGGATTGGTCATGGTGCGGTCATCACGCCAGGTGTTCAGATCGGACATGGGGCAGTGATTGGCGCGAATGCGGTCGTAACAAAGGACGTGCCACCCTATCATGTGGTCGGCGGTGTTCCAGCTCGTTTCATCCGCAAACGCTTCGATAATGTTGTCATAGACCGACTGCTCGAACTCGAATGGTGGAACTGGTCGGTGGAAAAGCTCTATGAAGCGGTTCCAGACATCCAGACGCTCGAAATCGAAACGTTTCTGGAAAAGTGGAGCGGCTGAATTCCGGCTCTTGCAAAGCCGCAATTGTTTACCCACCTTGGCATCACAACAGTTCTGGAGGCTGGAAGATATGGTCGGACTGAAGCGTTTTGCCGGGTTGTTGCTTGCTCCCATGTTGGTCGTTGCGGCTTCGGCCGCTCCGGCTGAAGAAGTTGGCAAGGTTGGCGTCGACTGGCTTGGAAACGATATCGTCATCGATGCGGTACAGGACCCGAAAGTGCAGGGCGTAACCTGTCATCTGGCGTCGTTTTCGCGCGGCATGATCGACCGGTTGCAAAAAGGCAACTGGTTCGAGGACCCGTCCAATGCTTCCATCTCATGCGAGCAGACAGGGCCGATCACTATCGCAGATATCGATCTCGGCAAGGGCGGGGAACGGGTGTTCTCCGAGCGTACAAGCTTGATCTGGAAGAAGCTTGTCATCACGCGCATATACGACAAGACAAACAATACTCTGCTTTATCTCGCCCATGCGACACAGGTTCAGGACGGTTCAGCGAAAACGTCGCTTTCAACCGTGCCGCTTTACAAGGGTGATGTAACATGGGCGAAGGGCAAGCCGGAATAGTCCGGCTGCCCTGATCCTTCATCTGTGATGGAAACTAGATCGGCTGGACGAAACTATCGAGAACGCGCTTCTGTCCGGCCTTGTCGAAATCGATGGTCAGCTTGTTGCCATCGATAAGCGAGATCGTTCCGTTGCCGAACTTGATATGGAACACGCGGTCGCCCGCCTTGAAGGCCGATGGCTTGTCGGCCACTGACTTGGCCACCAGTTCACCGTCAATCGTGCGTCCCTTGATGGAGCCACGACCAGCTCCAAAACCGGAATCGGTCTCGCCATAGCCGATGCGTTCCACTTTGCTGCCCGAACGAGAACCCCAGTTGTTACGGGTGGCATCGGAGCGATTCTGCTGCGCGCGCTGCCAGCCGGGTGTCGAATAAGAATTCTGGAATGGATCAGCCTTGTCGAAGCGGGACTGTCCATAGCCACCGCCGTAACCGCCGTAATTGCCTTCCAGTTCGGCCACTTCCACATGCGCTTCCGGTAGTTCTTCCAGAAACCGGGAAGGAATGGTCGATTGCCACATGCCGTGGATGCGTCGGTTGGAAACGAACCATATATGCAGGTTTTTCTTGGCGCGGGTCACGCCGACATAGGCGAGGCGGCGCTCTTCCTCAAGGCCGGAACGCCCGCCTTCATCAAGCGCGCGCTGGTGCGGAAACAAGCCTTCTTCCCAGCCGGGAAGGAAGACGGTTTCAAATTCCAGACCTTTGGCCGAATGCAGCGTCATGATGTTGACGGCATCCAGATCCTCATTCTGCTCGGCGTCCATCACGAGTGCGACATGCTCAAGGAAACCGCGCAAGCTTTCATACTCCTCCATGGAACGGATCAGTTCCTTGAGGTTTTCAAGCCGGCCCGGTGCTTCTGCCGATTTGTCGTTCTGCCACATGGCCGTATAGCCGGATTCATCAAGGATGGTTTCGGCCAGTTCGGTATGCGGCGTGTTGTCGATCAGGGACTGCCAGCGCAGGAAATTCTCGACCACTTCGCGCAGTGCGGAACGTGGCTTCGGCTTCAATTCCTCGGTTTCAATGAGATCGCAGGCCGCAGAAAACATCGAAATATCGCGTGCACGTGCATAGTCATGGATCTGGCGGATCGCGGCTTCACCCAGACCACGCTTCGGCGTGTTGATGATGCGCTCCAGCGCCAGATCGTCGGCCGGTTGTGCAACGACACGCAGATAGGCCATCGCATCACGGATTTCGAGCCGCTCATAAAAGCGTGGGCCGCCGATGACGCGGTAGTTGAGACCGAGTGTGACAAAACGGTCTTCGAATTCACGCATCTGGAAAGAAGCGCGGACGAGGATCGCCATGTTGTTGAGGAGATGCCCCTGACGCTGGGCCTGCTCAATGGCTTCGCCGACAGCGCGGGCTTCCTCTTCCGAGTCCCAGGCCGCATGAACTTTGACCCGTGGATCGTCCGGATTGGGTGCTTCGGTAAACAGCGTTTTACCAAGGCGACCCTCGTTATGTGCGATCAGGTGGGCGGCTGCACCGAGGATATGCGCTGTGGAGCGGTAATTGCGCTCAAGCTTGATGACGACTGCGCCCGGAAAATCCTTTTCGAAGCGAAGAATATTGTCCACTTCTGCTCCGCGCCAGCCGTAAATCGACTGATCGTCGTCGCCGACGCAACACAGATTAACTTTATCTCCGCTCACGCCGAATTCGCTGCGCTCATCGGTCCTGCGGGAGGCTTCGAATGCCTTGGCGGGCTGTACCGGCGAGCCTCCGGCCTGCGTTGGCGCTGTCGTTCGTGATTTTGGTCGTTGCGCCAGCAGACGCAGCCACAAATATTGCGCCGTATTCGTATCCTGATATTCGTCCACCAGAATGTAGCGGAACTTCGCGTGATATTCGCGCAGGATATCCGGATGATTGCGGAAGATACGGATCGGATGCAGCAGAAGATCGCCGAAATCGCAGGCGTTCAATGTGCGCAGGCGCTCCTGATAGGCCTGATAAAGCTCGCGTCCGCGACCATTGCCGAACGAGCGCGCATCGCCTTCAGGAATATCGGATGGCCCGAATCCCTTGTTCTTCCAGCCATCGATCATGTTGGCGAAGGTGCGGGCAGGCCAGCGCTTGTCATCGAGGCCTTCAGCCTGAATGAGCTGCTTGATGAGGCGGATCACGTCATCAGTGTCGAGGATGGTGAAATCCGATGTCAGATTTGCAAGTTCCGCATGGCGGCGCAAAAGCTTAACACCGATCGAGTGGAACGTGCCGAGCCACGGCATGCCTTCGACTGCGCCGCCGACCAGATGACCGATACGCTCCTTCATTTCGCGCGCGGCCTTGTTCGTGAAAGTCACGGCGAGAATCTGGCTTGGATAGGCAAGGCCGGTGGTCAGAATATGTGCGATACGCGTTGTCAGAACGCGCGTTTTTCCCGTGCCCGCACCGGCAAGCACCAGAACAGGACCTTCCGTCGTCAGGACTGCCTGACGTTGCTCGGGGTTCAGCCCTTTCAGGTAATCAGGCTCGCCACGTTGCTGGTTGCGTGCTGCCATGGCACGTGCGGCAATGCCACCGGGAGCAGGCGTGCGGCCTGCCGGAGCGTCGTCATCGCCGAAAAACGGCATATCGTCGGGAAAGTCAGACATTTGACCCGAATGTAATGATTCGCGGCTGAAAGACCAGCGAAAGGGTTAAAATATTCGACTACTCTAATTGAGTAACGCGACGATCCGTAAAGTTCAGGCGATGCGAGGCCAGTGCTTCAACCAGTCCACGCAGTTCCGGTTCACGCTGCAGAAGATCATCGAGCTCCGTCATCTGGTTCATCGCGATCAGCCGCAGAATGTCGTCCCGGATGGTCCCGTCAGCGCGCCGGGGCAGATGGGCAACTGGCTGGATCAGTTCAACCTTCTGGCCTTTCAAGCGCGCGCGCAGGCTTTTTTCGTCGGCGTTGAGAGTCTCCACGAAAGCGTAGATGCCGACGCCCTTGGCTGGCAGTGAATAGAGCGCGAGCGCTACATCGGTCACGCGTGGATCGGATTTGAGGGCAGCCTGAATTGCAGGGCCTTCATTGTCGATCCGGTCACCAGTGCCTTCACCGTCCGACCAGCTGAAAATGCCGCGAGTGATGAAGTTGTAGACTTTCTTGCCTGTCGCCAGCCAGATGCGCGACGGCAGAGAACGGCGCGCCAGAATGCGCTTTTCCGTCGGTGTCATCAGGTCTTTTGCGAAAGCACGCTTCTGCTTGATGAGATGGCGGAAGTCTTCATAGGCCATCAGGCGATAGAGCGCGCCACGACGACGATGAACGCTTGCAAGCTGGAAATCGATGACCGCTGCTTCACCTTCGGGTGTCATCAGCCAGTTTTGCGGTTTGGCGAGGTCGTTGTGGGTGACACCAAGACGACGCATATCGCGCAGGATGCGGTGTGCGGTGCGATACCATTTCGGATCGGAAGGCCGCGCAAGATGCAGCGGTGTGCCTTCCGTCCAGGATCGATACAGCCCGTCCTTGTCGACGGCGAGGAGCTGTGGGACACCTTCAATACCGCGTACCGTCTTGAGGCCGCGGATTTCGCGCCGGGCCAATATCCATGCCAGCGGCTTCGACCACCAGGGAGCAGCGCTTACGACGCGCCGAATGATGCGGGTCTCGGGGTTGCCTATGAAATAACCGGCATGCGTTTCCGAGAACACGTCGCGCTTGAATACGGCGGTTTCGACAAATTCCGGTATTTGATCGCCTTTCAGGGGCACATCTATATTGGGGTTCTGAACCATAGGGCTCCACTAGTGGATTGCATCCGATCAATCAAGTTTGATGGCGGACAACCCTTATTGCAATCACGTGATCGAAGGCGCACAAGGAACGCACAGATTTCGTGCAGCTCATCGGGGAAATGCAGAGAATGGCACAGGGCGACGACAGCAAGCAGGCGATTGCGCAGATCATCCGGCAGGAACAGGCGCTTATTTTTCCGTCATTTGACGAGAATGAAGCATTCGCGCTTGGTCATCGCATTCGCGATATCGCCGTGAAGGAAAAGCTCGGCATTGCCACCGAAATTTCCCTGTGGGACCGGCAATTGTTTTATGCGACGACCGCCGGAAGCACAGTGGACAATCAGGAATGGTTGCGCCGTAAGTTCAATGTCGTGCGCCGCTTTCATGCTTCGACCTATCGTCTTGTTCTGGAACAGAATCGCGACGATCGCATGTTTGCTCTCCATAAAGCATTGAATGTCGAAGATTACGCGCTGGCGGGCGGCGGATTTCCGATCCGCGTTGCAGGGGCAGGCGTGATCGGCGCCGTAATCGTATCGGGGCTGCCGCAGCGCGAGGACCATAATCTGGTGATCCGCGCCGTTGCCGAGCATCTTGGACAAGACCCGGTCGCATTGGCGTTGCCTGCTGTTTGACTATGAATTTCGGAGAATGAACGATGTCGCTTGAAAATGTTGTCGCGCTTGCACGCAATGAGGACGGTATTGCCGCAGCAGTGGGTATTCTCAAGCAGCGTTTCGGTGAGCGTGCGCAGACCGGTCAGGCTATCCGCGAACAACACGGTCACACGACGACCTATGTGCCGACGCAGGCGCCGGACATCGTCATCTTTGCGGAGACTGCGCAGGAGGTGCAGGATGTAGTCCGCATTTGTGCTGAACATCGCGTTCCGGTTATCGCCTTCGGTGCCGGTTCGTCGCTCGAAGGGCAGGTGAACGCGCCCGCTGGTGGTGTCTCTCTTGACCTTACGCGCATGAACAGGGTGATTGCCGTACATGCGGAAGATCTGGATTGCGTGGTGGAACCGGGTATTACGCGCCGGGAATTGAATGAATATCTGCGCGATACCGGACTGTTCTTTCCAATTGATCCGGGTGCCAATGCCACGCTGGGCGGTATGGCTTCCACCCGTGCGTCCGGTACGAATGCGGTGCGTTATGGGACTATGCGCGAGAATGTGCTGGCGCTGAAAGCCGTGATGCCCGATGGGCGGTTGATCGAGACTTCCAAGCGCGTGAAGAAGACGGCTGCGGGTTACGATCTCACGAGGCTGCTTGTCGGAGCCGAGGGAACACTTGGCATCATCACCGAACTGACATTGAAACTACAGGGGATACCGCAGGCGATCTCCGGCGGTATCTGTCCTTTCCCGGATGTGGATTCGGCTTGCCGCACGGTGATTGAAACCATCCAGATGGGTATCCCCGTTGCACGTATCGAGCTTGTAAACACGCTTCAGATGCAGGCGCTGATCCTCCATTCCAAACTGCCTTATGAGGCACAGCCCTATCTGTTTGTCGAGTTCCACGGCACGGAAAGCGGCGTTGCCGAACAGGCGGAATTGTTTGGAGAAATTGCTGCAGGCAATGGTGGGGGCAATTTCCAGTGGACCCACGATGCCGAGGAACGCGACCGGCTATGGCGGGCGCGTCACGACGCCTATCTTGCATCTTTTTTGCTGAGGCCCGGTTGCAAGGGTGTTTCCACCGATGTCTGCGTACCGATTTCGCGTCTGGCCGATTGCATCGGCGAGACGGAAAAAGACCTTGCCGAAACAGGCCTGATAGCACCAATTGTCGGGCATGTGGGGGATGGTAATTTCCATCTTCTCCTGCTTCTGGACACGGATGATGTGAGCGAAATGGAGCGTGCCGAAGCATTCATGGACCGATTGGCAAAACGTGCCATTGCCATGGAAGGAACCTGCACCGGCGAACATGGCATCGGGCAGGGCAAGATGAAGTATCTGGCCATGGAGCTGGGTGAAGCCACGGACTACATGCGGGCCATCAAGAAAGCGCTCGATCCAGACAACATCATGAATCCGGGCAAAATACTGATTTCCTGATTCAAATCAGCCGTTTGGACGGGTTTGCCAAGAGTTTGATTCGGGCAGGCGTGCATATCGATATGGCTGTGATGCAATTTGCCTTGTTGTCGCCGGATCGATGCCGTTATGTTGCGCAGATAAAGACAGCGTGATTCACTCTTTGTTTCGCGCTAACTTGCAATCTGTTTGACCGGAGCTGGTTCTTGGGCCGCATATTCGTCATCGTCGGCGGGCTTCTCGTGCTGCTGTTGACGGCAGCACTTGTCGTGCCGCCTTTTGTTGACTGGAGCGGCTATCGTGCCGATTTCGAGCGCGAGGCCAGCCGTGTTTTGGGGCGCCCTGTTAAGGTCGCTGGTGACGTCAGCGCACGGCTTTTGCCGTTTCCTTCTGTCGCTTTCTCCGATGTGCGTGTTGGATCCGATGCGGCTCATCCAGTGATGACCGTCGATACGTTTTCGATGGATGCCGAACTGATGCCGTTTCTGCGCGGCCAACTTCTGATTTTCGATATGCGCGTGGATCGCCCGCGAGCCACGATTTCCTTGGACAAAAGCGGTAAGGTCGATTGGGCAATCCGCCCGTCGACGCCGCTCGATCCGACGAAAATCAAGCTGGAGCGGCTTTCCGTTAGTGACGGAACAATTACCCTTCGCGAAGAGGCAAGCGGTCGCAGTCACACAGCTACCGGACTCAATGCCGTGATCTCCGCAAACAGTCTTGCAGGTCCGTGGCAGGCAAACGGAAGTCTCGTTCTTCAAGGCGAAAAGCTGGCGATCGACCTTACAAGCGGCGAGGCGAAGCCGGACGGTTCGCTGCGCGTACGCGCTCGCATTTCGCCGGAGGCAATCCCGGCTACTTTCGAGACCGATGGCGATGTGACCGTGACAGAAGGTCGGCTCGACTACGCCGGTGATTTTTCGCTCCGCTCTTCCGATATGGTTGTCAAGACGACTAAGGATCAGAAGACACCGACGGTAATGCCTTTTTTCAGTGGCGTACGCGTAACCGGTAAATTCAAGGCGGATCGCGGTCGCTTCGATGCCAGCGAATTCCGGATGGAGCAGGGGCCTGCCGACAATCCTTATGTGGTGAATGGCAAGGCATTCATTGATTATGGCGCCAAGCCGCGTTTCGAGGTCAGCGCCGACGGACAGCAGCTTTTCTGGGGCCCGAATGAAGCCGCCAGCGAAGAACAATCCGGTTCTGCCGTGCCGGTTACTGATCGTATTGCGATAGCGCGCCGCGTTCTCGAACAACTTCCCATTCCCACCATACCCGGCAATGTGGATTTGCGCCTTCCTGCCGTCATCGCGGGCGGCACAACGATACGCTCGGTCACAGTGAGCGCGGAACCTGACGGAAAGAACTGGAATATTCGTCAGTTCGCTGCTGATCTTCCGGGGCGAACCAAGGTGGAAGCCAAGGGTACGCTCTCGGTTGGCAAGGATTTCGGCTTCAAGGGGGATATGCTCGTTGCCTCGCGTCAGCCGTCCGGTCTCGCAAGCTGGCTGAACGAGACTGTGGACGATTCCGTGCGCAAGCTCGAAGGCGCGGGTTTTTCAGGACAGGTCGATCTTCGCGACGGAATGCAGCGGATCAACGATCTCGAAATTGCGTTGGGGAAAACCACACTCAAAGGTTCGTTTGTTCGCGAAGTAAAGGGTCTGGCACAGCCTGCAATTACGCTCGCCCTCAATGGTGGAGCGGTGGAAAGCGAAGCGCTGCAAGCTTTTACAGCCTTTTTTTCCAGTGGTGACGGGCTGGATTTTCTCGATGGCCAATCGCTGAACCTGGCATTCAAGGCGGGGCCTGTCCGCTATCAGGACATGGAAGCGGCCAATGTCGACATGGCGCTCCGGCTGCATGACGGGCGCTTCGATTTCGACCGGCTGCTGGTTGGCGATGTAGCGGGCACGACGCTTACTGCAACAGGCACCTACGAACCCTTCTCCAATACGCCTTCCGGCTCGCTCGATGCGACGATACTGTCTGGAGATCTTTCGCGTTTCCTCTCGCTGATGGCCAACCGCTATCCCCAGCTACCGCTGTTTCATGCGCTTTCGTTGCGCGCGGCAAATTTCCCTGGGCTGTTCGAGGATAGCGAGATCAATGTCATCGCCAATGCGGTGGCGCCGTCCGTGCCAGTGGCGGACAAGACACCTGCTAAAGGCGCGGCATCCAAGGGTAAGAGTGCCCGGCCTGCTGAGGCGAACACCGAAAGCGCTCCCGGTGTCGGGGAGTTTTCGTTCAGTGTTACCGGAAAAACAGGCGGCATGAAGCTGGACCTGTCGGGCACGGCGAGCGGTGGCGAGGGTGAGAGCGAGCCGTTGCAGATGCAATTGAACGGCACTGCTACATCGGATCAAGGTGAAGTGGTACTTGCGTTGATCGGTATGCCCGCCTTGCCCTTGGGGCTGGCTGGTGAACTTACCGCCGACCTGAGCATGCAGGGCGCGCCGAGTGCAGGTATGCGGACATTACTCAAACTGACGGCGCCTGACGGGACGGCCACAACTGATGGTGTGATTTCGCTGGTCGGAGGGGATATCGCTGCCAGCGGCAAGGCCCAGCTGAGTTCCGCCGATCTGCAACCATTCATCGCAACGGTCGGTTTCGCGCTGCCCGGATTTGGTGAAGGTCTTTCAGCAGACCTTGCCAGCGATTTTCAGTTCGCAAAGGGTATCTTGCGGTTTCCCAATCTGACAGGAAAGCTGGATGGAGAAGATGTTTCCGCGCGGCTGGAGGCCAATTTTGCCGATAGCGGCCTGCCGCAGTTGAAGGGTGAGGCAAAGCTCGCAACGCTCGAGGTTGATAGTCTTGCTGCTATCATGCTTGGGCAGGATGCATTTGAGCCGGCAAAGCCCACCGCGAAGACAATCTGGCCGCGTGGTGCATTCGCGGTCCGTCCGTCCCTGCCGTTATTGCTGGATATGAAGCTCAACGTGGCGCAAGCTCATATGGAAGGGTTCGGGACCGCTACGGAGTTTTCAACACGGCTTCTGAAGACCATGGATAGTCTTCAGTTGAACGAATTGACCGGCAACTGGGCAGGTGGATATCTGGTTGGAAACGTTTCTCTGAGCAATAGCGACAAGAATGCACTCCTCTCGACAGAGCTCAAATGGAGTGGCGCAAAGCTCAAGGATTTTTACCAGCTAGAGAACGGTTCTGCACCGCTGGGCGGTGTGGTGAAAGCTGCCGTCAATCTGAATGGTAGCGGCGAGAGCGTTGCGGCGCTGGTCGGATCGCTGGCGGGAGCGGCAAGTTTTGACGTGGAGAATTTCACCGTCGACGGTCTGGATGGGGCGGCATTGCCTGCAATGATAGCGGCGGCCGATGCAACGGGCGATCAGTTCTCCGGTTCCGACAAGCTTGCTTCCAAGCAATTTGTCGGCATTGCCGACAAGGCAGCCGGGCAGGGCACATTTGCGCCAGGCAACGCGCGGTTTGACTTTACGATCAGCGGCGGTGTCGCGCGTATGGCTGCGGCAAATCTGAGCGATGGAAATGCGGCTCTTCTCAGCGATCTGCAATTCGATCTGTCGACACTGGGAATTGGCGGAAACGGTACTTTGACGTTCCAGAACGGGGATGGCGCCGATACAGGTATTTCTCCGCAGGTGGCCTTTTCTCTCGGCGGAAGTTATAGCGCGCCGGAGGTGTCATTCGACAAGCAGCCGCTCGTTCAGTTTCTGACCCAGCGTGCGCTTGAACGCGAACAGGAACGTGTTGAATCCATGCAGGCGAGTTTGATGGAGAAGCAGCGCCTTCGTCGTCAGCTTGGGCTGTTCGAAGCAGATGAAGTGGAACGTGATCGTTCGCAGCGTGAGGACGAGGTGAGACGTCGTGCCGAAGCCAGTGCGCGCGAAGCGGCTCGGAAAACCGCCGCGGAAGCTCAACGGCTTGAGGCTGAGAAGCCGCAAGGCGGACCGGCGGGTGGATCGAAAGATCCTCTGGCATCGCCGGAAGGTGGTCAATCCCTCAACGAATTCCTGAAAAGTCTGGAAACGACGCCTGTGGTGCCTGTACCTCAGCCTTGAGTTACTCTGGATTTGAGCCAATCCAGAACATGAAGTCTAAGTGCGGAAGACAGATTGATTGATCTGTCACGCTTGCTGTCGACTTCTGCGATCAGGGCCGCTACGGAAAGCTCCCGTGTGGCCGCAATTTCCTCAACCAGTTCGAAAAACGGGTCTTCAAGCGTATAGCTGGTTGCGTGCCCGCGAATACTGACGGAATGTTTGCGTAAACGTCCTGACGAGTTCACTTTGTCTCGTCCGGCTTATCGTTTTTTTCCAGACGGTTCTGATCCAGAAAACGTTCCGCTTTTGTCGTCTCCGTGCGAGCGAAAGCTTTTTCGGTCTTCGTACGACCGAATTGAATGCGGTTCTGGTCAGCCTGCTTTTCTTTTTCAGCGCGGGCTTTCTGCTTTTTGAACTGTCTGAGATTGACGATATCGCTCATGGAACCACGCGGAAATGTTGAAGGCTCCTGAAAAATTACCGCGTTTCGGCCCTGTCTCGCAAGCTCGTAATAGGCTGGTTCTACTTCTGTGGATCTTTGGGGTTGGTGAACCACCAGATGGCCAAGGACGCCAGAATAAGAAGTATAAGCCCAACTGTCATCTGCAGAAGCGGAAAGTTGGGTTCGTCTTTTGCCACGAAGAAAGCCGCGACAATGCCGCTTACCCACAATACTGCCTGAGCAATTGCACGAATCATCGAACTCAATCCTGAACTGGTTGCCGTCAGAACAGAGTATAAAGCGCCGGTTTGCTTTTCACCATTGATCACGATCAACAGTGAAACGGAACTGTCCAATCAAACAAACGGGTTTCTGGCCCATTATTCACATGAGGATGGTGTGTGCGGAATTACTTTTTCCGGAAAGCATCCAGTGAAACAACATCGGCAGAAGGTTTGGCTTCCTTGTCGGTGCCATCATCTGGATTGTTGTCTTTGGCCGCAGCGGCTTCTTTTTCGGCTGCAGTCTTGCGCGACTTCGATTTAGGCTTTTCTGCCTTCTCGACCGGTGCTTCCGTGGGGAGGATTTCGATAGGGGCTACATTGCCGCCTTCGTCATTGTCGCTTTCTGGCTGTGCGATCGCGACATCGAATTCGAGTTCGAAATTGACCGAAGGGTCGTAGAAACCACGGACGGCAGAAAAAGGTACAGTCAGCTTTTCAGGAATGTCACCGAAAGACAGACCGACTTCGAACAACTGATCCGTAACGAGCATGTCCCAGAACTGATGCTGTAAAACAATTGTCATCTGCTCGGGATATTTCTCCTTCAGGCGCGAGGAAATTCGCACACCGGGCGCTCCAGTCAGGAACGTGATGAAGAAATGATGGTTGCCTGGCAAGCCAGCCTTGGCCACTTCCGCAAGAACCTTGCGAATGACGCCGCGTAGGGCTTCCTGAGCGAGAATATCGTAACGGATTAGGTCCTGTACCATGGTTTGCTTATCCCACGGATTCGGAGGTCGATGTCAAGTTCGTTCTCGCCGGAACGGATGATATATGATCTGAAAAAGCAATAGGGCGACGCCTGTGGCGGAAAGATGTGCAATTTTTGAACGCAATAGGGTGCGCTTGCCTCTATCGACTTCCGAAGGCCATCAGGAACGTGCGTACTCCGTTGACGGCGCTCTTTTCGATGATTGCATCGTCCACACCCTGACCGGTTAGCATATGGTAGTGCGTGTCGGCATTGATAAGCGCCATGAAATGGCGTGCGGCAAGGTCCGGATCGTCGACGCGCAGATGACCATCCATGGCGAGGCGCGCCAGACGGGCTGCTATGGCCGGGATGGCTTGTGCCGGGCCTTTGGTGCTGCAAATATTGGCTGCAAGCGGCAGGTTGGTCTCATTGGTCTGCATTACCTTGCGCAGAAACGCACCGGACGAATCGTATATGCAATTCCGGCTCATACGGATCGAGAAAGCCACCAGATCATGCTCCAGATTTTCGCCAGTCTGGGGGAAAGTGGCCAGAACTGCGAACAGGCTCGCGTTCATACGTGCAAGCGCATCCTCGACGACGGCAGCAAGCAAAGCTTCCTTATCGCGATAGTGATTATAGATGGTTTGACGTGACACGCCCGCTTCGTTGGCAATGAGGTCTATGCTCGCGCCTTGAAATCCGTCGCGATTGAAAACACGCGCAGCAGAGCACAAAATGAAGTCGCGCTTCATGCACTGTCCGGGCTTTATTACCGCGGAATTCAGGCCCTTTTCGGATGCAGCACGCTTCTCGGGCAGGGCGGCCATGTCGATAATGTCAGTAGGCTTCATGACTCCAACATAAGATAGCTTGACGTTTTGGACAATGGTGTCTAATTTGACATCAGTGTCAAATCTGTTTTGACCATGCGTATAGAATGCCTTTCGCTACAGAGTTTTCAAGTGTCGACCGTAATGGAAAACAGGTCGATATCGTTAAGATGGAACGAAAACCGGTAGCGAATACAAATATTTATCTGTCCTGTACCGGTTTTGCGAGCCCGACGGCGCCATCCTCCCAAGCAAAACCGGAGATCCGAAATCGGTGCGGGAACCTCACGAAACATTGATGAAAGCGCGTCCCCCATGGCTTCCAGTCTTGTGCGCAATGCCATTGTTCTTGGCCTTCTTTCCGCCATTGGCCCATTTGCGATCGATATGTATCTGCCAGCTCTGCCCACCATTGCCGCCGATTTGCACGCGGAAACTGGTGCGGTGCAGATGAGCCTTCTGGCCTTTTTCATTGCTCTCGCGGTTGCGCAGCTTTTCTGCGGGCCGCTGTCCGATATGGTCGGGCGTAAACTTCCGCTCTATGGCGGTCTGGTCTTGTTCGGTATCGGCAGCATTGGCTCCGCCGTCGCGACCGATATAGATGTGCTCGTGCTTTTCCGCTTCGTTCAGGGGCTGGGTGCCGCAGCTGGTATGGTCATCCCGCGCGCCGTCGTGCGAGACCTTCACACAGGTATCGAGGCAGCGCGTCTGATGTCGCTTCTGATGCTGGTTTTCTCCATTTCGCCGATTCTGGCGCCGCTGACCGGTTCCGTCATCATCAGCTTCTTTGGCTGGCGTGGTGTTTTCTGGGCGGTTCTGGTCGCTGCCGTTATTGGTATCATTCTGGTGGCCACTGCACAGAAAGAGACGCGGACAGCAGAGGCCCGGCTTGAAAGCAATCTGGGCAGCGCCTTGCGCGGCTACGGTCGTCTGCTTAAGGATCGCTATTTCCTCGGACTGGTCTTTGTTGGCGGCTTTGGCATCGCGTCCTTTTTCGTCTATCTCGCCAACTCGTCCTTCGTGCTTATCGACCATTACGGCCTGACGCCGACGCAATATGCCATCGCGTTTTCGGCCAATGCAGTATCGTTCTTTGGCGTTTCGCAGTTGAACGGCTGGTTGGGGGCACGCTTCGGGCTTCGCCGTGTCATGCGATTCGCCGTTTCCGGATTTGCAGCGGCAATGCTCGCCATGTTCGCCGCCGCACTCATGGGGCATCAGTCGCTCTGGTTGATCGCAGGCTTCCTGTTCGTTGGCTATGGTTTCCTTGGCCTTGTCATCCCGACAACGGCGGTGCTGGCTCTGGAAGACCACGGCGAGATTGCAGGAACTGCTTCTGCGCTGATGGGTACGCTGCATTTCGTGATTGGCGGCGTTGCCATTGGTGTGACAGGCTCGTTCTTTGACGGAACGGCTGTGCCGATGGTCGGCGGAATTGCCGGTTGTGCGCTCACAGCCTTCGTGCTGACGCAGATCGTTCTTTCGCGCAAGGCAAGTGAACTCGATACGGAAGCCGCCGCTGCATAAGCAATGTGAAAGGGAAAGTGGAGGCTTCTGTTGCCAGGTGCCTCCGAACCCCGCCTTAAGGGGCTAACCCTAAGGACTTTAGAGTGGGTTTCCCGCACCGCCATTAGGCAGCGAGAGCATAACCCTGAGCTTTGTTGTCATTTGCAACTACTCAATTGACCCGATAACGGTGGTATCATGCCGAGTAAAAGAGCGATCTTTACACCCTTGTCGATCCTGTTTCGCCCCCGCCACAATACAAACCGATAGGCTGATTTGTATTCTGGTGGAGGCGCCGGGTACCGCCCCCGGGTCCAATGGGTTTATTACACCGTCCATTTATCACCATAGTCAGCTTGCGCCGACACGCCGTATATAGGCGCGGTTGATCATGATTGGAAGAGGGTGCGTAGTTTTTAACGGGTTTTGCCAATAGGCTCCCGACAACCAGCCCTTGTGTTCATTTTTCATTGACAGCCTGCATTTGCTGGTCAATCCTCGCAACATATCGGGGTCGGCAAGTAAATTCTTATATAGCCGGATTCCGTGGCTGAAACGGGGTGCTGATACCCCATTCGAAGGAGAGTGGATATATGAGTGAATATCTCGCGGATGTCCGTCGCTACGATGCCGGTGCCGATGAAGCTGTAGTCGACAAGATCGTCAAGCATCTGGGTATTGCGCTGCGCAATCGCGATTCCTCGCTCGTTTCGGCAACGGACCCGGAAGAATTGAAGCGCGTCCGCACCAATTGGGTTGCCAAGAAACTCGGCGTTGATGACGAAGCTAAGGGTGACGAAGTCGTCGCGCATGTTGCGGAAGTCATGAAGGGTGATCGCAACAAGAATCGCGTTACCTTCTATTATCTGGTCGCCAAGCAGCTCGGAAAACTCGGCGGCCTTTGATCCACAGCGATCTGGTGAATCCGAAGCCCCGGTGCCTTACACCGGGGTTTTTCTTTATAGTGGCTTAAACGAATCGGATTCTGGATCATCCCCCATGCGCACCTATCTCGATCTTCTTCAACATGTGCTGGATAACGGCACCGACCGTGGTGACCGCACGGGTACAGGTACGCGATCGGTTTTCGGACATCAGATGCGCTTCAATCTCGAAGAGGGGTTTCCGGTTCTCACGACCAAGAAGCTGCATCTTCGCTCGATCATCCATGAGCTGCTCTGGTTTCTGAAAGGTGATACGAATATCGCCTATCTGAAGGAAAATGGCGTCTCGATCTGGGATGAATGGGCAGACGAGAATGGCGACTTGGGCCCGGTTTATGGTTATCAGTGGCGCTCCTGGCCAGCGCCGGATGGTCGTCATATCGATCAGATCGCGAATCTTCTCAAGATGCTGCATGGAAATCCCAATTCGCGGCGACTGATTGTATCGGCATGGAACCCGGCGCTGGTCGATGAAATGGCTTTGCCGCCATGCCACTGTCTTTTCCAGTTCTATGTCGCCGATGGAAAACTCTCCTGCCAGCTTTATCAACGCTCTGCGGACATATTTCTGGGCGTGCCGTTCAATATCGCTTCCTATGCGTTGTTGACGATGATGATCGCGCAGGTTGCCGGTCTGAAACCGGGAGAGTTCATCCATACGCTCGGGGATGCGCATATTTACGCCAATCATTTCGATCAGGCGCGCCTGCAGCTTACCCGAATACCAAAGAAATTGCCGACAATGTGGATCAATCCGGATGTGAAGGACCTCTTTGCCTTTCGTTTCGAGGACTTCCAGCTTGAGCGCTACGAGGCCGATCCGACGATCAAAGCGCCGATTGCTGTTTGAGGCATTCCATGTCCGTACAAGAACCGATTGTTTCGATCATTGTTGCTGCCGCCGAAAACGGCGTCATTGGGCGCGACAATGATATGCCGTGGCGGCTTTCAACCGATCTCAAACGCTTCAAGGCCCTGACGCTCGGCAAGCCGGTTATCATGGGGCGGCGGACTTGGGAATCTATTGGGCGCCCCTTGCCGGGACGGCCCAATATTGTCGTGACGAGGGACAACGGATTTCAGGCTGAAGGTGCAAGTGCTATCGGTTCTCTCGAAGAGGCAATTGCGCTCGGACAAAAACTGGCCGCTGACCTGGGTGTCGGAGAGGTTTGCGTCATAGGCGGCGGGAAAATTTATGCGCAGGCTTTGCCTCTCGCGGACCATATTCACCTGACCCGCGTGCTGGCCGAGATCGATGGAGATACGCATTTTCCAGAAATCGACCTCCAAATCTGGCGCGTCGTTTCGCAGGAGGATGTGCCCGCTGGTGACAAGGATAGTCACCCAACGCGCTATTTTGTGTACGAAAAACGTGCTGTGTAAAGCATAGTTCACGAATTTTGTCGTCTTCGCGTTGAAAGCGGACCTCCCGATGCCTATAAAACGGAAACATTAGTTGATGACGGGAGTGGGCAGCTCGCTTTCCCGTCGCCTGGACGAGAGGTGAGGATGCCCTGGAGTAATCAGAATGGTGGCGGCGGCCCATGGGGTGGCGGCGGCGATAATAACAATAACAACAATAATGGCGGTCCTTGGGGACAAGGGCCAAAGGCCCCACGTGGCGGCGGCCAGAACACACCACCTGATCTCGAAGATATTCTGCGCAAAGGACAAGATCGTCTGAAGCAGGTCTTCCCCGGTGGTGGTGGCAAGGGCGGCAGCAATCGCGGCGTTCTTTTCCTTATTGGCGCGGCAGTTGTCGGCTTCTGGCTCTTCCAGTCCGTCTATACCGTGCAGCCGGACGAACTCGCTGTTGAATTGCGCTTCGGCAAGCCGAAGGAAGAAGTGTCCGAACCGGGACTGCATTTCCATTGGTGGCCGATTGAAACCTATGAAAAGGCGCAGATCGTCGAAAAGCAGATCAATATCGGTGGGCAGGGCAACCGAAGTGCGACGCAGGGCCTGATGCTGACGGGCGACCAGAACATCGTCAACGTTCAGTTCTCGGTTTTGTATCGCGTTTCCGATCCGCAGGCCTATCTGTTTAACGTCGATAATCCGGATGCGATGGTGCAGCAGGTTTCTGAAAGCGCGATCCGCGAAATCGTTGGCCGTCGACCGGCTCAGGACGTTTTCCGCGACAACCGTTCGGCAATCGCATCCAGTGTTCGCGATATTGTTCAGCAGACGCTCGATACCTACAAAACGGGTATCCAGATCAATGCCGTTTCCATCGAAGATGCAGCACCGCCGCGTGAAGTGGCTGATGCCTTCGATGAAGTGCAGCGTGCCGAACAGGACGAAGACCGTTTCGTGGAAGAATCGAACCAGTATTCGAACCAGAAGCTCGGTCAGGCTCGTGGTGAAGCAGCCCAGCTTCGCGAAGAAGCAGCCGCTTACAAGAACCGTGTCGTTCAGGACGCGGAAGGTGAGGCGCAGCGTTTCAGCTCCGTTCTGGGTGAATACCAGAAGGCGCCGGAAGTAACGCGTAACCGTCTGTTCCTCGAAACCATGGAACAGGTGCTGAAGAGCACCAAGAAAGTCATTGTCGAACCTGGAAAGGATGTCGTGCCTTATCTGCCGCTGAACGAACTCATGCGCCAGCAGCCACGCCCAGGCGTGAATGCGACCACGACGACCCCGAGCGGAGGTAACCAGTAATGGCTCAGAACAGGCTCCCAATCATTGGCGGCATTATCGCCGTCATCGCTTTCCTGATCTACTCCGCCACGTTCATCGTATCCGAGCGTCAGCAGGCTATCGTGCTTCGCTTCGGTCAGATCGTTGATGTGAAGACGGAACCGGGCATCTACTTCAAACTACCTTTTGGCTTCCTTGATGCAGATACTGTGCAGTTGATCGATGATCGCCTGCTGCGCTTCGATCTGGACGATATCCGCGTTCAGGTTTCGGGCGGCAAGTTCTATGACGTCGACGCGTTCCTCGTTTATCGCATTACCGATGCGCGCAAGTTCCGTGAAACCGTTTCGGGCAGCACGCTGCTTGCCGAGCAGCGTCTTCGTACTCGTCTTGATGCTGCATTGCGTAGCGTCTACGGCCAGCGCGGATTCGAAGCGGCACTTTCGGAAGAGCGTGGCGACATGATGCGCGAAGTGCGTGACCAGCTTCGTCCCGATGCGACGTCGCTTGGCTTGACCATCGCCGATGTGCGTATCCGTCGTACCGATCTGACGGCTGAAGTTTCGCAGCAGACCTATGACCGCATGAAGGCAGAGCGTCTTGCCGAAGCAGAGCGCCTGCGTGCCCGTGGCCGTGAAGCTGCCCAGCGCATCCGCGCTGTCGCGGATCGTCAGGTCGTCGAAACGATTGCAGAAGCGCGCAAGGAATCGGAAATCCTTCGTGGTGAAGGCGATGCGCAGCGCAGTGAGATATTCGCAGGCTCTGCAGGCAAGGACCCTGGCTTCTTCGCCTTCTACCGCTCGATGTCTGCTTATCGTGAAGCCCTTGAGACCCCGGATACAACGCTGGTTCTCTCGCCGGACTCGGAGTTCTTCAAGTTCTTCCGCGATGCTGGCGGCAAGCTGGCAACGCCTGCCCAGTAACAACCGGGTCAAACGCTCATGAGCGATTTTCTAGCCGCCGTAGGTCTTCTCTTCGTTCTCGAAGGGCTGCTCTACGGCGGCTTTCCTTCCTTGGCGAAGAAGCTTGCTCGTGAAGCGAGTGAGACGCCGGAGAACATGTTGCGCATTGCCGGGATTGCAGCGCTCGCAATCGGCGTCGGCATTGTCTGGCTTGTCAGGGGATAAGCCGCTTTCCTTCCGTTATTTATTGTCTGTAGTCTATGCGGGGCCGTAAACAGGCCGTATTTTGCAGCGATCAAGCCTTAGTACATCTATCGCTAATCAAACGACTGCAAGCAGACAGGAACGGAGCAGGGCTTCATGGTAATTGCACCAAAGGCGGGATTTGCTCGCACCCTTTTCGCAACCGTGGCATTGGGGGCGATGACCGTCGCTGGCACTCTTTCGGTAGGAACACCTCCGGCAATCGCGGCTCAGGGGCCGGCTTCTGTTGCCGATTTGGCCGAAGGGCTGCTGGATGCAGTGGTGAACATCTCGACCTCACAGACCGTCAAGGAAGATGGCGAAGGTGACGGTGCGGTTCCGATGCCGCAGGTGCCGGAAGGCTCTCCGTTCCAGGAATATTTCAAGGACTTCTTCGGTGACAAGGGCGGCGCGCAAGGCGATGAATCACGCAAGGTCCAGTCGCTGGGTTCCGGCTTCGTCATCGATGCCGAAAAGGGCTTCATCGTCACGAACAATCACGTCATCGCCGATGCGGATGAGATCGAAGTCAATTTCAACGATGGGTCCAAGCTGAAAGCGGAACTGGTCGGAAAAGACATCAAGACCGATCTGGCGATCCTCAAGGTTGATCCGTCCAAGCATAAGCTGAAGGCCGTAGAGTTCGGTAATTCGGAAAAGGCGCGTATCGGCGACTGGGTCCTTGCGATTGGCAATCCCTTCGGTCTTGGTGGAACGGTGACTGCGGGCATTATTTCGGCCCGCAAGCGAGATATCAATTCCGGTCCCTATGATGACTTCATCCAGACCGATGCGGCCATCAACCGTGGCAATTCCGGTGGGCCGCTGTTCGATATGGATGGCAAGGTGATCGGTATCAACACTGCAATCATCTCGCCCTCGGGCGGCTCTATCGGTATCGGCTTTGCCATCCCTGCGGAAATGGCTGTGGGTGTTATCGACCAGCTCAAGGAGTTCGGTGAAGTTCGCCGTGGCTGGCTTGGTGTACGTATCCAGCCTGTTACCGAGGATATCGCTCAGAGCCTTGGACTGAAGGAAGCCAAGGGCGCGCTGATTGCCGGGCTGATCGAAAATTCCGGTGTCGACAACAAGGCCATTGAAGCCGGAGATGTCGTGATCCGCTACGAAGGCAAGCCGGTCGATACCGCCCGCGATCTGCCGCGACTGGTTGCAGAAACCCCGGTTGGCAAGGAAGTCGAGATTGTCGTGGTTCGTCAGGGTGAGGAAAAGACGGTGAAGGTCAAGCTCGGACGTCTGGTCGAGGATGACAAGAGCACCGAAGCTGCGACGGAAGATCAGGCTCCGCTGCCCGAGGGCGAGGGCGGTGATGAAGGTGCGGAAACGCCGGATACGTCAAAAAAAGAACAGAAGAGTGACGCTGCCCCGAGCGTTCTTGGAATGAAGCTCAGCGAGCTGAATGACGATGTTCGCGGAGAATTTGGCATTGCCGAAGATGTAGAAGGCGTTGCTGTTCTTTACGTCTCTCCTGGTTCAGCTGCTGGCGAGAAGCGTATCGAAACCGGCGATGTTATCGTCGATATCGGGCAGGTGAACGTGAAGACGCCGGAAGACGTGAAGAAGCGCATTGACGCACTGCGCCGAGAAGGACGCAAGAATGCACTTATGATGCTGGCTTCTCGTTCGGGGGAACTGCGTTTCGTGACTGTCCGGATCAATTGATCCTCAATTGAATGTACTGCTGAAGCGGCATTGCAGGGAAATCTGCAATGCCGTTTTGTTTTGCGGTTTGAGCCACTTGGCGCCAGAACCGTACAAAGAGATTCGAGTACTTCCTTATTTGTCGTTCGAAATGGCAGAGCCTTCTGTTTCATTCGCCTCCGGTATGCTATGGACCGGCGCCATTCGGAGTAGGGTGAGTTGGAAACAGTCGATATTGTGGTCATAGGCGCTGGCGCGGCAGGCATGATGTGTGCCATCGAGGCGGCCAAACGCGGGCGTTCCGTGCTGGTCGTGGATCACGCAAAGGCAGCCGGTGAGAAAATCCGTATATCGGGCGGTGGTCGCTGCAATTTCACCAATCTTCATGCAAGTCCGAAAAATTATCTCTCACAGAACCCGCATTTTTGTATCTCTGCTATGAGCCGCTACACGCAGCGCGACTTCATTGCGCTCGTGGAACGTCATCGTATCGCCTATCACGAGAAGACACTCGGGCAGCTCTTCTGTGATGGCTCGGCGTTGCAGATAATTGAGATGTTGCTGGGGGAAATGAAGCGCCATGGTGCACGACTAAAGCTTGGTTGCAGTGTCAGTTCGCTCGAAAAATCCGCACATGGTTTTACGCTTCAGCTAACGGATGGACCTGTTCGCTGTCGATCACTGGTTGTGGCATGCGGTGGAAAATCGATCCCGAAGATGGGAGCTACAAGCTTCGGCTACGATATCGCGACACAATTTGGATTGCGGATTGTCGAAACGCGCCCGGCACTGGTGCCATTGACGTTTGAACCCAACACGCTGGAACGGCTGAAACCGCTGGCCGGTGTTGCCGTCGATGCCGTTGTCTCCTGTGGCAAAACGAAATTTGCCGAAGCGATGCTTTTCACACATCGCGGTATCAGTGGTCCTTCGATCCTGCAGATTTCTTCCTACTGGCGTGAAGGAGATGAAATCCGCATTGCGATGCTACCGGAGACGGACATTTTCGAAGCCCTGCGTGAGCAGCGCAAACAGAACGGCAAGCAGGCATTGCAGACCGCACTGGCGCTTTATCTTCCGAGAAAACTTGCGCAGACCATAGCCGAGGAAATTGGTGTGACCGGTCATCTGGCGGATATGTCCGACAAGATGTTCCGCCGTGTCGAGGCCGTGATAAACGACTGGCGCATCAAGCCCGCCGGTTCGGAAGGCTATCGTACGGCGGAGGTTACGCTTGGAGGGGTCGATACGCGCGATCTCGACTCCAAGACCATGGAAGCCAAATCCGTTCCCGGCCTGTTTTTCATCGGCGAAGTCGTCGATGTTACCGGCTGGCTCGGCGGCTATAATTTCCAGTGGGCATGGTCTTCGGGCTGGGTGGCCGGTCAGGCTGCTTGAATGCGGTAGACCGAATGAAGCTTCAAATGCGGAGTTTCATCCGGCACGCGGGGATGGTCGAAATCGCTCGACGGGTCGCCGGTCATGCCGATGCGGCGCATGACGGCTGTAGACCGCTCATTATTATGGACAGCGAAGGAAACCACTTCGGTGAGGCCAAGGGTGCCGAAAGCGTATTCGATCAGCGCTTTGCCTGCTTCGGTCACATAGCCTTTGCCCCAAAAGGGAGGGGCCAGCCGCCAGCCGATTTCAACGGTGCCATCCGGTAAATAAGGTTCAAGGTCAGTGCGGGCGAGACCGGCGAAACCGATGCACTGACCTTCTTCTTTTTCTTCCAGCGCATAGAAACCGAGACCCGTTTCAGAAATCATCTTCCGGAGGTGGTCGAACAGTTCATCCGATTGCGAGCGATTTCTGCGAAAGGGAAAGAAACGCATGACTTCTTCATCGGAATTGATGACATGGAAAAGGTTGCGGTCGCGATCTTCCCAGTTCCGGATGATGAGGCGTGGCGTTTCCAGAATGATCATTGAACGAAATCCCTCTTTCGATAGCCCTGAATATAGAGGAGGGCGGTCAGGTCGCCATGGTCAACCCGCATTCTGGCCTGCGCAGCTACGGTCGGCTTTGCGTGGAGTGCGACGCCGGTGCCTGCAAGCTGAATCATGCCGAGATCGTTCGCCCCGTCACCTACTGCGATTGCATCATCTGGTGTGAGGCCAAGACGTTCGGCGATTTCCTCGAGTTTCTCGCCCTTGGCTTCCCGGCCGAGAATTGGTTCTGTGACCAGCCCGGTCAGATGCAAGCCATCGTCGATCAGCCTGTTCGCACGATCTTCGTTGAAGCCGATCATTTCGGCGATACGCTGGGTGAATGAGGTGAAACCGCCGGACACAAGCGCCGTGTAGGCGCCATGTTTACGCATGGTGCGCACGAGTTCCGGGCCGCCGGGCATCAGTGTAATGCGGGTTGAAATGACCTTGTCGATTACGTTGAGCGGCAGACCTTTCAACAAGGCGACCCGCTCGCGCAAGGCTGGTTCGAAAGCGATCTCGCCGTTCATGGCGCGCGCGGTGATTGCAGCCACATGCTCGCGCAGCCCGGCTTCCTCTGCCAGTTCATCGATGCACTCCTGCTGGATCATCGTGGAATCCATGTCGGCAATCAGAATTTTCTTGCGTCGGTGCTCCTGTTCCTGCACCACCACGTCGACCGGCGCGCCATCAAGCGAATGGCGCAGCAGGGTTTCGGCTTCGTCACTGCTGATCCCCGATGGAAGCGCAATGTCGCAGGCAATGTTGTCGGCCAGCCAATAGAGTCCAGTTGCATTCACTGCCGCTGAGGCTTTAATCCCAAGCGCTGATGCAAGCGAGGCCTTGGCCGGATTGGCAATCAAAGTGGCGACGAGAGAAACCTGTTGGGACATGGAGAGCAATTCCGACGATGAATGAGGGTGCGATCACGAATGCAATCCTGATAGCTGGCCCGACGGCCAGCGGCAAGTCGGCACTTGCCATTCGCATGGCTCATGAGACCGGCGGTTTCATCGTGAACACTGATTCCATGCAGGTTTACGATGTTCTTGACCTTCTGACTGCGCGGCCGAACAAAGCGGATCTCGCTGCGGCAGAACATCATCTCTATGGACACGTCGCGCCATCGACGTCCTATTCGACCGGACGATGGCTGGATAATGTAGCTGACCTGCTAACGCAACCTGCCATGAAGCACAGGACCCCGATCTTCGTTGGCGGGACGGGGCTTTATTTCAGAGCGCTTCTCGGTGGACTGTCGCAGATGCCAGAGGTGCCGGGTGATGTTCGCGCCTATTGGCGAGGACGTATGGAGACGGACGGTCCGGAACTTCTTCACCGGCTTCTGAGCGAACGTGACCCGGAGATGGCCGCAACCCTTCAACCTTTCGACAGCCAGCGCATCGTTCGGGCGCTGGAGGTTTTTGAAGGCACTGGAAAGTCGCTTCTTGTATGGCAACAGACGAAGGGACAGGCACTGGTAGACGATGATAGCGCCCGCAAGATCGTCTTGCTGCCGGACCGGACATGGCTTTCAGAGCGTATTGCCCGGCGGTTTGCCCTGATGTGGGACAATGGTGCGATTGACGAAGTGAAGGCATTGCTGGTGCTTGATCTCGACCCGGCATTGCCGGCAATGAAGGCCATCGGTGTGCGTGAAATCACGGCATTTTTGCAAGGCTCGATGTCGCGGGAAGAAGCCATTGAACGTTCGGTTATCGCCACTCGGCAATATGCAAAGCGTCAGTCGACCTGGTTTCGAAATCAGCTTGATGATCGCTGGTGCACGCACGCAAATTCCGATGATGCCTTCGCTCAATTAACGACAACGAAATAACTCGCTGGCACTCTCTGAAACAGGAGAGGTGGGCGCGGGCTATGCGGTTTCATAAATCGGAACGGGCATTTTTTATTCTGATTGTTTTGATGTTCGGTATCGGGCTGTTGCTTTATCAAGCTCGTGTCGACATCGGACAATTGCAGACATTGCCTCTTGATGCGAACGCCTATGAGCTGGTTTCGAGACTCGACCAACTGAACCACGTCACAATCTGGGTGCTGATTGCGACAATCGCTTGCGGGTTGTTCCTGATCTATCCCCAAATTCGCACCGATGCGCTGGACCACGGCAAACTGCAGGTCATCACGCAGGATCTTTCCGAACGGTCGCAGACCCTCGAACATGCCGCGCTGACGGACAGCCTGACCGGTATGCAGAACCGGCGCTATTTCGACGAGGCGCTAAAGGAATATCTGGTCCAGTTCGACCGTATACAGCGGCCTGTCGGACTGATGATTATCGATCTCGATCACTTTAAGGCCGTGAACGATACCTACGGACATGACATTGGCGATGTCGTGCTGCAGGAGGTGGCGCGGTGTCTCAAGGACTATACACGGTATCATGATGTTGTCGCCCGGCTTGGTGGCGAGGAGTTCGCAGTCCTTGCGCCGAACATGGACGCGGAATTGATGATCAAGCTTGCTAATCGTATTCGCAAGGCCATATCGACGCTCGAAATCGATCTTGGCGATGAAAAGCTTGGCGTTACCGTCAGTATCGGTCTTGCGATATGGGATCGGCGCGAGACCTCGAAAGATCTCTATCGTCGCGCTGACAAGATGCTCTATGCCGCGAAGAATATGGGCCGTAACCGCGTCTGCGCCTAGCTTCAGGCTGATAGGACTTTCGGATTCGCTACACTATCTAGCGCTCGCGATCCTTGCGAAAGCTGCGCACCAGTTCGCCCATCTTCTCAATACTCTGTTTTGTGTCGAGACTGAGTGATGTTTGTGGCCTCGGCGAAGAAGATGAGCGATGGTAAGCTTCGTCGGTAGGCGCTTGGTCACGGCGACTGGTGGAGACTGGGCTGCCCCACAGATTATCCTCGTCTCCGAGTTGGTCCACCGGTTCCGTCTGTGAACTGTTCTCAAAAGCACGTAATTTTTCAACGATACGGTCGAGGGATATCTTTTCGTCGTTGCGCCAGCTGGAAAGAGCGCTCTCGCTTTTGCTGCGTCCGGGAAGCTGATGAGGTGGGATGGTTTCGAATGTGAGACGCATCGGTGTTGAGAACGCTTCGCCGAAGGCTATCGCTTCGCGGTTGGCGATGGATGACAGGAAGCCTGCCATGCTCTGTGCGCCGCCGCGAATGGCACCTTTGATGATTTCCTGATCACGTTCATTACCGAGCCGCATCGCAAAAATCGAATTGCACTGTGAGAGGATCGTTGGATCAAGCTCGCCGGGGCGCTGGCTTATAACTCCGAGATAGGAACCGTATTTTCGACCTTCTTTGGCAATTCGGGATATTGCCTGCCTTGTCGGCCAGAACCCGGCGTCGCGGTCGGTTGGAATATAGCGGTGGGCTTCCTCGCAGATTACCAGTGTCTGTAGGCTGCCCTCACTTGAAAGGGCGATATCGAATGCCAGTCTGCACAAGACGGAAGCAACAGCGTTGACAACCTCGGATGGTAAGCCTGCAAGCTGGAATGTGCAGATGGGTTTTCCGTTCAGCGGGATGCGAAAAATCCGGCCAATGGCCTGTCGCATTGTTTCCGAGCCGCCAGTTACAGCGAACATGAAACGGAAGCCGGGATCGGCAGAGATCGATTCAAGCCGAGCTTTGAGGCTGCGCAGATAGGGACGTTCCGCCTTGCTGTCGAGGAGACCCATACGCTCATCGATGAGGGCTATCAGGTCAAGCAGACGGTAGGCGATGGGAGTGTCGGCGCTGACGCTCTGGCGGTCGGCAAGCTGCCGTCGCAATGTTTTCGCGGCTGACAGTTCTGTGCCCTGCATTTTTTCGCGGGCTAGCTGAACCAGATCACGCAATATATCGAGTTCCATCGGGTCCGGCGCGCGCCCGCGAAAGATCACATCTGCAAATTCATCCAGCCGCAGCATCCAGAATGGCAGTTCGATATTCGTCTGATCGACCGCCACGGCCAGATCGGGAAATGCGCTCGCGAACTCATTGTGTGGATCAAGAATGAGCACACGCAGATTGGGCTTTTCGGCGACGATCCGGCGTAGCAGCAGGATGACTGCGCTCGATTTGCCGACGCCCGTTGTGCCGACGATAGCGAAATGTCGGGAGATAAGATCATCGACCGATATGTAAGCCGGAACGGTTGCGTCCTGCGTGAGTGTACCGATTGAAACGCTGCTGTGACCTGTTTGCGCATAAATGGCAGCAAGGTCGGTGGCGCGGATACGGTGAGCAATAGCGCCGGGATGGGGAAACTGCGAAATACCGCCGTTGAAAGTGGTCTGCCCGGTCGGTTGCACGCGAACTTCACCCAGAAACTCGACATGGACATGGAGCGTGTTGTCACCGCCGCGTATCCAGACATCACCGGGAACAAGCACGTTGCGGATGAGTCCCACGACGCGATTGTCGCCTGCCTGAATGGATATAAGCTGGCCTACGGCCCAATAATCGTCAGATGCTGCCGAAGAGGGGCCTGATAGCGCTGAGACGATGGCACTCTCGCCATCGCATTGGATGACATAGCCTTCCGTGCGATTGCGCTGCACATATTCGCTCTGTTCTCGCGCGTTGGAACTGTCCCCGATTTCGCTCATGCTGCCCACTCCGCCCCAACTTTCAACAGGAGGTTTCGCGTCAGGATAAGAATCTTCCGTTGAAATAAAGTTATCGTTTGGGGCGGGTGAGCCTAAGAAAATATCGCGGGCGATGTATTTATGCGTTGACGACGCCAAATCCGGCTATTAGTGTCCGCCACCATGAACACGATTATTATTCTTGTGGTACGGGCGCGCATGGGCAGGATGGTGTAACCATCCGGCGAAAGCTCCCATGCGCGAAAGACAGGCTCCCTCGGGGGCCTTTTTTATTATCCAAATAAGAAATGAAATGCAGACGACGGGAAGAGAACAATGACTGCAGGTAAACGTGAGGCGGACGCAAACGCCGCAGAAACGCAGGAAGCAAGCAATCCACGCGAAATGACCGGCGCAGAAATGGTCATTCAGGCTTTGATCGATCAGGGTGTGGAGAGCATCTTCGGTTATCCCGGCGGCGCTGTGCTTCCGATCTATGACGAACTGTTCCAGCAGGACAAGGTTCAGCACGTTCTGGTCCGACACGAGCAGGGCGCAGGACACGCTGCGGAAGGCTACGCGCGTTCGACCGGCAAAGTTGGTGTGATGCTTGTTACCTCCGGTCCGGGTGCGACCAATGCCGTTACGCCGCTGCAGGATGCCCTGATGGACTCCATTCCGCTGGTTTGCATTTCCGGTCAGGTTCCGACAACGCTGATCGGCTCCGATGCGTTTCAGGAATGCGATACGATCGGTATCACGCGCCCCTGCACCAAGCACAACTGGCTGGTGAAGGACGTCAACGATCTGGCACGCATCCTGCACGAAGCCTTTCATGTCGCTTCCACCGGTCGTCCCGGTCCCGTTGTGGTCGACATTCCTAAGGATATCCAGTTCGCCAAGGGTATTTACACGCCGCCGGAAACCGCGCCGCGCACCAGCTACCGTCCGGTTCTCGACGGCAAGGCGCAGGCAATTTCGGACGCCGTTCGTCTGCTCGTCAATGCAAAGAAGCCCGTCATCTATTCTGGCGGCGGTGTGATCAATTCCGGCCCGGCAGCTTCCCGTCTGCTGCGCGAGCTGGTTGAGATCAGCAATTTCCCGATCACATCCACGCTGATGGGGCTGGGCGCCTATCCGGCCTCCGGCAAGAACTGGCTCGGCATGCTCGGTATGCATGGCACTTACGAAGCCAACATGACCATGCATGACTGCGATGTCATGCTGTGCGTCGGTGCCCGTTTCGATGACCGTATTACCGGACGTCTGAACGCATTTTCTCCGAACTCGAAGAAAATTCATATCGATATCGACCCATCCTCCATCAACAAAAGCGTTCGCGTTGATGTTCCGATCATCGGCGATGTTGCGCATGTTCTGGAAGATATTGTTCGGCAGTTCCGTGCCTCTGACAAGAAGCCGGAAAAGCAGGCAATCGGTGCCTGGTGGGAACAGATCGATCGCTGGCGTGCCCGCAATTCACTCGCCTATGCGCCGAACAAGGACGTCATCATGCCGCAGTATGCAATTCAGCGGCTTTATGAACTGACCAAGGATCGGAAGACTTACATCACCACGGAAGTTGGTCAGCACCAGATGTGGGCTGCGCAATTCTATGGCTTCGAGGAACCGAACCGCTGGCTGACCTCTGGTGGCCTCGGCACCATGGGTTACGGACTGCCGGCAGCGCTCGGAGTACAGATCGCACACCCTGATGCACTGGTTATCGATATCGCGGGCGATGCCTCGATCCAGATGTGCATTCAGGAAATGTCAGCTGCCATCCAGCACAATGCGCCAATCAAGATATTCATCCTGAATAACCAGTATATGGGCATGGTGCGCCAGTGGCAGCAGCTCCTGCATGGCAATCGCCTGTCGCACTCATATACCGAGGCGATGCCGGATTTCGTGAAGCTGGCTGAAGCCTATGGCGCACATGGTATCCGTTGTGACAAGCCGGGCAACCTCGATGCCGCCATTCAGGAAATGATCGACATCGACAAGCCGGTTATTTTCGATTGCCGCGTGGCAAATCTCGCCAACTGCTTCCCAATGATCCCATCGGGTAAGGCGCATAACGAAATGTTGTTGCCGGATGAAGCAACGGATGAAGCTGTCGCCAACGCCATCGATGCCAAGGGCCGCGCGCTCGTCTGATCCGGAGGAAAGAAATCATGAATGCACAGAACCTAGCTTCCGGATCGGCCTATTTCATTGCAGCCGAAACGCAAACGCCGGAAACGCATACGCTTGCGGTACTCGTCGACAATGAGCCGGGTGTCCTTGCCCGTGTGATCGGTCTTTTCTCCGGACGTGGCTACAATATTGAAAGCCTGACGGTTTCGGAAACCGAGCATGAAAAGCACCTGTCGCGCATTACGATCGTGACGCGCGGCACGCCGCACGTGCTTGACCAGATCCGCCACCAGCTGGCCCGGATTGTTCCGGTTCACCGCGTCGTAGATCTCAGCCATCGCGCCTCTGAGCTTGGCCACGACCGTCCGGTTGAACGTGAACTGGCACTGGTGAAGGTTGCCGGCAAAGGTGAGGCGAGGGCGGAAACGCTTCGTCTTGCCGACGCGTTCAAGGCCAAGGTGGTTGATGCGACGACGGATCACTTCATCCTGGAGATCACCGGGAAGACTGCCAAGATTGATCAGTTCATCTCGATCATGAAGCCACTCGGACTGGTTGAGACCTGCCGTACGGGTGTTGCAGCCATGAATCGTGGCCCGGAAGGCATGTAAAAGCTTTCAACTGAAATCGATACAATATGTTTGAAAACCGGCACAATGTTTCGATTGTGCCGGTTTTTTATTGAGCTAATTTGTCCCCATAAATTGGGGCCGTCCTATGTCTGTTGAAATTTTTCTGGCGCTTCTTGTCTTCGCCTTCGTGTCGTCCGTTACGCCGGGGCCAAATAATCTCATGCTTCTGGCATCAGGCGTAAATTTTGGTTTCCGTCGAACGATCCCGCATATGCTGGGAATCGGTGTGGGCTTCTTCGTGTTGCTGCTTGCGATCGGCTTCGGGCTCGGCGCTTTGATCGAAACGGTGCCGTCATTCTATGCCGCGCTGAAATTCGCTGGTGGCGCCTATATGCTTTACCTTGCCTGGAAGATTGCTATGTCGCGTTCCATCGGAGAGGCAAAGCATCGAGATAAAGCTGAGCCAATGACTTTCTTGCAGGCAGCGGCATTCCAATGGGTCAATCCGAAAGCTTGGGTAATGGCGATCACGGGAATTGCCACCTATGCCAATCACGACAACTATTATGTCGCCGTGCTCCTGGTCAGCTCCGCCTTCGCGATTGTGAATTTGCCGAGCGTTTCGGTCTGGGCAGGGTTTGGCACATTGCTGCGCAACTGGCTTTCCGATCCTGTTCGATTGAAATGGTTCAACCTTATCATGGCCCTGCTGCTCGTTCTGAGCCTATGGCCGATGCTGAAATAGAGAATGAAGAGGCGAATGATGAACCAGCTTCCAACTTATGATGATGTTATTTCGGCCGCAAAGCAGATCGAAGGATACGCGCACCATACGCCGGTGTTCACGTCGTCAACTATCGACCGCGAAACCGGCGCTCAGTTCTTTTTCAAATGCGAGAACTTCCAGCGCATCGGTGCCTTCAAATTTCGTGGTGCTTTCAATGCTCTGTCGCGGTTTACGGATGAGCAAAAAGCGCGAGGTGTGCTGGCTTTTTCGTCCGGTAATCACGCGCAGGCGATCGCGCTTGCGGCAAAACTGCTCGGTATTGGCGCGACCATCATCATGCCTGAGGATGCGCCGCGCGCGAAACTTGATGCAACGCGAGGCTATGGCGCGAAGGTTGTTACCTATAACCGCTATGAAGAAGACCGCGATGTGCTTTCGAAGCGCCTGGCCGAAGAGGGTGGGCTGACCCTCATTCCGCCATTCAATCATCCTGATATAATTGCGGGGCAGGGAACTGCGGCAAAGGAATTGATTGAGGAAACCGGTCCCCTTGATGCCCTGTTTGTCTGTCTTGGCGGTGGTGGCCTGTTGGCCGGTTCAGCGCTAGCGGCAAAAGCCTTGTCGCCGGAATGCGACGTCTACGGTGTCGAGCCGATGGCCGGAAATGATGGCCAGCAGTCGCTCCGCTCCGGCAAGATTGTGCACATCGACGTGCCGAAGACCTTGGCGGACGGCGCCCAGACGCAAGCTCTTGGCGACATGACCTTTGCCATCATCCGCGAAACTGTTCGTGATATTCTGGCCGTTAGCGACGATGAACTGGTTGACGGCATGAAATTCTTCGCCAGCCGGATGAAAATGGTGGTCGAACCGACAGGCTGTCTCGCTTTTGCTCGCGCACGACAGATGGCGTCGAAGCTGCAAGGTAAGCGTGTGGGGGTGATCGTCAGTGGTGGCAATGTCGATCTCGACAGATTTGCAGCACTGGTGAGCAAAACCGTTTGATCACGGTTTGATCTTGTTTTCGGGCGGCGAATCCTGTCTGAAAGGATCATGCAGTTTTCACCGGAACAGGATCAGGCGCTGAAGGCCGTCGGGCAGTGGCTCAAAGACGGCCGCAGCCCTATTTTCAGATTGTTCGGCTATGCGGGTACGGGCAAGACGACGCTCGCCCGCTATTTTGCCGAGCATGTGGATGGCGATGTGCAGTTTGCGGCCTTTACCGGCAAGGCGGCACAGGTGCTGCGCTCGAAAGGCGCTAGCAACGCACGCACGCTTCATTCGCTGATCTATCGCCCACGTGGCGAAGAAGCGATTGAGGACGAAACGACTGGCAAGACTTCCATCGCGCCGACCTTCTCGCTTAACCGGCAGAGCCCTGTCGCCAAAGCCGCGATGATCGTCGTGGACGAATGTTCCATGGTCGATGAGGCGCTGGGGCGGGATTTGATGAGTTTCGGCACGCCCATCCTCGTTCTTGGCGATCCGGGGCAGTTGCCGCCGATTTCCGGCGGCGGCTTTTTTACGGAACACGAGCCGGATTATCTTCTGACCGAGATTCATCGTCAGGCGCAGGACAATCCGATCATCCGTATGGCGCTTGATGTGCGGGAAGGGCGTGAACTTCCTTATGGTGACCATGGCGCTGCAAAGGTTATCGGAAAAGGCGACGTCAATCAGGAGATGGTGTTAGCCGCCGATCAGGTGCTCGTCGGTACCAACCGGACGCGCCGCCGCTATAACCAGCGCCTTCGGGAGCTAAAAGGCTTTACTGCTGATTACCCGCAGGCTGGCGACAAACTGGTTTGCCTGCGCAACGATCCTGCCAAGGGACTTCTCAACGGATCGCTCTGGAAGGTGATGACATCGTCCAAGGAAACGGTGAAGCCCGGTATCAATCTGCTGGTTACACCTGAGGATGATGATCGCGGTGTGGCGAAGATCAAGCTGCTGAAGGCGCAGTTCGAAGACCCCGACAGTGAAATTCCGTGGCAGACCAAAAAACGCTACGACGATTTCGATTACGGTTATGCTTTAACTGTGCACAAGGCACAGGGCTCCCAATGGGATGAAGTCGTGCTCTTCGATGAAAGTTTTGCGTTTCGCGATACGCGTGAGCGGTGGCTTTATACGGCGATCACGCGGGCTGCCGAACGTTTGACCATTGTAAAATAATTATTCGTCTGTCGGTCGGGCACTCAGCCATTCCCAGGCCTCGTTTTCTTCGTCGGCTTCGAAAGCGCGAAGCTCTATGGACAGGAAAGGCTGCATGAGGGTTATGCTGGCTTGTATCCACAAGGGGCCACCGACGATTGCATAATGTCGGAGCTTTTTCAGGGATTTGGAGCGCATGGACAGCATGCTTTCCGAGAACGCAGCCGTCCAGTCGAAACCTTCATATCCGGTGAGGCGGATCAGGAGGTCAATTTCTTCATGCGTTTCGTAAGCTGCGTCGAGAAGCCCGTAGAGGTTCTCCAATGACGCATCGTCGAGATGTCCTTCAATTGCAAAAGCAAAAACGTCTTCCCGGTTTGTTGGAATGCGGCGAATGACGGGTATGTCCTCATTTCGCATCATAGACCTCCATCATTGATCAGATTTAAACGTCGAAGCGGGGGCAAAGGTTGCGGACAGTCTCCAAATTGATGCGAACTGGAAAAACTATGCAAACCCAGTTTGTTGCAGGCAGATTTCATGGTTGGGGATTGCGGCTGCGGTGCGACGGCAAAGCACTCACATTTTTTCGTGGCAGGCGTTATAAAGCGGGATATCTATCCGGGAGTCTCCAATGCCTGCGAAATTATCGGTCAATCTCAACGCTGTTGCGATGCTGCGAAATCGGCGTGATTTGCCTTGGCCAAGCGTTACCGGTCTGGGCCGCGCTGCGCTTGCAGCAGGCGCTGAGGGATTGACAGTGCATCCGCGTCCCGATCAGCGTCACATCCGGTTTTCCGATCTGGGTGATATACGCGCTTTGATCGATGACGAGTTTCCGCAGGCGGAGTTCAATATCGAAGGTTTTCCAAGCGAAGCATTTCTCGATCTGGTGGAGAAACATCAGCCTGAGCAGGTGACGCTCGTTCCTGATGATCCAACACAGGCGACCTCGGATCATGGATGGGATTTCGTGTCGAAATCTGACTTTCTGGCTCCTATCGTGGCCCGTTTGAAAGTAGGCGGAATGCGGGTGTCATTGTTCGCCGACCCCGATCCGCTTGGATACGAACGCGCAGCTGCTATCGGTGTGGACCGTGTGGAGCTCTATACCGGCCCTTATGGTGCGACCTATGATGACCGGGCAGCCGCAATACGTGAACTGGATCGACTGGAAAAGGCTGCAAATGCCGCTACGGCGCTAGGCCTCGATATCAATGCGGGGCATGATCTTACAGTAGACAACCTGCCGGCGCTGGTAAAACGTATCCCTCAGTTGAGTGAAGTTTCCATTGGACATGGATTGACCGCCGATGCACTCATGTATGGAATGCCGGTAACTGTAAGCCGCTATATTGCGGCATTGGCATAAGATGTTAGTCAATGCGCTTGGTGCATGGCTCGGGTTGAAGCTTTGCAAAAAGCGCATTTGCATTCGGGTGAGACAAGCTTTAGGCGTCCGCCACTATTCAGATGCGTTGGGGGACGCGGGATCGTATGAGGGAAGCATTGAAGCAGTTTTCCGACGTCTGCTTTCTGCGCCGAGGCAGTTCTATTGCGGTTGCGTTTGGACGAATTGCTACGTTCAATCGATACCATGCTTATGATTAAAGCTGATTTGGGCAACGGTGCGGCGGCGATGCGGCAATTCGCAACTTTTTGCGAATACACTCATTATCTGAAATCGATCTCCAGTAACTCCAGCCAGAATCTTTTCAGGAAGTTGCGAGGTGCCTGCATATGAGCGGCGAGCTAAATGGCAATGACACGCCCACACAGGCCGCTATGCCTGCCGTTGGTGTTCCTGAAAGCGTCGCTTTTGCTGAAGATGCCGAACAGCACAATGAGAGCATGAAAACGCTGGTGCTTGGGGCGCTGGGCGTTGTCTACGGTGACATCGGCACCAGCCCCATCTATGCTTTTCGTGAAGCCCTTCATGCGGCGGCGAGCGATGGCATTCTCGCCCGCAGCGACATTCTGGGTGTTGTTTCACTGATCTTCTGGGCACTGACGCTGGTTGTGACCATCAAGTATGTGCTGTTTGTTCTGCGCGCCGATAATAACGGCGAAGGCGGCATTCTTTCGTTGATGGCTCTTGTCAGAGGTGCGTTGAAAGGCCGGCCTGACCTTATCTTGGGGGTAGGCATCTGCGGTGCGGCGCTGTTCTTCGGCGACGCGGTCATCACGCCCGCAATCTCCGTTCTATCGGCGATGGAAGGTCTTGAGATTGTCGCTCCTGATCTTACTCCGTTCGTCGTTCCCATAACTGTCGTTATTCTTGTGACGCTGTTTTCGGTGCAGAAACTCGGCACTGGCAAGGTGGCCATCGTCTTCGGACCGATTATGGCATTGTGGTTTTTGGCGCTGGGTGCGTCGGGTCTCTGGCATATTTTCGATGATCCTACGGTGATGGTGGCGCTGAATCCCTATTATGCTGTACGCTTTCTGATGATCAGCCCGGGCATTGCCTTTATCACGGTTGGTGCCGTGTTCCTCGCAATGACCGGTGCCGAAGCTCTTTACGCCGATCTCGGTCATTTTGGACGCAAGCCAATCGTTCGCGCATGGCTTTGGATCGTGTTCCCATGCCTTCTGCTCAACTATTTTGGACAGGCAGCCTTCATCCTTTCACATGGCGAAGCCGCTGCATTGCCATTCTTCCAGATGATGCCGAGCTTCGCGCTGTTGCCCATGGTCCTGCTGGCAACTGCAGCGACTGTTATCGCTAGCCAGGCAGTTATTACGGGCGCTTATTCGGTGGCACGTCAGGCCGTTCAGCTCAACATTCTGCCGCGCCTTGAAATCCAGCACACCTCGGAAAAGCTGCACGGCCAGATTTATATTCCGCGCGTCAACCTGCTTCTGGGGCTGGCGGTGGTTATTCTGGTGCTCGGATTCGAGAAGTCCAGCAATCTGGCCGCTGCATATGGCATTGCAGTTACCGGCAACATGCTGGTCACGACGGTCCTTCTCTATATCGTGATGACACGCATCTGGAATTGGCGCGTGAGCCGCGCCCTGCCGATTATTGTTGGCTTCCTGATCATCGATATTATGTTCTTCGGTGCAAATATCATCAAAGTCCATGAGGGTGGTTGGGCTTCGATTGGTATTGCCGCGATACTTGTTCTCATCATGTGGACCTGGGTGCGCGGAACGCGGCATCTCTTTAACAAGACCCGCAAGGCCGAAGTTCCACTGGATCTGATCGTCCAACAAATGACCAAACGTCCGCCGACCATCGTGCCGGGCACGGCTGTGTTTCTGACGGGCGACCCTAAAAGCGCTCCCACTGCGCTCATGCACAGCTTGAAGCACTATAAGGTTTTGCACGAGAATAACGTCATACTGACGGTTGTGACGGCATCGAAGCCGTGGGTTTCAAGTGCCGACCGCGCGCGTGTATCCCAATATAACGAGCGCTTCATGCAGGTGACGCTTACCTTCGGCTATATGCAGCAACCGAATATTCCACGAGCGCTCGGCATCTGTCGAAAGCTTGGCTGGAAATTCGATATCATGACGACGTCGTTCTTCCTGTCGCGCCGCTCGCTCAAGGCGTCGGCTCATTCCGGCTTGCCGCTATGGCAGGACAAGCTGTTTATCCTGCTTGCCCGAACGGCATCGGACGCGACCGAATATTTCCAGATTCCCACCGGTCGTGTTGTGGAAATTGGAACGCAGGTGAATCTGTAACTCATCTGAATTGATAGTTTTAAAGAGCGCTTTTCCGGTTTTGGGGAGGCGCTTTTTTGCATTTGTTGTCGATGAAAATTAATCCCGCTTTAGGCGACCGTAATTTTTGAAAACATGCTTGACCGCTGAAGAAACAGTAATTATGAATTGGGAACCGTACCGTACGGTACAAGGTGGAGGAAAAGACCCGTGACTGATACCAGCGACGAAATGCAGGCTCTTTCGCCGCGTCAGAACGATGTTCTGGAGCAGGCGTTGCGCCTTCTAGTGGAAGGCGGGGACCGCGCTTTGACGACGGCAAGTATTGCTCGTGCCGCCAACTGCTCGAAAGAAAGCCTCTATAAATGGTTTGGCGATCGCGACGGTCTGTTGACGGCAATGGTTCGCTGGCAGGCATCGAAAGTTCGCGTCGTTCCGCTGACCCGTGAAAAGCTGGATGCGGAATCTCTTTTTTCGAGCCTGGAACATTTCGCGCGCGACTGGCTGCTGGTGCTGTCGGGAAAAACCTCCATTGCCCTGAACCGGCTGGCGGTCAGCCATGCGGCGTCCGGCAAGTCCACATTAGGTGATATCGTGCTGGCCAACGGTCCTGTGGCCATGGCCAAGCGCCTCAAGCCCATTCTCCATATGGGGCAGGAGGCACGTTTGCTGGCCTTCGACGATATCGATGAGGCATTTCGCACGTTTTTCGGGCTTGTCGTCCGGGACATGCAAATACGGTTGCTGCTTGGCGACCATCTCGAACTGACTGACGACGTGGTCATCCGGGACGCCCGGCGCGCCACCAAGCAGTTTTTCGCCCTCTATGGGGCCTAATCACATCGGTGGACGCAAGGAAGCCGAAGAACAATCTGAACGAAGGGAATAAGGAAATGCGCGTTTACTACGATCGGGATGCAGACGTTAACCTGATCAAGTCGAAGAAGGTGGTTATCGTCGGTTATGGCAGCCAGGGCCGCGCCCACGCGCTGAACCTCAAAGACTCCGGTGCCGCTAACGTGCGTGTGGCCCTTCGTGAAGGTTCTGCGACCGCGAAGAAGGCACAGGCTGACGGCTTCGAGGTGATGAATGTTGCTGACGCCGCCAAGTGGGCCGATCTCATGATGATGGCAACGCCTGACGAATTACAGGCTGACATCTACAAGGAACACATTCACGACAATCTCCGTGATGGCGCGGCAATCGCTTTCGCTCATGGTCTCAACGTGCATTTTGGCCTCATCGAGCCGAAGAAGTCGGTTGACGTCGTCATGATCGCACCGAAGGGCCCAGGCCATACGGTGCGCGGCGAATACCAGAAGGGCGGCGGCGTTCCTTGCCTCATCGCCATTCATCAGGATGCCTCGGGCAATGCTCATGATCTGGCTCTCTCCTACGCTTCGGGCGTTGGCGGCGGTCGTTCAGGCGTCATCGAAACTACCTTCAAGGAAGAGTGCGAAACCGATCTGTTCGGCGAGCAGGCTGTTCTCTGCGGCGGCGTGGTTGAGTTGATCCGCACCGGTTTCGAGGTTCTCGTTGAAGCTGGCTACGCGCCGGAAATGGCTTACTTCGAGTGCCTGCACGAAATGAAGCTGATCGTGGACCTGATCTACGAAGGCGGCATCGCCAACATGAACTACTCGATCTCGAACACTGCAGAGTGGGGCGAATACGTCACTGGTCCGCGCATCATCACCGCCGAAACCAAGGAAGAAATGAAGCGTGTTCTGAAAGACATTCAGACCGGCAAGTTCACTTCCGATTGGATGCAGGAATATCGCGCAGGTGCTGCTCGCTTCAAGGGCATCCGTCGCAACAACGATAGCCACCAGATCGAAGAAGTTGGCGAAAAGCTCCGCGGCATGATGCCATGGATCGCAGCGAACAAGCTTGTCGACAAGGCTCGCAACTAAAATCGGCGGGGTTCAGGTTCTGGCCGTCTGCAAATGACATGGGCGCCAGAACCAGAATGCCATCTGGTTTTCGGCCTCGATGAAGGTCGAAAAGAGGGGGCGCTTCTTGCGCCCCCTTCGTAGTTGGCACTCTATGGCCGGGTTGATCGTCAACGTAAGGCGAACGAAAAGAACCCAAATTCTGTGCCAGATTTTTCGTTTCGTGCACTTTGAGGCCCAAAACAATTCCGAATATCTTTATTCCATAGAAGCATGGGAAAAGCTGTTCTCGCTTGCCGAAAAGTGCGCTAGAGCTTCACATCCAATAGCCAAGTTTTGAGGAGACTTAGCTATTACAAGTTCCGTAAAATGTACGGATAGTCTAATTGAGGAGATTTCCCGTGTTGGACTGGGAAAATGTATTTGCAACGCGCTCGAAACGTATGCGCGCATCGGAAATCCGCGAACTGCTGAAGCTTCTGGAACGCCCAGATATTATTTCGTTTGCGGGCGGAATTCCTGATCCGGCTCTTTTCCCGCACGAAGAATTCCAGGCAGCCTATAAGGACATTCTTACGGGTCCAGAAGCCAACGCAGCGCTGCAATATTCCGTTTCGGAAGGCTACAAGCCGCTGCGCACCTGGTTGGTCGGAGAACTTGCCAAGATTGGCATTCCCTGCACGGAAGACAATGTGTTCATCACATCGGGTTCGCAGCAGGCTCTCGATTATCTGGGCAAGCTGTTTTTGTCGCCCGCCGACACAGCACTGGTGACCGCACCGACCTATCTTGGCGCGCTGCAGGCTTTCAACGCTTACGAGCCCAATTACGATATGCTGGCGATCAACGGCAACCGCACGCCGGAATCCTATGCAGAGGCTGCCAAGAAAGCCGGCGGTCAGGTCAAGTTCGCTTATCTGTCTGCCGATTTCAGCAACCCGACAGGGGAAACCGTCGATCTTGCCGGTCGTGAGAAACTGCTCGCACAGGTTGATGAGCTCGATATTCCGGTTATCGAAGATGCGGCTTACCAGTATCTTCGCTACAATGGCGATGCGATTTCGCCAATTCTGGCGTTGGACATTGCCCGCAATGGCAGTGACATCGAGAAGACCCGCACCATCTATTGCGGTTCCTTCTCCAAGACGCTGGCTCCGGGTTTGCGTGTCGGCTATGTGGTTGCGTCGAAGCCAGTCATTCGTAAGCTTGTTCTCATGAAGCAGGCTGCGGACCTTCATTCGTCCACGATCAACCAGATCGCTATTCAGCGTGTTGCGAGCAGCGGCTTTGGTACTCAGGTCGCGAAGCTGCACAAGGTTTATAAGCACCGTCGCGACAAGATGCTCGAAGCGCTGGCGAAATATATGCCTGAAACCACAAGCTGGACGAAGCCTGAAGGCGGTATGTTCATCTGGGTCACGCTGCCGGAAGGCATGGATGGCGCAGCGCTACTTGCTGCATCCATTGATAGCGAGAAAGTGGCGTTTGTTCCCGGGCGGGCATTTTTTGCTGATGGCAGCGGTGCCAACACGCTGCGCCTCAGCTATTCATGCGCCAACGATGAGATGATCGATGAAGGCATCAAGCGCCTTGGTCGTTTGATACGTGCTCATACGAAATCCGCTGCCGCCTAGGTTGGTGGAAATAAAAAAGCCGGGTTCAGACCCGGCTTTTTTCTTACTGGAATGGCGAATTGCAGCCTGTCCTGGGACCAGCCAACGGCTGGAATGTATTGTCGGATGTTCGGTAACTGCGATACCGATTTGAACACCACTGGATATGATTGCTGCTGGGGCGCGCGCCTGCGGTCGGTGGCTGCATCGTGCGTCGATATTGCAGAGTATCGCCGTTCTTGTAGTTTAATACGCCATGTTCGGTGATATAAGTTCCACTTTCCCGGCAAAGCGTTGAACCGTAGCAGTTGCGAGCGCTCGGATCTGTGCGATTGGCACCCGCCTGACCGCCGATAATCAACGGTCCGCTCGGTTTCAGCGAGGGAAGATATTGGCTGTTACGCAGTTCGACGGCTGAACCCACACTTGCAATGCCTGCAACGAATAGCCCTGTCAGTATCGTCAGGCGCACAATTTTTCGCATCGTTTCAGCTCGCTTTAATCATCGTTCTCCCGATATATGGGTATACTTTATATCCAAGTCACCGCTTCGGCAGAAATTTATTGGTTTCGGAAATCATCCTCTTGCCAATCGCCCAGCAAGCAGAGAGATTGCGAAGACATGTTTACCATAGCTACTTTCAATGTCGAAAATCTGATGCGCCGGTTTGATTTTTCCGGCTTTCGCAATGAATTGCATCAGGATCGCACCCTGCAATTGTTCGAGATCAACGATGAGGCGCAGTATCGCCTTCTTGAGCAGGCGCGCGCTGTGGCGCACGCAGACGACACACGCCAGATGACGGCTCTGGCGATTGCCGAAACGCGGGCTGATATTCTCTGCCTGCAAGAGGTGGATAATCTGGCGGCGTTGAATGCGTTTGAATATGGCTATCTTTTCAAGATGATAGGCCACGGTTTCCGACATAAATATCTCATAGATGGCAATGACAGCCGCGGCATAGATGTTGCCGTTATGATGCGCGACACGACACGGGACGGACAGCCCATCGAAGTCGACGAAGTCACCAGCTATGCTTATGTAACCTATAATGATTTTGGCCTCTACGAGCCCGTACTTGGGGAACTTGGGCTGGAACCCCATGACCGAATCTTCAAGCGGGATTGCCTGAATGTGGATATCCGCATTGCCGGGAAGCCCATATCGCTCTTCGTTACGCATCTGAAATCGATGACGGGCGCGCGCAACGGATTTGACGGACGGACAGCATCTCTGCCGGTGCGACGCGCAGAGGCGCGCGCCATGCGCCGTATCATCGAAGATAAGTTCGGACCATCCAATGTTGCAGATCGCCGCTGGCTGATTTGTGGTGATTTCAATGATTATCGTGAGCGGATCATTATCGGGGGCGATGAATGGAACGGCTATCAGTTCACGCCAATGGTTGAAGAAGAAAGTGCGTTGGACGTGCTCTTAGCCGACGGGTTTGCGGTCAATCTGGTCGAGCGCCGTCCCGTTATGGACCGCTGGACGCTTTACCATACGCGCGGGCCGCAGGAGCGTCATCTTTGCCAGCTTGATTACATCATGGCATCGCCTTCTTTTGCGAAGAAGAATGAGAAGGCGGTTCCGAATATCATTCGGCGTGGCCAGCCTTGGCGCACGATTTTTCCACCTGATCAGCAGATCGAGCGTTATCCTAGAACAGGTTGGGATCGCCCGAAAGCAAGCGATCATTGTCCGGTTGCAGTGACATTGAACATGGTTTGAGCGATGAAGCAGGTTCGGGAAAATACTGTCCACATTATTGACAGTGCCGATGTCCGGGTACTGCCCGGTCCTTTATCATATACCGTGGATAACCACGAAGCGATTGCTTCGAACTGGACACGTGAGCGGGCAGCCAACCCCACTTTGTTCGATGGCGAATTCTATCTGGCACCACACGCAGAACTGATTGGCGGCATGTTTCAGGCCGGCTTCAAGCGCACCAGTTTTGCAACGCTGATGCACTGGCGGCATGACGTATCGCAGGAACGTCCGTGGCACATTTTCGGTGTCGGTGTGATTGTCTCGAGCGAAGGACATTTGATCGCCGGGCGTATGAGCACACAAAATGCCGGGGCGGGAAGGGTCTATTTTCCGGCAGGCTCAGTGGATGATAATGACATTGTCGATGGAGCTGTCGATTATGACGCCAATCGGCAACGGGAGGTTCGCGAGGAAACGGGTCTTGATCTTCTTGACGCACGTGCGGAGCGACAGATCAATCTTGTGACAGGAAACCGTAGCATCGCGCTTTTCCGCCGTTATTATTTCGATGCACCGTCAACCGATCTGGTATCACGGATTGAACGATATCTTTCTGCGGAGGAAGAACCGGAACTATCAGAGATCATACCAGTGAAGGCAGCTCAAACGATGGGAGACGCAACACCGTCCTATGTGCGAGCATTTGCCGACTGGCATTTCAACAATCTCTAAAGCTTGGCCAGACTTGCAGATGACAGCGGCGCGAAATTGGCTATGCTCGCAGACAATGCGAAGCATGAGACAATGGAGTGAAACCGACCTCGCAGTCGGTTTTGTGTGTAGGTCGAGGGGAGAATAAGGGATGAATGACGCCGCCGTTTCCGGCAGATTCTATGAGGTTTTCGACGTTTTCGCCGACAAGGCTCTGGCTGGAAATCCGCTGGCTGTCGTCCATGATAGCGAAGGTTTGACCGATGCGCGTATGCAGGCCATCGCACGCGAGTTCAATCTTTCCGAAACGGTTTTCATTTTTCCCCCGAACAATCCCGCACATGAAGCGGCGGTGCGTATCTTCACGCCTGATTATGAGCTTCCCTTTGCCGGGCACCCGACAGTAGGGGCTGCCGTGTCGCTGGCTCGCCGTCGTAAAACGGGTGATGAGACCGACAGGCTCGTGGCTCTGGAAGAGAAGGTCGGTATTGTTCGCTGCGGTGTGATATTGGGAGAGAATAGCGCCTTCGCCGAGTTCGATTTGCCCCGCCTGCCAGAGCGAGTTGATGTCAAGGTCGAGAAAGAGGAGGCCGCTGCTGCGATCGGTCTCGGTACACATGAGATCGGATTTGAGAACCATGTGCCTGGCGTCTGGAGCGCGGGTACACCTTATCTGCTCGTGCCGGTTCACAATCTGATTGCCGCAGCAAAAGTGTCCATTGACCCGGTCTATGTGAACGAAAGCCTCCCACACGTCGATGGCCGACCTTTGCCGATTTACGTCTATTGCCGCGAAACGATTTTGTTCGACAGCAATTTCCATGCGCGCATGTTTGTAACGGGGGCGAATGTCTATGAAGATCCGGCTACGGGCTCGGCTGCAGCCGCCTTTGCAGGCATGATCCAGAAGAACGACAAACCTGTTGACGGCAGTTCGCAGTGGTGGATCGAGCAGGGAATGGAGATGGGGCGACCTTCGCGGATCCGTCTCGAACTGGACGTTGCCAAGCAGCAGCTCACAGGAGCGAGGATTGGAGGCACGGCGGTCAAGATCGCGGAAGGGCGTTTGTTCGTCTGATAAATTAGCTCTGCTTGTGTTTTGATTGCAGTCAAAGCTGTAGGCCCGCCCTATGTTAGTTTGTTGGCAGATAAACAAACAACGGAGGCGTGCCATGATGATCAGGGAAATGTCGGAATACGATATCCGGGACATGATACAGCACACCCATCTCGGGCGGCTGGCTTATGTTCTCGAAAATCGCCCGTTTATCGTACCGCTTAGTTTCCGGTTCAGCGGCGGCTCGCTCTATTCTTTTACCACCGATGGGCAGAAGACCGAGGCCCTGCGCAAGAATGATGCAGTTTGTATTCTTTTCGATCATATCGAATCCCGGACAAACTGGCGCACCGTTGTGCTGAACGGTCATTATCGGGAAATCGATGGTGATGACGAAAAAAATGCGATCGTCGCGCTTATGGCTTCGGAACCGACCTGGTGGGAACCGGCATACATAAAGACGGTCGCGAAGGACGGACACGAACGCAAACTTGAACCGATCTTCTTCCGTATCGATATCGAAAGCGCGACGGGTCACCAGACTGGCTGAAAAGGAAGAAGGTCCGATAATTTCGGGCCCTTTCGATGTGGCTTTATTTTACCACTAGAACCGGTGTGTTGCTGCGCGTCAGGACCTCGTAGGTTTGACTGCCAAGAAGCATACCTTTCAGTCCGCGACGACCATGGGAAGCCATGACGATAAGATCGTTGCGCAGTTCTTTAGAAGTTTCGATGATTGATGTCGCCGGATGTGGCGCAACCACATGCAGCGTATGAACTTCGACTTCCGTTTCAGCCGCCAGTTCGCGCGCACGAGCGAGGGATTTATCGGCATACTCGTTCCATTCTTGTTCGAAGCGCTCGATGAAGGCAGGGCTATCAGTCCAGCCGCCAGGAAGCCCCGAAACGGAATAGGGAGCGGTGACAGTCAGCACCGTCGCCTTCGCGCCGACTGTTCGTGCCAGTTTAAATGCGTGGACGAGCCCGCGCTCTGCAAATTCTGACCCATCGGTGGTTACGAGAATATTCTTGTACATGCTGCCCTCGCTGTTGCTTTTCTATCTTTAAGCTACAGCATCGGGCCAAAAATCGGGATCGATTTTTTGGAAAGCACGATGCGTAATTTCAGTAAATTAGAGCGACCTTTGTGCGTCCAAATGGACCCACGGCGCTCTGATGCGTTAAAGAACCATTTCAAACCCTTGCCTGACGAGTTGTTTAGACGGAACGATTTCATGCCCCTCGACTGCGATGCATTTCATGCCAGCTGGATAGCGACAGTTCTCAATCTCGATTGGCCGTCACGCAGTTCGTCCCGTATCGAGGACGATGCCGAACGCATAAAGCGTCAGAAAGAAGAGCTGCTCAGACTTTTCGATGAAGCATCTGAGCATGGTATCAATGCTGTCATCTTTCAGGTTTCGCCGACTGCCGATGCATTTTATCCGTCATCCTATTTGCCGTGGTCGTCCTATCTGACTGGAACTCTCGGTAAAGATCCCGGCTTTGATCCGCTGAAATTTGCAATTCAGGAAGCGCATAAGCGCGGCATAGAACTGCATGCATGGCTTAATCCCTACCGTGTTTCGATGGATACGAAGCCGTCTACCCGCAAGGAATTGCGGAATTCGTCAAACGAGTCGCCAGTCAGTGTTTTCAAGTCCCATCCCGGCTGGGTCGGTGTTTCAGCCGACCGTTACGTCCTTGATCCTGGCATTCCGGCTGTCCGTGAATGGGTGACGAATGTGACGGCAGAGGTCGTCCAGAAATACGATGTCGATGGGATTCAGTTCGATGATTATTTCTACTACGAAACCGCATCGTCGAAACTCGACGACGACAAATCATATGCACGGTTTGGCACACGCTTTTCGAGCAAATACGAATGGCGACGTTACAATACCCATACATTGGTGCGGGAGATTTCGGACAAGATAAAAGCCATCAAACCAAATGTCCGTTTCGGCATCAGCCCGAGTGGCGTTTGGCGCAACGCTGCGGACGATCCCCGCGGTTCTGCAACCCGCGCCGGGAAAACGAACTATGACGGAGATTTTGCCGACACCCGGCGTTGGGTGAAAGAAGGCATGATCGACTATATCGCGCCGCAGATTTACTGGTCCTTTGGCCGCAAGGATGTGTCTTACGGGACGATTGCGAAATGGTGGGCCGATACCGTTCGCGGCACGAAGACCGATCTTTATATTGGTTTGGCACTCTATCGGGCCGGTTCTGGAACCACACTTGAACCCAGTTGGCAGGCGGGCGAGGGCGTGACTGAAATCAAGCGCCAGCTAGAATTCAATGAATCTTTGCCGGAGGTGAAAGGGAGCATTCTCTTTCGTCAGGGTTTCCTCTCCGACCCGAAGCTGAAAGGTGTGTCGAACTATCTGAAAAAGACGTGGGGCAAGTGCAGGCCCCGGAAAAACTAACGGCAAAAAACGACGACGATGTGCGGAATTGTTGTTTGTTTGATTGAAATCAAAGAGCTTCGTTTGAGCGGGTGCTAACCAACAATCGTTGCCGGTTTCCACCAGAGTCGGTGACCCGGGGTGCCGAGGCCCTACTCGAATGGCACCCCGGCTAAATCAATCTGTCGAGCGCATGAGCGCGATCTTTCTGTAACGTCGTCTATCGACAGCCAGCGGGTGCTGTCGGCGTTACTCCCCTCTGTTTCATAAAATCAGCACCCGCGTCTCTAGCAACATTGTTCTATATTTTAGAGCGTTTCCCTGCCTGATTGAATCAGCAGGCTTTGCAAATCAGTTACTTTCTGATTCAAGCTATCTGCCGATGGAGGTCGGCAGATATGTCGCGAGCCCTTTCCATTGATCTTCGAATACGTGTAGTTGCTGCCGTTGATGGCGGTGCATCGCATCGAGAGGCTGCTGAGCGTTTCGGTGTAAGCGCAGCCAGCGTTAGCCGTTGGCGTAACCTTCAACTCCAGCAGGGAAATGTTCGACCCGGTCCACTGGGCGGCGACCGCAATTCTCACAAGACAGAAGCTCATGCTGATCAGATCATGATCTGGCTCGCCGAACACAGGGACGGTACTCTCTTCGAACTTCGCAGTGATTTGGCCGCCCAAGGCATCATAATCAGCAAGTCGGCACTGCACCGCTTTCTTGTCCGGCACGAACAAACGCGTAAAAAAAGACTGGCCATGCTGTAGAGCAAAGCCGTCCAGACGTTCTGGAAAAGCGGCAATGCTGGTTCGAGGAGCAACTTGATCTCGATCCAGAGCGGCTCGTGTTCATCGATGAGACCTGGACAGCGACCAATATGGCCCGTAGTCATGGGCGGTGCCGCAAGGGTGAGCGGTTGCGAATGGGTTTTCCTCACGGCCATCGCAAAACGACCACGTTGGTTGCGGGGCTGCGCAATACGGGAATGGTCGCGCCACTTGTCATCGACGGCCCCATCAACGGTGATTGGTTCGAGGCGTATGTCGCTCAGGTGTTGGTTCCAACATTGAAACCAGGTGATATTGTCATCCTCGATAATCTGTCCAGCCACAAACGACCGGCAGCAAGAGAATTGATCGAGGCGGTCGGCGCGACAATGATGTTCCTTCCACCTTACAGTCCAGACTTCAACCCGATCGAAAAGGCCTTCTCCAAGCTGAAGGCGCTTTTACGAAAGGCTGCCGAGAGAACAGTCAATGGGCTTTGGGATCGCATCGGTCAGATGGTTGAACTCATCGAACCGCAAGAGGCTCAGAATTACTTCAACTCGTGCGGATATGATCCAACTTGAAAGGGAAACGCTCTAGCAGTTCTTGATCCTAATCAAGGCGGGCAACCTTTACTCCGATTAGAGTAGGTCTAACCGGGAGTTTGCGATTCTGGATCGCTTCCCCCAATTCACCGGTTGCTAAATGAAAAGGTAGTTCCATATCATTCCCGAGAAGGTTCTGGCAGATGCCGGAGGCGGGGCGGTGGGGACAATCAAAACCCTTGCAGGCGGCGACTGCTTGCCGGTGCTTCGTTTGAAGACGGCGTTGTGACGACGATGGCAATGAGGGTGTTTCATTATGGCTTTCAACCGTAAGCAATGGATATTGGCTGGAGCGATTATCGTCCTTGCCGCAGGCGGGTACTATGCTTGGAAAACGCTGAATGGCGATGGGTTGCCGGACGGTATCGCCAAGGGCAATGGACGCATCGAGGCGGTTGAAATCGATATTTCGACGAAGAGCCCGGGACGCATTCGCGAAATCCTCGCAGATGAAGGGGATTTCGTTCAGGTAAATGATATTCTTGCACGTATGGATACGGATCAGCTGGAAAGCCAGCGCAAGCAAGCTGAGGCGCAATTGCGCCGGGCAGAGATCGGTATCGAGACAGCGCGCAGTCTTGTCACGCAGCGCGAAGCCGAACACACGGCTGCAGAGGCGACCGTGGCACAGCGCGAAGCGCAACTGGATGCCGCCCAGCGCCGTCTGGCCCGCTCCCAGCAATTGACGCAATCGCGCACGGTTTCCCAGCAAGTCCTGGACGATGACCGTGCAACTGCGCAGGGTGCAGAAGCTGCTGTCGGTGCAGCCAAGGCGCAACTTGCGGCCACGGAAGCAGCTATTGGTGCCGCCAAGGCGCAGGTGGTGGATGCCGAGGCGTCGGTCGAGGCAGCCAAGGCTGCAATCGCAAGCATTGAGGCAGATATCAACGACGCCACTTTGAGAGCGCCCAAGCCAGGACGTGTTCAATACCGCGTTGCCCAACCGGGTGAAGTGCTTTCCGCAGGTGGGAGGGTGCTCAATCTTGTAGATGTCAGCGACGTTTACATGACTTTCTTCCTGCCGACGGGGCAAGCCGGGCGGGTGGCCATGGGGGCCGACGCCCGGATTGTTCTCGACGCCGCGCCGCAATATGTCATTCCTGCAAAGATCAGCTTTGTGGCCGATGTGGCCCAATTTACGCCGAAGACCGTAGAAACGGAGGAAGAGCGCCAGAAGCTGATGTTCCGCGTGAAGGCTAAAATCCCGCAAGAACTGCTTCAAAAATATATCCAACAGGTGAAAACCGGATTGCCGGGCATGGCCTATGTCAAGCTTGACCCCAATGCCGAATGGCCGAAGAATCTCGCGGAAACCGTGAAATGAATGGTTCTACTGTCAAAGCTGGCGCCAATGACGACAGCTTTGTCGTCCGGGCGCAAGGCGTAGGGCTGTCCTATGGGAAGACGCGTGCTCTGCGCAACGTCAACGTTGATATTCCCGTCGGCTGCATGGTCGGTCTGATCGGACCTGATGGGGTCGGGAAATCAAGCCTGTTATCGTTGGTCGCCGGAGCGCGAACGATGCAACAGGGACGCATTGAGGTTCTCGGCGGTGATATTTCGGACAAGCGTCATCTTCAGTCTGCCTATCCCCGTATCGCCTATATGCCGCAGGGGCTTGGGAAGAACCTCTATCCCACGCTTTCGGTGTTCGAGAATATCGACTTTTTCGGACGGCTGTTCGGGCATAATCGAAAAGAGCGTGAGCGTCGTATCGCCGATCTTCTGGCGCGCACGGGTATGTCGGCTTTCGCGGATCGTCCGGCTGGCAAACTATCGGGCGGCATGAAGCAGAAGACCAGCCTCTGCTGTTCGCTCATCCATGATCCCGATCTACTCATACTCGATGAGCCGACGACCGGTGTCGACCCTCTATCCCGGCGCCAGTTCTGGGAACTGATTGACGATATCCGCAAGGATCGTCCCGGAATGAGCGTCATTGTCGCGACCGCCTATATGGAAGAAGCCGAGCGTTTCGACTGGCTGGTCGCGATGAATGATGGACAGATTCTGGCGACAGGTACACCGCAGGAATTGCTGCAGCGCACCAACACTCCAAATCTCGATGCGGCCTTCATTGCGCTCCTGCCGGAGGAATTGCGGAAAGGCCATCAGGACATCGAAATTCCGCACCGCGACTTCGGTGCGGATGCTGAAATCGCGATTGAGGCAGAACACGTCACCGTTCGTTTTGGCAGCTTCACTGCGGTGAATAATGTAAGTTTTCGAATTCCGCGCGGTGAAATCTTCGGTTTTCTGGGTTCCAACGGTTGCGGCAAGACCACGACCATGAAGGTTCTGACCGGGCTGTTGCCTGCCAGCGACGGAACGGCGCGACTGTTCGGGCGAGAGGTCGATCCCAAGGATATCGATATACGCCGCCATGTCGGATATATGTCGCAAGCGTTTTCGCTTTATTCGGAGTTGACTGTTCGTCAGAATTTGGAACTCCACGCCAAATTGTTCGATATGGCGCCGGATCTGACCGAACGCCGTATCAAGGAATTGACCGAACGCTTTGATCTCATTGAGGTCATGGATTCCTTACCCGATGCCTTGCCGCTCGGTATCCGCCAGCGCCTGTCACTGGCTGTGGCTTTGATCCATTCACCTGATATTCTCATTCTCGATGAGCCGACATCGGGTGTGGACCCGGTCGCTCGTGATGCTTTCTGGCAAATCCTCGCTGATCTGTCGCGAAAGGACAATGTGACGATTTTCGTCTCTACCCATTTCATGAACGAAGCGGAGCTTTGCGACCGGATTTCGCTGATGCATGCGGGCAAGGTGCTGATCAGCGATACGCCGAAGGCGATTACCAAGAGTCGCAATGCTGAAACTCTGGAAGAAGCCTTCGTCGCATATCTGCAGGACGCTATTGGCGAGACAGAACAGTCAGCGCCATTGCCGGTAGCTATTTCAGATCAAATGGGAGAGGCAGGTGAAGCACATCCAAAGAAGGCTCCAGGCTGGTGGCCGGACCTGCGGCGAATGCTGGCGTACACACGACGTGAGGCTTTGGAACTGAAGCGTGATCCGATCCGCGCAACGCTGGCTATTCTAGGTAGCGTTATCCTGATGTTCGTTATTGGTTACGGTATTAACCTGGATGTCGAGGATTTGAAGTTTGCCGTGCTTGATCGTGACGATACGACGATCAGCCGCGATTACACGCAGCAGATTGCAGGCTCGCGATATTTTTCTGAACAGGTTCCCATAACCGATTATGACGATCTGGACCGACGAATGCGCGATGGCGAGATCAGTCTGGCTATCGAGATACCACCAAATTTCGGCGCAAATGTCATGCGCGGCCGCCCGGTGGAAGTTGCTGCCTGGATTGACGGCGCGATGCCCACTCGTGCCGAGACGATCAAAGGCTATGTTCAAGGCATGCACGCCAACTGGCTGACGCAAAAAGCCCGCGAGCTTTATGGCAACGCGGCAAATGTTGGCAGTTTCAATCTGGAGATACGCTATCGTTATAACCCAGACGTACAAAGCCTCGTAGCTATGGTGCCGGCAGTGATTCCGCTACTGCTTCTCATGATCCCTTCGATGCTGGCAGTGTTGAGCGTGGTTCGGGAAAAGGAACTGGGGTCGATCATCAATTTTTACGTGACGCCGGTGACGAAATTCGAGTTTTTGTTCGGCAAGCAGTTGCCCTATATCGGGCTGGCATTTTTGAATTTCCTGATGCTGACAGCCTTTGCGGTGTTTATTTTCCGGGTGCCGTTCACAGGGAGTTTTCCGACTTATGCGCTGGCGGCGCTGCTCTATGTCACAATTGCGACCGGCATGGGGCTGGTGCTGTCCACCTTCATGAACAGCCAGATTGCAGCGATCTTCGGAACGGCACTTCTGACACTCATTCCGGCTGTGCAGTATTCCGGTATCATTGACCCCGTATCGTCGCTGCAAGGTGCAGGCGCGTTCATCGGTAAAATCTATCCCGCGACTTATTTCGTAACCATTTCGCGCGGGGTTTTTTCCAAGGCACTGGGTTTTGCCGATCTGGCAGGTTCGTTTTTGCCGTTGTTGATCGCGGTGCCGGTTCTCATGGCGCTCGCTATCGTTCTTCTCAAGAAACAGGCGAGCTAAGATGCGGGTATCTAACATATTCCAGCTTGGCGTGAAGGAACTGCGTGGTTTGGCTCGCGATCCGATGCTGCTGATCCTGATTGTCTATGCCTTTACGCTTGCGATCTATACGGCATCGAAGGCAATGCCCGAAAACCTCAACAATGCGGCGATAGCGATTGTCGACGAAGATCAGTCGCCGGTTTCGAGCCGGATCACGACGGCATTTTATCCGCCATATTTCGTGCCTCCGAAGCTGATTTCATCCTATGAAATGGATGCCCGGATGGATGAGGGGCTTGATACTTTCGCTCTGAATATACCGCCGAATTTCCAGCGTGATCTTCTGGCGGGTCGTTCGCCGACAATTCAGCTCAATGTCGATGCAACCCGAATGAGCCAGGCCTTTACCGGTGGCGGCTATGTGCAGTCGATTGTGTCGAGTGAGGTGGGCGAGTTTCTAAATCGCTATCGCGGTGGCGCACAAACGCCGGTTGAACTCAATCTCAGAGCGAGATTCAATCAGGATTTGAACAAGGGCTGGTTCGGCGCGATCAACAATGTGATTTCATCGGTTACGATGTTATCGATCATCCTGACGGGCGCGGCGCTCATTCGGGAACGCGAACACGGAACCATAGAACATCTATTGGTTATGCCCGTGACGCCGGTTGAAATCATGGTCAGCAAGATTTGGTCCATGGGGCTGGTCGTGCTGGTTGCCTCGGCATTTGCATTGGTTTTCGTGGTGCAGGGGCTGCTTGCCGTTCCTATCTATGGGTCGGTATCGCTGTTTCTCGTTGGCGCGGCGCTCCAGCTTTTTGCGACGACCAGCCTTGGCATCTTTCTGGCAACTGCGGCTGGTTCGATGCCGCAGTTCGGAATGCTGCTCATGCTGGTGCTTCTGCCTTTGCAGGTGCTTTCGGGAGGGACAACACCTCGCGAAAGCATGCCTGAAATCATCCAGACAATCATGCTGGCAGCGCCGAATACGCATTTCGTCATATTGGCCCAATCGATCCTGTTTCGCGGAGCAGGGCTCGGTGTCGTCTGGCCGCAATTTCTGGCGCTGATCGTCATTGGCTCTGTGCTGTTCTACTTCGCGCTTCAGCGTTTCCGTGCGTTCCTGCGATAGGAAAATTCTTTAAAATCAGGAGGCTGAATCCATTCCTTGCGAATGTGATTCAGTTTTCTGTGCCGGATTGTGCTTTAGCGGAGTTGCGAATCCTTAACCATGTTGCTATCGCAATTCTCAGGAAACGGTTCCGCTGTTCAGGCGGATGAAAAGGGAACACGGTGAAGCCATCCTGGTTGATGCCGCGACTGCCCCCGCAACTGTAACCGGAGAGCTATCCTCCACAGCCGTGCAAGCGGTAAAAGCCACTGAAAGCATTAGGTGCACTCGGGAAGGCGGAGGGAAAGCGACGACCCGGAAGTCAGGAGACCTGCCGTATCCGGTCACCCATGCATGGATACGGGGTGTGTCCAGGCGCGGCTGTCCGTGGCGGTGACATTGTTGAAATGTTGCCGTCAGGAAGAAGGGCCTTCAGTGCCACTATCACTTCAACCTGCGGTGCGATGAAAAGCCGGTATCGTTCTTCGGTTCGGCGGGTTGAGGGAAAAATGCATCTTTTGAAATCATCTGTTTTATTGGTATCGGCCAGCGTTCTTGCGCTGCCGTCCACGACGCTTGCTCAAAGTCTGCCGAATAGTGCTGACAGTGTCGTCCTCGATACAATCGTGGTTACGCCATTGCGCCGCGCGTCTTCGCTGCAGCGCTCGACCTCATCTGTAACGGTTATCGATTCAGCGGATATCGAACGGTCGGCTGCTCCCGATCTCCAATCGTTGCTGAAGTCCTATAGCGGTATCTCCATAAAGACGAACGGCGGGCAGGGCTCGTCGTCGGACATTTACATGCGTGGCATGTCTTCCAAGCAGACGGTTGTTCTCATCAATGGTGCGCGCACGGCGTCGGCGACAACCGGAGCAACTGCGCTTGCGAACATTCCTCTGAGTTCCATCGACCGTGTTGAAATTGCCAAGGGCTCTCATTCTGCGCAATACGGTGCCGATGCCATGGGCGGGGTGATCAATATCATCACCAAGCAAGGCGGAGCCTGCGGTGAGCGCTCGTGGTGCGGCAGTCTTTCTACCGGTGTCAGCCATCCATGGGGTGGATATGCTTCCGGGACCATACAGGGAAGAAGCAACGACGGTGTCGACTATGCCTTTGGTGCGGCCATAACCGGCACGCAAGGATATGACTTCACCACATCGGATGCCTATGGCCATGAACCAGATCGCGATGGATTCTTGCAGGGCTCGTTCAACTTTGCCCTGTCGAAGGATTTCGACTGGGGTAAAATCTATGCAGACGGTCTCCTCAGCCGAGGGCGCAATCAGTATGATGCCAAGGCACCGTCACCGAACCAGGCCGATAGTACCGCATTTACGGGCAAGATCGGAACACGCATTGATCATACGGCGGATTGGTCATCCACGCTGGAATTCAGCACCGGTATCGACAACAGCCGTAACTTCCGAAAAGACGTGAGCGGTTCGGACCGGTTTGAAACCAAGCGTTATGGCGTTTTTGCCTCGACCGAGAAGAGTTTCGACACCGGCACGGTTAACCACACCGTGACCGCCGGTGTGGAAGCCTATCGCGAGGAGATCAACACCACCGTTGCTTATGATGAAACCAGCCGCGATCTGGCTGCTGTATTTGGTCAGTATTCGCTGGAGTATGAGGCGCTGCGCTTCGATGGCGGGCTGCGTTACGACCATAATGGGCAGTTCGGCGATGTCGTGACCTACAATCTCGGTACGAGTTATGAAGTTCTGCCGGACCTTGTTTTGCGGTCATCCTATGCCACGGGTTTTCGGGCGCCGACTTTCAACGAGCTTTATTATCCAGGCTTCGCCAATCCTGATTTGCAGCCGGAAAAGTCCCGATCATATGAAATCGGCTTGAACTGGCAGGCTACGGCTTCGACAAGCCTTGATATGGCTTTCTACCAGACATGGTTGCGCGATGCGATCATGAGCACCGCACCATCCTATCTGCCTTATAATGTTGCCAGCGCGAAGGTTACGGGTTTCGAAGCCACATTGGCGCATCGTTTTGATGATCGCTGGGGCGTCAAGGGTTCTATCGACCTGAAGCAGCCAATTGATGAGGATACGGATAAGGATCTTCCTTATCGTGAACGTTTCAAGGCTGCGGCTGAGGTCAATTTCACGCCGATTGAAAAGCTCGATCTGACCGCAAGGCTGATCTATGGCGGTTCGCGTTATGCAGATGCTGCAAATAGCAAGAAACTCGGAGATTATGTGACTGCTGATTTCGTGGCACTCTATTCCATAGACAAGCAATCGCAGTTGAAGTTCTCGGTCGAGAATATCTTTGACAAGGACTATCAGACCAGCTCTGGCTATATTGCGCCGGGGCGCACCATCAATGTCGGATTGACCCGGAATTTCTGAGGCTGAACAGAGAATGAAAAGGGCGTCCGCAAATTGGATAACCAGCTTCTGCCTCGCGGCGGGGCTGGCCCTATTCGTTCGAAATTCAGCAAACGCGGGGGACATTCCCCATCACGTCGTTTCCATCAACGTATGCACCGATCAGCTGGCATTGTTGCTGGCCAATGAGGGCCAGTTGCGATCGGTTTCTTACTTGTCGCAGGACCCGGAACTATCCGTCATGGCTGCGAAAGCCCGGGAGTTTCCGGTCAACCATGCGCAGGCAGAAGAAGTCTTTCTGATGAAACCAGATCTTGTGCTGGCGGGCACATTCTCGTCGAGAGCAACGGTTGGGCTGTTGCGCAGACTGGGTATCCGTGTGGAAGAGTTCGCGCCCGCCCGCACGTTCGGCGATATAGAAGATCATCTGCGTCGCATGGGCGAGGTGCTCGGCAGACAAACGGAAGCCAGCCGGGAAATCGATAAAATGAAAACTGCTCTGGCGGCAATCCAGCCGCCGACCCGTCGCAAGACAGTCGCGCTTTATTATGCCAACAGTTACACATCCGGCCGGGGAACGCTGGTCGATGAGGCTGTGCGTCTTGCCGGACTTGATAATCTGGCCGACAAGGCAGGCGTCAGCGGTTCAGCTCCGCTGCCGCTGGAAAAGCTGATTCTTGAGAAGCCGGATATTCTGGTGCGCAGTTCAAGAGATCGTGCGCCTGCGCTGGCTTTCGAGAATTTCGAACATCCGGCGTTGCGAGCGCTTGAAAAACAGGCGAGGGCGGTGACGATAGCGGATAATCTGACGGTTTGCGGTGGGCCATTCAGCGTCGAAGCTGTGGCAGAACTTGCGGAGGCGGCGCGTGACTGAACGGAACCGCTTCTATCTTCTGCTCGTCGGACTGGCCATGCTTGTGGCTTTGCTTTTCATCGTTTCACTGCTGACGGGGCCTGCCGCGATTAGTATCACCGATAGTCTTAAGGCGCTTTTCGGCGATGACAACGAGATGATCGTACTGGTCATGCGCGAAATTCGCTTGCCTCGGGCACTGCTCGCGCTCCTTATCGGGGCTTCGCTTGGATTATCAGGCGCTGCCTTGCAGGGTTACCTGCGCAATCCGCTTGCGGAACCCGGCCTGCTCGGTGTGAGCGCATCCGCGTCATTCGGCGCTGTTATTGCTATTTATAGCGGTCTCTCGCTTCTGTTCCCGCTGGCTTTGCCGCTCCTCGCGCTTGCAGGTGCCTTTGTGTCGGTGTTTCTCGTCAAGCTTCTGGCGGGGCGCAATGCTGGTACGCTTGCTGTCATATTGGCCGGTGTCGCGGTGACCAGTCTCGCCGGTGCATTGACGGCGCTGGCGCTCAACCTGTCACCTAACCCCTTTGCTGCAATGGAGATCGTCTTCTGGATGCTCGGTTCACTGGCCGACAGATCGATGACGCATGTGGCTCTCGCCGCACCATTCATCCTTGTTGGCTGGGCGATGCTTCTGGCACTCGGGCGATCACTCAACAGTCTGACACTGGGGGCTGATGCTGCGGCAACGATGGGCGTCAATCTGGCTCGTGTGCAGCTTTTTGCCGTGCTGGGCACAGCGGCCTGCGTGGGTGCTTCCACCGCTGTTGCCGGTGCAATCGGTTTTGTGGGGTTGGTGGTTCCTCATCTTCTGCGACCGCTTGTCGGTGCACGTCCGTCACGATTGCTGGTTGCCAGCGGTTTCGGCGGGGCTGCCCTATTGTTGGCTGCTGATGTGTTGGTGCGCATCGTCATGCCGGGACGTGAACTGAAACTGGGCGTCCTGACGGCAATCATTGGCGCACCATTCTTTCTTTGGCTTGTGTTCAAGTATCGGAGGCAACTCGTATGACATCGCTTTCGATAAAGAATCTTTCCGTTACGCTTGGCGGGAAGGCAGTACTCAGCGAGGCAAGTTTCGATATGCATGGTGGTGAATTCATCGGACTGATCGGACCTAACGGTGCTGGCAAGACGACATTGTTGCGCGCCATTTTGGGACTTGTGAGGTCCAGCGGGGAAATTTCGCTCGACACAGGCGATGTGCGCCACATGAGCGCTTCGACAAAAGCACAGAACCTCGCTTATCTGCCGCAGGAGCGTGATGTCGCGTGGCCGGTATCCGTGGAGATGCTTGTTTCTTTGGGACGCTCCGCCTTGAAGCCGGTTTTTGCGAGCATGAGCGCACAGGATAAAATGCTCATCGAGACCGCAATGCAGCGTATGGATGTTACCCGATTTCGGGAACGGTCGGCGATCGAGCTTTCCGGCGGAGAACGGGCACGCGCGCTGATTGCGCGCGTTCTGGCGCAGGATACGCCCGTAATACTCGCCGATGAGCCGGTGGCTGGGCTCGACCCTTCTCATCAGCTTGGATTGATGGAAAGTTTTGCCGAACTTGCAAAAGAGGGGAGGACTGTTGTCGCCTCATTGCATGAGCTGAGCCTTGCGGCACAGCATTGCACGCGCCTTATTTTGCTCGACAAGGGACGTATCGTTGCAGATGGGGAGCCAACGAAAGTTCTCACGCCACAGTTGCTGCACGACGTCTATGGTATTCGAGCGAAAATCATGACGGTGGATGGCGAGTTCATCGTCCATCCGACCTCACGTATTGGCTAGTGGATTGAATTTGACGTTTGATACCCGTCCGATATAAATTTCGTTTCAAACGTCAAATTCGAAAAATCCACTAGATTCATAAAGTTACTAGTGGTCTTTTTGATTCCGACATTTGCTCAGCGCTCATATCCGAGGGATACAAATGTCGGAATCAGACCACTAGACATTTTTCCACCGATGCTCGCGGGAAGAGGCGTAGATGGTTTCTACAGCCTTCTGGACTTCGTAACCCTCGCGGAAGTCGGCGTGATTGGTCTTCTGCCCCGCAATGGCCAACAGGAAGTCGCGAACTTCGATCGTCTTGAGATCGTTGAAGCCGATCTGGTGGCCGCCCGCTACGCAAAATGCGCCATAGGGTTCGTGTTCGGGGCCAGCAAAGATCTTGCGAAAGCCTTGTTGTCCTTTTTTGTCGGAAAAGAGAAACAGGTCGAGCTCATTGAAGCGTTCCTGTGAAAAGAAGAGGGAGCCTTTCGATCCGGAAATTTCGAAGTCGTGCTGCATCTTGCGACCGCTGGCGATCCAGCTCGCTTCGATTGTGCCCGTTGCCCCGTTTTCAAAACGCACGAAAGCGCGGCAGACATCGTCTGTTTCCACGGGTTTCATCTGCGAAAGGTTCAAACTATCTGGGCGTTCATTGATGATGGTGACGGCGTCTCCCATGACCGTTGTTATCGGCCCAACGAGATAGCGCGCGGCGGCAATGATGTGACTGCCGATATCGGCTAATGCTCCGCCCCCACCTGCCGGATAGAGCCGCCAGGTCCACGGAATGCGGGCATCGGCCATGAAATCTTCGGCATGAATACCGCGAAAACTGCGAATTTCACCTAGCTCTCCGCTGTCGATGATTTCCTTGGCCAGTTTTATCATAGGGTTTTTCAGATAGTTGAACCCAACGGCTGTCTGAACACCTCGCCGTTCTGCGGCGAGCGTCATTTCGAGGCACTCGGCAGCGGTGGGTGCAAGCGGCTTTTCGCAATAAACGTGTTTGCCCGCTTCAATGGCGGCGAGCGCCATCTCCTTGTGAAACCGGTTTGGCGTCGTGATGTCGATGAGATTGATATCCGGGTTGGTGATCAATTCCCGCCAATCTCCAGTGGCATTTGCAAATCCCAGTTGTTTTGCGGCTTTTGACGCCGTTTCAGAATTCACATCGGCCAATGTGTGAAGCTGCACATCGATAGGTAGGTCGAAAATGCGATTGACGTTAGCGAGCGCAAGGGCGTGCGTCTTGCCCATGAAGCCGGACCCGATCAAGCCCGCCACCACAACCTCAGCTCTATCAGCCATTGTCATTCCTCCAGAAACGATGGTCGAAGCGTTTGGTGCTGCGCAACTCCTTTGGGAAATAAGCATATCGTCGGCAGCTTATGCGATTGACATGAGCTACCAGAAATGGAATTATAATTCTACGAGAATTTGTTATGAATGTTTCATTCTATTGAAAAGATCCACGATCTGCATGTATTCACGGGTAAAACGCTTGGAGGAGCGCCGGAATACAGCAGGCGGAAGGTAAAGCGTTAACGCAAACCGGCGGGGAGTGCCGGACAAGGGAGGAGTGAACATGCAATCTCTATTGAAATCGGCAGTGGCCGGGGTGGCGTTGCTGGCTGCGTCTTTCGCAGCCCACGCGGCCGATATTAATATCGTTGTCGTCAGTCACGGTCAGGCATCGGATCCGTTCTGGTCTGTCGTCAAGAACGGCGTCGCCGAAGCGGCAAAGGATACGGGCGCAAAGGTCGATTATCGTGCACCGGAAACCTTTGACATGGTGCAGATGGCCCAGCTTATCGATGCGGCGATCAATCAGAAGCCGCAGGGTATTGTGGTTTCCATTCCAGATGCGGATGCGCTTGGACCATCGATCCAGCGTGCTGTAGCAGCCGGTATTCCCGTCATTTCCATGAATTCCGGTTCCGATGCCTCGAAGAAGCTTGGCGCTCTGCTGCATGTCGGTCAGGATGAGTTCGATGCCGGTAAGGTAGCAGGCGAAGCATTGAAGAATGCTGGCGGCAAGAAGGGCATTTGCGTCAACCAGGAAGTGGGTAACGTCTCGCTCGATCAGCGCTGCGCAGGCTTCAAGGAGGGCTTTGGTGATGTAACGGTTCTGCCGACATCGACCGATCCTGCTGAAAACGAAGCCAAGGTTCGCGCTGCTCTGGCATCTGATGCTGCCGTCGACACAATCCTGACGCTCAATGCGACACTTGCAGGAGAACCGGCTGTGAAAGCCGCTGCCGAAAGCGGTCGCAGCGGAATCCACGTTGCGACGTTCGACATGTCGGCTGGCTTCCTGGAAGCTGTTGAAAAGGGACAGGCGGACTTCGCCATCGACCAGCAGCAGTTCCTGCAAGGCTACCTTCCGGTCTCGTTCCTCGCGCTTAATGCAAAGTACGGTTTGATGCCGGGCGGTAATGTTCCATCGGGCCCGAACCTGATCACCAAGGACAAGGCCAAGCAGGTCGTGGAACTTTCGGCCAAGGGCATCCGGTAAGCATTGTTTCGACTATCTGATATCGAACCCGCCCATGAAAATGGGCGGGAACGGGTCTCTGTGCCCAGAATGCATCAGGAGAAGATCATGAGTGAGCCACTTCCCCATGAAAAGGCCAACACAGCGGCGCTATCGAAGGATGAGCGGCTTCAGTCGGCGAGCCCAATGCAACGGCTCCTGAGCCGACCGGAATTAGGAGCGGTATCCGGCCTGATCCTAATTACGGTCTTTTTCGTTTCAGTTGCCAATCCGGCGATGTTTACTGCTGCCGGCATCATGAACTTCATGGCTCCTGCTTCGCAGCTCGGCATTCTGGCAGTCGCCGCAGCGCTTCTTATGATCGGTGGTGAATTCGACCTGTCTATCGGCTCGATGGTAGCTTTTGCAGGCCTGATCTTTGCCGCTGCTCTGGTCGTCTGGCAGGTGCCGCTCGGTGTCGCCATCATCGTCACGCTGCTGTTCGCCGCTTTCGTGGGGATGGTGAATGCGCAGATTGTTATCCGTACTGGATTGCCATCATTTATTGTGACGCTCGCATTCCTGTTCATTTTGCGTGGTCTGTCGCTGGTCGGGCTGAAATGGGCAACAGGTGGCGCTACGCAGCTGCGTGGCGTGAAGGAAGCTGTAGCGGGCAGTTATCTGGCAGGCCTGTTTTCCGGCGATGCTTTTCAGGGACTTTTCGCCTGGATGGCTGAAAACGATCTGATTGACAAATTTCCCAATGGTGAGCCTTCGGTAAAAGGCGTGCCGGTCGAGGTTCTGTGGTTCATCGCCATCGCACTTATTGCAACCTATGTGCTGGTACGCACACGCTTTGGCAACTGGATTTTCGCGGCCGGCGGTGATGCTCTGGCTGCACGCAATTCCGGTGTTCCTGTCCGTCGCGTCAAGACAACGCTATTCATGTGCACGGCAATGGCTGCGGCATTGGTGGCTATTCTTACCGTTCTGGATGCCGGTTCAACCGATGCGCGCCGTGGCTTCCAGAAGGAGTTCGAGGCGATTATCGCTGCAGTCATTGGCGGCTGTCTGCTGACCGGCGGTTATGGTTCTGCAATTGGTGCGTTCTTCGGCGCGATCATCTTCGGCATGGTTCTGATCGGGCTGACCTATACCCAGATCGATCAGGACTGGTATTTGGTCTTCCTGGGAGGAATGCTTCTGATCGCGGTGCTCTTCAACAATTTCATTCGCAAGCGTGCGACCGGCGAGCGCTGAGAGGGAGATTTGCCATGACGACACCCATCATCGAAGTTCGCAATCTCGTTAAACATTTCGGCCCCGTCATAGCGTTGAACGGCGTCTCGCTGAGTGTCGAGCCGGGGCAGGTCCATTGCCTGCTTGGCGACAATGGTGCCGGTAAATCAACGCTGATCAAGACGCTTTCTGGCGTGCACAAGCCGACCAGCGGCGACTTTCTGGTCGAAGGAAAGCCCGTCACCTTCAACAGTCCGCGCGATGCGCTCGATCATGGGATTGCGACAGTTTATCAGGATCTTGCGATGATCCCGCTAATGTCGGTCATGCGGAATTTCTTTCTGGGACGAGAACCGACCAAGGGCATCGGCCCAATACGCTGGTTCGATACGCAGCAGGCGGAAGAAGTTACGCGTGAGGAGATGCGCAAGATCGGGATCGATGTCCGTGACCCGCAGCAGGCTGTCGGAACGCTTTCCGGCGGTGAGCGGCAGTGTGTGGCGATTGCCCGCGCCGTCTACTTCGGCGCGAAAGTGCTGATCCTCGATGAACCGACCTCCGCGCTGGGGGTCCGGCAAACGGCGATGGTTCTCAAATACATCAATCTGGTGCGCTCACGCGGGCTGGGTGTGATCTTCATTACGCACAATGTCCGTCATGCTCATGCGGTCGGTGACAAATTCACAGTTCTCAATCGCGGGATAACGCTTGGAACGCGAACGAAGAACGATGTGGACATGGACGAATTGCAAAGCCTCATGGCAGGTGGGCAGGAACTCGCCGACCTGACTGCTGAACTGGGCGGTCGGGTCTGACCGGGATTTTCGGAGCGTAGAATGAACGGACAATTCAATGGCAAAGTTGCCGTCATTACCGGAAGCACGCAAGGGCTTGGCGCAGCAACTGCGAAACTGTTTGCAGAGAGAGGCGCCAAAGGTCTCGTTATATGCGGGCGTTCGGTTGAAAAAGGGCTAGCGCAAGTCGATCAGTTAGCAAATCTCGGAGCCAAAGCGGTCTTCGTGCAGGCTGATCTTGAGAAGGTGGAAGACTGCCGCAGGATCGTTTCGGAAGCCGACCGTGTTTTTGGAAGGCTTGACGTTCTCGTAAACGCTGCTGGTTTGACGGATCGGGGCACTATTCTGGATACGAGCCCGGAATTGTTCGACCGTTTGTTTGCGGTGAATACACGAGCGCCATTCTTCCTCATTCAAGAAGCGATAGAGCTGTTCCGGCGCGACAAGGTCGAGGGAACGATTGTCAATATTTCTTCGATGTCGTCCATGGGCGGCCAGCCTTTCATTGCAGCCTATTGCGCTTCCAAGGGGGCGTTGGATACACTGACCCGCAACGTAGCCTATTCGGTTTTGCGCAATCGTATTCGCATCAATAGCCTGAATATTGGCTGGATGGCATCAGACGGCGAAGACCGTATCCAACGCGAGTTTCACAATGCGCCGGAGAACTGGCTGGATGAAGCGGCTAAGAGCCAGCCTTTCGGAAGGCTGATTGAACCAGTCGAAGTTGCCCGCGCGATAGCATTTCTGGCTTCGGAAGAATCCGGCTTGATGACTGGCGCCATCGTGAATTTCGATCAATCCATTTGGGGCGCTTACGGTTCATCTCCGCATCCCGATCAGCCGCTTTGAGCGTTTGATAGTATCTGTGTGTTTGAATGAACGGGATAGTAACCGGCTCAATAGCTGAAATGGCGCGGAAGGTATTTCGTTGAAATTACCAATGATTGTTGTGTTGCCTTGTTCGAGTATTGCTTGAGAAAGCCCAAAAATATTGTGAGGAACTTTTACGATCCTGCTTGCGCTTGCAATTTCAGGTAGTTAGAGCATCTGTCTGCCTGACCGATTCAGGCTGTGTGTTTTAAGCAGTTGTTTCAGCCGTATTTACGCGATGTCGAAACCTCCCTTTCGTCAGCGAATTCGTTCTGGCAATGGCTTGCACAGACACCGTTTTAATTTGCGCTGAAAGGACCAGCATCGTGGAGCAGGCAAAGAACGGAACCCGTAAGGGTGGGCGCAAGGCGCTGTGGGCGGCAGTTGCGGTAATCGCTATCGCTGCCGCCGGTTTGACCGGATACAAGATCACACTTGAGAAGACGATCACGTCGCAGCTTGAAAAGCGTGGCGGCAAAGCATCTTCCGTCGAAGCCGACTTTCTCGGACGTATTCATCTGCGCGACGTGACGTTGCCGTTGAAGGATGGCTCCAACGTCCGTATCGCTTCGGTTGACGGTCGCCCCAAGTTTCTGTTCCTGACCGGCATGTTGAATGCGTCGGGCATTGATACGGAGATCGGAAACTACAAGATTTCCATTCCAAGCGTGGCAATCGAAGACGCTAATTTCGATACAGCCATGCTGAAGGATACTTTCGGCAATAGCGGTCTGACGCTGCCGGAACGCGTTGGTCGTTTCTCGGCAAAGCGCCTAACTGCGCAGGAAATCAAGGTTGTCCAGACAGTCGCGAATAACGATCAGAACATCGTCTATAAAGACGTTGCGCTGGAAGATATCAACCTCGGTAAGGTTGCTCGTTATACGGCGGGCGGCACGATTTTCGACTTCACGATCCAAGTGCCGGGTGAAGACGGTGAAAAAGTCACGGACAAGATGACAGGCACCTTGGGTGCCGCAGAGGGCAAAGACATTGATGGTGTCTTCCTCGCCCGCCTCTATACCGAAAAGGCAGGCCCGGACGATAAGGAAGCAAAGCCGGTCTATGGCCCGTTTTCGGCGAAGAACATCGTCATGAAGACGAAGGATGCGAACTTCAGCTACGATGAGATTCGCAGCAACGGTTTCACGGCTCGTATGCCCGCCGTACCGTTCACCGAAACCTTGGAGAAGCTCCAGTCTCTCGAAAATGCGGACGAACTTTCACAGGATGAGACGCGCGAGCTTATTCTTCAGTTGAGTTCCCTGTTCGACACGATCGGTAAGGGCGATGTCGAAATGCTCGGCATGAAGATCGAGCCAACTGATGCATCGAAAGGCAAGGGCGGTATCGAACGCGTCGCAGTTGCTTTCGACAATCAGAAGATGGACGCGACCATCAAAGGCTTGGCCTTCTCCGAAGGTCAGGACTACATGAAGATGGAGGAAGCTTCCTTGAAGGGCTTCTCCTGGGCGACTTCAGTCGAAGCCTTGAAGAAGTTTGCGGCGCTGAATGAGGACGAAGTTGAAAACTTCCCTTTCACGACCATGCTTCCGGAATTCGGCACGCTTCGGGTAGTGGGGATCGACGCCGATCTGCCATACGAAAAGTCTGAAGATGTGGACGCAGGCGAGGAAAATGCGGATGAAGGAGAGCAGGCTGCAACCGAAGAATCGTCGGTTCCTTCGCTGCCTGAACGCATTCAGTTTGCCATGAAGAGCTATGAAGTCGCTCTCAACAAGCCTTACAACGGTATTCCGACCGATGTGCGCGTCGCTTACGAAGACATGTCGATCAAAGTGCCGACACAGGCTGATGACGAGTTCTACCAGCAGCTTCGGAAGCTTGGTTATGATAGTCTCACCATGTCTTCAAACTTCGAAGCAAGCTGGGATGAGGCAAATCAGGATCTGATCATCAAGGACATTTCGATCAGCGGTAAGGATATGGGTTCCGTATCCATGTCTGGTTTGATGGGCGGCCTGACGAAGGAATTCTTCTCTGGCGATAAGGTGATGATGCAGGTCGCTCTGCTCGGGCTCAAGGCCAAGCAGGTAAACCTGAAGGTTGAGGAAAAGGGCATTATCGCCAACGCGATCAAAATTTATGCCGAAGAAAAAGATATGTCGGAAGACGAAGTACGCGGCACGATGTCTCTGATGGCTGCAGCCGCTCTGCAAGAGCTGGCAGCGGAGCAGCCACAGTTGCAGGATGTTGCGACGGCGTTTTCGACGTTCCTGGCTAAGCCGAATATTTTCGAGCTGACTGTCAAGTCGAAAGCCGAAAAAGGCATTGGCGCTCTCGAAATGGTAGCTGCATCGCAGGATCCGACCTTGCTGCTCGACAAGGTCGATATCGAAGCCAAGGCGGAATGATCGACTATTCCGCTGATCTGAGCGAAACGCCGGCCTTTGGCCGGCGTTTCTGTAATCAGAGCTTCACCAAAACATTACACAAGGGTCATGCCCTTGATATATAAGGGTCCTAGTAAGCCTCGGAAATAACGAGGCCAACATGACCAGAAAAAATGTCCTGCTTATCGTCGTTGATCAATGGCGAGCAGATTTTATCCCCCACCTGATGCGGGCGGAGGGGCGCGACCCCTTCCTCAAAACTCCCAATCTTGATCGCCTTTGCCGGGAAGGCTTGACCTTCCGCAACCACGTCACGACCTGTGTGCCATGTGGACCAGCAAGGGCAAGCCTGCTTACTGGCCTTTACCTGATGAACCATCGGGCAGTGCAGAACACTGTTCCGCTTGATCAGCGCCATTTGAACCTCGGCAAAGCCCTCCGCGCCATCGGCTATGATCCCGCGCTCATTGGTTACACGACGACGACGCCTGACCCGCGTTCGACGTCCCCAAGAGATCCGCGTTTCACGGTTCTTGGCGATATCATGGACGGGTTTCGCTCAGTGGGCGCATTCGAACCCAATATGGACGGATATTTCGGCTGGGTGGCGCAGAACGGTTTTGAACTGCCGGAGAACCGGGAAGATATCTGGCTGCCAGAAGGTGAGCATTCCGTTCCCGGTGCTACCGACAAACCGTCGCGTATCCCGAAGGAATTCTCGGATTCTACATTCTTCACCGAACGTGCGCTGACATATCTGAAGGGCAGGGACGGCAAGCCCTTCTTCCTGCATCTCGGTTACTACCGCCCGCACCCGCCATTCGTCGCTTCCGCGCCTTATCATGCGATGTACAAGGCCGAAGATATGCCTGCGCCGGTTCGCGCGGAAAGTCCGGACGCCGAAGCGGCACAGCACCCGCTTATGAAGCACTATATCGATCATATCAGGCGTGGTTCGTTTTTCCATGGGGCGGAAGGCTCCGGCGCAACGCTGGACGAAGGCGAGATTCGCCAGATGCGCGCCACCTATTGCGGCCTGATTACGGAAATCGACGATTGTCTGGGGCGGGTCTTCGCTTACCTTGATGAAACTGGTCAGTGGGACGACACACTAATCATCTTCACCAGCGACCATGGCGAGCAGCTCGGCGATCATCATCTGCTCGGCAAGATCGGCTACAACGACGAAAGTTTCCGTATTCCTTTGGTTATAAAGGATGCGGGAGAGAACCGGCACGCTGGCCAGATCGAAGATGGGTTTTCCGAAAGCATCGATGTCATGCCAACCATCCTCGAATGGCTCGGCGGGGAAACGCCGCGCGCTTGCGACGGGCGTTCGCTGCTGCCGTTTCTGGGTGAGGGGAAACCCGCCGACTGGCGCACAGAATTGCATTACGAGTTCGATTTCCGCGACGTCTTCTACGATCAGCCGCAGAACTCGGTACAGCTCTCCCAGGATGATTGCAGCCTCTGTGTGATCGAGGACGAAAACTACAAGTACGTGCATTTTGCGGCCCTGCCGCCGCTGTTCTTCGATTTGAAGGCGGACCCGCACGAATTCAACAACCTGGCTGAAGACCCCGCTTATGCGGCTCTCGTTCGCGACTACGCCCAGAAGGCTTTGTCGTGGCGGCTGTCTCATGCCGACCGGACACTGACCCATTACAGATCCGGCCCGCAAGGGCTGACAACGCGCAACCATTGATCTCAGGAGCAACCAAATGATCAATCTGACCCGACGCGGGATGCTTGGCCTTTCAGCCGGTGCCGCCGGTTCGCTCGTCCTGCCGCGATTTGCAATCGCACAGGCTGACAATCGCCCATCGATCACTATTGCTGTGCAGAAGGTGGCAAACAGCAACACGCTCGACGTTCTTCGCGAACAGTCGAATGTCGGCGAACGCGTTTTCTTTTCCAGTATCTGGGAGGCGTTGATCGACCGCGACTGGCTGGGCGGTCTTTCGGCTGTGCCTGGTCTTGCGACCGAATGGACCCGCATCGATGACAAGACGGTTGAGCTAAAGCTCCGTCAGGGGGTGAAGTTCCACAATGGCGATGAGATGACCGCCGAAGACGTTGCCTTCACTTTTGGCAAGGAGCGCATGTTTGGCGACACGCAACCAGCCGAAGGCAAGACGATTTACGTCACGGAGAAAAATCCGCTCGGTCGTGAAAGCAAGGAACTGCCGCTTGAAGTGCCAGCGACGGCCCGTCGTTCCTGGCCAGCCTTGCTGGGTGTCGAAATTGTCGACAAATACACGGTGCGCTTCAAGAACGGTACGCCAGACGTCACCATGGAAGGCCGTATCTCCCGTTACGGCAGCCAGATTATGAGTCGTCGTGGCTGGGAAGAGTCGCCTAGCTATCTCGACTGGGCGCGCAAGCCGGTTACCACCGGGCCCTACAAGGTTGTCGAGTTCAAGCCGGACAACATGTTGGTGCTCGAAGCTCACGACGAATATTGGGGTGGACGCCCACCGCTGAAGCAAATCCGTTTCATCGAGGTGCCGGAAGTTGCCTCCCGCGTCAATGGTCTGCTCTCGGGCGAATATCAGTTTGCCTGCGATATTCCACCGGATCAGATCGAAGGTATCGAAAAGAATGACGCTTTCGAGGTTCAGGGCGGTACGATCCTCAACCACCGTCTAACTGTGTTCGACAAGTTCCATCCGCAGCTGGAAAATCCGTTGGTGCGTCGCGCATTTACCCATGCGATCGACCGTCAGGCGATCGTGGATTCGTTGTGGGCCGGTCGTACGGTCGTTCCGGCTGGTCTCCAGTGGGACTACTATGGCGATATGTTCGTTCAGGGCTGGAGTGTTCCGGAATATAACCCGGATCTCGCCAAGCAGCTTCTGAAGGAAGCCGGTTACAAGGGCGATGCCATCCCTTACCGCCTGCTCAACAACTACTACACGAACCAGACCCCAACCGCGCAGATCCTTGTGGAGATGTGGAACCAGGTGGGGCTGAACGTCGAAATTCAGATGCAGGAAAACTGGCAGCAGGTTCTGGAGAAGAGCCCGGGGCGTGCCGTACGCGACTGGTCCAACTCCGCACCGTTCAACGATCCGGTTTCGTCTATCGTCAGCCAGCATGGTCCGAACGGTCAGCAGCAACAGGTTGGTGAATGGACGAATGAGGAGGCGAACAAGCTTTCCGTCATTATGGAAACGAGCACGGATCACGCCAAGCGCAAGGAAGCATTCAAGCGGATGCTGGAAATCTGCGAACGTGAAGATCCAGCCTACACCGTCCTCCACCAGAACGCGACTTTCACCGCCAAGCCGAAGTCATTGAAGTGGAAGGCGGCGCCCGCTTTCGCGATGGACTTCCGCAAAAACAACTGGGCCTGATCCATTTGTAGAGGCGAGCCCGGTTCAATCGGGCTCGCTTTTCCTTTGGGGTTTCAAACCCCGCGACTGTGAATGAACCAGAAGGATTGCATGATGCCGCTGGTCGAAATTTCCAATCTCAAAGTGGCCTTTGATGGCGTACCGGTTCTGCATGGTATCGACCTTTCGATTGAGCGAGGCGAAGCTGTCGGATTAGTCGGGGAGTCCGGCTGCGGCAAGTCTGTCACCTGGCTGGCAGCGCTCGGTCTCTTGCCGAAAAAGGCGTCGATCTCCGGTAGTGTTCTCCTTGAAGGAACAGAATTGCTGACCGCATCGCGCAGCACGCTCGAAGGTGTTCGGGGTGGCCGTGTTGCGATGATCTTTCAGGATCCATCGAGTTCCCTAAATCCGGTTATTCGGGTCGGGCGCCAGATTGAGGAGGCCGTGCGGCTTCATCGCAATTTGAGAGGACCTGCAGCCCGATCAGAAGTTTTGCGATTGATGGAACTGGTGGGAATACCCGATGCCCGTCGCCGCATCGATAATTATCCGCACGAATTTTCCGGTGGCCAGAACCAGCGTTTGATGATTGCCATGGCGCTGGCGGGCAATCCTGATATCCTTATCGCGGATGAGCCCACGACAGCACTTGATGCTACGATTCAGGCTCAAATTCTTGATCTATTGGCTGCATTGCGTGCGGAAACCGGCATGGCTGTGGTCTTTATCAGCCATGATCTTGGTGCAGTGTCGCAAATTTGCGAACGTGTTTCCGTCATGTATGCCGGGCGTATCGTTGAACAGGCCCGGACCGAAGCACTCTTTGCTGCTCCGCGCCATCCTTATACGCACGGCCTGTTCGATTCCATTCCGAACCTTGATAGCGGGCGCAATCGTCTGATCCCCATTGAGGGCACAGTTCCTGAGCCGGGCAAGCTTCCGCAAGGTTGCGCATTTTCGCCACGCTGCTTGAGCGCGAATGATCTCTGCGCGCGAAGCCTCCCCAGACTCGGTGTTCCGCAGGACGATGCCGGTGAGGGGCGCATGGTCTCGTGTTTTCATCCCTATTCGGCCGCGTCGTATTTGCTGCCGTCCATCGGCGGCCATATTTCAACCCCGGCGAGCACAAGGGCAATAGCACAATGACAGCCGCTCTCATCGAAGCTCGCGACCTTGTCAAAACCTACACATCGCGCAAAGGTCCGTTCGCAAAACCGGTCGCGGTGCGCGCGGTCGACGGGCTTTCCATATCGGTCGCTCCGGCGACAACACTGGGCATTGTTGGCGAGTCCGGTTCGGGTAAATCCACGACCGGGCGGCTGCTTCTCGGTCTGGAAGATCCCAGCGAGGGAGAGGTGACGTTTGAAGGTTCAGCCCTACCTCGCCAGAAAACCGCCAGCTGGCGCGCTTTGCGGGCGCGTATGCAGCTTGTCTATCAGGACCCTCTGGCAGCTTTGGACCGACGGTTGCCGATTGGCCGTCAGATTGCTGAGCCACTGGAGATTCACGGAATTGGAATCGCTGCTGAGCAGAAAGCGCGTGTTGCAGAGCTGATGCGAGCGGTCGGCCTTCGTCCCGATCAGGCTTCGCGCTATTCGCATGAGCTTTCAGGCGGGCAGCGCCAGCGTGTCGTCATTGCACGCGCCATCGCATGCAAGCCGCAACTCATTGTTTGCGACGAACCTGTATCGGCGCTGGATGTTTCCATTCAGGCGCAGGTTGTGAATCTTTTGCGCGATTTGCAGGAACGCGAAGGCATCGCCATGGTTTTCATCAGCCATGATCTGAAGGTGGTACGCAATATTTCGGATCGTGTTGCGGTCATGTATCTGGGCCGGATCGTCGAAGAGGCGTCCTCGGACGAGATTTTTGCCAAACCGCTTCACCCCTACACGCAGGCGCTGGTGTCCAGTGTCCCTGTCGCTGGAACTCCTCTCAGTGATCGCATCATCCTGCAGGGAGAGCCGCCGAACCCTGCCGCGCGACCTAATGGCTGTGCGTTTCACCCCCGCTGCCGTTTCGCGGCTCCGCGCTGCAGCAGCGAGACACCTGAACTTCTCGACATGCCAGCGGGACGCAAAGTGGCCTGCCATTTTGCAGGAAGCCTGCAGACGGACAATATTCATGCTTAGATTTTTGATGGTTCGCGGGGTTCGCGCATTTGTGACCATTCTTCTTGTGGTGACATTCGCTTTCGTCGTTTTGCGTATGTCCGGTGATCCGGCCCAGATCATCATGGGACCGGACGCGCCACCGGAAGCGATAGCTGCCTTCCGGAAGAACTGGGGGCTCGATGATCCGCTCTGGCAGCAATACTTGCGCTATTTCGGCGCTATTGCGCGCGGCGATCTTGGGATATCGATGCGCGATGGCCAATCTGCAATCGCACTGGTGACCGAGCGCATTCCCGCGACGCTTCAACTTACGATACCGGCATTGTTGATCAAACTTGGGCTTGGCATTCCGGCCGGAATTTATGCTGCGTTGCATCGCAACAGCTTCATAGACCGGGCTGTCATGGCTACTGCCGTCATCGGCTTCACTTTACCGAGTTTTGTACTTGGCTTGTTGCTCGTGCTGGTGTTCTCGGTTTCGTTGGGCTGGTTGCCCTCGGGCGGGCAGGACAGCTGGATGCATGCCATTCTACCCATAATCACCATGGGGCTCGGCGGCGCGGCCATTCTGGCGCGGTTCTCCCGCAGCGCAATGATCGAGATTCTGGGGCAGCCCTATATTCGCACGGCGAGCGCCAAAGGTGTGTCCTGGCGAAATGTTGTCTGGCGTCATGCACTGCCTAACGCGGCCATTCCGATTGTCACTATCGTCGGATTTATGGTCGGATCGCTGATTGCAGGTGCGGTGGTGGTTGAATCGCTCTTTTCCTGGCCAGGCGTGGGCAGACTGCTCGTGGTTTCGGTAGCCAATCGCGATCTTGCTATCGTGCAATGCATATTGCTTCTCGTGGCCGCGACGATGGTGATCTCCAATTTCATTGTTGATCTTCTCTATGGTTATCTCGATCCGCGTCTGCGTCAGGCGCAGGGCAAGGCGTGAGGCTGAACCGATGACGGATATGACCGCCAATACTGCCACTGTTTCCACGCAACCGAAAAAGAGCCGTAAAAGCATTCCGCTGATGGTTATCATCGGCTTTATCTGGATCGCCGCAATGATCCTGATTGCGCTGACTGCGGACTGGATAAAACCCTACAACATCACAGCCTTTGACTTGAAAAACCGCCTCGCACTGCCGGGGAACGCACAGCATTGGCTGGGTACCGATGAGCTGGGACGTGACGTGCTTTCACGCCTCATCGAATCCATTCGCATTTCGCTGCTCATCGCGTTTGGTGCGACGATCATTTCAGCGGTGTTCGGGACGACACTCGGTTTTCTCGCAGCTTATTTTCGAGGCGCGGTGGAGCAGGTTGTGGTCATGCTGGCTGATTTTCAGGCGGCGTTGCCATTCCTGATTTTGTCTCTTGCCGTGCTGGCATTTTTCGGAAGCTCGCTTCTTTTGCTGACCTGCCTGATGGGCTTCTACGGCTGGGAACGTTATGCCCGTATCGCGCGTGGGCTGGCTGTCTCAGCGAATGCACAGGGTTATGCAGCAGCGGTTACCCAGCTCGGCGCTACGCCGTCGCGAGTGTATCTCAAACACATCCTCCCGAACATTGCTTCAACGCTAATCGTCTCGATGACGCTGACATTCCCGGAGATTATTCTCCTTGAAAGCAGCCTCTCGTTTCTGGGCCTCGGCGTGCAGCCGCCGATGACCAGCCTTGGTAATATGGTTGGTTATGGTCGCGAATATCTCACTCGCGCACCGTGGATCATGCTCGCGCCGTCATTTGTGATCATGTTCACGACGCTGTCGATCAGCTTTGTGGGTGATTGGCTACGCGACAAGCTGGACCCGACCACGAGATAAGACCGGTCAACTTCCAACACTTGGACCTTGCGATTCTGAAAGCGAGTTGTTTAGTGTGAGGCGACAGAATTTTTATAGGAACTCACGTCTTATGTTGAAGAACATCAATCCATTGCTGACCGGCTCGCTGCTCGAGGTTCTTGCCGATATGGGGCACGGAGACGATCTCGTGATTGTTGATGCCAATTATCCGGCGCAGTCCTCTGGTGTCCACGTGCTGGACTTTCCGGGGATCACTGCAACGGATATGGCCGAGGCTGTGTTGTCGCTGTTGCCTTTGGACGATTTTGTCGACAAGCCAGCCGCCGTCATGCAGGCGCCCAATGAAACGCCGGCGATTTTCAAGGAATTTGAATCGGTCATAGAAAAGGCTGAGGGGCGAAAGATTTCCGTCGATCCAGTTGAAAGATTTGCCTTTTATCACCGCGCTCGCGATGCGTTCGCGATCATTCGGACCGGTGAGAAGCGGCTTTATGGCAATATCATTTTCAAGAAGGGTGTCATCCGCTCTTGAACGGTGAAATTGACATCGGCGTATGATAAACCCGGGCATTGAGCCCGGGTTTTTTTATTTCAGCTTTATTCCTGTGGCTTCTCTGCCTGATCCTTCATCGGGCCTTTGTGCTCACCACCTTTGTGGTTGCCCATATGATGTGGACCTTTGTGGTGAGAGCCTCTGGCTTGGTGATGCATCTTCGCGGCGCGCATTTCGCTGCGATCGATTTTGCCATCCTCATTTCGATCCAGTGCAGCGAATTCCTTCTTGCGCTGATTTTCCACTTCCGCAAGCGTAACCTTGCCATCACCATTGACGTCGAGGCGACGCTCCATGCGGTCAGCTGCCCGGCTCACGATGCGCTTGAGTGCCAGTGCTTCGATTTCGGCGCGAGAAAGTACGCCGTCGCCATCGGTATCGGCGGCCTTGAGGTCATCCATGCGTGAGAATTTCTCAAGATCGACGGGGCCACGCTTGCCCTTCATGTCCTTGTTTGGGGCAACGGTCGTCTCTGCTGCCGGTTTATCAGTATTTGCACTGCTATTTTCTTGTGCCAGTGCGGGTACAGCAAGCAAAGATGTTGCAATTACAGCGATAAATGCGGTCTTCGATTTCATGGCTATTTGACTCCATTACTCTTTACAGGGGCGCCGCTAAAAGGCGTGCGAGTAATGTCTGTCTTTTTAGATGAACCGCATATGAATATGCCAATTAATTATCGGTAATGTATTGGGAGTGTATGAGCAAACCAGAGCTGAAGTATTCCCCAAAGCGAAAAATCATCCGCAGGCACTGAGACACATACACGTTCGGGCAAGAAGAATTTTTCTGATCCATCGGGATCAGTTATCAGCGGAAGCGGTTGTTTTCAGAAGAAAAAGTGGTGGGTGATGTAGGGATCGAACCTACGACCCGCTGATTAAGAGTCAGCTGGTAAGGTCACAATCTTCTTAGCTATAGCTACGTTTGTCAACATATTGTGTTTCTATCATATTGATAAACCATATATCTAATGCAGGTGGCGTCTACATTTGTAAACTATTTTGGCCGTGACCTTATTGACCATATCAAGGTCACAAATTAAAAGAAGGCTGTCAGCAGAAAAGGTCACACATGGCGTCGGAAAATTTGGACGGCAATTCAATCCGCAAAATCCAGACTATGCTCCGTAAAGGGCAGACGGGGGATATTCGCGATAGTCAGTCACCTGGATTGTCACTTAGAGCTTACAAAACGAAGGCTTCTTGGATGATGATCATGCGCGATGGAAAGTGGACAATTGCGCATTTTGAGATGTTTGCGGCCGAAGATATCCCAGCGCTTCGTCAGCTCGTTGTAGAAGCTCGTCAGCTGCTTAAAGAGGGCAGAGATCCGCAGGAGCTTTTTGATGCTTTTCGTGAACAGCGGGATGTCGCACTTGCAAAGAATAAAGCTGCCGTCTCTCACGGAATTGGAAAAACGTGGGAAGAAGTGAGGAATGCATACCTCACTTGGGCATCAGATCATAAAGAGAAAGACACTGTGCGCGGCTATAAGTCGGCTCTCGGCGCAACGTCTGGCAGCGTTTTGGAACGAGATTTTGAGCCACTGCACGGAGTGCCCGTGGCCTCTATCACGACAAAAGACCTCGTCAGAGTGCGCTCAAATATCATCGAGCGGGGGCAGGGGGAACTCGTTCGACAAGCAAATCTGACTGTGGCGGCACTGAAAGCTTGCTTCAGTTGGTATCTAAATCAACCTGATTCACTCATAGAAACATCGCCTGCTGCGCAACTTACGAAAGCCCTTGAGCGCGCTAAAAAAGTAAAAAAATCTCCAGAGCAGGAGAGGACTTTTATACAAGACGAGATTGGACTCCTCATCTATGGACTTGAATTTGCTACAAATCCAGCCGCTCGTTTATCACTTATGATCCAGCTCTTCACGGGACAGCGCCGGATATAGCGCGGCGATCAGGATGAGACGCGGGCGACAATCTGGATGAGATTCTTATGTCGCGGTCGAGTTGAAGTTATCACGTTGAATGTCGCTGGCAAGCTCTTCGTCGCTTTCTGATTGTCGCTCCGCGGCAATCACCGTCGAGGTTTTGATTGTCGCAAAAGATGCCGGTCGTCCGCGTTGGCGTTTTTCCTCCAGCGCCGTTCTTCGCCGGTAGCTTTCGACATTCATCTCGAAGATCGTAGCGTGATGAACAAGCCGGTCGACCGCTGCGAGTGTCATGGCAGGATCTGGGAAGACCCGGTTCCACTCTCCAAATGGCTGGTTTGCGGTAATCAAGACCGATCTGTGCTCGTAGCGTGCCGATATCAGCTCGAAGAGCACGCTCGTTTCGGCCTGATCCTTGGTGACGTAGGCGAGATCATCGAGGATGAGCAAGTCGAACTTGTCGAGTTTGGCGATAGCAGATTCGAGCTGCAGTTCCCTGCGCGCGACCTGTAGCTTTTGCACGAGGTCGGTTGTTCGGGTGAATAGCACGCGCCATCCATTCTCGATAAGTGCGAGGCCGATAGCGGCAGCGAGATGGCTCTTTCCTCCACCGGGTGGGCCGAACATGAGGATATTGGCACCTTTGGCGAGCCAACTGTCGCCAGCGGTAATTGCCATGACCTGGGCCTTTGAGACCATGGGCACGGCGTCGAAAGCGAAGCTATCCAGGGTCTTTCCAGGTGGCAGGTGTGCCTCAGCGAGATGCCTTTCAATCCTGCGGTGGGCACGCTCGGCCAATTCGTGCTCGGCGATGGCCGATAGGAAGCGTGCGGCCGGCCATCCTTCTCGATCGGCCTGTTCGGCAAATTGCGACCATAGAGTCTTGATTGTCGGCAGTCGGAGTTCGTTGAGCATGATGCCGAGCCGCGCTTCATCGATGACATGAGCGTTCTTCATGCTGCTTCTCCTGTCCCGATCAAGGCCTCGTAGCCATGAAGCGATGCGAGTTGGACATGGACGGTCGGCAATTTGGCTGGATCGGGACCGAAGAGCGCTTGCATTGCAGCCAGATCGGGCAGATCTCCGGCATCGAGTGTCGTGGCCAATTCTTCGGCAAGTTCGCGCTCGCAGCCGCGATCATGCGCCAGCGCCAGAAGCTCGACGGTGATCTTGCAGGCCTGCTTGTCGGGAAGATGCTCGATGAGTGTCTCGTAGGCTCTGCGGTATTCCTGCCGTGGAAAGAGCTTGTCACGATAGACGAGACCACGCAGCGCCATCGGCTTTTTGCGCAGGGAATGGATGATGTGGTGGTAATTGACGACCTGATCATGCCGCCCGTCGGCATGGCCACGTCCCCTGCGCAGCGTCATCAGGTGCGTACCCCCGACAAAGACATCAAGCCGATCGTCGAACAAGCGCACCCGAAGTCTATGCCCGATGAGGCGGGACGGCACGGTGTAGAACACCTTGCGCAAGGTAAAGCCGCCGGTGCGAGATACCGTCACGACAACCTCTTCGAAGTCCGTGGTCCGGCGCTCGGGCAGCGCCTGCAAATGGGACCGCTCGGCATCGATACGCTTGCCATGGGCGGCGTTGCGCCGGCTGACAATCTCGTCGACAAAGGCGCGGTAAGAGCTGAGATCAGCGAATTCCCTGGTACCGCGCATCAGCAAGGCATCACGAACAGCATTCTTGAGATGGCCATGGGAGCTTTCGATCGAGCCGTTCTCATGTGCGATGCCCTTGTTGTTGCGCGTCGGCGTCATGCGATAATGGGCACACAGTTCGTCATAGCGATTTGTCAGGTCGACCTTGGCATCGGCATCGAGGTTGCGGAAGGCGGCCGACAGACTGTCGCTGCGGTGATAAAGGGGCGCGCCCCCCACAGACCACAGGGCGTTCTGCAACCCTTCTGCCAGCGCAACGAAGCTCTCGCCGCCGAGAATGACATGAGCATGCTCGAACCCAGACCAGACAAGCCGGAAGTGATAAAACAAATGATCGAGCGGCTGGCCGGCGACTGTGATGCCGAGGCTGCTCATGTCAGTAAAATCCGAAAGGCCCAGCCGACCAGGTTCATGCGTCTGGCGGAAGATGACCTCCTGGGCCTCACCGTGAACAGCACGCCAGGACCGGATGCGACGCTCGAGCGTGCGGCGGATACCTTCGGGCAGTTCTGGATGCCGCCGTAGCATCTCGTTGAAAACGGCCACGGCGCGGATGCCCGGTGCTGCTTTGAGGAGCGGAACAACTTCCGTATCGAATATCGGCTCAAGCGGATCAGGACGACGACGCCCGCGTGGTGCTTTGCTTTGGGATGGAAGTTGCGTCTCCTTATCGAGACGATAGGCCGTGGCCCGGCTGATCGACGCTTTTGCAGCGGCGACCTCTACTGAATGCATTTGTCGATACTTCATGAATAATCTCATCTGATGATCGGTTACATGACGACCCGGCACAAACTGGTTCTCCAATCCAGAAAACCTGAAATGTATCGGACCGACCGCGATCATGAGACGTCGAAAATCTGCGCCGCGCCGGGATATGACTACGGTCGGGCTACGCCCTCTCTCCGTCACACCCCGGCGCGAGTCTCATCCTGATTGACGCTGAATCTCACCTTGATTGTCGCTACGCAGCCGGATAACCCCGCTCGAAGCTCTAAAGTCGGATTTTATCGAAAGTGAAGAATACGGGATGATCTGGCGGCTGGATGACAAGGTAGATGCATGGCGTACTCTTCCGCTTTCGCCGACTGCAAAATCGGCGGTTGAATCCGCGATGGCTCTTTCGAGATCGGATAATGACTACCTTTTTCCGCAACAGCGTGCTTACAAAAAAGGTGATTCAATGGACGGACACATGAACGAGCGCACGGTTTCGACGGTTATTGAGGAATTGAGAGGTGAGGGTGGTATTCTCGAACCATTGCCTTTTTCTCCGTCTACTCATCACTTGAGAAAAGCTTTTACAACCACCATGACTCCACGTCTGTCAAAATTTGTTGTTGATGGAAATCGACTTACTAAAAATGATATTAAGATGATCACACACGCGAACGAGGGTCGAGATACTACAGCTACATCCGTGTATGATAAAAATGAGTATCTTGATATAAAATATAAAATTCTATGTGAATGGGAGCAGTTTTGCTTGGAAGCGTACTATAAAGTTAGAGCAAAGATGAAAGCAGGAAATTAAAAGGGAGGCAATTGCCTCCCTTTATTATTGCAAATGATTTTTTAATTTCAGATGCCCAATTATGTCATCCGCTAATATCTGCGACATTGTGCGCGGATCATCGATGCAGGCATTATTCATATACCAGCTGTCAGTACGTCCGCACGTCGGACACTTTTCTGGCTTCCAGCCCCAGCCCTCTGTTTCACACTCGACGCAAAGCCATCGTCATTTTCCGTTATGCGCACTCATAGTACGCCCCTGGAAATTCAAAGAATTCTTCGGGTTTCTGCATGCTTTTGAGCAGTCTAAGGCGTGGTTTTGGCTTCAGAATCTTATTGATTTCATCACCAGAAAGTCGACCTCGTTCGATAAGTGCATTCGCCAGTTTCCGAACATCATCTCGGCGCTTTTCGATGATGGTTTTTACTTCCGACATGCACTCTTGAAGAAGCGCTTCGATCTTTTTCTGGACGTCTGGACGGCTCCTGAGCGTTGACAAAACAGGGTCGATTTCCGTTTCGGCAAGGAAAGTAAGCTGATCCTGCTGTCCGGTAGATAGCCACATGCGCGCACACCAGAAAGTTGCTTCTTTCAAGTCAGACCAGCCGCCGTCACCTTTGTCGCCAAAAACAATCTCTTCAGCTGCGAGACCGCCGAGCAGATGACGAACCATAGTTAAAACTTGGCTTTTCGTTCGCAAAAAGATCTCAGATGGCGGTCTGATGATTGCTACGCAACCGCCATTAAATTCACCTGAATCTGTCAAAACCTCGCGGCAAACTTCCGCGTAATCGATCTCTTTCTCATACTCAATTGCAATTATTGCGTGTCCGGCTTCGTGAATTGCGGATCGTGCTAAGGCTTCTGCAGGCATCGGCGTGCGAGCTGGAAGTGCTGCCAACAAATCTTCTAGCTTCAGATCCCGACGCGCGCGTCGAGCTGACCGACGTCCATTGCGAACAAGTGCCTCAAGCCAAGCGCCTGCCATGCCCTGAGTGCGTGTAACAACAGTTTCTAGATCGACGCCGTCGAGGTCGCCTTTCAGATGATAATTCAGGATTCCTGTACGCGCTCCAGCATCAGGCAACGGGATTTCGATTACCTTATCGAGCCGACCAGGACGACGAAGTGCGGGGTCAATTTTGTTTGGAAGATTGGTAGCCGCAATTACAACCACCCCTTCACGTTCTTCAGAGCCGTCGAGACATTCGAGAAGCCCGTTGATGGCTTTATTGTCGTACGATTCATTTCCCGAAGATCCCGAATTTCGGTCGCCCGCGCTATCGAATTCGTCGAGAAATAGAATGCATGGAGCTTTCTTTTTGGCTTCAGCAAAGCTTGCACGCATGGCTTTCAGATAGTCGCCAAGGTGCCCTTTTGATTGCCATTGAGCATATGAAGTCATGACAATTTCGACGCCGCATGTGCGTGCAAGAGCTGACGCAAACGTGGTTTTTCCGGTACCTGGCGCGCCGTGCAAAAGGATGCCTTTGTCGACTTCAGCCCATGAAATTTCGCCAGCCTTCCAATCTGCGAGATCGATTGCAAGGTCGCGTCCCCATTCGCCTGCGGCTCCAAGTCCGTGAAGATCATCGAGGGTTGGGCCATCGTTCTCTGGACGATAGTCGCCTTTAGTTTTTGCGCTGCCGTCGGAAAGAGCGACGTTTAGATACGTACGTGACATCATGATGCTCTGACCCGTCGACCGATCTTTTGAGAAGATTTTCATCAACGTGAAAAGTGGAATCTTCACTAGCTGAAGACCGATCTCTTTCGGCAAAAAGAAACTCGGATCAATGTATTTTTTGATAGATTTCTCAAGAATTTCGGGCGTGAGTTTAAGCTCGATATCGGCGTCGGAAAGCTTATGAACTTCGCTGTAAACGTCATGATCTGGCGTTGCGTAGATGAATACGCGAGTGTAGTCAAAGATATGACTTAGAAGTTCCGTGGCGCTTTTTTGATAGACCTCTGAATAATTTTCAAAATTCAGAGTGGTCGTTTTATTAGGCCGATTCCCGTGATAGCACTGCTTAAAATTTCCTTCGAGCACATCCTCGATTCCGGCGTTAAACAGATGGATTTCATTCTCGGACGCGCGCAGAATAAAAATGCAGGCTGAATTTACATCAAAGAATTTTTTACGTGCTTCATCTGAGTGCGCGCGCACACTTTCAGAAAAGATTTCGTACAGAAGTCCTGCTTTGAAATCTTCGATGACGGGGTCAAAGAAATTGCTCTGCTTATTTTCAGATTCATAGTCATCATCAAATTTAAATTCGTCATCGATATTGATCGCATCCAGAATGTCGTGATGCTGGTCTTTTGCATCCATTTCTTTTGCGACCTCAGCGCCGAAGCGCGGCTTTCCGTTATCCTTGTTGTTCATGGTTATCTCCTTGTTTGAGCGCTCGACCTGAAAAAATCAGGGAGCTGGCATGCGTATGCGTAGTGCTTGGAATAATGGCTACGGCCGAAAATCAGGCCGTGGCGAAGGTCGTCAAGGCAGGAAGACTGGCTTTAAGATGCTGGAAAGTTCGTGGGGTAAAAGCGACATCTGGAAGATCGCAGCCGACGTCACGAGACATGCCAACGGCGTCAAGTTTGCCGTGAGAATGTCCGTAGAAATGGACAGACCCGCGATTGCTGGATGGCCACACGCGATGAGCATAGTGCGACAAAAAAATGCGTTCGCCGCTGTCTGATGTGACAAGTGCGTGCGTGGGTTCCTGATCCCAAGACAGATCTAAAAGATGTTGGAGCGCGTTCCCATTTCTGTCGACATCGTGATTGCCGAGTATAAGGATTTTTCTGCCGTTCAGACGACGGAAAATATGCTTAGCATATGCAGCACTTCCAAAGCAAAAATCGCCGAGATGGTAAATGATGTCTGTCGGACGAACGGCGGAATTCCACGCGTCGACCATATAATCGTCCATTTCACGAATTGAATTAAAAGGTCTGTTGCAAAGTCCGATGATAGCTTCGTGACCGAAGTGAGTATCAGCCATATAGAACTTTTGAACGTAAGTCATGTTAGGTTCCTTTCGAATACGTTTATGCAATGATTACAAGCACTTGGCTTGTTACCGTTCATGCAGTTATTCGTATCGAGAAGAACCTCATTTGCTTACGCCTCGGGAATGACATCTATTCCGGAAAAGGTCTGGCATCGATGTCGTTGATGAATGTCGTATACTAGGATCTCATTCCTATTTCAAGTCATTAATAGCTCATTGTACTTGAATCGTGGTCGCTTTCTTTTTCGATGAAAACCTTCTTATCGCCGTTGTAATTGAGGATGCGCTGGCAGCTATCGATGGCTCCTTGCGGATTTCCCTTGGTCAGATGAACGCCGAAAGAGCGCCACCACGCTGGAAAATGAGGGTGTTCTGCGATGACGGACATCACATTTTTTATCAAACCGCCGATAGCGTCATCTGCACGAGCTATATGCGACCACGTATCAAGCTTTTCTACATAGTATTTGCGAACCCAAGACCTATCAGACGATGGAAAAATACGGTTTAAAGCCTCGTAGAACTGCTTGGCTTGGTCTTTGAAAGCTGCGGTGCACATGAAGCGCAAATGCTCTGGCACCGTGTTCACATCTACGGACGGACGAAGAACGTCTTTCTTGTCGATGGCGTTTTTGGATTTCTCAGGTTCCGCAGCCGTCGATATGCAATCGAGATTGTGCTTGAGCGTCCAACCAGAAAAATCCTCTCCATGCAATTCCCTGAAATGTCTCTCTATTTCCGTGATGAGACGGATGTCTGCAGGGATTTGAATCGATGTCGGGCACTTAAATGGAAATTGCTTGTTCTTACTGGAAAACACGATTTCATATATGTCGCCAGTCGCCGAATGCAGTTCAGAGAATTCTTTTACAATTCTATTGATATATGGCTTCTGTAGATCAGCCCAATCGTTCAATACAGCGACATTGTACTCAAGAACTAGCGCTTTTTCGACGATATATTTAGGCTGTTCTACGACTTCCTTTATAGCTTTATAAGTCGTCGTTTTATAGAAAACACGGTTGTCACTTACATATCTGTATACGTCTGTGCCATCTTCATGTGTAATCGTATATGGTTCGTCTATACCGTTATCAATTATAGTATTGCTCATATTACATACTCCACTTCTGGCAATTCTTCATCAAGTACGCGCTCGTCATCAAGTCTTTTTGTAATTTCTTCTATATCCCGCTCATTAACTGGTTTCTTACCGAAAGTTGTTTCAACTACCGTTCCATTATTCCACCATCTAATAGTCAACTTCGGTCGGTGCGTGTGCTCATATTCATCGTAATAATACGAAGCGAGGATTGGCAGGACTTGATCCTTAACTTCTTCTTCATCGAGTTCGCGGTCGGCTGTCCATATTATCTCTTTGACACCGTCCAGCTTGCTCTTCGGTGCTTCTTCATCGTCCGCTACGATTTCTGCTAAAAATGCAGCAGCAATATCGTCTACGCCAAAATCGTCTTCTGGTTCCTCGATTTCGGCTTCGATTATCTCTTCAACAACGGTTTCGACTTTTTGTTTTTTCGCCACCGGCACGTCATCATTGGATATCAGCTCGTTGAGCATCTCGACGTCGATGTCGCTTATATCGATGTCAAGTGCCTCTTCTTCGATATAGGACACCTGTTCAGGAGATGACTGAACGCCCAGATTTGCAGGCTTGGTGAACGGAACGACCGATTTCGGGGACTTGCGTTCACTAACAGAAGCAGTGTTCGACGTCTGAACGTTTTTTGATGCTTCTATTCGGGCTTTTCTGGCACTCTCAGCGTCTTCATGATCGACAGTCAACGATGGAGAATTTTGTTCAATAATGTCAGGATTGGCGACTTCTTCAGCGCAGAATTTGAATGCTGCTTCATCAGCTCCGAGCGTTGCAATAGCGTTGAGCAAACGCTGTCCGCGATACTCGCGCGTCGTGTAACACGGTGACACTGGAGCCTTGTCCAGTGCTTCTTGAAGAGCTACCTGCCAAGCCGAAAAGTAAACATCGTGAGGGCGCTTCTGGATACGCCAGAATTCGTTTTGGGCTTTGATCCAGATATTTGAATTCACGCGGTAATCCGAAGCGTCCACGCCGCCTATATGGCGCTGCTTATGTTCACCAGGTTCGAAAGTTGCACGCGTCATGTGATGAGATGGTGCGCGGAGGTTCAAATGGAAATCGACACGTTCCAGCGGACGACCACGGCCTTCTCTCCTGATTTCTTCAACACGCAGTCCAAAGCGTCTAACTGTTGCCAGCTCTTTGTCTAAATCGCTCAGGACACGCTGACGGAATTTACCAAAGCTCATGCTTCCGTCTTTATCAGCTGGAAATCCAGTCCATTGAAACAAGTCTTCCAAGCTCGCTGATACGATAACCTTGTTTTGTCCATGTGGTGTCCATTTTTCACGAGCAGCCGCTGCGGCAAGCACTCTATATAAGCGTACCGAATATTTAGATTTCATCTGGCTGATAGGCGCGAGTTCGAGATAAGCATATGCGGGCATCTCGCGCATCAGTATGCGGATTGGCTCAGGTAGGCTGTATCTGATGATGTCTTCTTTTTCAGTACTTTCGAGCCAGCTGAAAAGGAGGGGTACGTTTTCAAAGCGACGTGTCTTCTTTGTGCCGTAAGATACGGTTGTAGACATCAAACGTCTCATGGAGACCTTCAGAGCGTCTCTGCGAGCGTGATCTCCGAGAAATTTTAAGGCTGTTGCGACGGGCAGAGACGTGAAATCGCTGGCCATATCTTTATCGGCTTCATAAGCAGCAGATATCAGGAGTTCATGTAGAGCCGCGTCATCGGCCGTTAAGATGTCAGCAGAGGTTATTTCCACGGCATCAAGCATTTCAAGCGGACGCGGGCTTTCCGGTGCTATCTTTGTCAGTGATCTCGTAGAGACTGCTTCTGAAATGGAACCGCGTGGTTCAGGCTGTATAAATCTAGTCATTTTTGTATTACTCAGGGCTTATGTATTGAGTATGATTTCGTCGGCGCAAATAAGTCAAGACGTTTAAATGACATGATTTGAAAACGTGTCATATAGACGATTTTGTTTAGATGACATACTTTGGAATCGTGTCATTTAGTCCTTCATATTATTTAGATGACGCGTTTTTGAGTTGTGTCATTTAAACATATTTTGCGTTTATCAGCGTTTAGATGACACGTTTTCAGATCATGTCATTTAGTCGTGACATCGTTTAGATGACATGGTTGGGATTCGTGTCATTTAAACATTTTTGGCGTCTATATGACGCGTTTTCGAGACGTGTCATTTAAACGCAATCTGGGATTCTTGTCATAAAAACAATGTTGACGAGCGTAGGCCGTCAAACGGTTTTAGACCGAAAGTGTCAACACTGATTTTGACGATTCTAAATAGAGAGTTTCGATGTCGATTTTCGGTTTGTTTTTGAGACTGTACCGTTCCGCTTCGCGGGGGTGCTTCGCACGGGTCTGGTAGAGCCTTTTTCTTCGGTCGTAGATAGTGCGATTTAGCGGAGCATGCTCACGTCGGTGTCGGCCGCTTGACGTTTGTCACGTCACGAGTTTCATCGGCTGATTTAACGGCAGTTAGTTTCTTGCAACGCCGTATCTCATTCTCATCTCGTAGAGACAGAGGAGATTGAATATGCCGCGTCCAGTGAATTTGAGTGCAGCAGGTATTGCAAAGGCACAGCGACAAGCGAAGTATCGCAATAAGCTCGTGCAAAGCGGAGAGCCAGAGGCTGATCGTGTAGATACGGCTATTGCGCAGGCATGCGTTGCTCTTTTAGCGCATGTAGATGCCGAGCGCATAGAAACCCTCAGACCTGCGCTTCATGCGCTTATTCGTGGCGTTTTGGACATTCTAGATGCAGATGGCTTTGATCGTGGTGCTTCTAGCAAAGTCCTGCGTCGTCGGATGTCATTACTTGCTCGTCCGGAAATTCAGCATTTCGTCGAAAAAGGACGTTTTCATAAGCGTCTCGCAAATTATAAAAAATAAGTAGTCCCCCCATTACTCCACTTTTTTACAACGCGATTCTAGTGATGCTCTTCGAGACGTAGAAAGGAAAATAAATCTAGAATCTTGCAGAGCCGACGCGGAAGCTATTCCTCAAATAAGGAGAATAGATATGCAAAAATCTGCTCATTCTGCTGTTATAGCAACGCGTTTAAATAATCTTGAGCAAAAGTTCGACGAGCTTGATGAAGGTGAAAATCTTACCGAAATTGATCTTTTGATCCGTCGACTAGCTAAAATGACTATTGAAGGAAGCCAAATAAGCGGATCTATTTACGAACCTTGGGAAACTCTCCAATATCATTTTGATGATGTGGGTTTTTCAATGTCACGCGCGATTTTCGGTGACGGAACAGGGTACGCGCACAGATACAATCATGTGAAATTTATTCACAACCTGTGGTGGCTGATTTTCGACGATTATATAGATGATGAAATGGGCAATTCAACTACAGTACCGTCCGTGTACGGAAGAGTATTCGGCAGAGATTTTGTCAAAAAATTCGGATTCGGATTGAATGAATCTTTAAGCGAAACTATATTTGGAAATACGGAAAATTTAGATGACTTTAGAAGCGGAGGTCTAGGTAATTTTGTAAATAGTTTGTATGACGCCATTAAATTACACAAAGAAGAAATATATAATCCCTTGGTTTTTTACGAATTTAACGGAGAAAACAGAATTGACACTAACCGTAGCGGACTAAGAGCTTTATGCAGAGATTCTGAAAGTAGAATAAGAGGATTAGAGGATTACGTTGAGGATTTAAGAATTAGAGTAGCTTATCTAGAAGAGAGAAGATAAATTTTTGTCATTATTTTATTTTTCTCTTGCAATTTACATGTCATGCAAGCAATATATAAAAACTAGATGTTTCCTTTCCGTCTAGTTTATTGGTAGTAGTAGTAGCACCAAAGTCCGCACAGTTTTTCAGGGTTTACTGTGCGGACATATTTTAAAGTCGAGATATTTGAGCATGAGACTGGATTTTCAATTCGACGAAAAAGCATTACAAAAATCCCTGACCAACCTCGAAAAATCTGTATTCCCAAAGGCCGCAGCAGGCTTCCTGAATGGCTTGGCTTTCGAAGCCCAAAAAACGTTGAAAAATCACGTAAAAGAAGCTTTTGACGGCAGCGTTCCATTCACGGAGCGCGGCTTCGTCTTGTCAAAAGCGAAGCCAAATTCAAATCTCAGTACGATGTTTGCTGAGGTTCGAATACAGCCCGCTCAAGCAGCTTATCTCCGTTTTCAGATCGACGGCGGCACTCGCAAAACGGGCGACGCAGGCTCAGGGCCTTTTGACCTATTCGTTTTTGGCGCTCGCAAAAACAAAGCAGGCAACATCAGGTGGGGCTACCCAAAACAGTTGTCAAAGCAATATCGAGAAGAGAAATCCAAGCGTGCGTCCCTCAGATCCCAGAGAGAATCCGCTCGCGCGCAAGGTGAAGACACCAGCCCATTTGCATACTTCAGAGCGTCACGAAATCGGCCAGGAATCTTCTTCGGCGAAGTCGGCGGAATCAAGGGATATTGGCAACGACCGAAGCGTTCAAAGGCCGCTCGCAAGCGTCTTCCCGGCGTGATATCTGTTCGTCCGACAGAACAGCTGAAGCCGCTTCTCTCCGTCGCAGATCACGCGCGTTACAAACCTCGATATCAGTTTCAAGCACAGATCACTAAAGCTCTGCGCGTGAAAGCTACTCAGCAGTCTTTTGCACACGAACTGAATCGTCAGATGTCGAAATTAACACGCTAAATCAGTGTGTTAAATTATTTTTGCACAAACGTGATTTTTGGGTTGCCGCCGATAAAAATTTCGGTGACCATTATTCTCATAGTCAGCACGAAAGGAATATTGGATGACTGTAAAACAAGAATATTTTGACGATATCGTAGCCACTTTTGGTCAATTCTATAAAGAGAATGGCGGCAATTGGGGCGCAATGACGGCGCTTTTCGAAGACGCAAAATTCGAATACGACGCTCTCGCTGAGCTGATGAATAAGGGCCGCGACGAAGGCAATCCAAATCTCGTTGCTCTCGCTAGCATCATAACGAAGCTTTCAAAACAGCAGAAATCTCAGCTAGAATCGAAGGCTCTCGAATATGCGGGTGTGACCGCGTAAGACGAGCATCACATCGAAACCAAGAAGCCTCCGTTTCGGGGGCTTCTTTTATGGATTTTCCGCCGGCGGCTAATCATCTGAAAGTGTAGATAGAAATCCCCATCGGCTTTGCTATTATGCAGTGATTAGGGGGATTTTACATGCGTACAATTGCGTTGAGCATAGCTGCTCTCGTTGCATCCGTCTCAGCTTCTTATGCCGATTTTCAATGCCCAGCTGGTCAGCCTGCTTGGCATGCTCAAGGTAAGCAGAAAGCCGACTTCTATCTTTATGGCACTAAAGGCTTTGACTGGGAAAGTAAGCTGTATCTGGAAAGATGGGATAAAGGATCGCTGACTTGGCGCGTGGCTCCAGAGCGTACATGTTCCAATGGCGTATCGACTTGTTACATGCTCTTTCCAAAGCTTGAACAATACCGTGACGAGAAAAAGAAAGAGGATGACCGTTTATCGGTCTCATATGAAACGATTTCAGATGATCAGAATGAAAATAGATACATCGTTTTAGCCGCGTTAACTCAGAGCGCATGGTACTCAGGTGGAATTGACGTCGATAGGTTTAACAAATCAGACTTCGAGCAAGAACGTCTCATTGCACCGAACGTCTATTCCAAGATGGACTGCGATAAAGATCCTAAAAAACTTGTTCTTTTGAACGCAGCAAATATCGGAATAAAGAAGGCAAAGCTTGCTCTAGATGACCTTGTTTCAGCGAGATTATCTGGAACAATGAAATCAATGTATGATTGCAATCCAGAGTCTAGAAGTACTTGTTTAGAGATGCTTTACAAAACGGACGAATACATAAAACAGCACAAAGCTGAGTATGAAATATATGAGTGGGGTGAATGGTATGACATGGCCCCAGATGATGAGGGACGCAACAAGTACTGGGCTGATCTACATCGTCAAGCTGCTCAAGAAGGCTACAATCTCTTTACGAATGCGGAATTGCAAGAAGCCGCTGGCGTGAACTTTCAGAAGAAGTAATTCGAACGCCGAAATTTCTCCGGTAGCCACAATTTTTGCGCGAACTTGGCCTTGCGGTAAATTAGTTCTTTGTTTAATTGCATTTGAATTCGTGATTTGGGGCGATAGATTTGGAAAACAAACCTAACAAATACGTAGTTCGGGTCAGCGCTGTAATTTATTGCCTCGCTTATGTTTTATACGTGCTTGGTGTCGTGATTACAGTTTTAGTTAACATCGAAAATCACTATCGATTTGACCCAAGTCCACTATTTGGCTTTGGTGTTGTAGGGGTAATTGTTAATTTAATTGGAATGGCTGTATACTTTGTTTCAACAGGTAAATTTTCTCTTACCGTAAAAGATATAATGAAGATTTAATTTTATTCGATGGGACCCTGAAGAATTCTGAAAGGATGCGGGTAATTGGCGACCGCATGCTATCTCTCTTTCGCAAAATTTTTTTTAGGGTTCATCATCACCACCCCTGACCTCGAAGGGTTTAGTCTAGAATCTTGCAGACCGCTGAAGTCCAATAAATCCAAGGAGTTTTCAAATCTTGGAGCGGCCATGGCTGGAAATAAATCAACTGAGAGGGTGCTGAAATCCGGTGACGAAACTGCGGTAGAAACCAGCACAGCACCGACAACTCGTAACGGTTCGCGTCGCGACGTCGCTAAGTCTCGTCAGGTTTCTCTGAAGGAGTTGGCGGCGATTCTCGACCGCGACAGGAACACCATTTCAAAATGGTTGGATGCCGGGTTGCCATTCGTAGAAAAGGCTGATGTCAGCATCGGCAAGCCATGGATTTTTGACTCGGCAGAAGTGGTGCGTTGGCTCGAAAACCGAGCAGCAGAAGCCACGGCGGAGAAGCTTGGCGCTTCAATGGATGGCAAAATGTCGGAGGCAGAAGCAAAGCGCCTACGTGCTGTCTCCAACGCCATTATCGACGGTATTGCCGCAGCCGAGGATGTGAAAACCGTCGTTCGTATTTCGTATGTCCGTGAGCGCGTTTCGACCGACTATTCCGAAATTCGAAGTCATCTATCGGCGCTGCCAGATGCCATATCCAGTCGTGTTGCCAGCAAGGATGCTCCCAAAGTGAAAGAAATCACCGAGGAGCAGGTTCGCAATATGCTGAAGTCGCTTCGGGCTGACAAAGAGTTTCAGCAAGCGGATGGGTGATCCGCATGTTCGAAGTTCTTCAGAATGAAATAGGTTTTGATCATCTCGACTTATCAGAAAGCGAACGTCTTTTGGACGTGGCGCTTGATGACCTTCGCAATAATACCCTTCAAATCCCCCCTTATCTGAATCCGGTCGAGTGGATCGAAGAGAATATCAAGATCCCGCAAGGCGATACTTTTCGGCCTGGTAATCTAAAACTGCTGGGATTTCAGCGTCCTGTCGCGCTCGATATGATGGACGCGGACGTTGATCAGATAACTGTTCTGAAAGGTGTTCAGGTCGGCTGGTCGACCTTTATGAAGGGTATTCTATTCTATGGTCTTAAATACCTCGGCGTAAAAATTGCACTCGCACAGCCGACAAAAGGCGATGCCGAGGGGTATTTCAAGGATCAGATTAAGCCTCACTTTGACGACATCCTGAAGGAAATAATTCGCACTCCCAAGAAGGGAGATATCCACGACACGTGGGATGAATGGCGCTTCTTGAACCGCGCTGCGCTCTATTTCCGTGGTGCTGCCAGCGACGATGCCTTCCGACGAATTTCTGTCCAGTGGATGATGGGCGACGAGTTGGACGCCGATGGATGGAAGTCAACAGAGAGGTCGCAGGGCGACAAAGTGGCCATGTTTATGGCCCGTGGATCTGCATTCTCCAATGCCAAAATGTTTCTTGGTTCGACCCCGGTTAATCGAGAGACATCTCTCATTTACCGTGAATGGCTGGAATCTGATCAACGACGCTTCTTCGTGTCCTGCCCTCACTGCGGCGAGCGTCAGGTTTTGAAATGGGGTTCTGACAAGACACCTTACGGATTCAGGTGGAAGACCAACGAGCACGACCATGTCATCGACTGCTGGTATGTCTGCGAAGGCGAAGGTTGCCGGATTGATGAATATCATAAGCAGGACATGGTTGAGGCGGGTGAATTCGTTCCGACCGCCATTCCAACGCGACCTGGACATCGTGGTTATCACTGGCCACGCTGGTATTCTCCTGCCCCAAAAGCCTGCTGGGTAGATATCGCGCAACAGTGGTTAGGCATCAAAGGAGACACCGAAAAGCTCAAGGAATTCATTAACAACTGCATGGCCGAGCCTTGGGATGATCTCGGCGGCGAAACCCTTGATCCAGAGAGCATTCGGTCTCTCCAGACCAAATATCGTGCAGAAGTGCCGGACGACGTCGTCGCCCTCACTGCAGGCGTTGATACCCAGTCGAACAAGGAAGGGCTTAAGGATGGCGGTATTTCCGACCAGTTAGCATCGCGAGAGATCACTATCGTCGGTTGGTCTCGTAACAAGATTCCTCGCGTGATAGCTCACCATGTCGTCGAGGGTGAACCGGGAGATGCATCGGCTGATGCCGAACTCGATGCCATCCGAACGAAAATCTATCGAAAAGCTGACGGTACGGAGATGAAGATCCTTGCCACGGCTATCGATATGGGCGGTCACTATGGGGATCAGACGAAGGCCTATGCCAAGGCTCGGGCTACCAGCCGAGTATGGGCCGTAAAGGGTCGGAACAATGCACTTGGCACGCGATCTGCCCTGGTGTTCCCAAAGAAACCGTCCCGTTCGAGAAAGACAGGCACAAGCTGGTATATGATCGACACCCAGCTCGCGAAGGACTTCGTCGGCCGATGCCTGACCATTCGCGGCCCTGGTGCGTCGTCGTTTCCTCATACTTTACCTGAAACCTATTTTGACGATCTAACTGCCGAAAAGCTGATGGTCGACAAAAAAGGACGTCGCTACTGGAAGCGAAAAGGCAAGAACACCGGTGAGGCGTGGGACTGTCTCGTCTACGCGTATGCCGCTCTCTGTGGATTGCAGGCATCCAGCTCGGTTTATCGCGACTTGAATCTTGCAGCCGAGAAGCTCGGAATTGGTGATGCGCTACCTCCGCATGACCCCGAAACGGGGGAACTGTTGGACGACGCGCCTGCTACAAGTTTATCCACAGCCTCTAATATAAAGAGAACAAAGGGTATTCAGAAGCAGAACGAACCGCTTCGGCATGGTGCCGAAAAAGTTCAGGCCGAGGTGCCAAAGGTGGCTCCGAAGCCTGTCGCTAAGCGGAAAAAACAAGGCGGAAGAGTTGTCAGCTCGACGGCGAGACGTTGGTAATACGGGGTATATTTTGGAGATTTTGGAGATTTTGGAATGAAGTTATTCAGGCGCTGGACAAAGCCACAACTAGAAGAAGCAATATTTGCACTTGAAGAAGGTATCTCATCCGGTGCTCAGAGCATCAGCTATCCAGCAGGCGGTTCGCTTTCTTATACGAATTTCGAAAACGCAACGAACATTTTAGATCAGCTTTATGCACGGATCGACGAACTCGAAGGCAAGCGCAAGAAAGCTTACGTGAAGCTGCTCCCCTTTGTCGTGAAAAGGGGGTACTAATATGTCTATTCAGCAAGCACAAACACGCACTTCAGCACCAAAATCCAGACGCATCAGCACGCATGTGCGCAGTGTCAGGTCATCCATTTTTTCTAATATTTTCAAGTCCGCTAAACACTTCTTTGAAGCAGCTTCAAATTCAAAAACAATCGAACAATCCGTTGACGTCGGCCCTAACGGATACAATTCCGAAATCGAAAAAGTCAGACGTCGCTCACGTTGGATGTATGCCAATGACAGTTTTTATCGACAGGCTTGCAGGCAGGTTGCGAATAATGTGGTTCATTATGGGATCAAACCCGTCATCAAAGATAAAGCGCTTCTGAAACTCTGGAATCGTTGGCAGAAAGAGGCCGACGTTCGCGGCCGAATGGATTTCTATGGTCTTCAATATGTAGCTGGTTTTGTCATTCCACGCGACGGCGAAGCCATTATACGATTCAGGGAACGCCGCGAAGGTGATATGCGCAGCGGTATCAATTTTCAGCTTCAGATGCTAGAAGCCGACCATTTGCCACTCGACTACACGATGCAAGCTCCAAACGGCAACTGGATCGTATCTGGAGTGGAAAGAGACGGCATCGAGCGGCCATCTGGCTACTGGTTATACGATTTTCATCCCAAGGATTGGCAAGGCACCGGTCAGCAGTCACTCATTCCTAAACGTGTATCTGCTGAAGACGTATTACATATTTATATGCCAGAGCGCCTATCAGATTCACGTGGGTATCCTTGGGGAGCATCGGCGCTCAATATCACTGAACGAATTCGCACTAGCGATGAAGCTCAAGTCGAGAAGCAGCTTACGCAAGCTGGATTCGCTGGCGCTTTCAAGAAACCACGACTTTCGACAGATGAGCCATCGGAAGAATTCGAAGCAGAAACAGACGAAAACGGCACCGATTTTGTTGCCGTCGAACGCGGTTCATTTGCAGTCGTGCCCGAGGACTGGGATGTCGAATTTGCGCCTCAAACGCAGTCTGACGCTAATTATGGTGTCTTCCGTCGAGAGCATTTATCTGGCCTCGCGGTAGCCATGGGATTGGCCGTCGAACATATCACGATGAATTTTGAGAAGCTCAATGACCGCACTTACAGAGCTGTGATGCTCGAAGCCCAGCGCTTCATCGAGAGCATCCAATACCACCTATTTGTCAACCAATTTTGTGCTCCTGTTTGGAAGCGGTTCCTTTCTTATGCTGTCCTTCATGGTCTTTGGACACTGCCTGCAGGTCAGGACATCGAAGATTTGTACGATGTAGAATGGATGGCTCCTGCGCGCGGACATATTCATCCAGTCCAAGAGATCGAAGCATTCGTAAAAGCCGTCGAAAATGGCTTCACAAGTCGCAAGCGAGTAGCCGCATCCTTCGGTGAAGATGCTGAAGATATAGATGCAGAAAATGCTGAAGATATGCGTCGTGCTCGCGAGATAAATGTGGCTTATCCGCTCTACCCAGCCGTCGTGAAGGACGACTTGACGTCGTCAGTTGAGCAATATGGCGTCGCCGTCCGTGCTGGTGCAATTACACCGCAATCTGAAGATGAAGCCGCTTTCCGTGATGCCTTCGGTCTACCGGTCATGTCGCCTGCTGTTGATGAATTCTGGAAGTCAACAGGCGGTATTAAGCAACCTATTACTCTTTCTTCGGAAACTGCCGCCGTCGCGGCAGAAGACATATCGCCGCCAGTTCACTGATCTGCCGAAAAACTGCGACGGCTGCCGAAAAATTCATAATTCGGCAGTCGATTGTAGAGATTTAAGTGACAGCCCAGATGGATCACCCAGACGATGCCATGCTTCTTTGAATTCGTCACGGTCATAAGATTTCGGCTGAAGCCAATATGAGAATTTGCCAGTTGTCGGACTTACGCCTTCATGAGCCGCTGCTTTAACTTCGTCCAGTTTCATCACATAGCACGTCGGCAAATCGGATACCGCGTTTACGGTGATTATCCACCATTGCGAGCGCAAATTGTCGAGCGATGTGCCGAGAGGAACCGGAGCGCGTTTGCTCAGCGCCTTTGACTGGATTGGCAATACGCGGCTCTCGTCGTCGGATGCCGCATAAAGATCGGCACCACGGGCATTTCTAACAGTTGGCATAACATGCCATCCGCGTCGAGAAAGTTCTCTGGCTACGTGATAAAGCCCAGAATTCCCTGTAAGTTGATGTCTCATTAATTCACTTCAATTTCACTACATTTTGTAACAGTTATTGACGGCGTGTTTTTCCATCATCCTGTCCATCTATAAAGCCGAAACTGTAGTAATATTGAAATCTATTAGTTGTGAAATCAAATATCGCGCCATATCCAAGACCGCCACAAATAATACGGGTTGAGAGCTCTCCTCCCGTGGAAGCTCTCTCACAAGTGAATAAATTACTATTATCTCCAATAAGTTTGATGGAATAATTTCGGTTATCTTTAGATGTGATTATATACTTTTCATCATTGACTCTGAATGACGTTCCGATCCACTTACCGTTATTTAACGCAACCCCACCGGACGCTTCAGAAATACATAAATATGAATCCGCATTTGACTCCGGCACGAATAAGACTGAGATGACGCAGGTTGTTAAAATGGATAATTGTAGGCGCATACTTCCCCCGATAATGCTAGCACATGTAGAGATACAGCCGAACGCTGATAGTTTACAACTTAATTTGTTAGTCCCGATTTTTTAAGAATTCGAAGTAGAATCTTGCAGAAGCGGCATTCATCATCATCTCAGATAACAATTTCTGGGACGATGAATGCCGAAGAAACTTCAGCAAAATCAAGGACAACTGCGCACACGGGCTTTTGCTCGCGTGCCAGCTTCTGTTGATGTCGATAAGAAATCTTTCGGCATCGTCATCAGCACAGAGACGCCTGTCAGGACGTCGATCCGTAATCCGGATCAGCCTAAGTTAGATGCCGACGACGCATATATAGAAGTCGATGAAGTGCTGCTGGCATCTGGCCTTGATTTCTCTCGTACGGTCGGGATGCCTCTGGTTGACTGCCATGACACTTTTTCAGGCGTCAACACGATTTTGGGAAAAGTTGACGACGTCAGAAGTGTAGGCACTGAAGTACACGGCACTGCCGTCCTGAATTCACGCAATTCCGATCTCATCGGCGATATTGTCGACGGCCATTACAACCAGATTTCTGCCGGATACGGCGTAAATTCATACGAAATCGAACATCGAGACGGTGACGTGCCAGTCGCTTATGCGACGTCATGGACGCTTTATGAGGCCAGCCTTGTAGCTGTTGGCGCTGACCCCAATGCGTCCGTCAGGTCAGCAGGTCGAATTATTCCGACACCAACGATTTCCTTCCGCAACAAGCCCAAGGTGGCGAAGCCGAAGGCCAATTCCACCCGAAAACTTAGAAAATTGGAGAAAAGAAACATGGATGAATCCACTCTTGAAGACCTGATCACAACTGCAGAAGACGCGGTTGCGGCAGTAGAAGAAGCCGTTGTTGCCGTTGAAGACGCTGTCGCTGAACTTGGCGATGAAGCACCTGAAGAGCTAATCGAGCGTGCTCGCAAGCTTCGTGCAGATGATGACGAAGACCAGGAGCAACGCAAGCGCAAGAAGCGCAATGACGACGACGAGGATGAACTCAAGGACGAGCGCAAGAAGCGTGCTGATGACGAAGATGAAGAGAAGGAAGAACAGGAAATCCGTTCTATTCGCTCCGTCGCGAAGTCTTACGGTCTCGGCCAGCTCGTCACTGATTTAGCAAAGCTCGGAACGCGATCCTCGAAGATCCGTAAAGCGGTCGGCGATGCCATCGCGGCTCGCTCTGCGACTTCGGATTTCGGTTCGAAAGCATCAGACATCGAACCGCGCAAGCGCTCTGCTCCGCAGGTTCTCGACACATCAGCAATCTACGCACGCAGGAATGGCCTCAAGTAAGGGGCCGTTTCTGAACATTTTAACAGATCAAATTTGGAGAAAATATAATGCCTGAATTAATTATGAGTCCTCGCGATGAGGCTTTTCTTATCAGCGAAGCGAACGGGTTTAGAAGCCGCGATGCCGTCACTTTGAAGCAGTCAACAGCCGTCTACCAGCCAGGTTCTATCGTCGTGTTGCTTGCTGGAAAGTATGAATTAGCGACCGCGACAAACCTGGACGATGGCTCCGATGGATTGGCTGGCGACCTCGCTATCGTAGCTCGCTTCACCGATGCCACGCTCGGCGATGCTGATGCCGCTGCTATCACGGGCGATGCCGAGGTTAAGGATTCCGAACTCGTGCTCGATGCTTCTATCGACGTCGATGATGTCGTACCGCTTTTGGCAGCCAAGGGCATCAAGGTTCGCGACACCATTTAATAATTAAACAAAACAGATACTTGGAGAAATTTTATGAGTAATCTCGCAAACATTTTTAATAGCGATCTCTTCAGCTTCACGTCGTTGACGTCCGCTGTGAACATGATTCCTGAAAAGCCTCACCAGCTGGGAACCTGGTTTAACTGGAATGGTCAGGGTGTGAACACAACTTCGATCATTGTCGAAGAGCTAGAAGGTCGTCTTGCTGTTATTCCTTCAGCGGCTCGAGGAACTATCGGTAAGGGACAGGCAAATCCGAAGCGTAAGGCTCGCTCTTTCGTTATTCCTCATTACCCGCACTACGACATGATTAAGGCAACTGAAGTCCAGGGCGTTCGTGCTTTCGGCTCATCCAGTGATTTTGAAACCGTCGAAGCGAAGCTTGCTGAAAAGTACGTTTCGATGCGTGATAATCATGACGTGACCGAGGAATTCGCCAAAGCTGGTGCAATCTCGGGTATCCTGCGCGATGCTGATGGCTCAGTAATTTACGATTGGCATCAGGAATTCAAGGTATCTCGCAACACGCACGATATCGATTTCACCGATGTGTCTATCAATATTCGTGATGAACTCATCGCTGCTAAGCGCAAGGGTGAAAAAGCCATCGGTGGGACATTGCTTTACAGCGGTTGGAAACTTGTTTGCACTCCTACGATTTTTTCAGCCATTACCTCGCATCCGAGCGTCGTGGCGGCATATGAGCGTTGGCAGGATGGGGCATTCTTGCGCGCTGATAATCGCAAAGGCTTCATGATCGCCGACGATATTGAGGTCGTCAGCTATCACAATAATACGGTCGGCGATGTGGAATTCATCACCGAAGGCGAAAGCTATCTTGTGCCGAATTCGCAGAATCTCTTCCAGAGCCGTTTTGCGCCAGCTGACACAGTGGAAGCTGCTAATACGATTGGACTACCGCTTTATATGATGTCGGAGCCGATGCCTTTTGGCCGTGGTGTTGATCTGGCTACCGAGCAGAACGCAATTTATTACGCCGTTCTTCCGAAAGCGATCGTTCGCATCAAGCAGAAGTAATCTGCCTTCCCCGCGCTTTCTCCTCCTAGCGCGGGCATCAGGCCGAGGGCGAGTGGCTCCTTCTTGCCTTCGGCTTTCATATTTCGGAGCCGATATTTTTAGGAGATTTTTAGATGACCATACCTGTTGTAAAGACCGCTATTGCGCCAAACGGTGGCATGCCTGCGCATCCAGCTCCATCAGCTGTTTCGATGAATGTTAGCCAAATTTCTGTAAGTGAGGATGTGCCTTTTTCTTACACAGTCTTAGCAAATACATCACTTGTGCAGATTTATGCGACTTCAGACGTTCTATTTTATACAGATAAGACTGGCGAACCTTTCACTCCGTATTTCGGCTTACCGCTCACCGCAGGCGGTTATTTCAGCTTCTCTGTAGACGCTGGATGCACTCTGCATTTTTCAGCCGAGAAATCGGCTCTCGTGTACGTTCTGGAGGGCTAAGCAATGATGAATCCTATCCTCCCACAAGCAACATCTGGCGGGGTCGATCCGGCTCTCGAAGGCCGTGTAACTGATCTCGAAAACAACCTTGGTCTGCTGTCGGACGACATTGCTTTTATGCGAGATAGTCAGGTCGCACCGATGGAAACGCAGGTATCTCAGGTCGCATCTGACGTGTCGACAATGCAGTCAACCATCGAAATGCACGACGAAGAAATCACGGCACTTCGCGATATTCGTTTTGCTCTAGTCGATGAAAATAGGAATGATTACACAGCAGCCTGGCTTTTCGGCCAGCCCAACAATTGGCTTTCGCAAACTTCGAAATTGGCCGAATACGGTGTCACCGAGCGTGATTACATCTTCCAAGTAAACGGAGAAGATAAAGCAATCCAGTTCGTTGCGACTGACACGATGAACGACGTCCTGTCGAAATTCATCGACATCGCGTCGATGAATGGTGTCTCGTACACTGTCGAACTATTTGGCGGGCAGATCAAATTTGAAATTGGCGGTGGCGATAGCATTGTATTCCCGACGCCCGGTTTTCCGGACTATCAGCATATGTGGTATGTGCTTGGTTTAGCAGGCCAGAGCGCTATTTCGACGGCTGTTGAGGTACCTTTTTCTCTTCGTGATACTGACGTATGGACGTCTCAGGGTACAGTCGACAAACAGATTCAGCGACTTTCACTAGATGCAAGAGCGGCGGCTTCGGCGGCATCTCGGTCTGCTAGTTTGCCGTTGCTAGATCAGCCGATGATCATCAATACCGGATACATTTTTCCCGATAATACGGGGAATCTTCTGTCAGAAAATAGCGATCTTTCTGCGTATTTGACTGATACGGATACGTTTGAAATCACAGTTGACGGTACTCCATACTCGATCTCAGCAGGTTCGATATTAGACGTACCGAATATTCTTGGAAATTTGAATACGGCAGGCATACCTGACTGCTTTTTTAATTTTTTCGCAGGCGGCATTCGTCTGGAAGTGCGCTCGCTTTCATTTACTGATCGAGAGATCAGCATCACAGGCGGCGCAATAGCTCAGGTCTTAGGTCTGTCAGGCAAATCGCTTTCGTACAAGGCCGTCGAGAATTTCGACTCAGGATTAGATGTGTCGGCTATCTCCAGATACAGCCCGTATGTCGGAGGTCAGGAAGGTATCGAAGCTCTGATAAATCTTCAGAGACAGGAAATCGACGCTCTGAACTTGCTCACCAGCAAATTAGCTTACGAGATCGAGCAGATGAAAGCTGGTGCAAATGTCTAAGCATCCCGCTTTCCGCACACTCGCACGCACAGCCAACCGCGTTTTTCGTGAACGCGGAAGTCATTATTGGCATCAACACGATGCAGACAATCCGCAGCCGATTCAGCTGATTTTTAATGACGCATATGCGCCTGTCGATGCGGCCGGAGTGCAAGTTGAGGAAGCCCAGCCAACGGCATTCGTGCTCATCGAAGATGCGAAGCGACTGGCACCTGGTCGCGCGTCGGGGTCTCTGGATTTGATGTTTTCTAACCGCGATGAGCTGGCGATTTCAGGCATCAGATACGGAATAGAATCTTGCAGAGGGGATGGGTACCATCAACTTGAGATCAAACTTTTCAGGAAATCAGCTGACTGATGGCTCATGTGAAGAAACAGATTAGGGATGGTGTGAAGGAGGTTCTTAAGACCCTTCCTGATCTCGCTTCTGTTTATTCGGAGAGCCGTACATATCGCGCAGCACAGCGAAACGAATTTCCCATGGCAATTGTTTCTGTCACCGAGAATGTCGATCTGGCTGACAAGAATCCAGTCGGAAACCGTGTCCTTCAGCGCAACATGCAGATCGCGGTTACATTAGCCGTGCGTGACGCGCACGACGATGCTGAGGACATCCTGGATGAGCTATCCGTAGTTGTAGAGAAGGCACTTCTGATGCCGTCCTCGGTGAACGCTGGAAAGCTCATGTTCTGGCGCTTCAACGGCTCCGGCACAATGTCAGGAGAGTCGACAGAAGACGGCATTATCGTCGTTCAGCCACTCAATTTTTCATGCTCGGTGATGACAAAAGACACTGAGCCAGACGTCAATTTACATCAATAATTTTGGAGAAAATATATGGGAACTTACGCATTTCAGCAGATCACCGACAAACAGAGAATTTCAGGCGGTCAGGTCGCTTTTAAAATTAAAGGATCAAATAAATACGTGTCTCTCGGATCGTGTCCGACCGTTGAGTTCACGCCAAATCTGACCGAGGTTGAAAGCTATTCCGCCGAGTTTGGCGACCGCAGGCTTATTGGATCTTGGGCAGTCGGCAAGGACGGCACGATCAATATCACTTGCGAAAGCTGGACTGAAATCCTGCACCAGGCGCTTTTCATGTCGGAGAAGAAATATCTGACGCAGACGGCTGTAACCGCAGGAACGATGACCCTCGAAGACGTCGCAGTTGGCGATATTTTCCGCGTCGATGGCCTGAATCCTGTCATCACCGAGATCACCGACGACGCGTCTGGTGTGCTTGTTGAAGATGAGCATTACACCGTTCATCGCACGGGCTTTGTGGAAATCATTGCTTTGCCATCGGGCTTTGGTACCGACGCCATTGTTGAATTCACGCTTCCAGCTATCACCGAAGCAGAAAAGCTATTGGATCTTGGCATTATGGCAACGTCCGGTGTTCGCGGCGAGCTGGTGATTATCGGCGTTGTTGCCGATGGTATGCCGGGTCAGGAAGTGGAGCAGACGTACTGGGACGTCGAACTTCGTCCGAGCGGTGCCGTGCCGTCGATCAATACCGAGAGCTTGAACCAGGCTACCCTCACAGGCCGCGTTTTTGCGACGTCTGGAAAGGGTAATGGCAAGTCTTACGGTCAGATGAGAACCATCCCGAAAGCATCCTAAAACATTGAAAAGACGGCATTAATATAGACTGCCGTCTAATATTAATAATTCATTAAATATTTCAAGGAGTTATACTAATGAATTCAACAGTAAAACAAGAAATTAAGTCTATAGATGATTTGTTGACAGCAGTAGACCATTCCTATCAAGAAGTAGAAATTCTTGGTATGACTACAAAACTGCGTCCAGTTACTATTTTAGAGTGCTTGCGCCTCGTAAAACGCTTTCCAAAACTTATCGATTTGTTCGAGCCAAAACTCGATAAGGATGGCAATCTTTTGCCCGAGGAGCTTCAGCCATCACTAATATCCGTGTTTATGGATTCTGGCATCGAAGCCGCCGCCGCATTCATTGCATGTGCTGCAGGAAAAGAAGGCGATCTCGCTTTTGAGACGCTGATCACTCAGAAGCCAGACGATCTGACGCTAGCGCTTTTCTCTTCATCCGTGAAAGTGACCTTAGGTGAAGGATCACTCGAAGATTTTTTTATGAAAGTCACAGCGGCGCTTCAAGCAATCTTTCCCAAAAAATGACGTTTCCGCGTCCTCGGCGCAAGGGCGGTCTGAATCTTACAGGGGTGTTTGTTGGTCTCGTGAAAGACGCCATCAGCTACGAGAATCAGACCGGAAATTCGGGCTTAAATCTTTCACCGCGCGCGTTGATAATGAGAATGAAAGTTCTCCGAGGCGACGAAAAACGCAAGCAGATTCAAATGGCTGAAGCGTTTTTGGTAGCACAAAGTGGAGATAAAAAAGTTTGGGAAGAGTTTGTAAGGAATGTCTAATGTAACGCCAGAAATTAAAACGAAATTCAGCCTGGGCGGTATGTCCGAGGCAGTTTCTGGCTTTCGTAAATTCCAGCAATCTGCTCGCGACAGCATCAATAATATAAAGCAGAGCGGTGCCAAGGCTTTAGAACCATTTCAAAAAGACATCGAGAAGTCGAAGCGATCTCTGGCCACGCTACAATCAGCCAGCTTGTCAGTCGGCAAGGTCGGCTTCGGCGGTCTTAAAACTGGCGCGGAAACGGCTTTCAAAACCATTTCCATCGGTGCCGCCTCAGCTGTCGCCGCTTTAGCCACGGTTAGCGCCGCTGCCATCAAAATGAGCAAAGACACCGCAGGCGAGTGGGACAAGCTTTCCAAGCAATCCAGATCGCTCGGTGTGTCGCCTGAAGACTTATCGGTACTGGGCTTTGCTGGTGCAGGTGAAGGCGTGCCAGGCGATGAGATCGTGAAAGGCCTTGCTAAAATCGGCAATGAATTTCTGGGAATTCGACAGAAGATTTCGGAAGCCAATGACGAATTCAGCTCATTTAAAGATAACGCGCGTAAAGATGCCATTTTCTCACTTCGAGCAGGCGATGTTGGTGGTCTGACGTCTGCAGGGGATGCTGTTGGCCAAGCGCGGATGTCGTCACTTGCAGGCATCCAAGAGCGAAAAGGTCAGCTCGAAAACTACATTGCTCGCGCGGCTCCATATGAAAACAATAACCTGCAAACGCAGACTTTTGTACACGGATTGCGTCAACAGTTGGACGAGCTTGAGAAAGCCGAGCGCACTCTGAAGAAGTCTTTTGGCCCAGTAGGTGAAGCGTTATTCGGCCTAGAAAAGTATGGGTTAGACGTAGAAAAAGCGAGCAAGGGCGGCATGGAGGGCCTGCTTGCGCTTTCCGACGCGATGCAGAAAGTCGATGATCCGACCCAGCGTCTGCGTTTCGCAATTCAACTTTTCGGTGAAGACGCTGGCGCAAAAATGGTTCCGCTCTTAGAAGGCGGTCGGACAGCTATTGAAAATTATCGAAAGGAATTGGAACGCCTCGGCGGCGTAGTTTCCAAAAAAGACACCCAGATCGGTGAAGCTTACGAAGCATCTGCTGAAAATTTCAGGCGTTCCATCAGCGGCGTAAAAATGGCCGTCGCTCGTGAAGTCCTGCCACTTCTCACGGAATCCACCGACGCGATGACGGAATTTATGGTCAGCTACCGTCAGCGTATAGCGTCGGTTCTGAAAGACGGATTTGTCTATGCGAGAAACCTAGTCAGCGATATTATTTCTATCTTTCAAGGAAAACGAGCTGGCTTCAAAACGCCTTGGCTCGACACCCTTTTTGAGAAGCTGGAATCAGCTCGCGCCTACATATCGGACATGTACGGAGAGCTGAAAAAACTTTGGGACGGCGAAAATTCGCGGTTTGAGTGGCTCAACAAGATCCGTGATGGCATCCAGGTCGCGATCAAACTTGTAAAGGATTTATACGCTGTTCTGACTGGTCAGGATGCCAAAAACTTTAAATGGCTCAATGACTTACGCGATCAAGCGAAAGCTTTTGGTAAAGATTTCATGGACGCTTTGGAAATGGTGAAGACCGTTTTGACTGCGATCCATTCACTGATTCAGCCCATCGCCGATCTTTTTGGAATCGACGTAACAACAATGCTCCTGTTCGTCGGTATGCTTAAATTTATAGGTCTTTTTGGACTTGCAAAAACTGCCGCTGGACAGCTCATGAAAGCCCTAGGAACGCTCTTCGCTATGAGCGGAGGCGGCGCTTTAGCATCTAGTATAGCGGGAATTGCTACGTCCGTTGCTGGAGCTGGCGCTGGAGCTGCTGGTGGAGTTGGAGCCGCTGCAGGAGCAGCAGGTCTTGCGGCGCGTGCTGGCCCCATTGGGGCAGTGATAGCTACAACCATCGGTGCTGGAATGATCGGCTGGGAGGGCGGCAAAAAAGTTTACGAATTGTCGGGAATGAAAGAAGCCGCAGAAGCTCGTCAGTCAGAAGTTCAGAAGAATCTGAGAACTATTGGAAACGCAAGTTTCGATAAAAGTTTTGTGACTTGGAGCGATAAGAGAAAAGGGGATTACTTTAGATATCACGGCATCAACACGCAGATGGGATTAGAAAATCCCGACATGCTTCCAGGCGGTGTACTCGACGTGTGGAAATCTAAACTTTCACCCGGAGAAATCGATTATATAAAATCTACTAAAGAAGATTACGATAAATCAAGGTCTTCGACTGAAACCGTAAACGTGAACCTGACGCTGAATGATCGTAATCTGGGGACGCTTCAGACAGATCCTCTGACTGCTCGGAAAATGAATCAAACCCTCTATTCCATGCAACGAAACGGGGGGTATTGATGGCCGATTTTCCGATTACAACGACACTTATATCTGATGATTTAGCTATCGGCTGGCAGACCGCTCTCGGCCTGACTGTCGATTTTGCACCGATAGAAGACTCCGCGCAAATCGTCAGAAGCTGGAACGGCCAAGCGCGAAATCTAGCAGCCGATGAATTCAAATTATTTCAGTGCACGATTTCGTCGTCCGACGATATGCGTCCGCCTGCGCTTTCTCATATGTGGCCTGGGTCGACTTTTACAATTATTCCACCTTGCGAATTCGCCGACGCGATCCAGCCTGGTGCGCAGACCAGAACGCTCATTCGCTATCCGTATAAAGATGACGAAACTGGCTACACCTCGATACGTTGTCTGACGAAGAATTTTGAGCCTGTACCTTTTACTGTCTGGAATAAAGTCATCACGTTAGCCCAGCCAGCGACGGAGACTGTGCGCATTTTTTACAGGCCATGGATTGACCTTTTTGTCACTGAACCGTGGTCTGTAAGCTCTCATGAACAAAATGCTACGGTGCAGTGGAGCCTTACAGCTGAAGAAGTCGGCGGCTTGGCATGGCAGGGAGATAATTAATGTTATTTCTCTCGTGGCTCCCCGCATACAACACACCTTTTGATCCAGTCTCGCACGCTCGCGAAGACGAATTTTGCATTCGTGGAAGCATTTTCGAGCAAGAGGAAGGCGACATAATCACATCAGGATTCGAAGTGGAAATCCCGAATCCTGGCCTTGGGCTTATTGGGCTCGGCAGGAGTGAAAGGTATGCCGTACTGTCGGAAAAGCTGGCTTCCGATAATATTCCTGTCGAACTCGCTCGCGGCCGAGTAATCGCTGTGCCGTCCGAACTTGGTCAACAGACTTTGACACTGCGATTTCAGTGTGTACCCCCTGATGAAGACGTGGTCTTAAAAGCCGCCGCTAATGCTCTGAGAACTGGCGAAATTGATGGATACGACCCGTATGGGCATCCCGACGACCGTGAAAAATTCGAGACGTACGACGCTCTTTTTCATAGCCGCGATGCCTCAGATGACCCTATGAGCGCGCTTGCTGGCCGACTGGAGTTCTGGAGATGGGATCGGAAAACCCTTCAAATTGGACGCGTGAATATGGTCACTGGGGATACTACTCACGTCATCGATTCCGATGGATTTGAGACTACTCTGCAAGTCACATTGCGGAATCCACCTCGTGCAAAAACGCGCCTTCGCGTAGTGGCTTCTTGGACGCAGGAAGCAAAAGGCGTGCAGTCATTGCCTGCGGTGAGCCTTCCAGTTGATACGTACAGCTGGCAAGACCTGATGCAGAATCTTCCGCAACCAGGCACTTCAGTCGGTGAAAACACTGGCTGGCATGTAGCGGAATCTGAGATCACGTATTTCAACCAACATTCTATTCTGGATTCATTCGATGCAGGGTTGGAAAAATACGCGCTGAATGACGAAAAAGTCATTGGTTGCCAAATCTTGATGCAAGCGGCAACGGTCGGCGTGCAAATTCGACTTGGATATGATTTTCAGCAACAGCGCGAAGAACTTTTGACGATCTCGATGCCTGTGGCACAGCAGGAAATATTGGGCGACGACAAAAATGAAACTGCAGATATCATCAATTTAGCGCCGCTGAATCTAGATCCAAGCACACCACTCTGGACGGCTGAAGACCCGACAACGCTTGAGCCGATGCAATACAATGTGGGTGATGAAGTCATATATAATGGGCACAAGTGGCGTTGTATAACTGCTCACACTGCGTCGTCGCTCTTCTCTTATTCATCTTTCGTACAAGTCGAAAAGCGCGCTGCCATAAATCCGATATCTGCTCGTTTTTTTGACTCGACCCGTGGCACTCGCGCAGTCAGATACGCCATACGTATGCTCCAGCGCCGTGTTTATGTCCGAGCCAGATGTCTTGAAATAAGCTTTCAATGCGAATGGTCTACCGCGAGATCAATGAAGTGCGGGGATTTTTGTCGAATTTATAATCGCAAAATTGGCACCGTTCAGTCGAAGATTTCGAGCATAAAACTGGTGGCCGCTGGCGCAAAAAGATACGCGGAAATCACGCTTTTGGCGTATCTCGGCGACGGCAGTCTAGCTCCTGTACCTGGAGCTGGGGAGCAGCAAACAGGCCTAGTCACGTATGGATTATCAGCAACACCAGCATCTCAGCCGACGAATGCTTCAGCTCTGCGTGCACAGGTGCATTTTGTGGACGTCGTCAACGACTACGCGTTCCAAAAATCTTCGGCGCTCTATGAGCAAGATCCCGTAGCTGTCATTGAGAGCCTGCCGACGAGGATAGAACTCGACGTCGATCCGATCCGCGAAGAAGACCTTTTGACCAGAAATATCACGGTGACTTGTAAACCGATTTTTCTGCCGCAAGAAGCAGTTATCGGAAGCTAGAGGAGAACGGACATGGACATGGAAATCGAGAATTCGAGCGAATTATTCGGTGCGATGAATGCGATGCGTATACAAGCGCAGGATCAAGCACGTCGAGATCGCATTTCACAGCCGAATAAAGGTTCTATAAGAGATAGCAGCGCTCGACGCAGAGACAGCTTGTCAACGAAATTGGTGATGGGCTCGACAGAAAAGTGTGATCTGTCGAGCGCTATTGTCGCGACAAACGTTGTCAGAGTAGCAACGTAAAAAAAGCGGGTAGTTGCCCACCCGCTTCTTGCCCCGCCCAAAATCCGTTAATTTTAACGGAAGAGCGACAGGATATTCTGGGTGCTCTGATTTGCAATCGAGAGCGCCTGAACACCAAGCTGCTGCTGAACCTGAAGAGCTGAAAGTCGAGCCGATTCAGCATTCATGTCAGCGTCAACCATTGCACCGATACCACGGTCGATTGCGTCAGACAGGCTCTTTACGAGTGTCGTCTGCAGATCAACGCGCGTCTTTGCGGCACCAAGCGTAGAAGCAGCGGTAGCAAGTCCACCAGCGGCCGTTTCAATGCCTGCCAACATTTTGTCAAGCGCGGCGTTATCGATATCAGCACCGGAAACATCGAGATCAAGTACACTGACATTCGTAGTAGCATCGACGGCAAACGTCTTGTCAAGAATGCCACCAGTAGCTGTTCCGCCAGCAGCGCCAGAATCAACGAGACGAATATCTTTCAATGCAACATCAATGGAACCTGTTGAGACGGTGCCATCAGCGTTACGATTGTAAGACGAAACGATACTGAAGTTAGGCTGAGCATCTGCTCCAGTGTCCTTTGCTGAGTCCGTGCTCAGCAGGTTAGAACCTGCGTAAGAAGCCTTAACGCTTTCACCAAGCTGCTTCTGCAGAGCGGGGATTTCGGTCTGGATCTTTGCACGGTCATCTGCCGAAGCGTTCTTCGCCGAAAGAACCTTCTCTTTGATCTGGTCGACGACAGAGATGGTGTCTTTCACTGCGGTGTAAGCAGTGTCGATCTTCGCGCCACCGAGACCAAGCGAGCTGGAAATAACGTCGTTTGCCTTGTTGTCCGAACGCATTGTCGTTGCGATAGACCAGTAAGCGGCGTTATCTTGAGCTTCTGCAACTTTCATACCCGTAGAAATACGGCTCTGGGTCGTTGCAAGATTCTTATTAGTAGCAGAAAGGGTCTGCAATGCAGTCATTGCAGATGCGTTAGTCAGAATGCTGGACATAAAAAAAGTCCCCAAAATGAATGGAAGGGACAAGTCGGAATTGCACCGAAAGTTGAGAACGACATCATGTCTACCTATATGCGCTTGGCGCAGGCCTCAACTGTGCGGCTATCATTAGACCGCAAACATTAACAACAAGTTAATGCTTTAGTTCTCTATCACGGAATTTCGACAGGCACCAGTCTCGTCGTCGCATAATAAGAAGTGAGGCGCAGTTTGTCGACAAGCTCAGCGCGAACAGCGGGGTTATGACCTTCATTCTCAAGCTTCTCGGCAATTGCAATCAGCATGTCTTGTCCGGAAATCATGTCATCCGCATTTACGGTCCCCAAACTGACTGCTTTCTCAATTGCAGAAAGAAGATAGAGACCGTCTTCGGGGAGCGAAGTGATTTCTGACTGTGTCTTCAGTTCTTCAGCTTCTTCTGCGCTGATCTTGACTTTAAGTGCGGTAATTTGGCTCATTCGGCATCTCCATTTCCGATGAGCGCTATACAGAGATCTGGAGGATTTGTCCGGGAATATATTTATTTAAAGTCCAATTTTGTTCCTTTAAATAAACCTTCTATAGTGCTGTATATCGGTCTTTGAATTTGGCTTCTGAGGGACTCTTTGACATCTCTACAAGATTGATCATCAACATCACTCGTCCATGGTTTGTCGTTCAGATAGTAATCGATTATTTTTCTGTCAATTTTTGTTTTGTCCACACCATCTAACTTCCACGTATCAATTACTTTAATATCTTCATCCGTAAACATAAGACCTTTTTTATTGCATGAGTGCGCCATTCTAATATACACGAAAGTATCACGAAGATGGTTTTCAATTATTCCATTTCTTGTCATTTCTTCCGGCGTCTGTTTGTTTAATTCATCTGGAGATGTCGAAAGATGATATTGTGCCATAGCAGGCAATGATATGACCAATAAAGCGCACAATACTATTAAATGTTTTCTCATTAAAATCCCCCACTAATACCCACAACGAGCTAGAATCTTGCACTAGCACATGGTCTCGTAGCTATCAAAGATATGTTTACGAGACCATTTTTATGACAACCGATTTCCCTTCGAAAGAGCTTCTAGAAGTTATCCGCTCGCAAGCGCGCATGGAAGAGAAGCTTGATAGCTTTCTGAAAAATTCGAATTCCATGCAGTCCAAATTGACGTCAATTGAGACAGACGTCGCAGAATTAAAAGCAGCGCGTAAAGCAGATAAAGCTGTATTTGCAACTCTGTCGGCGCTTTTCGGCACGGCTATGGCGTTCATTGTGCCGTTCGCAAGAAAATATTTTGGAATATAATTTACCTATTTTCTCCTTGTGACGTCTGAAAACGTCAACAATGTTTGCGACAAGTAATTGATTTTATTGAAAAAAGTGTTTGTATTGATCATGAATACACCGAATAATTTACTTGTCATCAAGAGTGAAAGGAATTCAAAATGACAAGTAAAAAAGAAAATCTATTCGATGCAGCATCCCGTCATCTCGGTATAAACTATTATAAAATTCAGGATCACTTTTACGACGGAGAAATTTCGGAAGAAATTAAAGATAAACATCTGAATGAAATTTCAAAGAAAATGACTAAAATTGTGAATGAAATTAAATCATCTTTTAAATCCGGTATTTCTAAAAATGATACAGCTAAGCAACTAAATATTCCACTTCATATTGTGAAGTCAATTTACGATGAAGCAGAAGAAGAAGGCTCCTCCGAGGAGGAGCCAACACCAGAAAAACTATTCGAAAGCGGCTCTACAATCCGCGAAGTTGCCGAAAAATGTGAACTTACTTTTTATGCTGCTCGAAAAATCTGGCTTTCCATAAATAAACCATCGGCACCAAAATCCGCAGCCGAGGCAGTCGAAAAAGTATGGCCATCGGAAGCCCCTGAAGCTCCTGCCGAAGACGAAAAACCAGCCAAAAAGAAAGCCCCACGAATTCAAGAATTGCCGACAATCCAGGCTGATTTAGAACCTGGAATAGTCCATCGTTTTCTCATCTCGGCGGCTCAAGATGACACGCCCGTTCATACCGAATTCCTGAGAAATATGCAGGCTTACGCGGCTTATATTGGCGCTCATATCATTATCGGTGGGCATACGTATCAGCTCGGGCTTTTCGAAGATCATGCGGCGGCGGCGAACGTTTATGACCCTGCCATTCACGAATATCTTTGTCACGACCGAGTCCAGTTGACGCCGGATGTTCTTTATTTAGGAAGTGCTAATGTGCTTCCGACGACTGCCAATCCATTGAACGGCTGGCTCACGCAAAACCATGGCAACCATGTCATTGTCCCTCATAGCCGCATTGCTCTTCAATCTATCCCGCGTCTACAGGGCCAAGATCCGAGATTTGCAGTGTCTACGGGCACTGTGACAATGCCGAATTACACTGCCAGAGCTGCGGGTCAGAAGAGCATTTTTCATCACACATTTGGCTTTACTGTTGTCGAGATAGACGTCGACGGCGAAGTGTTCCTGCGCCCTGTTTCGGCCGATGATGATGGCAGTTTTCAGGATCTGAATACGCTCGTTGTCAATGGAATTTGTGAGGGCGACAAGCGTGTCCGAGCAATATCATGGGGTGATATCCATCACGAACAGCTCGATGCCACGATTGCGGCCGCTAGTTTCGGTTATGACCGGAAATCCAAGAAGATACTGAACAACATCAACATTTTGGATGGCCTTCAGCCCGAAATTCAGTTCTTTCACGACACGCTCGATTTCAGACGTCGTAATCACCACAATTTGGCAGATCCGCATGTGATGGCCTTGGTGTCGGCTAGCGGATCGGAATCCGTAGAGCATGAAGTGCAGGAAGCCTCGGACTTTATAGCAGCGTGTACACGTGATTTTTGCACGACCGTCGTTGTAGAAAGCAACCATGACAATGCGCTTGCTCGCTGGCTTAAAAATGTTGACGGCGCGGCGGATGTCAAAAACGCTTATTACTGGCACGATTTGAATGCCGCTTGGCATAAAGCGATACGTGCAGGAAACGACAGTTTTAATGTCGTCGAGCATGGTCTCAGGCTCGCAAATCTACCGGATAGCGTCGAATTTGTGGGTGCGGGACAAGGTTATCAAGTTGACGGAATAGAATGCGGTCTTCACGGTGATCTAGGAATTTCTGGAAGTCGTGGAAGCCCAAACCAGTTCAAGCGTTTCGGCGTACGCACATCGACAGGACACACTCATACACCATCGATCTCCGAAGGTGCATACGTGTCGGGTGTCTCGGCGAAGCTAGATCAGGGGTATAACAAAGGGCCAACGACTTGGGCACATGCGCATATTGTTCAGTACCACAATGGAAAACGCACGCTACTCCTGATGTCTGCTGATGGCAGATGCCAGGCGATGGGCGACCGTGTTCGGATGCGGATAGCAGCATAAAGATATGTCTGGAATTCAACCCTACGTTTTATTAAGCCTCTTTATCTATGAAGGGGCTTAATAGGTTTCATGGCGGGGGATGCTTTGAGTTACATAATCGCATTCGTGAGATTCTCAAACAGTTCAAAGGTATATTGCGTCGACTGCAATAGAACTGATGTCAAGTTCGGCGACGAAGTCATTATTCGAAATTATGCCGACAATGCAAAATTTAAGAGAGCCCAAGTAATGGCTTTGGAGTATCTTAATTGGGATTGTAAAAACTACGTTGCTTGTTTAGTTTCTGAAACCTCCTCATCGACAAATGGGATGGTTCTCCCTCCACGATCTTTTGCGCATAAAGGTATATGTCGTGATATTGACGTTTACAATCATTTGATTTCAAGACGATGGCGACAGCATCGTACAGTAAGCCGAATGTTCCGATCTGGTTTTAGCTACCGAAATCAGACACAATTCAGCAATATTATCTTCCGCTCAAATGGAATAGATCTTCAGATCGTAAATGATACTGTTAATGGTGCAATACAACCTGATGGAAGGCTTGGGCTTCGTCTGTTTCTTGATAACAGTAACATAGTCAGGCACGCTCTATCTCATAGTAAAATCAATCTTTATGAAATGATTGTAGAATTCGCAGATGAATTTCAAAAAAATACTGGTGATTACGCTAAGTATATGATTCCACAAGGCAGGTCCGATAAGCGAACCAATGGTCTCAAACAAAGAACCAATAGAAGTAATGATATCGGAGAAAACTTATACGAAATATTTGGTGGAGATGGAGGCCCAGTTTATCTCGGAGATGGCCTTTATTTAACATCAGACGGAAGATGGAGCGACGGTTAAACTAAATTCTTGCAACTTACATTTAAAAAGAACATAATGGGAACATTAATTCAGAGTTCCCATTTTAATGCGAAATATCAATACTTTAGTAATTCACTGCACAGCTACTCCAGAAGGCCGCGACGTCGACGTAAAAACCATCCGTATGTGGCACACCCGCGATAACGGATGGAAAGACATTGGTTACCATTTCGTCGTCTATCGCGATGGTTCTGTTCACACTGGCCGTCCAGTTGACCAGGTCGGAGCGCACGTAGCGGGCCATAATTCGGGTTCAATTGGGGTTGTTTACGTCGGCGGCGTCAATAAAAACATGAAGCCCAAGGACACGCGGACACCTGAGCAAAAAGTTGCGTTGCGCAAATTACTCGGTGACCTTGTCCAAAAATACAAGATCACCACGCTCGTTGGACATCGCGATTTCGACAAAGGTAAAGCCTGTCCGTCATTCGATGCAAAATCTGAATACGCGGATCTGCTAAAAGGAGGGTCAAAATAATGGCCCGCCCGATCTCTCCATTCTCATACAGATGCGCTTCTTTTCGTAATCTTCAGGACGACTTAGTCGTCGCTCTAGAAAATCACATCAGACAAAACAATTTATCTGCGGCCGAAATAGCGACGCGATATCCGTCTGTTCGAGACGGCCACATACGCAAAATTCGCACAGGAAATGGTCACGAGCTGGGCATGAAAATGCTTCTGTCGATAGCCGAGGCAAGCGGTCTCCAAGCCAGATTGCAGGTGTCCGCATGAACACGGAAAAAGAGATCACAAGACGATTTTCAAAGAAGATCACTGTCGCATCGCTTGCGGCTTTTTTCTGTATAGCAGGCGTTGGCCTACTAATTCGCAATCCAGATACCGCCGCCATAATTGGTGAACTCGGCCCATGGGTCGTGGCATTGCTCGCGATCTACATGGGCGTTGGACACATGGATTTCCGCACTTCGAAAGGCATTCCGGGCTTGTTTACCGACATACTCGGGCTGGCGTTCAAGCGCCGTCGAGATGAAAAATCGGAATCTAAAGGAGAGGAATAATGACGATCTTCTCCAACATCCGTCTCATCCTCGGACTTTCACTCGCAGCCATCATTATTGGCGGCTGGCTCTACATTTCGCATCTGAAATCGAAATTGGATGAATCCGACGCCCAGCTCGCCCTCGCGAATGCACAATTGAAAATCACAGTCGACGTCGCAAACGCCAACGCGGAGGCCGTGAAACAGGCTGATGCCGAGCATAAGAGAACGCTTGATCTGCTAAATGATGTGCAAACTTCTCTCAACGAAACATCCGTTTTGAATCGGGAATTGGAGCGTGAAATTGCATCGACGGCACCTGAAAATGATGGGCCAGTGGCACCTGTCTTGGAAAATTTGAGAAAGAAGAAGTTTGCTGGAGGTGTCCAGTGAAGATGTTAATCGGATTTTCTACGGCCATTTTACTGATTTCCGGGTGCGCTCATAAGCCTGCGACAGAAGTCGTGACGAAGGTCGAAACGCGACAGATTCAGATTCCTGAAGCGCTGCTCACGTGCATGTCGGAGCCTGAAGCGCGGGAAGTCTGGAAGAGCCAGAAAGAGGTCGCTTTGTACCTGATCAAGGTATCGGAGGCGGGAGAGGATTGTCGTCAAAAGTTGGGCGGCGTCAGGCGGCTGTTGGCTGAGTCAAAGCTGTAGAATCAGCGAATTTTTGCTATTTGACTACTGAATTAGAATCGGGCGGGCCACTCCAAAATGAGTAGAAATAGACGTAAAAACGAACCATCCTTGCGAGAATTTTCCATAGATCGTGAAGAAACAAGCATTGTGCTGGTGACACTTCAATACATCGGTTTCGCGATATGTGCCGTGGCGGGGAACTGGATATTTGTCTTACTCGTTGAAAACGGTTGGTACACAGAGAATTTCTTTACAAAAATTATCGCATTCGCCTTTACCCCGCTTTGGATCATATCCCTTTTCATCACATTGTTCTTAGTATGGATCTTTGGCGCGTTAATTTGGAGTTTTCTGGTGCGCCGATACGGTGGGAAGGGAAACGAGCCAGATCGGGAAGCAATATTTTTAGGTGTGATTAGAAACGACGGCAAAACGCTTGCTAAGAAGCGGATGCAGCTTTCCACAAAAGATGAGTTCGGTATTCCAAATACAGAAAAATGGGAAAAAGAACTGCGCAGATACATAAGAGACGTGCTGCCGCAGAAATTAAATCCTGAGTACCACGGTTTTGGCGTTCTGTGGCTATCGTCACAGAAAAACGTTCAAAAATTGCGTGATCTTATCGACACCGAATACCAAGCACTGCTGTCTGAAGATACCAAAATCGATGAACTGAATCCCTTAGAATACGAGCAATATTGCTCACGCAGGCTTGAAACCATGGGATGGGCGTCATCAATAACTCGGGCAAGTGGTGATCAAGGAGCTGACGTTTTGGCTCATAAAGATGGCCACTCGCTTGTGCTACAGTGCAAAAAATATTCGAAGCCAATTGGAAATAAGGCCGTTCAAGAGGCTATTGCCGCTCAAAAATACTACCGAACCGACATGGCGGCAGTGGTAACCAATCAGTCTTTTACGAAGTCTGCCCGTGAACTAGCGGATATGTCTGGTATCTTGTTGCTTCATCATACGGAACTAGATCTCTTCGCTTAAACCCTCGGAAATCCGAGGGTTGGTGGCTTGTAGGCTGATCATTCTTCAGTAGCTGAAGCACCGTTCTTCCTCAGCCAAAATCTCATCTTTATATTTCTCTATATGTTGAATGGCTTCAGATGGAAATTCCATATACCGCATCGGATTCAGTGTTGAAATTTTAATGCTTTGCTCTTCGCGACAATCATTCATCCAGTCGATTACGATATTGTTTTTGTTGATATAAATCTCAAAGTAGCTCGCGATATCGAGCATGCATCTGCCGTGTCCTGTCAGCCATACAATTGCTCGGCGGTCACCGTCATAGTCAACAGATTTTACCAAGGGTGAATATTTATTGCTCATTTTAGAGTTCCTCTCATTATTGTTTTTGTTGTGAAGGCCACGGTTTCCAAGGCCTCCATTCTCTTTAATGTTAAATCAATCATACCAATCATCTTGGACTTCGCCGACCAGTTCAAATATAGTCATCGTAGCGAATTTTTCTGGGTCTTCTAGAACTAAATTCATTATATATTCAAAATTTAGTATTCCATTTTCATTTTCGAATGCAAATTTATGTATATCTTGATCAACATCATAATCTTTATCAACGTATGTTCCAGCTCGAATACAATCTTCTTCTATGTTTATGCTATATCCGTAAACATATTTACTGGCTTCTCCGAGTCTTACACCAACTTTCTTCGATAAATATTTTATTGGTGTGACGCCATCCTCATAATATTTTTCAATAGTAAAACCATGTGCTTCTACAAGCTTCTTTGCGTAGCTATTCCATACTTCAATATCATTCTTAGACATATTATTTCCTCTCATGAGCTATTCTGGGTTGTTTGTTTCGCTGCTCATGTATAAATGATGTTTCGTATTTATGATCAATACAAGTATCATTTTTATATGATTTTTAGTCTACTGCAAAATTTGTTGTCCAACATTGATGAATACAGGTGCATTATTTGAAATTAATAATTGACAACTACCATTTTCATCGGCCGATTTATCTTAAATGAATTTCCGCCGACGAAAAAATCGGCGCTTTTTAGACGCCGATTGCTCGTTCGAGATTGTCGACCCACGCCTCTGTCGGCGGAATTCCCCATTTGCAGGCATGAAGTCCGACGCGTCCAACATCGTATTTTGAAAGGTCAGTTGCCGCGACGAGTTGATCGCGAGACGCATGTTGTGCAGCGCGAAACCATCTCATCATCAGAGCTTCGTCATCACTCAGATCGTCTGCGTGCTTGTTGTGAACGCCAGGTACTACGGCTTCACCAGTCAGAGCTGCTCTATATAAAGCTCTGGTACGCGATTTTGTCGTCAAATCGCCGACAATCCATGTATCGCGCTCGCGCCCAAATGGGTCATGATATCCGTCTACTATAGCCACGATTTCCTGAGCGGCTTCTTGACGAAGTACGTCCAATGAATCAGCGGATATCTGACGATATCCTGCGCTTTCGAGCTTATGTCCATACTGATACCAGGATTGACGAGGGATTCCGAGAAGACCTGTGAAGTCCTCTGTTTTCCAGCCTTTGCGGACTAGCTGCCATTTTATATGCATGAAAGCGTCGCGGATCTGGTCGGCCGTTGTGTGTGACGGATGAATCGGATGCGGGTTCATTTTTTTTGCGCTTACATAGACCACAGCTTTTCTCCCCTTTTTTCTTCGCGGATGATCAACCTCTCTTCGATGTCTTCGTCTGTCAGTTGCTCGACAAAATCGCCGTCTTCATTTTCAATGAAATTTGGCGCGTAGATGCCGTACTCAGCGAGTGCTTTTACATGTTCGATAGCATCAAGCGTTTCGTCGACATACAACGTCATCCGATGTCCATTCACTGTATCGACGGTGACTAGATCGAAACCGTGCATCCATTCTTTCACGTCAACGATTTTTGCGTATTCAGCAATTTGGTTTTCAAACTCTCTTAGTGACATAGCTACTCCTTAAATAATGTATGTATAAAAATGATGGTTCGTATTGATGACTAATACAAGTGATAATTACGCCGACATAATCACGGCTCTATATTTCCATAATACACTCAATACATGCTTCAATTGAGTGCATTATGGAAAACTACGTTTATTCAACATGTTGAATAGTTTTTTGTAACTTGCGTGTTACGACGCGAGAATGGTCTTCTATGAGTAATTAAGGAGAAAACCCATGTTCAAAAGTCAGATTGTCGCACCGTTCCGAATGGCAGCTAATACGCTGATTTGGATCGAGAAAATGATTATCGCGGTGTTGAATTTGATATTGAAAATCTTCGGTATGAAGCCGATGCCTGTGCCTAGCCGTCAGATTCCGCAGCTGGCAATTAAGCCGTCAGATATATTATCGGAAGTTAGAAAAAGCGATACTGATATAGGTCTTCCGACTTCCGATAAGCTTCTAAAACCAACATCTGACGCTGGACACACTCTCTATAGATATGCGTGTGCACAGTCGCCGTCTGAGCGCTCGACTATCGATCTCAGCGCGCTCACTGATGATCAGCAATACTGGCTTTTTCAGCTCTCGGATGCCGATCTCGCTAGGCTTTCAAAGGCAGGATTAGACGCATGCACGAGAGCTATGAGCGGAAAAAAATGCGGTGTTGGTGGCCTGCCGAAATTTGAAAGGAATGAATCTGCTGAAAAGTCTGTTCAGACATCAAAAATGGCAGAGAGGATTCATGCATACAGATTGAATCCTGCGTTTGCTTAAAGTCTTTGCCTGACCGCCTCGGTTCAGGCAATATCTGCTCATTAAAGGGGATATGGGCATGAAAATAGTGATGTCGATGGCGCTCGTAATGAGCGCCTTTTTTCTAGGGCAAGCTAATGCGCAATCATTCGAATATTGCTATGCGCCACCTAATTCAAAGACGTATCTTCAGAAAACGATTGGGCCGTGGAAAATCCTGAAATCCAAATGTTCATGCTCGGCTACGACGACCGGAAAACCTACCAGCTTGATGTTTGTGCATGCGATAAAATCTACCCCAGAACAGGAAAGTCCGAACCTCATGGTTCTTGTCTTTTTAGATAAGAAAATGAAATCGCCACAGAAAAATATCATCGTAAAAGCTGATGGTTTTGAACTGGAAACGGAAACAGAAGGCGAAGCAGATATAATTGCGTCTACTAAGTGGAAAGCCGATATCATCGAAACAATCTCATCTTCAAGCTTGCTCGAAGTCGGGCCTTATAAATATTCTCTCAAACAGTCATCAGCGGCTCTGAAAGCAATGCTGGCTTGCTACGCAACTCTGCCCGGAAAATGATACGTTTAAGCTTTACGCATACGCTCTAACAAAGCCTGACGCTGTTCCAAAAGACGTGTCAGGCTTTCGTTTTTCTGACGTTCAGCGGCGAGTTCCTGAGCCAATTTCATTGCAAGCTTGCCCATCTCTTCAGCGTCCCTGACAATTTCATTCACCGCCGCATCATAACGAGCATCGTCTTCAGCTTGTCGAGCAGCACGCACAGCAGCCATTCCTCGTTGGTGTGCGTCGTACGCACCCGAAGCCAGAAATGCGATAGTAGCAGCCGATCCAAAAATGACGTTGTTGCCTTCGCGTGACATTGTTGATCTCCTTGGTTGCTCGACGATATAGCAGGATCTCGGAGTCTTGTCCGGGCATTTTTTAAATTATTTTCAAGCAACATTGGTTAACTAGATAAGATTTTATCTAATATCGTCAACATATTGTATTGATTATGCAATTTGCGCCGACGATAAACTACGTGCACGATTTCCTTCTACTTAGTCGTTGAAAGGAAATCGAGATGACTTATACCGGGAAAATAGGACTTTTTAAATTTAGACAAAAGTATTCTAACGCAGAGCGATACACATCGGTGTCGAAAGGCTGCTTACATCTAGACCCATCCGCTCTTCAATCTATCGGCCTTAAAATTGGAGATAGATATACGGTAGAAAAGGGTGATGAAGTCGGAATAATAATAATCCGACATTCAAAATCACCGACAGCACCTGTTCTGAAAGAGCCTGAAGCTATACGATTTCAGCCGACCTTCGTGCTCGAATTTCTCGGAAATAACGCCCGAATTTCTGCTCAGGACATGCCGCTCACAGATATCACTTTCGAAGCGTCTGGCGACAAGCTTATCGCCCGACTTCCAGAAGCAGTGAAAATCTCTGCACTTCAAGAGAAAAAACAGCGTGAAGCTGAAGCTGATTTCCGTGATGTGATCAGGGGATATCGAGGAGCAGCCGCTGCTATCGTGCTTGAAGCGCATAGGTATGGTATGAAAGATACGCCGATTGCGCAGGATCAGATGATATCGCTGTTGAGAGAAGAGGGGCATCGGATATCGCAAATCAATGAACGCCTTTGGCGACTGGATGATTGCACGGCGACATTGGGCGACTTGATTCAGCTAGCGAGAAAATATGAAGACGACTTGGTGCTAGTCGCGGCGTGACAGCAGAAAAGCATTGGAATCTAACAGTAGGATTCCATTGTAATACGACATCAAAAATAGGCTTCTTCGGAGGCCTTTTTTATTGTCTGTTAGATTAAAAGGAAAGTGACGACTGAAGGGAGCGATAGCCCAACTTTTTCGCATTAGATCCGATGTCGTCGGCGTCAGGATCACGGTGCCTCGGATCAACAGCCCCTTTCTGCTCGCATTCGGATTATGTCACCGATAGGTGATAAATTCAAATCATCTCAATTTGAAATGGATTGCCAACGATGCGTATTACCGCTCGGTAATTTTGGGCTGATTTAGACGTCGGATATTACCGAGCAGGAATATAATTTTAGCGTCGGTTTCTATTGTAAGATACCGCACTCATTAAGAACACGGAGAATAACCTCATGCCGAGATTTTTCTCTTTCTTTGTATGACCTAAGACGAAAAAATGCGTGTCCAAAATGTTTGATTTCGTCATCAATACGTTTCTGATTTGAAATATAGAATCTCTCAGTATCCACTTCGTATAGATACTCAGAACTGGTTGCAGGACGCATTTCAATGATATGACGAGTTTGTGCGTTAAAGCACTCGTCAGCGCGGAAAATCATGATGAGATTCTCATCATACGGAACGGCATTCAATTTCATTTTCACGACCTCGCGATTCAATTGAACCATCATAATAGCATGAAACGCCATATGTTGCGAGTGTCGCTGAAATTAGCACTATATGTTGACTTTCAAGGAGTGTAAATAACGGGCGATAAAGTCACTCCGTCTGGACAATCACCGTTTTCAGATTTTCTGAATTCGGTGCCGCCGCATCCCAAGCACACATACATATTTAGGCTCGCGCGCGTATGTCGAGATTGCTCAGACGCAGGCAGGCTGTTGATCCAGTCGTTTGATTCTTCAACCTGCTTTTCAGCTTTTTCACGCGTATACGCGCGACTCACTCGTCCACATTTTATGCATGTGACATCGAGCGGATGTGCGTGTGTTGGCTTTCCAGTAAAAATGGACAGATGTGGTTTGCTCATAGCAAGGTCTCCGACCGCTATATAGCTTGCTAATCATATTTTTTCAACAATATGGCTTACAGGACATAAAACCAAATATGTTGTCAGGAGCATAAACCGTCTGGATTTTTTGTGACCTTGAGGCGGGGAGGGTGTGTGACCCTGTCGTGACCTTGGGTGTTTCTCGTGACCTTGGTTATCAGCGGTAACTCATTGAGAATAAAGCGAAAAATGGTGGGTGATGTAGGGATCGAACCTACGACCCGCTGATTAAGAGTCAGCTGCTCTACCAACTGAGCTAATCACCCACTCGCTTTGCCGAGGCAGCGGCCCCGGTGAAGTGAGCGGTTCTATAACGGCCTCTTTTCCACCTGTCCAGCCTCCAACTGCAAAATTTCTGAAAAAAATAACAGCTTGCGTAAAAAGCCCGGAAATGCGGGCCTTCCGAAAATCCATATCTGCGCGTTACCGGTGTCTTTTTCAGGGTATGTGCATTCTGGTTGTGTTTTCTGGTCGCTCTTTTGAGAATCAAAAATGAGAGATTCTTGATTTGATTCATTTTTTCACGTTTTCGGCGTTGTAAGCGGAACCCTGCGGCTCCATATTCGCCGATGCTGGACTAATACGTGCGGTGGGGAGGTTTCGTTCAGGGAGTAGAGTCACGCTGCAAATGTCGCAGCCATGTCATCAATTATTGATGCTTGTCTGAGAAACTACGGCATATAAAAGACTTGATCGGTTGGTAGTGGTTCTGAAGTCACGGACACCGGCGCCGCCCCTAAGATTTGTCAGAGCAAGGCGCTTTATGCACCGGGTTGCCCTTGCCGAAGAAAACAGAAACGGCTCATATCGTTTCAAAATCCGGTTCGCGACATTTGAGGACGGAATGGAAAGTATAATAGGCGATCTCGGACAGTTTATTTCCGATCATCGGGCATGGGCTGGGCCTATCGTGGGCGTTATCGCCTTCGGCGAATCTCTCGCCATTATAGGAATGTTCATTCCAGCTACGCCGATCATGATCGCTATTGGCGGCCTCGTGGGTGCCGGAATCATCGAACCCATTCCCGTTATAATCGGTGCGATTATCGGCGCAGTGATTGGCGATATCATCTCCTATTTCCTGGGCTGGTGGCTGGGCCGCAATATTATTCACAAGTGGCCGCTCAACAAGCACCGCAGCGGTGTGGCGCGTGCACGCCTTCTCTTCCGTCGCTATGGTTTTTCTGCAGTGTTCCTTGGTCGTTTCTTCGGCCCCGTGCGCTGTACCGTGCCGATGGTTGCCGGTATGATGTCTATGGATCAGACGCGCTTCCAGACAGCCAATGTCCTCTCCGCGCTTGTATGGGCTCCGCTGATGTTCCTTCCGGGCTGGCTGGCAGGTCGTGGAGCAGGCGTTTTCGCCAGAATGGATGGCGATCACATGTTTTGGTTCGTGATCGGAATCACTATCGTCACCATCATTGCGACGGTTATCGGTGTGCGCTTTTTCAAAGCTCGTCCACGTCGGGAGCGTAAGCGCCGCGTTCAGGTCTCTCCAGCCGAATAATCGACCTCTTGTGCTACAGGCTTCGGTCTGCATAATAACAGACCATATGTTCCATGTGGCAACCGGTGTGGCTGAGGATTCAGGCCTCGCGACACCTCATATAAGGTTCATCGCGCTTTATGCCCGACGACAGTTCTGACGATTCGTCTTCTCGAAGTCCGAATTCCCCGGAGGGGTGTTCGGGCTTCCAGCGCATTGAACAATTCCCGATAGACTTCGCCCGGAAGAGACTGGACTGCACAAATGCAGCCCGGTCACAAAGCTGTTGCGACGAATTTCCCAATTTCCATTTCTGCTGATCTTTAAAGGAGCCGACATATCATGGACTGGTCCATGGACTGGATTGCCGACCCCAATGCCTGGATAGGTTTGGTGACATTGGTGGTGCTCGAGATCGTTCTCGGTATCGACAATCTCGTCTTTATTGCCATTCTGGCCGACAAACTGCCCCCACACCAACGTAATCGCGCGCGACTTATCGGCCTTACTCTGGCTCTTTTGATGCGTCTGGTGTTGCTGGCGTCGATTTCCTGGATCGTCACCCTCCGTGAGCCATTGGTTTCGCTGATGGGGATGTCTTTCTCGGGCCGAGACATCATCATGCTAATTGGTGGTCTGTTTCTCCTTGCCAAGGGCACGATGGAGCTGCATGAGCGGCTGGAGAGTGATCATGGGCCTAAGAGTTCCAAGGTCGTACATGCTGTGTTCTGGCAGGTGATCGTTCAGATTGTCGTGCTTGATGCCGTGTTCTCGCTGGATAGTGTCATCACGGCTGTGGGCATGGTTCAGCATCTGCCGGTCATGATGATTGCTGTCATTATCGCCATCGGCGTGATGATGCTTGCTTCCAAGCCGCTGATGGATTTTGTCAACAAACACCCCACCGTTGTCATCCTGTGTCTTGGCTTCCTGATGATGATCGGTTTCAGTCTGGTCGTGGAGGGTTTCGGCTTCCATATTCCAAGGGGATATCTTTATGCGGCGATCGGCTTCTCGGTGTTGATCGAAGCGGCCAACCAGATGTCGCGACACAATCGCGAAAAGCTGGTCACGACCAACGATCTGCGAGAGCGCACTGCGGGTGCCGTCCTACGTCTACTCGGTGGCAGTCGCGGCGAAAGCCCGCTTTCCGACACGGTTGACGTGATTGCCCAGCAGACAGCGGCCAGTGATGTCTTCCTGCCGGAAGAAAAGGGAATGATCCGCGGCGTTCTTGATCTGGCTGATCGACCTGTGCGTTCCATCATGTCGCCGCGCAACGAGATCGAGTGGCTTGACCTCGATGAAGACGAAGCAGAACTTGATGCGGCCATTCGGGAGCTGTCACATTCTCGCGTCATCGTCGCGCGCCGTCAGGTGGACGAGTTCATCGGTGTGGCGTTGGTCCGGGACCTTTTGCTCGACATTGGTGACAAGAAGCCTGTCGACTGGGACAAGATTGTAAAGCAGCCGCTTGTCGTGCATGAAAATGCAAACGTGCTGCGCGTTATGGAGCAGTTGCGTAATTCACCTGTCCAGATCGCAGTCGTCGTCGATGAGCATGGCTCTTTCGAAGGCGTCGTGACGCCGACCGACGTTCTGGAAGCCATTGCTGGTGAGTTTCCGGATGAAGACGAAGAGGCGGCTGTCGCGCAGTCGGACGGGCAAGGTGGTTATCTTGTAGACGGCTTTACCGATATTCGCCGGTTAAGCGGCCTTCTGGAACGCGACCTTCTGGATGACGGTGACCGTTATACTACCCTTGCCGGCTATGTTCTCTGGCATCTCGGGCACCTGCCTTTGGGTGGAGAAAGCTTCGTTGCCGATGGTCTGGAGTTCAAGATCGAGTCGATGAATGGTCGTCATATCGGCAAGGTACGCATTACGCCCTCAACCGACTATGAGGTTTAACAGGAATGAATTTGCGGGTTGTTTGGTCTGGCTCGCAAATTATTTCACGCAGTTAACTCCGATAAAATAAGTGGGTTATTGACAAAAGCCGAGAAGCCTTCAAAATTAACCTATCGTTCATTGTTGCGGCGAAAACGCGATGATATTTGAGCGTAAGGCAATGAGGAGGCCAGGCATGAAGCGAACCGTTCAGCTGCTCGCTACGAAAATGAAGAATACGGTTTTGCGTGTTCCGGGCTTTCTGGAGCGGCCTTGGAGCGAGATGAAGTTGAATGCGGAAGAGATTGCAGCCCGCCGCCGTAGTCGGCTGGAGCGTGGCGAGCATAATTTTCTCTGGTGCTGGCAGCATCGCGGTTTCTGGTAAGTCCAGAGTCTAAGAAAGTTATGAAGGCAGGAGACGGAGGTCTCCTGCCTTTTTGCATTTCATTTTATGGTTTCGCTCCTGATGAGAATTATTTTCTCATGCCAGCATGTGGTTTGGGCGCAGGTTCCATGAATGACTCTGAAAGTAGTTTATATATTTAAATCAATGATTTAGATTGATTTTGTCTCTTCTCTCGTTAGATTTGTTTTCCGAAAACAATCCAGTTTAGAGCGCTTTTCGCAAACAGCGTGGTGGGGATGGGTCTAATGAGAAAAATTATTCTATATGCGGCGGTAGCCCTCGGTCTCGGCTCTGCACCGGTTCAGGCACAGGAGCCGAAGGAAATACTCAATGTTTCCTATGACATTGCGCGGGAACTCTACGAACAGGTCAATCAAGCCTTCATCGCTGACTGGAAGACCAAGACCGGCGAGGACCTAACCGTCAATCAATCCCATGCTGGCTCCTCCAAGCAGGCGCGTTCGATTCTGGAAGGGCTTGAGGCGGATGTGGTGACCTTCAATCAGGTGACCGACGTTCAGGTCCTCCATGACAAGGGTAATCTGATTCCCGCGGACTGGCAGAAGCGGCTTCCGAACAACTCTTCGCCTTACTATTCCCTCCCAGCATTCCTCGTTCGTGAGGGCAATCCGAAGAACATCAAGAATTGGGACGATCTGGCGCGTGACGACGTGAAGGTGATCTTCCCGAACCCGAAGACCTCAGGCAATGCGCGCTATACTTATCTTGCTGCGACGGCTTACGCGAACGAGGCGTTCAAGGGTGATCAGGCGAAGGTACACGAGTTCATCGGAAAGATTTTCAAGAATGTTCCCGTCTTCGATACAGGCGGACGTGGAGCAACGACGACTTTTGCCGAACGTGGCATTGGCGACGTGCTGGTGACGTTTGAAGCTGAAACACGTGGGACTGAGAAAGTTCTCGGACCGGACAAGTATGATGTCGTTGTCCCAGAAGTCAGCCTGCTGGCGGAGTTTCCCGTTACGGTCGTCGACAAGGTGGTAGACAAGCGTGGATCGCGCAAGATAGCGGAAGCCTATCTGAACTATCTCTATTCACCGGAAGGTCAGGAAATTCTGGCTCAGAACTTCAACCGTGTGCACGACAAGGATGTCATTGCAAAGCACAAGGACATCTATCCTGATGTGCGTCTCGTGACGGTTGAAGATGCTTTCGGTGGCTGGGAGAAGGTGCAGAAGGAACATTTCGCCGAAGGTGGAGTGCTCGATCAGCTCTTCACTGGCAAGTAAACAGAGCCAACTGGCGATCCCTAACGGGATCGCCTTGCTTTTTGGAAAAATCCAGTGGCGCTTCTAAGCATGAAACGTAATTCTGTGCTGCCGGGGTTCGGACTGACCCTCGGCTGCACTTTGCTTTATCTGGCTGTTATCGTGGCCTTGCCACTGCTGGCCATGATTCTGAAAACGGCAAGTCTTGGCTGGAGTGACTTCTGGAGCATTGTGACTTCAGATCGGGCGCTAGCGACCTATAAGATCACCTTGAGCGCAGCCGCAGTGGCCACCATTTTTAACGGCTTGTTCGGTCTTCTGCTGGCTTGGGTACTGACGCGATATGAATTTCCCGGCAAACGTCTGATCGATGCCGCCGTCGATCTTCCTTTCGCGCTGCCGACTGCCATAGCCGGTCTGGCATTGGTGACGCTATTTGCCCAAAATGGCTGGTTTGGACGGTTCCTTGAACCGATCGGGATAAAGGTTGCTTATGCGCCGCTCGGCATCATGATCGCGATGTTTTTCACCAGCATCCCGTTCGTTATCCGCACGGTTCAGCCGGTGCTTGAAGATATGAGTGCTGATGTGGAAGAAGCTGCCCGCAGTCTTGGGGCCAGCTCCTGGCAGACATTCTCACACATTATCTGGCCGACCATCTTTCCAGCTTTCCTTGCAGGCTCGTCGCTTTCCTTTGCCCGCAGCCTCGGTGAGTTTGGTTCGATTGTCTTTATCTCTGGCAATCTCCCCTTTGAAACCGAAGTGACGTCGTTGCTCGTTTTCATCCGACTTGACGAGTATGACTATCCCGCGGCCGCTGCACTTGCATTCGTGATGCTCGTTACGGCTTTCGTGATGCTTCTTGTGACCAATCTCATTCAAGCAAGGCAGCTTCGTTATGCAGAACGCTAGCGCAAGCCTGCAGGCACGAAATTCCGGACCGGTGCGCAATCTGTTGATCTGGCTGGCGGCTGGCTTGTCGGTGGTCTGCATTGGAGCGCCTCTGGCCATTATCTTCTCCTACGCATTCAGCAAGGGCGTCGATGTCTTCTTCGGTGAAATATTGAAGCCTGATACATTGCATGCGGTCTGGCTGACCATTTTCACAGCAATCGTCGTGGTGCCGATCAATATGGCGTTCGGTGTTTGTGTTGCTTGGCTTGTAACCAAGTTCCGTTTTCCGGGGCGGCGGTTGCTGATCACTTTCGTTGAGATACCGTTTTCAGTCTCGCCCATCGTGGCCGGCGTGACCTATCTCTTCCTGTATGGATCGCAAGGTTTGCTGGGGCCATTGCTGGAAACTTATGACATCAAGGTGATGTTTACGGTTCCGGCGATCTTCCTTGTCAGTCTCTTCGTCACTTCACCTTTCGTGGCGCGTGAACTGATTCCGCTGATGGAAGTGCAGGGGAGCGATGAAGAAGAAGCGGCTCTGACGCTTGGCGCCAATGCCTGGCAAACCTTCTTCTATGTCACCTTGCCCAATATCAAATGGGCTTTGCTCTATGGTGCGGTGCTTTGCAATGCGCGCGTGATGGGAGAGTTTGGGGCAACGTCGGTCGTTTCGGGTGCAATCCGAGGCAAGACCAATACGCTGCCGCTTCAGGTGGAACTATTGTTCAATGACTATAATGTCGCTGGTGCATTCGCTGCGGCTTCGACGCTCGCTTTGATCGCTCTTCTGACGCTCGTCTTGAAGGTTCTGCTTGAACGCAGGCAAGGTGCTTAAATACAAAAGAGCTGGAGCGGTTCCATTTTGACTGGAACCGCTCTCACGGTCACGCTGCTTGGGAAAGCGTGTTGGCTACCGGTTCTCTGTGAAGAGAGGATGCAAGGATAATCCCTTCCGGCCAGCGACTGAAACCACTTGCTACGTTGATATGGCCGGCATGGCCGAGATCGACAAATCCCGATCCCCAAACGTGCGAAAGGGCTTCAGCTTTGGCAAAGCTCATATATTCATCGTTGCGGCTTGCCACGACGATGGAAGGGAAGCCCAGCTCATGGCGCGGCAGCGGGGCAAAGCTCTGGAAACGGCTGTCCTTGCGGGCCATAGTTTCCGCGTCGGCAGGTGCAACGAGAAGGGCGCCCGCCACATGTGCTGCCGACGGTCGGCTGGCCAGATGTGCGACCAGTGCGCAGCCGAGACTATGGGCGACCAGAACGGCGCCCGGATTTTCGGCGAGTTTGGCTTCGAGTGCGTGCATCCAGTCGGATAGCACCGGATAGTGCCAGTCGTCCTGTTCGACGAGCAATGCTGACGGATCGTCATGCAACCATTGGCGCTGCCAGTGGCCTGCTTCCGATCCCTTGTAGCCGGGGATGATCAATGTCGCAGGCATGCGTTTTTCCTCTTGGATAAAGCCTTGGGAGGGTAATCCCCCCACCAAATAACGGGCTTCAAAAGTAGAATTTTCTCGGGCTATATGATCGAGGAGATTTTAATGAAGACGAGCAGATTCAGCGAACCACAAATCCTTGCCATCCTTCGCCAGGCGGAAGGCGGCGTTCCTGTACCCGAGTTATGCCGGGAACATGGAATGAGCACTGCGTCATTCTACAAATGGCGATCCAAATACGGTGGCATGGATGCCTCGATGATCAGTCAGATGAAGGCTCTGGAAGACGAAAACCGTCGCCTGAAGAAGATGTATGCGGAGATGAGCATGCAGGCGGAACTGCTTAAAGAGGCTCTTGGAAAAAAGTGACACGGCCATCTCAACGCCGGGAGATGGCCGGGAAAGCAGTGGCGTTGCGAGGGGTGAGCGTTGCGCTTGCCTGCCGCACCTTCGAGGTCAGCGAGACATGCTATCGTTACAGCGCCAGGCTGAACGACGAGAACGGGCAGATTGCCGATCTCCTGATCGGACTGACGCGGGCAAAGAAGACCTGGGGCTTCGGTCTGTGTTTCCTTTATCTGCGCAATGTCCGGGGGCATCACTGGAACCATAAACGCGTTTACCGCATCTATCGTGAGCTTGAATTGAACCTCAGGATCAAGCCGCGCAAGCGGTTGAAGCGGGACAAGCCCGATGCTCTGACCGTGCCAGATGCGCCGAACATGGTCTGGTCCATGGATTTCATGGCCGACCGGCTGGAGGATGGAAGGCAATTCCGGCTGCTGAACGTCCTGGACGACTTCAACCGCGAAGGTCTGGGCATTGAGGTAGACTTCTCGCTGCCTGCCGAACGCGTCATCCGCAGCCTCAACCAGATCATCGAATGGCGCGGCAAACCATTCGCAATTCGTGTTGATAATGGGCCGGAATACGTCAGTGGCAAACTGATGGAATGGGCTGCCAACCAAGGCATCGCCTTGAGCCATATCCAACCCGGCAAGCCACAACAGAATGCGTATGTTGAGCGCTACAATCGCACCGTTCGGAATGAATGGCTCGACCAATATATCATCGAAAGCATTGAGGAGGCGCAGGAATTTGCCACGCAGTGGCTATGGACCTACAACAACGAACGTCCCAATATGGGCATCGGCGGCGTAACGCCCGCACAGAAACTGAAAATGGCCGCGTGAATTCTACTGACGAGCCCCGTTAAAAACGGGGGGATTACCGGAGGGCGTTTAATTTCGCAATTCGTTCCGTTTGCGAAACTGGTTCCAAGATAGGCGGCCATGGCCGCCATTTTAAGGAAAACAAATTCAAATTATGGCGGGTTTTGTAAAAAATATGCTCCGTCGTTATCTGCTTCTATTTTCTCTGTTTATCGTTCCAGCGCAGGAGAAACTGGGATTTCTCGAAGACCAGCACGACCACAAGCGACATCGCGAACGGGATAAGCAGGTAGAGCAGACGGAAGACGATCAGCGCAGCCAGAACATCAGCCTGATTCATATCCGGCAAGCCAGTCAGGAAAACGAGTTCCAGAACACCAAGGCCGCCCGGTGCGTGCGATATCAGGGCTGCAGAGAATGAGACCAGGAAGATGCCAAGAATAATGAGGAAACCGGGATTGCCGGCCTCTGGCAAGGCAAAATAAATGATACCAGCGGCACCGATCAGCTCCAGCGGTGCGACGATGAGCTGCTGCACCACAACCGACAGCCGCGGATATTCCAGACGGAAACTGCCGATCTGAAGCGGACGCAGGCGCAGCCAGCTACCGAAGACATAAAGCAGTACGAATGCCAGCATCAAAAGCGCAATGACGATGGAGACGGTTGGTGTCAGTTCCTCGTTGAAGCGCATGAGAATATGCGGCTCCAGCAGGAGAACGACGCTGGAAGTAATGACAACACCAAGAATGAATGTGAATGAACAAAAAGCGATGAGGACGGCGATTTCGCTGCCGGGCATGCCTTGAGAAGAATATGCCCTGTAACGCACGACCGCACCGGAGACGACTGAAGCGCCAATATTGTGCGACAGCGCGTAGGTGGTGAAGGAGCAAAGCGCGATAAACAGCCAGGAAATCTTGCGTCTGAGGTGCAGCAGCGCGATGCGATCATAACCAGCAAGCGAACTGTAGGCCAGAAGTGCTGAAGCCGCCGCGAGCGCCCAATGATGGGCGCGGATGGCGTAAAGACTGTCCAGAACATCATCGAGCGAAATGCTGCGAAGTTCGCGATAGAGAAGCCAAGCCGAAATACCGACTGCGCAAATGCCCACGACCGGCCAGATGTAATCCTTTGCTTTCATCAACCGGTCACCATGCCTTCATGCTTCATATCATCCCCTTTTTTGCCCATGATATCGGTCGACCCATCTCCCGATACTATCCCTAATGCGTCGGCCTGAAATTCGTTTTCCTCTGAAACGGTTTCGGTATTTTTCCTCTTGATCTCAGTTCCGATTGCCTTTGCCATGGCTGCTGCGATTTCTTCTTCTCCCAGAATGACGAAATCTGCGCCAAGATCATGCAAATATTGTGCTTCTGCCTTTGAACAGGCCCGCACGACGATGCTGATTTCCGGATTGGAGGCTCTGGCCAATGCCGTCACCCGCCCAGCCTCGAAAGCGTTGGGTATTGCAATAACCAGGTTTCGAGCCGTTACCGGATTGGCCGCCTTCAGTATATCTGAATCCGAGGCGTTCCCTGTAATAACCTGGATGCCTTTATCCTTGAGCGAGGCGCTGACTTTCGACGAATCCTCAATGACGAGAAAAGGCGTCTCTGCCTGCAATCCTGCTGCGATCCTTTCGCCGATCTGGCCGTAACCAACGATAATCGTGTGTGCGGTCAGTAAAGTCTGCGGCAATGGCTCGGGCTCGGAAATACTGAGTTCGGCACTGGTGTTATCACCGGCTGACGTTTCGCCTTTGCTTCGCTTTTCGATCCATGGTCGCATCCGTTCCGCGACAATGAACATGACCGGATTGAGGAAAATCGAGAGGATTGCGCCTGCGAGAATGAGGTCGCGTCCGGCTGGCGGGAGGAGATTTAGGCTGACGCCCAATCCCGCAAGAATGAAGGAGAACTCACCAATCTGCGCAAGGCTCGCCGAAATGGTGAGCGCTGTGCTGACAGGGCGACGGAAGGCGCGCACGATGAAGAATGCTGCGACCGATTTACCGATCAGAATGATGGCGAGCGTTCCGAGCAGGGGCAGCGGATCTCGAAGTAGACTCATCGGGTCGAACAACATGCCGACAGAGATGAAGAACAGCACCGCGAAAGCGTCGCGCAAGGGGAGGGACTCCTCCGCGGCTCGATGGCTGAGTTCGGATTCGCTCATCACCATGCCGGCGAAGAATGCGCCCAATGCGAAGGAAACGCCAAACAGATGGGCTGCGCCGAAAGCGACGCCCAGCGCAATCGCGAGCACACCAAGACGAAACAGTTCGCGAGAGCCGGTCTGAGCCACGACGTTCAGAAGCCACGGTATGACCTTACGTCCGACTATGAGCATCAGGGCGACAAACAGAACAACCTTGGCAATGGTGAGAAGGATGATGCCGCCAATGCCGAGGCCAAGCCATGAAACGATAGGATCACTCGCTGCTAAGCCTTCTGCACGGCCGGTTACACTGGCGACTGCCGGAAGCAACACCAGTGCCATGACCATGGCAAGGTCTTCGACGATCAGCCAGCCTACTGCGATGCGTCCACGTTCGGTGTCGATCAGGCGGCGCTCTTGCATGGCGCGCAACAGGACGACGGTACTGGCGGTCGAAAGTGCGAGGCCAAAAACCAGACCTGCCTGTACATCCCAACCAAGGGCGAGCCCAAGGCCAGTGCCGAGGGCTACGGCTGCCGCAATCTGCGCGAGCGCGCCGGGTACTGCTATGGCTTTGACGGAAAGAAGATCTTTGAGGGAAAAGTGCAGGCCGACGCCGAACATCAGCAGGATGACACCAATTTCGGCTAGCTGCAGAATCAGATCCTGATCAGCTACGAATCCGGGCGTGTGCGGGCCAGCAATGACACCGGCCAGAAGATAGCCGACGAGGGGGGAGATTTTCAGGCGGGTGGCTATCGCACCGAAGATGAAGGCCAGGCATAACCCGATGACGATTGTCGCTATCAAAGGCGTGTCATGGGGCATCAGGTGCCTTCCCCCTCTGGCTTTTCAATTATGTAAGTGGGAGCCGGGCAAAGCCTGAGCCTTGCCCGGCAAGCGGGTTATTTCTGCGCTGCGGCGCTGTCTTCAATTGCCTGATGGGCTTCCTTGCGGTGCTGCCACCAGTTGCCGAGCAGAAGCAGGATCGGAGCGGCGATGAAGATCGACGACGATGTAGCGATAAAGATACCGAACAGCATCGGCACGGCAAAATTATGAACCGCGCTACCGCCCCAGATTGCCATCGGGAGCATACACAGGAACGTCGTCATCGATGTGTAAACACACCGGACGAGCACCTGATTGATACTCATATCGACAATCTCGCGTAGCGGCTTTGATTTATAAAGACGCATGTTTTCACGCATGCGGTCATAAACCACGACCTTATCGTTTACCGAGTAACCGATAGCGGTCAGAAGCGCTGCAATGGCTGTCAGGTTAAAATCGAGCTGGAACAGCGCGAAGAAGCCGACCATCTTCGTGGTGTCGAGGATAAGCGTGATGATTGCGCCCATCGCAAAGAACCACTCGAAGCGCCACCAGAGATAGATGAGCATGCCGAGTGCCGACAGGATGACGGCGATGAAGCCTGAACGGGCCAGTTCACCGGAGACTTTCGGGCCGACGACTTCTGTCCGCTCGATTTTCACACCTGGATCAAGCTCGGTCACGGCTTCGCGCATCTTGTTGACAGCAACTGTCTGCGCTTCCTCGCCACCTTCCTGACGCTGGACGCGGATCAGGACATCATTCGGGCTACCGGCTGACTGAAGCGCTACTTCGCCAAGACCCAGTGCGCCTAGCTTGGCGCGAAGTTGCGCCAGATCGGCTGGCTGTGACGTGACGATTTCCGCCTGAATGCCGCCCTTGAAGTCAATGCCGTAATTCAGTCCCGGTTTGAAGAACAGACCAATGGACAGAATAGACAGCACAATCGAGACGCCAATGCCGATGAAGCGCGCATTCATGAAGCTGATATTCGTCTTCTCAGGAACGAATTTCAGGAACGGCTCGATGACGAGCACCTTCAGCTTACGCTTGCGAACGTACCACGCCATGACCATGCGTACCAACGTCACATCAGTGAACATGGAGATCGCGATACCGAGCATCATGGTGATCGCAAAGCCGCGAACCGGGCCTGTGCCGAAGGTGAACAACAGCAAGGTCGAGATCAGGGATGTAACATTCGCATCCACAATGGTGGAGAAGGCGCTATGGAAGCCCTTGTCCAGCGCGGCCATGGCTCCGAGGCCGCGTCGCGTTTCTTCGCGGATACGTTCATTGATGAGAATATTGGCGTCAACCGCGATACCAATACCGAGAATAATTCCGGCGATACCGGGCAATGTCAGCGTTGCGCCAATGAGGCTCAAGGCAGAGAAGGTAAGCAAGGTGTGGAGCAACAGCGCCACGTTGGCAATCGTGCCCCAGACGCCATAAAGGAGCTGGATGAAGACCGCGACGAGTACGAAGCCCACGATACCGGTAATCAGACCCATCTTGATGGCATCGCCGCCAAGATCAGGACCGACTGTGCGTTCTTCGATAACGGTCAGCGGAGCGGGCAGGGCGCCAGCGCGCAGGAGTGCCGAAAGAACAACTGTGTCCTGAACCGTAAAGCTGCCGGAAATCTGGCCCGAGCCGCCGGTGATCGGTTCACGGATGACCGGGGCGCTTAGCACCTTGCCATCGAGCACGATTGCGAACGGACGATTGACGTTTTTCGTCGTAATGTCCGCGAACTGGCGAGCACCGAGGCTATCGAAACGGAAAGACACGATCGGCTCGTTGGTGCGCTGGTCGAAACCTGCACGCGCATCGGTGAGACGCTCGCCGGAAAGGGCGATCTGATCCTCGATCGGATACTTGATATTCGGATCCTTGGAATCCGGCATGATGGTCACGCCCGGAGGCGGCGCATCGTTCGGATTGGCATCGGCGACCATATGGAAGCTCATTTTCGCCGTGCTTCCCAGAAGCTGGCGAAGCTGCGCCGGGTCTTGAAGACCGGGAAGCTGAACGACGATACGGTCCGAGCCTACGCGCTGGATGGACGGTTCTGCAACGCCGACCTGGTCGACGCGCTGACGGATGATTTCAAGGCTCTGCTGAAGAGCGGCATCAAGACGATAGTTGAAACCTGCCTCGGTGAGGGTCAGGCGTACCTGATTGTCGTTCGAGGCAACATCTATGTCGTTGATCGCCGTACCGAAACCGCTGGTATTGACCTGCGAAATCAAGGTGCGAAGTGCAGTTTCCGCCTTGGAACGCTGGTCCGCATCAGGGATGGTCACAACGACCGCATCGCCGACAGCACGGATCGACTGCGGCTGGATGCGTTCGGCACGCAGCTTGCTGCGGGCATCGTCAAGCAGAGAGCGCAAACGGTCTTTCTTCAGGCTCGCTGCATCGACTTCGAGCACGAGATACGAGCCGCCGCGCAAGTCGAGGCCGAGCGTGACCTGACGCTTCGGGAACCAGGACGGCATCGCCTCAAGTTGCTTTTGGGTGAAAAAGTTGGGCAAGGCAATGATAACGCCGATCGCAACGATCAGGCTATAAAGCACAACCACCCATTTGGAAGTACGCATGAATTAAGGTTCCGGTTGGTACGCCCCAATTGCCACTCATCAAGCAGCGGTGCGGGCATCGTTTGTAATGGTGTCAGGATTGGTTAAAGCCAATCTTCGAGGATGGCATATTATGCGCTTTTAGGAGGCGCACGGGCAGAGCCAAAATGTCTCTGCAAAACTGCGAGGCGCTGGAAATTCAGCGCCGCTTTGGCTGCTGCCGACTTTGGAAGAGCAAAAGCCACTGCCGCCACGGGCAGCGCTGCTCCGGTGCCATCAAGGTAAACAGCTTTGATCTTGGCTGCGATCGCTTCGATCAAGATCGCCCGCATGGGCTGCGGCGAGGGGGTGGATTGCTGGCGAACAGGGGTTGTCGGAGTGCCTTCGACCTGTCTTGCCACGATGCCGCCAGAGTGACCACGGGCAACATCTTCGTCCGGCGTTGAAAAATCCACGGCAAACAGAAAAGCCGTAAACGACAGAACGCACGTAACGAACAGCATGAAACCATGCCGCTTGTGCTGTTCCGTGTTTTTCATGCCCTTCATCAAATCGCCAAGACTTTCTTTAGAGTCTATCCGTGGAGTTGAGCCAGCTTTTCACACTCATTGCGAATCCTCATTAATCATTTGTGTTCGCACGAACAAGGAAATACTGGCATCAAGGCTCGTCTTATACGTTATGGGTCCGCTTCCTGCGCACCGTGAAATCTTGTAGACGGCCTACGCCTTGCATCCGTTTTAGGGCGCTTTATGTTGAAACCATGTCTTGTTTAACGGCAGAATTGAATTGGCATATTCATCGACGTTTCGTGTTCTTGCATTTTCTCTTCTGATCGGCGTTCTGTCGCCGGGTGGCATTGCGCCTGCCTTTGCGCAGGATAACAAGCCCTCGACTCCGCCGGCGGCACAAACTGCGCCCGCTGCCGCTCCGCAAAACGACTCAGCCCAGCAAGCGCCCGCTGCCACCGATCAGCAACAGGCACCAGCGCCTGTTTCCAGCGTGGTTCAGCAACAAAAGCCTGTCATCAACGATCTGAAGCAACAGACGAAACGGATCAGTGATCAGCTTCCCAAGGCCACTTCGAACGATGAAACGCTGGCCAATCTCAAGCTCCAGCTGGACTCTCTTTCAAAGAAGCTTCTGGATGCTGGCGTTTCATTCCGTCCGCGTCTGACCGAAATAAATACGCGGCTGGAACAGCTTGGCCCCGCACCCTCTGGCGATCAGCCGCCAGAACCGACAATCGTCAGTGAAGAACGCGCGCGACTGACCGCCGAAAAGGCCGAGATCAATGCCATTGTCGGTGAGACGGAGGACACATCGCTTTCCGTCAATCAGATGTCCGCAAAGATCGGCGACATGCGCCGAGACCTTTTTGCACGCACACTTTCACAACGCGTGAATCTCGATACGACGCTGGGTACAGAGGTTGCTTCGGCTGCCAGTAACCAGATGGTTTCACTCTGGCGCATCGTTCAGTCGTGGTGGCGTTTTGTAAGTACGTTCAAGCTCAAGTCATTTCTCGCTGCCGCGTTTTTTGCGTTTGCGGCGGCGCTGGTCATCCAGCTGGGTGCAAGGCGCGTCCTCGGAACGCTCTATCAACGCGATCCAACGATCGAATCGCCCTCCTATCTAAGTCGCCTCTCAGTGGCTTTCTGGTCTACGGTTATACCGTCCGCAGCCGTGGGCGTTTTTCTAGCGACGACTTACTTTTTAATGAACTATTTCAACGTTTTGAGAACAGATATTGCCGCTCTGATTCAGTCGCTTTTTCTCGTTCTTGGGCTCGTTTTCTTCATTCATAGGCTGGCGTCTGCCTGTATCAGCTCGGATATGCCGCAGTGGCGACTGGTTCCGGTCGCACCACGTCCAGGACGCGTGTTGGGGTTGCTGATAACTGCCACGGCGCTGACAAGCGGGCTCGATTCTTTCTTCGGAAAGGTCAACCAGATTTTGTCATCGCCTCTGTCGCTGACGATGGCGAAAAGCCTGCTTGCCACGGTGATGGTCGGCGTTCTCATCCTGGCGATTGCGTTTCTGAAACCGGTTGAGCGCGAAAAGGATGGCGCTGTCCGTTCATGGCCGCGCGCATTCAGAACATTCCTAATCATATTGGGGCTTTTACCCATTCTGACCGCGCTGTTTGGCTATATCGGCATGGCGCGCTTCATATCGCAGCAGATCGTGGTGACGGGCGCATTTCTGGTTACGATGTATATGGGCTTCTTGACTGGGCGTGCAATTTCCGAAGAGCAGGCTTTCGCATCCAGCCAGATTGGCAAGGCAATGCGAGAGCGTTTTCATTTCGACGACGCAACCCTTGATCAGCTTGGCCTTGTGGCGGGCATATTGATCAATCTCGTCGTTGCCTTGATCGGCATTCCGCTCGTTTTGATGCAGCTCGGCTTCCAGTGGGCCGAACTTAAAAGCACCTTCTATCAGTTGATGACCGGCTTCCAGATCGGCAATATTTCGATCTCGCTCATGGGACTATTGACCGGCGTGCTGCTGTTCGTGATCGGCTATCTTCTGACGCGCTGGTTCCAGAACTGGCTCGACAACAGCGTTATGGCGCGCGGGCGGGTCGATTCTGGTGTACGCAATTCAATCCGCACAGTCATAGGCTATGTTGGCCTTTGTCTTGCCGCTCTGGTCGGTGTATCGGCAGCCGGGTTCAATATGTCGAACCTGGCCCTTATCGCCGGTGGTTTGTCTCTCGGTATCGGTTTTGGTCTCCAGAATATCGTCCAGAATTTTGTTTCTGGTCTCATTCTGCTCGCCGAACGTCCGTTCAAGGTCGGCGACTGGGTAGAAGCCGGCACGGTCAGCGGTATCGTCAAGAAGATCAGCGTGCGCGCAACGGAAGTGGAAACTTTCCAGAAGCAATCGATCATCGTGCCGAATTCGACGCTTATCAACGGTAACGTCGGCAACTGGACGCATCGCAACAAGCTCGGGCGCATCGATATCAATGTGCAGGCCTCTTATACGGAGGAGCCACGCCGGGTCCACGCGCTGCTTCTCGAAATTGTTCGCGGTCATCCGTCGATCTTGAAGAATCCTGAGCCGTTCGTTTCGTTTCAGAACATGAACGATTCATTGATGATTTTTGATATCTACGCTTATGTGGCCGATATTACAGCGACGGGTGGTATCAAGAATGAGTTGCGATTCCAGATTGTCGAGCGCTTCCATGAGGAAGGATTACATCTGTCGTCTACCAGGACTGATCTGGTGCTCAGTGTGCCTGAAATCGAAAAACTCTCCGATCTGATGCAGAAGGAGAAAGAGCCGTCATCATCAGCCAAGAAGAAAAAGGCCGTGGCAGAGAAGCCGGAAGTCGACGAGGATGCCGACGACCGGGCTTGATGAACGTTTCGTTCAGTTGCAGTTCAGTTTTGTCCGCTTATAAAGGGGATGACAGAGGGCAATAGGGCTCTTGCGACATTGGACATATCGCGGCGGGAGCGATGGAAAGGTCGGGACGGTATGAACAGAAATCAGGCCAACAGCTTGGGGAAGCTTGTTCTTGGTGCAGCAATCGGTTTTGCAGTTTCAACTGGCAGCGCCTATGCCGCGCAGATTTCCAATAATGATAGCGGCCCTCAGACGATTGTCGTTACGGAAGGCGCTTCCAAGCGCGAAATGATTGTCGCGCCCGGTGAAACTGTTGAATTTTGCGCCTCGGGCTGCTTCGTAACGTTTCCGAACGGGGACCGCGAAGCGTTGACCGGCGATGAAACGATCACGATCAGTGGTGGCAAGGCCACGTTGAAATAGTTTTACCATTGCGGAATGTGAAAAGCCGAGGCGTTGCCTCGGCTTTTTTGTATGGAAAGTGTCTCGGTCAGCTGCGAGGCTTGAGGTTTTCCGGATCGTAGAGAGGCTTGTAACCTATCGAAAGCACTTCAACCGGATAAGTCTCACCGAAATATTCCACATTCAGCTTGCGACCTTCCTGACAATAGGCCCATGGCAGGTATGCGAGCGTGATGTTCTTGCCAATCGTCGGGCCATAGGCGACTGAGGTCGTGAAAGACCGGCGGCCAAGTTCGTCGATGAGTGTTTCTCCGGTATCCAAATCCTGTACTGGCATGATGCCGACAGGATACCTGGCCACACCTTTCGAATCGACATTGTCGGTTATGGCCAGCGTGCAGAGCATGGCAGGCTGATGCTCGCGGGCGCGATATTCCACATGCTTTGCCTTGCCGCGGAAATCCGCTTCTTTGACCTTCGGGCGAGCAAGATCGGCTTCGAGAAGGTTGTATTCGGTCAGCAGATCGGCGTTCTGCAGGCGTAAGCTCTTTTCCATGCGACGCGTGTTGGCATAGGTCTCGACGCCTACCGCAATCACGCCGGTGGAGCGAAGCGCATCCCAGACGGCAAGGCCGTCTTCGTAACGCATATGCAATTCCCAACCCTGTTCACCGACATAGGAAATGCGGAACGCGGTAACATCCTTGCCCGCAATCCGGATTGGCTTGATGGCAGCGAAGGGGAAGTTTTCCGCATCAAGACCTTCAGGTCTCTCAACGACCTTCTTCAGGTTCTCGCGCGCATTCGGACCCCAGATGCCGATGGTGACGTATTTTTCCGTCACATCGGTGATCGTAACGTTAAAGCCCTTATCTTCGGCCACGCGACGCATATAGTGGAAGTCGCGAGGTCCGGCATCGGCACCATTGATCATACGGATGCGGTCTGCCATGCGGATTACCGTGAAGTCGGCCCGCACCATGCCTTCGTCGTCGAGGAAGTGGGTATAGATGCCCTTGCCGATATTGGCATCGCCGCCGATTTTAGCTGCACAGAGCCACTCCATCAGCTCGACATGGTCGGGGCCTTCAATGTCGTACATGGCGAAGTGCGAGAGATTGATGATACCGCAATTTTCGGTCAGTTCGAGGTGTTCGGCATTGGAGACGCGCCAGAAGTGGCGGTTATCCCATTCGTTTTCGCGCACCGGTACGCGATCACCATATTTTTCGAGAAGGTGTTCATTGGCGGCATAGCCGTGCGCGCGTTCCCAGCCGCCAAGCTCCATGAAATGGCCACCGAGTTCGACTTCGCGTTCATAGAATGGTGAGCGGCGGATATTGCGGCCCTTGGAGAAGGGTTCACGCGGATGAACCGCCGGATTGTACACCTTCATCGCCGTTTCCGTGCAGCGATCCCAGATGAACTGCTCGGTCATCTGATGCGGGTAGAAACGGGAATAGTCGACGGCGTGATGATCAATGGACGTGCGACCGTCGGTCATCCAGTCGGCAATGAGCTTACCCATGCCGGGACCGTCCTTGACCCAGATGGCGACTGCATACCATAGGCCGCGCACCTTCTGGCTTTCGCCCATGGATGGGCCGCCGTCGGTCGTGACCTGCAGGAAGCCGTTGAAGGAGTGGCTTTCATTGTAGCCAAGCTCGCCCAGAATGGGCGTCAGCTCGATGGCGCGCTCAAGCGGTTCGAGAATCTGGTCCATCTCAAGATCGCGCTGTGATGGCGAGAGACGTGCTTCATGCTTTTCCAGAAGGTCACGCGGATGGCACAAGCGCGGGTTCTTTTCCTCGTAATAGCCCCATTCGATCTGGCCGCCTTCGGCAGTTTTCGGATCGCCGGTGTCGCGCATATAGGCGGAGTTACCCTGATCTCGCATGAGCGGCCAGCCGATTTCCTTGCCGGTGCCTTCAAACTCGTTATAGGGACCGAAGAATGTTAGCGGATGGTCAATTGGCATGACTGGCAGGTCTTCACCAACCATTTCGGCAATCAGACGTCCCCAAAGGCCAGCGCAGATGATGACATAGTCAGCTTCGATGGTGCCGCGATGCGTGACGACACCCTTGATGCGTCCGTTTTCGACGATTAGCGACTGGGCCGGTGTGTTGGCGAAGCTTTGTAGCTTGCCTGCAGCTTCAGCCTGATCAATCAGCTTGCCGGCGACGGTCTGCGAGCGCGGAATGACCAGACCGGCATCGGGGTCCCACAGGCCGCCTTGAACCAGGCTTTCCTCGATGAGCGGGAATTTTTCCTTGATCTCTGACGGTTCCATCAGGCGAGCACGAGTGCCGAAAGCTTTACCCGATGCGACCTTGCGCTTGATTTCGTCCATGCGGGCATCGTCACCGACGCGCGCTACCTCGATGCCACCGACGCGGGCGTAATGCCCCATCTTTTCATAGAAATCGATGGAGTAGAGCGTTGTCCAGCACGACAGGAAGTCATGGCTGGTCGCATAGCAGAAGTCCGATGCATGGGCAGTAGAGCCGATGTCGGTCGGGATACCCGATTTGTCGATGCCGACGATATCGTCCCAGCCGCGCTCGATCAGATGGTGTGCCACCGAGGCGCCGACGATACCGCCAAGCCCGACGATCACAACTTTTGCCTTCTTAGGAAACTCTGCCATTTTATGCGTCCCTAGAGCATTTCCAGCAAAAGTGCGTAGCGGTTTTGCGTCGGATAATGCGTGAAAAAGATGGATAGAGCGGTTCCAACGACTCCGTATTACCTGAAACAGCTCTGGTTGGTATTTGACAAAACCATAGTCGTTGCCCGGTCGCGACATTTGCCTTTATACGACATATTCGCAGCGTCAGACGACTGCATCGCAGCTTCTGGAAATCCCGGAAGGTTGAGCATCGGCTGTCCTGTTCGCGACATATCCAACAATCCTGCATCCACAGATGGTCGGTCTGTAGAACTGATTCCGGAAAAGCCTGTATGGTTTTGATTTTATTCTGAAAGCTGACAGTAGTGGAGCTGCTCCATTCGAGATGCAGCTCTATCTTTCTTTAGTGTCGTGCTTAAGCGGCGATGAGCATTTTGCGCTCGGCCCGTTCCTGTTGCGGCGAGCGTCCGTATAATTCCCGATAGCATTTGGAAAAATGCGACGCCGAAACAAAGCCACAGGCGACTGCGACCTCGACCACAGGCATGGACGACTGCAACAATAGATGCCGTGCGCGATCGAGTCGAATTTCCAGATAATAGCGTGCCGGAGACCGTCCCATTTCCTGGCGAAAGAGGCGCTCCACCTGACGCCGCGACAGGCCAATCGTGTGGGCGACATTGATCAGCGCCTGCGGTTCCGAGAGATTGGCTTCCATCATCTCGATAATGGTGAGCACCTTGGAGTTCTGAATGCCGAGACGGGCCCGCAGCGGCAGGCGCTGGCGATCCTGCGGGCTGCGGACACGATCAGTCAGCGCCTGTTCACAGATCTTGTTGACCAGATTGGCGTCGAAATCATCCCCGATCAGCTTCAGCATCATATCGAGAGAGGCGGTTCCGCCCGCGCAGGTGTAAAGGTTGCCATCGACCTCAAAGAGATCGGCATAGACCTCGGCCTTGGGAAAGGCTTCCGAGAAACCAGGGAGATTTTCCCAGTGAATGGCACAGCGTTTGCCAGATAGAAGCCCGGCCGCGGCCAGTATATGGGCGCCGGTACAAAGTCCACCGACCGCCACGCCGCGATTATATTCCTCACGCAGCCACGCAAAGACCGACTTGTTTCTGAATTCTTCCACGTAGACGCCGGAACAGACGAATACCATTGAGGGCCGCTGCTCGCGCTGCAGGAAACGTCGCTCGTCTTCCAGCGATGCATTGACGGCGCATTCCACACCGTTGGATGCGGTCACCGGTTTTCCATCAACCGATGTCAGTCGCCATCTATAGGCGTCATAACCCAGCATCCGATTTGCAATGCGCAATGGCTCAATGGCGGTTGCGAATGCAATCATCGAAAAGTTTGGAACCAGGAAAAAGACAATAGACCGCTTAACCGATGAAGCTTGGATCATGCCCGATCGTTCCCATTTTCGAAAGGCTCTGGCTGCGGTTCCCGACGCAGTTGAAGCCTTGTGTCTCCGTCACGACTCCGGGTCTTTTGGGCCCGGTTTTCTCCGGTCGCTTTCAGACCGGCAACCTTGCTGCGTTGGCCCGGTTTCACAGGGGGAGGGCGATGGCGCAAACAAGATAGTGTTCTATTGAGACACAGAACGGGTAGGTTGCAAAGTGCGGCTAAATGCCTGCCGCGAAAAGGTATTTTAATGTCGGGAAATTGAGGGCGGATCGCATGATCGCCCTCAATTGGCTTTACTGTCCACGCTTGAACTCTGCTGTGTTTTTGGCGATGCCCGGCAGACGATCATCAACGTTTGGCCAGCCGATATCGTGCAATATGTGTTCAGGTAGCGATTCCAGCACACGACGGCTGCGCTTCACCCGACGTTCGTACGACCAGGCTTCGATCCGTTTTTGCACTTCGGAGTAAAATGCCAGAAACCATGACTGTGCGTTCGCAACGGATGACGTTGATGTAAAGCGCACGACTGATGCCCGGCCGTTGGGAGCGGATTGGCATTGAACGGTCATTTTCTCTCTCCTCATTCAGGAAGTTCGGTTGATACGCTCGCTGCAGCTCTGCTTGTTCGTGTCCTCAATGTGCATTCTGCTTGACGTTCAATCAAACGAAATATAGAAAGGCTTAAGATCAGAAAATTTGAACAAAGAGCGGAAAAACGGAGTCCGTCATGACAGCGCCCGTTCAACATCCCCTTCCGATGCTCGATATCGATGTGCTGCGCACATTTGTGGCAATTGCCGATACGGGAAGTTTCTCCTCTGCTGCGAACGCGGTGTTCCGCACGCCCTCTGCCGTTTCGATGCAGATCAAGAAGTTAGAGGAGCAGATTGGTGTTGCCGTTTTCGATCGGGACGCACGCTCGGTTACGCTGACCAGCGATGGCGAGATTCTGCTCGGATATGCGCGTCGTCTTCTGGCTCTCAATCGAGAGGCAGTCTCGAAATTTGTTGCGCCCACAGTGACCGGAGTGGTTCGGCTTGGGTCGCCGGATGATATCGGCGAATGCGTATTGCCGCTTGTCTTGAAGCGTTTTGCCGAAAGCCATCCGGGCGTAACAGTGGATGTCGTGATCGACCAGAGTAGCAATCTGCGCAAGCGGCTCGATGAGCGACGGCTCGATGTTACGCTGATCAACATGTCCCATACGATACTAAACAAAGGCGATGTGGAAGTTCTGCTGGATGAGGAACTCGTCTGGGCGGGTGCCAAGTGTGGTACGGCTTATCGTCGGGAGCCTCTGCCTCTTTCGATTTGGGAAGAAGGATGTGCCTGGCGCGGCAATGCGCTTGAAGCGCTTGAGACTAGCGGCCGTCCTTACCGCATTGCCTATATGAGCTCACATTCGACAGGACAGCGGGCTGCGATCATGGCTGATCTTGCCATTGCGCCATTTGGTAAAACGCTATTGAGCGATGGAATTGTCGCTCTGGGGCCGGAACATGGTTTGCCCGCTCTGGGACGTTATCAGCTGGGTATAATTGTGAAGCCGGAAGCCGGGCCGCACATTCAGGTCGTTGCTGACCATCTGCGGAATGTTTTCGAAGGTTATCGTCGTTCCGGCCGGTTTGAGACTTTTCGTTCCAGCTGATGACAGATCACAGTTTATTGGGACGTGAACTAATGCATTCTCTTGCCAGCGAAAAACGCTGCGCTAGATTTCTTTTGTGACAGCCGAGTGAATCGGCTTCACCGCCAGATGCCGGGCAGGGGCTTCGTATGTGGCGGGAGGCATAACTGGTTTGAATAGACTTGGAACTCTATGCACCTACCCCTGAAGGGGGAGGATTGCACATCCCATTGGAGAGACTGTCATGAAGCTGACCCGACTTGTCCCAGTTGCTATCGTTCTCTGCGCATTCACGCTTGCGTCCTGTGCAAATACTGTACGCGGCGTTGGCCGCGACGTAAAAGGCACCGCTAATGCGGTTCAGGAAACAGTAGAATAAGAGAATAAATGGCCCGGGTTTCCCGGGCCTTTCCTTTATGGAACCAGAAAATAGCTGACGGTTATGTGCTTGTCTGGTCGGGTTTTATATTCAATCTCGGTGGTAGCGATACCGTCATGAGGTATTGTGATGTTCGCATTTTGCAACAAGGTAGCAATGCGTTCATTGGGTTCAGCGCCACCGAACCACATAACGAGTACGGGTGATGTCAGGTGAGCTCTGGCATCTGGCGTTTCGGGATGAACCACACGCAACGACGAATCAAATAGTCTGAAATTGCCCGGTATCTGTGCATTGTCCGTCAAGATCGTCTTGAACGGGCCTTTCGCCTGCACTTCCTCGTAGAAATGACGATAGTCGAGCTGACCGTAAGGCGGAGAGCTGGAGCCATAGGTCAGGTAATAGCTTAGCACCGGTGGGACGATAAGAGCTACGACAGCGCTCACGACAGCGAAGTCGATCAAGGCCCGGTTTCCGGTCCTGTAACGAGCAAAAAGGCTCGCTATCAGTGCTGGAGTGAGGAACAGAACGGGCTGCAGCCAGCGATCTTTCACGTTATTTGCGCCGGTGGCGATAACGCCAACGAGAACAATAACCAGTCCGACTAGGATCAAGAGCCGCAGGAATTTCTCGCCGGTGGTCAGCGGAACGGAGGGGGCGGTTTTCTTCTGCCAGTGAATGAGTGCGATGATACCCGCGATTGCCAGGGCAAGGATCGAGAACAGAAAGGCTGCTTCTATCAGGCTCTCGACGCCCATCAGCCGGTCGAAGAAGACATTGCCGGAAGCGCCGATTTCAAACTTGCTCGCGCGCGCCATGACGCTGGATTTGTGTGCGAACATCCAGAGCGCAGTTGGTCCGAAGCAGATGGCGAATGCCAGAATCGTAACGAAACTCAGCTTGGAGAGCAGTATCCGGCGGTATTCGGGAATGAGAAGTCCTGTCATGATCAGCATGATCAGGAAGAATGAGGCATTGAATTTGCCGAGGATAGCTGCAGCCATCGCGATGCCTAATGCGGCGGCAGAGACGACACTGCGCCTGCGCATATGCCAGGCAAAGGCCAGGAAGGCCCAGCCACAACCGGCGGTGCCTGCAACTGAATGGGTCAGGGCGCGTTGTGATTCCCAGCCGATTTGCGGGATGAGAAACAGACCAAGCATACCGGCTGACGCGACGATGCGCGAAAAACCGAGCAGTCTCATAGCGCCGTAAACGCTTAGGAACAGGCTTGCAAGAATGCTGAATTTCACGATCTGGAGTGTGAGCATCGATGTGCCCAGCACCGATGCAACCAGATTGGTAATCCAGGTATAGAGAGGGGGTTGTGATCCGCCATACCCCCAGTCCAGGTAGCCAATATTGGCCAACTGCTCGGCGTCATCAAGGCCTGCGCCGTTGGAAACAACGGTGACGAGAATGGTTTGGAACGCGAAATAGCACAGCACAAAAATTACAGCCAAAGGCAGGCCGAAAAGTTTCTTATCGGCAGTGGAAACAGCGGTGGCTGGTCGTTGTGCAGTCAAATTCATTGCCCTGAATAAAAATCACCTGTGTAGCAGGCTTCATTGGAAGCGCTCTGCATTTCACAGGATTATGTCCGGATTTCAATCGAACAGCTCTAAATGTTTTGTAACAAAGGCGTGTAATTGTGCATTCCCTTGTGATCAAGGGCAACGGGCCAGTTTCAGGCAACTATTTGTAGGCTGAAATGGCAAAAACCGCGCTGCCAGAGGTGCACGGTTTTGCCAATTACGCATGGCATCTCCGCCGAACAATACACTGGCGGGATATACTGAGCTCCGGTACGCAGTACCAGATCCGGAGCGTCGAGCCGGGTGAACCCGTCTCGTGCTCCTTTCTAGCTCAACATCGTTACCGTACGGTTATCAGAGACTTAAGCAAATCTAAACAATGCGATTTTTTTGCGTGGGCAATTGTTTACTTTGCTCCTGATTTGGAGCGCAGGTAATTGATGATGCCTGAGAAGTCTTCGGCGCCATGGCCTTCACCATCAAAAAGACTGTAAAGCTCCTGTGCATGTGCACCGAGCGGTGTTTCAGCGCCAGCGCTTTGCGCGGCTTCCTGCGAGAGCTTGAGGTCTTTCAGCATCAAAGCTGCCGCAAAACCGGGTTTATAGTCGCGGTTTGCAGGTGATGTTGGAACCGGTCCCGGAACCGGACAGTAGGTTGTCAGTGACCAGCATTGCCCCGATGATGTTGACGCCACATCGAAGAGCGCTTGGTGGGACAGGCCCAGTTTCTCAGCCAGAACAAAAGCCTCGCTGACACCGATCATCGATATGCCGAGGATCATGTTGTTGCAGATTTTCGCCGCTTGTCCTGCGCCGTCACCGCCGCAATGCACGATCTTTCCAGCCATTGGCTGCAGGATCGGCTCTCCGCGTGTGAATGCGTCGTCGCTGCCGCCAGCCATGAAAGTCAATGTCCCTGCGGAAGCGCCACCGGTGCCACCGGAAACAGGCGCATCAATGGAAAGATGTCCGTGGCTTGCGGCCAGCTCATGTGCCTTGCGTGCTGATTCTACATCGATTGTCGAGCAGTCGATGAAAAGTGAGTCTTTTCGAGCATTTGGTGCAATGTCCTTATAGACGGAGAGAACGTGCTTTCCGGCGGGCAGCATGGTGATCACCACGTCAACGTCGGCAACCGCATCCTGCGCGCTCGAGGCTATCGAGAGACCATTGGCCTTTGCCTCATCGAGATGTTGCGGCAGGAGGTCGAAGCCGCGAACGGTGTGACCGGCTTTCACAAGATTGGCGGCCATCGGGCCACCCATATTGCCAAGGCCGATAAATGCTATTGTGGCCATAAAAAAATCCTCCCTTGGCGGTTACTAATTCAGAACTAGCGTCCGATCATCTGGCGTGCGATGATCACACGCATGATCTCGTTCGTACCTTCGAGGATCTGGTGTACGCGCAGATCGCGGACAAGCTTTTCGATCCCGTATTCGTGCAGATAGCCGTAGCCGCCGAAGAGCTGCAGCGCTTCGTTCGCCACATTGAAACCCGTGTCAGTGACAAAGCGCTTGGCCATTGCCGACCATTTGCCCGCATCGTGGGTTTTGCGATCAAGCTTGCTGGCAGCGGAGTAAAGAAGAAGGCGTGACGCGGAGAGTTCCGTCTCCATGTCCGCCAGGCGGAATTGCAGCGCTTGAAAACGGTCAATTGTCTGACCGAAGGCTTTGCGCTGGCTGCAATATTCCAGTGACTTGTTGAGCGCCGATTGTGCGCCGCCGAGCGAACAGGCAGCAATATTGAGCCGACCGCCGTCAAGCCCGGCCATCGCTATGCGAAAACCCGTTCCTTCATCACCGAGAAGGTTTTCAGCCGGGACGCGACAATTGTCGAAAATGACGGTTCTTGTCGGTTGTGCGTTCCAGCCCATCTTGAATTCATTTGCGCCAAACGAAAGGCCGGGTGCATCTTTTGGCACAACGATGGTGGAAATCCCCTTGGGGCCGTCCTCGCCGGTACGCACCATCGTCACATAGACATCCGTGGCGCCTGCACCGGAAATGAACTGCTTGGAACCATTGAGGATATAATGATCGCCATCGCGTGTAGCGCGTGTTCTGAGCGCCGCCGCATCCGAACCCGATCCGGGCTCCGTCAGGCAGTAGCTGGCAAGCCATTCCATTGACGTGAGCTTTGGCAAAAAGCGCAGGCGCTGTTCGTCATTGCCGAAAGTGTCGATCATCCATGCGGCCATGTTGTGGATGGAGACGAAAGCCGAGAATGAAGGGCATGCAGTTGCCAGTGCTTCAAAAATGAGCACTGCGTCGAGCCGCTTCAGCGCCGAGCCGCCCACATCTTCACGCACATAAATGCCGCCCATGCCGAGCGGTCCGGTCTCTTGCAATATGTCGACGGGGAAATGCTTGTCGCGATCCCATTGCAATGCATGCGGGGCAACGCGATCACTGGCGAAGGCTCGCGCCATATCCTGAATGGCAAGCTGATCTTCGTTCAGCTCGTACTGGTTCTGGTCGGCAGCATCCATGGTTTCCTCCCTGTAGCACCGCACCTTGTCACCGGACTAGATCATAACCGTGTGAGACTGCCAACGCTCCATTGGAATAATGTTGCTCACATTTGTAATAAACTGATGCGCATTTTTGCATAGACGCTCGCCGATGGAGGTCCCGTTGCCAGAAAGTTCAGTTTAAGCTACGCAGCAGTCCATGGCACGCGCAATCATGTTTCAGGGAACGGGTTCAGACGTCGGCAAAAGTGTTCTTGTTGCCGGATTATGCCGGGTTGCGCGCAATCGCGGCCTGAATGTTCGGCCGTTTAAGCCGCAAAACATGTCCAACAATGCGGCGGTCAGCGACGACGGCGGCGAAATTGGTCGGGCGCAGTGGCTGCAGGCGCTGGCTTGCGGTGTGTCGTCGTCTGTCCATATGAATCCGGTACTCCTCAAACCGCAGACTGACATGGGTAGTCAGGTTGTCGTGCAGGGACAAGTGCGAGGCGAGGCGCGCGGGCGCTATTATCAGGAATTGAAGCCACAACTTATGGCGGCTGTCATGGAATCTTTCGCCAAGGTCAGCGAAGGCGTGGACCTTGTGCTGGTGGAAGGGGCAGGGTCACCGGCTGAAATCAATCTCCGGGCCGGTGATATCGCCAATATGGGGTTTGCCACACAGGCCGATGTCCCGGTTGTTCTGGTCGGTGACATAGACAGAGGTGGCGTGATTGCGTCTCTCGTCGGCACGCACACTATTCTGTCCGAACAGGACCGCGCCATGGTTCGCGGATTTCTGATCAACAAGTTCCGGGGCGATATTTCGCTTTTTGATGACGGGCTGGCTGCCATTACCCGGTTTTCCGGCTGGCGCTCTTTCGGCGTTGTCCCGTGGCTGAAAGCGGTATCGCGATTACCAGCCGAAGATTCTGTCGTTCTTGAGCGTGCTGTACGCGGAGACAAGAAGCCGCTTGTGGTTGCTGTGCCGATGTTGCCGCGCATCGCCAACTTCGATGATCTTGATCCGCTAAAGGCTGAACCGGATGTAGAAGTGGTCATGGTGCCGCCTGGTTCGAGCATTCCCGGCGATGCGGGCCTTGTCGTTCTGCCGGGGACAAAGTCCACGATAGCCGATATGCAGGCGGTTCGGGACAATGGCTGGGATCGCCAATTATCTGCCCACGTGAAACGAGGCGGTCATGTGCTTGGTATCTGCGGCGGGTTCCAGATGCTTGGTCGCCACATCAGCGATCCTGCTGGTATCGAGGGGCATGTACGCGACATTGATGGTCTTGGGCTGCTCGATATCGAAACGGTGATGGAACCTGAAAAAGTGGTCCGCAACGTGCAGGCGACCGCGCTTCTCCATAATGTGCCGCTGGAAGGTTATGAAATCCATATCGGACGAACGACCGGACCGGATATGGGGCGGCCTTTCGCCCGAATTGGCGAGCATGACGATGGAGCCATATCGCCAGATGGGCACATAATGGGAACTTACCTCCACGGTGTTTTCAATGCAGACGAATTTCGCCGGAGATTTCTGGAGGATCTTGGTGTGCGTAGCAGTTCAGTAAACTATCGCGCTGGCGTTGAGGCTGCATTGGATGAGCTGGCCGAAGGGCTGGACGCATGTCTCGATATCGATGCACTGTTTAACTTGAAATGAGGTCGTCAATCATCGGTCGCGATTGACGACGATGGGGCGAAAGCCTAGTGTCGAAACCATGCAACAGGTTTTTGCCGGGACGAATCCCGGCAATACCAAAAAGGGAATGCGACGGACGGACCCAATCCGGGCGTCTTTATCGCAGCCGACCCCGCGACTGTAGAGCGGAGAGGGATGAGGCAAGCCGGGCAACCGGTAACCACTGGAGGCTGTAAAGCTTCTGGGAAGGTAGTTTCAATCCCCGTGACCCGTGAGCCAGGAGACCTGCCTGCTGCGTGAGGGCATTGAGCCCGAGCCCCATGGGAGGTTTTTCCCTGCTGCCTGCACGGAGGTTGTCATGGCTGCACGTACTCAAAATTCTGTTTCCAGCACACTCGCAATGCCGCTCGCTGCTCGTCTGGGCACGGCTGTGGTTTCACTGCTTCTCGGCGCGTTCCTGATCTACGGCGTAGGGCTTGCCCATTCTGATACGTTGCACGATTCAGCGCACGATACGCGCCATTCCTATGGTTTTCCCTGCCACTGAGCAGTTTAACATCTTTCGGAATTGAAGCTGAGCAAAGCTCGATGGTGGACGGCCATCGGCGCGAAATTGCTATTGAGGGACAGAAATGTTGATCCGTTATTTGTTGGCGACGCTTGCTGCGGGGCTTCTGGCCGGGCTGCTGGTTACTCCCGCCATGTATTTGAAGACAGTGCCTTTGATCCTGCAGGCCGAAACCTATGAAGATGCTGGCGGTGGCCATAGTCACGGCGAGGCGGAAGCCACACCGCATGATCATGGCGCCGCTGCCGAAAGTGCCGAGGAAGAAGGGGCTGAACTACCATTTGGGCGGTTGGGCAATACGATCCTTGCCAATCTCGTAGCAGGTGCAGGTTTTGCCTTGCTGCTTGGTGGCGTGGCCTTGCTTCTCGGACGCCGCATTACGGTGCAGAATGGGATTTATTGGGGCGTTGCCGGTTTCTTCGCGGTCGCGTTTCTACCCGCGTTGGGCTTATCACCCGAATTACCGGCAATGCCTGCGGCTGATCTGGCTGAACGTCAGCTCTGGTGGCTCGCTACCGTGGTGCTGAGCGGTTTAGGCCTCTATCTCATCGTGTTGCGCCAGGAAATCTGGGCAAAGGCCCTCGGTCTGGTGCTGATCGTGGCGCCGCATCTTTATGGTGCTCCGCATCCCGAAGACATCTCGTCACCGATTCCATCACTGCTTGCTTCGCAATATGCGGTCGCATCGCTGGCGACGAACCTGTTCATGTGGGCCGTGATCGGCCTCGCACTTGGCTGGTTCATCCAGCACTACGCATCGTCCGAGATTGAGGGCTGATGAAAATGGCTTCGCCGGGAAAATCGGTTCTGGTTCTTGGCGGAGCCCGTTCGGGTAAGTCGTCCTATGCCGAGAAGATGGTTGAGTCCTCGGGGCTTCAGCCGCTCTATCTGGCAACAGGACGCGCCTTCGACAAGGAAATGGAAAACCGCATTGCCATTCATCGCGACCGACGTGGTTCCGAATGGCAGACGGTGGAGGAGCCACTCGATCTGATCGGTGCACTGACATTGAATGCTGCTACGGATCGGTTCGTGCTGGTCGATTGCCTGACCCTGTGGTTGACCAATCTGATGATGGCCGAGCGCGATATAACGACAGAGACGGCAAGTCTTGTCGCCATGCTGCCGAATCTTGCCGGGCCTGTGGTTTTTGTTTCGAGCGAAGTTGGACTTGGGATCGTGCCTGAAAATCGCATGGCACGGGAATTTCGCGATCATGCAGGCTTTCTGCATCAGGCAGTGGCCGCGATTGCGGATGAAGTTTATTTCATGGCGGCAGGGTTGCCGCTCAGGATGAAGGGATAAATCGATGCAGGGACAGAAAATTCCCGCAACAGTCATCACGGGTTTTCTCGGATCGGGCAAAACGACGATGATCCGCAACCTGTTGGAAAACGCCAATGGAAAACGCATTGCGTTGATCATCAATGAGTTCGGCGACCTCGGTGTCGATGGCGGTATTCTGAAAGGTTGCGGTATCGAGACTTGCCGCGAAGAAGACGTGATCGAACTCAATAATGGTTGCATCTGCTGCACCGTTGCCGATGATTTTATCCCGACCATGACCAGGCTTCTGGACCGCGCTGATCGCCCCGATCATATCGTGATCGAGACGTCCGGTTTGGCCTTGCCGCAGCCGCTGGTCGCGGCATTCAACTGGCCGGAAATCAAGACGCAGGTGACGGTCGATGGCGTGGTGACGGTGATCGACGCCGCCGCCGTCGCGGAGGGGCGTTTTGCCGATGATCACGACAGGGTGGATGCGCAGCGGGCGGCGGACGAATCTCTTGATCATGAAAGCCCCTTAGAAGAACTTTTTGAGGATCAGATTCATGCAGCCGATCTGATTGTTCTCAACAAGGCCGATCTGATTGACGCCTCGATGCTCGACGGTGTTAAGGCCGATGTGGCCGAGCGTTCGTCGCGCCGGGTGAATATGGTTCCTGCGAGCTTTGGCAAGCTTGGGGTTGACGTTCTGCTCGGCCTTGGCGTTGGCACGGAAGACGACATCGCCAACCGCAAATCCCACCATGAAATCCATCATGCGGATGGACACGAGCACGATCATGACGAGTTCGAGAGCTTCGTGGTCGAAGCGGGCTCTGTGGCGGATCCCAAGCTATTCACGGAAAAGCTGAAAGCAGTCATCGCGGAACACGATATTCTTCGCCTGAAAGGCTTTGTCGATGTGCCGGGCAAGCCGATGCGTCTGGTCGTTCAGGCGGTCGGTTCGCGTATCGAACATTACTTTGACCGTCCATGGGGCAAGGATGAAACGCGCTCTACGCGGTTGGTTGTGATCGGGCTGCATGACATCGATGAAGCAGCCATTGCCAAGGCCGTGAAAGACGCTGTCTGACCGATGCATCTTCTTCTTGCCCAGAAAGGAACAATCAGCGACGGCAATGAGGCTGTCGATCTCGGCCAGACGCCGGGAGAGATATTGTTCCTTTCCGCCGCCGATACGGAACTGGCCAGTCTGGCGCAGGCACACAGACTTGCGCCGGATTTGCCAAGCTTGCGACTGGCCAATTTCCTGAGTCTCACCCATCCCATGTCGGTGGACGCTTATGTGGAGCGTACTGCCAGATATGCGAGCCTCATCGTGGTGCGCATCATTGGCGGCGAGACATACTGGCCTTACGGGTTAGAAGCGCTGCATGCTTGCGCACTCAATCACGGTATCAAGATTGCCGTATTGCCGGGAGACGACAAGCCGGATCATGGGCTGGACCGGTTTTCAACGATCTCTGCGCACGAGCGAAATGAACTCTGGCAGTATCTGATCGAGGGCGGGGCTGTGAATGCCGGCGCATTCCTTCACTACTGCGCTGCGCTGATTGCGGGTTCCGAGAAGCCTGAAAGTGCTGCACCTCTGCTCAAGGCTGGTCTGTGGTGGCCGGGAGAGCATGTCTCCTCGCTGGATAGTATTCGCACGCACTGGAGCGATGCAAAAGCACCTGTCGCTGGCATTATTTTCTATCGGGCGCTGGTGCAAAGCGGACAGACGCAGCCCGTCGATGCGCTGATTGCTGCTTTGCAGGCAAAAGGTCTCAATCCGCTTCCGATATTCGTTTCGAGCCTCAAGGATCGATTGTCTGCCGCAGTCGTCGACGGTCTGTTCGAGGATTGTCCGCTGGATATCGTTTTGAATGCCACGGGGTTTGCAATTTCTTCGCCGGGGGCGGAGCGCAAGCCGACTGTCCTCGACAAGCGCGGCAATATGGTGTTGCAGGTGATTTTCTCCGGCACACCGAAGGCAGTTTGGGAAACGTCACAGCAGGGCATGTTGGCGCGCGATCTGGCGATGAATGTCGCTTTGCCCGAAGTGGACGGGCGTGTGCTTTCGCGTGCCGTGTCCTTCAAGTCGGCAAAACAGTTTGATTCGGCAGTGGAAGCGAATATCGTGACGCACGAGCCGCATGAAAACCGCGTGGGTTTTGTGGCGCAGCTCGCTGCAAACTGGGCGCGGTTGAAGCGGAAATCGCCCAATGACAGACGTGTTGCGCTTATCCTTGCGAATTATCCGAACCGCGACGGGCGGCTCGGAAACGGGGTAGGGCTCGATACGCCAGCCGGAACGGTTGAAGTACTGCACGCCATGGCGAAGGGCGGCTATCCCGTCGCTGACCTGCCCGTGGACGGTGATGCATTGATGCGTGCGTTGACGGCAGGCCCGACCAATGCTGCGCGTGACGGACGTGAGGTTCGCGAAACGATTTCACTGAATCAATACAAGGCTTTCTTCAAAAGACTTCCCATTGCGATTCAGAAAGAAATCGAAGAGCGTTGGGGGGCGCCGGAAGATGACCCTTATTTTGCGCAGGAGCTTGTCGCTTTCGCATTGCCGTTGATGCGGCTGGGCGAAACTTTTGTCGGTATCCAGCCTGCACGGGGCTACAATATCGACCCGAAAGAGACTTATCACTCGCCTGATCTGGTGCCGCCGCACGGTTATATTGCCTTCTACGCTTTTCTGCGCGAGGTCGCCGGCATCGATGCCATTGTGCATATGGGCAAACATGGAAATCTGGAATGGCTGCCAGGGAAGGCGCTTGCGCTGTCCGAAAACTGCTACCCCGAGGCCGTGTTCGGTCCTACACCGCATATCTATCCTTTCATCGTGAATGATCCGGGCGAAGGCACGCAGGCCAAGCGTCGCGCCAGCGCGGTTATTATCGACCACCTGACGCCGCCGCTGACGCGCGCTGAAAGTTATGGGCCGTTGAAAGACCTTGAAGCGCTGGTGGACGAATATTACGAGGCCTCCGGCGTCGATCCGCGCCGCCTGCTCAGACTGAAAGGACAGATACTCGATCTCGTGCGCGACATCGGGCTTGATCGCGATGCGGGCATTCACGATCATGACGATGAAGACATGGCGCTGCAAAAGCTCGACGCCTATCTCTGTGATCTCAAGGAAATGCAGATACGCGACGGTCTGCATATTTTCGGGCTGGCGCCTGAAGGCAGGTTGCTAACCGATCTTCTGGTTGCGCTGGCACGTGTGCCACGTGGCGTGCCGGTTTCGCTTGGCGGTGCGCCGGGAGATCAAAGTCTCCAGCGTGCAATCGCTGCGGATTGCGGGCTTGGCGAAACATTCGATCCGCTGGACTGCAATATGGCAGAGGCGTGGACAGGTGCCAAACCGGAACTCTTGCTGGCTGCGAGCCCTGCAACATGGCGCATTGCGGGCGATACGGTGGAGCGTATCGAACTGCTGGCAGCCAGCTTTGTTGCAGGCGCGATAGAGTGCCCCGTAGACTGGCCGCAGACGCAGGCGGTTCTCCAATCCATCGAGGGGCATCTGCGCCCCATGGTGGTTTCCTGTGGGCCTTCGGAAATAGATGGATTTCTTGCCGCACTTGGCGGGCGGTTTGTGCCGCCGGGACCATCCGGTGCACCGACACGCGGCCGTCCCGATGTGCTGCCAACCGGTCGCAATTTCTTCTCTACTGATAGTCGCGCCGTTCCCACTCCGGCAGCATGGGAACTGGGACGCAAATCGGCGGAGCTCCTGATTACCCGTTATACGCAGGATCACGGTGAATGGCCGACATCGTTCGGCCTAACCGCGTGGGGTACATCGAATATGCGCACCGGCGGTGATGATATTGCGCAGGCTTTGGCGCTGATCGGCGTCAAGCCGGTCTGGGATATGGCGTCCCGCCGGGTAACCGGATACGAAATTGTTCCGATTGCAAAGCTTGGCCGTCCACGTGTCGATGTGACATTGCGCATTTCCGGCTTTTTCCGCGACGCGTTTCCAGAACAGATTGCATTGTTCGACAAGGCCGTGCGTGCAGTAGGCGCTCTTGATGAGGATGCCGAAGACAATCCAATCGCAGCACGCATGCGGATTGAGCAAGCGCGCCTCGTTGCAGAAGGGGCAGACGAAAAGACTGCGGAGCGGCGTGCAGGCTATCGTGTCTTCGGGGCCAAACCCGGCGCTTATGGAGCAGGCCTGCAGGCATTGATCGACGAGAACGGCTGGGCGGGACGCAACGATCTGGCGGAAGCCTGGCTTGTCTGGGGCGGTTACGCCTATGGCGCAGGCGAGGAAGGGCAGGCTGAGCGCGGCCTTCTCGAAGAACAGCTGCGTTCGGTTCAGGCTGTTGTGCAAAATCAGGACAATCGTGAGCACGACCTTCTCGATAGCGACGATTACTACCAGTTCGAAGGTGGGATGGCTGCGACCGTTGAAAGTTTGAGTGGCGCAATGCCCGCAGTTTATCATAACGACCATTCCCGCCCGGAAAAGCCGGTGATCCGTGCGCTGGAAGAAGAACTTTCGCGCGTCGTACGCGGTCGCGCAGCCAACCCCAAATGGATCGCAGGCGTCATGCGCCACGGCTATAAGGGTGCGGCAGAGATTGCGGCAACTGTCGACTATCTGTTCGCCTTCGCGGCGACCACCGGCAAGGTTGGGAACCATCATTTCGAGGCGGTCTATCAGGCTTATATCGCCGACAAGTCGGTGCATGATTTCATGGCCGAGAAAAACCCGGCAGCACTTGTCGAGACGGCAGCGAAACTCAACGATGCTATCTTGCGCGGCTTCTGGACGCCTCGCTCCAACTCTGCGCGGTTCGAGCTGGAAACATTGAGTTCAAATCTTCAAAAATTGAATCCGGAAAGGGCGGTAAATGGCTGAGAAATCGGAAAAACTTCTTTCGATGACGGAAGAGGAACTGAATGCACGCCATGCGGACAAGATGCGCAAGAAGAAAGCTGCCCGCGACAAGATTCAGGTGACAAAGACTGAAGAAAAAGGGCTGGTGATCGTCCATACCGGTAAAGGCAAGGGCAAGTCGACTGCCGGTTTCGGGATGGTTTTCCGTGCGCTGGGTCACGGAATGAAAATCGGCGTCGTGCAGTTCGTCAAAGGCTCGTGGGACACGGGTGAGCGCTGGGTGCTCGAAAAGTTCCCCGAACAGGTGACTATTTCAGCGCTAGGCGAAGGCTTTACCTGGGAGACTCAGGACCGGACGCGAGATATCGCCATGGCGCGTGGGGCATGGGAACAAGCCAAAGCCATGATATTGGATGAAAGCTACGATATGGTGCTTTGTGATGAGCTGAATATCGTGCTTCGCTACGATTATCTGCCGGTCGAGGAAGTGATCGAGGTTCTCGAAGCCAAGCCGGAGATGAAGCATGTCATCATTACCGGTCGCAATGCCAAGGACGAGCTGATTGAAGCGGCCGACCTCGTGACGGAGATGGAAATGATAAAGCATCCATTCCGCTCTGGTGTGAAGGCACAGAAGGGTATTGAGTTTTGATGATTGCTAGCTGGCAATTCTGGGCACTGATGTCGGCGGTGTTTGCCGCATTGACCGCCATCTTCGCCAAGGTTGGTATTCAGGGCATCAATTCTGATTTCGCCACGCTCGTGCGCACGCTGGTCATCATTGGCGCGTTGTGCCTGTTCCTGACCGTTACCGGCCAATGGCAGAAACCCGGCGAGATTTCCGGAAAGTCGTGGCTGTTTCTGGTGCTTTCAGGTCTGGCGACCGGTGCTTCGTGGCTTGCCTATTTCCGGGCCTTGCAGATCGGGGATGCATCGCGCGTCGCGCCGATTGATAAATTGTCGGTTGTGCTGGTGGCACTGTTCGGTGCGGCATTCCTTGGCGAGCGCATGTCCACCCTCAACTGGTTTGGCATTCTGCTTATCGGCTGCGGCGTGGTGCTGGTAGCGCTTCGGATTTAAAAGCCAACCCACTGGCGCAGCGGATTGGTTCCGTCCATCAAAAGGCGAACTGCCAGCGCCAGGCTGACAACGATCAAAAGCGGTTTGATAATGCGTGAGCCGACCTTCATGGCGAGGCTTGCGCCAATCTGTGCGCCGATAAACTGGGCGACGCCCATACAGATACCGATCTTCCAGTTGATGACGCCGACAGCGGCAAAGGTTGCAAAGCCGCCGACATTGGACGCGCAGTTGAGAAGTTTCGTATGGGCCGTAGCTTTCAGCACACCGAAACCGGCCAGTGCCACGAATGCGAGCATGAAGAACGATCCGGTTCCGGGACCAAAGAGGCCATCGTAAAATCCGATCAGCGGAACGAGTGTTACGCCGAAAAGAAACGGGCCGATACGTCGCGCACGATCAACATCGCCAAGACTCGGCTTGATGGCAAAATAAACCGCAATCGCGATGAGGAGGATTGGCAGCGCTGCACGCATGATGTCGACCGGCAGAACCGTTGCGAGTAAAGCGCCGAACACTGAGCCGATGAGCGATGCAAGTGCTTCAGGCCACTGTTCCTTGATGTTTACATGCCCTTTGCGCGCATAGGCGATGGTTGCCGATGACGAGCCGAACAAGCCTTGCAGCTTGTTCGTGCCAAGCGCTTCAACGGGTGGAACTCCGGCCAGCAACAAGGCGGGAATTGTAATCATTCCGCCACCACCGGCGATGGAATCGATGATCCCGGCGATGAATGCCGCAGCCGTCAGGAGCAGGGTAAGCGTATCGAAAAATTCAAGCATCGGGGAAGCCCAAGGGAGAGGTGGGCGCAACATAGAGCAGCTGCTTTCCTAACGCTAGTCGGACAAGGATAATCTCCGAAGAAAGCCAGTGCGTTGAGCGAGATTGTTTTCCGGTGTATCCGGCGTTATTCATTATATCCAGGCTGAAAGTTTTGAGGGGTTCCATGAGCGAGAGCATCTTTGAGCGGATTACCGCTTTTCTCAGCAAGAAGAGCGCCGTGCAGCGCGTGGCCGATGATCCGGCGCTCGCTTCTGAACTGCTTTTGCTGTTGCATGTGGTGTTTGCCGATGGCGACCAGCATCCGGCTGAAATAGCGGCGTTCAAGGAAATTGCCGAAAGGAATTTTGGCATTCCGCCGGAAGAGCTTCCGGAAGTGGCCGAGTATCTCAAGGATTTCGCCTACGAGACCACAACCAAGCAAGCTGCCAACATGCTGGCCGAGATGGCACCGGATCGCCGTTTGGCGCTGCTTAGTGACCTCGTAAAGATTGCCTGTTCCGATCACCGGCTCGACCGTTCCGAGGCAACGATGATCCAGCGCATTGCCGATACACTCGGCGTCAAGCCGGAAGAGCTGCACAAAGCACGCCAGTCGTCTCCCTGTGGGTTCTAGAAACTACAGCACAGTCCTCGGCATGGGCGGTTCGTCCGGCGTGACATTCGATGAGCTTTTGGCTTTGGCCGATCAGGTGTTGTCACAAGGCTGCTGTTCGCGGCCTGACGCTATCGCAACTTTGAACACCAAGTGTGGCGAGCTCGCATGGAACGAGCTTGCAGCGCACTATGAATGTGCGCTTTGTTTCTTCGATGCCGAGCGGCTGGAAAAGGAAACTCCGCGTCTCGAAAACCCATCGGAGACTGTTCTCGAGGCAGTTGGATGTCATGGTGTCGCTGAAGCGGCTGCGCTTGCTGCCACCGGTCCGAATGGCTTTCTTGTGGTCGAAAAGACCGTATCAGGCCGGGCAACTGCCGCATTGGCTGTCGCCCGGTCCTGACTTCGGATTATGCGGTAATAGTCTTACGTCGCTGAATAATGTAGGCCACGAGCGTAGCGATCGAAAGCAGAGTTGCGGTCGCTGTGATGACGGCAACATAAGCACTCTCAAAAGCCGCCGATGCCAGTGCCGTCAGAGTTTGTGCATCTGCTGGCGGTAGGGATTGAGCTGCCAGAAGCGCTTCGTCCAGACTGTCGCGCACGATTGCGGGAATACCTGCGCCTTCAGGGATCACAAGGCTTGCCGTGTAGAATACGGACAGAATGCTTCCGAAAACCGTAACGCCGAGAGCGTTGCCGAGTTCAAAGGAAACTTCTTCAACGGAAGCTGCCATGCCTGCCTTTTCAACCGGTGCATTGGTCATGATTGCCGACGATGCACCTGTCATGGCAGCTCCCACGCCGAAGCCGAGAATCGCAAGCCCGACCAGATAGAACGATGCCGAAGTCTTGTAAGTCAGAATGTAGACAATAACGCCAAGTGCTGTGATCCCCAGCGACGACCACAGAAGCTTGCCGGTACCAAGGCGCGGGAGCATGATGCCAGCGAGCGGCCCTGCAACGAAAGCGGCCAGAGGAATAGGCAGGATTGATAATCCGGCATGCAAGGGTGTCATGCCTTCGATCAGCTGCATGCGCTGGCTGAAGACGAGCTCCATCCCCGTCATTGAACCGGACGCCACCAGAGCTGCGAAAACACCCATCGAAAACAGCTTGTTGTTGAACAGAGAGAAGTCGATCAGCGGTGCTTCGCTTGCGAGCTGCCTGCGCACGAAGATGAATGATGCGACCAACCCGATTGCCAGCGCGGCTGTAAATACAGTCATGGACGCATCGCGCTTTGCGAGTTCCTTCACGGCATAGGTGAGTGCAATCAATCCAACCATAATCTGGATCGAACCGATCAAATCCCATTTGCGCTTGGAGCCGAGCGGACGGTTTTCAAGTGTGAAGACGGAGAGTGACAGCGCAACCAGTACGACGGGTACGTTGATAAGGAAGACCGATCCCCACCAGAAATATTCCAGCAGAACGCCGCCTGCCACAGGGCCGATGGCGGCGCCGCCTGATGCAATAGCCGCCCAGATGCCGATTGCAAGCGAGCGTTCCTTGTCATCGGTGAACGTCAACCGAATGATAGAGAGCGTTGCGGGCATCATCATGGCTGCGCCGCAAGCGAGAAATGCGCGAGCGGCAATAAGGAATTCCGGGTTTGGCGAGTAGGCCGCGCAGAATGAGGCAAGTCCGAAGACTGCGAGTCCAGACATGAACATGCGCTTGTGGCCGACCTTGTCGCCAAGCGTGCCTAGGCCGGGCAGGAGTCCTGCAACGACGAGCGGATAGATGTTCATGATCCAGAGCTTTTCGGAAGCGCTGGCCGCGAGATCGTGGGTGAGGCGGGGTAGCGCCGTATAAAGCACCGTCATGTCCACGACGATCAGAAACAATGCGCTGGAAACAATGGTCAGAACCAGCCAGCGATTTTTCGGCAACATTGGATAGCACCTTTTCAATACGCTTGTATTCAAACTTGCGAGGAGGGCTCACTTAATATAAATCCGTCTGTATGGAAAGTGAAAATTTGCACAAAATAGGCAGGCCGCGCTCAATCGACCGTGACCATGTGCTCGATATGGCTGAAAAGCTCGTCGCCGAAGGTGGGCTGGCGGCCCTCACCATGGATGCCGTCGCACAGGCTTCTGGTGTGACCAAAGGGGGCGTTCAGTATTGCTTCGGCAATAAGGACGGGCTTTTGAAAGCGATGATCGGGCGGTGGGGCGACCGTTTCGACGCACAGGTCGACAAGAAAAAGCAAGGCCGCATGGACGCGCTTTCTCATATTGCCGCCCATATTCGCGTGACCCGCGAAAGCGATGCCGAAGACGACTCGCGCTTTGCGGCCATGATGACCAGTCTCATTCCCAACACCGAACATCTGGATGAAACCCGTCTCTGGTATCGCAAGCAATGGGATGGGCTTGACGTCTCCACACCGGAAGGGCGCAGGACTCGGCTGGCCTTCATAGCCAATGAAGGTGCATTCCTGTTGCGCAGCTTCAATTTCTTCGAACTGACGGACGAAGAATGGCAGTCGATCTTCAACGATATCGAAGAGCTTCTGCCGGAAACGGATTGACTTTCGACGCCACGGAAAGTCATGTCCGCGGTTCAGGAAGGGTAAATCGTGACTGTTCATTTCATTGGAGCCGGCCCCGGCGCGGCGGATCTTATCACCGTGCGCGGTCTGCGCCTCATCGAGCAATGTCCTGTCTGCATCTATGCGGGCTCGCTGGTGCCGAAGGAGGTTGTTGCCGGAGCACCGAAGGATGTGCGTCTGGTCGACAGTTCATCGCTAACGCTGGACGAGATTATCGCTGAGATGGAAGCAGCACATATGCAAGGCCTCGACGTTGCGCGAGTGCATTCGGGCGACCCGTCGATTTATGGCGCTATGGCCGAACAGATGCGTCGGCTGGACAGTCTAGGCATTCCATATGATGTGACGCCGGGGGTGCCAGCTTTTGCAGCCGCTGCCGCTGCCATGAAGCAGGAACTGACCATTCCCGAGGTCAATCAGACAATCATCCTGACCCGTACCTCGATGAAATCGTCTGCTATGCCTGAAGGCGAAGACCTTACCACACTCGGGCGGTCGGGTGCGACGCTGGTGATCCATCTTTCCATCCGGAACCTCAACAAAATCGAGGCCGAGCTGACACCTCTTTACGGTGCTGATTGTCCGGTGGTTATCGCCTATCGCGTTGGATGGCCTGATGAACAAATTCTACGCGGTACGCTGTCAGATATAGCGGAGAAGGTGGCTGCATCCGGGTTGAAACGTACGGCAATGATTTTTGTCGGGCGCGGACTGGACCCTAAAAGCTTTCGCGATTCAGCGCTTTACCATGAAGCGCACAGCCACGCGGCGCGTTCAAAAACCTAGTGCTTTGCGGGCGAATATGATTGCCTCTTCTGGCGAGGTGACAACGTTTCTGGCCGCAACCGGTGGACGGGAAATCATCATGACCGGAAGTCCCAGTGCACGGGCAGCCTCGATTTTTGCATAGGAAATGGTGCCGCCCGAGTTGCGGCTGACGATCAGCCCGATCCGGTGGTTTTCCAGAAAACGCTTCTCCGCAGCGTAATCGCCGGGTCTCGCCAGAACGATTTCGCAATCCTGTGGTAGTGTCACATCCGGTGGATCGATCATGCGGATGATGAAATAAACATCAGCGCGCTCCGCGAAAGGCGCGATGTGCTGGCGACCGAGCGCCAGAAATACACTCTCACCGGATGGGATAGCATTTACTGCTTCGGCTTCATCGGAAATATTGATCCAGCGGTCGCCCGGCTTTTCCTCCCAGGCGGGGCGCTCCAGCCTCACCAATGATATGCTGCGCTTGCCTGCCGCCTGCATTGCATTTTGCGAGATACGTGCGGCATAGGGATGGGTCGCGTCAATGATGAGGTCTATCCGTTCTTCGTCGAGATAGGCAGCAAGACCATCAACACCTCCGAAGCCACCGCTTCGAACCGTTCCGGTCAGTTTGGCTGGATTGCTGGTACGCCCGGCAAGCGAGGTAATGGCATTGACGGGCAGCCCTGCGAAGGCCGTTGCAAGTGCCGCAGCCTCGGTCGTTCCGCCGAGAATGAGTATCTTGGGGTCAGACGCGCGCAAGGATATTCCCACTGCGATCAGTTACGATAATCTCGACTGCGACCGGCGCGCCGCGAAGGGTTTCGAGCGCTGTTTCTTTCGCCTTGAGCGCAATTGGCGTGGCTATGTCGAGCCCGATTGATTGAGTCAGTTCAAGCACTTCCAGCGCAGTGTTCGCAAAGAGAATCTGATCCTTCATGCTTTCCGGCGCGCCAGCCTTTTCGGCGAGGGTCCAAAGGAAACTCTTGTCCACTTGCGACCGTGAAGAATGGAGGTCGAGCGCACCTTGCGCAAGCTTCGTCAGCTTGGCGAAACCGCCTGCGATCGTAAGTTTGTCGATAGGATGCTCGCGCAGATATTTGAGCACACCGCCAGCGAAATCGCCCATGTCGAGAATGGCAAAATCGGGCAGATCATAGAGCGCCTGCGCAGCATCCTCGGACGTCGAACCTGTCGCGCCGAGGACATGTTTCTGCCCGGCTGCGCGGGCAACGTCGATGCCGCGATGGATCGAATGTATCCAGGCTGAACAGGAAAATGGGTGGACCACACCAGTGGTGCCGAGAATGGAAATACCGCCGACGATACCGAGACGCGGGTTCCATGTCTTTTTGGCAATCTCTTCGCCGCCGGGCACCGATATCGTAATGACGATATCCGCGGGCAGGCCGTATTCGGCGCAAATCTGCTCGCAGATTTCGGTCATCATACGACGCGGGACCGGATTGATGGCAGCTTCACCCGGAGGAATCTGCAAGCCGAGCCGCGTAACTGTGCCAACGCCTTCACCTGCACGAAAGACGACGCCGGTTCCGGGTGGGGCCGGGAATACGGTAGAGATGATCGTGGCACCATGGGTCACGTCGGGATCGTCGCCGGCATCCTTGACGATGCCTGCCATCGCATAGCCATCGCCCAGCCCTTCATAGGCGAGCTGGAAATAGGGTACTTCCCCCTTGGGCAGAATTATACCGACGGGATCAGGAAATTCACCGGTAATAAGCGCCGTCAATGCCGCCTTGGTGGCAGCGGTTGCGCAGGCGCCCGTGGTCCAGCCGCGGCGGAGTTCGGCTTTTTCCTGACTTTTATTCGTTGGAGCGGTTTCGTCATTCATGGACGCCTTATAATGTATCTGATAGCTGTGCCGCCAGATAGAATAGTGGTTGATGAAAATGAACAAGGCTGAAGAAACGGCTGCATGTGTCATTGCGAGGAGCAAAGTGACCTTGCCTGCGATGGAACCCGGCCATGTCTGGCTCGTTGGGGCCGGGCCGGGCGATCCCGGTCTTTTGACGCTTCACGCTGTCAACGCCTTACAGCAGGCAGATGTCATCGTTTACGACGCGCTGGTGGATGATGCCTGCCTGTCTCTCAAGAATGCGGATGCTGTTCTGGAATATGCAGGCAAGCGCGGCGGCAAGCCTTCGCCAAAACAGCGTGATATATCCCTGCGGCTTGTTGAACTTGCAAAATCGGGAAAGAAGGTGCTGCGCCTGAAAGGCGGTGATCCGTTCGTATTCGGACGGGGAGCAGAAGAGGCGCTGACCTTGGTGGAGCATGGCATTCCGTTTCGCATCGTTCCCGGAGTGACTGCCGGAATTGGCGGCCTCGCCTATGCGGGTATTGCCGCCACCCATCGCGATATCAATCAATCGGTGACCTTTCTGACCGGTCACGATGCCAGCGGCTCGATACCTGACGGGATCAACTGGACTGGCATCGCCAAGTCTGCGCCGGTTATCGTCATGTATATGGCGATGAAACATATAGACCTTATCGCCAGGCGGCTGATCGAGGCTGGGCGTTCGCCGGATGAGCCTGTCGCCTTCGTGTGCAATGCAAGCCTCCCCAACCAGACCGTGCTTGAAACGACATTGGCGCGGGCTGCAAAAGATGTTGAAGCGGCGGGGCTGAACCCGCCTGCCATTGTGGTCGTAGGTGAAGTGGTTCGTCTGCGCGCCGGGCTGGATTGGATGGGTGCGTTGAACGGTAAAATCCTGTCCAGCGATCCGCTTGCCAGACGAAATCAAAATGAGGGAGTGAGAAGCGCATGAAGGGGTTCATGATAGCAGCGCCGGCTTCCGGGTCTGGCAAGACAACGGTAACGCTGGGTTTGCTGCGCGCCCTGAAACGGCGGGGAGAAGCGCTTGCGCCGGTCAAGGCCGGTCCCGACTATATCGACCCCGCCTACCACAAGGCTGCAAGCGGGGTGGATTGCTTCAATCTGGACCCTTGGGCGATGCGCCCTGAACTTATCAGTGCACTGTCCTCCCGCATGACGGAAAGTGGTGCCAAGCTATTGGTTGCCGAGGGCATGATGGGGCTCTTTGACGGAGCGATGGACGGCAAGGGTTCATCTGCCGATCTTGCCCGGCTTCTCGATCTGCCGGTGGTGCTGGTGGTGGATTGTGCCCGGCAATCACATTCCATTGCCGCTCTTGTCTGGGGTTTCAGCCAGTTTCGCAAGGATGTGCTGATTGCGGGCATCATCCTCAATCGCGTTGGCAGCTCCCGGCATGAGGCTATGTTACGCGGCGCATTGGAGCCGCTCCGTATTCCGGTTCTTGGTGCATTGCCCCGCGATACTGCTCTTTCCTTGCCGGAAAGGCACCTGGGGCTGGTGCAGGCGGGCGAGCACTCTGATCTTGAGAGCTTTCTCGAACACGCTGCAGATGCAATGGAAACGCATATCGATCTCGATGCGTTACAAACGATCTGGTCGCGACCGAAGCGCTTCGATGCGATGGCCAATGTGCCGCGCCTGAAGCCGCTGGGCAACCACATTGCCGTTGCCCGCGATGACGCATTTGCCTTTGCCTATGCGCATTTGTTTGAAGGCTGGCGCAGGCGAGGGGTGGAGATTTCATTCTTCTCACCGCTCGACGATGAGTCTCCGAGACAGGATGCCGATGCAATCTATCTGCCGGGCGGCTATCCTGAATTGCATGCAGGGCGTTTGGCGCAGGCAGGACGTTTTCAGGCGGGCATAAGCGAAGCTGCAGCCCGTGGGGTAACAGTTTACGGCGAATGTGGTGGCTACATGGTTCTCGGCGAAAGCTTGCAGGATGCAGAGGGTGTCACACACCCGATGCTGGATCTTCTGCCGCTCGAAACGAGCTTTGCAAAAAGAAAGCTGCATCTCGGCTACCGCATGCTGGAACCGCTTGAAGGCTCGCCATGGACTGAGACATTGAACGCGCATGAGTTTCACTATGCCAGCATCGTGCGTGAAGGAAAGGCTGATCGTCTTTTCCGTGTGCGTGATGCTGTCGGCGACGATGTTGGCGAGGCAGGCCTGAGAGTCGGCTCCGTTTCAGGCTCGTTCATGCATGTCATCGATTTTTGCGGAGAGAAAGCTTGAGTGCAGAAATCGAGCATGGCGGCGCGCTCGACAAGGCCGTCGCGCGTTTTGGTGGCAGGCCGCAAGACTGGCTCGACCTTTCGACGGGCATCAATCCAGAGCATTTTCCGCTTCCCGAACTGACACCTGAAATCTGGAACCGTCTGCCTGATGAAGGATTGTTACAGGAAACGTTGCGACTGGCCCGCAGCTATTATCGGCTGAACGAGAAAGCACCGATCGTTGCAGCGCCGGGCACGCAGGCTTTGATCCAGCTCGTTCCAACGCTGATCGCGCCGTCGACGGTAGCCATCCTCGGACCGACCTATCAGGAACACGCTGCTTCGTTCGCCGCTTCCGGCTGGAAGGTTGTGCAATGTGTGACGCTTGATGAAATTCCGAGTGAGGCAACAGCGGCAGTCATCGTTAATCCGAACAATCCAGACGGTCGCGTGATTTCGAAAGAGGCTCTCCTGCAACTTGCACAGAAACTCGGTGCTCGCGGGGGCTTTCTGGTTGTTGATGAGGCGTTCGCCGACGCGCATGAGGCCGTCACCATTGCGGCAAATGCAGAAGATGCACCGATGATCGTGCTGAAATCCTTCGGCAAGTTTTTCGGGCTTGCTGGCGTTCGTCTGGGCTTTGCAATTACAGGCGGTCGTTTTGTTGAAGCGTTGGAGCGGCGGCTTGGACCATGGGCGGTTTCTGGCCCGGCACTGGCAATCGCCAATCATGCTTTCAGCGATGCCGGAACGCTTGCGGATTATCGCACACGTATTGATCTGCGGCGGGCGGAATTGTCGGCTGTTCTGGACAAAAGCGGTCTGAGGGAAATTGGCGGCACGGCGTTGTTTTCTCTCGTCGAACACGCGGATGCAATCGGGATTTACACCAGATTGTGCGAGAGACATATTCTGATCCGGAAATTCGATTACGCCCCGCGCTGGTTGCGCATTGGTTTGCCTTTGGATGATGTGGCGCTTGTGCGGTTCGAAAAGGCGTTGAAATTTTGATTCAGTTTTTCTGGTCAAGCTCATGGAAATAAAGCTGATTATTCTTTCGCTGGCGCTTCTTCTGGATCGCTTTGTCGGCGACCCGCCGCAGCTATGGCAGAAGGTGCCGCACCCCGTCGTCCTGTTCGGGAAAGCAATTTCGTGGGGCGAAAAGCGCTGGAACAATCGCAATCTCTCTGCCTCGGTGCTTCGCCGAAACGGCATGTGGCTGACGATCGGGCTGGTGATGGGCTGTGTGGTTCTGGGGCTCATCCTTGAACTCTCGTTACCCTTCGCCGGGACTGCCGGTGCAGTTGCCGAAATCCTGATCGTGACGGTGCTGCTTGCACAGAAAAGCCTTGCCGATCATGTGCAGGCGGTTGCACTGGCATTGCGTGAGGAAGGGATCGAAGGCGGTCGTCGGGCTGTGTCGATGATCGTCGGGCGCAATCCCGAACATCTCGATGAAGGCGGTGTCAGTCGTGCAGCGATAGAAAGCCTCGCGGAAAACGCTTCAGATGGTATCGTTGCACCTGCGTTCTGGTTTCTGGTCGGTGGGTTACCCGGTTTGTTCGCCTACAAGCTGATCAATACCGCTGATTCCATGATCGGCCATCTGAATGATCGCTATCGTGACTTTGGTCGTTTTGCCGCAAAGCTGGACGATGTCGCTAATTATATCCCAGCCAGACTGACCGGACTGCTCGCCTCCCTTGCCACCGCGATCACGAAAGACAGGCTTTCAGGCAAAGAAGCGTTTTCCGTCATGCGCCGTGATGCACGTCTACATCGCTCGCCCAATGCTGGCTGGCCGGAATCGGCTTTTGCAGGCGGGCTGGGGCTGGCGCTTGCCGGTCCGCGCCAATATGGGGCGGAGAAAGTCGAAGGGCCGATGCTGAATGCATCCGGCAAGCGCGACGCCAACGCTGATGATATCGATGCCGCGCTTCATCTTTTCTGGTCGACGATGAGCCTGATGACCGGACTGGTGATTGCTGCGAGCCTGATTGGGCTACTTGTCGGCTAGCACGAACCGCTTGCCATCGAAACGCTGCAGGCGGTTCGGGTTGTCGGTTCGGACACCATTGCCATCGAACTTGATCGAGCCAAGAACGGTTTCAAAGGAATTATTGCGGAGTGTGTCGATAATCGGCAGCTTCTGCTCGTCGGCACGCTTGATCACATCCGCAGGGATTTCCGCACTGGCATAACCAATGATTGCATAGGCGTCTGCAAGTTTCCCGGCCTGACGCAATGCATCGATTGCTGGCTTTGCCGTCGAGAGTTCCTGCGGACGGAGCGGGGCAATCATCAACGTGCCTTGACTTAAGGGCTGTGTGCCAGGTGCTGCGTCAAGAAGGCTGCCGCCAGCAATCGTCAGGGAATAGTTGAGCGCGGCAGCGCTTGCGCCTATAGCGGCGATATCGTCGCGCTCACCGCCGACATAAACATGGGTAGCGCCTGCGCGCCGCAACCGGGCGACCAGAGCATTCTGGTTATCGAGACCCGGTCGGTAGGTGTCTGTGAAAACCGGCTGTAGTTGTTGCTCTTTAAGGCTGGCTAAAACGCGTGCAGCTCGTTCACGTCCTTCGATGGTGCCATCATCGATGATTGCGAAAGATTGCGCGCGCCAAAGGCTGCCAAGGAAGCTCCCGGTTGCCTGCGTTTCCTTGTCTAGGCCGGTTGCAAGACGGAATACCGCCATCGGCGCGGGCGCACGTCTTTCAGTTAGCGTGGCTTCGCTGACGCCTGATGTCACAACAGGTATGTTGCTGGCTGCGAGAACCGGAAGTGCTGCTTCAAGTGCTTCCGGGCACAGAAAGCCGGTGACGACCCGGACGTTTTCCTTGACGAAGCGTTCTGCGGCTTCCTTGCCGCCTTCAGCATCGCAGCGATCATCGAAAATAACGAGTTCTGCGCCTTTTGCCGTGGCGGCTACACGAGCGCCTTCCGCCAGCTGATTGCCCAATGGAGCGAACGTTCCGGACAGCGGTGCTGCGAGCCCGACGCGCATATCCTCCGCCTGCGCCAGTACTGAACTGGCAAGCAGTATAAGGATGATACTTGTCAGCGCTGCGGTCGGACGTTTCCCAAGCTCGATCACGTGATCCGTCTTCATTAAACAATTCGTGGCATTTTCAACGAAAAGTGGGTAGCTGTTTCCTGGCCTTTGTGCAATGCCCGTTATGTGGGCCCGTTATTTGGGCTCGTTATGCGGACTTGTTACCAGGGTAGCTGGCTTCAGATAACATGCCATAGGGCGAGACGGATTCTGTTGGACGTGCAAACGATTAAGAACATCATTTCAAGTGCAGCTTCGGTGGAATCCAAGTCCTATCGGGATGCCATGAGTCATTACGCCGGCGCAGTACAGATCGTCACGACTGCCGGTAGTGCGGGAAGGCGTGGTCTGACGCTGACGGCGGCCTGTTCGGTTTCGGATAATCCGCCGACGATCCTAATTTGCCTGCAAAAGATTCATGAAGAAAACCGGCTGTTCATCGAAAACGGCGTGTTCGCCGTCAACACGCTCGCGGGGTCGCACCAACAGCTCGCAGACGCTTTTTCGGGCCGTATCGGCCTGACCCAGGACGAGCGGTTCGAACTGGCGCGCTGGGATGTTCAGGTGACCGGAGCACCCATATTGCAGGGTGCACTTGCTGCTTTCGATTGCCGGGTGGTCAGCGTGCAGGATCACTCCACGCATCACGTCCTTTTCGGGGAAGTCGTGGGCCTGCGGTCCAAAGCCGAGGACGAGGCGCTGGTCTATCTCAACAGGCGCTATCATACGCTGGAGCTGTAATCCGATGAGCCATAGAATGTTGAAGCATGGAATAGGTGGCCTGTTTGGGGCATTGTTTCTGTTTTCAACTGTGATGGCATCCGGGGCAGCGTCTTTGCCGCCATACAAGGACGATTATTTCGCCTATCCCGGCATTATCAGCAGCGCTGACAATGGTGATTACAAGGTTATCGATTACAACGAGATGCGCGATATCAACGGGCGCGATGCGGTGCCTGAAAAGCGCGTGAAAGATGCCTATGTCTCGCTGAAGGCGCGCGCTTACCAGAAGGACGTTACCTTTCAGACTGCTGCCGGACCGGTGAAGGCCATGACAGCAGGCAAGCGCGAAGGCGCGTCCTTTATCGTCATCTACCTGCATGGTAGGGGTGGTAATCGCCTGCAAGGTATGAATGATTTTACCTTTGGCGGCAATTTCAACCGTGTGAAGAATCTCGCGGCACTGAATGGCGGTCTCTATATCACGCCGGATTTCAAGGATTTTGCCGATGCGGGTGAGGCGCAGATTGCCGGATTGATCGAAGCAGCCAAGGCATCATCACCGAGCGCTCCGTTGATCCTGTCCTGCGGCTCGCAAGGCGGAACACTATGCTGGCGCATAGCGGCTAATGAAAAGGTGGGGAACCAGCTCGCAGGACTTATTCTGCTCGGCTCGCTTTGGGATGACGGATTTTTCAAGTCACCCGCATTCAAGAAACGTGTGCCGATCTTCTTCGGACATGGCAGCCGTGATCCGGTTTTTGCAATCGACAAGCAGGAAGCCTTCTATCGCGAGATACGCAAGCGCGCGCCGGGTTATCCGGTCCAGTTCCGGCGTTTCGAAAGTGGTAATCACGGCACGCCGATCCGCATGTCCGACTGGCGCGAGATGCTGAACTGGATTCTAGCAAAACAGTGATGCCAGACTGTGGATGCGAATCGAAATTCTGGCAATGTGACCTTCCTGCCACTCGACAATCGAGCAAAACCGAATAGTTATCGAACTTAAAATTTTACCTACTCAGCAGATCCTATGAGGTAGATCATGTACGGACGCGCCCGCACCGGAGCCCGTTTTCTAGCCATTGCCATGTTGGCCCCGCTTGCCGCTGCCTGCACGACGACTGTACCAACCACGACGGCGACGCCGGGCAAGACCGATGCCCCGATCAGCGCGCCGACGATTTCGATGCCTCGCTTCACGCCGACGGCTTATGTCGATCCGGCGCTCGCGCAGCCGTGCATCACTGCCGCTGCCAACAAGTATTTCCTGCCGGAACACGCTATCTCTGCCATCAACTCCCGTCCGGGTGCAGCAGGCGGCACCGATGTCGATCTCAAGGTTGATCTGCGTACCGCTGTTTGCCAGCTGACCGCCAAGGGCGGTGTGCGCGCTGTTATCGATACGTCGCCGAAGAGCGCCGATCAGGTTGCAGCTGAAGCGGCAGCAGCCAAGGCCGATGCAGCCGCCGCTGCCCAGCCGAAAAAGGCTAAGGCGAAGAAGAACTGATTCAACAATCAGGGATAACACATGAAAAAGGCAGGGTTTTCCCTGCCTTTTTTGTTTGTCATTTCTCTGGCTTTTCGCCGTACCAGCGCGGTGTATAAACCCACTCCCTGCTATCAGATTTCGCAAAAACTTGCGTGTGGGACGAGCCGACAATCACAACGGTTCGCATATCGACATCATCTGGTGTCAGTGCGCCGAGCGTGGTTGTCCGTGTAGTCTCAGCCGGTCTGCCTATGTCGCGCCCAAGGACAACGGGCGTTTCGGGAGACCGATATTGCCGCAGGATTTCAAGCGCGCGACCAAGCTGATGCGGACGTGCCTTGGAGATGGGATTGTAGAACGCCATGGCGAGATCCGCTTCAGCGGCAAGCGCAAGGCGCTTTTCGATAATTTCCCAGGGTTTCAGATTGTCCGACAGTGAAATGATGCAGAAGTCGTGTCCGAGCGGCGCTCCGATCCGCGATGCGGCGGCCATTGCAGCGGAAATGCCGGGCTGGATGACGAGCTCCACGCCGTGCCATGCCGCATTTTCCGTTTCGTGAAGCGCCTCCACGACTGCCGCAGCCATGGCGAAGACACCGGGATCTCCCGAAGAAACCATGGCGACATGTCGCCCGGAAGCAGCGAGTTCGAATGCATGACGCGCCCGCTGCATTTCTTCCCGATTATCAGTCATATGAACGATCTGATCGGCGCGGAAAGGACGAAGGTTTTCTTCCGCCATCCGCACATAGGTCTCATAGCCGAGAATGTCTTCGGCCTGTTCCAGTTCGTGCTGAACGGCAGGCGTCATTAGCTCTCGTGATCCGGGCCCAAGGCCGATAACGACCAGCTTGCCACGTTTTCGACCGACAAACAGAACATCTGCCGGGGTGGCAGCCACGGCAATGGCAAGCCCCAAGCTCTCCATCAGTTGAACCGGCTGTTCCACCGAATGAAGAACGATCTCACGAGCATCGGTTGCATTCGCCACATAGCGCAGCGGGACACCAATTTTCGCCGCAGCCTCTTGGAGCCGCGGCGAAGTACAGTCTTTTTCGTGGGCGAGAAGCAATGCCAGCGACGCTGGGACAATCCCCGCCTTGGCAAGTGCATCTTCAATATCGTTCTGAATGTTCTCGCTGACCCTATCGACGCCAATCGCCACACTGCGCGGATGATAAATCAGCTCGTCTGGCTGGGGTGTGCGGATGTGGGGCGTTATGCTGATCGTCAGCGCACCGTCATTGGCGAAAGGCAGTTTGGAATTAGCAAGCCAGCGTGATTTTCCGTCAAGCTGCACCTTCTGTCCCGCAAGTAGGTTCGACGTGAAATTTTTCGCGTCGTCAGTATTGGCAAGGGTCAGTTCGGCAGGCGGGTGCAGCAGATTGATACCGAACCGCAGTTCGCCGGACGTGGTTATGGCAGGCGCAACCTCAAGTGCTGCCGCAATCTGCCGAGCCATGTCATTGACACCGGAGAGACCACCCAGAAGCGGCACAACTGCGCTTCCATCTTCGGCGACAGCAAGAACCGGCGGTTCGACGCGCTTGTTCTGCAGCAATGGTGCCAGCGCCCGGATGACGATACCGGCTGCACAAAGCGCGATGATGGGGCGGCCCTCCTCATAAAGCGACCTGACCGCATCGCCGAAATGCACGAAGGTTTCATCCAGCGACGCAACACGGTTCTGGAGGCCGCGTATTTCGGCGCGTTCCAGCACCGATGCGATCCGCCGCGCGGCAGGAACCGCGGCTTCTCCGAGAACCAGAATCGCAGGAATCACGCGCCGTTCCATTTTTGCCCCGGAACGAGAATGATCGAGAAATAGGGACAGTCGCTACCATTGACTTCGGCAAGTGGCACAATGCGCTGATTGGCCATGGTGGCGCGCTCAACATAGAGCGCACGGTCCATGAGACCGAGCTCGCCCAGCACAGCGCGGACCTTATCGAGATTTTTGCCAAGCTTCATGATAGCTGCAGCGCCTGTATCCGCGAGCCGTCGCGTCAGTTCTTCTGCGCTCATGACGCCGGAGAGAACGGATAATGTCTGATTGCGATAGACCAGTGGGGCGCCCAGCACAGCTGAAGCGCCAAGAACGGAGCAGACACCAGGCACGACTTCCGTTTCATACTGATCGGCAAGCCGGTCATGAATATACATGAACGAGCCGTAGAAAAACGGGTCGCCTTCCGCTATCACGGCCACATCCTGACCTCTATCAAGATGGCTCGCTATCGTGCTCGTTATCTCGCCGTAGAAATCGCTGACGATCTGTTCGTAATCCATATGCGCGGGAAGCTTTTCCGTCGTCACTGGATAGATCAACGGCACCAGAACCTGTTCCGGTGAAAGATATTCCTCGACTATTGTGAGGGCATTGCCCTTCTTCCCCTTGGCTGCGTGATAAGCCACAACCGGTGCGCTTTTGAGGAGACGCAGGGCTTTAAGCGTTATCAGTTCGGGATCGCCGGGGCCAACGCCCAGGCCGAACAGTCTGCCTTTTACCGTCATTATTCGCGCTCCGACGCGAGCGCATTGACTGCCGCTGCCGTCATGGCGCTGCCACCACGTCTTCCGCGTACAATCACATAAGGTACACCGCGGCTGTTTGTGGCGAGTTCGTCTTTGGATTCTGCCGCGCCGACAAAGCCAACCGGCATGCCGATGATGAGCGCAGGTTTTGGCGCGCCAGCATCCAGCAATTCGAACAGGCGGAAAAGGGCGGTCGGTGCATTCCCGATTGCAACAATGCTGTTGCCGAGATGCGGGAGCCAGAGGTCGAGCGCTGCAGCCGAGCGGGTATTGCCGATCTTCGTTGCAAGCTCGGGAACCGATGGGTCGTTCAGCGTGCAGATGACTTCATTATTGGCAGGCAGACGAGAGCGGGTAATGCCTTCGGCCACCATGCGTGCATCACAGAGAATGGGCGCACCGGCGAGCAGAGCGTCGCGTCCGGCTTTGCCGGCTCCTTGCGAGAAAGCGAGGTCATTGACCACATCCACCATGCCGCAGGCATGAATGACACGGACTGCAAGCTTTTCCAGATCAGCTGGTATCCGGCTTAGATCGGCCTCGGCGCGAATGATGGCGAAGGACCGGTCGTAAATGGCCTGCCCATCGCGAATATAGTCTGTCATGGTGACCGCTCTAATCAGTGTCGGGCGTTCAGAAGGCACGCCGCTTCGTCAATGGTGATATCAGTCGCCAATAGCCGTCCAAAGCGCGATGGTCCAGCCCCGTCTTGCGGAAACGTCTCTTGCGCATAAAGATCGTAGCGACCTGTCGAGCGCGCCAGAAGCGTGTGCGGCAAAGGTGCAAGTGCTGCGCATGACTTGGCGCATCCCGTGATGTGCACGGATGATTTTCCCGGCGCCAGATATGTTGCCAGCCTTTTACCGTCTGTCTGTGTGTCGGCGAGTGCGGAGACGCAGCCATTTGATCCCGAACAGGCACGAAGCCGCGCATGTGGGGCTTCGGCTGTCGTTTCGAGGTCAAGCGAACGAAGTTTTTCGGTTAGTTCACCAATCTGGGTTTCGCCTGCGTAAGGCAGGATAACGCCTTGCCACGGCGTCAGACGCAGTCCACGCCTTCCGCTGTCGGAGAGGTCTGCCAGACCTGCTAGTTGCGCCGATGTCAGGCGTCCCAGGAGCGGCACGGCGCCGACATAAAATGAACCGTCAGACTGCTGGTTGTTGCCAAGATGCGAAAATGGCATCGGTGCCTTGCGCTTCCAGCCGGTTGCGGGATGAATCGGGAACGACAATTCCCGGCTCAGACCTGCCACAAACTCTGATGCTGGGATGGCTTCAAACAGATGTTTCATCCGCGCAAAGCTGGCATGGCGTAAAAAACGACGCAGCATCGTTTCGATGAAGGGCAGGGCATGCTGCGCGTCTACAGCCCCCAGCGCTTCCCTGTCGGGAGACGAAGCAAGGCCAAAAGCAAAGGTTTCGCCGTCTATCGCCGAAAGCCAGATGTCACCCGGATGAGAAATCATCGCGCAGTTTTCGCCACCGTCGATTTGCAGCGAGAATTTCGGCGACAGGGCATAAAAAGCCTCATTCGCCTGCAGCATGTCCAGCACAGACGATGCCAGTCCGGTGACGTCGCATATCTGGCCCCGGTCAATGCCAGCCGTGGGGCTGACCAACACGTTGCGAATATCATCCGCGCGGGGATTGTCGGCGCCAAGGCCAGCCTCGTGAAGTGCCGCGACGGCATCGTTCCAATGTCTGGGCGTAATACCGCGCAACTGAATATTGGAGCGAATCGACAGCTCTATCGCGCCTGCATCGAAACGTTCGGCTATTGCTGCAATTGAACGCGCCTGATCAGCTGACAGGCGACCAAGCCTCAGTTTGATACGGGCAATAGCCCCATCCCTGGCCATAACCATACGCGAAAGACCGGGGCAGGCGTTGCGCCTGTCGGGTTGGGCTTGCCGCGACTGAGTGATTTGCTGGCTCGACATTTCAGCCTTATACGCCTTGCCGCTTGCACTTGCTACTGCCCCGCCATACGAACAGGGAAAAGGAGCATCGCGCATGGCACGCTGGCTGACAGTGATCGGAATCGGTGAGGACGGGTTTGACGGGCTTGGGAATACCGCGCTCGCGGCGCTCAACTCTGCTGCGGTCATTTTCGGCGGCAAGCGCCATTTGGACTTTCTGAGTGGCGATATCAAAGCCGAGCGCGTAGCCTGGCCATCTCCATTCGACGAAGCTTTCACGATGATTGAGGCGTATCGCGGCCAGCCGGTGGTTGTGCTGGCAAGCGGCGATCCAATGTTTTTTGGTGTGGGAGCGACTTTGTCCCGGCATTTCTCGCCGGAGGAAATGCTTGTTCTTGCCTATCCGTCCTCTCTTTCACTCGCCGCTGCGCGCATGGGCTGGCCTCTTCAGGATGTGCGGTCTGTTAGCGTGCACGGTCGCCCGTTCGAATTGCTGTTTCCGCATATCTTGCCGGGCGAGAAACTTCTTGTGCTCAGCGATGACGGTTCGACGCCAGCCAAAGCCGCGGCAATGCTCACGGATAAAGGTTTTGGCCAAAGCCTGATGACGGTGCTTGAACATATTGGCGGGCCAAAGGAAGGCCGGGTTCAGGGTTCCGCCGAAAACTGGTCCCATGAGCGATGCGCCGATCTCAATGTACTGGCGATTGAATGTGTCGCTGCGCCGGATGCGCGCGTGTTTTCTCCCGTCGCGGGTCTGCCCGATGAAGCGTTTGAGAATGACGGACAACTGACCAAGCGCGACGTTCGTGCTGTCACTCTATCGCGATTGCAGCCATTGCCGCGTCAATTGCTTTGGGATGTCGGCGCCGGTTGCGGATCGATCGGCATTGAATGGATGCGTGTTCATCCTTCATGTCGCACGATTGCCATAGAAGCGGACGAACAGCGGCAGGGGATGGTCGAGCGAAATCGCGCGGCATTGGGTGTCCCCGGATTGCAGTTGGTCAAGGGCGGGGCGCCCTGTGCACTGGAAGGGCTGGAAGCGCCGGATGCGATCTTCATCGGCGGCGGTGTAACGGATGACGGCGTTCTGGAAGCCTGCTGGAACGCGCTGAAACCGGGTGGCAGGCTTGTCGCGAATGCAGTGACCTTGCAAAGCGAGATGCTGCTTTTCAACTGGCGTGAGAAATTCGGCGGAGAATTGACGCGTCTTGGCGTTGCGCAAGCGGGTGCACTTGGCTCTTTCGATGTCTGGCGACAGGCACTGCCCGTCACAATTTATTGCGGGTTCAAATCGAAATGATGACTTGAATAGTCATGTTATATTCGGGTAAGGCTGGGGAAATTGTTTCCCAAAGGAGGACGGGGCATGTCCGAACTCAACGCCAATACCCGCTTTGCGCTCACAAATGCCGGTCATGTGGTCAATCAGCTCCTCGATCATTTTGTCGAGCATGCCGACGTGCATCGGCAGGGCAGCACGGCCAAGCTGGTGCTGAGCTTCGGTCAGGCTGATGTGCAATGGGATGATGAAACGGTTAGCGTCGACGTCAAAAGCGAGGACGAAACCGGTCTTGCCTATATGAAATATTCCATCGCCGAGCATGTGTTGGAATTTCTCGACAAGGGCAGCGCCAAACCGAAAATCATCTGGGAAGGTGATGGGGCCGCCGGGTTGCCGCTGCCTTACTTCCGCGAGATGCAGGTCGTTGCAGTATCGAACGTAACGCCGCATATGCGTCGTATTCGTCTGAAGGGCGACAACCTGTTCCGCTTCTCGCAGTTGGGTCTTCATATCCGCCTGCTGTTTCCGCCGGAAGGTCTTGCCAAACCGCAATGGCCCACAACCGGCGAAGATGGCCGTCCTGTCTGGCCGGATGGCGAAGCCAAGCTTGCCACACGTGTCTATACGATCCGCAACATCGATAGCGTAGCCGGCTGGGTGGATATCGATATGGTCGTCCATGGCGATGATTGCGACGCGCCGGGTTCCGGCTGGGCTGTCAGCGCCAAGCCGGGCGATATTGTCGGGATGACGGGGCCGGGCGGTGGCGATGCGGGCGATGCGAAGTGGTATCTGCTTGCGGGTGACGAAACCGCGCTACCTGCCATCGGGCGCATTCTGGAGCGTCTGCCGGAAGGGACCAAGGCGGTCGTGCGCGTCGAGATCGGCAGTGCTTCGGAAGAGCAGGAACTTGTCTCTCGTGCCGATGTCGATCTGCAGTGGCTGAACCGCGATGGCGCGGAAGCCGGAACGACGACATTGCTGCAGGATGCGGTGCGTGTGGTCGAACTACCGGAAGACGAGGAAGACATTTACGTCTGGGCCGGTTGCGAGTTCAACGCATTCCGGTCGATCCGCACCTATATGCGCAAGGAACGTAATGTTGCGAAGGATCGCCAGCTTATTGTCGCCTATTGGCGGCGCGGGCAGGATGGCGACACACCGCGCAAGGCATCCGACGATTGATGCAATGAAAAAGGGGACCGGCAGGTCCCCTTTGTTTTTTGCATGTCTTTATCCCAAAACCGGTTGCCACTTCTGGGAGACAAGCTTTTGCATTACCTGCGGAAGCCTTCGCTGGCCTGCATCAGGTTCTTCGTATAGTCGGCATGGATATTGCCGCTAACAAGATCGTCTGCCTGCAACTGTTCCACGACCTCTCCATTACGCATGACAGCAAGCCGGTCGCACATATGGGTCACAACGCCAAGATCGTGGCTGACCATGACGAAGGTCAGGTTGCGGTCACGCCGAACCTGCTCCAGCAGATTCAGCACTTCCGCCTGAACCGATGCATCGAGCGCCGAGGTTGGCTCATCGAGCAGCAATATGCTGGGTTCAACGATCAGGGCGCGGGCAATGGCGATACGCTGGCGCTGGCCGCCTGAAAGCTGGTGCGGATAGCGAAAGCGGAAGCCGGAACCGAGGCCGACTTCATCGAGCGCCTTCACGATGCGCTGTTCGGTGTCGCCGACGCCGTGGATGGCAAGCGGTTCCAGCAGCAGCCGGTCCACCGTTTGCCGGGGATGCAGCGAGCCGTAAGGGTCCTGAAACACCATCTGGACATTGCGATAGAATGCCTTGTCGCGCGGCGTCTTCAGCAATTGCCCGTCTATGCGGATTTCGCCGTCTTCAACGGGTGCCAGTCCTGCAACGGCACGTAGCAGGGTCGACTTGCCGGAACCGGATTCACCCACGAGGCCGTAGGATTCGCCGCGCGCTACGTCGATGCTCACCGATTTCAGCGCATGGAAATGGTCGAAATAGACGTCGATATTGTCGACGCTCAGTGCAGATGCCGTGCTCATAGTTTCCCCTGTCATAGCTTCCAAGCCTCCTCGCGCTGCAAGGTTGGCAGGGGATGGCGATCGGCTCCGATTTTCGGCATGCAGTTCAGCAATCCTTGCGTATAGGGATGTTTCGCATTGGCGAGGTCCTTCGCCGCAATTTCCTCCACGATCTTGCCCGCATACATGACGATAACGCGGTCGCAGAATGAAGAAACGAGGCGCAGGTCGTGGCTGACGAAGATCAGCCCCATGCCGCGTTCGGCAACCAGCTTGTCCAGAATGCCGAGCACTTCAAGCTGAACCGTCACGTCGAGGGCCGAAGTTGGTTCGTCGGCGATCAGCATTTCCGGCTCGGCGACCAGCATCATGGCGATCATGACGCGCTGGCCCATACCGCCCGAAACTTCGTGCGGATAAAGGCTCATGACGCGTTCAGCATCGCGAATCTGCACGGCTTCGAGCATGGCGATTGAGCGCTTGCGGATTTCATCGCTGCTGAATTTGCCATGGGCCTTCAGCGTTTCGGCGATCTGCTTGCCGATGGTCATGACAGGGTTGAGCGAATATTTCGGGTCCTGCAACACCATGGCTATGCGGCCGCCGCGCAAGGCGCGACGTTCGCGGGCCGACGCGTTTAGAAGGTCGATGCCGTCGAACTCGAGTTTTCTGGCGGTGATCTTCGCATGGAGCGGGGTAAGCCCCATGATGGCGCGGCCGGTCTGGGATTTGCCAGAACCGGATTCGCCAACAATACCGAGACGCTCGCGGCCAAGCTCGAAGCTGACACCGCGCACGGCCTCGATTGCGCCTGTGCGCGTCGGGAAGGTGACGCGCAGGTCTTCAACAGTCAGAAGAGGCTTCATTGATTGTTACCCCGCGGATCGAGCGCATCGCGCAGGCCATCGCCCAGAAGGTTGAAGCCGAGGCTGACGATCAGGATCGCAATACCCGGCATGGCTGCAACCCACCACTGGTCGAGAATGAAGCGGCGACCGGAAGCGATCATCGCGCCCCATTCCGGCAATGGCGGCTGTGCGCCGAGGCCGAGGAAGCCGAGGCCCGCTGCCGTCAGGATGATACCTGCCATGTCGAGCGTTACACGCACGATCAGCGAAGATGTGCAGAGCGGCATGATGTGGCGCACGACGATGCGGATTGGCGAAGCGCCCATCAGGCGAACAGCGGAGATATAATCCGAGTTGCGCACCGTGAGCGTTTCCGCGCGCGCAATACGCGCATAGGGTGGCCATGAGGTGATCGCGATGGCGATGATGGCATTTTCGATGCCGGGTCCGAGAGCAGCAACGAAGGCCAGCGCGAGAATGAGCTTCGGGAAGGCAAGGAAGATATCGGTGATGCGCATCAGTACGGCATCGACCCAGCCGCCGGCATAACCGGCGACAGTACCGACCAGAAGGCCGATAGGCGCGGCGATGATGGCGACCAGCAACACCACATAGAGAGTGAGGCGGGAGCCATAGATCAGACGCGAAAGAATATCGCGGCCCTGATCGTCGGTGCCGAGCAGATAGCCGGGTGTTCCCGGCGGCAGCAGGCGGGAATTGGCCAGATCGCCGATAACTGGCGAATGCGGCGCCAGCACATCGGCCAGCGCTGCAACGACGAGCAATCCGATGATGATCAGGAGGCCGAGGACGGCCAGCTTGTTGGCGGTGAAACGCCGCCAGACCATATAGGCCCGGCCGAGACGGGCTTGCGTGCGTGATTGTGGCCGCTCGGTAAGCAGCCATTCACGCCATGAGAGGTTGGAAGTAACTGTCATTTGGCTCATCGTACGCGCGTCCTTGGATCGAGAACCCGATAGAGAAGATCGGACACGAGGTTGAGCGCGATAAAGACCGACCCGATGACGATAGTGCCACCGAGAACGGCATTCATATCAGCGTTTTGGAGGGAATTGGTGATGTAGAGTCCGAGGCCGGGCCAGGAGAAGATGGTTTCGGTCAGAACCGAACCTTCCAGAAGTCCGGCATAGGAAAGCGCAATCACAGTCACGAGCGGGACGGCGGCATTGCGCAGCGCATGGCCCCAGATGATACGGGTTTCCGAAATACCCTTGGCACGAGCAGCAACGATATATTCCTGTTCCAACTCGTTGAGCATGAAGGAACGGGTCATGCGGCTGATATAGGCCAAGGAGAAATAGCCGAGCAAAGCCGACGGCAGGATAAGGTGGGAGACGATATCCTTGAGAGCTGGCCAGTCGCGCTGGATGATCGCGTCGATCAGGTAGAAACCGGTGATCGGCGTGAACGTGTATTCGAATGTGATGTCGATACGTCCGGGACCCGAGGTCCAGCCGAGCCGCGCATAGAAGATCAGAAGTGCCAGCATACCGAGCCAGAAGATCGGCACCGAATAGCCAACGAGGCCGATCACGCGCACAATCTGGTCGACGAGGCTACCACGCTTCACGGCGGCGAGAACGCCGAGCGGAATGCCGAACAAAGCGCCGATGATGGTGCCGACGGTAGCGAGTTCCATGGTCGCGGGGAAAACGCGGCGAATGTCGGTCATGACCGGATTGGTCGTCAGTACCGAAGTGCCAAAATCGCCCTGTAGCACACCCTTAACGTAAAGATAGAACTGCTGGTAATAGGGCAGGTTAAAGCCCATTTCTTCCCGCACGCGCGCCACGACATGCGCAGGAGCGCGGTCGCCGACGATGGCAAGCACGGGGTCGATCGGCACCACACGGCCGATAAAGAATGTGACAGCCAGAAGGCCCAGATAGGTCGTGACGACGATGACCAGAAAACTGGCTAACGACGCGGCAAGGACCGTTGAACGCCTTGGCGCTCGCCTTACCTTTTTGGTGGTTCCAGTGTTGCTCAATGTTTTGACCGCTTCCGACAATGAGAGCATTTCAGAACAGGTTCTGGTCTGAAGCCTCAGTCATCTTTGCTTGAAAAGCCCTAGAACGGTTTCGATGAGCCGTTCCATTTCCTGTTGTGACGCATTTCCGGGAGCGAAACCGGTTCGCTGGAAATGCTCTGGAGCGGCTTTCCGTTTTGATTCAGAAAACCGCTCCATCCTTTTGTTTTTAAGCCGATTCAGCGCATGAAAAGCTTTCATGCGCTGAGGCGCAGCCAACTATTCCTTGCTGATGGGCGCCAGGAAATTGGAGTCGAATGTCGGGCCGAGCTTGTAGCCCTTCACGTTGCCGGCGATACCTGCAACTTCAACCTGCTGGAACAGCATGACGAACGGGCTCTGGTCGAGAGCTTCCTGCTGAAGCTTCTTGTACTGTTCAGCACGCTTGTCGTTATCGCGTTCCAGAAGAGCTGCCTGCGTCTGCTTGGTCAGCTCAGGAATGTCCCAGGCGTTGCGCCATGCAAGCGTTTTGGTCGATGCGTCGTCGCTGTTATCCGGGTTGCTGGTGAAAGCTTCGGCATTGGAATTCGGATCCCAATAGTCCATGCCCCACTGGCCAATATACATGTCGTGGTTACGGGCACGATACTTGGTCAGTGTCTGCTTGCCGTCGCCGGGGATGATTTCGATCTTCACGCCAGCCTGAGCAGCGGTCTGCTGGAAGGATTCGGCAATGCCGGTGACCGGTTGGCCGTTACGGACGTCGAACGTGACCGATAGACCATCCTTCAGGCCTGCCTTGGCGAGCAGTTCCTTCGCCTTGGCTACGTCGAGCTTGTAGGGTGCAGCATCGAGAGAACCAAGAACGCCCTTTGCCTGATAGGTCTGACGGATTTCACCGATGCCCTTGATGAGGGTTGAACCGATTGCATCATAATCGACCAGATATTTGAACGCTTCGCGAACTTCCGGCTTGGCCAGGTTTTCGTTCTTCTGGTTGAGGCTGATGTAATAGACCGTGCCCTTGGCAGCGCTGGCGGTCGTCAGCTTGTCGTTCTTCAGAACGGCTTCATAGTCGCCCGGTTCCAGATTGCGCGCCACATCGACGTCGCCGGATTCAAGCATCAGGCGCTGCGTCGCGCTTTCCTTGACGTGACGATAGAAAACGCGCTTGAGCTTTGCCTTTTCGCCGTAGAAATTGTCGTTGCGTTCCAGAATGACGACTTCATTGGCGCGCCATTCGCGGATCGCGAACGGGCCCGAACCTGCCGACTTGGTCTTCAGCCATGCGTTGGCATAGTCGGTGTCGTATTTATAATCGTCGGTCGGCGTAACCTTCTCGGCGTGTTCTTCGAGGAGCTTCTTGTCGACGACAGCAGCGACGGTCGCGGTCAGGCAGTTCAGCACGAAGCTTGGTGCATATGGCTTGTCGACGGTGAAGACGAAGGTAGTATCGTCTACGGCTTTCGCCTTTTCGTTGACGTTATCCTTGGTCAGGCCGAACTGGGTCAGGATGAAAGCCGGGCTCTTGTCGAGACGCACAGCGCGTTCGAAAGAATAAGCCACGTCGGCAGACGTTATCGGGTTGCCGGAAGCGAACTTGATGTCCTTCTTCAGCTTGAACGTATAGGTGAGACCATCGTCGGAAACGGTCCAGCTTTCAGCGACGCCCGGTATAACTTTCGACGTGTCGTTGATATCGAGGCGAACGAGCATGTCATAAGCGTTGCCGATGAATTCGGCCGGGCTCAGTTCGAAGGATTCTGCCGGGTCCAGCGTGATCGTGTCATCGATGGCCCATGCCTGAACCAGTGTGTCGGCTGGCGTGGCCGACCAGGCTGGATTTGCGGCCAGTACCGCGGCAAGTGCTGCACCCGCAGCCAGAATACGAAAACGTCCGAAATGCATCATGTTGAGAGTCCCCTTCCTATGATTTTGTTTGGGATTTTGTCTTTGTTTTTTCGCGCATCTTATTCCGAAAACCATTTCACACTTTTCGGGATGCGCACCAGATCAGGCCGCTTCGTGCCAAGCCTGTTTCAGAACCCGTACCCAATTGTCCTGGCAAAGTTTTGCTAGCTCTTGTTCACTATAGCCCGCTTTTCGCAGTGCATCGACAAGGTTTTGCGTGCCTGCGGCATCGCCAATTTCGGCTGGAATTGTTGCGCCGTCATAGTCTGAACCGAGCGCTACGCAGTCGATGCCCATGCGTTCAACCATGTAATCCACGTGGCGAACTACATCGGACAGCGGCGTGTTGGCGTCTTCCTTACCGTCCGCGCGCAGCATCGTCGTGGCGTAGTTCAGTCCGGCAAGACCCTTGCTCTCGCGGATCGCATCAAGCTGACGGTCGGTCAGGTTGCGGGCGACAGGGGTGAGGGCGTGTGCGTTGGAATGGCTGGCGACCAGCGGCTGATCGCTCAGTTTGGCCACGTCCCAGAAACCTTTTTCGGTGATATGCGCCAGGTCGATCAGAATGCCCTTGGTGTTGCACGCTTTGACCAGACGCTTGCCTGCATCGGTCAAGCCCGGGCCAGTATCGGGGCTCATCGGATAGGCGAATGGAACACCGTGAGCGAAAACGTTGTTGCGGCTCCACACCGGTCCGAGTGAACGTAAGCCGGCAGCATAAAAGACCTCAAGAGCAGCCAGATCGGCATCGATGGCTTCGCAGCCTTCCATGTGCAGCACGGCGGCAAATGTGTCGCTGTTCAGCGTTTCATCGAGTTCACGACCGTTGCGGCAGAGCTTCCAGCCCCCGGCAGCTTCCAGCTTCAACGCGATGGCTGCGATTTCGAGAGCTATGTCGAGGGAGGGACTACGTTCCAGCGGCACTGAAAGCGGCGTTTCGTAGTGGCCATTGGCATCAGGCTTGCCCAGTTCGATATGCTCGCCCGAAGGTATGTAGATAGCGCATATTCCACCGGCGAGACCGCCTTTGCGCGAACGGGGCAGATCGATATGGCCGATATCCGTCCCGTCGATAAATTCCTTGATCGGGTCTTGGCCCTTGCGGGCATTTTCCCAAAGCCGCAGAAGGACATCGTTGTGTCCGTCAAAAACGCGCTGCATTCTTTCATTCCTGACTGCATGGTCTGCGACAGCAGAGCCACATATCCAAGTGTTCAGGCGCGAGGAGACAACACGGCAAGGTAAGATAACCTCCCGATATGGTGGTTGAGCTTTTCGCTCTTATTGTTCCCCGCACTTCCACTACCAATTTATAATCGGTTAGTGCCTGTCGGAGTCAAGCCATCGAATGACGTAGTCAGACTGCGAAATGAAGATAAATTTATGCAAAACGAAAGGGCTGCGCTATGAAACGCAGCCCTTTGTGCAAATGCAGAATTGCTTGATGCTAAAACAGAATGAAGTTTCGCATCGGATCGCGAGGCCTAGAACTTGTAGTTCAGACCGGCCTTGATCGAATGGTTCTTCAGATTGTTGCGCTGTTCCACGCCGTTGACGCGGGACTTCACGTCGTTAAAGCGCTGGAAGTCATATTCGGCCTTTACGGAAAGCGGGCCGCTCAGGGCCTGTTCAACACCAGCGCCAACCAGTGCGCCACCTTCCCAGCCCGGAGCCGAGGTGGTGTTGTCCTTGGCCTTGAAGCGGGTCACGCCGTAACCAGCCGTGCCGTAAACGAGCGTCTTGTCGAAAGCATAGCCGACCTTGCCCTTGGCATTGCCGTTCCATGACTGCTGAAGGCTGCCGCCATTGCCGATGCGATGTTCGGCTTCGGCGAAGTTTCCTTCGAGTTCTCCGCCAAACACGACATTGCCGCTCTGCATGTTTTTGCCTACGACAACGCCGCCAAGAGCACCAGTGCGGTTGGTGAAAGGACCGGGAACCCTGGACGAAGAAGCGCCGACCTGTGCGCCGATATAGTTGCCGGACCAGTCATGCGGGCCTGCGGCGACAGGATCATTATAGGAATAGTCGGTTGCTCCCATCATGTCGGCAGCGAAAGCCGAACCTGCAAAAGCAACGATTGCGGCGCCAAGCGCCACTGCGGTGATAGAACGCTTCAACATTTTTTACTCCGATTTTCCCGTCTGGAAACGCTGGCGGGAAACATGCCTGAATTCATTATACCCATCGAAAGGCCGTGCCTTCGAACTGGCTCTCGTCTCACCTCTGATTGTGTCCAAATTTAAGAAAATTCGAGCGATTTCCATGCAATGCGCAACCATTCTTCGCGCTATGCTTAACAATCGGTAACTGCTGGATGCGGAAATTTTTGTTAGATCAATCCCAGTCCACGGAAGCTGGCATGGCCGTGCTTCCCGACAATGACATGATCATGCACCGTGATGTTGAGTGCTTTGGCAGCGTTGACGAGCTGCTTGGTCATATCGATGTCGGCGCGCGATGGCGTTGGATCACCGGAAGGATGGTTGTGGACCATGCCATCCATTACGCTAAGACATTGATCAATAAGCAAATAATGTAAATTTCATAATGACTGGTGCCGGAGAATGGGGGCGGTTGATCATGCGTGAACGTGACCGTCACGTTTGATCACCTAGGTGCTCGCCGTGTCCCTTGGGGCACGGCATTGCACTTTATTCTTTTCATCCCAGGCATCAAGCTCATCGAGGGGGTAGAGCACGGCCTTGCCGATTTTGACGAAGGACGGTCCAAGACGCATCGCGCGCCAATTCCGTAGGGTCCCAACCGAAATACCACCTCGGTAGCGCTCAGCTACCTCCTCAGGCGTAAGGTATTTGCTATCTGGCACTGCCGCCTCCTTCGGCAGCATGACCAAGGCCTTGCCGCCGCGTCTTGAGTTGATCATCGCGGTAGTTCTTTGAGGGGCGCTTCGGGTTTAATTTTAAGGGCCAAAGACCGGTGCCTCACGCTGCCGCACGGACATACATGCTGCGCCATTCGCCGCCGCGAAAGACGTTCCCGGCTCGGGTCGGAGAAACGGATACCGTATAGGCCACATAGGCGGGGTTGGACGAACTGCTTCCGTTGACTCGCCAGGTGCCGCGCAGATGCTGCGCAACGGTTATGTGGGCGATTTCGGGCCCGAGTTTCTGGCGGGTACGGCGGAATACGAAAGACGCGATTCCCTTCAAAATCCAGTTCCGAGAGGAGTGCCGGTTCGACCCCGGCCACCCGCACCATCATTCAGTGCTACCGTTGAAGGTGGAGACCACACGTTCGAGTCGTGTTCGGTGCGCTGTCTCTCTCCGAGATGGTCCAAAGTTATGGCGCTTGGCCGAGTCGTGACCCCGTCGTCGGATCATTCATCTACGTTGAACTAGCCAAAGCAGTCACCCAGCACACGGTGCTGGCTCGGCGTGCGGATCCCCGGAAAATGCGTACTCGTATTGGCTATCCCGGCAGAGCAAACTTTGAATAGTGCTGCCGGATATACGCCAGCTTCGGATCAATGTAGCTCTGACAGAAAGGCCTGCTCGGATCGGTGCGGTAGTAGTTCTGATAGCGCGCATCCGATGCCCTAAAGCCCACAAACGATAGAACTAAGGTGTGCACCGCCTCGCCAGTCTCTTCGCCCAAGCGGGCAATTGCTTGCTCAGCTTCATGGCGCTGGCTCTCTTCAAATATATAAATCGCACTGCGATATTTGCTTTGCAGCGATCGGGCTCGCTTGGCGGAGTGCGTTCTGAGATGGACCTCGGACAGCGTCGTCAAACCAATGACCGTGGGATCGAAGGTGACGATCACCCCCTCTGCCCAGGTGTTTGCCGGCGCCGTCGATTGTAGAAAACCCTGGTCGACCTGCGTGACGCCGCGCAACGCTTGGAAAACACCCTCGGTGCACCAGTGGCAGCCTCCACCAAAGCCGACCTTTGCCATCCTCAACTCCTGCGCAAAGGCAAAACGGCTAGGCCGGACCTATCGAGCTGGCTTACGAACGCGATGATACGCTGTCCGACATCGTCCGCCATTTCGACATGAGGGTAGTGCCCGGCGCCCGCGACAATCATGGTTCCGCCATTGATCCTCGAAGCCAAGCTCCGAGCTTCTTCGACAGGGTCCGGGAAGTCTGGATCCTTCGAGCCCATCACGATGAGGCTTGGCACGGAGACTTCGTCTAGGAACGCTGCGGTGTCGGACTTGCCCGTGTCGTCGAAGGCTATCCTACCGCCCTCTGTCTGAATAAACTGGGTCTGCGCATCGTTAGACGCCATGAAACGATCCGATCCGTTGAGCAGCAATCCTATCGGCTGACTTCGAAAAGAAACCACGCACGGCGTTCCGCCTCGTCGGTCCAGGTATCGATCAGGCCGGAGGTCGCATTGTCCTTCGCCTGATCGGCGACGTCCTTTGCGCGACGCAGCGACTCGACCATATGAAGATTATCAGCGCGCAATTCCGTCAGCATGTCCTGCGGCGTGACGAACTCCGCGTCGTTGTCCTTGATCGTCTGGTGGCGGGCGATATCGCCGATCGATCGGATGGTCGTATTACCGGTCTTCCGGGCGCGCTCAGCCATAGCATCGGTAGCAGCGAGGATCTCCGCGGCTTGCTCGTCGAGAAGCAGGTGGTAGTCCCTGAAGTACGGGCCCGAGACATGCCAATGAAAGTTCTTGGTCTTGAGGTAGACCGCATAGCTGTTCGCCAAAATGATCTTCAGCGCATCCGCGACCGTCATGGTCGCGCTTTCGTCCAGGTCAGAAGGTGAAGGCGCGGTTGCAGCACTGGAGTTTGTCATCGCTTGGACTTTCTCGATCATGGCTTGCACAACAGACCAGCGCCGATTCTTTCGCACGCTAAGGTACAGAAAATGAATTTACGTCAGGATGAAGTCCAATGACCTGTAACTATAGTTTCGATAGTTCAGGCGACCAGAAACGAGCCTAGGGGCCTAGGTTCGCGCCCATCACGGTCACCACGTTTAGCGGTGAAGCCAAGCTCATGCGTCCGGTCGAAAGTGGAGCACGAACGCCACGACCTTTTCTGCGGACATCTCACACGGCTTGAGTGAAGCCTTGCCCGCTGAGACGCGGTACAGGTTGAAGCTAACGATATCGGTTCCAGCCAGCTCTCGGGCAAAAAGGCTGTTACGTCGGCCATCTTTGGAGCGGCGGACTGTAACGCCGAAGCGCCGGGCTTTGTAAGTGCCCCCACTATATCCGTCCGGTAGCTTAGCGAAAGCCGTATCGAATTCTTTCTCCTCCATTTCACGTCACTGGTGGCCGTCCGATGGCGAGCAGCTGGTCGAGCCCGCCTCTGGCATCGAGGGCATGGAGTTCGTCAGAGCCGCCCACATGCGTGCCGTTGATGAATATCTGCGGCACGGTCCTTCGACCTGAGACGTCGATCATCGCTTTTCGGTTTTCCGCACTAGCTGCGTATTTCAGAATTCGCGGACAGCGATTTCATTAAATCGCGGACACTTGTTTCGCTAATTCGCGGACAGTTCAGCCGCAGCGTTTTTCAGGTCTGTTGTTAATCAGCCTTCTGTTCTTTCGTCGTGCATATTGGGTATGGTGTCAATTCCGGATTTGGCTTTGCGCATACTATCTCCTTCCAAATTGATGCGATGAGCATTGTGCACGACGCGGTCCAATATTGCGTCGGCGACCGTGGCGTCTGCGATGAGGTCATGCCAGGCATTCACGGGGACCTGAGCCGTGATGAGCGTTGACCTGCGCTGGTATCGTTCTTCGATAATCTCGAAGAGATGGAAGCGCTGCTGTTCGCTGAGGACATGAGTGGCGAAGTCATCAAGGATCAGCAGTTGCACTTTCATCAGTCGGTTCATGAGCCTTGGATAGCGGCCATCCAACTTTGCCATGGCGAGATCCTCGAAGAGACGAGGCGCGCGGACATAGAGAACCGAATGGTCATGTCGTGCGGCCTGACGGCCCAGAGCACAGGCCAGCCATGACTTGCCCGTACCGGTTTTCCCGCACACGATCAAATTCTCATGGTTCTTAAGCCATTGCCCTTGCGCCAGCGCCATTGTCGCACGGCGGTCGAGGTTTCTGGCCGCGCGGAAATCAATGTCTTCGACACAGGCTTCCGGGAAGCGTAGCTTTGCGGCCGCCAGACGTGTCGTCAGCCGCTTGTCGGCGCGTACGGCGATCTCCCTGTCGAGCATAAGGCCCAACCACTCTTCTTTGTTCATCGCCCGGGCGTCTGGCTGTTCAGACAGTTCCCGCCAGGCCATTGCCATGCCCGACAGACCAAGCGTGTACATGTTTTCAAGCGTTGGATTGGTCAGCATTGTCATTCCTTCTTTCTTGGGGGGTGCCGATACTGATAGACTACGTTTAGTGCTGTCAGCTCGATCGATAGGCCTGAAGCCCCTGGGGCGCGAAGCTTCCCACATTGCGTAGCGCTTCAGGGCTTCAGGCAGGGCGCCAGCATTATTGCCAGCGATTTCAATGGTAATAGCCACGACCGCGAATGTTGGAATGAGTGGGCAGTGGCTTTCTGACTTCCTCGGCCGGGCTTGCCCGGTCGAGACCCGCCTGCAGAATGGAACGGACGGAGGTGTAGGTCAGCGCATTGATGACAAGCGCCCGCTCGCAGGCGGCGTCGAGGCGATCATGCTCGTAGCGCCGGGCAAGGGAAAGAATGCCGAGCGCCGCACGGTATCCCTGTTCGGGATGTGGTTTGTCGCGGATGACCCGTTCAACGAAGATACCTGTGTTGACGCTGATCTTGCTGGCATCCCGGATCAGGCTTGCCGCATTCATCCCGGCATGCCGCTGATGGGATTTGGGCATATGCTCCTTCACCGTGACGTGCCCGTTGCGCTCGGAACGACGGCGATGAGATGCGACCCGCTTGTGGTTAAAGAATATTTCGACCACTTGATGTGTGAGGCGCACGGTAACCTTTTTGCCGATCAGTTGGTGCGGTACCGAATAGAAGGTTTTGGCTACATCAATATGGTAATCGGGGTGAACCTTCGCCGATTTCCACTCCGCATATTCGAAGTCTGTCGCGGGCAGTGGAGCAAGAGCAGTGCGCTCAAGCTCCTCGAACAATTCGCGCCGGGATTTGCCGTAATGGCGCATGGGGCGGTTGTTGATATCTTCCAGAAGCTTGCCAATGGCGGCATTCAGGTCCTCCAGTGAGAAGAAAGTCTGATTGCGAAGCCGTGCCAGAATCCAGCGCTCGGTGATTAAAACCGATCCCTCGATTTTTGCCTTATCCCGGGCCCGTCTCACCCGTGTCGGTAATACGGTCGTGCCATAATGTTCGCTAAACGCTTCGAAGGTCGCGGTGATCGTTGGCTCGAACCATAGGGCAACTGCGACACCGGATTTGAGGTTATCGCAGACAATGGCCTTCGTCACACCGCCAAAATAGATCAGCGCCCGCTTTTGCCCTTCGATCCAGTCTGGAAGTTTCTGGCTCTCGCTGGCATAGGAGAAGGCCAGATTGGACGCGGGAAGAACCGCGACAAAGATCTGTGCCTGACGGATCTCTCCGGTTTTCGGATTGATGAGCGGCACCGTCTGGCCCGCATAATCCGTCTGCATGGTGGCTCCGACCTCATGCCGATTGCGATAGGTCGGGGACAGCCTCTGCTCAAAAGCTGCAAAATTCGTGCAGAACCACGTGTATCCATAACCATCAGGATGCGCCGTGCGATACTCCTGCCACAGAAGGGTCAGCGTCACGCCCTTACGCTTCAGTTCCCGCGAAACATACGCAAAATCCGGTTCCTGCGTATCCTGGGCTGGCCGGCCGGCCTGTTTGAACAACAGTCTCTCAAGCTGGATGTCATCATCATAGGCAGCAGGTATCGGCCACATGCAAATACCTGCCTGCCGAGCCCGGTGCAGATAGGTTGAAACCGCAGTCTTCCCAATGCGAAGTCGCTCTGAAACCTCGCGAACCGACAGCCCCTGTTCGAAGGTCAGTCGTAATATTGAACGAATATCTCTCATCGTAATACGCTTTGCTTGCTTCCGTCTTGGCATCGTTCCTCCTGGTGAAAACAGGAAGAAAATCATGCGCAATCGGCACCTGCAAAAACGCGCGCGAACTGTCCGCACATTACTGAAATCGCTGTCCGCGAATTACCGTAATGGCTGTCCGCATATTACTGAAAAAGGTGTCCGTGAATTAGTGAAACCCGCACACTAGCCTCGATGTCGACTTCCGTGAACGCTACCCCCTTTTTTGTAAGCAGCGCTTTCGCTCTGCGGCAGTATGGGCACCAACTCGTGACATAGAGGAGGACTTCTGGCTTCATTTTGCATCTCCAATCGTTGACGCGTGACGTGAGTCCTTCGCGGCAGAACCTAAGTATCACCGCGACTCTCGAACGGCTGGGAGCGAGGGCGCAAAACTACGTGACGGCTGATTTGAGGCAGGCCGCAAGATCCAGGTCATCACGCAGCCATTTTCCTGACCGCATCCAGCACCCGGTCTTGCCGGTATGGCTTGGAGAAGAATGGAATATCCGCTGGGACAACAGCTTCTTCCGGCCACGGCCTTCCGGACGTGATTATGATCTGAATGGTCGGCCATTTGTTTCGAATACGGATGGCTAGCATGATGCCGTCGATGCCGCCCGGCATGTCCACGTCGGTGAAGACGACCCGGATGTCGCGCCGTTCTTCCAAAGCCACGAGCGCAGCAGAGGCATCTGATGCTTCCAGCACTTCGAAGCCGGCTTCTTCAATCATGTCCGATGCAAAGAGACGGAGAAGTGGCTCATCTTCCACGACAAGCACGACTGGTTTGTTCATTCCACACACGTACTCCATCAAGCCTGGACCAACTGGCGCATAGAGGCATGCAGGTCCGCCGCGAGGCCTTCTGGATCGAAGCGAAGATCGACGCCACCAGTACCGACCAAACCAATGCTGATTAGCTTTGAGCCGAAGCCTTTACGCGTCGGCGGCACAACGGGAGGTCGGCCCCTCTCTCGCCACTCGATCTTCAGCAGATCGCCGTCCTGGCTGTCTTTGACGCCCCAAGACAGCGACACCTTCCCATAGTCATTCGTCAGAGCGCCGTATTTGCAGGCGTTCGTCAGAAGTTCGTGCACGATGAGGGAAAAGGACAGCGCCGCTCTTGGCCCTAGCGCCACGGGCAATCCGGTCATTCTAACCCGATCCGAAAATCCGATCGCGTCTATGACGGTCGCCGCAACAGCTTGGAGATCAGCCTGTGTCCAGCTTGTCTGGAGCAGGGCGTCGTGTGCTGCGCTCAACGCCATCAGCCGGCGCTCGAAGGCATAAACAGCATCGCGGTCGGTGACGGTTCGCAAGGTTTGGCTCGCGATAGCCTGAACCATGGTGAGCGTATTCTTCAGGCGATGCGCGATTTCACCATTTACGATGTGCTGGCGCTGCTCGGCACGATGCCGAGCGACCCCTGCTTCAAGTCGGTCTGCAGCGCTCCGCAAGAATGCAATCTCTTCGGCAGGCCATAGCCGGGGGGTGCCGCAATGCACAAAGAAAACGGCAATTGTCTTGCCCTGATCGCGCACTGGCATGTCGATCACTGCGCGAATACCAATACGCAACGCGCCATCGAGATTGTGCAGCGCGCGCTCGTCAGACAGGGCGTCCCTAACTATCAGAGGGTCGCCATCGACAAGTGGCTTGTGCAAACTCCCAAACTCGTCAAGCCGGTGTCGACCGGCGATGCTCATCACACCCGGTGCGGTCCAGTGTGTTTCAACGTTGATCGTCTCAACGTCATGGTCGACGGTTCCAAACCCGGCTCGGTCCGTGGCGAGGGTCCGACCAACGATGGCAGAGGTGCCAGACGTCATCTCCTCTGTGCCGCTACTGCTGCGGATTACCTCACCGATCTCAACAAGAGCGGTCTGGAGTTCAGTTAGGCGCTCGCTAGCCTTGGCGATTCGACGCAGTTCGAGATTCTCGCTGGCGAGACGGGCAAGCGCCTGGAGCATCGCCCTTTCCATCTCGCTCAGCCCTGCCGGCCGCGGAGCTGTATCGATAACACACAGCCGACCGACTACCGCCCCGGATCGAAGGACAAGCGGCGCGCCAGCATATGCCCTGAAGTGCTTTTCGCCGGTGACAAGTGGATTGCGTTTCGTTCGCGCATCGGCTGTCAAATCGACGATCTCTAGGAGGTCGCCTTTATCGATGTCGATCCGACAGACCGAATGTTCGATATCCGTCTCGCACACGTCGAGCCCGTACTTGGCCTTGAACCATTGTCGGTCTGTGTCGAGAAGCGTAATCAGAGCGATAGGAACGCCACAGGCCTTGGCCGCAACGAACACGAGATCGTCGAAGGACTGCTCGTCCGGTGTGTCGAGAACCATGAGTTCAGCAAGCGCCTTCGCTCGCTGAACCGCCCCCACGTCGGCCGCACTGGCGCTCAGGCTCAGCACGTCAATGTCCTTGCACGCGAGGCGGCCACTGCCGCGCCGATGTCCCAGCCTCACGCGTCACTGCAGCATCGCCACCTTCGACGATGAGGACAATCTTGCCTTGAATATGACCCGCCTCAGCACGCTCGTGGGCGGCAGCCGCTTCCGAGAGGGGGTACGTGCTATCGACCGCGACGCGAACGGTCCCGCTGTCCAGCAATCGGCCTAACTCGGCGAGTTGGGCTCCGTTGGATCGGACCTGTGTTGCAGAGACCGTAACGCCAAGGTTAGCGGCTTCATCGTGTCCCTCGAAGCCAAGCGGAAAGATTGGAAAAAGCGCGCCGCCGCGACGTATCGAACGCAAGAAGCGACTGGCTGTCGGGCCACCTACTGCATCGACGACGAGGTCCACCTCGCGCACCGAGTCTTCCGCCTTGATTTTCGTGTAGTCGATGAATTCGTCGGCGCCGAGATCGCGCAGAAATGTCTCGTGTCGGCTTGACGCGACAGCTATCACGCGCGCGCCCTTGTGTTTTGCTAACTGCAGTGCGAGGTGACCGACACCGCCGCCGGCGCCATTGATCATGACGCTTTTGCCTTCCAACGGGACCGGGTCGTGCCTCCCGGGCTGCAGGGGATTGGGTTCGCTATGACCCAGCTCTATCAGGTACTGCCACGCGGTCAGTCCCGACATCGGCGCTGCAGCGGCATGAACATGGTCGAGGCCGCGAGGTTTTAGCGCCAGATCTGATGCCGGTGCCGAAACGTACTCTGCATATCCCAGGCTTTCGCCAAAACTTGGGAATCGGATCATTCCAAAAACTTCGTCACCCGGCGAAAACGCTGTGACATCTGAGGCGACAGCCTCAACGATCCCAGACACGTCCGAGCCGGGTATGGCCGGCAACTCGATCGACGGTCTCCACTCGGGGGGCAGCGCCTTGTACCCTTCTCTGAGATACCAATCTGGAGGATTGAGGCCAGCCGCATGCACTCGGACGAGAACCTCGCCTGGCCTGACGGCGGGCTTTGGAGCATCCTCGTAGCGGAGTACGCCGGGAGCACCGAATTCGTGGAAGCGGATTGCCTTCATCAATATCCTCCGGTCAAACGCGTTCAAGAAGAGCAACGGTGCCCTGGCCGCCGTCAGCGCAGATGCTGACGATCCCTCGCGACCCAACCGGCAGGGCCCACAGTTCCTTCACCGCTTGGCTAAGATCGCGCGCGCCGGTCGCCCCGAAGGGATGTCCGATGGCTACCGAACCGCCATTGGGGTTGACTCGATTCCAATCGAACTCGCCCATGGCGGCCTCGACGCCGGCCTTTTCGCGTACCCAATCCGGATCGGCGATGGCCGCGACATTGGCCAACACCTGGGCAGCGAACGCTTCGTGGATCTCCCACAGAGCGATGTCGGAGAAGCCGAGGCGATGCCGCGCGAGCAAGCGCGGTATCCCGTAGGAAGGCGCCATCAGGAGCCCTTCCGAATGGAGGTCGACTGCCGACACTTCGTAGTCGACGAGCCGCGCGAAAGGCGTACCGGCAGGGAGTCTCCTCAGACCCGCGTCGTTGGCAACCCAGCAGCCGGCCGCTCCATCGGTGATGGGGGAACTGTTGCCGGCCGTCAGGCTGCCCTGTCCGCTCTCCCGATCAAAGGCTGGCTTTAGGGCGGCGAGGCGCTCGGCAGACGTATCTGCTCGCGGGTTCGCGTCGCGCGCCAACTCCGGCAGAGAGATGACAAGGTCGTCGAAGAAGCCGTTGTCCCAACCGGCGACGGCTCGCTGGTGGCTCTTCAGAGCCCAGTCGTCCTGAGCTTCGCGCGAGACACGCCAAGCTTTGGCGGTCTCTTCCATGTGATCGCCCATCGTCCGACCGGTGATACGGTTGGCCCACCCCTTGGTTGGGAGCACGAAGTCGCGCGGCGTCAGCGATTGCAGCGCCGAAAGTGCCGCGGCCGGATCCTGCCCGAACAGATCGGTCAATCGCTTGGATGCTTCAGCGGTTAAGGCGAGCGACGGCCTGCTCATGACCTCTGCGCCGCCGACCATTGTCAGGTCTGTCCCGCCACCAAGTAGTCCTGCCGCAGCGAAGGTTGCAGTCATGCTGGTCGAGCACGCTAGGACAACGGAGAACGCGGGGATGCTGGGGTTGAGCTTGGCGTCCAGCCAAACTTCCCGAGCGATGTTGCTCCATCCCAGGTTGGGTATGACGGTTCCCCAAACAGCCAGATCGGGCTCGGCTAAATTCGCCATCGCATGAACCACGGGCACGGATAACGAGACCGCGTCGTAGTTCGCCAACGCCCCGCTACCTCGACCGAAGGGTGTCCGCAGCCCAGCCGCGACGAAAACAGGTTCAGCAAAGCGACTCATACTGATCTCCTGGGAATCGGAAAAAGAAGGATGAGCGTGGGCGGTTCGCTGCGTTTAACCACCATACCGCTCAGTCTTGATGATTGAGGGGTCGAGGCCTGCCGAGAGCGCACCGTCCGTTGCGATGTTGACGAAGCCGTTGGAGCCGCAGACGAACACCTGCGAAGGGTTTCGGCCGAGACGGGAGATTGTCTCCTTGACCATCAAGCCGTCGATGCGCCGATCAAAGTCCGACGCGCGCAAGGGCGCCTCGCGGGTGATCGCCAGCGCCAAGCTGAATGCTGGATCGTCCGTTTCAATTGAGTGCAGTTCCCTGGAGAACAGCACGTCTTGGGCGGTCCGCGCCGACAGGAGCAATGCAACTGGGACCGTCTGCGCTAGGGATCGGCGCTGGCGGATCATCGACATCAGCGGCACCACGCCGGAGCCCGCCCCAATCAGTAGGACTGGCTCGTCGGCAGGCTCCGGCCATAGGAAATGGCCACCGAGCGGCCCACGGAGTTCGATCTCGTCGCCGGTTGCTGCGATATCATGGAAGAACGGTGAGACCTCGCCATCGTGAAGGCGCTCGATGGCAAGTTCAAGGATCGGAGATGAAGTGGGCGACGAGGCGATCGAATAGCTTCGCATCGCGGTGTAGCCGTCGGGCGCGGTCAGACGGACATCGACGTGCTGGCCCGCGACATGAGCGAACGGGTTCCCCAACCGCAGGAAGAAGCTCTTGATACTCGGAGTCTGTTGGACGATTTCTTCGATGAAGCAGGACTGCCAAAACGCGGGTTGCGCGCCGATCTCAGTCATGGGTGTATCTCTGCTCGCGCCAAGGATCGCCGTAGATGTGGTATCCACGCAGCTCCCAGAAGCCGGCTTCATCACGCGTTGTGAATTGCAGCGCGTTCACCCATTTTGCGGACTTCCAGAAGTATAGGTGAGGAACGAGGAGGCGCGCCGGTCCTCCATGATCGCGTGGAAGTGGCTGGCCCTCGTAGTTCAGAGCGATCATCGCCTTCCCCGACAACATGTCGGCCAAAGGAACATTCGTCGAATACCCGTCGTAGCAATGCGCCAAGACGAAGTCGGTTGGCCGCTCAATCCCTGCTGCCGCAAGGATGTCCTCGATGAGCACGCCCTCCCATGCAGTATCGAGCTTGGACCAGGACGTCACACAGTGAATGTCTTTGGTCACCTTCGTTTTAGGCAGGGCGTTGAACTCGCCCCAATTCCAGACCTTAATGGGTCTCGGGCCGATCTTGACCGTGAACTTCCAGTCGGATGTCTCAATGCGCGGCGTCGGTCCCGCTGTCAGAACCGGAAAATTTTCAACGAGGTGCTGACCAGGCGGGATTCGGTTCGAGTGGTCGCCGCCTGAACCGCGGCCGGTAAAACCTCTGGTGACCATGTCGAACCCCCTTGCTTGTCACGACAGACCGGAGCCGGGTTCATTACAGACTATTAGGTACAACAACTTCGCGCAAGCAAAGGTCGAGCTTTCCGATAGGCTGAATCTTGGATCACCGGCGTGTTCTACGATACAACAATAGTTTCGCCCGCTATGAGCTGCGACGATTGCATAGATACTATAGCGGCATATCGCCAAGTTTGACCAATGCCTGTTCGCTATAGTTTCGATAGCTTTTTGCAAGAGTCGCAACTGCGTTCCCCTCGGCAAACTGCCAGGGTATGCTCCCTCGCGCACACGCTTCGCTGCGAGCGTGGATGCGCGCTGCGCGACAATGAAAGATCGAGATGACCATCCAGACCGAGATCATCGGTGCGCTCAACGTCTCCGTTTCATTCGACGCGCGACGTGAGACGGTAGGCCGGACCAGGTTTCTTAGCGACTACCTGGAGAGATCGGGTCTTCGCGCATTCATCCTGGGCATCAGTGGAGGTATCGACTCTCTCACTGCAGGTCTGCTTGCGCAGTCGGCTGTGAGGACACTGCGCGAGCGCGGTTACGACAGTGCATTCGTGGCAGTCCGATTGCCATACGGCACGCAGGCCGACGAAGCCGACGCGCAACTTGCCCTGCAAGCGATCAAGCCCGACCGAACAGTCACGATCGATGTGAAACCGGCGACGGACAATATCTGGCAAGAGGTGTTGAATGCTGGTCTCGCCCCCGCAGATTCGAGCGAACGCGATCTCGTTCTCGGGAACATCAAGGCGCGTCAGCGCATGGTGGCGCAATTCGCACTTGCAGGCAGCTTGCGGGGTTTGGTCATCGGGACGGACCATGCTGCGGAGGCGGTGATGGGATTCTTCACTAAGTTCGGCGATGGAGCAGCCGACCTCTTGCCGCTAGCGGGCCTGAACAAACGGCGCGTGCGCGCGATAGCATCGTACTTAGGCGCACCGGCAAAGCTGATCGGCAAGGTTCCTACCGCAGACTTGGATGATGGCGCGCCGTTGCGACCGGACGAGGATGTCTATGGCGTGACCTACGACCAAATCGACGATTTCCTCGAAGGTAAAGCCGTGAATGAGTCAGTTGCGGGGACGATCGCAAGCGCATACCGCGCGACGGCGCACAAGCGCGCGCTCCCTGTGGCGCACAGCTCGAGAAGTGGCCGTCAAGAGCGCTGAGGGAGAACCGCCCCACCAACGGGGTACGTGGTATGGAAACTATACCGAGCAGCTATTGGTATTGTGGATCGTAACAATTCATAGTTGCTGCTGCGGAAATCTTGGTTTCCTGAGGCAAGGATCGGACGAAAACTCGATCGAATCGATCAAGAGACCTCAAGCCAAAGAGCGCAGATCAGGACAGCAGTTCGCCTGCCGCCGCAATGCTCGGCCAGACATCGGGCTTCTGCATTGAGGTTGGAGAAAGCGGATGAGCGCTACCGGAGCACAAGCGCCCGAGCTTCGTGTGCAACATTGGATCGGCGGAGACGGACACCGCCTTGACGTGCCCCTCAAGCTCTCAGACATCGGTAGCGGACCGAAGATTCTGTTCGCGTTCCAGCACTGGTGCCGTGGTTGCCATTTGCATGGCTTTCCCACGCTTCAAAGATTGCATGGGGCGTTGGAATCCAGAGGCGTCGGGTTTGCGGTCGTCCAAACGGTTTTCGAAGGCGCGCAAGAGAACACATTCGAAAAACTGCGCGTCAATCAGCTCCAGTACGGCTTACCTGTCGCCTTTGGTCACGACGAGCCACCACCAGGTGCACCGTTCCCAACGCTCATGGGGGATTATCATACCCGGGGAACGCCTTGGTTTGTGGTGATCGATGCCGATGGCTACATTGTCTTCTCTGACTTCCATCTAGAAGCAGATCGTCTTGTGGCGGAACTGGAGCGGGCGTGACGCTATGCCGCGTTGGCTGATCCTCACCGGGACTCACATCCTCGTCATGTCCATAGGCTTCGCCGGTGGGATCTATCTGCTGCCGATCCTGACTGCGCCGCCTGCGCCCACTGAAGCCGCGCTCCAGAGTTCTGCTTCGAAAGCGGTCTACGTGGGGCGGTTTGCACGCGATCTTAAGGGCAGTGATCTACTGCACTGGGGTGACGGAGAGGTTCGTGTCGCGCCCGATCGGATCGTGCACCTTGGGCGTCTGTCTCCTGGTCCGGATTACAAAGTCTACCTCGCGCCCCGGTTTGTAGACACCAAACAGGACTTCCTTGAAGCCAAAGGCTCTTCAGTTCTGCTGGGAGATGTGAAGACCTTCGCTGGGTTCATCGTGGCGGTGCCAAGAGGCGTCGACGTTGACGATTACAGCGCAGTTGTCATCTGGTGCGAGGCGTTTGATCAATTCATCAGCGCTGCGGAGTATCGAGTTCCGCGACAGGCTCTGAAATGAGCCAGGCATTGGACAACGTGAAGGCTGCTTGCACGCGTGGTCTCGTCCTCGCGCCAGTAGCCGCCTTGCTGTTGAGCGTCGCCATCTTGCTGCTCGGCAACGGGCTGCTGGGCACGCTCTTGATCGTCAGAGCTGGTCAGGAGGGCTTCTCGGCCGCCGCGATCAGCGCGATGATGTCGTTCTACTTCGCAGGCTTCACGATTGGCGCGCTGGTTTTGCCTCGCATCATTGTGTCGGTGGGGCACGTACGGACCTTCGCCGGCTTTGCGGCGATCGCATCGATGACCGCCCTTCTCCATGTAGCGTTCGTAAATCCGGTAGCTTGGATGCCGCTTCGGCTCGTGACCGGCTTCGCATATGCGGGAATGATCCTCGCAACGGAAAGCTGGCTCAATGCCCACGCGGTTCAATCCACACGCGGTCAGCTTTTGTCGATTTTCGGCGTTGTCTCCATGGGTTCTTGGGCGACCGGACAGGCGCTCCTCAACATCGCTCCACCCGCCGATGTTACACTTTTCCTCATCGTCTCGCTGCTGATATCTGCCGCAGTGGTTCCGATCACTCTACTCCCCAGTCATTCGCCGGCCGACGTACGGCACGAGTCGGTTGCATTCAGGGATCTCTTTTCTGTTTCGCCCTTGGCGTCGATCGGCGTCTTCTTGGCCGGGCTGGCCATAGGCGGCTTCTGGGGCATGGGGCCTAATTTCGCGCAAAGGATTGGTCTCGACGTCGCCGGCATCTCCGCCTTCATGGCCGCGGTTCTCGGAGGAACGCTTGTGTTGCAATGGCCGCTCGGTTGGCTCTCCGACCGGGTGTCCAGGAACCTGGTCATCGCAGGAGCGGCGCTGGCATCCGCCGTGGCAGCCATCGGCGTGTCGGTGGCGGCAGACGCCCCTTTGCCCGTCCTTCTTGCGGCGGGAGCGCTCTTCGGCGGTTTTGGCATCCCGATCTACTCGCTGTGTCTCGCCGCCGCGAACGACGACCTTCCTCCAGGGCGGCTGCTCGGCACCGCGCGAGGGCTTCTGCTGCTCAACGGGATCGGAACGGCGGCCGGACCACTTGTCGGGGGCGTGGTGATGGATCGTGTCGGGCCTGGTGGGCTGTTCGTCTATGCTGCTGTCCTGCTGACCATGCTAGCGGTGTTAGCGGGCCTACGCGGTCGCTCTCGCTCCGCAATCGAGGTAAAGGCGACACGTTGTCCGAGTACGCCGATGATCACCGCCTCTCTCGATGCGATGATACGAACCCAGGACGAGCCGCAGAGCGTTCGGAACTAGCGCTGCGGCCCCGGCGACCGTTTGCTATGAGACAGCTTCGACCTTCAGCTCTCGGCCGTTGAATTGAACCGTCTCGCCAGCCTGAGCCCCGTCGATTACCTCGAAGATCGGCGCCATCGTCGATATGCCCATAAGCTCGCGCCCATGGCAGACGAACTTGTCCGTTGACACCGCGACGACGAAGTAGCGACCCGACAACTTGATGACCGCCCCTTCTGTAACCGCCGTCTTCGGTCCGAAGTCGATTGTTCTGAGCTTGTCGAGCTTGTCGGCGTAATCGTCCAGCGTATCGTCGAGCGCCTCGGCGAAGTCGCTCGCGATCTCGGCTTGTGCCTGTTCGTCGTTCTCGATCGACTCGCTCCGATCCAAGCGAGCGGTAGAAACATAATCGAGATACTTGTCGCGAGCGCTCTGCAGAGCAGCGGTCTCCAACGACAGCATCGTTTCCCGAATGTGGTCCTTATTCCAATCCATCTGCACCTCGTTGCATTGCAATTTGAAATGATAAGCCGATCTATCGAAGCAAGCCGTTGAAAGGCCGCGTTCCGCAGCCGGCACCGTTATTCTTCGATGATGACGTCTTCGCCCTGGTAGGGGATTCTGATCAGCCGAGGATCCCGAATGATGCTGGTCACGAGCCAGACATACGTCTGTTCTGCGGTATCGAAGCCGAGAATGCTGAATGCGCCCCCGAACGGGCATGCCGGAAAATCGGGGAAGCCTTCTCGAAGAACGTAACGCTCGGGTTCGCGATCGAATTCGGCCTTATAGACCTTCCGCAGCCCATGCTTGCTCGGAACGCCTTCGTCGCCTGCAGGCGTTATCTCACGATGTTCCAGGAGGCGCTCGGAAAGATCACGGTGGCAAATCTCGTCGAACACGTCGAAGGCATCAATCAGCAAACCTTTTCGCTCGGTCGCGGGATCGGTGATCGCGTAGATGTTCGAAGCATCTTCGGCACCGTCCCCGCTTTCGAGACGCAGCGCTGCGTCGACGCGAATGGAGCATGGATCGAGCATCGATCCCAGTTCGAGATCGACTAGGTTGCCGTCCTTGACGCGGTACTCGCGGTCATAGCCCTTCGCGACGAAGGTCTGCACTGCTTCTAGAACGTCGGTCACTTGGGCGGTCATTGATGCACCTCGAGTTCACGTTGGGACGGAAGGGCGGCTGTGGACGGCGCGCGGCAGCCTGCTGGATCTAGTTGAGGCTCGCGCGCAGCGATCACAGCCACTTGGCCTTCTTGAACCGCACGAACAGGAAGAGGCAGAACATCAGCATGACACCGAGCACGACGAAGTAGCCGTAAGCCGTGTCCAGTTCCGGCATGTTCTTGAAGTTCATGCCGTATATGCCTGCAATCGCTGTCGGCACTGCGAGGATCGCGGCCCATGCCGCAAGTTGGCGTGTGACGACCCCGATTCTTTGCGCTTCGAGAAGGCTGCTGAACTCGAATACAGTGGATAGCACCTGCAGGAGGCCATCGACCATGGACTGGACACGATCAACATGGTCCGCAACGTCGTTGAAGTAGGGTCGCACCTCAGCGCTGATGCAGGGAAAGTGTCCGCGCACGAGCTTGCGCACCAGTTCGGCCATAGCGCCAAGGGTGCGCTGAAAGCGCGTCAGCTCGCATCTCAGGCCGAAGATGCGAGCAACGTCCTCTCGCCCAAGGAAGTCGTCGAGCGACCGCCTCTCCATCGCAAGTACGTCATCCTCGATCATTTCGAAGATGGGCAGATACTGATCCACGATCCGGTGAAGGATCGCGTGGAGGACGTAATCGACGCCCTTTCCGAATTGGGCGGGCGAACGCTCGAGTTGCTCTCGAAGGTTGCCCAATGCCCCGGCGTTGCCGTGGCGAACGGTGATAAGATGGTTATGGCCAGTAAAGATCGCCGTCTTGCCGTAACGTATGCGGTCCCCGACCAGCTCAGCTGTCTGGGCGACGACGTAAAGCTCGCCGTTATAAACTTCGAGCTTGGGCGGGCATATCGGGTGCATCGCGTTGTCTATCGCCAAAGGATGCAGATTATAGGTCGCCTGAAGCGCCCTCAGTTCGTTGACGGAAGGCTCGCTGAGCCCAATCCAGCAGAAGCCCGAACGGTTCTTGTCGAGCTCGACGCGTTCGTCGATAGCCACTTCTCGGATACGCCGACCCTCGTTGTAGTAATATGCAGCGATGACACTCATGCTGATCTCGCCGGCATGAGCAGCCCACGTTGGACTGCTGGGCGCGCAAGGCCGCGATCCAGCCACGCTCGGACATTCGAATGATCGCTAAACCGCAGTAGGTCGCCGGCATCGTAGGCGCCAACCAGGGCGTTCACCCAACCGAGGGTCGCAATGTCAGCAATGGAGTAGTCGTCAACGATCCAGCTGCGCCCGTCCAACTGGCGATCCAAGACGCCTAGAAGACGTCTGGACTCGTCGGCGAACCGCTGCTGAGGCCGCTTATCCTCGTAGTCCTTACCGCCCCAACGCAAGAAAAAGCCGAGTTGACCGAACATTGGGCCAATCGCCGACATCTGGAAGAATACCCAGCTTAGCGCCTCGTAGCGCTTGGCTGATGCTCTCGGGACGAGCTGGTCGGTCTTCTCGGCCAAATAAACGAGGATCGCACCGGATTCCCAAACGCCGAGCGGCTTACCGTCCGGGCCCACTGGGTCGATGATCGCAGGTATGCGGCCATTCGGGTTTAGTGAAACGAAGGCCGGATCTTTGCTTTCGTTTTTAGAGATGTCGATAAAGTGCGGCTCGTACGGCAGGCCGATCTCCTCGAGCATGATCGAGACCTTGACGCCGTTGGGCGTGGGCGCGGCGTAGAGCTGCAGAAGGTCGGGGTTGGATGCCGGCCAGCGTTGTGTGATCGGAAACGAAGAAAGGTCTGGCATGATGTGGCGATCCTAACAACTCGATGGCTGAGGAGCGGTCTGACCGCTTGATTAGCTGGGTTTCAGACCCGCACCATCAGTGGATGCGGGTCCGATGGTGCGACCCAGGGGCTCAGCCGCAATTGTCGCTGCAGTTATTCCGCTGCCGCGCCGGCCTCAGCCTGGGTGTCGCCAGCGTCTTTACGCTTCGGGAGCACCCAGTTAGCGCGCGGGAAATGGCAGGTATATCCGCCCGGCCTCTTCTCCAGATAATCCTGGTGCTCCGGCTCCGCTTCCCAGAAGTCACCCACGGGCTCGACTTCGGTGACGACCTTGCCGTCCCACAGCCCGGACGCATCGACGTCGGCTATCGTATCTTCGGCGATGCGCTTCTGCTCCTCGTCGACGTAATAGATGCCAGACCGATAGGAGAGGCCGCGGTCGTTGCCTTGGCGGTTCTTTGTCGTCGGATCATGGATCTGGAAGAAGTATTCCAGGATATTACGGTAGCTCGTCACTGTCGGGTCGAAGGTGATCTCGATCCCCTCTGCATGAGTGCCATGGTTGCGGTACGTGGCATTCGGCACGTCGCCACCGGTGTAGCCGACGCGGGTCGAAACGATGCCGGGCTGCTTGCGGATCAGATCCTGCATTCCCCAAAAGCATCCGCCAGCGAGAACAGCGCGCTGTTGCATGTTAGGCCTCCTCTACTTGGTCGAGATATTCGCCATAGCCCGCGGCTTCCATCTCATCGCGCGGGATGAATCGAAGTGATGCCGAGTTGATGCAGTAGCGCAGGCCGCCGCGGTCAGACGGCCCGTCCGGAAACACGTGGCCAAGATGGCTGTCGCCGTGCACCGAGCGAACCTCCGTCCGAACCATGCCATGCGAGCTGTCTCGCACTTCGTTCACGTGAGCCGCGACGATCGGCTTGGTAAAGCTCGGCCAGCCAGTGCCCGACTCGAACTTGTCCGTCGACGCGAACAACGGCTCGCCGGATACGACGTCAACGTAGATGCCCGCCTCCTTGTTGTCGTTATACTCGCCGGTAAAGGGCCTCTCGGTGCCGTCCTGCTGGGTGATCCGGCGTTGTTCCGGGGTCAGGCGTTCGATTGCTGCCTGCGACTTTTCAAACTTCATGGTGAATCTCCATTACTTAGTTAGAGGGTCAGGCACACTACGTTCAATTTATCACGTCGATACTCACATCAACTATCGCAGTGGCCCCAACATTAATCCAATACGTCGTGCGTATAGTTTCTATACCGCACATGCCTCTTGCTTGGCGGGTCAACTCCATTCGTATCGGGCTGCAAGCTGAGCGATTTTTCGTATCTCGACCGGTGCCGTAGATCCGGACACGGTGGCAATCACGATCTCACGCTCGATAGCGAAGCCCTCGATCGGCCTGGTGATCAAGCCGTGGGTGGTGGCCGAGCGTTCGGGCAGAATGCATACCCCCCGACCTTCGGCGACGATGCGCTGCACCCAATCATCTCGATCTGAGCGAAAGCGAGGACGTATCCGCACCTCTCGACGCGCGAAGTGATCGAGGATTTGATCGCGGCATTCGCATTTCAGTCGATCTACAAACGGGAAAGAGAGCAGGTCTTCGCCACGAACGACTTCGCACGCCGCTAAGGGGTGATCTGCAGCGCAGCCGAGCACGAAACGCTCCCGGAAGAGAGGACGCACATCAAGTTTACGATCCGGCCTGGATTCGCGAGGCAGGATGCACGCGTGATATTTGCCTGAGAGCACCTCCGACGTGTCCTCGCCCGACTGGAGCGAGTGCAGTTTGATCTCGATGGACGGCACCTCTTCCAGAGCGCTCTCGAAAAAGGCTGTGAAGGCCCTCGGGCCGACGCTGGAGGCGACAGCAACATCGAGAACGCGATGCCGCCCCATCGCCCAGTTTTCCGAGTGATGTCTTACGCTCTTCATCGCAACCAGCATTCGGCGGAATTCCAGCTCGACGTCCTGACCCAGGCTCGTTAGCCGGCTGTTCTTCCCGTCACGATAGATAAGCGGTCCACCGAGTTCCTCCTCCAGGCGGCGGATCGCTCGGGTCAGGCTTGGTTGTGACACACCACTGAGGCGAGCAGCCGCAGTGAAATTCAGCGTCTCGGCCAAGTTGATGAAATAGCTGACCTGATTGAGTTCCATAGCCCTTTGGCCTGCGCCTGACGAATGCCACCCCAGTGGACCAATCTGACTATGGCCACAGAAGTATGCGCGACGCATATAATAGTGGTTTAGGGGCTTGTCTATATGCGCCACGCATATAAAAAGAATGCCTTGGCGGTTATCTCGGGTCGATGGTGCTCCGGGTCAGGTTCGAAGGGTTTCGGTGCACCTGCCAAGCCGCCGTTGGAGGCTCGAAGCATATGGCAGGAACACGGTTCAAGTTTGCCGGGGGAGCGGCGTCGGAGCTAACCGGGCACCTAGAGGCGCCGGAAGGGACTCCTCGCGGCTGGGCGATTTTCGCCCATTGTTTCACTTGCGGGAAGGACAGTCGCGCCGCCGTCCACATCGCACGCGCGCTCTCGCGGGCTGGTATCGGCGTCTTGCGGTTCGACTTCGCCGGCACAGGGCTCGCGAGTGCCGCGGAAGAAGAGGTAAGCTTCGCTTCTGACGTCGACGATCTGAGGGCAGCCGCGAAGGCCATGGCGGCTGCCGGTATGCCACCCGCCCTCCTTGTCGGGCACAGCCTGGGTGGCACGGCAGCGATCGTAGCCGCCGCCGAGCTGCCGGATGTCGCAGCGGTGGTGACGATCGGTGTGCCGGCCGACCTTCAGCATATCTTGCGCGTGTTCCGGCCTGGCGACCTCGACGCGATAGCGAGCAAGGGCGAGGCCTCTGTGGAGATCGCTGGCAGGCCGTTCCTCATCCGCCGCACCTTCCTGGAAACGGTAGAGCGAGCCGACATCGAGAAGTCCATCGCCGCGCTTCGACGTCCGGTGCTGGTCATGCATTCGCCGGTGGACCAAGTCGTGGGCATCGAGCATGCCTCGCGAATCTTCGTCGCGTCACGACATCCTAAGAGCTTTGTCTCGCTCGACACGGCGGATCACCTTCTCACCGACGTCGAAGATGCGAACTACGCCTCAGCTATGGTCGCCGCGTGGGCCAGCCGCTTTCTTCCGCCGCTTGCGGCGGATCTTCCGCAGGTCGAGGCGGCGAAAGGTGTCGTTGCATCGGAGACGCTCGCGGGAAAGTTCCAGCTCACGGTGCGCAGTGGCGAGCACACTCTGTTCGCCGACGAGCCGGAATCGGTCGGAGGTCTTGGGAGCGGCTTGTCTCCCTACGAACTGGTGTCAGCCGGGCTAGCTGCCTGCACGGTGATGACGATGCGCCTTTACGCCGACCGCAAGGGCTTCCCGCTCGAAAGAGCGACGACGACCGTGCGGCACGAGAAGGTGGCGGACATGATGCCGCCTGACCGCTTCACACGCACCATCGTTCTCGATGGGCCGCTCAGCGATGATCAACGCGCGCGCATTCTTGAGATCGCGGATCGGTGTCCCGTCGATCTGACGCTCGTCCGGGGTTCTGATGTGCAGACCGAGCTTTCGAGCGGCGGTCAGCCTGCCGGTGCGGCGTCGTCGAGTTGATTTGGTATACAGAGCTAAGGGTAAACGGATGGAGAGCCTGCCCGCTACAGACCAGGCGCCGGCGCGAACCGATCGAGCGATACTCGCGGGTGGGTGTTTCTGGGGTCTCGAAGATTTGCTGCGCCGCGCGAATGGCGTCGTGTCCACGCGTGTTGGCTATATCGGCGGCGAGATGCCAGATCCGACTTATGCGCGGCATTATGGCCATGCGGAAGCCGTCGAGGTAACTTTCGACCCGTCGATCCTGACGTACAGAGCGCTTCTTGAACTGTTCTTCCAGATTCACGACCCAACAACGTATGAACAACAGGGCAGCGATGTAGGCCCGAGCTATCGATCGGCCATTTTTTATACTTCCGCAGCGCAGATGGACATCGCGTTAGCGACGATCGCCGAGATCGAAGCGTCGGGTCGCTGGCCTGGGCCAGTCGTGTCCGAGATCAACCCGGAAGAATCTTTCTGGGAGGCTGAGCCCGAGCATCAGAAATATCTCATGCGTGAACCCGGTGGCTATAGCTGCCACTTCGCGCGACCGACCTGGCGATTGGACCGAGCGAAGCGATGAGCGAGCTTCGACTATCATCGACAACACTGCTGCAAGGGTGCTCGCGCTTTGACGTGCTGGCAGCCGGGTCACCGCCATGATGCCGGAATACGTGATCGCCGGCTTGTGGGGCCTTTTATCGGGTAGTGGACTGCTGGTGGGGGCGGTGCTGGCGGACGTGCTTTTCGGGCGACTTACTCACCGCATGATCTCCGCAGTTATGGGCTTTGGTGGCGGCGTGTTGATTGCCGTTGTCGCTACCGAACTCATCGGCGATCGCGTTTCGGCCGGGATGGGCCCAATTTCGATCTTCGCGCTGCTCGCCGGAGCTGCGATCTTCAGCGGCACAAACTGGTTTCTGTCTCGCCAAGGCGCGAAGCATCGAAAGCGATGCGGTGAATGCACGGAGCAGGCCACTGAACAGGAGCACCGTGGTAGTGGTGCCGCAATTGCGCTCGGCAGCGTTCTCGACGGAATTCCAGAGGCCCTTGTGATCGGGATGTCGGTGGCTGATGGCGGCAGAATCAGCCTGGCCGTCGTGGCAGGCTTCTTTCTCGCTAATGTGCCGCAGGGCCTATCGAGCACTTCAGGGATGAAGGTTGCGGGCCGACCTCGAAGCTATATCTACGCGGTCTGGGTCGGCATTCCCCTACTCGTTTGCGTTGCCGCCGGTGTAGGAAATCTTCTCCTCGTTTCGGCATCAACTCAGGCGCCAGCCATTCTTTCTTTCGCGGCCGGCGCCGTCATAGCGATGCTGGCAGAAGCCATGATACCCGAAGCTTTCGAAAAGGCGCCGCCGTTCATAGGGCTCATCACGGTCGTGGGATTTCTGGCGGCATATCTCATTGCTCAACACTGAGTGATGCGATTGCGATAGTCCTACGCCTCGCCGCTGTTTTCGCGATCTACGCCACGCTCATGCAACTCGGCATCGATCGGGCAGTTCGTGCAACCCTCATAGCAACACAAGCGGCAGATACGATAAGAATGCTCAAGATTTTCCAGGCGATTGCGTAAGACGCGTTCCGCTATGGCGCCGAGAACTTTCAGTTCGTCTGGGCTTAGGATGGATAACCCCTCTGCGATCACCTCGTCGCGCGAGGAAAGGACTTCGTCGCTCGCTATCTTGCCCGCCGCAGTGAGATAGAGGGACCGGGTGCGACCATCCGTGAAATGCTCACGGCGTTCGACCAATCCCTCAGCCGCTAACCGATCCACCAAACGGACTGTCGCTGCATGGGAGAGGCCGACGCCGATAGAGAGCATGCGAATCGAGAGCCCAGGCATGTGCGCAATCAACGCCAGGGCCGATGCTGCGGGTCCAGCTTCCGGCGCCCGCGATGAACTAGCGCGAACGATGTCGTCGCTGATCATGAGTGCGAACGCCCCAAAGATATTTCGATCGCGAGGTTCATCCATTGCCACATCTATATGTGCGCGAAGCATAGACAGCAAGCCATACCCGTGTGGTGCCGGTCGGCAAGCGAGAGGAGAAAAAGCCGGATTCACAGAGGCTTACGACACCCCAGCGATGACACTGGATATCGAAAGTCCGCTATTTAGATCATGGCGGCGTACGGAATGCCGATACCTGGCGGCTATAGATCGGTGTCGCTTGCCGTGGTTCCGGCTGCCTTGAGGCCGAATCACATCTTTGCAGCGCCACTTCGCGTTGTGGTCCAAAGTCCGCGCCGACATTGCCACGTTGACCCCAAGCACCCACGCAGATAGGTCTATGCGTGACGCATACATAAATGTGTCGGCACGAACATGCTGCCAGAGGCGAGTTCATGCGCCATGCGTCACTGAGTGAATGGCGTATGCTCTAGTCAGTAGGGCAAGCCAGGGGAGACAGGCATGACGGTTAAGGTCGCAATCAATGGTTTCGGTCGGATCGGGCGACTAGCCTTACGGTCGATCGTCGAACTACGTCGAGAGGACGTCGAAGTGGTTGCGATCAACGACCTCGGGCCGGTCGCTACCTTGGCACACCTCCTGAGGTACGACTCAGTTCATGGTCCCTTTCGCGGTTCGATCGACCTCGGCGAAGACTGGATCGACGTCGGGTCCGGTAAAATCAGGGTGTCGTCGGAACACGATCCAGCAAACCTGCCCCATGATGAGCTTGGTGTTGACGTGGCGCTCGAATGCACGGGCTTCTTCACATCCAAGGAGAAGGCCGAGTCGCACATTCGTGCGGGAGCAAAACGCGTGCTCATCTCCGCGCCGAGCGATGGGGCAGACAAGACGATCGTCTTCAAGGTCAATCACGACACGCTGACCGCTGACGACGTCGTCGTATCTAATGGCTCATGCACGACCAATGTCCTCGCGCCTGTCGCGAAGGTACTGAACGACCTCTGCGGCATAGAGCGAGGCTATATGACCACGGTTCACGCTTATACCGGTGACCAGCCGACGCAGGATACCGTCCACAAGGATCTCTACCGCGCCCGCGCAGCCGCACTCTCAATGATTCCGACTTCCACCGGGGCTGCGAACGCGATTGGCCGCGTGCTGCCGGAACTAAAAGGTAAGCTTCACGGCTCGTCCATCCGCGTCCCAACGCCGAACGTGTCGGTCATAGATTTGGCTGTTTCGACGTCGCGTGAGGTTTCGATAGACGAGGTGAACGACGCCATCCGTCAGACTGCCGCCGGTGCGATGAGTGGGGTGCTCGCCTTCACGACAGAGCCCTTGGTGTCGGTCGATCTGAACCATCGGACGGAATCCTCAATCGTGGCACTTCCCCAAACAGATGTTGTCGATGGCAGGATGGTTCGCGTGCTTGCTTGGTACGACAATGAATGGAGCTTTGCGACGCGCATGGCGGATACCGCGGTCGCAATGGCGAAGCTCATTTAGCCGATCGAGTGCCCGCAAAGTCGTCACTTTGCGAAAAGGTGGGTTTTCCAAAGAAGGAAGCATCGATGAGCATGACTGGACCATTGGCGCGCGCAGCGAGAGCCCTGATTCAGTGGCCGCGATCGCACGTCGCCAAGATCGCTGAGTTGGACGAGGAGACGTTAGCCCGGTTCGAGGCCGGCGGTAGCGTGCTTGCAGCTTCGGAACTGACGCGGTTGCGTGACGCGCTCGAACGGGGCGGCGCCGTCTTCATCGATGAGGATCATCGCGCGGGATCAGGCGTGAGGCTTAAGTTCAACGCTAAGGACGTGCGTGCCATTAATCGGATGGAGGGCGAAGGCGGGCCGGTAGGCACCGACGATGTCTGAAACCTCAGATTCTCGCGCCGGAGCTGGGGTATGCGGCGACAGACACTCATTCCTGCCGTGACCACGCCTACATGCACACAACCGTATGCTCGACGCACTATCCTTCGAGACGGCAATTAGGGGGATGGGGCAACGCAGGCGTATGACCTAATATGTCGATATTCACGGGTCTCATGATCGGCCCAAGACCATCTACACTCTCCCGTGGCCTGATGGACCTTTCTTGAAAAGCCTGTCACGCGCTTCAAATCCAAAAACGATCGTCGTCGTCATCACGAGGTAGGCAACTATGCCGCCCGGAGAGAGTGTAGGCACTGCGGCGAGGATCAAAGCGTCGTTGCCACCGGGTATGAGGCCGATACCTATTCCCATCAACGCTCCACCGACAATCGATCGCAGAATGCCGGCAACCGTCGGCCGTTGAAAACGCAAACGTCCCTGACGCACGGATGCCGTGATTGCTCCCGCAACAGAGGCAATGACCGCAACGAGTGCGACCTCGCCTGTTGGCGTCATTCGAAGAGGAAGGCCGCGTTGGATCAGGTCAGCGAACGTCCAAGCCGGTGACAGGGCGTAGAGAAGTCCACCAGCGATACCGAGGCCAATCATTGAGGCGCCAAACGCCCACCCCGGTCTTTTTCGCGATGCACCCTTCGTCGATACGAACATCATCGCCAGCGCGAGTACAACCGCAAGGGCGAGAACCATAGCGGCCCCAGGAATGCTTGGGCTCCCGATAACACTTGTCCATGTCACGAGAGAGCCGGGCCGACCATGATCGGCAATCAAGATCCCGACTGCTAGTCCCACAGGAAGAGCCAGCAGTCGCATTTCGCCATCGCCTAACCGTGCCAACGATCCAAGCAGACAGGCGTCATTGATGAGCGCCCCAAAGCCGAAGGCGATGGCGCCGATTAGGAGAAAGGCGTTGACGTTCGTCGAGGGTGCCAGGGTCGCGTTCAGCGACCCAGACCAAGCGAGCGGAATAGCAACAAGGCCCGCCGCTGCAGACGCCGCAAGAAATCCGACGAACATTCTTGGTCGGCGTCGTTTCTGCAACTCGTGAGCAGCCACGACCAGGCATGTCCCACCTCGGTTTGCGGAATACCCAAACCAGAATGCCAGCATGCATATGAGAAGGTCGAACGCGATGGATTCCAAAGTATCAAGCCTGATTTAAATTCTGGTCAGTCGTTCTTCGAAGGGCGCCGGGGTGGCGAGCGGGCTGGCGTTGCGTTTTCAGTAGGTCGTCGCCTCGGGTCGCCGCCCAGATGCTGGAGGCTTGCGAGCTCACTTTTGTTCAACCCGCTTTCGAGAAGAAGCCGCTCGGACAACGTGCCTAGGTCGTTCAGGTCGATGGGCGATAGGGGCGAGACCCACGCCGCGATCACCTGCTCGTGCGCTCTGAGCAAGGCTTTAGTCATCTGTTCACCGGAATTGGTGAGGTGGATGAAACGCGCCCGTTTGTCGACGGTGTGTCGCCGCCGTTCGACCAGATGACCGGTTTCAAGCCTGTCGATCAATCGCACGGTCCCAGCATGGGAAAGACGAAGCCGGCTAGCTAGGACGCTGATAGGGACCCCAGGCTCAACACTAAGAAAGATCATCAGCGCAGCCGCTGGTCCGCTCGGCGAAAGCGAGGCTGAGGCACTCGCGATGCTGTCAGCCACCGCGAGCGCAAGTGCACCAAAATGATACTTGGCTGCCTCCGGCTCCATCCATCAACGATATATGCGTGACGCATAGACATCAAGTGGCTGGAGATGTATGACTGCCGCATACATTTCTGGGATTCGGAGATGGTCATGCTCATCGAAGGACTCGGCTCACATTCCTCGTCTGAGATCGAAAGAGACGCGCCGTCCGCTGGCGGATCAGAATTTGGCGCGCTGCTCGTGCGCTCAAATGGCGGCAGTCACGGAGGGGCGTCATGCCTGATCTGACGCTTGATCTGCGATACCTCAAATACGCGATCCAGGTCGCCGAGGCAGGTAGCTTTCGCCGGGCGGCCGACCGCATTGCGATCTCCCAATCTACCGTCAGCCGTCGCGTGCAGATGCTAGAGCGTCAGCTTGGCGTTTCGCTGTTCGAGCGCACAAGAACAGGTGCCGCGCTAACGCCCGAAGGAGCACGCTTTCTTCAGCACGCGGCGGCAGGAGCGCGATACCTTCGCGAGGCTGCGACAGAGATCCGGTCTACCCGAAACCTCAAGACCGGGCTTATCAGATTCGGCATGCTCGAAGCATTTCCAGCGGGCCCAATCATCGACCTTCTCGCGGACTTCCGACATCAATATCCGACTATCGAGGTGAAGCTCGAGGAAGGCACTTCAGAAGAGAATACAGCGCGGGTGCGGCGTGGATTACTGGACGCCGCAATTTGCCTTCGCACGAACAGCAACCGCCAGTTTAAAATTCGGCGCTTCTGCGATCCCACTTTGTTCGTGGCATTGTCCCAGCGTCACCAGTTGGCGTCGCGAATGCAATTGGCTTGGGAAGACATCTGCGAGGAGGTATTTCTCGTTCGTTCCGACGGTGCCGGACGTGAACTCTCCGACTTGCTCAAGCGCATGGTAGGAGCCGTGGAAGGAGAGGTTCAACTATCCATTCAACAGGTCAGCCGGGAGACACTCCTCACCATGGTCGAACAGGGCTTCGGTTTAACCATCACGACGTTGGTTAGCCGCACTGATATCGCGTTGGTTCCGCTTTCATCGGTCCGAGCGCCCACGGCTGCTACGATTTCATGTTGCGACAACGACAATCCCGCCCTGCCACTGCTGCTGAAATGTCTCGACACCCTTTCAGGGCTGAAGGGGAGAAGTGTGGGCTAATCGTCGGTTTCTTGCGTCGTAGCTCGCCTAGCTTTTGCAAAACCGCGATCGGTTGCGATGAACCTCTCCAGCATCGGCACGATCAATCGCATTGGGTCAGCAATCACCTCGCCCTGTTCCCGGCCTAGCGCTTCGGCATATGCCCGCAAATCCCGGTGGAGAGCTGCGGGCATTTCTACCGTGACCTTGATCGGCTTGTCGTCGACGATCGGACCCAACTTAAGCTTCGCCATCATGATCCTCCGTAGGATTCGAGCACCAGGTCCCGCGTAACGATCACACGAACAGGGAAGCCAGGGCGGATCGTCAGCGTCGGCGCAATGTTGAGCTGTCGCCGCACAATCTGCTGTCCTGCATCATTGATGGTGTCCTCGCCGCCATTGCGGATCGCCTGGATCAAGCGATCATCATTGTCCACGGCGAGTTCGGCGCCGACGCTGAGCAGTGTGGAAAGTCCGGCCGCCTTGGCGAGATCCCACCAGTGGTAATCGACGCCGTCCTGCAGGCCGGCGAAACCTTCGGCGTCGGCACCTGGCTGGCGTTCGAGAACGATCGACCGGCCGTTCGGAAAGATCAGCCGGTTCCAGACCAGCAGCACGCGGCTTTGGCCGAACTGCACGTTGTTGTCGTATTGGCCGATAACCCGCGTGCCCTGTGGGACGAGCAGGATGCGGCCCGTCGGGCTGTCGTAGATGTTTTCGGTCACCTGGGCGGTGATCTGTCCCGGAAGGTCGGACCGGATGCCAGTTATGAGCGCCGCCGAGATGACTGCGCCGGCCTGAAGGATGTTCGGCGACGCCGGAGCAACGACGCGATCGGGGGACACCGTCCGTCGATCGGCCGCCGCGCTGAGGAAGGCGTTCTGGCGATCCTGCGCAGAGGGAGTGGTCGGCGGTGGCGCAAGGCCAAGGCTCGCCAAATCCGGCGAGGGCGGGAGTGCTGGGGCAATTCCCGCCGCGGCGGGCGCGCCCCGGCTTTCGGATCCGGAAAACAGACGGCTGGTCCGCGCGGTCTCGATCTCCTGAAGGCGGCGCTGCTCTTCCGGGCTGATGCCGGGATTGGGCGTGGCGATTCCGGGTGTCGGCACCGGCTGTCCGCGATCCTGGGTGCTGAGGATCGGCCGCCCGAGGTCACCGGGAAGTGGCGGACCGAGCCGCGGCACGCCACTGTAATCTCGTGGAAGGCCAGCCAGGCCGTCCGCGGTCGAGCGGTTCTCGGTCGAATAGAGCTCGTCGGTCGGCCGACCGGCGTCGCGGGTCTGAAGCGCGTAGATCAGTGCTCCTCCGAGTCCGACGCTGGCGACAAGACCGAGGCCGGCGAGAACCTTCCGCGATAATCGGGTGACGCGGGGCGGTTCGGCGCGCAGACGCATCGGCGCAGGCCCGACCGACTCGCCGGTCAGGGGCTGCGCATCGTCGTCCGGCATTTCCTCGCTCCGGGGCGGGTTCTCGCTCACGAGGTCGGCCTCCCGTCGGTTCGGACGATTCTGACGCGCTTTTGCTCCCGACCGGAGCCGAAGCGCAGTTCGGCGGCAGCGAACAGCCGGTCGACGATCATGTGGTGGCCGCGAACGCGGTAATTCACCAGCTCTGAGGTGTTGCCCTCGGGACCAACGACGAAGAGCGGCGGCATCTCGCCCTGGCCGATGCCGCGAGGAAACTCGATGAAGACCTGGCGACCGTCGTCGAAGGCGCGCAGCGGCCGCCACGGCGCGCGATCACCCTCGATCGCATAGCGGAAGTTGACGTTGGCGAGGTCGACCCCGCTGGCCACGGGGTGCGCGGCTTGTGCCTCGGCATTCTGCCGGCGCAGCGCGATGAGTTGGTCCTGCGGATACTGCCAGGAGACAGAGGCCATGTAGGTCCGCTCGGTCGAGCGCAGCTCCATGTGATAGGTGCGCATGTTGGTGTTGATGACGAGGTTCGTCATCAGGTCGGCCCGCGTCGGCTTCACGAGGATGTGGATTTGGCGCGTCGCGCCCGATCCGCTCTCGGTGTCTCCGATGATCCAGCGGACCGTGTCCCCGGCCGCCACCGGACCGGCGCCGACGAGCTGCTCGCCGGGCTGAAGCGCGATGTCGGTGATCTGACCGACAGCGGTGTAGACCTGATAGAGCGCCCCTTGCGTCCAGGGATAGACCTGCATGGAGTTGATGAAGCCGTCGCGCACCGGCTGGACGCGGGCCGCCTCATTGGCCTGATTGACGCGCGCCGTCGGGTTGGCCGGCTCGGGCGCGCGTCGTGTCTCCGGCACACGCTGCAACTGGCCGGGTAGCGGCAACGGCCGCGGTAACTCAACCACGGTGACGGGCGCAGGCGGATCGACGGTCTGCACGGCAGGAGCCGCGTTGTCGTAGGAAATTTCGGGCGGTGGGTTCGTGGTGGCGCAGCCGGCGAGCGCGGTTGTCGCCAGCAGGACCATAGGGATTGCGGCTCTGCGGAGAGCCGGGAATACAAGTGTGTGTGAAGCCGGATTTCCAGCTTTACGGAAAGACGGCTTCATTGCCCAAGCTCCCGTGACCAGTTGATGGCGTTGACGTAGATGCCGAGCGGGTTGGCCCTGAGCCGGTCGGCATTGCGGGGGATCTGCACGACGATCGTCAGGATCGCGGTCCAGCGCGTGGTCTCGGCGAGTTGGCCGTTCTCGTAGTGGCGCTCGACCCAGGCCACGCGAAAGCTGTCCGGAGAGGCGCGGATGACGCTGGAGACGTCGACGGCGACCTGCTGGCGACCGACACGCGTGAACGGGTCGTTCGAGCGCGCATAGTCGTTCAGCGCCATAGCGCCGCGATCGGTCGTGAAGTCGTAGGCACGGAGCCAGTTCTGTCGCACGATGATCGCGTCGGCCGGAATCGAGCGGACCTGTTCGACAAAGCGCGCCAGGTGGAAGGCGATTTGCGGATCGGTCGGGCGGTAGTCGGCTTCGGCCGGCGCCACGGCTTGAGCCTGACCGACGCGATCGACCTGCACCACCCACGGCACGATCGTTCCGCGTGCCGATTGCACGACTAGTGCGGTAGCGAACCCGGCCGACAGGATCAGGGAGCCGAAGGCCATGAGCCGCCAGTTCTTGGCCTGGATGCGAGAGGCGCCAATGCGCTCATCCCAGACTTGCGCGGCGCGCTGATACGGCGTCTCGGGCTCGGCGGCTTTGCCGTAATGGGTGGAGGGGCGTTTGAACATCAGCGATCGCCTTCGGAGAGATTGACGGAGGAGCCGCCGCCGTGGGCGTCGCCGGAGCGGACGGCATGGGCCGTGGCTTGCACGGCATGGGTCATTCGCTGGGAGCGGCGCATCCGCTGCGCCCAAGCGGGCGGTCCGCCGGCAATGGCGACACCGGAGGACGCGGCGCTGTCGCCGGCGGCATCACCGCCGACCGAGCCCATGGTGGAAGAGCCGCCCGTCGCCTCGAACGCGGCCTTGCCACCGGCGTCGAAGCTGGAGCGCATGCTCTCGGCGGCGCGGGAGGCAGCGCGGCGCAGTGGCGAGACCGCGGCGCTGCCGCTCGCACGGGCGACCCCACCAAGTCCAGAGACCACACCCGTCGCGCCGGACTGCCCAGCAGAGCCAAGGCTGTAAGCAGTCGAAGCACCGCCTGCGACCGCAGCACCGCCACGGGCGGCGGCGGCTGCGCCACCGGCGAGCGCCGCGCCGCCAGACGCGGCTGCACCGACCGCGCCGACGCCTGCCGCCACCATGCCGCCTGCGGCGAGGCCTGTGCCGACGGCTGCGCCTGCGCTGAGTTGGGGGCCGCCCGAGACGATGCCGCTTGCGATACCGGGACCGAAGATGCCGAGGCCGAGCAGCGACAGCGCGGCGAGCACGATAGCCATGGCTTCGTCGATCGAAGGGTTCTGCCCGCCGAAGCCGGATGTGAACTCGGAGAACAGCGTCGAGCCGATGCCGATGATGACAGCGAGCACCAGGACCTTGATGCCGGAGGAGATGACGTTGCCGAGAACACGTTCGGCCATGAAGGCGGATTTGCCGAAGAGGCCGAACGGGATCAGCACGAAGCCGGCGAGCGTCGTCAGCTTGAATTCAATCAGCGTGACGAAGAGCTGGATGGCGAGGATGAAGAAAGCGAGCAACACCAGCGCCCAGGCCAGGAACATGCAGGCGATCTGGATGAAGTTCTCGAAAAACGACCAATAGCCCATGAGGTTGGAGATGGAGTCGAGCAGCGGCCGTCCGGCGTCGAGCCCGGTCTGCGCGACCTTGCCCGGGCGCAGGAGGTCGGCTGTCGTGAAGCCCGTGCCGCTGGCCTTCAGTCCGAGGCCGGCGAAGCTCTCGAAGATGATCCGGGCGAGGTTGTTCCAGTTGCCGATGATGTAGGCGAACACGCCGACGAACAGCGTCTTCTTCACCAGGCGGGCGATGATGTCGTCATCGGCGCCCCAGCTCCAGAACAGCGCCGCCAGCGTCACGTCGATGACGATCAGCGTGGTGGCGATGAAGGCGACTTCGCCGCTCAGCAGGCCGAAGCCGCTGTCGATGTAGCGGGTGAAGACCTCGAGGAAGTGGTCGATGACGCCGGTGCCGCCCATGATACTACCGTGCCTCGTCGGGCTGGGGCGCGCTCTCGCGGCGGATCGGATTCTCGGGGATTTCGCGCGGCATCGCATTCGGCGGAGGCGGTTCGGGAAGACGCTCCATCGGACGGGCGCCGGGCGCGAGGAAGCGATGACGGTTCTCCGCCCAGGCTCGGAGACACCCCGGATCGCGTGGCCCCGCTTCACCGAGGGACTGGCAGCGGATCAGCTCATCGCGCAGCAGATCGGCCTGCGCCTCGGTCGAGCGGCCGGATGGCCAGGCGGGCGGCGCTTCTTCCTTCCGGGTCATCTCGATGGCGGTCGCGGTTACCGCGACCGCGACGAACACGACGGCGCCAAGCCGGGCGAGCATCTTGCCGTCCATGACCATGTCCTCAGTTGCCGTTCGGGAACATGCGCGCGTTGCCGGGCTCGTAGCCGGTACCCGGGGTCAGGAACCGGCGGCGCTGTTCGCGGCCCTGTTCGGCCGCTGCCGCCCGCTCGGCCTCGGAGAGGCTCTGTGCGCGGCCATTGGCGGCGACGACGGCGGTGAGGTCGGCGAGCTGCTGTGCTTGCAGAGCGAGAAGCTGATTCCCCGCTTGCGTCGCCTGCAGCGCGCCGGTCGCGCCCTGGCTTTGACCGACGAGCGCCGTCATCTCACTGCGATTGGTATCGATGTTGCCGACGACGCCCGCCTGCACCCGCATGGCGTCCTGCAAACCGCCGACCGTATTCTGCCAGCGTTCCCGCGCCTGGGAGACGAGCGCCTGATCGGAAGCCGACATCGACGCGTTGCCGTAGGTGGTCTGGAACGCGCGGTCGATCTGCTGGACGTTGAGGGCGATGCCCTGCGCCTCCGCGAGAAGTTGCTGGGTGCGCTGCATCGACTGCTGAAGCTGCTGGAGCGAGGAGTATGGCAAGCTCGCGAGATTGCGGGCCTGATTGATCAGCATCGTCGCTTCATTCTGAAGCTGGGTGATCTGCTGATTGACCTGCTGGAGCGTGCGCGCCGCCGTCAGGACGTTTTGCGCATAGTTGGTCGGATCATAGACGATCCACTGCGCGGCTGCGGGCGGCGCAAGGATCGGCGACAGCGCGAGCGGCGCGGCGAGGAGCGCGGCGCCGATGCCCAGCGCGCGCGAGCGGGAAGAATGAGAGCGGGTCATGAGCGTGCCTCCGGATCGGTTTGGGGGGTGACATTGGTGAGGTCGGGGATGAGGTCGGAGGCCCAGCCAAGCCGGTTCTCGCCAAGCCATTCGGCAAGGAAACCATCCGTGCCGCTGCGGGCGTGAACCGCGGCGATCAGCGCCTGATGCTGCTTCGACGAGGCTGCGCACAGCGCCAGGGCTACGTCCGACAGGCCTAGCTCGAACAAGCGATTCCCCCGCCGCGACTGGCAGTAGTAGTCGCGCTTGGGCATCGCCCGGGCGAGGATCTCAATTTGGCGATCGTTGAGGCCGAAACGCCGATAGATGGCGGTGATCTGCGGCTCGATCGCGCGTTCGTTCGGTAGCAGAATACGGGTCTGGCAGCTCTCGATGATCGCGGGCGCGATTGCAGACCCATCGATGTCGGAGAGCGACTGGGTGGCGAAGATGACGCTGGCGTTCTTCTTGCGCAGCGTCTTCAGCCATTCGCGGAGCTGACCGGCGAAGCCGTCGTCGTCCAGCGCGAGCCAGCCTTCGTCGACGATTAGCAGCGTCGGACGACCGTCTAGGCGGTCCTCTATGCGATGGAAGAGATAGGCGAGCACAGCGGCGGCAGCACCGGTGCCGATCAATCCCTCGGTTTCGAAGACCTGAACATTGGCTTCGCCCAGATGCTCGGCCTCGGCATCGAGCAGCCGGCCATAGGGGCCGCCAACACAGTATGGTCGGAGCGCCTGTTTCAGATCGTTGGATTGGAGGAGAACCGAGAGACCCGTTAGGGTGCGTTCGCTGATAGGCGCGGAGGCCAGCGACGACAGCGCCGACCACAGATGCTCCTTGACCTCGGGCGTGACCGGGACTCTTTCGCGCCCCAGGATCGCGATCAGCCAGTCGGAGGCCCATGCCCGCTCGGCGACATCGTCGATCCGCGCCAACGGTTGCAGTGACACGCTGTCGTCAGCGCCTTCGGTAAGCCCACCGCCGAGATCGTGCCAGTCGCCGCGCATGGCGAGGGCTGCGGCCCGGATCGAGCCGCCGAAGTCGAAGGAGAAGACCTGGGATCGCGGATAGCGTCGGAACTGAAGCGCCATGAGGGCGAGCAGCACGGATTTGCCGGCGCCGGTCGGGCCGACGATCAGAGTATGGCCGACGTCGCCTGCATGGATGGAAAGCCGGAACGGGGTCGAGCCTTCGGTTCTGCCGTAAAGCAGTGGGGGTGCATTGAAGTGCTCGTCCCGTTCCGGTCCAGCCCACACCGCCGACAGCGGGATCATGTGGGCGAGATTCAGTGTCGAGATCGGCGGCTGCCGGACATTGGCGTAGACATGGCCAGGCAGCGAGCCGAGCCAAGCATCCACGGCGTTGATGGTCTCGGGCATTGCCGTAAAGTCGCGGCCCTGGATTACCTTCTCGACGAGACGGAGTTTTTCGGCGGCGATGCGGGGATCGTCATCCCAAACCGCGATCGTCGCCGTCACATATGCCTGGCCGGCGTAGTCGGCGCCCAGCTCCTGCAGCGCCATGTCGGCGTCGGCCGCCTTGTTGGCCGCGTCGGTGTCGACCAGCGCCGAAGCCTCGTTGGTCATCACCTCTTTCAAGATCGCCGCAATGCTTTTGCGCTTGGCGAACCATTGCCGCCTGATCTTGGTCAGCAGCTTGGTCGCGTCAGTCTTGTCGAGGAGGACGGCGCGCGTCGACCAGCGATAGGGAAAGGCCAGGCGGTTCAGCTCGTCGAGGATGCCGGGCGTGGTCGCTGTCGGGAAGCCGACGATGGTGAGGATGCGCAGATGCGCATCGCCCAGGCGGGGCTCCAGCCCGCCGGTCAGCGGCTGATCGGCGAGAAGCGCATCGAGATACATTGGTGTCTCGGGGACGCGGACGCGGTGCCGCTTCGTCGAGACGGTCGAATGCAGATAAGTCAGCGTCTCGCCGTCATCGAGCCAAGCGCATTCCGGCATGAAAGCGTCGATGAGCTGGAGGATGCGATCGGTGCGGTCTGCAAAGCCGCGCAGGATCTCGTGCGCATCGACGCCGGCATGATCACGGCCCTCGTAGAGCCAGGTCTCGGCGCGGGCGGCGTCCTCGACCGGCGGCAAATAGAGGAAGGTCAGGAAATAACTGGACTCGAAGTGCGCCCCGGCTTCCTCGAAATCGGCCTTGCGCTCGGCATCGACCAGGGCCGAAGCGCTGTCGGCGAACATGCTGGCCGGATAGGTGACGGCGCCGTGCCGCTGCGCCTCGACGAAGATGGCCCAACCGGAGCCGAGACGGCGGAAGGCATTGTTGAGGCGGCCGGCGACGGCCACCAGCTCGGCCGGGACGGCGCTGTCGAGGTCGGGCCCGCGGAAGCGTGCGGTGCGCTGAAGGCTGCCGTCCTTGTTCAGCACGACGCCTTCGCCGACCAACGCCACCCAAGGGAGGTAGTCGGCGAGCCGAGTGTTGCGGTTGCGATATTCGGCGAGGTTCATCATCAGCGTCGCTCCTCAGACCGACAGGTGGCCGGGGATGCGCAGATGCTTGCGCACGACGTCGACGAACTGCGGATCGCGCTTGGCGGCCCAGACCGCCGCGAAATGCCCGATGGCCCAAAGCCCCAGGCCGACCAGCCACAGGCGAAGGCCGAGGCCGAGCGCGGCGGCCAGCGTCCCGTTGAGGATGGCAAGCGAGCGCGGCGCGCCGCCGAGCAGGATGTGCTCGGTCAGCGCCCGGTGGACCGGGACGGAGAAGCCCGGCAGTTCGCCGCCATGATCCGCGCCATCGGCCATCAGACGAGCGCCCCACCGCCGAACGAGAAGAAGGACAGGAAGAAGCTGGACGCGGCGAAGGCGATCGACAGGCCGAAGACGATCTGGATCAGTTTGCGGGCGCCGCCCGACGTGTCGCCGAAGGCCAGCGTCAGGCCGGTGATGATGATGATCATCACCGCGATGATCTTGGCGACAGGCCCCTCGATCGATTCGAGGATCGACTGAAGTGGCGCCTCCCAAGGCATCGACGAACCCGACGCATGGGCGGCCGGCGCCAGGGCGAGTGTGAGGAAGGTGACCGACACCGCCGTGGCGATGTGGCGGCGGATGCGCAAAGCATGCTTGATCATGACGGTTCTCCTGTGAGCGGCGGGCTTGCGGGGGTGACGCGGTAGTCGCCGTCGGGGCCGAGGCCCTCGATGCGGGCGAGTTCGGCCAGGCGGCGGGACGCGCCGCGGCCAGAGAGGACGGCGACCAGATCGATCGTCTCGGCGATGAGCGCGCGCGGAACGGTGACGACCGCTTCCTGGATGAGCTGCTCCATGCGGCGCAGCGCGCCGATGGCGGTGCCGGCGTGGATGGTCCCGACGCCGCCGGGGTGGCCGGTGCCCCAGGCCTTTAGGAGGTCGAGCGCCTCGGAGCCGCGCACCTCCCCGATAGGAATGCGGTCGGGCCGCAGGCGGAGCGAGGAGCGGACGAGGTCAGAAAGCGATGCGACGCCGTCCTTCGTTCGCATGGCGACGAGGTTTGGAGCGGCGCATTGCAGCTCGCGCGTGTCCTCGATCAGGACGACGCGGTCGGACGTCTTGGAGACTTCGGCAAGGAGCGCGTTGGTGAGAGTGGTCTTGCCGGTCGAGGTCCCGCCGGCAACGAGGATGTTACGCCGATCGGCGACGGCCTGGCGCAGCGTTTCGGCCTGATCCGCCGCCATGATTCCGGCTGCCACGTAGTCGTCGAGCGTGAAGACAGCGACAGCGGGCTTGCGGATCGCGAATGCCGGCGCGGACACCACGGGCGGCAACAGGCCCTCGAACCGTTCCCCCGTCTCGGGTAGCTCGGCCGAGACGCGGGGGGCGCCAGGATGAACCTCGGCGCCGACATGGTGAGCGACGAGGCGGATGATCCGCTCGCCATCTGACGCCGTCAGCAACTCACCCGTATCGGAAAGCCCCTCGGACAGCCGGTCGACCCAGAGCCGCCCATCGGGATTGAGCATCACCTCGACGATCGCGGGGTCTTCCAGAAAGCGGGCGATGGCGGGGCCGAGCGCGGTGCGCAGCATGCGCGCGCCGCGTAGGATCGCTTCCGATTTCTGGTGATTTGCCGCCACGTCGTCCCCGTTCTCTTGCGGGACCGCGACATGCGGCCCTGGATCGGGGATGAGTAGAAGAGGCAGAAATCATGGCCTGACAACAACCATAATGTGGTCGTCGTACTGTGGCGTACAAAGACAGGGAAGCGGCGGAACGCAGCAATACTTGCGATGCGTCGATCAGTGATTATTCCGCGTCGTGCGCGGGAATGTCTTCCGCGATTTCCTGCCTGAGCTTCGGTCCCTGCGCGAGTCGTCGGCCAAGGGCGGTGACGAAAGCTTCGTAGCGCTCGGCGGCCTTCGCACGCGCCGCGATCTGCGCCGGCTCGGGCAGTGGCGGGTTGGACGTCAGCCAGAAGCGGATAAACACGGCGAGCGTCTCGACTGAAATGCCAAGGTCGCGCTCCATCCGCGCGATGCGACGATCGAGCTGGTCGAGCCGCTTGGTGGTGGCCGCCTCTTGCCGTTCCGCGGCATCAGGCGACAAGAAGGAGGCGATGCCTGCTTCTGCGACTAGCGACAGGGATAGGTCTCGCCGCGCGGCGTGCGCGGTGAGCGCCTTCATCACATCGGGATCGAGATAGACCGACAGCCGCTGTTTCTTGAGAGGTTTCGTCACGACCGCCCCTACAACTCGATGCCATCGCCCGGGTCGAGCGATGCCTGACGGGCGACCTGGCGCATGGTCTGGTTCATGCGGCTTAGGCGCGCGGCATCCTCATCGACGTCATCCCGAGGATCGATTTCGAACTCGTTCTCGATGACCGCCTTGCGCTCGACGGTCTTCGTTCGGCTGAGTTCTGGCTGGTGACGACGCTCCGACTCGGTCGGATCATCGTCCGATGCCTCCTGCGCAGCGATCGGTGCGTGGAGGTCGGGCGCCGCCGGCAGCGCCAGTGTGCTCCAGTCGTCGGCCTGACCTGTTCGCGGTTTCGTCAGGGTCGGCGGGGTCAGGATGCGCTCCTGAAGCCGCCGATCCTCGTAGTATCGTGCCTTCTTCGCCCGGATTGGGGAGATGCCGGCGACCATGACGATCTCATCCGAAGGGGGAAGCTGCATGATCTCGCCCGGCGTCAGTAGCTGCCGGGCCGTCTCAGAGCGTGAGACCATCAGATGCCCCAACCACGGCGACAGCCGGTGTCCGGCATAGTTCTTCATCGCCTTCATCTCGGTCGCGGTGCCGAGCGCGTCCGAAACGCGTTTGGCGGTTCGCTCGTCATTGGTCGCGAAGCTGACCCGGACATGGCAGTTGTCGAGGATCGAGTTGTTAGGCCCGTAGGCCTTCTCGATCTGGTTCAGCGACTGGGCGATGAGGAAGGCCTTCAGGCCGTAACCCGCCATGAACGCCAGTGCGCTCTCAAAGAAGTCCAGGCGCCCGAGGGCGGGAAACTCATCGAGCATGAGCAGCAGACGGTGTCGGTTGCCCTTCGCCTGCAAGTCCTCGGTCAACCGGCGCCCGACCTGGTTGAGGATCAGGCGGATCAAGGGTTTGGTGCGGTTGATGTCGGATGGCGGGACCACGAGGTAGAGCGTGGTCGGATGCTTGCCTTCGACCATATCGGCGATGCGCCAGTCGCAGCGGCGGGTGACCTCGGCCACGACGGGATCGCGATAAAGCCCGAGGAACGACATCGCAGTCGACAGCACGCCCGACCGCTCATTGTCGGATTTGTTGAGCAGCTCGCGGGCCGCGCTGGCGATCACCGGATGCGGGCCGGCCTCGCCGAGATGCGCGGTCTTCATCATCGCCGCGAGCGTCGACTCGATCGGGCGCTTCGGATCGGACAGGAAGGCGGCGACGCCGGCCAACGTCTTGTCGGGCTCTGCATAGAGGACGTGGAGGATGGCCCCGACCAAAAGTGCGTGCGACGTCTTCTCCCAGTGGTTCCGCTTTTCGAGCGAGCCTTCCGGGTCGACCAGGATGTCGGCGATGTTCTGCACGTCGCGCACTTCCCATTCGCCGCGCCGCACCTCGAGCAGCGGATTGTAGGCCGCCGACTTCGCATTCGTCGGATCGAACAGCAGCACGCGGCCGTGGCGGGCGCGGTAGCCGGCGGTCAGCGTCCAGTTCTCGCCTTTGATATCGTGGACGATCGCCGACCCCGGCCAGGTCAAGAGCGAGGGCACGACCAGACCCACGCCCTTGCCGGAACGCGTTGGCGCGAAGCACAGCACATGCTCGGGGCCGTCATGTCGGAGATAGTCGCGCTCGTGTTTGCCGAGCACGACGCCATCTGGACCGAGCAAGCCTGCGGCTTTCACCTCCTCCGGCCGCGCCCAGCGGGCCGAGCCATAGGTCTCGACGTTTTTCGCTTCGCGTGCCCGCCACACCGACATGCCGATCGCGACGGCGATGGAGATGAAGCCACCCGATGCGGCGATATAGGCGCCCTCGACGAAGATCGGCGGCGCATAGGCGTCGTAGAAATACCACCACCAGAAGAAGGCGGGCGGGTAGTAGATCGGCCAGCCCGCCAATTCGAACCAGGGCAGTCCGAGCTGAGGCTGGAAGCCGAGACGATAGGCCGTCCATTGTGTCGCGCCCCAGGTCGTCATCAACACGATCAGGAAGACGGTGAGGATCTGACCCCAGAGGATTTTAGTCGCCGACATGGGCGTACTCCTTTCTTGGTTGGGCTACATGCCGAGGCCTCGATTGCGGCCGAAGCTCCAGTCGACGCCGCCGCCGCCGCGCGAGACGCCGGAGACGTGCTGGCCGAGTTGACGTTCGAGGGAGGGCGACCAGGGCACGAGCTGGAAGCCGAGGCCGTCGTCGATCATGGCGAAGCGGCCGGAGGCGAGCGCGAAGCGCTGCCGATAGGTGCCCGCGACATACTCGCCCGTTCCGGCCTTCAAGAATGACCGGCCGGTCTCGGCCGCGAGCTTCTCCCCGAGCGCTTCGACCTCGCGCTGGCGCAAGGTTTCGATCAGCCCCGGAGAGAAGCTGACGCCGCGCGTTTGCCGCTCGGCGAGCCCCTGGGCGATGAGATGGTCGGCGCGTCGGTCCATCGCCTGGCGAACCTCCGCGCCGAAGCCGCCACCGCCGAGCGCTGCCGGCTCGCGGGCGATCGCCTGCCGGTCGAGCCAGGTGGCGCCGGTTGCATGAACTTGCCGCTCAATATCGAGATCGGACCGTACCGCGAGCGCGACACGCCGGCGGCCCTGCGCGTCGTCGAACTTGCGCAGTTCGACGATCGAACCAGGCGCACTGTCCCCGGCGGCATCGAGATCGGCGAGCTTGATATGGTGGGTGCGCCCGTCGGTGCCGTCGACCACGGCGTAGGCTGTACCCTTCAACTCATCGTCGAGACCGCGGTCGACCAGCCGTCCGATGACCGGATCGTCAATGCTCTCGCCGGCGAGCACATAGCTCGTCGTGCCGCGCTCGATGCCGCGTTCGGTCAGTCCGCGGTGGATGCGCTTGATGATGTCGCCGCGCTCGCCAAGCGCGCGCAGCGTCTTTTCGGCATCGTCCGATACGACCCACTGGCTGAGACCGACCTGATCGGCGAGGCCGAGTGTCTCCAGCTTGCGCAGCCGACCGACCTTCAGCGCGTGGAATTCGTCTGGCTGCTGATCGGGATGTGGGGCGAGGTCGGCGACGCCCGTGCGATAGCTGTCGCGGGCGATCTGGCGATCGAGATCGGTCCAGCGTTCCGCCTCGACCTGACGCCCGAGGTTGCGCCGGATCTCCTGCTCGGTGCGCGGCCCAAGCTCCTGGGTGACGAGATCCTGCGCGCGGGCGCGCATGCCTTCCTTGATGTAGTCGCGCGAGATCACGAGGTCTTGGCCGTCGTCGGTCCGACCCCGCAGGATGATATGGACGTGCGGATTGTCGGTGTTCCAGTGATCGACGCCCACCCAGTCCAGCTTTGTGCCGAGGTCCTTCTCCATCTGGTCCATCAGCTCGCGCGCGAAGCCCTTGAGGTCGCTGATCTCGGTCGCGTCCTCGGGTGAGACGATGAACCGGAAGTGATGCCGGTCGTCCTGGGTGCGCTTGGCGAAGGCCCTCGGATCGGCGTCCTCGGTTTCGGGACCGAACAGGTGCGCCTTCTCCCCATCCCGGGTGACGCCCTCGCGGCGGAGATAGCTGAGGTGGGCGGAGAGCGGCGCGGCCTGCGCGCTATGACGGACGACGCGCGTCTTGATGACGGTGTTCCGCGATCGGCCCGAGAGCAGCCGATTGGCCTGCACGGTCGCGCGCAGTCCGCGTCCGAACCGCGAGCGATTGCCCTTGCTGATCTGGCCGGAGCGCGAGACGCGTCCACCGGCCCGCTGAGCGGCGGCGAGCGCCTGGGCAATGAAGGGCCGCGCCTGCTGCGCACGGGTCGAGCGGATGCGGCCAGGCCGGATGCGGAAATCGTCCTCGCCGCTCATGGTCGAGGCCCCGCACATCGCGCAAACGCGCGGAAAGCCTTGGCGAAATGGCAAATGCGCAGGCTGCGCCGATGAGGCGCACCTCGCGCAAATGCGCCACAAGTCCCTGAAAACACACCACCGCACCAAGCCGCACCTCGCCGGCTTTTATCTCGCCATCGTGCGGTTGTGCTGTCGGCTCCTCCTCTCCGGACCGCCATTTGCCCGCCAGACCGCGCCACAATGCGAACCGGTGCGAAAGCGGTCATCGCGGGCCACCAGGGACATTGCGCGCGACGAAAAGGCCATCGGTGCGCGAAGCCACCGGGCCTTGATCGCGCTCCGGGGCAACCGCTGCGGGGGCGTCCGGAGCGCCCGCAGACTGCACCGGCGCGGCAGGTTCGCTGCCGGCCGACTGCGGGGCAAAGAGCGGCGCCCGGGTCCAAGCCAGGGGATCGGCGGCCGCCACCGTGACGGGGCCGGCGAGTTCACCGCCGCCGAGAACGGGGGCGAGCGCCGCGACGTAGGCGCGGGTTTCAGCCGGCAATGGGCGGCCTGCGAGATACTCTTCGTAGCGGCCCGGGCCGGCGTTGTAGGCCGCCAGAAAGCCGGGCCAACCGTAGCGGCCGTGCATCTCGCGCAGATACGCAGCGCCCGCCAGAATGTTGTCGCGCGGATCGTAGGGATCGCCGCCGAGCCGATGCCGGACGCGGAGTTCGGCCCAGGTGGCCGGCATGATCTGCATCAGTCCAATGGCGCCGGCCGACGAGATGGCGCGCACATCGCCTGCGCTTTCGACGCGCATGACGGCGCGTATCCACGCTTCTGGAACGCCGAACCGCTGCGCCGCCTCCGCGATGTAAGCGCCATAGGGATCGCTGCGTGAGGGCCGCTCCACCTGCGCTTGCTGAGCGTAGGCAGTGCTTGCGGCCGGCGCGGCGAGGATTAGGCCGGAAAGGAGAAGGAGGGCTGTACGTCGGAGGGCGATCCTCCCTCCGACGGCAGGCTGATGGCGCGCGACGGTCATCGATCAATCCCGCTCGCCGCGCTTCGGCGGGCGATTCCAATGCAGGCTCCAGGCGGACTTGTCGTCGGCCGATTGGAACAGATTGGCGCGGATCGGGTGGTCGAAGGTCGGATCGTCGAGTTGCAGCGAGACGTATTCGCCGGCCTTCTCGCCGGTGCGCTTCCAGCCCGCGCCGATCTCCGCGCCAGTCTCGTTGCTCATGGTGTCGAGCACATGGACGCGGTAGTCCGGCGCGTTCTCGGCATCGGACGGCTCGGCCGCGACGATGATGATGTCCTGATGCAATGACAGCGTCGTCAGGTCGCCGATGAAGCCATCATTCTCGCGCACGAATTGACCGATCACGGGCATGGGTCGTCTCCTTCAGATTGCGGTGAACAGGGTCATGGGCGCGCCGTCACCGCGTCGGCGCACGCCAAACGAAGCGGCCATCGCCGTCCTCGTCGGTGTAGAGAGGGGTTGCCCGGCCGATCACGGCGGTGGCCGGAAGCGGGCCGAAATAGCGTCCGTCCAGGCTGTCTCGGACCTGCCAATTCATCAGGAACAGCTCGCCGTTCGCGACCAACTGGCAGCCGCGCCAGATCGGGAGCAGACGGCCGCGACGATCGCGATCGAGGGCGTCTCCCATCGGCACGCCGTCGACGGTGATGACGAGCCCGGTCCGACAGACCCGCTGTCCCGGGAGCGCGGCGACACGCTTCAGGAGCGGTACGCCGCGCGGCAGGTAGCCGCCATCGGACAGGAAGGTTGCGAGCGGCTCGGGCGCGTCGACGGCCACCAGATCGGTCACTTCGAGGTTGCCCACTTCGCCGATCGTGTAGAAGCCGACCGGCGTGCTGGCGGACGCGTTCCAGATCAGGCGCGGCGCGAAGGAAGCGATCGAGGCGACCCCGAGAAGCGACACGGACGCGGCCATGACGACGCCATAGGAGAGCCGGGTCATGCGCCGATCTCCCGACGCAGGAGAAAGGCGCGATGCTGCCGAAAGCCATAAGCGCGCGGCGTTTCGCCGATGGTCATCCGGTTATGGACGTGGTGCCAATGATCGGGCGAAACCTCGATCGGATCGATGCCGCGCGCCTCGATGGCGTTGATGAGCTGGAGCACGCGCTCAACCTTCGGCCAGCCATCGACATGCAGCAGGACCTCTGCGCCGGGCGTGACCGTCGGAACGGTCTGGCACGCTGCGCCGCGTTCAACCGTGCGCAGGATGTCGAGCCGCGAGAGAACGGTGCCGTGCTCGTTCGCCGCCCAGCGCACGAGCGCGAGGACGCTGCCGGGAGGGAAGAAGAGGATGCGACGGCGACGATCGAGGATCTGCTCGCGCCGTTCGCGGCCGAAGCGGATCCAGTGCTCGGTCTGCTTCTCGATCCAGATGAGTTCGACCTGGGTGAACGCCTCGGGCGGCGGCTCGGCGGTAGCGCCAAGGACGCGCATTGGCGCGGCGACAAGGCCGGTCATCATCCTTCTCCTGAGGGGGGTGGGAATTCGCGTTCGAACAGCGCGCGCAGCATGTCGGCGACGGTCTGGCCGCGCTGGAAGGCAGCGATCTTGATGCGGCCCCGCATGTCGGTGGTGACGTCAATCGTCAGCCGCGCAGAGAAATCCTCAGCGGGCTGGGTGCGGGTTGCGTGGCGATCGGGCACCTTGATCCAGTCTTCGGGATCGGCCGGACGCGCCGCAAAGCTGCGCTTCGGGGACCGCGCGCTCATGCGCCAATCCTCGCGACTTCCGCCGCGAGCGCCTCGATCTCGCGCGCGCCGGGGCAATCCTCGTCCTGCTCGGCGGCGAGCCGGCCGGTCTGCACAACGTCAGCAAAGACGATGCGCTGTCCGATCGTGGTCGAGAGCAAGGGCGGGTCGTGATCCGCCAGCGTCTCGGCGGTCTCGCGCGCCAGGACCGTGCGGGCGGCGCACCGGTTCAGCACGAAGCGAGCGGCGAGCTGCGGGCGATAGATGCGCGCCTCGCCGAGCAGGCTGAGCATCTCGGCCGAGGCCCAGCCATCGAGCGGTGACGGCTGCACCGGGATCAGAACGAGATCGGCGGCGAGAAGCGCCGAGCGCATCAGGCCGGCGACGCGCGGCGGGCCATCGATGACGACATGGTCGGCGTCGCGCGCCAGCTCCGGCGCTTCACGGTGGAGCGTGTCGCGCGCCAGGCCGACAACACCGAACAGCCGCTCCAGCCCCTCGCGACTGCGCTGCTGGGACCAGTCGAGTGCCGAGCCTTGCGGGTCGGCGTCAATCAGCGTGACGCGCTGTCCACGGCGAGCCCATTCGCCAGCGAGGTGAAGGGCGAGCGTCGTCTTGCCGACGCCGCCTTTTTGGTTGAGCAGCGCGACGATCATGACGGTCTCCCGGCGATCGGGCACTCGTCCACAGCGGCCGAAAAAGGCGGTCGCGTTAGAAAGATTCCGTAGGAATCTAGGTTAGATAAGTTACGGGGCTCGCAAGCTGCTGATTTGGCGCGAGGAATCGACGATTCCGGTCCCCGATAGCACGAGTGTCCGGTCCCCGATGGCACGATAGTGCCGGTCCCTGATAGCACGAGACGATTCACAGCTTATCCCCAGGGTGAGGTTTGGTCCGGCGACGACGTCGCGGGATGCCGAGGGCATCCGGATCGGTCGGCACGAAGGAGAGAATTTCCGGCCCGCCGACGCATTGCTCTATGGTCAGGCGGTAGCCTGGAAGCGGCTGTCGTTTGACGATGTCACGCAGGTCGTAGGCGAAGTGCTTGAGCGGCGAGAGGCTGCCGGACTTCGAATGGAGATGTGGAAAGTCGAAGCTCCAGCCGAACTCCTGCTTGCCGCCGTGCTTGCGCACGAGGCGGTAAAGCCAGCGTTCGAGCCCGCCGGTCAGACCGAAATAGTTGCGGTCGATTGTCAGCACGAGCGCGTCGTCCAGCACGGCGCCGTAGAACCAGTCAGGCAAGATCAGTTCGAGCCCGAGCGGGCGGCCTCGGTGATCGGCGCGTTCCTTCCACTCGTTGATCCAGGAGAAGCGGTGCATTCGCCGCTCGGTCGGCTGGCGGATCGAGGTCGCCACCGTGGTCGACTGAAGCCGGTCGAGCGCGGCCTTCAGGCGGTCGTAGTCGCGCAGCGACACGCCGCGGCCGATGAACTGCAGAATCTCGTATGGCGTGGTCGCCATCAGACGCGACGGCCGCAGGCCGAGGTCGCGCGCCTCGACGATCTGTGAGGCGGCCCAGATCAGGACGTCGGCGTCCCAGATCGTGGCCATACCGTGCTCGGCGACCGCTTCGACGCGGATCTTTACAGAGCCTGCCTTGAAATCGATCGGCGCCAGGCGCTTCGACTTGGCGAGCGAGAAGAACGGATAGGCCATGAGGTCCTGCGCATCGCGGGGCGCAAGATCGCCGGGCAGCGCCCGGAACAGATCGAGCTGCGCACGCTCATCGCGATGTTGGTGGCGGGACGACATGGCGCGCCGTCTCAGCGAGGAAAGCGCCCGCCGGCCGTGGCGGGAGATTTCGGCTGACGCTTGGCGGGCAGAACGGTGCCTGCGCGTGGATCGGAGGTGGAGGTTACGAGACCCCGGTCCGCCCAGGCTTGGAGGTCTTCCACCGCATAGACGACGCGACCGCCGAGCTTGCGATAGGTTGGGCCGGTTCCGTAGGTACGGTGCTTTTCGAGCGTGCGCTCGGAAAGGCCGAGGAACCGCGCGGCTTCCTGTGTTCTGAGATAGCGCTGCGGAATACTGGCGGCTGTTTCGGCCATGATCGCACCTCCGTGGTCTCACTGATGGCCGCTGCGAACGAGCGGCGGGTTGCGAGCACGGTGGCGGGAGGACGGCGCTTCCGACAGGAACGGAATTAGGAAGTTATTTTCGACACCGAGGATGTGTCATCGCGAGCGACGTGGAAGCCGAAGGATTCTGCGGTAGCCACCACCGACGAACGCCAAGCCGTCCCGGGCAAGGCGGACTGTCGTCTCGCGGACGGGGTTCTCGACCCAGGTTTCCGAGTCGCTTTTAAGATTTGGGAAGAGCTGCGCGGCGATCTGGCGGTAGGTCGCTCCTGCGACCCGGGCATCGACGACGCGTAGCATCAAGCGAGCGCGCCGCTGGCGCTGCGGTGTGACTCGGGGGTCGGCGGGCGCACGCCGGTTCTTGATGGCGGCCCAGAAGCGCGCCAAAGCGGTGAGGCGGTCCGGCAGCAGATCATCGATAATGAGAAGCGCGGCGAGCGCCTGGCGGCTAGACAATGCGGTCAGAGCGACGTCAAAGCTTTCGCGTCGCATCTCAAGCCGGACGAGCGCCTCGTCATACTGAAGGATTACATGGGCATGAACATCTTCAGCGGTGAACGGGGGGCCATCGGTCTCTGGGCCTGTCGTCAGGATGATCGCAGCCGGATCGACTTGCGGGGTCCAGAAGATCGGCTGGATTAGCGCCGAGTGGCTTGGGTCGGCGACGAAATCGCAACCCCCATTGGGCGGCAAACTCGCGCGCGGCGCTCTCGCTCAAACGCCCGACGGCTATCAGCTCCCGATAGGATTTTCTGTAGTCTGGGTTGCGCCGCAGAAACTCCCAGGCCAGATCGCCGGGCGTTAGCGCATCGATGTAATCGTAAGCGGCCTCAGACCGCCAGCTTTCGTCCTCGGACATCCTCCACCGCCTCCGCGCAATAAGACGCAACGCGAGTTATGCATGGGGTACGATTCCAAGTTGAATGAGGCTTGGGAATAACGAAGGTGGATCAAGGTGATGCGCGTTCCGCATCACCTCAGTGCGCGCGCGAGCCAAGGAACTCGCAGTAGCCGCCCTGCGTCATCCATCTGGCGCGTTCAAGATGTGCGTCGTAGACCTGCCGAGCGCGGGGCTCGTCCCAATCGGCCTCAAGGTCGAAGAGGACTTTAGCCACTTCTCGCCAATCCGCCCCTTGCGCCTCGGCATCGAGCAGACGGGCATAGAGCTTCAGATGCGCCCGATCGTAGGCCGTCAGCGCCGCGCCGCCCGGTGGCTGGTCGAGAAAATCCGACTTGGTCACAACATCCCCCGAAGACGCGGTTTATCCATTCTGGGAAACATTATTAGCCCTGATTTGATCGCAATGATGAAGCGGGCAACACCTGCGCGAAGTCGTGGCGTTGCCGCGACAATCGGAAAATCAGGCGTCCTTCTTGGCATCGACCAACAGCACTCCCTTGCCCTGGTCGGAGTTCAGGAAGACGATGCCGGCGCGTTCGAAAGCTCGTCTCACCTCATCGCGAGTCGTCTCGTACACCTCCAGCCCGCTATGGGATTCGAGGCGCTTGAGAGCGGTCAATGAGACCCGGGCCTTGTCCGCGAGCGTCTCCTGTGTCCAACCCAGCAACGCGCGTGCGGCCCGAAATTGTCGGGCGGTGATCATGCATGATCACCTCCCACACGGTCCTACGCGCACGCCAAAACTACGACTATAATAGTCGTTCTGGCCTCGGAGTTCCAGCGATTTCGCCTTCGGCGAGCGGATTGCCGGTGTCGAAGCCGCTGACTGATTCGGTCGTTCGAGAATGCGAGGGCCCCGGCCTTCCGGCCGGGGCCTTGCGCCGGCCCTCAGTCGCTGCGCCGCCCGTTGGGACGGGACCAGATCAGCGAGAAGGTGTCCGCGTCCTCGTCGTCGAAGAGGTTGGCGTAGATGGGGCTGTTGAACGAAGGGTCGTCCAGCTTGAGGCCCAGGTAGTCGCGGCCCTCGTTGGAGCGCTTGGACCAGGCGGCCCCGATCTCGGCGCGGCCGACCAGAACCCGGTGGCTCGGCGCGTTTTCGCCAGTGGCGCGGGTGTCGGGGACGATACGCACGCCCTTGGCCTGGACGCTGAGGGTGACGATTTCGCCGGTGAACTCGTTCGAACCGGTCTTCTTGAAGGTGCCGATGGTCGCCATTGTAAGTCTCCGTCTTTCCGTATTCGAGCCCGCACCATTGCGGCCTCGATGGCGATCGGTTGGCCGGAGGCGATCGACGGCGCACCCCGAAGGGGCTGGACAGCTAAGGAGGACTTTGTTGTCCCGCGAGGAATGGCGGCGTAGCCGGCAGGGGAAGAAAGTCTGACGCGGCTGTTGCGTCATAGGCGATCGAGGCGCAGCCGGCCTTCGGCCAGATCAGGCCATTGAAGAGGCCGTTTGGAGCGGTTGAGACACGGGCCAGGAAACGGAGAAGATGGCGGCCACCCTGCATCGGCATACCGGCGCCGATACGGGACCTTCTGGCGATTGCTCCCTCGTACAGGCTAGTCGTGCTGCCTCCTCGTTGTCGCCGCTATTGGAGGGTCGTGACGAGCGGTCGCACGTTGCCCGCGCAGATGCAGCCGCCTCGAAGCGCGCCAGCGGGGGTCGTGCCCAAGGTCTAGCGTCGAGTCTTGCTCCACGCTCCAGCCACACCCGCCTCAGACGACGGAGGCGTTCGCGCCAACGCGATTTTGGTCCGTCGCATTGGCGCTGGATCAAGTCAGGCCCGCGCTAAGCCCTGACCGGAAGGGCCCGGAGCCGTCGCCATCCCTGCGACCCGCACGAGGGCGGTGATGCCGACCGCGATGGCGCCGATGACGGAGAAGGTCATCTGCCATGCCTCGGATGGCATGAGATGCTTGACGATGCCGTGCGTGGCATGGAATCCGGCGATCGCCGCCGGGGCAACGAAGGCGATGGCGACGATCAGCTTCAGCCATACGGGCCGCACGAACATCATCACGAGCTGGCCGACCGCTAGGGTGGCGGCCGCGGCGACCAGGCCGATGAGAATTGCGCCAGGCACACCGGCGCCAGTGCCGTAAGCCCAGGCGCCAACGGTTGCGCCGACGAAGGCCGGCAGTGCGAAGACGGCTAGAGTGAATAACAGCCAGCATAGCGCGCCGATGGCGGCGAGCGAGGCGAGGATTGCAAGAATGATCATGGTGGTAGCCTCCGTGACGATAGGTCTGACGGTCGCGCCTGCCACCACCACCACGGCGCGCTCGGATAATAGCGGAAAAGGGCCTTGCCCGGGAGCGGAAACCGCAAGCGACTTCCGCCCGGCGCAGTCCGATGAGCCTGATCAGGGCGCGAACGGGTCGATTTCATGGACGATCTCCGAGGCGTCGCCGTCGTACTCACTGGCGGTTGTCACCGAGAGGGTGCCGTCGCCGGCCTGGAAAATGACGATGGCGGCCATCAGGGTGGTGGCGAGGCTGAAGGCGAAGGCGTGAGCGTCGTTGAGGGACATTTGCTGGGCTCCTGCTGGAGCGGAGGACCATCCCCCGCCGACAGGCGCCCGAAGTGTTCGGCCGTGGACTGCAATCACCGCGCAGGCGCAGCCGCAGCGGCGGCATGCTCGCATAGCCGACCCTTTACGGGTTGATGGCGACAAGTCCGCGGGTGGACCAAGGATCAGCGCTTAAAGGCGGGGGTGGTTCTTCGCGTCAGGAGATCCACAATCCTGGCCTCGACGCTTGCTCTGCTTTGCTCGTGCCATGTGCCGCTGGACGAGGATCTAGGCTATGCTGTGGGCCGCAAGCTTGGAGTCGCGAAGGACCGGCAATGGCGGAGTTCACAGGTAGAGATCTGCATCTCGTGAAGAAGGCCCTCGCGATCGCCGCGTTGGCCATCGAACGTCAGCCGGGTCCCTTTCAGTCTTCCTCCGACCGGACGGATATGAAGACGCTGCTCGACGCGTTGATCGAGAATGATACTGAGCTAGCGCACTATGCGCGGTCCGCCCGGATAGCCGTGATTGGCGAGCCAGACTGAGACGAGGCGGAGAATGACCGAGACACTCCCTTTCGAGAAGAAGCACAGGGACGGCAGCTTGTGGGTCGTCGGCCAAACGCTCGAGGTTCAGCCCACTGGATATTGGGAATGGTTTCGCCGTGACGGCTCAAAATTGCGGTCCGGCTATTTCGAGAATGGTGAGCAGGTCGGCGACTGGACCACCTACGATAGCGCTGGGCGCGTCTACAAATTCACGAAGATGAAGCGGTAGCCGGGGTTGCAAAGGTGGCGGCGCTCACGCGCCGCCATGCTTCCAGACCGGGATGCCGAGCTTCTTGGCCTTGTCGGCGAGGTTGTCCTGAATGCCACTGCCGGGAAAGTGCATGACCCCGATCGGCAGGACGTCGAGGATCTGATCGTTGCGCTTGAACGGAGCGGCCTTGGCATGTTTCGTCCAGTCGGGAGCAAATCCGACCTGCGGCACCTTGCGGTGATCGGCCCAACGTGAAGCGATCTTTTCGGCACCCTTCGGTGACTTGCCGTGGATCAGCACCATGTCGGGGTGCTTGGCGTGGACCTGATCGAGCTTGGCCCAGATCAGCGTGTGATCGTTGAAGTCGAGCCCACCGGTGATGGCGATCTTCGGTCCGGCCGGCAGCAGCACCTCGGTATCGGCCCGCCTCTTGGCGGCGAGGAAGTCGCGGCTGTCGATCATTGCCGAGGTGAGGTTGCGATGGCTCACCATCGATCCGCTGCGGGGACGCCAGGCTGAGCCGGTGTGCCGTTCGTAGTGCTCGGCCGCTTGGTCGCGCATCAGTTCGAAGGCGTTGCGTCGCTCGATCATCGTCTGGCCTTCGGCCGTGAGGCGTTCCAGCTCGACGGCTTTCACCTCAGAGCCATCCTGTTCGCGTTGACCGCGGCGCTGCGCCTGCTCATTGTCGTCCAGCTCGCGCTCGATCCGGTCGGTCGCGCGGTGGAAGACGTTGACCGTCGACCAGAGGAGATCGTCGAGGTCGGGCTCGAGGCGGGTGTCTTCCAGGGTTGCGATCAGGGCGTCGAAGATATCGGCGATGGCGCCGGCGACGTGGTTTCCTTCGGGCAGCGGCCTTCCGTCGGGTTCGTCCGCGAAGGGACGGTAGCCATAAAGTTGAAGCTCGTGGAGGACGTGGTCGGTGGGGGATGATGCGTGATGCGGCTCGTAGCTGTCGTCCTGCTCGCTCATCGGGATGCTCCTTCGTCGGTGTGACCGCGACCCTCGCGGCCTTCTGGCGACGAAAGCCGGCAGGCGGGCCGGACCTGCACCCGGAGCGAAGCGAGAGGGCCGCAGCACAGCGGAGGACGCCGAAGGCCGGCTATTTTGTTTCGCGATGGAAAGGCCCGACGGGCCGCCGGAAAATAGTCGGGCGCCGACGTTGTCGGTCCGGGCCGTTTGCCGGCCGATCGCCCTCTCGAAGGCCGGGTTGCGGCTCTCCCTGACACCTGGGAGCATCCGAGCGAGTGCCAAGCGAGGGCGTTGCGGTCACCAGCATACCCTTCCGGCTATGCCGCCATTGCCATGAAGCGTGCGACGTCCTGGGGAGCGATTTGTACCCGCGTCGTTGCCCGCAGGCTTTCCAGTCCAGCCCTTCGGAGGTCCTCGTTGAAGTCGCCCAGCCTCGGAGACACGACGATCGCCTCGATGCCGGCCGCGTTCGCCCGTTCGACGAGACTGTCGCGCGCACCGTCACCGGCCGGATCGTCGTCGCGCAGGATGTAGAGCCGCCGCAGCGTGTCCGGGAACAAGATGGCGGCGAGATGGGCTGCTGAGAGCGCCGCCAGCATCGGCATGTCGGACAAGACTTGCCTGACCGACAGGACGGTCTCGATGCCTTCGCCGGCCGCCATGACTTCGCCGCCCGTTCCGAAGCGGACCGCGTTGCCGAGAAGATCGCCCATCGCCCGCCTCGGCGTGTCGAGCGGCGCCTTGTCGCGGCGTCGCGGGTCGAGCCAGGTCCGATGCGCCCCGGTGATCCTGTCGCGGAGATCGGTGACGGCGGCGATCATGGCGGGCCAGGTCTCGGTCGGAGAATGCTCGTCGGGTCGATAGTAGCAGCGCGGGTGGAAGCGCAGATTTCCGGTTCCGCGTAAATCAGTAATGCCGCGTTCCCGTAGATACGACTGTACGAGCGTGCCCGTAATCGGCTGCGACATGCCGAACAGGCGGCGGGCCGCCTCGGGCGACCCGTGTGGTGCGGGTGCCTGACGCGGATGTGCTGGCGCTGGTTCGGGCTGCGGCATGCTGAGGAAGGTCCGTGCCTCGTCCGCGACGTCCTTGAAGTCGATGAGGCCGCAGCTATCCCGGATCACGTCGAGGAGATCGCCATGCTCGCCGGTCGCGGCATCGGTCCATTTGCCGGCCGGACCCTTGGGCGAGTCCTTGAGCCGCACATACATCGATCGGCCGGGCGTGTTGCGCACGTCGCCAACCAGCCAGTAGCGGCCCTCGCGCCGCCCGCTGGAGAGGTAGTGTCGGCACACCGCCTCGGCCTGCCGGCGGAGACGTTGCGCAAGATCGGAAGCATCGTGACGAGACATCACGCGGCCTCCCGCTCGGAGATGCGCGCCACCGGATAGGTGTCGAGCAGCTTGGTGAGGATGCTTACGCCATTGGTGTCGGCTGGCACGAAAAAGTGCAGCTTCCAGGAGATGATCTCGCTGAACAGGCCATAGGCTCGCAGTCGCTCGCGCATCGCCTCGGTGAAGCCGGTCAGCTCCAGGCGATAGGCGCTCATGACACGGGCGCGGCGAAGCTGGAGGCCTTCGGCCAAGTCGAGGATCGTGCGGCCTTCCATCAGCGCGGCGAAGGCGTGTTCCGGTGTCAGCGTGCTCGCCCCCTGCGAGGCAGCGTTGGCGGCCCAGGCCGGCGACACGCGGCGGCCAATGATGCGCTCGCCCGCGTCGGTCTGGAGTCGATACACCCGCGTCGACTCGTCCGGCAGGCGCTTCCAGATCGGCAGCAGCAAGCCCGCGACGATGTGGATCGTGCTGTCGGAGAATTCCGGGATGTCGGCAAGCTCGGCGTCCCATGCGGCGGCGAAGCGGTCGCGTTCGGCTTCCTCCCAATGGCTCTCTTCCATCATGCGCAGCGGCGCATAGTGCTGCTCCATCGGCCGGATCAGACACACGCGGCGTTCGATCTCGCCGTCATCGAGCATCATCGACGGGGCCGGCATCTGCACCGCGGCGCGACCGGAGCGACCATTGACGAGCAGCTGCGCACGCGGATCGGCGCGATGATCGAGCGCATCGAGCAGCGTGATCGGTCGATTGCGCTCCCGGCGCGTGATGGTCAGCAGCCGAGTCTCCGCGCCGGTGCCGGGATGCACATGGATCACCTTACTGTCGGTGACCACGAAGCTCTCGGCCTGCAGCGTCTCAAGCCCGACGTCATAGTGGCCGCTGCGGATCGCGCCCTCGATCTTCGCCATCAGGAGTTGCTCAAAGGCGGTGAACAGGACGCCCTGCAACTCGATGGTGAGCGCCAGCAGCCGGTTGAGGAAAGTGGTGATCGGCGGCAGCTCGTCCTTAATGCCGTTGTCGTCCATCAGCTTGAGGCCGGTGGCGGTTTCGAAGCGATCGAGCGAGCATCCCTCGACCTTGCCGCGCACGAGCAGCAGGTAAAGCTGGCGCAGCGCATCGCGCGCGTAGTGGGATTCGAGATTGTCCTCGGGTCGGAACAGGCCCTGGCCGCCGGTCTGGCGCTGGCCGCGCGTAATGGCGCCGAGCGTGTCGAGCCGTCGCGCGATGGTCGAGAGGAAGCGCTTCTCGGCCTTCACGTCGGTGGCGATCGGCCGGAAGAGCGGTGGCTGCGCCTGGTTGGTGCGGTTGGTGCGGCCGAGCCCCTGGATCGCCGCGTCGGCCTTCCAGCCCGGCTCCAGGAGATAGTGGATGCGCAGGCGCTGGTTGCGGACAGCGAGATCCGCATGATAGCTGCGGCCAGTGCCGCCGGCGTCGGAGAAGACGAGGACGCGCTTGTCATCGTCCATGAATGAGGCTGCTTCGGCGAGATTGGCCGATCCCGCCCGGTTCTCGACAGCAAGCCGCTCGCCCTTGCGCACGACGCGGCGCGACCGGCCCGTCACTTCGGCGACGATGTCCGTGCCGAAGCGCTGGACGATCTGGTCGAGCGCGCCCGGGACCGGCGGCAGCGATGCGAGCCGTTCGATCAGCTCGTCGCGGCGGGCGACGGCCTCGCGGCTTTCGACGGGTTGGCCGTCGCGATAGACCGGCCGCGACGACAGATTGCCCTCGCTGTCCGAGAACGGTTCATAAAGCTGCACCGGGAAGGAATGGGCGAGGTAGTCCAGAACGTATTCGCGCGGCGTGATGTCGACGCGGACGTCGTGCCATTCCTCGGTCGGTATTTCAGCCAGGCGACGCTCCATCAGGGCTTCGCCGGTCGAAACGATCTGGATGACGGCGGAATGGCCAGCCGCCAGGTCCTGCTCGATCGAGCGGACCAGCGTCGGCGTCTTCATGCTGGTCAGGAGATGCCCGAAAAAGCGCTGCTTGGCGCTCTCGAAGGCCGAGCGCGCGGCAGACTTCGCCTGTCGGTTCAGCGTGCCGCTGTCGCCGGTGATGTTGGCGGCCTGCATCGCCGCGTCGAGATGATTATGGATGATGGCGAAGGCGCCGGCATAGGTGTCATAGATGCGGGTCTGTTCGGGGGTGAGCTGGTGCTCGACCAGTTCGTATTCGACGCCGTCATAGGAGAGCGATCGCGCTGTGTAGAGGCCGAGCGCGCGCAGGTCGCGGGCGAGCACCTCCATGGCGGCGACGCCGCCATTGTCGACGGCCTCGACGAATTCGGCACGGTTGGCGAAGGGGAAATCCTCGCCGCCCCACAGGCCGAGCCGCTGGGCATAGGTGAGGTTATGAACCGTGGTGGCGCCGGTCGCAGAAACATAGACGATGCGGGCGTTCGGGAGCATGTGCTGGAGCCGGAGCCCCGCACGGCCTTGCTGCGAGGGTGCGACATCGCCCCGTTCTCCTTTGCCGCCGCCGGCATTCTGCATTGCATGGGACTCGTCGAAAATGATCACTCCGTCGAAATCGGAGCCCAACCATTCGACGATCTGCTTGACGCGCGAAAGCTTCTCTCCACGGTCGTCGGACCGTAGCGTGGCGTAGGTGGTGAATAGGACGCCCTCGGGGAGCCGGATCGCCGTGCCCTGCGGGTAGCGCGAGAGCGGCGTGACCAGCAGCCGCTCCATGCCGAGCGCCGACCAGTCGCGTTGTGCGTCCTCGAGCAGCTTGTCGGATTTGGAGATCCAGACGGCCTTGCGGCGCCCCTGCAGCCAGTTGTCGAGGATGATGCCGGCCGACTGGCGACCCTTGCCGGCGCCTGTGCCGTCGCCGAGCATGAAGCCTCGGCGAAAACGGACCGCGTTCGGGGCATCGTCCGGCGCGGCGGTGACGAGATCGCCGGTCTCGTCGACGGTCCAGGCCCCTGCGAGATATTCGCCATGAGCCTCGCCGGCATAGATCACCGTCTCGAGCTGGGCGTCCGAGAGGACGCCGTCGGCGACGATCGCTCCCGGCAGGGTCGGGCGATAGCTCGGCTTCGGCGGCGCGACCGAGGCCATGGCTGCGGACTGCACCAGCTTGGTCGGGTGCGGCTGCGCGCCGTCGATGCGGATCGACTGGAGGACGTAGGCCTCATAGATCGAGTCCGATAGGCGGCCGCTCTCCGGCGGCGTCCAATCGATGGTCTCATAGGCGAGCGGCACGCCTTCGATCTGGGTGATCCGGCGGTCGGGCTGGGCCGTCGCCGCGCGAGCGAGATAACCTCGCACCGTTCGCGGCGTGGCGGCCGACATCGCGTTTGGACGCGCGATCGTGACCGGCAGGCGCGCTGGGAGCTGCGCATCGATCCAGGCGAGCAGCGTCGCGACGTCGGGCGCGATCCCGGCGGAGTCCGGCAAATGCTCGGCATCCTCGGCCGGCGCCTTGTCGATGACGGTCAGGCGGGTGTCGATGGTCGTGCCGTGCTTGGCATAGACCGAGCCGGCGATCGCGGCGGTGAACACGACGCGGCCGCGCGCCTGCAGACGGACGAAGGCGTCCCGCCAGGCTGGAAGCTCCGGCGAGAAGTTCGCGCCAGTGATGGCGACCAAGCGCCCGCCGTCGGCCAGACGGGCCAGTGCCGAGGCGATATGCCGATAGGCGGCGTCGGCGACGCGCCCGGTGACGTTCGCCATAACCGAGAATGGCGGGTTCATGATGACGACGCTCGGCATAGCGGTCGGATCGAGATGGTCGTCGATCTGGGCGGCGTCGAAGCGCGTGACGGGCACGGCCGGGAAGAGAGAAGTGAGAAGATCGGCGCGGGTATCGGCCAGCTCGTTGAGGATGAGCGATGCGCCCGCAGTTTCGGCAAGGACGCCAAGCAGGCCGGTGCCGGCGGACGGCTCCAGCACGCGGTCGGTCGGGGTCAACGTTGCCGCTGTCAACGCGGCAAGGCCGAGCGGGACCGGCGTGGAGAACTGCTGGAAGGCCTGCGTCTCTTCGGATCGACGCGTGTGCGTCGGCAGCAGACCAATGATCTTGGTCAGCGCCGTGAGCCGTGAAGCCGGCGATGCGGCTTTGCGGAAAAGCGGCTTTCCGTATTTGCGCAGGAACAGGACGGTCGCGACCTCGCAAGCGTCATAGGCGGCTTTCCAGTCCCACGCGCCGGCTGTGTCGGACGCGCCGAAGGCGTCCTCCATCGCGCTGCGCAGCATGGCGGCATCGACGGTGCGGCCCTGTTCGAGGTGGGAGAGGATGCGTTCGGCGGCGGCGAGGATGGAGGCGGCCGGCGGCGTGGAGGAGCCAAGCGGAAGCGATGCCGCCTCGGCGGCGGGGATCGGAGCATGGAGCATCGGAGAACCTCGGAGAGCGGGACAAGGGCGAGCCGGCCCGGCGCTCTCTCTCGACCGGACGGGCTCAACCCCGTCCCGGCCACCCTCTCACTCTGGCGCAGCCGGAACCCGGCCTGTGGCACCGGCTTCCGGCGATGCGGATGGGACGCTAAGCTCTCGTAGGAAAACAGCCGTGACGCCTAACATCATCCGGGCGCGCTGCGCCGGATGATGAGTATGCCAATGGGAGGTGGCGGTCTGGTGGTGGCGCGCGAAGACATCGTGCGAGCGCGTGGTTTGCTCGCCAACGGCGAGGAGTTTTTGCCGTCGCCGGCACAGGCGGAGAACGGCGATCCCCGCGACACCTGCTACATGACCGCGATCGCCGCCGAGCTTGGGCTGAAGGCGTATCTTTCGAGCCAGGGCTGGAGCGACGATCGGTGTCGGCAGGACATTCGCCACGACCTCGAAAAGGGCCTGTCGCACGCCGACAAGTCCGGGATGGTCGGAACGGGTGACGATCTGGGCGATGTGATCGCGGTGTTGAACGCCTACTATCAGTGCCATGCCTTCGATCGCTTCGACAGCGATCCGGCGTTTGCATCGAAGGCCCGCGCGGAAGTCGCGCGTCTCCTCGATGTGGTGCGCCCCTATGTCGAGGCCTCCGGCGGGCGGTAGATCTCGAAGGGATTGCCGTCGGCGAGATGGCCGAACGGCGTGAAAACGAAGTCGCCTTCATCGCGGCCGACAGCGCAGATGACGTAGCGCGGCTCGCCGGTCGCCACGTCGGCGCATTCCATCAGCGCCAGGTCGCCGCTCGACGCGGCGCGCAGCAACGTCTGGAAGTTGGCGCGGGCATGGTCGGGGATGCTCATCGTGCGCCTCCCTCGGCAAGCCGGTCGGCGAGCCAGCGGCCGGTGCTCATCCAGGCGATTGTCTGGCCCGTGGCGAGATCGAGGACATGGGCGCCGCCCATGAAGCCGTCGATCACGGGATTGGAGGCAATGCCGGCCCACTGAAATCCCCAGCGGCCGGTCAGTCCGAACGCCTCGGCGCAGCGCGTCACGAAGGTGATCGCAAGCTGCGGATCGGCGGTGCCGGGATCGCGCAGCCAGAGCCGCGACGCGCCGTGTTCGGGTGTCACCGACAGGTGAAACGGCTCGGCCGGCGGGTCCTCGCGGCCGTTCTCGGCCATCAAGGCGGCATAGATGTCGAAAGCCCGGGCGACATTGGCGGAGGTGCCGACGTCGAGCAGGCAGGAATAGCGGGTGACGAAATCGGTCATAGCGGGCTCCGGAAACGAAAAGAGCCCGGCGCTCGGGCCGGGCTCGGAGTTCGGGGTGACGGCGGCTAGTAGCCGAACTGCCAGGAAGGCCAGGCTTGGCCGTTGTCGGCGGCGCGCGCGGCGTCGGCGAGATCGGCGGGATCGCCTTCCACGACGACGGGGTCGCGCACCGGCATTTCGTCGATTATCGTCACGCGGCCGACGCTCCTCGACCTCGACGTGCACGGGAACGAGGTACTGGAAGACGACGCGGTGTGGCGGCGGTTTGGATTGCGACATGGCGATGCTCTTTCGTTCGGGGAAAAGGCCGGAGCAGCCGAAGCCGCTCCGGGGGTTCGTCATTCAGCCGCGACAAGGTGCGGTTCATCATCGATGGCCTCCGCGGTGACCTCCTCGTCGTCGCTGGCGAGGAATGCGGGCAGCGCCGCATCGTCGTCCTCGCCGCCAGCCTCGACCTCCGGCGTGGACACCTCGGCATCGTCGATCAGGCGCAGCGGCTCGGGCAGCCAGCCGGTCTCGGCGAGCAGCCGCTCGGCCTCCTTGGCCATGTCGCCCTTCTTCAGGTGGTCGATGAGCTGCGCGGCCTGCTCTCCGACGCCCTCGCGAACCGCCTGCAGGATGCGGGGCTTGGTGACACGGTTGAGGTAATTGCCGAAGGTCGGGCGCCAGCCGGCCTCCACCAGATCGAGCCCAGTCGCCTTGGTCAGGCGGTCGGCCTGGGCGAGCCGCATGCCGAGCGTGTGCTGCGACACGCCGCCGGCGCTGTGCGGGTTCGGCCGCTCATAGAGCGCGTTGACGCCGTAGCTGACGCAATGCGCCAGCAGCGCCATCCGGCTGGCGTCGTCCAAGCCCGCGAGCCAGTCCCATAGGGCATCGTCGTCCTTCGGGATGTCGCCGGCCCAGGCGGCGTGACGGTCCTGCACCGCGCGGGCGGACGGGCAGTCCTTCAGCCCATCGTCCTGCGCCGGGAAGAAGACGTGCTTCACCCCGGCCTCCATGGCGCCCGTGTACATGCGGGTCATGAAGGTGTCCGACACCAGCTTGTGGAGCAGTGCGGTCATGGCGACGTGCGGGTTCTCCGCGACGGCGTTGCGCAGCGCGAGGGTGCGATAGGCCGTCAGCTCGATGACCAGGCGCTCGGGGAGCGGCTTGATCGCGTCGTCCTCGTCGTCCTCCGCCTCGACGGGCTGGCCGCCGATCGTGATGACGGCGCGCTGCACGGCCGGCGCACCGGGCTCATCCGACCGACCTTCGGTTTCGCCCCCATCGGCCTCGGCGCCGGGGTCGGGAGCCTCGTCCTCGGCCCGGACATAGCCGCGATCGATGGCGACGGTGCCGTCATGAGCGATGCTGATGAACACACCGGCGCGGGCGATGTCGGCGGCCTCGAATCGCACGGGACGGGTGTCGAAGGCCGACAGCGCCGTCTCGATCTCGCCGAGCCGCTGGTCGACCTCGTCGGGCAACTCATCGGCGTCCTCATATTCGGCCTCGAGCTTCTGGTACTCGGAGTTGAGCGCCGCGATCGTCGCCTGTTCATCCGCCGTCAGGTCGAGCGGTTCGCCCTGCAGCTCGCGCAGGCCGCGCGTTGCGTCGTAGGGGAAGCTGACCGCGACCTCGATCCACTTCCAGGCCTCGGCGGCGATGGTCTCTGCCGTCGCCTTCAGCTTCTCTGCGACCAGCCGATCGAGCAGCGCCGCATCCTGCAGCCAGCCGCCATCGTCGGACTGGAACAGGTCGCGCATGACGATGCCACCGGCCAGCTCATAGGCTTCGACACCGACGAAGACGGCGCGCTTGTCCGAAGCGCGCACCGTCGTCTCGGTGAGCATGCGACGGATTTGATAGGGCTCCTTCGACCAAGCGTCCTTGATCGCCTCCCAGACCTGCTCCTGGCGAGCGTGATCGTCGGTGACGGTGAACGCCATGAGCTGGTCGAGCGTCATGCCGTCCTCGGCATAGATGTCGAGCAGGCTGGGCGAAACGGCCGCGAGGCGCAGGCGCTGCTTGACCACTTGAACGGGCACGAAGAGCGCCGCAGCGATATCCTCCTCGGTCTTGCCCTTCACCCGCATGTCCTGGAAGGCGCGGAACTGGTCGAGCGGATGAAGCGGCGCGCGGTCGATATTCTCGACCAGCGAGACTTCCTCGGCGAGAATCTCGTCGTCGCGCTTGCGCACCACGCACGGCACCGGGGCGATCTTGGCGAGGCGCTTCTGCTTGACGAGCAGTTCCAGCGCACGGAAGCGACGGCCTCCGGCCGGCACCTCGAACATGCCGGTCTCATGGCCCTCGGCATCGACGACGGGGATGACGCTGAGGCTCTGGATGAGGCCGCGACGCGCGATCGAGGCCGCCAGGTCCTCGATCGAGACGCCGGCCTTCACGCGCCGGACATTGGACTGGCTGAGCGCCAGCTTGTTGAAGGGGATGTCGCGCGAAGACGACAGGACGATCCTCTGAACTGCAGTAGCCATCGAGATTACTCCGCGACGGGCGGCCGAGAGCCTCTCTCTCGACCTCCAACCCGTCACGAAATCCCGTCCTCCCTCTCACTCTCTCCTGGCCGGCGGCTAGGGCGCGGCGACGGGAGACGCAGCAGCGCAGACCCGTCGCCACAAATTTACGGATCTACGGACTGCGCGGTCGTCGCGCTTCGGTGGGCGGCGTGAAGCACGCGTTCGGCCTGACGAATGCTGCCGGTCCGACTGGCTGCCTCGGCCCAGGCCGAGATCGGATAGAGCCCCTCGAAAAGGATGTCGCGTTCGATGCCGAGACCCATCGGCAAACGCACCGCGGTCACTTCGGCGAGGCTGAATGAGCCGAGCTCGGGTTCGCCGAGATCTGCCAGGCCGAACAAGGTGTCGCCGTCCTCGTCGAGTTCGGTCGCGAGCCAGACGCCTTCGCCGAGGGGGTTGAAGAACTTCACCACGGGGATGTGATCGGCGTCGCGTTTCCGGCCGTTGGCCAAGAGCTGCTCGCGCAGTTCGTCGGTCATGAGGATCATGCGGCCCTCCTGTCGATCGCGGGTTCGGCCGATAGCGCGGCCCCGTCGGCCGGCACGAAGCCGAGCAGCCAATCGGCGGCTTTGCTCGCCTGGCTGGCGGAGCGGACGATGGCGCGATTGTCCTCGCGCAGCACTTCCAGCCAGGAGCCGATGTAATCGGCGTGCCGCACGGTCGGCACGATGCCGAGCGAGGCGCAGCAGAAGGCCGCATTCATTTCGGCGACTTATCTGAACAGTCAAGCTGTCTCAGCGGACTTTCATCAGCCGAAACCAGCCGATCTGGCGGCGTTGCGCGGTTTTAGAACGGGTGAGACACTCGGGAGTATCTGGAGGGCTGCTCTTCGCATTGCGGTTCGTGGTTTTTACGACTGCTCAGCGAACCGAATGCGACTGGTGAAGGGATTTCTTTCGTGCAGACTGCTCCGCGGCCGTACCGGTCGACCACCTCACTTACGCTCAAAGCATCTCGCCGATATCTGACGCGCCGCTGGGATATGCGAACATGGTGGTCTTCAACTGCTCTGCCGTCAGCCCTTGCCTGATCGCCAGTGCAAAGATGTTGATCACTTCGTCAGCGTGCGGACCGACAAGATGGGCGCCGAGGATGCGGTCAGTGTCCGCGTCGACCAACGTTTTGAAGCCATACACCGTCTCGGCCTGCTGGCGTGCGGTGAACCAGCCGTCCACGCGCTCGGTCTTTACGCGAACGTTCAGGCCTTTCTCACGCGCCTTGGCTTCGCTCATGCCGACGGCTGCGATCGGCGGGATGGTGAAGGCGACACTCGGAACGCCTGTGTATTCAGGCCTGACCGTGTTGCCGTTGAGCAGGTTCGCCGAGACTACCTTCGCGTCATGGCTTGATACCGGAGTGAGCGGCGGTCCTAGGCCGGCGGCATCACCTGCTGCGTAGACCGCGGGGTTGGAGACGCTTTGCAAAAATCCGTTCAACGCCAGCCGCCCGTTATGGTGCTTTACGCTCCCGGCATCGAGATCGAGCGTCGCGAGCGCCGGCGCCCGACCCGCGGCATGGACGACCAGATCTGCGTCCATATCGAGTTCGCCGTCAGGACAGTCCGCCCGGACGCGATAGCCGTCTGATACCTTCTCAATGGCGGTCACCCCTGCCTGTGTGCGGACATTGATGCCGCGCTCGCTGAACTTGTCCATCAGCCAGCCGACGAGATCGGGGTCGAATTGCTTGAGCATTCGCTTCCCGTGCTGAAGAATTGTGACCTGTGCTCCGGCGCGCGCCGCGATGTGCGAAAACTCGGCCGCGATATAACCGCCGCCGACAAGGACGATGCGTTCAGGCAGGCTCTCCAGTTCCAGGAAGCCTTCATTGGTGATCAGGTGCTGCTCGCCCGGAATGCCGAGCGGCACGGCCTCGGCGCCGGCGGCGATCACGATACGGTCCGCCTCGATCCTCTCTCCTCCGAACTCGAGCGCATTCGGGCCGATAAAGCGAACGTGACCGTGGAAGGCGTGAATCCCTTTGTCGGCAAAGGCTTTCTCACGCTTCTGCGGTACCGGATCGGTGAAGCTGCGCTTGAAGGCCATCAGTCCCGTCCAATCGAGCGTCGCGTCCCCTTCGATTCCACGTCCGCTCATGCGCCAGGCGTGATCAGCCGCCTCGGCGCCGCCGACCATCATCTTCTTCGGATCGCAACCGCGCAAGGCGCAGGTGCCCCCGAAGGGCCGGAAGTCCGCGACGGCGACGCTCCAGCCAGCCGCACGAACCCTGTGTGCTGTTACGATCGCAGCCGTTCCCGTGCCGATGATCGCAAGGTCATATCTCTTCGCCACTAGATCTCCTCCAACATTGTCACGTTCGACATCCGAGCCTTCACGGCTCAGCCGGCGCAGCATGAGAGCTTCGCCACGTCCTTGTCGAAGGCAAGAGCCGCGAGCTTCAGGCCCTCAACGGTGGTGAGATACGGAAAGAGCGTATCCGCGAGGTCGTCGACGGTGAGGCCGTGCCGGATTGCCAGGGCCGCCGTCTGGATGCTGTCGGCTCCCTCCGGTGCGAGGATATGCGCCCCGAGCAGCCGGCCGCTGCCAGCGTCGGCGACGAGCTTGATGAGCCCGCGTGTGTCTCGGGCGGCAATCGCGCGCGGCACCTGGTCGAGACCGATCGTGGAGACACGGACGGCGTGGCCGGCGGTCCGCGCAGCCGCCTCTGTCAGCCCGACGCTCGCCACCTGCGGATCGGTGAAGACGATGGCCGGCATGGCACTGTTGTCGTAGCGCAGGCTGTCGCCGTTGAGGGCGTTCTTCGCCGCGAGCTTGGCACCGTAGGCGGCCATGTAGACGAACTGATCGTGACCGGTGACGTCGCCGGCAGCGTACACGCCCGATCTTGTCGTGCGCATGCGGTCATCGACGAAGATGCCGCCCTGCGGCGAGAGAGCGATCCCATGCTCGGCGAGCCCGAGACCTTCGATATTGGGCGCGCGGCCCGTCGCCACGAGCACCTGATCGGCGTCGATCGTGACGTCCTTGCCGTCGCGATGGACAGTGAGTGCAACACCGTCCGCGGTCTTGCGGATCGTCCGGTACGTGATGCCGGAAATCACCGCGATGCTCTCGTCCATGAAATACCCCGTCAGCGCCGTGCCGATCTCGGGTTCGGCCTCCGGAAGGAGACGCGAGCGGCACACCAGCGTCACCTCGACGCCGGCGCGGGCGAACATCTGGGCGAGTTCGGCCCCGATATAGCCGCCGCCGATCACGAGCAGAGATCGGGGCAGCGCCTCGAGATCAAGCGCCGTCGTGCTCGTCAGGTATGGCACGGTCTCGATGCCTGGGATGACAGGGACGGCCGGTCGCGCGCCGGTCGCGATGATGATCTTGCCGGCTGAGACAAACGTGCCGTCCACCTGGACGCCGCCGTCCACGATGCGCGCCGGCCCTTCGCGATAGGCGATGCCGTTGTAAGCCGGGAGCAGGTCGGCGTACTTGGCCTGACGTAGCTCCGAAACCAGCGCGTCCTTCTGACGGACGGTTCCGCCCCAGTCGGTCAGTTCGGCCTCGGCCGTGATGCCGGCGAAACGTGCCGCGGCTCGGGCATTGTGGAGCGTCTCGGCGGCGCGGATCAGCGTCTTCGACGGCACGCAACCGATATTGACGCAGGTGCCGCCGATGGTGCCGCTGCCGATGAGGGCCACCTGGGCGCCCTGATCGGCTGCCGTGATCGCGGCCGAGAAGCCGGCCGAGCCGGCGCCGATGATGGCAAGGTCGTAGGAACCATTGTTGCGGCCATTCGTGCCAAGGCGCCGATGCGTCACGGGCCTGTCCGGCGATGCCGTATCGCCCGACGATTGAGGCTCACCTTGTGTCTCGGCCGCGTTGTTGCCGTGGCCGGCGATTGTGCCGATTCCGGCAAGGCTGGGCCCGAAGATCGCCCGACCTGCTTCGAGAGCTTCCTCGATCGACAGCCGGAATCCCGGCTCGTCTGCAGGACGCTGCCGGCGCCACGCGGCGAGGTGATCGTCGGAACAGAAGAAGGATGTTGCAGTGCACAGCGAGTTCGCAGCGCATCCGCCTTCGTAATGGACGCTGAGCCATACGACGGCCGTCGTCGGCTCAACGTCGGCCAGAGCCCGGCCCCGTTCCTGCGTGGTGATCCGGACCGGCGCGCCGCAGTGGCGGCAGCGCGAGACGATCGAGATGTCTTGGTCGGTCATAGCGCCGATGCCGAGCGCGTCGACCGCGCACATCGCAGTAAGAGTGCGTCCGTCCAGTGTGACCCGGTGGCCGGTGTCGCGGTCGGTGAAGGGATACGCGCCGACAATCATGTCGCCATCGAGTACGACGAGGTCGCGACGGCGGAGCTCTTCGAGCAGCGCACGGACGGCTTCCTCGCTCAGCCCCGCACGCTTGGCAAGCGCGCTTGGGGTCGGGGCTCGCCCGTGTTCGGCGTAGAGCTGTAGCAACGCAACGCGCACGCGATCCGTGGCCGCCTCGTAGCCGCTCCAGCGGTTGAGCACATGGTCGGAGCCGACCATGGCCAGCAGGGCCTCCTTCACCACGGGTGACGAAACCACCGACCAGTCCGGAAACGTCACACCCGGCCGCACGGCCAAGCTCGGCACCGTTGCGGATGTAGAAACCGTCGCCTTGTCGCGGGACGCGGAGGATGTGCAGCAATCGTTCATGGCTTCAGGCCTTCATTCAGAATCTTCGTGTTGGAACAGACGACCTTTGCACGGCGATGATGGATGCCGCAGGCGACAAGCCCGAGGCCCGCGGCGATCAGGGAAAGCACGACCAGACCCGAACCCGTCAACCACGCGCCGAGGCCGGCCAGCGGCGGGGGCACGGCAAGGAGTGGCGCCGCGCAGCAGATCGCAACGACAATGGCGCCTGCGGCGCCGGTGCGGATCAGGGCGCGGTCATGCATGTCAACTGCCTTGCTCCTGCGTCGGGCGGGCCGGATAGCCGGCATTCATGCTGGCGGCCGCGATGGCATCCGGGGTCGTCTGCGCGTCGTCGAAGGTCACGGTCGCGGTCTTGGCTTCGAACGAGACGGCCACCGTCGAGACCCCGGGGACCGCCGCCATCGAGGTCTTCACGATGTAGGGGCAGGAGGCGCAGGTCATGTTGTCGATGGCGAAGGTGACTGTGCGTTCGGTAGCGAACACGGCAGGCGCGGTCATCACCGACATGATCAAAGCAAGAGCACTCAAACTCTTCTTCATGGGACGGGTCTCCTCTTGGTGTCAGGCGGAAAGCAGCAGCGGGGCGACGTAGTCGAATGCGAAGGCGGCCGCGACGAGCACCGTCGCAAACCAGAGCGCGATCTGGACAATGCGGCTGGGGATCGGGCGCGCGCAGGCAGCATCCTCGGCGCAGGCCCGCCTCGGCTTCCAGTAGACGAGATAGAAGCCGTAGCCGAGAACGCCCGTCGTCCCGGCGACGAAGAGCGGCTTGTAGGGCGCGAGCGCCGTCAGATTGCCGATCCAGGCGCCACCAATGCCTAGGCTAAACAGGATGAGCGGGACGATGCAGCACGAGGAGGCGGCAAGCGCGCCGAGAATGCCGCCGACGGCGACCAGGCGCTGCCGTCCGACTTCGGCTCGGTCCGACGCGAGCACGTCGGTCGTGGCGGACGTCATGCCCGCCGTGCTGGGTCGCGATATATCCATGTCCGATCTCGCTTTCCTTGCCGAAATCCTCATTGCGCAGTACCATGCGGTCTGTAGCAACTACAGGGTCAAGAGGGATTTTTGCGATGCGCGATCACGCTGGCGTGAAGGGCCTGCAGCGGGCTGAGCTCGCCCGGCGGACGGGCAGCAATCTGGAGACTGTGCGCTACTACGAGAAGGTCGGGCTCCTGCCCGAGCCACCGCGCACGGCGGCCGGCTACCGCAGCTACGACACGACGCACGAGCGGCGCCTTCGCTTTGTGCTGCGGGCACGCGAGCTCGGCTTCTCACTCGACGAAATCCGCGAGCTGTTGCGCCTGGTCGACGAACGCGACCAGCCCTGCGCCGAGGCAAGCGCGGTCGCCGCCGCGCATCTCGACGATGTGCGGGCGAAGATCGCTGACCTGAAGCGCATGGAGCGGGTGCTCAAGGACGTCGTCGCGCAATGCGCCGACGGCACGCGGCCGGAATGTCCGCTGATTGAGGCGCTGTTCCGGGAGCGAACTGTCAACTGATCGGGTCGAGGAGCGCCTATGCGGCGCCCCTGACGTCGTTCCGGCAAGCGTTGCCCTGCTGGGCGTGCAGCCAGTCGGCGATCTGCTGCGCCTTGGCTGCGGCGGTGAAGATCGCGCGCTTGTCGGAGCGAAGCACCTCGAGCCAGGAGGCGATATAGCTGGCGTGGTCGGGCCGCGGCTCGACGCTGAGATGGAGGTCGGCGCAGATCATGGCGCTCAGGAGCTCGACCGTGCATTCCTCCATAGCATAGGCGGCCGAGCCGAACCGTCCGGAGAGATCACGGTCGAGGCGATGCCTGGCGCCGGAGGCGTGCCCGCATTCGTGGAGCAGCACGGCGTAATAGGCTGCGGCATCGCGGAAGCAGGCGAAGTCGGGCATCTGCACGTGGTCGGTGGATGGGCGGTAACAGGCCTGCGATCCGCCGTGGCGGATGTCGATGCCGAGCGCTGCGCAGAACCGTTCGGCCCGCTCGATGCGCTCGGCCTCGGGTAGCACCGGTATCTCGGGCGGCGTGTAGCCGTCGACCTGCGCGCAGTTGAAGACCGTGTAGCCGCGGGCGAACATGCGCCGGGCGGGCTCGTCGCGATCCTCGTCGCCGTCCTGTACGTCTGCCTTGCCGTGGCGATCGACGGTCTTCCAGAACACGACGAGGTGCCCGCGCTCGCCCTTGCGGACCTGGGCGCCGAGCGCCTGCCACTGGCGATAGGTGCCCCAGATGCCGGCGGGAAAGCCGGCGGCGTGCGCGGCGGCCCAGAGTGCGATGACGTTGACGCCACGATAGGCCTTGCGCGAGGCGACGTTGACGGGCGTAGTGATGGCCGATCCGTCGTGGTGCCAGGGCATCCGGTACTGGTCGGCGCCGGCCTCGATGGCGGCGATGATCTGGCTGGTGACACGCTCGTAGATGTCGTTCCGGGGCTGGGGTGTGCGATCGGTGGTCATGGCTGCCTCCTGTGTTCGCCCTCTCCGTCGAGGGCGAGGCGGCAGGGGCAGACGCGGGAAGCCGGGCCGTCACACCCTGTTCTCGGTGCTGGTGCGGAACAGGGTTGATGGGCCGGCAGCGTCTGCCACAACCCGAGCCCTGCCTCGACGGGCGAGCACGGGAGGCAGCCATGACCGGCGAGCGGCGCCTGGACCGGTCAGGATGAAGCGCGGCTGTCAGCCGGTGCCGTCCAGAGGCGGACGCCGCAACGGGACGACCCTGGCGTCCACGGATCGAGACAGCTCCGCTCGCAGACCTTCGATGACGGCATCTCGCTCGGCGAGCTGCAACGTCAGCATCTGGATGTGCTGCGCGAGCGTCCGGGTGAGCGCCCGCAGCTCCGCCATCTCGGCACCACGCACGGCGCGTAGTTCCGCTTCCAGAGCATGGATGCGTTCCTTGAGGGCCCTGGGCGACGATCGCCGCAGGCGGGCTTCGGCCGCGCGGAGCTCGGCGAGAAGATCGCCGGCCCGGTTCGCCGTCGCTCGGCTGACGCCGGCCTCGCGCGCCAGGTTGGCGACGGTCAGCGCCCCGTCGGTGCGTTCAGGGCGGCCGTCGAGCAACCGCTTCATGGCAGCCCTTAGCGCCGCTTGGCTCTTCGGCCCGAGCGCGGTCATGCGTCACCGTCCATGAGAGGCGCGATCAGCCGGCACTTGCGCTCGTTGTCCCGCAGGATCGCCGTGCGCTGCAGCGGCGATAGACGCCGGTCGGCCAGAAGCGCTTCGCCCTCGACGATCGAGGCCTGCCACGGTTCGCGGTGCCGGGCGGTCAGGCAGGCGTTCGGGCACCGGTCGGGGCTGCAGCGCGATAGGGCCGGCGCCGTCCGCTCGGCATCTGGCGCGCCGGTGAGGCAGAGCGCGGTCGCTGCATCGAACAGGCAGTCGTTGAGGAAACCGACATGCAGGGTCCGCCCGAGATGGGCAACCATGGTGCGCAGCCGCTTGCGGTCCAAGATCCGGCCGGGAAGATCGCCAAGTTCCTCCTGCACGCGGCCGAACTCGCGTCGCAGTCGCGCAGCACCCGGTCCCGCCGGGCCTTCACGGCGAAGATAGGCCTCGTAATGGGCGACAATGTCGTCGAGCTGGCCGAGTGCACGTTCGCGCTCGATCGCCAAGCGGAAGTCGGCCTGCGCCGATCCGGCATAGCCTTCGAACATGGCGACCGAGGCGTGCTTGTACTGGATCTTGCCGGCGACCGTGCCGAACGGCCGGTTGGCGATGTACCAAGCGATCGTGCGTCGGAGCTGCCGGGTCGTAAACTTCCAAGGCTCGTCGCCGATGCGCGGAATCGCCGGCGCGGCCTCCGAGCGCGTGTCGAGGCCCTCGCGGAAAAGGTTGAGTGTCGGCGTTGCACCCATCCCGAGATGATCGTTGCTCCAGGGCCAGTCCTTCAGCGCCACCCACAAGGATGACAGTTCCTTCTCTCGGCGATTGCGTGCCGAGAGAACCTCCATCACCGCGACGGCGCGAGCGACGGGCTCGATCGTGATCCAGTCGGCCGTGACGCCGCGCGCGCCATGGCGCTTGTACACCGTGCTGCGCAGCCGGTACCGCTCGACCAGGCCGTCGGCGCTGCGCACCGGCGACACGCAACCCGGCTGCATCGCCTGCACCTCGCTGTCGCGCATGCCGGTGAGGTAGGCGCAGACGAGATAGCAGGCGCCCTGCAACATCCGTTCTTCGCGGGCGAGGCTGAGGCCGTCGAAGCGCTCGCGCCATGGCAGTCCGGTGTCCGGATCGATCGAGATCGGCGTATCGAGCCCGCCGATCTCGGTTCCGAGCTCGGCGGCTGCCTTCTCGATCAGTCGTGCAGTCGGCTCGGACTGGCTGATGCGGCCGCTCTGCGGAGCGCCGGCGTGAAGGCGCATCAGATGGAGATTGTAGGGCGGGGTCTCTTCGCCGGTGAGCGGGTCGATGCGGCGGGCCACATTGGGCGCGTGCTCCCAGATCGGCACGCCTCGGCCCATGGCCCGGCGCACGTCGAGCCACTTGGCCACGCGGGCGCGATAGTTCTTGGCCACGGCCCGTCCGGCCCGCGCGTCCCGCGCCATCAATCGGGCGCAGCGGGCTTCGAGAGCGTCAAGCTCGGCCCGCGCCGCGAGGATATCGGGCGCATAGACCTCGACATACTTGAGCGCCCAGCGCAGCATGGCGCCGATGACCGGCTCGGGAATGCGCGGCGTGGCGTTCTCGGCGGGCGCTGGCGGCCGGCCGGCAACGCGGTGCGCCGCACGTCCACGCCACGGCAGGAAACCGATGCCGCCGCCGGTTAGCCATGGCGCCAGGTGATGCAGGTCGATCGGCACCTCGACATACTTCACCGTCTCGTGAGGCGTTCGCCGTCCGCCGTCACGGGCATACGCCAGATAGGCGTCGAGCAGCGCCTGATCGATCCGGCTGAGATCGACGGCGCCAGTCCTTGCGCGGAGGAACGCGGCGAAATGCTGGATGTAGCGCAGCAGGCGGATCGCCGAGGTCGCGCCGCAGGGCGCCCGATATCCCGGCACATGGATGCGCAGGCGGGCGATCACGTACTCCTTCGCCAGCCGCCGCGTGACGGGATCGGCGATGCGGGCGAGGTTCAGCCGGTAATTGCTGTAGCGGGCGTTCACCCGGAAAATGGCGGCGCCCAGGTCCCAAAGATCGTCACCGAAGCGCGGAAGTCGCGTGCGGTCGGCATCGTCCCTGACCGCCACGCCGGCAAGCACGGGCTCGTCGTTGCCATAAATGGCCGAAGGCAGCGACGCGTGCTGCGGCAGCTTGATCGGTGCCGGCATCATGGCGCTCTCGCTTCGGGCGGCAGGTAGAGGAGCGCGGGGTCCGATGACCCAATCCGACGGGCTTCCTCGATCTCGGCGTCGGCGAACCGGGGCAGAATCTGTTCGGCGATGCGTCCGTGAACCCGGCCGAACTTGGCGATCCAGTCGGCTTCGCTCAGCACCTGCCGCTGCGCCCGGATGAAGTTGAGGAAGGCCAGGAGCGCGGGCACCTTGCGGGCGGTGACCACGGCATTGCTGCATTCGAGACACCCCCAGAAGGGGGACGGACAGGCCTCTCCCTCCGAGCCGAACGGGCTGTTGTAGAAGCCGCCGCAACTGGCGAGCCAGACGTCCTGCTCGCCGCCGAACAGCGCCTTGACCGCGGCGGCGCCGACAACGGGAAGGCCGGTCGCCTTGTCGGGATCGGTCTGGACGGCCGCTTCCTCCTCCGACGACAGGACACAGGGGGGGAACGCGGCGTCGAGCGCATCGGTCATGGCGTCGGCAATTGTCGCCTCGTGCAGATGACGAAGCGCGGGAATGTCGGCGTAGTGGTCGGCCGCGACCGCGACAGTGTGGCCGACGGCGAAGCGGTCGAGCTGGCCGCCCGTGCGCCGGTACCATGCCGCCTTATGCGTCTTGCGCAGGCGCGTCAGATTGAGGCGAAGGCGTTGGCCCCGCTCATCAAGGATGCCGTGCCGGCGCGTCCATGAAGCCGCGAGCTCCTTCATGCTGAGCACCCGAGGGGTCAGGCGGCCCCAGGCACAGTGCGCCCAGAGCGTGTCGGCGCCGAGCCGGCTTCTCGCCGGACCGGTCCACTGCAGCGCCTTGCGGATCAAGCCGCCCGGCGTCGAGGAACCGCCGTCGCGCACACGCAGCCGCTTCCACTCGGCGCCGCGCGCCCGACGCTTGCAATACTCGATCTCGACATAGCCGCCCGCCGGGTTCTTCAGGCAGTCCGCTCGCAAGCCCTTGATCGCTTCGATCTCCATGCCGGTGTCGAGCGAGATAAGCACGATGAGCGGCACGAGATCGGCGGCGATGAGATGCCGGCGGCCATGCAGATCGTGGATCAGGCGATCGTTCGGCAGGCCACTCTCGCGGCGGAGCGTGTAGAGTCGCTTGAAGAGAGGGTGCCTGTGCCCGATGACGCCTTCCGCGTCGATCACTTCCATTACCTGTTTGTGGGTTGCTGCCAGCGCCTTGCTCCGATCGGAATCCTCGACCGCCGGAATACGATCGGCCTCGCCCAAGCGGCGGATGATGGCGGCGAGATCGGTGCGCGCCGCCTTCCGCAATGCCGCGGCGACATCATCGCCATAGGCATCGCGCGGCCTGGCGCGCACGCCGGGCCGATCGCTCGTGTACATCAGCCGGCGTGAGGCATCGGGCGGCAGGTGGCTGGGCTCCGCGGCCTCGGCAAGCCGCAGCAGGTTGAGCACCTTGCTCATGCGGTGCAGGCGGTGATTGGGATGCAGGCCGCTCCCCTCCATCCAGGAATCGAAGCCGTCGATGCAGACGGCACTGACGTCGGAGAGACGGGCGACGTGCGATCCGGCGGAATCGAGATAGCGCCAAAATGTCTTGAGCGCATTGGCATAGGCGTAGGCCGTCGAGATCGAGCCGGCCGGACCACCGACCTGGCAGGCGCGCCAGAGCGCGCCGGCAAAGGTCCGCGCCAATGCCTTGCGGCCGGCGAGCATCGTCAGGTCGATCGTCTTGCTGCGATCCGCCAGCGTGACGGTAAAGCGCAGCGATGCGATCGCAGCGGCGGCCTCGCCCTCGGGATCGGGCAGCGCCTCGGGAAAGAGGGCGCGGCGACCCGGCCGCCGCACCGATGGAGCCGCCGCGGCGGTCATGCCGCGCCGCCAGCCGTGTCTTCGGCCCAGCGATCCGCGGCGGCCTCGACCAGCTCCTGCGCCTCGGCGAGGCTGTCGAGATAGATGTAGGTGCTGGTGATACTCGCATGCCCCAGCAGGTGCTGGAGCTTCTGCAGAGGATCGCCGAGAATCCGCCGATAGGCTGCGCCGTGCTGGTCCTGCGGATCGAACACGGATCCGATTTGCTCGCGGATCAGCATGGAGAGCATGTTGACGGCGAAGGTGTGCCGCAGCGTGTGTGGCGTCACCTCGACCTCGATGCCGAAACGGCGGCAGCGGGTGCAGGCCCGCCGAAAGGCAGCTTCCCAAGTCGCCGAGGGCACGGGCTTGCCGCCTTCAGTCAGCCAGAGCAAGGCATGCTGCGCCTGGCCGGGCGTGCCGACCAGCACGCGGCGGCGTTCGCCCAGCGTCAGACGGTCGAGCCGGACACGCTTGCCCGCCGCGTCTGTTGCCTTCCCGTCCTCCAGCATCAGCCAGAGCGGATCGGACACCGAAGGCTCTGAGCGCGCGGCAGAGACCGTGCGCTCGAGATCGACATAGTCGCCGATCAATCTCAGTACCCGGCGGGGAACGCGGATGCGCCGTGGTCGTCCGCCCTTGGCGATCGGACCGGGGAGATCGAACGGCACCGAGCGCGATTCGGGATCGGTCAGGCGCGGCAGCTCACTCAGCAGCAGACTGCCGGCCTCTGTCAGCCGCAGGCCGGTCGTGACGAGAAGCTCGGCAAACAACGCATTGCGCTCGCCGTTGCGGCCGCGCCACGTCGCGTCCTCCGAGCCGTCGGGAAGCCGGCCGCGCAATCCCACCTCGCGGAACAGCAGGTAGCGGCCAAGATCGATGTAACGGGTATCGTGGCGCCGCGCGGCGCGCTCGCGGGCACGGTTCGTCGTCACAGCGAGCACTGCGCGGCTACCGCCGGCCCTGCGAAGGGTGGCGCCGTAGCTGAAGGGCGAGATCGCAATGATTCCTTCCTCGACAGCCCAGCGATAGAGCTTGTCGAGCGCGGCAACGCTCCGGTTCCAGCTCGCAGCCGAGATGCGGTAGGGAGCTGCCGACAGCCGACGCGCCCGGTGAAAGGCCAGGACATCGTCGCGGCCGCCCTGCCAGACCGTCTTGCCGCCGCGCCGTTCGACAAGAAAGCGCGCCCAGACGAGAATGTCGCGGGCGTAGGAGCGCCACGTGTTCGGCGATCGCGCTCCCATAGCAGGACAGGCACGAAAGAACCGGTTGAGAGCGAGATCGTAGCTGCCGTCATCCATCAGGATGAACGGCATGCCGTGAATCAGCCCGGTGCGCTCGACCGCGTCGAGCGCACCGGGCGCGAGGCTCACTGCAAGGTCATCAAGGAAAAGCGGACGCGAAATAGTGTCAAGATCGGTAAAATACAAATGCACGCACGATACCCAAGCGGAGCGCCTTCGGCGCAACTTCATTGTTTAGAATGCGAGGGGTTCCCCTCGCGCTCTCCCGCTCGCCGCGTGGCAGGGGTGCAGGACTTAGCCTGCACCCCATGAACAGCTTGTCGTGCCGCCGCCGCGTCAAGCGTTGTCCTCGCTACGCTGCGGGAACGCTTGACCCGGACGTCTGAAGAGCTTCACCGGAGCCGTGGTGAGGCGCCTCCAATGCATGATTCTGAGACAGGATCACAGAGTCAGGATAAGGCAACCAGTTCCTCGACCGCATATTTCTTGGTGCCAAAACCGCCGCTCATGTCGCGGCCGAGACGGGACGGATGGCCGGTGGCGTGACCCAACTCGTGCAGCGCGGTCCGGTGCCAGTTGATCGGCTCGAAATAGGCCTGGGGCGGCGGAACCCGCACATAGTCGAGCGCCGGCACGTAGAAGGCGCGATTGCCCCCGATGCGAAAGTCGATGCCCGTCGCCCGGATCAGCGCCTCGACCTGCGGCTCGATCAGGCCTGGCGACGGCGGCGGCGCGACGATCGCGATGTCCTCCGGCAGGCCCTCGCACTGCGCGGCGTTGAACACCGTGAAGCGCTTCAGGAATGGGACCGCCTGGGCCTCGTCGCCGGTCTCGCGGGCGCGCCGCTTCTCGTCGTCTGGCACGAAGCGGTCGGCATAGACCACGGTCGTGCCGCGCTCGCCCTTGCGGACATGGCCGCCGAGCGCCAGCGCCTGGCGAAAGGTGAGCCAGCTCTGGCCGGGAAAGCCGTGCTCGATGACGGCGCCCCAGAGGATCAGCACATTGATCCCCGAATAGTGCCGGCCGGTGGCGGCGTTGCTCGGCATGGCGAGCGGCGCTTTCGCCGCCGCCGTGCCCCAGGGCTGGACCCAGGGCACGCGACCGGTCTCCAGGTCGCCGATGATCTTGCCGGTGATTTCGTCGTAAAGGCTCGTGCGGTCCTGGCCGGCGCGAGCGGATGGGGTTCTTCTGGACATCACGGATCTCCGCGACGGGCGCCGGAAGCCTCTCTCCCAGCCCTCAACCCGTCACGGCAACGCCGGTCCGCACTCTCACTCTAAAGGGGGCGTTGCGGGACGGCGAGCCCCGCAGAAGGGGTCGGCCGAGACGTTGGCTCGGACGCAGGGGAAGGCTTTCCCCGCAAGATCTAGTCGGACGTGGAGGCCATGGTCGTCGAATAGAATGTCGCGATCCAGCGCTGCTTGAGTGTGGCAATGCGAGTCGGCTCGGGAGGCGCACGGCCCAGGACGGTGGAAAGAACGACGTGAGTTGCTCGCCAACCTGAACCGCGAGCTTTCCGATCTCCGAGACGACTGCATCCAGCGTCGTCGCTTCCATGAATGGGCCTATCACGGCATCGCCGTCGCGCTGCGGCCGCATCATCAGGGCGGACTTCATCGTCGGGTGACCGGCGAGCTCAGAGAACATCTTGTAGGTTTCGAAGCGCTTCTTGCCGGTGAACCCTTCGCGCGCGTCGATGGCTTCGCGGAGTTTGACGGGGCCGAACTCTCGCTGACGCGTCTTTTCATCAGCGAGGCGCCAACGACCGATCAGGCTTCGGTCGCCTGCGAAGTAGCTCAGGAGGAAAACCGTCTCGAGAACGTCGCGGAGGATGAGTGCGCTATTCTGGCTATAGCCTGAGAGCGCGAGTTTGATGCTCGCGCCAAACGCGTTGAAGGTTCGCATGCCGAGGATCTGGATGACCTTGAGATCTTCGTCTGCGGTGTCGAACTGTCGCAATATGTCGGCGAGGTCCATGGCGGCTTCGGTCACTGCGAGATGCAACGCGCGGTGGTCGTCCGCAGCGATCATTTCGAGAGCCTTCTGCCGCAGCTCCTCCTCGCCGGCATGCAACCTCGCGAGATTGGCCGGCATCCCGCCGGCGGCCCTCCTGTCCATTCCTGCTATCTCCAGAGAGCGTCGTTCTTGTTTCTGACCACATCGAAGCTGCCGAACGCGGGCCGCGCCTTGAAGGCGGTGACATGATCGCGGGCGTCGCCCAGCGCTTCGGCCAGGTCTGCCCGGGTGATCGTCGATCGATCGCCGACGATCACTTCCACCGGCTTCAGGTCGTCGGTGAAGGGCTCGAAGTATAGGCCGCCTTCGTGGACGCTGTCGGCGAGCCGGCTGAAGGATCGATATTCCGACTCATATCTCCAGGCGGTGAACTTTGTCAGAAGCAGGTCCTCCACGTCCGCGCCGACGAGATCGCGGTCGGACGGCGCCGGCAGGCGCTTTCGCCGATACTTCACCGGATGATACAGGTCGCTTTTGTCGGGCACTTCGAACCCGATGACGATGCCGTGGTGTTTCTCGGCGTAATGGCCCCAAAGCAGCGGATGGGACCATTTGTGGCTGAAGCACAGCAGGCCATACTCGCGATCGCGTTCATTCTTCCAGTTGCGCAGGAACGCGCGGGCGCGCTTGTCGCGGAGATTCCAGCCGAGAAATTCGAAGGGGTCGTTCAGCTCGTTGATCCGAGCGAGTTTCAGGCGTCGTTGCTTGAGCGCGAGAAGCCCGTATTTCTGCGACGTGAAATGGTAGAGACGCATAGTATTCAGGTCGCTTCGCTGTTGAGACCGGCCATGTCGCGGGGTGAGTCGCGCGGGGAACTATTCTCCGTCTTTATCTGAAATCGCGCGTCTTCACCTTGATCGTATCAATGTGCAGGTCGGGGATGTAGATGTCGCGCGGTCGAACCGTTCGCGGCGGCTGACCGCGAGGGTCCGGGGTTGGCGAACCATGGTGGAATTCGTCGCCGCGCCCATGCGGCAATGGAAAGGCCGTGTCGCGCTCGCCAACGCTGGCCAACTCGGCGGAGAGATCGGTCAGCCTGTGGGCGACAAGATGGACCACTTCGCCCTCCCGCTGAACGCGCCCGCGCACCGCGATCATGCCGGCCGACAGAATGGTGCGGCGGTTCTGCTCGAAGACCTTGGGCCAGACCACGAGGTTGGCGATCCCGCTCTCATCTTCGAGCGTGATGAACATGACGCCCTTGGCACTGCCGGGACGTTGCCGCACCAGCACGATGCCGGCAGCCTCCAGCCACCGGCCCTCCTTTGCATCCATCGCCTCTTGGCAGGAGACCATACGACGGCGGCGCAGCTCCGGGCGCAGGAACGAGACCGGATGGTCGCGTAGCGACAGGCTGACATGCCGGTAGTCCTCGACGACTTCACCGCCCGCCGTCATCGGGCGCAAGATGACGGCCGGCTCGGCAACCTCGGGCACGATCTCTTCCTCGCGGGCCGACGCGGCGGCGAAGAGCGGGAGAGGCTCGTCGCGCAGAGCCTTGATCGCCCATAGGGCCTCACGACGGGCGAGGCCGAAGGGCGGGCGAAACCCGTCCGCTTCGGCGATCTGAGTGAGCGCCGCGACGGGCACGCCGGCACGGCGCCAGAGATCGTCCACTGAGCCGAAGGGCTGGTCCGCCCTGGCCGTGACGATCGCCGCGCCGTGGCCGTTGGCGAGCCCTTTGACCATGCGCATACCGAGGCGAACGGCGAACCGCTCATCGGTGCCGGTGGGCTCGAGCGTGCAGTCCCATCGGGAGGCGTTGGCGCAGACCGGACGGATCTCGACGCCATGATTGCGCGCGTCGCGGACGATCTGGGCCGGCGCGTAGAAGCCCATGGGCTGGCTGTTCAGCAATGCGGCGCAGAAGATTTCCGGGTGCCAGCATTTCAGCCAGGCCGAGGCATAGGCGATCAGCGCAAAAGAGGCTGCGTGGCTTTCCGGGAATCCGTAACTGCCGAAGCCCTCAAGCTGCTTGAAAGTCTGCTCGGCGAACGCCTGCTCATAGCCATTAGCCACCATGCCGGCGATCAGCTTGTCGCGGAAATGGGAGACGCCGCCGGTGAACTTGAAGGTGGCCATCGACTTGCGAAGCATATCGGCCTCGCCGGGAGTGAAGCCGGCGCATTCGATGGCGACACGCATTGCCTGCTCCTGAAAGAGCGGCACGCCGAGCGTCTTGCCGAGCACCTTCTCCAGCTCGGGCTTCGGGTAGTGGACGGGCTCAAGGCCCTCCCGGCGACGAAGATAGGGGTGCACCATGTCGCCCTGGATCGGACCGGGCCTGACGATCGCGACCTGCACGACGAGATCGTAATAGGTGCGCGGCTTCAGACGCAGCAGCATCGACATCTGTGCCCGGCTCTCGATCTGGAAGGTCCCGAGCGTGTCCGCCTTGCGGATCATCGCGTAGGTGCGCGGGTCCTCGGCTGGGATGGCGGCGAGATCGAGATTGACGCCCTTGTGCTCGGCCAGGAGATCCAGCCCCTTCTTCATGCAGGTCAGCATTCCGAGCGCCAGGGCGTCGACCTTCATGAACTTCAGGGCGTCGATATCGTCCTTGTCCCATTCAATGACCTGCCGGTCCTTCATCGCGGCCGGCTCGATCGGTACAAGGTCGTCGAGCCTGTCGTGGGTCAGCACGAAACCGCCTGGATGCTGGCTGAGATGGCGCGGTGCGCCCATGAGCTGCCGAGCGAGATCGAGCGTCAGGCGAAGGCGGCGATCGGCAAGATTGAGGTTCAGCTCCTCGACATGCTTCTGTTCCACGCCTTCCTCCGACCAGGCCCAGACCTGCGACGACAAGGTGCCGATCAGATCCTCTGGCAGGCCTAGCGCCTTGCCGACATCCCGCAGCGCGCCTTTGGTGCGATAGCGGATGACAGTCGAACAGAGCGCGGCATGGTCGCGGCCGTAGGTGTCGAACACCCACTGCATGACGATCTCGCGCCGCTCGTGTTCGAAATCGACGTCGATATCTGGCGGCTCCCGGCGTTCCTCGGACACGAAGCGCTCGAAGAGAAGATCATTGCGGCCGGGATCGATCGACGTGATGCCGAGGACGTAGCAGACCGCCGAGTTGGCCGCCGAGCCGCGACCTTGGCAAAGGATGTCCTTCGATCGCGCGAAGCGGACGATCGAATTCACGGTCAAGAAATACGGCGCGTAGTCGAGCTTCTCAATCAACCGCAGCTCATGTTGAAGCGCGGCAGTCACACTGTCAGGCACGCCTTCTGGGTAGCGCTCGGTGGCGCCTTCCCAGGTGAGCTTCGCCAGCGTCTCCTGCGGTGTAAGGGCAGGATCGTCGCGTTCCTCGGGATATTGATAGGCCAGCTCGTCGAGATTGAAGCGGCAGCGGGCTGCGATCTGCAGGGTTCGGGCGAGCGCTTCGGGATAGCGGCTGAAGAGACGGTGCATCTCCTCGGGCGGCTTGATGTACCGATCGGCGTGACGCTCCCGGCGGTCGCCGATCGTGTCGATCGTGACATTGTGCCGGATGCAGGTGACGACGTCCTGGAGGATCCGGCGGGCGGGCTCATGGAAGAGGACGTCGTTCGTCACCACGGTCGCAACTCGCATCTGGGTGGCCAGGTTCGACAGCTCATGAAGGCGGAGCTGGTCATTGGGCCGACGGCGCAGCGTCAGCGCCAGGTAGGCCCGATCGCCGAACGCGTCGCGCAGGCGGCGCAGCCGAAGGCCGCATTCCTCGTCGGCGAGATCCGGCACGAGAACGGCGATCAAGCCTTCGCCGTAGGCGACGAGGTCCTGCCATTCGAGCACGCACTTCGCCTTTCCGCCGCGCCGCTTGCCGAGCGACAGAAGCCGGCACAGACGGGAATAAGCGGGTCGGTCGGTTGGATAAACCAGCACCGACATGCCGTCGGTGAGGTCGAGACGGCAGCCGACAATCAGACGAACCCCGGTCGTCTTCGCCGCTTCGTGGGCCCGGACGATGCCGGCGAGCGAATTCCGGTCCACCACGGCCAGCGCTTCGATCCCGGCGAGCGCGGCTTGGGCGAACAACTCCTCGCAAGACGAGGCCCCCCGGAGAAAGCTGAAATGCGAAGTGACCTGAAGCTCGACGTAGCGGGGCTCGCTCATCCGAAGACCCCGTGAATGAACCAGCGGTGCGAGCCTGTGGCGGTGTCCTCGCCGTCGCCGGCGCGAAACAGCCAGTAGCGTTCGCCGGCGTCGTCCTCGACCCGGAAATAGTCGCGGACGGCAACCAACTCGGCATCGCGCTTCCACCATTCGCCAAACACGCGCTCCGGCCCGTCGCCACGCCGAAGGCGGCGGCGGATGCCGCGCCAGGTGAAAGACACCGGCGGATGGTCGGGAAGCAACGCCACGGTCTCGACCGGCTCAGGGGCCGGCAGAAGGCGGGAGGGCCGCGGCCAATGGCCGGGCCAGCCCGCTCCCGTATCGGCCGCTATCGCCGGGATACGACAGACAGATCGCTCCGGAACATCGCTGGCGACCGGTGCAAGCCGATAGAGGGCACGCTCGCCCACGCGGTTCATCAAGGTGTCAATTAGATCGGAGACGTCCGGGGTGCTCTCTTCGACCAGCGAGCTGACGATCTGCTTGCACTCAAGCGGCTCAGCGACGCTTGCGGCGAGGGTCATCACCTCGATGCCGAAGCCGGGCGAGATGGTCTCGATCTTGTCGCACAGGAGGCGCGTCAGCCGCTTCACATCGCGGACCGGCGTGGCCATGCCGACCCGCACGGCCTGGGCTCGGCTGTCGACGCGGTGGCAGATGAGATCGAGCCGGCGAGCGCCGAGGCCGCCTGCCTCCAGACGTTCGCAGAGCTGGGTGACGAGCTTGCCGATGTAACGGGCGATGGTCTCTGCCGCGCCGATCGGCTCGGCGAAGGCACGGCGTACCTCTATGAGATCGGCCGGGCGGACCGGCTCGATAAGTTCGGCTGCAATGCCCAAGGCCTGGTCCAAGCGTCGGCCGAGTTCTGGTCCGAAGCGAAGGGTGAGCGGCGCGCGCGGCTGCGCCAGAAGATCGCCGACCGTTCGGAAGCCGAGCGTGCGCAGTGCGGCGACAGTGGGGGCCGGAATGCGCAACGCCTCAAGCGGCAACCGCTCCAAGACGGACGGGCCGTGCCCCTCGGGCGCGATGACAGTCGGCAGCGCTGAAAATCGGGCCAGCGCATGGGCTGCTCCCCAGGTGTCGGCGATCGCGCCTCTCGCGGAGATCCCGGACATGGCGAGGCGCCCGATCAAGCCGTCCAGCATGACAGTCTCGCCGCCGTGGAGATGATCAGCGCCTGTCGAGTCGATGATGAGGCCGTCGTGCGGATCGGGGGCGACGATTGGTGCATACCGGAGAAGCCACACCGCGAGACGCTCAAGCGCCTCGGCGTCGGCAGCGGGATCGGCATCTTGCACAATGAGGCCGGGCACCAGCACTTGCGCCTTGGTGACGGGCATGCCGGCGCGCAGGCCGGCGGCCCGGGCCGCAGCATCCGCCGCCAGCACCACCCGCCTGTTCCCGTCGCGGCCAATCAGGACGAGCGGCGCCTCAGCCGGAGGCGCCGCGTCGCCAGCCTTCCGCCGAAGCCGGTCCGTGGACCAGCTCGGCAGGAAGAGCGAGACGACCCGTGTCATCGCACGCCTCCAACTCGAAATCTGCACTTTCGCCCGCTCGCGCGCGGATGAGTTCAACCAGCCAGCGGGCGCGGCCTACGCCGGGAACCGGTAGCGGCGTCGAGGGCAGCACGGAGACGCGCCAGCGCGTCATCGCCGCGGTAGGCTGCCCGAAATCCGTCGCTTCCGTCTGTCGCCGCCAGCGCCGCAGGGCGATGCCGAGCGATCCGGTGCCCTCTGCAGCCAACTGGAGCCGCCGTGAGGCCGTCATGGAAAGGCGGGCGACCTCGCCGATGACAGCCCCGAGGCCGCCGTGGCGCAATCCTTCTTCCATGCAGGCGAGCACAGTCTTGTCGTCGCCAGCTTCGAGGTAGATCACCCGATCGCTCGCGAGGCCCGCCTGGGCGATGGCCGGCGCGAAAAGGTCTGCGCGCGTGATGCACCAAAGGATTTTGCCCTTGGTGCGAGCGGCGAGGCCTGCGCTGAATGATGCTGCCGCCGCGCCATCGACGGCGCCATTACCGCCGCCGGCTATCTCATGCAGCGCGCCGAGCGCGAGGCCGCCGCCAGGTAGTCGCGAATCCACCTCGGTGATCCCGAAGGGGAGAACCGATCTGGCGCGCCGGCTTCTGCCTTCGATCTTTTCGATCTGCGCGCGCAAGAATTCTATGGCGGGCTCCGGCCGCAAGCTTCCTGTTGACCTCCGGGAAGAGCTTCGTCATCATGTTCTCCATTTGTTCTCTCTTTGGCGGCTAAGAGTCAAGCGCCTTTCATCCGGAGCAAGGGTTGCAGTCGAACAAGTCGTATTGATTTGGCGACCGCTGCGTCTTTCGCTGTGCGCCCAACTCTCTAGCGACGTGGACACGCTCTGAGTGTATGATGTGTGAATCAGAATTGGGCGCGAGGCACAACCTTCCAACGACCGGCACGACGTAGTCGTTCAAGGGACGAAAGTAGAGTTTGTTCGTCAGCGTCGTTGGGGAGGCGCGACGTGCCGTTGTACGAAGAGTGGTGCGATACCACGAAAGAAAAAGACGAGCGCAAAGAGTATTGGTGCCTCGTCGAAAAAGCTGGCGGGCGTGATGCTATCCGCGAGTCGCTGGCGGAGACTGTCCGCTCTCATTACGACCGGCTTGATCGCATTGCGGATGATGTTGCGCGCCTGGGCTATGAGGGCGCCGCCGAAATCCTCCGCGCGCAGCTTCCGCAGACGGCAAAGGGACGCTCTGGCGATCTCGGTGAGATTCTTGCGACCGAGCTTGTTGAGGAAGGAATCGGCCTCCGCGTTCCTGTTCGCCGGCTCCGCTACAAGGACGGACGCAATATGGCGATGCGAGGCGACGACTTCATCGGCGCCGGATATGGGGCTGGTGACGACGGCGAACTGTGGCTCCTCAAGGGCGAAGCGAAAAGCAATCGCGTCTTGGGTAAAGCGACCGTCACGGCGGCGCGCAAGGTTCTCAATCGGGACAGCGGGCGATGCACGCCAGACTCGCTGTTGTTCGTCGCTAATCGCTTGCTGGAAAGCAACGAGGCCGAAGACGTCGCGCTCGGGCGGGCGATCCGCGATGAGATAGGTCTGAAAGTGCCGCGCGCGGGCCGCATTGACCACATGCTGTTCACAATGTCGGGCAACGCGCCGCCGGCCGCGCTGAAAGAGGACCTCGACGCGGCGACTACCAACCGCGACCAGTTCGTGGTGAACCTCCGCATCGAGGACCACCAGGACTTCATCAAGGAGATGTACGAAGAGGCGGAAGACCTTGGAAACGATTGACGAACTGCGGACTTTTCTGACCGCCGCCACCCAGGACGGAATTCTGCGTCGGTTGCTCTACCGAGGAGCCGCTTGGTCGTTGATCCGGAGCGATGGCGTGTTGCCGGCCGACGCGCCAGCGCTGGGCGCGACGATCGAGACGGACTTGGCTGAGCACGGTTTCGCGCTGCTGCGTGGCGCGATGGCGCTTCGCACCGTCGAAGGCGCATCGCCGCTTACCAGCAAGGCTTTCGAGCGAGCGGCCAACGCGTTCGAAGCTCTCGTCCGCAATGGAGACCCGGAAGCGCCGGATCGTGGGTTTCGCAGGACAATCGCGGCGGCCGCCTATCATCTCGCCGGCTATTCGGCCGTTGCGTACTCGCTGTTCAACGAAGTGCCTGGCGATCTCAACGCTGCGCCCGGCGAGACAGCCGTCATGTTGCTCATACTGCGGGACCTTGATCGGCTCCGCGGCTATGTCCGCGACTGGCTGAATGACGAAGCGCATGGCGATGCGCAGATGTCGGCCGAGCTGCGCGGCGAGGAAGCCGATCCCGACGAAGTGCTGGCAACGATCCTCAACACTACGATCTGCCGCGCCTTGGCTAACTTCGAGTTTGCGCTTGCCACCGGCGATGAGGAGCCGCTGGAGACGGCCCGCAGCCTGCTGGCCACCGCCATCAGTCTGGCGGACAACGCCCAGAACGTGCCGCTCTGGTGGACCTCGAACCTCTGCCGCCATCTGATCGATGATCTTTGGTCGCATTCGCTGCACCAAAATCTGCCGATCGATCCGCCGGACGGAGCCGAAGAGCGCTATCCCGAGCTTCGGCAGCTTTTCATCGGCTCGCTGTTCGCGCGCAAGAGTTCCGAGGTCGAGCTGTGGCCGTCGCAGCGTGAAGCGGCGCGTCGATCGACGGATATGACCGACGATCTCGTTGTGGCGCTTCCGACCAGCGCCGGAAAGACGCGCGTTGCTGAGATCGCCGCGATGATGACGCTATCGGCTGCGCGTCGCGTCCTGATCGTCACGCCGCTGCGGGCGCTCTCAGCGCAGACGGAGCGCTCGTTCCGCAAGACATTCGCGCCCTTGGGCTTCAGCGTTTCGTCGCTCTACGGCGCAAGCGGATTGTCCGCTGGGGACGAGGACGCGCTGCGGTCGCGAGAGATCATCATCGCGACGCCTGAAAAACTCGACTTCGCGCTTCGAAGCGACCCAAGTTTGATCGACGACGTCGGCCTGATCGTTCTCGACGAAGGCCATATGATCGGCCCGAGCGAGCGCGAAATCCGCTACGAAACGCTGGTTCAGCGCTTGCTCCGGCGTGGTGACGCCGCCGACCGGCGGATCGTGTGCCTGTCGGCCATCCTTCCGAGCGGCGATGAGCTTGACGATCTGACCGCGTGGATACGATCCGATCAGCCCGGCGAACCCGTGCGGTCGGACTGGCGGCCGACGCGCCAGCGTTTCGGCATGCTGACATGGCGCGGGCTCGATGCCCGCCTGACACTCGATCTTACAGCGAATGGACCGTTCATCGATCGATTTGTCGTTCAAAAGCCGCCCCTTGGTCGGGAGAAAAAGCCGTACCCGCGCGAGGCCGGTCATCTCGCCTTGTTCGCCGCGTGGGAGTTTGCCGGTCAGGGCAAACGGACCCTGATCTTCTCTACGCAGGCCAATTGGGTCGAGGGCTACGGCAAGCGGGTGGTCGACCTGTGCCGCAGAGGCTATCTGGAGCCGCTTCTCGAAGACGAAGGCCCGATCGCAAGGGCGCTGGAAGTCGGGAAAGAATGGCTAGGCGAGGATCATCCCGCCGTTGCCAGTCTGAAGGTCGGTGTCGCCATCCATCACGGTCGCCTGCCTAGCCCATTTCTGCGCGAGCTGGAGGTCCTCCTATCGGAGGGTGTGCTGAAGGTGATCGTCGCGTCTCCGACGTTGTCTCAGGGCCTCAACCTCAACGCGGCGGTGCTGCTCGTGCCGGCGCTCTACCGTTCTGGGGAGCTCATCACCGGCGAGGAGTTCGCGAACGTCGCCGGTCGAGCTGGCCGAGCGTTTGTCGACGTCGAGGGCCTCATCGTCCACGTGATGTTCGATCGGGTTGACTGGCGCAGCGGCGAGTGGCGCCAACTGGTCGCCTCGTCGAAGGCGCGGACGTTGCAAAGCGGCCTGATTCAGATCGTCGCAGAGATCCTGGAGCGCCTGACGCGCGAAGGCATTCTCGCGCGAGCTGACGCCTGGGAGTATCTGGCGAACTCAAGGGACGGTTGGAAATCAGAGGCGGAAGAAGCCGCGGTGGCCGCCGAACTGGCTGATCCGGGCGCCGACGATGATGACGAGAACGAAGACGAAGGCGAGGAAGGGGATAGCGGCGGCGACGAAGAGGAAAACATAGAAGAAGAGCCGCTGTCCCAACTCGTCGAGCGCCTTGATGCGACCGTCTTCGGTTTGATCGAAGCCCTGGATGCTGATCGAGCGGATCTGCCGCGTTTGCTGGATGAGGCGTTGCAGGGGTCGCTTTGGGCGCGCCAGATCGCTCGCGAAGGCGAAGCAACAGTGGCGCAGCATCGGAAGGTCTTCGAGGCTCGCGCCCATCTGATTTGGAGCGTGACGACGCCGCAGGCGCGCAAGGGCCATTTCGCGATGGGTGTCGGCCTTGAGGCGGGCCTGGCTATAGATGCGATGGCGGACGAGTTGGGAGCGCTAGTGGATCGAGCCGATGCCGCGTCGCTGCCGGGTGATGTCGATGAACTCGCCGACGCGCTTTCTGGTCTGGCCGAGCGGCTGTTGGTCATGCGCCCATTCATTCCCGACAAAAGAAACGCGCTCCCGGCAGATTGGCGAAGGATTCTCCGCCAGTGGGTGTCGGGTGCGGAGGTGGCCGAGATCGGCCCCGACAATATGCGGGTTGTCGAGGAAGCCTTCACCTATCGGCTGGTCTGGGCGCTCGAGGCGATCCGCACGCGGCGCCTTTCGCTCGGATGGTCGCCAGACATCATTCCCGGTGGCGGGGCGGCCGCGCTCGAGACTGGCGTGCCGCGGTTTATGATGTCGATGTTGATCCGCGCTGGCTTGCCGTCGCGTCGCGCTGCGATAGCCGCGATCGAGAGTGCCGAGCCCATCTTTGTGACGCCGGCCGAGATGCGAGCTTGGCTGGAATCCGATGAGATTACCGCATTCACCGATCTGGGCGATTGGCCGACGCCGGATACCGCGGCGCTCTGGGCGCGGTTTAGAACCGAAGCCCTGAGTGGCGGCATTCAGAAGTGGAACGTCGAGCCCAACAAGCGCCTTCTCGATGTGCCCGCTGGCGAGCGAGCGCCCGGGCCTGGCTTGTATCGGATCATCACGGATGCTGGGGACGGACAGACTTGGCTCGCGACGCCGGACTACCGGCCGTTGTTCCAGTTCAAGAAGCCCGCCGTCGATCCAAAGCCGAGTCTTTTCTCAGGTCGAATTCCTGGCCGGACCACGCTGGTGGACGTGTTGCGAATTGGCCGCGGCAAGATGAGGTGGCCACGCGCGGACGCGTAAGCGGTGCGTTCAGTGACTGTCGCCATCGGTCAAGATAAGTATAACGCGAAAAAGGATATGCGGATGTAACTACCGCGGACCAGGATTGGGGGAATCTGGCAGTGCATATTGAATTTCTAGAGATCGCCAATTTCAGGAAGTTGTTGTCGACAAGGGTTGATCTATCTACCACGACCACACTCTTCGTTGGGGCGAACAATAGCGGTAAGACATCGGCGATGCTTGCGCTACGGCGCTTCCTGTCGCCGCGCCGCTGCCCGTTCGAGATGCACGATTTCACGTTGTGTCATTGGCCCACGATCATTGCCCTGGGCGAGGCGTGGATCGCTGCCCGAAACGCTGAGGAAATCGTAGACCTCGTCGTTGACCCCTGGGTGAGCGCGTTGCCGACGCTGGATCTGTGGCTGCATGTCGAAGCGGGGGAGATGCACCACGTTCGCGACCTCATCCCGACCTTGGATTGGGAGGGGGGACGACTCGGCGTCCGATTGCGCTATGAGCCGAAGGATCTTGCGCTCTTGTACAAGGAGTACATGGGGGCGGTGAGCGATGCCGAGACGATGAGGGCAGCAGCCGCCGCGGCCGCCACGGCGGAGAATCCTGACGCTGATCCACCCGCCACTCCGCCTAAGCTGACGATCTGGCCCGAGAGTCTGGTCGATTTCCTGAGTAAACGTTTGTCCACGCACTTCACCATTCGGGCCTATTCCCTGGATCCGGGTCAGCTTGTCGCCCCCGCAAAGTCTCTGGCGCGTCCGCAGGTCCTTCCGGGCGGTTCTCGGCCGATCGACGGGGACCCGCTGAGCGGCTTGATCCGTGTCCATGATATCCCGGCGCAGAGGGGCTTCGGTGAGGAACAGCAGGCTGCTGAGGAGGAGGACGCCCCGGTGTCGGCAAGTGGCAGTCGGCTGTCCGATCAGCTCAGAAGCTACTACGCCAAGCACCTCGACCCGACGAAGGGACCTGATCCGAAGGACCTCGGCGCGTTGCAGGCGATAGAAGCCGCCCAGGACGCGTTCGACCAGCGGCTGACCGAGAGTTTCAAGGCAGCGTTCACCGAGGTCGAGGGCATGGGATACCCTGGCGTGACCGATCCGCGTCCGCGCGTCTCGACGCGCCTGAAGGCTATCGACGGTCTCAACCACAATGCGGCGATCAGCTTCGAAGTGGACGTCATTGCCGAGGACGGCGCGGCGACGCCCGTGTTGCGGTTGCCCGAGGCGAATAACGGCCTCGGCTATCAAAACCTGATCTCGATGATATTCCGGTTGATGAGCTTCCGTGACGCCTGGATGCGCGTCGGGAAGGCATCAACCGGTGCGACGGTGACCACGACCGAGCCTCTCCATCTCGTTCTGGTCGAGGAACCGGAAGCGCATTTGCACGCGCAGGTCCAGCAAGTCTTCATCAAGAAGGCTTACGCGGTGCTGCGTGCGCACGAGGACCTTGGTGACGACCAAAAGCTGCGCACCCAATTGGTTGTCAGCACCCATTCGAGCCATGTCGCGCATGAGACGTCGTTCTCTTGCCTGCGCTACTTCCGGCGGCTGCCTGCGGGTATGGCCGCGAAAGTGCCGGTCTCCACTGTTATCAATCTGTCGGAGGTTTTTGGTCCGGGCAGTGAGACGGAGCGTTTCGTGACCCGATATCTTCGGGCCCAGCACGCGGATCTGTTCTTCGCCGACGCGGCCATTTTGGTGGAGGGGCCAGCGGAACGTATGCTCGTCCCCAATTTCATCCGGGCGCACTATGACGAGCTCAACCAATGCTACATCACCCTGCTTGAGATTGGAGGAAGCCACGCGCATCGTCTCAAGCCTTTGATTGATCATCTCGGCTTGCTGACCCTTATTATCACTGACCTGGATACGCTGGATAAAACGGGGGGCGCCTCCGTCCCACCCGCGAAAGGTGCTAGTCAGAAAACCAACAATGCGACGTTGAAGACATGGGTGCCAAAGCTCGACGACGTCGATGAGTTGATGCGAGCTGATGCCGCGACGAAGACGCTACATGAGGACGACGACCCGCTATTTGCTGTGCGGGCCGCGTATCAGATCCCGTTGGGTCTGACATCCCTGGGTATTGTCGGACCGGAGGTCGCATATCCTTATACGTTTGAGGACGCACTGGCGTTCGAGAATCTCAGCTTCTTCGCCGAACTGGATGGCACTGGCCTGGTCCGCAAGTTTCGCGATGCGATCGCTGATGGTGGTGGGGCGGCCGCGATCGGCGGGAAAATGTACCTCGCTCTCAAGAACGGCAAGAAAGCTGAGTTTGCGCTTGACGTTATGGAGGTTGAGAATTTCGACACGATCGTCGTGCCGCGCTACATCGCCGAGGGACTAGAATGGCTACTTGCGCAGCTCAAGAAAAAGCAGGTTGAGATTCTGCCTCTGGTCAAAGAGGCACCGCCCGAGGAGGAGATTGAGGCTGACTCGCCGGTCGAAGAGCATGTCGTCGCTGAAATCGAGGGGGCCGACGCATGAGCGCGGTCGACGACAAATTCGATTCCGAAGCCGATGAAACGATCCTCGCCTGCCTGAACGTCGATAAGCCGAGGAGCTTCTTTCTCTATGCCGGCGCCGGCTCGGGCAAGACGCGCTCGCTGGTCGAGGCGATACGGACGGTGTGTAAGGAGCAGGGGCGGCGGTTGTCGCTATCTGGTCAGAAGATCGGGGTGATTACCTATACCAATGCCGCCTGCGACGAGATCAAGCAACGGCTCGAGTTCGATCCTCGCGTAGAGGTGTCGACCATTCACGCATTCGCGTGGTCGCTGATTGCCGGTTACGACGGTGATATTCGCGGGTGGCTGTCAACTCGGCTCCTGGCGGATATCGCGGAGCTGGAAGAAGCACAGGCGAAGGGTCGGGCAAACAGCAAAGCTGCGTCGGACCGGGCTCGCTCGATAGAGAGCAAGCGGCGTCGCCGCGACAACCTCGCCGAAATTACGCGGTTTGTTTACAGCCCGACGGGCGACAACCGCACCAGAGACGCTCTGAGTCACGCAGAGGTCATCGCCATGACCTCCGATTTTCTCGGCGCGAAGCCGGGTTTGCGCCGGCTGCTGGTGACCCGCTTCCCCATTCTTCTGATCGACGAGAGCCAGGATACGAGCCGGAGGCTCATGGATGCGCTGCTCGATGTCGAGGCGGGATATCGCGAGGCCTTTTGCCTGGGACTCTTTGGCGACACGATGCAGCGCATTTACGCCGACGGTAAGGAGCGTTTAGCGGAGGCGATCCCGCAGGCCTGGGCTAGGCCGAGGAAGCGGATGAACCATCGTTGTCCCACGCGGGTTATTACGCTCATCAACAAAATCAGACGAGATGAGGATGACGAGGAACAGCAGCCGCGGAGCGATGCGAAACAGGGTGTTGTTCGGCTGTTCGTCGTCTCGCAGTCAATAGCTGACAAGAGCGCCGCAGAGGCCACCGTGGCGGCGCGAATGGCAGAGCTCACTGGCGATCCGAGCTGGGCGGCGGGAGCAGAGGCGATCAAGACGCTGGCGCTGGAGCACCTGATGTCCGCACGCCGGTTTGGCTTCGAACAATTCTTCGAGCCTCTCTATGCGGTCGAGCGCATCCGCACGAGCTTTCTACAAGGGACGGGGGCGGGCATCGGACTTTTCACGCGCGAGATACTGCCGCTGGTCACGGCCCTGCGCTCGGGAGATCGGTTTGCTGTCGCTGCGGTCGTTCGGCGCACATCTCCACTCCTCGAGCGCAAGGCGCTTGAAGCTGCAGGCGAGAAGCAGGTTGGCCTTCTCAGCGAGGTCAAGGCTGCTTGCGATGGCCTGCTGGCCTTGGTGAACGAGGATGAGAAGCCGACCGCGCGCTCGGTCTTGCGCTATGTCGCCGAAGCTAACCTCTTCACGATACCAGAGGTGCTCGTTCCGTTTTCCGCCGCCGATGCCGTCGTCGTGGAAGGCGAGGGTGACGCAGCCGGCGACGCCGACGACCAAGAAGAAGAAGTCGATGTCAAAAGCGAGTTGGGCGGTTGGCGGTTGGCGCTTGAGGCGCCGTTCGACCAGATCGAGCGATATGATCGCTACGTTCGGGGCCTCTCGCAGTTCGACACGCATCAGGGGGTAAAAGGGCTAGAATTTCCAAGGGTGATGGTTGTTGTTAGCGACGATGAAGCCCGCGGTTTCATGTTTGCTTACGACAAGCTTTTCGCGACAAAGGCGAAGAGCAAGACGGATCTTGATAATGAAGCTGCCGGCAAGGAGACAACGATCGATAGGACGCGACGGCTGTTTTACGTGACCTGCAGCCGCGCTGAAGAGAGCCTTGCCGTTGTGTATTACGCAGCTGATCCCGCGCTCGCGCGCGACGCAATGATCAGACAAGGTTGGTTCGAAGCCGGTGAGATAGAATTGATCTCATAGTGTATTGAGCGCGGGCGGACGCAAGCACCGAGAATGGCGTGAGACGCACCCATGCTCCTCAGCGGGCGGCGGGAGTCCAACCCGCCGCGATCGCTTCCGCCGCGCTGCAGAACCAGCGCTCGCCGTGCGCGGTGTCAATCACCGTGACGCCGTAGTCTCGCTGGCCAGGTGTGTGAAAGATCTTGCGACCTTTGGCGTTGATGTTGCCCTTCAGTATGCAGGACCCTGGCGGGGACTGCGGAGCCGGTCGCTCCGCTCGGGCGTCGGCGCGCCAATGGTCGGGCGGTTCGAACGTTCCAGCCCAGAGGCCGCGCTTGGCCGACCGGGCCTCCCGCTCGGCAGCGGCATAGGCTCCTCGGCTGAACTGGCGGTATTCGACCGCCCAGCCTTCGCGGATCATGGCCTCGCCAAGGTTATGGCCCGCGACTTTGCACTGGGCGACCATCCGGCCATAGCCGTCTCGGTCTTTTTGCCGGCAATCCACGGATCGGCCGCCGATCAGGGCGATCAGGCGCTCACGCGCCACTTCCCCGCATCTGAAGCCACGACCAGCGGCGTCTTGGCAGATCTGGAGGGCTTCGGGTGCATCTATGCCCCACAGCCGAACGCGCTCGCCGCCGAGCGTGAAGGTGTCGCCATCAATGATGTGCGTCGCGGGCGAGGCGGCGATGAGACCGAGAGCGAGCAAGGGAGGGCAGTGGCGAAGCTGCACCGCTAGATGTTTCCAGCCGGTCGTATGATCCGGGGGCGGCGCGTGCCTGGAATGGGCGGCGGCTGCGTCGCGGTCAGTAATCCCTCTTCGGCCGCTTTCTGCAGGTGCATGAACGTCATGCGATCGGCGATGTATTCGCCCAAGGCTTCAGGGTTCTCCTTTGACGGAATCGGCGCGTCGTATGTGAGCGGCAGGAAGGCTGTGAGCGCGATCCTGTAGAGCGGCGCGGCGTACTCGAAGATGGTGCGCTGAGGCGTGGCGAGCAGCAGCGTGCTCCGGTCCACGGGATTGCCGTGAAGGAAATCGTTTCGGCAAACATAGAGCGTCTCGACCAGCCATGACGCCAGAGTCCGTTTCACCTTCGTCTTCCCGCCGGTGTCATGTGCGAGCTGGCCGCTGGCCGGAATCGCCCACCGCGTCCGCTCGATCAGTTCGAACACCTTTTTGCGATCCGCCTGACCGCTTCCGCCCGGGTGAACCAGAATTTCAAAAGCGCTGACCCAGAGCGAGACGATCCGGCCGACATCATAGAACGTCGTGTCGGTCCCGGCAGGCAGCAGCGAAGCCTGGTAGGCCATGTTGAGAGAACGCATCAGCGCCACGTCCTCCCATGCCGGCTCATGGGCCCCATATCGGCGGCGCCAACGTGCCAACAGCGCGCTGAGCAGTGGTTCGTCGATGTCGCTCGCCGCGAGCGGCGTGCGGAAGATGGTCGGTGATGACTGGCCTCGGAAGCTAGACACCATATGCGTGCCGAGGATGGCCGGTGTGCTGCCAATGACGTCCTTGTAGTGCCGGTCGAGCATCCACGGGTAGATCGCGAAGGCCTCGCCGAACAGAACGCGGTGCCCGCGCGGATAGCGAAGCTCCATAGCGCGCCCGTGGGTGATGGCCGACAGTGCGACGGTGTCTCGGAAACTTCCCAGGGCGGCGACGGTGCGGAAGCTTGGTGGCGCATCGGCATCGAGTAGGAGGACGGCCGGCTCGAACTTCTCTCCGAAATTATCCGAGAAGCGATTGAGGAATTGCTTGAACGTCGGATGGGCGCGCTTCAGGGCCTTGACGCGAGGGTCATGAGCCGGCGCGATCGCCGCGATCTCGCAGTCGACGGCCTGGTCGAGGGGCACGTTGGGTAGGACGAACACTGGCGTCCATTCGACGGTCATACGCTATTCCTCAGGTGGCAGGCCTAGCCGCGGGGCTGTTCGCTCTTCCATAGGCGATGCTGCTCGCGCAGCTCCGCCTCGATGGCTGCTAGCCGGGCCCCGTAATCCAGGCCGTTTGGGCTTCTGGCGGCGACCTCGGAGGACGCAATGACGAGACGCCACGCGCCATAGTCGTGAAAGGGATTGAGTCCAATGACGTTGCCGAGCACGAGATCGCTGGGCGGCGGCGCGGCCAACAGCTTCGCGAAGGCTGTGGTCGCGGCGTTCATGTTCCAATCGGAGACGAACAACACCAGCGCGCAGAGGGCAAGCAAAACGGGTGGAGCGCCTTTCCATCGATAAATTTCGCGATGTCGTTTGCCGAAATCGATGCCACCGTTCGCAGCGACGAAGGTGCAGAGCGAGATCGCGGCCTCATAGTAGGGCTGGAGTTTGGTGGCGTCGAAAACCTCGCGCCCATGGTTTTTCCGGGCGAGCTCGGCCGCCTGTCGCCACGTCGCCTCTTCGAAAGGCAGGATGCCGCCTTTCACCAGATCGAACAGATCGAGGTGCTTTTCGGTGAATTGCTTCTTCGCGGCGGCTTTCCAATCGAAGGCCGGCATGTCGCCGTGGGATGGGTGGAACGGCCAGCGCTGATGGTAGGGATGTCGCTGTAGCGCCTGTGTCCATGGGATCGCCTCTAGCGGCAAGGACACCGTGAAGCGGGTGGCGGACTTGAGATCGAAAAACCACTGCCGCATGTCCCGGATGCGACGTTGGTCAAAGATACCCTGCTCTATGCCCTTGCAGACGAGAAGCCGAATCGCGCGCGTTTCCGCGCTCTTTTCTGATCCGAAGTCGAGAAGGCTATCCTGAGTCGAGCGCGTTTCGTCGTCGCCGTAGAATTCACAGAACGGATGATGGGCGTCGCCGCCGCTGGGATCGACAAATCTGAAATGTGCCTGTCGGAGAACCGCCTTAGAGGCCCGCGATCTTGCCGATCGAACGACGCCAGCACCGAATTTGCCGCACGATGAGCATTGAATATCGGCGCGGATCGCATCGCCAAACCCGCTTAGAAGTTCAGCCCCGTCGCGGTCCTGCGTTGGTTGTGCGCCGGTCATCAGGGTCGCGAGCTGGTCAACGTCGAGTTCGCGCGCGAACCTTATAGAAAATGCAGTTGCTGGCATTTGCCTTCCCCGGCGCCTTGATCGTATGCGCCGATCGAGCGACGCGATTACACACTACTTATCAATATTGGTGTTCTTCGTGGAGTGGTCAGTCGTCGGCGTTTATTGTCCTGAGATCAGCAAGGAAAGCCGTGCCGATTTCCACGGCCCGCTTGGCCGCGTCCGAGTCGACATCCACGCCGTGCGATGCCTCGAGCATGGATTGCACGACGCCGTGCATTTGCCTGATGCTGGCTGGAGAAACTCCCAGGCCTTGCAGTTTGCCGAGCATCTGCGAGATGCCCATCCGACGCGGATCGATGCCCTTAGCGACGACGAGTTCACGCAGGGCGCGCTCGATTTCGATACGAAGCTTGACGACCGACATGAGCGGGAATTCCCGCCCAAGCTCCTCGACCGTCGGAAGATCTTCTTGGAGCTGAGGAGGGAGCGCCTGCGAAAGTTGATATTGAGCCACCCCCATCGGCTTGCTCGAATCTCGCAAGGAGTACTCGACGATCACCTCGTTGCGTCCCTTGCACAGGATGATGCCGATCGTCGGCTTGTCGTCGGGATGGCGCAATTGCTCGTCCACGGCCGACAGATAGAAATTCATCTTGCCCGCGAACTCGGGTTTGAAATCCTCGATCTTCAGCTCGATCACCACGAAGCAGCGCAGTCGCAGATGGTAGAACAGCAGGTCGAGGTAATAATCCTGCCCGCCGACTTCGAGATGGTACTGGCTGCCGACGAAGGCGAAGCCCTTGCCGAGTTCGAGGATGAGCGAGCGGAGGTGTTCGATCAGGCCGCGTTCGAGATCGCGCTCTAGCATATCGGGGCCAAGCGAGAGGAAGTCGAACGTATAGGGGTCTTTGAGAATCTGCTGGGCCAGCTCGGATTGCTCGGCCGGAAGTGTCTGCGAGAAGTTGGTCAGCGCGCTTCCTTGACGGGCGAAGAGATTGCTTGCGATCTGGTGGGCGAGAACGTTCCGGCTCCAGCCGTGCTCAATTGTCTGCCGGGCATACCAAGCGCGTTCTTCAGATGCCGTGGTGGCATCGAGAAGGAGCATGTTGTGGCCCCATGGCAATTGTGCAGCAAGCTGCTGCACAAATTCGCCGTCGGGCCAGGCCTCTGCGAAGGTGCGCATATATTTCAGGTTTCGGGCTGAAAGTCCGGTCATCTCGGGAAAGGCTTGGCGGAGGTCCTCCGACAGCCGGTCGATGACCCTGGCGCCCCATCCCTCGCGCTCCTGCCGACTCAGAATATCGCGACCGATGGTCCAATAGAGCACCACCAGCTCGCGATTGACGGACAGGCCGGCCCGGTGGCGGGCAGCGGCGATCTTCTGCTTCAGGACTCCGACGAACGCGGCGTAGGTGTGTGCATTGACCTCGGTCGAGGGAGCGGAAGCCTTCGCTCGCCGAGAATGGACGGGTTTCGGCGGCCGAGAGGTCATGCGGCCGCTTTCAGGCGCTTCTTCGCCAGCATGGCGCGGACGAATTTATCCCATTTCGCCATGCCGGCGCGTTTCTCGACCATGTAGTGCCAGCGGTCGTAGTGCTTGGAACTGACATCTTGCAGCGCGTGGTTCTGCAGGCGATCGCGAATTTCCTTTGGCACGCCTGCCTTGCCGGCGAGCGTCTTGAACGTGCGGCGAAGATCGCGGTTTGTCGCATACGGGATCACGCCGCGATCTCTCTGCCGCCAGACAAAGCTGTACAGAGTGCCGTGGCTGACCGGCTTGGACGGGTCCTTCGCGGAGGGGAAGAACCAGCCGTACTCGTTCGGCTTGATCGATTCGATCAGTTCAGCGGCGAGCAACGGTACAGGGACGGCGTGCGGCTGGAGGTTCTTAGTTTTCGACCAGTCTATGATCCGCTCCTTGGCGTCCCATTGATCGACATGAAGCCGCGCAATCTCCTCGACGCGTTGGCCGGTCAGCATGATGAGTTGCACTGCTCGTGGATAGGAGGGGTGAACCGGCGTGTCGGGGTGGTCCAGCCAGCAATAGAGCTGAACAAACTCGTCTTCGTCGAGCCAACGCGTGCCTTGGACCTTCGGCTCGGTAGGAATGCCGGTTGCCGGGTTGAACGGAAGCCGGAAGCGCCGAGAAGACTGCTGCCGATAGTCGTTGTCGGACTTCATGCCCCAACTGAATGCCGCATGGAGATAGGAGCGGACATGATCGGCCATTGATTTCGCGCCGCGCTCGTAAATCGGCCGTATCAGCTCGATGATCTCCTCGGCCTCGATCTCGCGGGCGAGGCGGTTACGTCCGAGCGTATCGGCGATCTTGTTGAGGCCCTTTTCCGTTTCCTTCCAGGACGGCTTCCCCGCGTCCTTGAGCGCGGCAACATAGCCTTCGAACAGATCGGCGACCGTGCCGGGACGCGTATCGGTCGCAATTTTGATGCTCCGGCCCCTCTGGATGACGTCGGCGAAGTCGCGCTTGAACATCTCGCGCGCCTGAGCGAGCGACATGGAAGGGTACGCGCCGAGCTTCTTTTTGGTCCGCTTTCCGTCACGCCACTGCTGCGCCATCCAGTCCGCTGTGACGCGCTTCGGCATGGGCTTGAGGACAAGCACGAGGCGACCGGTGCCGCGGCCTTCGCCATCGGCGAGATTTTCCTGCTTCTGGCTTAGCTCAACCCGCTTCAACGCATGTCGGATCGCGGTGTCGGTCAGGCTTGGCATGGCGTTTTCTCCTGTTCCGCAACTGGGATCGGTCGAGGAGAAACGGGGATCGTTTGCTGGGATCGGAAAGCCGCTTTCAACCCCTCTAACCGCTCCCAATTTGCCATAACCGCCCCCTGTACGCAATGCGCGAAAAGCGGCTATTTCATTGATGATTCAGCGGTATTCAGCGTGATCGAACGTGATCATTGAGGGGGTAGTGGGATGGTTGTGGACCAGAATAATGGCGGTGGCGGAGAGTTCCAGAGCCCGTTTGACCACTTCGCGCGGATAGACCGGCGTGTGGTCCACCGTGCCCGTCTGCTGGACTTCATCGGCAATCAGTTTGTTCTTCTTGTCGAGAAACAGGATGCGGAACTGCTCGCGGGTCTCGTAAGCCATGGCCGCGGTGCAATATTCGATCACCTTGTTCCAAGAGCCGAGTACTTCGCGCTCCATGACAGTGCTGCGCGCACTTCGCTTGGCGACAGCCTCTACAAGCTTGAGTTCATGCGCCACAGTAGGACCGGCGCCGGGAACTTCGGCAATCAGCTTTTCGGGGGCGGCCAGTACTTCGGCAATCGAGCCGAACCGCATCAGCAGAGCTTTGGCGAGCGGCTTGGTGTCGGCGCGGCGAATGGCGCGAAACAACAACATTTCGAGCAGTTCATAATCAGCCAGCGCATCGGGAGTATCCCGAAAGCGCTGTTTGAGACGATCACGATGTCCGGCATAATGCGGCTTGTCGATCTTCGGCGTAAGTTGAAGTGTATCACTGAAACCGGGCAACTCAATGTTACCCGGCTCATTCTTGCTCTTTGCCATCCTGTTTAAACCCCCGCAAAAACAGACCAGACAATTACCGAGAACTATATCTCTTCGTTGTTATCTCATGGAAGATGGGCCGAAGACATTGGCCGGAGAGAGTGTAAATATCTCGCAGCCATCCTTCGTAACACCCACCGTATGTTCATATTGTGCCGTCAGCGAACGGTCTCTGGTAACCGCGGTCCAGCCGTCGGCGAGAACCTTCACGTGCGGCTTGCCGAGATTGATCATCGGCTCGATCGTGAAGATCATGCCTTCCTTGATCTCGACACCTTCATTCGGCGTGCCGTAATGGAGGATATTCGGCGCGTCATGGAACAGCTGTCCTACGCCGTGACCACAGAAATCGCGCACAACGGAACAGCGCTCGCCTTCGGCAAAAGTCTGAATTGCGGCGCCGATAGCACCGGTTTTCACGCCAGGCTTTACGGCGGCAATCCCACGCAGAAGGCTTTCATAGGTGACTTCAAGCAATCGCTCAGCGGCGCGCTTGATTTCGCCTACCGCATACATGCGGCTTGAATCGCCGTGCCAGCCATCAAGGAGATAAGTCACGTCGATATTGACGATATCACCCTCGCGCAGTGGCTTCTCGTTCGGAATGCCATGGCAGACGACGTGATTGATCGACGTGCAGGTTGATTTCGTGTAGCCGCGATAGTTCAGCGTTGCCGGAAACGCGCCGTGATCCATGCCGAACTCGAACACGAAGCGATCGATTTCATTGGTGGTCACGCCCGGCTTGACGATATCGTTGAGGGCATCGAGACAGCGTGCCGTCAGGTTGCAGACCGTGCGCATACCCTCGAAAGCCTCGGGGCCATAGAGCCTGATCTGGCCCGTATATTTCATGGGTGCGCTTGTTGCTTCGATATAGGTTACCATCACTCGATCCGTCTTAATCTACTCAATTGGCACCAGCTCACTGGCATCAATGCTTTTGTCCGTTATGTGGCACCGAACGGCCCAAGCCTCAACCCCGTTTGCACGCGCACGTTCAAAAGCGCGTGCGTAAGTGGGGTCGAGATCACCCGAAATGCTGAATCTGCTACAATCGTTTCGCTGGATAATAAACAGCATCACGCCCCGATGACCAGCGGCAACAACGTCGACGAGTTCATCAAGATGTTTTGCGCCTCGCGCTGTCACCGTATCGGGGAATTCCGCTAATCCGAGCGTGCGAATAAAGTGTACATTCTTGACCTCGACATAGGCTCGCTGGCGCGGGCCGTCATCCAGTAAAAGGTCGATGCGCGAGTTGCGGCCATATTTCTGTTCACGCTTGAGGCTGGCATATCCTGCGAGGTCAGGAATAAGACCGTTGAGGATTGCTTCTTCGGCGATCCTGTTCGGCAAGCCGGTGTTCACGCCGACCAGTGTGTTATCCGCTTCGACAATCTGCAGCGTATGGGCATATTTGCGGTGAGGAGCATCCGAAACACTCAGCCAGACGCGGGAACCCGGAGCGGTCAATCCGAACATGGAGCCGGTATTGGGCACGGAAGCAGTGATGAAGCGCCCATCGTCAAGTGTGACGTCGGCCAAAAATCTTTTGTAGCGGCGTTCCAGCCTGCCGGTAACCAAAGGTGTTTGAAAAATCATGTGCCGATTTAGAGTAGTTCGGCGCGTGCGCGAAAGGCTTTTCTGATTACGTTGCGAAATTAGTCAGTGAACGAGAGCAGTTGGCCTAGAACAGCGCCTTAACGACGTCGGCCCAGCTCATATCCGCACCGAGAACCATTGCGGCTGCAACGAGGCCGGCCCCGAGAAAGGTGAGGGTGGTTCTTGTTTCGCTTGTCATTATTCTTCCCCATCAAATCACTTGTTCGAAGTTGGGAAGAATTTCGCGGGAGAATTTGCCCGGATTGTGATGCGATAATGGCTATTCCGGGCAATTTGCGGGCTTTTTACAGATAGGGTAAACGCCGCCCCGCTTGTGTTACTGTTTTACCCAATTGAAGACGAGTTCCTCGCGGAAAGCGAAGCGGACGACGTGACTTGCCACGACCTCTTCGAGGCGGGCGAGGTTTTCTTCCGAGGTTTCAACCGTTGTGGTCAGTTTTTCCGCATCGGCATCGAGAATCACGAGACGATTCTCGCCGAGATCGATGGTGCCGTGTTCCGGCGTGAATTCGACTGCGAATTTGTGCGCCCAATGTTTGCAGAGCTGCTGAAGGTAGCGGCTGGCATGGGCGGTGGGAACGATTGCTGTTGCTTTCGACATTATGCTGTCCTTTCGAAAAGGTTGCAGCCCGGCGCGTAACAGCATCCTGGCAATTCAGCCAGTAATATTTGCGTCAATTCTAAAGGAAAAGAAAAACCAGCAATGGTACGCCCAAGGGGAATCGAACCCCTGTCTGCGCCGTGAAAGGGCGCTGTCCTAACCGCTAGACGATGGGCGCCTGCTGGTGTGGGGGGCTTATAGTCAGGAAATTTCTGACATGCAAGCCCCTTTTTTCACCTGTCTGTGAATAAGTTCAGGCAGCACGAAACGGCGCCAATCAAGCGCTAATGGATTGAATTATAAGGGAAAAAGAAAAACCAGCAATGGTACGCCCAAGGGGAATCGAACCCCTGTCTGCGCCGTGAAAGGGCGCTGTCCTAACCGCTAGACGATGGGCGCCTGCTGGTGTGAGTGGGCTTATATTCAGGAAGGTTCTGACTCGCAAGCCCCAAAAAACACTTTTCTGAAAAAAATCGAATGTACTGCAAAAATGGGGGAAACTTCGGCGGGTGGATTCCTTATTTCCTTGAATATAAAGACAAAAGAAAAAGCCGGATCATATGATCCGGCTTCCGTGTATCCCTGGGACGCCTCTTTTTTAGCCCTTGCAGCGCCAGTTCCAGTCGCGTTCCGGCCCAACGTCGACGTGAACCGAAGTCGTATGGCAATAGGTGCCGACGCCGCCACGTCCCGACATGGACCGGGCGAAGCGAGCGACTTCCCACTTGGAAACGCCGTCGATCTGAATATCTGCGGCTGCACAGATCATATGGAGCGATTTGCGGGCACCATTGACTTTCCGGTTATAGGACGGGCTGCGATAGCCCGAAGTTACCATTACCGGACGGCGGAAATGTCGCTCCATGGTTTTCAGCATGGATACGAGTTGCGGCTTGAGACAGGCAACATCCACGGTCTGTCTTTGTACTTTCAGGCCATTGGGCGCAAGGCGGGCAAGACCCGGAGCCGAAGCAAGTGTTACGCTCGCAAATTCATCATCTTCGTTCGCGTCAATATCGCTATCGTCATAAAGACTGTTGCGATGCTTGATTTCAACGCCGCCATTGGGGCGCACGCCCGGCAGCGAATAATTGTATTCATGCTTCGCAGATGGCGAAACCGGTTTGGCGACAGCAAGCTTCTTGTTTTCGGTTCTGTCTGAGCGTTTTCCGGTCGATTCGTCCGAGAAAAGTCGGGATATGCTGCCTTGCGAAGCCGTTGGGCGCTGCGGCGAGGCGTAAGCGCTCTTCGTTGAGCCGAACAATGAAGCGACCTGAACGGGCTTTTCAGCTTCGGCAGGTTTTGCCGCTGCGGTTTGCTGTGTTTCTGCAGCTTCGGCAGGCTTTTCGTCCTTTGCCGGTTCCTGCTGCTTTTTCGTGGTTTCGGCTGGAGCGGCTGCCGCAGGTTGTTCTGCGGCTTGCGCAGGTTCAGGTTCAGCGGGCTTGTTGCCACCGAACATGCCGAAAAGCGATGAACTCTTCGGCTGCTGCGGGGCGAGGGCTGCTACCTGTGCCAGCTGTTGTTCTGTGGCAGTTGCAGTCTCGACCGGTTTTGCCTGCTCTTTATTATTGGTGTTTGTCGTTTCAGCCACTGTGGCGGGTTTAGTTTCGCCCGGCTTGGCTTCGGCCTTTTTCTCTTCTGTTGACGGAGTTGCAGCCGTCGCTTCTGCGGCAGCTGTCTGATCGGCGGCACTTTGCAATGTGTCCGCAATCATGGAGCCACCGGTTGCAGAGGTCATCTGGAGCGGCTTACCGTCAAGGCCTGTACCGGTTGACGTACAGGACGTGACAAGAAGCGCAAGCAAAGCCACGCTGCCTGAAAGAAACCTGCCGGTGGTCCGGTGTGTAGAATGCGCAAATTTCAACAGTCTGCTCCAGCTCGATTTCCCTGACCAGTTTGGCGACCCGAATCCATTCGAGCCTACCTGGTTTCGGGAGATCGGCTCTCCCGTGCGAGGCTGACATCATCCCTGATGGCTATCGTCCCCACAGCTCCCGACTGTTCGTGCCGGGAAAGAAATTCAGAAATATCAGCGTGTTATGATGGTCACTTCAGAGTTATGATTGTCATTTCGCTGTATTGGACAAATCACCTGATTGGCAATTGGTTACCAATTTTTAAGTTTTTTAATCGCCGAGCGCAACTATTGATGCACATTTAGAGTTAAAAGACTTCGCAGTCCGTGCGGAATATTCGCCAATAACGAAATATTACTTTATGTAACCATTGGTTACATTCGCCGTTCCTATCCGTCGCGCACGATAGTCTGCGAGCCCTGATCCGGCTTCACGGCAAGGCGAATTTCCGATTTACATCACTCACTTGTTGACAGGGTGCCTCGACTTGGTGCTATCCCTTCGCAATTGCTTTATCTTTGTCTGGTGTTGTGGCCAACGGCACCTTATGCGGCATTAACCGGGAACAGAAACATGACCAATCGCACGCGGCAGATCGCCAATCTTTTGCTGGCAGCAACGGCGGCGGCGATGCTCACGGCATGCGCGGGCGGAAAAGAGTTTCAGGGTACGCCGCAGGAAGGTGCTTCGCGCACCGGTGTTTTCCCCACATTCGGCCATATGCCGAAGGCTGCGACCACGCAGATCACCGCAGAAGAAAAGCAGCAGCTTACAACCAAGCTTGATGCCGACCGCACGCGTCTGGCGGCATCCAGAGGCATCGGCGCCGGCTTCACGCCCGCCGAGGCTGCGAGCTTGCGTCAGCAGGCGCAGCAGGAAACGGACGCTACCCTGAAACAGATCGAAAGCGGGGAAGAGTAAATCCTCTTCCTTGGTTTTTTGGCGCGCATCTTATCCGAAAACCGTTTCACACTTTTCGGGATGTGCTCTAAAGACGAAATCCGCGTTCTTTGACGCGGCAACACGTCTCGACCCGATTCGAGAACAGGTGTATAGCTCCATCGCGGCGCATACGCGCCATTACGTTCAACCCTCCACTGGAACAGGATCATGTCGGAAGAATTCCATAAAGTCCGTCGTCTGCCCCCTTATGTCTTTGAACAGGTCAATCGTCTGAAGGCATCGGCGCGAGCGGCGGGTGCCGACATCATCGATCTGGGCATGGGCAACCCCGATCTGCCGACCCCGCAGAACATTGTCGACAAGCTGTGTGAGGCCGTGCAGGATCCGCGCGCGCATCGTTACTCCTCATCCAAGGGGATTCCGGGGCTGCGTCGCGCGCAGGCACAATATTATGCGCGCCGCTTCGGTGTGAAGCTCAATCCCGATACGCAGGTCGTTGCCACGCTCGGTTCCAAGGAAGGTTTCGCCAATATGGCGCAGGCCATCACCGCGCCGGGCGATGTGGTTTTGTGCCCGGACCCGACCTATCCGATTCACTCCTTCGGCTTCATCATGTCGGGCGGGGTGATCCGTTCAGTTCAGGCCAAGCCGGATGATACCTTCATTCCGACACTTGAGCGCGGCGTGAAGCACTCGATCCCGAAGCCGATCGCATTGATCCTGAATTTCCCGTCCAACCCGACGGCCTATGTAGCAACGCTTGATTTCTACAAGGATGTCGTCGCATTTGCGCGCAAGCATGACATCGTCATCCTGTCGGATCTAGCCTATTCGGAAATCTACTTCGATGGCAATCCGCCACCGTCGGTGCTGGAAGTGCCGGGCGCCATGTATGTGGCGGTGGAGTTCACCTCCATGTCGAAGACGTTTTCCATGCCGGGCTGGCGCATGGGGTTTGCGGTTGGCAATGAGCGCCTGATCGCGGCTCTTACCCGCGTGAAGTCCTATCTCGACTATGGTGCGTTCACACCAATCCAGGTTGCCGCGACGGCAGCGTTGAATGGTGACGGTTCGGACATCGCCTATGTGCGCAATGTCTATAAACAGCGCCGCGATGTGCTGGTCGAAAGCTTCGGTCGGGCGGGCTGGGATGTTCCGCCGCCAGCGGCAACCATGTTCGCCTGGGTTCCGATCCCTGAACGCTTCCGTCCACTGGGTTCGCTCGAATTTTCCAAGCTTCTGGTCGAGCAGGCCGATGTGGCCGTTGCGCCGGGCATTGGTTTTGGCGAACACGGCGACGATTATGTGCGTATCGCGCTGGTCGAGAACGAACATCGCATTCGTCAGGCCGCGCGCAACATCAAGCGGTTCCTCTCCACCAAGGATGAGAACCTGCAGAATGTGATACCGCTCGAAGGTCGTCGCGGATAATATTTCAAAAGGCTACGGGCGGCATCATGCAGCCCGTGGCATCCCACCCGATAAGCCACTCCATACAGAAGGTCGATATAATGAGTGATGCATTACGGATCGGCGTTGCCGGGCTCGGCACCGTTGGTGCTTCGGTGTTGCGTATCCTGCGTGACAAGTCCGAAATGCTCACGCGCCAATGCGGCAAGCCCGTAACGGTTACGGCGGTCAGTGCCCGCGACCGCACGCGGGACCGCGGTATCGATCTTTCCGGTATTGCCTGGTTCGACGATCCGGTGGAACTGGCCAAATCTGCCGATATCGACGTTTTTGTCGAGCTGATCGGCGGTGAGGACGGCCCGGCCAAGGCTTCCGTGGAAGCAGCTCTGCGCGCCGGTCGCCATGTCGTCACCGCAAACAAGGCCCTGCTTGCGCGCCATGGCGTTGCGCTTGCCAAGATCGCCGAAGACAAGGGCGTTCTGCTCAATTTTGAAGCGGCTGTTGCGGGTGGCATTCCGGTCATCAAGGCGATGCGTGAATCGCTGACCGGCAATACGGTTTCGCGCGTCTATGGCATCATGAACGGCACCTGCAACTATATCCTGACCCGGATGTGGGAAGAGGGTATTTCGTTTGAAGACTGTCTCAAGGACGCGCAGCGCCTCGGTTATGCTGAAGCTGATCCGACGTTCGACATCGAAGGCAATGATACGGCGCACAAGCTGGCGCTCCTGACCAGCCTTGCCTTTGGTACGCAGATCGCTGCCGACGATATCTATCTGGAAGGCATCAGCAATATCTCGCTGGCCGATATTCGCGCCGCTGATGAACTCGGCTATCGCATCAAGCTTCTGGGCGTCGCGCAGAAGACCGATACGGGCATTGAACAGCGCGTGCACCCGACCATGGTGCCGACCTCGTCGGTCATCGCGCAGGTTCATGGCGTCACCAACGCCGTGGCAATCGAAACCGATCTTCTGGGCGAGCTTTTGCTTTCCGGTCCCGGTGCAGGTGGCAATGCGACGGCTTCCGCCGTGATCGGCGATGTTGCGGATATCGCCAAGAGCCGTCCGGGTTTCCAGCACGGTCCTGTGTTCGGTACGCCTGCCAAGGCATTGCAGCCTTACAAACGGGCCAAGATGCGCAAGCATGCAGGCGGTTACTTCATTCGCCTGACCGTCCTTGACCGCATTGGCGCTTTTGCGGCCATTGCCAAGCGCATGGCTGAAAACGATATTTCGCTGGAATCGATCGTCCAGCGTCCACCAATGGATGGCGCAGCCAACGAAGGCATCAAGACGGTCATCCTCGTCACGCATGAGACGACTGAAGCAGCCGTCAAGAAAGCGCTGGAAGCAATCCTCAAGGACGATCATCTGGTCGATAAACCGCAGATGATCCGCATCGAACGCGCCGGGTGAGAACCGGCGTGCCTGCCTCTCTTGCAGGTTGGATTCACCTTTGTTATGAAAGCCGGGTCGGATTTGATCCGGCTTTATTCGTTTCAAGAGACAAAACAGGAAAAGGAGGGCTGTATGATGTATGTGACGCGTCATGATCATCACCGTCAGCACGGCCCCGATTTTGCCCTGCATAAGTAACTTGTGCAGGGCGGAAAAAGACTGAAATCACTGTCTTGTTCTGCCTTTTCCTAAAGGCGCGGCGTTGAACCGCTGCCGGACATTCGCCAGCACATCTATTCGTGTCACGGTTTGGAAACCGGGCATTCGTGCGTGGCAGAATTGGGCTGATTGCCATGTCTCTTGTTTCTATCCATTATCTTTCCCTGACCCTTCATGAACCTCTGTTTGCCAATCTCGATCTCGTCATAGGCGAGGGCGAGCGGCTTGGCATTGTCGCTGCCAACGGGCGCGGCAAGACCAGCCTTCTCCGCCTCCTTGTCGGGGAGGGCGATCCGACACTTGGCACCATCACGCGGTCGCGCGGGTTGAAGATCGGCTATGTCAGCCAGTATGTGCCCGAAAACCTGTTGAACCGCGGTTTCTATGAGGTCGTGCTGGATGGGCTTGACGAAGAAGCGCGCGATTATGAAAGCTGGCGCGCCGATATCGTGCTGGATGACCTCAACGTCACCGAAGAACTGCGGCAGCGCTCCATCGGGCAGTTGAGCGGCGGCTGGCAGCGGCTTGCACTTCTGGCGCGCGCTTGGGTTTCCGAACCTGATGTTCTTCTTCTCGACGAACCGACCAACCATCTGGACCTTGAAAAAGTGCGGTTGCTGGAAGACTGGCTGAATGCGCTGCCGCGTTCGGTTGCGGTGGTCGTCAGCAGTCACGACCGCGCTTTCCTTGATGCGGTTACGAAGCGAACGCTGTTTCTGCGGGCGGAAAAATCACCGGTTTTCGCCTTGCCATATAGTCAGGCGCGTGTTGCGCTCGATGAAATCGACGCGGCCGATGCCCGGCAATTTGAAAAGGACATGAAAACAGTCCAGCAGTTGCGCAAGCAGGCGGCGAAGCTCAACAATATTGGCATCAATTCGGGTAGTGATCTGCTCGTGATCAAGACCAAGCAGTTGAAAGCGCGGGCCGACAAGATCGAGGAAAGCGCCAGGGCGGGGCATGTGGAGCGCTCAGCCGGCAAGATTATACTGAGCAGTCGAGGCAGCCACGCCAAGGCGCTGGTTGTTCTCGATCAGGCCGAAATTGCCACGCCCGATAGGCGGCTTCTCTTCAAGACAGGACAGCTTTGGATCAATCCCGGCGACCGTATTGTTCTGCTGGGGGCCAATGGCATGGGCAAGACCCGGTTGCTGACGCTCGTGCGCGAGACCATTCTTGCGCCGGATCAGGCACAGGCCGGTATCAAGGCAACGCCGTCACTGGTGCTTGGATATAGCGATCAGGCCCTGTCGGAACTTCGCTCGAACTGGACGCCATTCGAGACGATTGCAAGAAGGTTCGATATTGGCGACCAGCGGACGCGATCCTTGCTGGCCGGGGCGGGCATGACGCTTGAAATGCAGGCCAAGCCGCTGGAACGCTTGTCCGGCGGGCAGAAGGCGCGACTTGCCATGCTGGTTCTGCGACTGACCAATCCGAACTTCTATATTCTTGATGAACCAACCAATCATCTCGATATCGAAGGTCAGGAAGCGCTGGAGGTGGAACTGCTGCGCAACGAGGCGGCGAGCCTGATCGTCTCGCATGACCGCAGTTTTGTTCGCAATGTCGGCAACCGTTTCTGGGTGATCGAAAGAAAAAAGCTGGTCGAAGTGGAAAGTCCGGAGTTTTTCTTTGATGGAATCGGAAGCTGATTGCCCGCAACATCTTTTGGTTGTTTAACGATTTCTGCAACTTCTGGCCGGGTGTGAGCGTTCACATCCGGCCCGGACATGAAACGAAGCGTGTATAGCTTAAATCGATTAAGAGTTTGAGCGTACATTGTTTTTAGCTCTCTCGCCCTTGCAGGGGGCGGGGGACTTTGACAAAAGGTTTGCACAGTGTCGCTATAAGAGGCGGCAATCGCGGGCTTCATGCGCCGCGTCCACGCAATTCGAATTCAGGACTTTGTTCAAATGGCCAAGACCGCAGAGCAGCACCCCCACGGACTGGATCGCATTCTCACACTCGAACTGGTCCGCGTGGCCGAGCGTGCAGCGGTCGCCGCGGCGAGGCTGCGTGGCCGTGGCGACGAAATGGCTGCTGATCAGGCCGCCGTCGATGCCATGCGTCAGGAATTGAACCGTCTTCCGATCGCCGGAACGGTTGTTATCGGTGAAGGCGAGCGTGACGAAGCGCCGATGCTCTATATCGGCGAAGAAGTTGGTACCAAGCAGGGACCGGACGTCGATATCGCGCTTGATCCGCTGGAGGGCACCACGATTTGCGCCAAGAATCTGCCGAACTCGCTTGCTGTCATCGCGATCGCCGAGAAGGGCAATCTGCTTTATGCGCCTGATGTCTACATGGAAAAGATCGCCGTTGGTCCGGGCTACTCGAAGGGCGTCGTGGACCTAGATGCCAGCCCGACGGACAACATCATGTCGGTCGCCAAGGCGAAGGGCGTGAAGCCGAATGAAATCACCGCCTGCATCATGGATCGCCCGCGCCATGCGCGTCTGATCGAGGAAGTGCGGGCGACCGGCGCTGCCATCCGCCTCATCGGCGACGGGGACGTGGCCGGTGTGATGCACACGACCAACCCGGACGAAACCGGGATCGACATCTATATCGGTATTGGCGGCGCTCCTGAAGGCGTTCTGGCTGCGGCAGCGTTGCGCTGCATTGGTGGCCAGATGCAGGGTCGTCTGCAGCTCAATACCGATGAAAAGATCGCTCGTGCCGCGAAGATGGGCATTGCGGACCCCAAGAAGGTCTATTCTCTGGAAGAAATGGCCAAGGGCGACGTGCTTTTTGCCGCTACCGGCGTGACGGATGGCAACATGCTCTCCGGTGTGAAGTTTGCCCGCGACTATATCCAGACGCACACTATCGTCATGCGTTCAAGCTCACAGACGGTGCGTGAAATCAAGGCAAGGCATCAGGATCTGTCCAAGTTCTAAAGCGTGTCGCATTTATTCGGCCTCATACCCAGCAGCCTTAAAGAAGTTCTGGCATTCATTGATGGAGAAGAGACTGATGATATCGCCAAGTGCTTTTGAGATGGCGTCGAAGCTGCGTGCTGCTCGCTTTCTCAGAAGTGCCTTGAGTTTTGAGAAAGCCATTTCGATTGGGTTCAGGTCCGGCGAATAGGGCGGCAGGAAGAGAAACCAAGCGCCCTTTGCCTTGACCAGTTGCTCAGCCTTCTGGCTTTTGTGGAAGCCGACATTGTCGAGGATGACTATATCACCGGCTGACAGTGTCGGCACAAGCTGTGTCTCGATCCAGGTTTCGAAGATGCGGCTGTTCATCGGTGCATCGACGATCCATGGCGCGGTCAGGCCATGGCAGCGCAGTCCGGCAATGAAGGTTTGTGTCTTCCATTTTCCGAATGGCGCATAGGCGGCAAAGCGCCTGCCTTTGGCAGACCATCCGGTGCGTTTTGTCAGGCGCGTATTCGTGGAAGTCTCATCGATAAAGATGAGACGCGACAAGGCCTTGTTGAAGAACCGCTTTCGGCGATTGATCCAAAGATCACGCGCCTTGGCGATCTCTGGTCTACGCTGCTCGCTTGCCTTGAGGCTTTTTTTTATTGCTCAGCCCAAGTCGGTGTAGAAATCGCCCGACCGTGGCGCGGTGGACTTCAATACCGCGCTCCGCGAGCGCAACGCACAGTTCGTCCAAAGTCGTTTCGCCACGGGCGGACATCTGCTCGCGGACCCAATCACCATGAGCCAAAAGCTTCACACTTCCAGGCGGGTGGCCCTGCCTGGCGGCGGCCAGACAGCCGGATGACCGATGCAGGATCATCATGTTGTTGACGAACCGAGGCGAAACACGGAAATGCCGAGCGGCTTCCCGGTGACTATTGCCCTCATTCACAAACGCAACGACACGCTCACGCAACTCAATCGGATGCGGCTTGCCCATGGTGCATCTCCTTCCATGAGACAAGTGAATCACAGATCAAGCCAAACGGGAATCCCGAATCCGGTTAACAGCGACATGCTTTAGGGGATTGCGCGAGAACGGTTCAGCCTAAATCTTGGCAGGATTGAGCGTAGAATAGTCAAAGGCGGCATTGCAAAAATGCCGCCTTTGTCATGTTCTCGTTATCTCAGGTTTTGGGCATAGACTGCAATGCTTTCAGAACCAGCTTTGTGATATCCGCGTGGATGTCCGCACGCGGACGGCGGGCATCGTCACTGCAAATGGGGTCTACCTCACCCGCAGATTTGAGCCGGTCTGCAGCGCCTTTCTTGCATTCGGGCAGAAAGCTGAAATGGGTTGCGCCAGCGACAGTGACATAAGTTCCCTGCGGTGTGATCGATGCCAGCTTATCGGCAACCACTCCCGGAGGGATTGTCTCAACTTCTCCAAGATTGATGAAGCTCATGGGAATTGAAATCGATGCAAGGCTTTGTGCATTGTAAGCTTGCGCGAGGCCGGGGTCGATCATTATGGCTGACGCGATGCGGCGGTCGAGATTGGATTGCTCGAAGCGGCTCTTGTCCACTGAGCGCAAATCGACTTTATCGACTTTTATCTGCTTATCATCTCGGTAGCCGACGCCGCCAGCATACCATGCGCAGTCCCACTTGCCGTAGGTGTCGCAATAACGGGCATAAGCTTCGAGATTGGCTCTTGCCCCCGCAATTTCCATTGCTGCGGCGCCGCCGAGCGAGAAGCCGAGAACGCTAATCTTGTTTTTGTCGATTATTCCGCTCCATGCGGGATCTGTAGTCATCGTATCGATTACTGCTGACAGGTCGCCTGTGCGTTGCCAGATTTTCGGCGTGTCTTGTGGGGTGGAATCACCGCTGGTCGTGCCGGGGTGATTGGGGGCCGCGACGATAATGCCTGCCTTGACTAGTTCGGTTGCAAGCCAGGCCATACCCTGAGCGCGGCCGCCGGAGCCATGCGACATGACAAGCAGTGGGAAGCTACCCTTTTCCGGTGTGGCGTCGATTACAGCCGGAGCGCCTTTGAAAATTATATTGTCCCCGATAAGGGTAGCTTTGCCATCGATTGCGGCTGGGTACCATACACTGACTTCAAGATTGCGGCCCGGTTCAGCGCCGCTGATTTTGATTTCTCGCTGGCCGACATCATGGGCCTGGCTGGGTACGGCGATAAAAAGGGTGAGAAGGGCGCTGACGATATGAAAACGAAACATGGTTATCTCCCGTGGTTGACAGAACACGGAAAACGTCACCTGTTTTCGCGAGAGTTGCGTCCTTAATCATGATTCAGGTCGTTTCTAATCGCGATTTCGGCCATGATCGGTTGTCTGCGTATTGATCGTGTGTGCTTTATGATTTTCATTCCTTTGCCATTCGTCTCCACACTTTTGCTTCTGTTACTGCTGGCCGTATTGCTGCACCGTTTCGGTTGGAACGGAGCGAACCGCCCCTTCCTTTTCGTGTTGGGATTGAGTGCCTTGCAATCCCTCATTGTAGGACTGCGCTGGGGCTATGGCGTTACAGAACTCCGCTATGTTTTACCTGTTCTGGCCAGTTGTTTGCCGGGACTGACGCTCACGAGTTTCAGAAGCCTGATCCATCGGGATGAAGCAGGCGATAACGTTCTTGGCTGGTTTCACGTATTGCCGCCATTTGGTGTTGCTGCACTTGTATATTTTGCACCGGGTCTGATCGATCTGGCGCTAATTGGACTTTACGTTGGCTATGCATTTGCCCTGTTGTTGCTTGGGCGCTCAGGTCCAGATGCATTGGATGCGGCACGCCTGGATAGTGCGGTGGCAGCGCATCGGGCTCTTGTGATTGCTGCTGCATCGCTGTGCCTTTCTGCCTTGTTTGATCTGGTGGTGGTTCTGGATTTCCAATGGCAGAAAGGCGATTCTGCGGCTGCGATCATCGGCAATGGCAATCTATTGGGTCTGTTTCTCATCGGCCTGACAGCGTTGGTGGCAGCCCGCGCGAAAGTCGCGCCGGAACTGGATTTCGAAACAGCACCACCCGAACCAAACGCGGAAGCGGATCGCAATGTTCTGGACAAGATCGAAGCGCTCTTGACTGAACAAAGACTTTTTCTCGATGAGAACCTGACGCTATCGCGGTTGGCGCGGCGCGCCTGCATTCCGACACGTCAAATATCGGGAGCCATCAATCGGCTGACAGGCAAGAATGTTTCCCGCTTCATCAATGACTATAGAATTGCCGAAGCTTGTCGGCGGCTTCAAAAGTCCGACACTTCTATAACGGCTGTAATGTTTGAATCCGGATTTCAGACCAAATCGAACTTCAATCGCGAGTTTCGACGGGTGACGTCGCTTAGTCCCGCTGATTGGCGAGATAAAAATCGTCTGTCTTGACCGTTTGCCGCCTTTTGTGTCTTTAGAAACTTATGACGACAGAGCGCTTTTTCCTCGGAATAAAACAATCCGCAACCGGACAGAAATGGGTAGACCGGCTTGGCCTGCGGGAGGCCAATACGGCGCTTGCCATTGCGCAGCATCACGGCATTTCCGATCTGGTTGCACGCGTGCTTGCCGGGCGGGGGGTGTCGGTAGAAAACGCGCCGGAATTTGTCGATCCGACGCTGCGCAATCTCATGCCCGACCCGGCGACGCTCACAGATATGGAAAATGCGGCAAGCCGTATTGCCGATGCCATTCTGCGTCGCGAGACCGTGGCCATTTTTGGCGATTACGATGTCGATGGGGCGTGTTCTTCCGCCTTGATGGCGCGTTTTCTCAAACATTACGGCATTCAGCACTCCATCTATATTCCCGACCGGATTTTTGAAGGTTACGGCCCCAATCCCGATGCCATGCGCGATCTGGTCGCCAAGGGTGCGACCCTTATCGTCACAGTCGATTGTGGCACCAACAGCGCACCGTCGATTACAGCCGCCAAGCAGGCTGGAGCGGATGTCGTCGTGCTCGATCACCATCAGGTCGGCGGCGATCTGCCTGAAGATGCGGTGGCTATCGTCAATCCCAACCGGGAAGACGATATTTCGCAGCAGGGGCATCTTTGCGCCGCAGGCGTGGTCTTTCTGACATTGGCACAGGTGACCAAAATCCTGCGTGAGCGCGGCAAGGGACCAGGCCCTGATCTTCTTTCCCTGCTCGATCTGGTGGCGCTGGCAACGGTTTGCGATGTGGTGCCGTTGACCGGCGTGAACCGCGCTTTCGTCGTCAAAGGACTGGTCGTTGCGCGGTCGCAGAGCAATGTCGGTCTTGCGGCTTTGGCGCGCGTTGCCCGCATTGGCGAACCGCTCAATGTCTTTCACCTCGGCTATCTCATTGGGCCGCGCATCAATGCTGGCGGACGTATCGGCGATGCGGGGCTTGGCGCTCGATTGCTGACGCTGGATGATCCCGCAACGGCGGATCGTATTGCCGTGGAACTTGACCGGCTCAATCAGGAGCGTCAGGCCATGGAAGCCGAGATGCTTATGGAGGCCGAAGCGGAGGCTTCGCTGGAAATATCCGGCGGTGCGGGCGCATCGGTGATCGTGACGGCAAGTGACCGCTGGCATCCCGGTATCGTCGGGTTGCTGGCCTCGCGGCTTAAGGAAAAGGCCCGGCGGCCAGCCTTTGCCATTGCATTCAACGCCAACGGTGTCGGATCGGGTTCCGGGCGCTCGATCATGGGGCTTGATCTCGGCAAGCTGGTGCGGGGCGCGGTGGAACGCGGGCTGCTCGTCAAGGGTGGTGGCCATGCCATGGCGGCTGGTATCACCATCGAGCGCGCAAATCTTGGCGCGTTGCGTGCCTATCTTGAAGAAGAATCGGCGCATATCGTTTCGCGCCTGCGCGAAAACCAGAGCCTGTCCATCGACGGCGCGCTGGCCGCATCGGGCGCAACAGTGTCGCTCTACGAAGCTTTGCAGAAGGCTGGGCCCTACGGTTCTGCGCATCCGCAGCCCATATTGGCGCTGCCGCATCATATATTGGCCGACGTGCGTGGCGTGGGGCGCGATCATGTGCGTGTCGCGTTGCGTGGCGCGGATGGAAAGCGCGTCAATGCCATCGCCTTCCGGGCGGCGGAAGGCGATCTGGGGCGGTTCCTGTTCAACAATATCGGTCAGAGCGTCCATGTGGCAGGCAATCTGTCACTAAATCATTGGAATGGCTCGGTCACGCCTCAGATACAGATTCTGGATGCCGCTTTGCCTGTTTAAAGTTCCGGGCTCGTTTGAAGGTTCTGGGTCCATTTGAAATTTCTGGATTTTTTGTCTTCACGCTCTTGTGAGGTGTGGGGGCGAATTCCCATATGAGCACTGATTTAAACATTCAGACATGACTCTAAGTGGGAGAAACCGATGCCGGGTTCCGGAAGCCGCCTGACCAAACTGACAGCTGCAATGGTATTAGGGCTGATTGCCTCTTTTGCTGCGGTCGATTTCGCCGAGGCTCGCCGTGCGGGCGGTGGCGGTTTCGGCAGCCGTGGCGCGCGCACTTATCAGGCGCCAGCGCCGACGCGCACTGCACCTAACAATGCCGCGCCGATGGAACGTTCGATGACGCCGAATACCGGCGCGACGCAGACCAACCGTCCGGGCGCAACAGGTACGCAGAATGCTGCGCAGGCACAGCGTTCCGGCGGTATGTTCGGTAACTTCGGTCGTTCCATGCTGGGCGGTCTTCTCGTCGGTGGCCTGATCGGCATGCTGCTCGGCAACGGCCTTGGCGGTCTTGCCGGCATGTTTGGCTTGTTGTTGCAGGTTGCGGTGATCGCGCTCATTGCGATGTTTGTCATGCGCATGTTCGCAAATCGTCGCCAGCCGGCAGCGGCAGGCGCCGGTAACAAAGGCGCGCAGCCTTTCGGTGCGGCAAAGACAGCAGCCCCGCAAGCTGGTTCTCAGGCCGGTTTTGGTGGCCGTACGCCTTCGGTGAACCCGTTCGAGACCAAGCAGGCAGCTGCTCCGGTCACTCCCGCCGCTCCGGCGGTTGAAGATGAACCGATGGATGTCGGTCAGGAGGATCTGGATCGTTTCGAACAGATGCTTGCTGAAGTCCAGACCGCTTATGGCCGTGAGGATTATGCCGCGCTGCGCAAGCTCGCTACCCCGGAAGCCATGTCCTATCTGGCGGAAGAACTGGGCGAGATCGCTTCCAGCGGCATGCGCAACGAAGTGAAGGACGTCAAGCTTCTGCAGGGTGACGTTTCCGAAGCCTGGCGCGAAGGCGATGTCGAATACGCAACCGTTGCAATCCGCTATTCGGCGATCGACGTGATGCTGGATCGCAATACCGGCGCTGTCGTCGAAGGCAATCCGGATGAGCCGGTGGAAAGCGTCGAGCTCTGGACGTTCACCCGCACGGATGGCGGTGAATGGCTTCTCGCAGCCATTCAGGGAACGGAATAACTGTTCAGTATTGAGAAAAAGCCCGGTCGTGAGGCCGGGCTTTTTGTTTTACGCATGTCTTTTTCCCGAAACCGGCTTCCACTTTCGGGAGACAAGGTCTGTTACCAGCTACCGATATTTTCGGCTGAAGCCCAAGGCTCCTGCGGCGCCAGACGGTCGCCTTTCTGGATCAGTTCGATGGAAATGCCATCGGGCGATTTGATGAAGGCCATGTGCCCGTCACGCGGCGGACGATTGATGGTGACGCCCGCATCCTGCAGCTTCTGGCAAGTGGTGTAGATGTCATCGACCATATAGGCGAGATGGCCGAAATTGCGGCCGCCCGTATAGGTCTCCGGATCCCAGTTGAAGGTGAGTTCCAGTTCCGGCGCCCGCTCTGCCTTCGCCCGATCCGTATCGGAGGGCGCAGCAAGAAAAATCAGCGTGAAGCGGCCTTTGTCATTTTCAGTGCGGCGGATTTCTTCGAGGCCGAGTTTGTTTACATAAAAATCGAGAGATTCGTCGATGTCGCGAATTCGGACCATCGTGTGCAGATAGCGCATAGTCTTTTCCTCGGCTGTTGTAATTCGGGCGGTTGACGTTCGGGAAACGCAAGGACATCGAATCCGATGTCGGAGGCCGAACGTCAAGTTATCATGGACAGAGTGACGTTCAAAAATTTTGAGCAGCAGATGTGACCGGAAATGTCCTGAACATGTCATTGCCAAATTGACGACCGGCCATATTTCAGGTGGTGGGTCAGTTTCAAACGCTGCTGTGCCGGGAAAAGTAACCATGAAGTTGTGAAGTCTGTGGTCTTCATGGGGACGGATGCAAGTTTGGGCTTGCCGCCTCCGGTTAAGGAAGTGTTATTCTTTGGACAAGAATCAGGTCGGAATCGCAACGGAAGAACAGAGGAGGGGCGAACGCATGGCGGACAAGTCTGTGTCTAATGACCAGTTTCACAGCCAGCACGCCTCGGAAGAGCTGGGCGATATCATCGAAGTCTCGGGCCATATCAAATGGTTCGACGTAGCCAAGGGCTACGGCTTCATTGTTCCAGACCAGCCGGGCCTTAATGACATTCTTCTCCATGTGACGTCACTGCGCCGCGACGGCTTCCAGACTGCTCTGGAAGGTGCACGCATCGTTTGTGAAGTTCGCAATGGCGATCGCGGCCTGCAATGTTTCCGCGTCCTGTCGATGGATACGTCTACTGCCGTTCACCCGGCGCAGATGCCGCCACAGCGCACTCATGTGACTGTTACGCCGTCGAGCGGCCTTGAGCGCGTGATCGTCAAGTGGTTCAACCGCACCAAGGGCTTCGGCTTCCTGACGCGCGGCGAGGGGACGGAAGATATTTTCATCCATATGGAAACGCTGCGTCGTTTCGGCATGATGGAGCTGCGCCCCGGTCAGGTCGTGCTTATTCGCTTCGGCGAAGGCGACAAGGGCCTGATGGCGGCTGAAATCCATCCGGATATCGGCACGGCAATCCCGGTTTCGCATTAGAGCATGTCTCCCGAAAGTGGGAACCGGTTTCGGGGTAAAGACATGCTAAAAAACAAATGGATAGAGCGGTTCCAATGATTCCGCTTTAACCAGAACGGATCTAGGGCGCGACCGTTAAAAGCGCGCCAAATCTCTCAATTCTTGTAACAAGCAGGTGAAGGCCGCTTTGTGCGGCCTGAGCGGTCTTGTCGTCACTCTGTCCCGTTGCTAGGTTCCAAGCCTGTTTGTTTACAAGCCAGTTTGTTTATCTGAGTGGGCAGGGTATGGGCCGCATTTTTCTCGCTTTTGCATTTGTTTTCTTCGCATTCGTTGCTCAGGCCGATGAGACACAGCCGATGCGGCTGCCGGTCGACAAGGAACCGCTGACATTCATTACCTCCAATGGCAACAAGGTAAATTTTGCGCTGGAAGTGGCTGAAAGCGACGATGCGCGTGTGCGCGGCCTGATGTGGCGCACGGATTTTCCCAAGGATCGCGCCATGATCTTCGTGTTCGGAGAAATGCGCCGCGTCATGATGTGGATGCAGAGTACACCGTCGCCTCTTGATATGGTTTTCCTTGATGACAAGGGACGCGTATCGGCCATTCACGAAAATGCGGTGCCATTCTCCGAAAATATCATTTCATCTGAAGTTCCGGCAGCGTATGTCGTGGAGGTTCTGGCCGGTACGGTTAAACGAACCGGCATAAAGATTGGTGACAAAGCGGTCCATCGCGTGATTTGTGGCGAATGCCGGTCGTGACGCTGCTGTAATAAAATCAAGAGGAATAATCAGGTGAGTGCCCTCGATATCGAATATTTCGAACACGACGGTTTGCGTCTGGCATATCGTCAGGACGGAGAAGGCGATCCGATCCTGCTCATTCATGGCTTTGCTTCTTCAAGTCTCGTCAACTGGGTTTCTCCCGGCTGGTTCCGTACGCTGACCGAAGCCGGATACCGCGTTATCGCCATCGATAATCGTGGGCACGGGCTTTCCGCGAAGCCCCACGACGCAGACGAATACACGCCGACCAAAATGGCGGCTGATGCTGCAGCCCTGCTCGATCATCTCGGGATCGAAAAGGCGCATGTCATGGGCTATTCCATGGGCGCACGCATCACCGCATTTCTGGCGATTGAACACGCCGAGCGCGTTCATAGCGCTGTTTTCGGCGGGCTTGGCATCGGTATGGTGACTGGCGCTGGCGACTGGGAGCCTATTGGCGAGGCGCTGCTTGCAGAAGATCCGACCACCATCACCCATCCACGTGGGCAGATGTTCCGGAAATTTGCCGACCAGACGAAGAGTGACCGCATCGCCCTTGCAGCCTGTGTGATTACCTCCAAGGAGTTGGTTCCCGCCGCTGCGATTGCACGCATTATGCAGCCTGTTCTCGTGGCCGTCGGCACGACCGACGATATTGCAGGCAGCGCGCAGGAACTCGCCGATCTTCTGCCAAATGGACAGGCCGTCGATATTCCGGACCGCGACCATATGCTGGCCGTTGGTGACAAGGTCTACAAGCAGGCGGTGTTGCAGTTTTTGAAAGAAAATCGACTCTGAAGCGAATTTGATTTCTGACAAAGAATGCGCCGACAGGGCGCGTCAAATTCGGCTGTGTCAAGGCAAACCATTTTAAGTTATGCTGCGCGCCGAACTCGTATTGCGGCGTGGGGACTGAGCGAAAGTTCGGCTGCCGTCTCCTCCTCGCGCGGTGCAAAACTGGAGTATGCATATGTCCGTTCGCACATCAGCGAAAGCGACCCCCGGTCTGGGTCAGGTCGATCCTATCTGGCATTCCATCCGTGCCGAAGCGGAGGAAGCCGCCAAGAACGATCCCGTATTGGGCACGTTCCTCTATGCGACGATCCTCAACCAGCCGAGCCTGGAAGATGCGGTCATGCATCGTATCGCCGAGCGTCTCGGGCACGCCGATCTGAGCGCCGATATTCTGCGCCAGACCTTTGACGCGATGCTGGATGCCAATCCTGAGTGGTCGCAGATTGTCCGCGTCGATATTCAGGCGGTTTATGATCGCGATCCGGCCTATAGCCGCTTCATGGACCCTATCCTTTATCTGAAGGGTTTCCATGCGATCCAGACCCATCGTCTGGCGCATTGGCTTTACCATGAAGGCCGCAAGGATTTTGCCTATTACCTGCAAAGCCGCTCGTCATCGATCTTCCAGACCGATATTCATCCGGCCGCACGGCTTGGCAGCGGCCTTTTCCTTGATCATGCGACCGGACTTGTGGTCGGCGAAACAGCGTTGATCGAAGACAATGTTTCGATTCTTCACGGTGTCACACTCGGCGGTACGGGGAAGTCGAGCGGCGACCGTCATCCGAAAATCCGTCACGGTGTGCTGATCGGTGCTGGCGCGAAAATTCTCGGCAATATCGAAGTCGGTCATTGCTCGAAAATTGCAGCCGGTTCGGTGGTTCTGAAGCCTGTTCCGAACAATGTCACGGTAGCCGGTGTGCCGGCCCGGATCATGGGCGATACGGGTTGTGCCGAGCCTTCCCGCGTCATGGACCAGATGCTGGGCGAAGGGATTTAGGCGATACATCGTATCGTTGCAGCTTGAACAAGGCCGCTTGCTGGTTTTTTCCAGTATGCGGCCTATATTCTGTCTAAAGAGGCTATTGGACGCCAACATCCCTTGAGTCCCCGTTTATCGGGGGTTTACATAGGAAATTGCCGGGTGCAATAAACCGGCTCAATTCAATATCAGGAGAAGCCGGTTGAAACCCGAAGAACTCAAAAAACTGGACGCCTATTTCAAACGGACTTTCAATAATCCCGGCCTGCAGGTGAAGGCGCGTCCGCGCAAGAACGACTCCGCCGAGCTTTACCTCAACGACGAATTCCTGGGCCTGGTCTATAAGGACGAGGATGAAGGCGAACTCTCCTACAATTTCTCGATGGCCATTCTCGACGTCGATCTTTGATCGGTCGCGGTAATCGCGTCGCAAACGACGCTGATGCCGGGCAGGGATGTTCTTTGACGCCCTTTCCTATGGAGAGGGCGTTTTGTTGTCCAGATATGACTCCAGATATGACTAATGAGGATTCATGAAGATCATAGCTGCCACGCTGGCCCTTTCTGTCATGCTGCCATCAGTCGTCCGTGCGCAGGCTATCGAGGATGACGGAACCTGCCCGAAGCTCGCAGAGAACTTCAAAACCATCTATTTCGGATTTCCCGATATCAAGAAGGATTCCATCGAGCGGATTGCGAGCTGGAAAGCCTCTTGCGCGAGCAAGGCGCCCGTCGGCAAGGAAAATGTCGTCGCTTTATGCACCGCCCATATGACGAGCGAAGGCAGCGTTTTCTTCTGGATCAAGGCGGGCGTGGAATCAGAGCTGAGCGGTTATGAGATTTGCGATTATCCCTGAGAACGCCAAATAGTTTTGACCCTTGGGTGTCTTTATGAAATTCGGTTTTTCATTGGCCATGCTTTTGGTGGCCCTGTCCTTAGCGGCGCGCGCAGAAGTCCTCGGCACTATCGAAACCGAACAGGACGATGGCTCACGGTCGGTCATTGAGATTCTCGATGAACCGCAAAGCATCGGGAAATGCGACGGCGCTTTCGCTGCCGCAGCCTATGTCATGGACCACAACTACTCGCTTCTCGCAGGAAAAGGATGCTGGAAGCTTCTTGGGTCGGCAGAAATACTAAAGCTGGAAATCGTGCTGGCTGCCACGGAGGAGCATCTTTTGAGCGGCGTTCCGCTCAGCCAGATCAAGTTCGCTGAAGACGGTCGCTCCAAATTTCAGTATCTGGTTGGGCAATAAAGCGTGTCGCGCTTTATCAAATTTGAAAGGCACGCTTTAAGCTTTTGTTTTCAAGCATGTCTTTATCCCATCGTAGCGGGGATCAGAAATCAGCCCAGTGAACCGATTTCCCCGCGGAGGCGGTTCCCACTTTTAAGCAACATGCTTTGAGATCAGTCGATCTGTTTCGTATCGTTTCCCAGAAGATGCGCGTTCGCAAAATCGACAATCGCCTTGTCCAGTGACTTCCATTCGCCAAGCATGGAGCGGGGGAAGCGATAAAGTATCTGCAAGTCGCGGCCGAACTGGACGTCGCGCTCGCATGAATTGAAGCTTTCCGCACCGCTATCCGCAAGACATCGTGCAACGAATTCCGGCTTGCCGCTGCTCGGATCGGACAGGACCAGTTCCTCGCCCTTATAACCGCTGCTTTCCAGAAAACGGTGTACCGTCAGGTTTCCGGGGGCGGTTTCCCCGTTCGGGTCTATCAGCTCGGCATAGATGGGCAGATAGCGCCCGCTCATGTCGCGGGACATGGTTCGCTGTTCGATAGACATGAAAATGAGATGCCGCTTCGAAGTGAGAAGGTTGAAGATAGCGCGGTCGCGTTCCGTATAGCCGGTAAGCCCCGGCCAGCGGGCATAAAGATCGAGACGCCCCGTCACCCCGTCACGTCGCTGGTTCGAAAAGCGGATCATATTGGCTGGAATCGACAGGACATTGTTGCCAATGATGATTTCATAACCGTGCGTGCTGTCGGAGTGTCCGCCGCGCGCAATCAGCGGGCCAAGCAGGCGCCCGCCAACATTTACGGCAACCGAAAGCAGAATCAGGACGATAACCGCCAACAGCAGCCAGCCGAAGAGGCGGCTTCCCATTTTCGAGGCGGTGTAATCTGGTGCTGTTTCCATCTGGGTGTCATGGTGATGATATTGCAAAAGAATATCAGTCTTTTATGGTTAACAGAGCGTGAAGTCGTGCTTGTATGACGGCTTGAAACGGCTTAGCAATTCAATATCGAGTTTGCTGATGGAGGAAGAACATGCCGATCTATGCATATAACGGGCACAAGCCGCTATTCGCGGACCGCAGCAGCAACTGGATCGCGCCTGATGCGACCCTGATCGGCAAGATCGTTGTGGGTGAGAATGCCGGGTTCTGGTTCGGTGCCGTATTGCGCGGCGATAATGAGCCGATCACCATTGGCGATGACACCAATGTTCAGGAACACACCATCATGCATACCGATATCGGCTTTCCGCTCACAGTCGGTGCAGGGTGTACCATCGGGCATCGGGCCATACTTCATGGCTGCACCGTTGGCGACAACACCTTGATCGGTATGGGAGCTATCGTTCTCAACGGCGCGAAGATTGGAAAAAACTGTCTGATCGGGGCAGGGGCGCTTGTGACCGAGGGCAAGGAAATACCGGACAATTCGCTGGTCGTCGGTTCTCCTGCGCGAATCCTCCGGGAACTGGACGATGCTGCGGTCGAGAAACTCAGACTTTCCGCGGAGCATTACGTCGAGAAGGCCCGGTCTTTCATGCGTGGGCTGGAGCCGGCCTGAAAATAAAAAGGACGGGGCCAGAGGGAGACTGACGGCCCGTCCTTGTTTGTTTGTCTTTTGGTTAGTTCTTGATGCTGCCGACCAAGAGTTCGCGGTCGCTCTTGATTGAGACCCAGCTACCGGTGTTCGTGGTCGACTGGCGCTTGAGATAGGTATAGTCGGTCTTGTTCCAGGCGAGAACGCGGGTATCGAGATTGTCGAGAATGAAGTCGCCACGGTCGGTGCGAACGGTCAGAACCGCATGGCCTTCACCGTTTGGCTGGCGAACCACTGTGAAAAGCAGCGTATTTGCCGGGATGCCGAGCGCCATCAGTTCACGACGCTTCAAAAGCATGTAGTCGTCGCAGTCACCGACTGTTGTCGGATATTCCCAGTATTCCTCGCGACCCCAGGCTTCCATATCGGTCATCGGCGCAATCTTTTCGTTGACGCTCGCATTGACCGCGATGATCTGTTTCCAGATTTCCGGTGTCAGCTTCAGCATATTGCTGTTGCGGCTGGTGATGTTGCATTCGGACTTGTAGCGATCGCAGAATTCGTAGTGGCCAATCGGCTGCGAAGTGCGTTCGCCGGTCGTCATCCACGGTGAATTGGAGGCGGGGCTTGCTGCCTCTGCCAGTCCGATTCCAAGCAGCATCAGGATGGCTGCGATGATTGTTTGTTTTGTCATTCTTTTGTCTCCCTGTTGGAGACCAAGATGACTTAGACAATTTGAAGGCACGCAAATTTGCGCGCGAAAATGCGAGTCAAATTCGATTAAAACTGCAAATAACGCTGAAACTTTTTGTCAACGAACGGACAAATTCAGGGCAAAATGGGCTGTTTTTGCGGCTTTTTCGTGAATGCGGGCATTTCGTGGTTTGCCATTCCGTAACCTTGACGCGCGTTCATCTTTTGGGCGGATGCTTTCAGCCGAAAAGATTGTCCAGCGTTGTGCTGGTCTGGATGGTGGCGAACTCGATTGCAAAGCCGCCTTGGAAATGACGGACGACAGTTCCCCGGATCGGTCCAAGCATGACGCCGCTCTTGATCGCGGGCTTGAACTCGCTTTCGATTGCCGCACCGGAAAGCGAAAGGTCCGCAATGCGGCACAGTCTTTGGGCGCCATCGGCAAAAGTAATGTTCTGCTGGGTCTTGCGTGGCACAACACGTTCGTGACGGCGATCTTCGGGCAGGGCAAGTTCGTGCTTGTTGGCAAGCCAGGTCAACTGTGCGGAAAGCTTGTCTTTCTTCTGTTCGGAGGTCGACAGGAGAATGTGGAAACCTTCGGATGTAACCTCGTTGGCAATTCCTTCAATCCGTCCCACGTGATCGATATAGGCGATGATCCGTTCGCCGTTGCGCGGCGTTGCAATTCCGCTCATCAGGGCAGTTCCGGGCGACATACGCTTGATGATGCAGGGAAATTCGCTGCGATTTTCCAGCATGTAGCGACCGTTGAGATCGACATTCACGGCGTTGAAATTTTCCTGCCGCACATTGCTTGCAGTAGATGCCGCAGCAAATCTATTCATCAAAGCCGATCCATCTCGAAATTGGGTACTCTTATTATCCGTCACAATACAGTAGCCGTCGATAAAGAGAAATCGCGATTTCAACCCTACGTCAGGCTTTGCCGCCCTTGATGACGCGCAATTTCGGAGCGGCGTGCTCCTGTGGCTGCGTCAGGCGAACATTCGTCCATTCCCGGCCTGTTCGGGGTGCATTCACCGTGATGGCAGCCGATTTTCGGATGTCATCCGCAAGAATCAGATCGGGCGCCACCGGGTCGATGGAATTCAAATGCCCGAGGACGATTGGATCGGCTCCGACCCATGCGACGGAATCAAGCACGGCGATGCTGCCAAGCAGGCTGATCTGCCCGTTTGGCGCCTCCAGCGGGGCGAGAAACATTTCCAGCCCGAGGCTTCGCCCGGACATGCTGATTCCCACATGCGATACGAGGGCAGGGACTTCCAGGCTACTTACATTTTCCGACAGTTCGCCAAGGGCTGCCCGGTCCCGCTCGGACCAGAGTGAGAGAAACCGTGTGTTCTTCAGTTCGCGACCGAAAAGGGTGCAGATGCGTGTTCCGGCCAGACGAAACGACAGGTCGCCGTCTTTTTCAGCCTCAAGGAAGAAGAGGTCGGATAGATGGCGCCCGAGCTTGCGCGGCTCGATCTGTTCGCGCATCGGCGCGCGAAAGAAACCGCTTTCAGTGCGGGCCAAGCGCTGCCATTCGGCGAAAATCGCGATCGTACTGCGGTGTTTCATCATGCGCCGTTGATTTGTCCGTTGCACGCGGAGGCTGGCTCCGCTGTTGAACGCATTAAAATAGTATTAACGGCGAGGATGCCAGTTTAACCCTTTCTTCATCCACCGGGCTCGTCCGTTAAGGTTAAGAATAAGTAATGGTTGCACGGCACTGAAAGACGCGCTTTGATAGGGCATCAGACGAAGCCTTTGACTTGGTTGGCGTTTTTCTGAGCTCCAGATTTAATTTCGCGAAAGATTTCTGTTCGCGTGAAGGCCGACCGGGAACCTCCGTCGGCCTTTATTTTTAACAAATTCTGCCCTATCAACATGCATCGACCAGACGCAAAAGGCTCCTTCGGTCCAATTGCGGTGCTTCGCATAAAATAGAAAGCAGCAGTTCATGAGCGTTCCCCAGCCGGAAATGAACGGCAGTAACCGCCGGTCGGGCGGTAGTGAGCCGATGTTCAATATTCCGGGCGTTGTTCTCGCTCTGATTGGCCTCTGCGCCGCAGTCTATATTTATCAGAACTACCTCATCAGCGAGCAGCAGAACTATGAATTCATGCTGAACTTCGCGCTCATTCCGGCGCGGTTCTCGCTGGCGGACGGGTTCACCGATCCCGCCGCACTTTTTACGCTCATCAGCTATTCCTTCATGCATGGCGGCTTCGCCCATATTGCCGTCAACATGATCTGGCTTGCGGCTTTCGGTTCCCCATTGGCCGGGCGCATCGGTACCGGACGAATGATCGTTTTCTGGATATTCACTTCGGTGATTGCCGGGTTGACCCATTATGCGATCTATCCGGACAGCGTTTCGCCACTGGTGGGCGCATCGGGCGCGATTTCGGGAATGATGGGTGCAGCGGCGCGTTACGGTTTTCGTCGCATCGGCCATGGACGCAGATCGGAATTCGCAGGTCCCGTTCTTCCGGTGGGGCTGACCCTGACGCTGAAGCCCGTCCTGACTTTTGTGGGTGTCTGGTTCCTGATCAACATCATTACCGGTCTTTATTCGACTGGCGGGGCGGACCTTTCCAGCATTGCCTGGGAAGCGCATATAGGCGGCTTCATTGCCGGCTTCTTCGGTATTTCACTGATGGACCGACCACGCAGCTATGATGCCGTGCTGAGGCGATAGGGTTCTGCACTCTTTTGGCTTTGACAAAGCCTTCTCCCCATTTGATGCCACTTGCTAATCGGACGATCGAAGCGCACCATCATGGAACGTGGTGGGAGGAGCTGCGTTCTGCTTCATATGGCGTTTGAACGCCAGAAGCAGCGAGTGCTAAATCTTGGAGGGACTTTGGCATGACCGTAAGATCGATTCTCGAGACAAAGGGCAGGGATGTAGTGGTTATCGCACCTGCCGATACACTATCCCATGCTGTCGCCATGTTGAACAAATACAAGATCGGCGCTCTGGTGGTGTGCGACGAGGCCGGTCGAATCAAGGGAATCCTGTCAGAGCGCGATGTGGTGCGTGCTGTTGCCGCTCAAGAAACCAAGGCCATGAGCATGCCGGTCACCGAGGTCATGACGGCAAAAGTGCAGGTTTGTCGCGAACATCACACGATCAATCAGGTGATGGAAATCATGACACGAAGCCGATTCCGCCATATGCCGGTGGAAGAACATGGCAAGCTCGTGGGAATCATCTCGATTGGTGACGTTGTGAAGCGGCGCATCGAAGATGTTGAGCGCGAGGCGGAAGATATTCGCACCTATATCGCCACTGCCTGAGAGCATTTCCAGCGAAAGTGCGAAGCGGTTTCGCGCAGGATAATGCGTATAAACAAAGAGATAGAGCGGTTCCACGCTTCTGTTTGAGCTGGAACCGCTCCGGGTCATCGCGATTCGATATCTGTATCTCCCGGCAGGACAACCGGCCGGGAGGCATTTCATTGAAGAGTCATACTCGAATCAACGTGCGCGCAGATATCGCTCAGCAGCATAAAGCGAGATTGCAGCCGCATTCGATACATTGAGCGACTTGATTTCGCCCGGCATGTCGAGGCGGGCAAGCGCGGTGACTGTTTCGCGCGTCTTTTGACGCAGGCCTTTGCCTTCTGCACCCAGTACCAGGGCGATTCGTCCGCCGGACAAGGTGGCTTCCATTTCCTGCGGCCCTTCCGAATCAAGACCGATGGTCTGGAACCCGAGGCTGTGCAGCTCTTCAATCGCTTCGGCCAGATTGCGCACTTCGATATGAGAGATCATTTCGAGTGCACCGGAGGCGGCCTTCGCCAGAACGCCGGTTTCCTGCGGGCTGTGACGGCTTGTCGTAATCAGCGCGCCAGCACCGAAGGCGACGGCTGAACGCATGATAGCGCCGACATTGTGCGGATCCGTCACCTGATCGAGAACGAGAAGCAGCGGGCTGTCCTTCAGTTCGGACAGTTTACGGGCGCGCAGCGGTTCAGCTTCTATCATGACGCCCTGATGGACGGCCTCGGAACCCGTTTCCTTGTCGATATCGCGCGGATCAACGATTTCGACAGGGAAGGGGAGAGATTCAGCCTCTCCGATCTCAAGTCGGGCGAATCCGTTTCGCGTCGCGCGCATGCGCAATATCTTGCGTTCCGGGTTTTCCACGGCGGCGCGGACTGTATGCAGGCCATAAAGCCGTACGGTTCCCTCAGTCACGGTGCTTGCCGAAATGGAAGGACGCTGCGGTTTGCGCGGTGATTTGCCTTCGGTCACGGCCTTCTGGTCGCGATGCTGGCGGCGCAGGCGCGCATAATGAGAATCTTTTGGGGTGCGGGGCGAGTTTTGATCGGTCATGGCGTGCTTATAACTCTTTAGGTGAGCGGAAGATAGCGACTTCACCTGTGATTGCTATCAGGCTGTTCTGATTGCAAAATAATCTCTGATGGCTGGAAAATCCTGAGAAATGCGGGCGTTTGAGCCTATGGAACAGGAGCGTGGAAGAGGATCTTTCCACGACGTTGTGGACGGACATGCATTCTTTTCGCTTTTACCCTGTTGACAGGGGATAAGCTTATCGTCATAAGGCCCCTCGCGGATCGACGGCTGGCCTAACAGTCAGCCAGAAGCCCCGCGGAAATGCCTAGTCGCTCGACTCTGCTGATAGTGATATCTGGAGGGATGCCCGAGTGGTTAAAGGGGACGGACTGTAAATCCGTTGGCTATGCCTACGTTGGTTCAAATCCAACTCCCTCCACCACTGTCGGATCAGAGTTAAGAGTGCGCGGGTATAGCTCAATGGTAGAGCAGCAGCCTTCCAAGCTGAATACGCGGGTTCGATTCCCGCTACCCGCTCCAAATTTTTCAGAGCGGTTTGGCGTGTAAGGAATCATCGACGGGCGGTTCGCCGTTCCGTTTTGGCATAAATGCTGGCCCGGAAGCCAAAAGGCTTTTGTGCTGGCGCTTGAGCGGTTCTAGAACAAAGAGAACAACGGCGATGGCAAAGAGCAAATTCGAACGTACGAAGCCCCACGTTAACATCGGCACGATTGGTCACGTTGACCATGGCAAGACGTCGCTGACTGCAGCGATCACGAAGTTTTTCGGCGAGTTCAAGGCGTATGACCAGATCGACGCCGCTCCTGAAGAGCGCGCCCGCGGCATCACGATCTCGACGGCACACGTCGAGTACGAAACGCCGAACCGTCACTATGCACACGTCGACTGCCCAGGTCACGCTGACTATGTGAAGAACATGATCACCGGTGCTGCCCAGATGGACGGCGCAATTCTGGTTGTTTCGGCCGCTGACGGCCCGATGCCGCAGACCCGTGAGCACATCCTGCTCGCTCGTCAGGTTGGCGTTCCGGCAATCGTCGTGTTCCTGAACAAGTGCGACCAGGTTGACGATGCAGAACTGCTCGAACTGGTTGAACTGGAAGTCCGCGAACTTCTGTCGAAGTACGACTTCCCGGGCGACGAAGTTCCGATCATCAAGGGCTCGGCTCTTGCTGCTCTGGAAGATTCTTCGAAGGAACTGGGCGAAGACGCCGTTCGTTCGCTGATGGCCGCTGTTGACGACTACATTCCGACCCCGGAACGTCCGATCGACCAGCCGTTCCTGATGCCGATCGAAGACGTGTTCTCGATCTCGGGCCGTGGTACGGTTGTGACGGGTCGCGTTGAGCGCGGTATCGTCAAGGTTGGTGAAGAAGTTGAAATCGTCGGCATCAAGGCGACGGCGAAGACGACGGTAACCGGCGTTGAAATGTTCCGCAAGCTGCTCGATCAGGGCCAGGCTGGCGACAACATCGGCGCTCTGATCCGCGGCGTTGGCCGTGAAGACGTTGAACGCGGCCAGGTTCTCTGCAAGCCGGGTTCTGTGAAGCCGCACACCAAGTTCAAGGCAGAAGCCTACATTCTGACCAAGGACGAAGGTGGCCGTCATACGCCGTTCTTCACGAACTACCGTCCGCAGTTCTACTTCCGCACGACGGACGTGACCGGTGTTGTCACGCTGCCGGAAGGCACGGAAATGGTTATGCCTGGCGACAACGTCGCTATGGACGTCACCCTGATCGTGCCGATCGCCATGGAAGAGAAGCTCCGCTTCGCTATCCGTGAAGGCGGCCGCACCGTCGGTGCAGGCATCGTCTCCTCGATCATCGAGTAATCAATTTGACTGGCGGTTACGCCGCCAGTCTGGCATTCTGCCGATCAGGCATTGCAATGCCGCATAGGGGTATAGCTCAGTTGGTAGAGCGACGGTCTCCAAAACCGTAGGTCGCGGGTTCGAGCCCTGCTGCCCCTGCCATTTTATAACGGGTGCTCATGGCTTGACTATGGGCGCCCGTTTTCTATATTATAAGTTAGGTGGCAATCTATGCCGCCTTACCTTTTCGACGGTGGCGCAGGCTTCGGCAAGGCGACGTCGTTGAAAATGATAATTCCCTGCGGGATTTGTTGGCCGGGTAGGGAAGGATCGCCGCCGCACGATTGGATGGTGCGCCGAGTGATATTCGCAAGGATCGGATTTCCGATAAGCCTGTATGGTATTCTTTTAACCTTTGGGCTTGTTTTTTTCGGGAATCGATTCTATGTAGCGTCAACAGACACGCGGCGCGTGGGGCTGAATTTTCAGCTTTGCGTGCCGTATACGCGTGACTTCAGGCTTCTGATTCGTTTCGACGGGTTGGGGTTTGGGGGTAGCGCCGGATCAATGACAGAGCGGCAGATGGCATCCAAAACGAATCCGATCACCTTTTTTCAGCAGGTTCGCGCCGAAACGGCGAAGGTGACCTGGCCTACACGGCGTGAAACGGTCATCTCCACCATTATGGTGGTGATTATGGCGTTTCTGGCTGCCGCGTTCTTTTTTCTTGCCGACCAGCTTATGGCCTATGGCGTAGAATTTATTCTCGGCCTTGGTCGATAAGTTAGGATTGGGGAGTTTTTAGATGACGGCGCGCTGGTACATCGTTCACGCCTATTCCAATTTCGAAAAGAAGGTCGCCGAGGATATCGAAGCCAAGGCGAAGCAGAAGGGTCTGTCCGAGCTGATCGAGCAGATCGTTGTGCCGACCGAGAAGATCGTTGAAGTGCGCCGCGGCCGCAAGGTTGACGCAGAGCGCAAGTTCTTCCCGGGTTACGTGCTGGTTCGTGCAACCCTCACGGATGCCGTCTTCTCGCTTATCAAGAATACCCCGAAAGTCACTGGTTTCCTTGGCGATTCCAAGCCTGTTCCGGTTTCCCAGAAGGAAGTCGACCAGATTCTGAACCAGGTTCAGGATGGTGTCGAACGTCCAAAGACTTCGGTATCCTTCGAGATTGGCGAAAACGTTCGCGTTTCCGATGGTCCGTTCGCTTCGTTCAACGGCATCGTTCAGGAAGTCGACGAAGAACGTGCGCGTCTCAAGGTTGAGGTTTCCATCTTCGGGCGCGCAACGCCTGTGGATCTGGAATACGGTCAGGTCGACAAGCTCTGATCGTTTTGCCCGCAAGGGCATTCACCCTGACCGAATTTCGGGCGGGGTGAAATGGTGGAAGGGAAGGCGGCTTAGCCGGTCGTCGAGCTCCGAACCACCGAACTGCCCGCCAGTTCAGCTGGCGTCAGTCGAGAGCCGGAACTTCCGGCATTAATCGAGAAAGCCGGATTTTCCGGCAAATTAAAAAGGCAGAAAGCAATGGCTAAGAAAATTGCAGGCCAGCTTAAGCTCCAGGTAGCGGCAGGTGCGGCCAATCCGTCGCCCCCGATCGGTCCGGCCCTGGGTCAGCGCGGCATCAACATCATGGAATTCTGCAAGGCGTTCAACGCTGCCTCGCAGGAAATGGAAAAGGGTTCGCCGATTCCAGTCGTGATCACCTATTATCAGGACAAGTCTTTCACTTTTGTGATGAAGACCCCTCCGGTGACCTACTTCCTCAAGAAGGCCGCTAACCTCAAGTCCGGTTCGAAGACCCCGGGCAAGGCGAGCGCCGGCACGATCTCCCGCGACAAGGTTCGCACGATCGCTGAAGCGAAGATGAAGGATCTGAACGCCGCTGATATTGAAGCAGCGATGCGCATGATCGAAGGTTCTGCCCGTTCGATGGGCCTGGAAGTGGTGGGCTGAGACGATGGCGAAGATTTCCAAGCGCATTAACAAGATCCGTGAAGGCGTCGATCGCAACAAGCTGTACGATCTGTCGGCTGCTATCGGCCTCGTCAAGGAACGTGCTGTCGCCAAGTTCGATGAAACCATCGAAATCGCGATGAACCTCGGCGTCGATCCGCGCCACGCTGACCAGATGGTTCGCGGCGTTGTCAACCTGCCGAATGGCACGGGCCGTACGGTTCGCGTTGCTGTTTTCGCTCGCGGCGACAAGGCTGAAGAAGCCAAGAAGGCTGGCGCCGACATCGTCGGTGCGGAAGAACTGTTCGAAATCGTCAATGGCGGCAAGATCGACTTCGATCGCTGCATTGCAACCCCGGACATGATGCCGCTCGTTGGCCGTCTTGGTAAGGTTCTCGGCCCGCGTGGCATGATGCCGAACCCGAAGGTTGGCACCGTCACCACCGACGTTGCAGCCGCTGTTGCTGCTTCCAAGGGCGGTGCAGTCGAATTCCGCGTCGAGAAGGCTGGTATCATCCATGCCGGTATCGGCAAGGTTTCCTTCGACAATGCCAAGCTCGAAGAAAACATCAAGGCTTTCGCTGACGCCGTCATCAAGGCAAAGCCGTCGGCTGCCAAGGGTGAATACGTCAAGCGCGTATCGCTTTCCTCGACCATGGGCGTTGGCGTCAAGGTCGATCCGGCAACCGTCAAGGTCGTCGCCTAAGTTTTCATGGGCTCCGGTTCGCCGGAGTCCAAGCCTTTCCGGTTGGGGAGGCGTGGCTGCCAGCCAGTCCTGTAAAGCAGGGCGAAAGGCAAAAATTCCGGATCGCAAGATCCGGATAGCCGGACGAAAGTCCGGTTATCCTGTCCGAGATTGCAGGCGGATCATCATCTTCGGATGATTGTCCTTAAACATGTGGCCTGCATGAGACGTGGAATAACCCTGTTTCGCGTGAATACGCATGCAAGGTTTGAACCGTAGTTGCCTTTGAGTGACGCCTGGCTTCCAGGATAGCTGAAGGGGACAGGATCCTCGAACGTCGGGCTGACTGTGAAGTTCGTCCGGCAAAGGCAACCGGCAGGGCCATGTGGTCCTGCCTACTGGAGAGAGACAGTGGATAGAGCGGAAAAACGCGAATTTGTCTCGTGGCTGAACGGCGCTTTTAAAGAGTCCGGTTCGGTCGTCGTGGCCCACTATACCGGTCTCACCGTTGCGCAGATGAGCGATCTTCGCTCGAAGATGCGTGATGCAGGTGGGTCCGTTAAAGTCGCGAAAAACCGCCTTGCCAAGATCGCTCTTCAGGGCACGGAATCGGAAGGCATTTCTGATCTGTTTACAGGTCAGACGGTTGTTGCTTATGCAAACGACCCGATTGCTGCTCCGAAAGTAGCCGTCGAATTCGCCAAGGCTAACGACAAGCTCGTAATCCTCGGTGGTGCAATGGGTGCAACGACGCTTAACGCCGATGGCGTCAAGTCGCTTGCTTCGCTCCCATCGCTCGACGAACTGCGCGCAAAGCTGGTTGGAATGATCCAGACCCCGGCTCAGCGTCTCGCAGTACTTACCAGCGCACCAGCGGGCCAGATCGCTCGCGTTATTGGCGCGCACGCCCGGAAGAACGAGGCGGCGTAAGGCCGTTTTTCGCTGTCAATTGTTCAAACCTTGAAACTAAGGAAATACCAAAATGGCTGATCTCGCAAAGATCGTTGACGACCTGTCGGCACTGACCGTTCTCGAAGCTGCAGAGCTTTCGAAGCTTCTCGAAGAGAAGTGGGGCGTTTCGGCTGCTGCTCCTGTTGCAGTTGCTGCTGCTGGTGGCGCTGCTCCGGCTGCTGCTGCTGAAGAAAAGACCGAATTCGACGTCGTTCTCGCTGACGGCGGCGCTAACAAGATCAACGTGATCAAGGAAGTGCGCGCAATCACCGGTCTCGGCCTCAAGGAAGCCAAGGACCTGGTCGAAGGCGCTCCTAAGGCTGTCAAGGAAGGCGCTTCGAAGGACGAAGCTGAGAAGATCAAGGCACAGCTCGAAGCTGCTGGCGCCAAGGTCGAACTCAAGTAAGTTCGGACTATTCTGGCGGATGGTTTTCCATCCGCCAGTTCCCGCCGGACTTTCCTGGTGGGTCGGATGACTGGAACCCTTTTCCTGAGTGCCGGAACGGCTTTCAGGAAACGGGTTTTAGCCCGTTAAGAGCGCCGCGTGCCGGTAACGATGCGGAAGGCAGCTCTGGAAAGTTTGCACATGATCCTTTTCGATCCATCCGATCTGAAGGGGCCGATCTGAAGGACCATGTGCTCGAAGGACCGCCGAAGGGCGGCGCATGATAAAGGCCGCAAGGCGTGAGCAAGCCGCAAGGCTATAGAACGAGGAGCGACGATGGCTCAGACCCATTCATTCAATGGTCGCAAGCGCGTACGCAAATTTTTCGGCAAGATCCCAGAGGTCGCCGAGATGCCGAACCTTATCGAGGTTCAGAAGGCATCTTACGACCAGTTCCTTATGGTTGAAGAACCATCCGGTGGGCGTTCTGACGAGGGTTTGCAGGCGGTTTTCAAGTCTGTTTTCCCAATTCAGGATTTCTCCGGCGCTTCAATGCTCGAATTCGTTCGCTACGAATTCGACGCACCAAAATTCGACGTTGACGAATGCCGTCAGCGCGATCTGACGTATTCGGCGCCACTCAAGGTGACGCTGCGTCTTATCGTGTTCGATATTGACGAAGATACCGGCGCGAAGTCGATCAAGGACATCAAGGAGCAGGATGTCTACATGGGCGATATGCCGCTCATGACCGACAACGGCACCTTCATCGTCAATGGCACAGAGCGCGTGATCGTTTCGCAGATGCACCGTTCGCCGGGCGTCTTCTTCGACCACGACAAGGGCAAGACCCATTCTTCGGGCAAGCTCCTGTTCGCCGCGCGCGTCATCCCTTACCGCGGTTCCTGGCTCGATATCGAGTTCGATTCCAAGGACATCGTCTACGCACGTATCGACCGCCGCCGCAAGCTGCCGGCCACCACGCTGCTGATGGCTCTCGGCATGGACGGCGAAGACATTCTGTCGACGTTCTACAAGACTGTCACCTATACGCGTGACGGCGACAACTGGCGCATTCCGTATTCGGCTGACCGCTTCAAGGGCATGAAGATCATCTCCGATCTCATCGATGCGGACACCGGTGAAGTCGTTCTTGAAGCCGGCAAGAAGCTGACCGCCCGTTCGGCCAAGCAGCTTGCTGAAAAGGGCCTCAAGGCCATCAAGGCGACGGAAGACGATCTGTTCGGTTCGTATCTTGCGGAAGATGTCGTCAATTACGCAACCGGCGAGATTTATCTCGAAGCTGGTGACGAAATCGACGAGAAGGTCCTCAAGACTCTGATCGACACCGGCGAGACGGAAATCAACGTCCTCGACATCGATCATATCAACATCGGTGGCTACATCCGCAACACGCTGGCTGTCGACAAGAACGAAAGCCGTCAGGAAGCCCTGTTCGACATCTATCGCGTCATGCGTCCGGGCGAACCGCCTACGATGGATTCCGCCGAAGCGATGTTCAACTCGCTGTTCTTCGACGCTGAGCGCTACGACCTTTCGGCCGTCGGTCGCGTCAAGATGAACATGCGTCTGGATCTCGACGCGGAAGACACTGTGCGCGTTCTGCGCAAGGAAGACATCCTGGCCGTGGTCAAGATGCTGGTGGAACTGCGCGACGGTCGCGGCGAAATCGACGACATCGACAATCTCGGCAACCGCCGTGTGCGTTCGGTCGGCGAACTGATGGAAAATCAGTATCGCGTCGGTCTGCTCCGTATGGAGCGCGCGATCAAGGAACGTATGTCCTCGATCGAAATCGACACGGTCATGCCGCAGGATCTGATCAACGCGAAGCCGGCTGCTGCAGCCGTGCGCGAGTTCTTCGGTTCCTCGCAGCTGTCGCAGTTCATGGATCAGACCAACCCGCTTTCGGAAATCACCCACAAGCGCCGTCTCTCGGCTCTTGGACCGGGCGGTCTGACCCGCGAGCGCGCTGGCTTCGAAGTCCGCGACGTGCATCCGACCCACTATGGCCGTATCTGCCCGATTGAAACGCCGGAAGGCCCGAATATCGGTCTGATCAACTCGCTTGCAACTTTTGCCCGCGTCAACAAGTACGGCTTCATCGAAAGCCCGTACCGCAAGGTTGTCGACGGCAAGGTAACGAACGACGTTGTCTATCTGTCGGCGATGGAAGAAGCCAAGCACTCGGTTGCGCAGGCTAACGTCGAGCTGGACGAGCGGGGCGGTTTCGTTGACGAATTCGTCATCTGCCGTCATGCAGGCGAAGTGATGATGGCTCCGCGTGAAAACGTGGATCTGATGGACGTGTCGCCGAAGCAGCTCGTTTCGGTTGCTGCGGCTCTCATCCCGTTCCTTGAAAACGACGACGCCAACCGCGCTCTCATGGGCTCGAACATGCAGCGTCAGGCTGTGCCGCTCGTTCGCGCTGAAGCGCCGTTCGTCGGTACGGGCATGGAAGCTGTCGTTGCGCGTGACTCCGGTGCCGCTATTGCAGCACGCCGTGGCGGTGTGGTCGATCAGGTTGACGCAACGCGTATCGTTATCCGTGCGACTGAAGATCTCGATCCGTCCAAGTCGGGCGTCGATATCTATCGCCTGATGAAGTTCCAGCGTTCGAACCAGAACACCTGCATCAATCAGCGTCCGCTCGTACGCGTTGGCGATCCCATCCAGAAGGGTGACATCATCGCTGACGGTCCGTCGACGGATCTGGGCGATCTGGCTCTCGGCCGTAACGTGCTCGTCGCGTTCATGCCGTGGAACGGCTACAACTACGAAGATTCGATCCTTCTTTCCGAGAAGATCGTTTCGGACGACGTGTTCACTTCGATCCATATCGAGGAATTCGAAGTAGCTGCCCGCGACACCAAGCTTGGACCTGAGGAAATCACTCGCGACATTCCGAACGTTTCGGAAGAAGCGCTGAAGAATCTCGACGAAGCCGGTATCGTGTACATCGGTGCCGAAGTGCATCCTGGCGACATTCTTGTCGGCAAGATCACGCCGAAGGGTGAAAGCCCGATGACGCCGGAAGAGAAGCTCCTGCGCGCCATCTTCGGTGAAAAGGCATCGGACGTCCGTGACACCTCCATGCGTATGCCGCCCGGAACCTACGGTACGGTTGTGGAAGTTCGCGTTTTCAATCGCCACGGCGTTGAAAAGGACGAACGCGCCATGGCTATCGAACGCGAGGAAATCGAGCGTCTCGCCAAGGACCGTGACGACGAACAGGCTATCCTGGATCGCAACGTCTATGGCCGTCTTGCCGACATGATCGATGGCAAGGTCGCTGCAGCGGGTCCGAAGGGCTTCAAGAAGGGCTCGACGATCACCCGTGAACTGATGACCGAATATCCGCGGTCGCAGTGGTGGCAGTTTGCTGTCGACGACGAGAAGCTCCAGGGCGAACTCGAAGCTCTGCGTGGCCAGTATGACGAATCCAAGAAGCTGCTCGAAGCACGCTTCATGGACAAGGTCGAGAAGGTACAGCGTGGCGACGAGATGCCTCCAGGCGTCATGAAGATGGTCAAGGTCTTTGTCGCTGTGAAGCGCAAGATCCAGCCAGGCGACAAGATGGCTGGCCGTCACGGCAACAAGGGTGTGGTTTCCCGCATTCTGCCAGTCGAGGACATGCCGTTCCTCGAAGACGGTACGCATGCCGACATCGTGTTGAACCCGCTTGGCGTTCCGAGCCGTATGAATGTGGGCCAGATTCTGGAAACCCACCTCGGCTGGGCATGCGCTGGCATGGGCAAGAAGATCGGTGAGCTCATCGACGTTTATCGCAAGACGGCCAATATCGAGCCGCTGCGCGATACGCTGGAGCACATCTATCCGGACAACGACCGCAACGAACCGGTCCGGTCTTATGACGACGATTCCGTCCTCATGCTGGCCAACCAGGTGAAGCGCGGCGTGTCGATCGCAACGCCGGTCTTCGACGGTGCGGTGGAAGCCGACATCAACGCGATGCTGACGGATGCGGGTCTTGCAACGTCTGGTCAGTCGACGCTTTACGATGGCCGTACGGGTGAGCCGTTCGACCGTCAGGTGACCATGGGCTACATCTATATGTTGAAGCTCCACCACCTGGTCGACGACAAGATCCACGCTCGTTCGATCGGACCTTACTCGCTCGTTACGCAGCAGCCTCTGGGCGGCAAGGCCCAGTTCGGTGGCCAGCGCTTCGGCGAAATGGAGGTCTGGGCTCTGGAAGCATACGGTGCGGCTTACACGCTGCAGGAAATGCTGACCGTCAAGTCGGACGACGTGGCAGGCCGTACCAAGGTCTACGAAGCGATCGTGCGCGGCGACGATACGTTCGAAGCAGGCATTCCGGAGAGCTTCAACGTTCTCGTAAAGGAAATGCGTTCGCTCGGTCTCAATGTCGAGCTGGACGATACACGCGACGAACAGCAGCAGGCCCTGCCTGACGCAGCGGAATAAAGCTCAAGGGCGCGCCACGGTATTGCCGCGGCGCGCCCGTATAATCGTTTCCAGAATATGCGGAACACGGTTCCGCACCGGAAACGAAACTACGGCAAGCCAGTTCATAACTGCGTAGTACCGCGATTTCTTTTCAGGATGGCAAGGATTTTCAGCTTGTCATCGACGACACAGGGCGACGGATCGCCCTCAAGGAGAACGGCATGAACCAAGAGGTCATGAATCTTTTCAATCCTCAGGCTCCGGCACAGACGTTCGATTCCATCAGAATCTCGATTGCCAGCCCTGAGAAGATTCTGTCCTGGTCATACGGCGAGATCAAGAAGCCGGAGACGATCAACTACCGCACGTTCAAGCCTGAACGCGATGGTCTCTTCTGCGCGCGCATCTTTGGCCCGATCAAGGACTATGAATGCTTGTGCGGCAAGTACAAGCGTATGAAATACAAGGGCATCATCTGCGAAAAGTGCGGCGTGGAAGTCACGCTCTCGCGCGTTCGTCGCGAGCGCATGGGCCACATCGAACTCGCAGCCCCGGTTGCCCACATCTGGTTCCTGAAGTCGCTGCCGAGCCGTATCGGCACGCTCCTGGACATGACGCTCAAGGATATCGAGCGCGTCCTGTACTTCGAGAACTACATTGTTACCGAACCGGGCCTGACCTCGCTGAAGGAGCATCAGCTTCTTTCGGAAGAGGAATACATGATCGCCATCGACGAGTTCGGCGAAGATCAGTTCACGGCTCTCATTGGTGCTGAAGCTATCTACGAGCTTCTGGCTTCGATGGAACTCGAAAAGATTGCCGCCGATCTGCGCGTTGATCTTGCCGAGACCACTTCGGACCTGAAGCAGAAGAAGCTGATGAAGCGTCTGAAGATCGTCGAAAACTTCCTGGAGTCGGGAAACCGCCCGGAATGGATGATCATGAAGATCGTTCCGGTTATTCCGCCGGATCTGCGTCCGCTCGTGCCGCTGGATGGCGGTCGTTTCGCGACGTCGGATCTGAACGATCTCTATCGCCGCGTCATCAACCGTAACAACCGTCTGAAGCGCCTGATCGAACTGCGCGCACCGGGCATCATCATCCGTAACGAAAAGCGCATGCTGCAGGAAGCTGTGGACGCGCTGTTCGATAACGGCCGTCGTGGTCGCGTCATCACCGGTGCTAACAAGCGTCCGTTGAAGTCGCTGTCCGACATGCTCAAGGGCAAGCAGGGTCGCTTCCGTCAGAACCTGCTCGGCAAGCGCGTCGACTATTCCGGTCGTTCGGTCATTGTGACCGGTCCGGAACTCAAGCTGCACCAGTGCGGCCTGCCGAAGAAGATGGCGCTCGAACTGTTCAAGCCATTCATCTACGCACGTCTTGACGCCAAGGGTTACTCCTCGACCGTCAAGCAGGCGAAGAAGCTGGTTGAAAAGGAACGTCCGGAAGTCTGGGATATCCTCGACGAAGTGATCCGTGAGCACCCGGTTCTTCTGAACCGCGCGCCTACGCTGCACCGTCTTGGTATCCAGGCCTTCGAACCCACGCTGATCGAAGGCAAGGCTATCCAGCTGCATCCGCTCGTTTGTACGGCGTTCAACGCCGACTTCGACGGTGACCAGATGGCTGTTCACGTTCCGCTGTCGCTCGAAGCCCAGCTTGAAGCACGCGTGCTGATGATGTCGACCAACAACATCCTGCACCCTGCCAACGGCGCACCGATCATCGTTCCTTCGCAGGACATGGTTCTCGGCCTCTATTATCTGTCCATCGTGGCAGACAAGGAGCCGGGCGAGGGCATGATGTTCGCCGATATGGGCGAGCTGCAGCATGCGCTTGAAAACAAGGTCGTTACGCTGCACACCAAGATCAAGGGCCGTTTCAAGACGGTCGATGCCGAAGGCAAGCCTGTGTCGAAGATCTACGACACGACGCCTGGCCGCATGATCACCGGTGAGCTGCTGCCGAAGAACGTCAACGTGCCTTTCGACATCTGCAATCAGGAGATGACAAAGAAGAACATCTCCAAGATGATCGATCACGTCTACCGCCATTGTGGTCAGAAAGAGACGGTTATCTTCTGCGATCGCATCATGCAGCTCGGCTTCGCGCATGCCTGCCGTGCAGGCATTTCCTTCGGCAAGGATGACATGGTCATTCCGGATACGAAGGCGAAGATCGTTGCCGACACCGAAGCGCTTACGACCGAGTACGAACAGCAGTACAATGACGGCCTGATCACTCAGGGCGAAAAGTACAACAAGGTCGTCGACGCCTGGGGTAAGGCAACCGACAAGATCACCGAAGAGATGATGGCGCGCCTGAAGGCCGTCGAATTCGATCCGGTGACCGGTCGCCAGAAGCAGATGAACTCGGTCTACATGATGTCGCATTCGGGTGCCCGTGGTTCGGTCAACCAGATGCGTCAGCTTGGCGGCATGCGTGGCCTTATGGCCAAGCCGTCGGGTGAAATCATCGAAACCCCGATCATCTCGAACTTCAAGGAAGGCCTGACCGTTAACGAGTACTTCAACTCGACCCACGGTGCCCGTAAGGGTCTGGCAGACACCGCCTTGAAGACTGCTAACTCGGGCTACCTGACCCGCCGTCTCGTTGACGTTGCACAGGATGCGATCATTTCGGAAGTCGATTGCGGCGCCGAAATCGGTCTCACCATGCAGCCGATCGTCGATGCCGGCCAGATCGTGGCTTCGATTGGCCAGCGCGTTCTGGGCCGTACGGCTCTCGATCCGATCCTGCATCCGACCACCGGCGAAGTCATCGTCGAGGCTGGCCGCATGATCGAGGAAAAGGACGTCGAGATCATCGAGAAGGCTGCCATCCAGTCGATCCGCATCCGCTCGGCCCTGACCTGCGAAACCCGCAACGGCGTTTGCGCCAAGTGCTATGGTCGCGACCTTGCACGCGGTACTCCGGTCAACCAGGGCGAAGCTGTCGGCGTTATCGCCGCTCAGTCGATCGGCGAGCCGGGCACTCAGCTCACCATGCGTACCTTCCACCTTGGCGGTACTGCACAGGTTGTTGACAGCTCGTATCTCGAAGCTTCGTACGAAGGCACCGTCAAGCTGCGTAACCGCAATGTGGTTCGCAACTCCGATGGCAACCTCGTGGTGATGGGCCGTAACATGGCTGTGCTGATCCTCGACAATACGGGCAAGGAACGTGCGGTCCATCGCGTGACCTACGGTTCGCGTCTGTTTGTTGATGAGGCCGACACGGTCAAGCGCGGCCAGCGTATTGCCGAGTGGGATCCGTACACCCGTCCGATCATGACCGAAGTTGAAGGCTACGTTGAGTTCGAAGATCTCGTCGATGGTCTCTCGGTTTCGGAATCGGCTGACGAGTCGACCGGTATCACCAAGCGCGTCGTTATCGACTGGCGTTCTACCCCTCGCGGTTCGGACCTCAAGCCTGCCATGGTCATCAAGGACAAGGCCGGCAAGATTCTGAAACTGTCGAAGGGTGGCGATGCCCGCTTCATGCTCTCCGTGGAATCGATCCTTTCGGTCGAGCCGGGCGCGCATGTTAAGGCTGGTGACGTTATCGCTCGTCTGCCGATGGAAAGCGCCAAGACCAAGGACATCACCGGTGGTCTGCCGCGCGTTGCGGAACTGTTCGAAGCACGTCGTCCGAAGGACCATGCCGTCATCGCCGAGATCGATGGTACCGTTCGTTTCGGTCGCGACTACAAGAACAAGCGTCGCATCATCATCGAGCCGAACGACGACACGATCGAGCCGGTCGAGTACCTCATTCCGAAGGGCAAGCCGTTCCATCTTCAGGACGGTGACGTCATCGAAAAGGGTGAGTACATCCTCGACGGCAACCCGGCACCGCATGACATTCTGGCGATCAAGGGCGTCGAAGCTCTGGCTTCGTACCTCGTGAACGAAATCCAGGAAGTCTATCGTTTGCAGGGCGTTTTGATCAACGACAAGCACATCGAAGTGATTGTCCGTCAGATGCTGCAGAAGGTGGAAATCACGGAATCCGGCGATACCGGTTACATTCCGGGCGACCACGTCGACCGCATCGAGCTGGAAGAGATCAACGAACGTCTTATCGAAGAAGGCAAGAAGCCGGGTTCCGGCAATCCTGTCCTCCTCGGTATTACCAAGGCTTCGCTGCAGACGCCTTCGTTCATCTCGGCTGCGTCGTTCCAGGAGACGACCCGCGTGCTTACCGAAGCTGCGGTTGCCGGCAAGATGGACACGCTGCAGGGTCTCAAGGAAAACGTCATCGTCGGCCGTCTCATTCCGGCCGGTACTGGCGGCATGACCAACCAGATCCGTCGCATCGCAACTGCACGCGACGAGCTGATCATCGATGAGCGCCGCAAGTCTTCGGGTTCTACCGAAGCCAATGCAATGCTGGTCGATATGACCAACAACGCTGCCGAGTAAGATCGACAGATATGAAACTGAGAAAGGCCGCCTTTCGAGGCGGCCTTTTTGTATTTCGATATTTCCTGCAAAAGCGGGTGCGGCTTGATGCTGGATAAAAAAATGCCGGTCGGAACCGGCACTTTCTTCTGATGCTTATTCTTCTTCTTCGTCGTCGCCGTCGAACTCGATCAGCGCGACTTCGCCGCTGAGCGCGGTGGCCCAGGCACTCTTGTGCGGCTCTTCTTCCGGTTCTTCGGTCAGCGTGCCCATCTCGAGAAGCTCGGCTTCATGGTAGCCTTCTTCGGCAAGAATGCTGAGGACCGTCTGGACGAGATCTTCATTCTCGTCCGATTTCAAAAGCAGGTGCACTTCTACCGGAGATTCTTCACCTTCATTCCAGACGTCAGCAATGACGAGATGGACGGTTGGCGAATCGTCGCCGGCTATTGGGGATGTGGAAGACATTGAGAAACCCTTAATATTCTGTTGCGTTTCGACTCAGATGTGCTTCAATAACCTTTACCAAGTGGCTGCGCCATGCTTGCATAGGAAAATGACGGTTTTGATCGCGAAATATTAGCGAATGGACGTCAAATGCGGCGCAATAACCTGTCCGGGCGAAGCCAAAACGCTGGTTTCGGACCGTCCATTGAAGAAACTTGAGCCGCTGCCCTTGACGAAACGTCGCTAAAGACGTATCAGCACCCCATCTGAGCCGATGTGAGACAAGCTTTTTCGGGGCGACGCGCCCTGAAGTTCATCTCAAACAGGGTTCGTTTTACGATCGAAATGCAACTTGCCGTTCGCATGAAGCGTCAGCTTCCTCTGCTTTTGTTCGGGGTGGTCACCGGTTGTCGTGACTTGTCCCGAATTCGTGCATCAGCATGGCGGTGAAACGGCCCGTATGGGCGTGGATACGAGATTTTTTATAGAGGAAGGTTGTATGCCAACCGTAAACCAGCTTATCCGCAAGCCGCGCATTGCGCCGGTAAAGCGTAATAAGGTTCCTGCACTGCAGGCAAACCCTCAGAAGCGCGGCGTTTGCACCCGCGTTTACACGACGACCCCGAAGAAGCCGAACTCGGCTCTCCGTAAGGTTGCCAAGGTTCGTCTGACGAACGGCTTCGAAGTCATTGGTTATATCCCTGGTGAAGGGCATAACCTGCAGGAGCACTCCGTCGTCATGATCCGCGGCGGTCGTGTAAAGGACTTGCCGGGTGTGCGTTACCACATCATCCGCGGCGTTCTCGATACCCAGGGTGTCAAGAACCGCAAGCAGCGCCGTTCGAAGTACGGTGCAAAGCGTCCGAAGTAAGATTTTCCGGGGATACCGGCCGCCAGAAGGCGAGCTGAGCCCGATGTAATTGAAAGAAGAGACGAAATGTCCAGACGCCATAAGGCTGAGAAGCGTGAGATCAATCCGGATCCGAAGTTCGGCGATCTCGTTATCACGAAGTTCATGAATGCAGTCATGCTTCATGGCAAGAAGTCGGTTGCTGAAAGCATCGTTTACGGTGCGCTCGATGTAATCGAAGCCAAGGCCAAGTCCGAGCCGGTCGCGCTGTTCCATCAGGCGCTCGACAATGTAGCTCCGCACATCGAAGTCCGTTCGCGCCGCGTTGGTGGTGCAACCTATCAGGTTCCGGTTGATGTGCGTCCAGAACGCCGCCAGGCACTTGCCATCCGTTGGCTCATCAATGCTGCTCGTGGCCGTAACGAGACGACGATGATCGATCGTCTTTCCGGTGAGCTGCTTGACGCTGCTAACAACCGTGGTTCTGCTGTGAAGAAGCGTGAAGACACGCACCGCATGGCTGAAGCCAACCGCGCCTTCTCGCATTACCGCTGGTAATCGTCGAAACCTATTCAAAGAGCGACTATCATGGCCCGCGAATATAAAATCGAAGACTACCGCAATTTCGGTATCATGGCTCACATCGACGCCGGTAAGACGACGATGACCGAGCGCATTCTGTTCTATACCGGTAAGAACCATAAGATCGGCGAAACCCACGATGGTGCGTCGACCATGGACTGGATGGAGCAGGAGCAGGAACGCGGTATCACCATCACGTCCGCTGCCACGACCACGTTCTGGCAGGGTCAGGATGGCAAAAAGCGCCGCTTCAACATCATCGACACGCCGGGCCACGTTGACTTCACGATTGAAGTTGAACGTTCGCTCCGCGTTCTCGACGGCGCAATTGCACTGCTCGATGCCAACGCTGGCGTTGAGCCTCAGACCGAAACCGTGTGGCGTCAGGCTGAAAAGTACCACGTCCCGCGTATGGTCTTCGTCAACAAGATGGACAAGATCGGTGCCGATTTCTACCGTTGCGTAGAAATGGTCGGTTCGCGTCTTGGCGCAGTAGCACTTCCGGTTCAGCTGCCGATCGGCGCTGAAAACGAGTTCGAAGGCGTCATCGACCTGATCGAAATGAAGGCTCTGACCTGGGATGGCACGATCGGCGCAGCTGCGACCGTTGGTGAAATTCCTGAGCATCTCAAGGATCAGGCTGAAGAATACCGCGAAAAGCTCATCGAGCTGGCTGTGGAAATCGACGAAGCTGCCATGGAAGCTTACCTCGAAGGCACGATGCCTACGAACGAACAGCTCCGTGCGCTGATCCGTAAGGGCACCATCGAGGTCAAGTTCCACCCGATCCTTTGCGGTACCGCGTTCAAGAACCGTGGCGTTCAGCCGCTTCTGGACGCTGTTGTGGAATTCCTTCCGGCTCCGACCGACGTGCCAGCGATCAAGGGCATCGACGTCAAGACGGAAACCGAAACCACCCGTGAATCTTCGGATGAAGCACCGCTTTCGATGCTCGCATTCAAGATCATGAACGACCCGTTCGTTGGTTCGCTGACCTTTGCTCGTATCTACTCGGGCAAGCTGACCAAGGGCGTTTCGCTCGAAAACACCGTCAAGGGCAAGCGTGAGCGTATCGGCCGTATGTTGCAGATGCACTCCAACAGCCGTGAAGACATCGAAGAAGCCTTTGCAGGCGACATCGTTGCTCTGGCTGGCCTCAAGGAAACCACCACTGGCGATACGCTCTGCGATCCGCTGAAGCCAGTTATCCTCGAGCGCATGGAATTCCCGGATCCGGTTATCGAAATCGCTATCGAGCCGAAGACCAAGGCCGACCAGGAAAAGATGGGCATTGCGCTCAATCGTCTGGCTGCCGAAGATCCTTCTTTCCGCGTCAAGTCGGACGAAGAATCCGGTCAGACCATCATCGCCGGCATGGGCGAACTTCACCTCGACATTCTCGTCGATCGCATGAAGCGCGAATTCAAGGTTGAAGCCAACGTCGGTGCCCCGCAGGTTGCTTACCGTGAATCGATCACCCGTCAGGCTGAAATCGATTACACCCACAAGAAGCAGTCGGGTGGTTCGGGTCAGTTCGCTCGCGTTAAGATCATCTTCGAACCGCATGATGGCGACGATTTCATCTTCGAATCGAAGATCGTCGGCGGCTCGGTTCCGAAGGAATACATTCCGGGTGTCCAGAAGGGTATCGAAAGCGTCATGGGTGCAGGCCCGCTGGCTGGCTTCCCGATGCTCGGCGTGAAGGCCACCCTGATCGACGGCGCATACCATGACGTTGACTCGTCTGTTCTCGCCTTCGAAATCGCGTCCCGTGCAGCGTTCCGTGAAGGTGCGCAGAAGGCAGGCGCTCAGCTCCTCGAGCCGATCATGAAGGTCGAGGTTGTCACGCCGGAAGATTACGTTGGTGACGTTATCGGCGATCTGAACTCGCGTCGCGGTCAGATTTCCGGCACCGAAGCCCGCGGCATCGCCACGGTCGTCAATGCAAATGTTCCACTCGCCAACATGTTTGGTTACGTGAACAACCTGCGTTCGATGTCCCAGGGCCGTGCACAGTACACGATGCAGTTCGACCATTATGAGCCGGTTCCGACGGCGGTCGCACAGGAAATCCAGAAGAAGTTTGCGTGACCTAAGGGTCACGCTCCCAATTAAAAGAATGCCTGAGCAGGCTAAATTTACGGAGAGCTCAAATGGCAAAGAGTAAGTTTGAACGTACGAAGCCCCACGTTAACATCGGCACGATTGGTCACGTTGACCATGGCAAGACGTCGCTGACTGCAGCGATCACGAAGTTTTTCGGCGAGTTCAAGGCGTATGACCAGATCGACGCCGCTCCTGAAGAGCGCGCCCGCGGCATCACGATCTCGACGGCACACGTCGAGTACGAAACGCCGAACCGTCACTATGCACACGTCGACTGCCCAGGTCACGCTGACTATGTGAAGAACATGATCACCGGTGCTGCCCAGATGGACGGCGCAATTCTGGTTGTTTCGGCCGCTGACGGCCCGATGCCGCAGACCCGTGAGCACATCCTGCTCGCTCGTCAGGTTGGCGTTCCGGCAATCGTCGTGTTCCTGAACAAGTGCGACCAGGTTGACGATGCAGAACTGCTCGAACTGGTTGAACTGGAAGTCCGCGAACTTCTGTCGAAGTACGACTTCCCGGGCGACGAAGTTCCGATCATCAAGGGCTCGGCTCTTGCTGCTCTGGAAGATTCTTCGAAGGAACTGGGCGAAGACGCCGTTCGTTCGCTGATGGCCGCTGTTGACGACTACATTCCGACCCCGGAACGTCCGATCGACCAGCCGTTCCTGATGCCGATCGAAGACGTGTTCTCGATCTCGGGCCGTGGTACGGTTGTGACGGGTCGCGTTGAGCGCGGTATCGTCAAGGTTGGTGAAGAAGTTGAAATCGTCGGCATCAAGGCGACGGCGAAGACGACGGTTACCGGCGTTGAAATGTTCCGCAAGCTGCTCGACCAGGGCCAGGCTGGCGACAACATCGGCGCTCTGATCCGCGGCGTTGGCCGTGAAGACGTTGAACGCGGCCAGGTTCTCTGCAAGCCGGGTTCTGTGAAGCCGCACACCAAGTTCAAGGCAGAAGCCTACATTCTGACCAAGGACGAAGGTGGCCGTCATACGCCGTTCTTCACGAACTACCGTCCGCAGTTCTACTTCCGCACGACGGACGTGACCGGTGTTGTCACGCTGCCGGAAGGCACGGAAATGGTTATGCCTGGCGACAACGTCGCTATGGACGTCACCCTGATCGTGCCGATCGCCATGGAAGAGAAGCTCCGCTTCGCTATCCGTGAAGGCGGCCGCACCGTCGGTGCAGGCATCGTCTCCTCGATCATCGAGTAATGAAGGTTTGTGCAGGAACGCTCGCTTTGGAGCGAGCGTTCCCGCGTAACAAGGAACAGATGAAATGAACGGTCAAAACATCCGCATTCGCCTCAAGGCGTTTGATCATCGGATCCTTGACGCTTCGACGCGGGAAATCGTGTCGACTGCCAAGCGTACCGGTGCAAATGTGCGCGGACCGATCCCGCTTCCTACGCGGATCGAGAAGTTCACGGTTAACCGGTCGCCGCACATCGACAAGAAGAGCCGCGAGCAGTTCGAGATGCGCACGCACAAGCGTCTTCTCGATATCGTTGACCCGACCCCGCAGACGGTGGACGCGCTGATGAAGCTCGATCTGTCCGCCGGTGTCGATGTCGAGATCAAGCTTTAATCGGCTTGAGGACGGAAGGAACGAACCCGATGCGTTCAGGTGTTATTGCACAGAAGCTGGGCATGACCCGCGTCTATAACGACGCCGGCGAGCATGTGCCGGTGACGGTTCTCCGCATGGAGAATTGCCACGTGGTAGCTCAGCGTACAGTTGAAAAGAATGGTTACACGGCTGTTCAGCTTGGCGTTGGACTTGCCAAGGTAAAGAACACGTCCAAGGCTATGCGCGGTCATTTCGCGAAGGCCGAGGTCGAGCCAAAGGCGAAGGTCGCGGAATTCCGCGTTTCGCCGGACAACCTCCTCGAAGTCGGCGCTGAAATCACCGCCGAACACTTCGTCGCTGGCCAGAAGGTCGATGTGACGGGTACTTCGATTGGTAAGGGCTTTGCTGGTGTTATGAAGCGTCATAACTTCGCCGGTCATCGCGCTTCCCATGGTAACTCCATTACCCACCGCGCTCACGGCTCGACCGGTCAGCGTCAGGACCCGGGTAAGGTGTTCAAGGGCAAGAAGATGGCTGGTCACATGGGCCAGACCCGCGTAACCACGCAGAATATTGAAGTTGTCTCGACGGACAGCGATCGCGGCCTCATTCTGGTTCGCGGTGCGGTTCCTGGCTCCAAGGGCGCCTGGATCATCGTGCGCGATGCGGTAAAGGTCTCGCTGCCTGAGAACGCGCCGAAGCCGGCCGCTCTGCGTGCAGGTGCCGCGAAGGCTGAAGCTGTCGCGACTGAGGGAGCCGAATAATGGATCTCACGATTACCACTCTTGAAGGCAAGGATGCCGGCAAGGTCAAGCTGAACGAAGAAATCTTCGGCCTCGACCCGCGTGACGACATTCTTCAGCGCGTTGTGCGCTGGCAGCTGGCTCGCCGCCAGCAGGGCTCCCATAAGGCTCAGGGCCGTGGCGACGTAAGCCGCACCGGCGCAAAGATGTACAAGCAGAAGGGTACGGGTCGCGCTCGTCACCATTCGGCTCGCGCTCCGCAGTTCCGCGGTGGTGGTCAGGCTCACGGACCGGTTGTCCGTTCGCACGATCACGATCTGCCGAAGAAGGTTCGCGCTCTTGGCCTGCGTCATGCCCTGTCTGCAAAGGCAAAGGCATCTGACCTGATCATCATCGATGATCTGGCTGCAACGGAAGCCAAGACGAAGCAGCTTGTTTCGCAGTTCGCCAAGCTCGGTCTTGAAAATGCACTCGTCATCGGCGGTGCAGAGATCGACGTGAACTTCCAGCGCGCGGCTTCGAACATCCCGAACATCGACGTTCTGCCGGTGCAGGGCATCAATGTTTACGACATCCTTCGCCGCGGCAAGCTCGTTCTTTCCAAGGCGGCTGTCGAAGCCCTCGAGGAGCGTTTCAAATGACTGATCTTCGCCATTACGACGTGATCGTCAGCCCGGTTATCACCGAGAAGTCCACCATGGTTTCCGAACACAACCAGGTTGTCTTCAACGTAGCCCGCAAGGCAACGAAGCCGGAAATCAAGGCTGCAGTCGAAGCGCTGTTCGGCGTCAAGGTTACCGCAGTCAACACTGCAGTGCGCAAGGGTAAGGTTAAGCGGTTCCGCGGCCTCATCGGGCGCCAGAGCGACGTCAAGAAAGCGATCGTTACTTTGGCCGAAGGCCAGAGCATCGACGTTTCGACCGGTCTCTGAGAGGCCATGGAGTAAGAGACAATGGCACTCAAGCATTTTAATCCGATCACGCCAGGCCAGCGTCAGCTGGTCATCGTGGACCGTTCGGGACTCTACAAGGGCAAGCCGGTCAAGTCCCTGACCGAAGGTCTGTCCAAGAAGGGTGGCCGTAACAACACCGGTCGTATCACTGTTCGCTTTCAGGGCGGTGGTCACAAGCGTACGTACCGTTTCATCGATTTCAAGCGTCGCAAGCTTGACGTCGTCGGCACTGTCGAACGTCTGGAATACGATCCGAACCGCACCGCGTTCATCGCGCTGATCCGTTACGAAGACGGTGAACTGGCATACATCCTGGCTCCGCAGCGTCTGGCTGTTGGTGACAAGGTTGTTGCAGGCAACTCCGTTGACGTGAAGCCGGGCAACGCAATGCCGCTCGCTTCCATGCCGGTTGGTACGATCGTTCACAACGTCGAACTGAAGCCTGGCAAGGGCGGTCAGATCGCTCGTTCGGCTGGCACCTACGCCCAGCTGGTTGGTCGCGATCAGGGCATGGCCATTCTGCGCCTCAACTCCGGTGAACAGCGTCTGGTTCCAGGTGCCTGCTTCGCTTCGGTCGGTGCAGTGTCCAACCCGGACCACGGCAACATCAACGACGGTAAGGCCGGTCGTTCGGTGTGGCGTGGCAAGCGTCCGCACGTTCGCGGCGTTGCTATGAACCCGGTTGATCACCCGCATGGTGGTGGTGAAGGTCGTACGTCGGGTGGTCGTCACCCTGTCACTCCGTGGGGCAAGCCTACGAAGGGCAAGAAGACGCGCTCGAACAAGTCGACCGACAAGTTCATCATGCGTTCGCGCCATCAGCGCAAGAAGTAAGAGAGGTAGTCTGAAGTGGCTCGTTCAGTTTGGAAAGGTCCGTTCGTCGATGGCTATCTTCTCACGAAGGCTGAGAAGGTACGCGATGGCGGTCGTAATGAAGTTATCAAGATGTGGAGCCGTCGCTCCACCATCCTGCCGCAGTTTGTCGGTCTGACTTTCGGCGTCTACAACGGCAACAAGCATGTGCCGGTGTCGATTTCGGAAGAAATGGTCGGACACAAGTTCGGTGAATTCGCGCCTACACGTACCTACTACGGTCACGGCGCGGACAAGAAGTCGAAGAGGAAGTAACGATGGGCAAGGCTAAAGCTCCCCGTCAGCTCAAGGACAACGAAGCGCAAGCTGTTGCCCGTACGCTGCGCGTCAGCCCGCAGAAGCTGAACCTTGTTGCGAGCATGATCCGCGGCAAGAAGGTGAATGCGGCTCTTGCCGATCTGACGTTCTCGCGTAAGCGGATCGCCGATACGGTTAAGAAGACGCTCCAGTCCGCAATTGCGAACGCAGAAAACAACCATGACCTCGACGTCGATTCTCTGATCGTCGCCGAAGCCTATGTAGGTAAGTCGATCGTCATGAAGCGCTTCCACGTCCGTGGCCGTGGCCGCGCGAGCCGTATCGAGAAGCCGTTTTCGCATCTCACCATTGTTGTCCGCGAAGTCGCGGAAAAAGGGGAGGCCGCATAATGGGTCAGAAGATTAATCCGATCGGTCTTCGTCTCGGCATCAACCGCACCTGGGATTCGCGTTGGTACGCGAATACCGGTGAGTACGGCAAGCTGCTGCATGAAGATGTCAAGATCCGCGAATTCCTCACCGAGGAACTGAAGCAGGCTGCGATCTCCAAGATCGTAATCGAGCGTCCGCACAAGAAGTGCCGCGTGACGATCCATTCGGCTCGTCCGGGCATCATCATCGGCAAGAAGGGTGCAGACATCGAAAAGCTCCGCAAGAAGCTTTCCGAGATGACCAATGCCGATACGTCGCTCAACATCGTTGAAGTTCGCAAGCCGGAAATCGACGCTACGCTGATCGCTCAATCGATCGCTCAGCAGCTCGAACGCCGTGTGGCATTCCGTCGCGCCATGAAGCGTGCCGTTCAGTCGGCAATGCGTCTTGGAGCCGAAGGTATCCGTATCAACTGCTCGGGTCGTCTGGGTGGCGCGGAAATCGCTCGCATGGAATGGTACCGTGAAGGTCGCGTTCCGCTTCATACGCTTCGCGCCGATATCGACTACGGCACGGCAGAAGCGAAGACCGCTTATGGTATCTGCGGCGTGAAGGTCTGGGTCTTCAAGGGCGAGATTCTTGAACACGATCCGATGGCTTCCGAGCGTCGTGCGGTCGAGGGTGACAATCAGGGTTCCTCGTCGAACCGCCGCCGCGAAAACGCTTAAAAAGCGGGCCGCGGGCGAGAAATTTGGAGTAGAGAACAATGATGCAGCCTAAGCGCACCAAGTTCCGCAAGCAGTTCAAGGGCCGTATTCACGGCAACTCGAAAGGCGGCACGGATCTGAATTTCGGTGCATTCGGTTTGAAGGCCGTTGAGCCGGAACGCGTCACTGCACGTCAGATCGAAGCGGCCCGCCGCGCGATCACCCGTCACATGAAGCGTGCCGGCCGCGTGTGGATCCGCATCTTCCCTGACCTGCCAGTTACGTCGAAGCCTACCGAAGTCCGTATGGGTAAAGGTAAGGGTTCGGTTGACTACTGGGCATGCCGTGTGGCACCAGGTCGCGTGATGTTTGAGCTTGACGGCGTACCCGAAGATGTGGCACGCGAAGCCCTCAGACTCGGCGCAGCAAAGTTGCCGATCAAGACGCGCTTTATCCAGCGCATTGCTGAATAAGAGAGAGGCAACTATGAAAGCCGCAGACGTTCGGGCGAAGAGCCTCGATCAACTGAATGACGAGCTGGGCACCCTGAAGAAAGAGCAGTTCAACCTGCGCTTTCAGAAGGCCACCGGCCAGCTCGAAAAAACCGCGCGCGTGAAGCAGGTTCGCCGCGACATCGCGCGTATTAAGACTATTGCCCGCCAGAAGGCGGCCGCAAGCAAGGCATAAGGAAAAATATAATGCCTAAACGCGTTCTGCAGGGCGTTGTCGTCAGCGACAAGAATGACAAGACTGTTGTGGTCAAGGTTGAGCGCCGCTATTCGCATCCGCTCCTCCAGAAGACCGTGCGTCAGTCTAAGAAGTACAAGGCGCATGACGAAAACAACCAGTTCAAGGTTGGCGATCTCGTTTCCATTCAGGAATCGGCTCCAATCTCGAAGGACAAACGCTGGGTCGTTCTCACGAACGAAGCAGCAGGCTAAATTATAAACACGCAGCTTAGGTAGGGCAGGAGCCCTTAACCAGCTGAGAGGAAAGAAGGCGGCCAGTCATGATTCAGATGCAAACAAACCTCGACGTGGCGGATAACTCCGGCGCACGTCGTGTCATGTGCATCAAGGTGCTGGGCGGCTCGAAGCGGCGTTACGCTTCCGTTGGCGACATCATTGTGGTGTCGATCAAGGAAGCTATTCCGCGCGGCCGCGTCAAAAAGGGTGATGTGATGAAGGCGGTTGTTGTACGCACCGCCAAGGACATCCGTCGTCCGGACGGCAGCGTTATTCGTTTCGATAACAATGCAGCCGTTCTCATCGATAACAAGAAAGAGCCGATCGGCACGCGTATCTTCGGACCGGTTCCGCGCGAACTTCGCGCAAAGAACCACATGAAGATCATCTCGCTGGCCCCGGAAGTTCTGTAAGGAAGCAAGACGATGCAGAAGATTCGCAAAGGCGACAGCGTTGTCGTGCTGTCCGGTAAGGACAAGGGCCGTAAAGGCGAAGTTCTCAAGGTTATGCCTAAGGACGAGCAGGCGCTCGTTCGCGGTATCAACGTTGTGAAGCGTCATCAGCGTCAGACCCAGACCCAGGAAGCCGGCATTATCTCCAAGGAAGCGCCGATCCACCTGTCCAACCTGGCAATTGCTGATCCCAAGGACGGTAAGCCGACCCGCGTCGGTTTCCGCGTCGAGGACGGCAAGAAGGTTCGTGTCGCAAAACGTTCTGGAGCGCTGATCGATGGCTGAAGCTAAGGCACTTCCCCGCTTCAAGAAGCTTTACAACGAAAACATTCGTAAGGCTCTGCTTGAAGAATTCAAATACGACAACGAGATGCAGATCCCACGCATCACCAAGGTTGTCCTCAACATGGGCGTTGGCGAAGCCACTGGCGACTCCAAGAAGCCGGCTGTAGCTGCTGAAGACCTTGGCTTGATTGCTGGTCAAAAGGCTGTTATCACCCGCGCCCGTAACTCGATCGCAACATTCAAGTTGCGTGAAGGCATGCCGATCGGCACGAAGGTCACCCTTCGCCAGGACCGCATGTACGAATTCCTTGATCGTTTCATCACGATCGCTCTTCCTCGCGTTCGCGACTTCCGCGGCCTGAACCCGAAGAGCTTTGACGGACGTGGCAACTATGCCATGGGTATCAAGGAGCACATCGTGTTTCCGGAAATCAACTACGATAAGGTTGATCAGATCTGGGGCATGGACATCATCGTTTGCACGACCGCCAAGACGGATGATGAAGCGCGCGCTCTTCTGCGTGCATTCAACTTCCCCTTCCGGCAGTAACGGCAAGCGTAGCGAGGTATAATAATATGGCCAAGACTAGCGCAGTCGAAAAAAACAAGCGCCGCGAAAAGTTGGTTAAGCGTCATGCTGACAAGCGTGCACGTCTGAAGGCGATCGTAATGGATCAGGGCCTTCCGCTGGAGGAGCGCTTCCGCGCCACTATCCGGCTTGCCGAACTGCCGCGCAATTCATCGAAGGTTCGTATTCGCAATCGTTGCGAAGTTTCGGGCCGTCCGCGTGGTTATTACCGTAAACTGAAGATGTCGCGTATTGCGCTCCGTCAGTTGGGTTCGCTCGGTCAGATCCCGGGCATCGTCAAGTCGAGCTGGTAAGGAGTAGCATATGTCTGTGTCAGATCCTATCGGCGACATGCTGACCCGTATTCGTAACGCAGTAGGCCGCAAGAAGACCAAGGTTTCGACCCCGGCTTCCAAGTTGCGCGCTCGCGTTCTTGATGTTCTTCAGTCTGAAGGTTACATCCGCGGATACACGCAGAGTGAATTCGTGAACGGCAAAGCCGAGATCGAAATCGAACTGAAGTACTATGAAGGCGTTCCAGTCATTCGTGAACTGACCCGCGTTTCGAAGCCTGGCCGCCGTGTATACGTGTCGGTCAAGTCGATCCCGCAGGTTGCGAATGGTCTTGGCATCTCGATCCTGTCCACCCCTAAGGGTGTGATGGCTGATCATGAAGCCCGTGAACAAAACGTTGGTGGTGAGCTGCTCTGCCGCATCTTCTGATGCGGTTGACAGCGAACAGATAAAAGACAGGTATTAAAATGTCTCGTATCGGTAAAAAACCCGTGCCGGTCCCGGCAGGCGTGACCGCCAGTGTTGATGGGCAGATCGTCAAGGCCAAGGGCGCGAAGGGTGAACTCTCCTTCGTCGTGCACGATGAAGTTCTGGTCAAGATGGAAGACGGCGCTGTCAGCGTCGATCCGCGCGACCAGTCGAAGGAAGCTCGTTCGAAGTGGGGCATGTCCCGCACGATGATCTCCAACATTTTTGTTGGCGTGAAGGACGGCTTCGAAAAGAAGCTCGAAATCAGCGGCGTCGGTTACCGTGCTGCCATGCAGGGTAAGAACCTGCAGCTTTCGCTCGGCTTCAGCCACGAAGTGGTCTACGACGTGCCTGCTGGCATCACTGTTGCCGTTCCGAAGCCGACGGAAATCGTCGTCACCGGTATCGACAAGCAGCAGGTCGGTCAGGTCGCGGCTGAGATCCGCGAATATCGCGGCCCCGAGCCTTACAAGGGCAAGGGCGTCAAGTATGCTGGCGAGAAGATCGTCCGCAAAGAAGGCAAGAAGAAGTAAGGGAAGCGCGTCATGGCATCGCCAAAAGAAACTTTGCAGCGTCGCGCTGCTCGTGTACGCCGTCAGGTCAAGGCTGTTGCAAACGGCCGTCCGCGTCTCAGCGTGCACCGCTCTTCCAAGAACATCTACGTTCAGGTTATCGACGACGTTCGCGGTGTTACCATCGCCGCTGCTTCGACCCTGGATGGCGACCTGAAGGGCAAGCTCAAGACTGGCGCCGACTCCGCAGCAGCAGCTGCAGTTGGCAAGCTGGTCGCCGAGCGTGCCGTTAAAGCAGGCGTCAGCGAAGTAGTGTTCGACCGTGGTGCATTCATTTACCACGGCCGTGTGAAGGCTCTCGCCGAAGCTGCCCGCGAAGGCGGACTGAGCTTCTAATAGCATTTTGTGCTTCCGGAAAAGAAAAAGGAAATCAGGATATGGCACAGAGAGAACGTAACCGCGAAGATCGCGGCCGTGAGGAGCGCGACAGCGAATTCGTCGATAAGCTCGTTCACATCAACCGCGTTGCCAAGGTCGTCAAGGGCGGCCGTCGCTTCGGTTTTGCTGCGCTCGTCGTTGTTGGCGACCAGAAGGGCCGCGTAGGCTTCGGTCATGGCAAGGCTCGTGAAGTGCCGGAAGCTATCCGTAAGGCTACGGAAGCTGCCAAGCGCGACATGATCTTCGTACCGCTGCGTTCGGGCCGTACGCTGCACCACGATGTTGAAGGCCGTCACGGCGCCGGCAAGGTTCTGCTCCGCGCAGCTCCTGCTGGTAAGGGTATCATCGCCGGTGGTCCGATGCGTGCAGTGTTCGAAACGCTCGGCGTTCAGGACGTTGTCGCCAAGTCGCTTGGTTCGTCGAACCCTTACAACATGGTTCGTGCGACGTTCGATGCTCTGAAGCATCAGATGCATCCGAAGGACATCGCTGCACAGCGCGGCATCAAGTACTCGACCCTTCAGGCTCGCCGCCATGATGTGGTCGGTTCGGAAGAGTAGCCGATAGTTTGTGTTCGTCCGGGGCCGCTCAGGCCACCGGATACGCCATAGACAAGGGATTTGAGTGATGGCTGAGAAGAAGGGCAAGACGGTTACGGTCGAGCAGATCGGAAGCCCAATCCGTCGTCCAGCCGAGCAGCGCGCAACGCTGATCGGTCTGGGTCTTAATAAAATGCACCGCCGCAGCACGCTGGAAGATACTCCGGCAGTTCGTGGCATGATCGCCAAGCTTCCACACCTCGTTCGAGTTGTGGACGAGGCGTGATAGCGCAGGAGATAGAGATATGAAACTCAACGATCTGCGTGACAAGCCAGGTTCGGTCAAAGCACGCAAGCGTGTTGGCCGCGGTATCGGTTCGGGCACCGGCAAGACCGGTGGTCGTGGTGTCAAGGGGCAGAAGTCCCGTTCGGGCGTCGCGATCAACGGCTTCGAAGGCGGCCAGATGCCAATCTACCGCCGTCTGCCGAAGCGCGGCTTCACCAACATCTTCGCAAAGAGCTTCAACGTTGTGTCGCTCGGCCGTGTTCAGGCCGCTATCGATGCAGGCAAGCTTGATGCCAAGGCAGTTGTGAACCTCGATTCGCTGAAGGCTGCTGGCGTGATTCGTCGTGCCAAAGACGGCGTTCGCATCCTTTCGGACGGCGAGCTGAAGGTAAAGGTTGCTTTCGAGGTAGCCGGTGCTTCCAAGGCTGCGGTCGAAAAGATCGAAAAGGCTGGCGGTAGCATCAAGCTTCCTGAAGCCGCTGCCGAATAAGGCTTCGATACAGAAATAAAAAGCGGCGGCCTCAGTGCCGCCGCTTGCACATTTATGCCAATGCGCATATCTGGGTAGGGTCTTTTTAGTCTCGAGGCGCGACCGCAATAGATTGCGCTGACGGGGGCGGAGGACCGGAGACTTTTCACCGGAGAAATTTAATGGCATCGGCTGCTGAACAGCTAGTTTCCAATCTCAATTTTTCAGCTTTCTCGAAAGCAGAAGAACTCAAGAAGCGCATCTGGTTCACGCTGGGTGCTTTGCTCGTATACCGGTTCGGCACCTATATTCCGCTTCCCGGCATCAATCCTGACGCGCTTGCGCAGGCTTTCCAGCAGCATAGCCAGGGTGTGCTCGGGCTTTTCAACATGTTCGCCGGTGGCGCCGTCGGTCGTATGGCCATTTTCGCGCTCGGCATCATGCCTTATATCTCTGCCTCCATCATCGTGCAGCTCATGACGTCGGTTGTTCCGTCTCTTGAAGCGCTGAAGAAGGAAGGCGAGGCAGGTCGCAAGATCATCAATCAGTATACGCGTTACGGCACGGTGCTTCTGGCGCTTGTTCAGGCCTACGCGATTTCTGTCGGCTTGCAGTCGGGCAACGGTATTGTCACCAATCCGGGACCGTTCTTCGTCGTTTCGTCGGTGATCACCCTTGTTGGCGGTACGATGTTCCTGATGTGGCTCGGCGAGCAGATCACTGCACGCGGTATCGGCAACGGTATCTCGCTGATCATCTTCTCCGGTATCGTGGCCAACCTGCCGCACGCTATTTCCGGCACGCTGGAACTTGGCCGTACCGGCGCGCTGTCGACGGGACTCATTCTGGGCGTTATCATTCTTGCCATCGTGCTGATTGCGGTCATCGTATTCGTTGAACGTGCGCAGCGTCGCCTTCTGATCCAGTATCCGAAGCGTCAGGTCGGCAACCGCATGTTCCAGGGCGATACGTCGCATCTGCCGTTGAAGCTCAATACCGCAGGCGTCATTCCTCCGATTTTCGCCTCGTCGTTGTTGCTTCTGCCTGCGACGGTTGCCGGTTTCGCCAACACGACGGAAATGCCGGCCTGGGCTACTACCGTTCTCAATGCACTCGGTCATGGTCAGCCGCTTTACATGCTGTTCTATGCCGCATTGATGGCATTCTTCTGCTTCTTCTACACGGCCATTGTGTTCAATCCCAAGGACACTGCTGACCAGCTCAAGAAGCATTCCGGCTTTATTCCGGGCATTCGTCCGGGTGAGCGTACCGCCGAATACATAGACTATGTGCTGACACGCATCACTGTTGTCGGCGCCATCTATATCGTGCTTGTCTGTCTCCTGCCGGAATTCCTGATTTCCGCAACCGGTGTGCCGTTCTATCTTGGTGGCACCTCGCTGCTGATCGTTGTGAGCGTAACGCTTGACACGGTTGCGCAAATTCAGGGACATCTGATCGCCCATCAGTATGAAGGGCTGATCAAGAAGTCCAAACTCAGAGGTGGGAAACGCAATAAATGAGACTGATACTTCTTGGGCCGCCCGGAGCAGGTAAGGGGACGCAGGCTGGACTTCTTACCAAGAAGCATGGAATTCCTCAGCTCTCGACCGGCGACATGCTGCGTGCAGCAGTCGCCCAGCAGAGCGAGATCGGGAAGCGCGCCAAGGCCGTGATGGACGCCGGGCAACTGGTTTCCGATGAGATCGTGAACCAGATCGTTTCGGAGCGCATCGATGCGCCTGACTGCGCGAACGGTTTCATCCTTGACGGTTATCCACGCACGGTTCCACAGGCTCAGGCTCTGGGAACCATGCTGGCGGGGAAGGGCCTAAAGCTCGATGCAGTCATTGAGCTGAAGGTTGACGAGAATGCTCTGGTCAAGCGGATGGAGAGCCGCGTGGCTGAAACGATTGCCAAGGGTGGTCAGGTCCGTTCGGACGACAATCCTGAAGCGTTCCGCAAGCGTCTCGTGGAATACCGCGAAAAGACTTCGCCGCTTTCGAGCTATTATGCCGGAACTGGTGAACTGCGCGTCATCAATGGCATGGCGCCGGTTGAAGAAGTTACTGCCGAAATCGAGAGAATTCTGGTTCCGGCATGAAAATTGAAGGGGCTTGAAGAAGCCTCATTCCAATACGGGCAGGGAAAGCGTGAAGCGTTTTCTGCCCGTTTATTACTTCCAGAAGTTGCTTGAGTTGCCTGTCAGGCCGGTTTGATGGCTTTACGGACAGTTAAGAGTTGACTTTTTCGGGCGATTCCGTCAAAGACTGCGCCACTTCAACTGGTTTTGAATGGCGGGTATCGGCGGAAATCGAAAGAGGCCGGTACCGGTCGTTTAATGCTGTCTGGTTGATCGCATCTGCCAGATGGAAATTTTTATAACTCAAGGAGAACAGACGTGGCACGTATCGCTGGCGTCAACATCCCGACGAACAAGCGCGTTGTTATTGCGCTTCAGTACATTCACGGGATCGGACCAAAATTTGCTCGGGAAATCGTAACGAAGGTCGGCATTGCTGACGATCGTCGCGTTAACCAGCTGTCGGATGCTGAAGTCCTTCAGATCCGCGAAGCAATCGATGCTGACTACCAGGTCGAAGGTGACCTGCGTCGTGAAGTTTCGATGAACATCAAGCGCCTGATGGACCTGGGCTGCTACCGCGGTCTGCGTCATCGTCGTTCGCTGCCGGTTCGCGGCCAGCGCACGCACACCAACGCACGCACCCGCAAGGGTCCGGCGAAGGCAATCGCAGGCAAGAAGAAGTAATTTCGACGGGACATATGTTCCGTCGGGCCTTTCCGGTGCGCCGGTTGGGTTTGATGCTGGTCCTTTCTTGAGGACCGGTGTAGCCGCTGGAATTACGGCGGTGTAGAGATCGATTGAAAGGACTGTCATGGCCAAGGAAGCCACGCGCGTTCGCCGTCGCGAGCGTAAAAACATCTCGTCGGGCGTTGCCCACGTAAATTCGACGTTCAACAACACCATGATCACCATCACGGATGCTCAGGGCAATGCGATTGCCTGGTCGTCTGCCGGTGCTCAGGGGTTCAAGGGTTCGCGTAAGTCGACCCCGTTCGCCGCTCAGATCGCTGCCGAAGATTGCGCCAAGAAGGCTCAGGAACACGGTATGCGCTCCCTCGAAGTCGAGGTTTGCGGACCGGGCTCTGGCCGTGAATCCGCGCTGCGCGCCCTTCAGGCTGCCGGCTTTGTGATTACGTCGATCCGCGATGTTACGCCGATCCCGCACAACGGTTGCCGTCCGCGCAAGAAGCGCCGGGTCTAATCCTCGTTCACATGCCGTACGAGCCTCGGGCTTTTCAAGTTCGGGGTTCCTCTGCGGTTTCTACACTTGATCGCTACGATAGGATGGTAGCGACGATTGATAGAGGGATACTTACATGATCCAGAAGAACTGGCAGGAACTCATCAAGCCGAATAAGGTGGATTTCATCACCAACGGCTCCCGCACGCATGCAACCGTCGTTGCTGAGCCGCTGGAACGCGGTTTCGGTCTGACGCTCGGTAATGCTCTGCGTCGCGTGCTTCTGTCGTCGCTTCGCGGCGCTGCCGTGACCGCCATTCAGATCGATGGCGTTCTGCATGAATTCTCTTCGATTCCGGGCGTCCGCGAAGACGTTACGGATATCGTTCTGAACGTCAAGGAAATCGCCATCCGCATGGAAGGCGAGGGCCCGAAGCGCATGGTCGTCCGCAAGGAAGGCCCAGGCGTTGTTACGGCTGGCGACATTCAGACTGTCGGCGATGTCGAGATCCTTAACCCGGATCACGTCATCTGCACGCTGGACGAAGGCGCTGAAATCCGCATGGAATTCACCGTCAACACCGGCAAGGGCTATGTGCCTGCCGACCGCAACCGTGCGGAAGATGCTCCGATCGGGCTTATCCCGGTTGACAGCCTCTACTCTCCGGTTCGCAAGGTGTCGTACAAGATCGAGAACACCCGTGAAGGTCAGGTTCTCGATTATGACAAGCTGACGCTGAACATCGAGACAAACGGCTCGGTCAGCGGTGAAGACGCAGTGGCGTATGCTGCTCGTATTCTCCAGGACCAGCTGGCGATCTTCGTCAACTTCGAAGAGCCCCAGAAGGAAGCTCCGCAGGAACAGGTTGCGGAACTGGCTTTCAACCCGGCTCTGCTCAAGAAGGTCGACGAACTCGAACTGTCCGTCCGTTCGGCAAACTGCCTGAAGAACGACAACATCGTCTACATCGGCGATCTGATCCAGAAGACGGAAGCCGAGATGCTGCGGACTCCGAATTTCGGCCGCAAGTCGCTCAACGAGATCAAGGAAGTTCTGGCATCGATGGGTCTCCATCTCGGTATGGAAATCCCGTCCTGGCCGCCAGAAAACATCGAAGATCTCGCAAAGCGCTACGAAGACCAATATTAAGACCGGCAATCCGGCTAGAACTAATTAAGGAGAAGGCCATGCGCCACGGTAATGGACAGCGTAAGCTGAACCGCACTGCCTCGCATCGCAAGGCAATGTTCGCCAACATGGCGGCTTCGCTCATCGAGCATGAACAGATTGTGACCACGCTTCCTAAAGCTAAGGAAATCCGTCCGATCGTAGAAAAGCTTGTCACTCTCGGCAAGCGCGGCGATCTGCATGCACGCCGTCAGGCTATCTCGGCTATTCGCGACGTTAAGCTCGTTGCAAAGCTGTTCGATACGTTGGCTGCTCGCTATGCAACCCGCAACGGCGGCTACATCCGCATCATGAAGGCTGGCTTCCGCGCTGGCGACAACGCGCCTCTGGCGGTTGTTGAATTCGTGGAACGCGACGTCGATGCAAAGGGCAAGGCTGACCGCGCCCGCGTCGAAGCCGAACAGGCTGCTGAAGCAGACGCAGCATAATCTGCACTGTTTCTGATTATTGAAAAGGGCCGCCTTGAGCGGCCCTTTTTGTTTGTTCTTGCTGCTGTTCGGCTCTTTCGGATCGATATGTTTCACGAAAAATTGCCGTGCTGCACTTCAAGGTCACAATGTGGCCCTTTATCCTTGTCCTCAGTTGACTACATATGGACGACGAATCTCATATTTTTTCACCGAAGATATGAGTGCCCTCGGAAAGCGCGGAGTATGTGCATGAATTGGCGACGTTTAGGTGTATTGGGTCTTATGCTGACATCCATCGGGCTGGTTATGCCGCAGGCAATGGCGCAGGATGCGCCTGCAACACCTCCCAAAGAAGTGCCGCTCAGCCGCGCTGATATGCAACTTTCCTTCGCTCCTCTTGTGAAAGAGACGACACCAGCTGTTGTGAATGTCTATGCGGCGCGACAGGTGCAGGCACGGGCACAATCGCCATTTGCAGGCGATCCGTTCTTCGAGCAGTTTTTCGGGCGGCAGTTCGGGGAAAGCAAGCCACGTATCCAGCAGTCGCTCGGGTCCGGCGTGATTGTCGATAGTTCAGGCATTGTCGTGACGAACAATCACGTCATCAAGGATGCCGACGAAATCAAAGTCGCCTTGTCGGACGGTCGCGAGTTCGAAAGCAAGCTGCTTCTGCGTGATGAAACCACGGACCTTGCCGTGTTAAAAATTGAAGCCAAGGACAAGTTTCCAGTGTTGGGCCTCGGCAATTCCGACGAAGTCGAAGTTGGCGATCTGGTGCTGGCCATCGGCAATCCGTTCGGGGTCGGACAGACTGTGACGAGCGGTATCGTGTCGGCGCAATCCCGAACACAGGTTGGCATTTCCGATTTTGATTTCTTTATCCAGACGGATGCGGCTATCAATCCCGGCAACTCCGGTGGCGCATTGATTGACATGCGCGGACGCCTGATAGGTATCAACACAGCGATCTATTCACGTTCTGGCGGTTCCGTGGGCATCGGCTTTGCTATTCCGTCCAATATGGTCCGCGCTGTCGTGGAAGCTGCGCAGAATGGCAGCAAAAGTTTCGAGCGCCCCTATATCGGCGCGACTTTCCAAGGGGTCACCTCCGATCTGGCCGAAGGGCTTGGAATGGAAAAGCCCTACGGTGCCCTGATCACGGCAGTTGCAAAAGGTGGTCCTGCAGAAGCCGCAGGGCTGAAGATCGGCGATGTGGTTCTGTCCGTTCAGGGCGTTCGTGTCGATAATCAGGATGTGCTTGGTTATCGTCTATCGACGGCTGGCATTGGTAACACCGTGTCGGTCGAAATCATGCGGGATGGAAAGAACCAGACCATCCCGGTGAAGCTTTCCAAAGCGCCTGAAGTCAAGGAAACTGCGCCGCAGGTGATCAAGGGCGATAATCCCTTCGCCGGTGCAGCTGTTCTTGTGCTGACGCCATCCACCGCTAAAAAGCTGCGTCTCAAGAGTGAAAGCCAGGGGGTGGTCGTTGTTGACGTTTATTCCGGCTCGCCGGCGGCACGGCTCGGATTGCGCCCGGGCGACATTGTTCGAAGCATCAACGGAAATCCTATCCGCTCCGTGGAGGAGATGACCGCGATTCTGGATGGGGGACGTGGTCTTGCCTGGCGGCTTGAGGTGGAACGCAACGGAACGTTGTTGCGTCAGTTCGTGCGTTAAAACTGTCGGCCAGTATATCGCCAAAAGTTGCATGCCGCTTCGGGTAGCATTATGCCTGAAGCGGCGTTTAATTTATCGATCGAGCGAATGAAATGAGCGACCTTTTCTCAGCAGCGGCAGACCCGAACGCGGACCGCAACCGGCCGCTTGCTGACCGTCTGCGCCCGAAGCATTTGTCGGAAGTAACCGGTCAGGAACATCTGACCGGACCAGAAGGTGTGCTGACGCGCATGATTGCATCCGGTTCGCTCGGTTCCATGATCTTCTGGGGACCTCCGGGAACCGGCAAGACGACCGTTGCCCGCCTGCTTGCTGGAGAAACTGATCTCGCGTTTGAGCAGATTTCGGCGATCTTCTCCGGCGTTGCCGATCTCAAGAAGGTTTTCGAGACTGCTCGTGCGCGGCGTATGTCGGGCCGGCAGACACTGCTTTTCGTAGACGAAATTCATCGCTTTAATCGCGCCCAGCAGGATTCGTTTTTGCCGGTCATGGAAGACGGCACTGTTATCCTGATCGGCGCCACGACGGAAAACCCGTCTTTCGAGCTCAATGCTGCTCTTTTGTCCCGGGCGAGGGTGCTTACTTTTCATCCCCATGATGGCGAGAGCATTGCAACACTTCTGACCCGTGCCGAAGAGCAAGAAGAACGTCCATTGCCGCTGGACGAGGAAGCACGGGTAAGCCTTGTTCGGATGGCTGACGGCGATGGACGTGCTGCGCTGACGCTTGCCGAGGAAGTCTGGCGCGCGGCCCGTCCCGATGAAGTTTTTACTGCCGAAAAGCTGCAGGATGTCGTGCAACGTCGCGCCCCCGTTTATGACAAGGGGCAGGACGGGCATTACAATCTGATTTCGGCGCTGCATAAATCGGTGCGGGGATCGGACCCTGACGCAGCGCTCTACTATCTTTCTCGTATGTTCGATGCGGGCGAAGATCCGTTATATCTTGGGCGGCGGCTGGTGCGCATGGCGGTGGAAGATATCGGCTTGGCCGACCCGCAGGCACTGGTCATCTGCAACGCCGCCAAGGATGCCTATGACTATCTCGGTTCGCCGGAAGGCGAACTGGCGCTCGCACAGGCCTGTGTTTATCTTGCAACGGCTCCGAAATCGAACGCCGTCTATGTGGCCTATAAAGCCTCAATGCGTGCGGCCAAGGAGAACGGTTCACTGCTGCCGCCGAAGCATATTCTCAACGCGCCAACCAAGCTTATGAAGAACGAGGGCTACGGCGATGGCTATGCCTATGACCACGACCAGCCAGACGCGTTTTCAGGACAGGATTATTTCCCGGAAAGCATGGGCAGGCAAAAATTCTATGATCCGCCGGAGCGGGGTTTTGAGCGAGATATCCGCAAGCGCCTCGAATACTGGGCGCGGTTGCGACAGGAGCGCCAGGGACGCCGTTGAAGTTTGGAGCAGTTCTGTTCCGGCGCAATCGCTCTAACCATTGGTTTTCACGCAGTTTCGACCGTTGAAAATGCGCTATCCCCATAGTTATCCACATTCTATAGCGCGGCGATCAGGATGAGACGCGGGCGACAATCTGGATGAGATTCTTATGTCGCGGTCGAGTTGAAGTTATCACGTTGAATGTCGCTGGCAAGCTCTTCGTCGCTTTCTGATTGTCGCTCCGCGGCAATCACCGTCGAGGTTTTGATTGTCGCAAAAGATGCCGGTCGTCCGCGTTGGCGTTTTTCCTCCAGCGCCGTTCTTCGCCGGTAGCTTTCGACATTCATCTCGAAGATCGTAGCGTGATGAACAAGCCGGTCGACCGCTGCGAGTGTCATGGCAGGATCTGGGAAGACCCGGTTCCACTCTCCAAATGGCTGGTTTGCGGTAATCAAGACCGATCTGTGCTCGTAGCGTGCCGATATCAGCTCGAAGAGCACGCTCGTTTCGGCCTGATCCTTGGTGACGTAGGCGAGATCATCGAGGATGAGCAAGTCGAACTTGTCGAGTTTGGCGATAGCAGATTCGAGCTGCAGTTCCCTGCGCGCGACCTGTAGCTTTTGCACGAGGTCGGTTGTTCGGGTGAATAGCACGCGCCATCCATTCTCGATAAGTGCGAGGCCGATAGCGGCAGCGAGATGGCTCTTTCCTCCACCGGGTGGGCCGAACATGAGGATATTGGCACCTTTGGCGAGCCAACTGTCGCCAGCGGTAATTGCCATGACCTGGGCCTTTGAGACCATGGGCACGGCGTCGAAAGCGAAGCTATCCAGGGTCTTTCCAGGTGGCAGGTGTGCCTCAGCGAGATGCCTTTCAATCCTGCGGTGGGCACGCTCGGCCAATTCGTGCTCGGCGATGGCCGATAGGAAGCGTGCGGCCGGCCATCCTTCTCGATCGGCCTGTTCGGCAAATTGCGACCATAGAGTCTTGATTGTCGGCAGTCGGAGTTCGTTGAGCATGATGCCGAGCCGCGCTTCATCGATGACATGAGCGTTCTTCATGCTGCTTCTCCTGTCCCGATCAAGGCCTCGTAGCCATGAAGCGATGCGAGTTGGACATGGACGGTCGGCAATTTGGCTGGATCGGGACCGAAGAGCGCTTGCATTGCAGCCAGATCGGGCAGATCTCCGGCATCGAGTGTCGTGGCCAATTCTTCGGCAAGTTCGCGCTCGCAGCCGCGATCATGCGCCAGCGCCAGAAGCTCGACGGTGATCTTGCAGGCCTGCTTGTCGGGAAGATGCTCGATGAGTGTCTCGTAGGCTCTGCGGTATTCCTGCCGTGGAAAGAGCTTGTCACGATAGACGAGACCACGCAGCGCCATCGGCTTTTTGCGCAGGGAATGGATGATGTGGTGGTAATTGACGACCTGATCATGCCGCCCGTCGGCATGGCCACGTCCCCTGCGCAGCGTCATCAGGTGCGTACCCCCGACAAAGACATCAAGCCGATCGTCGAACAAGCGCACCCGAAGTCTATGCCCGATGAGGCGGGACGGCACGGTGTAGAACACCTTGCGCAAGGTAAAGCCGCCGGTGCGAGATACCGTCACGACAACCTCTTCGAAGTCCGTGGTCCGGCGCTCGGGCAGCGCCTGCAAATGGGACCGCTCGGCATCGATACGCTTGCCATGGGCGGCGTTGCGCCGGCTGACAATCTCGTCGACAAAGGCGCGGTAAGAGCTGAGATCAGCGAATTCCCTGGTACCGCGCATCAGCAAGGCATCACGAACAGCATTCTTGAGATGGCCATGGGAGCTTTCGATCGAGCCGTTCTCATGTGCGATGCCCTTGTTGTTGCGCGTCGGCGTCATGCGATAATGGGCACACAGTTCGTCATAGCGATTTGTCAGGTCGACCTTGGCATCGGCATCGAGGTTGCGGAAGGCGGCCGACAGACTGTCGCTGCGGTGATAAAGGGGCGCGCCCCCCACAGACCACAGGGCGTTCTGCAACCCTTCTGCCAGCGCAACGAAGCTCTCGCCGCCGAGAATGACATGAGCATGCTCGAACCCAGACCAGACAAGCCGGAAGTGATAAAACAAATGATCGAGCGGCTGGCCGGCGACTGTGATGCCGAGGCTGCTCATGTCAGTAAAATCCGAAAGGCCCAGCCGACCAGGTTCATGCGTCTGGCGGAAGATGACCTCCTGGGCCTCACCGTGAACAGCACGCCAGGACCGGATGCGACGCTCGAGCGTGCGGCGGATACCTTCGGGCAGTTCTGGATGCCGCCGTAGCATCTCGTTGAAAACGGCCACGGCGCGGATGCCCGGTGCTGCTTTGAGGAGCGGAACAACTTCCGTATCGAATATCGGCTCAAGCGGATCAGGACGACGACGCCCGCGTGGTGCTTTGCTTTGGGATGGAAGTTGCGTCTCCTTATCGAGACGATAGGCCGTGGCCCGGCTGATCGACGCTTTTGCAGCGGCGACCTCTACTGAATGCATTTGTCGATACTTCATGAATAATCTCATCTGATGATCGGTTACATGACGACCCGGCACAAACTGGTTCTCCAATCCAGAAAACCTGAAATGTATCGGACCGACCGCGATCATGAGACGTCGAAAATCTGCGCCGCGCCGGGATATGACTACGGTCGGGCTACGCCCTCTCTCCGTCACACCCCGGCGCGAGTCTCATCCTGATTGACGCTGAATCTCACCTTGATTGTCGCTACGCACATTCATCCACAGTTCGGGCCGCTGTCGTGTTGGCAGCGGTTTTTACTTTGCTTCTTCACGCGAGTTTGAAGGCCCCGGAAAGGGGTGACCTGTCGTTAGAAAGGTCTTCTTAATTTTTACGCTTTATCAATCTTTGCAAAGAGACGAGGTTTTCCATGATGCGCGTTTTGTTTCTCGTCGCGCTCGTGATCCTAGGAGGCTGCGCGACTGCCCCACGGCAGGTCAACAATGTGTGTGCGGTCTTCGATCAACGCGACGGTTGGTTCAATAACTGGCAGACGGCTGCCACGCGGGTTTCGCGCGAGTTCGGCGTGCCGGTTCCGGTTCTGATGGCCACAATCTATACCGAATCCGGCTTCCAGCCCTATGCACGCCCGCCACGGACCAAGATTCTCTGGATCATACCGTGGAAGCGGGCTTCCAGCGCCTATGGCTATTCCCAGGCGCTGAACGGCACGTGGGATCGTTACAAGCGGGAAACCGGTCGCTGGACTGCATCGCGCACCAATTTCGCGGACGCTATCCATTTCATTGGCTGGTATCACTATCAAAGCTATCTGAAAAACGGCATCAATCGCGCCGATGCATATAGCCTTTATCTCGCTTACTATTCGGGTCACGGCGGTTACGCTCGTGGTGTCTGGCGCGGGAATGCTACAGCGCTCAATGGCGCAAAACGTGCCCAATCCATGGCCAATCGTTACGCCACGCAGTTGCGCAGTTGCGGAGGCTTCAGTTAAAAAGCGAAAGGCTGGATTCAAACTCGCATTTGAGACACCATCCGGCCTTAATCGCTATTATCATGCGACGGATTCGCTAATTGAGGATGACCATTTCATGCTGAAGAAGATCGGTATTGCCCTTTTCGCCGCCACATTTCTGGCAGGCTGCACCACCGACCCCTATACCGGGGAACAGAAGATGTCGAACACCGCAGGTGGTGCTGCGATTGGCGCGGCTGTGGGCGCTCTTGGTGGCCTGATGGTCGGCGGTTCCAGCCGTGCACAGCGCAATGCCGTTCTGATTGGTGCCGGTATTGGTGCACTTGGCGGCGGCGCAATCGGCAATTACATGGATCGTCAGGAAAACGAGCTCCGTGCACAGTTGCAGGGCACTGGCGTGTCTGTGACGCGTAACGGCGACCAGATCATCCTTAATATGCCGTCCAGCATCACTTTCGATACCGATCAGGATCAGGTGAAGAGCCAGTTCTACCCGACGCTTAATTCGGTCGCGATTGTACTGCGCAAATTCAACCAGACACTTGTGGACGTTTATGGCCACACCGATTCGACCGGTAGCGTCAGCCACAATCAGGCTCTTTCGCAGCGCCGCGCCGCGTCGGTCGCGAGCTATCTCGGTTCGCAGGGTATCGATCCGCGTCGCTTCGCCGTTATCGGCTATGGCGCGAGCCAGCCCGTTGCCACTAACGCAACACCGGAAGGCCGTGCGCAGAACCGTCGCGTGGAAATCCAGATTTCTCCGCTTCGCGCCGCCAGCTGATTCCCTTCCGAGGGTTAATAGGCTTCAAACAACGCAGTTCTTCGATAGAAGGGCTGCGTTTTTCTTTGCTTTTCCGAATCGGTGGATGGGCAGTTTGGTTTGAATTAAGTTAATTCGTGGATAGTTCGATTATTTTCGTAATTGCTGATGTTAGAGAACGATTATAGAACAAAATTTCGGAACTGTTTTTAATCAATGAGTTAGCCCTATTGTCAAATGAGAACAAAACGAATACAAATAGATCATAGCAACGAGCCTGCCGGGCTTCTAGCGAGACAAGAGGATGGTGTAAGATGTCTCAGAATTCATTGCGACTTGTTGAGGAAAATTCAGTGGACAAGACTAAGGCTCTCGATGCGGCATTGTCGCAAATCGAAAGGGCGTTCGGTAAGGGCTCGATCATGCGTCTGGGGAAAAATGCCCCGGTTATCGAGATCGAAACTGTTCCGACCGGCTCGCTTTCTCTGGACATCGCGCTGGGTGTCGGCGGCTTGCCCAAAGGACGTATTGTTGAGATTTACGGACCGGAAAGCTCCGGTAAGACGACACTCGCGCTGCACACGATTGCGGAAGCACAGAAGAAGGGCGGTATCTGTGCATTCGTCGATGCGGAACATGCGCTTGATCCTGTCTATGCACGCAAGCTGGGTGTCGATCTGGAAAACCTGCTGATTTCGCAGCCAGATACGGGTGAGCAAGCACTTGAAATCACCGACACGCTTGTGCGTTCGGGCGCCATTGACGTTCTCGTCGTCGACTCCGTCGCAGCCTTGACGCCACGTGCGGAAATCGAAGGCGAAATGGGTGACTCCTTGCCTGGCCTTCAGGCTCGTCTCATGAGCCAGGCGCTGCGCAAGCTTACTGCTTCGATCTCGCGGTCGAACTGTATGGTGATCTTCATCAACCAGATTCGTATGAAGATCGGTGTGATGTTCGGTTCGCCGGAAACGACGACTGGCGGTAACGCTCTCAAGTTCTATGCTTCGGTCCGTCTCGATATTCGCCGTATCGGTTCGATCAAGGAGCGCGACGAAGTTGTTGGCAACCAGACCCGTGTGAAGGTCGTCAAGAACAAGCTTGCACCGCCCTTCAAGCAGGTCGAATTTGACATCATGTACGGTGCTGGCGTTTCCAAGACCGGCGAGCTGGTCGATCTTGGCGTAAAGGCCGGTGTCGTCGAGAAGTCCGGTGCGTGGTTCTCGTATAATTCCCAGCGACTGGGACAGGGCCGTGAAAACGCCAAGCAATATCTCAAGGACAACCCGGAAGTGGCCCGCGAGATCGAAACCACGCTTCGTCAGAATGCCGGTTTGATTGCCGAACAGTTCCTCGAAGATGGCGGACCAGAAGACGATGCGAGTGACGCTGCCGAAATGTAAGATCGCCAGCATCGAATGAATTATCGAAGCCCCGTGCAATTGCATGGGGCTTTTTGTTTAGCAGTGAGTGTTTTTGCGAAGTGAATGGTGCTGGTTTTATCGCTTTCCGGCAGAAATTGCTTTTATGGCGCAGCGTACTTATCTGGACAGAAAAGCAAGGCACCGCTAAAAGCGGTCAATCGAAAACTCCACTTCACCTCCTGGCAGTGCGGGAGAGCCTCGGGCCTTCAATGACGGTTGGCGGCTATGGGAGTTTGAACAGGATAATTGATACAGCTTTCTGCAGAGCTGTATCCGTGCAGGGCAAAAAAGCCCAAGGGTGACTTATGGCTGGCGTCAACGAGATTAGGTCCACATTCCTCGATTATTACCGTAAGAACGGGCATGAGGTCGTTCCATCGAGCCCACTTGTCCCACGCAACGATCCGACGCTGATGTTCACCAATGCGGGTATGGTTCAGTTCAAGAACGTTTTTACGGGTCTTGAACACCGTTCCTACAATCGCGCGACGACCTCCCAGAAGTGCGTGCGTGCCGGTGGCAAGCACAACGATCTGGACAATGTCGGCTATACCGCTCGTCACCATACATTCTTTGAAATGCTCGGCAATTTCTCGTTTGGCGACTATTTTAAGGAAGATGCCATCAGCTTCGCCTGGAACCTGATCACGAAGGAATTCGGACTTCCGAAGGACAAATTGCTCGTCACCGTTTATCACACGGACGACGACGCTGCGAATTACTGGAAAAAGATTGCTGGTCTTTCCGATGACCGCATCATTCGCATTGCCACCAGCGATAATTTTTGGGCTATGGGCGATACCGGTCCATGCGGTCCGTGTTCAGAAATCTTCTTCGACCACGGCGACCATATCTGGGGCGGACCTCCCGGATCGGCTGACGAAGACGGTGACCGTTTCATCGAAATCTGGAACCTCGTTTTCATGCAGTTCGAGCAGATTACGCCCGAACAGCGCATCGACCTGCCGCGTCCGTCTATCGACACCGGAATGGGGTTGGAGCGCGTCGCTGCGGTTCTGCAGGGCGTGCACGACAATTACGATATCGATCTCTTCAAGGCATTGATCCGCGCTTCGGAAGAAGCAACCGGCGTCAAGGCTGAGGGCGAATTCCGCGCCAGCCACCGCGTGATTGCTGATCATCTGCGCGCTTCGAGCTTCCTGATCGCTGACGGTGTTCTGCCGTCCAACGAAGGCCGCGGCTATGTGTTGCGTCGCATCATGCGCCGTGCAATGCGTCATGCCCAGCTCTTGGGCGCCAAAGAGCCGTTGATGTGGCGCCTGCTGCCGGCCTTGATCCGCGAAATGGGACAGGCCTATCCGGAACTGATCCGCGCCGATGCCTTGATCTCCGAAACGCTCAAGCTTGAGGAAACCCGTTTCCGCAAGACGCTGGATCGCGGTCTTGGCCTCCTGTCGGATGCGACGGAAAGCCTTGTTGAAGGGGATCGTCTTGACGGCGAAACCGCTTTCAAGCTTTACGACACCTATGGCTTTCCGCTGGATCTGACGCAGGATGCACTTCGTCAGCGCGGTATTGCCGTCGATACGGATGGCTTCAGTGCCGCCATGCAGCGCCAGAAGGCCGAGGCCCGTGCGAACTGGGCTGGTTCTGGTGAAGCTGCAACCGAAACGATCTGGTTCGGTATCAAGGATAAGGTCGGTGCGACGGAATTTCTCGGATACGAGACCGAGGTTGCCGAAGGCGTTATCACTGCGCTTGTCCGCGATGGCGCGGAAGTACAGTCCGCTGCTGAAGGCGATGTTGTTTCGGTCGTAGTCAACCAGACCCCGTTCTATGGAGAATCCGGCGGCCAGCAGGGCGATACCGGCACGATCTCCGGAGAAGGTTTTGCTATCGCAATCAAGGATACGCAGAAGAAGGGCGAGGGCGTCTTCGTTCACATCGGCGAAGTCACCAAGGGGACGGCGAAGACCGGCGATGCGGTCGAGCTGAAAGTGGATTCGGTGCGCCGCACGCGCATTCGTTCCAACCATTCGGCGACGCACCTTTTGCATGAGGCGCTGCGTGAAACGCTCGGCAGTCATGTTGCACAGAAGGGTTCGCTCGTTGCACCGGATCGTCTGCGTTTCGACTTTTCGCATCCGAAGCCGATTTCGGCTGAAGAGCTGACGCAGGTGGAAACTCTCGCCAACGAAATCATTCTGCAGAACGCTCCTGTCAGCACCCGCCTGATGGCCGTTGACGATGCCATTGCCGAGGGTGCCATGGCACTGTTCGGTGAAAAATATGGCGATGAAGTTCGTGTTGTTTCCATGGGCACCGCCAAGCACGGTTCGAAGGAGGGCAAGGCTTATTCGGTTGAGCTTTGCGGCGGTACGCATGTGCGCCAGACCGGCGATATAGGTCTCGTCCGCATTGTTTCGGAAGGCGCGGTTGCCGCTGGCGTTCGTCGTATGGAAGCGCTGACAGGTGAGGCAGCACGTCTTTACCTTGAAGAGCAGGACGAGCGCGTAAAGGCCATCGCCGGTGCATTGAAGACGACACCGTCTGAAGCGCTGGAACGTGTCAACGCATTGCTTGATGAACGCAAGAAGCTGGAACGCGAACTTGCTGATGCGCGCAAGAAGCTTGCGCTTGGCGGTGGTTCGGCAGATGGCGGCAGCGCCGTTGAAGCTGTGAATGGCGTCAACTTCCTGGGCAAGATCGTGACTGGCGTTTCCCCGCGTGATCTCAAGCCGCTTGCCGACGAAGGCAAGAAGCAGGTCGGCTCCGGTGTGGTGCTGTTCATTGGTGTCGGCGAAGATAGCAAGGCCAGCGCGGTGGCCGCAGTGACGGAAGATCTGGTTGGTCGCTTTAGTGCGGTCGATCTGGTTCGCGCTGCTTCTGCGGCCCTCGGTGGCGCAGGTGGCGGCGGTCGCCCGGACATGGCGCAGGCCGGCGGGCCGGATGGCGATAAGGCCGACGCCGCGATTGCAGCAGTCAAGGCACTGATCATCTAATTCAAAAGGCCGGGTTAACCCGGCCTTTTTTATCGGTGGAAATAAGCAGCATGAATTGTGCGGCTGTCGTCAGGCGCTTCGCTTCGTTCATCCAGACCATAGTCACGCATGACGCTGGCTACACGCAAACGGTAGTTTTCAAAAACACCATTGCGGCCTTGCCCCTGTGCTACCCTATGAGATGGCAGGTTGCGCCATTCACGCACCGCATCGTCGTCGCGCCAGAACGAGAGCGAAAGCAATTTGTCGGGATCGGCCAGGCTTTGAAAACGCTCGATCGACAGAAAACCGTCAATCCTGGAAAGATCTTCGCGCAGGCTTGCGGCAATATCCAGATACTGTTCACGCCTGTTGTCATCGGCTGGCCAGACTTCGAATATGACGGCAATCATGGCTTGATGAACTCCCCATGCGGTGCGGATTGGAGTTTGAGGAAGATGCGGTCTTCGGATCGGATGAATTGTTCTTTGCGCGCAAATTCGTAATTCTCGCGTCCCATCGGATCGGCGGCAAGCCGTGCCCGATATGCTTCATACGCGGCAAGGTTTTCGACTGAATAGACGCCGTAGGCTGTGGTCGACGAACCTTCATGCGGCCCGAAATAGCCGATGAGATCAGCGCCGCAGCGCGGAATCGCCTGTCCCCAATTGCGCGCATATTCTGCAAAGGCATCCGCTTTGAACGGGTCGATCTGATAGCGGATGAAACAGGTAATCATGCGTGTCTCCTTCAAAAGCATGTCTTTGATGCTGACAATGTAGCAATTGAAGTTTCTCCATAGTTCGGTTAGCATCGAAGTATGAAAGATGGCCCGATCATAGCTTCCGTTGCAGCACTCCTTGGTGATCCGGCGCGTGCAAACATGCTCACGGCGCTGATGGATGGTCGTGCGCTGACTGTCAGTGAACTCGCGTCAGCCGCAGGCGTGACGCTGCAAACCGCCAGCGGGCATCTTGCAAAGCTTGATGCGGCCAATCTGCTGGTCGCGCAGAAGCAGGGGCGCCACCGCTATTTCCGGCTTTCAGGAACAGATGTGGCGCAGGTCCTGGAAGGTTTGATGGGGCTTGCGCAACGCACCGGCGCTGTGCGGGTGCGGACCGGCCCGAAAGATCAGGCACTACGCAAGGCACGCATCTGCTATGACCATCTGGCCGGTGAGCGTGGGGTGGAAATGCTCGATGCCTCGCATCGGCTTGAGCTGATTGTTGATGACAATGAGCCGGTGCTGACAGAAAAGGGCAAGTCGTTTTTCAGTTGCCTTGGCGTTGATGTGACCACTCTGGAGCAGGGCAAGCGCCCGGTCTGTCGTCACTGCCTCGACTGGAGTGAACGTCGCAACCATCTGGGCGGAGCGCTCGGTGCAGCGTTGTTGAACCATTTCATTTCAAAGGGCTGGGCACGCCGCGAAGCGGGGCGTGTCATCGCGTTCTCGCCAAAAGGTGCACAGGCATTCTCACACACGTTTGAGCTGGCTGGCCAGATTACGTGACCTGAACAGCCAGCATTATGTTGTTAATGCTGTGTGGCTGCGGCTGCTGCCTCGTCCAGTTCCGTGGCGCGCTTCATGGCAGGACGATCTTTTAGTCGGTCCCAATAGGCGGCGAACGCTGCTCTGGCAGGCAAAGTGCCGAAGCGCAGGCCCCAGCCGATGTGCGAGCCGACATAAACGTCAGCCGCCGTGAAGCGGTCGCCGGTGATGTATGGATGGTGCGAAACCGCTTTCTCCAATGTGTTGACCACTGTATCGTAATTGCCGTAGCCGACCATTCCCTGCTTGTCTGCGGGGATTTCAAAGCCGAGCGCATGGTTGGACAAGGCGGCTTCCACAGGACCAGATGTAAAGAACAGCCAGCGGAAGAAATCCGCGCGCTCATTGGGGTGAGGCGCCAGACCAGCTTCGGGAAATGTTGTTGCCAGATAGGCGCAGATTGCAGCCACTTCCGTCACCACCGCATCGCCGTGGCGCAGGGCAGGAACTTTGCCCATCGGATTGATTGTGCAGTAGTCAGGCCCCTTCATCGGTGGCCCGAAATCCAGAATTTCCACATCATAGGGTTTGCCGATCTCCTCCAGCATCCAGCGCGCGATGCGTCCGCGCGACATCGGGTTGGTATAGAGCTTCAACTCAGCCATTTCATCCTCCCTGTAAGCGGTGGCAGGATGCGCTTTTTCCCTTGAAAAGGAAATGAAAAAACCCGGCAGCGAGGCTGCCGGGTTTTCCATATCGACGATACGCGTCGAATATTTTATCAGGCGGCCATGGCCTTCTGAAGGTTCTCGTCGATCTTGTCGAGGAAACCGGTGGTCGAGAGCCAAGGCTGATCCGGACCGATGAGCAGAGCCAGATCCTTGGTCATGTAGCCGCTTTCAACTGTGTCGACGCAGACCTTTTCCAGCGTGTCGGCAAAACGCTTAAGCTCGGCATTGTCGTCGAGCTTGGCGCGGTGTGCGAGACCACGCGTCCATGCGAAGATCGAAGCGATCGAGTTGGTCGAGGTTTCCTCGCCCTTCTGATGCTGGCGGTAGTGACGGGTAACGGTGCCGTGTGCGGCTTCAGCTTCAACCGTCTTGCCATCCGGCGTCATCAGAACCGAGGTCATCAGGCCGAGAGAACCGAAGCCCTGAGCCACGATGTCCGACTGCACGTCGCCGTCGTAGTTCTTACAAGCCCAGACATAGCCGCCGGACCACTTGAGCGCCGAAGCGACCATGTCGTCGATGAGGCGATGTTCGTACCAGATCTTTGCAGCCTTGAACTTGTCAGCGAACTCGGTCTGGTAAACTTCTTCGAAGATGTCCTTGAAGCGACCGTCATAGGCCTTGAGGATAGTGTTCTTGGTCGAAAGATAGACCGGGTAGTTGCGCTGCAAGCCGTAATTCAGCGAAGCGCGTGCAAATTCGCGGATCGATTCGTCGAGATTGTACATGGCCATTGCCACGCCAGCCGCCGGAGCCTGATAGACTTCGTGTTCGATGGTCTCGCCGTCTTCGCCGACGAACTTGATCGACAGAGTGCCCTTGCCCGGGAATTTGAAATCGGTCGCGCGGTACTGATCGCCGAAAGCATGACGGCCAACGATGATCGGCTGGGTCCAGCCCGGCACGAGGCGCGGAACGTTCTTGCAGATGATCGGCTCGCGGAAGATCACGCCGCCGAGAATGTTGCGGATCGTGCCGTTTGGCGACTTCCACATCTTCTTGAGCTTGAATTCTTCAACGCGGGCTTCGTCCGGGGTGATGGTTGCGCATTTTACGCCAACGCCGTGTTCCTTGATGGCATTAGCCGCATCAATGGTAACCTGGTCATTGGTGGCATCGCGGTGCTCGACTGATAGATCGTAATATTTCAGATCAATGTCGAGGTAGGGATGGATCAATTTGTCCTTGATGAACTGCCAGATGATGCGGGTCATTTCATCGCCGTCGAGTTCAACGACCGGGTTCGCAACCTTGATTTTTGCCATGGATGAAGCCTCTTTTTCAATGCGTCGCGCCCGTATAGCACTCACGACGAATAAGGCAAAGCGTAAGAGGCTTATTCTTTGGCCTATAGAGCGTTTAGACGGTCAAAATTTCGGGAGAGACTTGCGAAAAGCGTGAAACGGCTTTTGACGGCACCGATTATGCGGCGCGGTGCGCAGCGCGATTGTCATCACGAGATTTCTCCCAGGAAGATTGCCGCTGGCGATAGTTTTCCTGTTCCCTGACCAGAATGGTATCTGCATCCAGTGTAGAGATGGCGGTCGACTTGTCTGTGGGAACAAGGCCGCTCAGCTGCAACGAAAGATAGCGTCCACAGCAGACCCGCAGGAACGACGCGAAATTGTCGAGGTCGTGCCCTTCATTCCGGGATTCATCGTAAAGTTTGCCGATAAGGCGGCTGACCGTGAGATCATCGCGCGCTGCAATATCTTCGAGAGCCCACCAGAAGAAATTCTCAAGCCGGACGCTTGTCACGACGCCGTCGATGCGCAGCGAACGTGTTACGCTCAGCCAGAGCTCAGGATCGGCACCGATGAACAGCCTGCACATGATTTCCTCCGGATCATTCTCCCAAACTTACTGTCGCGCAGTTTCGCCCTGCCTGCAACCGTGTTGGGAAACAGGCAGGGCGTTGCGATCAGCTATGGGTGATCCTGGTGCCGAGCACAGTAAGGAACTGTGATAGCCATGCTGGATGAGCAGGCCATGCGGGCGACGTGACAAGATTGCCATCCGTAACCGCCTGATCAACCGGAATATCGGCATATTTGCCACCGGCGAGTTCAACTTCCGGGCGGCAGGCCGGGTAGGCGGAACAGGTGCGACCTTCCAGAACGCGCGCTGCGGCCAGCAATTGCGCGCCGTGGCAGACCGCAGCAACTGGCTTGTTCGCTTCGAAGAAATGCTTCACCACGGCGATAACCTTATCGTCGAGACGCAGATATTCCGGTGCCCGACCGCCGGGAATGACCAGAGCGTCATAGTTCTCAGGCTTAACATCGGTGAAGGTCGCGTTCAGCGTGAAGTTATGGCCCGGCTTTTCTGTATAGGTCTGGTGGCCTTCGAAGTCGTGAATGGCTGTCGCGATATGATCGCCAGCCTTCTTGCCGGGGCAGACCGCATGAACCGTATGACCAACAGTCAAAAGCGTCTGGAACGGGACCATGGTTTCATAGTCCTCACCAAAGTCGCCGCAAAGCATGAGTATCTTCTTACCGGACATGGTTTCCTCCCTTTGATCCTGTATCTGGTGGGACAGTCTGGCATGAATGGGCAGCAAATAGGTGTTATCGGGCTACTACACAGGCTTTTCCCTAAAACACGTAAGGGGAATCTTTGCGATTCTGCGTCAATTATGTAAGGGAAACGCCACGATACGATAGCTAATGCGGAAGAGATCATGGCAGGAACAGATAAACAGCGCCCCTTTATAGCGGAAGGACCGGCAATCGTGCTGGTGGAGCCGCAATTGCCGGAAAATATCGGCATGGTGGCGCGCGCCATGGCGAATTTTGGTCTGGCTGAACTGCGTCTGGTCAATCCGCGTGAGGAATTTCCGAGCGAAAAGGCGAGGGCGGCAGCCAGCAAGGCCGATCATGTGATCGACAATGCGGTCGTCTATGACGATTTGCCGTCCGCTATCGCCGATCTCAATTTCGTCTATGCGACGACGGCACGTGAACGTGATGGCTTCAAGCAGGTTCGCAGCGCCGTGGAAGCGGGGGGCGAACTGCGCCGTCGTTTCCGGACTGGTGAGAAGACCGGCATCCTGTTTGGCCGTGAACGCTTCGGTCTCAGCAATGAAGAGGTCGGTCTTGCGGATGAACTGGTGACGTTTCCGGTCAATCCGGCTTTCGCATCGCTGAATATCGCTCAGGCCGTTTTGCTGATGTCCTATGAATGGATGAAGTCGGGCCTTGAGACGGAAACGGAGACCGTGTTCCGCGGGCCGGAGCTTGAGATGGCGCCAAAACAGGAGTTGCAGGGGCTCTTCAATCATCTCGAAGAAGCCCTTGATGTTCGGGGATATTTCCGTCCGGAAGCCCGCAAGGAAATCATGGTCAACAATCTGCGCGCCGTGTTGACGCGTGCTGGTTTCGCATCCGCAGAACTCAAGTTGCTGCGCGGTGTTGTCACGTCGCTTGACGTGTTCACGCCGAAGAAACCACGCGGTTCCGGTGCCCCGGAAGGACGTGCGCGTAAGCCTGCGAGCGAGGCTCCGGCAATGAAGGACGAGGACGAATGAAAAACGCACCCGCTGTAAGCTTTGCCGCCATGCCTTCTGCCGATGTCGAAAGACCTATTTTGGTTTTCGACAGCGGTATCGGAGGCCTGACGGTTTTGCGCGAAGCGCGGGTGCTTATGCCGGATCGCCGCTTTGTCTACGTTGCCGACGATGCCGGGTTTCCCTATGGCGGATGGGAAGAGGATGCGTTGAGGGAGAGGATTGTCGAGCTGTTCGGCAAGCTCATTGCCACCTATGACCCCGAGATCGCGGTCATTGCCTGCAATACGGCCTCCACGCTGGTGCTGGATGATTTGCGGCAAGCCTATCCTTCGGTGCCGTTTGTCGGCACAGTGCCAGCAATCAAGCCCGCTGCCGAAAGAACATCGTCGGGGCTTGTTTCCGTGCTGGCGACCCCCGGTACCGTCAGGCGTGCTTATACGCGCGATCTCATTCAATCTTTCGCCACCCAGTGCCATGTTCGTCTCGTTGGTGCCGATCAGCTTGCGACAGTAGCGGAAGCCCATATTCGCGGCGAAAAGATCGACGAGGCGCTGGTCGTGGAACAGATCGCTCCCTGCTTCATTGAGCAGGATGGTAACCGGACCGACATTGTCGTGCTGGCCTGCACGCACTATCCGTTCCTTGCCAATGTGTTTCGCCGTCTTGCGCCATGGCCGGTTGACTGGCTCGATCCTGCGGAAGCGATCGCCCGGCGTACCGTCTCGCTGCTGAAACCACGCCGCGCCGATGAAGAGCTGCATCATCACAACGATCTGGCGGTCGTGACATCCCGCAATCCGGACTATGCCATCCGCAGGCTCATGCAGGGTTTCGGTCTGCATTTTGCTTGAGCCCTTGTTCTCAAGGTCTTGAATTTTCCGGCTATGTAGCGATCATGGCAATGATCGTTTCATAGGGGAAGATGCAATGACGGGAACCATATCACAGATCACCCTGCCTTCGGGCCAGACGGTTCCAGCGCTCGGGCAGGGCACCTGGTATATGGGTGAGGACAGCACGCAACGCCGCTATGAAATCGAAGCACTGAGAAGCGGCATCGATCTCGGGATGACGCTGATCGATACGGCGGAAATGTATGCTGATGGAGAGGCGGAAGACGTTGTTGGCGAAGCCATTACGGGCCGTCGCGATGATGTGTTTCTCGTCAGCAAGGTATTGCCGTTCAATGCGTCCTGGAAGGGCACAATCGAGGCCTGCGAGAGGAGCCTGCAGCGCCTTCGCACGGATCACATTGATCTGTATTTGCTGCATTGGCGTGGGCGATATCCGCTTGAGGAGACTGTCGCGGCGTTCGATGAATTACAGCATGCTGGAAAGATAGTGAGCTGGGGCGTCAGCAATTTCGATGCGGATGACATGAAAGAACTCGTCGGTATAGCTGGCGGCAATGCCGTTGCAACGAACCAGATACTTTACAATCTGACGCGGCGCGGCCCAGAATTTGATCTGATGCCATGGTGTGCCGGGCGTAAGATTCCGCTGATGGCTTATTCGCCTATCGAGCAAGGTCGATTGCTGGGCAATTCCGTACTGGCGGAAATTGCAAGCGAGACGGGAGGAACGCCAGCCTCAATTGCGCTTGCGTGGGTAATGCGCAGCGGCAATGTCATAGCAATTCCAAAGTCGTCCAACCTGCATCATGTGCGGGATAACAGAAAAGCCGCAGACTTGCGGCTTTCCGAAGATCAATTGAAACGTCTGGACCGGGCTTTCGCACCCCCCTCCCGAAAGACGGCGTTGGAAATGCTCTAACCCGCGTCTTTCTGGCGAGTGTCCTTCTTCGCCTGAGCGACACTTGCGGCCTTACGGAGTCGTCCACGCTCTGCAGGGCGGACAAGGCTGTCGTATTTCTCGTTCGGGATGTTACGCATGCCGTTCAGCGCATGACGCGTGTTGAAATCCTTGCCTTTCTTTTCGTTTGCTTCCTTGGTCGCAAGCGCTTTTCGGGCATTGGCGATCAGTTCGGCGCTGGCTGACATGCGACGACGGCGTTCAACTTCGGTGTTGATGCGACGCACCGCCATAGCCAGAACGGAAACTTTCAGATGTGAACCTTCATCCGCCTTGGAGGGTGTCGCGCCACGAGCGGCTCCCTTTCCGCGCACTTCGCGCCTGCGCTGGTGGGCCTGATCTTTCGCCTTCTTGCGGCGTTCGCGGATCAGTTTCGCCAGATGAGAAAGTTCTTCGTCGGGGACGTTCTGCAAAAAAGGATGGTGCGACTTTTCCACTAGCTCTTTTTCGTCGGCATTGAGAGCGCGAGCTTCCTGCTTCTTGGTGACGGCCATGGGACATCCTTTCTGCTAATGATAAGAATTCTCCGGAGGGGATATAGGCGTGAACATTCCACCGGAAAGATCGGGTTGCTTATTCTGGTTCTTCGGTCGAGGTTTTTTTGCTTTGCTCTTCAAGGTGCTTCAAGATTGCCTTCAGCTTGTCGAGAGGAAGGTGTTCCGCACCTATGGTCTCACTCCTGGCTGTTGAGACGATGGTCAAAATTTCATCGAGTTTTGCCTGTGTCGCGCTTGCTTCGCGATCCTGTGCGTTCTGGATAAGGAACACCATCAGGAATGTGATGACTGTGGTCGATGTATTCACCACCAGTTGCCAAGTATCCGAGAAGTCAAAGAAAGGCCCGCTAATGCCCCATAACAGGATGAACAAGGTTGCCAGCCCGAATGCCAGATAATGGCCTGCAAGTTCGGCGGCTTTTTCGCTGAGCTTTGTGAAGAACTGTGACATCGCAACCTCCAGACGACAGGCGAGAAACGCTTGATGGAGGGGCGCGGTTCCGTAATTGCATAGATATGCGGAACTTTCAGGCGCTGGTCGACGTTTGATCCTCATAGAAAACGCGGAGGTCAAGCGATGGAAATTGTCGAAACCCGCATCAGTTCGGTTGGGGGATTCAAGCTCTATATGGTGGAGTTCGTCACCGAGGGTGAAGAGAAGATCACTGTCAAGGTTGAGAACGAGACGGAAGCGGAACTTGCGCGCGATGAAGTGATACGTCGTGCCGCGATCAAGCTCGGCGAAGCGCTGGGCGTTGCATGTATGGAATGCGGCATTCAGCCTGAAAACCTGTTGACACGCCCCAGCGCGCGCCGCGCTGGTGACCGGGCAGAGCTGGAGCGCCAGCTTGAAGAGGGCTTGGAAGATACGTTCCCGGCCAGCGATCCGGTCTCGGTTACCAGTTCCACGATTGCCGGTTTTGCCGGACCGAAAAACTGAATGATGGTTCTAGAGCGGTTTCGGTTAAAACGGAGTCGCTGGAACCGTTCTGAGTATTTGTTTCGTCGCATTATCTGACGCATCGAAGCGGGATCAGAAATCAGTCCAGTGAACTGATTTCCCTGCGTAGACACTTCGCACTTTTGCTGGAAATGCTCCACGCAAGAAGCCGGGCTATTCACCCGGCTTCTAAAGTTGTTCAGAAAGTGAGTCCTGTAAAGGGCATATCCATCTGAGAATACTACAGATTACGACGTTTGCCCTCCATCAGGTCGAGCACGGCGCGGGCACAATCAAGCACATTCGAGCCGGGGCCGAAAACCGCCGCCACACCGTGGTCGAACAGATACTGATAATCCTGACGGGGAACGACGCCACCACAGACGACAATGATATTTTCCGCACCCTTCTTGCGGAGCGTATCCACAAGCTGAGGCAGAAGTGTCTTGTGACCGGCTGCTAGCGACGAAACTCCAAGAACATGCACCTTGGACTTGATCGCCATATCGGCAGCTTCATCCGGCGTCTGGAACAGTGGCCCGGCCAATATGTCGAAGCCGATATCGCCGAAGGCTGACGCAATGATTTTGGCACCGCGATCATGGCCGTCCTGGCCGAGCTTTGCCACCATCACTTTCGGCGTTTTGCCGATCTGCTTTGAAAAATCGCCAAGCCGCTCAACCAGCGTCTGATATTCGGGCTCGTCCTTATAGGCCGCGCCGTAAACCTTCTTGACGACCTTCGGAACTGCAGCATGATCGCCGAATGCGCGGCGCATGGCGTCGGAAATTTCTCCGACGCTGGCGCGAGCACGGGAGGCTTCAACAGCGGCGGCGAGAAGATTGCCTTCGCCGGTCTTTGCAACTTTTTCCAGTTCTGCCAGAGCTGCTTCGACTTTTGCCTTGTTGCGCGTTTCCTTGATGCGATTGAGACGTGCAATTTGCGACTGGCTAACAGCCGAATTGTCGATTTCCAGAATGTCGATTTCGTCTTCCTGTTCCAGCCGGAACTTGTTGACCCCGACAATGATCTCTTCGCCCTTATCGACCGCCGCCTGCCGTTTGGTCGCTGCTTCTTCGATGAGGCGCTTCGGAAGGCCGCTTTCGACCGCCTTGGTCATGCCGCCCAGACCTTCGACTTCCTCGATCAGCGCCCAGGCCTTTTCGGCCAGCTCGTTGGTGAGGTTTTCGATGTAATAAGAACCTGCCAGCGGATCGACCACTTTGGTTACGCCGGTTTCGTTCTGGAGGATGAGCTGCGTATTGCGAGCGATACGAGCCGAAAATTCGGTTGGCAAAGCAATGGCTTCATCGAAGGAATTGGTGTGCAGCGATTGCGTACCGCCAAGAGCAGCTGACATGGCCTCGAATGCGGTGCGGACGATATTGTTGTAGGGATCCTGTTCCTGAAGCGATACGCCCGAAGTCTGGCAATGCGTGCGTAGCATCAGCGAGCCGGGCTTCTTCGGATCGAATTCCTTCATGATGCGCGACCAGAGCAGGCGCGCGGCGCGCAGCTTGGCGATTTCCATGAAGAAATTCATGCCGATGGCGAAGAAGAATGACAGTCGTCCCGCAAATTCATCGACATTCAGGCCCTTGTTCAGGGCGGCACGCACATATTCGCGGCCATCGGCCAGCGTAAAGGCCAGTTCCTGAACCAGCGTCGCGCCCGCTTCCTGCATATGGTAGCCGGAAATGGAAATCGAGTTGAACTTCGGCATTTCGGCTGCCGTATAGGCGATAATATCCGCAATGATTCGCATGGAAGGTTCTGGCGGATAGATATAGGTGTTGCGGACCATGAACTCCTTGAGGATGTCGTTCTGGATCGTGCCGGAAAGCTGGGCGCGGGGCACGCCCTGTTCCTCGCCCGCCACGATGAAATTGGCGAGGATCGGGATCACCGCGCCGTTCATGGTCATGGAAACGGAAATTTTTTCCAGCGGAATGCCGTCGAAAAGGATCTTCATATCCTCGACGGAATCGATGGCAACGCCAGCCTTGCCCACATCGCCTTCAACACGCGGATGGTCGCTATCATAGCCGCGATGCGTGGCAAGATCGAAGGCAACCGAAACGCCCTGCTGACCGGCAGCGAGAGCCTTGCGATAGAAGGCGTTGGATTCTTCTGCCGTCGAAAATCCCGCATATTGCCGGATCGTCCACGGACGACCCGCATACATGGTCGCACGAGGACCGCGCAAGAAAGGCTCGAAGCCGGGCAGGGTGCCCAGATGGTCGATGCCTTGAAGGTCATCTTCCGTATAGAGCGGCTTGACGTCAATGCCTTCTGGCGTTTGCCAAATGAGGCTGTCAGCTGGCCGCTTCAGTTCCTTCTCGGCCAATGCTTCCCAGTCTGCTCGGGTTGTGGGGCGCTCGCTCATATCGACCTCACTCAAATTCCATAATCAGTTCGTCTACGGCAAGGCTGGAGCCAGCCTCCGCTGTGATGCGCTTTACGGTAGCACGGCGTTCCGCACGCAGCACGTTTTCCATCTTCATGGCTTCTACGGTGGCCAGTGGCTGACCGGCTTCGACAGTTTCACCATCCTTGACGAGGATCGATGTGATGACGCCCGGCATCGGGCAGAGCAGCATTTTCGACGTATCTGGTGGCAGCTTTACCGGCATGAGTTTTGCGAGTTCTGCGACACGTGGCTTGCGGACGTGAGCGACCATATCCATGCCGCGCCAGCGCAGGCGCCAGCCAGTGCCCGAGCGCGAAACTTTGATTGCAATGGGCTTGCCGCCAACGGTGAATGAGCCCAGATGGCTACCGGGATGCCAGTCGGTGGCAACAGGCAGGCTACCACCATCCACAAAATTGATCGTCGTTCCGCCTTCGCCTTCCACAATGCGAACCGGCAGGATGAACCCGCCAAGTGTCGCCACCCAATCAGTCGCGACCGATTGCTTTTCGCTGGAAATCCGTCCGGAGATCTGCATGTTGCGCTGTTCGATCGCCAGATTGATCTGGGCAGCAACCGCAGCAAGCACCCGCGCATCATCTTCCGAAACCGGGACACCGGCAAAGCCGTCCGGATATTCCTCGGCAATGAATGCAGTGGTGAGCGCGCCTTCGCGGAAACGCGGATGATCCATCACTGCCGACAGGAAGGGCAGGTTGTGACCGATGCCTTCAACCTCGAATGCGTCCAGAGCATCTCCCATCGCATCGATGGCGCTGGTGCGATCCGGCCCCCAGGTGCAGAGCTTTGCGATCATCGGATCATAATACATCGAAATTTCGCCGCCTTCGAACACGCCAGTGTCATTGCGTACGATCGTACCATCCGAATTGCGGCCTTCGGCTGGTGGGCGATAGCGGGTCAACCTGCCGATAGAGGGCAGGAAGTTGCGATATGGGTCTTCCGCATAGAGGCGGCTTTCCATAGCCCAACCGTTGAGCTTCACGTCGCTCTGGTCGAAACGGAGCTTTTCACCCGATGCAACGCGGATCATTTCTTCCACGAGGTCGATGCCGGTAATGAGCTCCGTCACCGGATGCTCAACCTGCAAACGCGTATTCATTTCAAGGAAGTAGAAGTTGCGGCTGCCATCAACGATGAACTCCACCGTGCCTGCAGAATAATAGCCAACGGCCTTTGCGAGAGCCACTGCCTGCTCGCCCATGGCTTTGCGGGTGGCTTCATCCAGGAATGGCGAAGGTGCTTCTTCAATGACCTTCTGATTACGGCGCTGGATGGAACATTCGCGTTCGCCGAGATAGACAACATTGCCGTGCTGGTCACCCAGAACCTGAATTTCAATATGGCGCGGCTGGGTGACGAATTTTTCGATGAAAATGCGGTCGTCGCCGAAGGAGGCCTTGGCTTCGTTGCGCGACAGCTGAAAGCCTTCGCGGGCTTCCTCGTCGTTCCACGCAATACGCATACCTTTACCGCCGCCGCCGGCAGACGCCTTGATCATCACCGGATAGCCGATCATGCTTGCGATTTTCACCGCTTCGTCGGCATTCTCGATCAGACCCATATGGCCCGGCACGGTGGATACGCCTGCTTCCGCGGCCAGCTTCTTCGAGGTGATCTTGTCGCCCATGGCCTCAATTGCGTTCACCGGCGGTCCAATGAAGGTGACATTGGCTGCCTTCAGTGCTTCCGCAAAACGCGGGTTTTCCGACAGAAAGCCGTAGCCGGGATGTACGGCATCTGCGCCGGTTTCCTTGATCGCAGCCAGAATCTTGTCGATGACGATATAGGACTGATTGGACGGCGCTGGTCCGATGTGGACCGCTTCGTCAGCCATTTTGACATGCAGGGCATTGCGGTCGGCGTCGGAATAAACAGCAACCGTTGCGATGCCCATTTTCTTCGCCGTCTTGATGACCCGGCATGCGATTTCGCCGCGATTGGCAATGAGAATTTTCTTGATCATGTGCGTTTACTCAAATGAACCGGGGGATCACAGCGGGATGGTGTCGTGCTTCTTCCACGGCGTGCTTTGCTGCTTGTTGCGCAGGCTGGCAAAAGCGCGGGCAATGCGGCGACGCGAGGAATGCGGCATGATGACTTCGTCGATGAACCCACGTTCAGCGGCCACGAACGGATTGGCGAAACGCTCCTCATATTCCTTCGTGCGCCCGGCGATTTTTTCGACATCACCCAGCTCGGAACGATAGAGAATTTCTGTTGCACCCTTGGCACCCATCACGGCGATTTCCGCCGTCGGCCAGGCATAATTGATATCAGCACCGATATGTTTTGAGGCCATCACATCATATGCGCCACCATAGGCCTTGCGGGTGATGAGCGTGACCATGGGAACAGTTGCCTGGCTATAAGCGAAGAGCAGTTTTGCGCCGTGCTTGATGACGCCGCCATATTCTTGCGCCGTGCCGGGCAGGAAGCCCGGAACATCCACAAGGGTCAGGATCGGGATATTGAAGGCGTCGCAAAAGCGAACGAACCGGGCAGCCTTGCGCGATGAATCGATATCGAGGCAACCGGCAAGCACCATGGGCTGGTTTGCAACGACACCGATAGTCTGACCATCCATACGGATGAAGCCGGTAATGATGTTCTTCGCAAAAGATTCCTGAATTTCGAAGAAATCGCTTTCGTCGGCCAGTGCGTGGATAAGCTCCTTCATATCGTAGGGCTTGGTGGCGCTATCTGGAATCAGTGTGTCGAGCCGCATTTCGAGCCGGGCCGGATCATCGAATACCGGGCGTACTGGCGGCTTCTCGCGATTGTTGAGCGGCAGGAAGTCGAACAGAATGCGGACCTGTTCCAGCGCTTCAATATCGTTCTCATAAGCGCCATCGGCGACCGATGACTTTCTGGTGTGGGTCGAGGCGCCGCCCAGTTCCTCTGCGGTGACAATTTCGTTGGTGACGGTTTTTACCACGTCGGGGCCGGTCACGAACATATAGGAGCTGTCACGCACCATGAAGATGAAGTCGGTCATGGCTGGCGAATAGACCGCGCCGCCTGCGCAAGGGCCCATAATGACTGAGATCTGTGGCACCACACCAGACGCATCCACATTGCGCTTGAACACGTCGGCATAGCCCGCGAGTGACGCGACGCCTTCCTGAATGCGCGCACCACCGGAATCGTTGAGGCCGATTACCGGCGCGCCGTTCTTCATGGCCATATCCATGATCTTGCAGATTTTCTGCGCATGGGTTTCGGACAATGAGCCGCCCAGAACGGTAAAATCCTGGCTGAACACATAAACCTGCCGGCCGTTGATCGTGCCCCAGCCCGTCACGACGCCGTCGCCAGCGACCTTCTGCTTTTCCATGCCGAAGTCGGTGCAGCGATGCGTGACATACATATCGAACTCCTCGAACGATCCTTCGTCGAGAAGCACTTCGATCCTTTCGCGGGCAGTAAGCTTGCCTTTGCCATGCTGGGCATCGATACGGCGCTGACCACCGCCAAGGCGGGCTTCCGTACGACGGGCTTCGAGTTGCTCAAGAAGTTCCTGCATAAAGTCCCCACTTTTGGGCGGCCTTTGGAAGGCGAGTTATGAAACTGAAAAGATAGTCTTTTTCTCCTTCCTGCTTAAAATCGGAAGGCGTTCTGGAAAAGCTTGAAAAGGTGCGATTGTGTAAGATATAAATTTGCAAATAGCGAAATGCGAATTTGCGAAAATGGCACCGAGAAAACTTTATATCGGCAGAAAGATACGCGAAATACGCGAGCAACATAAGGCAACCCAGTCGGGCTTTGCTGAACGCCTCGGTATTTCAACGAGTTATCTCAATCAGATCGAGAATAATCAGCGGCCTGTTTCCGCAGCCGTTTTGCTCGCGCTGGCTGAAAACTACCAGATCGATATAGGCGCCATTTCACTGGGTGATGATGATCGATTGCTTTCAGCTGTTTCCGAGGCACTGGCTGACCCCGTTTTCGACAATTACAAGCCGAACCTGCAGGAACTGAAGCTCATTACGCAAAATGCGCCGGGGCTGACTCATGCGCTGATCGCCTGCCATCAGGCCTATCGCCGCAACAGCGAACAGCTCGCAAGTCTGGATAATCAGCTGGGTCGCGCTCCGTCTACTGCGGAGCCTGCGCCTTATGAGGAAGTTCGCGACTTTTTCCATTTTATCGACAATTACGTACATGAGATTGATGTTGCCGCAGAAAAGCTGGCAGCGGAGCTAAATATTCCGGGTCGGGACATCGGCGTAGCCTTGCCGCAATATATGGCGGAGCACCACCGTGTGCACATTGCGCGGGCCGGGCCGGAGGAGGCAGTCCTGCGTCGGTTCGATCCTGCAGCACGTGTGCTTTATCTCAACCCCTATTCTCCCGCCTCAACCCGCAGTTTCCAGATCGCGTTCCAGATCGCCGAACTGGAAATGGAAGAACTGGTGAGCACGATTGCTGGACGAGCGGATTTTCGCTCTGCCGAGGCTGTTGAAATTTGCAAGATCGGCTTGCGCAATTATTTCGCCGGGGCGCTGATGCTGCCCTATCAGACATTCCTTTCAGCAGCCAAGGAGCTGCGCCATGATCTGGAGCTGTTGGCATCGCGTTTCGGGGCAAGTCTGGAACAGGTTGCACATCGGCTTAGCACCTTGCAGCGTTCCGGCCATCGGGGCGTACCGGTGTTTTTTGCTCGCATAGACAGGGCTGGAAACATCACGAAGCGACACAGCGCTGCCAAGCTGCAATTTGCGCGCTATGGTGCTGCGTGCCCGCTATGGAATGTGCATCAGGCATTCGAGACGCCGGGACGGATCATTCGGCAGCTTGCCGAAACGCCGGATGGTGCGCGCTATCTTTGCATTGCGACAGAACTGACCAAGAGCGAGGGGGGATTCAATGCACCTCAGCGGCGCTACGCTATCGCCCTTGGCTGTGAGGTGGCCTACGCGCAGGATTTTGTCTATGCGGATGGGCTCGACATAGCAGTGCGCTCTGCCTTTGATCCGATTGGCGTTTCCTGCCGTATCTGCGAACGCGCTGAATGTGTGCAGCGCGCCGTTCCGCCGCTTAAAAGCAGATTGGCGGTCGATCATGACCGCCGCGGAATATTGCCTTATCGGCTGCTCTAGATATTTGTTTAACGCGCATCTTTACCGAAAACCGTTTCACACTTTTCGGGATCCGCTCTGAATTTCAGAAGCCTGTATGTTCCTTGAGGAACTCGGTTTCCTCGTGGGTGGTATCGCGACCAAGCACCTTATTGCGATGGGGAAAGCGTCCAAAGCGTTCGATGATATCGTGATGCTGGCGGGCGAAACCGAGCGAGAACTCGTCGCCGAGCCTTTCATAAAGATCGACGCAGCGCTTCTGGTCGCTCAGATGCTCACTATGCATGAATGGCAGATAGAAGAACTGGCGTTGTTCGGGCGATAGTTTGCGGTCGAAATCGTGATCGAGCGCCTGCGCCGCCACATCTCGGGCCAGCCCGTCACTTTCAAAAGAACGCGGTGAACCACGGAACATATTGCGCGGAAACTGGTCGAACAGAATGGTGAGCGCAAGCGCACTTTCGGGCTGTTGTTTCCAGTGTTCCAGCTTGTCGGCGCGAGCATCTTCGTAAGCCGTCAGAAATTTCTCACGAATTTCCGCGTCGATCTCATCACTTTTGCTGAACCAGTTTTCTCGCATCTTCGGCGAGAACCAGAAATCGAGAACGTCCTTGGGTTCGATAGCCATGACAGGCCTCCTTTCTGGTTTTACTGTGCCTTCTGGTTTGTAGCTTCCGGCTGCGGGCAGGGCGGTTCGCCCTTGAAATTGCGCGACATGCAGGCGAATCGATCAAAACTCTTGCCTGTATCCATGGCCGCCTTACCAGCTCCCCCGCATCCGGCAAGAACGGCCAGAGAAATCAGAATAGCGAAGTTTTTCATGGGGGTCCTTTCAGGGGCCATGTGGTCTGCTTCTATAATAGGGATCGTGATCTTCAGTCGCAACAGCGACTCCGATCAACTGGAGCGGTTCCAGTTAAAACGGGTTCACTGGAACCGCTCGATCTCTTTGTTTTCGCATTATCCTACGCAAAATTGCTTCGCACTTTTGCTGGAGATGCTCTAGCCTCTACCACGATAGTTGGGCACGCCTTGTTCCGGTATCCAGACGTTCTGCGGCGCCGCTCCGGTCTGAAAGAAAACGTCGATGGGTATACCGCCACGTGGATACCAGTAGCCGCCGATCCTGAGCCATTCCGGCTCCAGCAGCTCGACGAGGCGCTTGCCGATGGTTACCGTGCAATCTTCGTGAAATGCACCGTGATTGCGGAAGGAAAACAGGAACAGTTTCAGAGATTTGCTTTCCACCAGCCACTGGCCGGGAACATAGTCGATGACCAGATGCGCAAAGTCTGGCTGTCCCGTCATTGGGCATAGCGAGGTGAATTCAGGTGCGGTGAAGCGCACACAGTAAGGCGTTCCCGCTTGCGGATTTGCGACCCTTTCAAGGATGGCATCTTCCGGATTTTGTGGGATCGAAGCGTTGGAGCCGAGCTGCTTGAGATCGGAATATATCGTCTTTTCAGACATTTGCGTGCCTTTGTTTCAAGCCACGTCGCAGTCTTGCAGCGCTTGATTGCGCTCATCCTTGTTTTGACCGGGTAGGCTGCGACCGGTGGCAAACTGCCAATGACCGGGAGCTAGCAGACCACAACCGTCTCGTAAAGAGTGCAAACAAAAGCCCGCGCATTGAGCGCGGGCATAAGTATCAGGCTGTTCTTGCTGTTCAGCGGCGATCAGAAATGGCGCACCCGATGGCAACACCAATGAGAATACCGATAATTCCGGCAGTTCCGAAAAGGGTCGTGGCTGTGCCTGGGTTTTCGCGAACCGTTTCGGCAACGACCTGACCGCGTTCACGCACGGCCTGCGCGGCATGACGGAAACGACCGGACGCATCATCCATGACGTCCTCCGCGCGTTCTCTCAGCTCGCCAGAATGTGACGCCAGCGACTTTGAAAGGCGCTTCAGTTCAGTGCGCATATCGGCAATCTGCTTTTCGAGAGCCTGCTGGATTTCGTTCGTGATCTTTTCGTCGGCCATTTGAAGTCTCCGTTGAATTGATGACGATAAAACGAGTGAAAACGCGTTCGGTTCCATGCTGCGACAATGCGGTTAACAAACATGGTAAACCGCTCGTAAACCATTTTAATTTATCATTTTCGAATACAAGAACGATCTGGAGCGGGGCCAGAATGTATATCGAAAAAGATACGTTTGTCGGTGGCTGCGAGCCGGTAGCTGCGCGCGTTGTCCGTGCTGCTCAGTTGGCCCGGCAATGTATTGACCAGCTTCAGTCTGATCATGTTCGTGCACGTGCAGAAGCCGCATTGACGCTTTTGCTTGATGATCCTTCCCCGAAAGTTCGCATGGCTATTGCAGATGTGCTTTCGACCAGCGTGCATTCGCCTTTGCATATCGTAACTGCGCTTGCAGGCGATCAACCGGAGGTGGCGGGATATATCCTTGCACGCTCAAAGCTTCTTAGCGACGCTGATCTGATTGATCGTGTGGCCTATAGCGCTCCATCGATGCAGGTTTTGATTGCCGCGCGCCCGCATGTTTCCTTCGCAGTCGCGGCGGCAATCGCCGAAGTCGGGAATAATGAAGCTGTTGCTGAAATGCTCTTCAACAGCTGCGCCCGTATCGCCCCCGTTTCGTTTCGGCGCATCAGCGAGCGCTGCGGACATGATGCTGTCGTACGGGAAGCCTTGCTGGCCCATCCGCATCTTCCGGCTGAATGCCGTCATCTACTCGCAGTGAAAGTCGGAGAGGTTCTCCAATCTCTTCCACTGGTGAAATTGCTTCTGGGTCAACGCCGCGCCGATAAGGTTGTAGGCGATGCGACTGCTCGTGCCTCAATGCAACTGGCGGAAAACTGTTCACAGGAAGAACTCCCGGCGCTGGTCGAACATCTGCGTCTGCGCGGTGAAATCACGACCAGTTTTGTTATCCGTGCTGTTGCCGGAGGCCGTATAGATTTCTTCGCCAGCTTGCTGGGCGCACTTTCCGAGCTCGATGATAGGCGCATTTGTGCGATTATTTCGGGCGGACGTCCTGCTGCCCTTGCTGCGCTTCTTCGCTCTTCCGGATTGAACGATGCCACGCATGCGCCCTTGATTGTTGCCATCGAGGCTTGGCGGGCGGTTGCTGCCGGGCGAAAGCGTATGGGCGCTGCGGAAATATCAGCACTCATGTGCGAGGCTGTCGGGGGCGGCCGATTTGCTGCTGCCAATGACGATCTGGCCGCATTGCTACGTTCGATCCATCTGGAATTCATGCGTGAAACGGCAGGCGACAGACTGAAGGCTATTCCCGCTGCCTGATCAGCCTTCTTGCCGGAAAGGGCGCATAAGGCTGAGGCCATAGCCAACAGCAATGCCAAATATGGCTCCGGCCGCCTTGAAAACAAAGTCTATGAACTCGCCGTGACGCCCAGGTGCCAAACGTTGCATCAGTTCGAAAAGTGCGGCGCAGCCGACTGTCAGCAGAAGAACACCCATCCAGTGGCGAGGATAGGCGAGGGCGAACAAGGCTCCGACCAGAAAGAAAGCCGCAAACCGCTCTAGATCGACGGGCTCACCTGTCACGGGGCGGAATTTAATCGGGCTGATCGTAACTGCAAGGATGGCCAGAAGTATCATCCAGGCGCCAATGCGCAAAAATCGCTTCATGAAGAGCGCCTTTATTCATCCGTATGATCGCCGGGTGGTTCATCTTGCTTCGGATCGCCACAACGTTGGTACATTCGATCGGTTATTGACTTTTTCAATGCGTTACCGAATGGCAACTCATAATGGGAAATGACATCGACGCCCATACACCATTTAACGTCGTGAGGCGACAGGGCATAATTGGTTTCGAGAAAGCCAAGCGCGTAATTCATGCCTTCGTCGCATTGCTCTGTCTGACAGAAATTACCGTCTCTGGCGAGCTGACGAATCGAACCTTCTCCGATCCTCACGACAATTGGTTCGACGGCAAATGGGGCCGCGCCTATCACAGCGATGACGACAAGTCCGATCAAGGTAAATTTTATAGAGCGCCGCATGAATCGCCATTTGTAACTGGTTTCCGCAAGTTCATAACGCATGAGCGGCAATATGATGGCAAGTCGCAATCCATGGGAAATCAGCGGAAATTAAGGGGTTTCAGCTCAATACCCTTTGGAAAAGCCTTCACCGTTTGTGGCGGTAAGTGAAATTGATTATTCCGGTTTTCGGCCAAATTGTAGCTAGATGTATTTTAGTTCGCATCGGTTTAATGTTGACTTTTACGTAAATGGGGGAGCACAACTTAGCCTCTGAACTCAATTCGGTTTAGAGGCTGGTCCGCTTGATATAAGGCAGGAATGTTGTGGTGCGCGAATATTATACGATCACAGAGTTGACGCGCGAGTTCGGTATTTCAACCCGTACTTTGCGCTTCTACGAAGATGAAGGCCTGATCGCTCCTGTGAGACGTGGCCGCACACGACTGTTCCGTCCCGCCGACCGTCATCTTCTGAAGCAGATTCTGCGTGGCAAGCGGCTTGGTTTTTCGATCGCCGAAATCCACGAAATCATCCAGATGTATCGTGAGCCGCCCGGCGAGACGGGGCAGCTGAAGCTGCTCATGAAGCGCGTTGAGGAAAAACGCGCCGATCTTCGCCAGAAGCGACGCGACATTGAGGAGACACTCGGCGAACTCGACCAGATCGAGGAATCCTGCATCGAGCGTCTTGCCGAACTGGGCGTCAATACCTGATCTGTTTTACCGGGTAGCGGGCACCGGTGAGCACATTTGTGCAATATCCTGGACCGTGCTGTTGTTCTCCTGATCGATCTTGCCGCTGAAGACATCATCGAACAGTTTCGCTTTATCCAGTTCCGTCACGACGCAGCCGCAGAACTGCTGGCATAGCTGTTCGCTTCCGTTTTGCAGGCATGCAGCAACACAGGATTGCGTGAAAGCTTCTCGCGGTGTTGGCTGTGCCGGAGGCATCAGTTGCGAGAAGACATAAACTAGCGCGATCAGAACTGGCTGATGAATGAGATAAAAAGCCAGACTATGCCTGCCGATAAATGTCAGCGGCTTTTCAAGCAACTGGGGTTTGATCCCGCCAGCCAAGAGCTGAAGCCATCCAAAACGCTGAAACATGCGCGCCGCCGCCATGCCGATAAGGACAGCTCCGAACCACGGAAACAGCGGCACATAATCGTTCGAACGCGGCGCCACGGTCGAAAGGCCGACCCAGCTGAGCGCGGGATTGTTGAAAATATCGGCGCTTGCGTAAAGCGGGGCGCTGATGACCAACGCTGCAATGATCAATATTGCAAAGGCGGGCAGGCGCAGGAAAAGAAGACCGAGCACACTTGCCAGAGCGATCTGGTGAAGGATGCCGAAGAAGATGAAACTGTCCGGCGACATATACCATGTGACTGCTGAAATCGCGGCCGCAGCGATAACGATCTGTGCCAGACGTTTCGCCATTGATTTCCAGCGAATCCCGTTGCCATGCGCCAGAACGAGGCTGAAGCCGACCAGAAACAGGAAGCTTGAGGCAATACAGCGGGCGAAAAGCTTCCAGCCCCCATGGGCAGTTGTGGCAGGCGCCATATAGCCGAAAAACTCAAGATCCCAGCCAAAGTGGTAGATCGCCATGGCGATCAGCGCGATCCCACGCGCAATATCGATGCGCCCGAGACGAATACGGGACGAAGGTGCAATATCCTGAGGCGTGATGTTAGACATGGTTCCTTCCGGCTGGATAGCGCTATCCGGCGTTTTTCGATTCCCGGCAAATCTCTAACACAGGCTTTTGCAACACTATAGTATGCGGTCGCACACGGATTCGTGCTGGCATGGGCACGGAACGAGGGCTGGATATTGGAGAGCTTGATTGTTTTTTAGTCTGTCGAAGATTTTCTGGCTGTTTTTCCAACCTGTTATGATAATTCTCGTTCTTGTCCTGATTGCTTTTCTGGCCATGTGGCGAGGTTCTCGACGGCTCAGTATGAGTGTGCTGGGGTTGTCTATCGCCATTCTGTTTTTTGCGGCTTTCACCACACTGGGTTCTGTTCTGCTTGCCCCGCTGGAAGATCGTTTCCCGAAACCGGATGCAATGCCACAACATGTGGATGGGATTGTTGTTCTTGGCGGCTATATGAATGGCGACATCAATGCCGGGCGCAAAGGTTTCGAGTTGAATAGCGCGGCCGACCGCATTTTCGAAGCGATGCGGCTGGCGAGATTATATCCAGACGCCAGGGTTATTGTTTCCGGAGGTGATGGAGCCTTTTTCGAAGAATCCGTCAAAGAGGCAGATAGCACGCGGCAGATGCTGGTAGATCTCGGCTTTTCCGGCGAACGTTACATCTATGAAAACAAGTCTCGGAACACGGTTGAGAATGCAATTTTCTCGAAAGAACTGGCCCAGCCCAAGCCCGGCGAAACGTGGCTTCTGGTGACTTCCGCATATCATATGCCGCGATCCGTTGGCTGCTTTCGCAAGGCGGATTTCGATATTGTCGCCTGGCCGGTAGACTACAAGACGCGCGCCAGCGAGCGTTTTGCCCTTTATCTCGAATCCCCGAATGAAGCGCTTTCGCGGTTCAGCGTGGCCATGCGTGAGTGGGTAGGACTTGCCGCTTACTGGTTGGCGGGCAAGACAGATATGCTTCTACCTCAACCCTGATGTCGCATTTCTGCCGTCACTTTAAAGCTTTTGTTAAGGTTATCTATTGGTAACTGATTGATAAAGAAAGCTTTCATGAAGCGTATGTTCAATCCTGAAAATTCATCGCCACAATTCAGTCGCTTTTCGCCGTTGCGTTCCGTTGTTCACGAAGCTATATGATTGGTAACAGCGTTGTGAAGGACGCTGTGTAAAAGAGTTGCACAACAAGGTTGCCAAAATCTCCATGGACGAAACCGTTCAAAAATCCTGCTGGGGCGTTACGCTCTGGGCAGTCGTTGGTCTCGCTGCTGTCATCCTCATGGCCTATTTGTTCTCCGTCTAGAGCATGTCTCCCGAAAGTGGGAACCGGTTTCGGGATAAAGACATGCGTGAAAACAAACGGATAGAGCATTTCCAATGAATCAAACAAAACAGGAAATGCTCTAGAAGTCAGGCGGCGTTACGTATTCCGGAAATTTGATGCCGCATTTCGGCATTCCGTTTGCGTTGATCCTTTCCTACACTATCTGATAGAGATACGCGGTTTCTGCGTTAGCGACTTTTTGCCGATTTTTGTCTAGAATGGACGATCAGGCAAATCGCGGGCGACGCTGCGATCAGGAATCAATCAGCCTTTATGACGGCTGCAGAAGGTGTGGAATGTTTCTGTCGGTTTTCGATCTTTACAAGATTGGCATTGGGCCTTCCAGTTCGCATACGATGGGCCCGATGACGGCTTCGCGCATGTTTCTCAATGAAATTATAGGCGGAAACTGGCCACGGCCTGCGCATTCGAAAATCCACCGGTTGAAAGCGAGCCTGCACGGCTCTCTTGCATATACCGGCGTCGGGCATGCGACGGATCGAGCCGTTATTCTGGGGCTCTGCGGTCATCTGCCGGATACGATTGATCCCGACATTATGGACGTTGAAGTTGAGAAGGTTTTTACCGAGAAGAAGGTGAAACCCGAAGGACATCCGGCCTATCATTTCGATCCGAAGGTCGATCTCGTACTGGATCGGAAGACTCCTTTGCCGGGGCACGCCAACGGCATGGCTTTCTCTGCATTCGATGCCGATGACAATCTTCTCTTGCGTCGGGCATACTTTTCCATCGGTGGCGGCTTTGTGGTGACCGAAGAAGAGCTGAGCCGCGTTCAGCGCAGCGGTGCAAAGCAGGACGACAAGGCTGATGTGCCGTTTCCGTTCCGTAGTGCTGCTGAGATGCTTGAGATGGCCCACGACAGCGGGCTGTCGATCGCCGAAATGAAGCGGGCCAATGAAGAAAAGCATATGGCACGCGGTGATCTGGATAATGGTCTCGATCGTATTTGGGGGGCCATGCGTGGCTGTATCGAGCGTGGACTGAGCCGGGACGGTGTCATGCCGGGCGGCCTGAATGTCCGTCGTCGTGCGCGACAGCTTCATGATAAGCTTCAGGATGACTGGCGCAACAATCGCAGCAACCCGCTTCTGGCAAATGACTGGCTTTCGGTTTACGCGATGGCAGTCAATGAAGAAAACGCGTCCGGTGGCCGGGTAGTCACCGCACCAACAAATGGCGCTGCAGGCGTTGTACCGGCGGTTCTGCGCTATTATCTGCATTTTCATGATGATGCCGATGAGAAAGGCATTCGCGATTTTCTCCTGACGTCTGCCGCAATTGGTGGTGTCATCAAGCACAACGCATCGATTTCTGGCGCGGAAGTTGGTTGTCAGGGCGAAGTAGGATCAGCATCGGCAATGGCGGCAGCGGGTCTTGCCGCTGTGCTTGGCGGATCGCCTGAGCAAATTGAAAATGCTGCTGAAATTGCGCTCGAACACCATCTTGGCATGACCTGCGACCCGGTTGCCGGACTTGTGCAGGTGCCGTGCATTGAACGTAACGCGCTTGGTGCGGTGAAGGCGGTGACCGCAGCGTCACTTGCTGTAAAGGGCGACGGCAAGCATTTTGTACCTCTCGACGCTTGTATTGAGACAATGCGCCAGACCGGTCACGATATGAGCGAGCGTTACAAGGAAACCAGTCAGGGCGGTCTCGCCGTCAACGTGGTCGCCTGTTGATTCGCAATTCTGGGCGGAATGCGATGCTTCAGGCTTGAAGCGCGCATTCGTCTTGGCTAAATCACCCCTATGGCTCTCAATCTCGTCAAACTTTGTGTCGGCTGCGACAGTATCGAAGATCTCGCGGCTTGGATCGATTTCCGTCTCGCTGAACAGCGTGCGGCCGGTTTGGTGCCGGAACAGTTTCACACAACGAGAATGGTTCCGAAACGGATCGATGAGCTGCTGGAAGGTGGCTCGCTCTACTGGGTTATCAAGGGCAACGTCCAATGCCGTCAGCGCCTGCTGGATGTTCGTCCATTTACAGATGAGCAGGGTATCAATCGCTGCCACCTTGTTCTCGAACCCAAGGTCATTCCGACCGAGTGGCAGCCACGCCGTGCCTTTCAGGGTTGGCGCTATCTGGCTGAAAATGAAGTTCCGCGTGATGAGGCTGCTGGTAAAGCGGGCAGGGCTGCCTTGCCTGCAGAATTGCGACAGGAGCTCGCGGCGCTGGGGTTGCTTTGAAGATTGACACACTCATGAAAAAGGGCCTGCCGGTTAACCGGCAGGCCCTTTTTTATTTCATCTGGTGTTCATTCAGTTTTCTATCGTCAGGCGCACAGAAACTCGGTCGAAATTCACCGGCAGGGTCATCCGCATGGAAGCCCGTGGTTGAACCAACCGCTTGTTACGTGCTGCATGAGAGACGAGCAGCCCGACCAGATCTTTAGTCTGAAAGCCGGTGCCTCGCCTTACATCGGCAATTCGCAGGGCAGCCTGCTTGAGGCCTTGCACCGAGAACAATGCACCGAAAGCTGAAGTCTTGCCTTCATCCTGTGTCCAGTCGGCTGTTTTGAACGGCGGCTGGCCGAAAGTTTCTCTCATATTTGACATCTCGAAACCCTCTACGCACTACAAATTCGGGTTTGAAGCTGGCAACGAGGGGGCAGAACCCCTCGCAATCGATTAGTTCGCGACTGCATAGCAGCCGAAGTTTTTCTTCTTCAGCGAGGCGCAGGCATCCCAAGCAGCCTGCTTGGAGGAGAAGCCAACAAAGCGGGCGCGGTAGAAAGTTGCGCTACCCTTGTTGAAGGTCTCGGTATAGGGCGACGCCGCACGCAGCGTGCCACCTGCCGTGGCAGAAGCCTTGGCAAGCATGTCCCGTGCCTGACCTTCGCTCGGGAGGGAGCCGATCTGGATAGCCCAGCCACCGGCAGCAGGGGCGGATGCCGTGGTGACCGGATCGACTTCCTGAGCCTGTGCAGACGGGACGGCGGCCTTCGGTGTGGGGCGGATCGCAGCCTGTGCGGCCAGCGCAGCAGGACGCGCGGTCGGTGCTGCAAGTGCCAGAACCTGAGGCTGGTCGCTATCGCCTTCACCGCTTTCGTTGTTGATGATGTCGTCCACGGCTGCAACCTGACGGGTTACAGGAACAGGGGCATTCTTGGCCTTGGGAAGATCGATCGAAGCAATGACCTGCGGTGCATCGTTGCGCATGGCGACGAGCGGTGCAGCGTTACGGCTACGCGTTGCCATAGGAAGATATTTGCGGATGAGCTGAGTCATATGGGCGTCGCGGCTTGCACCGGTATTGCCGCCCATGACCACCGCTACGAGCCTGCGGCCATCCAGACTGACTGAAGAGGCCAGATTGTAACCGGATGCATTGGTGTAGCCGGTCTTGATGCCGTCCACGCCCTCAACGCGACCGAGCAAACGGTTGTGACCGTTGATGGTCTGTCCGCGGAAAACGAAGCTGCGGCGGGAGAAATAGGAGAATTCGTTCGGGAAATGCTGGCGAAGTGCGATGCTGAGAATCGCCATGTCGCGTGCAGTCGTATGCTGTGCCATGTTCGGCAGACCCGATGCGTTACGGAAGGTCGTGTTACGCATGCCAAGACGACGAGCCTTTGCTGTCATCATCTGCGCAAAGCGCTCTTCGGAGCCGCCGATATATTCGCCGACGGCAGTTGCCACGTCGTTGGCCGACTTTGTGATCATGGCCAGCGCTGCATCTTCAGCACGAATGCTTTGCCCCGAACGGAAGCCGATTTTAGTGGGCGGACGTGCGGCGGCATAGGCGGACACCGGGATACGCGTGTCCTTGTTCATACGCCCTGCCTGCATTGCCTCGAAAAGCATATACAGAGTCATCATTTTGGTGAGGGAAGCTGGATAGCGCTGTGCATCCGCATTCGAGGCAAACAGCGTTTTGCCCGTGTTCGCATCGATCACGATCGCTGCATATCTATCGCTAGCCGCTATCGCCGGTATCGTTGTCGAAGCTGTCGAACACCCCGTTACAACTGCAAGAAGAAGGGTGGCTTGCGCCGCTCTTTTCAAGGCATATGCGACTTTACTAAATGCGGTACGCACGATGATGACCTACCTGTATCCCGGATTTTTTGAACTGCGACACAAAAGGCACACAGCGTCTAATTCGGTGATCCTACTGCCATCAGCGTTACCAATCCGTTTATGGTAACCGTGTTGTTCATAAATTTCGGAAAAATTTTGAGGAAGCCATAACGCTGACAGTCCGTTCAGGCCCGGTGCGTTGCGAACGTTCACGCAGATGTGTCAATGAAATGCTGTGTTCGTATCAGGGGAAGGCAGTGGTGTCACAACACAAAAAAACCCGCTTGCGCGAGTTTAGTTTTGCTGCTGCCTTGTTTGGGTGGAAGGGGAGAGGCAGCCTCTAGAAATGAGCGGGTTTTAAAAAGTATGTTCTGTTAGTAGCCCTAATGCATTTATTAATGTTTTGATTATGTGAGAAAATTAGTATTTTTTTCGTATTCGTGAAACCGCAATTTGTGTTCCGCTTTTTATAGGGTCGAGTTTATTAGGTCCAATTATTAGTACCTATATTATTTGGCAGCGAAGTGCTCCGGCTATTTTACATAGAGCTGTTTTGTCATGACCTATCGTTCGGACGACATCATATAACTGTGTCAAGCCTCGTTATTGCAATAAGTCCCGGTTGCAAGTGCCAATGAAGGGCTTAAAATCACCACATGACGACCTACATAATAGGGCAAGTTGGGTCAGGCAGATGGGCATCCGGGTAATAGGTTTCATGAGGCATCTCGATATAGTCATGCAAAGCAAGACTGACGGCGGAAATGGTCCGGAAAACGGCACCGTTGTAGTTACGCGTACACAGCCGAAAACCAAGAAGCCCAGCCTCTACCGTGTCCTGCTCCTCAATGACGACTACACACCCATGGAGTTCGTCGTTCATGTCCTGCAGCGGTTTTTCCAGAAGAACCAGGATGATGCCACGCGCATCATGCTGCATGTTCACAATCACGGGGTCGGCGAGTGCGGCGTATTTACATACGAAGTCGCCGAAACCAAAGTTAGCCAGGTCATGGATTTCGCCCGCCAAAACCAGCATCCGCTGCAATGCGTGATGGAGAAAAAGTGAGGTCATATGCCATCGTTCTCCCCAAGCCTTGAAAGGGCCCTGCACCAAGCCCTCACAATTGCAAACGAGCGGCATCACGAATATGCGACGCTCGAACATCTTTTGCTTGCCTTGATCGACGATCAGGATGCGGGCGCAGTGATGCGTGCCTGCAGCGTCGACCTTGAGCATCTCAAACGTATCGTTACCGACTATATTGATCGCGAACTTGATAATCTCGTCACGGGTTATGACGAGGATTCCAAGCCAACTGCCGCTTTCCAGCGCGTCATTCAGCGCGCGGTCATTCATGTGCAATCCTCGAACCGTGAGGAAGTAACCGGTGCCAACGTGCTGGTTGCCATTTTTGCGGAACGGGAAAGTCATGCTGCCTATTTCCTCCAGGAGCAGCAGATGACACGTTATGATGCCGTGAACTATATTTCGCATGGCATCTCCAAGCGCCCGCAGAACAGCGAAACTCGCCCGCCGCGCGGCGCAGAGAGCGCAAGTGAAGAACGTACCAGCACAGAACAGGAAGAAAGCGCCAAGAAGAAGCAGGACGCCCTGTCTGCCTATTGCGTCAATCTGAATGAGAAAGCCAAGGCCGGGCGTATCGATCCGCTGATCGGTCGTGACAGCGAAATCAGCCGCACCATTCAGGTGCTTTGCCGTCGTTCGAAGAACAACCCGCTTTATGTGGGTGATCCCGGCGTCGGCAAGACTGCGATTGCCGAAGGTCTTGCCAAGCGGATCGTTGAAGGACAGGTGCCTGAAGCGCTTGCCGATGCGACGATATTCTCGCTCGACATGGGTACGCTTCTGGCTGGCACCCGCTATCGCGGTGACTTCGAAGAGCGTCTGAAGCAGGTCGTCAAGGAGCTCGAAGAGTATCCGGGTGCGGTGCTGTTCATCGACGAGATTCATACGGTCATCGGTGCGGGCGCCACTTCTGGCGGCGCGATGGATGCATCGAACCTGTTGAAGCCGGCGCTTTCATCGGGGGCTATCCGCTGCATCGGATCGACGACCTATAAGGAATATCGTCAGTTCTTCGAGAAAGACCGTGCCTTGGTGCGTCGCTTCCAGAAGATAGATGTCAATGAGCCTTCGATCCCGGATGCGATTGAAATCATGAAGGGGCTGAAGCCCTATTTCGAGGATTTCCATAAGGTCAAGTACACGGTCGATGCCATCAAGACGGCAGTGGAACTTTCTGCGCGTTATATTTCGGATCGCAAATTGCCAGACAAGGCAATTGATGTGATTGACGAAACAGGTGCCAGCCAGATGCTGCTGCCTGAGAACAAGCGCAAGAAGACCATCGGTGTGAAGGAAATCGAAGCGACAATCGCAACGATGGCCCGTATTCCGCCGAAGTCGGTATCGAAGGATGATGAGCAGGTTCTCTCGCATCTGGATGCTGAACTGAAGCGTGTCGTTTACGGTCAGGATCTGGCCATCGAAGCGCTGTCAGCGTCGATCAAGCTCGCCCGTGCGGGATTGCGCGAACCGGACAAGCCAATCGGCTCTTACCTGTTCTCCGGCCCGACCGGCGTCGGCAAGACGGAAGTCGCCAAACAGCTGGCAAGTTCGTTGGGCGTGGAACTCCTGCGTTTCGATATGTCGGAATATATGGAGCGTCACACCGTATCACGACTCATCGGTGCGCCTCCCGGCTATGTTGGCTTCGATCAGGGCGGACTCCTGACCGATGGCGTCGATCAGCATCCGCATTGCGTGCTGTTGCTCGATGAAATCGAGAAGGCACACCCCGATCTGTTCAACATATTGTTGCAGGTAATGGATCATGGCTCGCTAACCGATCACAACGGCAAGAAGATCGACTTCCGCAATGTGATCCTGATCATGACCACCAATGCCGGTGCGTCGGATATGGCGAAGGCAGCAATCGGCTTCGGTTCCACGCGTCGCGAAGGCGATGACATGGAAGCGATCAACCGCTTGTTCACGCCTGAGTTCCGTAACCGACTGGATGCGATCATTCCGTTCGGTCCGTTGCCGGTTCCGGTCATTCATCAGGTTGTGCAGAAGTTTGTGCTTCAGCTTGAAGCACAGCTTGCTGAGCGCGGCGTGACCTTCGAACTGACCGAAGGTGCAATCTCTTGGCTTGCTGACAAGGGTTACGACGAGCGCATGGGTGCACGTCCGCTTGCCCGGGTTATCCAGGAACACATCAAGAAGCCATTGGCTGATGAAGTGCTCTTCGGAAAACTCAAGCATGGTGGCACGGTCCGTGTGGATGTCGTGACGAAACCGGACGGTAAGACCGATCTTTCGCTGGAAAGCGTGGCTGATAAGCCGGTAAGTCCGAAGAAGGATATTCCGGCTGAGAAGAAGCAGCTGCAACGCAAGAAGGCTGCGCCGAAGAAGGCAGAGAAGGAGAAGGTGCTGGCGGGCAAGGACGAACCGGCGCCGAAATCTTCCTCGAAGTCCTCGGCGGCCAAATCGTCGGTGCCAAAAGTGCCACGTAAGAAGTAACAAGCAAGCGGAACGGCCCTCTCTGAGGGCCGTTTTGTTGTGAGCATGAGGCTGGTGTGAAGGAAAACGGAGTTTTTCCGATCTGAGCGGTAAAAACCGGGTGCAACTTGCTCGGACCTTGCTCTAACGTGACTCCATGCCACCGATTCATTCCGATTATCCTGAGCAAGATTCAGAAGACCATCGTCACCTGCGATGGTTCTTGCGCGGCTGCACACGCATTTGCAGCATTCCAGCTCTATTGTTGATGAGTTCGTTTATCGGTTTTGCGGGACTGGCAATTGAAAGCGGCATCACCGTTGTTCAAGCCGTCTTTATGACTCTGACCATCTGGGCGCTTCCGGCAAAGGTCGTTCTGATCGGAGCGATCAGTGCAGGTGTGGCTTTGCCTGCCGCGGCTCTCGCGGTGGGACTTTCGTCCGTGCGTTTGATGCCGATGGTGGTCGCGCTGCTTCCCGAGTTGCAGGGATCGAAAACGCGGAAACTGACGCTCGCGGCTCTGTGTCATTTCGTTGCCGTCACCGCCTGGGTCATGGCCATGGAGGAGCTGCGCAAGATCCCGCGTGATATGCGGACGAGCTATTTTGCGGGGATCGGTATGGTTCTGGTGGGAACCAATGCGATTGTCGTTGCTATCGTCTATTCGTTATCGACGTCTTTTCCGCCAATTGTTTTCGCGGCACTTTTCATGCTGACGCCGATGTATTTTCTGACGTCGCTCTGGCGTTCAGCCAGAGAAAGGGCAGGGCAGGTCGCAATGATTTCCGGGATCGTTCTATTCCCCATATTTCATCATCTGACTCCTGGATATGACCTGCTGATCACGGGTGTTCTCGGTGGGCTGATAGCGTTCGGTTTTCACCGGATGCGCCGCGTATCGGTGGGGGCAACTGAATGAACTGGGACAGCTTTTCGACCTGGTGGTGGCCGTTTCTGTTTATCCTCCTGGCTGGAGCGCTTCCAACCTATCTGTTTCGGCTGATGGGGGTGCTGGTTGGTGGGCGCGTGCGGGAGGATTCAGAAGTTCTCGTTTTCGTGCGCTGCGTCGCAACTGCGCTGGTTGCAGGCGTTATCGCGCAGCTTATTCTCTATCCTAATGGAGAACTGGCCAATTCGCCGCTCTGGCTCCGCGCTGGTTCCGCCGCGGCAGGATTTGCCGCCTTTCTCATTACCGGTAAGCGATTGCTCGTCGGCGTGCTCGTTGCGGAAATCCTGCTGGTAATCGGCCTGCTTACACTTTGAAAGTGTGAGTCTTATCAGAGCGCTGCACGAATCTTTTCAGCGTTTGCGGAAAGAACCGCCGCGTCTTCCATCTGTCCGGTATGGGGCTTGAGCGCCACGCCTTCAAAACGCGGGATCACATGAAAGTGCAGATGATAGACGGTCTGGCCGGATGCCGGTTCGTTGAACTGCATGACGGTTACGCCATCGGCATTGAATGCCTTCTTCACTGCCTGCGCGATTTTCTGCACCACTTGAACAACATTCGCGAGGGTTTCCGGCTTGGCATCGAGCAGATTGCGGGAAGCAGTCTTTGGCACAACCAGCGTGTGGCCCGTGCCTTGCGGCATCACATCCATGAAAGCAACGACGTCATCGGTTTCGTAAACACGGGTGGACGGGATTTCGCCGCGCAGAATTTTGGCGAAGATATTGTTGTCGTCATAGGTGGCGGACATGCGATTCTCTCCAATGCGAAAATGTTTGACAGGATCAGACCGTATCAAGTCGCGTTAGGCAAGGTGGATAGAGCGAGCGCATCCCGAAAGGTGTGAAGCGGCTTTCGGATGAGAGGCGCGTCAAAACGAACAGTCAGAGCGCATCCCTGAATGGCGAGTGTTCTTCCAGGGCGTCTTGAATCTGTTCGACTTCGCGACGTTCATGATCGAGATAGTCGCGTACGGCGTTCCGAAAGCCTTCATGGACAATATAATGCGCTGAATGGGTTGTTACCGGTACATAACCGCGGGCAATTTTGTGCTCGCCCTGTGCTCCGGCTTCCACGACGCTGAGCTTTCGATCAATCGCAAAATCGATTGCCTGATGATAGCAAACCTCGAAATGCAGGTATGGGTGATCTTCGATGCAGCCCCAATGACGGCCGAAAAGTGTATCACCACCGATGAAGTTGATCGCACCGGCAATGTAATGTCCGTTGCGTTTGGCCATGACGAGCAGAATGTCTTCGGCCATGGTTTCGCCGATCCGCGAAAAGAACTGCCTGTTCAGATAGGGCCGTCCCCATTTGCGGCTACCGGTATCCGTATAAAACGCGAAGAAGTCGTCCCAGACGGATTCCGTGAGGTCGCTGGCGGTCAACCAGTCGATTTCGATACCATCCGACAAGGCTTCACGTCGTTCTTTCTTTAACGCCTTGCGTTTCCGAGATACCAGCTCATTCAGAAAATCATCGTAGCTTTTAAAGCCATTGTTTTTAAAGTGAAACTGTTGATCCGTGCGATGAAGAAACTCTGCGCGCTCGAGCGCGGTGATCTCATCTGGCAGTGCAAATGTGACATGCGCTGATGAGACGCCGGATTGATCAGCCAGTTCCCGCAGTCCGCCAGCCAGCGCCAGTCGAACGGTTTTGCTTTCATAGGCGATGTGATTGAGGAGGCGCGGACCGGTAGCCGGTGTAAACGGCACTGCGGCCTGAAATTTTGGATAGTATCGACCACCGGCGCGCTCGAAAGCATCAGCCCATCCATGGTCGAAGACATATTCTCCCTGACTATGCCCCTTGAGATAGTTCGGCACGGCTCCGATGAGGTGGCCCTGATCATCTTCAAGGCGCAAATGGCGCGGAAGCCAGCCCGCTTTTCGTGAAACCGAGCCTGATTCTTCCAGAGCCAGCAGGAAGTTGCGGGTAATGAAGGGATTGTAATGCGCGTCCTGCCGGGATGCCCCGACAAGACTGTTCCATTCGTCTGCCGTGAACTCGCTGATATTCTCAACGACACGGAGAACAAAGCTTTGCTCATTCTGCGGATCTTCGTCGTTCACCGCTATTCCTTTGCCGTTATCGCACATATTTTGCGGCGTTCGGCGTGTTGTCGTCAAGCCACGAGGGCGCGTGGATCAAAGCCCTCGAACGTGATCTGGTCGACATTGAGATCGCTATGTTTCTGCATTTCCCGATCCCTCACTGTCCAGCTGATCACAGGCATTTGCAATTTCTCCCGAACGAAGGTGACGAACGGGTTGGGCAGGTGATGCACATTATAGGAGACGAAGGAGATGCCATGCGCCAGCATGGAGAAATGTCTTTCATAGTCTTCCCTGCGTGTACCTTCGGCTGTTAGACCGCCAGGAATTCCCGGTGCATCTGCCGCAAAACGGCGGATCAGGTGGTGATCGAAAGACATGATCGCGGCTTCGCCCTTATAGGACGCCAGTTCTTTGGCAACGGCGGCAACCAGACCGTCATCTTTACCTTCGATACCCTTCAGCTCGATAACGAGGGGAACGCGACCATCGACCAGATCAAGCATTTGACGAAGCGTCGGCACATGATCGGCGGTGCCGCCAATCTTCAGTGCGGTGGCTTCCTTCAGTGTCAGATCGCTGATGTAGCCTTCGCGACCAGCAAGGCGCTTCAGTTCATCGTCGTGAAAGACGACTACGCCGCCGTCACTTGTGAGATGCACATCGCATTCGATAGCGAAACCCGCTTTTGCTGCTGCCTCGAACGCTGAAAGAGTGTTTTCCCAGCGCTCTTTATTGAGATCGTGCAATCCGCGATGAGCAACAGGACGCTTCTTGATCCAGTCGATGGAAGTCATGTCAGGCAACCTCGATGATCGCTTCTATTTCAACAGGTGCATTGAGGGGTAGGCTCGCAACACCAACAGCCGAGCGGGCATGTTTGCCAGCGTCGCCGAGAACCGCCACGAGGAGATCGGAGGCGCCATTGGCCACAAGGTGCTGTTCCACGAAATCAGGTGTGGAAGCCACGAAGGCAGTAATCTTCACAATCCGCTTGATGCGGCCAAGGTCACCAAGAGCAGCCTTTGCCTGGGCAAGGATGTTGACAGCACAGGCGCGTGCAGCCGCTTGTCCGTGCGCAACCGTCAGCTCATCACCAATCTGCCCCGTGTGCACAAGCTTGCCGCCTTCCAGCGGAAGCTGGCCAGATGTGAGAAGCAGAGAACCGCTTTGCGCAAAAGGAACGTAGTTTGCGGCGGGTGCTGCGGCCTCCGGGATAGATATACCCAGATTTTTGAGGCGGCTGTCGATCGTGTCGGTCATTGTATTAATCCTTGCTTGCAAAGGTACTTCGCGATCTACCTATAGGCAGAATCGGTGAAGCTTTTGGGAAGGGTGCGTTTTTTGCCTCGCTTCCGCCACGAGTTTTTTTATCATGCTCGTCAACTCATCGGGAGATTCATGTATGCGTTTTTTCAAGAGTGCGGTTGCGGCGAGTGGAACGGCTGCTTGTGTATGGGCTGGATTCGCTGGCGTCGCTCATGCGGCCTCGACGGTAACGTTGGTTCCACATCGCGCAGTCTATGATCTGACCCTGGATCGTGCCGATGAAAAATCGGGGATCAGTGGTTTGACCGGTCGTATGGTCTACGAGTTCAACGGATCTGCGTGTGAAGGCTACACCACCAATTTCCGTTTCGTGACGCGGATCGATATGGAAGAACAGCCGCAGCGTGTGACCGACCAGCAGACGACGACTTTCGAAGGTGCAGACGGAAAGAACTTCCGTTTCGTCAACAAGACCTTCGTGGACAAGGAACTGGTCAAGGAAGTGCGTGGTGACGCGAAACTCGAGGGCGGCAAGACAGTCGTTGAACTGAACAAGCCGAAGGAAAACAAGCTTGACCTCAAGGGAACGCAATTTCCGACCGGACATATGGAAGAGCTGATCGGCAAGGCGGAAGCCGGGCAGAAATTTTACCAGACGTCGCTTTTCGACGCGTCCGAAGATGCCGACCGGGTGGTTGCTACCACCGTTGTCGTCGGCAAGGAGCAGTCTCTGCCGGATGATGAGACCAAGGTCATGGGTAAATTTTCCAAGGATCAGGTCTGGCCGGTGACGATTGCCTATTTCGATGACAAGGAAAAGCAGGACGGCCTGCCGATCTACCGCATTAATTTCAAGCTCTATCGCAATGGCATCACCCGCGACCTCACTATGGACTATGGAGATTTCTCCATGCGCGGGAAGCTTGTGAAGCTTGATGTCTATGACGCGGCAAAACAGACCGCGACCTGCAAATAAGCACGCCGATTGGCGTGTTTGTTCGCCTGTTCGATGCTATATTGTGTAGACGACTTGCAATTTACGGCGTGATCAGTTAACAGCGCGCCTATTCCACACACGGGATTGGGCTTTTGTCGGGAGAAATCCGGCAAAAACCTCCGGTGGCGAGAAATCGCCTCAGCCCGTGGAGGTTAAACCGGAAAAGGAAAATAAAGATGGCATTGCCTGATTTCAGCATGCGCCAGCTTCTGGAAGCTGGTGTTCACTTCGGCCACCAGACCCATCGCTGGAACCCGAAAATGGCACCATACATCTATGGTGACCGTAACAACATCCACATTCTCGATCTGTCCCAGACCGTTCCTCTGCTGCACAATGCGCTGAAGATCGTTTCGGACACGGTTGCTCGTGGCGGTCGCGTTCTGTTCGTCGGCACGAAGCGTCAGGCTTCGGACATCATTGCCGATGCTGCCAACCGTTCGGCACAGTATTATGTCAATGCACGCTGGCTCGGCGGCATGATGACCAACTGGAAGACGATCTCCAACTCGATCCAGCGTCTGCGCAAGCTCGACGAACTTCTGGCTGGCGAAGCTCAGGGCTTCACCAAGAAGGAACGCCTGAACCTTGAGCGTGAGCGTGAAAAGCTTGATCGCGCCCTCGGTGGCATCAAGGACATGGGTTCGGTTCCGGACCTGATGTTCATCATCGACACCAACAAGGAAGCGATTGCTATTCAGGAAGCCAAGCGTCTTGGTATCCCGGTTGTCGCAGTGATCGACTCGAACTGCGATCCAGACCAGATCGACTACCCGATTCCGGGTAACGACGACGCTGCACGCGCTATCGCTCTCTATTGCGATCTGATTGCTCGCGCTGCTCTCGACGGCATTGCTCGTCAGCAGGGCGCAATGGGCATCGACGTCGGCGCGCAGGCTGAAGCTCCGGTTGAGCCAGCCCTCGAAGCTCCGGCTGAAGGCGCTTAATCAGCGTATGATTTCATCCATCCGTCATATCTGCGATAGGGCGGGTGGATAATCTCGTTTCATCCCGGTGCGGGATTGTGATTCCTGAAGTGCAATGCTCAGGGTGGTCGCGATCCAGAAACCAAGCGCCGGTTAAAAGTTGGCACACCCATCCGGTGTGCCTTCGCTTTCATGAAAGGCGATATCATGAGCATTTCCGCATCTCTCGTCAAAGAACTCCGCGACCTCACCGGCGCCGGCATGATGGACTGCAAGGCAGCACTTGCTGAAACCAATGGCGATATCGAAGCTGCCGTTGACTGGCTGCGTGCCAAGGGCATTGCAAAGGCTGACAAGAAGGCTGGCCGTACGGCTGCCGAAGGTCTGGTTGGCGTTGCAGCTTCCGGTAACAAGGCTGTTGTCGTTGAAGTCAATTCCGAGACCGACTTCGTTGCCCGCAACGATGCTTTCCAGGATCTGGTCCGCAAGATCGCCCAGGCTGCTCTGTCGACCGACGGTTCGACCGAAGCTGTGGCCAACGCCAACGTTGACGGCAAGACCGTTACCGAAACGGCAAAGGACGCTGTTGCCACCATCGGTGAAAACATTGGCTTCCGCCGTTCGGCTGCGCTGACCGTCCCGCAGGGCGTTGTCGCGACCTACATTCACAACGGCGTTGCTGATGGCCTCGGCAAGCTCGGCGTTCTCGTAGCAATCGAAACCGCTGGCGATGCAGAAGCTGCAAATGCATTTGGTCGTCAGGTTGCCATGCACGTTGCTGCAATCAACCCGCTGGCTCTCACCGCCGAGGACGTTGACCCGGCTGCTGCCGAGCGCGAAAAGGCGATTTTCATCGAGCAGGCCCGTGAATCCGGCAAGCCGGACAACATCATCGAAAAGATGATCGAAGGCCGTATGCGCAAGTTCTACGAAGAAGTTGTTCTTCTTTCGCAGGCTTTCGTCATCAATCCTGACCTGACGGTTGCAGCTGCCCTCAAGGAAGCTGAAAAGACCATCGGTGCACCAGCCAAGATCACCGGCTTTGTCCGTGTTGCTCTCGGCGAAGGCATCGAGAAGGAAGAAACCGACTTTGCTGCTGAAGTAGCTGCTGCTGCCAAGGGCTAAGTGGCTCCGTTTTTTCAGCGCATTTTGTTCCGAAAACCGGTTTCCACTTTTCGGAATGCGCTGATTGCCTGAAAAGGCTTTTGATTATGAAGGGCATCGCGTGACAACGCGGTGCCCTTCGTGTATCGGAACCCAAACACAACCACTTGATCACAATCTGCGGAGAGCATCCAATGTCCGGTAAGCCCGCCTACAAACGCGTCCTTTTGAAAGCCTCGGGCGAGGCATTGATGGGCAGTCAGGGCTTTGGCATTGATGTTTCCGTTGCAGACCGTATTGCAAGCGATATCAAGCAAGCACGGTCGCTTGGTGTTGAAGTTGGCGTCGTGATCGGCGGCGGTAATATTTTCCGTGGGGTTGCTGTGGCCTCCAAGGGCGGAGACCGCGTCACAGGCGATCACATGGGTATGTTGGCCACGGTCATCAATTCGCTGGCGCTGCGTACTTCCCTGCACAAGATCGGCGTCGATTCTGTCGTGCTCTCGGCCATAGCCATGCCTGAAATCTGTGAGAGCTTCTCGCAGAGACAGGCTACGGCTTACATGGATGAGGGCAAGGTCGTGATCTTTGCTGGTGGCACCGGAAATCCTTTCTTCACGACGGATTCGGCAGCAGCTCTTCGTGCTGCGGAAATTGAAGCGGATGCGCTTTTGAAGGGTACGCAGGTTGACGGAATCTATTCTGCCGACCCGAAGAAGGATCCGAACGCGACGCGTTTTGACAGTTTGACCCACAAAGAAGTTCTCGATCGCGGGCTCGCAGTCATGGATACAGCCGCTGTTGCCCTTGCGCGTGAGAACAACATTCCGATAATAGTCTATTCCATCCATGAAAACGGCGGCTTGGCCGAAATTCTGCAAGGCAAGGGACGCTGCACGATCGTTTCCGATAATTGATCGACCTTTGCTGCGTATCGAAGGAGAAAATGCATGAGTGATGCTTTCGACATCAACGACCTGAAACGCCGCATGGAAGGCGCTATCAACTCTTTGAAGCACGACCTTAACGGTCTGCGCACGGGCCGCGCTTCAGCAAGCTTGCTGGAGCCGATCGTGATCGAGGCCTATGGCTCGACCATGCCGATCAATCAGGTTGCCAATATCACAGTTCCCGAATCGCGTATGCTTTCGGTTTCCGTCTGGGACAAGAGCATGGTGGGCGCTGTGGAACGCGCAATTCGCGATTCCGGCCTCGGTCTCAATCCGATCACCGATGGTACGACGCTGCGCATTCCGCTACCGGAATTGAACGAACAGCGCCGCAAGGAACTGGTCAAGATCGCGCACCAGTATGCTGAGCAAGGTCGTATCGCTGCCCGTCATGTTCGTCGTGACGGTATGGACACGCTGAAAAAGCTGGAGAAGGACAGCCTCATCAGTCAGGATGATGGCCGCGTTCTGTCTGAAAAAGTGCAGAAGCTGACGGACGAAACCATCGCTGAGATGGATAAGGTCGTTGCAGTGAAAGAAGGGGAGATCATGCAGGTCTAGTACCTGCATGGTTTTCATTGAGGGAGAGCTTCGCCATGTCCGATCCGCGCCACATCGCCATTATCATGGATGGCAATGGCCGTTGGGCGAAGGCGCGCAATTTGCCGCGCAGCGCCGGGCACCGGGCAGGCGTGGAAGCTCTTCGTGAGATTGTACGGGCGGCCGGGGATCGTGGCCTCGGCTACCTTACATTGTTTGCGTTCTCTTCAGAGAACTGGTCCCGCCCCAGCGGCGAGGTGAACGATCTTCTGGGGTTGCTGAAGATTTTCATCCGACGCGATCTTGCTGAGCTGCACCGCAATAATGTGCGTGTCAGTATTATCGGCGAGCGCGAGGAACTTGCCGCCGATATACGTGCGCTATTAGTCGAAGCGGAAACGCTTACGCGTCGCAATACAGGCCTCAACCTGATCATAGCTTTCAATTACGGTTCCCGCGACGAGATCGTCCGTGCCGTTCGAAGTCTGGCGCGTGATGTCGCTGCCGGACTGCTTGATCCTGCTTCCATTTCCAGTGAACTGGTTTCCGCAAATCTCGATACAGCCGGGATACCCGATCCCGATCTTATCATCCGTACGAGCGGGGAAATGCGCCTGTCGAATTTCCTGCTCTGGCAAGCGGCGTATTCCGAGTTTCTATTCCTGCCCATTCATTGGCCTGATTTCCGCGCGTCTGATCTTGATGCAGCCTATGAGGCTTTTCGCCAGCGCGAGCGTCGGTTTGGCGGCGTTGAAGTGCGCGCCGGACTGGAAGACCGTGAAGAAGAAATCGCATGCCCTTCGACCAAGGGGGCGGCAGTCTAAGGTGGTTCCCGAGAGTTGGGACGACTGAAAATGCTCTAATATGGCGTAAGCCAGTCCGTCGAAAGGTCTCAATGTCCAATCTGCAAACCCGCATCATTACTGCCATTGTCCTCGGTGCAGCCGCCTTGTGGCTGACGTGGGTCGGCGGTTTGGGTTTCACACTGTTTTCGATTGCAATCGGATTGGCCATGTTCCACGAGTGGACGAGCCTGACCGCGCCGAAGCAGACAGTGTTCTCGCGTGTGTTCGGCTGGGCATGGCTGGTGCTCACAAGCGTTCTGCTTGTTATGGACCGGAGCGCTTTGCTGACGATTGGCGTTCTGTTGGTGGGCACCCTCATTCTTCTGGCCACGCAATGGCGGACAGGGCGCGGCTGGCCAGCGGCGGGGCTTTTCTATGCAGGTTTCTCCGCCGTTTCGCTTTCACTCCTGCGCGGCGATGAGCCCTTTGGCTTTACTGCGATTGTTTTCCTTTTCGCAGTTGTCTGGTCCACGGATATCGCGGCCTACTTCAATGGCCGGGCACTGGGCGGGCCGAAACTGGCACCGCGCTTTTCACCGAACAAGACATGGTCAGGCGCCATCGGTGGCGCCGCGGCTGCGGTAGCCGGTGGCATTCTGGTTGCCTCACTGGTGGCTGCTCCCGGCAGCTGGCTGGTACCGCTACTCGCATTGCTGCTGTCTGTCGTTTCGCAGATTGGCGATCTTGCAGAATCATGGGTGAAGCGCCAGTTCGGCGCAAAGGACTCTGGCCGTCTTTTGCCGGGGCATGGCGGTGTTCTGGATCGCGTGGACGGGCTTGTCGCTGCTGCCGCACTTTTGTACCTGTTTGGTGCAATTTTTGCCGAGCCAGACGTGCCGTCCGCTATATTCTTCAGTTTCTAAGAGTGCGACGGATGAGTTTGTGGGATTGCTCAAAACGCATTCGGTTCTTCGGAAGCCCACTAGCGTTGTGTAAGGAGTAGTGATTTGCAGGAGGCGTTGGCCTTTTTTCTGGGTGGCGAAAGTCTGCTTGTCGGAACCATCATTCCATTCCTCTTTGTTTTGACCGTTGTGGTCTTTGTCCATGAAATGGGCCACTATCTGGTTGCGCGCTGGTGCGGCATTGGCTCACAGGCATTTTCTATCGGCTTCGGACCTGAGCTGATTGGTTTCACGGACAAGCACGGCACGCGGTGGAAGATTTCTGCCATTCCGCTCGGTGGCTATGTCAAATTCATCGGTGACGAGAGCGCCACGAGCTCTCCAGTTGACGTCGATAATGCAAGCCTGAGCGCAGATGAGCAGCGAAGGGCATTCCATACCCAGCCTGTGTGGAAGCGTGCGGCGACCGTCTTTGCCGGTCCTGCTTTCAATATCATTCTGACGATCGTTATCTTCAGTGTCTTCTTCGCGCTCTATGGGCGTCAGATTTCCGATCCGCTCATAGCTGGCGTCCAGCCTGGCAGTCCTGCTGCTGAAGCAGGGTTTGAAGCCGGGGATCGCTTTATCAGCGTTGAGGGCGAAAAGATCACAACTTTTTCCGATGTGCAGCGCATCGTATCCGGACGGGCCGGGGACAAGCTGAACTTCACTGTCGAGCGTGATGGCAAGATGGTAGATTTGCAGGCCGTTCCGGCAATCGTCGAGCGTACGGATCCGCTTGGAAACAAGATCAAGCTTGGCGCCATCGGCGTGGAAACCACTGAAGCTGTCGGTAATTTCCGCCGGATTGAATATGGTCCCCTCGAATCAGTGGGACAAGCTGTCATGGAAACGGGCTACATTATCAGCCGCACAGGAGAGTTTTTTCAGCGTTTTGCGGTCGGGCGTGAGGATAAATGTCAGCTCGGTGGTCCGGTGAAAATTGCCAATATGGCTGGTAAGGCTGCAAGTCAGGGTTTTGACTGGCTCATCCAGCTAATGGCAATGTTGTCGGTTGGTATCGGGCTTTTGAACCTGTTTCCATTGCCTCCGCTGGATGGCGGTCACCTGGTTTTCTATGCGGTGGAGGCCATAAAGGGTAGCCCGGTATCTGTTGCGGCGCAGGAAATTTTCTATCGTGTTGGGTTCCTACTTGTTATGGGATTCATGGGGTTCGTACTTTTCAACGACCTGTTTGCCTGCTAGATGACTCTCCGGCTGGCTCAGGTGGTGATCTTGGGGATCGGTGCAGGCTGGAGGGTTCCAGTCGGCTAACCGCTATGATGCGCATCTTCTCTGGCGAGGATCGGGGAAGGTGTTAAACAGAAGTGAAAATTGGGAGTGACTGCTCGAAAAGCTAAGCGATTTGTTTACCATAACGCTCAAATCGCGTGGCGCGGATGCCACGCTGGTTGCTTAAGTAAACAGAATTTAACCGTGACGCTTGCTTGTATGGAAAAACCGGGTATGACGGTTGTATCTGTACGTGCTTTTCTGGGTTAATCGCCCCGGGGACAGAAAGAAACGAAGGTTCGGAAAGCCTATGACGGCAAGTTCTAAATTCTTTGGCGCCGCTTCTGCGCTCGCCATGTCAGTGGCTCTTGTGGCTTCGGGTACTGCTGCACTCTCGCTGGCTTCGGTCAATGTTGCCGAGGCTGCTGTCGTTAGCCGTATCGAGGTACGCGGTAATACACGCGTCGACGCACAGTCCATCCGTGACAATATCGACATTCGTCCGGGCAAGGCCTTCACCAGCGCTGATATTGATGCTGCGGTGAAGCGTCTGTTTGCGATGGGTCTGTTCTCGGATGTTCGTATTAATCAGTCCGGCAGCACGCTCGTCGTGAATGTTTCTGAGCGTTCCGTCGTCAACAACGTCCTTTTCCAGGGCAACAAGAAGATCAAGGATCCTGATCTTACTCGTGCTGTTCAGCTCAAGCCGCGTTCGCCTTATGACGCTGCGACGATGGAAGCTGACGTTGAAGCGATCAAGGGAGCCTATGCGCATATCGGGCGCAGCGATGCGACCGTGAATGCACGTACTGTTGATCTTGGTCAGGGGCGTGTGAACGTCGTTTATGAAATCAACGAAGGTTCGCGCACGAAAATCGCAAATGTCGATTTCGTTGGCAATCAGGCATTCGGCTCTCGTCGTTTGCGCGACGTGATTTCGACCAAACGTTCGAATCCGCTTTCGTGGCTGACGCGTAATGACGTATATGACGAAGGGCGTCTTCAGGCTGACGAGGAAACGCTCCGTCGTTTCTATTACAATCGCGGCTATGCGGATTTCCGCGTTATTTCATCGAATGCAGTTCTCGATCCGTCGACAAACGAATACACTATCACCATCACGGTTGATGAAGGTCAGCGCTATACATTCGGCAATGTAAGCGTCGAGAGCAATGTTGATGGCGTTGACGGGCAGGCCCTGGATCATCTGGTCAAGACTCGTTCGGGTAAGCCTTACAGCGCCAAGGAAATCGAAGATTCGGTTCTCGCAGTTACCGAAAATGTTGCCGGTAGTGGTTATGCTTTCGCCAAGGTTGAACCGCGTGGCGATCGTGATTTCGAGAACCATACGATTTCGGTCGTCTATAGCGTTGACGAAGGTCCGCGCGCTTATATTCAGCGCATTGAAATTCGCGGTAACGACAAGACGCGTGACTTCGTGATTCGTCGCGAATTCGACATGAACGAAGGCGATGCCTTCAATCAGGTCATGGTACAGCGCGCGAAGCGTCGTCTCGAAGCGCTGGACTTCTTCCAGACGGTCAATATCTCGACGGCGCCTGGCTCTGAGCCGGATCAGGTTATTCTTGTCGTTGATGTCGTTGAAAAGTCGACCGGCGAATTCTCGATTGGTGGCGGTTACACGACAGGCGGCGAATCGCCGGGTGCGCAGGTAGAAGCTGCTATTACCGAGCGTAACTTCCTCGGACGCGGCCAGTACATCCGTATCAGCGCCGGTGCCGGTCAGGATGATATGCGCAATTATGGCCTGTCGTTTACGGAGCCATATTTCCTCGGATATCGTCTCTCGGCTGGTTTCGATGTATTCCGTCGTACGTATCGCGTAAACGATGATTACGACGTCGAGCAGACCGGTGGTACGATCCGCTTCGGTCTTCCGATCACGGACAATTTCTCGGCAGGTATCGCGTATAACCTCGTTCAGGAAAAGTATGACCTGTTCCGTGCGGACGCTGACAACTACTATGCGCCTGCCTTGCTAGAGGCTGCTGAGCATAGTCCGTGGTTGCGTTCGTCGATCAGCTACTCGCTGACCTACAACTCCATCGACGACATGAAGAATCCGCATGACGGTCTTTATGGCAAGTTCACGCAGGAGTTCGCAGGTCTTGGCGGCGATGCCAAGTACATCAAGACCACGTTCAAGGGTAACTACTACAAGACGCTTTCTCAGGAAGCCGATATCGTCGGTATGCTGGGCATTGGCGGTGGTTATATCCATGAATTCGGTGATGATGGCGTCCGCATCTTTGATCTGTTCAAGAACAATTCGGACATCATCCGCGGCTTCAAGTTCAATGGTATCGGTCCATATCAGGATGCCGCGAACGGCAAACGCTACTGGATGGGCGGAACGACCTATATCAACGGTACGGCTGAAGTTCAGTTCCCGATGCCGCTCGTTCCTGAAAGCTTGGGTATCCGTGGCGCCTTGTTTGCTGATGCCGCAACGCTTTATGGTAATGACTCCTCGCAGGGCGGTTCGCCAATCTATGGCGACGACAAGAAGCTTCGCGCTTCGGCAGGTATAAGCTTGATGTGGGCTTCGCCGTTCGGTCCTCTGCGTTTTGACTATGCGTTCCCGATCGCGAAGGCTGATACCGACAAGGTTCAGAACTTCAACTTCGGTGTTTCGACCAAGTTCTAATAGGTTTGCCTTTTCCCGGGGTATAACAACCCCGGGGAAGAAAGTGTTTTGATGGCAGATCCTGTTTTTTTCGCGCCTTCGCGTGAACTCACGATTGGCGATATCGCAGATTTTACCGGTGCAAGACTTCGTGACCCGAAGCTTGCACCGCGTTCTGTTGCGCGTCTTTCTTCGCTTAAAGATGCTGTTGAGGGTTCTCTTGTCTTCGTCGAAGGCAAGAAGAATGCCGACGGTCTCTCCTCGATCAATGCTGCTGGTGTTCTCTGTAGCGAAGCTGTGGTGGACAGTGTGCCGTCGCACATAGCTGCACTCATAACCCGCAATCCACAACGCGACTTTGCTTCTGTTGGTCGAATGCTGTTTCCGGCATCCGTTAGACCGGTCAGCTGGTTTGGAGAAACCGGTGTTTCTTCAGCTGCAGTTATTCATCCCACAGCACATATCGAGGCCGGTGCTACGATCGAGGCCGGTGCAGTTATCGGCAAGGGCGTAAGTGTCGGCAGCGGTACGCTGGTCTCTTCAACAGCGGTGATCGGTGAAGGCAGCCAGATAGGTCGCAACAGCTATATTGCTCCCGGTGTAACCGTTCAGTGTGCTTTCATCGGCAATCAAGTGTCTCTTCATCCAGGTGTTCGGATTGGGCAGGACGGTTTCGGCTACGTCCCAGGTCCCGCCGGCTTGGAAAAGGTTCCCCAGCTTGGCAGAGTCATCATTCAGGACAATGTCGAGATTGGCGCCAATACGACGATTGACCGTGGTTCATTGAACGACACCGTCATTGGCGAAGGTACAAAGATCGATAACCTCGTACAGATCGCCCATAATGTGCGGATTGGCCGTTTTTGTATTGTTGCGGCTCATTGCGGCATTTCCGGCAGCTGTGTCATCGGTGACCAGACGATGCTGGGTGGTCGTGTGGGACTTGCCGACCATTTGATTATCGGTTCGCGCGTGCAGATTGCCGCAGCGAGCGGCGTTATGAATGACATACCCGATGGTGAGCGCTGGGGCGGTATTCCCGCTCGGCCTATCAAGCAGTGGTTCCGAGATATCGCGAACATACGTAGCATCGGGCAATCGAGAAAGGAGCAATCCTCTGATGAGTGATGCAAATCAGACCAAGCTGGAAGCAGCAGATATCCAGGATCTTCTGGCAGTGCTGCCGCATCGCTATCCATTTTTACTGATCGACCGGATTGTTGACATTGACGGCGACGTCTCCGCAACCGGCATCAAGAATGTGACGATCAACGAGCCGCATTTCACCGGACATTTCCCTGAAAAGCCGATTATGCCGGGCGTATTGATTGTCGAAGCCATGGCACAGACGGCGGGCGCTATTTCTCTGCTTCAGCGCAAAACCGGGCGCCCTGGCGTGGTCTATTTCATGACTATAGATAATGCCAAATTCCGTCGCCCGGTCATACCGGGAGATCGACTTTTGCTTCACGTAAAGAAGATCAAGCAACGCGCAAATATCTCGAAATACGAATGCATTGCCGAAGTCGATGGTGTAAAGGTTGCGGAAGCTGAAGTCGCTGCCATGATCAGTACAGCTGAAGAAAGCCAGTGAGCATATCAATGAAAGAAACATTTATTCACCCCACCGCTCTTGTTGAGCAGGGTGTGGAACTGGGGCAGGGTGTGTCTGTCGGCCCCTTCTGTCACATTCAGTCTGGCGCCGTCATAGGCGACAATTCGGAATTGATGAGTCATGTAGTGGTGACCGGTGCAACGACGCTTGGCGCAGGTGGAAAGGTTTATCCGCATGCCGTTTTGGGTTGCGATCCGCAGAACAACAAGCATAAGGGCGGTCCAACGAAGCTGAACATTGGCACAAATTGCCTGATCCGCGAAGGCGTGACCATGCACAAGGGGTCAGACAGCGCACGTGGTTACACTTCGGTCGGCGACAACTGCTCGTTCCTGGCTTACGCGCATGTGGCACATGATTGTGACATTGGCGACTACGTCACCTTCTCCAACAATGTGATGATTGGTGGCCACACGACAATCGGACATCACGCTATTCTGGGTGGTGGTGCCGCTATTCATCAGTTTGTGCGCGTTGGGCATCACGCTTTCGTTGGCGGCATGGCTGCGGTTGTAAGCGATCTTATCCCGTACGGCATGGCGATTGGCGTGCACGCTCATCTCGGTGGATTGAACATCGTCGGCATGAAGCGTTCCGGTATGGAACGCAAAGAGATTCATAATCTCCGTCATGCAGTTCGGATGCTGTTCGATCGCACAAAACCCATTCGGGACCGTGCAAAGGACGTCCTGACTGCGATACCGGATTCTCCGGCTGTCATCGATATGATCGACTTCATCAATGTCGATACCAAACGTGCCTACTGTACACCTCCGCTCGATGCGGTCCATGGTGGGGCCGGGCATGACAGCGGCGAAGATTGAGCAAATACCGCGTCTTGCAGATGATGCGGGACGCGTTGCAATTATCGCCGGTAATGGCCTGCTGCCGATCAGTGTGGCGGAGGCCCTTGAGGCTGCGGAGAAGAAGCCATTCCTCGTGCCGTTGCGCGGGGAAGCCGATCCGGTACTCTACAAGTACGAGCATCAGGAAATTTCCATCGTAGAGTTTGCAAAGCTCGTCCGGTTCATGAAAGCTGCCGGTGTGGATCGCGTTGTCCTCGCTGGTGGCGTGACAAGCAGGCCCCATGTCAGTGATCTGAAGTTTGACTGGCCTACTCTGCGCGCAGTGCCTTACGTTTTACGTGCGCTGGGGCAAGGCGACGATGCTCTTTTACGTGCATTTATCGGCTTGCTGGAATCCTTCGGTTTCAAAGTTGTCGGGGCTCACGATGTTGTTCCGGATTTACTTTCCCCGTCACCTGCTCAAATTTTGACGCGAAAAGCACCGGACGCGAGAGAACGTTATAATCTTGAACTTGCAATGGAATCTGCGCTTCGTCTGGGTGATCTGGATGTCGGGCAGGGTGCTGTTGCGGTTGGCGGACGTGTCGTTGCGCTCGAAGGGGCGGAAGGCACAGATCAAATGATAGAGCGTGTGCGCGAGTTACGTGCAGCTGGCCGCATACCTCGTCGTGGCGGTGTTCTCGTCAAGATGGCGAAGCCGCGACAGGACGAAAGAGCAGACCTTCCGACCATCGGAATTTCTACGATTGATAATGCCGTAAAAGCGGGATTATCAGGAATAGCTGTTGAGGCAGGCAGGACATTCATTCTAGGCTTCGGTGAAACCATCGCGGCGGCCAATGCAAGAGGCCTTTTCATAGAGACGGTCAGTCGCGAGAAAAAGGATATCAAGAAGTGAACACCACCAGCCGGCCATTGAAAATAGCAATAGTGGCCGGTGAAGAATCCGGTGATCTTCTAGGTGCCGACCTTATCGATGCGTTGCGGAGCCAGACAGACCGGTTGGTTGATATCATTGGTGTCGGTGGTGATCACCTTGCAGCCCGGGGAATGAAGTCCTTTTTTGATCCGCACGAGATTGCGCTTATGGGGCTGGGCGCAATTCTGAAGAATTTACCGGGTCTAATGCGGCGTATTGGCCAGACCGCTAGAGGCATCATCGCTGAGAAACCGGATTGCGTACTTCTGATTGACAGTCCGGAGTTTACACATCGCGTCGCCAAGAAGATCAGGGCTGCAAATCCATCGATTCCCGTCGTGAAATATATAGCACCAAGCGTGTGGGCCTGGCGGCCGCAACGCGCGCGGGCGATGAAAGCCTATTTCGACCATGTGCTAACTATTCTTCCATTTGAGGTGGAGGTCATGCAGCGGTTAAGCGGGCCGAGTGCCACTTATGTCGGGCATCGCCTTTCCAGCTATGAACCGATACTGCGGGCACGGGGTGAGCAAAAAAACCTGGAAGCGCGACGGACTGTTGAGTCCCGGAAAACATTGCTCGTTCTGCCGGGGTCTCGTCGGACTGAAATCCAGATGCTCATGGAACCGTTCGGGCAGGCAGTTGGTGAATTAGCTGCCCGGGTCGATAAGCTCGACGTCGTTCTGCCGACACTGCCACGCATTGAAGAAATGGTTCGCGATCTTTCAAAGGACTGGGCTGTCAAACCGCTTATTGTGCTGGGTGATGAGGAAAAGTGGAAAGCTTTTTCTAAAGCCGATGCAGCGCTTGCCGCTTCAGGGACGGTTTCGCTGGAGCTGGCTCTATCGCGCATTCCAAGCGTGCTTTCCTATAAGGCGGACTGGTTCGCACGCAAGTTTCTGATGCCCAAGATCACGATCTGGAGCGCTGCCTTGCCAAATATCATCGCCGACGAACCGGTCGTTCCTGAGTATTTCAATGAGTTTGTCCGTCCGGGAATGCTTGCACGCAACCTTGAACGGTTGATGCGGCCTGGATCGGCACGTCAGGCGCAGCTGGACGGATTTGATAAAGTTGCGTCGATCATGGCGACGGAGCAACCCTCTGGCGAGATCGGGGCGCGCGTCATTCTGGAATTGGCAGGCAATTCCAAGAGCTGATTTTGACTGTAGATAGAATACAAAAAACCCCGGTTGTTTTGGCAACCGGGGTTTTTATTATAGTCTGATACTTACTTACGCTTTGCGAGCGGCACGTAATCCCGCTCGGGAGCGCCGGTATAGAGCTGGCGTGGACGGCCGATCTTCTGCTGCGGATCTTCGATCATTTCCTTCCACTGTGCGACCCAACCGACGGTGCGGGCGAGAGCAAAGAGAACCGTGAACATTTCGGTCGGGAAGCCGAGAGCCTTCAGCGTGATGCCGGAGTAGAAGTCGATGTTTGGATAAAGCTTCTTCTCAATGAAGTATTCGTCCGTCAGGGCGATCTTTTCCAGTTCCATTGCAACGTCGAGCAACGGGTCGTCCTTGATGCCCAGTTCGCCCAGAACTTCATGGCAGGTCTTCTGCATGATCTTGGCGCGTGGATCGTAGTTCTTGTAGACTCGGTGACCGAAGCCCATCAGACGGAACGGATCGTTCTTGTCCTTTGCACGGGCGATGAATTCTGGAATGCGGTCCACAGAACCGATTTCAGCCAGCATGTTGAGCGCAGCTTCATTTGCGCCGCCGTGGGCAGGGCCCCAGAGGCAGGCAACGCCGGCAGCGATACATGCAAACGGATTGGCTCCAGAAGAACCGGCAAGGCGTACGGTCGAGGTCGAGGCATTCTGCTCATGATCTGCGTGGAGAATGAAGATGCGGTCCATTGCGCGAGCCAGAACCGGATTGACCTTGTAATCCTCGCATGGAACGCCAAAGCACATGTGCAGGAAGTTCGACGCAAAATCGAGATCGTTCTTCGGGTACATAAACGGCTGGCCGATATGGTACTTGTAGGCCATGGCGGCAAGCGTTGGAACCTTGGCGATCAGACGGATCGACGCGACCATACGCTGATGCGGGTCGGTGATGTCGGTCGAGTCATGATAGAAAGCCGACATTGCACCAACGCAGCCGACCATGACTGCCATGGGATGAGCGTCGCGACGGAAGCCCGTAAAAAACTTCGTCATCTGCTCGTGAATCATTGTGTGACGTGTCACACGGTAGTCGAAGTCAGACTTTTGCGTCGCGGTCGGCAGTTCGCCGTAGAGAAGCAAATAGCAGGTTTCCAGAAAATCACCGTGTTCGGCGAGCTGATCGATCGGGTATCCGCGATAGAGCAGGGTGCCTTCATCGCCATCGATGTAAGTGATCTTGGATTCGCACGATGCCGTGGATGTGAAGCCCGGATCGTAGGTGAACATCTGGGAATTCTTGTAAAGTGGACCGATATCGACGACGTCTGGTCCGACAGTGCCTTGTCGTACAGGCAGGTCGAATGTTTTGCCTTCTAGTGTAAAGCTGGCTGTCCTATCTGACATCGTGTTTCCTTTCATGTCCACTTTGCCGCCCGCACGACGGCAGAATTGTAATCGTCGTTATAATTTGTCTTTTATCTCTTGGAATGGTCCCCGCCCCTATGGGGACCATCAGCGTTTAGCGCATTATCCTAACGATTTTGCCCGTCAAACTATCCCAAACGGTTCGCGATGCAATGCGTAATTTGAACTATTTACGCCGGTTTTGTCACGTCAGCGTGAATGTTCCCACCTTAACCGATTTGATCGCGAATACGCCCGAGGGACTCTTCACGTCCAAGGACGAAAAGCACGTCGAACACGCCCGGAGAGGTGGCGCGACCGGTCAGAGCTGCACGTAAAGGCTGTGCAATCTTGCCCAGTTTCAGGCCGGTTTTTTCTGCGTGAGTCCTTACGACAGCGTCTAGAGATTCAACGGTCCATTCGCCAGCTGCTTCCAGATCCGGGAGTACGGATTTGAGCACGGCCCGGCCTTCGTCGTTCAGGAGAGAAGCTGCCTTTTCGTCAAGATCAAGCGGACGGGCAGCAAAGATGAATTTCGAACCATCAGCCAGTTCCACCAAAGTTTTGGCGCGGTCCTTCAGGCCCGGCATGGCGGCAAGCAATTGCGTGCTTCGCTTGTCGTCGAGAGCGTCGGCAATTTCCTTGCCACCCTCGATCTCCGGCAGAACAGCGATAAGCGCATCATAAAGCGCCTTGTCGTCACTGGCGCGCATATAGACGCCATTGATTGCCTCAAGCTTCTGAAAATCGAAGCGAGCTGCACCCTTGTTGATATCCTTCACATCGAACCATTCGATCATCTGTTCGGTCGACATGATTTCGTCGTCGCCGTGGCTCCAGCCGAGACGTACAAGATAATTGCGCAGAGCAGCAGGCAAATAACCCATCGCACGGTAGGCATCCACACCCAAAGCGCCATGACGCTTGGAGAGTTTTGCACCGTCCGCACCATGAATGAGCGGGATATGCGACATTTGCGGCACGTCCCAACCCATTGCATCATAGATGACTGTCTGCCGCGCAGCATTGGTCAGATGATCGTCGCCGCGAATGATATGCGTCACGCCCATGTCGTGATCATCAACAACGACTGCATGCATGTAAGTCGGCGTACCATCGGAACGCAGAATGATGAAATCGTCCAGGTCTTTGTTGGGGAAGCGCACATCGCCCTGCACAGCGTCCTGCACGAGGGTTTCGCCTTCCTGCGGTGCCTTGATCCGGATGACCGGCTTTACGCCTGCAGGCGCTTCTGACGGATCGCGATCACGCCAGCGACCGTCATAGCGCGGCGGACGGCCTTCCTCGCGTGCTTTCTCGCGCATTTCGGCCAGTTCTTCTGGTGTTGCATAGCAATAATATGCCTTGCCGAGAGCGACGAGTTCTTCTGCTACTTCGCGATGGCGAGGTGCGCGCTCGAACTGAGAGATGGCATCGCCGTCCCAGTCCAGACCAAGCCAGGTCAAGCCATCAAGAATGGCAGCCGTCGCGGCGTCGGTGGAACGTTCCCGGTCGGTGTCTTCGATGCGCAGCAGCATCTTGCCACCGCTGTGCTTGGCATAAAGCCAGTTGAACAAGGCAGTGCGCGCACCACCAATGTGCAGATACCCCGTGGGCGAGGGGGCAAAACGGGTAACGACCGGTTTCGACATGATAGCTCCACTATGTCGTGCGCCTTTTTAGAGCAGCGGCAAATGCCGGAGACACAGGCGCGAACTTGAATTCCAATGCCTGCGCGAGAATGCCCGGCAGGTAATCGGGGTTCGTTATGCGAACCCACTCGATTTCGGCTGCGGTTCATGTAGCATAGGCAGCAATGTGCGCAAGGGCCTCGCATCCCTTTCGTGCGAATGTGCCGTCGTTCTTTCGGGGTATTCCGGCGGTTGGGCCAACTTTTGCAGTCAGGCGGGGGCATGACAGGCATCAGGGAAGCGAGCGATGCAAACGAACGGGCGCTTGTGAAAAGCATGCCCGACGGTTTGGTGCGCGCTTTGTTGCCAGAGGTCTGGCCTCCAAATGATGTCGAGATTCCGGTAAATCCACTGCCGGTCAAGCCTCCTGCGCCGAGCTTGCGTGAACGACTTCTGTCTATACCGTCGGTCACAGCGCGACAGTTCAATGCTGCGGTCGAAACTGAAGCGGGACGCGGTGTATTTTTTCTTCTGCTGCCGGTTTTTGCCGGTGTTGGCGCAATCATCTATTTCACGCTCTCATTCGAACCGGCATGGATACCGCTTTTGTCCATGCTCGGTATGGCCACTATCTTGCGAATTGCGACGCGCAAGCAATTCGCCGCTGCCCAAGGCGTGACATTGGCAATCGCTCTGCTGGCGGGGTTTGTGGTCGGCAAATGGGAAACGGAACGTCGTGCCACGCCGATGCTGGGCTCTGACGTGGCAACACGTGTAACGGGTCGGGTTGTCGCTCTTGAATATCAGGACAATGGCAGCTGGCGGATAACACTTGATGTGCTCCAGACAGAGCGTCCAAAACTCCGTTTTCCACCGAAACGCATTCGTGTCAATGCGCGGGACATACCGGCGTCAACGGCCATTGGCAGCGGACTGGCAGGTTTCGTGCGATTGCGTATTCCGTCGGGTCCGGTTCGCCCGGGTAACTACGATTTCTCGTTTCATGCCTATTTCAATGGTATCGGTGCCAATGGTTTCTTTCTCGGAACACCCAAAGTGGCGACGGTTTCTCAGCCAGACGAACTGACTGCGGAAATCTCCCAGTGGATCGCCATGTTGCGCGTGCGGGTGTCTGAACGAATCGAGGAAGTGATCGGTGGCGAGGACGGCAGTGTTGCTTCGGCGCTTGTGGCAGGTATGCGTGCTGGGATCAGCGAGCGGACAAATGAAGACCTGCGCAAGGCGGGGCTCGCACATATTCTGTCGATCTCGGGCTTGCATATGGCGCTTGCCGCTGGCGTTGTCATGCTGACGTTGCGATCTGTCTTCGCGCTATTTCCGGCTTTCAGTGTGCGGCATCCCGTGAAGAAATATGCGGCCTTTCTCTCCCTGTTGAGCTGTACCTTCTATCTTGCCATGTCAGGTGCGGATGTCGCTGCACAACGAAGCTATGTGATGATTGCAGTGATGCTCGGAGCTTTGTTGGTAGACCGAGCGGCCATCAGCATGCGCAATCTGGCGATTGCGGCCATCGCTATGATTGCAATTTCGCCGCATGAGATACTGGGACCGAGTTTTCAAATGTCTTTTTCGGCTACGGCTGCGTTGATTGCCGGTTATGCCTGGTGGAGCGAGCGCAACGCGATCAGGCAGGTTGGCACGGAAGAACGTGGGAAGACCGCCTATAGCTTCGCTGGAAAAGTCCTGAAGCCGATCACTGCGGCGGCGGCTACTTCGCTCATCGCCGGATTGGCAAGCGGGATTTTTGCAGCTTATCACTTCAACAATACAGCGCCGTTTGGTCTGGTAGGAAATGTCCTCGCTGAGCCTGTAATAGCTCTTCTCGTGATGCCGTTTGCCGTCTTTGGTCTTGTGCTGATGCCATTGCAACTGGACTGGGTGCCTTTGCAGATAATGGGCTGGGGTATTTTTGCAGTCAGGCACATTGCTGCCTTTGTTGCAAAGTGGTCACCAGATGGCAATCCTGGAGCCATGCCCGCACTCACTATCGTTCTCTGGGCCATTGCGCTCGTTCTGGTTGTTGTTCTGTCGACCAGATTGAAGGCGCTGGCGCTGCCCTTCATCGTTCTGGGGTTTGCCGTTTTCGTCAGGGAGCCTTTTCCTGACATCGTGATCTCGGAAGATGCCAAACTGGTGGGTGTTCGGCTCGCAGACGGGAAGTTCGCAGTCAATCGAAGCCGACAGTCACAGTTCACAATAGACAATTGGAAAACCGCTTATCTAGTGGAAGAGTTCATCGCGCCGCCATCCGGCAAAAACAAAAAGCGAACTGATGGGGACGGGTTCGAATGCGAAGATGGACTTTGCACGATCAGTCTGCGTGATGGTCGTACACTAGCCTACACCGCAGATGTCGCGATGCTGGAAATAGCCTGCAATATCGGCGATGTGGTTATTCTCGCCGTTTCCGGCAAAGATCTGGCGTGCGGACGTTCCACTATCCTGAGTATCAGCAAACAGGAACTGGCACTAAAGGGAGCCGTTGAGATCAGGCTCGGAGAAAGGCCAGATAAAAATCGATCTTTCAAGGCTATGTCGAGCGACACCTACGAAGTCGCAAAGCCCGAGATGAGCCAGCAAACATCCGAATTGCAGCCGGAGGACCGAATTACCTATGCAATTGATGCGCCAAGTCGTCCCTGGCATTTGCACCGCATCCATTCGCGTCCAGCACGTGGCTTGTCCGAACGCGAGTACAAACCGAAATCCCACTCCGCTCAAAATGCTGGAGTTTGCTCATCAGAGGTTAGCGATGAATCAACGCGCTGCAACTGAATAAAGAGCGGTTTCACGTTTCTGTTCTTAACTGGAACCGCTCCATTGTTTGAACTCGGAGCTTATCTCCAAAACCGGCTACACTACGATCTAGTAGCGGCGGATCAAGCCCACGAGCTTGCCCTGCACACGAACGCGGTCCGGGCCAAATATTCTGGTTTCGTATGCCGGATTTGCGGCTTCCAAAGCGATGGATGCACCCTTGCAGCGAAAGCGCTTCAAAGTCGCTTCCTCGTCATCGACAAGTGCCACCACGATTTCGCCGGGGTTTGCGGAATCACCGCGTTTAATGATGACCGTGTCACCATCGAAAATTCCGGCGTCGATCATTGAATCACCTCTGACCTCAAGCGCGTAATGCTCGCCCGCACCGATCATTTCGGGCGGAAGGCTGAGGGAGTGTGTCTGATTCTGGATTGCTGAAATCGGTACACCCGCAGCAATTCGCCCCATGACCGGTACGGACACAGTTCCAGACGTGTCGTCATTGGTAGCCACGGGGGCGGGGCGTGCCGGTGGCGGAGGCGTTTTGCCCAGGCTGCCTTCGATAACGCTGGGAGCGAACTTCTTTTGTGCATTGAGGCCCGGAGCGATGGAATCCGGCAGACGTAACACCTCAAGCGCACGCGCCCTGTTCGGTAGACGGCGAATAAATCCACGCTCCTCAAGGGCGGTGATCAGACGATGGATACCCGATTTTGAAGCCAGATCGAGCGCTTCCTTCATTTCATCGAAAGACGGGGGAATGCCCGTTTCTTTTAGACGTTCATGAATGAACAGCAGAAGCTCGTGCTGTTTACGGGTTAACATGCGCGACACCCTCCCGGCCAAGAATCGAGAAAAACAAAACCAGAACGAACACTATATGTTCCAGTCTTGTTCTGCAATGGTTTTAAAATCATTAACGCTCGGGGTGAGGTTGAACGGAATATTTCAGGGCAAGACCATCGCGGGCACGGCATGTCAGATGCTGCTTCGAATAACATATATTTTATGACGACTTAGGTCTGTTTTCTCAAGCTTTAGTGAGGCCGAGAATTGCGCTCGATCTACAGCATGAGAACGCGACAGTCATCGCCAACAGTGGCAGCAGGAGCGTTTTCATCCCTGATGAGAAGCGCTTTTGAACCGACGAGAGCTGAAAGCATGGACGAATCTTGGACCGGAAACGGCTTTGCGGTCAGCGTTCCATCAGGGTTTGATTCGATTGTGGCCCGGATATAATCGCGGCGGTGGTCATTCGCAGGCAGGTCAGTGCCCAGCTTTGCAGGTCGGATATCGGCATCGAGGTTCGTTCCGGCAAGCTTGGCGACGAGCGGACGGAGAAAAACGAGGCTGCATACCAAGCTCGAAACGGGATTGCCCGGTAGTCCGATGACATGCACGATCTTGCCGTTCACTTCGATGCGCCCATACATCAGGGGCTTGCCGGGCCGCATGGCGATCTTCCAGAAGTCGAGATCCACGCCCTGTTTCTGCAGTGCTCCATGCACAAAATCCCGGTCACCGACGGAAGCGCCACCGACCGTCACCAGAATGTCGATGCCGCTTTGCAGGCTGTCTGCTATTGCCCGTTCGATTTTGGCAGGATCATCCGGAATGATCCCTTTATCATGTGGTGCTCCGCCGGCTCGCCTTACTATCTCGGCGATTCCAACGCTGTTCGATGCAACAATCTGGTCTTTTCCGGGTGTTTCCCCCGGCGGAACCAGTTCATCGCCGGTTGCAATGATTGCTATTTTGGGCTTTTGAAACACGTCGATTTTCGCATTGCCACTGGCCGCTGCCAGCGACAGGGCCGCAGCATCCAGCGCCCGCCCGCTCGGAATGACGATGTTATCGGGTGAAAAATCGAGGCCTGCGCGGCGTATATGTCGTCCCGGTTCTATGCCTTCGTGAACGGTTAGCCGGTTATCCGAGCGCTCAGTGTGTTCCTGAATAACGATCGTATCCGTGCCTTTGGGCAGTGGCGCGCCGGTGAAAATCCGGACCGCCTGACCAATTCCCGGTTCACCTTCGAAGCGATTGCCCGCTGCCGATTCGCCGATGATGTCGAACTCGACGGGATAAGAGATGTTGTCTGGCGCGATCAGGGCGTAACCGTCCATGGCTGATCCGTCGAACGGCGGCTGCAGAAAATGTGCCAAAACAGGTGTTGCAACCACGCGCCCACCTGCATCTGACAAAGCGACCTGCTCTTTACCGTGCGGTTCTGCGGATTTCAGGATGCGGGCCAGTGCTTCATCGACCGGGAGAAGGGACATGGCGTTTCCTCTCGAACTGAATTGTTGACCCGTCTAGACCACAGAATCTGTCCAGATGAGTTGATCCAGAGCAAAGTCTAGCGGTTTATGCTTTCCAGTCACCTGATTTGCCGCCGCTCTTTTCGGTAACGCGGATACCGCCGATCTCCATATGTTTGTCGACGGCTTTGGCCATGTCATAGATCGTAAGACATGTGACAGAAACGGCGGTGAGGGCTTCCATTTCCACGCCGGTGCGCCCCTTGAGCTTGGCCAGCGCACGAACGCGCAAACCGGGCAATGTCTGATCCGGCTCGATTTCGACGGCTACTTTGGTCAGCATCAGCGGATGGCATAGGGGAATCAGATCGGCGGTCTTTTTGGCCGCCATGATGCCAGCCAGACGCGCAGCACCAATGACATCACCTTTCGCGGCGTTGCCTTCCAGAATGAGCGCCAGCGTTTCGGGCTTCATTCTGACCGATCCTTCGGCCACAGCCTGTCGTTCAGTCTCGTCCTTGGCACCAACATCCACCATATTGGCAGCGCCGGTCTGGTCGATATGGGTGAGTTTGGATGGCATCGATCAAGCCTTGCCAGTCAGCAGTTCACGGGTAGCCGCTGCAATATCGGCCTGCCGCATCAGGCTCTCTCCGATGAGGAATGTCCCGATTCCAGACTTTTTCAGACGCAGGCAATCTTCGTGTGTGAATATGCCGCTTTCACCGACCAGAACGCGATCGGATGGCGCCATTTTCGACAGCCGTTCCGAAATGGCCAGATCGACCTCAAATGTACGCAAATTGCGATTGTTGACGCCAAGCAGACGCGATGAAAGCTTTAGTGCGCGTTCCATCTCGGTTTCGTCGTGCACTTCGATGAGTGCGTCCATACCAAGCTCGTACGCGGTTTCTTCCAACGCTTTTGCCAAATCATCGTCGACGCTCGCGAGAATGATCAGAATGCAGTCTGCGCCCCAGCTGCGGGCTTCGTGTACCTGATAGGTATCGAACAGAAAATCCTTGCGCAGCGCCGGGAGACTGCAAGCGTTGCGAGCTGCCGTCAGAAATTCCGGCGCTCCCTGAAAGGAAGGCGTGTCAGTCAGCACTGAAAGACATGCAGCGCCACCAGATTCATAGGCTTTTGCAAGTGCAGGCGGATCGAAGTCAGGGCGGATCAAGCCCTTTGATGGGCTTGCCTTCTTGATTTCAGCAATCAGCGCGAATTCACCGGCGGCGCGTTTTGCCTCCAGCGCTTTGAGAAAACCACGCGGCGCTTCCTGATCCTGTGCGCGTGCCTTCAAATCAGCGACGGTGCGCTCGGCTTTTGCAGCAGCGATTTCTTCGCGCTTGTAAGCCTCGATCTTGCGCAGAATGTCGGTGGACATGACTTAATCCTTTTCGTCAGGCGGCTTTGTCGTTGGAAACGGCAATCACCTTCTGCAAAACATCAAGTGCTGCGCCGCTGTCGATGGATTGTGCCGCGAGTGCGATGCCTTCTTTCAGGTCCTTCGCGTTGCCAGCAATCACAAGCGCCGCGCCTGAATTGAGCAGGACGATGTCTCGATAGGCGTTTTTCTCGCCTTCAAGCACGCCCAGCAGAGCCTTGGCGTTTACCGAAGCCTCGCCACCTTTCAGTTCGGCCGGGTCGCAACGACGCAATCCAACTTCTTCCGGCGTGATTTCAAAGGTGCGGATTTGACCATTTTCGAGGGCGGCAACTTGTGTTGTTCCTGCGGTAGTCATCTCGTCGAGGCCGTCGCCGTAGACAACCCAAGCCGCTTCGGAACCCAGTTCCTTGAGCACTTCAGCCAGCGGCACAAGCCATTGTGGTGCGAATACCCCCACAAGCTGACGCTTGACACTGGCCGGATTGGAGAGGGGGCCAAGCAGATTGAAGATGGTGCGGGTGCCGAGTTCTACGCGGGAGGGGCCGACATGGCGCATGGCGGAATGGTGCATCGGTGCAAACATGAAGCCGAGGCCAGCTTCTGTGATGCTGCGACCGATGATGCTCGCGTCGGCCTCGATATTGATGCCGAGCGCGGCGAGTGCATCGGCTGCACCAGAGCGGGAGGAGAGGGCGCGGTTGCCATGTTTTGCTACAGGAACGCCAGCTCCAGCAACAACAAACGCCGAGCAGCTGGAGACATTGTATGAACCCGACTGATCGCCACCAGTGCCAACAATATCGATGGCATTGTCGGGAGCGGAAACTCCCAGCATACGCGAGCGCATGGAGGCAACGGCACCGGCGATTTCCGGTACTGTTTCACCGCGTACGCGCAACGCCATCAACAGTCCGCCGATCTGCGACGGCGTTGCCTGTCCTGACATCATGATATCGAAGGCGGCTCTGGAATCCTCAAGCGAAAGCGGCTCGCCTGATGCAGCTTTCGCGATATAGGGTTTTAGATCAGCCATTTTGGATGCCCACCGTCCTTAAAACGCCAGAGCGTTGTTGATGACGGTCTGGTTTATCTTAACAGGATACTGCTTCTGCAATTCGCCGACGAGCTGTTCGAGAACATCATCCGAGAGCGATGTCGCCAGATATTTCTGCTGCTGTTCCGGAATAGCTTCCGGGCCAGCTCCGGCAGGTTCGGTCACTTCAACAACCTTGAACAGAATTTGGGCATCGTCCGAAGGTGCAGCAGCGCTACCGGTGAAACCATTCGCTCCCCGGAAAATCTGCGCCGCCGCCGCTGTTCCGATATCGGCATCGTTGGTCGTGCGGACAATACCACGCTTGGTCTGCTTTTCGACGCCCAGCTCTGTAGCGATCGCGTCGAGTGTCGCGCCGCCATCGAGGCGTTTCTTCAACTCGTCTACGCGCTGGTTGAGACGCTTGACTGCTTCTTCGCCCTTCCACGCCGCTGCAACCTTGTCCTTGACTTCGTCGAGCGTACGGTCGCGTGCCGGAGTTACACTGTCTACCTGATACCAGAGATAGCCAATATTGCCCATGGTCAGGGCGTCGTTGTCAAAACCCTGGTCGGCCTGGAAGGCAGCAGAAAGCAGCGCTTCGGAGTTTGGCAGCTGCACCGGATTACCAGAAGGATCGTTACCTTCGGCGTCGACGGCTTCCACGATGACGGACTTGAGGCTTAGCTTCTTTGCCACATCAGCCATTGATGCGCCGTCGGAACGGTCCTGCTCATAAGAGTCATGAATGCCGCTGATGCTGCTTGCTGCGATATTGTTGGCAAGCGTGGTTCGAATTTCGCCTTCAACTTCGGCTTGTGGCTTCACATGAGCCGGTTCGATCTGCGTCACACGCAGGATAACCGGACCAAAGCCGCCCTTCACCACCGGGCTCACGCCATTCTCTGCCAGTGCAAAAGCTGCGTCGGCAACGGCCTGATCAGGAATGGCGGATTTCTCAAACGTGCCAAGCTTCAGGTCGTCTTCTGTTTTGCCCTGTTCCTTGCCGATATCGATGAAGCTCGTTCCAGCGGCAATTTTCTGCTGGGCAGCTTCAGCTGCGGCATCATCGGCAAAGCTCAACTGCTCGATAGTACGCTTTTCGATCGTGCTGAAGCGGTCCTTGTTCTTTTCATAGTATTCGTTGATTTCGTCCTGCGTGACGGCAGACGGATCTGCAATATCAGCCGGCTCCAGCTTCACATAGGTTATTTTCCGGTACTCCGGTGCCTTATACTCGTCCTTGTGTGCGTCAAAATAGGTCTTGAGCGCATCTTCGGACGGGGCAGGGACAGCATCGGCCTTTTCAGCCTGAATGGTCACATAGTCAACGCTGCGGGTTTCACCTTGATATAGAGCCAGCGCCTTCAACGCTGTATTCGGAAGTTTGATGCCGTCCGTTGCAGCTTCCACGATCTGCTGGCGGCGAGCCACTTTCGCGCGGTTGTCGAGATAATCCTGTGCACGAATGCCAGATTGACGAAGCACTGCATCGAACTGCGCGCGATTGAAGTTGCCGCTTGCGTCATGGAAAGCCGGATCTTCACCGGTCAGTCGAGCAATTCCGTCCTTGGAAAGGCCGAGCTGCATGTTGCGCGCACCTTCATCCAGAACCACACCGGCTGCGAGCTGGGCGAGTACCTGATTTTCGACACCGAGCGTTTTTGCCTGTTCGCGCGTCAGACGCTGGCGAAACTGTTGAGATAAACGCATCATCTGCTGTTCATAGGCGAAACGATAATCAGTGGCGCTCACTTCGGAACCGCCAGCCGTCAAAGCGGCATTGCCTGACAGGCCGCCGCGAAAGACATCGGAGATGCCCCAGATCGCAAAGCTCAGTACAAGCAGGCCAAGCAGAAGTTTGGCGACCCAGGATTGAGCGGCAGAACGCAGGCTGTCGAGCATTGGAAACCCTTCAAGTATAAATCTAAGCTCGGCTTTCATAGATAGAGCCAGTCAGGGGATAACCTCAAGCCAGCCCTATATGCAAGGTCTCATTGCATGTAGGCACTCAAGAACATTTGCATTGCGGCACGAATACGCTTAGTCAGTGGCAAATTTTGGCGCTGGTCCGCTTTCAAGAGGTGACCGCGTCTACTGTTTTGAACAGGCGAGGAGAATGAAATGACTCCGGGAATCCGTCCGCTGGTTGCTGGCAACTGGAAGATGAATGGCACGGGAGAGTCCCTGACCGAATTGCGTGCGATTGCTGCCGGCCTGAGCTCCGATCTCGGCCGCAAGCTTGACGCCGTCATTTGTGTACCTGCGACGCTTCTTTCCCGCGCGGCGGAAACGCTCGAAGGCGAGACTGTTGGTCTCGGCGGTCAGGATGCTCACCATAAAGTGTCTGGCGCGCATACAGGCGATGTCTCAGCAGAAATGCTTAAGGAAGCGGGCGCTACGCATGTCATAATCGGTCATTCCGAACGCCGGACCGACCATCATGAAAGCAATGACACTGTTCGCGCCAAGACCGAGGCCGCATGGGCTGCCGGATTGATTGCAATCGTTTGCGTCGGCGAAACTGCCGATGAGCGCAAGGCGGAGCGTACTCTGGATGTAATCGGCAAGCAGCTTGCTGGCTCTTTGCCGGATGGCGTCAATGCCGCGAATACGATCATTGCTTACGAACCGGTTTGGGCAATCGGTACAGGGTTGACGCCAACAGTGCAGGACGTGCGTGCCGCTCATGCTTTCATGCGTGAGCAGCTAATTGAACGTTTCGGCACGAAAGGCGCACATCTTCGGCTGCTCTATGGCGGTTCGGTCAAGCCTTCAAACGCATTGGAATTGCTCGGCGTCGCGGATGTTGATGGTGCGCTTGTTGGTGGTGCGAGCTTGAAGGCGAACGATTTTCTCGCCATATGCGAAACCTATCGTAATTTGTAACCGGCACATCACGTCTGTCTATCTTGGTCTCGGGGCTTGGATTATCGGACAATAGCGTGTAAAGAGCCGCTCTAGTTTTAGGGATATAAAGACCGTAACCCATGCAGACCGTAATCATTGTCATTCATTTGTTGATCGTGCTGGCGCTTGTCGGCGTTGTGCTTATCCAGCGTTCTGAAGGCGGTGGCCTTGGCATTGGCGGTGGTTCGGGGTTCATGACGGCTCGCGGCGCAGCCAACGCACTGACCCGCACGACAGCCATTCTCGCGATCGGTTTCTTCGCGACCTCGCTTATTCTTGGCATCATGGCACGCTACGGCGAAAAGCCGACCGACATTCTCAATCGTATCCCGGCGGCAACCGGCAGTCAGTCAGCTCCGGCAGGCGGCAATGGCGGCGGTATCCTCAATCAGCTGGGTGGCGAGTCTTCGCGTCCTGACGCCAATCAGACTGCACCTGCAGCTCCAGGTGCTGCGGCACCGGCAACACAGCCCGACGCTACCCAGCCGCAGGCTCCGGCTGTTCCGGAAACCCCGGCCAACCCGGTTCCTAGCTCGCAGTAAAAGGTCGAGCAAAGTGAACAGAATGCGAAGCCGGCCCTTGTGGCCGGTTTTCTTTTTGTTAATCATGAGACTGCAAAGTGTTGCAGCTAGGCAATACGCTGCCGCGAATCGCATTGCAGAACGATGGCAGCGAATTGAGAACCGGATCGCTTTGCAGTAAGGAAAGCGAAAGTCTGGTCGCAATTAATGCGGCAGACATTTTTCCCTTGTGCTTGAATTTTCGGGAACCGAACATGTTTTCACGCCGTATTTTGATGGCAGGTATTGCAACTCTCTGCATCGGAGCGACTGCTCCTGCATTTGCAACTTCGCCGGTAAGCGCTGAAGCGCAGCTCAATGAAGCTGCTGCGTCTGTTCAGCAAGTTGCTCTCTCAAGCGATGCCAAGGCCAATCCTGAAAAGCCGAAGAAGAAAAAGGCTTCCAAGAGCGGCAATGCAGTTAAGGCCAACAAGTACAACATCGATCCGAAGTTCCGGGCGCAGGAAGTGGCTTTTACCGGCTATAAGCCTGGCACCATCGTGATCGACCCGAAGCAGCGTTTCCTTTACCTTGTTGAAACGTCGACGACTGCTCGCCGTTATGGCATCGCTGTCGGCAAGCAGGGATTGGAATTCAAGGGCACTGGAACAATCAACGCGAAGCGGGAGTGGCCGCGCTGGATTCCAACCAAGGAAATGATCGAGCGTGATCCGGCTCACTATGGTCGCTTCAAGAACGGTATGGATGGTGGTCCAGGCAACCCACTTGGTTCGCGCGCTCTGTACTTGTTTCAGGGCAACAAGGACACCTACATCCGCATTCATGGTACGGTACAGCCATGGACTATCGGTAGCTCGGCTTCCAACGGCTGCTTCCGCATGATCAATGAGGATGTGATGGATCTTTATGAGCGCGTCGGTCTGGGTACCGAAGTGGTTGTTCTCTGATCTGTAAATGACTATGTGAATGTGGCCGGGCTTATGGGCTCGGCCTTTTCTTTTGTGCCAATGGCTATTCTGGCAGGTGGAAGCTGTGGATTTCGAGCTTCGACATGGCTTTATGTGAATAGGGGCGCTAGAGAGTACAGACGTATTCGCTCCGGGGTTTCTGGCTCCGGTTTTTCTTTGTGCAACGACGATTACCGCCTGGCTTCGGTGAAAAAACACTGCCGGGGTGCATTTTTTTGTGGCGGAATCAATCAAGAAAGTCTAACGAGATAAGCCCATGGCGCGATATGTATTCATCACTGGCGGCGTGGTTTCTTCCCTTGGAAAAGGCATAGCTGCCGCAGCACTGGCTGCACTCCTTCAGGCACGTGGTTACCGCGTGCGTATCCGTAAACTCGACCCTTATCTGAATGTCGATCCCGGCACGATGTCGCCTTACCAGCATGGTGAGGTGTTCGTCACTGACGATGGTGCCGAAACCGACCTTGATCTGGGCCATTACGAGCGGTTCACCGGTCGTCCTGCCAACCAGCAGGACAACATCACCACCGGCCGCATCTATCGGAACATCATCGAAAAGGAACGCCGCGGCGATTATCTCGGTGCGACGGTTCAGGTCATTCCGCATGTGACCGACGAGATCAAGAACTTCGTCCTTGAAGGCAACGAAGACTATGATTTCGTTCTTTGCGAAATCGGCGGCACGGTTGGCGACATCGAAGCCATGCCGTTCCTCGAAGCGATCCGTCAGCTTGGCAATGAACTGCCGCGCGGAACGGCGGTTTATATCCATCTGACCTTGATGCCGTATATTCCGGCAGCTGGTGAACTGAAGACCAAGCCGACCCAGCATTCGGTCAAGGAACTGCGCTCTATCGGTATTGCTCCAGATATCCTTCTGGTCCGCGCCGATCGCGAGATTCCGGAATCAGAACGTCGCAAGCTGTCGTTGTTCTGTAATGTCCGCGAAAGCGCGGTCATTCAGGCGCTCGACGTGGCAACGATCTACGATGTGCCGATTGCCTACCATAAGGAAGGCCTTGATTCGGAAGTTCTGTCGGCATTCGGTATCGATCCGGCTCCGAAGCCCCGTATGGACCGCTGGGAAGAGGTCTCCAACCGCCTCCACAATCCGGAAGGCGAAGTGACCATCGCCATCGTCGGCAAATATACCGGCCTTAAAGATGCCTATAAGTCGCTGATCGAAGCGCTCTATCATGGTGGTCTTGCCAACAAGGTAAAAGTCAATCTCGACTGGATCGAGGCTGAAGTCTTCGAAAGCGAAGATCCGGCCCCATATCTGGAAAAGGTTCATGGCATTCTGGTGCCGGGCGGTTTCGGCGAACGTGGCGCGGAAGGCAAGATTCTTGCAGCGAAGTTCGCTCGTGAACGCAAGGTTCCTTACTTCGGTATCTGCTTTGGCATGCAAATGGCTTGCATTGAAGCAGCACGTAATCTCGTTGGTATCGAAAACGCATCTTCGACCGAGTTCGGTCCGACCAAGGAGCCGGTTGTCGGTCTCATGACCGAGTGGCTGAAGGGCAATATGCTCGAGAAGCGCGCTTCGGCTGGTGATCTTGGCGGTACAATGCGCCTTGGTGCATATGAAGCGGCGTTGAATTCGGGCTCGAAGATTGCGGAAATCTACGGATCGACCGATATTTCCGAGCGCCATCGTCATCGCTATGAAGTCAATATCGACTACAAGGAACGTCTGGAATCTGCCGGACTGAACTTCGCAGGCATGTCACCGGATGGTGTTCTGCCGGAAACAGTCGAATATCCTGACCACCCTTGGTTTATCGGCGTTCAGTATCATCCTGAACTGAAGTCTCGACCGTTCGAACCGCATCCGCTGTTTGCTTCCTTCATCGAAGCGGCAATCGAGCAGAGCCGTCTGGTCTGAAAACCTAACGCGCCTTTCGGGGCGCGTTTTCATTTCCGCTCTCAGGCCGTGGTCTTGTTTTCGACCCACCTTTACGCCAGATAAGGTGCCTGCAAGGCATTCAATATCGAGGTTCACGTCATGGCGACTGCCAATTCATCCGTAAAAATCGGAAACGTTACTTTTTCAAACAGTGCGCCGTTTGCCCTGATAGCGGGCCCGTGCCAGATGGAAACGCGTGAACACGCCTTCGATATGGCGGGCCGTCTCAAGGAGATGACCGATAAGCTCGGCATCGGTCTTGTCTACAAGTCCAGCTTCGACAAGGCCAATCGCACATCCTTGAAGGCTGAGCGTGGAATCGGCCTCGAAAAGGCAATGGAAGTTTTTGCCGATCTCAAGAAGGAGTTCGGCTTTCCGGTGCTGACGGACATCCACACTGAAGAGCAGTGCGCCGCAGTTGCTCCTGTGGTCGATGTCCTGCAAATCCCGGCATTTCTCTGCCGCCAGACCGATCTGCTGATTGCTGCCGCAAAGACGGGACGTGTCGTGAATGTCAAGAAGGGTCAGTTTCTGGCGCCGTGGGACATGAAGAATGTTCTTTCCAAGATTACGGAAAGTGGCAATCCGAATGTGCTGGCGACCGAACGCGGTGTTTCGTTTGGCTATAATACGCTCGTTTCCGATATGCGTTCCTTGCCGATCATGGCAGGCCTTGGTTCACCGGTTGTGTTCGATGCGACTCATTCCGTACAGCAACCAGGCGGGCAAGGTGGTTCGTCGGGTGGTCAGCGCGAATTCGTTGAGACACTGGCACGCGCAGCTGTAGCCGTTGGCGTTGCCGGGCTCTTCATCGAAACGCATCAGGATCCGGACAATGCTCCTTCCGATGGCCCGAACATGGTGCCGGTGGATAAAATGCCCGCGCTCCTCGAAAAGCTGATGGCTTTCGATCGTATCGCGAAAGGGCTTTAAACAGTTCTCGGAGAATTTAAAAAGGCGGGGGATTTTCCTCCGCCTTTTGTTTCGCTAAGCCATTCTCGCCGCTTTTTTGCGGTTAGGGCTTAAAAATTGGCCTGGTGCATAATCTTTTCTGAAATGTCTGCAAAGTTTCAGGATTATGCGCTAAGAAATGGCCGCATCGGATTTGTTAAGCGCCTCGCACATCTGGCGGGGCAATCTATAGGGAAGGACTGGTTCCTATGACTGCAATCATCGACATCGTCGGCCGCGAAATCCTCGACAGCCGCGGCAACCCGACCGTCGAAGTGGACGTTGTGCTTGAAGACGGCTCTTTCGGACGTGCTGCGGTTCCGTCTGGCGCATCGACTGGCGCGCATGAAGCTGTAGAATTGCGTGACGGTGGCAGCCGCTATCTCGGCAAGGGTGTGGAAAAGGCCGTCGAAGCTGTCAATGGCAAGATTTTTGACGCTATTGCGGGCATGGATGCGGAAAGCCAGCTGCTTATCGACCAGACGATGATCGAGCTTGACGGCTCGGCCAACAAGGGCAACATCGGCGCCAACGCTATTCTGGGCGTTTCGCTTGCCGTTGCCAAGGCTGCGGCCCAGGCAACCGGTCTCCCACTTTACCGCTACGTCGGTGGCGCAAACGCACATGTTCTGCCGGTTCCCATGATGAATATCATCAACGGCGGTGCACATGCTGACAATCCGATTGATTTCCAGGAATTCATGATTCTGCCAGTGGGGGCTTCGTCCGTTCGTGAAGCTGTTCGTTATGGCTCGGAAGTTTTCCATACCCTCAAGAAGCGTCTGAAGGATGCCGGTCACAACACCAATGTTGGCGATGAAGGCGGCTTTGCTCCTAATCTGAAGAATGCCCAGGCTGCGCTCGACTTCATTATGGAATCGATCGAAAAGGCCGGTTTCAAGCCGGGTGAAGATATTGCTCTTGGCCTCGACTGCGCTGCGACCGAATTCTTCAAGGACGGTAATTACGTCTATGAAGGCGAACGCAAGACGCGCGATCCAAAGGCTCAGGCCAAGTATCTCGCCAAGCTCGCCAGCGACTATCCTATCGTCACTATCGAAGATGGTATGGCTGAAGACGACTGGGAAGGTTGGAAGTACCTGACCGATCTTATTGGCGACAAGTGCCAACTCGTTGGTGACGACCTGTTCGTCACCAATTCCGCTCGTCTCCGTGACGGTATTCGTATGGGCGTTGCCAACTCGATTCTCGTCAAGGTCAACCAGATCGGATCGCTGTCTGAAACGCTCGACGCGGTCGAAACGGCTCATAAGGCTGGCTATACTGCCGTCATGTCGCATCGTTCGGGTGAAACCGAGGATTCGACGATTGCCGATCTCGCGGTTGCTACCAACTGTGGTCAGATCAAGACTGGCTCGCTGGCCCGTTCGGACCGTACGGCCAAGTACAACCAGCTGATCCGTATCGAGGAAGAACTTGGCAAGCAGGCCCGCTATGCAGGTCGCAGCGCATTGAAGTTCCTCTGATTTTTCTCTGAGACTGATAAAGGCGGGCTTCGGTCCGCCTTTTTTCGTTTTCGCCCTATATGACTTCCAATGCTCGGCATTTGACCGAATGCAATTATATTGATATCAATGTTATTGCATTGGTGTTTGAGCTGATGAGGCAGCGGCTTGGAATTCAGATGATGAAGCCGTGGGGGAGTTAACAACGGGAGAGAGAAAATGGCTTATATCGAAGGATTTGTTGTCGCCGTCCCCAAGGCGAACAAGGAACTTTATCGCAAGCATGCCGCCGAAGCTGCTGTATTATTCAAGGAGTTTGGCGTGACGCGTATGGTCGAAGCATGGGGGGATGATGTGCCGGATGGCAAGGTCACCGATTTTCGACGTGCGGTTAAGGCCGAGGCCGACGAGGAGGTTGTTTTCTCCTGGTTCGAATATCCCGACAAGGCAACGCGCGACGCTGCAAATAGCAAAATGATGAGTGATCCGCGTATGAAGGCGATGGGTGACCAGATGCCATTCGACGGCAAGCGCATGATCATGGGCGGGTTTTCCACAATTGTAGATGTTTGATCCTGTCAAACATTTTATCAATCTGAATGAGCGGCTCGTCTTATGATGAGCCGTTCTCGATTCCTGACGGGTTTGAATGGTTTGCGCGAGGTTCACTTCTTCCAGCTGTTACGAAAACTAGTCCCGACTGCTCCTGACATCGGTTCTTGGTAAATCTCTGTTAAGCAAAATAATGCTTGATGGTGGAATTCGGATTGATGCCCTTCGCAGGATTCGTAGTGGCACCGAATATCCGGGAAGGAAGCCGAAATGTGGACCAAGCAGAAGCGTAAATCGATCCGTGGGCGTTTTGTGTTGCCCATTCTGACGGCTGCATTTCTGAGTTACTTCGGCTTTCACGCCTATCACGGCGAATATGGTCTTTACTCCCGTATCCAGCTGGAAGAGCAGAAAAGTCTTCTGGCCAAGCAGCTCGAACAAGTGACGGCAGATCGCAACGCGCTCGAAAAACGAGTCACGCTTTTGCGCGATGGTTCCATCGAGAAGGATATGCTTGACGAGCAGGCACGCAGGGCGCTTAATCTCTCCCATCCCGATGAAGTGACAATTATCACCTCCAGGGAAGACCGTTCAAATTAACTGAAATCCGGTTAATTGTCTTTTTGTGATATGTTTTTAAGGGCTTGGCGACATAGCAGCTATGCTCTGGGCGCATATTGTATCTTGTGATATGCCCGTATAACGTCACAATAGAACGACAATTTAGGGAGCGAGATATGGCACCGAGGGCTAAAAAGTCGCCTGCTAGCAAAACGCAGGCGTCTTCTGTGACTGCACCCAAGGCACCTGCACCTGTGAACTTCGACAAGAAGCAGGAGCTGGACGCTTATCGCGAAATGCTGTTGATCCGGCGTTTCGAAGAAAAAGCCGGCCAGCTTTATGGCATGGGCTTCATTGGTGGTTTCTGCCACCTTTATATCGGCCAGGAGGCCGTGGTGGTCGGCATGCAGATGGCGCTGAAGGAAGGTGATCAGGTCATCACCGCCTATCGCGATCATGGTCATATGCTTGCAGCGGGCATGAGCGCGCGCGGCGTGATGGCTGAACTGACCGGACGTCGCAGCGGCCTTTCCAAGGGCAAGGGCGGCTCCATGCACATGTTCTCCAAAGAGAAGAACTTCTACGGCGGTCATGGTATCGTCGGTGCGCAGGTTTCACTCGGCACAGGCCTCGCATTCGCGAATCGCTATCGCGACAACGACAATGTAACGCTGACCTATTTCGGCGATGGCGCTTCCAATCAGGGTCAGGTCTACGAAAGCTTCAACATGGCATCGCTATGGAAGCTGCCGGTAGTCTACATCATCGAGAACAACCGCTACGCCATGGGCACATCGGTTTCGCGCTCGTCCGCAGAAACGGACTTCTCGAAGCGCGGTCTCTCTTTCAATATTCCGGGTATCCAGGTGGATGGCATGGATGTTCGTGCGGTCAAGGCTGCTGCGGATCTGGCCGTGGAATGGACGCGTTCGGGCAAGGGGCCGATCATTCTCGACATGCAGACCTACCGTTACCGCGGTCACTCCATGTCGGACCCGGCAAAGTATCGCTCGAAGGAAGAAGTGCAGAAGATGCGCTCCGAGCATGATCCGATCGAGCAGGTCAAGCAGCGTCTGATCGACAAGGGTTGGGCAACCGAGGAAGAGCTGAAGGAAATCGACAAGGATGTCCGCGACATTGTCGCTGATTCTGCTGATTTCGCTCAAAACGATCCGGAGCCGGATGCATCCGAGCTCTACACGGATATTCTGCTCTAATTCCAGGAAGGTGTTGTCATGCCCGTAGAAATTCTCATGCCCGCACTTTCCCCAACCATGGAAGAGGGCAAGCTCTCCAAATGGCTGAAGAAAGAAGGCGACAAGGTTACGTCCGGCGATGTGATCGCCGAAATTGAAACCGACAAGGCGACGATGGAAGTCGAAGCTGTCGATGAAGGCACGATTGGCAAAATTCTTGTCGATGAAGGCACCGAAGGCGTGAAGGTCAATACGCCGATTGCCGTGCTTCTCGGTGACGGTGAAAGCGCTTCCGATATCGGTTCTGCTCCGGCCGCCAAAGCCGAGGCACCATCGAGCGAAGCCAAGGAAGAGCCAAAAGCCGAAGAAAAGAAGACTGATTCTGTTCCGGCTGCTCCAAAGGCTCCAGCACTCGAAGTCGCGTCCGACCCGGACATTCCGGCTGGCACCGAAATGGTTTCTACGACCGTTCGTGAAGCGCTTCGTGATGCGATGGCCGAAGAAATGCGCCGCGACCCGAGCGTTTTCGTTATGGGTGAAGAAGTTGCCGAATATCAAGGCGCTTACAAGGTAACTCAGGGACTTCTCGATGAATTCGGTTCCAAGCGCGTTGTAGATACCCCGATCACCGAACATGGTTTCGCCGGTGTAGGTGTAGGGGCTGCTTTTGCAGGTCTGCGTCCGATCGTTGAGTTCATGACCTTCAACTTTGCCATGCAGGCAATCGACCAGATCGTGAACTCTGCTGCCAAGACGCTTTATATGTCCGGCGGACAGATGGGCGCTCCGATGGTCTTCCGTGGTCCGTCCGGTGCGGCTGCGCGTGTTGCTGCCCAGCACTCGCAATGCTATGCGGCCTGGTACAGCCACATTCCGGGTCTCAAGGTCGTCATGCCGTACACGGCAGCCGACGCCAAGGGCTTGCTGAAGGCTGCCATTCGCGATCCGAATCCAGTGATCTTCCTCGAAAACGAAATCCTGTACGGTCATCATTTCGATGTACCAAAGCTTGACGATTTCGTGCTGCCGATTGGCAAGGCCCGCATTCACAAGCAGGGCAAGGACGCCACCATTGTTTCGTTCGGTATCGGCATGACCTACGCCGTCAAGGCGGCTGAAGAGCTGGCCCAGCAGGATATCGATGTTGAAATCATCGATCTGCGCACGATCCGCCCGATGGATATTCCAACTGTAGTCGAATCGGTCAAGAAGACTGGCCGACTTGTGACTGTGGAAGAAGGTTTCCCGCAGTCGTCCGTTGGTACGGAAATCGCCACCCGCGTCATGCAGCAGGCTTTCGATTATCTCGATGCGCCGATCCTGACCATTGCTGGTAAGGATGTTCCGATGCCTTATGCGGCAAATCTGGAAAAGCTGGCGCTGCCGACTGTCGCCGAAGTGGTCGAAGCGGTGAAAGCCGTTACCTATACCGCGTAACGAAAGGGTCTGGACATGCCGATCAATATCACCATGCCAGCGCTTTCTCCGACGATGGAAGAAGGCAACCTGTCGAAATGGCTGGTCAAGGAAGGCGACAAGATCGCTCCTGGCGATGTTATTGCTGAAATCGAGACCGACAAGGCCACGATGGAAGTGGAAGCTGTGGACGAGGGCACGATTGCCAAGCTCGTGGTTCCCGCTGGCTCCGAAGGCGTCAAGGTCAATGCGCTGATCGCTATCCTCGCCGAAGAAGGCGAGGACGTGGCGGCTGCAGCAAAGGGCGCGGCTTCTGCTCCGAAGACAGAAGCGAAGGTCGAGGCTCCCAAGGAAGAGCCGAAGCCAGCCGCAGCTCCTGCAGCGGTGCCTGCACCAACCAAGGCAGAGCAGCCTGCTGCTGCGAATAAGGGTGACCGCGTGTTTGCGTCACCGCTTGCACGCCGTATCGCCAAGGAATCCGGTGTCGATATCGCCGCTGTGAAGGGTACCGGTCCGCACGGCCGTGTCGTTCAGCGCGATGTGGAAGCTGCTCTGGCTTCCGGTGGTGCCAAGGCTGCTGCGCCGAAGGCGGAAGCTGCCTCTGCTGCCGCACCGAAGCCGATGTCGGATGAAACCGTTCTCAAGCTCTTTGAGGAAGGCACCTACGAGATCGTTCCTCACGATGGTATGCGTAAAACCATTGCCCGCCGTCTGGTGGAATCGAAGCAGACTGTTCCGCATTTCTATCTGACGATTGATTGCGAACTGGATGCACTTCTGGCTCTGCGTTCGCAGATCAATGCAGCTGCACCGATGATCAAGACTGAAAAGGGTGAGGTTCCGGCCTACAAGCTTTCTGTCAACGATCTGGTGATCAAGGCTGTTGCTCTTGCACTGCGTGACATTCCTGAAGCCAATGTCTCCTGGACTGAAGGCGGTATGGTCAAGCACAAGCGTGCTGATGTCGGCGTTGCAGTCTCCATTCCGGGCGGTCTGATTACACCAATCGTGCGTCAGTCGGACTCGAAGACGCTGTCCGCTATCTCCAATGAGATGAAGGACCTTGCCAAGCGTGCGCGCGATCGCAAACTGAAGCCTGAAGAATATCAGGGCGGTTCGACCTCCGTGTCCAACCTTGGCATGTTTGGCGTGAAGGACTTTGCCGCGATCATCAATCCGCCGCATGCAACCATTTTCGCAATCGGCGCAGGTGAGCAGCGTGCAGTGGTCAAGAACGGTGAAATCAAGGTTGCGACCGTTATGTCTGTAACCCTTTCAACCGATCATCGTGCCGTCGATGGCGCGTTGGCTGCTGAACTTGCACAGGCCTTCAAGCGTCACATCGAAAACCCGATGGGTATGCTGGTCTGATTGATCAACTTCAAGGGCGTCGCGTTCTGCTGAACTCGACGCCTGAGGTTTTTGAATGGCTGGACAACCGAACCTACGCCCGGCTGAACGCCGTGAAGCCGCAGAGATCGCCATTCTTGTCGATATCTCTTCGCACGGTTTTGCGTCATGGCTCTGGTACGGGGCCGTTCTTGACGGGCGAACCGAAACGGCCATGGAACGCGGTCGGCAATATATGCGCGCTGACGGGAGCGAAGGCTGGCAGAGCGCGACCATAGCCGAATGGGCCGGCGATATTGCTGGGCTTTCCATCGGCTTCACTGTGGACGAAAGTATCAACGATCTGCCTGAAAAACATCCGGTTACGGATCAGCTGATCGCGATGCAGCGCAAGGTCATTGGCAACCGTTTTATAGATAGTGTTGGCGTTTATCGGGAGTTTCGCGGCAAAGGTATTGGCCGTGCACTCGTCGCCAACGAGATCGACCTGGCGTACCGGAACGGTAATCCGGCAATCAGCCTGATAACCGAAAGCCACAACGATGTGGCGCTTTCCCTTTACGGCGCCCATGGTTTCAAGGAAATTGAGCGGCTCGAAGCGATAGAACGCATTGGGCAGGACAAAAGACACGACTGGGTGCTGCTCACCCGAGAAGTGAACTGAGCAAAGGCAGGACAATATGGCCGACATTTACGACGTTATTGTTATCGGCTCGGGCCCGGGTGGTTATGTTACCGCAATCCGCGCTGCGCAGCTTGGCCTGAAGACGGCTATCGTTGAGCGTGAACATCTGGGTGGCATTTGCCTCAACTGGGGCTGTATTCCGACCAAGGCGCTTTTGCGCTCGGCTGAAATCCTGCATTTTGGCGAACACGCCAAGGATTACGGTCTGAAGCTGGAAGGAACGATCACACCTGATGTGACGGCTGTGGTACAGCGGTCGCGCGGTGTGTCCGCACGTCTTAATGGCGGCGTCGGCTTCCTGATGAAGAAGAACAAGATCGACGTGATCTGGGGCGAGGCAAAGCTTGTAAAGGCTGCTTCGGGCAACAATCCGGTTGAGATTTCGGTCGGCAAGTCGTCAAAGCAGCCGATGCAACCGCAGAACCCTGTTCCGAAGGGCGTTTTGGGGGAGGGCACCTACAAGGCGAAGCACGTTATCGTCGCCACTGGCGCACGTCCGCGCTCTTTGCCGGGCATTGAGCCGGATGGCAAGCTGATCTGGACCTATTTCGAAGCAATGGTTCCGCAGGAACTGCCGAAGTCCATGCTGGTTATGGGGTCGGGTGCGATTGGTATCGAGTTTGCCTCTTTCTACAATGACATGGGCGTTGACGTGACGGTCGTGGAATTGATGCCGCAGATCATGCCGGTTGAAGATGCGGAGATTTCCGCACTCGCGCGCAAACAGCTTGAAAAGCGTGGCCTGAAGATCATTACCGATGCCAAGGTTACCAAGGTCGAGAAGGGTGCAAATAATGTGACCGCCCATATCGAGACCAAGGACGGCAAGACGCAGTCGTTGACCGTGGACCGTATGATCTCGGCAGTTGGCGTTCAGGGTAATATCGAAAATCTTGGCCTTGAAGCACTCGGTGTGAAAACAGACCGTGGATGCGTCGTCATTGATGGATATGGCAAGACCAACGTTGCTGGCATCTATGCTATCGGCGACGTTGCCGGTCCGCCAATGCTAGCACACAAGGCCGAGCATGAAGGCGTTATCTGCATCGAGAAGATTGCAGGCCTTCCGAATGTTCATCCGCTCGAAAAGAACATGATTCCAGGCTGCACCTATTGTAATCCGCAGGTCGCTTCCGTTGGTCTGACCGAAGCAAAGGCCAAGGAAAAGGGCTACGATATCCGCGTTGGTCGCTATTCGTTTGCTGCAAATGGCAAGGCGATTGCGCTCGGTGAAGATCAGGGACTGGTTAAGACCATCTTCGACAAGAAGACGGGACAGCTGCTTGGTGCTCATATGGTCGGTGCGGAAGTGACTGAACTCATCCAGGGTTTCGTGATCGCCATGAACCTTGAAACGACTGAGGAAGAGCTGATGCATTCGGTCTTCCCGCACCCGACCCTTTCCGAGATGATGAAGGAAAGCGTTCTGGATGCGTATGGTCGTGTGCTGAACGCATAATACGGAGGGACACTCATTCCGCTGATCGAGAACGGAGGGCCATGGCGGCGTGCCGCCTGGCCGATCATTAAGTGGTGTACTGTTGGAGGACTGGTGCTGGGCTTTGCAGCCGGCACCTTGAGTGTTCTTGGCGGCAACACCATATCGGTCAACGGAGTGGCCATAACCGGTTGGTATGGTGTCTGGGTACTCACATTGGCGCTCGGCGCTGCAGGCTTGGTATTTGGCCTGATATGGGCATTAGTTTTCCGGGCTCTTGGACTGGCGGCGCGGCGATGAGTAGCAAATCGCTCAAGTTGACAGGGTTGAGGGCAGGGATTAGGACCGAACCGAATTTGGGAGCATTTCAGGTCCATTCATGAAAATGCTTCGGATAGGCAGGAAAAAGCATGGTTACAGTTCTCGATCTGGTGAACCAAGGCAAGCGTGAGCGGCATCCAGAGAAGGCGCATCGTCCGGACAATGTTGTCCTGAAGAAGCCCGAGTGGATTCGTGTCAAGGCTCCTGTCTCACGCGGCTACAGCGAAACGCGCGATATCGTTCGCTCAAACAAGCTGGTCACGGTTTGCGAAGAGGCAGGTTGCCCGAACATCGGCGAGTGCTGGGAAAAGAAGCACGCGACCTTCATGATCATGGGCGAGATCTGCACGCGTGCCTGTGCTTTCTGTAACGTCTCGACCGGTATCCCGACTGCGCTCGATCCGAACGAACCCGAGAATGTTGCCAAGGCCGTCAAGCAGATGGGCTTGATGCATGTGGTTATTACATCGGTGGATCGCGACGATCTTGCCGATGGTGGTGCGCAGCATTTTGCTGAGGTCATTCAGGCCATCCGCGAAGCTACTCCTGCTACCACGATTGAAATCCTGACGCCGGATTTCCTGCGCAAGGAAGGCGCTCTCGAAGTCGTGGTGAAAGCCCGTCCCGACGTGTTCAACCACAATCTGGAAACTGTGCCGTCGCGTTATCTGAAGGTTCGTCCTGGCGCTCGTTATTTCCATTCGATCCGTCTGCTGCAGCGCGTCAAGGAACTGGACCCAACCATTTTCACCAAGTCCGGTATCATGGTCGGTCTTGGCGAAGAGCGGAACGAAATCCTTCAGTTGATGGACGATCTGCGTTCGGCTGATGTGGATTTTATGACCATCGGCCAATATCTTCAGCCGACCCGCAAGCATCATCCTGTCATTCGCTTCGTGACACCCGACGAATTCAAGTCGTTCGAGACGATTGGTCGGACGAAGGGCTTCCTGCTGGTTGCATCCAGTCCGCTGACGCGTTCATCGCATCACGCTGGCGATGATTTCGCGAAGCTGAGAGCCGCGCGTGAGGCGCAGATCGCTGCACGGGCCTAAGACAGGAAATGCCGCAGTTTACGACCGTCAGGCGGGTACATCACCGGGCAGAGCAAATGTTCGGTCTCGTTGCGGATGTCGAGAAATATCCGCAGTTTCTGCCAATGTGCGAGGCCTTGTCTGTTCGCTCCCGCAAGGAGCGTGACGGAAAGTCTCTTCTCATTGCCGACATGACAGTTGGTTACAAGCTTATCCGTGAGACATTCACCAGTCAGGTGCTGCTGAAGCCCGAGGAAAACGTCATTGATGTAAAATATCTCGACGGGCCGTTTCGCTATCTCGACAACCGCTGGACCTTCAAGCCGGTGGGAGACGGAAGTGAGTGCGATGTCGAGTTTTTCATCGATTATGAGTTCAAGAGCCGTACCCTCGGTCTTCTCATGGGAACGATGTTCGATCTCGCTTTCAAAAAATTTTCCGAAGCGTTTGAGAAGCGGGCCGATCAGATATACGGACTAACCTGAGAAAAGCCCTGGTTTTCCGGGGCTCTCATTTTTTCTTTTCACGCACATCTTATCTGAAAACCGTTTCACACTTTTCAGGATGTGCTTTTACTGCGCCGTATAGCCGCCATCGACCAGTATGGATGCTCCCGTGACGAAGGAAGATTCGTCGCTTGCCAGAAAAAGCACGACGCTGGCTACTTCTTCGGCGCGACCGAGACGACCTATAGGATGCAGGGCTACTAGAGCCTGTTTCTTGTCGTCGGGTATATCCTTGAGAAGCGGCGTATCGATATAGCCGGGACAAACCGCGTTCACCCGGATGTTCTGCGCACCGTAATCAATGGCAAGTGTCTGCGTCAGAAGTTTTACGCCGCCCTTTGCAGTCGCATAGGCGGTGACGCCGGATTTCCCGACATGACTGTGAATGGAGCCGCAATTTACGATCACTCCGGCGCCCTGTGAGCGCATCTGGTCAATCGCGTATTTATCGCAAAGATAGACACCGGTAAGGTTGATATCGATGGTTTTCTGCCATGCAGTTTCATCCAGCTCGTCTATCGGGCCATCTGCGGCGATGCCTGCATTGGCGAACATAATGTCGAGGCGACCATAAGTTTCGACGGTTTTTGCAATCAACGCCTGCACGGCTTTCGTATCGGTTACATCGGTTTTGACGAATATTGCCCGTTCGGTGCCGCTTGCAAGCTCGCTGGCCAGTTGCTGGCCATGCTCCGAATAATCCGCGATAACGACATTCGCTCCCTCGCGAACAAAAGCCCGAACAGTCGCTTCGCCGATGCCACTTGCCCCACCTGTAACGATTGCCACCTTACCATCGAAACGCATCGCCATGTTCTCCTTGTCTGATCAAAGACAAGGATAGGGCGCGACAGATAAAAGTATATGCTTCAGATTATCGAAGGTTTTCCAGAACGAGGTCCAGTGCGGCGAAAACCGTCGCGTGGCGGATTTCGGCTCTGGTTTTTGGACCGAAATGGTATTCGCGATGAAGGGGCGGGTGGCCTTTTCGCGCCGATGCGATGTGCACGAGACCGACAGGTTTTTCATCGGAACCGCCGCCTGGCCCCGCAACGCCCGTAACCGCCACCGTTACACCGGCGCGGGAGCGAGAAAGTGCCCCTTCAGCCATGGAAAGCGCCACTTCTTTCGAGACAGCGCCAACGCGATTGATCAATTCCATCGGAACACCGATCATTTCGGCTTTCGCTTCGTTGGAATAAGTAACGAAGCCGCGATCCACGACATCGGATGAACCGGCGATGTCGGTCAGAGATCCAGCTATAAGCCCGCCTGTGCAAGACTCGGCCATCGCGATCATTACACCGGCCTTGCGGCAGGCTTCCAGCACGGCAATAGCTTTGTCTTCTGCGATGAGCGCGCTCATTCGGGAACCTCGCCGGGATAGATGACGGTTGCCGTTGCAATGGCAGCAATACCTTCACGGCGTCCGACGAAGCCAAGTTTTTCGTTGGTTGTGGCTTTAATGGAAACGCGATCGGCGGCAATTCCCAGCATGTCGCAAAGAGCTTCCGTCATTGCTGCACGATGTGGGCCGATCTTCGGTGCTTCGCTGATAAAGGTCACGTCGACATTGGCGATACGACCGCCAGCTTCACGCACGATATTGGCAGCATGTTCGATAAAGATGCGGGAAGCAGCGCCTTTCCATTGTGGGTCGGAAGGCGGGAAATGCGTGCCGATATCACCCGCTCCTCGCGTCGCAAGCAGGGCGTCGGTCAGCGCATGAAGTCCAACATCGGCGTCTGAATGGCCATTGAGTTTCGCTTCGTGGGGAATTTTCACACCGCACAGCGTCACATGATCGCCGGGTTCAAAGGAATGGACGTCATAACCATTGCCAGTACGAATGTCGGGAAACGAGACTTGGTCTTGCCGCAGGCGTTTGTCAGCCATTTCGATATCCTTTGCCCAGGTAAGCTTGGTATTGTCCGCCGATCCTTCGATGATGCGGACAGCGATACTTTGCCATTCGGCAATGGCAGCATCATCCGTGAAATCAGAGCGACTGATCGTGAAGGCCTTTTCATGTGCATCAAGGATTGGCGTATAGGGAAATGCTTGGGGGGTCTGTGCAGCAAAAAGACCAACGCGAGGCACCGTCGTTTTTACTGTTCCGTCTGTGGCTGACTGTTTGAGAGTGTCCGAAACTGCCAGAGCCGGTAGAACGCCTTCATCAGGCGCGAGATTTTCGACGATACGCTTCAGTAAATCCTGACTGACAAACGGTCTCACACCATCATGGATCATGACATATTGCGGCGCATAATCTCGCAATGCGAGGAGACCAAGGCGCGTTGATTCCTGCCGGGTAGCGCCGCCATTCACGACGAGAATGGTGCCGCAGTTTTCCGGGAGGGCGCGTTCGTAAAGCACATGGTCGTCTGGATGAATGACGACAACGATGCTATCAACCAGCGGGCAGTCGATAAAAGCGCGCAAAGTGCGGGCAAGTACGGCTTCGCCACCGATGCGCCGGTATTGTTTCGGCCCTTCGATGCTCTGCCCGGCTCGCTCTCCGCGGCCAGCTGCCACAATGACTGCTGCTATCTTTGAAATGGTTGTCGCCTCTGCCAAAGGTTGCATCTGTTCAAATTTGCCTTTTCAAGCCGAATAATGCCTTGCGCAGATAAATGCCAGACGGCAATTGATTTATCGTGATTTTGCGCGCGCTTTTCCTTGCGTTGAAAATTGAGACTGATTAATGTATGTGCTAATTGCACTATGCACATCAAATAGGCATTTATTGGTGAGTTTTCTCGATCAACCTTTGACCATTGGCGATGTGGCCCTTGCCAATCGCGTTTTCCTCGCGCCGATGTCTGGCGTTTCGGACCTTCCGTTCCGCAGGCGTGCCGCAGAGGCTGGCGCTGGCATGGTCGTGTCTGAAATGGTCGCCAGCGCCGAACTCTGTAACCGTCACAAGGAAAGCCTTCTGCGTCTTTCGGGTGAAGGGCTTGGAACGCATGTCGTGCAGCTCGCGGGACGAGAAGCACACTGGATGGGCGAGGCGGCCAGGATCGCCGAAGGTGAAGGCGCTGATATCATCGATATCAATATGGGGTGTCCGGCCAAGAAAGTGACGGGCGGTTATTCGGGATCTGCGCTGATGCGCGATCTCGATCACGCAATGACCCTCGTCGAGGCCACGGTTAATGCGGTCCGCGTTCCGGTCACACTCAAGATGCGGCTGGGATGGGACGAGAAAAGCGTCAACGCGCCTGAACTTGCAAGGCGCGCTGAAGGAGCCGGTATTGCCATGGTGACTGTCCATGGGCGCACGCGTTGTCAGTTCTATGAAGGTAAAGCGGACTGGAATGCAATTCACGCCGTCCGGGATGCAGTCAGGATTCCTCTGATTGCCAACGGAGACGTGGCGTGTCGACCTGATGCGGAGGAAATTTTACGCCGTTCCGGAGCGGATGCCGTGATGGTTGGGCGTGCCTCTTATGGACAACCATGGCTGGCCGGTGCAATTGCTGGAAGCGATCTTGCCCCACAGTCACGAAGTGAAATTCTTGATTATATTATAAAGCACTACGAAGATATGCTCGAGCATTATGGAAGTACGACGGGCATCCGTCATTCGCGCAAACATCTCGGCTGGTATCTTGATCGTCATGCTGGCGCTGCATGTACGCCAATCGAGAAAGCAGAAGTCATGACCCTGACTGACCGGAAAGCCGTCATCGATGCCTTGCGTCGTATATTCATGCGCGAAGTTCCTGAAACCGCGCTCAAAGAGGTTGCCTGATGCGCGAGAGAACCGAAACGAACGGTATTCCGTCTGTTGTACTCGATGCGATCAGCCAACCGGTTATCATGGTTAGCGCCGAGAATTATATCGCCTATGCCAATCTGGACGCGGAACAGTTCTTTCGTTCCGGCTCGTCCATTCTGGCGCGCAACCGGCTGGAATCCTTTCTGCCCTTCGGCAGCCCGCTTCTGGCACTCGTCGATCAGGTTCGCACCAGTCAGATGCCGGTGAACGAATATCGCGTCGATGTCTCGTCGCCGCGTCTTGGGGCAGAGCGCATCGTTGATGTTTACGTAGCGCCTGTAGCGGAGCTGCCGGGAGCTGTGGTCATCCTCTTCAAGGAAAAGACGATGGCTGAAAAGATAGACCGCCAGATGACGCATCGAGGTGCTGCGCGGTCCGTGACCGGGCTTGCCTCAATGCTGGCCCATGAAATCAAAAACCCTTTATCCGGTATCCGCGGTGCGGCACAATTGCTGGAGCAGGTTGTCAGCGATGAAGATCGAGCGCTTGCGCGCCTCATTACCGACGAAACGGATCGGATTGTTTCACTGGTTGACCGCATGGAAGTTTTCTCGGACGAGCGCCCCATCGAGCGTTCTGCGGTCAACATTCACGCGGTTCTGGATCATGTGAAGGCGATTGCGAAGAACGGGTTCGCACGGAAGATCCGCTTTGTGGAAGATTATGATCCTTCTCTCCCGCCGGTTTTCGCCAATCGTGACCAGCTCGTGCAGATCTTTCTCAATCTCCTGAAGAATGCCTCGGAAGCCATAGGCGATCGTGAGGGCGGCGAGATTGTCCTGTCCACGGCTTATCGTCCAGGCATTCGTCTACAGGTGCCGGGCGCACGGGACAGGGTGGCGCTGCCTCTCGAATTCTGTGTGCATGATAATGGTCCAGGTGTGCCGCAGGATATGCTGCCGCATTTGTTCGATCCGTTCGTGACCACGAAGACCAATGGCTCGGGGCTGGGATTGGCACTCGTTGCGAAGATCATTGGCGATCATGGTGGCATTATCGAATGTGACAGCCATCCTTCGCGAACGACTTTCCGCGTTCTGATGCCCGCATGGAAAAATACTGAACTGGCAGCTGGAAATACTGGAGATAACGCATGATCGCAGGACGTCCGACGGGAACCATATTGGTGGCGGATGACGATGCAGCCATTCGGACCGTGCTGAACCAGGCATTGTCGCGAGCAGGCTACGATGTGCGCGTAACTTCCAATGCTGCCTCGCTCTGGCGATGGGTGGCTGCAGGTGATGGTGATCTGGTCATTACAGACGTCAATATGCCGGACGAGAATGCCTTTGATCTTCTGCCGCGCATCAAGAAGATGCGTCCCGACCTGCCGGTTCTGGTGATGAGCGCGCAGAACACATTCATGACGGCAATTAGGGCATCCGAGGCGGGAGCCTACGAATATCTGCCGAAGCCATTCGATTTGACGGAACTCATTAATATCGTCGGTCGTGCGCTGTCTGAACCAAAACACAAGCCCATTGCCGCTCTATCGGATGAGCAAGCAGATAACATGCCGCTGGTGGGCCGTTCGCCTGCGATGCAGGAAATATACCGGGTGCTGGCGCGCATGATGCAGACGGACTTGACCGTGATGGTTACGGGTGAATCCGGTACGGGCAAGGAACTGGTTGCGAGCGCCCTGCACGAATATGGACGCCGTCGAAAAGGACCGTTTGTTGCGATCAATATGGCGGCAATCCCACGCGACCTGATTGAGTCTGAGTTGTTCGGGCACGAGAAGGGCGCTTTTACCGGCGCACAAAACCGCTCGAGCGGTCGCTTCGAGCAGGCGAATGGTGGAACACTGTTTCTCGACGAAATCGGTGATATGCCGATGGAAGCACAAACCCGACTTTTGCGTGTGCTGCAACAGGGCGAATATATGACAGTCGGCGGACGCACGCCGATCAAGACCGATGTGCGCATCGTTGCAGCAACCAACAAGGATTTGCGGCAGTTGATTGCACAAGGACTTTTCCGCGAAGACCTTTATTATCGGCTGAATGTCGTGCCTCTGCGCTTGCCGCCGCTTCGCGAGCGCAGCGAGGATGTGGCGGATCTCGTGCGCCATTTTTTCAAGCGGGCTGCCGAAGAAGGTCTGCCCGAAAAACGTATCAGCACTGCTGGCCTGGAAATGATGCGCCGGTACCCATGGCCTGGAAATGTGCGTGAGCTGGAAAATCTCGTGCGAAGACTGGCGGCGCTTTATCCGCAAGAGGAAATATCGCCGGAGATCATCGAAACCGAATTGAAGTCTGAGTTGGCCAAGCCGGATATCGTTCCCGCCGGTGGTGGCGATATGGAGAACATTTCCATATCGCAGGCTGTCGAGCAGAATATGCAGCGTTACTTCGCGTCATTCGGTGCCGACCTGCCGCCTCCAGGTCTCTATCATCGGGTTCTGGCGGAACTGGAATATCCCTTGATCCTTGCCTGTCTTACGGCAACACGTGGAAATCAAATCAAGGCGGCAGATCTTCTGGGATTAAATCGGAACACGCTGCGCAAGAAAATTCGTGAGCTAGGGGTCAATATATATCGCGGCAACAAGGGAAACTAAGCGGTAGTTGGGCGCTAATAACGCATTAACTACATTATTTAATAGGCGATTAAGTCTGCTCGACTACTGTTAGTTGCATGAGAGATCAGCAATCCACGCGAAGCAAGAAAACCCGGCGCATTCTCGAACCGGCTGTAAGGAGCGGCATTCTTGCTGCGCCTTTGATATTGATGCTAGCGATCGTCGTCATCTTGTCTGGAGCAGAGCCTAAACTCTCTGCGATGATAGATCAAACCTTCACCGGTTCGATAAGCCCCATCATAAAGTAATGCTCATTAGCCTTGAAGAAGACGCCTGAAGTCCTACTCTTTTAGGATAGCTAAAGGAGATAACCATGCGTCTTGCTGTTACGACTTTGTTTCTCGGTCTGTCTGTTGCTGCGGCCTATGCCGCTCCGCCACCGGAAGGCACCAAACTTTCGGAAATAATCGCGAAAATCGAACAGAATGCGGATACTGCTTTCATTGATGAAGTCGACTGGAATGATCGTGGTTATTACGAGATCGAATATGTCACCAAGGCTGGCGCCAAGGTGGAGGTGAAGGTCGATCCAAAAACCGGAGAAAATGTTCGCTAGTCTCTGACACTTGTGCGAGCGATTATGTTGGAGCGGGTAGCGGGAATCGAACCCGCGCGTTCAGCTTGGGAAGCTGACAGGCTACCATTACATCATACCCGCAAACTGTAATGTAGTTCAGTCGATTAGCGACAAATTCGACGAGGCCGCTTTAGAAAGTTTTACAGTTGGTTTTGCCAAACTATGTTCTCTTTCTGGTCTCGTCAAACTGTTTTGTCGACAGGTCGGCCTTGTCACTACATGCGGTCTCATGACCTCACGAAACACTACAGTACCGTGACAAATTTTTCATGAACCATTCCATTGATATCCAAGATTGAGAGGCCATCTGCAGGTAACGCTCCCAACCATGCAGCCAGATTTGCAGGCTGTTGCAGATGACAGGAAGTCCATGGGTAAGACCACAAAGCGCCGAGCACTACTTATCGTAAACCCACATGCCCGAAATGGCAGGGGATACGGCGCGGATATTCGTGCAGCATTGGAACGCGGTGGCCTCCAGCTCATAGAACGAAATCCGCAGGACGATGAAACAATTTCAGATGTGATCCTTCGTGAAAGAGATTGCGATCTGGTTATTGTCGGTGGTGGCGACGGTTCGCTGAACGCTGCGGCCAAAGGATTGATGGAAACCGGATTGCCGCTTGCAATCCTTCCGCTGGGAACCGCAAACGATTTTGCCCGAACCATTGGCATTCCTGCCGATCCAGTTGAGGCAGCGCGTCGCCTTGCATCCTACGAGGTGCAGCCCATCGATCTGGGTGAGGTGAACGGTCACCTTTATTTCAATGTCGCAAGTATCGGTTTCAGTGCTGAATTGGCGCAGCAACTGAGTTCCGCGGCGAAGAAGAAATGGGGGAAGCTCGGTTATGCGATTGTCGCAGCGCGCATCCTCATGCGCTCCGAGCTTTTCACAGTCTATCTGGAACATGACGGCATGACAGAGAAAATCCGTACGTTGCAAGTCTCTGTCGGGAATGGAAAATTCTACGGCGGCGGTATGGCTGTCGAAAAGGATGCGACAGTGGATGACGGTAAGCTGGATTTCTATAGTCTGGAAGTCGATCACTGGTGGAAGCTTTTGCGCCTGCTTCCAAGCTTGCGTCGCGGTACCCATTCCAAATGGGATGATGTACGGGCTTTCCCGACGACCGAAGTTATTGTGCGCACCAAGAAGCCGCGTGCCGTAAACACAGATGGTGAACTGTCAACCTGGACACCTGCCCATTTTCGTCTGCTGCGCAAAGCAATCAATGTTTACATGCCAGATTCAAAATTGAGGCCGTGATGTTGATCACGCAAAAAAAGACCCGCCTTGTTGGAGCGGGCCTAATCCATGACGTTAGGTGACTGGCTCGGAGGTCATAAGAGCCGTATGAATAACGATTGAAGGGTCTGAACGTTCCACATTTAAAAGAAAAAATACCAGATAAGCAGCACGACAACGAGTGGAACCCCCATCAGCCAAAGGATCATTGCTCTCAACATTTTTGTTCTCCTTCCTGTTGAAAATTCAACGTTTCGAATGAGCGATTGTTCCACAAGTCAGGACATTCATGGCGCGTCCGCGTTGAGCCCGTGCCGTTCAATGCGACTCAAAATACGCGGAATTTCAAAAGCTTTAATGATCCGTCAATGAATCGGTGACATCACTAAATTCTAAAAGGCGTGACCAGCGTTTCCGGTTGCGTTGTTGAGTAACGGGCGTGTGGCGTATGGATTCGAAACGAGGGCTGAAACATTCGGTCAACGGCAAGGCAGTGAAGCTGCGCGATAGGCGCGGTTCTGTCGTTCTGTTGTCGTTTATGGCCATTGCTGTTGCCTTGGCGGGTTGTGCATCGGCACCGCAGCCGAAATCGAAGACAAAGCGCTCGAAGGAATATTTCGCCGAATCCAAATATGGCGTGAAAGCCAGCCCACGCGTAGCCTTTTCGAAAGGAAAGCCTCTACCACGTGGTGGCGGGCGCGATCAGACCGGTCAGCCATACAAGGTTAAGGGGCGCTGGTATTATCCCAAAGAAGACAAGAAATACGTCAAGGTCGGCCATGCCTCCTGGTATGGCGAAGCTTTCCATGGTCGTCTGACTGCCAATGGTGAAGTCTATGACATGACGCATCTGACCGCAGCGCATCCAACGATGCCGTTGCCGAGCTATGCCCGCGTGACCAATCTTGCCAATGGCAGTTCGGTGATCGTGCGTGTGAACGACCGTGGTCCATACGAATATGATCGCGTGATCGATCTTTCCCAGAAAGCTGCCGAAATGCTTGATTATCAGCATCACGGTACAGCGAATGTGAAGGTCGAATATGTCGGAAGAGCTCCGTTGAACGGCAATGATGATGCATTTCTGATGGCGTCGTACCGTCCGGCAGGTGGCGATGCGATCGGCCAGCCCGCAACTGGCGTCATGATGGCAATGAACGGGCCGACGCCGACCTCACCGAAGTCACGCGTTCCGATGCCTGTAATGGACGCGGTTCCGGTGTCCACGCCTATACCTGAAAACTCACCGTTTGCAGTCGATCCTGCTTATAGCGATCCGTCGGGTGGAGCAGCTCCAATGTTACCGGCAAATGTACCGGTACCGTCGCAGCGCCCTGGCTCAAGCTTCGGAGTGGCTAATGCTGCCGGTGTCAGCGGTCTCGCGGGCTATGCGTCTGACCGGCTTGCAGCAACGGCCTATGCCAAAGAGCGCGCCTATGGCAGCATCCTGACCAAGGATGCGATCTCAAGCGCCTGGAAGCGTCGTGAAGCCGAGGAACACGGCGAATATGTTGAGATTGGCACATTCAAGACGCTTGAAGAGGCCAAGCAGGTTCAGGCTTCATTGCCAGGCTTAATCAGATTTACGCTCACGAAGATTCCGACCGAAACCAGTGAGTTGTACGAGTTGACAGTCGTGGCCGAGAAGGGTGGAAATGATGCTCTGCTGCGTGCGGCCTGGAAGGCAGGTGCAGAAAATGCGTTTGTGGTGCGTCTCGATTGATCGCTCACGATACGGTGATAAACACTGGCATATTGATTTTGGTCGGATTCGTTGCGTAAGCTCTATCACATTGCTCACGTAACGGGATTTGCATGGGGCTGATTTCAAAAACACTGGTGTTTGCTCGTGCCGTCACTGTCGGCGTTTCGCTGGCTGTTGCCATGCCGGTTACTAGCTTGGCGGCACCTGTCGAAACTGCATTCGTTACAAAAGCTCCGCAGGTCTTGCTCGTCGATGACCGGAGCGGAACTGTGCTTCTTTCCAAGAATGCCAATGTTCCGATTCCTCCTGCGTCTCTTGCCAAGCTGATGACTGCGGAAGTGGTATTTGAAGCGCTCGAACAGGGTGCCACGACACTCGGTACACCATACACAGTCAGCGAAAATGCATGGAGAACCGGAGGTGCACCCTCGGGGACGTCAACGATGTTCGCGCGTATCAAGTCGACGCCGACCGTCGCTGATCTTTTGCAAGGAATGATTGTTCAGTCGGCGAATGACGGAGCTATCGTACTGGCAGAAGGACTGGCAGGCAGCGAGCAGGCTTTCGCAGACCGCATGAATGACCGTGCGAAGGAGCTAGGCTTGACCGGCTCCAAATTCGTAAACTCGACAGGTTTGCCTGCTGAAGGGCAGGTTGTCTCGCTGCAGGATTTGGTCAGATTGGCGCGACATATCCGAACCGCCCATCCTGAATACTATAAGTACTATGCTCAACCGGCCTTCACCTGGAACAACATCATGCAGCGCAACCGCAATCCGTTGTTACGGCTTGATGTCGGGGCTGACGGCATGGGAACAGGCTTTACGGAAGCGTCGGGCTTTGCGCTGGTCGGGTCGGCGGAACAGAACGGTCGCAGGCTTTATCTGGCGATGAGCGGCCTTGCCAGCATCAAGGAGCGTGAAGAAGAAGCAAAGCGTCTCCTGCAATGGGGGATGACGGCATTTGATGATGTGCAGCTTTATCCGGCGGACGAAATCGTGGGTGAGGCGCAAGTTTTCGGTGGTGCGCTCACGCACGTGCCGTTGAAGGTCAAGGATCGCGTCGAGCTGTTGCTGCCCAAGGACGGTCGCGACAAGCTGAAAGCGCGTATTGTCTATAAGGGTCCACTCGATGCACCTGTTGCCGACAACCAGCAGGTCGGCGTTCTTCGGCTGGAGCTTAATGGTAGTATTCTTCGCGATGTTCCTGTTTTTACAGCGCAATCTGTAGAAGAGGGGAGTCTTTCGAAGCGCGCATTGGGTGCGGCAATGGAGCTTTCCACTGGCTGGCTGCGGAAATATCTTTAACCTGTGCTACGCGTATTCCAGGCTCGACCTGATAGCCAAAGGCCGATAATAACTTTCATAGAAGTCCATTCGGACATCGATTCAAACATTTGGAAGTTGGTTTGTCGGGATTGTTCATCACATTCGAAGGCGGCGAAGGAGCGGGCAAATCAACGCAAATTGCGTTGCTGGCCAAGCATTTGCGGGCAAACGGCTTCGATCCGGTCACCACGCGAGAACCGGGTGGTTCTCCTGGTGCGGAAGCAATTCGCCATGTCATATTGAGCGGCAATGCGGAGAACTACGGCGCAGCGATGGAGGCGCTTCTGTTCGCGGCGGCAAGAGCAGACCATGTGGACCAGCTTATCCGCCCGGCGCTGAATGAGGGGCGGGTGGTCCTCTGTGACCGTTTCATCGACTCAAGTCGTGCGTATCAAGGTGTTACCGGCAATCTCGACAGAACCTATATGGCGGCGGTGGAGCGCATTGCGATCGATGGCGCCATGCCTGACATGACGATCATCCTCGATATTCCCGCAGAGAAGGGTTTGTCTCGTGCTGGAAAACGGCGCGGTAGCGAGACGGCGGACCGGTTCGAGAAGGAAGATATTGCGGTGCACGAGGCACGACGGCAAGCCTTTCTCGCAATCGCCGAGGCGGAACCTGAACGCTGCAAGGTGATCGATGCTGATCGCTTGCAAGACCAGATTGCAAGTGATGTCGCAAAAGAGGTTGATAGTGCTTTGAAGGAAAGGGGGTTGTTGTGATTGAGGAACTCGACGTCCCTAAAGCGCACGATTCCATTGAGGGTGTGCCAGAGCCTTCTGCAAGTGATTATGTTGCCGGGCACCGGGAGATTAGTGACTTTTTGGCGCAAGCCTATCGCGAGGGGCGTATGCATCATGCGCTGCTCTTTGAAGGTGCGCAGGGGATCGGCAAGGCAACGCTCGCTTTTCACCTGGCAGGGCATATGCTGGCGCATGGCGACAATAGCGAGGCGCCGGAGCATATTGCTGTTCCGGATTTTGCAAGACCGCTCTGGCGACAGATTGCAGGCGGGATGCATCCCGCTGTCCTGCATATTAATCGCCCATTCGATCAGAAGACCGGGAAATTCAAAACGGGTATTCCTGTGGAGGAAATCCGCCGGGTTACACATTTTCTGACCAGAACGGCATCAGACCACGCTTGGCGCATCGTTATTGTCGACCCTGCCGATGATATGAACCGCAATGCCGCCAATGCACTCCTGAAAACCCTGGAAGAGCCTCCTGCACGGGCGCTCTTTATCCTGATTTCCCATTCGGCGGGACGCTTGCTCCCGACAATCCGGTCGCGTTGCCAGAGCATCGGCTTCAAGCCACTTGACGATGCTGGGTTGACGGATGCCTTGGCACATGTCGGTCCCGGTGTCGGAATGCAGGCTGACGCTGTAACGCAAACACTGCTCCAGCGATCGGAAGGCAGTGTGCGTAAGGCACTTCTGCTGGTAGCGAATGGCGGTATCGAAATCTCCGACACTGTCGATTCCCTTCTTGAAGGACAAAATTTCGATTTGCCGAAAGCGCAGGCGCTCGGCGGCATATTGAATGGTCGTGAGTCGGAGGTTCAATATGAGCTGTTCCGTGATCATCTGCTTGGGCAGGTTGCAATCGAAGCTCGTCGTCGTGCGGAGGCAGGGCAACTGCGTGATGCAGATCGCTGGTCGCGTTTCTGGAGCGATCTCGTACGCGAGACCGTGGATGCTGAAACCTACAATCTCGACCGCCGGCAAGCTGTGATAATCCTTTTGGAAAAAACGCATCGCGCTTTTCGTTCCGGTCAGCCTCCGCTTGCGTGACATGGCCGCTGACATGCGTTATGTCACCGCTGATAATTTTCTCCTCGTGTGTCTGCTAATCATTCAGGCGCGCTTTCAAACTTCGAAAGACCGGGTCCATAATGAGCCGCGAAAAATATTACATCACCACCGCGATTGCTTATCCGAACGGAAAGCCGCACATCGGCCACGCGTATGAGTTGATCGCGACCGATGCAATGGCGCGTTTTCAGCGCCTGAATGGCAAGGATGTTTTCTTTCTGACCGGTACGGACGAACACGGCATCAAGATGTTGCAGAGCGCGCGCAAGGAAGGCATTACGCCGCGCGAGCTCGCAGATCGCAATACGGCTGCGTTCCGCCAGATGGCGGATGTGCTGAACAGCTCGAATGACGACTATATTCGCACCTCGGAAGAGCGCCATTACAAGGCGAGTCAGGCTATCTGGAAAGCGATGGTTGACAATGGCGATATCTACAAGGGTGGATATGCCGGCTGGTATTCCGTGCGTGACGAAGCCTATTACGGCGAAGAGGAAACGGAAGTCCGCGAGGATGGTGTGCGCTACGGTCCGCAAGGGACTCCTGTCGAATGGGTTCAGGAAGAAAGCTATTTCTTCCGTCTCTCAGCCTATCAGGACAAATTGCTCGATCTTTACGAGAAGAATCCGGGCTTCATCATGCCTGCGGAACGTCGCAACGAGATCGTGAGCTTCGTAAAGTCGGGTCTGAAGGACCTGTCGATTTCGCGTACGACATTCGACTGGGGCATTCCGGTGCCGGGTGACGAGAAACACGTCATGTATGTCTGGGTCGATGCCCTGACCAATTACATTACTGCTCTTGGCTATCCTGATACTTCGGATGAAAAGTGGGGTTATTGGCCTGCCGATGCGCATATCATCGGTAAGGATATCTCGCGCTTTCACGCTGTCTATTGGCCTGCATTCCTGATGTCTGCTGGTATTCCGCTGCCGAAGCGGGTTTTCGCACATGGCTTCCTGTTCAACCGCGGCGAGAAAATGTCGAAGTCCCTTGGCAATGTGATCGATCCCTTCGGTCTCGTTGAACGTTATGGGCTCGATCAGCTGCGCTATTTCCTGATGCGTGAAGTACCATTCGGTCAGGACGGCAGCTACAGTCATGACGCCATCGTCAACCGCACCAATGCCGATCTGGCCAATGATCTCGGTAATCTGGCGCAGCGTTCGCTGTCGATGATCGCCAAGAATTGCGAAGGTAAGGTTCCGGTTCCGGGTGAATTCTCCGACGCGGATAAAGCCATTCTCGATCAGGCCGATGCGGCGCTGGAAACGGCGCGTAAAGCTATGGACGACCAAGCGCTGCATCTGGCGCTCGGCGCGATCTTCGCCGTCGTTGCGGAAGCCAATCGTTACTTCGCAGGGCAGGAGCCTTGGGCTCTGCGCAAGACCGATCCTGCACGCATGGGCACTGTCCTTTATGTAACAGCTGAAGTCATTCGCCGTGTCGGCATTATGGTGCAGCCGTTCATTCCGCAGTCGGCAGAAAAGCTTCTCGACATACTGGCAATTCCTGCCGACAAGCGTCAGTTCTCTGACGTTACGGCAAGCCAGCTTGTCGGGGGTGCCGATCTGCCAGCCCCGCAGCCGGTATTTCCGCGCTATGTGGAAACAGAAGAACAGAACTGAGTTCGATGATGCTTGTCGACAGTCATTGTCACCTCGACTTTGCCGACTTTGAACCGGAGCGTGATGATATTGTTCAGCGCGCTCTGGATGCCGGAGTTAGGCGCATGGTGACGATTTCCACGAGGGTGAAGAAATTCGATACGATCCGTGCGATCGCGGAAGCCTATGATTCCGTTTATTGCTCGGTCGGTACCCATCCGAACAACGCGCATGAAGAACTCGACATTACGGCTGATGATCTCATGCGTCTTTCGGAACATCCGAAGGTTGTCGCCATAGGCGAGGCGGGTCTCGATTATCACTACGACTATGCCCCACCGGAAGCGCAGCGCCAAGGTTTCCTCGTACACATCGAGGCGGCGCGTCGGACTCAGTTGCCGTTAGTCATTCATGCCCGCAGTGCGGATGAGGATATGGCCGAGATACTGGAGCGTGAGACGGAGAAGGGCGCTTTTCCGTTTATCCTGCACTGCTTCTCTTCCGGTCGTGCTCTGGCTGAAAAGGGCATCGCGCTCGGCGGTTATGTTTCTTTCTCAGGGATTCTGACTTTCAAGAACTCACCGGAGATCCGTGAAATAGCGACCATCGTTCCGCGTGACCGCCTGCTGGTGGAAACGGATGCGCCGTTCCTTGCTCCGTTGCCGCACCGGGGCAAGCGTAACGAACCGTCTTTCGTGCAGCATACGGCGGCCGTGCTGGCTGAGACAATTGGCGTGAGCAATGACGAAGTCGCGCGTATCACGAGCGACAACGTGTTCAGGCTGTTTTCCAAGATGCCTCGGCCTACACTGGCACTGTAAGGGGGAAGATTGAGCGTGAATCCCCCAAAAAATTGCCTGCGTTTCACGGTTCTGGGCTGTGGTTCGTCGCCCGGCGTGCCGCGTATCAATGGCGATTGGGGCAGTTGCGATCCCCATAATCCGAGAAACAAACGTCGTCGCGCATCGCTATTGGTCGAGCGATTTGACGATACAGGTAACAGCACAACAGTTGTGATCGATACCGGGCCGGATTTCCGTGCTCAGATGATTGATGCAGGCGCATACAGCCTCGATGCGGCTGTTTATACCCATCCGCATGCTGACCATATTCACGGTGTCGACGATCTTCGCACATATGTCGTTGAAAATCGTCGTCTCATGGATGTCTATGCCAATCGATTGACGCGGAACCGGCTCTTCGAGGCATTTGGCTATTGTTTCGAAACACCTGCCGGATCGAGCTACCCGCCGATCCTCAGCATGCACGATATTGCTCCGGAGACGCCGTTTTCCATATCGGGAGCGGGTGGCTCAATCCGTTTCAAGCCGTTCAGTCAGGTACACGGCGATATTGAATCGCTCGGCTTTCGTATTGGTTCAGTCGTTTATTGCACCGATGTGAGCGCTTTCCCTGAGCAAAGCCTTAAGCATTTGGGCGGGGCCGACGTGCTTATCATAGATGCGCTGCAATATCGTCCGCATCCAAGCCATTTCTCGCTTGGTGAAGCGCTCGAATGGATCGAGAAGCTGGCGCCCAAGCGCGCCATTCTCACGCATATGCACGTTCCACTCGATTACGAGACAGTCATGCGTGAGACACCGGGTAATGTCGAACCGGGATATGATGGGCTCCGCTTCGAGGTACCGTTTTAGATTTTAGGCCATGAAGAAAAAAGCCCGCGATGAGATCATCGCGGGCTTTTCATGTGAAGCTCTATGTTTTAGCCCACTGCGCCCTTGGACGGAAACGGCATCACATTGCTACCCTCGACAGCTTTGGGCGCTTTGTCCTCCAGCATGAGGCCGCCAGCACGAAGAAGGTCGGTAAAGCGACCGCCGCGTGCGGCCAGTTCATCGAAGCTGCCGCTTTCGACCAGGTGGCCCTTGTCCATGAAAAGGACCAGATCGGCGGAACGGACTGTCGAAAGACGGTGAGCAATGATGAAGGTCGTGCGGTTGTGGCTGAGATCGTCAACCGCCTGCTTCACCTTCTCTTCGGTTTCAACGTCAAGCGCACTGGTGGCTTCGTCCAGAACGAGGATCGGCGAATCTTTCAGGATTGCGCGCGCAATCGCTAGGCGCTGACGTTCACCGCCCGAAAGCTGTGAGCCGCGTTCACCGACAACCGTATCGTAGCCATCGCTCTTGGCCAGAATGAAGTCGTGGGCTGCTGCGGCACGTGCTGCAGCATGCACTTCCTCATGCGTGGCGCTTTCACGACCGACACGAATATTCTCCTCGACCGATCGATTGAACAGGCCTGCATCCTGAAAGACGGTTGCGATGGCGTGACGCAGCGAACGACGGCTGACGGTACGCGTATCTGTTCCGTCGATCGTGATGCGGCCAGCTGCCGGATCAAAGACGCGCTGCAACAGATTGATGAGCGTCGTTTTGCCTGCACCGGTTGGGCCGACGATGGCCACCGTCTGTCCCGGCTTGATTTCAAACGATACATCATAGACGCCCTGACCGGAGTTCGGAAACTCGAAGGTTACATTGTCGAATATGATGTCGCCCTTGACGTCGTTCAGGTCTGAGACGCTCTGGGGCTCCTGACGATCAGCCGTGGCATCTTCCATCTGGAAGAATTCTTCAAGCTTGGCGCGTGCCGTAACGGTCTGGTTGATGAAGGCGCTGATCTGGTCAAGACGACCGATCATCAGCTGTGCAAAGCCGATAAAGGCAATTACATCGCCGACGCGCATCTGGCCCTTGGTGACAAAGTAAGCGCCCAGAACGAGAACCACCACCATTGAGAAGGTCGATGCCATGCGGTTCAGGCCGCTGGCCAGCGCCCACCAATTGAGAACAGGAAACTGTACCTTCTCCAGGTTCTTGGCATAATCACGCAGAGATTGGGTTTCCGACGCGATGCGGTTATAGCTCTGCACAACCGAGACGTTGCTGATCGTATCGCTCACATGTTCGAACAGCTTGTGGTGATGCTTTTCGACAGCGGTCTGACCATCCTTGGTCTTGCGCATGACGAGCTGGCCAATCATCACATAGATGACACCGAGCACAATGAGCACCAGCGACATGCGCATATCCATGCTCATTGCAACCGGAATGAGCGTTGCCAGAGCAACCACGGTCGTCAGATGCTGGCGCATGAATTCGAGCCAGAGCGTGAAAAGCGAGTCTGTTGCGCGGATCAGCGTGTGGAGTGCGTTGGATGTACCGCGCTTCTGGTGCCACGAAAGCGGCATAGTGATGAGACGCTCATAAGAATCGATCATCACGCCCAGACGACGGCGGTGTGCGAGGCGGTCGGCTCCGCGCGCCACGAAGACTGCAGCAACGATATTGAAGCCGCCAAGCGCAGCCCACATCGCAAGAGGCGAGAAGATGTCGCCCTTATCGGAGATAGCCTGAATGACCCGACCGAACAGAATAGGTTCGGCAAGTGTGACCAGGGCAACCAGCACGCTGGCGACACACATGGTAATCGTTGCAGTCTTTTCGACCGCAAGGTATTCCATGGCTCGCCAGTAGATTTTGAGCAATGACACTTTCGCACTCCCGCTCGTTCTATTTCACGGGACTAAATGGTATAGCCCCTTAGTTCTATCAATATCTGATGACGACAAGAAGTGGCGATTGGGTGTCAAGATCGACCATAAATTAAGAACGTGTGTAACCGAGTGTGAAGATTCAGTAGTCGAAATGGAATTCTTTAGGGATTGCTGGACCAGTTTCGGCTAAAGCAGCCAAATTGCAGTTTTCAGGAATTCCGCCTAGCAATCGTCGGAACTCGCGTCTATTGACAGGACTTAATGACCGGCGCGCGCGTACGCACCGCAATAGCAAGAGTTGATCGGGTTTCTCCATGGCAGGCGTTGAACAGAAGATTGTGGATACAGGCGAGGCGGGCATGCGGCTCGACCGCTGGTTCAAGGTCCATTATCCGGGGCTGGGTTTCGGCCATCTGCAGAAGCTTCTGCGGTCGGGGCAAGTTCGTATCGACGGCTCAAGGGCCAAGGCAGATACGCGTATTCAGGCCGGACAGACTGTTCGTATTCCACCTCTTGGCGTCGATGAAAAGGCCGTCGGCCCGGTCACGGCGCGCACAATCCGCAGTCAGCAGGACGGCGACGTGCTTTCGCAGATGCTTCTTTATGAAGACCCGAAAGTGTATGTTTTCAACAAGCCTGCAGGTCTCGCCGTGCAGGGCGGTTCAGGCGTATCGCGTCATGTTGATGGAATGCTGGAGGCATGGCGCAACAAGAAGGGCGAAAAACCGCGTCTTGTGCATCGTATCGACCGTGACACATCGGGCGTGCTTGTCGTTGCTCGTACGCGGGGCGCAGCGCAGGCGTTGACCACCGCCTTCCGTGAACGCGACACCAAAAAGACCTATTGGGCTTTGGTCAAAGGCGTTCCACGCAAGCGCGAAGACAAAATTTCCACCTGGCTGGTCAGGGAACAGACACCGGATGGCGACAAGATGCGTGTTTGCCAGCATGGTGAGCCGGATTCCGATCACGCTGTCTCATATTATCGCATCATTGAGAAGGCAGGGAACAATCTGACCTGGCTGGAGATGGAGCCTTATACCGGCAGAACCCATCAGTTGCGCGTTCATGCGGCCTATATCGGTCATCCTATCATCGGTGATCCAAAGTATTTTGAAGCTGACCAGAATTGGGAATTCCCGGGCGGTATACAAAAACGTCTGCATCTTCATGCGCGCCGTATTCGTATTCCAAACCCGTCGGGCGGTACTATCGATGTGACCGCGCCACTGCCGCCGCATATGGTTCAGTCGTGGAACCTGCTCGGCTTTGATGAGGAAAGTGCGGAAGATTAAAAATGTCAGGCGAAGCGGGGGGATCGTCCGAGGGACGAGTTTCGTTCGATGGACTGGCCATCATGCTGGTCATGTTCATCATGTTCAGCTGGGGGCTCAATCAGGTTGCCATCAAGATCGGCAATCGAGGGTTCAATCCCATGCTGATGGCAGCGGGGCGTGCTGCGCTCGGTGGCCTGTGCGTTTTTCTCTGGTGTTACTGGCGCCGTATTCCGCTTTTCAAGCGTGATGGCACGCTCTGGGCCGGAATTGCCGCCGGGCTGTTGTTCGGAAGCGAATTCGTCCTGATTTTTCTGGCGATGGAGCTGACGAGCGTTGGGCGCGTCACACTCATGATGAACGTCATGCCGTTCTGGGTCGCTATTGGCAGTCATTTCCTTCTCGGCGAGCGGATGTCTGTCCGGGCCTTCGTTGGCATGTGTATCGCCTTTCTGGGTGTGTTTCTCGTCTTCTCCGATCATGTCAGCCGACCGGGGCCGTACGCCATCTATGGCGATATGCTTGCGCTGGTGTCAGGTGTGCTGTGGGGACTTACCACGCTGGTTATCAAGCGAACCCGGCTTGCCTATACGGCTCCAGAAAAGACGCTTCTCTACCAGCTGGTGGTCGCGACACTGGTGCCGCTGCCATTCATCGCGTTGAGCGGCCCATTGCTTCGTAGCCCGGATGCCTTGTCCATATCGGCGTTTCTCTTTCAGGCGATATTCGTGGTGGCTTTCACCTATCCGCTCTGGTTCTGGATGGTGCGCCGTTATCCGGCATCGAAACTTTCTAATTTCGCCTTTCTCACGCCCGCTTTCGGCGTGTTATTGAGCGGTCTGATCCTGAATGAGCCTCTGAGCTGGAAAATATTCGCGGCTCTTGCGCTGATTGGTTGCGGACTGATGATTATCAACAAGCCGGCAAAGGTCACCAACGCCCGATGAAACTGGTCCTTTTCGATTGCGACGGTACGCTGGTCGACAGCGGTGACTTCATTCACAGATGCATGGCTACGAGCTTCGCAGATGCCGGTCTGGAACCTCCCGGAATCGAGGAAACGCATTCGATCATCGGCCTGTCGCTGCATCTGGCTATTGCTAAGATTCTGGATCGCGAGCCGGATGAGCAGGTGCATTGGTTGACGCAACGCTACAAGGAAAACTTTGTGATGTTGCGACAGGCGCCCGATTTCACGGAACCGCTCTACGATGGAATTATGCCGCTTCTGACGGAGCTCGGGGCGAGGGATGATCTTCTGCTTGGCATAGTGACCGGAAAATCCCAGCGCGGCGTCCGCTCTGTTTTCGAACGTCATGGCATCGGGCATCATTTCGTGGTGACGCGTACTGCTGACGATTGCCCGTCGAAACCACACCCGGCCATGGTGCTTGAATCCTGCGCGGAAATGGGGATAGAACCCAGCCAGACAATTGTTATCGGCGATGCTGTTTATGATATGCAGATGGCACGCGCGGCGGCGGCTATGGCGGTGGGCGTCTCCTGGGGGTATCATAACCGACAGGGACTGATTGAATCTGGCGCCCATCACATTCTGGAAGCGCCATCTGAACTCCATGCATTGCTGCAAGGTATGGACGAACAGGTTCTCTAGTTGTTGAGCCTTCCACCAAGTCAGCGACACAGAACTGGACAAATCTATGCGTGATATTTTGAGTGATCTTGAGGCAGGAAAGCAGCTTTCGGACGAAAACCCGATCGTGCGGGCACAAAAGCAGATGCTGGCGCAACTGCCTAAACGCTTCTACGAAAAGGCAGAAGTGGCGGAAGTTGAAGGCGGTTTTACCGTCCATCTGGATGGTCGCCCTGTCAAGACGCCGGCTCGCAATCTGCTGCTGTTGCCGACCAAGGCGGCGGCCCAGATCGTAGCGGACGAATTCACCGTTCAGGAAAAGGTTATCGACCCGGGGAAAATGCCTGCGACCCGTCTCGTCAACACGGCGATTGATGGGATTGCGCAGGATCCGCAGGCAGTTTTCGAGGACATTTTGCGTTTCGCAGGCACGGATATGCTTTGCTATCGCGCCGATAGTCCGCAGGAACTCGTTTCTCGGCAGACCGAGCAATGGGATCCGCTGATCGATTGGATGGAAGGCCTTGGCGCACGTTTTTCACTTGCTGAAGGTGTGATGCACATTGAACAGCCTCGGGAAGCCATCGCGGCATTCGGTGTTCATCTGGCTGGTTTCAAAGACCCAATCGCGCTGGCATCACTGCATACAATGACGACGCTGACCGGGTCAGCGATTATTGCACTTGCTATCGCAAAGGGTGAAATAACAGCAGAGCAAGGCTGGAATCTGGCTCATATTGATGAGGACTGGACTATCGAGCATTGGGGTTCGGACGCGGAAGCCATAGAGCGGCGAGAAAACCGCGAAATTGAAATGATGATGGCGGCGCGCGTGCTCAAAGCACTTTAAATATCAGACTTATCGCATTGATCTAATAAAGAAACCCCGGCAATGCCGGGGTTTCTTTTGCGCGCGCAATCATCAAGTGTTGCGCGTCGTTCCCCTCGGTAAGAGCAAAAGAAATGGCGCGAACGCATTAACGCCCGCGCAGCTTTCTTAAACCGAGTAGTACATGTCGTACTCGACCGGATGCGGCGTCGTTTCATAACGCATCACTTCGGCCATCTTGAGTTCGATGAAGCTGTCGATCTGATCGTCATCGAACACGCCGCCAGCCTTGAGGAATTCACGATCCTTATCGAGCGACTGCAGTGCTTCACGCAGCGAACCGCAGACGGTCGGAATCTTCTTCAGTTCCTTGGCAGGCAGATCGTAAAGATCCTTGTCCATGGCCTGACCGGGATGAATCTTGTTCTTGATGCCGTCAAGACCAGCCATGAGCAGGGCAGCAAAGCACAGATACGGGTTTGCCGCCGGATCAGGGAAACGAACTTCCAGACGCTTGGACTTCGGCGAATTGCCGAATGGAATACGGCACGAAGCCGAACGGTTGCGAGCCGAGTAGGCAAGCAGAACCGGGGCTTCGTAACCCGGAACCAGACGCTTGTAAGAGTTGGTCGACGGGTTGGTGAAGGCATTCACGGCCTTGGCGTGCTTGATGACGCCACCGATGAAGTAAAGGCAGTTTTCCGACAGGCCGGCATATTCGTTACCAGCGAAGGTTGGCTTGCCTTCTTTCCAGATCGAGAAATGGACGTGCATGCCCGAACCGTTGTCACCGAAGATCGGCTTCGGCATGAAGGTTGCGGTCTTGCCATAGGCATTGGCAACCTGATGCACGACATACTTGTAGATCTGCATCTTGTCGGCGTTGCGGACCAGCGTATCGAATTTCACGCCGAGTTCGTGCTGTGCGGAAGCAACCTCATGGTGATGCTTTTCAACCGTGACACCCATTTCGGTGAGGACGGTCAGCATTTCCGAGCGCATGTCCTGCGCGCTGTCGATCGGCGGTACCGGGAAATAGCCGCCCTTGACGCGCGGACGGTGGCCGAGATTGCCTGTTTCATATTCGGTATCGTCGTTCGACGGCAGTTCGGTCGAGTCGAGCTTGAAACCGGTATTGTACGGGTCAGCCTTGTACTTCACGTCGTCGAAGACGAAGAATTCAGCTTCCGGACCGACATAGACCGTGTCGCCGATACCGAGCGACTTCATGTAGGCTTCCGCCTTCTTTGCAGTCGTGCGCGGATCGCGGCCATAGGCTTCACCCGAGATCGGGTCAAGAATGTCACAAAGGATGACCAGCGTGGATTGAGCGAAGAACGGGTCGATATGGGCCGTCGTCGGATCCGGCATCAGAACCATGTCGGATTCATTGATGGCTTTCCAACCGGCGATGGAAGAGCCGTCGAACATCACGCCGTCGACAAACATTTCTTCGTCGACGAGGCCGATATCCATCGTAACGTGCTGCAGTTTGCCCTTCGGGTCGGTGAAGCGAAGGTCGACGAACTTGATGTCGTTGTCTTTGATTTGTTTGAGAATATCGTTGGCAGTCGTCATTTTAATTCCCTGTTTGCACGACGATGGATTGTACGCAGGTATTATCAGATTGCATCCACGCCGGATTCACCGGTGCGGATACGGATAACTTCTTCGATGTTGGAGACGAAAATCTTGCCGTCGCCGATGCGTCCCGTCTGGGCAGCCTTGCGGATGGCTTCGATGGCGCTGTCCACGGTTTCGTCTGCGACGATGACTTCAACTTTCACCTTGGGAAGAAAGTCGACGACATATTCGGCGCCGCGGTAAAGCTCGGTATGACCTTTCTGTCGTCCGAAGCCCTTGGCTTCGATGACAGTGATCCCCTGTAAGCCGACTTCCTGAAGGGCTTCCTTCACTTCATCCAGCTTGAAGGGCTTAATGATGGCTTCGATCTTTTTCATCAGAGAATGGTCTCCGCTCTTCTACGGAAATGGACATTGTGCCCGTTTCACCAATAGAGAAGCATGAAGTGTGCCAGTTTGAAGTCTGTATAAAAAATTTCTTCGATTTCGTTCATCCGCAGGCAGAGTGGCACTATTCATGACGCTTGTGCAAGCGGGACTCTGCTGACGGGTATGAAATAGGCACTATCATTCTGGTTTATCTGTCTAAAAATTAGTCATTGTGCATCAAAAGAGGGCAAGCTTGCATAAAGTCCGGTGCCGCGTATTTAATCACAATGAGACCCCGTATTGAGAAGGTACGCGATGTACGAGTTGCTGACCCCGCAGGAAATGGCAGAAGCGGATCGCCAGACGATCGAGACTGGTATCAAGGATGGTTTCTCACTGATGCTTGCTGCAGGCCGAGCCGTCGCAGAGGTTGCACAGCGGATGTTTCCTCGCAATGCTCCAGTTGCTGTTCTGTGCGGGCCTGGCAACAATGGTGGCGACGGTTACATCGCCGCGCAGTTTCTGCTGGAAGCGGGTTTGGAAGTTGTGTGCTTCGCATCCGCTCCCCCGAGGAAAGGCTCCGATGCCATGCGTGCGTCGTTGTTCTATAAGGGGCCTGTCTCGAACTTCGGTGAATTTTCGGTCGCGAGTTTCGGTGGCGTAATCGATGCATTATTCGGCGCTGGCCTCGCTCGCGATGTTCACGGAGCTGAAGCCATCGCGATTGATGCTGTGAACACTTCTGATGTGCCGGTTGTGGCGGTTGATTTACCTAGTGGCATATCCGGTGAAAGCGGCCATATCCTCGGAACGGCGATCCGTGCACGAGCAACAGTTACGTTCTTTCGCAAGAAACCCGGCCATTTGCTACAACCGGGAAGGGCGCATTGCGGTGTACTTCATGCAGCCGATATCGGCATTCCCGATCACATACTCGCGGCGATCGAACCGCATGCATTCGAGAATGCTCCAGACCTTTGGACAAGCGCCCTGCCAGTATCTGGCGTTGAGGCCCATAAGTATAGTCGCGGCCATGCAGCCGTGTTTTCCGGTGGTGCTCATTCGACAGGTGCCGCACGCTTATCAGCCCTCGCTGCGGCCCGTAGTGGAGCGGGTGCGGTAACACTTCTGTCTCCACCCGATGCTATGACAGTCAATGCCACGCATTTGACCAGTATCATGGTCCGTGAGACCCGTGGTTTGAGGGATGTTCGACAGTTTTTTGCCGAACGCAAGGTCGCAGCAGCGGTACTCGGTCCGGGCTATGGAAATCCCGCGTTCGCGCGTGAGCACGCCCTGTTTCTCGCAAGCGGTGAGGCTGAGGGGTTTCATGGTTTGGTTCTTGATGCCGACGGGATTACGGCCTTTGAGCAGAATCCAGCTGAGCTTTTCGATAAGCGACAGGGCATAAAGACTGCTCTTGTGCTTACACCACATGAGGGAGAGTTCCGGCGGCTTTTTCCAGATATAGCAAAGAGTTCGACATCAAAGATCGAAAAGGCTCGCGAGGCTGCAAGGCGTGCTAACGCAGTCCTTATATATAAAGGTCCCGATACCGTGATCGCAGAACCGGGTGGTCTGGCAGTGGTCAATGCCAATGGAACCCCGCTGCTCGCCACTGCAGGATCAGGCGATGTCTTGACGGGAATTGTGTGCGGCCTGCTTGCTCAAAGGATGCCTGCATTTGCAGCGGCCTGTGCTTCCGTGTGGATGCATGCGGACGCCGCGCGACGCTTTGGCCATGGACTTATTGCGGAAGATTTGCCTGCTCAGATACCTGCTGTCCTGTCGGCATTGGTGCGATCCTCTCGCAATTAACGACCGGACGTCCGGCTGTTCTTGGTGCCGACATCAATCGTGATGCTTCCAGAGACCGAAACGTCAGTATTGCCAACACGAAAATTTTTCCAGTTACCGCTTGGTGCCTGTTCCGGTTCGGGAGCAGGCGGCGGGGCGGTCACAATGGGTTTTTGAGCCTGAACGCCGGGCAGTCCCGGCGATCCGTCGTTCGCAGACGCTGTTGATACCGTGGCTAAGAAAACAAAGCCAAATATAAGAAAATGCTGCGTAATCATTTACCATTCTCCCTTTATACGGGATCGGTGACCGCATCGATGAGCTGTTCGGCCATTTCGAGGGTGAACTCGTCAAAATGCGAAATCACACGGCTTGGATCGTAATGCTGCACGGGAAGATCGGTATATCCAAAGTCGACGGCAACAACGGGGATGCCAGCAGCTTTTGCGGTGTCGATGTCGGTTCGGCTATCCCCGACCATGATTGCCCGTTCACGATTGCCACCAGCCCGTACGATGGTCTCGGTGAGATGGCGCGGATCAGGCTTGCGATAAGCAAATGTATCGGCTCCGCAGATTGCAGCAAATCGTTCGGCTTCACCCATGGAAGTCAGGAGTTTTACCGACAAGGCCTCGAATTTGTTCGTGCAAACTGCCAACTCGTAGCCACTTGCTGAGAAGCGGTCCATTGCTTCCAGAACGCCTGGGAAAAAGGTTGAATGTCCCGGCATGTGATCGGCATAATGTTCGCGGAATTCTTCCACGAGATTGTCGAGCTGTGCTTCGTCAGCTTGTTTCTTCTGCGCAGCGAAAGCACGTTCGATCATGACACGTCCGCCTTGTCCTACGAATCTGCGTAACGATTCACGATCAGCTGTTTTCAGGCCCGATATAGCGAGGCAGTGATTGAGACTGTCGAGAAGGTCTGGTGCTGTGTCGACAAGGGTTCCGTCGAGATCGAAAATGATGATGGGCTTGGGGTTGGCAGCAGACATTAGCTTCTCGTGTGTGAAATGGGGAATAAGGAAGTCCTATCTGATTGTCGACTTCGGCTCAACCTCGCGATCGGGATGCGCTCTAAAAACCGAAATTCTGCGTCATAGTTCGAATAGGCGCTTTGTTGTGCCGCGTCCGCATGCTAGAGGCGAACCGGACCACAATGAGAATCCGCAGGGGAATATCGGGAATTCAAGTATGGACGAAGCTCGCAAGCTGAAAATCGCAGCCGCCGCAGAAGCGCTCACGCACGTCAAGGACGGAATGCGTCTGGGGATTGGTACTGGTTCGACAGCCGAGGAATTCGTGCGCCTGCTTGCCGACAAGGTAAGCAACGGCTTCAAGATCATTGGAGTGCCTACTTCCGAACGCACCGCAAAACTTTGCGAGGAACTCGGGGTTCCGCTTACGACGCTCGATGAAACGCCTCATCTCGATCTTACCGTGGATGGTGCCGATGAAGTCGATACCAACCTTTCGCTCATCAAGGGCGGCGGTGGAGCGCTTCTTCGTGAAAAGATCGTGGCTGCGGCATCTGACGCAATGATCGTTATTGCCGACAGCTCAAAGGTAGTTGAGGCGCTTGGGCGTTTTCCACTGCCTATAGAAGTCAATCGCTTCGGTCTCGGTGCTACCATGCACGCGATTGAAGAGGCAGCTGCGAAGTGTGGTCTTGCAGGTCCACTGGCACTGCGTTTAAAAGATGGCTCACCCTTCGTAACAGATGGTGGGCATTATATCGTGGATGCATCTTTTGGCCGCATTCCCGATCCAAAGACACTATCTGACGCTCTCTTCGCAATTCCAGGCGTTGTCGAGCACGGACTTTTCATCGGACTGGCGCGTGCGGCGGTGGTTGCCGGCAACGACGGCATCCGCACCATGAACCGGTCTTGAACTGATTGAACGGAGTACTGACCTTATGATCCCGGCAACTGGCTTTCGCCGTCTGATTGCACCGTTTTCCGCGCTCGTACTGATGTCGGGCATTCATGCAGCTTCGGCACAGGAAATCACTGAAGCTCATCTGGAAGCTGCCCGTGCTGCTATTTCTGCGATTAGTGCTACTGAGCAGTTCGACGAAATTCTGCCGAACGCAGCGCGCTCCCTCAAGGGTGAACTGATCCAGAAAGATCCGAATCTGGAAGCCCTGATCACGAAGACTGTCGATGACAAGGCTCTCGCTCTTGCTTCCCGCCGTGCTGATCTCGAAACCGAATCCGCTCGCGCCTATGCAAAAGCGTTTTCCGAAGACGAACTCAAAGCCATAGCAGCATTCTATACATCGCCTGCAGGCAAGAAGCTTCTGTCCGAAGGCCCGATTGTGACGCGTGAAGTCGTGAAGGCAGCAAATATCTGGCAGAATGGCATCGCTCGTGATCTGGCGACCGGCGTAGCTGAGGTTCTGGCGGCACAGGCTGGCGCTGCTGCAGCTCCGGCACAGCCTGCGCAGCAGTAATTTTTGCGGTAACGAGGAATTTGAAAGCCCGGTCCCTTGGCCGGGCTTTTTCTTTTGCTTACATAACAGCCAACCTAATGTTTATTGGAGAATCCCATGACCGGCTTCGACTATGATCTTTTTGTTATCGGCGGCGGTTCTGGCGGTGTTCGGGCAGCGCGTCTCGCTGGGGCCATGGGCAAAAAGGTCGGTCTTGCAGAAGAATATCGCATGGGCGGAACCTGCGTTATTCGTGGCTGCGTACCGAAGAAACTCTTCGTCTATGCTTCGCAGTTTCCTGAGCATTTCGAGGATGCAGCTGGCTATGGTTGGGATGTCGGCACATCGACGTTTGACTGGAAAAAGCTGATCGATGCCAAGGACAAAGAAATTGCCCGGCTTGAAGGGCTCTACACCAAGGGCCTCCAGAATTCCGATGTCGAAATTTTTGCCAGCCGCGCCGAATTGATCGATGAACATACTGTCGAGCTGAAGGCAGACGGTCGTCGCGTTACTGCAGACCAGATATTGATTGCGACCGGCGGTCATCCGAGCATGCCCGAATCTATGCCTGGACATGAATATTGCATCAGCTCCAACGAAGCGTTTCATCTCGCTGAGCTGCCGAAAGCGATTGCCATTGCGGGTGGCGGATATATCGCTGTTGAGTTCGCGAACATATTCCACGGCCTTGGCGTCGAAACGACACTCGTGTATCGAGGCAAGGAAATCCTCTCCCGTTTCGACCCGGACTTGCGCCATCTTTTGCATGAAACCATGGAAGCAAAAGGTATCCGTATCATTTGCGAAGCGGTTTTCGAGAAAATCGAGAAGCAGTCCGACGGTAATCTGAAAATCGCGTTGAACAATGGCGATACATTGGAAGTCGGTCAGGCAATGATGGCGATCGGGCGCAAGGCCAACACGACGGGTCTTGGGCTAGAGAGAGCTGGCGTCAAGATGGATGAGCTTGGCGCAATTCCGGTCGATGATTATTCGCGTACCAATGTCGCGAACATCTGGGCCGTCGGTGATGTTACGAACCGCGTCCAGCTGACGCCGGTGGCAATTCACGAAGCCATGTGCTTTCTCGAAACGGCGTTCAAGGACAATCCGACGAAGCCCGACCATGAATTGATTGCGACGGCGGTGTTCTCTCAGCCAGAAATTGGCACGGTCGGTTTGCCGGAAGATGAGGCTGCGAAGAAGTATCCGGAACTTGAGGTTTACCGAGCGCTGTTCCGCCCGATGAAGAACACGCTTTCCGGCCGCAATGAAAAAATGCTGATGAAGCTCATCGTTGATGCCGCGAGCCGCAGGGTGGTCGGGGCGCATATCATGGGGCCAGATGCCGGTGAAATGGCTCAGCTTCTGGGTATTTCCCTCAAGGCTGGTGCGACCAAGGATGACTTCGATCGCACGATGGCGGTTCATCCGACTGCGGCCGAAGAACTGGTCACCATGTACAAGCCGACCTATCGCGTCGTGAATGGTGAGAAAGTCGACGGTTAACTCTTTCGCGACCGGTTTCTCCGGTTAACGATTATTGCTGGCATAAAGTCTCGGCCTGCATTATATCAGCGCGACCACGCAGGCCGGTTTTCCGGGGCAGACTGTCATCTTTGTCAGATGCGAGCTGTCCGTTAAAGGATTCCAGCATTCGTGTAAGGAGGATATAATCCGAGAGAAATCGAGCGGATAGAAGCAAACAGGTGCTCAAATGACGAAGAACTGGACCCCGCATTCCTGGAGAAACAAACCGATCAAGCAAGTGCCGTTTTATCCAGACGCACAGGCTCTGAACGACGTTGAGGCTCGTCTTCGCACCTATCCGCCGCTGGTTTTTGCAGGTGAAGCACGCAAGCTCAAGCAGCAACTGGCTGAAGTGGCGGAAGGCAAGGCATTTCTGCTCCAAGGCGGCGATTGTGCTGAAAGTTTTGCTGAACATGGCGCGGATAACATCCGCGACTTTTTCCGCGTCTTTCTTCAGATGGCCGTTGTCCTCACATTCGGTGCGTCGAAGCCCGTCGTGAAGGTCGGTCGTATCGCCGGTCAGTTTGCCAAACCACGTTCATCGGACATGGAAACGCTGAATGGTGTGGAACTGCCGTCCTACCGTGGTGACATCATCAACGGTATCGAGTTCGACGCGGCATCGCGCAATCCCGATCCGCAGCGTCAGGACATGGCATATCGCCAGTCGGCGGCTACGCTTAACCTGCTGCGGGCATTCGCTCAGGGCGGTTACGCTAATCTGGAGAACGTTCACCAGTGGATGCTCGGCTTTGTCGGCAAGAGCCCGCAGGCAGAGCGCTATGCAGCTTTGGCGCAGCGTATTTCCGAGACCATGAACTTCATGCGTGCAATCGGGATCACGGCTGACAGCAATCATTCGCTGCGTGAAACCGATTTCTACACCAGCCATGAAGCGCTGCTTCTTGGCTTTGAAGAAGCGCTGACTCGTGTGGACTCGACGTCCGGCGACTGGTACGGCACGTCCGGCCACATGATCTGGATCGGTGATCGCACACGTCAGGCTGACCATGCGCATATCGAATACTGCCGTGGAATCAAGAATCCGCTCGGTCTCAAGTGTGGGCCGTCGCTGCAGCCGGATGATCTCATCCGCCTTATCGATCTTCTGAATCCGGAAAACGAAGCAGGGCGCCTGACGTTGATTGCGCGCTTTGGCTACGACAAGGTTGGTGATCATCTGCCGCAGCTTATCCGTGCTGTCGAGAAGGAAGGTCGCAAGGTCGTATGGTCATGCGATCCTATGCACGGCAATACGATCACTGCCGGTGGCTACAAGACGCGTCCGTTCGACCGTATCCTCAAGGAAGTGGAGTCCTTCTTCGCGATCCATCGCGCTGAAGGATCGCATCCGGGTGGTATCCATGTCGAAATGACCGGCAAGAATGTGACGGAATGCACGGGCGGCGCGCGTGCGATCTCGGCAGAAGATCTGCACGATCGTTACCACACGCATTGCGATCCACGTCTCAACGCCGATCAAGCACTGGAACTCGCGTTTTTGCTGGCCGAACTCCTCAAGAAGGAGCGCGATGCCGGTGCGGACAAGCAGGTTGCGAGTGCCTGACCGGCTTCCAACATTCTAGAGCTTGCAGGGCGGAGGTTTCGATCTCCGCCCTGTTGCATTTCGGGGAAACTCACCTATTGATTGCCTTGGAGCGGCATGTGTCTGAATGGATGCATAGAGGACGCTTTATGCTTTCAGAAAATTGGCTCTGATTTTCGGGCCAAGCTGTAACCAATTTGATTGAGGGTAATGATGCAGCGCATTTTCCTGGCCTTTCTTAATTCCATGCGAGCACTGAAGTACCTCGCAGGACATGAAAAGGCCGTCCAACAGGAGCTTGTGCTGTTTCTACTGTCTCTGCCGGTGGCTTTTTTCCTTGCGCCGACATGGCTCGCTTTCCTCTTCATGACTGGCTCGATCTTGTTTCTCATCCTCGTGGAAGTGTTGAACACTGGTATCGAGGCAACGTGTGATGCCGTCTCGCGGGATTTTCACAAGGAAATTCAGATTGCAAAGGACTGCGGTTCTCTTGCTGTTCTGATTTCCATTGTGTTCGTCGTCGCGATCTGGGGCTATATCCTCGCCAATACCTATTTGGCCTGACAAACAGAGTAGTCTGTTGATTGCATCCGTTGCATTTGCTTGCCCAAGCGCGCTAAAGCTTGGGCATGTTAGCCTCTCATGAGAATCTTGCCATGCTCCGTATTGCCGTTGCGCAGCTTAATCCCATCATGGGCGATATCGCCGGAAATCTGACCAAGGCACGCGCGGCACGCGTTGAGGCGGCCAGGATGAAGGCCGATCTCATTTTGTTTACAGAATTGTTCATCTCCGGCTATCCGCCGGAAGATCTGGTTCTGAAACCATCTTTTCTTGCTGCGTGTGAAAAGGCTGTTCGTGCGCTGGCGAGCGACACTGCCGACGGCGGACCAGGCGTCATTATCGGCACGCCGCTTAGCCGCGAAAGTGGTCTGCACAACTCTATCGCGGTTCTGGATGGCGGCGAGATCATTGCCGAACGGTTCAAGGTCGATCTGCCCAACTATGGCGAGTTTGACGAGAAGCGCGTATTTCAGGCGGGCCCAATGCCTGGGCCAGTCAATTTCCGTGGTGTTCGCATCGGGATTCCAATCTGTGAAGATATTTGGGGCGAACTCGGTGTGGCGGAAACGCTGGCTGAGAGCGGCGCAGAGATTTTGCTTGTACCGAATGGTTCGCCTTATCATCGTGCGAAGATGGACCGGCGCCATCAGGTTGTCCTGAAGCAGGTGATCGAAACCGAGTTACCGATGGTCTATGCCAATCAGGTTGGCGGACAGGATGAACTGGTTTTCGATGGTGGATCGTTTGCATTCAACACTGACCGGTCGCTCTGTCTGCAAATGCCTCAGTTTGAGGAGCAGATCACGCTGACCGTTTGGCGCAGAGAGAATGACGGCTGGCGCTGTGACGAACGCGAAAAGGCTATTCTTCCTGAAGGGCTTGAAGCTGATTATTCCGCCTGCATGCTGGGCTTGCGGGATTATGTGAACAAGAACGGTTTCAAGGATGTGGTGCTCGGGCTTTCGGGCGGTATCGATTCGGCAATCTGCGCGGCTCTCGGCGTCGATGCATTGGGTAAGGATCGCGTGCGCTGCATCATGCTGCCTTACCGCTATACATCCGATGAATCTCTGAAAGACGCGGCCGATTGTGCAAAAGCGCTCGGTGTTCGGTACGATATTGTTCCGATCTCTGCGCCAGTTGAAGGCTTTCTTGAAGCGCTGCATCCGCTGTTTGAAGGCACCGAGAGCGGCGTTACCGAAGAAAACCTGCAAAGCCGCGCACGCGGCACCATTCTGATGGCTGTTTCAAACAAGTTCGGTTCGATGGTTGTCACCACCGGCAACAAGTCTGAAATGTCGGTAGGCTATGCGACGCTTTATGGCGACATGAATGGCGGGTTCAATCCGATCAAAGACGTCTACAAGATGCAGGTCTATGCGATGTCGGAATGGCGCAACAGTCATGTTCCGAACGGCGCACTCGGACCATCGGGTGACGTGATCCCGCACAACATCATCTCCAAGGCGCCGTCTGCTGAACTGCGTGAAAACCAGACGGATCAGGATAGTCTGCCACCTTATCCGGTTCTGGACGATATTCTTGAATGCCTTGTCGAAAACGAAATGAGCAACACCGAGATTGCTAAACGCGGGCATCCGCTCGAAACCGTTCAACGGATCGAACATTTGCTCTATCTGGCTGAATACAAGCGCCGACAATCGGCGCCCGGTGTTAAAATTACCAAGAAGAATTTCGGACGCGATCGCCGCTACCCTATAACGAACCGCTTCCGCGACCGCTGAAAGACAATAAGATGACCGCAACCGTTCGTTTTGCTCCGTCGCCGACGGGCTATATCCATATTGGTAATACGCGCACAGCGCTTTCAAACTGGCTTTTCGCACAGAAGAATGGCGGCAAGTTCATTCTGCGCTATGACGACACCGATGTTGAACGCTCCAAAGAAGAATACGCACAGGCAATCGCAGTCGATCTTGACTGGCTCGGTGTCAAACCTGATCGCGTCGAATATCAGTCGAAGCGTTTTGATGTTTATGGCAAGGCGGTAGAGAAGCTCAAACAGGCTGGTTTGCTTTATGCTTGCTATGAAACGGCTGATGAATTGGAGCGTCGCCGCAAACTGCGCCTCGCACGTCGTCTGCCGCCGGTATATGGCCGCGAAGGTTTAAAACTCACTGACGATGAGAAAGCTGCGTTTGAAGCTGAAGGGCGCAAGCCGCACTGGCGTTTCCTGCTGCCGAATTTCGAAGCTGATCCGTTTGATACGCAGCGCACGGAGGTTCATTGGGATGACCTTGTTCGGGGCCCGCAGACTGTCGATCTGGCCTCTATGTCCGATCCTGTGCTGGTGCGTGAAGACGGCACTTATCTTTATACCTTGCCGTCGGTGGTGGATGATATCTATCTCGGTGTCACGCACATCATTCGCGGTGATGACCACGTAACCAACACCGGTGTGCAGATTGCGATTTTCGAGGCACTGGGGGCCAAGGCTCCGGTTTTTGGGCACCACAATCTACTGACGACAATTTCGGGCGAGGGGCTTTCAAAGCGAACCGGCGCACTGTCTGTCGGATCGCTGCGCGACGCCGGGTTCGAGCCGATGGCAGTGGCCTCGTTGGCGATTTTGATCGGCACCTCGGAAAATGTTTCGGCGGCACCCAATATGGAAAGTCTCGCCGAACGTTTCGATCTGGCATCCATATCGAAGTCATCGGCAAAGTTCGATCCTGCGGAACTGGACACGCTCAATCGCGCCCTGCTGCACGAGATGCCGTTTTCAGAAGCCCAGCCACGTCTGGCTGCCATGGGCATTTGCGGCGAGAAGGCTGAGCCTTTCTGGCAGGCGGTGCGAGGAAATCTCGACCGCTTCAAGGATGCGGTACATTGGTGGTCCATCGTTGACGGTGATCTGCCAGAAACGCTGGACCTGTCAGAAGAGGATCGTGTTTTCCTGGAAGAGGCTTTTGCCCTTTTGCCACCGGCTCCCTGGGATCATCAGACATGGAAAGTCTGGACCGAAGCAGTGAAGGCTGCAACTGGGCGCAAGGGCAAGAACCTTTTCATGCCCTTGCGACTGGCGCTTACGGGGCAGGCGCATGGGCCGGAGTTGGCTGACTTGCTGGTGTTGATTGGTCCGGAAAGAACCCTGACCCGACGACCCTGACTTTTGCGTTTGCCGTATAGGGACGTTCCACAGGCGGTGTCGTTGCGACAGGTGCAACATAGGCTGGTGTGGTATTCGAGGTCTGTACCGTTGCAGATGACGTGTAATCCACTTTCTCTGTTTCGACAGGAGCGGGAGTTTCATAGGCAGGCAATGCAATTGAGTTGGCCATCTCGGCGCTCGGCTTGGCGATGCCCCTGGACTTCCGCTGTGGTACGTGGACAGTTTTCGACTGAGGTTTCTTAGGGGACACCACCCAGGAGGCCTTGCACGATTTGACATGTTTGGACGCAGACGGACGTCCGGCAAGCGCCATACTCAGCTCATTGGCGCGTTCGCGCAAAGTCTGTGTTTCGGTTGCCAGATGATCTGTTCTGGTCAGCAATTTCGTGCACTGTGCGGATTTGACAGCAGGTGTAAACAGGCTCCCGACGCAACGATTCTGAGCCGAGGTCTTTCTCATCTGAGAAAGTTCTGCTTCCTTGCGATCAAGGAGTGACTGGGTGACGCGAAGTTGCTTCTTAAGCTGCATCTGCTCGGCAGGCGTGCATAATTCTGGAGGGCGTATAGTTGTACAGCCAGCCAATATTCCCGAAAATATCAAAACTACTGAGTAAGTCAGCGATCTATTAGAATTAATTGAAATAAAAGACATGATAACCTCGATAACGATGCTGGCGATATCATGTTTAAAAAATATAGTAAATTAAATACTAACGGCGAGTATATTTAAATATACTCGCCGTTATTTAAACTTATGTTATAATTATCTAACTTAGTTGTTGTTAAATTACTTCTTCTTGCGAAGAGTCTCTCCTGATTTTTGCAAGGCTTCAACAACTGCCAGTGCTGTCATATTGACGACGCCACGCGAGGTGACGGATGGCGTCAGAATATGTGCCGGACGTGCCGCGCCGAGCAGGATTGGACCCACGTGCAGCGCATCTGTAACCATTTTGACTACGTTCAGCGTGATGTTTGCAGCGTCAAGGTTGGGGAAGACAAGAAGATTGGCTTCGCCCTTCAGGCGCGAATTCGGGAACACACGATCGCGCAGAGCCTGAGAGAGAGCAGAGTCGCCATGCATTTCGCCATCGGATTCCAGCTCAGGTGCCTTCTCGGCAAGAATTGCCGCTGCTTCACGCATCTTTTCGGCGCTGGCTGATTCTTTCGACCCGAAATTCGAATGGGATACGAGGGCAGCCTTTGGCTCAATACCGAAGCGGCTGATTTCCTTTGCGGCAAGAATTGCCATTTCGGCGATCTCGTTCGCGCCCGGTTCGACGTTGACATAAGTGTCTGTGAGGAAGAGGGCGCCACGCTGCGAGATGAGCAGGCTCAAGGCGGAATAGTCTCGGATACCGGGAACCTTGCCGATAATCTGCCGTACGACACGGAGGTGGCGTTCGAAGCGACCTTCAAGACCACAGATCATGGCGTCTGCTTCGTCGCGCATAACCGCGAGAGCGGCAATTGCGGTCGAGTTCGTGCGCACGATGGTGCGTGCAGCTTCCGGTGTGACGCCCTGCCTGCCGGTGTAGGACAGATAAAGGTCTACATAGTCGCGATAGCGCGGATCGTCTTCCGGATTGATGAGTTCGAAATCCGTTCCCGGACGAATCTTGAGGCCGTAGCGGCGCAAGCGTGTTTCGATAACCTGCGGGCGTCCGACGAGAATCGGAGCTGCGATACGCTCTTCAATGACTACCTGAGCAGCGCGGAGCACGCGTTCATCTTCACCATCTGCATAAATGACGCGCTTTGGTTTTTCCTGTGCGCGGGCGGCAGCAAAAACCGGTTTCATGATGAGGCCGGAGCGGAAGACGAAGCGGTTCAGACGATCGAGATAGGCTTCCATGTCTTCGATCGGGCGTGTTGCTACGCCTGTTTCCATGGCCGCTTTGGCCACTGCCGGGGCGATACGCAGAATCAGGCGCTGATCGAATGGCGATGGAATGATGTAGTCTGGTCCGAAAGTGGGTGTGTCGCCGGAATAAGCGCGTGCAGCGACATCCGAAGGCTCTTCGCGGGCAAGAGCGGCAATTGCGCGGACAGCCGCCAGCTTCATTTCTTCGTTAATTGCAGTCGCACCGACATCGAGTGCGCCGCGGAAGATATAGGGGAAGCAGAGAACGTTGTTGACCTGGTTCGGATAATCCGAACGTCCGGTGCAGATCATGGCGTCGGCGCGGGCCGCACGAGCCTCTTCCGGCATGATTTCCGGTTTCGGATTGGCAAGGGCCATGATGAGTGGCTTTTCGGCCATCTGTTTCAGAAGTTCAGGCTTCAGCACGCCAGCAGCCGACAGGCCGAGGAAGACGTCAGCACCACCGATGACATCGGCCAGAACGCGCGCGTCAGTCTTCTGGGCGTAAACTTCCTTCCAACGATCCATCAGCGTGTTACGGCCTTCGTAGACAACGCCTTCGAGATCACAGACCCAGATGTTTTCGCGTTTCGCGCCGAGATTGACGAGAAGATTGAGGCAGGCAAGGGCCGCAGCGCCAGCGCCCGATGTAACGATCTTGGCGTCCCCGATTTTCTTGCCGGCAAGTTCCAAACCGTTCAACACCGCCGAAGCAACGATGATCGCTGTGCCGTGCTGGTCGTCGTGGAAAACCGGAATGTTCATTTTCGCGCGAAGCTGTTCTTCAACTTCGAAGCACTCCGGTGCCTTGATGTCTTCAAGGTTGATGCCGCCGAAAGTCGGCTCTAAAGCGGCAACAACATCAACGATGCGACCGATTTCGTGCGCGTCGATTTCAATGTCGAACACGTCGATGTCGGCGAATTTTTTGAAAAGGACGGCTTTACCTTCCATGACCGGTTTGGAAGCAAGCGCACCAATGTTACCAAGGCCGAGAACCGCAGTGCCGTTTGACACGACAGCAACGAGATTGCCGCGAGCGGTGTATTCGGCGGCAGTTGCCGGGTCTTCGTGGATTGCGAGGCAGGGAGCGGCTACGCCGGGAGAATAAGCTAACGCCAGATCTCGTTGGTTGCCAAGTGGCTTTGTCGCCTGAATTTCCAGCTTTCCGGGCTTCGGATAACGGTGGAAGAACAGAGCTGCTTCATCGAAATCCGAACGGGAAGTGGAAGGTGTTTTCTTGGTCATGGTCGCATCGCTTTCCAAAATCTTTCGTGCAGGGCAAAAGCTCGTTTGCACGTGGAGGGTGCGGTATCCGCATACAGTTTCCGTACACGACTTCCGCACTCTGGGCCGTCATTGTTCTTAGTCTATCGGCTCAAATCTCAGTAGGCCCGTTTTCGAGAATGAGTTTTTCCAATTTTGCAGATCTATTATTTGATGCTGTTAAAACGCACTCTGATAGGCGCCGCCATCGATAACGAGATTCTGCCCGGTAATGAACCCGGAATGTTCCGAACATAGGAAGGCACAGGCCTGACCAAATTCCTTTGGCTGCCCGATTCTTCCGGCGGGAATTGCTGATGCTCGCTTTGCAGCTTCCGCATCCGCTGTCGTGCCGTTCTTCTGGGCTGAGAATGCAAAGCCATTGCGAAGGCGATCCGTGTCAAAGGCCCCGGGAAGGATGTTGTTGATCGTCACATTGGAGGCTGCAACCGTGCGGGCGACGCCAGCCAGAAATGCAGTCAGACCGGCGCGGGCGCCAGATGAGAGATCAAGCCCGGGAATGGGGGCGTAAACCGACGTCGATGTGATATTGACGATACGGCCGAAACGGCGCTCGACCATTCCGTCGATAACAGCTTTGATCAATTCTATGGGGGTGACCATATTCTGTGTCACACCCTGCAGGATCGCGTCGCGGTCGAGCAGGCGGAAATCCTTGAAGGCTGGACCGCCGTTATTATTCACGAGAATGTCGGGTGCAGGGCAGGCGGCAAGCAGTTTGGCTTGCCCTTCAGCGGTGGACACGTCGGCAACGACAGCATCGACTTTCACGCCAAATGTTTTGCGAATTGCTTCCGCGGTTGTGGCGAGAGTTTCTTCGTTGCGTCCATTGAGAACCAGATCGCAACCGGCTTCGGCGAGCGCCTCCGCGCATGCCCGTCCGAGTCCCTTGCTGGAAGCACATACAATTGCTTTTCGACCCTTCAGGCCCAAGTCCACGGCTCGATCCTCACATCTTGTTCAAGTTTTAGAGACATGCCACCAAGCGAGCAGTCCGATCAACCGGATTCTGGTTCACGGGCGCATATGTCCACCTTTTACCGGCAGAATATGCGTTCATTGCGAACAATATTTGGTGAAGTGCTATTCAAGCGGCGGCATGAATTCTGCCCTCGGGCGTATGAGCGATCCGCTATCAGCCTGTTCCAGTGCATGGGCGAGCCATCCCACAATGCGTGCGAGCGCAAACAGAAATAGCGGTGCGTCGGGCGGTAGATCATAGATTTCTGTAACGGCGGCGAGGGCGAAATCGACGTTTGGCTTTTCTCCGAGAATGTTCGCGGCACTTTGTTCCAGATCGCTATAGGAGGCAGGCAATTCCAGATGTTCCAATAGTGCGGCGGCGCGAATATCACCTGTTTCGCGGTAAAGCGGGTGGCCGAAAAAGTGAAACTGTGTTCCTTGCCTGAGCTGGCCCTTGATCGCTGCTTCCGCTCCTATTTGCCGGGTTTGCGTAATAATAGCCGCCGCCGCTGTAGCCGCTCGTCCATGTCGCGGGCCAATCAATGTTGATAATCCGGCGAGAACCGCAGCGGAAAGCGGTGTACCTGTAGACGCCGCAACGCGTGTAGCGAATGCCGATGCATTGAGTTCGTGGTCGGCCAGAAGCACAAGGATGCGCCGGATCACATCACTTGCCTGCGGCTTTTGCCAAGCTTGAGCAATGCGTTCATGCATCGGCATATTCGATGCGGAAACGCCAAGAACGGTATTGTGAAACAGTTGCAGCAGACCAAAAGCCTCTTGCTGCAGAATCGATGTTGAACGCCCCGAACTGGGTAGATCATTCGCAGCGCGAATACCAAGGACAGTAAACAGCCGTTCCAGAGGCGCAGTTTCGGTCTGACGAATGTTCAAGGTCGATTCGTTGTCACTCCTGATGATACCGTCGAAATCCATCTGCCACAGCAGTGCAGCCACTTCCTCCAGCGTCGCTGTTTCGGACAGCTCAGCAGCGTCGCAGCCGCGATAGAGCAAGCGGCCATCCAGGATGGTCGAAATGCCCGAGCGCATGATCGGCAGGCCCCAACGAATGGTGTCGGCGGCAACCACGCTATCTCTCTTGCGACCGGGACGCTTGCCAGCCAGACGATGGACATCCTCCGACCGATAGAGGCTGCGTCTCGGATCATCCGGCAATGGTTTGGAACGGATGCGGCCACGGCTCACATTTGCATAGAGAGTCTGCGGCTTTGTCTGGAGAACAGCGAGGGCTTCCTCCGCAGTTAGCCAGTCCATTATTGCCCCCTACATTGATCTATTTCGTCAAGATTGACGTCAACTATACTTGGATTCAATGTCGAAAGGCAAACAAGGAGAATAATTATGAATAGCGGACTTGAAGATGTGATTGCTGCTGAAACCGTGTTGTCTGACGTCGATGGGCTTGCAGGCAGGCTGGTTATTCGCGGTCGGTCGCTGGACGATCTGGTCCCGCATAGCAGCGTCGAAGATGGAATAGAACTTCTGTGGGGCGGCTTTTTCAATGACCTTCCCAAAGGGGAAGAGCTTCAAAAAGCGCTCGGTGAAGCGCGCGTACAGGTATTTTATCATACGGATGCGCTTGACGATACATTGATGGAAATGTCTCCCATCGAAGCGCTTCGCGCATTGATGGCACGCATCCCTGATGACGATGATCTGACCGCAGCCTTACACCTGATGGCGGCACCGGCAGTCTTTACGACGGCCATTCTGAGGGGCCAGAAGGGGCGCCGTCCCATACATCCTGATCCGACGCTTCCCCATAGCGCTGACATCCTTCGTATGATGAATGCGGGAATGCCGGATGAAGCAGAAGTTGCGGGGCTGAACACCTATCTTATGACGGTTTCCGACCATGGATTGAACGCATCGACTTTTGCTGCGCGTGTCGTGGCATCAACACGAGCCGGATTGACCTCATCGCTGCTTGCCGCAATCAGCGCATTGAAAGGACCGCTGCATGGTGGTGCACCCGGACCGGTCCTCGATATGCTGGATGCAATCGGTAGACCCGACAACGCTGAACGTTGGCTTGAATCTGCTGTTGCCGATGGAGACAGGCTGATGGGGTTCGGTCACAGGGTCTATCGTGTACGCGATCCTCGTGCCGATGCCTTGAAAGGTGCATTGAAGCACATCGAAGCCCTAGAACAAGGGCGTGGAAAACACCGCGTTGAATTGGCCGAGGCCGTTGAAAAAGCCGCTATCGCAGTTCTAAAGCGCCACAAGCCGGAGCGTTCCCTCGAAACCAATGTCGAGTTCTATACTGCTTTGTTGTTGGAACAACTGGGGTTCCCACGCGAGGCTTTCACTTGCGTTTTCGCTATGGGGCGGGCCATGGGCTGGATAGCGCATTGTCGTGAACAGGTGGCGGCAAACAAGCTCATTCGTCCGCAGTCGCGATATGTCGGCCCAACTGTGGGACTTGTCGCCTAAAGTGGACACAACAGGAGGCGCGGACGCCACCTTCCGCGCCTCAAAGCCGACCGTCATATGTCTGTGACATGAATCGGGTTTTCTGCGCTCAGATCAGGTTGCCATTGAAAGGGACAACCACATGAGCACCGACGCTCCGCAGCCCAGAAAACTCCGAACCCTCTTTATCTCGGATGTGCATCTCGGTTCCAAGGCCGCACAGGCGGAACTGCTTCTGGATTTTCTTCGCTATCATGAAGCCGAGACGATCTATCTTGTCGGCGATATTGTCGATGGGTGGCGCCTGCGGCGCAATTGGCATTGGCCGCAAGAGCATAATGACGTAGTCCAGAAGCTGCTTCGCAAGAGCCGCAAGGGCGCCAACATCATCTACATTGCCGGTAATCACGATGAGTTCCTGCGCAATTTTCAGGGAACGCATTTTGGCGGCATCGAAGTGATGAACCGCGCGATCCATGAGACGGCAGACGGTCGCAAGTTTCTGGTAATCCATGGTGATCAGTTCGATGTGGTTGTACGCAATGCCCGCTTTATCGCCTATCTGGGCGATTGGGCATATGACACAGCGATCTGGATAAATACGGTTATGAGCCGGGTTCGCTCGCTTTTCGGCCTGCGCTACTGGTCATTTTCAGCCTGGGCGAAGTTTCGCGTCAAAAAGGCGGTCAATTTCATTGGTCAGTTCGAGAGCGTGGTTTCGGAAGAAGCGCAGCGTATCGGGGTTGATGGTGTTATCTGCGGCCATATTCATCACGCCACGATCGAGAGCATGAATGGCGTGGAATACATCAATACGGGCGATTGGGTGGAAAGCTGCACGGCCGTGATTGAACATTTCGATGGCCGTATGGAGCTCATCGAATGGACGGAACGCCGTGATCGCCGCCCGACGACAGGTATTGTCAATTCCGACAGTGAAGAGCGTGACGAGGATAGGGTAATCCAGCTCCCACTTCCCGTCCGCGAACTGGCGACCTTCCGCTGATGAAGAAAATTGTCATCGTTACCGACGCCTGGCATCCTCAAGTCAACGGCGTCGTGCGCACGCTGACCAAATGTCGTGATCTGATGATTGAGCGCGGATACGACGTCACCGTCATATCTCCGCTGGATTATCGGTCGGTCCCCTGTCCGACCTATCCGGAAATCCGGCTCGCCTTGACGACGCCAGGTGCGCTTAGGCGACGTCTGAAGGTCATGCGACCGGACTATGTGCACATTGCAACCGAGGGTCCACTCGGGTTTATGGCACGGCGCGCCTGCCTGAAAATGGGCTGGTCCTTCACGACAAGCTTTCACACGCGGTTTCCCGAATATCTCGCGGAACGCTTTCCTGTCCCGCCACAATGGACCTATGCTTTCCTGCGACGTTTCCATAATGCGGCCCAGCATACGCTGGTACCGACCCAATCTATTGTGGATGATCTGAAGGGGCGAGGTTTTACGCGGCTGGACCTCTGGACGCGCGGTGTCGATCGCAATCTGTTTTATCCTCGGCCGGAAGTGGTCAAGGACTTGCCACGTCCGGTGTTCATTTGTGTGGGACGCGTCGCCACGGAAAAGAACCTGCCAGCGTTTCTGGAGCTTGATCTTCCCGGCACAAAGTTGATCGTCGGGGATGGTCCTTCCCTCAACGATCTGCGTGCGCGTTTCCCGGAGGTTGTGTTTGTCGGGAAGCAGGAAGGTGAAACGCTGGCAAACACCTATGCCGCAGCCGACGTGTTTGTCTTCCCAAGCCGGACAGATACGTTTGGTCTCGTCTTGCTGGAAGCGATTGCCTCCGGCTTGCCGGTGGCGGCCTATCCCGTTCCCGGATCACGGGATGTCGTGGGGGCAACCGGGGCAGGCGTTCTCTCCGAAGATCTTGGGAAGGCGTGTCTGTCAGCCCTGCAAATGGAGCCGTTTGAGCCCGCACAGGTGCTCAGGCAGTTCACCTGGGACGCTTGTGCGGACATTTTCGAAGATGCTCTCGCTCCGATAAGCGGAACCGCGAGCGAGAGTTATCAACGTGCAAGTCAGCCCCAAACGGCGGCTTCCGGCGGGTAAACCAGAGCCCCATCATAGCGCAAGCCTGGGTCACGATCATGGGCGAGGAGTAGCGGGCCATCAAGGTCAACCACATTGGCTTTCTGGGCGAGCAGAACAGCTGGCGCCATGCCGAGCGATGTGCCGACCATACAGCCGACCATGATCTGAAGACCGTAGTTGATTGCCTTGTCTCGCATGATGAGACCTTCAGTCAGTCCACCTGCTTTGTCGAGCTTGATGTTCACCGCGTCGTAGCGCTTGGCCAGCTCCTCAAGTCCGACCGACGTATGAACGCTTTCATCGGCACAGATAATGACAGGCCGTTCAATTTCACTGAGAATATGATCGTTATCCGCTGGTAAGGGCTGTTCGATAAGAACGACGCCTGCGTCGGCTGCTGCACGCATGTTTTCGGCAATATTGTCGGCCGTCCAACCTTCGTTCGCATCGATAATGATGCGACTGTTCGGAGCCGCAGTCGTGACCGCTTGTATCTTCTCGATATCGTTTTCACCACCCATTTTGACCTTGATGAGAGGATAGTGAGCGACCTTCGCTGCCGACTCTGCCATTTCGGCGGGTGTGCCGAGCGAAACGGTGATTGCGGTTTCAAGTGGTCGGGTTGGCGTACCGAGCATATCGGTGACGCTTCTGCCTGATGCCTTTGCCTCGAGATCCCATAAGGCACAATCGACCGCATTGCGGGCAGCGCCGGCTGGCATCAAAGTCTGGATATCCTGTCGTGTGGCGCCACTTTCGATAGCTGTACGGGCGGCTTCAATCTGGGCACTTACGCTCTCAATGCTTTCGCCATAACGCGCATAAGGAACGCATTCGCCGCGCCCTTGATTGAGACCGTTGCCAATCACACACACAACGACAACGGCTTCCGTCTTGGAACCTCTGGAGATTGTGAATTTTCCGGCGATGGGATAGCGTTCGACAATGATATTCAAGGTATTGTGCATAGAGATGCCCTCTGGGACGCAGTATTTCGGTCGTTCAACGACTCGTATATGAGGTAGGCCATGTTGACCGACACTGCCGACAAAGCAAGAGCCACCAATAATCCTGCGCCGAAGATTGATCTGACGGAGCAGGACGGTGCGCGCCATATCAGGTTGAGCGGTCGCTGGGTCTCGCAGAGCGTCAATCTTGTCGATGACAAGATGCGCAGTCTTGAGAAAACGGACGAACACAAAGCAACGATAATCGATGTTTCTGGCGTATCCGGTCTCGATACGGCAGGTGCCTGGCTGATTGAACGCTTGCGGCAGCGGCTCGTTGCAAAGAGTGCCGACGCCCAGCTTGAAGGCGTGCGTCAATCCTGGCTCCCTCTGATGGAGGAAGTGGGGCAGGCTGTCGAACGTACTCTGGATATTCCACGTCAGAAGAAGCCGTTCTTTTTCATCTCGTTTCTGGCCGCGCTTGGCGGTGGCGTTATCTCTATGGGTAACGACTTCAAGATGGCGATGCATATCCTGGGCGCCACGATCCGCGGGGCCCAGCTGAAATACGGTCGAGGAAGCGGTATTCCAATCGCTGCCATCGTTACGCAGATGGACCGCATGGGCGTCGGTGCGATTCCCATTATCATCCTGATGTCGACGATCGTTGGTGCGATCATCGCCCAGCAGGGCGCATTTCAGTTGCGCTATTTCGGTGCAGAAATCTTTGTCGTCGATCTGGTTGGCATTCTGGTGCTGCGTGAACTCGGGGTGCTTCTGACAGCTATCATGATCGCCGGTCGTTCAGGCAGTGCGATCACAGCTGAAATCGGCTCCATGAAAATGCGCGAGGAGACGGATGCTCTGACGGTTATCGGCCTCAATCCGGTCGGCGTTCTGGTTTTTCCCCGTCTCGTTGCGCTGGTCGTAGTCCTGCCATTGCTCACCATCATTTCCGATCTGGCTGCATTGATCGGGGCAGGCGGGGTCGCTTGGTTCTACTCCAATATTTCGCCCGATGCTTTCATTAGCCGCCTGCATGACGCGGTGGCGCTTAATACTTATTTCGCCGGTCTTATCAAGGCACCGTTTATGGCCATGATCATCGGGATTCTCGCCTCGGTAGAAGGTATGAAGGTCGGCGGCAGTGCAGAATCACTTGGCCGTCGTGTTACTGCTTCCGTTGTGAAAGCAATTTTTGTGGTTATTGTCGTGGATGGTTTGTTTGCGATGTTCTATGCGGCCATTAATTTTTAGAAACTGCTTATGTTCTTTGTTTTTAATGGGTTCTTTGAGACACAGTTGCACAGAAAATTGACCCCTCAATCGTGTTCAACGGTTCAGTCCGAAGCCAAGCTCGGTTAAAGAATGGTTATGGAGAACGGCATCGACCACCGGTCGCAACTGCAGGACGAAGACAATCGCCAGACGACCGCGCCGATGATCTCGGTGCGCGACGTGACGGTTTCGTTCGGGCGTCAGACGGTGCTCGACAAGCTGTCGCTTGAGATTTACCAGGGCGAGGTTCTGGGCTTCATCGGTCCTTCGGGGGCGGGAAAATCAGTGCTGATGCGGACCATTCTCGGTCTCAACAAGAAACAGTCGGGTGAAATCGAGATTCTCGGTCGCAACATCGATCAGCTGAATGAGATGGAAAAAATGTCCATCGACATGCGTATGGGCGTCTTGTTTCAGCACGGGGCGCTATTTTCGGCGCTGAATGTTCTTGAAAATATTCAGGTTCCGATGCGCGAGTATCTTGATCTGTCACCGAAGCTGATGGACGAGCTGGCGCGACTGAAAATCGACCTTGTCGGTTTGAAGCCTGACACGGCAGAAAAGTTTCCGTCCGAACTTTCCGGCGGCATGATCAAGCGTGCTGCGCTTGCACGTGCTCTGGCTCTGGATCCGGATATTCTGTTCCTTGACGAACCGACATCGGGTCTTGATCCCATTGGCGCTGCAGAGTTTGACGACCTGATTGCCAATCTGCGGGATACGATGGGTCTGACCGTCTATATGGTCACTCATGATCTCGATAGTCTTTTTGCAATTTGCGACCGGATTGCTGTTCTTGGAAACAAGAAGGTACTCGTCAGCGGCACCATTGAAGACATGCTAACGGTAGACGATCCGTGGGTTAAATCCTATTTTCGGGGCAAGCGTGCGCGCCAGATTGATCCATCGGCGCCAACGAGACGGCGGCCCGGCAGCCGCTTGCAGACTGGATAAGATATGGAAACTAAAGCCAATTACGTACTGGTGGGTGTCTTTACGCTGATCGTCAGCCTGTTGGCTTTCGCGTTTGTGTTCTGGATCGCCCGTTTTGGGGAAGCACGCGATTCTCTGGAGCTTGATGTTCGCATCCCGGGTTCCGTGACTGGCCTTTCGATCGGGAGTCAGGTTCTATTCAACGGTATCAAAGTTGGCGATGTTCGGGCGCTGCGTCTTGATCCGTCCAATCCAGAAATGGTGATCGTCAAAACTCGCGTCAACGCGACAACACCTATTACCCGCTCAACTGCAGCAACCCTCGGTTTTCAGGGACTGACCGGGCAGGCTTATATTGAACTGAAGGGCGGTCGTCTTGATGAGCCCAATCTTCTGACCGAGGCTGCAAACGTAGATTCGGTTGCGCGTATTGATGCCGATCCGTCCTCAATCAACAATCTTCTTGCTACCGCACAGGATATTGCTGCACGAGCCAATGCCGTGCTTGGTCAGTTGGAGGGTTTCGTAAAGGATGCTCGTGGACCGCTGACGGATACAATCAACAACACGAAGACTTTCACCGACGCACTGGCACAGAACGCCAACATTATTCAGGAACTTGGTGAGAACACCGGAAACATCAACCAGATCGTCACTGACGCCAAGGATATGATGGCTCGCTTGAACGCTGCTTCTGTGCGTGTTGACGCCATTCTGGCGAAGACCGACAAGCTCCTGTCGAGCGACGACAAGGATGGGGTTGTTGCACAGGCTAAGGCAACGCTGGAATCCATCCGCCAGACATCCGACAATCTCGACAAGCGGATGGGGCCGATTGCGGACAATCTCCAGCGTTTTTCGGGACAGGGATTGCGTGATGTGCAATCCGTCGTTGTGGATAGCCGCCGCTCCATTCAGCGCATAGAACAGGCAATTACCGATCTCGAGCGTAACCCTCAGCGCCTTATCTTTGGCGGTAAAGGGAATGTACCTCAGTATGACGGGAGGACGCGTCATTGATTTCCAAAGCTAGCCTTGTTGACATGAAATCACGTCGCACTCTTTGTCGTACAACTTCAATATCTGTTCTGCTCAGCATACTTCTTGCTGGCTGCGGGACGACGACGCCGCTCGACACGTTCAATCTGTCTGCACCGCAGCCCGGTGTTTCTTCGCCAAGCCGCAAGAACACACAGTTGCTGGTTCCGACGCCAACAGCCCTTAAGGCGCTCGATAGCGAGAATATCGTTGTCAGCTCAGCGCCCGGTTCCATCGAATATCTGAAGGGTGCTCAATGGGGTGACAGGCTGACGAATATTGTGCAATCACGTCTGGTGCAGGCCTATGAGAATACAGGTGTGTTCGGCGGGATTGGCCGTCCAGGAGACGGGCTGGCAATCAACTATCAGATTCTGACCGATCTGCGCATGTTCGGCATTCAGGCCTATGCATCGCCTAAGCTCGCAGTGGTCGAACTGGCTGTCAAACTGATGAATGACAAGAATGGCGAGGTTCGGGCCACCCGCGTGTTCCGTACGGCCATTCCGGTAAGCGGTGCGACGAATGCGGCCTATGTGAAGGCACTCGACGCGGCTTTTGAACGGACTGCTAGCGAGATTGTTAGCTGGACAGTGACAGCGCTCTAACCGTTTTTTTAAAGCACATATTGTCTGAAAACCGTTTCACACTTTTCGAGATGCACTCCAACCGAGGCAAGGTGGAACAATAAAAAAGGTCGGCGTGTTGCGCCGACCTTTTTTATTGAACGGAACCAGCCGGTTTCATCCGAGCCAGACAAACAAAAACGCGGCCCGAAGGCCGCGTTTCCTTTTAGTTCTGGTCTTAGCGAAGGCGACCGCTTGCGTGGGCAAGCATGGTGTAGACCTTGCCAGTGTCCGAGGTGAGGTAAGTCCGCGTCACCATGTTGTCACGGTCGTTGCGGGCTACATCCTCAAGCAGACGCTGGAAGTCGTCCATGTAGCGGTCGACGGCGCGGCGGAATTCACCATCCGTCTGATACTTGCGCTTGATATCATCAAAAGTCTGCTGACCCTTCAGCGTGTAGAGACGGCGAGTAAAGACGTTTCGTTCACCGCGACGATAACGGTCCCAAAGCTCCACCGAAGCTTCGTGGTCGATAGCGCGGGCAATGTCCACCGAAAGCGAGTTCAGCGATTCAACGACATGGCTTGGTGAACGAGGCGTTGCGACCGGCTGTGCTTTCGGCTGCGCGGCTTCTTCTTCCTCGCGGGAAGCACGGGCTAGGAGATCAGACACCCATCCACGCGGCTTTTCTGCCTGTGCGGCTGCCGGTGCAGGCTGAGCCTTCGGCGCTTCGTAGGCGCGCTGGCGAATTGCAACATCTGCCTGTACCACCGGTGCCTGAACAGGGGCTGGACGAGCTGCTGCCGGTGCCGGACGCGAAACCGGGCGATCAGCACGGCTTTCGCCGACATCTACCAGACGACCAGACTTATTGACGATTTCGGCCAGTTCCTTGAGCGCATTGATCTGCTCGCTCACGGCTTTGCGCATAGCGGTCGTTGTTTCCTTGGCCTCGGCAGGCATGTCGAGAACGCCACGCTTCAGTTCGCCACGGGTCGTGTTGAGCTCGTTTCGAATCTCGCTTGCAGTGCGGCGAATATCGTCGGTTGCTGCAGAGAACTTCTGTGCTGCCTGTTCAACGATTTCCGAAACGCTTTCCCGCATCTTCTCGGCAGACGAACGGGTCTGGCCTTCGGCGCGCTGGAATGCGGAGGTCACCAGCCCTTCGAAGGACTGCATCAGCTTTTCCACGCCTTCCGACTTTTCGACGAGACCGGATGCCAGTTTGTCGAGCGCCTGATGGCGATCTTCAAGCGTGCTGACAAGGCCGTTCTGGGCCGTGTTGATCATGTCGGAAGCCGAAGAGAGAACCTTTCCGTGCTCTTCGAAACGATCGGCGATGTCTGCGATCTGCGACAGCGTGCTGTCGGAGATCGCGCGCAGCGTGCCGATATTGCCGTCAATCAGGCCAGTGGAGGCCTGGAACATCTGTGCTGCACGGTTGGTGTTCTCAACGAAGCTCGACGTCGTGTCGACAAGGCGACCATCGATATCGGTGAGATTGCGCGTTGCAGTGTCGATCAACTTGCCCAGTTCGCCGTTGGAGGCTGCAAGACGATCGATCAGTTCGCTGACATTGTCGGAAAGACCGGTCTTGGCCTGCTGAACAGCGGCAATTGTTTCCGCTGTGCGGCTTGCAAGCGCATTGACCAGAGCGGCGTTTTCCGAACGAAGCCTGTCTGTTGCGGCATGGGTTGCTTCTTCAAGCTGCTGCGCCAGTCCACGACCGCTATCAGCAAGCCGCTGTACAAGCGGTTCTGCCGTATCGTTGAGGATCTTGGTGATTTCCTGCGAACGGGCAGCGAGAACGGCATTGAGCTCACGAGTACGTTCTTCCAGCGTCACCGCAGTCGTGTCGGTTACCTGTGCAATACGAGCCTCGACGGAGCCGAGTTCCATCGTGATGCGCGAGCCGATATCACCGAGACGGGTTGCAATCGCGTCAGCACGCTCAGCGAGGCGCGTTTCGGTACCAGCGAGATTGTCGGCAACGCTGGCCGAGAAGGACTCGCTATGGCCTGCAAGCGTTTCACTCGTCTTGGAAGCCGTATCGGCAATCCGCGCTTCAATCGAGCTAAGTTCGCCGGTGAGGCGGCTTTCGATTGCTTCAAGACCGCTGGCAATAGCGCTGGCGCGTTCATTGAGGCGCGTTTCGGTGCCAGCAAGGTTGTCGGCGACGCTTGCAGCGAAGGCTTCGCTGTGACCAGCAAGCGTTTCGCTGGTTCTGCTTGCCGTGTTGGCGATGCGGGCTTCGATTGAGCCAAGCTCGCCGGTGAGACGGCTTTCGATCTCACCAAGACGACCGGCAATCGCGTCGGCGCGGTCGCCGAGACGTGCTTCCGTCCCAGACAGATTATCGATCAGGCGAGCGCTGAATGCTTCGCCGAAGCCGTCCAGAGCTTCACCAGCCTTGGCTGCTTCAGCCGAAAGCGTGCTCGCGGCTTCGCCGATCTTCTCGCGCAGCGTGCCAGCAACGATGCCAGCGCTCTGTTCGAGTGCACGGCGGACATTGTCGACGCCGATGGTGAGTGCCTTTTCCATCGTCTGTGTGCGTTCTTCGATAATGCCGGTCTGGCCTTCGAATGCGCGGCTGATGGTCGAACTGCTGTCGGCAATTGCGTTGTGAAGGTTGGTCGTGCGCTGTTCCAGGATATCACTGTGATCCTGCAGCGTCTGGCTCAGCGATGTCGTGCTCTCACTCAGGGTCGAGCGGATTTCGGCAGCACGCGTTTCAATTGTGCGCTCGTGACCGTCCAGAATGCCGGAGAGGGCATTGTTGTGATCGTTCAGGACGTTATGAAGGCCGCTCGTGCGCTCTTCGACCTGACGAACATGTTCGCCCAAGGCGGCAACAAATGCATCGCGACCGGCACCAATGGAATCAGTCATGCTGCTTGCACGTTCATCGAGAATGCGTGCGAGCGTGTTCTGATTATCAGTGATGAGCGCCTGTAGCGAATTTACGCGCTCATCGAAAGTGCGAGCGAGAACCTCACGGTTTTCGTTGAAGTTATCGCGCATTGCGGCGGCACGCTCATCCATCAGTTGAGCAAGCATGGCTTGATTGCCCGCAATGACACCATGAAGCGTGGTGGCGCGCTCTTCCAGCGAACGAGCGTGGTCTGCAAAGCTTGCATCAAGCAGTGCGGAATGGCTTGCCATTGTCTCGCGCAATGCGTTGGTCCGCTCTTCCAGAATTGCCGCATGACTATCGGCAACGGTGTTGAGGGCAGATGCGCTGACGTTAACGGCATTCTCGATATCGCTCGTGCGTGCAGCAAGCGTATCGGCATGACCGCGGATGACGGAGGAAACGCGTTCCGTTTCGCCTTCCAGCGAAGCAGCCAGAACATCACGGCTTTCGGCAAGCTTGCCTGCAAAGGCATCGGCCTTTTCGCCAAGAATATTGCCGACGCTTTCGCCGATAGATGTCAGATCTTCGCCGATCTTTGTCTTGGTTTCGTCGATCATCGTGCTCAGAGACGTGCGACCGCTGGAGAAGGTCTCTGCGATTTCACGAGTACGAGCGATGAGGTTTTCGTTGATCTGGCGCGAACGGGTTTCGAGAGCTGCATTGAGCTTCTCAGTGCTGCTGTCGAGAGCATGCGCACGGGCTTCGAATTCGGACAGAAGCGACCGGCCACGCTCGGAAAGGGTGCTTTCGAGGTTTGCAAGACGGGTGTCGAATTCGCTGACCATGGATTGCGTTGCACCGCCGAGCAGATTGGCAATACCGGTCGTGCGTTCGTCCAGAGCTTCCGTCAGGCGGTCCGATACAGTGCGCGACTGTTCATCAAGCGTTGCAATGCGCGTATCGAGCAGGTTTGCAAAAGCTTCGCCCGAAGTCGTGATGCGGGAGCCGATGTCACCGGTGCGGGTTTCAATGGCCTCGGCAATAGCGCCGCCGCTTTCGTTGATGCTGCCGATCAGGCGTTCACCGGATTCGCCGAGCAGGGTGCTCAGCTGCTGCGAGGCAGACAGAACATTGTCGCGAATGATGTTGGACGCGCTGGAAAGTTCTTCCTTAAGCTGCTCATGCGCGCCGGAGATCGATGAACGTACCCGTTCGGCATGGCTGACAACAGCTTCACGCTCATTGCCCAGATCGCTGACGAGCGAACGAATGCGAACTTCATTGTCGCTATAAGCACGCTCAAGCTGATTGACTTCAGACTGAACGAGCGTTTCCAGCTCGACGGCACGAGCCAAGGTGCGTTCGATGCCTTCGTTCATGGCGGCGACTTCGCGGCGCACTGCCTGTCCGAGGGTAGAAACGCGATCACCGGATACGGCTTCCGGCTGGAGCAGGCGCATCGCAGCTTCCGACATGCTGCGTGCTGCCGTATGCATTTCCTGCGCGCGTTTTACGAGTTGCGCGAAGCCCCAGAACATGGCGACCGGCAATGCTACACCCGCAACGACGCCGAGGCCGGCGGGCGAGGTGAAAAAGTCCTTGGTGGCTTGCAGGGTCGAAAAGACATCAGGATTGATGGCTTTGCTCAGGGCGACGCCGCCAGCGGCCCAGAGCACGCTGATTGCAGTTGTCGTCCAGAAAAGCTTAGAGGAGTTTTCCGTCGCACGGCGCGGAGCGGCGATAATCGCTTTTTCACTGCGGGAATCGTCATTGGCCGGCGTGAAGGTAGGGGATGCAACGGTGGCGGCGGTTGCAACAGGTGCAGCGGAAACAGGCTTGCTGACAACAGGTTCGGGCGCGGGCGTTGCGACCTTCGAGGTGTTGGCAGGCTTGTGCTGAACGTTGGCCGTACCTTGCGAAACTGGTCCGGCAGCTTTCACAACCGGCGGGACCGGCGGCGCTGCAGGCGTTGCAATCACCGAGGCAGTGGTGATGGTGGCCACTTTTGCAGCAGTTTCCACAGGGGAAACGGCAACGGGCTCTACCGTCTTGGTCTTCTGCTCAGCAACAAGTTCTTCAGCCGCGCGCGAAATCTGTTCTTCCAGATCATCGACGGAGAAGCCTTCATCGAACGCACTCAAGTCCATGTCGATATCAAGATCGTCACCGAAATCGATATCAAGTGCCTGTTCCAGTGCCTTTTCAACCTCAAGGTCGAGCTTCTGTGCCTTGGATTTGGAAGCCATTGTTTGCCTACCTCGTACTCATTACTGCGACGGCCGGACCATAAAAAGGCCGTTACAAAACTTTCTCCGCCATTTTGCATCGTATCGGCTCGGGCTTGTTAAGGAAATAGGCCTCTTCTGCCGATACCTAAAACTTTAAATACAAGGTTAACAGAAACCGGCTCAATTCATGAAAATTCGACATTTCCGGGCTTCCCGCATTTACCAGCAAGTTGTGGAAATCGATCCGGACCGTTTCCTTCATCCAGGAAAGCTCTACGAGTTTATTAACAAAAATACCCGTACAGAGTGTCTGGATGACTGAATTTCATTTCATGATTGCATCCACTGGAGCGCTGGATTCTGTCCGTCATTCCTAACCGTCCCTCAATTCACATCATATGATGCAGTTTCTGCAGACGGCAAGGAAGAGTTTTCGGGTTTTGGGCGCAACTGTCGGGTTTATCAGGCAGGGAAACTCGTCGTCGATGCACGGCATATTGGCGCAGTTGTGGGCGCGGGCGCGGTCAAGGTTGAAACTAATTGCAGAACGCCGTATCTGCCATTCCGAGTTTATTTGCGTCTCCCTGCCAAGGCAGTGACGGGCGCTCAGGATGAAGATCGCGCGAAACTTGCGTGTTTCAAGGAATAAAAATGACGAAGATCGTATTCGTATCAGCTGATGGCGCGACACGGACCGAAGTCGAAGCCGACAACGGGTCAAGCGTGATGGAAGCTGCCATTCGCAATGGCATTCCGGGCATTGATGCGGAATGTGGCGGTGCCTGCGCCTGTGCAACCTGCCATGTCTATGTTGATGAAGACTGGACGGACACTGTCGGCGGACCTGACGCGATGGAAGAGGACATGCTGGACTTCGCTTATGAAGTTCGTCCTACTTCACGCCTCTCGTGTCAGATCCGGGTTTCTGACGATATTGACGGCCTTGTCGTGCAGGTGCCCGAACGCCAGAATTAAGTTTTGAAAGAGATGGTGATGTGATGGGCGCCGAACCGCAGAATGATATTGTCATTATCGGCTGCGGGCCTGTTGCACTCTTTTCCGTTTTTCAGCTTGGGCTGTTCGGTTTCAGGTGCCATCTCATTGATGCCAGTGATCGGCCCGGTGGTCAATGTACGGCACTCTATGCCGACAAGCCGATTTACGACGTGCCCGGGTTTCCTGAAATCATGGGTGAGGAGCTGGTCGAAAGGCTTCTCAAGCAGATCGCGCCATATAATCCTGTTTTTCATTTCAACAAGATCGCGGTCAGCATCGCGGTCGATGATGACGGCGTGGCTGTTGACACTAGCAATGGCGACAAGCTTGAAGCACGGACAGCGGTGATTGCATCCGGTCTTGGTGCTTTCGGTCTCGATGGACAGGTTATCCGTCCCGACCCTCTGGCCGAAGTTTCCTTAATCAAGACGGGCAACATGCTGGCTGTTAGTCCCGAGACCTTCAGAACTTCAAGTTCGAAGGTCTACGCTATCGGCGATGCTTGCCACTATCCGGGCAAGCTGAAACTTATCCTGTCAGGCTTCCATGAAGCAGCATTGATGACGCAGGCTATACGCCGCGAATTGAGATAGTTCGACACTACTGTTATTTGGAAGCCTGCTGGGCGCGCTCCATGCGATAAGTCAGCAAGCGTGCAAAGCGGTTTTCGAAATTGATCGTCTCAACCCGGTCAAACCGTTGTTGCTCCTTATCGTGCGCTTCCATAAGGCGTGCAGTCACTTTGTCGATGTCAGCGCGAAGCACAGAGCAATCCGTGCGGGTGCGCAGTCCGCGTATTTCCCGTTCCATCTGGCTTGCAAAGCTGCGGGCAATGACGATGTGGCTCTCTTCGTGGCGGCGAATATCCTGCAACAGGGTATCCCAGATCAGCGCCAGTTCCGGCGTGGCCTTGCGGCGCTGTTTCCAGCGGGGCAGGGAGACCTTTGCGTGAACGTTTACATAAACGTCCTGCACTTTGCAGGCTTTCCCGGGCGCGCGACCATAACGTACCTTCGCATCGAAACGGATTTCAGCGGCACCGGGATGATGCTGACCAGTCTTCTTGAGGAAGGGTCCATTGCGGGAAAGAGCCTTGTCGAGGTCCGCTGCCGTTTTGCCGCTCACGGTATAGTAGCTGAATTCGCGAAAGATCGCGGCGGCTTCCGCCTGGGGAGCTACGATGGCAAGAACTGCACTGAGAGCCAGAACCTTCTTCCTCAAATTCATGTCCTGGCACCTCTTTCTAAAACCAGTAAGAAATTCGCTTTTTATTGCCGCGAGCATGGCATGCAATCGTCAAGAGAACTATAACGCCCTTCACAAAATGACTTCAGGCGAGGTTGGTTGCAACCTCGCCGCAATGAAATGCCCCCAAGTAAACAGCCCAAGGAAATGACACAGGAACATTTCGCTATGACGAAAGAATGGCACGTTGCTCATGGAAGAAGCCTTCGTCTGGGGGAAAAGTCCGTGATCATGGGCATATTGAATGTCACGCCAGACTCATTTTCCGATGGCGGCCACCACAATGAGCTGGAAAGGGCCGTCGAAGTGGCCGGTCAGATGCTTGCCGATGGAGCGACGATCATTGATGTTGGCGGAGAATCGACCCGGCCCGGAGCTGCTGCGATCGATTCCGAAACGGAGATCACGCGCGTTGTCCCGGTCATCGAAGCATTGGTGAAAAAATACGATTGCATCATCTCCATCGACACTTACCGCGCAGCAACAGCGCAGGCGGCAGTTAGTGCCGGGGCACATATCGTCAATGATGTCTGGGGACTACAACGAGAACCAGAAATCGCTCATGTCGCCAAAAGGAGCGGCGCAGGGCTGGTCATCATGCATACCAGCAGGGATCGACCCGTTCATGCTGATGTCATCGAGGACCAGTTCTCGTTCCTGGATGCTTCACTGGATATAGCGAAAAAGGCAGGCATTGAAGAAACCCGCATCGTACTCGATCCCGGTTTTGGTTTCGGCAAAAACAAGGATGAGGATATTGCGCTGCTGGCGAGAGCAGGCGAATTGCAGAAATTCGGATTTCCGTTGCTCGTCGGCACGTCGCGCAAACGCTTTATCGGCGGCATGACGGGCAGGGACAATCCGCTCGACCGCGACATAGGAACTGCGGCAACGTCTGTCGCACTGCGTTTGGCAGGTGCCGACATCTTCCGTGTTCACAATGTCGCTTTTAATAGAGATGCACTTGCCGTTGCAGATGATATCCTGCAATCCAGACGCAGTGAAAATAGAAAGTGAAGCCGTGTACACGATCCGAATGATGAACTGCGCGTTTTTCGCGCATCACGGCGTTTTCGATGAAGAGCACAAGCTCGGTCAGCGTTTTTACGTCGATGCTATCCTTGATGTCGATCCGGGCAATGCGCTGGAGAATGACGATATTGACGGTACTGTGCATTACGGTATCGCCTTTGCTGTCATTGAAGACATCATCACCGGTCGTCAGCGCTATCTGATCGAGACGCTGGCTCTCGACGTGGCCAAGGCAATGACTGCCCGGTTTCCGCAGGTAAAGCGCGCAGAAATTACCGTCCGCAAGCCGAATGCACCTGTTCCGGGCGTATTGGACCATGTTGAAGTGACGGTGGTTTATCCGCAGTGACTACAGGCAGACATTATCGTGCCTGGCTGGGGCTTGGCGGAAACATCGATGATCCTGTCGCTTCGATGGGCAAGGCGTTGCGTATATTGGACGAACGAGCCGACACAGATGTCGTTGCGGTTTCGGCAGTCTATCGCACGCCGCCATGGGGGAAGACGGATCAGGCGTGGTTTCACAATGCCTGTGCAGAGATAGAAACATCGTTGCAGCCATTGGAGTTGATTGCGACCTGCCTTGATGTGGAGCGTTCTTTGAAGCGTGTCAGGCTTGAAAGATGGGGGCCGCGCATCATCGATATCGACATACTGGCAATGCAGGATGATGCGGGAGAGACTGTCGTCATGACGGATGCTGCTCTCGAGCTTCCGCATCCGCGTATGCACGAGCGCGCTTTCGTCCTCGTGCCCCTGAGCGATATTGCACCGTCTCTCGAGATTGCAGGCAAGGCCGTTGCGGACTGGAATGCCGGGATAGAGCAATCCGGAATAGAAAAAGCCCGCACGGATGCGGGCTGGTGGCGTGAATAGCGTTCCGGTCAGTTCTTGGCGATACTGCCGACAGCGATATTATCGACGCGCTTCAGGCTCATGCCGATGACCGGAACCAGTTCCTTGTCGACCCGCACCGAAACCGTCACGTTCATCGTGTTCGGATCGGAGACACGTGCCAGCATCGCACCATTGAGCTGCTTGCGGTTCAGGCCGAAAACAACCTTGTTTCCACTGACGGAACCCGACGTGACATCAAGGCCTTTGCCCGCTGCGCCATCATTGAATTTGCCGGAATAAGCGGACCCGACACGCGTGACGGTGGCCTTCATCGGCTGCGAAAAGACACCGACGCGGCAGGTGCCGTCGAGTGTCATGCCAATATCTTCATCCGGAGTCGATCCGGCGAGATTGCAGACGAATTTCGTGCCTTTGTATTTCCCGGCGACGATTTCGCCCGGGCCTGACCATTGGCCTTCGATCGTTTGAAAGAACTGTTTGTCCTTGTCAGCGGCCAGAACCGGCGCAGCGGAAAATGACACGGGCAGCAGCGTCAGGCAGGCGGCGATGCAATTCTTCATATTCAGCTCTGTCCCGGATTCACGACCTTGATCGGACGTCATTCCTAATCGTTGTTTTCCAGCATGTCACGACCAAAAGCTGGTCGCGCCTCGCAAACCGTCGGATTTGCCGACGTTGCCATAAGCCGATTGACAGAGAAGGACACGGTTCAGGGGAGTGTGCCGATACATCTGGTCGCTCGATTCTGGCGCAGATTTCTATCTATCTATAATCGTCGCGAATGGTTAATGCTTCGGAAATAAACCGCTATTTTCCGGGATGCTTTTTATCCGGTCGTTCGCCGTTGATCTTCACGAGATCGCCGATAAAGTCGCCGATGCCGGGGCGTTTTTCCGCATTGAATGGAAACGGACGCACCACATCCATGGCGGCAATCCCGATGCGCGCCGTCATGAGTCCGTTGACGACGCCTTCACCGAGCTTGGCCGATAACCGGGACGCAAGACCATGGCCGACGAGCTGCTGGATCACGCTGTCCCCCATGGCCAGCGTTCCTGTCACGGCCAGATGGGCAATGACCCGGCGGGCAAGTTTCAGAAAGCCCAGCGTGCCAGGACGACCACCGTAAAGTTGTGACAGTCGGCGGATCAGCCGAGCTGATTCAAAAATGACGTAACCGATATCGACCAGCGCACGCGGGCTGATTGCCGTGACAATCGAAACCCGCTTTGAAGCATTCAGAATAAGTGTGCGTGCTTCACGGTCGAGGGGGCGAAGGATTTCTGTTTCGGCAAGCTGGATCAGGTTTCGGCCGTCAATGATATCGTCTGTCAGACCGTCCAGAAGCTGTCGTCCGCGTGCCGTCTCCGGCAAGCCCGCCGCAATTGAGCGCAAGGCGTCCACTGCCTTTCTGGCCGCGGCCATATCGTCGCGTTCTGCTGCATCTGCGGCGTCCTTGCGAAGGTGCTGCACGGACGCGAGGCGGCGTAATGCGACCAGTTCACGAACGACGATGGCGATAAAGGCGGCAAGCGCAATTATCGCAACACCAAGAGCCGTCCAGCCCAACCAATCCGCGCGGGAAAATAGCGCTCGGATAAGGTCTTCGGTCCAGATGCCGATGGCGAATGAAACAAGGATACCGAGTGCACCGAAAAGTATTCTGCTGAGCGACCAGCCCTTGCGTTCGGGCGCTTCAAACGACGGATCGAGGATTTCCAGCTCTGCTGCCTCTTCTTCGCTCAATGCAAAAACATCTGGTTGGGCAACAACAACATCAAGGTCTCGCACTGCACGAGGGCGACGTGGTGCTTCATCCGCTGCTTCGGGGCGGTTAGAGGACTGGCTTACCGTAAAGGAAGCTGGTTTGCGTGGTGTCTTCTCTGTCATGCGAGACGATCCCCAATCAGAAACTGCAAGGCACGATCCAGCCTTATATGGGGCAGGGACAACGTGATGCCTTCGGCAGTACGTTCAAGCCGGGGCGGCCGGAAACGGACGAAACGAATGGCTGGGTCATCCTGCGCAAAGGACTTTTCAAAAATCGCATTGGGATTCTTCGGTAAGTCACCGGGAAATATAGCTGTTTCGGTTTCGCCATCGAATACTTCACCGTCGATCCTTTCGCCTTCCAGCGGCGTGCCGACGATGACGGGAAGGGTTTCCTTACCTTGTGTAACGGTTGCCTCGCGAGTGGCGCGCACGGCAGCCATTGCGAGGACATCAATATCTGCGCCGGAAAAATCGGCGCGCTCTATAGCCCGTTCCACGAGACGGCGCACGATGGCTTGCAGACGGTCATGACTTTCATGATGCAGATGGTCGGCCTTCGTTGCAGCCACGAGAATCCGGCCGATCCGTCGCTGGATCAGCCCGGTTAGCAGGTTAGAGCGTCCCGGTCGGAAGCAGGACAGGATATCGGTGAGTGCACGTTCGAGGTCGGCAACGACCGCGCCACCAGCATTCATTGCCTGCATGGCGTCGATAAGCACGATTTGCCGGTCGAGCCGCGCAATATGTTCGCGAAAGAAGGGCTTGATGACATAGGTTTTATAGGCTTCGTAGCGCCGCTCCATCATTGCGCCCAGAGAACCGGCCTTCAGATCGTCCGGTTTCAGGTCGGGAAGCGGGGCAAATGTCAGTGCCGGTGAACCCTCGAGATCGCCCGGCATCAGGAAACGCCCTGGCGGCAAGGTCGATAATGCACGCTCATCCGCTTTGCCTGCACGCAAATAAGCCGTAAAACTCTTGGCCAGACGCTGGGCAGTCAGTTCGTCTGCCTTTTCGGAAGGGGTGACGAGTGAAGCTTCGGTGATCCAATCCTGAGCCAGATCCTTGTGCGTCGGTTCATGGGCCAGAGCAAAGGAATCCGCGCTGAACTCCGCATAGGATTTGCCCAGCAAAGGCAGATCCAGCAGCCATTCTCCGGGATAATCCACAATATCGACCGAAAGCTTGCCCGGTGACAGCCAGCGCCCCCAGGCAGAAGCGGATTCATATTCGATTGTCAGGCGCAATTGCGAGATGGCGCGCGTGGAGTCCGGCCAGATACGCTCATCGATCAAAGCCGACAGATGCTCTTCATATTGAAAGCGGGGGACTGCATCATCGGGCTGCGGTTCGAGCAGCGCGCGTGAAATGCGGCCCGATTTATAGGCCTCGAACATTGGAAGCCTGCCGCCATGCAGCATGTTGTGAACGAGAGCTGTGATGAAGACCGTCTTTCCGGCACGCGACAAACCAGTCACACCGAGCCGCAATGATGGAGACAAAAGCCCGGTCGCACGGTCTGCCAGCGTATCCAGTGCGATCTTCGCTTCGTCGCCAATACTTGTCAGCTTAGCCAATTAATCCTCGCCGAATTCAATGATCTGTCAGCGGTATAGATAGGGTTGCGTCAGCGGTCTTGGCAAGGAATGTTGGTGCACTTACGGAAAATCTACTGGGGTAGTATGAAGCTTTCGAGATAGCCTGCTCCACGTTCGAGTTCGCCCAGTGAAGCAGGAAATGTAATATTTGCCAGTGCGGCAGTGGGAAAACCTGCACGGAGCTTCAAGAGGCCATCCTTGTTGCCATCGCCACATACGGCCAGCGCCAGATCCTCTATGCTGGGATTGTGTCCCACGAGCAACAGCGTCGGCACATCGCCATGTTCACGTATGGCTTGCATGTAGTCAGCCGCGCCGCCGCTATAGATCGTATCGTCGATGATGGTTTCGACCTCGATACCCAGACGTTCAATAATGCCGAACGCGGTTTCTCGCGTTCTACACGAACCGGAAAGAACCACCCGATCAGGATAAAGATCGATTGACTTCATCGTCCTAGCAAGCCGGTCGAGCGAAGCTTTGCCTTCCTGATCAAGAGGGCGGTCAAAATCCTTCATCCCAGGTTTCGCCCACACGGCTTTAGCATGTCTAAGGAGAAGCAAACGACTCATCTGTAACGTTCCAAGCTGTGTTTTGTGAGCATTTTCGACCATATTTCGAGCGCAATTGAGCGCTCCGGTGGTCCATTCTCCCGATTTTTTGATGTCTGTCAGCATTATTTACAGGTGCCACATGCCTAATTATTGGGCTGATTATGCTTCCATAGGTTGATGGTGACAGTGACTGGAAAATATACCCACTTTATTGGCAATTGATTGAAGTTATTCTGAAAGTCCAAAGAGCAATTTTTTGCGTGCAGTTTTGAATTGCATAATTTTGATGCAAAATCATACAAAATTGATGCACTAAAAAGTAGTGGGATACGGTTGTTTGATGTTGTGTCCTTGTTGCTATGGAACTATATAACCGCTCGCGTCTCCTAGATGTGGGGTAATTCAGAATGAGTGAATTGATTGACCTTGACTATAGGCCCACTGAAGACGAGCCGTTCATGAATGAGCGGCAGAAGTCTTACTTCCGCGCGAAACTGGTCGCTTGGAAGAATGATATTCTGCGAGAAGCGCGTGAAACGCTTGAGGCGCTACAGCAGGAAAATGCAAACCACCCGGACCTGGCGGACAGGGCATCCTCCGAAACGGATCGGGCAATTGAGCTACGTGCTCGCGACAGACAGCGCAAATTGATCTCCAAAATCGACGCAGCATTGAGCCGCATTGATGAAGGAACATACGGCTTCTGCGAGGAAACGGGAGAACCTATCAGCTTGAAGCGGCTTGATGCGCGTCCGATCGCTACGCTATCTATCGAAGCGCAGGAGCGCCATGAGCGTCGTGAGAAAGTCTATCGCGACGACTAAGCTTCGAGACGGTTTGAAAATTTATAGGCTGCGGTTTCCGCAGCCTATTTTCTTTGTATCGAGACAAATTTTGGCCGGAAGTTCAGCTTCTGCGAGTTTCATCCTTGGTCAATTCACCGAGAAGCTTTTCCATTTCATCTTCGATATCATCCTTCGCCTTGTCTTCGACAACGTCGTCCGTTGCGGAAATATCAAGTGAGCTTAGAAGCTCATTCTCGAAGAATTCAGTATCGAATGAGATCGCGTCCTTGGCGTCATCGCTGGCGGCGCTCTCCGAATTGACGTCTGCAGCGATTGCTTCGTGCAACGCACCGCCGAGATCGGCCAGGTTATCGCTCGGCGTTTCTACTGCTACGGCCTCTGTTTCTACAGGCTTTGACTCGGCAACCACGATTTCCGGCTCGACGCGCTCCGGTTCCGAAGGGGCGCTGAATGCCGGGGCTGCAGTCGCAGAGACTGTAGGTCCGGTTACATCGACCGAAGGAGATTTATCCGCAACCGTTGTTTCACGCTCGGGAACGATGCTGCCAAGATTTGCTGAAGCAACCGATGCGGCGGCGGCAACACCGGCTGCAGTGGCGGTCGCACCGGACGAGGTTGAACTCAGAACGCCGCGCGAAACCTGGCTCAATGGATAGGCCGGATGTGCACGTGTTGACTGCGGCTGTGCTTGCGCGGGGCGGGGCGGCAATACGGTGCGTGGCTGTGGCGGATAGTTCGGCGCCGGGCGCGGTTGAGGCCGTGGCTGAGGTGGTTGAGCGGATTTCTGCTCGACAGGGGGGCGTGGCGGGATTGGTGCCGTCGGCGCCTGCGGCGGCACACGAACAGGTGCAGCAGCCTGCTGGACCGGCTCTTCTCGTGCTGGCTCAGGCTTGCGGTAGACCGGTGCTTCGATTGCGGAGGTGATCTGGATCGCTTCGTCCTTCTCTTCGGCCTGCGGTGTTTGCAGTGAGAGAGCAGGGCGCTCCGCCTTGTCATTGGTCAGGGTTGCTTCGTGCTGCTTGAAGCGTTCGATATGTTCAGGCTCGATGCGGGAAGCTTGCACACGCGCATGGGCCCGCGATTCCATGACAATATTCTGTTCCACCACAACATCGGTTGGCCCGCCGATGAGCAGGAGATGTTCCACGTCGTCGCGGCGAATAAGCACGAGCTTGCGTCGGCTGTCGACCGCTGCTGCGTCCATCACCGAAAGGCGCGGCTGTCGCGTACGCCCGTTGGAAACGAAAGTACCGCCGCTGAAACGGCGAATGATACTGAGAACAACGAAAATTCCGCCAAGAATGATCGCAAATATTAGGATGAAGCCAACAATATTAGCCGCACTCTCTCCAACGATGCCGCTGAGCCATTCCTTCATGCGGATACCCTCTTATACAATAAACGAAAAACCTGCGACGAATGGAGACTGCGCTTCCCCCGGCACTCCGCATCATCACATGATTGGTACAGTAGTTGAATTTCTAAGCCTTGGGAATGTTTCTTGGAAATGCGAGAAATATATGATCCCCAGGCAAAACGGTGCAAAAAAGTCCAATTTGCACCGTTTCAGTACGGCAATGCTTGTACTGCTCGCCGATTAAAGCATTCTGCGAATCGGATATACCCTGACATATTGGCTGCGTGTTCCCACGTGAGAGCTGAACTGTGCGGAAAAGTGCATTCGAGAAAATCGGATATGCGGATGATTGAAATGACGTCTTGGCTGATCGAAAAAATGCCTGGCACCCGGGGCACCCGGATGCCTGTTGGTGCTCGGCCACGCAACATGAGAGGGCAGCAGGCTTGATGTCGCGACAGACGGACAACGCTTACCCGAAACCGCTCGTAATGCCCAAGCGCAATCGCAGCGGAGCTCTTCGCCTGCTGATCGTCGGTATTCTGCTTACGGTCGCCGCAATCGCCTATTTTGTGTTCCGCGACCAGCTTGGAGATGGATTCGCCCTCGTTCTTATGGGCGTTCTGTCGATGGTCGGCGTATTCTACCTTTTCGGCGCAGCAACGGGTCTCATTCAATTCAGCCAGAAGAACGGTGAACAGGACCTCGCTCATTCCTTCATGGATTCGCAGCCGGAAGGGACTGTCATTTCCGACGCACGCGGCCAGATCGTTTATGCCAATCAAGCTTATGCCGTCATGACTGGTGTTGCGAATGCCGAAGGAGTCCGTTCGCTCGATAATGTATTGACGGCAGAACCCGCGGCATCCGATGCCATATACCGTCTGACGAATGCCGTTCGCGATGGTCTGTCGGCACAGGAGGAAGTGCGTCTTTCCGGCGGCCTTTCCCGTGAAGGGCATGGCTCGCTGGCGCCTGTCTGGTATCGCATCAAGGCGCGTCCCGTTGAAGCCGGACACGAATTCAAGAGCCCGCTCGTCGCGTGGCAGATTGCCGATATTTCCGACGAGCGTGCGGAGCAGGAGCGCTTCTTTCAGGAGCTGCAGGAAGCGATCAATCACCTCGATCACGCGCCAGCCGGGTTCTTTTCTGCCGACCCTTCCGGCCGGATCATCTACCTCAATGCGACGCTTGCAGAGTGGCTCGGTGTCGATCTGACCCAGTTCACACCGGGATCGTTGACACTCAACGATATAGTGGCAGGCAGTGGAATGGCGCTCATCAAGGCGGTGAAAGCCGAGCCGGGCACAAGCCGCAACACTGTCATCGATCTTGATCTGATCAAGCGGAACGGACAGAGCCTCGCCGTCCGCTTCTATCACCGTGTCCAGGCTGCGCGTGATGGAACGCGCGGTACGAGCCGTACCATCGTTCTGGATCGTGCGGAGGGTGAGGATTCATCAATGGCGCTGCGCTCCGCAGAAGTGCGCTTCACGCGTTTCTTCAATTCGGCTCCGATGGCCATCGCTGCGGTTGATTCTGCCGGACATATACTGCGCACCAATGCGCGCTTCCTCGATATTTTCGCTCCTGTTGTCGATCGCGATGCGATTGACGGCAATGCGAAGCTTGAAATTGTCGTGCATGAACGCGACCGCGAGACCTTCAACAGAGCGCTTGCCGCAGCCTTTGCAGGACAGGCAAGCATTTCGCCTGTTGATACGGTGTTGCCGGGCAACGAAGAGCGGCACATCCGCTTTTATATGAGCCCTGTCACTGATCTGGGCGGCGAGCGCGCCGAAGAAGCGGCGATTATCTCGGCTGTCGAAACAACCGAGCAGAAAGCCCTTGAAAACCAGATGGCGCAGAGCCAGAAGATGCAGGCTGTCGGCCAGCTTGCAGGTGGTATTGCGCACGACTTCAACAACGTTCTGACGGCGATTATCATGTCGTCGGACCTGCTGCTGACCAACCATCGCGCATCCGATCCGTCCTTCCCGGACATTATGAACATCAAGCAGAACGCCAATCGCGCGGCCTCGCTTGTGCGCCAGCTGCTGGCATTCTCGCGCCGTCAGACGCTTCGTCCGGAAGTACTCGACCTGACCGACGTTCTTGCAGATCTGCGTATGCTTCTGGCTCGCCTTGTCGGCAAGGATATAGAGCTGAAGATCGATCATGGACGTGATCTCTGGCCGGTCAAGGCCGATCTCGGACAGTTCGAACAGGTTGCTGTCAATCTCGCGGTCAATGCACGTGATGCCATGCCGGACGGCGGCGAAATCACGTTGCGCACCCGTAACGTGTCGGCGCAGGAAGTCGCAAAGCTGCATTATCGCGATCTTCCGGAAGCGGACTATGTGGTCTTCGAAGTGGAAGACACCGGGACGGGTATTCCTGCGGATGTGCTCGAAAAGATTTTCGAGCCGTTCTTCACGACGAAGGAAGTGGGCAAGGGTACGGGTCTTGGGCTGTCGATGGTCTACGGGATCATCAAACAGACCGGTGGCTTCATCTATTGTGATTCCGAGGTTGGAAAAGGCACGACGTTCAAGATCTTCCTGCCGCGCCTCATCGAGGAAAAACGCGCCGACGATGCTCCGGTTGTCGTGAAGGAAAAGAAGGTCGAGAAAGCAACCGATCTTTCCGGTTCCGCGACCGTTCTCCTGGTGGAAGACGAAGACGCGGTCCGTATGGGCGGCGTACGCGCACTCCAGTCACGCGGTTATACAGTCCACGAAGCGGCTTCCGGTGTCGAAGCGCTTGAAGTCATGGCAGAACTTGGCGGTGAGGTGGATATCGTCGTATCGGATGTCGTCATGCCCGAAATGGATGGCCCGACACTGCTGCGTGAGCTTCGCAAGACGTATCCTGATATCAAATTCATCTTTGTGTCGGGTTACGCGGAGGATGCCTTTGCACGCAATCTTCCAGCTGATGCCAAGTTCGGATTCCTGCCAAAGCCGTTCTCACTCAAGCAGTTGGCGACCACAGTTAAGGAAATGCTGGAGAAGCAGGATTAATACTTCGGCGAGGCTGATACCGTGATGCCTGAAGGCAATATCGCCATTCTCGGAGGCGGGCCATCTGGTCTGATGGCCGCCGAAAGACTGTCAGCGCGAGGCTATCGCGTGACGGTCTACGAGCAGATGCCGACAGTTGGCCGCAAGTTCCTGCTTGCCGGAAAGTCAGGGCTGAACATTACGCATTCGGAAGATTTTGTAACTTTCGCGAAACGCTTCGGCTCAAGCATTGACCGTATATTGCCAGCCTTGACGGCTTTCGGCCCGACCGAATTACGTGTCTGGGCGGATGAATTGGGTGCCGAGACATTTGTCGGCTCATCCGGTCGTGTCTTTCCCAAAGCGATGAAAGCGTCTCCGCTTTTGCGGGCTTGGGGAAAACGTCTGGAAGATCAGGGTGTTCGCATTCTCACCCGACATCGCTGGATTGGCTTCGAGGGCAATAGTCTCAAGATTGAAAACCCCGACGGTGTTCAGACGATTACATGCGATGCTGCGCTCTTTGCTTTTGGCGGTGGCAGCTGGCCGAAGCTCGGTTCCAACGGCCTCTGGATCAATGAGTTTCAGCGAAGGTCAATCGATATAGCGCCGTTTCAACCCGCAAATTGCGGTTTTGACGTTGCCTGGAGCGACTTCTTTGCTGAACGCTTCGCCGGTGAACCGGTGAAGTCTGTTATCGCAACTTCCCATGCAGGCGCGACACAGGGCGAGTTTGTCATTACACGCGGTGGGGTTGAGGGTAGTCTCATCTATGCGCATTCCGCAGCTCTGCGCGACAGCTTGCAGAAACATGGAAAGGCATTTCTAACGCTCGATCTTGTTCCTGGACGAACTATCGAGCGACTGGAAAGCGATATTGCTCGGCAGGATACAAAGTTGAGCTTCGGCAATCTGTTGCGCAAGGCTGCAGGTCTGACGGGCGTGAAGGCAGCTCTTGTGACGGAATTTACCCGCGACAGAAGCCCGAAAGTGCTGGCCACTGCGATCAAAGCTATTTCCATTCCACTGCTCCGTCCGCGCCCGCTGGATGAAGCGATTTCGTCGGCAGGCGGTATTCGTTGGCATGAAATCGACAAGAACTACATGCTGCCGAAGCTACCCGGCATTTTCGTTGTCGGAGAAATGATCGACTGGGAGGCTCCAACTGGTGGCTATCTCCTGACTGCCTGTTTCGCGATGGGCCGCGCGGCGGCGGACGGTATCAATGCATGGCTCGAGGCGGGTAACACGTTCGGCGGGAAATAAGACGACACTGACTTCTTTAAGTGGAAATCAGCACATTCGGATATACGGCTGATCGACTGCGGGCTAAGCTGCCGGACAGTGGCATTGAATGCTTGCCGTCTGAGGGGAAGGTACATTCGCATGAATTCAGCTTCTGCCGTCGCTTCACATCCGCTTTTGAGACAAAGAGACGGGCACCATGCCCGGGTGACATTCGAGGAATTGTTCTTCGATTTGGTCTATGTTTTCGCGGTTACGCAGCTCAGTCATGAACTTCTGCACAATCTGACGCTCACCGGTGTTGTCGAAACGCTGATCCTCTGGTTCGCGGTATGGCTCGGCTGGCAATATACCTGCTGGGTGACAAACTGGTTCAACCCGGAAACGCCGCAGATACGCAGCCTTTTGTTCTGCGTCATGTTGCTCGGTTTGGTGATGGCATCGTCCATCCCCGGTGCTTTCGCTGACAAAGGCTGGATATTTGCTCTGGCCTATGTGGCGATTCAGGTCGGCAAAACAGCCTATATCGTGTTTGTTCTGGGGCAGGACCATCCACTTGCCGCCAATTACAGGCGTATGCTCGGTTGGCTCACTATTTCCGCTGTCTTCTGGATAGCCGGTTGTTTTGTCGAGCATGAAGCCCGTATGGCGCTGTGGCTTATTGCCGTGCTTTGCGAGTACTTATCGCCGATGTTCGGCTTTGCACTGCCGGGTCTCGGACGCTCTCACACCAGTGATTGGACCATTGAAGGCGGACATCTGGCGGAGCGTTGCCAGTTGTTCGTAATCGTGGCACTTGGCGAAACGGTTTTGGCTACCGGGGCAACCCTTGCAAATGCTGAAGTCTGGAATTTGGCCCTCATGTCGGCGCTGCTGGCCACTTTTCTCGGGACGCTTGCCATGTGGTGGCTCTACTTTGGCACCTCCAGCAAGGATGCGACAGATACGATCACCCACTCCACTGATCCTGGACGGATTGGCGCATATTTCCACTATGTTCACGCCATTCTGGTGGCCGGGATTATCGCAACGGCAGTTGGAAACGATCTTGTCATGGCCCATCCGCATGATCCGTTGAAGACTGCTTACGTTCTTGTTCTTGTCGCAGGACCGGCGATCTATCTGATTGGCAGCGCGATCTACAAGAAGGTTGTCTATGGCGTTATTCCCACGTCCCACGTCTTTGGCGTTCTGGCTCTACTGGCAGCGATCCCGGTCGGCTATATGGCCGATTTATTGGAAATGGGCATATTGACGACGGTTATCATGCTGGTTGTGAGTGTTTGGGAGGGGCGCAATAAAAGACTGCGCTCGGCTGCGATGGTAGGATAGGTGGGCTTTCGACGCCGCCGTCCGATCCCTATCTACGGACACAAATCATATTTCGGAAGCCTATAGCGCATCATGTCAGATATACAGTCCGTCGATCAGCAGCCAGCCGATAATGGCCATGTGAAAGTCGCCCGCAAGGTCGACATTGTGGTTATTGGAGCCGGGCAGGCGGGGCTCTCGTCGGCCTATCATCTGAATAAACTTGGTCTCGCAGGCGAACGGCAATTCGTGGTTTTGGACAAGGCCGCAGGGCCGGGCGGAGCCTGGCAATTCCGCTGGCCTTCGCTAACTCTCCAGACTGCCAACGCCATTCACGATCTCCCCGGCATGAAGTTCGAGGATATTGTCGAAACGACCAATGGTGAGGTGCGTGCATCGGTTGCCATCCCACAATATTACCGCGCCTATGAGGAAGCCTTCGATCTTCCGGTGCACCGTCCTGTGGCCGTGAAAGTCGTTTGCGATCGTGGCGAACGGCTTCGTGTGGAGACAGATCGGGGCAACTATTCGGCACGCGGGATCATCAACGCGACCGGCACATGGGAGTCTCCTTATATCCCACCCTATCCGGGTGCGGAGCTTTTCAAAGGCCAGCAACTTCACACGCGGGATTATCAGACAGCTGACGCCTTCAAGGGCAAACGTGTTCTTGTCGTAGGCGCGGGTATCTCGGCTGTGCAGCTTCTGGACGAGATATCGCGTGTGACGAAAACCGTATGGGTCACGCGCAAAGAACCTGCTTTCCGGGAGGGTCCGTTTACACCGGAGTTGGGCCGTGCTGCCGTGGCTTTGGTTGAGGAAAGGGTACGCCGGGGCTTACCACCTGGATCGGTCGTTTCAGTAACAGGGCTGCCGTTGACGCCAGCCATTGAAGCGGCACGCGCTCGCGGTGTGCTCAACCGTTTGTCCATGTTCAGCGAAATCACGGAAACAGGTGTTCGGTGGGACGATGGAAGTGAACAATCCTTTGATGTTATTTTGTGGTGCACAGGATTTCGCAGTTCGCTCGACCATCTTGCCCCGCTGCAATTGCGCAATGCGGAAGCCGGTATTCTCATGACTGGACGCCTTGCAACACAGGTGGCCGCCGATCCCCGTATTCATCTTGTTGGTTATGGCCCATCTGCCTCGACCATCGGTGCAAACAGGGCAGGTGGTGCCGCCGCGCGGGAGTTGGCAAGTTATCTCGGCTTGGTATGATTGACGTAACGACTATTTGCGAGGGGCAGCATGAAGCGTATTCTGAAGTTTGTCGGTGGTCTTCTGCTCGTCATCGTGCTGGGAGCAATTCTCTGGCTGGCGGTTCGGCCGCCTAAGCTGTTGCGTGTCGGCACCGGCTATGCTGCCAAGATTGTCTGTTCAAATGTTTTCATTGCCGGTCGGGATGCTGATGCCGTCCTTGCAGACGATGTTCAGGCACCGGGAAACCCGCTGCTGCGGTTTCTGAATGCCTCTCTCGACAAGAATAATAGCAGTGTGACGGTGCGGATTTTCGGCTTCTTTGCACCAAGTACCGCAATCTATCGCCCAGTGCTGGGATGCGCGAATATCCAGAAAGATGATTTGCGCGTTGAAATTCCGACCGGCCCGCAGGTGCCCGCAGAACCGATCCGGATTGAGACCGATCCAGCGGTGCAGGCTGTGATTGAGGATCAGGCTCTGGCCGGGCCGGGAATGCGTGCAATCGCAGTTATTCGCGATGGCAAGCTGATCGCGGAGACGTATGGTCCGGGCTTTAATGCGGATACGCCTTTGCTGGGCTGGTCAATGACCAAGTCCGTCATCGCGACACTGATCGGCATGCGCATTGCTGAAGGGCGCATGAGTTTGGAAAGCACAGCCCTTTTACCGGAATGGAAGAACGATGAGCGGGCAAAGATTTCTCTCGCAAATCTGATGGCGATGAATAGCGGTCTGCGCTTCGATGAGGACTACGGCACAGTAACGGATGTCACGCGCATGCTTTATCTGGAGCCGGATATGGCCGGGTTTGCTGCGTCTTTGCCGCTGGAGGCGGCGTCAGGGACGAAATTCAATTATTCCAGTGGAACGGCGAATATTCTGTCATATCTTTTCATGGATAGTTTTAACAGCCGCGAGGAGGCGCTGGCTTATCCGCGGCTTGCCCTATTCGGTCCGCTTGGCATGAACAGCGTCATTTTGGAGACGGATGCGTCAGGCGTCTTTGCCGTTTCTTCCTATATGTACGCTACCGCCCGTGATTGGGCTCGGTTGGGCGCGTTTCTCGCGGACGGTGGAAACCTGTACGGAAAACCGATCCTGCCTGCGGACTATACTTCATTTATGCGCAAACCCAGGCCCGAGTCCGAAGGGCGCTATGGTTCCGCTCAGGTCTGGCTGCAGATTAGCGGTGTGAAGGCAGGTGAGGATGGCATTCCGGAAGACGCATTCTGGATGTCGGGCCATGACGGGCAAAGCGTCATGATCGTTCCTTCAATGCATCTTGCTGTCGTCCGTCTTGGCCTGACACCGTCCCGGGCACGCTATAATGTTCAACGTTTGAACGCCAAGGTGATTGAGGCTGCTCGACAGGCGCATTGATTGTCAGTTTGCGAAAATCGTTACCGCTCGGATTCTGGAAGGCACTGAGGCCGAATTCCGGCAACACCGCGTAAAGGTGATCGAAAATGTCCGACTGAATCTGTTCGAACGACGCCCAGACGGTCGTGTTCGTAAAGCAGTAGATTTCCAGCGGCAGCCCTTCGGGAGTAGGGTCCATCTGGCGCACCAGCAATGTCATGCCTTTGTGTATGCCGGGGTGATTGCGCAGATAATTGTCTACATAGGCCCGAAACGTACCGACATTGGTGAACTGACGCCTGTTGACCGGATTGTTGGCGCGGTCGCCAAGCTTCTGGTTCCATTCGGCGATTTCCTTGGCCTTCTTGGGCAGATAATCCGCCAGCCAATCAACTGTGCCAAGTCTGGCTCGCTCGTCATCCGACAGAAAACGAATGGTGTTTTGATCGATATAAAGCGCGCGCTTGATGCGACGCCCGCCGGATTCCTGCATGCCGCGATAGTTCTTCATCGGCTCGGTGATGAGCTTGCGGATCGGAATGGTGGTGATCGTCTTGTCGAAATTCTGGACCTTGACGGTATAGAGCGCGATTTCCGTGACATCGCCATTGGCGTCGAGATTCTTCATTTCGATCCAGTCGCCGACACGAACCATGTTGGACGAAGCGATCTGCATACTGGCGACCAGAGAAAGCAATGTGTCCTGAAAGACAAGGATTAGCACCGCGGCCATAGCACCGACACCGGAAAGAAGGATAACCGGCGACTTGTCCAGCAGTGTCGCAATGACAAGGACTGCCGCCACGATGTAGACAGCAAGTTTGGCCACCTGAATGTAGCCCTTTATGGGGCGGTATCTGGCTTCGGGACGGCGATGATAGAGCGTATCGATCAGCCCAAAGACTGAATTGACCGCCAAAGCCAGCGTCAGAATGATAAAAGCTATCGCTACATTCCGAATAACGGTGATCACGCCTTCGGGCAGGCCCGGCACCGCCATGATTCCAGATGAAATAATCAACGCCGGAACGATATTGGCAAGACGGCTGATGACACTGTGTCTTTTAAGCTCTTCGTCTTGTCCGAAAGAGGTTTTCTGGACAAGACGTTCGAGTAGTTTGAGTAAAATCGCCTTGATTAGAAAGTTTGCAATGAAAGCTGAAAGAAATAATCCTCCAAGCGCCACAGGGGTTTCCGCCCAGGGATGAGCAATAAAAAAATCGGACAATAGACTTTCCTGAGATTAACCTGGTGAAAATTGGGTGCCGTGTTGCGATGCTTGTATCATGTTCTACCAGGAATTAAGGCGGCCATATGAATATTTCAACCGCGAGTAATGGTTATTTGCATCAAAACCCCGGCCAGAAGGCCGGGGGGTAGACTTGTCGTATTGCTCATCGAGACCGTATCATTGGGCTGGAGGTGGTGATGCCGGAGTTGTATCGCTTGCCGGGGCATCAGTCGTCGGGGCATTGGTCTCGTTCGCTGCTGATGGATCGGCTACACCGTCCACAAAAAGCTTCGAGCGATCGAATGCCGGCGCATCGGTCAACTGCTGTTTGGTCGCCTTTATGACCAGCCATTTTTTGCCGTCACTGCGGGTTGCAAGCTGCAGTTGATCCGGGCTTACAGCGACGTCCTTCTCGCCGATTCCAAGAAAACCACCCACGCCGATCACCGCAGCTTCAATATCACCTTCGGGGCTGGCGATAAGATCATTCAGCTTGCCGACAGTCTGGGCGTCAGCAGCATCACTTTCATAGACGCTCTGTCCGATGAAAGAGGTGACGAGAAGCTGGCCCTCTTTCGGTTCCAGAAAGCCGACCTTGTCGGTCTCACCCGATGTGGGATTGCCAAACATGTCCTTGGACGAAACCGGCATTTCCTCTGCCGCAGCCGGTGGCTCGGCAGGTGCTGGTGTTGGTGCAGTTGTCTGAGCATAAGCAGCGCCACCTATCAGCAATGCACACGTCGTCGTCAGAAGTGTAGTCCTGAACATAACTATCTCCTTTATACGTTCGGTTGCTTAGGTTGAACGTGGAAATAGTCGGTTCGTTCCGAAATTTGTTGAATCTCAATATTTCATCATAGAAATATAATTCTATATAATTTTTCTTTGAAAATACTTATGGAAAAGAAAAGCCCGCATAAAGCGGGCTTTTTTATCTTCATATTCAACGAACTAGACTTAGCTACAGCCACTCGTTGCACCGCAAGTGTCGCACTTGAGACACGTTCCGTTGCGAACCATGGTAAAGTTCTGGCATTCGGTGCAGCTGTCGCCGGTATAGCCCTGCATCATCGACTTGATGCGGCGGTCAGCTTCCAGCTTCTTGGCGGCATTCGCACTTTCCGCGCGGGCGGAAGCAGCGTCTGCTGCAGCCTTATCCGAGAAAAGTTCGGTTGCCGTTGCTGATGTGCTTTCCTGCTGCTGTGCCGGAGCAGGTTGCTCTTCCAACTCCCGCTTGAAGGCGGTCGCACCATCCGTCACCAGACCGATTGTTGCGGGGCGATTGCCCGTCGGCGTGGTCGACTTCAAGGTTGTGACGTTGGAAGCCTGCGGCGCAGAATTTGTCGATCCCTTGGCTTCGTTAGTCGAGTTGGTCACCAGAGTGGGCTTGTAACCACGCGTCCAACCGGTCGAGACCAGGTTGGTCTTACCTTCCTTGATACCCTTGCCGAGCGCCGTATTACCGAAATCGCTTGTGTCGACATGGGCGAGGTCATTGCGTCCGAGATAGGACACCGCCAGCTCACGGAAGACATAGTCGATGATCGACGTTGCGGTCTTGATGGCATCGTTGCCGATGACCATGCCTGCCGGTTCGAATTTCGTGAAAGTGAAGGCTTCCACATACTCCTCGAGCGGTACGCCATACTGCAAGCCGAGCGATACGGCGATGGCGAAGTTGTTCATCATTGCACGGAAAGCAGCGCCTTCCTTGTGCATATCGATGAAGATTTCACCGAGGCGTCCATTACCGAACTCGCCGGTGCGCAGATAGACCTTGTGACCGCCAACGACTGCCTTCTGCGTATAACCCTGACGACGGTTCGGCAGCTTTTCGCGCTCATGCACGATCTTTTCGACAACCTTTTCGACGATACGCTCGGTTACCTGAACGGCGCGGGCTGCAGCAGGGGCTTCGATCAGTGCCTCGACTGCATCGTCTTCGTCCTCATCATCCGAGATGAGGGCGGCGTTGAGCGGCTGCGAAAGCTTGGAGCCGTCGCGATAAAGCGCATTGGCCTTGAGCGCCAGCTTCCAGGACAGCATATAGGCGTTCTTGCAGTCCTCGACGGTTGCGTCATTCGGCATGTTGATCGTCTTGGAGATCGCACCCGAAATGAACGGCTGTGCGGCTGCCATCATGCGAATGTGGCTATCCACCGAGAGATAACGCTTGCCGATCTTGCCACAAGGATTGGCGCAATCGAACACGGCGTAGTGCTCTTCCTTGAGGAACGGCGCCCCTTCGAGGGTCATTGCGCCGCAAACATGGATGTTGGCAGCTTCGATGTCCTTCTTGGCGAAACCCAGCGCCGGGAGCATCTCGAACGAGAAATCGTTGAGCTGTTCATCGGTGAGCTTCAGCACGTCCTTGCAGAAGTCTTCGCCCAGCGTCCACTTGTTGAAAGCGAACTTGATGTCGAATGCGCTTTTGAGAGCAGCATTCAGGGCTTCGATCTTCTCGTCGGTGAAGCCCTTGGACTTCAGAGAAGACGGGTTGATGCCCGGAGCCTGATTGATGTTGCCGTGACCGACAGCATAGGCTTCGATTTCAGCAATCTGGCTTTCCGAATAACCGAGCGTGCGGAGTGCTTCCGGTACGGCGCGGTTGATGATCTTGAAGTAACCACCGCCAGCGAGCTTCTTGAACTTCACCAGCGCAAAATCAGGCTCGATGCCGGTCGTGTCGCAGTCCATGACGAGGCCGATCGTGCCGGTAGGCGCGATGACGGTGGACTGTGCATTGCGGTAGCCATGCTTTTCGCCAAGTTCCAGCGCCTTGTCCCAGGCAGCACGTGCATGGGTAATCATATCCTGATCCGGGCAATCCTCGGCAATCAGTGCAACCGGATTGACAGCAAGTCCTTCATAACCTTCCGTCTGGCCATGGGCTGCGAGGCGGTGGTTGCGAATGACGCGCAACATATGCTCGGCGTTTGGCTCATAGCTCGGGAAGGTTCCGAGTTCCTTTGCCATTTCAGCGGAGGTGGCATAGGCCACACCGGTCATGATCGCCGTCAGCGCGCCACAAATTGCACGGCCTTCATCGGAGTCATAAGGAATACCGGAAGTCATCAACAGGCCGCCAATATTGGCGTAGCCGAGGCCGAGCGTGCGGTATTCATAAGAAAGACGGGCGATTTCCTTCGACGGGAACTGCGCCATCATCACCGAGATTTCGAGAACGATGGTCCACAGGCGTGCCGTGTGCTCGTAAGCCGCAATATCGAATGAACCATCCTTGTTGCGATAGGTGAGCAGGTTGATCGACGCCAGATTGCAAGCCGTGTCGTCAAGGAACATGTATTCCGAGCACGGATTGGAAGCGCGGATCGGACCGGCGGTCGGGCAGGTGTGCCAGTCGTTCATGGTCGTGTTGTAGTGCAGGCCCGGATCAGCGGACGCCCAGGCGGCGTAACCGATCTTTTCCCACAAATCGCGCGCCTTCAGCGTCTTCATGACGCGACCGTCGCGACGAGCTGTCAGGTTCCAGTCGCCGTCGTTTTCGACAGCGCGCAGGAATTCGTCCTTCAGCGAAACGGAATTGTTGGAATTCTGGCCCGAAACAGTGAGATAGGCTTCCGAATCCCAGTCTGTATCGTAGGTCTTGAACTGAATGTCGGTGTAGCCCTGACGCGCGAACTGGATCACACGCTTGACGTAGTTTTCCGGAACCTGGTTCTTCTTTGCGGCCTTGATTTCGCGCTTCAGGGCAGGGTTCTTCGCCGGATCGAAGCAATCATCATTGTCCGCTTCGCAGTTGACGCAAGCCTTCATGATGGCGGTCAGATGCTGCTTGACGATCTTGGAACCGGTGACGAGCGAAGCAACCTTCTGCTCTTCCTTGACCTTCCAGTCGATATATTCCTCGATATCCGGATGATCGATGTCGACGACGACCATCTTGGCGGCGCGGCGGGTCGTGCCGCCCGACTTGATCGCACCTGCGGCGCGGTCGCCGATCTTCAGGAAGCTCATCAGACCGGAGGATTTGCCACCACCGGAAAGTTTTTCACCTTCGCCGCGCAGATAGCTGAAGTTAGAGCCCGTGCCGGAGCCATACTTGAACAGGCGCGCTTCACGGACCCACAGATCCATGATGCCGCCTTCATTGACGAGATCATCGCCAACGGACTGAATGAAGCAGGCATGCGGCTGCGGATGTTCATAGGCCGACTTGGACTTGGTCAGTTTGCCGGTCTGCCAGTCGACATAGAAATGGCCCTGGCCGGGACCGTCGATGCCATAGGCCCAATGCAGGCCGGTGTTGAACCATTGCGGGCTGTTTGGAGCCACACGTTGGGTCGCGAGCATATAGGCAAGCTCGTCGCGGAAGGCGAGGGCGTCTTCCTCAGAGGCGAAATAGCCACCCTTCCAGCCCCAATAGGTCCAAGTGCCGGCGAGACGGTCGAAAACCTGGCAGGCGTCCATTTCGGAGCCGTAGCGATCATTTTCAGGCAGCTTGGCAAGCGCGTCCTCGTCAGCGACCGAGCGCCACAGCCATGAGGGAACGTCGTTCTCCTCGATCTTCTTCAGCTGTGCGGGAACGCCAGCCTTGCGGAAGTACTTCTGTGCAAGAATGTCCGCAGCGACCTGGCTGAACTGCGCGGGCACATTGATGTTCTCAAGACGGAATACGATGGATCCATCGGGATTCTTGATCTCGCTGGTCGCAGTCCGGAACGCGATGTCCGCATAGGCCGACTGATTCTCTTTCGTGAAACGGCGTTCGATCTTCATCTGTCCCATCCAAACGTTCTATATATAGTAGCTCTAGTGACGGTTTTCAGCCACGGCCTGTCTGTATCGCGTCTCTGTCAAAACAGCTCTTCTGCGGGGAGGAGCGTCTTGTTGGGGAGAAAACTCCCGGAAATCCGCTTCCACCTCATCAAAGCCCACGAAAAAACGCCTCAGGGGAGCTTAATTGCAACCTTGCTAGCGCGATCGCGATCAAAAATCGGCGGAACGAAAAATACCTTATCTTGTAAGAAGCATGAGCGCAAATACTAAATCTAGTGTTAACGCTGTTTCTGATCGATGTTGCATCTGCTTCTCCAGAGAAGGGCGCACCCAGAATTTGGGCGCAGGAAAGCACCGAGCGAAAACCGCACTTTCAAAGCGCAACGCTCGTTCGATACTCAACTTGACCGAAAAAAGGACCGGCAGATTACAACGCCCGATCACGCTACTTACGCAACGATAGTATCATAAAAAACGACTCGGCTTCGAGCGTCAAGCAATGGTTTGTTGTAACGCTCCAGCATCTAGATATTGTGCGTAACAGCTTGGGGCAAATGTGGATAACGGGGAGAAGCGACACTTTTGCGAACCAAGCCGGCTATGTGATTTGGGGAGCCTGGATAGCCGCTATTACTAGCAGTTAGAGGAACAAGCACGGCGGCGTCGACTGTCGAAAGAGAAAATCCCTGCAAAAGGATCATAATCCGGGGGAATACTGCATTGAAGACGGCTTGCCGGCTGCTTACTCAGCAGCAGCGGCAATGCCCGAATCACCAAAATGGTTCAGTAACTGCTTCAGTTCTGTCTCTTCGACGCGATTGGCCGCTTCCTGTGGCGACACCCATTCGCAGATGCGCTGATCCCGCTCAGGCCAATCTTTCTCCTGCCCGGTGAACTGCACCGCGAATACTGCTGCCGTGAACTGGTTTATGCGTTCAGGCGGTAGGTCGGTCTTGCAGTAGCAGAAACTGCCGATTGGTACTGGTGAGACCTCACCACGAATGCCGGCTTCTTCATAAGCTTCACGAAGAGCAGTATCCGCCAGAGTGCGACCGACTTGCGGCCAGCCCTTGGGGATGATCCAGCGGCCTGTACCGCGGCTCGTAATGACGAGAACCTTGAGGATGCCCATGTCGCGACGATAGACAAGCGCCGCAACCTGCTGCAAACGACCGGAAGGCGTCAAAATACGCTTTTCGGTTGCAATCAGTTGTTTGGCCTGCGACTTCACCGCGAAAATCCCCTTTTTATCTATAGCATGATCCGATTCGCCAAAATAACAACTGATTAGTTAGGCAACAGACCTTTGAAAGTATCCGAAAAAAGCTTTTATTTTAAAGGTATTACTGAAATTTCAGGGTGGGATGGCGGCTTTGAAAACGCTATCTGCCTCTAATCGGCGTTATTTCGATGCGCTTTCTATAAGGTGCGATTGCGGCGGAAATGTCACCGCAATGGCGTTCGTTTGTTTTCGTTTCGCAGCGTTTTGATCTGGCGGATGTGAATCCGCCAGTTTTATCGGAAGTGCATTCGATGGATTTATGGCTTCAAGTCTGTCGGGCTTCAGCTGCGCTTGTCGCCTGCGATCGGTTCCTGATAGGTGAAGCCCATATCCCAAGGGAAGTAGATCCAGGTGTCCTGAGACACTTCCGTTACGAAGGTATCGATCAGCGGACGGCCTTTCGGCTTGGCGTAAACAGTCGCAAAATGGGCCTTCGGCATCATTTCCCGCACGATGGCTGCGGTTTTGCCGGTGTCGGTCAGGTCGTCTACGACGATGACGCCTTCGCCGCCATTTTCCAGAAGTGTTTCGCTCACACCCTTGAGGATCTGCATGTCGCCTTGCGACGTGTAGTCGTGATAGGAGGCAATACAGACGGTTTCGATGAGACGAATGCCGAGTTCGCGGCAGACGATGGCAGCAGGGACCAGACCGCCACGCGTGATGGCAACAATTGCGTGCCAATCACGATTCATACCGGCAATCCGCCAGGCAAGGGCGCGGGCATCACGGTGGAACTGATCCCATGAAACTGGGAAGGCTTTATCTGGCAAGGACATCGAAACGCTCCGTGGAACGATCCGGAGCTCGTTCTCCGGACCTTTAAAAACCAAAAATGCGCTATGACGGATTGCCAAGCGCTGTAACTGTCAGGATCTGCGGCTTTTCTTCGTCTGCGCCCTTTCAGGCGGGCGGCAAGAGAGGAAAAGGCTCTCCACCCGGCACAGTCAGCGCCGGGTGATGCTGATAACCGCAAAAATGGTGTTCTTGCAAGCGTGTCGTGTCATCACAGGCTAGTTGTCGGCCAGTTGTTGGCCAATTGCCGGATCAAACTGGCTTCAATCGTGTCTTCTAACGCGAGAAAAGCGTGAGAATGGGCAGCTCGTTCAGCATGGAGCGCGTCACCCCGCCAAAGACGAGTTCACGCAACCGGGAATGACTGTAAGCGCCCATCACGAAAAGATCAGCGCGTTCAGCGATGATATGTTCCCTCAAGGCATCCTGCGCATAACGTCCGTTGGATGCCAGTGCTGTGGTCGTCACATCAATCCCATGCCGAGACAGTGATTCCGCAATATCGTGGCTCGCCAAAGCCTGATCCTCGCCTTCAATTTCCGGTGGATCGACCCAAACGATTTCCGTTCTGTCGGCATGTTTCATCAAGGGCAGGGCGTCGAAAGCGGCCCGGGCCGCTTCCCGCTTGCCGTTAAAGGCGACGACGATCCGGTCGAGCGAAATCATCTGCAGCACCGGTGCATAGGGAACCAGCAGAACAGGGCAGCTGGAATTGAAAACAATCGTATCGGCGGTTTCGTCGTTGGTGGCCGGATCGTCGGGGTCGGGTTGCCCGGCGACCAGCAATTCGGCTCCAAGACAAGCAGTCAGCACGCCATCAGCAGCGGTGCCGGTTTCGGACCGCGTGATGCGATATTCATAGTTGGTGCCCTGACGGCGCATCTCTTCCTCGAAGAGATGTTTCAGCCTTTCGGAAAGCTCCTTGTGCTGCTTGTCATGCAGTTCGAACATTCCCGGATCGATGAAGCCGTTCGGGTCGGCATAGACGATGGGCGAAGGGATTGAATAAAGCCCGATGACGTGAATATCGGGCACCTTCTGCTTTAGAAGTCCAACGGCGGACACAACCCGCTTCAACTCGGATTCACTGCGAGAATAGGCAACCACCGTCTTGTAGGACATGACCGAACTCCTTCCGGCTGTGTTTCTATTTTAGCATATAGTGCAACGAGTTGCGCGGGCAAAAGGTTGCAAAGGATTAAGCGGCACCTTTTGTTTCGAGCGACGAGATCATTTTTTCGATTGCATCAATTGCCGTATCGATTTTTTGAGGATCGCTCCCGCGGACGACAAGTTCCGTGCTGAAGCGCCCGTTCTCGAATTTCGGATAGGAACCGATGATCGTATCGGGGTTTTCTTTCTGGATTTCCGTCAGGGGAGCGCCAATCACGCCTTCGCCAAAAGGACAAAGCACCGACCTGGACAGAATCTTGCGGCCGGTCTTCAGTGTCGGCAGTACATTGTCAAGCATTGCCTGAAACACGGAAGGCACGCCTGCCATCACATAGACATTGCCGATATGAAAACCGGGCGCAGCGGAGATCGGGTTCGCTATATGCTCAGAACCTTGCGGCATACGCGCCATGCGCTTGCGCGAGTCGGTGAATTCCAGCCCGCGCTTTGCATAATTGTCGCCAAGCAGTTTCATGGCTTTTTCGTCATAGATACAAGGCACGCCAAAGGCCGCAGAAACCGCATCGGCGGTGATGTCGTCATGGGTAGGGCCAATTCCACCGGACGTGAAAACATAGTCATAATGCGGTCGCAGTGCATTCAGAGCGGCGACGATGGCGATTTCCTCGTCCGGAACAATCCGTACTTCCTTGAGATCAATGCCCGCCGCTGTCAGGACATCAGCGAGATGCCCGATATTCTTGTCCTTGGTGCGGCCTGAGAGAAGCTCGTCGCCAATTGCCAGCATGGCTGCCTTGACGGCTTGCTGCGGATTGTTGGTCATATCCAGACTCCATTTTCTGGCATCAGTTAAGCGCCAGCAGGGCAAGGCTGCAACTGCTTTATTGCAGCATTTTATTTGGGCGCGAGAAGTTGTGCCTTCCCAAAGAAGGCGGCTCCCCTAATTGAACCTGTCGAGGTTGGGGCCTCACAAATCGGGATAAGGAGACGTCACATGGTTAAAGTGCTGGTGCTGTATTATTCGGCCTATGGTCACATGGAAAAAATGGCCAAGGCGGCGGCTGAAGGTGCGCGCGAAGGCGGCGCGGAAGTCACGATCAAACGGGTGCCGGAACTGGTTCCGCCGGATGTCGCGAAAGCCTCGCACTATAAGATCGATCAGGATGCGCCGATTGCCACGCCGGCTGAACTCGCGGATTACGACGCCATCATCATCGGCACCGCTACCCGCTATGGCATGATGGCGGCTCAAATGAAGAATTTCCTCGACCAGACCGGCGGTCTCTGGGCAAAGGGTGCCCTCATTAACAAGGTCGGGTCGGTGATGGTTTCTACAGCCACGCAGCATGGTGGTGCGGAACTGGCGTTGATTTCCACACAGTGGCAGATGCAACATCAGGGCATGATTATCGTCCCGCTTTCCTATGCCTATCAGGGGCAGATGGGAAATGATGTGGTGCGCGGCGGTGCTCCCTATGGGATGACGACAACTGCAGATGGCGACGGTTCGCGCCAGCCTTCGGAACAGGAACTGGACGGGGCGCGGTTTCAGGGCAGGCGTGTTGCGGAAATCACTGCCAAGCTGAACAGTTGAGCGGAGTAGCAGCTATTGAAAAGCCGCAGATTCAATCTGCGGCTTCTCTGAAAAAAGAGTTTAGAAAGATCAGTTAACTGTTTCTGTTTTATTATCTTTTTCAATGACATGATAAGTCATTTGCGGATAAGGGATGTTGATCCCGGCTTTGTCGAATTCGATCTTCACCGTTTTGATCGTGTGGCGCGACACCTGCGCATAATCGGCGCTGTTTATCCAGTAGTTGGCGCTGAGAACAACGGCACTGTCGCCCAGTTGCGATACGAAATAGGCCGGTGCGGGTGTTGAGAGAACACCTTTCTGATCTTCGACAACCTTCTTTATGATCGCGAAGGCCTGATCGATATTGTCTTCGTAGCCAATCCCTACCTTGAACTCGTGCATGCGGGTTTTCATGCGGCTGTAATTGGTGACGGGCGTATTCCAAAGAGAGGAATTGGGTGCCAGCACATAAAGGCCATCAATGGTTTTGAGCTCCGTCGCAAACAAGCCGACGTCTTGCACGGTGCCGACGACGGTGCCTGCACTGATATATTCACCAACGCGAAATGGCCTGAGGACCAGAATCATGATGCCTGCTGCGATGTTCTGCAACGTACCTTGAAGGGCGAGGCCGATAGCAAGGCCAATAGCGCCTAGCGCTGCGAGAATGGACGCGGTCTGGACACCAAACTGCCCGAGAACCATGACCAGAATGATGACGAGTATGCCGTAGCGGACGACAGCGCCGAAGAATCCGACCAACGTCTGGTCGAAGCCGCGAATTTTCGACAGCGACTGTATGGTCCATTTTTGAAGGATTCCGGCCAGTATCCAGCCGACGCAAAGGATAATCAGCGCACCGAGTGTGGAGACTGAATATCGTATGAGAAGGTCGTACATCTGGAGAACGAATGCGTTTGTATTTGCGATCAACTGTGTGGCTTGCTCTTCCATTGTTCCGTCTGCATCTGTTTCGAGTAGGGGAAAACTGGAGGATAGGGCAGTAAATTGTCAAGGCGAGGTTGCCTGGAGCGGATATGGGAAAACTGAGCGCAAAAGGAGGAGGTGGTGCGGTCGGCGGGACTTGAACCCGCAAGTCTAAAAGACGACGGATTTTAAGTCCGTTGCGTATACCAATTTCGCCACGACCGCAGCAATTGCCCTCGTCTATGTCATGATTTGTGTCACGAATTCAAGCCACAAAGCCTGTTAACATCAACAGTTAGTATTGCCGAATATATGCTTACTCTAAATCGTTGATTTGGCGACCTGACGAGCTTCAACCTTGTCTGCATTGTCAAACCCATGTAGCCATGGGCGGAAATCCAGCAGGAAATGCAGAAAGTTGAATAATGACCGCCTTCGTCAAATCCGTATCCGAGGCCGAAAAGGCAATGCGCGCGCTGTTTCCTGAAACGCCGCTGCAGCTCAACGATTACCTTTCACGGAAGTACGGTGCGGAAATTTGGCTCAAGCGCGAAGATCTCACACCGGTCCGGTCCTACAAGATTCGTGGCGCTTTCAACTTCATCTCCAAGGCAGTAGAAACGACCGACAAGAATGCGGTGTTCGTGTGCGCTTCCGCAGGCAACCATGCACAGGGTTTTGCATTCGTCTGCCGCCATTTTGGCCGCAAGGGTGTCGTTTTCATGCCGGTTACGACGCCGCAGCAGAAAATCGACAAGACCCGCGCTTTTGGCGGCGAATTCATCGAAATCAAGCTGGTGGGCGATATTTTCGACGTTTGCTATGCCGCGTCGCAGGAGTTTGCCGCAAGCCAGAAAGGCGTGATGGTACCGCCTTTCGATCATCCCGGTATCGTTGAGGGGCAGGCGACGGTAGCGCTTGAGATCGAGCGGCAGTTGCCGGAGGGAAAGAAGCCCGACTTTATTCTGCTGCCTGTCGGTGGCGGCGGATTGTCCGGCGGCGTTACGCAATATGTTTCAGATCTGGGCTGGAAGACAAGTTTCCGCTTTATCGAGCCACAGGGTGCTGCGAGCCTGAAAGGGAGCCTTGAAGCAGGCAAGCGTATCAAACTTACGCATGTCGACAATTTCGTCGATGGTGCAGCTGTTGCCGAGATCGGAAAAGAAAACTTCAAGCTTCTCAAAGGGTTCGATCCGAAAACTGTTATAACGGTTCCGGAAAACCGGCTTTGCGCAACAATCATCGAAATGCTCAATATTGAGGGCGTCGTGCTTGAACCAGCGGGCGCGCTCGGCATTGATGCGTTGAAGGACTTCAAGAAGAGCGACCTCAAAGGCAAGCGCATCGTCATTGTTGTTTCGGGCGGCAATTTCGACTTCGAGCGCCTGCCGGATGTTCGTGAGCGTGCACTGCGCTTCGAAGGCTTGAAGAAATATTTCATCTTCCGCTTCCCGCAAAGGCCGGGCGCCCTTCGGTCGTTCCTTGATCTTCTGGGTCCTGAAGATGATATTGCGCGTTTCGAATATCTGAAGAAATCGGCGCGTAATTTCGGCTCTGTGCTGATCGGCATCGAAACGAAGAACGCGGCGAACTTCAAGCTTCTGGAAAAGAAATTCGCAGAAGCCGGTTGGGCCTATCAGGACATAACGGACAATCAGGTGCTCGCTGATTTCATCATCTGATTTCGGTGCCTTAAGCGAAATCAGTTGCTTTTTCGACGAAAACACCCCATATGCCGCGTCAGGCGCATGGGCCGACGTGTTCGTCGGCTTTCCCGGCATTGGACTTGTTGCGTCTCGCCTCTGTCTTCCGGAATGGTCCGGAAGCGGGGAGACCCGAGAAAATGTTCGGGCACGGCAGCGCAAGTCGCCTGGAGTTTATAAGCTTCGGCGTCCCGTCGTTATCATTGAACAGATAGAGTTCGGCAAGTTGCGCTTGACCGGCATTTGTATGCGGACCATGACATCATGGTGCCGCCGAAAGAGATTGAATTGACAAAAGAAATTACGGGCGGCTTTGCCGCTCTCGGCGTTACCGGCATTTTGCTCAAGGGCGTCGAAGCCGCTGGCATGACCGAGCCGAAGCCGATCCAGTTGCAGGCGATTCCACACCAGCTTGAAGGCCGCGATATTCTTGGTATCGCGCAGACGGGCTCCGGCAAGACCGCAGCTTTCAGCCTGCCGATCCTGCAGAAGATCATCGGCCTCGGCGACAAGCGCCGTCCAAAAACTGCACGCGCGCTGATCTTGGCGCCAACGCGTGAACTCGCCGTGCAAATTGAACAGACGATCCGCAATGTTTCCAAACACGCGCATATCTCGACAGCGCTTGTGTTGGGCGGCGTTTCCAAGCTGTCCCAGATCAAGCGCATCGCACCGGGCATCGACGTTCTGATCGCCACGCCTGGTCGTTTGACCGATCTGATGCGTGACGGTCTGGTTGACCTCTCGCAGACGCGTTGGCTCGTCCTCGACGAAGCGGACCGTATGCTGGACATGGGCTTCATCAACGATGTGAAGCGCATTGCAAAAGCGACGCATTCTGATCGTCAGACCGCGCTGTTTTCGGCCACCATGCCGAAGGAAATCGCGTCGCTGGCAGGAAGCTTGCTGCGTGATCCGGTTCGTGTGGAAGTCGCTCCGCAGGGAACGACGGCTGCTGAAATCACGCAGGTTGTGCATCCTGTGCACACCAAGGAGAAGCGCCGTCTTCTTTCCGCGCTGCTGGGTGACAAGGCTATGCGTTCGGTCATCGTCTTCACCCGTACGAAGCATGGTGCCGATGCAGTCGTCCGTCATCTGGAACGCGATGGCTATGAAGTCGCCGCCATTCACGGCAACAAGTCGCAGAATGCACGTCAGCGTGCGCTGAACGGATTCCGTGATGGATCGCTGCGGATTTTGATCGCAACGGACATTGCTGCTCGCGGCATCGACGTGCCGGGTATCAGCCACGTCGTGAACTACGATCTGCCTGACGAGCCGGAAACCTATGTGCATCGTATTGGCCGTACCGGCCGTAATGGCGCCAGCGGCGCGTCGATCACGCTCTATGATCCGGCAGCGGAAGAATCCAAGCTGAGAGCCGTTGAGCGTGTGACGCGTAACAAGCTTCCGATCAAGGATGCACCTGTGGAGCTTGCACCTGCTCCGGCACCGCGTGCGGCAGCTCCGGGCGAACGCCCGCAGAAGACCCAGCATCGCAAGGGCGGAACGGCGCAGAAGCCGCGTCGTGCAGCCCCGAAGTCAGGCGACCATCGTACAGGCGGTCACGCAGCAGGTGAAGCCGCTCCGAAAGCGAAGCGTCCGTTTCGCCGCAAGCGCCGCAATGCCAACGGCAATGGCGGACAGCGCGCAGCGTAAGCTTGCCTTGAATATTTTTTCAAAAAGCCGCCCATTTCGGGCGGCTTTTCTATTTATGAGCGCAGGATGGGTTTCAATTTGCGTAATGGCTTGGAAAAATATTCCATGCTTGCTTGAAGGGCAGGGCCGTTCCTCATAATTTCCTCTTCAAAACAGGAAGGACGGAAGCCATGTTCCAATCGGTGCTCGACGCAATCGGCAATACGCCATTGATCCATTTGAAAAAGGCTTCCGAACTTACCGGCTGCGCAATTTATGGCAAGGCCGAGTTTCTCAATCCCGGACAGTCGGTGAAGGACCGCGCAGCGCTCTATATTATTCGCGATGCCGAAAAGCGTGGGCTTCTGAAACCCGGTGGTGTCATCGTTGAAGGTACGGCCGGCAATACCGGCATCGGCCTCACGATGGTCGCGAAAGCGCTTGGCTATCGGACAGTTATCGTTATTCCCGAAACGCAAAGCCAGGAAAAGAAGGACGCGCTGCGCCTGCTTGGCGCCGAACTGATTGAAGTTCCAGCCGCCCCCTATCGCAATCCGAACAATTATGTGCGCCTGTCGGGACGATTGGCCGAAAAACTTGCCAGAAGCGAGCCGAACGGCGCGGTCTGGGCCAATCAATTCGATAATCCGATCAACCGGCAGGCCCATATCGAAACCACGGCGCAGGAAATCTGGCGGGATACCGACGGCAAGGTGGATGGGTTTGTCGCCGCTGTCGGATCAGGTGGAACGCTTGTCGGCACCGCATTCGGTCTGAAGGACCACAATGCTGATATCAAGATCGCACTTGCCGATCCATATGGAGCCGCACTCCATTCCTTCTACACGACGGGCGAGCTGAAAGCCGAAGGCGACTCGATCACCGAAGGCATCGGGCAGGGGCGTGTCACCGCCAATCTTGAGGGGTTCACCCCCGATTTCTCCTATCGCCTCTCCGACGCGGAGGCGCTCGATATCGTTTTCGATCTCGTGGAAAATGAGGGACTTTGCCTCGGCGGTTCTTCGGGTATCAATATTGCAGGCGCAATCCGGCTTGCAAAAGATCTCGGGCCGGGCCACACAATTGTGACGGTGCTTTGCGACTATGGTAATCGTTACCAGTCCAAGCTGTTCAATCCTGCTTTCCTGCGTGGCAAGAACCTGCCAGTGCCGGGATGGCTGGAGAGGAAGACCGAGATAGACATACCGTTCGAGGGATAATCATGGCATACGAGACCGAAGCGCTTTTCCGCGAGGATTCCTATCTTTCAACGGCGGAGGGCACGGTACTCGCCATTACCGAGACGGGCGGGATTATTCTCGACCAGACAAACTTCTATGCGACCTCCGGCGGCCAACCGGGGGATATCGGCTTTCTCGAGCGCGCGGATGGTTCTCGTATCGAGATTTCAGCAACCGTTACGGGCGAAAACAAGAACGAAATCATTCATGTTCCGGCAGAAGGACAGGCTTCGCCCACTGTCGGTGAAAAGCTGGTCCTGCATGTTGACTGGCCGCGTCGCTACAAGCTGATGCGGATGCATACGGCCTGCCACCTGCTTTCCGTTGTCTGCCCGTTTCCGATTACCGGCGCTGCGGTGGGCGAGGATGAAAGTCGCGTTGATTTCGATCTTCCCGATCCGAGCTACACCAAGGAATTCGTGACCGAAAGGCTCATGGAGCGGGTGAATGCCAATGACGCGGTTGCCATTCGCTGGATCAGCGATGAAGAATTCCTTGCAAATCCGGATATCGTAAAGTCGAAGAATGTGCGTCCTCCGGTGGGGCTCGGTCGCATACGCCTTGTTCTTATCGGTGAAAACGGCGTGGTGGATTCGCAACCTTGCGGTGGTACGCACGTTTCCGAAACGCAGGAAGTGGGTGAAATCCACATCGGCAAGATCGAGAAAAAGGGCAAGGAAAACCGCCGGTTCCGCATTCGCTTTGGCTCCCTGCCAGAAGCCTGAACCCATTTTTTTCTGCGTGTTTCCCGGTTTTACGAAACATGCTTGAGGAGTGTTTACCCATGGTAGAGAAAAGCGCCTTCGTCGTTTCACGGGACTGGTTGAAAGAACGGCTCGGCAAGCCGGGCATCGCGATTGTCGATGCCTCCTGGTATCTCCCGGCTGCTGGACGCAACGGGCAGGAAGAATACAACGCTGCACATATTCCAGGCGCTGTGTTCTTCGATCAGGACAAGATTGCTGACAAGGAATCCGGTCTGCCGCACACCCTGCCGTCGCCAGAGCTTTTTGCGCAGCATGTCGGTGCCATGGGAGTTACGGCTGATGAGACAGTTGTTGTCTATGACGGAGTCGGCATGTTTTCCGCACCGCGCGTCTGGTGGATGTTCCGCGTGATGGGTGTGAAGAATGTCTATGTACTTGATGGCGGCTTCGACGGCTGGAAAAAGGCTGGTTATCCGGTGACCGAAGAAGCTACAAAGATTGCGCCAACGCTGTTCACGCCATCATTCGACGAGGCCGCAGTGGTCGATTTCGTGCAGATGCGCGAAATTGTGGACGAGCGACGCTCGCAGATCGCCGATGCACGCGCAGCCGGACGCTTCACCGGACGCGATGCCGAGCCGCGGGCAGGCATGCGCTCCGGCCATATGCCCGGTGCACGCAACGTTCCCGTTGGCACTTTGTCTGAAAACGGTGAGCTAAAGGACCTTGCAAGCCTGCGCAAGATTTTCGACGAGGCCGGTGTTGATCTCTCACAACCGGTCGTTACGAGCTGTGGCTCTGGCGTTACCGCAGCGGTCATCATGCTTGCATTGGCGTCGGTCGGTCACAAGGATAATCGTCTATACGACGGTTCCTGGAGTGAATGGGGAAGCCGGCAGGATACACCAGTTGTCACCGGTGAAGCTGAATAAGCATGACCGGAAAACTGACCGCCCGCATCACCCACCTGGAAATGTCTGCCCGTCAGGCAGTTCAGGTGCCGGTGCCGTCTGGTATCCGCCTCGCTATGATGCGCGCGGGTGCCATGCCGGTCCATTACTACCGCTATCTCTATGAACAGATCGGGCGTAAGCATCACTGGATGATGCGCCGTGTTCAGACGGATGCGGAAGTTGCAGCCGTAATTCATGCAGATACGACTGAAATCCACGTTCTCTATGCAGAAGGCTGTCCCGCTGGATTTGTCGAACTCGACTTGACCGCTTTGCCGGAGGCTGCCGAGATTGTCTATTTCGGTCTCATCGATGATTTTCAGGGGCGGGGTCTCGGAAAGTTTTTCCTGAGTGAGGCCATTTCCGCAGCCTGGGTGCATGGACCGGAAAAGGTGACGATCCATACTAATACGCTCGACAGCCCAAGAGCTCTGCAACTCTATCAGAAAATGGGATTCGTGCCGGTCGGTTGGTCTGAAGAGGTAATTGAACCCTGGGAATGAAGCGCGGCGCTATCCGCGCGCCACTTCCCGAGCACTTACGATAGAAACGACAGATGCGCTGGCAAGGCGCCCACTTTCTTCATCGAAGACCACGCAATTGCGTCCGCGCTGCTTCGCAATATAGAGGCAGCGATCAGCGCGGCTGAGTACCTGCGAGTTCGTCTCATTTTTCGGCGCAGAGGCAACACCGATACTGATCGTCAACGGATAGACCTGATACTCCGTTGTGTGAAACGGCGTATTTTCTACTTCTGCGCGTATGCGTTGTGCAACCCGCATACCGGTCTCTCCACTGGCACCCGGCAGAAAAACGCAGAATTCCTCCCCACCGATACGGCCGACAAGATCGCCTTTTCGCGTCACATTCTGAAGCGCGAATGCGATCAGCTTCAAGGCACGGTCGCCGACGCCATGGCCAAACGTATCGTTGATCGCCTTAAAATGGTCGGCATCGATAACGAGCAAGGTGCCGGTTTCGATACGGGAGCGGCTGATCTTCATGGCTTCGAACAACGCTTCACGGTTGAGAAGACCAGTCATGTGGTCGATCCGTGACCGTGCCTGCAGTTCGACATGCGCTTTTTCAAGCTGGAGATATGCGTCTTGCAACTTGCTATGTTGATGAAAAATATAGGCAAGAGAAGGGAAGGCCGTGGCTGCGGGAATGCCCGCGCTGAGGCCGAGCGCGACGATGCCAGGCGTGACGCCAGAAGTGAACGCCACTATCGAGGTTGCCCCGAGAGAGAACAACACGACAGACAACGTTATCAAGGCTGCTTTTAGTAGAGCAGTCTTCTTCATTTCCTCGCGCTCCCAACCCTGAGTGAGGATGATCCACGACCCGCGCCTGATCCCTATTAAGAACGGGCATTTATTTTGTGGGCCTTATAAAAGGAACGCCGGAGAGGGGAAAGATACCACCATGCGCTTCTTGCAATTTTTTGTCTATGAGTGCCATTATTGACACAATCACAGGTAGCATAGCGAATATATGTTACGAGGAAATGTAATTAAGCACAACTATGTTTAAAAGAACCGTCTCAACGAGACATAAATCGTAAGTGGCTAATATAAGTCAGGAAATACCCTGGGTAAGGCATTGCAACGAATCCCGGAGCGGCCTGACACTCCGGGATTTTGGCCGGGATTTCGCCGGCACTATGACTGCTGATGGTTTGAATCAGAAGACCGCCAAATATTTCAGAAGCGAAATGATGCCAATAATGATCACGATAACTTGAGCGATCTGTTTGACCTTGGCATCCAGAGGCAGCATGTTGATGAGATAAAGTACGAGGAAGATAACAAGAATTGTTATCAGAAGGCTGATGAGGATGGACATAGGCGGTCTGATCCTTCCCGGAACTTGGGGTTGCGTTGCCTAACCGACGACCGTTCCTCGACGCCGCCGATTGAGCCCGTTCAAACCGAAAGAAAGAGCAGGGCTCTTGCTAGCGGCACATCGTCTCCAATCCAAAAACGATGTGCCGGTTAACGTTCCAAGGAAAAGAAGGTTCCGCTTTGTAAGCAATAACTTAAATCAAGCTGGCACCGAACAGTGCAAGATTTTTCAGATATTCAGCTACGCATGCTGCCCGTCTCGCGGCGGCGCTGATGCCAGCTGAAAGCCTCTTCAATTAGATGAGGTGTATGCCCGCCACGTGCGCAAGCGCGGTCGAAATAATTGTTGAGTTGTGGGTGATAATCCGGGTGCGCACAGTTGTCGATGATGACACGGGCCCGCTCACGAGGGGCGAGGCCGCGCAGATCGGCAAGGCCCTGTTCCGTTACCAGAATGTCCACGTCATGCTCCGTATGGTCGACATGCGTGACCATCGGAACGACGGACGATATCGCGCCGTTCTTGGCTTCGGATTTGGTCACGAAGATCGAGATGAAGGCGTTACGGGCAAAGTCGCCTGAACCGCCAATTCCGTTCATCATATGCGTGCCGTCGACATGCGTGGAATTCACATTGCCATAAATGTCGAATTCGAGCGCTGTATTGATACCGATAATGCCGAGACGACGGATGACTTCCGGGTGGTTGCTGATTTCCTGCGGGCGCAGAATAAGCTTGTCGCGGTAACGGTCGATATTGTTGAAGACACGCTCTCCACAGGTGGGGCTGAGCGTGATCGATGATCCTGATGCAAAGTCGAGCTTTCCGGCATCGAACAGGTCGAAGGTGCTGTCCTGCAGCACTTCGCTATACATGCGCAGATTGTGGAACGGGCTATCGGCAAAACCGTTCAATACGGCATTTGCAATGGTGCCGATGCCAGCCTGAAGCGGATTGAGCGTCAGATCAAGACGTCCGGCAGCGACTTCCTGCATCAGAAATTCAATCAGATGGCCCGCAATGGCTATTGTTTCACCGTCGGCCGGTTCCACGGTCGAGGCGCTGTCATTTTCCTGCGTGATGACGATGCCTGCGATCTTTTCCGGTGGGATCGGGATATAGGGCAGGCCGACGCGGCTGTCGCACGCCGTGACCGGTATAGGGTCGCGGGAAGGGCGCTTCGTTGGAATATAGATGTCGTGCAGACCTTCAAGCGCCATAGGCTGATTAAGGTTCACTTCAACGATGACCTTATCGGCCAGAATGGCAAAACTTGCCGAATTGCCGATCGAGGTCGTGGGAATGATTCCGCCGCTCTCGGTGATGGCAAGAGCCTCGACCACGGCGTAGTCGATAGGACCGATCTGGTTTGAGCGCAATTGCTCTACAGTTTCGGAAAGATGCTGGTCGATGAACATCACTTCGCCGCGATTGATCGCGGCACGCAGGGTTCTGTCGACCTGAAACGGCATGCGCCGCGAGAGCACGTGTGCTTCTGTAAGAATCTTGTCGACGTCGTGGCCGAGGGAAGCGCCAGTAATCAGCGTCATCTTGAAGGGATCTGTCGCAGCACGGGCAGCCATGGCAACGGGTACAGCCTTGGCGTCGCCAGCGCGGGTAAATCCACTCATGCCGACGACCATACCGTCCTGGATAAGGCTCGCGGCCTGTTCAGCGGTAATGATCTTGTCTCGAAGCGAAGTGTTTCGAATACGTGCTTCCAACATCTTTAAATCTACCTTCCTTCCCATCCGGACTTGAGCCGGAAATGGCGCTCACCGTCTCGAAAGCAAGATATCGCTACCGACCATCTGCGAAATACGGCGCCGCCCGGGTAATAGCCTATATGGACCGACAGTACACGCATGCTTTGGTCTTAGATGCCAAGACAGATTGCTGTGATACTGGTCGTGTTTCTCACGTCACGCGATTCTTCGAAATGATTGAAATCAACGATGTAAAGCAGGCTGCTGCGCGTCCAATCGGTATGAAGGGCAGGATACAATCGGCTAATGCTTATGTGAGGTCAGGCTGAAGCGCGACTTTTGCCGTTTGAGTTTACGCAAAACGATGTCTGTTTGCGAAGATTTTCTGCCGAAAGACTTCTGCGGGCGTTTTGTACCCCAAACATTTGCGCGGCGTATTGTTGAGCCGATGACAGATGAATGCGAGGTCTCGATCACTGAGGGTGAGCGGATCAAGGTCTCGGGGGGAGCCAACGTCTTGTGCGTCTGTTGGTGTTTTCAACGGTGCCTTTCTGCCAGGGTGATTGCGGATCGCAGAACCATATTTGCGACCCTATTCCATTCTGTAGATACGACCACTCTGTAAACTCAGTGCCACGATCAAACGTGATTGATCGGCGGGCCATTTGGGGCAGGGGTTGGAGTACCCTAATCACGCCATCCATCACCGGCCGTGACTGACGATCATTGTTACGTAGCAACACAGTAAAGCGGCTCACCCGCTCGACCAGAGACGTCACATTGGCCTTGCCGAACCTCTTGCGAAACTGGATGAGGTCGCATTCCCAGTGTCCGAACTGCTTGCGCCTGGCAACCATGTCTGGACGATAAAGGATGCTCAGTTCTGGTGGAAAGCGGCGTCCATGATGACGCCGGGCATGACGTGGGCGGCGTCGGGCACGACGTTCCGGCAGATATTTCCAAAGCTCTTCTTTTCGACCGTCGGTGGAATACACAAACTGATAGATTGTTTCGTGACTGACAGAGATGGGATGCCGCTCCAGTCGCATTCTCCCGGCAATCTGTTGCGGTGACCATCCATCGCTGATGTGATCGATCACGGACTGCCGGAGCTCATCATACCGGATGAGCTTGCGTTGCTTCGAACGCCGCTCGCGGCATTTCTGGTCAGCAATCGTACAATAATAGCCGTTTAGATCTTTGATCTCATCATCGTTAAACTGGTTGCGTTTCAGTTCACGAAAAATCGTCGAGCGATGCCTTCCAAGCTTCTCAGCAATAACGTCAACGGAAAGCTTTGCAGTGCGCCAGCGTGCTATTCTGCGACGTTCATCCAGATCAATATGCGAATAGGTGCGGTCCATGACGGGTTCCTTGCATTGGATAACTCATTGTTATCATTTGCAAGTCGCACTTCAAACTAGAACCCACCTAGTGACGTACATTGTTTTAGCAAGTTAGGGATGCGACGTTTTTAGCAAGATAGAAATGCGACAGGTGCTGACGTTCAGCCCCCATTCCGAGAGGCTGGTCAGGGTTGCAAGCGAGGAATGGGGGCGGGTGAATATCCACCTCTTCGGCTTTAGCTTTGAGAGTGCCAAATGTCATTAAAGATGGGCATTTCACTCGGCTGCAGCCAACCGGGCTAATGCTTTTTCCCGACGTGCAGTAACTTCAGGATCGTTCATGTAAGCGGTGCGCGATTTGCGCTCACGCTTCTGATAACCGTTGGCTGTGCTGCCGTCGCGAACACCAAACATGTGGTTCGTCTGCCCCGTTCTGCGTGGTCCACTCTTACTGCGTTGCAATTCCCGACCTGCCTGCATCTCGGCCACAATCGATAGCATGTCATCCAATCGCTTGTTCTCGACAACAGGCGACCGGTGAACAGAACGAAGCTTGTCGAAGGTTGTATAGGGCAGGGTGTCCGTTCCATGCATGATCTCCAGACGGCCATCCGGATAATCGCAGACAATCACCTTCTGTCGGGCCAGCCGCTTTGCAAGCTCCGTCGGCTCCAGGATGAACAGCACCTTGTCGTAACGCAGCGTCAGTGTTTGCGAAAGTGTCCGTACTTCCTTCCGGCACATCGCGCTGTCGATGTTCTCATGCCCGGCCAGCGGTCGATGCATATCCTTCGGATTGCGCGGCTCCTTGCCAAACCGGGCATTGAAGTCTGCAATATATTCCGGCGCATAAGCATTTGCTGCTTCGATTGTATCAATGCCGCGCAGTCGCAATTCCTTCACCAGGCGATCCTGCAAAGTCCTGTTGGCCCGCTCGACACGGCCTTTGGCCTGCGGAGTATTGGCACAGATAATATCGATGTTGAGCTCATAAAGTGCCCGACCAAACTGTGTCAGGCCGCTTGTTCGATCTTTCTCTGAACCATGTGTGGAGCGAAACACACCATGCTTGTCGCTGTAAAAGGCCAGCGGCTTGCCCCATTCCTGCAAGTAGGCCTTCGTCGCATGAAAATAATCGAATGTATTCTCTGATCCGGCAAAACGCAGATGCAGAAGCTTGCCGGTGGCATCGTCAATATAAACGAGGAGGGCGCATTTGGGACCCCGCTCCTCAAACCACCAGTGATGCGACCCGTCGATCTGCACCAGTTCACCGAAACAATCCCGCCGGCCGCGCGGCTGATGCAGTTGTCGCTTGCGTTCACGACGCGACGTCCACAACCCAGCCACCGTCATCCATTGCCGCAGCGTCTCCTTGCTGACCGAAAGCTGGTGTCGTTCGGCAAGCTTCTCACAGGCCAGTGTCGGACCGAAATCCCGATAATAACCCCGCACCAAATCCAGAACACCATTGCGGAAATCTTCGCTGTAACGATGATTGCTCAGGCGACCGCGTCTTCCCGAAACCAGTCCAGCACTCCCAAGTTTATCGTAAGCCTGTAAAAGACGATGAATCTGGCTGCGGCTGAGATCGAGCAATGCGGTGGCCTGTATAACGGTCAGGCGGCGATCCCGTATCTTCTGAATGACTTCCAATCGATTGAGTTCTCTCTGCGACATAGTAATCAAACAAGACATGGCAACTCTCTAAACTGATACACATCAATAGAGAGCCAGTCTTCCTTTCCTCGTTCGATCTGAACAGAGCACGCGACCTAAAAATGTCGCATCTCTATCTTGCCCATCTGTCGCATCTGTATATTGCTGTTATATACATCGATCACATAAGATAGATTATGGAACTACCCTATATCCATCTGTCCTGAAACATCGCGACAACCGCTTGCGGCGCTGTCGACATCTGAGCTCCTTCGAGACTTAGATGTGAACCCTGAATATCAGCCCAGAGTACTAGCGACGCCGAGCTATATAGAGATGGCCTGGAACTGGCGCTCCTTGTTCGCTGCGAACGACGATATCTTCGCAACGCACACAGTCCATTCCGTGGTTGTCGAGCATTGCACGCACATAGGTTTGTGCGTGTGCAAAGCGCTGATAGTCTCCAACCATGAATGCGCGCCCGGCAAGCCTTGTATCGTCCAGCGTCTCGCTGGAGAAGCCGAAATGTCCGCCCGGCAGCAGATGCGCGGCAACGCCCGTGAAGAATTTGTCGAGTTCGCCCATATATGGCAAAACATCGGTAGCCACGATCAGATCCCAATCCTGTTCGCTCGTGGTTTCGAGAAAACGAACGGCTTCGCCGACGAACAGCACCTGATAGTCGCCTTTCTCGTAAGCGACTTCGATCATGTTCTCCGAGATATCGACGCCGGTCTTATGTCCGGCCATGTCATCGAGCGCATCAGCTGACAAGCCAGTGCCGCAGCCCAGATCGAGCATGCGTTCAGCGAAAAACTCGTCGTTCATGTCGAGGAGCATTTCCCGCAGCTGCAGCGGAACGTCATAACCGAGCTGGTCAACAAGGATCGTGTCGAACATTTCGGCATGTTGATCGAAGAGTGTCGACACATAGGCATCCGGTGCCTTTAGAGGTACCGCGCCGCGTCCCATGCTCGCAAGCCGCACGGCTGCGCCGCCATGGTCATCAGGATCGATCCGCAGCACATCTTCATAGGCCTTGGCAGCGGCATCGAAATCGCCAGCTTTTTCCAGTGCAAGCGCCCGCTCATAGGCTTCTGCAAGCGCTTCCTGATCAAAAGCTGGTTGGTCATTCTCAGCCATAAAGATCGGCCCTTCTTCTGTTCTTGGCATCTGTTAGATGCGGTATGTAAGTGTTTGTAAAATCTATAATTTCTTACTTTGGTGGACATTCGAGCGCGTAGAGCAAGAGTATCCCTCCCCGCTTCCTACGCTTATCTGGAAAATCTCGCAAGCGGGGTCGCTGCAATCAGATGGTTCCCTACTCGGCAGCTGCTGTGACGCGCTCGTCTTGTCCTTTATGATCCGCCAGCTTTCGTGCAATCACAGCACAGGCCATAAGCTGGATCTGGTGAAAGAGCATCAAAGGCAGAACGATGCTGCCGACATTCGCACCGGCGAAAATCGCGCTTGCCATTGGAGCTCCGCTGGCGAGGCTCTTCTTTGATCCGCAGAACATGATCGTGATGCGGTCGGGACGATTGAAACCGAGCAACTTGCTGCCGTACCAGGTGGCCAGCAGCACAACGACCAGCAGAACGATGTTGACGCCCACCATCATGCCGAGATCGTGCCATGAAACGGTACGCCAAAGACCTTCAACCACAGCCTCGCTGAAAGCCAGATAAACGACCATCAGGATCGAGCCTCGGTCAACAAAGCCGAGTGCTTTGCTGTGCCGCCGCATGAAACTGCCGATCCATGGCTGCAGAATTTGTCCGAGCACGAAGGGTGCGAGCAGCTGCAACAGAATTGATTCGAGCGCATCGACCGATATTCCACCACCGCCTTTGACTGCGAACAACAAGCCGACCAGCAAGGGTGTGAGAAACATGCCGAAAATGTTCGACGCAGATGCTGATACGATTGCCGCTGAAACATTGCCGCCCGCAATTGAGGTGAAGGCTATGGACGACTGTACCGTCGAAGGCAAAACACAAAGAAAGAGGATACCTGTGTAGAAAGCTGATTGCGACAAGCCGGGAATGGTCCAGCCTGCCGCCAGACCGAGGATCGGAAACAGGATGAACGTCGATGACAGGACTGCCAGATGCAGTCTCCAGTGCGTTATGCCTGCAACGACGGCCTCACGCGAGAGCCTCGCACCATGCAGAAAGAACAGAAGCCCGACAGCAAATTTCGTCGCCAGCGCAAACCAGTCTGCAAAATCACCGTGCACGGGGAGCACGGACGCAAGCAGAATGGTCACGATCAGCATGCTGGTGAATTTGTCAGGCAGGAAGCGCATCATATCGTCCAATCTTGCAGGCATCGCAGAGCGCGACGCCCGCTTCATTCAAAACTCACATTCGTTCATAAACCTCTCGGGAGGAGTTTCAATCCTCCCGATATGGCGCGATAGCTCACACTTTTGAGATGTGGCTTCCAATTTACAATCCAAGCTGGTTCATTCGTAACCGTTGGGGTTCTTCGATTGCCAGTGCCACATATCCTGGCACATTTCGCGGAGGTTCTTCTCTGCGGACCAGTCGAGGAAATCGCGGGCAAAGGTTGGATCAGCGTAACATTCAGCAACGTCGCCTGGACGGCGCGGCGCAATCTCGTATTTGATCTCGCGGTTCGAAACATGCTCGAAGGCCTTCACGACGTCCAGAACGCTATAGCCCTGCCCCGTGCCGAGATTCACCTCGAAACACTGCGGCTCATCCAGCTTCTTGAGTGCCTTCAAGTGGCCGGCGGCCAGATCCACTACGTGAATGTAGTCGCGAACGCCGGTGCCATCGGGCGTTGAATAATCATTGCCCCAGACATTCAGTTTTTCGCGACGACCGGTCGCGACCTGCGCGATGATCGGCATCAGATTATTCGGAATGCCCTTTGGATCTTCGCCGATCAGGCCGCTCTCATGTGCGCCAACCGGGTTGAAATAACGCAGGATGGCGATCTTCCAGCTGTTGTCGCCGTTATAAATATCGCGAAGCATGTCTTCGATGACGAGCTTGGTCCGACCATAGGGATTGGTTGCCGATAGCGGCTGGTCTTCCGTGATTGGCAATTTCTGCGGATCGCCATAGACCGTGGCTGATGAGCTGAAAACCAGTGTCTTGACGCCGGTTGCTTCCATGGCCTGCAACAGGCGGAGCGTGCCCACCACATTGCAATCATAATAGAGCATCGGCTTTTCGCTCGATTCACCGACGGCCTTCAGACCGGCAAAGTGAATGACGGCAGTGCATTTGTGATGCCGGATCACTTGTTCCAAAAAAGCGCGATCTCGAATATCACCTGCTTCCCGGCGCGGCGTGCGCCCGGTAATCTTTTCGATGCGATGCAGGGCTTCCGGGTGGCTGTTGTCAAAATTGTCGACCACAACGACGTCGTGGCCTGCCTCGATGAGCTGAACACAGGTGTGCGAGCCGATATAACCAGCGCCGCCAGTCACAAGAATTGTCATCGTTTATGTATCCGCTTGTTGAACATACCGCCCTGATGTGCGATCCCCGGCTGACTATGCAAAATCAGTAACAGACTTCAAGCCATCCGGTGCGATTCTCTTGAATGGTTGCAATAGATCAGCCAAGTTTGACGGAGCGATGATGAAACCATCCCGCAATATTGATCGCCTTCTGGAAATCATGGCAGCGCTCCGTGACCCCGAAACCGGCTGTCCATGGGATGTGGAGCAGAGTTTCGAATCCATCATGCCCTATACGCTTGAGGAAACTTATGAAGTCCTCGATGCCATAGAGCGCAATGATATGGACGATCTGCGCGAAGAACTTGGCGATCTGTTGTTGCAAGTGGTGTTCCATTCGCGCATGGCCGAAGAACAGGGCAGCTTTGCATTTGGCGATGTTGTCGAAGCTATCACGCACAAGATGATACGTCGGCATCCGCATGTTTTCGGTGACGCTGAAGCCAGAAATGCAGGCATGGCCAAGGGCTCGTGGAATCGCATCAAGGCTGAGGAAAAAGCCGAGCGGGCCGAACGGCGTGAGAAACTCGGACTTGAAACGGCCGAGAAGAACGGTTTTCTGGACGATATTCCACACGCCTTCCCTGCCCTGCTTCGTGCTTTGAAACTTCAGCAGAAAGCCGCCAAAGTCGGCTTCGACTGGTCTGAGGCAGCACCGATCCTCGACAAGATCGCCGAAGAAACCGCAGAGCTGAAGGAAGCTATGGCGGCGAAGGAGCGCGCGGATATCGAAGAGGAATATGGTGACCTGCTGTTTGCTATGGTCAATTTGGGCCGCCATCTTGAGATCGATGCGGAAACCGCGCTCGTCGCAGCCAATGAGAAGTTCAAGCGGCGGTTCCATTTCATCGAAAAAACGCTCGGTGAAACCGGAAGCGACCTTGACGCCGCTACTCTCGATGAAATGGAAGCAATCTGGGGCGAAGCCAAGAAAAAAGGCCTCTAACTATTTGTTTTTAAGCATTTCCGGGCGCAAAACCGTTTCACACTTTCGCTGGAATGCTCAATCGGCCTGTTTTTCGTTTTCCCATTTTGGACGGAACATCTGATAGACGCTTTCCGTCGTGGCAAAATCCATATAGCCAAGCCTGCTGACAGGTCTGGCTTTCGCGATATCGATGAGACCGTTGGTCAGGACCTGTTCATCGATATGCACGCCGACAACCTCGCCGATCACCATGTAATTGTCGGTCGGCCTGCCCTCTTTGTCCTGCAATCGTTTGATTTCCACCGCGACACATTCAAGCGCTGCATAGGCCTCCTTGACGCGTGGGGCTGCGATAAGCCTGCTCGACGTCTGGGTTAGTCCGGCATATTCGAACTCGCTGATACCGCGAGGCGCGTCGACAGATGATGCATTCATCTGGGTTCTCAAATGATCGCTCACCAGATTTGCGGTGAACTCGCCGGTTTCTTCGATGAATGAAACGCTGTCCTTCACACCACTCGATGAGAACATGACCATAGGCGGCGTGTCACAGATCGCGTTGAAGAAGGAGTAGGGCGCGAGGTTGACGGCGCCCTCCTTCGATTTCGTCCCGATCCAGCCTATGGGGCGTGGTGCAACGATTGCCTTGAACGGATTATGGGGCAGCGGGTGCCCTTCCCTCGGTTCATAAAACATATGTTTATCCGCTGATTAGAAAGTCTTGTTGAAGTCAGTTCTAAGCTTGCGTCCATGGGCCGGAATATTCGGTAACGATCTTGTCCATGTCGGCTCTCGGGCGTTCCGGCATCTTGTTTGCCGCCGTTCCGATATGAACAAACCCGGCAACGCGTTCATTGGGCGCCAGTCCCAGAAATGCGCGGGCGGAAGCGTCGTCCGAATACCAGTTTGTAATCCAGTTGCTGGCATAACCAAGCGCGTTCGCAGCCGTGCAAAGGTTCATTGCGACAGCGCCAGCCGAAAGGAATTGCTCCCATTCCGGAATGCGTTCATGCGCGACAGGCGCCGACACGACACCGACGACGAGCGGCGCACGCGAGAAACGCGTAAGCTCTTTTTCCTTGCGTCCTTCCGGCATCGGACCTTCAATTTCTTCGGCACGTTGGGCCAGATACTCGCCGACTTTCAGCCGTGCATCGCCACGATAAAGGATGAAACGCCAGGGCGTCAGGCGTCCGTGATCAGGCACACGTGCTGCAACTTTCAGCAAGGCTGCAAGTTCCTCGCCCTCGGGTGCTGGTCCGGAAATTGCCGAAATCGGGGTGGAACTGCGCTGTGCCAGAAAATCGAAGATCGGATGGGCCACGGATAACCTCGTCACTAAAATGCTGCTTATATTGCTCCACTTATTCGGGGCTGCTTCTTCTCGCCCGTTGCATCCGTACTGTAAAGTCAAAATTCCAGAAACGATTAATCAACAGAAGTTGGAAAAATGCGGGTGCCGGAAGCGATTTGGCCTTGAATTCGCCACCCGCATGGGCTCAAAAATACAACATGTCGGATCGCTTGAACCTGTTTTACCCAAAGAGAAAAATTGCCCTGCGCGGAGGATCGTTTTTTACGGCGTTCGCGTTTGCCGTCAGTGCAATGCCATCGTTGGCTCAGAGCCTAGATCCGCAGACAAATATTCCACAGTTGCAGACCACCACGACTGGCCTGCCAGACTTGCCGCAGCCAGCGCTCGATCTTCCGACACTGAACACTTATGCCGCCCCATCCAGCCCGGAGAACAATCCGCTCGTCCAGACGCGTGAACTCGATCTCAAGGCGCGGTTGAGTGAAGGTGGCGGTGATATTCCGGCGGGGCTTGTATGGCGCGTGTTCTCGCCGGATGTCGGAGCGGATGGTCAACTGCCGTTGATCGCAAGTGCAAAGGGCGGCAGCGCTGTTTTCAATCTGCCCGAGGGCAGCTATCTGGTGCATGTCGCCTATGGGCGCGCCGGTGCTACCAAGCGGATCACGGTCGGCAACGCGACCCGTCATGAAGTGATGATGCTCGATGCAGGCGGGATGAAGCTCAGTGCGATTCTGCCGGATGGCGGCAAAATTAATGACGATCTCCTGCGTTTCTCGATCTATGCGGACGAAGACAATAATGATCGTTCGCTGATCGTGCCCGACGTCAAGCCGAACGCGATCATTCGCCTCAACAGCGGCACTTATCATGTTGTTTCCAACTATGGCACGGCCAATGCCACCATTCGGGCCGATATTCGCGTGGAAGCCGGAAAACTGACGGAAGCGACCGTTCAGCATCGGGCCGCGGAAGTGACGTTGAAGCTTGTGCGCGAGCGCGGCGGCGAAGCGCTTGCCGATACGTCATGGTCAATCCTGAACGCTTCCGGCGATGTGGTACGCGAAAGTGCTGGTGCTTATTCTTCGATGGTTCTTATCGAAGGCGATTATGTCGCCGTCGCCAAGAACAAGGACCGCATTTATCAGCGCGATTTCAAGGTTTCATCCGGCAAGAACGAGGAAGTCGAAGTCGTCGCCAATGGCGAATCCGAATCCGTTCAAGACAGCATGGATTGAGTTTAAACTATCTGCAAAAGCAAAAGGCCGCGCAATGCGCGGCCTTTTTATTGTTAGCCACCATTCTTGAGGCGGAGCAGATCGGGCGGGGTCGCCTCTTCCACCAGCCGTGCAATGGCTTCATCGAGCGTCATGGATTCCTGATCGCGCGAACCGAGACGGCGCATATTAACCGTGTTTTCTTCGGCTTCGCGCTTGCCGCAGACGAGGATCACCGGAACCTTCTGCAAGGAATGCTCACGAACCTTGTAGTTGATCTTCTCGTTGCGCAGATCGGTCGAGACCTGCAGTCCGGCGGCTTTCAGCTTTGCCGCAGCCTGCGCCGCATATTCGTCGGCATCCGAGGTGATCGTGGCAACAACAACCTGCACCGGCGCAAACCACAGCGGCATGTGACCGGCGAAGTTCTCGATCAGAATGCCTAGGAAGCGCTCCATCGAGCCGCAGATCGCGCGGTGGATCATGACCGGTTGGCGCTTTTCAGAATCCTTGTCGATATAGAATGCGCCAAAGCGTTCCGGCAGGTTGAAGTCCACCTGCGTGGTGCCGCATTGCCATTCACGGCCGATAGCATCCTTCAGCGTATATTCGAACTTAGGACCGTAGAACGCGCCCTCGCCCGGCAGAATGCCGGTCTTGATGTTGTTGGACTGCTGCTGGATCTTTTCCAGCACCGACATCATCACGCTTTCGGCACGATCCCAGAGCTCATCCGAGCCGACGCGCTTTTCAGGACGGGTCGACAGTTTGATGGTGATCTCTTCGAAACCGAAATCCTTGTAGACCGACAGGATCAGGTCATTGATGCGCAGGCATTCGGCAGCCATCTGCTCTTCTGTGCAGAAGATGTGCGCATCGTCCTGCGTAAAGCCGCGCACGCGCATCAGGCCATGCAACGCGCCTGACGGCTCGTAGCGGTGCACATTACCGAATTCCGCAAGCTTGATCGGCAGGTCGCGATAGGACTTGAGGCCATGCTTGAAGATCATGACATGGCCGGGACAGTTCATCGGCTTCAGCGCAAAGACACGATCATCATCGGTTTCGTCACCGGCAACAGTCACCTTGAACATGTTGTCGCGATACCAGCCCCAGTGGCCCGAGGTTTCCCAGAGCGACTTGTCGAGCACCTGCGGCGCGTTCACTTCCTGATAGCCATGGCTGTCGAGGCGGCGACGCATATAGCTCACCAGATTCTGGAACATCTTCCAGCCCTTGGCGTGCCAGAACACAACGCCCGGTCCCTCTTCCTGGAAATGGAACAGGTCCATTTCACGGCCAAGGCGGCGATGATCGCGCTTTTCGGCTTCTTCAAGCATATGGAGATAGGCCTGAAGATCGTTGTCGTTGGCGAAAGCCGTGCCGTAGATGCGGGTCAGCATCGGATTGTTGGAATCACCGCGCCAGTAAGCCCCGGCGACCTTCATGAGCTTGAAGGAATTGCCGATCTGGCCGGTTGAAGCCATGTGCGGGCCACGGCAGAGGTCGAACCAGTCGCCCTGATAATAAATCTTGAGGTCCTGCCCGGCAGGAATGGCTTCCACCAGCTCGACCTTGTAGTTCTCGCCCTTGTCGGCAAAAACCTGCTTGGCTTTTTCACGCGACCAGACTTCCTTGGTGAACGGTTTGTTGCGCTGAATGATCTCGCGCATCTTCTTTTCGATCACGGGAAGATCGTCGGGCGTGAACGGTTCATTACGCGCAAAGTCGTAGTAGAAGCCGTTCTCGATAACGGGGCCAATGGTAACCTGCGTGCCCGGAAAAAGCTCCTGCACGGCTTCTGCCAGTACGTGCGCCGTGTCGTGACGAATGAGTTCGAGCGCGCGCGGGTCTTCGCGGGTCAGAATCTCAATCTTGCCGGAAGCGCCGAGAGGATCGGAAAGATCGCGCACGGTGCCATCGACGGCATAGGCAACAGCTTTTTTGGCGAGAGATTTGGAAATCGATTCCGCGAGGCCCGCGCCGGTCATCGACGCATCGTATTCACGCACAGAGCCATCGGGAAATTGCATGGAAACGGTATTCGACATTCTGATCATCCTTATCCAGTCCCGCCAACGATTGCGGGTGGGTTCATGCGTATGAAAATGAAGGTTGGGTTCTAGTCTTTTTTGCCCAGCCAGTAAAGCGCGACAGACTGACAGCGTCAGGTCGCGCTCATCTGTGCAATTGAAATGAAATCAGTTCCGAATCGGGAGGCAGTCGATCTTCTGCTGCTTCAACTGCGAGCATGCCTTTTCGGCGGAGGCAGAGTCCCTGAAACCGGAAAAACGCGCACGATAGACCTTGCGGCGCTTTTCTGCAGGAGAAATTTCAGCTTTCAGACCCGGCGCGACTTTGTCGACCGCCGGACGATATTTGGCCAGCAGCTCCTTGGCACCGGAAAGTGTCGGTGGAGCGCCGAGCTGAATCGTCCAGGCCGATGCTCCAGCGGCTGAGGCGATCAGGAAGCCACCATCGCCCTGCTCGATACGGGAATCGTCGATCAGGTCTGCTACTGCGTCTGCTTTCGGCTGGGCCGGAGCTGCCTGTTTGGCGACAGGCTGCGGCTTTGCCATTGCAACGAGCTGCCCCGTGGCCTCAGTGCCTTCCGTGCCGAACCGGGTGAGCAGTTTCGCCATCTGATCGTCGCGCTGCCGCGCCGATCCAGCCCCCAGTACAACGCCGACAAGGTGCTTGTCGTTGATGACGGCTGAGGAAACGAGGTTGTAGCCGGATACATCCGTATAGCCGGTCTTGATGCCATCGACGCCCTGATAGCGATACATCAGATTGTTGTGGCCGTTGCGAACACGGTCGCGGAAAGTGAAGGAGCGCTGCGAGAACAACTCATATTGTTCCGGAAAGTCACGGCGGAGCGACATGCCAAGCACGGCCATATCCCGCGCTGTGGTCAGCTGGGTTGACTTCGCCGTTAGTCCCGACGGATTGACGAAGAAAGTGCTCTTCATGCCGATCTGGCGCGCACGCTGCGTCATCAACCGGCCAAAAGCCGCTTCCGATCCGGCGATATATTCGCCCATGACCGTCGCCGCATCATTGGCCGACACGATAATCATGCCATTGATCGCATCGCGGACGGTAATCGTCTCACCCGGCTTCAGCCAGAGCTTCATGCGAACCTTTGCAGCCGCATTTTTCGATACAGGCATTGCATCGTCCCAATGCAGCGTGCCGGTCTTGAGACCTTCAAAGGCGAGATAGAGCGTCATCATCTTGGCCAGTGAAGCTGGTGCGCGCTGCACATTCGCATCGTCCTGCCCAAGGATTCGCCCGCTATCGGCGTCGAAAACAACCCAGGACGTATTCGCCATCGCCGCAGACGTACAAAGCACACTCGCACCGAGCGCTAAGGATGCAATGAGACGTGAAAGACGGGACGATGATTTCAGCATAATAGCTCGCAGGAATAGGGACGCCGGGGGGACATGCAGGCAAATTGCGGCCCGAAAAAGACCACAGCACTGCCTTAAATTCCAATTCTCAATGAAACGTTGATATCCTTAATGAATTATAATCAGCTAACAAAAAACTGTCAGAATTCACAGCTGGGGGTAATTCGGGGAAACTGGGAGACGGCTCTGATAAAGCGCATCGCGCCCTAAGATGCCTGTTCCAAAAGTCGTCCTGTGTGGCTGCAAATGACGATTATCTGCGTGCTGGTGCTCATGTACCCAAAAATACACTCCGCTCCGGTACTCGAAAATCACCATTTTCGCACACACAGGCCGCTTTTTGATTCAGGCATCTAAGATGCCGAGCAGCGCCAATACCGCCAGGGCAGATACCATTTGAGATCGCTGGAGAGTGCACGCGGCACCGGATCGAAACCGTGGGTTCCGAACGGCCCGCAACGCACGACGCGAAAAAGCCCCATCCATCCGCCGCTCCACAGGCCGTGGCGAGCAATGGCTTCATAGGCATATTCGGAACAGGTCGGCAGATGGCGGCAGGAATTGCCGATGAGAGACGACAATGTCACCTGATAGAAGCGCACGAACGAAGTGCCGATCACTCTTCCGGGTGTCTTGCGCCACGGATCTGTAAAATTCCGGCTATAGCGCTTTGGTGCGCCCTCGCCTGCGTGATTCTTGCCGCAAGAGCACATCAGGCAGCTTTGGCCTTTTCCTCGATTTGCCGGATGCAATCGACAACCGCATCGAATGTAAGCAGCGTGGAGGCGTGGCGAGCCCTGTATTCGCGGACAGGTTCGAAATATTTCAGGTCGGCAAAACGCCCTTCCGGCGCCGGACCTTCTTCCTTCAGCATCTTGTACATTTCATCGCGGACGGCTTTCAGTTCCTCTGCGGAAGCGCCGATAATATTGCGCGCCATCACGGACGAAGAAGCCTGCCCAAGTGCACAGGCTTTCACCTCATGCGCGAAATCCGTCACCACGCCATCGACCATTTTCAGGTAGACGGTAACGGTCGATCCGCACAGTTTGGAATGCACTTTGGCAACGGCATCGGGCTCAGGAAGGCGCCCCAGACGCTCCATGTTTCCAGCGAATTCCAGAATACGTTTGTTATAAATATCATCGATCATGGAGGCGAACCTTCCGCAGTGCCGGAGAAAAACATAATTTTGTCGTCCGACTGCGGTTTGAAGTTGCAATTTAATGTCTATATAATAGGCAGGTAGCGTCTGCGCTATGGGTAACATTAGCACAGACCCGGGGGCAGTCGCACGAAAACCTGTCCGGTGGCCTCAAGCGCCGGATCAATACATCGCCCGCTCGCAAAGCGCATCGTTGTATTGTCCGTTTAACTCGTCTCCTCCTTGAAGGAGACTACTGGAGAATACTGATGGACGCTCGCATCCTCAAAGAAGATGACGAATCCGGCCTGCCGAACAAGCAGGCAGATGTAACTCTTTTGCATGGCAAGCCGACGCAGGCCGATGCAGAAGCAGCCGTACGCACGCTTTTGCTTTGGGCCGGAGACGACCCGGAGCGTGAAGGTCTTCTGGAAACGCCGAAGCGCGTTGCCAAGGCCTATAAGGAACTGTTCGCAGGCTATACGGAAAGCCCGGAAGAAGTCCTCGGCACGGTGTTCGAGGAAGTCGGCGGCTATAACGATCTTGTCCTCGTGAAGGACATTTCGTTCCATTCGCATTGCGAGCACCATATGGTGCCGATCATTGGCAAGGCGCACGTCGCCTATCTGCCTGATCACAAGGTGGTTGGCCTTTCCAAGATTGCCCGCGTCGTGGATATTTTCGCGCGCCGCCTGCAGACACAGGAAAGCATCACCGCACAAATCGCCGATAGCATCCAGCGCATTTTGAAGCCGCGTGGCGTCGCCGTCATGATCGAGGCCGAGCACATGTGCATGGCCATGCGCGGCATCCGCAAGCAGGGTTCGACGACCATCACCACCACTTTTACCGGCGAAATGCAGGTGAATGCGGAGGAACAGGTTCGCTTCATGACCCTGACCCGCAGATAAGCGGCAGACTATGAGCTTCTTTCCTGTCCAGCCTTCCGACAAGAAGGCCATCGAAGAAGGTGCGGCATTCATGCCGCGCTTTGATGCATCGGGTCTCATCACAGCCGTTGTAACCGATGCGCGTGACGGCGAGTTACTGATGGTCGCCCATATGAATGAGGAAGCCTTGCGCCTTACCCTCGAAACGGGAATTGCGCATTACTGGTCCCGTTCGCGCGGCAAGCTCTGGAAGAAGGGCGAGACGTCGGGCAATCTGCAAAGCGTTGTCGAGTTGCGAACGGATTGCGACCAGGATGCGCTTTGGCTGAAAGTGCGCGTCGCCGGTGACGGGCCGACCTGCCATACAGGCCGCCGCTCCTGCTTCTATCGGCAGGTTGTTGCCGAGAACGGCGATATATCGCTGGCTATTGAAGGCGCTTGCGATCACGAGCATTAATCTTGGTCAAAAGGATGTGATGGCGCGAATATGAGTCGCGCCATCAATTCGCAGCATTTATTCTTTGGATACTATGTTTCGCTAATCTGAAGCGGTTCCATTCAAACGGAGTTGTCGGAATCGTTTTAGCCATTTGTCTGTGCATTTCCTGACGCAAACCGCTTGAGTCTTTTGTCGGAAATGCTCCAAATCGAGACGAAGAGGTATCCATCGTGATGCTTGCATGGGGGCAGAGGCGGAAGGCTGCGAATAACGACCTTGCACCGCCGACAGAAGAAATCGTTGAAAAACCTGAAATCAAGCGTGAGCCGCGCCGGATAGCCTTGGCGCTGGGCGGCGGAGCTGCGCGTGGCTGGGCGCATATCGGCGTTCTGCGCGCGCTGGACGAAGCCAATATCGATATCGAGATGATTGCCGGAACTTCCATCGGCGCGCTTGTCGGTGGCTGTTATCTGGCCGGAAAGCTCGATGAACTGGAAGATTTCGCCCGCAGCCTCACACGGCGGCGCATGTTCAATCTTCTCGACATCACCTTTCGCGGTAGCGGGCTGTTTGGCGGGATGAAACTCGATGGTCGCCTGCGCGAGCATCTGGACGGGCTGCGCATCGAGGAACTGGACCGTCCCTTCGTTGCCATCTGCACCGAATTACGCACCGGTCACGAAATCTGGCTGTCATCTGGCCCGCTTATTGATGCCATGCGTGCTTCCTATGCCCTGCCCGGTGTTTTCGAGCCCGTGCGCTGGCAGGAGCGTGTTCTGGTCGATGGCGCATTGGTCAACCCTGTTCCCGTATCTGTGTGCCGTGCTTACGAGCAGCGCCTCGTCCTTGCGGTGAACCTGCATTACGACCAGTATGGTCGCGCTGCAGTCATCAAACATGCGCAATCACGCCAGGAAGGTCTGGCCGAGGCAATTCATGGTGAGAAGGAAGCGCGCCTTGGCATTACAGGCGTGATGATGGAAGCTTTCAACATCATTCAGGACCGCATCTCGCGAGCCCGCATGGCGGGCGATCCACCGGATGTCACGCTTATGCCGATTGTGGGACAGATCGGGCTTGCCGATTTCCATCGCGCATCCGAGGCAATCGACGCCGGATACACGGAAACGCTGAAGCGTCTTGAGGATATCAAGCGCTTGCAGGGCATCGCCGGATAATTTTTTGGCGATTGAGGCGAATCCGAATGAATCGGATTCGTCGGATTCGCTCTTGTTGCCCCTGGCAGCCCTTTGTTCCACCGCTACACTCTCGTTCGGTGACGTTTTTCGGAATTTTTTTTGATTTACGGAAGCCTTTGAAAAAGCCCGGAAATTCGGGGTTTCAACGATGTCTTCGATGATTGCGTGCCGGCTTTTTCACATTCTTTTTCAAAAAGATTGCCGGAAGGTGCAGATGGGGCTTGTGCACCCCAAAGTGATTTGCTAAATGCCCACTCGCCGACGGAGTTCGGCCCCTACCACGGGCGGTCGTGGCGGAATTGGTAGACGCGCAGCGTTGAGGTCGCTGTGGGGCAACCCGTGGAAGTTCGAGTCTTCTCGACCGCACCATCTTCTCTCAAGAACAATTTAAAATGCTTTCCCCGGAAGGGGTTAAAGTTGTTTCTTGATTAGAGGCTTTCACTTTTCATCGATGCAATACAAACAAAAACGCGCCCTTCGATGAAGAGCGCGTCTGGTTGATGACACTATTCTCGTTCAGCTTTTGCCGATTTCCGAAAGAATGATGTTGCTGTGTTCTCCCAGCTTCGGCGAACGCTTGTCGAGCTTTAATTCGGCATCGGAGAAGCGAATAGGCGTCCGCAGACCGGGAACGCCTTGCGGGTCGATCTTCATCGCCCTCGCCCCGAATTGCGGGTCTGCGAATACATCGGCCACCGTGTTGATCGGACCGGCAGGCACGCCAATTCTGGCAAGCTCAGCCAGAAGATCGTCACGCTTCCATGCCTGAGTCTTGTCTTCCAGAAGTGCCGTGAGAGCCGCCCGATTGGCTACACGCGCCGAATTGCTGACGAAACGCTCGTCTCCTACGATGTCACCAATGCCAAGCAATGAGGTCAGTTTTCCGAACTGTCCGTCATTGCCGCAGGCGATGATGAAGTAGCCGTCGGAAACAGGCAGCGTCTGATAGGGCGCAATATTCGGATGGGCATTGCCCATGCGCTTTGGTGAAACACCGGACGCCAGAAAATTCATCGCCTGATTGGCCAAAACCGCCGACATACAGTCGAATAGCGCCATATCGATATGCTGGCCGATGCCGGTGCGCTCGCGCATAATGAGTGCGGACTGGATCGCAATCACGCTGTAAAGCCCGGTGAAAATGTCGGCGAAAGCCACGCCAATTTTCTGCGGCTCACCGTCAGGTTCGCCAGTCAGATCCATGATGCCGCCCATGCCCTGGATCATGAAATCATAGCCTGCACGCTCGGCGTATGGGCCGGTATGGCCGAAACCGGTGATCGAGCAATAGATCAGGCGTGGATTGATGGCCTTCAGGCTCTCATAGTCGAGGCCGTACTTATCCAGCCCACCCAGCTTGAAGTTCTCGATGACAACATCGGCGTCAGCCACGAGCTGGCGCACCAGTTCCCTGCCCTCATCAGTGCGGAAATCTGCAGTGATCGAACGCTTGCCGCGATTGCAAGCATGGAAATAGGCGGCGGACCTTTCGCCTTCCACATCGATGAATGGCGGGCCCCATTTGCGCGTATCGTCACCTTCAGGGCTTTCCACCTTGATGACGTCGGCGCCAAGATCGGAGAGCGTCTGCCCTACCCATGGTCCGGCAAGAATGCGCGCCAGTTCTACCACCTTGAGACCGTCAAGCGGCGTGTTCTGCATTTTCAGCAATCCCGTACAAAAATAAAGAGGCCCGCCCGCGAACTGCGAACGGGCCCGAATGGAAGGCTTGGCGATACAGCGATCAGAAGAAAGCCTGAATGCCGGTCTGGGCGCGGCCCAGGATCAGCGCATGAACGTCATGCGTGCCTTCATAGGTGTTCACTGTTTCCAGATTCTGCGCATGGCGCATGACGTGATATTCGATCTGGATACCATTACCGCCGTGCATATCGCGGGCCTGACGGGCAATATCGAGCGCCTTGCCGCAATTGTTGCGCTTCACGATGGAGATCATTTCCGGGGCCATCCTGCCGTCGTCGAACAGACGACCGACGCGCAAGCTTGCCTGAAGGCCAAGAGCAATTTCGGTCTGCATGTCAGCCAGCTTCTTCTGGTAAAGCTGCGTACCAGCCAGCGGCTTGTCGAATTGCTTGCGATCAAGACCATACTGACGGGCACGGAACCAGCAATCCTCTGCAGCGCCGAGGACGCCCCAGGAAATGCCGTAGCGGGCGCGATTGAGGCAGCCGAACGGACCCTTGAGACCGGAGACATTCGGCAGAAGTGCGTCTTCCGAAACCTCGACACCATCCATGACGATTTCGCCGGTGATCGATGCGCGCAGCGAGAGCTTGCCGCCGATCTTCGGTGCGGAAAGCCCCTTCATGCCCTTTTCGAGGATGAAGCCACGAATGGCGTTGTCATGCGCAGCGGACTTTGCCCAGACGACGAACACATCGGCGATCGGTGAGTTCGAAATCCACATCTTGGAGCCGCTGAGGCGATAGCCACCGTCGATCTTTTCGGCGCGGGTCTTCATGCCTGCCGGATCGGAGCCTGCATCGGGCTCGGTCAGGCCGAAGCAGCCGATCAGCTCGCCGGAGACGAGGCCCGGAAGATATTTCTTGCGCTGCTCGTCCGAGCCATAGGCATAGATCGGATACATCACGAGCGACGACTGCACGCTCATCATCGAACGATAACCGGAATCGACACGCTCGACTTCGCGCGCCACCAGGCCGTAGGCAACATAGCCGGCATTGGCTGCGCCATATTCTTCAGGAAGCGTCACGCCCAGAAGACCAGCCTGCCCCATCAGACGGAACAGTTCCGGATCGGTCGTCTCATCCAGATAGGCCTTTTCAACGCGGGGCAGCAGAACGTCCGTCGCAAAAGCCTTGGCCGAGTCGCGGATCATGCGCTCGTCTTCGGTCAGCTGGTCATCCAGCAGAAACGGGTCTTCCCAGCTAAAAGCCGCACGTGACATCAGTGTATTCTCCTCAATGAAAATTTACAGGAAATATGAACTGTGCCGAGGTCTGGTGCAATCGACGTTTACTCATCGATCTATTCCATTTAGTAATGGATCATGACTTCGATATCACGCCGCTTGCTCCCCTCCACCAGTGCGCTTGCCGCCTTCGATGCGGTTGCGCGGCATGAAAGCTTTTCGGCTGCAGCCGAGGAACTGTCGCTCACTCAAGGCGCGGTGAGCCGACAGATTGCAACACTCGAAGAGCAGCTTGGAACAGCGCTTTTCGACCGCACCAGCCGCAATGTGGTTCTATCCGATGCCGGGCGCGTCTATCTGAAGGCGGTGGGGCCAGCGCTGGCATCCATCCGTGCCGCTTCGCTGCAAGTCATGTCGCATATGCGTGGCACCACGCTCAATCTCGCTTTTCTGCCGACATTCGGCACACGTTGGCTGATCCCGCGCATACCGCGTTTCGTGGCAAAGTATCCGGATATCATCCTCAATTTTGCGACGCGTATCGGGCAGTTCGATTTTGATCGCGAAGGACTGGATGCAGCGATCCATATTGGCCAGCCGGACTGGCCCAACGCCGATAGTGTCTTCCTGATGGATGAAACGGTTGCGCCTGTGTGCAGCCCTGCATTTCTACAGCAGAATCCGGTTCATGCGCCTGCCGATCTGTTGCCGCTCCCCCTGTTCAATATGGCTTCACGCCCCGGTGCATGGGACCACTGGTTCAAGAGCCTCGATATCGCGGCTCCGGTTTCACCGGGAATGCGCTTTGAACAGTTTTCGAACGTCTCGCAGGCTTGCATTGCAGGCCTTGGCGTTGCGCTGATGCCGCTGTTCCTCATTCGCGCCGAAATCGATAGTGGCCAGCTTGTGGTTGCCTGTCCGCATACGGTCAAAAGCCCGAGCAGCTATTATTTTGTGACGCCGAAGGCTCGTTCGAGCACTCCGGCGGTGTCGGCTTTCCGGGATTGGCTGTTGGCGGAAGTCAAAAGCGAAAACAGCCGCTCAGGCGATTGATTGGCCGATTGAACGGCTGGCGATCTCGTATGAATGCAGACGCTTCTTGTGATCATGTATCATGCCGGTCAACATCAGTTCATCGGCGCCGGTGCTTTCTGCAAAGGCCTTGATGCCTTTCGCTACCGTGTCCGGTCCACCGACCACACGGCATGACAGCATCTGGCGAACAAGCGCCTGCGCTGCCGGATCAAGCCGCTCCGCATAGCCTTCGACCGGTGCAGGAAGCTTGCCGGGGCGACCGCTGCGCAGGTTGACGAAAGCCTGCAGTTGCGACGTGAAAAGATGGTTCGCCTCTTCGTCCGTGTCGGCTGCGATCACGTTTAGGCCCAGCATCACATAAGGCTTCTGCATATATTCCGATGGCTCGAACCGCTCGCGATATAGAGCGATGGCGCGCTCCATTTCGGCAGGCGCGAAGTGCGAGGCAAATGCGTAAGGCAGCCCCAGCATTGCGGCAAGCTGCGCGCCGAACAGGCTGGAACCGAGAATCCAGACAGGCACATTCAACCCCTCGCCCGGCACGGCGCGCACGCGCTGGCCCGGTTCGGCAGGTTTGAAATAGTTGAGCAACTCGACCACATCCTGTGGAAACGCATTGGCGTCACTGTCGAGATTGCGACGAAGCGCATGAGCGGTGATCTGGTCAGTGCCCGGAGCGCGTCCAAGACCGAGATCGATACGCCCGGGAAACAGGGAAGCCAGCGTGCCGAACTGTTCTGCAATCACCAGAGGTGCGTGGTTGGGCAGCATGACGCCGCCAGCACCGACGCGAATGGTTGAGGTGCCGTTGGCGACGTAACCGATGACCACAGATGTGGCGGCACTAGCGATGCCCGGCATATTGTGGTGTTCGGCAAGCCAGTAACGGTGAAAGCCGAGCCGTTCGGCATGTTGCGCAAGCTCCAGCGTATTATGCAGCGATTTTGCTGCATCGCTACCTTCGGGAACGGGCGAAAGATCGAGAACGGATAAGGGTATCATACTGGCTCATATGGGTTGGAACGCAGCGTTTGCAACGTTAGCAAAAATCAAAAGGGCGACCTATTTCTAGGCCGCCCTTTGTCATTGGTTCAACGCAAGTTTCAGTGATGTTGCGCTGGAGCCGGTTCGCCGCCTTCATCCGAGGACGCAACATATTCGCCTTCAACATCCTTCTTGGCGATGAAGGTGTAGAACATCGGCACCACGAACAACGTGAAGATCGTGCCGATCACGATACCAGTGAAGATCACCAGACCCATCGAGTAACGTGCGGCTGCACCGGCACCGGTCGCGATGATGAGTGGTACAACGCCAAGCGCCATGGCGGCAGTGGTCATCAGGATCGGACGCAGGCGGGTTTCAGCCGCGACGATGATCGCATCCCGGCGTGAAAGACCATGCAGACGGCGTTGCTGGTTGGCGAATTCCACCATCAGAATACCGTGCTTGGTAATCAGCCCGACAAGGGTGATGAGACCGACCTGCGTGTAGATGTTGAGAGTGCCGAGACCGATGTTCAGCGGCACGATGGCACCGAAGATCGACAGCGGAACCGACATCATGATGATGAACGGATCGCGGAAGCTTTCGAACTGCGCCGCAAGCACGAGATAGATCACGATGACGGCGAGGCCGAAGGCGATCAGGATCGTGTTGCCCTGCTCCACTTCCAGACGCGACTGACCGGAATAATCCAGGAAGAAGCCTTCCGGCATCTTGGATTTGGCCAGATCAACCAGAGTTTGCAGGCCCTGCCCGGTTGTAACGCCAGGCAGCGGCAGAGCTGAAATCGTGGCCGAATTCAGCTGGTTGAACTGCTCGATTGCTGCAGGCGATGCGTTCTGGCTGATCGTGATGACCGACGACAGCGGGATCATCGAGCCGGAAACACTGCGCACATAGAAGTCGCCGAGCTTTTCCGGGTTCGAACGGTATGCATCGGGTACCTGCGTGATGATGTCATAGCTATTCGAATCGCGGTCGAACTTCGCGACCGATGCGCCACCGGTCAGGAGACCCAGTGTCGAACCGATATCGCTGATCTGCACACCCAGCGTTGCTGCGCGGTCGCGATCGATGGTGATCGTGACCTGCGGTGCGTTGAAGGAAAGCGAGTTCTGCACGATGATATACTGGCCGGAAGCCTGTGCTTCGTTCTTGATTTCCTCAGCCAGTGCGAAAACCTGATCGGCTGGGCCAGTCGATTGGATAGCAATCGAGATCGGCAGGCCGCCACCCGTTCCCGGCAGGGACGGAGGCGCGAAGATGAATGCTTCAACACCTGCGACCTTGGAAATACGTGCGGTCAGGTCTTCCTGAATCTGCTTCTGCGAACGGGTACGCTCGTTCCAGTCCTTCAAAACCCACAGCGCGATACCGGATGTCGTGCCACCGTCCATGCCGACGATCTGGAAACGGGTCTTCAGTTCCGGAAGATCCTTGGTCAGTTCGTCGATCTGTTCGGCATAGAGATTGGTATAGGCCGAGGTTGCATATTGCGGAGCCTGGAACATCGAGAACAGCGCGCCGGAATCTTCTTCCGGTGCCAGTTCGCTCGACGTGTTCATGAAAAGGAAGCCCGTCAATCCCATCAGCGCTACGACAATTGCGAGCGTAATGCCGCGATAGTTGAGCGAGTTGGAGACACGACGGTGATACCATTTTTCGAAACGCGAGAAGGTCCGGTCGATGAACTTCTGGAACCGGGTCTGGTCGCCATGCTTGAGCATACGCGCGCACATCATTGGCGAAACCGTCAAGGCGGCAACGCCCGAAATGATAACGGCGCCAGCCAGCGTGAAGGCGAATTCGCGGAACAGGGCACCCGTCAGACCGCCCGTGAAGCCGAGTGGTGCGAACACCGCCGCCAGCGTGATCGTCATGGCGATGATCGAGCCGGTGATTTCCTTCATGCCCTTGAAGGCAGCGTCCATGGGCCGGAGACCCTCTTCGATATGCCGGTGTATGTTCTCCAGAACCACGATGGCATCATCGACCACAAGGCCGATGGCGAGAACCATCGCGAGCAGTGACAACAGGTTGATCGAGAAGCCGAGCGCATAAAGGAAAAAGCACACGCCGATCAACGAGATTGGGATCGTGACAATCGGAATCAGCACCGAGCGGAACGACCCGAGGAAGACGATGATGACCAGAATGACGATGGCCACGGCTTCGCCGATGGTGGTGAAGACTTCCTTGATCGAAGAGCTGATCTGCTCGGTCGCGTCATAGACGAGAACAAGCGACATGCCTTCCGGCAGCGACGCCTGGATAGATGGCAGTTCCTTGCGGACGGCAGCGGCCATGTCGATGGGGTTTGCCGCCGGTGTCGGGAAGACGCCGAGGAAGGTACCCGCTGAGCCGTTGAACGAAACGATGGTGTCCGTACTTTTCGCAGCCAGTTCGACCCGCGCAACATCACGCAGACGAACGACGTCGTCACCCGAAGCCTTGATCGGCATGGCGCCAAAGGCTTCCGGTGTCTGTAAGGTCGACTTCAATGTGATCGACGACGACACATATTCGTTCTTGGTCGTGCCGGGCGCCGACAGGAAGTTGGAAGCGTTGATTGCCGCCAGAACTTCCGGTGCCGTGATCTGACGTGCCGCAAGCTGGATCGGGTCGAGCCAGACACGCATCGAATAGACCTGACCGCCCAGAATTTCAGCCTTTGCAACACCCTGAATGGTGGACATGCGCGGCTGGATAACGCGTTCCAGATATTCCGTGATCTGTTCGCTCGTCATATTCGGGTTCTGCGCTGCCAGATACATGGTAGCGAAGTTTTGACCCGTTCCCTTGACGATGACGGGATCATCGGATTCGTCCGGCAGGTCGCCGCGAACCTGATTGACCTTGGCGATTACTTCCGTCAGCGCCGCGTCGGGGTTTGCGCCGAGCTTCATCTGCACGGTCACCGTGCTCGACGACGGACGGCTCGAAGACGTCACATAGTCGATGTTTTCAGTCGTAGCGACCGCTTCGGCGATCGGCGCGGTGATGAAACCCTGAATGAGATCGGCGCTCGCGCCGGCATAGTTTGTTGTGACCGTGATAACGGTTTCATCGACCTTCGGATATTCGCGCACCGTCAGCTGCGCGATACCCTGAAGGCCCAACAGAATGATCATGAGGGCAACTACCGTGGCAAGCACGGGTCGCCGGATGAAAATATCGGAAAAGCTCATCGGGATCGCCTATTGCTTGTCAGCCGGTTGGCCGGCCGGAATCGGATTGACGGTGTTGTCGATGTTCACCGGTACGCCGGGCGAGAGCCGGTTCTGGCCTGCCGTGATGATGATGTCGCCAGCCTTGAGGCCGCTCGTCACTTCGACAATGCCGGAATAGCGGCGTCCAAGCTTGATGAAGACCTGCTGTGCGACCTGCTTCTCGCCATCTTCCGGCTTGGCATCGGCAACAGGAGCCTTGGCGGTGTTGTCGCCTTCGGCAGCCTTCGCGCCTTCCTGCTTCTGTTCCGGACGGACCGCATAGACATAGTCGCCGTACAGGCTGGAGATGATCGTGGTCTGTGGCAGGGCAATGACATTGTCTTCTTCCGGCAATTCGACGCGAACCTGCACAAACTGACCCGGTGTCAGTTCATGATCCGGATTCTGTACTTCCGCGCGCACCGAAACGAGACGGGTCGTCGGGTCGATTTTCGGATCGATACCGATAATCGTGCCGGTGAAGTTGAGTGCTTCTGCTGTCGAACCGACCTTGACGGTTTGTCCAAGCTTGATGGAGGCAAGCGACTGTTCCGGGACAGTGAAGTCGATGCGCATCACGTCGGTGTTCTGCAGCGTGGCAATGACCGTGCCAGGCGTCAGATACTGGCCGAGATCGACCTTGGAAATGCCGATAACGCCTGAGAACGGAGCCTTGACCGACTTCTGCGCCAGCGTTGCACGCATCTTTTCCACCACCGCACCGGCGGCATTGGCGACCGATGCGGTCGTATCGACATTCGATACAGCACCGACACCGCGCGTGCGCAGCGTATCGGCGCGTTTCAGGTTCTGCTGGGCAAGAACGGCTTCAGCTTCGGCGGCTGCGAGGTCCGCCTTCTGAATGCTGTCTTCCAGCTGAAGCAGCAGGTCGCCTTCCTTGACTTCCTGATTGGCCTTGAAGTTGATCTTCTGCACGAGGCCGTCAAGCTGTACGGTCAGATCGACGCCATTGAGCGCATTGGCCGTGCCGATGGCTTCCACACCAGGCTTCCATACGCCCGGCTCCACTGTCACGGTCGAAACCGTCTGGGCGGGCTGCTGCATGTTGGCGAAGAAGTCTTTGATGGCCTGTGATCGGAACAGGTTAAAGCCAACGAGGCCTCCAACGACGATCACGAGGAATATTATTGCCAGAATAAGGCGCTTGATCATTGCGGATGCACTCCAGATGGCTCCCTGATCGATCAGGGTTGGGGGATTGGCCGCGGCGCCTTCTTTCGCAGTCACGCAAAGGTCGCGCGTATTTTACTTGAATGAAAGTGGCGAATAACTGTACCGTCTGGACGGTATTGTCAACATACGAACTGTCAGGAGACACCAGTAAATTGCTAACAAAAAAGAAGGTCTCGTCGCGCGAGCGTATTTTGCGCGCTGCTACTGAGCTTGCCCGTGAGATCGGACCCGCTCACCTGTCTCTCGATGCTGTAGCAGCCCGTGCGGGCCTTTCAAAAGGCGGATTACTTTATTCTTTTCCGACAAAGGCCAAACTGCTCGAAGCGGTGGTCGAAGAATATATGAAAGAGCACGAACACGCCATGGAGGTTCAGGAAACACTTCAGAAGGGCGACAAAAACCGCGTGGCACGGGCTTTTCTCGATGTTTACCGGGTTCAGGCCGATGATGAGCCGCCAGCTTGTGGTGTCCTTGCCGCGCTTGCTGAAGATCCGGGTTTCATGGTGCCGGTTCGCCAATATCACAGGGCATTTCTCGACCGCATGATCAAGGACACGACCGATTCCGATACCGCGCTGATTGTCTACCTGGCCGTCGCGGGTCTCGAATGCTCCAAACTGATGGAATGTGAAATTCTGAACGATGAGGAACAGCGCGCCGTTCTCGTCCGTTTGGAAAACATGCTGACAGAAAACTGACAGCTATAAAGAAAAAGGGCGCCGGGCGCCCTTAATTTTAGCAAGTTTCGAATCAGAGCGCGGGAATATCACCCCTCGCCCATCCTTCCGAGGTTTCGGCGGAAAAATCGCCGAAGCGCCCGTCGGCAATCGATGCGCGGATGCCCTTCATCAGATACTGATAATAGGCCAGGTTATTCCAGGTCAGGAGCATGGCGCCGAGCGCTTCACCGGATTTTACCAGATGATGCAGATAGGCGCGGCTATAGTCGCGCGATGCCGGACAATCCGATTCCGGATCGAGCGGGCGATGATCGTCTGCATGGCGCGCATTGCGCAAGTTCACTTTGCCAAAGCGCGTAAATGCGAGGCCGTGACGGCCTGCGCGCGTCGGCATCACGCAATCGAACATGTCGATCCCGCGCGCCACCGACTTCAGAATATCGTCCGGCGTGCCGACGCCCATCAGGTAGCGGGGCTTTTCCGATGGCAGGATCGGGCAGACCACTTCCAGCATGTCGAGCATGACCTGCTGCGGCTCGCCGACCGCAAGTCCACCGACCGAATAGCCCTTGAGATCCATGGCCTTCAGCGCTTCCGCCGATTTCTCACGCAGACGCGCTACATCGCCGCCCTGCACGATGCCGAACATCGCCTTGCCCGGCTGAATGCCGAAAGCGACCTTGCAGCGCTCGGCCCAGCGCAGCGACAATTCCATTGCGCGCTCGGTGTTCTTTTCCGGTGAAGGCAGCGCCACGCATTCATCGAGCTGCATCTGGATATCGCTATCCAGCAGCCCCTGAATCTCGATGGATCGCTCCGGCGTCATTTCATAAGGCTTGCCGTCGATATGCGAGCGGAATGTCACGCCGTTCTCGTCGAGCTTGCGCAATTGCGCGAGCGACATGACCTGAAAACCACCGGAATCGGTCAGGATCGGGCCTTTCCAGCCGCCGAACTCATGCAGGCCACCCAGCCGCGCCACGCGCTCGGCACCCGGCCGCAGCATCAGGTGATAGGTATTGCCAAGGATGATATCGGCGCCAAGTTCTTTCACTTGGTCCATATACATGGCCTTGACCGTGCCAGCCGTACCGACCGGCATGAAGGCAGGTGTGCGCACCACGCCGCGCGGCATGGAAATCTCGCCCTGACGAGCAGCGCCGTCGGTTGCCAGCACTTTGAATTCGAAATTTTCGCTTGTCTTTAGATTTTCCAGAGTCATGCGGTGTCTTTAGCTTTGTCGGCTCGCTCAAGCAAGCTGCCGTCACCATAGGAATAAAAGCGATAGCCATTGCTGATGGCGTGTTCATAGGCGGCGTGCATCGTCTCAAAGCCACTGAAGGCCGATACCAGCATGAACAGCGTCGAGCGCGGCAGATGGAAGTTGGTCATCAGCAGATCGACTGCACGGAACTTGTAGCCCGGCGTGATGAAGATATCGGTCGCACCGGCCCACGGACGGATGATGCCATCTTCGCCCGCAGCACTTTCGATCAGGCGCAGCGACGTCGTACCAACGCAGATGATCTTGCCGCCCCGCTCGTGCACAGCATTGAGCGCATCGGCGGTCCGCTGCGACACATAACCGATTTCAGAATGCATCTTGTGGTCGGTCGTATCGTCGGCCTTGACCGGCAAGAACGTTCCCGCCCCCACATGCAGCGTTACGAAATGTTCTTCAACGCCTTTGGCCTTGATCTTTTCCAGAAGATCGGGCGTGAAATGCAATCCGGCAGTGGGAGCGGCAACAGCGCCCTCTTCGCGGGCATAGACCGTCTGATAGTCCTTGCGGTCGCGCTCGTCTTCGGCGCGCTTCGACGCGATATAGGGTGGCAGTGGAATATGCCCGACCGATGCGATGGCCTCATCCAGCATGGCGCCGGAAAGGTCGAACACGAGAAGCGCTTCGCCCGCATCGCCCTTTTCCGCCACGGTGGCATCAAGTGTACCAAGGAAGCAGCTTGAACCGGAATGGCCGAAACGGATGCGGTCGCCCTCCTTTACGCGCTTGCCCGGACGCAGAAACGCTTTCCAGCGATCCGGACCGGTGCGCATATGCAACGTGGCGCTGACCTGCGAAATATTGCCATCGCGCTCGCGCATGCCTTCAAGCTGCGCGGGTATCACCTTGGTATCATTGAAAACAAGCGCATCGCCGGGTTGCAACAGATCGGGCAGCTCGAACACCTGTCGATCTTCGAATGGCTGGCCGGGACGGACACGCAACAATCTGGCGTGATCACGCGGCTCCGCTGGACGCAGAGCAATGCTCTCTTCCGGCAAATCGAAATCGAAAAGATCAACACGCATTATGAACCTCTAAAGCATTTCCAGCAAAAGTGCGAAGCGGTTTTGCGTTCGGAAATGCGGTAAACAAATTACGGCCCCGGTATGAACCGGAGCCGTAATTTCTCAATGAAATCGGTAGGATCAGATGTCGGCAGCGATGCGCGCCGTCACGATCGTGTCCGGATCGGCAACAGGCTCACCGCGCTTGATCTTGTCGACATTGTCCATGCCTTCAATGACCTGGCCCCAGACGCTGTACTGGCGGTCGAGCCACGGAGCGTCGGCAAAGCAGATGAAGAACTGCGAATTGGCCGAATTCGGGTTGGCCGAACGGGCCATCGAAGCAGTGCCACGCTTGTGCGGCGTGTTGGAGAATTCAGCCTTCAGGTCTGGCTTGTCCGAACCGCCCATGCCCGCACGCGAGCCATTGAAATGCGCGCCGCCGGTCTTGCCGAACTTCACGTCGCCGGTCTGTGCCATGAATCCGTCGATTACGCGGTGGAACACAACGCCGTCATAAGCGCCTTCGCGAGCCAGTTCCTTGACGCGCGCAACATGATCCGGCGCGAGGTCTGGATAGAGTTCAAGAACGACGTTGCCCTTGGTGGTTTCCAGAACGAGCGTGTTTTCAGGGTCTTTGTAAGCCATTGGGCCTCTCCTTGTATTTACTTCTTATCGTATTTTACTTTTTATCGGCCTGAAGCGTGGCCTTGATGATCTTGTCGGGGTTTTCCACGGCGCCATTATCGGCTTCGCTACCCTTCTTTATCTTGTCGACGATATCCATGCCGCTGACAACCTTGCCGACCACGGTGTACTGGCCGTTGAGGAATGCGCCGTCCGCAAACATGATGAAGAATTGCGAATTGGCTGAGTTCGGGTTCTGACTGCGGGCCATGCCGACCGTGCCGCGCACGAAGGGTTCTTTTGAGAACTCTGCTGGGATATCGGGATAGTCGGAACCGCCGGTGCCGACGCGCGAAGCATCGAAACCCTTGTCCACGTTACCGAACTTTACATCGCCGGTCTGGGCCATGAAGCCTGGAATGACGCGGTGAAATGCAACGCCATTATAAGCGCCTTCCCCGACCAGCTTTTCAATCTGGGCGACATGCTTCGGCGCGAGGTCGGGACGAAGCTGGATGGCAACGTCGCCGTCCTTCAGCTTGAGAACGAGGGTGTTTTCGGCATTGGCGGCGGAAGCCGTCTGGACCGCTCCTTGCGACAGCGCGAAAAAGGCAACAGCGGCAAGCGCCGAACGGATGAAAGACATGATCGAAAAACTCCCTGCAGTCAGGATTTGAATTTGGTGTTCAAGGCGGCAGCAACAGCCGCAGGAACGAAGGGCTTTATATCGCCGCCCATGGAGGCAATCTGGCGGACCAATGTGGCGGTAATTGTGCGTACTGCCGGGTCTGCCGGCAGGAACACGGTCTGCAATTCCGGCGCCATAGTGCCGTTCATGCCCGCCATCTGCATTTCATAGTCGAGATCGGTGCCATCGCGCAAACCACGCACCATCAATTGTGCGGCATGTTTGCGTGCTGCATCGATGACCAGTCTGTCGAAGGAAATGACCGAAACCCGGCCTGCATCCTTGCCCAATATGGCCTTGGAGCTTTCACCGATGAGCGCCACACGTTCCTCGAAGGTGAAGAGAGGTTTTTTGCCGGGATGAACGCCGATCGCGACAATAACCTCGTCGGCAAGGCGCAAGGCACCTTTGAGGACATCCATATGGCCGTTTGTCACCGGGTCGAAGGAGCCCGCATAAATCGCGATCGTCATTTCTTCCAGCTAGCCTTTTCTGACGGGATTTTCAACAAGAACCACTGCGATAAGAAAACAGAAACCAAGAAACCAGATGAACGCGATATGAACAGCGATTTCACGACAAGTTCACAACCGATTTACCAAGATAGGTGCAAGTTTGGTGCAACCTTTTCGCTTCTGAAGCGTATGTATGTCGAAAGGATAACACGATGATGATCTTTCTTCTGGCATTATCCATGATGGTCGCGATGGCTGCATCGGCAATCATACTGCTTCTCGAAGAGAACGAGTCCAAGCGTCAGCGCGTGCGTCAGGTGACATTTGACATCAACAGCTTGCGCAACATGCGTTCGCGCTAAGTATTAGCAGCCGAGTTCACGCAATAGCGTTGGAGCTTGCTGTGAAAGAGTTTCTGTGATCGCCAATTCCTCCAGTCTTGGCATCTGAAAAAGGCCGATGGTTCCCGCCATCGGCCTTTTTCATTGATCTATATAAAAAGCCCGGGTCCGTTGGTTTGTCGCATTATCCGATGCAAAACTGTTTCACACTTTTGGCTCGAAAATGCTCTAACCCGGGCTTCTCTATTATTCTTCGGTGTCCGCGATTGGTGCTTCGCCTTCAGAAGCTGCCTCGCCCTCACTGCCGTTTTCTTCATCGCTATCCGCTTCGGATATGCGTTCGACCGAGACGACCTTTTCGCCATCCGCCGTGTTGAAGATCGTGACGCCCTTGGTGGAACGTCCGGCAATACGGATACCGTCAACCGGTACGCGAATGAGCTGTCCGCCATCGGAAACAAGCAGAATCTGGTCGCTCGCCTCGACCGGGAACAGGGCAACGAGCTTGCCGATTTCGTCGGTCTTTGACGTGTCGGTAGCGCGGATGCCCTTGCCGCCACGGCCTGAAACGCGGAACTCGTAGGATGAGGAACGCTTGCCGTAACCGTATTCGCTGACAGTCAGCACGGTTTCTTCGCGGGCCTTCAGCTCCTGATAGAGCTCTTCGGTCAGTTCCGCATCGGTTCCGACTTCCTCGCCGACAACCACGATGTCGTCTGCGTCGTCCGCACCCTGCGCCCGGCGCTCGGCAATCGAACGCTTGAGATAGGCAGAACGGGTTGATGCATCGGCATCGACGTGATGCAGGATCGCCATGGAGATGACCTTGTCGCCATCGGCCAGATTGATGCCGCGCACGCCGATGGAATTACGGCCTGCAAAGACGCGCACATCGGTAACCGGGAAGCGAATGCACTGGCCACCGGCACAGGTCAGAAGCACATCGTCGAATTCCGTACAGGTATCGACGGAGAGGATTTCATCGCCCTCGTCTTCCAACTTCATCGCGATCTTGCCGTTGCGGTTGACCTGAACGAAGTCGGACAACTTGTTACGGCGAACCGTACCGCGCGTAGTCGAGAACATGACGTCGAGATTTGCCCAGGATTCTTCATCCTCCGGCAACGGCATGATTGTGGTGATGCGCTCGCCCTGCTGCAACGGCAGCATGTTGATGAGCGCCTTGCCACGGGACTGCGGCGTGCCGACGGGCAGACGCCAGACCTTCTCCTTGTAGACAATGCCACGCGAGGAGAAGAACAGAACCGGCGTATGCGTATTGGCGACGAACAGGCGGGTGACGAAATCCTCGTCCTTCGTGGCCATGCCGGAGCGGCCCTTGCCGCCACGGCGCTGCGCACGATAGGTCGTCAGCGGAACGCGCTTGATATAGCCTGCATGACTGACGGTGACGACCATATCCTCACGGGCGATCAGGTCTTCGTCATCCATTTCGGCGCCACCGAAACCGATTTCGGTGCGGCGTGGCGTGGCGAACTCGTCACGAACCGCAATCATCTCATCCTTGACGATCGTCATCACGCGTAGGCGCGACGAGAGAATGTCGAGATAATCGCGGATTTCCTCACCGATCTTGTTCAGTTCGTCCGCCACTTCGTCGCGACCGAGCGCGGTCAGGCGCTGCAGACGCAGATCGAGAATGGCACGAGCCTGTTCTTCGGAGAGGTTATAGGTGTCGTCTTCATTGATACGATGGCGCGGATCGTCGATGAGACGGATCAGCGGAGCCACATCGGCTGCAGGCCAACGACGTTCCATCAACTGCTCGCGGGCCGTCGTTGGATCGGGCGCACGACGGATGAGTGCAATCACCTCATCGATATTGGCGACCGCAATTGCAAGGCCGACCAACACATGCGCGCGGTCGCGCGCCTTGTTGAGCAAGAACTTTGTGCGGCGCGTCACGACTTCCTCGCGGAAGGCAACAAAAGCGCGCAGCATGTCGAGCAGATTGAGCTGTTCCGGCTTGCCGCCGTTCAGCGCCACCATGTTGCAACCGAACGAGGTCTGCAGCGGCGTGTAACGATAGAGCTGGTTCAGAACGACATCGGCAACAGCGTCGCGCTTGAGTTCGACCACAACGCGATAGCCTTCGCGGTCGGATTCGTCACGCAGATCGGAAATGCCTTCGATGCGCTTGTCGCGCACCAGTTCGGCCATTTTCTCGATCATCGAAGCCTTGTTCACCTGATACGGGATCTCGGTGATGATAATGGCTTCGCGGTCACCGCGCATCGGCTCAATGGTGGCGCGTCCGCGCATGATCACCGAACCGCGCCCGGTCGTGTAGGCGGAATTGATGCCTGCGCGTCCGAGGATGATGCCACCGGTCGGGAAATCCGGACCAGGGATGATCTCAATCATTTCTTCCAGCTGAATAGCCGGATTCTCAATGAGCGCTACGCAGCCGTCAATGACTTCACCGAGATTGTGTGGCGGAATGTTGGTCGCCATGCCGACAGCGATACCGCCCGAACCGTTGACGAGCAGGTTCGGGAAGCGTGCAGGCATAACCACAGGTTCCTGCTCGCGGCCGTCATAATTGTCCTGGAAGTCGACCGTGTCCTTGTCGATGTCCGACAGGATGGATTCGGTAAGCTTTTCCAGACGGCATTCGGTGTAACGCATCGCTGCCGGCGGATCGCCGTCGATGGAGCCGAAATTGCCCTGCCCGTCGACAAGCGGATCGCGCATGGAGAAATCCTGCGCCATACGCACGAGAGCGTCATAAATAGAAGCGTCGCCATGCGGGTGATACTTACCCATGACCTCACCGACCACACCCGCCGACTTACGGTACGGGCGGTTATAGGCGAGGTTCATCTCGTTCATGGCGTGGAGAATGCGGCGATGTACGGGCTTCAGGCCGTCGCGCACATCGGGCAGCGCACGGCTCACGATAACGCTCATCGCGTAATCGAGATAGGAGCGCTGCATCTCCTCGATAATGGAAATCGGTTCGATACCGCTAGGGCCGCCGTTTGGGCCACCATTCATATCGTCGGAACCGGGTGGAGGCGTTTGATCTGACACTATTCAGATTTCTTTCTCAACAGAATCGATAAAGTCACTTTATAACGGAAACCAGCAAAAAACGCCAATTTCACGACCGTTTCGGCGGGCTATTTCCGTCTGTTAATTCAATGACTTAAAAGATATTCACATAAAGATTGAGCAACGATGTTGCCCGTACTGGCGCTTTGCGTCGACCATGTGCCACTGATCGTCTACAATCCATGTATCCGATTGAGCATAACATGCCAACAAGAAGGGCGCGTGCAGTATGGGGTTCTACGATACGGTTTTCAGCGCGTTCGTCACCCTGCTTGTTACAATCGATCCGCCCGGACTGGCGCCATTGTTTCTGGCACTGACGCCTGGCATGGAGCGGCACCACCGCGGACAGGTGGCGCTTCGCGCCTCCATCATCGGTTTTATCGTGATGGCGCTCTTTGCCATTGCAGGCGCACAGATACTCGGCATGTTCGGCATTACTATCGGCGCGTTCCGCGTCGCCGGTGGCCTGCTGCTGTTCTGGATCGCATTTGAGATGATTTTCGAGAAGCGGACGGAGCGCAAGGAAAAGAGCGCCGAGGTGGCCATCACCAAGGACCATATCCGCAATATAGCCGCCTTCCCGCTCGCCATTCCGCTGATTGCCGGTCCGGGCGCAATTTCGGCTATCGTTCTGACCTCGGACTCATTCCATGGCGTCGGGCCGCGTTTGGCCCTTCTTGGCGTAATTTTCGTCTGCCTGCTGATTACCTATCTCGTGCTGTTGCTGGCAGAGCGGGTCGACCGGTTTCTCGGCGAAACCGGCCGTTCCATCCTGACACGCCTTCTCGGCGTCATTCTAGCCGCGCTTGCGGTTCAGTTCGTTGCCGATGGCATCAAGACACTCATCAGTGGTTAAGCCGATTTCTGTGCCTTCTTGCCAATCATGGCGTGACGAAGCTTGGACGAGAACCAGTCGATCACGGCAACAGCGATCAGGATCATGATGATCAGGAAGGAAACGTCCTGAAGGTTCAGAACCTTGATCTGTTCCGCCAGATGCGCGCCGATACCGCCTGCCCCGACAATACCAATGATCGTCGCCGAACGGGTATTTGACTCGAAGAAATAAAGCACCTGACTGCCGATCAGAGGCAGAACCTGTGGCAGCACGCCGAAGCGATAGCCGTGCAGCTTGCCGCCTCCTGATGAGACCACGCCTTCGACCGGCTTCTTGTCCGCCCCTTCAATGGCTTCCGAGAACAGCTTGCCAAATGCGCCGAAATCCGAGCAGGCGATGGCGAGAATACCGGCGAAAGGTCCAAGCCCCACAACCGACACCCAGATCAGTGCCCATATCAGCGTATCGACGCCGCGGATGGTATCGAGGAAGCGGCGAATGCCAAAATGCAGGAATACATTCGGAATGATGTTCTTCGCAGCCAGAAAGCCGAATGGGAAGGCAAGGATCGCTGCCAGCAATGTGCCGAGATAGGCAATCGCCAGCGTTTCCATCATCGACCACAGATAAAGACTGAAACGACCGCCGGACGATGGCGGCATCATCATCAAGGCGAAATCACCGAGGCGACCGAGGCCGTTTAGAATGCGCAGCAGTGAAAAATCGAGCCAATAGAAAGCGAACCAAACTGAAGCGATAAGCGCTACGGTTAAAATCACCAGATTACGCCATGTGCGCCCATTGCCGAACAGATCGGCATATTCGGTCCTCAATTCCTTTTCGTGCGCATGTGCTTCGCGGGAGAGACTTTGTGCAATGTCGGTCATAATTCTCTCCTCAACCAATACGGCCAAGCAGTGCGTGACGCACGCGCTGGGTGACAAGATCGATCACGACGATCGTCATGATGATCAGAAGCAGAATGGCGCTGACATCGCTGTAATAGAACTGGCGGATGGAGGTGAGCAGTTCCTGCCCGATGCCGCCCGCCCCTACAAAACCCATGACGGAAGCACCGCGCACGTTGACTTCAAAACGCAGCAGGCCATAGGAAGCAAAATTTGCGGCCACTTGTGGCAGCACGGCAAAGCGGATGACCTGCAGGCCGGAGCCGCCCGATGCGCGAATACCTTCGACCGGGCGCATATCGATATTCTCGACGACTTCGGAGAACAGCTTGCCCAGTGCCCCGGTCGTATGAAGCATCAGTGCCAGCACACCGGCCATCGGTCCAAGACCGAAGGCGATAACGAACAGCAGCGCGAAGACGATTTCAGGAACCGTACGCAACAGCTCCAGCCCGCGACGAACGATGAAGCGAACCGTCGAATTCGGAGCCATGTTGGATGATGCTGCGAAGGAAGCCGCAAAAGCGACCACAGCACCGATCAACGTCGCCAGATAGGCGATCAACAGCGTCTCAAACAGCATCTTGAGCCAGCCGCCGAGGTTCCAGTACCAGGCAGCGAGGTCGCCCCAGAAATTGGCGATGGTCAGATCCGGCAGAATGCGACCGAGATAGCTTGTAAAGCGAAAGAGATTTTCGACCAGTGTGCCCGGCCGAACATCGGCAACGACGGAGGCAGCAATGGCGACAACGACAAGCGCGAGGAGCAGCGCGATACCGTAGAGACGCCGTTTGCCGACTTCTCTCCGATAATCGGCAAGCAGAGTTTTTGCACCGTTGCCGTCGATTGAGGATACCGTCATGCGAGATTCCTTTAATCAAGCATGATCTTGTCCGAAAACCGGTTCCCACTTTTCGGGATCATGCTCTAAAAAAATGCCCGAAGCTTTTGCGGCTTCGGGCACTTCAATTGTTCTACGGATTAGGACTTGCGAGCCTTGTCGTTGAACTTGAGCATCTCGATGATTGGTTCGAAATCCTTAGCTTCAGTCGCTACGAATTCCTGATCCTTGCCGTCGGAAAGGGCATCAAAACCTGCCTTGTCCTTCTTCGGCATATCGAGGAAAGCCTGCTTGATGTCGGCCTTCAGCTGGTCTGGCAGAGTGTTGAGAACAGCGAACGGACCTTCTGGAAGGAAGTCCGACTTGAAGATGACGCGGAAATCGTCCTTCGTCATTGCCTTGCCGTCAGCATCCTTCAGCACGCCGCGGCTGACCATGCGGGTCAGGTTGGAATCGTTTTCCGAGTTCCAGGAGTTGGCAGCGGCATCAGCGGTGCCCTGCGCAAGAGCAAGAACTGCATTTTCATGGCTGCCAGCAAAGAAGTTCTTACCGAAGAACGTATCGACGCTATAGCCTTCGCGGTTGAGGAAGAAGCGCGGAGCATTGTTGCCCGACGTGGAGTTCGGATCAACGAGAGCAATGGTCTTGCCCTTCAGGTCATCCATTTTCTGGTACGGGCTGTCGGCGCGAACATAAACGACCGAGTAGTAGCCGTTGACGCCGGTGTCATGACGCTGGTTGACGAGCGGTGTGGTTTCAACGCCGGTCATGACGGCACGGGCATAAGAAGCCGGGCCATAGAATGCGATCTGGATGTTGCCGGCGCGCTGGCCTTCAATGACAGCGGCATAGTCGTTGGCGACGCGCAGCGTGACCTTGGTGCCAAGTTCCTTGCCGAGATAGGCGGCCAGAGGCGCATAACGGTCGGAAGTGGTCGAGGCGTTTTCAGCCGGGATAACGCCCAGAACGATTTCCGGATAATCCTTGCTCCAGTCAGCAGCCTGAGCGGTGGAGGCCATCATTGGCATGGTCAGCGTTGCGGTAAGCGCAGCAGCCGCCAGAAAGTTTCTACGGTTAAGCATAGGTATCTCCTGTTAATCCTGAGTTTGGAGCGTGTTTTTTTCCGGAGCTTTATGCGCTCAGGCGGAAAGCTGGCGCAGAACGGCTTCAGCCGACTGCGGAACTGGCATTGGCATTGTTTCAGCCTGTTCATCGGCGTCGATGACGTCAGCGGCTTCCATGCCGTAAAGGTCGCGTGATGCCATATCTGTCAGCATCGACGGTGTGCCACGGAATACGATCTTGCCGGCAGACATGCCGACGAGGCGGTCGCAATAGCTGCGCGCAATATCGAGCGAGTGCAGATTGCAGAGGACCGTGATGCCATATTCGCGATTGATGCGGCGCAGGGCGTCCATGACGCTGCGGGTGTTGCGCGGATCGAGCGATGCAATCGGCTCGTCGGCAAGAATAATGCGTGGCTGCTGCACGAGCGCGCGGGCAATCGCCACGCGCTGTTGCTGGCCACCCGAAAGTTCATCGGCGCGGTGCGCCGCAAGATGCGCAATATCGAACTGCTGCAGAGCGGAAAGCGCGATCAGGCGTTCTTCGTCGCTCCAGATACGCAGGAGCGACTTGGGCGTCGAAACATAGTTCAGGCGGCCCATCAGAACGTTGGTCAGAACATCAAGACGATCGACCAGATTGAAATGCTGGAAAATCATCGCACATTGCGCGCGCCAGTCGCGCAGTCCCGAGCCTTTAAGGCCCGTAACATCACGACCATCCCAGTGAATTGTTCCCTCGGACGGCTCGACAAGGCGATTGATCATACGCAGAAGCGTCGACTTTCCCGCGCCCGAGCGCCCGATAATTCCCACAAACGTGCCCGGCTCGATTTCGAGGTCCACGCCCGAAACCGCCACCTTGTCATTATAGCGGCGCGTTATGTTGTTCAGTTGAAGCATGAATTCGTCTCCATTCATGCTCACTTTGAATTGCTTCCATGACACTGCAATGAAAGCATAATGACGTTTGTGTAAATTTACACGCCGCTATAGAGATTTCACCTAAGCAATTGTTTTAACAGTTATTTCCTTCAAATGATGAAGGAAGGTCTCTGTGGATGCATTGACATCACCTGAATTGTCTATTGTGACAACATCTCCGGCATCGTCATCGAAGCTCACTTCACGCGCAAGCCGCGCGGTGATTTCTTCCCGGCTTTCACGACCACGCGACGCAAGCCGTTCTGCCAGAACGTCCGGTCGGGCTGTTATCACGACCACAGAACGTGATTTGTAGAGCCTGCGAATATCGCCAAGCACTCGCCGTGAAACGTTGGCGATCACCACCGTACCGTCGGCGATTTCATCCTCCAGTGATTTTGGCAATCCATAGCTCAGGCCATGTGCCTGCCAGTGCAGTGCGAAGGCTCCCTCGCCTGCAGCTGTTGCAAAAGATGCTTCATCCAGACTGTCATGATCTTCCGTGCCCGGCATTTGCGGGCGGGTGATGATGCGGCGCACAAAATGAAAACGCGTGTCGCCCGCAAGAGCCACACGCGCTGCATCCATGATCGTATCCTTGCCGGCCCCGCTGGGGCCGACGACGGCGACGAAACAGCCTTTCGGCATATCGGATTGCATCTGCATCAAAGCACCCGTTCGCCTTCACGCCAGACAGTGCGCACAACCGGGATTGCACCTTTCGGGCGCACGCGAACGAGATCGGCGCGCTTGCCGATGGCGATTTCGCCGCGATCATCCATGGCCATAGCGTCGGCAGGATTCTTGGTCACGAGGCGGACAGCCTGTGGCAGCGCAATCGGACGTTCGCCCGAAGCAAGACCGAAAGCCGACTGAATGAGGCTGAACGGAATATAGTCCGAAGACAGGATGTCGAGGCTGCCATTGTCCACGAGATCACGCGCGGCGATATTGCCGGAATGCGAGCCACCGCGAACGATGTTCGGCGCGCCCATCAGGATCGAGAGGCCTGCGCCTTTCGAAGCATTGGCCGCTTCCATCGTGGTCGGAAACTCGGCAATCCGCACGCCATGGTCGAGCGATTCATCGACATGCGCACTGGTCGCATCGTCATGGCTGGCCAGAACGATGCCACGTGTCGCAGCCATTTCGGCAATGGCGCGGCGATGATTGGCCGAATAGGCGTCCGAATCCGCCATGCGCTTCTCACAATGCACCCGGAACTCCTCATCCGTGAGCTTCATCTTGCGCATGTAATAAGTGCGATAGGTCTCAAGATCAACGAATTGACGCTGTCCCGGCGCATGATCCATCAGCGAAGCGAGTTTTACGCGGTCATCGCCCGCAAAAAGCTCGAATGTTTCAAGGCAATCTGCAGATGACACTTCGCAGCGCAGATGCAGAAAGTGGTCTGCACGCAGGCGATTTTCGCGAACACCGCTTTCAATGGCATCCGCAAGCATGCGCATATCCTTGCCGACGAAGTCGCGGTCATAGTCGGAGCCGACGCGCATCGCATCGAAAACCGTCGTGATGGCCGATGCTGCAACCTGCGCATCATGGGCCTGAACCGCAGCGTCGACATTCCAGCGCACTTTCGGACGCGGCGCGTAATGGCTTTCGAGCTGGTCGGTGTGCAGCTCGATGAGGCCCGGAATGACATAATCGCCATCCATGTCATCGCCGCCATTGGCATAGCCCTGATCGATGGCTGCAATTTTGCCGTCACGGATCAGGATAGAACCGGAAACAATCTCGTCAGCGAGCACGATCTGCGCATTTTTCAGAACGATTTCATTAGCCATTGGATAGCTCTTTCATGACCGCATTTGTGTTGGCGGCCGTTTCATATTTTGAGAGGAAAGCTTCGATATCGAGCGCACGGAAATCATCGAGCGCCTCATGCAGACGATCATGGCTCCAGTGCCACCAGGCCAGCCGATCCAGACGATTGCCGGTCGCGGCATCGAAACGTTCGCGAATGAGACGCGCAGGCACACCGCCCACAATCATATAGGGTGCCACGTCCTTGCTCACCACTGCTCCGGCCCCGACAACCGCACCATTGCCAACCGTCACACCCGGCAAAATGGTGGAGCCATGGCCGAGCCATGTGTCGTGACCGATTTTCACGGCATTGCCGCGACGCCACTCGAAAAACTCCGTCTCATCCTTTTCTTCCGGCCAGTAATCACCGGCACGGTAGGTGAAATGATGCAGCGTCGGACGCCATGTCGGATGGTTGGTGGCGTTGATGCGCACATGGCTGGCGATATTGGAAAACTTGCCGATTTCCGCACACCAGATTTCACAATCGACACCGAGATAGGAATAGTCATCGAGCACAGTCTCCGAAACGCGGCTGCGCTCGCCTATCTCTGTGTAGCGACCGATTGTGCAACCGCTGACGATGGCGGTTTCATGCACCAGCGGTTCTACCGATAGCTTGGTCATGCGGCGGCCCTCGGAGAGAAAGCTGTCACGTCGATAATCCGGTCCGCAACCTCCGTACGCACATCTTCATCGTGGAAGATGCCTAGCATGGCGACGCCCTGCTCCTTCTTGGTCTTGATGAGATCAACCACGACCGCACGGTTCTTCGCATCGAGTGAGGCGGTCGGCTCATCAAGCAGCAACACCGGATGATCCGTGATGAAACCGCGCGCGATGTTCACGCGCTGCTGTTCGCCACCCGAGAAAGTCGCAGGCGGCAAGGCCCAAAGCCTTTCTGGCAGATTGAGCTGTGACAGAAGCTCGCGAGCGCGGTTCAGCGCCACTTCGCGATCGACGCCACGCGCAACCAGAGGCTCGGCAACTACATCAATTGCCGCGACGCGCGGCAATGTGCGCAGAAACTGGCTGACATAGCCAATCGTATCGCGCCGCACCGCCAGCACTTCACGTGGATCGGCTGTTGCCAGATCCACCATACGGTCTTCGTGACGAATGAGGATCGAACCTGCATTCACGGCATAATTGCCATAGACCATCTTGAGAATGGAGCTTTTACCGGCACCGGAAGGTCCGCCAAGCACCGCGCATTCACCTGCTTCCAGATTGAAGTCCACGTTACTTACGACTGGCAACTGAATGCCACCCTGCAAGTGCATCGTGAACGTCTTCGCCAGACCCGACACCGCCAGCGGAGAGGATGTTCTAACTTGTGTCATTTCTCACCTCACGCATGAAGTTTCGCTAATTTACGAACAACACGCTGCAAACATCTGTTTTAATTTACTAAACCTGCAGAATAGACGACACGAGCAGTTGCGTATATGGCGCCTGCGGGTCATCCAGCACGCGGTCAGTCAGGCCCTGTTCGACAATATGGCCGTCTTTCATGACCATGATGCGATGGGACAGAAGCCGGGCTACGGCAAGATCGTGAGTAACGATGATCACCGACAGACCAAGATCGCTGACGAGGCCGCGCAACAGGTCGAGAAGACGTGCCTGCACAGACACATCGAGACCGCCGGTCGGTTCATCCATGAAAACAAGTCGCGGAGCCGTCACCAGATTGCGGGCAATCTGCAAGCGCTGACGCATGCCGCCAGAGAAGGCACGCGGCTGATCGTCGATACGGTCGGAAGCGATTTCGACACGTCCCAGCCATTCCGTGGCCGTCGAGCGGATATTGCCATAGTGTCGCTCACCAACAGCCATCAGGCGTTCGCCGACATTGGCGCCAGCCGAAACCGTCATACGCAATCCGTCTGCAGGGTTCTGGTGCACAAAACCCCAGTCGGTCCGCATCAGGAAACGGCGTTCCGCTTCGCCAATCTTGTAGAGATCGCGGAATTCACCGTCACGCATCCGGTATTCGACGGTGCCGGAAGTCGGCTCCAGACGGGTTGCCAGACTGTTCAGGAGCGTCGTCTTGCCCGAACCGGATTCGCCGACGATGGCCAGCACTTCGCCTGGCCACAGATTGAAGGAAATGTCTGCACAGCCACGGCGATTGCCGTAAAACTTCGACAGGCTGTTTACTCTCAGCAGGGGTTCGCTGTTCATTTTACGGTCTCCTTGGCCGCGGCCTCCTTGTTTGCAGCCAGATGACCGAAATGGCCGTTGGCCTGACGGTCTTCGCAAAAATCAGTGTCGGAGCAGACGAACATCGAGCCGCCGCGATCATCGAGCACGACTTCATCCAGATAGACGCCCTTCGCGCCGCACAGCGCACAGGGTTCCTTGAACTTCTGCACTTCGAACGGATGATCCTCAAAGTCGAGGCTGACCACCTGCGTATAAGGTGGGACGGCATAGATGCGCTTTTCGCGACCGGCGCCGAACAGCTGCAATGCCGGAGACATATGCATTTTCGGATTGTCGAATTTCGGCGTCGGCGAAGGCGCCATCACATAGCGGCCTTCGATCATCACCGGATAATCGTAGGTCTTGGCGATATGACCGTGACGCGCAATGTCCTCGTAAAGCTTCACATGCATGAGGCCATATTCGGCGAGCGCGTGCATCTTGCGGGTTTCGGTTTCGCGTGGCTCCAGAAAACGCAGCGGTTCCGGGATCGGCACCTGATAGACAATCACCTGCCCCTCGGTCAGCGGATATTCCGGGATGCGGTGGCGGGTCTGGATGATGGTCGCCTCGCCCGTATGGGTTGTTACAGCGACATCGGCAGTCTTCTGGAAGAAGGCGCGGATGGAAACGGCATTGGTCGTGTCATCGGCACCCTGATCGATGACCTTCAGCACGTCATCCGGCCCCAGAATGGCAGCCGTCACCTGCACGCCGCCGGTGCCCCAGCCATAAGGCATCGGCATTTCACGGCTGGCAAAAGGCACCTGATAGCCCGGTATTGCGATGGCCTTCAGGATGGCGCGGCGGATCATCCGCTTGGTCTGTTCGTCCAGATAGGCGAAGTTATAATTGGCCAGATCGCTCATTCTGCGGCCTCCTTCGTTACGCCTTCAGTCTCATTGTGCGCTTGGTCATATTCCGCACGCATGCGGCGGATGAGATCGAGTTCTGCCTGGAAATCCACGTAATGCGGCAGTTTCAGATGCTCGACGAAACCCGTCGCCTGCACATTGTCGGAATGCGAGATGACGAATTCCTCGTCCTCGGCAGGTGCCGTCACATCCGCATCGAATTCCCGCACGCGCAGTGCACGGTCGCAGAGCGACATGGACATGGCCTTGCGTTCGCTCTGGCCGAACACCAGACCGTAACCGCGCGTGAATTGCGGCGGCTGCTTGGCCGAACCTTTGAACTGATTGACCATCTGGCATTCGGTCAGCTGCACGCGACCGAGCGAGACGGCAAAACCAAGTTCGGGCACGTCGAACTCGACATCCACTTCGCCAATGCGGATTTCGCCGACGAAAGGATGGTTATTGCCATAGCCGCGCTGGGTGGAATAGCCGAGCGCCAGCAGGAAACCTTCATCACCGCGTGCCAATGCCTGAAGGCGCAGATCGCGCTCCATCGGGAATGTCCACGGTTCGCGGGTCAGGTCGCCCGGTTCGTGACCTTCCGGCAGGGAACCATCATCCTCAATCATGCCGACCGCGCCAAGAATATCGGTTACACGCGGCGTCTCTTCCTTCACGGCTTCCCGCATTTCGGGTTCCGGAACGGCAACATCACCGGCCAGATCTGGGTCGAGCAGACGGTGCGTGTAATCGAAGGTCGGTCCCAAAAGCTGACCGCCCGGCAAATCCTTGTAGGTCGCAGAAATGCGGCGTTCGATCAGCATTTCAGCGGTTTCCATCGGCCGCGAATAGCCAAAGCGCGGCAAGGTGGTGCGGTAGGCGCGCACCAGAAAGATTGCTTCGATCAGATCGCCACGCGACTGGCGCACAGCAAGTGCTGCCAGTTCGCGATCATAGAGCGAACCTTCGGCCATGACGCGATCAACCGCCAGCGCCAGCTGTTCGGCAATCTGGTCGAGACGCAAAGCCGGAACCGAACGATCGCCGCGACGACGATCATCGAGAAGACGGTGTGCATTATGGATGGCCGTTTCGCCACCCTTTACGGCAACATACATTTTCAGCCCTCCAGAGCGGAAACGCGAGTTGTGCGGGGAAGCGCTGCAACAGCGCCGTCGCTGACCAGAACAAGATCAACGCCGAGCGGGTATTGTGCGCCGTTCTCACGCCATTGCTGGATGAAATCCTGCGGCAGGCCTTCAACCTGAAGTGCACGTTCGCCATCGATACCGGGGCCTTTCAGCTCAAAGCCCTGTCCGCTTGTCAGCGACGCAACAGCGAGAACGACGGTTGTCGAACGGTCGGGAAATTCGGCATCACCCTGCGAAAACCCTGCCAGAGACGGCAGCAGCGAAACATTGCTGGCCAGAGCGAATTGTGCGGCATCCGCACTTTCGACACGCGGCGCGCCCGTGTGGAAAGTAAGCCAGGCGGTTGCGCTTTCATCAGCTGCTATCGCTGCATCGCACCAGACAGTCGCATCGTGATCGAGCAGGGTTGCTGCAATAACGCCCAGTTCAGGCGTCAGCGGCTGCGGTGGTGTGGCTGTGCGAGCCAGAAGATAGATGCGACCGGGATTAGCCATGGCGTGCATGACGGCATGAAAAGCCGACTGCGCATCCGTCACCGGATCGTCAAAGCCACCTTCAAACGCAGAGGAAGCGCTGTTTTCGAGAGAAAAAGGAAGCATCAATTGTCTCCCCGGACCATTGTGAAGAAATCGACCTTGGTAGCGGCGGCTTCGCCGCGCAGCTTGACGTCGGCATCGTCCAGCCGCTTGCGCAAGACATTCAGCACTTGTGCCTCCACGGCATCGCGATGGCCTTCATCGAGCCACAATGCATCGAAGACAGCGGCAAGCCGCGCCTTTTCCTGATCGCGACCGAGCGCATAAGAGTGACCGACAGAACCGTCGGAGAGCCGCACCGTAGCGCGCGTCACCGTTGCCTCGCCGACATTGAAGGGTGCGCCGCCGCCGCCAATGCGGCCACGCAGCATTACGAGACCGGTTTCCGGTCCGCGCAGAACTTCAAATTCCGGCTTGTTGGACCATGCCTGCCAGAAAGCTTGCAGCTCTTCGCCGCTTGCACGTGCAAGAACTGCCATGCTTGCCTGCCGTGCGGCTTGAACTGAATCTGGCACTGCATCCGGCACCGTTCCGCTTTCAGTGGCGGAACCGGCTCCGCCTCCCTTCGCACTTTGCTCCGTACCGTACATGAGCTTCCCTGCCCTGTTAGTTCCAGAGCGCGCTTTGACCTGATTGCATCAGATCGTCGCTCTGGAGTTTGTTTTGAGGCGCATCTTGTCCGAAAACCGTTTCATGTTTTTCGGGATGCACTCCCGTTGACTTGCTCTCTCAAATTGTCTAGTTATATAGACAACTATACAATACCAGAATGATTACACCCTGCCAATGACAGGACGATGACAGTTGATGACAAAGACCAGACGAATTGAGAGAAACAGCGGCGTGGCCATCTGGCGGCAGATTGCCGACGAGATACGCGGTGAGATCAGGGCTGGCAGGCTTCAGTCGGGTGCGCGTATGCCCGCCGAGATGGAACTTGCCGACAGGTTTGGAGTCAATCGCCATACGGTGCGCAGCGCCATTGCCGCGCTGACGCAGGAAGGCGTGCTGCGTGCCGAGCAAGGGCGCGGCACCTTCGTTGCCAATGCAAAGCGCCTCACCTACCAGATCGGACGTCGCACCCGCATTTCGCAATCGCTGGCTTCGCAGGTGCGCGACATGAAGGGCGCGCTGCTCGCTTCCGGCACAGCGCCTGCCTCTCCGGATATAGCCGAGGCGCTAGAGATCGAGCCTGGTTCACCGGTCCTGCGGCTGGAAACCTTGCACAGCGCTGACGGACGCCCTGTGTCGCGCGCAACGCTCTGGATCAGTGCCGAACAATTTCCGGAAATTGCCGAGGATTATGCGGAAAGCGGTTCCATCACCGTGGCTTTCCGAAAAGCAGGTATTGCCGATTACTTCCGTAAATCGACAATCATATCCGCCCGCCATGCGGATTCGGATGATCTGAAACATTTGAAGCTTTCGCCCGGCGCCATTGTACTGACGGCCAAGGCGATCAATGTGAACACCGATGGAGTGCCAATCCAGTATTCGCTGACACGGTTTTCAGCCGATAATATGGAGTTTTCTATCGACACGTATCCCGGTGACCCGCAGATGAACGACATGAACTGAAGCATGCTAGCGCTGAACTGCTCTCGAAGCTGTTATGAACGCGCTCAATCCAGACAGGACATCTCCAATGACCGTGACCATTTTTCATAATCCGAAATGCGGCACCTCGCGCAACACGCTGGCAATGATCCGTGCGAGTGGCGAAGAGCCCATCATCATCGAATATGTGCAGAATCCACCCACGCGGGAACGTCTGCTCGGTCTGCTGGCGGCAATGAACATGACACCGCGCGGACTGCTGCGCGAGAAAGGCACGCCCTATGCTGAACTCGGGCTGTCCGATCCGAAATGGACAGACGACGAGCTGATCGATTTCATGATGGCCCATCCGATTCTGATTAACCGGCCCATCGTCGAAACGCCGCGCGGCACCAGGCTTTGCCGTCCGTCTGAGCTGGTTCTGCCGCTTCTGGAAAACCCCGTCGCATCATTCACCAAAGAGGACGGCGAGCAGGTTAAATCTGAGGGCAAATCACGCTGACGAGCTCGCGATCAGATATCATTTTTCCTAGAAAATCGGAAGTATGATCCAATAGAAAAGGCGCTGTAAAACAGCGCCTTATCGTAATTCACTTATAAACTGGATTATATTCGTTCTCAGAAAGGAATTTCGTCGTCCAGATCGCGCGAGAAGCCACCGCTGCTGCCACCCTGATTGGATGGGCCAGACGAGCCGAAATCACCGCCGCCACCGGAATAATCAGACATCTGGTTACGGTTGCCGCCACCGCCGCCGAACGAACGGCCTTCACCGCCGCCTTCACCACGGCTATCGAGCATCTGCAGCTCACCACGGAACTTCTGCAGCACGACTTCCGTCGAATAACGGTCATTGCCGTTCTGATCCTGCCATTTGCGGGTCTGGAGCGCGCCTTCGATGTAAACCTTGGCGCCCTTCTTCAGATATTGTTCCGCAACCTTGGCGAGGTTTTCATTGAAGATGACAACGCTGTGCCATTCGGTGCGGTCCTTGCGTTCGCCGCTCTGGCGATCGCGCCAGCTTTCCGACGTTGCAATGCGCAGATTGGCAACCACGTCGCCGGAATTCAGACGACGAATTTCCGGATCGGCACCAAGATTGCCGACCAGAATGACTTTATTGACGCTACCAGCCATCGAAAATTACTCCGGGTCTTGCATGCACAATCTTTCCGCACTGCTTCGCGCGGACAAGAGGCACTTTTCAAATGAAAGATCAGGCGCAACAATGCGCCATCACCAGAAACTCATATGTTCACCTTACAGGACTGGCTCAAAGCGCGCTCAATCCGGGCCGGTGAATTCTTCAATGTCCACAGAGTTTATGTTCTTGTTTTGTTCAAAATGCAACCTTCCGACATTAAAAAGCCTTGCGTACGCCATAAATTTCAGTGGGTTTTTGCACCGTTTACCGCGCTGATAATGCAGTTTGCCTCATTTCAGGGGCTGAAACGGCATCTGCCTTAATTTCAAAACAGCCTTGCCGACAACCTTCATAAAGCAATAGCTGCCTGCGCTTGGCAAACGGGATCAACTTCCAAGGAAAAGCCCTGCCGCTCACTGTATCTTTGGCGCGCAGGGCTTGGGGTTTGAGCAATGCTCATGTGTCGACATTAATTCGTCGGCAGGTCTTTTCGGATCGCAAAGGCGCACGGCCATTTGCATTCCGCGCAAATTCAAATTGTCGGCAATCACACTTTCGATCAACGAGGCATCATTCCTTGCGAAAAGATGCTGCCGCAACCGAAACGGATTGTGCTTTCATCTCTGTGAAAGCTAGGCACTGTAGTCAGGTGGACTCATGCTCCTTTACCTCCCTACTGGGTCTCCCCGCCTCCTGCGGACCTCTTGCCGATGCCGTGTCATCCCACCGCGGCACCTCTCCGCTATCAGCGAGTAAGGGTAGTCTGCTCCTGTCAGGAGTGACAGTCAACGCTCTTGCGTTCACATTTCGTATCGCCTATCAGAAGGCTGGTTGTTCGATATTTGTTCTAATGATAAGAGTGCACCGATGAATGACCGGAGCCCCCTTCTTATTGGAGGGTTTCACCCCATATTAGACACCGGCGCGACGTGTTTTACCATTCGGCGCCCGTTATCCATGGCATCATGAGCAGGCAGGACGCGGAATGAGCGATCAGAAATTCATTTCCATACGTGGCGCGCGCGAACACAATCTGAAAAATGTCGATCTCGATCTGCCTCGCGACAAGCTGATCGTGATGACGGGGCTTTCCGGCTCGGGCAAATCCTCGCTTGCCTTCGACACGATCTATGCGGAAGGCCAGCGCCGTTATGTCGAAAGTCTTTCGGCCTATGCGCGCCAGTTCCTCGAAATGATGCAGAAGCCGGATGTCGACCAGATCGACGGCCTATCTCCTGCCATTTCCATTGAACAGAAGACGACGAGCCGCAATCCGCGTTCGACGGTCGGCACCGTCACCGAAATCTACGACTATATGCGCCTGCTCTTTGCGCGCGTGGGCGTGCCCTATTCGCCTGCAACCGGCCTTCCCATTGAGAGCCAGACCGTCAGCCAGATGGTTGATCGGGTCATGGCGCTGGAAGAAGGCACGCGCCTTTATATCCTCGCGCCCATCGTTCGTGGCCGCAAGGGCGAGTACAAGAAGGAGCTGGCAGAGCTTCAGAAGAAGGGCTTTCAGCGCGTCAAGGTGGACGGCACCTTCTATGAAATCTCCGACGTTCCGGCGCTGGACAAGAAGTACAAGCACGACATCGATGTTGTGGTGGACCGCGTTGTGGTGCGCCCTGACCTGTCAACCCGCCTCGCCGACAGTCTTGAAACCTGCCTCAAGCTTGCCGAAGGTCTGGCCGTCGCTGAGTTTGCTGACAAGCCGCTGCCGCCGAAAGAAACGGCTGAAGGTGGTGCTGCAAACAAGTCGGCCAACGAAACGCATGAGCGCATTCTGTTTTCGGAAAAGTTTGCCTGCCCGGTTTCCGGTTTCACCATTCCAGAAATCGAACCGCGCCTGTTCTCGTTCAACAACCCGTTCGGCGCCTGCCCGACCTGTGATGGTCTCGGCACGCAGCAGGCCATTGATCCGAACCTGATCGTTCCCGACGAAACGGCAGTGTTGAAGGACGGCGCGATTGCCCCATGGGCGCGGTCTTCGTCGCCCTATTACAATCAGACGCTGGAAGCGCTTGGCAAAGCCTATGGCTTCAAGATCGGTGCGCGCTGGGTTGATCTTTCGGAAGAAGCCCAGCAGGCCATTCTCTATGGCACCAAGGGCAAGGAAATCACCTTCCAGTATGATGACGGCCTGCGTTCCTACCAGACGACGAAGCCTTTTGAGGGCGTGATCCCCAATCTGGAACGCCGCTGGAAGGAAACCGATTCCGCCTGGTCGCGCGAAGATATCGAGCGCTTCATGGCCTCGACTCCCTGCCCTTCCTGTAACGGCTACCGCCTGAAGCCGGAAGCGCTTGCGGTCAAGGTGGGCATGAAGCATGTCGGCGAGATCACGGAAATGTCGATCCGCAAGGCCGACGCCTGGTTCCGCGACATCGATAGCAGCTTTAACGACAAGCAGCGCGAGATTGCCGCCCGCATCCTCAAGGAAATCCGGGAGCGCCTGCAGTTCCTCAACGATGTCGGCCTCGACTATCTGACGCTGGCGCGCAATTCCGGCACGCTGTCGGGCGGTGAAAGCCAGCGTATCCGTCTTGCCTCGCAGATCGGCTCTGGCCTGACCGGCGTGCTTTACGTACTGGATGAACCATCCATCGGCCTGCATCAGCGTGATAATGCGCGTCTCCTCGACACGCTGCGTCATCTGCGCGATCTCGGCAACACGGTCATCGTGGTCGAACATGACGAGGATGCGATCCTGACTGCCGACTATGTGGTCGATATCGGCCCTGCGGCAGGTGTCCATGGCGGCAAGATCATCGCTCAAGGGTCGCCGCAGGACGTGATGTCCAATGCGAACTCGTTGACCGGCAAATATCTGTCAGGCGCGATGGAAGTTGCCGTTCCGGCGGAACGCCGCAAGATTTCGAAATCCAAGCGCATTCGTGTGGTGGGCGCGCGCGGCAATAACCTGAAAAATGTCTCGGCGGATATTCCGCTTGGAACCTTCACCGCCGTCACTGGCGTTTCAGGCGGTGGCAAATCCACCTTCCTGATCGAAACCCTGTTTAAGGCCGCCTCGCGCCGCATCATGGGTTCACGTGAGCATCCGGCTGAGCATGACCGTATTGAGGGACTGGAGTTCCTCGACAAGGTGATCGATATCGACCAGTCGCCGATTGGTCGTACGCCTCGTTCCAACCCGGCAACCTATACCGGCGCCTTCACGCCGATCCGCGACTGGTTTGCGGGTCTGCCGGAAGCCAAGGCGCGCGGTTATCAGGCGGGGCGCTTCTCGTTCAATGTGAAGGGCGGACGCTGCGAGGCCTGTCAGGGCGACGGCGTCATCAAGATCGAGATGCACTTCCTGCCGGATGTCTATGTGACTTGTGATGTCTGTCACGGCAAACGCTACAACCGCGAAACGCTGGAAGTCCTGTTCAAGGGCAAGTCCATCGCCGATGTGCTGGATATGACAGTCGAGGAAGGCGCGGAGTTTTTCTCAGCCGTGCCTGCGGTGCGCGACAAGATGGAAACGCTCGTTAAGGTGGGTCTCGGCTATATCAAGGTCGGCCAGCAGGCGACGACGCTTTCGGGTGGTGAAGCGCAGCGCGTGAAGCTTGCCAAGGAACTGTCACGCCGCGCAACGGGCCGCACGCTCTATATTCTGGACGAACCGACAACCGGCCTGCACTTCCACGATGTGGCGAAGCTGCTCGAAGTGCTGCACGAGTTGGTGGAACAGGGCAACACAGTCGTTGTGATCGAGCATAATCTTGAAGTCATCAAGACTGCCGACTGGGTGATCGACCTTGGACCGGAAGGTGGCGATGGCGGCGGCGAGATTGTTGCCGTGGGCCGTCCGGAAGACATCGTGCAGGAGAAACGCTCCTACACCGGCCACTTCCTCAAGGAACTGCTGGAACGCCGCCCCAAGCGCAGTTCAGAGGCTGCTGAATAAGCGGCAGGCAAAGAGAGTTATTGGAAGCCGGGCCCAGTGCCCGGCTTTTTTGCGGATACTCCTCTGTCTGAGCGGGCAAGGACCTGAGAATAAAAACGTTGGTCGCTATAACGGCCAGCGCGGTCACATCATGCCCTGAGGCAATATACGACTTTCTAATACTCCGGGTCTGTTCCCGATCTCGAATTAATACGCCGGGACTCATAGCTTGTTCACGCCCGGCAAGACTGCGTTCTGAATGGCTTCTGCGACATATGCGAGGTTCGTTTGCGGTCGAAGGTTCGGGTAACGGAGATCCAGAACAATGGCTTATGACGAACTCAGAACCAGATTGCGCGGAGTAACAACCGCTCTTGTTACCCCATTTGAAAACGGAGAAGTGGCGCACAAGGCTTTCGCCGAGTTGGTGGAGTGGCAGATTGGAGAAGGCATCCATGCTCTTTCTCCCTGTGGCACGACCGGGGAGGCCCCAACTCTCAATACGGCGGAAAAGATCAGCCTCATCAAAACCTGTGTTGACGTCTCTGCAGGACGTGTACCCATTGTTGCAGGAACAGGCACCAACGATACTGTATCGACAATTGCATTGACGAGCGCTGCAGCTGCCTGCGGTGCTGACGCCGCCCTGATTGTGACGCCATACTATAACTGTCCGTCTCAGGAAGGCTTGTATCGCCACTTCGAAGCCGTGGCTCGCAATGTTCAGATACCAATCATCCTTTATAATGTCCCGAAGCGAACCGGCGTCGATCTTTCTCTGGAAACTATCGAACGGCTGAGTGAACTCCCGACCGTCATTGGTATCAAGGACGCGACTGGTGAACTCGACCGGCCCAAACGCATCATTCGTCGTATAGGCGATCGGCTGATACAACTATCAGGACATGACGCGACCGCCGTTTCCTTCAATCTTGAGGGGGGAGACGGAATGATTTCAGTCATATCGAATGTGCTTCCAGCAACCACTGTCGAACTTTACGAAGCCTGTAAGCGAGCCGATGCCTGCGCTGCCAGAACACTCGGCTTCAAATTGAAGCCTCTTCTGACTGCCATGGAACAGGATACCAATCCCGTTCCGGTGAAATACGCCTTGCACCATCGGCGCGGTCTGTCACCAGATGTACGGCTGCCGTTGGTTGGCGGCAGCGAAGAAACCGCCAGCGCCATTCGTCGGGCCTGTGCTGCCATTGACCATGTGGAAGAAACACCCTCGGTGCTCATAGCGCAGCATCAGCAAGCGGTACTTTCCATAACACTGGCGGCGCGCTGAAACGCCGCCAGCCTAGCCCCCCCAGCAATTGAAACATTCGTGCAACCATCAGAAGTGAGGTTTTGATCATGTACGGAAAATTGGGCCTGTTTTTACACCTAAGCAAAGCAAAGCGTACGCATGCAGGTTCCCGGAACATCAGTTCAGCCATTACCGAGGAAGAATTGCGCCAGGACATCAGCATACTGCTCCGCTTGATGACCGTGATTGGAGTCGGCGTTCTGGTGACGTTCCTCATCATGCAACTTACACAGTGAATGCGGTTGCGTCTCTGGATGGAGCACTCGCTATGACCACAAAAAACCAGAGAAACGCCGCCGTTCCACTGCCGCGCTTTATCGTCGACAAGGAAGCCGCACGGCGCTGGGTCGTCTATGACCGGCTGGGACTTGTCGGGGGACTTTTCACAGATCGCGTATCAGCACTGCGTTTTGTGAAGTCCATTTGTGATACGCGGCCTGCTGCTACCTACAGACTTTCTCGTAAAGGCACATTGTGCACCGATATGATCTTCGGGAAGCGCACTTCCCTGCTGAAGATCGTCCGCTAGTCCATTGAGCCGCCAAATGGTGTCATTTGGCGGTGCAATCTCGCAAGATCAGCCGAGCATTCTTTCACTCATGAAAAACCTGGATATATTTTTCGACTGGCTGCTACCATTGGCAGCCGTTTTCGCACTGGCCAGAATCCTGACGGATATTTTTGGTTCTTAGAAGCCAACATCCAGTTGCAAGCACTCATTCACGCTTACTACACTTACGAAAAAAGCCCGGCAATGCCGGGCCTTCTCGACAGCCATTCGCGATCATGCCGCGATGGCTGGAAATTTAACGTCACGATCCGTTCGAAGAGCTTTCACTCTCCAGATCATGATTAGCCGTTTACGGCGTCCTTCAGGCCCTTGCCAGCCGAGAACTTCGGCACATTGCGAGCCGGAATAGCAACTTCCTTGCCGGTCGATGGGTTACGGCCGGTCGAGGCAGCGCGATGCGAAACGGAGAAAACGCCGAAGCCAGGCAGACGGACTTCTTCACCAGCCTTCAGGGCGCCGGTAACAGCGGCGAGTACGGCGTCAACTGCAGTACCGGCATCAGCCTTCGTCAAACCGCCCTTTTCCGCAACTGCGGCAACCAATTCGTTCTTGTTCATTGGCATTTCCTTTCTTTATCTACCGGAACGGATAACGTGACCGGATTGATCGGAGTTTATTCAAATCGTTTCACAAACCAAGCCTGTCAACGTGAAAAAACCCCGGAAAACCGGGGTTAAACACAGAAATGCCGGGCAAATTGCCCGGCATTTCAATTGTTGGTCCTGATAGACGCCTTCCAGCGGGGCAATCTGACTGAAACAGAATCGCCCGCTGGACGTTCATTTCGGTGCATTACCTGTAAGCAAACCGCTTCGCACGTTTGCCGGAAATGCCTTAATGAGCGGTCGTGGCCCCTGCTTCTTCCTCGACCGAAGGCACGGTCGCCGGGGTTGCCGGCTCGGTCCATTCAATCGGCTCAGGTTCGCGAACCAGAGCATGCTTGAGGACTTCACCCACGCGAGACACCGGAACGATCTCAAGACTGTTCTTCACATTGTCCGGAATATCCGCCAGATCCTTGGCGTTTTCTTCCGGGATCAGAACCTTCTTGATGCCGCCGCGCAGAGCTGCGAGGAGCTTTTCCTTCAGGCCGCCGATTGGTAGGACACGACCGCGCAAGGTAACCTCACCCGTCATTGCGATGTCCTTGCGAACCGGAATGCCGGTCAGCACGGATACGATCGCCGTGACCATGGCGATACCGGCGGACGGACCGTCCTTCGGCGTTGCACCCTCCGGCACGTGCACGTGGATGTCGCGCTTGTCGAACAACGGAGGTTCGATGCCGAAATCGATGGCACGCGAGCGGACATAGGAAGCCGCTGCGGAGATCGATTCCTTCATCACGTCGCGGAGGTTACCCGTGACGGTCATGCGGCCCTTACCGGGCATCATGACACCTTCGATGGTCAGCAATTCACCGCCAACTTCCGTCCAGGCAAGACCTGTCACAACGCCAACCTGATCTTCGCCGTCGATCTGACCGAAGCGGAACCGCTCGACACCCAGATAGTCGGAGAGGTTCTTTTCGGTGACTTTCACCGACTTCTTCTTCGACTTCAGGATTTCGGTCACGGCCTTACGTGCCAGAGTCATCAATTCGCGTTCGAGGCTACGCACACCTGCTTCCCGCGTGTAGAGGCGGATAACATTGCGCAGCGCATCGTCCGTGACCGAAAACTCCTTCGGCTGCAGGGCATGATCCTTGATTGCCTTCGGCAGCAGGTGCCGCTTGGCGATCTCGAGCTTTTCATCCTCGGTGTAGCCGGCGATACGGATGACTTCCATACGATCCAGCAATGGACCGGGAATATTCAGCGTATTTGCCGTCGTCACGAACATGACGTTCGACAGATCATATTCCACCTCAAGGTAGTGATCCATGAAGGTCGAGTTCTGTTCCGGATCCAGCACCTCAAGCATGGCCGATGACGGATCGCCGCGGAAATCCTGGCCCATCTTGTCGATTTCATCGAGCAGGAAGAGCGGGTTGGACTTCTTCGCCTTCTTCATCGACTGGATGACCTTGCCGGGCATCGAACCGATATAGGTACGGCGGTGACCGCGGATTTCAGCCTCGTCACGCACGCCGCCGAGCGACATACGGACATATTCACGGCCGGTAGCCTTGGCAATCGAACGTGCAAGCGAGGTCTTGCCGACGCCGGGAGGTCCGACGAGGCAGAGGATCGGGCCCTTGATCTTGGTCGAGCGAGCCTGCACCGCGAGATACTCGACAATGCGCTCCTTGACCTTTTCAAGACCAAAGTGATCGTCGCCAAGTACGCCTTCGGCAAAGTTCAGGTCCTGCTTGATCTTCGACTTCTTGCCCCACGGAATGGACAGCAGCCAGTCGAGATAGTTGCGGACGACCGTTGCTTCGGCAGACATCGGGCTCATGCTACGCAGCTTCTTCAGCTCAGCCTGAGCCTTTTCGCGGGCTTCCTTGGAGAGCTTGGTCTTGCTGATGCGTTCTTCGAGTTCAGCCGCTTCATCGCGACCATCCTCGCCATCGCCAAGCTCCTTCTGGATCGCCTTCATCTGCTCGTTGAGATAGTATTCGCGCTGCGTCTTCTCCATCTGGCGCTTGACGCGGCTGCGGATACGCTTCTCAACCTGAAGAACCGAAATTTCGGCTTCCATGAAGGAAAGTGCCTTCTCGAGGCGCTCGCGCACCGAGAGGATCGACAGCATTTCCTGCTTCTCGGGAATCTTGATCGCGAGATGCGAGGCAACCGTGTCGGCAAGCTTCGAGTAGTCGTCGATCTGGCTGGCAGCGCCAACCACTTCCGGCGAAATCTTCTTGTTCAGCTTGACGTAGTTTTCGAAGTCGGAAACCACCGAGCGGGCAAGCGCCTCAATCTCGACGGCATCTTCTTCAGGCTCCGGCAAAGCCGCAGCATAGGCCTCGTGATAATCTTCGCGGTCGGTAAACTTGGAAACCTTGGCGCGCGCCGTGCCTTCGACCAGCACCTTGACGGTGCCGTCCGGCAGCTTCAGGAGCTGCAATACGTTGGCAATCGTGCCGATTTCATAAATCGCGTCCGGTGCCGGATCGTCATCGGCAGCGTTTTTCTGGGTGGCAAGCAGAATCTGCTTGTCCACGCCCATCACTTCCTCCAGCGCGCGAATGGACTTTTCGCGGCCGACAAAAAGCGGAACGATCATATGCGGGAAAACGACGATGTCACGCAACGGCAAAACGGCATAGAGCCCGTCCGAACCGCCCGCTTCAGAACCACCCAATGGGGTCTTCTGTTCAGTACCCGTCATAACTCAAGTCCTTTCTCAGGTCTTTCAACCTGACTGCCACGTCCGCGCCCCCTTTCATCATGAGGCAGGTCACGAATGTGCTTCGTTCCATACTTGGAGAGCCGAACCCGGCAATTCAATAGCCTCGATCGGGACGGCTTTCATAGAATCGTCATCTATCCTGCGCTGTACCGTCATTAAGTACAATATCTAGCTTAGGCTGTACCCCGATTGCTGCGCCTGCAATAGTGACAGGATCAGCCCGGCGCAAGTTTGCACATGAAAAAGGCCGCTTACGCGGCCTTTTTATGGATTAGGTGCCCCCGCTTAAGCGGAAACATTACCCTTTTCATCCTGGCGCTCGGCATAGATATAGAGCGGACGGGCGCTGCCATCCACCACATCGCCGGAAATGACAACTTCCTGCACGCCTTCCAGCGTCGGAAGCTCGAACATCGTGTCGAGCAGGATCTTTTCCATGATCGAACGCAGACCGCGTGCACCCGTCTTGCGCTCGACCGCCTTGTTGGCAATCGCCCGCAGGGCGTCGTCGTGGAAGCTCAGCTCGACACTTTCCATGTCGAACAGGCGCTGATACTGCTTCACGAGCGCATTCTTCGGCTCGGTCAGGATCTGCACCAGAGCATCGACATCGAGGTCTTCGAGCGTCGCGATCACCGGCAGACGACCGACGAATTCCGGAATGAGGCCGAACTTCAGAAGATCTTCCGGCTCCAGTTCCCTGAAGACATCACCGATACGGCGCTCATCGACCGAACGAACGGTAGCGCCGAAGCCGATGGACGTCTTCTCGCCGCGTGCGGAGATGATCTTGTCGAGACCGGCAAATGCGCCGCCGCAGATGAAGAGGATGTTCGTCGTGTCCACCTGCAGGAATTCCTGCTGCGGATGCTTGCGGCCACCCTGCGGTGGCACGGAAGCGACGGTGCCTTCCATGATCTTCAGAAGCGCCTGCTGGACGCCCTCGCCCGACACGTCGCGCGTGATGGACGGGTTATCCGACTTGCGGCTGATCTTGTCGACTTCGTCGATATAGACGATGCCGCGCTGCGCACGTTCCACATTGTAATCGGCGGCCTGAAGCAGCTTCAGGATGATGTTCTCGACATCTTCACCGACATAGCCTGCTTCCGTCAGTGTCGTCGCATCGGCCATGGTGAATGGCACATCGATGATGCGTGCGAGCGTCTGGGCAAGATAGGTCTTGCCGCAACCCGTCGGACCGACGAGAAGAATGTTCGACTTCGCAAGCTCGATATCGCTGCTCTTGGACTGATGGGCGAGACGCTTGTAATGATTGTGTACCGCAACCGACAGAACGCGCTTGGCATCCTTCTGACCGATGACGTAATCGTCAAGGACGGCCATGATTTCCTGCGGCGTAGGCACGCCCTCGCGCGACTTCACCATCGAGGATTTGTTTTCCTCGCGGATGATGTCCATGCAGAGTTCGACGCACTCGTCGCAGATGAAAACGGTCGGGCCTGCAATCAGCTTGCGCACTTCATGCTGGCTTTTGCCGCAGAACGAGCAATAAAGCGTATTCTTGGAATCGCCGCCGCTGTTGCTGACTTTGCTCATCGCAGTTTCCTTTCAATTGACCGAAATGAACCTTGGGCGTTCATATCGATCGTTTCTTCCGGTTCGGACCCAGTGCTGGAGGAGAAACGCGCCTCCCGCCGGTCACAACGGCAGCAGATACGCGCTGCCTGTCATGTAGGGCCTGTAGTCTCAGGATTCCTGTCACCGTATGGCTCCCCGACCGAAGGAGCCATTTGGCGACTTTTGCAGAAGCTGCACCGTCGAACAAATGAAAAATAAGTTCCCGGCAAAGATTCGGCATAATCTGACCAAGTTTAGCGCCCCGAACCCCAACAGATGCTTAACGTGGCGCGTTAACCATCACGTAGTTGCAAGAATTGGGCCCCTTTTGTGGCAAAGGGCGCTAAAAACGGGTGCGAGCCGGAGATTCCGGCTCTTACTTCGATTCGTCCGCGCCCACGTCACGCGATTCAACCACCTTGTCGATAAGGCCGAATTCGAGCGCTTCCTGCGCGGTCATGAAATGGTCGCGGTCGAGCGTGCGTTCGATCGTCTCGTAATCGCGGCCCGTGTGCTTGACGTAGATCTCGTTCAGGCGGCGCTTCATCTTGATGATGTCCTGCGCATGACGTTCGATGTCCGAAGCCTGTCCCTGGAAACCGCCCGATGGCTGGTGAACCATGATGCGGGCATTCGGCAGCGCATAACGCTGGCCTGTCGCACCGGCGGTCAAGAGCAGCGAGCCCATCGAAGCAGCCTGCCCCATGCAAAGCGTGGAAACCGGCGGACGGATGAACTGCATCGTGTCATAGATCGCCATGCCGGAGGTTACGACGCCGCCAGGCGAATTGATGTACATGTTGATCTCTTTCTTCGGGTTTTCTGCCTCGAGAAAGAGAAGCTGTGCGCAAACCAGCATCGACATTCCGTCTTCAACCGGTCCGTTCACGAAGATGATGCGCTCCTTGAGAAGGCGCGAGAAAATATCATAGGCCCGTTCGCCACGGTTGGTCTGCTCAACCACCATCGGGACGAGGTTCATGACGGTTTCGATCGGATCTCTCATTATGGGCCTCTGGATATATTTATGGCGAAGTGAATAGTTCTGAATCGTAAGTGTTCCATACATAGGGCGTTGCGCCCCTGTTCCGCAAGTGGCGTAGCGCTACCTGCCTCACTCCCAATCCGACTCCGGCTTTTCGGGGCGAATGCCGCGCTTCTCGTCCAGCGTTTTGCGGGCCACTTCGGTCAGTCGCGCCTTGATGCGAACGGAGCCATCTTCCAGATTCTCGCGTTCGACGCTGCTGCCATGCTGGTAAATCCAGTCGAGAAGATGGAGCTCGAATGGTGACAGCACAACATCGACCGGGCCGAGCGAGCCCGCTATCCGGGTTTCGATAAGTGAAAGCAACCTGTCAACACCTTCACCGGTAATGGCTGACAGAGGGATCGGGCGCCCCTCCTCACTACCGGCGGCGGCCAGACGCAGGGCGGCTTCGCGCCCGCTTTCGTCAAGGTTGTCGATCTTGTTCCAGATTTCGACGACACGCTTACGGTCCTGCGGCTCGATGCCCAGCCCAGAAAGAATGCTTTCCACGTCTTCCGCCTGCGCGGCATTGTCCGGATCGGAAATGTCGCGGACATGCAGGATCAGATCCGCCTCCACCACTTCTTCAAGGGTGGCACGGAAGGCAGCGACGAGATGGTGCGGCAGGTTCGAAATGAACCCGACCGTATCCGACAGGATAACCGTTTCACCATGCGGAAGGCGAATACGCCGCAATGTCGGATCGAGCGTGGCGAAGAGCATGTCTTCGGCCAACACTTCCGCACCCGTCATGCGGTTGAAAAGCGTAGATTTTCCGGCGTTGGTATAACCGACAAGTGCCACGATCGGATGCGGCACCTTGCGCCGCTTCTGACGATGCAGTGTGCGTGTGCGCACCACCGTTTCAAGCTCGCGCTTGATCTTCAGAATCTTGTCCTGCAGCAAGCGGCGGTCGGCTTCGATCTGGGTTTCACCCGGACCTCCGAGGAAGCCGCCACCACCGCGCTGACGCTCAAGGTGGGTCCAGCTTCTGACCAGACGGCCCTTCTGATAATTCAGATGCGCCAGCTCGACCTGCAAGGCACCTTCCTTGGTGCGCGCGCGTTCACCGAAAATTTCGAGAATGAGCCCGGTGCGGTCGATGACCTTGACGTTCCATTCCTTTTCGAGATTGCGCTGCTGTACCGGTGTCAGTGCGTGATCGACGATGACCAGCCCGATAGCCTTTTCCTTGACGGTTTCGGCGATGGATTCCACCTTTCCCGCGCCAAGCAAGGTCGCAGGCCGTGGATTGGCGACAATCGCAATTTCGGCATGTTCGATGTCGAGATTGATTGCCCGGGCAAGCCCGACGGCTTCCTCCAGGCGCGCCTCGTTCGAGCGCTGAAATTCGGGGCGAGCCCCATCTTCCGCCGACGTGCCCGTATTATATCGCTCCGGCAGGACGGGAACGATGACGGCTGCCCTTGTGGGCTCTGGTTCTGAAAGCTCGAAAGCCTTGTCTGCATCGGCAGATGTCGGCTTTTTATCCTTGAACTTGGACAAATATATTCACTCCGGGACGCGGAACCTATTGTGGATGCATTTGGCTGAAAAAATCAGGTCAATGCACTATCTGCCAATGCAGATAAGTCGCCGCTAAAGCTGTTTCAAATGAAAGACGCCCCGGATTGTTTAAACATGACGAACCGGACAGGCAGAGCGTGTCCGGTTATCATCAGCAGAAACAAAACTGGAGCGAAACGACTTGGAGCATGTCTCCCGAAAGTGGGAACCGGTTTCGGGACAAAGACATGCGTAAAAAAATTATAGAGCATTTCGAATGATTCAATCAAAACAGGAAAAGCTCTAAGTCATCGCGCTACAGTGGAATTCGCAAAGCGTCAGGCTTCTTCGCCTTCGAACATCTGCACAGGCTGGCTTGGCATGATCGTCGAAATCGCATGCTTGTAGACAAGCTGCGAATGACCGTCACGGCGCAGAAGCACGCAGAAATTATCAAACGACGTTACAATGCCGGTCAGTTTCACGCCATTGATAAGAAAAATCGTCAGGGAAATTTTCTGCTTACGTACAGAATTCAGAAAAAGGTCTTGTAGATTTTGCGATCGTTCAGCCATTGTTTTTATTCCTTTAATCGATCAGCAGCCAGCTCGCGATGTGTTAAACGAACACGCGCATGCACATAAATCAAGCACCGGAGCGTGCAAAACCGGGGCTCGACTGCAATTGCTGTGGAAAGACAACTGCTTCGCTATTTAGCTTCGGTTAACAGGATGGGAATCTTTGCGCAACCGTCAATTTCATTAGTCGCCCGGCAAATTCCGTCAGGCGAGATGGTTTCGTTATCTCAATCGGCCACGACAAGCTCTTCATTTTATAGAGATTCAAGCAGTGGCTGCGTGAAATCTATCGTGCGATCCAAAAACTTCCGGGCCGGAGCGAAACGAGCGTTCCAATCCGACAGGAGTTTGATGCCCCAATGCGTCAGAAGAACTCCAGACTTACGCGGAACATCTGCTCCACATGCTTTACGGCGTCAGACGTTGCGAAAATGACGACACGATCCTTAGGCTTGATCCGCACATCGCCATTGGGGCGGATCACCTGCCCGTCGCGATAGATTGCCCCGATTCGCAAGCCTTCAGGCAAGTCGAGATCGCGCAGCGGCGCACCGACGAGCGATGACGTTTCCAGCGCCTCGGCTTCGATCAATTCGGCCATGTCGCGATAAACACTATAGACCGCGCGAATGCGGCCCCGGCGCACATGCTGCAGGATTTTCGAGATCGTGACCGCTTTCGGATTGATGTAGGCATCGATCCCCACCATGTGGGTGAAATCCTGATAGGCGACCGTATTGAGCAGGGCCATGTTGGACTTGCAGCCCAGGCGTTTGGCCATGATGCTCGACAGGATATTGACCTGATCCTGATTGGTCAGTGCCACCATCAGGTCGGCATCCTGAATATCGGCTTCCTGCAGGAGATTCTGGTCCAGTGCGCTGCCGTGCAGGACCATGGTGCGCTTCAGTTGATCGGCAATCGCGAACGCACGATCATGCTCGCTCTCGATCATCTTGACGCGCGTGTTCCACTTGCGGTCCTCGATGGCCTTGGCCACGTAGAGACCAATATTGCCGCCGCCTGCAATAACGATGCGGCTGGCTTCCGGTTTCTCGTGCCCGAACAAGGCAAGCGTGCGGCGAACCTGCTCGCGCGTTGTCACGACATAGGCCAGATCGCCCGCATTCAGCTCGTCGGATGAGCGCGGGATAAACAGGCTATCATTGCGCACCACGCCAACGACAGTCGCTGCAAGATCGGGAAACAGATCAGTCAGCTGTTTCAGCGGTGTATTGATGACCGGACATTCATCAAGACATTCGATCGCGAGGCCGATGATCTTGTCGTCCGCGAAGCGCAACACGTCTGTCGCGCCCTGCAACGCGATGCGCCGCAGAACCACCTCGCCCACTTCCAGCTCAGGCGAAATGATAACATCGATTGGCAGGTTTTCGCGCAGGAACAGGTCCTGATACTCGGCCTTGAGATAGGACTGCGCACGGATGCGGGCAATCTTGGTCGGCACGTTGAAGACCGAGTGCGCCACCTGACAGGCCACCATATTGACCTCGTCGGACAATGTGACCGCAATGATCATATCCGCTTCGTCTGCGCCCGCAGCCGCAAGCACATCGGGCTGCGATCCGTGACCGACAAATCCTCGCACATCAAGTGTGTCGCGCACGATCTCGACATGGCGTGCGGATGTGTCGATGACAGAGACGTCGTTCTCTTCGGCGGCAAGCCGCTCGGCGATGCCGTATCCGACTTGCCCTGCTCCGCAAACGATTACCCGCATGACTGCTCCGTCCGAGACAATGAGAGCATTTCCAGCAAAAGTGCGAAGCGGTTTTGCGTAGGATAATGCAACAAAACAGATATCTAGAGCGTCTCCAGCCTCTCCTCTTTGGCTGGAGCGCTCTAAATGCTTATACGCCCAGAGACTTCAGTTTGCGATGCAGCGCCGAACGCTCCATGCCAACGAACTCCGCCGTGCGTGAAATATTGCCGCCGAACCGGTTGATCTGGGCGATCAGATATTCCTTCTCGAAACGCTCGCGCGCCTCGCGCAACGGAAGCGCCATGATGTGCTGGTCGGATTCCGTTGGTGCGCGTGGCAGGGTGTCGCCGATTTCAGCCGGCAAAAGATCGGCTGTCACTGGCTCTTCTGGATCGTCGCCACGTGCCAGAATCATCAGGCGTTCGACATTGTTGCGCAGTTGGCGAAGATTGCCCGGCCAGCTATGCGCCTGCAGAACCGCCATCGCGTCCGGCCCGATCTTGCGCGGCTTGATGCCAGCCTGTTCGGCAATCTGCTTCATGAAGTAATCGACCAGAGACGGAATATCCTCGCGCCGGGATGCAAGCGGCGGCACCTGCACAGGGACAACCGACAGACGGTGGAACAGGTCTTCGCGGAACGTGCCTTCCGCAATCATGCCTTCGAGGTTCTGTGCCGTCGAGGAGATGATGCGCACATCCACCTTCACGCGCTTGGTGCCGCCAACGCGCTCAAACTGCTGGTCGACAAGCACACGCAGTATCTTGTTTTGCGTCTCGCGCGGCATATCCGCAACTTCATCGAGATAGAGAATACCGCCATGGGCTTCTTCCAGAGCGCCGACCTTGCGTTCGCCGCCGTCCATCTCGGTGCCGAAAAGCTCGATCTCCATCCGCTCTGGCGTGATGGTCGCGGCATTAACCGTCACGAACGGACCGCTGGCGCGGCTCGACTGCGCATGGATGGCACGCGCGGCAAGTTCCTTGCCCGCACCCGACGGGCCAGTGATCATGATGCGGCTGTTGGTTGGCGCTACGCGTTCAATGGTCTGGCGCAACTGGTTCAACGCCAGTGATGCACCGATCAATTCCAGATGGTCGCCAGTACGTTTGCGCAAGTTCGAGACTTCGCGCTTCAGCTTTGAGGTTTCAAGCGCCCGTTCCGCAACGAGGATCAGACGATCAGCCTTGAACGGCTTTTCGATGAAATCGTAAGCGCCGCGCCGGATGGCAGACACCGCCGTTTCGATGTTGCCGTGACCGGAAATCATCACCACCGGCAGTTCGGGGTGCTGCTTCTTGATTTCATCGAGCAGCGCCAGACCGTCCAGACGGCTGCCCTGCAGCCAGATATCCAGGAAAACCAGCCGGGGAACGCGATCGTTGATCGCCGCGAGCGCGCTGTCCGCATCGAAAGCCGTGCGGGTTTCATGGCCTTCATCGCTCAGAATGCCTGCAACAAGTTCCCGGATATCCGCTTCGTCATCAACTACAAGAATATCGGCAGCCATATCAAATCACCTGTCCAGCTATGTTCTTTTCGTTATTTCCCGCATTGGTGCCAGCCTCGCCGGCAGGTCCCGCATTCGCACCAGCTTCGTTGGCAGGCGCTTGCGGGAAGACCATGCGTATCATCGCGCCTCGGCCTCCGTGGAAATCCGAAGGCGCGTCATGCAATTCCAGATGCCCGCCATGATCCTCGACGATCTTGCGGACAATCGCGAGACCAAGGCCAGTGCCCTTCTCGCGCGTCGTCATATAGGGTTCGAGCAGCTTCTGGCGGTCGTCGCCCGGCAGGCCCTTGCCATTGTCGATAACATCGACAACCAGTTGCCCATCCGCCTGATAGGAACGGATGAGGATATGCCCGCCTTCGCCTTCCTTGGCGCGATCTTCCTTCGGCAGTCCGTCAATGGCTTCGCTGGCATTCTTGATGACATTGCCGAACGCCTGCCCGATCAGGCGGCTGTCGAAGGAACCGACCAGCTTTTCCGCCCCGAAATCGTTCTGGAAGCGAATATCGCTGCGGCTGACTTCGATCAGGAAGGAGGCTTCGCGCAATGCCTCGCGCATGTCCATAAGCCGCATTTCCGGCTTCGGCATGCGGGCAAAGGCGGAGAATTCATCGACCATGCGCCCGATATCGCCCACCTGGCGGATGATCGTATCCGTGCACTGGTCGAAAACCTCGCGATCCTCGGTGATCACCTTGCCGTAACGGCGGCGAATGCGTTCGGCTGAAAGCTGGATCGGCGTGAGCGGATTCTTGATCTCATGCGCAATGCGGCGGGCGACATCCGCCCAGGCCGACGAACGCTGTGCCTGCACCAGATCGGTGATGTCATCCACGGTCACCACATAGGAATGATCTTCGGATTCCGTATCCTCGACGGTCACCTGCACGTTGAACGTGCGCGCCACGCCGCCGCGGGTCATGCTGACCTGCTCGCGGTGTACGGCACGTCCCGTTGAACGGGCGACCTCGAAAGCCTGCCCAATCTCTGGCGCAATGCTGGTAAGGCTTTTGCCAACAGCATCATCCGATGTGACACCGAACATATGCTCTGCGGAACGGTTCAGAATGGAGATACAGCCATCCGTTTCGATGCCGATGACGCCTGCCGTCACACCGGAAAGCACGGCTTCAGAGAAGCGACGGCGCTCATCGATCTGATCCTTGGCGGAAATCAACTCGTTACGCTGGCTCTTAAGTTCCGCGACCATGTTGTTGAAAGTACCGGACAATGCGCCGACATCACCGTCCGAAGCGCGCACCGGAACCGAGATATCGAGGTTACCAGCCGCCACGTCGTCCGACGCACCGATCAGCAGACGGATCGGGCGCACCAGCCGGTCAGCAACAGCAATACCGGTCCAGATCGCCGAAAGCAGAACGATCAGAGTCAGACCGAAATAGAGCAGCGCGAACGCGATCTGCGTTGGAATGCGGTTCGCATCCATTTCCTGATAGCGCTGGGTGTTGGCTTCCATCAGGCGCATGGCGTCGAGAATCTGCGAATCCACGGCGCGAACCGTATAGAGATAGACGTCCGGTATTTCGCGCATCTTGATAATTGCGCCGACGAAATTACTGTTTCCCGGCGGGATGATGACCGGCTTGCCGTCCGGTGCCGTCTTCAGTGCATCTTCAGTCGGCGGCGGCAAGCGATCTTCGACGCCGGTATCGCTTTTGACGACCACTTCACCATTTTCACGCACCAGGAACGCACCGAGCAGACCGCGACCGCGCGTCTGCAACGTCATCAACTGGACGAAGCCACCACGATCAAGACTGTAGATGGTGCGCTGCGCATCGAGATCCTGCAGCATCGAATAGGACGTGCTTTGCAGGTTAAGCGCAGTTTCGCGGATATAGGCGGTGGTCAGGCTCTGCGATGAACTGACAATGTCGCGGGTATTGGTATCGAACCAGCGATCAAGACCCAGATTGAGCGTTACGGAAGCAACGATGGCCACCACGATGGCAGGAACCGCCGCAATCAACGAAAACAGCGCGACGATGCGGACATGCAGGCGCGAAGCGGCCTTTCCAAGCCGGCGGGCCATGACGATGCGATAGACTTCGCGGCAAATCAGCAGAATGAGGAACAGAATCAACGCGACATTGATGATGACCAATGCCAGCGTTACCGTCCGGTCAGGCGTGATCGGGGTAATGCCAATCAGAATGGCGAAGGATATCGATGCCGTAATCAGCGCTGAAACAACAGTGATGATACCCGGCAGCGCCAGAAGCCTGCGCCCCTCGCCGCCTTGCGATGATTGTTTCTCGCCGTTCATGTCCGTCGTCAGATTCGCCGTGCTCATGTTAACCATGTTACCCAATAGCGTTGCATCTATGCAACGCATTGTGGCGAAAATGCAACGTTTGTTTCGCACTCAGTTGTTGACGAAGGGTAACTCTCGTTCAGCGGCCATGCGGATACTCGTCAGTCAACCCAATGGAGACAACATTCGGCGCTCAATTTTTGGCGCAATGCATCAGAAATTGAGTCTGGCCATTGCAAGTGAATCGACAAACTCTCCGGCTCGGAAAGCATCCTTCACGTGAATGCCCTCCGGGACGAAACCGAACTTCTCATAGAGATGGATCGCGGCGACATTGTCGACATACACGGTCAGTTCAAGCCGCTTCAGACCGAGCCAGTTATCGGCGATCTCGATCAGCTCGGTCATAAGTGCCGTGCCTATCCCCTTGCCGACATACTGGTCGTCTATTCCCATTATAATACCTGCGGTATGGCTCCGTCTTCCGGTGCGCCGCAGCAAGCCAACGTTTGCGACGATCTCTTCATTGATCGTCGCAACAATCACCGTCGATTCCGGTCCGAGCGAATCCAGCCATTTCTTCGTGGTCTCAAGGCGCTGGAACGGCGTGCGCAAAGTGCCGAACCGAAATCCCGGCATGTTCTGCAGGCGGGTGAGACCTTCAGCATCCGTAGCTTTTACTGCGCGAATGACGAGATTTTCAGGTCGCATTTGGACTCCTGATTTCAGTGTTCCGGCAATCTTCAGTTCGCAGGCTGGCAAACATCCAGACATGCTGAGACCGGTTCGCGGTTCTTATCGCAGATACAACCGTTTGACGCGGAATAGGATAGTCCGGGCTTTTCCCGGTCGTAAAATGAATAAATTGCAACAAGTACGAAGCCTGAAATCGTCAGGCACAATATTTGATACATTTTGACCTCCCTTGCGCCGGAAGATCAACATTATCCTTGCTGGCAGAGAATTTCTCAACGCCAACAAATGCCTCGTGGAGTGCTCCCCGTTTCGCCGGACAAGTCGGCTAGTTTGATTTAGCCCTGATGAACTGCCGAGGGGAAGCCATCTTGAGCGCGGAATGTGGATGGATTTCATTATAGTCCTCGATCCATCCGTCGATGAGCGGGAGCGCTGTTTGTGCGTCCGGTAGTGCTGCGATGCGGATGTAATCCCGCTTCAGGGTTTTAACGAATGCCTCGGACATTCCGTTCGACTGCGGGCTGGCCACCGGCGTGAAGCAGGGCGTCAGATTGAGGGCTTGAGCAAACAGCCTCGTGTCCCGCGCGGTATAAGCCGAGCCGTTGTCAGAGAGATGCTCGATAGCATGCGGGGCTCGTGTTGCCTGGAAGCGTTTCTCGACCGCCTCCAGCATCATATCGCGCACGTCCGAGCCGGAGATGCCCGCATTGGCAACTGCCGTCCAGGCAATGATCTCCCGGTCGAAGGCATCGATGATGAAAGCGAGACGAATGACCTCGCCATTCCAGCAGGTGAACTCCAGACCGTCCGAGCACCAGCGCAGGTTGGATCGCATAACCATGACCTTGCCGTCATGGATGCGGCCCTTGCGAACGGCGGTATGCTTCTCCAGCAGCATGGCGTGGTTGCCCATGATGCGATGGACCCGTTTGGCGTTGACGACAGGCTTATCGGCGGCTCGCCTCTCGCGATTGAGGAGCGCGGCGATACGCCGATAGCCATAGGTTGGCCTTTGATCTACCAGCCTGCGAATGATGGGCAAAAGCTCTGCATCCTCGGCCTTGTGATAGGAGCCGCGCGGCTTCGATCTGCCTTTCAGCCGCTCGATGAGGTTGGAACGGGATACGCCCAGCGTATCTGCGACGGCCTTCATCGCGAACCGTCCTTCGGCAACAAGATCGGCCGCGATATCCGTTTTTTTGAGTCTGCTTTGGACAAGGCTTCCCGAAGGATTTCGACCTCCATCGTCTTGCGGCCGAGCATGCGCTCCAGCTCGCGGACGCGATCTTCCAGCTTCTTCACTTCCGAATTGCCGACCACCGGCTCGTCAGAATCCACAGCTGCAGCACCTCCCTCGCTCAAGAGCCTGCGCCACCGATAAAGTAAATTGGGCGCGACGCCATGGCGGCGAGCGGTGGACGATACCGTCTCGCCTGGTTCGAAGCTCTGCTCAATGATCGTCAGCTTTTGCTCGGTTGTCCACCGCCTGCGGCGAACATCACCCGTCAGCAATTCAACGTGTCGATACTCGTTAGACATAAGCCTATACCCAAGCCTGTGCTTGAGCCTTTCTGCTTATGCCGACTGTCCGGTCGAAATGGGGGGCAGTTCACCTCGTAATTATATGGATTAGCTATTGCGCGTGCGCGAGTAGCCCTTCTGACACAGCAACACCGCCCAAATTGGGCGGTGTTGCAAAATTCAGTATGCCGAACGACCCATTGGTTCTGCGCGATCAGTTTTCAGCGCCGTAAGCGTCGAAATCAAAGTACTTGTCGTTGACTTCCTTGTACTTGCCGTTCGCGCGGATCGCCTTGATGGCATTGTTGAACTTTGCGACCAGTTCAGGACGGCCCTTCTTCAAGGCAACGCCGACGCCAACACCATGGATGTTGTCGTCGGACGGATAAGTGCCGACCATCTTGCAGCAGGCACCATCCGGCGTCTTCAGCCATTCGCTCAGCGTTACACTGTCGTCGTTGACGGCATCAAGGCGACCATTGGCCATATCGAGCCGGTATTCTTCGGCAGTCGGATAAGCCTTGATCGTGCTGTCGGTGAAGGCGTGTTCGGCATAGTTGGCGTGCGTCGTTGACACCTGAACGCCAATTGTCTTGCCGGCAAGGTCTTCCTTGGTCACACCCTTGATGTCGCTGTCCTTGGGGACCGCGATGCCGGGAGGCGTGTTGTAATACTTATTGGAGAAGTCGACCTGCTTCTTGCGCTCATCCGTGATCGACATGGAGGATACATAAGCGTCAAACTTTCCGGCCTGAAGTGCCGGAATAGTGCCATCCCACTCCTGCGTGATGAATGTGCACTCGGCTTTCATTTCCTCGCAGAGTGCCCTTGCGATATCGACATCAAAGCCCGACAGCGAGCCATCCGGATTGGTGAAATTGAACGGCGGATAGGCGCCTTCCGTTCCGATTACAAGTTTCAATGGCTCTTCGGCAGTTGCCGCGCCGATCACCAAACCACTTGCCGTTGCCGCGATCCCCACAATCGAAGCTGCCACAGCGATACGCTTTAATACGCGCATTCAGATCCCTCCCATTTCATTTTGGCTTTTCCAGAATTGATCTTCTGGTTAAGCCCCTGACAAGGGGAGGCTCAAGCAGGCAATGCAAATCGCCGACTCGTCATGATTTCTCCCCCGCCGCTATCAATAGATGGTTCGATGGAGCTTGCACAATGTCTTTTTGAATACGGAAATAGTTCTCGATTCTGTCCCGATTGCACGCACAAACGCTGTTCATCAAGCTCATCAAGTAGATGGCGCACCTGATACGAGATGCGAACCTGTGCCCTCTGCCTTCGGTGTCTTCATCAATTAGGCAAGCACTAAAACCTATTTTGCAAACTACCGTACAGCTACCGCCGACAATAGATAAGATCGATACAAAATAGACCTTTTCAACGATAAAAAAGTAATCATCATAAGCGATTAGGATAAAGCTAACGAGTTGATGTTCCCAGCGGGAGGGCTAACTAAAATAAACATAAATCGTTCCAAACATTGGCGCGAAATTATGGGGTATAGTAGAATATATTAAACATAACACGCAAATATTGCCAAAGGTGTGCAATGAATAGCCTACTTGGTGTGACTCTTGACGCAGCAAGACAAGACCAGAGAACAGTTGACGATAATCGCCGCAGCGTTGCTCCTCTGCTGGACGGGATGTCTTTCTATGAAAGTATCCGTCATAATGATGACCGTGGCAGCGTAACGGAAATATATGACCCGCGCTGGAACTGGCATCCAGATCCGCTGGTGTTCTCCTATATGTTCACGATACGCCCCGGCATGGTAAAAGGCTGGGGACTACATAAGGAGCACGAAGATAGATACTTTGTGATCAGCGGCGAATTGGAGCTTGTCTTATTTGATCCAAGGCCGGAATCGAGCACTTACAATAAAGTTTGTAAAGTATATTTATCCGGAAACCAGCCAAGGCTTGTAAATGTACCGAAGTTTGTTTGGCATGCAGATCACAACATAGGTAACTCCGAACTGGTAGTGCTAAATTTCCCAACAATACAATATGATCATTCAAAACCAGATAAATATCGCCTGCCTCTCGATACAGATTTGATACCTTATGACTTCGGAGCAGCAAAGGGATGGTAGACGACCCTCTGTTCTCGATATTGCTTCCTACCCATAGCCGGGTCGATGTAATCAGCTATGCGGTGCAATCAGTATTAAATCAGACAGTTAAGGATTTTGAACTACTCGTTGTCGGGGACGGATGCCCGCCCGAAACGCGTACAATTTTGCAAGGCTTCAACGACCCTCGGATTCGCTTTTTTGACCTGCCTAAGGCGCCGCATTTTGGCTATGCATATCGTAATATTGCATTGAAAGAATCGCGCGGTAAATTCATGGCCTTCATGGCGGACGATGACCTAATATTGCCAGATCATCTGGAGGTATTGGAGGAGGCATTAAGCGGAGGAAGCGCGCTCGCGTATACTCAGGCAATTTGGATTTCGACAGATGGAATTGCGGCACCATTTTTGACAAATCTTGAGTTCGAAGATGAACTTGAATTCTTTATGCTGCATCAAAACTCGATACCAGCCAGTTGCTTCGCTTACCGGGCAGACGCGCTGTCGCAAAGGGATGTTTGGCCAGAAGATGTTTCTTCCGCCGGCGACTGGCGGCTATGGCACGAAATTATCCAAAAGAACTCTGACGATCCATTGACTTATCGGCGCTTGCCGACAGTACTTCATTTTTCGGCACACTGGAAACAGTCACGAAGTTCAGGCATGCCTCAATTTGCCAATTTTCTTGATATCGCCGACAGCGCTGATTGGTGGCCCACCGCTCTCAGGCCCAACGTACCAGCTTCAATGAACGAGCAGAGTGTATTCGCATCAATGCTGTTTGAAGAGCCAGTCTTGTGGCCGGCAAAAATACGTCGTGCCGCAACCGATTTAATTAATAGGATTGCCTGGGACAACATTAGATTTTTACACGACGATGCCAGGAGGATCGAGGTACTATCTGAAGAATTACGCACACTAACTGAACGCAATAACGTACTTTCCGAGCAGCTTGCCAATCAAAAGGCGGAAAGCAACGTCCATTTGGAAGCGCTTTCAAAATCCCAACAAGATGTAGTAAAATATACGAATGAAATAGACCAACTCCGCAATTCAACTTGTTGGAAGCTCACAGCTCCGCTTCGAAATGTTGTTGAGTTTGTTCGCAGGCAGCTTGGCCAGGACGGAAAAAACTCTTTAAGAACGTGATTCTGCCCGTACCCGATCGAGAGGCTTGTTCGTTTTCTTCATTCGGTCGCGCAGTTGACGACCTTCATGCCGGCGAGATAGCCAGTCGCCACAAGAATGGAGCTTGTCCCGCAGAAATTCCACAGTGAATTTCAGATGCTTGAAACACAGGGGCCAGCGACCCAATCAATCCAATTAGCGCCAGGAGGAGCGACAGTCGTATGACGACCCTTCGGGCGCATACCTGTGCAACGTCTCGCAGGAATCGGCGGCGATAGTGATATGTCCCTGCTTGGGTAATGACGATGTGCTTCAATGCAAGCCCATTGCGCACCTTCCGTAGACCCGTTTATGGACCGGAAAGGTCGAAAAATCATAGACACCATTGATATTTAAAGGATTCTTGGAGAAAAATGGCGCACCCGACAGGATTCGAACCTGTGACCTCTGCCTTCGGAGGGCAGCACTCTATCCAGCTGAGCTACGGGTGCATTGCCGGAAGGCTCGAAGCCTTTACATGCGCGTTTCTAACTGAACCGCGCATATGCATCAATGGCTTATTTTGATTAAGCGGCGCAAATTTTGCCGTTAGAGCGCATCCCGAAAAGTGTCAAACGGTTTTCGGATGAGATGCGCGCCGGAACAGACAGTTGAAGCGCCCTATGAACGCAACCCGGGAGCCTCCTGCCCCGTGCGTTCCACATATTCCGTATAGCCGCCGCCATATTGCTGGATGCCATCCGGTGTCAGTTCCAGAACCCGGTTCGACAAAGCGCCGAGGAAATGCCGGTCGTGCGATACGAACAGCATCGTTCCCTCATAGGCAGCAAGTGCCTTGATGAGCATTTCCTTCGTATCGAGATCAAGGTGGTTGGTCGGCTCGTCCAGGACCAGGAAATTCGGCGGATCGAACAGCATGGCCGCCATGACCAGACGCGCCTTTTCACCGCCCGAAAGCACCCGGCACTTCTTTTCGATATCGTCACCGGAGAATCCGAAGCAGCCAGCCAGTGCGCGAAGTGGGGCCTGCCCTGCCTTCGGGAAGCGCTCTTCCAGCCATTCCAGTATCGTTGCATCGCCGTCGAGCACATCCATCGCATGCTGCGCGAAATAGCCGAGCTTGACGCTAGCGCCAACATTGACGTTGCCCTTGTCCGGTTCGGCAGCGCCTGCAACCAGTTTTAGCAGCGTCGATTTTCCTGCACCATTGATGCCCATGATGCACCACCGTTCGCGGCGGCGAACCATGAAATCAAAACCGTCATAAATTGTGCGGCTGCCATAGGTCTTGTGCACACCCTTCAGGCTCACAACGTCCTCACCCGAGCGCGGGGCCGGGGCAAAGTCGAAAGCGACCGTCTGGCGGCGGCGTGGCGGCTCCACGCGGTCGATCTTCTCCAGCTTCTTTACGCGGCTTTGAACCTGCGAAGCGTGGGACGCGCGCGCCTTGAAGCGCTCGATAAACTTGATTTCTTTGGCAAGCATGGCCTGCTGGCGCTCAAACTGCGCCTGCTGCTGCTTTTCGTTCAGCGCCCGCTGGCCCTCATAGAAGCCATAGTCGCCGGAATAGGTCGTGAGCGAACCACCATCGATTTCAATGATCTTGGTCACGATGCGGTTCATGAATTCACGGTCGTGCGAAGTCATCAGCAACGCGCCGTCGTAGTTCTTGAGGAATGCTTCTAGCCAGATGAGGCTTTCGAGATCAAGATGGTTGCTCGGTTCGTCGAGCAGCATCACATCCGGGCGCATCAGCAGAATGCGCGCCAGCGCAACACGCATTTTCCAACCGCCGGAGAGCTTGCCGACATCGCCATCCATCATTTCCTGCGTGAAGCTGAGACCGGCCAAAACTTCGCGCGCACGGCCATCGAGACCGTAGCCATCCAGCTCCTCGTAGCGCGCCTGCACTTCACCGTAGCGCTCGATGATCACATCCATCTCGTCCATACGGTCCGGATCGACCATCGCGGCTTCCAGCTCGCGAAGTTCAGCCGCAACCACGCTGACGGGACCCGCACCTTCCATCACTTCCGCAACGGCAGATCGACCGCCCATTTCGCCGACATTCTGGTCGAAATAGCCGACCGTCACGCCTTTTTCGACGGAAACCTGCCCTTCGTCCGGCAGTTCATCGCCGGTGATCATGCGAAACAGGGTTGTCTTGCCCGCACCGTTTGGACCGACAAGGCCGATCTTTTCGCCACGGTTCAAAGCGGCGGAAGCCTCGATATAGAGAATGCGATGGCTGTTGGACTTGCTGATATTGTCGATGCGGATCATGGAACGGGAGGACTTTGTTGAGTGGAATGGAGCGTAAGGTTGTCGCGTTGCGGCCTCCCTATGCCATGACAGCACGGGCAAGTCACCCCGCTTCGCGATCAAGTGTTGGACGGAAGGCTCAGGGAATATTACGTAACCATTGCTGGGTCGAGAATTTCTCGACCGCAAGCTTTTCCGCAGCTGCATATTCTTCCCGCGTAATCTTGCTGCTCACGCCGCCATTCAGCGACACGAACATATCCTTCATGCGCTTGATGACTTCTTCGCGCGGCAGTCCTGTCTGGCTGCGCACCGGGTCGACACGCTTGACTGCACTGGCTGTGCCCTTGTCACTCAACTTCTCGCGCCCGATACGCAGGACCTTCACCATCTTCTCGGCATCCATGTCATAAGCCATGGTGACATGGTGGAGAACTGTCCCCTTGGAAAAGCGTTTCTGCGCCGCGCCGCCGATCTTGCCCTTGGAGCTCGAAATATCGTTCAGCGGTTTATAGAAAGCATCGATGCCGAGGGAGTTGAGCGCTTTCAACACCCAATCATCCAGAAATGCGTAGGAATCGGCGAAGCTCATATCCCCTACGAGTTCGCCCGGCGCATAAAGCGAATAGGTGATGGTACTGCCGGGTTCCACAAACATCGCGCCGCCACCGGTAACGCGACGGACAGTTTCGACGCCGAATTCCCGCGTTGCGTCCATATCGACTTCATTGCGCAGTGACTGAAATGCGCCGATGATGATGGCGGGGCGTTCCCATTCCCAGAAGCGTAATGTTGGCGCGCGGCGTCCGGTGGCAACCTCCTGCGCCAGAACCTCGTCAAGCGCAAGATGCATGGCAGGGGAAACCGCAGGCATTTCAACGATCTGCCATTCGAAATCCCGCCATGTGCGGGCAACACCCAAAGCCCGCCGGACGGCAATCGCAACCGCTTCCGGGCTGAAGCCGAGCATCATGGCCTCGGGCCGCAGACCTGCCCTCACAGCGTCGGCAATCTGCTCCGACGACGCGTCGGCAGAGAGACCTTCGACAGCGTTGCGGATATCCTCCAGAGCCTCGTCCGGCTCCAGGAAGAAGTCGCCCGCCACCTGCACATTGCTCAGACGCCCGTCACGAACATCCAGATCGACAACGACAAGTTTTCCGCCGTGGACTTTGTATTCGCCGTGCATATGGGCAGCCTTCCAAAGAGTGAACGTGAGTGTTTCACTCTCATTTCATGAAAGCTGCGGGAAAGGAAGCGGTTCAGGAGTGGTCGCCGGATTATATTCCAGCTTCAGAAGGCGCAACGTGCTGAACAAGCGAGGTCTGGCGCACTTCCTTGGTCTTGTGGCCGACATAGAAGCCAGTGGCAATCATGGCCGCCAGAATAACGACAATCGATTTGAAACTGAAAGGCAGATGGTGCATTTCTGGTCCTCACTCCAGCTCCAAGCAAACCAGAGCAGGAAATGATTGTCGACCCCACATTCGTTCCAGCTCTTCGACACCCGCAAAATTCCTGTCAGGCGTTGCAAGCTTGCAGCTCTTTGTGAACTGCGCATTCATCCTCTGTTCAAGATATCGGAACTAAAGCATATTTCATCGATATCAGAGGGACTCATCATGACACCTGCACTCAAGACGACTGTTGCTTCACTATGCCTTGGCGGCCTGGTGGCCGTCCTCTCCCCCCTTGTAACGCCGGCGTCCGCAGCCAAGTTGCAGCGCTGCGCAAGTGAGAACGGAGTCTGCCAGCTGCCCTACCCGGCAGAAGTGGTCTATGGCACCGGCGGACAAAATACGTCGCGCTTCATTGATCGGCCACAGGTCACCTGTTCGAACCGCGTCTTCGGTGACCCGGCGCCGGGCAAAAAGAAAAGCTGCTCCTTCGTGGTTCAGGATCGCTGGGAAGACAGGCCTGGCCGTCCGGGTCGCCCTGATCGCCCCGGACGCCCGGATCGGTATGATCCGTATGACCGCTATGATGACCGCGACCGCGACTGGAGCCGTTGTGCGAAGGAAGGCGGGTTCTGCGATTTTTACGGTCGCAAGCGCGTCCGCTACGGCGCAAATGGCCGGTTCACGGAAGGCGTCTTCCGCAATGGCGTCCAATGTGACAATCGCGCCTTCGGCGATCCCGCACGCGGTAAGGCTAAAGCCTGCTACGTACTCGATTAAGAGCCGGACGTAAGAATATAGAAGCCCGGACTGATCAGTTCGGGCTTTTTCTATCTAGTTAATGCAGAATCTCGAAAATATACATATCACACTGTTTTTATTATACTTTGTTTCCAGTTTCACCGAAAATACTATAGCAGTTACGACCTTTGCCCTTTGCCTCATAGAGCGCAATGTCCGCATTGCGGGCGAGCGTGTCCGGCGTTGTGCCGTCGCGCGGTGCGAGAACTGCCCCGACGCTTGCCGAAACATCCAGATTGACGCCGTGGATGAGGAAAGGTTCTCGAAAAGCCTCAACCACCCTTCCAGCCACCGTCTCGATGATTTCCATGCAATCTTCATCAGGAAGAATGACGGCGAATTCGTCACCTCCCACACGCACCGGAATATCTGTTTCCCTTAAGGCGGAACGCAAACGTTGAGCCGCTTCGATCAGAAGCGCGTCGCCCATCAGGTGACCGTAGGTGTCGTTGACCGCCTTGAACCGATCGAGATCAATTAGCAGCGCACCAATCGGCTTGCCCTGCTGCAAGGCTTTTTCGATCATCGGAATGGCAAGTTCGGTGAGAGCCCCGCGATTATAAAGTTTGGTCAGGCGGTCGGTCAGTGCGAGGCGCTTGAGAGCGGTGGAATCGTCAGTGAGGAATTTGTTGGTCTTTTGCAACCGCAGCAATCCACTCGCAATGCGGGCAAAATCCTCAAGCTTGGCACGTTCCGTATCGGAAATCTTTCGCGGCCTGCTATCGACAATGCACAGGGAGCCGACCGTCAATCCGGCATCGACAGACACCGGTGCACCAGCATAAAAGCGGAAACGCGGTTCGCCGGTCACATAAGGCATGCTGCAAAAGAGGTCGTTCTCGACCATATCCTCAATCACGAATAGCTCACCGCTTTCCACCACGAAGGTGCAGGCAGTCAACTCGCGGGGACAACTGCTGACCTTTTCGCCAGCATTGGCAGCAACACGCTGCCAGTCCTCGTCGATGATGTTGAGAGCAGACGTGCTGACGTCAAAAACGTCTTTCACAAGCGATACAAGGGTATCCAGTTCAGGCAGTCCAAGGCTGGACACGGAAACAAGGCTACGGACGCTTTCAAGTCGCTCGACTTCATTGGCAGGAACCGAAAAAGGCTTCTTTTCCGTCATCGAACTATAGGCATCCATGCTCATCATTCTCACCGTAATCTATGCTCCCTTTTGGGATATAGATAGTGATGAGAACCTCGACAGCAAGCCAAGCTTGTCCGGACAGACAGAGTTCGAACAGTTTTTTGTCAGGCTGTTGATTTGCACTGAGAAGTGACCCGGCATTTGCGCCGAGAATTGACCCGCCTGTTAGTTATGTTTCGGGTCGATAGTGGTGGTCAAGTTCCTACTTTTCTCCTTTGCGGTTTTGCGTTCATGCGCTGAGCTGTTCTTGAATCGGAAGCTGTCGTTTCCGGTTTCCAGGATGTGGCAATGATGCGTTAGGCGATCGAGCAGCGCGGTGGTCATCTTGGCGTCGCCGAAGACGCTAGCCCATTCGCTGAAGCTCAGATTAGTGGTGATAATGATGCTGGTCCGCTCGTAGAGTTTGCTCAGCAGATGGAAGAGCAGTGCACCGCCTGACGCGCTGAATGGCAGGTATCCAAGTTCGTCAAGGATAACGAGATCGGAGTACATAAGCCGGTTGGCGATCTGACCGGACCGTCCTTGAGCTTTCTCCTGCTCGAGAGCGTTGACCAGTTCGACGGTCGAGAAGAAGCGAACCCGCTTATGATGATGCTCGATGGCTTGAACGCCGATCGCCGTGGCGACATGCGTTTTACCTGTGCCTGGTCCACCGACCAACACGATGTTGTTGGCATCATCCAGAAAGTCGCAGCGATAGAGCTGGCGCACGAGCGCCTCGTTGATCTCGCTGCTTGCGAAGTCGAAACCGCTCAGATCACGGTAAGCGGGAAAGCGTGCCGTCTTGAGCTGATAGGCTGTCGATCTGACCTCCCTTTCTGCTGTCTCCGCTTTGAGGAGCTGTGACAGGACCGGAATGGCGGCCTCGAACGCCGGGGCTCCCTGTTCGGTCAGCTCATCGACGGCCTGGGCCATGCCGTGCATCTTCAATTGACGCAGCATGATCACGATTGCGCCGCTCGCCGGGTTATGACGCATGGCGAACCTCCGTCTTCCTCAGGCTGTCGTAGCGTTCGACGTTGGCCTTTGGTTCATTGGTGAGTGTCAATGCCTGAGGAGTGTCTATCGGCGGCGGGAAGGTATTGCCATCGACGAGGCGATGCAGCAGGTTCAAAACATGCGTCTTGGTTGGAACGCCCGACTTCAGCGCCATGTCGACGGCTGACAAGACGGCCTGTTCATCGTGCTGCAGGACGAGCGCCAGGATGTCGACCATCTCACGGTCTCCGCCGGGCTTCTTGAGCAGGTATTGCTGCAAGGTCCGGAACGCGTCCGGTAGCTCAACGAACGGTGCACCATTACGAAGAGCGCCGGGCTTGCGTTGCACCACCGCCAGATAGTGCCGCCAGTCGTAAATCGTCTGCCCCGGTCGGTCGTGGGAGCGATCGATAACACGGTGATGCTCGCAGACGACCTGACCTTCCACAGCGACAACGACACGATCTGGATAGACCCGGAGGCTTACAGGGCGATTGGCGAAGGATGCCGGCACGCTGTAGCGATTGCGTTCCAGATGAACGAGGCAGGTTGGCGTGACACGCTTTGTATACTCGACAAACCCATCGAACGGTCGGGAGACCGGCATTAATGCCAAAGCCTCCTCAGCCCAGATATCGGCAATGGTGCCACGCATCTGGCCGTGTGGGGTCTTTGCCCAGAACTCCTTGCACTGAAGCTCAAGCCAGTCGTTCAAGGCTTCCAGTGATGGAAAGCGCGGGATCGGTTGAAAGAAGCGATGACGTGCATCCTGAACGTTCTTCTCGACCTGTCCCTTCTCCCAGCCGGACGCAGGATTGCAGAACTCCGGCTCGAAGACATAGTGGCTGGCCATCGCCAGGAAGCGCACGTTGACATCTCGCTCCTTGCCACGGCCAACCTTGTCGATTGCCGTGCGCATGTTGTCGTAGATGCCGCGGCCGGGAATACCGCCAAACACACGGAATGCATGATTGTGAGCATCGAACAGCATCTCGTGCGTCTGCAACAGATAGGCCCGGACGATGAAAGCGCGGCTGTAGCTCAGTTTCGTATGCGCGACCTGCAGCTTGGTGCGCTCATTACCGATGATCGCCCAGTCCTCCGACCAGTCGAACTGGAAAGCTTCTCCGGGCTCGAATGCTAGAGGCACAAATGTGCCGCGCCCCGTCGTCTGGAGTTCTCTCTGCCGGTCCGCCTTCCATTCCCGCGCGAAAGCTGCAACACGGCAATAGGAACCGTCATAACCGAGGCTCACCAGATCAGCATAGAGTTGCTTCAGGGTACGCTTTTGCTTGCGACCCTTCTTGGACTCCGTTTTTAACCAGGCCGACAGCCGATCTGCGAATGGATCGAGTTTACTCGGCCGCTCCGGAACCTTGAACTTCGGCTCCACACCGTTCAGACGCAGGTATTTGCGGATAGTATTCCGGGATAGGCCGGTCCTGCGGCAAATCTCCCGTATCGATAAATGCTCTCTAAAATGCCAGCGTCGGATCTCGCTCAGTAACGCCATGTCGATCACTCCATAGCTCCCGTTAAAAACACGCGGAGCAAGGTTCAAAACATGGGTCAATTCTCGATGACAATATCCGGCAATGCCGGGTCACTTCTCAGTGCAAATCAACAGCATGGAATGTTGATTCGTCATTGTCGACCTGACGAAGTGAATTTCCTCGGTCATTCTCTGACCCAATAAAGAAAACGAAGGCAGCAGGGGTAATGCAATGGTTCTATTCTCTATTGTCATAGGCGTGCTGACGTCTGCGGTGGTAATTGCGGCGTGCATCATGCTTTGGAGATATGAACGTCCCTGAAATTTCCCACAGAAAGAGTGGGCGTGGCGACTGGCCCACTTCGACAGTCGAATCCAATAACAGCCTGACCTACTTCGGTTGATTGCCCTGCATTTTGTTCGCTTCCGCGATTGCAGATACGGTGATGCGTGGAGCTTCCGTCTTCGCTTTTTCGGCAATGTCAGCGAGCATGCGCAGCCTGCCACGGCCTTCCACTCGGCTTTTTCAGTCACCCTGGCGCGTATTTCATCAATTCGATTCAAAATGTTTTCATTTGCTTTCAGACGCATTTTATTGCCAAGATTAGGCTCAAATCCGGCTCGCTGATATGCCCGTCTGCTGTCAGACCTTCAGCCAATTCCTTTGCGAACATTTCCTGCTTTGCATTTTTCAAGACTGGCTTATGCCCATCACCATAAGGATACTCTATGATGAGATCAGAAGACGCTCTGTTGCTGAATGCTATTAGCGCCCAGGCCGACCGGGCCGAATTGATTATACCCAAGACCCTTTCGCTAAATCCGATTGCCGAACGACTACACGACGAATTCCCACATCGATCCACTGCCGAAATAGAAACTCAGTGCCGAGTTGTCTGGCAGGATCGTTATCTGTTCTGGAACTGATATTCGCCTTCACAACTGGTTTTGGCGTAGACACGTCGTTATCGAGGCGCCGAAGAAAACCGATCCAATACTGCTGACGCAGGGTCAGCAGTCACTACCCCGCTTCGGCGGGTTTTTGTTTAGGCAATAAGTGCGGTGGCTGTACGTGATGAGGCGGGCTCTTACGACCCGCTCATTTCGTTATTCTTTTTCTTTTTATCTTCGTCGTAATGCCACTTGATGGCGAAGAACATGGCCACGCCTAACACGAGAACCTTGAACACCACGAAGAATATCGGAATCCATTCCATCTTCTGAATATTTCCATACAGCTATCAATCGCGAGGAGCATTACCTCAGAACCGCTGCCTCGGCATCTTCTTTTTTGTGCCATTGGTACTTTGATAAAATCAGGCGGCATCGATTTCCAACCATTGCCGAGTTGGAAAATTTGATGGATCGGGATTTTTCTTTAATTTCAATGAAGTGAATGGTGGGCGTGACAGGGATTGAACCTGTGACCCCTCCCGTGTGAAGGGAGTGCTCTCCCGCTGAGCTACACGCCCGATGAGCCAAGCTCGATCAAGGTGGTGCGGATATACTGGCCAGCGGCTGCATAAGTCAAGCGTCTCGCAAGCCTGTTTCCAAAGAGATTTCGATCTTCTCCCCAACAGCTTCTGATCGCAAAGAAAAACGGCAATCACCCATCGATGATTACCGTTCTGTTTTGATACGGGAGGGATTTCAGAGCGCTGCGAGGCGCGAACCTGCCGTCTTGTCGAATGCTTTCTGCAATCCGGAATCACGGTCGTAAACATCGCCGTAATAATGGATTTTTCCATCCGCTTCCGGCCATGCGGTGAAATAGGAAATGAAGACAGGCACAGGTTCCTTGACCTTGATGCCGCGCTCATTCTTGCCGAAATATTTTTCCAGATCCGTCACCGATGTCCCCAGAACCGCCGCCGCCATGTCACGTGGGCGTTCCAGACGAATGCAGCCATGGCTCAGGGCACGCATATCGCGGCTGAAATAGGATTTGGCCGGAGTGTCGTGCATGTAGATATCATGCGCATTCGGGAACAGAATTTTGAGTTCGCCCAGCGCATTGTCGAGGCTCGGCTTCTGGCGAATACCGACATGGGCTTTACCCGCGGCAACTGCACTCCAGTTGACGGCACTGGCGGAAACCTTCTTGCCGCCTGCATAGACCTCGTAACCATTGCGGTCGAGATAGCTCGTATCACGCATGACCTTGGGCAGCATCTCGTTCAGGATGATCGAGCGCGGCACGCCCCATGACGGATTGAAAACGACCGTCTGGACCTTGTTGTAGAAGAAGTAGGTCTGATGGGTTGGAGAGCCGATAACCACATTCATGGCCAGCTTCTCTTTTCCGTCCTCGAAATATTCGGCACGGTAAGCCGGCTGATTGACCATCACGTAACGCGTGCCGAAATCATGCGGCAGCCAGCGCAGGCGCTCCATGGAATAAAGGATCCGGTCGCGTTTGATGGAAGATTGCTCGCCCTGAAGGGCTGAAAGCGTATTGCGACCGATGACGCCGTCCGGCGTACTGCCCGAAAGCTTTTGATAATCCTTGATTGCAGAAACCAGTTCCGGATCATAGACGTCGCCGCTCGCATGCGTGTCCAGCACTTGCTTGTGCTGTGCCAGATAGCCAGCAGGCGCATGTCTCGAAATCAGCGCAACCACCTTGCTGAGCTGGTCATTGGTATCGCCCGGCTTGATGATGCCATTCAGCGAGATGCGGATTGGCTCGGCAGATGGCGGCTCGGTATTCGCAAGCTCGCGCTTCAACGCCGCATATTGCTCATTGCTCGGTTGGAAACCATGCAGATAGGCAGCCGGATCGCTTTCCGATGCCAGCTTTTCGAGAACGGCTTTCGGATCGACGCGGTTGCGCGGTAGATCGTGGAAACCACTGAGGCGGTCCGCGATTACACGTCCCTCACCCGCATCGATGGCATAGCGCAGCGCGCGGGCAGACATGCGAATTTCAAATTCTGCAAGTTTCTGTTGGCGCTCAGATTCAGCAGCGCCATCGAAATTGTCAGCGGGGATCGTGACTGCATATTCATCCGGGTTGAGCCCATCTTCGTCCGCACGGGCAAAGAAAGCCGCAACATTCTTGGCGCGGTCGAGCACTTTATCGTCGGCCGACCACATGAAAGAGCGCTGACTTGAATAATAGTCGACGATCGCCTGAGCGATCTCTTTCTCGGCTTTGACATTCACGGATTTCAGATAATTCGTCACTGCATCGAAGGCACGCTGCCCCGGCGTTTCTTCGCGAATCTGCGGACGGATCGGCGACATGCCCGATGTCAGCGGATCGACGGTCACTGGTTCGGTTGCTGCAGTTACCTGCATATCGAGCGCGCTGAAATCGATATTGACCAGAGTATCCGGCTTGTAGTCGTAAATCTGCGGCCCTTTGACAGTCACGCGCTGGATTGGCGGAAGGCTGCGCACAGCGGCACGAGGAGCGGAAACGGCCTTCGGTGCTACAGGTGCGCGAGGAGTGACTTGCGGCTGAACAGGCTGGGCTGGCTGCACCTGCTGCTGGCGACGTTGTTGGAAAAGTTCCATCAGCGAATTTGCGGCTTGAGCCTGTGCCGTAGGGAGAAACACCGAAGCTGCCAGAGCTATCGCGGCTGCGCGGCGGATATTTTGTCCGCGTGCGGCGCTGCTCTTTTCATCCATCTGCGAGTGTCTGGAAAACTGCATTTCAAACCGCCAAAGTTAATGCGTTCGCTCAAAAGCGAATCCGTCCGAATCTCACCCGTAGAATTTACCAATCTCGTATAGAAACTTTTAACGCTATTGTTTCCTGAAGCAATTTTCTGTTTTGCGTTCATCACAATTGTTTGAGGCTTCTTCTCGGGAGACAAACCCGGAATGCCTTAATGAACAAAGTGACGCAGTGGCATCCACTCCGCATCGCGCTAAAAGCCCCACAGACTATGGTTCTGAAGCATTTCTTCGGAACTTCGATCAACACATATCGCGCGAGCCGGAAACGATGACGACCTCCGGCTGGCGCAGCTGGCAAGCAAGCGAGGTACCGCGATGGCAGAAGCAAGCGCCGCCGATCTTTTTCCTCTTGGTGAAGACGACACCCCTTACCGCAAGCTGACTTCCGATCATGTCTCTGTCGATACGTTCAAGGGACAGGAAGTCCTGACTGTCGATCCGGAAGGGCTTCGCCTACTTTCGGAAGCGGCCTTTGCCGATATCAACCATCTGCTGCGCCCCGGCCATCTGCAGCAGCTTGCCCATATTCTTGAAGACCCGGAAGCAACGGATAACGACCGTTTTGTCGCCTACGATCTTCTGAAGAACGCCAATATCGCAGCAGGCGGCGTGCTTCCCATGTGTCAGGATACCGGCACGGCCATCATCATGGGCAAGAAGGGCCGTCGCGTCTGGACCGAAGGCGGTGATGCCGATGCGCTCGGCGCTGGTGTGCTCGACGCCTACAACAAGAAGAACCTGCGTTATTCGCAGCTGGCGCCTCTTTCGATGTTCGAGGAAAAGAACACCAAGAACAATCTGCCTGCCCAGATCGATATCTATGAAGAAGGCGAAGACGCCTACAAATTCCTTTTCGTTGCCAAGGGCGGCGGTTCGGCGAACAAGACATTCCTCTATCAGGGAACGCCGTCGCTCCTGACGCATGACCGCATGATCGACTTCCTCAAGGACAAGATCCTGAGCCTGGGAACAGCCGCCTGCCCGCCTTACCATCTGGCAATTGTCATCGGCGGCACTTCGGCTGAGATGAACCTCAAGACAGTCAAGCTTGCCTCAACGCGCTATCTGGACAGCTTGCCGACCGAAGGTTCCGAAACCGGACATGCTTTCCGCGACCTCGAAATGGAAGCTGAAATCCATAAGCTGACGCAGTCTCTCGGCGTCGGCGCTCAGTTCGGCGGCAAATATTTCTGCCATGACGTCCGTGTCATTCGCCTGCCGCGCCACGGCGCTTCGTTGCCAATCGGCATCGGTGTTTCCTGCTCCGCCGACCGTCAGGCCAAGGGCAAGATCACCAAGGACGGCATCTTTCTGGAAAAGCTGGAAACCAACCCGGCCAAGTACATGCCGGATATCGACGAGGAAAAACTGTCGTCGCATGTGGTCAAGATTGACCTCAACCAGCCGATGCAGGACATTCTCAAGGAATTGTCGAAACATCCGGTCAAGACGCGCCTGTCGCTCTCCGGTCCAATCATCGTGGCGCGCGATCTGGCCCATGCCAAAATTCGCGAGCGGCTTGAAAACGGCGAAGCCATGCCGGATTATTTCAAGAACCACCCGATCTATTATGCTGGCCCGGCCAAGACGCCTGCCGGTTATGCTTCCGGCTCGTTCGGGCCAACCACGGCAGGCCGTATGGATTCCTATGTGGACCAGTTCCAGTCCTTTGGCGGCTCGATGGTGATGCTCGCCAAGGGCAACCGTTCGCGTCAGGTGCGCGAAGCCTGCGGCCAGCACCGTGGGTTCTATCTGGGCTCCATCGGTGGCCCGGCTGCCCGTCTGGCCCAGGATTGCATCAAGAAGGTCGAGGTTGTCGAATATCCGGAACTCGGCATGGAAGCGATCTGGCGTATCGAAGTGGAAGATTTCCCGGCCTTCATCGTCATCGATGACAAGGGCAATGACTTCTTCAAGGAACTCAATCTGGGTTAAAGCATTTCCAGCAAAAGTGCGAAGCGGTTTTGCGTAGGATAATGCGACGAAACAAACGCTTAGAACACAAATCTGATTCAATCATATCAGAGCTCTAAGCAAAAAAAGGGCGGCGCAAGCCGCCCTTTTTGTTTCAGGCATTTGTGCCGCCATCGATCGTGAGCGTAGCTCCAGACACGAAACGCCCTTCGGGGCTGGCAAGCCATGCCACCAGACTTGCAATATCGTCAGGCGAACCGAAACTGCCGGTTGCGATAAGCTCCCGCTGCTGTTCGGCATGTTCTCCAGCCGCCGGATTCATATCCGTATCGGTGGAGCCAGGCTGAACGACGTTGACCGTGACGCCCTTTGGACCAAGGTCGCGCGCCAGACCTTTCGTCAAACCGATCAGCGCCGCCTTGCTTGCCGCATAAAGGCTGATGCCCGGCCACGGCACGCTTTCGGCGAGGTTTGAGCCGATGGTTATGACGCGTCCGCCAGCACCAAGGTGTGGTGTGGCCGCTGAAACGGCGGCAAAAACAGCCCGGAAGTTCACAGCCATAACCTCATCGAAGTCGGCAAGTGTGACCTCTTCCAGCGGGGCCGCATGCCAGATGCCAGCACTGTTGACCAGTATATCCAGACGACCGAAATCCTTGACCGCTTTCTCGATTGCCGCCGCAATCTGGCTCGCGTCGCGATTGTCGGCCTTCAGCGCCAGAGCCTTGCCACCATTGGCTACGATTTCGGAAACCACAGCTTCAGCTTTTTCCTTGCCGTTCACATAAGTGACGACAACTGTCGCGCCATCTTTCGCGAGCCGTCGTGCAATCGCTGCACCGATGCCGCGACTTCCGCCGGTGATGAAGGCAACCTTTCCGTTCAAAGCTTCGGCTGACATACCATTTCCTTTCTGTATCGATTGATATATAATTGCTGACAGGCTTGCACAGAACCGTCAAGCGATTTATTTAATGATCGATACAGAAAGGTTCACACGTGGCAGAAAAAGGACGGCCCCGTAGCTTCGACCGCGAAACAGCGCTTCGTGCTGCAATGTTGATATTTTGGGAAAAAGGCTTCGACGGATCGTCGCTGGCCGATCTGACGACGGCTATGGGCATCAATGCGCCAAGCCTCTATGCGGCATTCGGAAGCAAGGAAGAACTCTATCTCGAAGCCCTCACCCTTTATGCCGGTGAAGTGGGCATTGAAATCTGGTCGACACTGGATGAAACGCCGGATGTTCGCGCGGCTTTCGAGCGTTTTCTGCTTGCCACGATAGATGCCTATTGCGAGGAATCCGTGCCGCGGGGCTGCATGATTGCTCTGGATGCGCTTCATCGGACGCATTCAAGCGACAAAGTCTGCGACGTGCTGCGCAATCACCGCCAGACCAATATCGAAATCCTGAAAAAGCGGCTCGAACGCGGCATTCGTGACGGCAATATTCCCGCATCCGTCAATTGCGAAGCGGTTGCGACCTTTTACGCGACAGTCCAGAACGGCATGTCCATTCTCGCACGCGATGGCGGAACGCGGCAAGATCTCACCGCAACGGCACTGGGCGCCATGGCAGGTTGGGAGAAACTTGTTCTCACCGAAACATCATCAGGCAACCAGCCTTAATCGCGGACCGTCATCAAGATAATCCGCTACCAGGGACGCCACTTCAGCACTCGCAATGATGCGGCGATGCCCAAGGCCATCCGCCCAGTGCACCCTGACATGAGAGCCTGCCTTGCCGGCCATTTCCGCGCAGATGGCGGGAACTTCCTTATCGTCATGCGCGTGGATGACCAGCGTCGGAATTGTCATGCGGCGCAGATGAACGTCGGTATCGAAATCCGTGATCGGGCGCGCTGCGAGATGACGGACTTGCTCCTTCATTGCGTTGCGCACGTCACGACCAAGCCCAAGCACTTTGCCGAAACCGTCAAAGACGCCTGCCATGGAGTGCGGGGAAGCAATTGTCACCAGCTTTGCCGGGCGATGTGACTGGTAGCACCCGAGAGAACCCGCTGCGGCATTGACGATGACCGCACCGCCGAATGAGTGACCGATCATCGCATCGAACGGACCATACTGGCGCCACGCAACATCAACGGCGGCGATTGCCTGTATCATGTTGAGGGTGCGGCCTGCCGATGCGCCATGCCCCGGCAGGTCGATGGAGACAACTCGTTCCCCACGCGCAACAAGCTCGCGAATGATCGCTATCATATCCGCTGTGCGCGATCCCCAGCCATGAACGACAAGCGACGTTCTTCCCACATAAACATCGGGTTCGAACAAATAGGTTGCGATAAGTCCGCGATCGATAATCAGATCGAGCCGCTTTGCCTGACTGAGTTCGTTGCTCGCCTGTTCAAGCCGTGCGGCATAGGCCTTGGTCTTCGGCTTGCGGCTCGGCGTTCGACAGAAAATCCTGAACGCGGCGCGACCTGCCTTGTCGGCATCAATGCGGCCAAGCACACCCAGACCGAATCGCGTAACCTGCAAAGAAATCGATGTCATGACAGGGCCTCAATTATGTTCAATCCTGAACAAATAATTGTACAAGAATGAACAAAATGCAAGACAAGACTCAAAAACTGCCGTGGGACAATCCGCGCTTCAAGAACTGGATTGCCGTTGCACGTGCCGGCAAAGCGGTGGAACGCGCCCTCGCCCAGGGGCTAGCGACCTTCGATCTCAAGATCGCCGATCTCGATGTGCTAATGAATATTTATCGTCATCCCGGTGAATCCCAACACGATCTGGCGCGGCGCATTCTCGTCGGGCGTTCGAACATTACCATGTTGCTGCCGAAGCTTGAAAAGCGCGGACTGCTGGTGCGTGAGGGGGACCCGGCAGACAAGCGCGTGATGCGACTGACGCTAACCGCCAAGGGCGAAAAGCTTCTGGGACATGCGCTGACGATCTATACCGACCTGATTGACCGCGTCATGGCGCAATCGACAAATGCGCAATGCAACGCGATGGGCGATGTGATGCGGCGCATATCCGAAATGCTGGAGAAAGAATGACCGGCAGGCGGGATCAACGATCCCGCTTCAGGCCTTTTTCGGCAAGTTCATCGAGATAAGTTTGCCATAATGTGTCCTTCTCGGTGCCGAGCTTGTGGAGATAGGTCCACGAAAACAGGCCGGTATTGTGCATGTCGTCAAACGTTATGCGGACGGCGTAATTGCCGACCGGCTCCATCTTCATGATTTCGATGGTCCGCTTGCCACCAACTGTGATGCGCTGTGCCGGCGAATGACCCTGCACTTCTGCCGAAGGCGACAGGACACGCAGCAACTCGGCGGTCAGCTCGAATTTCTGGCCATCATCGAACGCCACAGTCAGCAGTTTGCGGTCGTGTGAGACACGCAATTCAGTCGGCCAGACCTCACTCATTACCATTCTCCAGCTTGGTTCTTCGCCAGCTTTTGATAGGCCCCGCGTTAAAATATCGCAATAGTCGCGGTCATTATTGAAAGAGCTTCGCGTGCGTGAAACTGGACATTGAGGCTCGCAGATCCTATTTCTAGGTAGACGATGCGGATATTCCTCCGCATCCTGTGGAAACAACGGCTTAATGATGTACACAAACCAAGCCCAGCCACTTGTTTCCCCGACTGGACCCATGATTGATCCTTTCGGGCGTGCCATCACCTATCTTCGCGTTTCAGTGACGGATCGTTGTGATTTCCGCTGCACCTATTGCATGGCGGAACACATGACGTTCCTGCCCAAGAAGGATTTGCTGACGCTTGAGGAACTGGACCGGCTTTGCACCGCCTTTATCGACAAGGGTGTCAGGAAACTGCGCCTGACCGGTGGCGAGCCTTTGGTGCGCAAAAACATCATGCACCTGATCCGGCAGCTGTCGCGCCATCTGAAATCAGGTGCGCTGGATGAATTGACGCTGACCACGAACGGATCGCAGCTTTCACGCTTTGCCGACGAGCTGGCGGAATGCGGCATACGCCGTATCAATGTCTCGCTGGATACGCTCGATCCTGAAAAGTTCCACCAGATCACCCGCTGGGGCGATCTTCCCCGGGTTCTTGAGGGTATTGAAGCCGCACAACGCGCCGGTATCCGCGTCAAGATCAATGCGGTCGCGTTGAAGGATTTCAACGATCACGAAATTCCCGAACTGATCCGCTGGGCCCATGGCCGCGGTATGGACATGACGCTCATCGAAACAATGCCGATGGGCGAGATCGAGTTCGACCGTACGGACCAGTATCTGCCGCTCTCGCAGCTGCGCGAGGACCTGTCGCAGCAATTCACGCTTTCAGATATTCCTTACCGTACAGGCGGCCCTGCCCGCTATGTTACGATTGAGGAAACCGGCGGGCGGCTCGGATTCATCACGCCGATGACGCATAATTTCTGCGAAAGCTGCAACCGCGTCCGGCTTACTTGCACCGGTATGCTTTATATGTGCCTAGGCCAGAATGATGACGCCGATCTGCGCAAGGCCTTGCGGGAAAGCGAAAGCGACCTGCTGCTCAGCCAGGCCATTGATGAAGCTATTTCGCGCAAGCCGAAAGGCCATGATTTCATCATCGACCGCGATCATAATCGACCGGCGGTTGCTCGCCACATGAGTCTTACCGGCGGCTGAGCGATTTATACTTAAAAAAGCACACAACCCGAAATAATTGTCGCGAGATCGACTTTAAAACGGTATGCAATCTTAAACTGGGTTCTGTATCGTGCCGCAGTCAGCAAATTTTCGCGCAAGTATTTTCATGCTTCTCGCCATGGGCACCTTCACCATCGGCGATACGATCACAAAATACCTCCTGACCGAGATGAACAGCGGACAGTACATGCTGATCCGAGGCATATTCGCCACGGTGCTGATCGGTTTGCTCGCCTGGCGCCACGGTGCATTGCGCAATCTGTCGCTTGAAAAGATGACGATCCTGCGCGTCGTAGGCGAAGTTGTCGCCACCATCACCTATATTTATTCGCTCGGCCATCTCTCGCAGGCATTCTGTTCGGCTGTCTTTCAGGCAACGCCGCTTGTCGTGACGCTTGGAGCGGCACTCTTCCTGAAGGAAAAAGTGGGCTGGCGTCGCTGGTCCTGTATTCTTGTCGGTCTTGTCGGGGTCCTCATCATCATCCGGCCCGGAACGGATGGTGCTGCAAGCCTTGCTGCCGTCGCTGTACTTCTTGCCAGCGTAGGCTTTGCCGCCACGCGGGATATCGCCACACGCCGTGTGCCCGCTCACGTGCCGACCCTCTATCTCTCGACATTGACCGCAGGCGCGATAACATTGACCGGCGGCGCACTGACCGTTCCAATGGGCGGATGGCAGCCCGTTGGAATTACAGCAGTCGGCGCCATGGCCATTGCCGCTGTCCTTCTCCTTGTCGGATATCACTTCATCATTCTGGCCATGCGTGAAGGTGAAGTGTCCTTCGTTTCGCCGTTCCGCTATTCCAGCCTGCTTTGGGCAATCGGCCTCAGCACTTTGATTTTTGGCGAAGCGCCCGACATATATACGATCATGGGATCGGTTCTGGTGGTCGGAAGTGGCGTCTATATGGTCTATCGTGAAAACGTGTTGAAGAAGCGGGAGCGCAACAAAAGCACATTGGCGACGATCCCGACCGGCGTGGAACCCTCATGATTGCAGGCGCAATCATCGCTGGCGGGCTCTCCAGCCGCATGCAGCAGGGCGGCGTTGCGGGTGACAAATTCCTTCAGCCGCTCGGCAGCACCGGCACTATCATTTCCCATGTCGTCAGAAGGATCAAACCGCAGGTCGAAGCGCTTGTCATCAATGCGAATAGCGATGATCCCCGCCTGACTGATCTCGGCGTGCCGGTGATCAAGGACCTGCCGGCAGAACATGGCGGCCCGCTGATCGGCATTCTGACCGCGCTGACGCAGGCACAAGAGCCCTCATTACTGCTAACGACAGCAGCCGATACGCCATTCCTGCCTCGCGACCTCGCGGACCACCTTCTTGCACGTCGGAAGCAAACCGGGGCGCGGATCGTTCTCGCCAGTTCCCTTAACCGGGTCCATCCGATTTTCGGACTTTGGGAAACCGGACTGGCTGACGAACTCACCGTCTGGCTTACCAATACCAGCAGGGCCAGCGTCTTCGCATTCGCCGAACATATCGGATTTGAAACGGTTGATTTTCCGCTTGCCTTCGCTGGTGATAGCCCGGAAACATATGATCCGTTCTTCAATATCAATCGGCCCGACGATCTTGTCGCCGCCCGAAAACTGGTTGAGGCAATGGAATGAACCAGAAGCTTTTCGGCATTACCGGCTGGAAAAACTCCGGCAAGACGACAATGACCGAACGTCTGGTCGCATGCCTTACGGCACGTGGATACCGTATCGCCACCATCAAACACGCCCATCATAATTTCGATATCGACCATGAAGGCACCGATTCCTGGCGTCATCGAAAGGCCGGAGCAGCGGAAGTGGCTATCGTCTCGTCGCAGCGCTACGCAATCATGCATGAAGGTCTCGGCGAAGAAGAACCTTCTCTATGGGAGATTGCGGCCAAGCTGGCGCCTTGCGATCTGATTCTGGTCGAGGGCTACAAGCGGGAAACGCACAAGAAAATCGAACTGCGTCGCGAAGGCGGCCATGCCGGGCCAGCTCTCTCCGTTGACGATCCCGCCATCGTCGCCATTGCCAGCGACCAGCAGCAACCCGGCGAAAAAGTGCCGGTGTTCGGCATCGATGAAATAGAGCAAATAGCCGATTTCATCGAAGGCGTTATGGGTCTCTGAGAGACTCTCTATAATTCCCCTCTTTGACAACACAATTCACCGCTTTCCGGTGAAGGCATGCAGAAAACGCCGAGGGATTCCCCCCTTGGACACACAATTTAATTACGCAGACCATCTTGCCAATCGTCTCAAAATGGTGGGAATATCGTTTGCAGATCTGATGGTGGGGACGGAAGCGCGAAAAAATATTGCGCATGATCGACTCAACCATCTATTGGTAGTGGCCGGGGGGAATCCGCTACCAAACGTGCAATTTAAAGTTTCACGGTCGTGACTACCCCTTAAGCGGCTGAACCAGAAGAAATAATCAGGGAACCAGCCAGAACAAAACGAGAGGACTGAAAATGCGCGTATTGAAGCGTATCGCCGCTGCGGCATCTGTTGCTGCGCTGGCAATTACGATCGGTAGCATGACTGCCGGTGTTGCAAATGCAGAAGAGCCACTCAAGCTCAAGATCGGCACCGAAGGCGCCTATCCTCCATTCAACTTCATCAAGCCAGACGGCACCCTCTCGGGCTTCGACGTCGATATCGCCAAGGCGCTCTGCGAAGAAATGAAAGCGCAGTGCGAATTCGTCACCCAGGAATGGGACGGCGCTATTCCTGCCCTTCAGGCTGGCAAGTTCGACGCCTTCATCGCCTCCATGTCCATCACGGACGAGCGCAAGAAGCAGGTCGACTTCTCCAACAAATATTACAACACGCCTCCCGGCATCGCAGCTCCCAAGGATACCGACATCAAGGGTGTGACCAAGGAAGACCTCGCTGGCAAGACCATTGGCGTTCAGGTTTCCACCACACACTCCAATTACTCGGAAAAGACTTTTACCGACAGCACGATCAAGGCCTATCCGACTGCTGAGGAATACCGTCTTGATCTCGCCAATGGCCGTCTCGACGCCGTCAACGACGATAGCGTGACACTGGCCGAATGGCTGAAGTCGCCGGATGGCGCCTGCTGCAAGATGGTCGGCACTTTCCCGCCGGTTATCGAGATCCACGGTCCGGGCGCTGGCGTTGCCTTCAAGAAGGGCCGTCCGGAGCTGGTTGAAAAATTCAACGCAGCCATCAAGGCGATCCGCGCAAACGGCAAATACAAGGAAGTCAACGACAAGTACTTTGACTTCGATGCTTATGGCGCCGAAAATTAATCAAAACTGACACCTATGCGCCGGTTTGCTTTCCGCAAATCGGCGCAAAACATTTGTATGGGCATGCCGTACAAGCCTTGCCGGGCAAAGCCTCGCAGGCGATAAAAACATAGGCAAATGCCTTTAGGAAAAAGAATAGGCGCATGGAACACTACGCCACTTTGTTGAGTTTCGGCCCCGACGGATGGGGTGCCAGTATTGCCTGGGGGCTTCTGGTAACCGTCTCGCTGGCTCTCGCAACACTCCCCGTTGGTCTCGCACTCGGATTTCTAGTTGCTATCGGCAAGCAGTCCACCGAACCATCGATCCGGCTCGCTTCAAACATTTACACGACGATCTTTCGTGGTTTGCCTGAGCTTCTAACCCTCTTTCTCGTTTATTTCGGCGCCTCTCTCGGGTTGCAACGGCTTCTCAGTCTGTTCGGCATCGAAGCGAATGTGGAAATCAATGCGTTCGGCGCCGGTATGGTTGCGCTGGGCTTCGTCTTCTCTTCCTATTCGAGCGAAGTCTTCCTTTCGGCGTTTCGCGCAATTCCGCGCGGGCAGTATGAAGGCGGTTATGCAGTTGGCCTGTCGCACTGGCAGACCATGCGCAAGGTCATCCTGCCGCAGTTGATCCGCATCGCCCTGCCCGGCCTTGCCAATCTTTGGCTGGTGCTGCTCAAGGATACGTCGCTGGTTTCGGTTATCACATTGTCCGATATTCTGCGGCAAACCTCCATCGCGGCACGCGTGACCAAGGAACCATTTCTGTTCTTCGGCATAGCCTGCCTGCTCTATCTGGTTCTCGCAATCATCTCGTCCTACTTCATCAATCGCATTGCCCGCTGGGCTGATGCGGGCGCCAACCGGTCGCGAGGTGCATGATATGAGCCAGACTGTTTCCACTACGACAATTCCCGCGATGGCTCCGCCACCCGTGGTCAAGCAATGGACGCGGATGCGCATTGCCGGCCATATCATCGTTGCCTTCTGGTTCCTTCTTTTCGCTGGTCTTGCGATCTATCTCTACAATGCATGGCGTATCGATCTGTTTGAAACCTATGGGCCACGCTACTGGTCCGGGCTTCTGATAACGCTGAAACTGGTTGCCGTATCGATTGTCATAGGCGCCCTGCTCTCGCTACCGATCACGGCCGCGCGCATGTCCAACAATCGCTGGCTGCGCGGAATTGCTTTCGGCTATGTCTATTTCTTCCGCGGCACGCCGCTGCTGGCGCAGACATTCCTTATCTATTATGGCTTCGGCACCTTCCGTCCTTTTCTGGAAAGCATCGGGCTCTGGGTGTTTTTCCGCGATGCGTGGAATTGCGCCATTCTGGCGTTTTCGCTCAACACGGCAGCCTACCAGGCTGAAATCCTGCGCGGCGCTATCCAGAGTGTGGCGCTGGGCCAATGGGAAGGCGCTGCGGCGCTTGGCATTTCGAAGCGTGTGACGTTCTGGAAGGTCATTCTTCCGCAGGCGCTCATCGTGGCGTTGCGTCCTTACGGCAACGAAATCATCCTGATGATCAAGGGCTCGGCCATTGTAGCTATCATCACCGTACTTGACCTGATGGGTGAAACGCGCCGCGCCTATTCGCGGACATTCGATTTCCAGACTTATCTCTGGGCTGCAGTCATTTATCTGCTTATCGTCGAATGCCTGCGGCACGTTTGGGATTTCCTCGAACGAAGGCTGACCCGCCATCTCATTCGTTAGAGATCACTAAACCGGCATAAAGCCAAAATATCGCCCCCGGCAGCCTTGCAGCTTCCGGGGGCGATCTGTTTAGAGCGCATTTCGATCTGATTGGATCAGATCGGCGCTCTAAATATTTGTTTTAACGCGCATCTTTTCCGAAAACCGTTTCACACTTTTCGGGATGCGCTCTAGAATACAGCTTCCAACAGTAAGGTAACAGGTTGAGTCATGCTGAAAATCTGGGGTCGTATCAATTCCACGAATGTGAAGAAGGCGCTCTGGACAGCGCGCGAACTCAATCTCGACTATGAACAGATCAATGTCGGTGGCCAGTTCGGTGGATTGAAAGATCCGGCTTACCTCGCACGCAATCCGAATGGGCTGATCCCCTTGCTGGAAGACGGCGACACAGTGCTGTGGGAATCCAATACCATCACGCGGTATCTCGCGGCAGCTTACGGCAAAGGCACACTGTGGATCGAAGATCCAGCCAAGCGCGCGCAGGCCGAAAAATGGATGGATTGGGCTTCCGCATCCTTCTACACCAATTTCAGCAACGTCATGAAGCATCTGATCCGGCTGCCGGAAGCTGAACGCGATCCAGCCATTCTGGAACAAGGTCTTCAGGGCCTTGCGCAATCAATGCAGATTGCCAACGAGGGCTTGAAGGAAGCTCCCTGGTTCTCGGGCGAGAACTTCGGTATCGGTGATATTCCCACCGGATGCTACGCCTATGCCTGGTTTGAGTTTCCGATTGAGCGCCCATCTCTTCCGCATCTTGAAGACTGGTATGGCCGCCTCAAACAGCGTCTGGCCTATCAGGCGGCCGTTATGACGCCTCTCACCTGATTTCTAGAAATATCCAGAGGAATGAACGAATGACGACATCCGCTAAAGTCGCCTTTCTGGGCCTGGGTGTCATGGGTTATCCCATGGCAGCTCACCTCAAGAACAAGGGCGGTCACGACGTCACGGTTTATAACCGCACGACGGCAAAAGCCGAAAAATGGGCCAAGGAATTCGGGGGTAACTTTGCCGCGACACCTGCCGAAGCCGTGCGCGATGCAGATTTTGTTTTTGCCTGTGTCGGTAACGATGATGACCTTCGTTCCGTGACCATCGGCCCGGATGGCGCCTTCTCAACCATGAAGAAGGACGCGATCTTCATCGACAACACAACAGCCTCTGCGGAGGTTGCTCGTGAATTGGATATCGAAGCACAGAAGCGCGGCTTTCATTTCATCGACGCCCCCGTCTCCGGTGGTCAGGCCGGTGCCGAGAACGGCGTTCTCACGGTAATGGTCGGCGCGCCGGAAGCCGTTTTCGAGCGTGCCCGGCCAGTTATCGATGCTTATGCGCGTATGGTCGGCCTCATGGGACCGGTCGGCTCGGGCCAGCTTGCCAAGATGGTCAACCAGATCTGCATTGCTGGTCTCGTTCAGGGACTGGCCGAAGGTATCCATTTCGGCAAGAAAGCTGGTCTCGATATCGAAAAACTGATCTCGGTGATCTCGAAAGGCGCGGCTGGCTCCTGGCAGATGGAAAACCGGTCCGGCACCATGAACCAGGGCAAATATGATTTCGGCTTTGCCGTCGACTGGATGCGCAAAGACCTTGGCATCTGCCTTGAGGAAGCTGACCGCAATGGAGCACTTCTGCCTGTGACCGCCCTCGTGGACCAGTTCTATAAGGAAGTGCAGAAGATCGGTGGCAGCCGCTGGGACACATCTTCATTGCTTGCGCGGCTGGAACAGCCCTGAGACAAACGATCCTCAACAAAAAAGCCCGGCATTGCCGGGCTTTTCGTTTGTCACGCATCAAGCTTAGAACTTGACCTTTGCAGTGAGCGAAAGACCACCGACGAAGTCGTTACCGAACTCGCCCTTGGAACCAGTTAGGTTTGGCTTACCGTTGACAACCGTATCGTCGAGTTCACCCGAAGACAGCCAACCGGCGGCACCCGCCAGACGAACTTCAAACTGTTCATTAGGCTTGTAGTTGGTACCAAGGCCAAACAGCCAGACGTCGGTCTGCGAGGTCAAGCCTGTTCTGGTTCCGCGATCCCAGGTAACAGTACCGGCCACCGACCATTGATCATTAAACTTGTGGCCGACGCCGCCGCTAACCGTCCAGCCGTCCTGATAATACAGGTTCAGACTGGTGATCGTGGTGCCTTTGCGAGTGACATTGTTGTCAGATGCGTTGAAATCCACCTGTGTTATGGATGACCAATCTGTCCACTTGACCGAGCCAAAAGCAAGCCAGTCCGGAGCGATACCGGTCTGGAACTTGAATTCAACCGACTGTGGTGTATCAACATCGCTTTCAACATTGATCGGAATACCACGACCGCCGACAATCGCCAGATTGTCAATCGTGCCTTCAAGATTATACTTGAGCTTGGACTGATAAACCAACGTCGCGCGCATCGCATATTCTGGAATTTCATAGGCAGCACCGAGACGCCAGCCCACTGCCTCATCCTCAACATCCAGGGAACCGATACGGAAGGTGCCACCGAATGCAGAGCCAGGAGGTATCATCTTGGTCTGCTCGCCTTTGAGCTCCTGATAGCTCACACCGCCGAGGATACGGAAATAGCTTTTCTCGCCAGCTGCAAAACGATACGAGCAGTTTACGCCGTAATCGTTCGAAGAAATCTTCTGATCGATGGCAGTGAACATACGAACCGTATCAACGCCAACGTCGGTGTGAATTCCCCAAGGCTGACGATACTGCGCCGCACAGGCAAGGTCGTCGGTCAGGTCGAACTTTGCCGAAGCCTTGGGAACCCAATAACTCTTTGCTTCATCGACGCTGGTTTCATAAGGCTGTCGCGTGATCGGATTGATACCGCCGGTGGCCGCACCTACCCGCGAGCCACGGATATTCTTCAGCTTACGCTGTGGCGCCACATAGGTTCCGCCAGCTTCGACGGCATTGCCCTTTTCGAAGAGAATATCGAAATCCTGCGAGCTACGCTCAAAGCCGCCTGCATTGGCAGCAACCGCGCTTCCGAGGAGAGCTGCGACCATTCCTGCCATTTTCACGCGCTGTACACTCATAATGTCCTCCCAAACAGCAACGGTATTAACGTTGACGGAAACGTAAATCAGGAAGGATTCAGGCCGCAAGTCGCATTAATTTGGATTAGCATCATCGTACTTTCGGAGCATTCGTCAAAAATGGCTAAAACATCAAATATCGTGCCACTTCATTAGCAAAAATCGCCCGACACATGACAAAACAGGCCCAAATCTGCCAATTTTCCGCCTCTTTTTTGCCTTGTTGCGAAAGCGCAACATTGGTCGAAAACAATCGAAACCAGAGTTCGATCTACCGGTCCAACCCTTGAAACGGGTCCAAACTCTGTCCAGCCGCATAAAAAACGCCCGACAGTGAAATGCACTGCCGGGCGTTTGATTCGATAGGGAATCGTTTTCTGACGTCAGGTCAAATCAGCCCGCATCACGGATGCGTGATTCAGCAGTTGCTACACGCTGCGCCGATTCCTTCAGCTCAGCCAACCGCTCACGCTCTGCCTCAACGACTTCCTCACGCGCGTTCGCAACGAATTTTTCGTTGGAGAGCTTCTTCTCGATACGATCCATTTCAGCGGCAATCTTGCCGGCTTCCTTGGCGAGACGTGCTGCTTCAGCCTTGAGGTCAATCAGATTGCCTAGCGGGATGCAGATTGTCGCCTCACCAAGCAGCATCTGGGCTGAGCCCTTGGGGGCCTGTGCCTCGAACGAGACACTCTCCACGCGGGCAAGGCGCTTGATGGCAGCATCGTGACGGGCGAAACGTTCTACGCTTGTCGCGTTGGCATCCAGCACGACAACCGGGGCAATCGCACCGGCGGGCACATTCATTTCCGCACGGACAGAACGAATGCCGGTGACGAGATCAACGAGCCAGTTGATGTCAGCCGCGGCTTCCTCGTCCTCAAACGACAGTTCCGGCCAGGCAGCAAGCGCCAGTACCGTATCGCGTTTCTGTCCCTCACCTGCAGTCAGGGTCCAAAGCTCTTCGGTCATGAAAGGCATGAACGGATGCAGAAGCTTATAAACCTGATCCAGACAATAGGCTGCCGTGGCTTGTGCTTCTGCCTTCGCAGCTTCATCGTCACCCATGAAAATCGGCTTCAGCAGCTCCAGATACCAATCGCAGAACTGGTTCCACACGAAACGATAGGCAGCACCCGCAGCTTCATTGAAGCGGTAGGTGTCGATGCCTTCCGTCACGGCTTGCGTTGCCTTGGTCAGTTCCGTCAGAATCCAGCGATTGACGGCAAGCTTGGCGTTTTCCGGCTTGAAACCGGCATCAAGCTTCACGCCATTCATCTGGGCAAAGCGCGTTGCGTTCCAGAGCTTGGTGCCGAAATTGCGATAGCCGGCAATACGCGCCGGGTCGAGCTTAACGTCACGGCCCTGAGCGGCCATGATGGCAAGAGTGAACCGCAGCGCATCAGCACCGTATTCATCCATCAGCTCGAGCGGATCGATGACATTGCCTTTCGACTTCGACATCTTCGCGCCGTGCTTGTCACGAACGAGAGCATGCAGATAAACCGTATGGAACGGGATTTCGTCCATGAAATGGAGGCCCATCATCATCATGCGGGCAACCCAGAAGAACAGAATGTCGAAACCCGTAACCAGAACACTGGTTGGATAATAGGTTGCGAGTTCCGGCGTCTTGTCCGGCCAGCCGAGCGTCGAAAACGGCCAAAGCGCCGACGAGAACCACGTATCGAGAACGTCAGTATCGCGCTCAAGTGCAACGTCTTCGCCATAGTGAGCGCGTGCGGCGGCTTTCGCTTCCTCTTCGCTCTTTTCGACAAAATACTGACCATCCGGACCGTACCAGGCCGGTATCTGATGTCCCCACCAGAGCTGGCGTGAAACCGCCCATGGCTGAATGTTTTCCATCCAGTCAAAATAGGTCTTTTCCCAATTCGTCGGGACGATCTTTGTCTTGCCCTCGCGCACCGCCGCCATTGCTGGCTTGGCCAGTTCGCCAGCGTTTACATACCACTGGTCAGTCAGATAAGGCTCGATCGGAACGCCGCCGCGATCACCATGTGGGACGGCGTGCGTGTGATCCTCGATCTTTTCCAGATAGCCGCGCTCGTCCATCAGCTCGACGATGCGCTTGCGGGCTGCGAAGCGGTCCTGCCCTTCGAGTTCGTGGATCAGCGCCTTCAATTCCGGTGTCAGCTGCAGCCCTTCGAGGAAATCAACATTGTCCTTGATCGTGATCGACGCATTCGTCGTCAGAATGTTGATAGCGCGCAGCTCATTCCGCTTGCCCACTTCGAAATCGTTGAAATCGTGCGCGGGCGTGATCTTGACAGCGCCGGAACCGGCTTCCGGATCAGCGTAATCGTCTGCAACAATCGGGATATGGCGACCGACAAGCGGCAGCACGACATCGTTGCCAACCAGGGCGTGGTAACGCTCGTCCTTCGGATTAACCGCAACGCCGGTATCGCCCAGCATGGTTTCCGGGCGCGTCGTCGCAACGACGATGTAGGTATGCGGGTTCTCTGGATCGAATGGAACGTTCTCAAGCGGGTAACGGAAATGCCAGAGATTACCTTTCATTTCGCGCGACTCGACTTCGATGTCGGAAATTGCCGTCAGCAACTTCGGGTCCCAGTTGACCAGACGCTTGTCGCGATAGATGAGACCTTGCTTGTAGAGCGAGACAAAAACTTCCAGAACCGCGCGCGACAGTCCTTCATCCATGGTGAAGCGCTCGCGTGACCAGTCGCAGGAGGCACCAAGACGGCGCAGCTGGTTGGAAATCATGCCGCCGGATTCGGCCTTCCACTGCCAGACGCGCTCAATGAACTTCTCGCGGCCCATGGTATGGCGGTTTGGCTCCTGCCGTTCGGCCAGCTGCCGTTCGACAACCATCTGCGTTGCAATGCCCGCATGGTCCATGCCGGGCTGCCACAGCACGTTCTTGCCGCGCATACGCTCGAAGCGAACCATAATGTCCTGGATCGTGTTGTTGAGCGCGTGGCCCATATGCAGCGATCCGGTAACGTTCGGCGGAGGAATGACCACTGCGAACGGATCGGCTCCCGGCTTCGCGCCTGCACCCGCCTTGAATGCACCCGCTTCTTCCCAGCGTTCAGCAATTTTCGGCTCTATCGCCGCGGCGTCATAGGTCTTCTCAAGCATGGAATTATCCGGTCTTTATGCGCGATGAATGGATTGAAGGCTCAATAGCAACTAACAGCAGACAAATCACTTTAAAAGTGACAGCGCCACTTTCGGTCACTTTAAAAGTGAAAACCCGCCTGCTGCACAGGCGGGTAATATTTCAATGGATCGGCTTGATACCGTTTATCGCTCGCCACGCACCACACGTTCGATTTCTTCCCGGACAAGCCGCTCAACAAGCGTCGGCAGATTATTGTCGAGCCAGTCCTGCAGCATCGGACGTAACAGTTCCGTAGCGATTTCGTCGAACGAACGGCGTGGCTCGGCCTGAACCACATGGTTCAAATCCTGAAATGCGGCAGCTACCTGACGTTCGGCAATCTGCGACAGCATATGAGCAGCAGGCTGCATCTTTGCAGCGGGCTCAGTAACTGGCGCTACCGCCTCGGGCCGAACCGAGGTTTCCTGCTCGGCAAGAGCTGCAGGTTCCTGCTCCATGTCCGCATCGAGTTCCGGTTCGAGCAAGGCGTCGACTGCTTCGGCAATTTCCGCCTCAACGGAAAGGTCGATTTCTTCCAGAGATATGTCCGCCTCTGCAGGCAGTTCCAAAGACTGCGTGGCCTTGGCGTGAGAATGATCGTCATTCTCGGCATTGAGAACAACTTCATCCTCGTCATCGGCTTCGATTTCAGGCTCTGGCGCTGCCTGCGCCGGTTCGCCAATCGGGCCGCGCAATGTCGGTTCGTCCTGGAATACGTTGCGCATCATTGCAGGCTTTTCCGGCTGTGCAACGGGCTGCTCGGTGACTGGACGACGGAACTCCGCAACCTCTCCACGAGCCGGAGAGGCCGTTGCCACCGGCGCTGGCTGGCGAGTGACATCACTATCTTCAATGATCCTGCGGATGGAAGCGAGAATCTCCTCCATCGACGGTTCACGTGCTGCGCTGGATGTCTGTGCCATGGCTACTATCCGCTTTCCTGTATTGCGACATTGTCTGCAAAAGACAGAGAATCAATGGATTAAAGGTAGCGGACGATCCTCTGTTTGAGAATCCCCGGCCAAGGCAAGCTGGATCAAACTCACAGCTTTATGGATTTGTTAAGAATTGCGGGCGCTGCAAAATCGAATCGCAGCAAACAAAAAGGCACCCGAAGGTGCCTTTTCAATTCTCACTATGCTTGCAAGCAATCACCGACCGTCCGGCGTGCGCAGACCAAACCACTTGTCCTTGACGGCTTCGTAATGCTCTTCCGGCTTGTACTGAGCGACCTGCAAGCCCATCTGGCTGGCAGTCATGCGACCGGTCGCATTGAGAAGAGCATAGCTGGCGACAATAACGTTACGCTCGGATTCGACCAGAGCGATCTGAGCATTGATCAGATCGTTTTGCGAATTCAAGACGTCCAACGTCGTGCGCTGTCCAACCTTGCGCTCTTCAATGACGCCATCAAGAGCAAGCTGTGCGGCGGAAATGCCGTCACGATTTGCCTTGACCGATGCGCGGGCAGCTTCAAGCTGCGACCATGCGGAGCCGATAGCCTGACGAACCTGATCGCGAACGACGTCGACTTCGATACGTGCCTGACCGAGCTGTTCCTTGGACTGGCGAACCTGAGCCGAACTACGGCCACCGGTATAGATTGGGATACTGACGCCGACGCCGATGGACGCCGAGTTGCCATCGGTCTGCGAGCCGCCCTCGCCGGAATAAGTATCAAGGTGGCTGGCGCTTGCCGTAAGGCCGACGGACGGAAGCAGAGCGCCCTCCTTGGCCTTCACGTTATATCCAGCGGCATTAACGGCATATTGGGTCGCAAGAATGCCCGGGTGTCCGGCAGTCGCAATGGAGAAAGCCTGATTTGGCGAGCTCGGCAGGTTCTTGGCTGCGGCTGCGGTCGCAAGCTTGTCCGGCTGAACGCCGATAACCTGCACATAGGTTGCTTCTGCCGACTTGACATCCGCACGTGCGGAATTCAACGCCGCTACGGCAGTCGAACGGCTGGCATCTGCCTGCGCAACGTCGGTACGCGTACCTTCGCCCACATCGAGACGGGCGCGAGCCGCACGAACCTGTTCGTTCAGGGCTGCAAGGTTGCGTTCACGCAGAACAGCGATCTGGCGAGCCTGATAGACATCCATATAGGCTGTTACCGCCTCATAGAGTCTGTTCTGCTCTTCGTTGCGGAGATTTTCGCGCTGGGCGAAGACCTGTGTTTCTGCGGCGGCGACATTGTTCTTGGTTTGAAACCCATCGAACAGCATCTGGTTCAGCTCGATGCCGAACGTGCCTGTCGTGCGATAACCCTGACTTGAAGGTGTCTTGCCACGCCCTACGTTATAAGAACCGGTAATCTGCGGACGATAACCGGACTTGGCAATGGCCACGCCTTCATCCGTGACGCGGACACCTGCGCGGGAGTAGTTCAGGTTAGCATTGTTCTTGTAGGCCTTCACGAGAGCGCCGGTTAACGTCTCCGAGAACGCCGCCTGCCCCGTTAAAATGGTGCCAGACAACAATGCTGCGGCCGCTACCAGTCCTTTGCACGTTTTGAACACCGGGTACCTCATATTAAGAACAAACGAATCCAACTATCGAACCGATCGGTTCGGGCAAATCCTAATAACCTCTAAATTCGGTTATTTCCATTGCCCCCGCCAGAGCTTGCACAAACAAATTCCGCAGCGTTGCAGAATTGTATCATCCACTAAAATTAAAATTCGAACTGCGGAACGCGCTCGAATCCCGGCAGTGGACGAACCGCAGTGTTGAACACACCGCGTCCCGATGCAACACCATTTTCTTTAACGTAAATCCGCGCAACTCCGGCGTTCCCCCGGCCTTCAACGGCAACGAGGCGTCCGCCGTCTTTCAACTGGCTGAGAAGTGCGTCCGGAACGAAATCGACAGCGCCTTCAATGACGATCACATCGTAAGGCGCTTCCGACGGATAGCCTGCCTGCAGTTCGCCTGAAACGATCACAACATTGTCATAGCCGAATTCAGCGAGACGGGCAGTCGCAGCAGCCGACAATACGGAATCACTTTCCAGACCGATCACCGAGCCAGCAAGCTTGGATAGGATGGCTGCCGAATATCCGGTGCCGCAGCCGACATCGAGAACCACGTCGGTGTTCTTGATACGGGCGAGCTGCACGAGCTTGGCGAATGGCGAAGGTTCCATAAGGTAGCGAGGCTGCTTGCCTTCGCTTTCCAGAAGCTGGTCTTCATCGATATAGGCGAGAACCTGACGGGCTGCGGGAACAAAAGCCTCGCGCGGAACGGTCAGGAAAGCATCGATAACCGCCAGATCGGTTACGTCCGTCGTACGGATCTGGTTGTCAACCATCTTTGTGCGAAGATCCTGGAAATCGGCTGCCATAGCCCTAAACCCTTCCTTGTCGCGGAATGCGATGTTTCATGCCATTGGAGCGCCGTGCATCCTTTTGGACGCACAAAGAGCACCATAAACGAGATTTGCCGTTGATGTGGCAAAAATCGGGGGTCCAGTCAATGAAACACAGCATTTGCGGCATTTATGCTCACTGATACCCACTACAGTTGTCGGCATCTGGATATGAAGATGCCGGAAAGCTTTCCGCGCCCCGGCATCTCGGCGCCCGTTTTGACACACAGCCTGCCCGAAACCGTTTTACGCTTTTCGGGATGGGCTCTACCGTTCGCAGCACTTTGAAACAAGCGCCCCTCAAATCACATTATTGAGCGTTCGATGCCGGATAACCGGCCTCAGCCAGTGCGGAAAGAACGGCATCCTGCGAAACCTTGCCGCCGAATTCGACCTCTTTCTTGTCGAGATCGATTTCAATTGGTGCGATTGCATCGAGCTTGCGCAGTGCGACGGTAACGCTATCGGCGCAACCGCCGCACTTCATCTTGGGAATGGAAAACTTCATCAACTCAGTCACTCCTTTCAGGACTGAACATAAGATGGGGCTTCCCATCGTGGTAAGGTCAAGGGCTATACTGCCATTCTTCTTATGGCGCTTCGCAGGTCTCCGGCACGCTCTTTTCCAGTTCAAGGGGTGACTTGGTCAAAGACCCTGTCATGATCTGCATCGGCTTGAACGGCGGCTCTTCCTGCATGGCCGGATTTGTGAGGTGAATCGTGTAGCAGCCTGTAAAGACTTCCTTCTTGCCATCCGCCGTTTCGGCTTCGATGGCCAGTGGCTGGCTCCAGTAGATCTGTCCGGCGCCTGGATCGGGATCAGTCTTGCGCAGCGCGACTTTCACGCTCTTGGTATTCTCATAGCCTTTTACAAAGGTCTTGAAATCCGGCTCACGCCCTTCCTCGGAATAATAACCGTAGGCTCGGGTATATTCCTTGCGATTGATCGCATTGTAATAGGATTCGATCAGGGCCTGTGGCGTCGAGCGATCGTCGCGATAATCCGGAACTGTCACGCCTCCGGCAGCATCCTGCGTCTGCTCGGAAGGCTTGGTTTCCTCCACAGGCTTGGAAGCGTTGTCATGCTTTTCCTGAACGTTTCTCGGCGTTTCTTCGGGCGCAGCCTTCGGCGGATTTTGCGCAAAAGCGCTGTCAGCCGAAATACCTGCAAGCCCCGTGCCCAGAAGGCCGATTACAGCAGCCAGCATCAGAGGTTTCATCCGGTCATTCGACATTCGCTTCTCCTCTTTCTAGCAAAGTTTTTGCGGAACGCGTCGAGGGCGCTCCCGATTTGGTGTATTGCAGTAATGATGTTACAACACTAACTATAGTGAAAACGTGGCAGGCGCAGAGGAAACTCAGCCTGTTGCGACATGATTGGACGATTCTCCGTCCATATGCCAGCACGATACCGGAAGAGAGAAAATGGGCCGTTTCGCAGTCATGACGCTAACTGACAAGGCAGCTGATCGCGTTCGCGAGATCATCGCATCGCGGGACGGCGCTCTTGGTATCCGGGTGGGTGTGAAAAAAGGCGGCTGTGCCGGAATGGAATACACCATCGATCTCGTCACGGAAGCCAAGGCAGGCGACGATGTGATCGAGAAAGATGACGCGAGAGTCTTCATCGCGCCTGAAGCCGTTCTTTTCCTGCTCGGCACCCAGATGGATTTTGAAGTAACGACGCTGCGGACGGGTTTTGTCTTCAACAACCCGAACCAGACATCAGCTTGCGGCTGCGGCGAATCCGTCGAAATCAAAGCGGCTTCCCCGGAAAGCCTCCGCCAGATGCAGGGCGCAGCCTAACTCAAGACAAGGTCCGTCAGCTAATGGATGACGAAGCTCTTCGCGATCTGTTGCAGGACTTCGGCCCCATCAGCATCCGCCGCATGTTTGGCGGCAAGGGCATCTATCATCAGGGCCTGATCTTTGCACTCGTCGTTCGCGACGAGTTGCTCTTCAAGGCTGACGAAGTAACCATCCCGGATTTCATTGACGCAGGCGCCACCCAATGGACCTATGAAGGTCGCAAGGGCGGTGATCCAATCGCCATGCCTTACTGGAGCGTGCCAAGTGAAGCTTTCGACGATCCGGAAGTGATGACGCATTGGGCGCGCCTTGCCTATGATGCAGCGCTACGAAGCGAAAAAACCAGGCCCAAAAAGAAATCGGCTGCGAAGCGCTAGCCTCGCAGCCGATTGATTCATTTCTTTACTGCTTCGGTCAGATTCCGGTCGGAATCAGCATGAAGGCCGGAATGTCGCTGCCGAAACCAACAGGCGTCGGGCCGTCATCGTCACGATCGCGACGGCGTTTCTGTTCGTGCTGCGGCTTGCCGCGGCGTTCGTCATTGGAAGCGCGGATCGCATCACGGCGCTCACTGGCTTCGATGACTGGTTGCGGCTGTTCGGCAAGATCGAGAACTTCGGCAGGCTTCGCCTTTGCCTTGTCTTTCGGCTTGTCCTTGCCCTTGGCATCCTTGCCTTTGCCGCGTGCATTCTTGCTCTTGCGCGGATCGTCTGCCTCATCAGAGGCTGGCAGGGTGGACAGATCACCATCGAGCCATTCGATCTTCTCGCCGATCATGTTTTCGATGGCTGCAAGATATTTTGTATCGGAAGGCGTCACAATGGTGAATGCCTTGCCAGAACGCCCCGCGCGACCGGTGCGGCCGATGCGGTGAACATAGTCTTCCGAGTGAATCGGAACGTCGAAATTGAAAACGTGGCTCACATCGGGAATGTCGAGACCGCGCGCGGCAACATCGGAAGCCACCAGCAGCTGCAGTTTGCCTTCCTTGAAGTTCGCCAACATGGTCATGCGCGCGCGCTGATCCATATCGCCATGCAAGGCACCAGCGTTGAACTCATGTCGTGTCAGCGAGCGGAACAGTTCGGATACGTCTTTCTTGCGATTACAGAAGATGATCGCGTTCTTGAGCGTATCGCCTTCCGCACGGACGAGATCGCGCAGAACCGCGCGCTTGTCCCAATCCTTCTTGCTGGATTTCACTAGGCGTTGGGTCACGGTTTTGGCCGTAGACGAAGCCTTTGCAACTTCAACGCGCGTTGGCGAATGCAGGAACTGTTCGGTCAGCTTGGTGATTTCCGGCGGCATGGTGGCCGAGAAGAACAGGGTCTGACGCGTAAACGGAATGAGCTTGCAGATGCGTTCGATGTCCGGGATGAAGCCCATATCGAGCATACGGTCTGCTTCGTCGATGACGAGAATTTCAACACCGGTCAGGAGCAGCTTGCCACGCTCGAAATGATCGAGCAGGCGACCGGGTGTCGCGATGAGAACATCGGCACCGCGTTCCAGCTTGCGCTCCTGTTCATCGAACGACACGCCGCCAATCAGAAGGGCCACGTTCAGCCGATGATTGACGCCGTATTTGGTGAAGTTCTCCTCGACCTGCGCTGCGAGTTCGCGGGTCGGCTCCAGAATGAGCGTACGCGGCATGCGCGCCCGCGCCCGACCCTTTTCCAGAAGCGTGAGCATCGGAAGCACGAAAGACGCGGTCTTTCCGGTTCCCGTCTGCGCGATACCGAGAACGTCCTTGCGTTCAAGGGCTGGAGGAATGGCTCCTGCCTGAATGGGTGTGGGCGCAGAATATCCCGCCGCTTCTACAGCAGCGAGCACTTTCGGGGAAAGACCGAGTTCGGCAAATGTCGTCAATGGAGGCGCAGCTCTCTTGGTTTGGAAATGATTTCCACCCATCCTGTCATTGCAGCCGCGTCATCGGGCGCAGGAACGAAGGCAGAATAAGGCGTCTGCAACGCAATATGCGTTTTCTTGCAGCATCGCGTACGTCCACAGCGTGCAAAAGTCAACCAAAATACCATCGAAAGATATCAAATTGCTTCAATTGTGTTGCGACAATCGAAATCAATGCGGAACTTGAACAAATTTACTCAAATTATCAAAAGCCAAAGAGCATTTGCGTAGCTGAATTACGCGCCACTTATACGCTGAAACTAATGCCTGAACTGTTCTGTCAGGATGCGCTCGTCCCAGGAATGATTTCGATCAAAGAGGATGGCCACCTGGCTGTTCGGTGCTTCCCGCACGGTAACAGCCCTGACCGATTTGACCTCATTATTGTCCGCGACCGCATTGACCGGGCGTTTTTCGGTTTCCAACAAATCCATGCGAACGGTTACGTGCTTCGGCAATAGCGCCCCACCCCAACGGCGCGGACGGAAGGGACTCACCGGGGTGAGCGCCAGAAGCGGCGCTTCAAGCGGAAGAATGGGGCCTTGTGCTGAAAGATTGTAGGCGGTGGAACCTGCAGGCGTCGCGACCATCACACCATCGCAGACGAGTTCGTCCAGACGCACCTTGCCGTCAATCGTTATCCGAACCTTCGCAGCCTGATAGGACTGACGAAAAAGGGAAACTTCGTTGATCGCCAAAGCCTCGAATGATTGGCCGGATTCTGTTTCGGCGACCATGACAAGCGGGCGAATGGTTTCCATCTGCGCGGCCAGAATGCGCTCCGGCAGGTCATCCACGCTGAACTCGTTCATCAGGAAGCCGACAGAGCCGCGATTCATGCCATAGATCGGCGTACCGCTGTTCATGAAATCGCGAAGCGCCTGAAGCATGGTTCCATCGCCGCCAAGTGCAACGATGATATCGGCATCTTCAGCAGCCACATGACCGTAGCGGGCAACGAGTTCTTTTTGGGCGACAAGTGATTCTTCGGTTCCCGACGACAGAAAATGCAGCGCGAGCGATTTATCTTCCATATTTACAGTCCCGAATCTGGCCAACTCTGACAAGTTTGCCACTGTTTCCCCAACCCGCTATTGGCTATCACATGAAAAACCCGGTTGCCATGACCTGCTAGCGATGAATTTTCGTTTTACACGCGCTGCATTTGTGCTAATCGGGCGCAAGTGCCCTTATAGCTCAGTTGGTAGAGCACCTGATTTGTAATCAGGGGGTCGGGAGTTCGAGTCTCTCTGGGGGCACCAAATATCCTCACATTTTGGGGATAATTTATGAGTTATAACAATCGCTTATTGCGTCGTTTCACTTACATAATCCCCTCATCTGTAGGCCCAAATGGGGCATTGATTCCATTTAACAATCCCATTTCTTTTCCCTCACCTTTTCAGCCTGAACTTGCACATCTAGACGTGAGCGATTCAACACCATTTCGAAAGTCTGTTGACTCTCCATTCTCACCGTGAACGTAATAGGAACATCTGAGGGCAACCCGATAAACTCACAGGCATGCTTGGTGGCTTATGTGTCTGCTTCGCTGGAGCCGAGCAATGAATGCAGTTGCGCATGACCTGCAAAACGAAATCGCCCTGGCACTCTCGTACTACCAGGGCGACACGCGAGCTGCGATAAAAGCCATTGCTGGAAGGTCGCAGTTCCTGTCGAATCAAATCGCAATTGCATGCATGGCTGCCGGCCACAGATATACACGAGGCTGGAATAGTAGCCTCTGTTAACTCGGCGATAAGCGTCTCACATGAAGAACAGCAGCAAATTCAAGAATTTATCTACTTGTGGTTGCAGTTATCCGAATGATTGTACAGTCAATTCGTAGAGAAACTTGGAAAAGTTCATATAGACACCCCATATTATGCAGGCGTGGACAACCCAAATCACCTCGGCATTTTTTGGAACACCGACAGTCTGTTTAGGAGAATGTTTGATCAACTAGACTTGACAAACGTGGTCGAGTTGGCTTGCGGACACGGGCGCCATACCGCACAGATAGTGAACAGGGCCGGACGCATTACTGTCATTGATATTAATAAGGAAAACATTGATGTTTGCCGCAAACGGTTTTCCCAGAACTCTAATGTCTTTTACTCTGTAAACAACGGTGTAGACCTTCGCGAAATGAAAACAGAAACCGTCACCGCCCTATTTTGTTACGACGCTATGGTTCACTTTGAAGCCAGCGACGTGATTGGATACTTAAGTGAAATTGCACGCATTATGCGCCCTGGAGGACGGGCTCTTTTGCACTACTCGAATTGTGAAGATTTTCCCGAAGGGACATATGAAGATGAACCGCATTGGCGCAATTTTTTCTCTGAAAAGTTGATGCGACACTTTGCAAACCGTGCAGGATTTAGGCTGATTGATACCCAAATTACCCCTTGGCCCCCGACCGCGGTAACACAACCACGAATTGATGCAGTGACACTTTTAGAGAAATCACAACCATAACTATCACGGGTGAGTATCCACATCATCGTTCTTTGCGGGGTTTTTTTCAAACCTACTTCGCGACTAACAAATAGTAGGCTCGATATTCACCAAATAGATCAGTTCCCACCTGAACCAGACCAGAGTTCGTGATCGGAAGAGGGTTATTGGCGTCCGGGCAGATTTATCGCGTGCGGAAAGACTACTCTGTCATTGCCGCGTTGACCTGATCGTGATCAGCCTCGGCCTCTGCCCCCGGAGAGTAATGGACAGAACCTCCATAACTAACGGTTCTTGCGTTGGAGCAACATTAGCAGCAATCGGGTTATAGACCCGCAATCGTCTTTCATCAAATTTCGAAACCGTGCGCGGTGCCTACCCCCTTGGCTGTGAAAGCCACAGGACTAAAAGCCTCCCAAGCATAACGGGCCAAGGAATCACACAGATTTGGCCCGACAATCTGTTTGTTGGCCAATTGGGATCAGCGCCCGCATCACGATAATGTCTTCCTATAAATACTAGATCGTTTTGACCGTCGGTCGGATCGACATGGGCATAATCACAGGATGTTCAGCGTGTTAGGAGAGTTGACCGCCGGAACGGGAACCGGCATCGATCCAATTCGTTCATTTCGACGGCGGGTGCAAAACTAACAATGGATAGGTGCCATGTACAAATTTTCGGCAATGGCAGCGGCGATGGTGATTATGTCGGCTTTTGTTTCAGCCGTTCCCGCACAGGCCCAAAGTATTGAGATCGGTCCTAATGGTATTCAAGTCAACCCGGACAGCGACCGCCGGGTTATTCCTGATCGTCGTTCAGAACGGGATGAAATCAGTGAACGCCGGGCTGCGAGGATTGCACGTAGCGAGGGAATGGATGAAGTCGAAAGCGTTTCACGACGCAGAGGCGCGTATATTGTCCGAGGAATAGACCGTCGAGACAACGATATGCGTGTAGTTATTGATCGTCGCACCGGAGAAGTGCTTGAAGTGCGCTAGTCCAACGTTACCGTGCTGTCGGGCGCAATTTGATCCGTCTTGATCCACCGGGCTCTCCTCCCGAAGTCGTGTCGCGATTTCGGGAGGAAAACGCACACTACCAGTTGCGTACGCAATAGCCACGCGGTGTCAGATGATATCCGCGAGCGCAGACCTTATGGACAGGGCGGTTTCGCACACAAACGCCATTTCTGTTCAAGTGCCAGCCACGGGCGCAACGTGCTCTGGCCCGATTGGGAACACAGCGTCCATAGCGATTCATGTGCCAGCCAGGCCCACACCGCCACCCGACCTGCTCCGCAAGACTACCGGCATCATGCGTATTCGTGGGTTGTGGCATTGGCAAAGCGAATGACGGCGCCGAAAAAGACATGATACCACCGAAAACAAGAAGAGCAGTTAGGCTGCTTCTGACTGACATCGTTACATCCTCCATAGTCAGCACTCCCGCCTCATTGAAAATAGGCGCTGGCGATTGAATGGAAGATGAATGATAAAATTTTCGTCTAAAGCGTGTCGCATTTATTCGGCCTCATACCCAGCAGCCTTAAAGAAGTTCTGGCATTCATTGATGGAGAAGAGACTGATGATATCGCCAAGTGCTTTTGAGATGGCGTCGAAGCTGCGTGCTGCTCGCTTTCTCAGAAGTGCCTTGAGTTTTGAGAAAGCCATTTCGATTGGGTTCAGGTCCGGCGAATAGGGCGGCAGGAAGAGAAACCAAGCGCCCTTTGCCTTGACCAGTTGCTCAGCCTTCTGGCTTTTGTGGAAGCCGACATTGTCGAGGATGACTATATCACCGGCTGACAGTGTCGGCACAAGCTGTGTCTCGATCCAGGTTTCGAAGATGCGGCTGTTCATCGGTGCATCGACGATCCATGGCGCGGTCAGGCCATGGCAGCGCAGTCCGGCAATGAAGGTTTGTGTCTTCCATTTTCCGAATGGCGCATAGGCGGCAAAGCGCCTGCCTTTGGCAGACCATCCGGTGCGTTTTGTCAGGCGCGTATTCGTGGAAGTCTCATCGATAAAGATGAGACGCGACAAGGCCTTGTTGAAGAACCGCTTTCGGCGATTGATCCAAAGATCACGCGCCTTGGCGATCTCTGGTCTACGCTGCTCGCTTGCCTTGAGGCTTTTTTTTATTGCTCAGCCCAAGTCGGTGTAGAAATCGCCCGACCGTGGCGCGGTGGACTTCAATACCGCGCTCCGCGAGCGCAACGCACAGTTCGTCCAAAGTCGTTTCGCCACGGGCGGACATCTGCTCGCGGACCCAATCACCATGAGCCAAAAGCTTCACACTTCCAGGCGGGTGGCCCTGCCTGGCGGCGGCCAGACAGCCGGATGACCGATGCAGGATCATCATGTTGTTGACGAACCGAGGCGAAACACGGAAATGCCGAGCGGCTTCCCGGTGACTATTGCCCTCATTCACAAACGCAACGACACGCTCACGCAACTCAATCGGATGCGGCTTGCCCATGGTGCATCTCCTTCCATGAGACAAGTGAATCACAGATCAAGCCAAACGGGAATCCCGAATCCGGTTAACAGCGACATGCTTTAGGTGTCCACGAAATAAAAATGCGGCTCAAGAGCCGCATTTTGTTTGCTTCGATCAGATTTCAGTACCAGCCGACAGCCACCTGGGCCTCTTCGGACATACGGTCCGGCGTCCAAGGTGGATCGAATGTCATCGTGACTTCCACCATGGAAACACCCTCAACGGCGCTGACTGCGTTCTCAACCCAGCCCGGCATCTCGCCTGCCACAGGGCAGCCGGGAGCAGTTAGAGTCATTTCGATTTTCACGGTGCGATCATCTTCGATATCGATCTTGTAGACGAGACCGAGTTCGTAGATGTCGGCTGGAATCTCGGGATCATAAACCGTCTTCAAGGCCGCGATGATGTCGTCCGTCATACGCAGGAGGTCTTCCTGCGGGATGGCAGAAGCGGAAAACACCGAATTGCCTTCGGCTTTTTCTCCACCCTCGACAGGCGCGGTATCGGCTTTGTCCTGAACTTTCTGTTCCATATCGGTCATCCGAAAAACTTCCTTGCCTTTTCCAAGGCTTCCGCCAATGCATCCACTTCAGCACGGGTATTATACAGGGCGAAGGATGCACGGCATGTAGACGTAACGCCGAAGCGTTTCAAGAGCGGCTGCGCGCAATGTGTTCCGGCACGGACCGCAACCCCTGCCCGATCGATCACCATCGAAACGTCGTGCGCATGAATTCCCTCCAGCGCAAACGAGATGATGGCTCCCTTGTCCGGCGCATTGCCGAAAATGCGCAATGAGTTGATCCGGCCGAGCTGCTCGTGAGCATAATCGCGCAGGTCTTCCTCATGGGCGAGGATCGCATGACGACCGATCTTCTCCATATATTCAAGCGCGGCGCCAAGACCGATGGCCTGAACGATAGGCGGCGTACCCGCTTCAAAACGATGGGGCGGATGGTTATAGGTGACGTTTTCTTCCGTCACTTCCTCAATCATTTCGCCGCCGCCCTGGAAAGGACGCATCTTCTCAAGCATTTCCGAACGGCCATAAAGGACGCCTATGCCAGATGGTCCGTAAACCTTGTGGCCGGTAAAGACATACCAGTCGCAGCCGAGATCCTGCACGTCGACAGGCAGGTGCACAGCGCCCTGGCTGCCATCGACCAGAACCGGAATACCACGCGCATGGGCAAGCTCGACGATCTTCTTGATCGGCGTCACCGTTCCAAGCGCATTCGACATATGCGTGATTGCGACAAGCTTGGTTCGCTCCGTCAGACGCTTTTCGAATTCCTCGATATGGAAGATGCCTTCATCGTCCACCGGCGTGATGACCAGCTTTGCGCCCTGTCTTTCACGAATGAAATGCCATGGCACAATATTGGAGTGATGCTCCATGATCGACAGAAGGATTTCATCGCCTTCGCCGATATTCGGCATGCCATAACCATAGGCGACCGTGTTGATCGCTTCGGTCGCGTTCTTCGTAAAGACAATTTCGTCCACAGAACCGGCGTTCAGAAAGCGCCGTACCGTCTCACGCGACTTTTCATAGGCATCCGTTGCCGCATTTGACAAAAAATGCAGGCCGCGATGAACATTGGCATATTCGTTGGAATAGGCGTGCGTTACAGCGTCGATGACGCTCTGAGGCTTTTGCGCCGATGCGCCATTGTCGAGATAGATCAGCGGCTTGCCGTGCACTTCTCTCGAAAGGATCGGAAAGTCGCGACGGATCGCCTCGACGTCATAGCGCGCTACAAGCGGATTCTTCTGGTCCATGATCGTTCCTCTTGCCGTTTCGGCAGGAAAAGGCAGAGCGTGCATCTGCACACTCTGCCTCAATCAATCAGGCGTGGGTGGCGAGCCAGTTGGACAGCACTTCTTCCAGTGCCTCAACCAGCGTTTCGTCTTCCAGCTCTTCGATAATCTCGGCGATGAACGCATTGATCAGCAGGCCACGTGCCTCGTTTTCGGGTATGCCGCGTGCCATCAGATAAAACAGATAGTCCCTCGACAATTCGGCAACCGTCGCACCATGGCCACACGCCACGTCATCGGCAAAGATTTCGAGTTCAGGCTTGGCATCGAACTCGCCTTCATCCGAAAGCAGCAGCGTGTTGCAGGCCATGCGGGCATCGGTCTTCTGGGCGATCTGTGCCACGCGGATCATGCCCTGGAAAACGCCACGCGCACGGTCCTTGACCACGTTGCGAATGATCTGGGTCGAACGCGTGTTTTCCACCAGATGGCCGACCGTCATGGTGACATCGGTGTGCGTGTCGTCAGCCAGAAGATTGAGACCGCGAAGCTCGAAGTCGGAATCCTCACCCGTCACATTGACGTGCACTTCCTGACGAACCAGCTTGCCGCCCGCATTGACGATATAGAGCGTGAGCTTGGAGCCCTTGCCAATCGTCGCATTGAACTGCGAAAGCTGCGTTGCCTGACCGAAATCACGCAGGATGATCCAGAGAATTTCAGCGCCGTCGCCAACGGTCACATGGTTGACAGAGGTGGAGAAGGCATCGCCTTCGCCGCCGTTCTGGCGTTCCACGATGGTGCCCTTGACATTTGCACCGATGCGGACAGGAAAACGAGTGTGTCCCTGTCCGGCCTTCTGGATGTTCTGAAGCTCCAATGGCGCTTCCAGTTCGGTGTCATCGGCGATGGAAACCATCCAGCCATCGCTGACATAGGCAGCGTTGATCTGGCCGATCGTATCGTCGAAGCCGCGCGACCGAAGCTGGGTGACGAGCGAGCCGTCGGCCAACGCCTCGCGAACCGGGGTCAGCGACACACCTTCAGGCGCTTTCGCGGCAAGAGCCACGCCATTGCTTGTGGCAGCGATGGACGAACCGGCGATGAGCGCAGGCAATGCCTGTGTTCCGGCAGCGGCATCGAATGGCGCCACGCCCTTCAGAAGCGTACGGAAATCCGTGTAATGCCAGCTTTCGACGCGGCGGGACGGAATGCCGTTCTCCTTGAGAGTTTCAAGCGCCGCATCACGTGCAACGACAACATCGCCATTGCCCGGCAGGTCGCCCATGCGGTCGGCAAAACTGTCGATCAGCGCGCTTTCAGCGGGCGTTCGCGGTTTGGTAGCCGGGGCGGTCTGGATATTCATGATCCATCCCTCCTCAGGCAGCTTCGCCGATTACGTCGGCATAACCATTTTCTTCAAGGTGCAGCGCAAGGTTCTTGTCACCAGACTTGATGACCTGGCCCTTGTAAAGCACGTGCACGCTATCCGGAATGATATGTTCGAGCAGACGCTGATAGTGCGTGATGACGATCACGGCGCGGTCCGGCGAACGCAGGGCATTCACGCCTTCCGAAACGATCTTCAGCGCGTCGATGTCGAGGCCGGAGTCGGTTTCGTCGAGGACGCAGAGGCTCGGCTCCAGAAGCTGCATCTGAAGAATTTCAGCACGCTTCTTCTCGCCGCCAGAAAAGCCGACATTAAGCGGACGCTTCAGCATGTCCATGTCGATGCTGAGCTTGCCAGCAGCGTCCTTCACGCGCTTGATGAATTCCGGGATCTTCAGTTCCGGTTCGCCACGCGCCTTGCGCTGGCTGTTCATCGCAACCTTCAGGAATTCCATCGTGGCAACGCCCGGAATTTCCATCGGATACTGGAATGCGAGGAAGATGCCCTTGGCGGCGCGTTCAGCGGGATCGAGTTCGAGGATCGACTCGCCGTTGTAGAGAATGTCGCCTTCCGTCACTTCATAGTCTTCGCGACCGGCGAGGATATAGGAAAGCGTGGACTTGCCCGAACCGTTCGGACCCATGATCGCAGCAACTTCACCCTTGTTCACGGTGAGGTTCAGGCCACGGATGATCTCGGTATCCGTGTCGGCGATCTTTGCATGGAGGTTCTTGATCTCAAGCATGAATGTAAACCTTGTTCTAATGCCAGGAAAAGGCTGGCCAGAAAAATCACTGGGAAAGAGGCGATCGGTTAGCCGACACTACCTTCAAGCGAGATGCCGATAAGCTTCTGGGCTTCGACGGCGAATTCCATCGGCAGTTCCTGAATGACTTCCTTCACGAAGCCATTGACGATGAGAGCGATTGCCTCCTCTTCCGGAATGCCGCGCTGCATCACATAGAACAGCTGGTCTTCCGAAATCTTGGAGGTGGTTGCCTCGTGTTCGAACTGCGCCGTGGCGTTCTTCGCCTCGATATACGGCACCGTATGCGCGCCACAATCGTTACCGATCAGGAGCGAGTCGCACTGGGTGAAGTTGCGGGCGTTTTCAGCCTTGCGATGGGCGGAAACCTGTCCGCGATAGGTGTTGTTCGACTTACCGGCCGAAATACCCTTTGAAATGATGCGGCTCGACGTGTTCTTGCCGAGGTGCAGCATCTTGGTGCCCGAGTCAATCTGCTGATGGCCATTCGAAACAGCGATTGAATAGAACTCGCCGCGCGAATTATCGCCACGCAGAATGCAGGACGGGTATTTCCACGTGATCGCAGAGCCGGTTTCAACCTGCGTCCACGAAATCTTGGAATTATCGCCACGGCAATCGCCACGCTTCGTAACGAAGTTGTAGATGCCGCCCTTGCCGTCCTTGTCGCCAGGGAACCAGTTCTGGACCGTCGAATATTTGATTTCGGCGTTTTCCATCGCAATCAGCTCAACGACAGCTGCGTGCAGCTGATTTTCATCGCGCTGCGGTGCGGTGCAACCTTCCAGATAGGAAACATACGCGCCTTCATCAGCGATGATGAGCGTACGTTCGAACTGGCCGGTGTTCTTTTCGTTGATGCGGAAATAGGTCGAAAGTTCCATCGGGCAGCGAACGCCCTTCGGAACGTAAACAAACGAACCATCCGTGAAGACAGCCGAATTCAGCGTCGCGTAATAGTTGTCCGAAACAGGAACCACAGAAGCCAGATACTTCTGCACCAGTTCGGGATGTTCGCGGATCGCTTCCGAAATCGAACAGAAGATTACGCCCGCTTTGGCGAGTTCTTCCTTGAAGGTCGTAACCACCGACACACTGTCGAACACGGCATCAACAGCAACGCGGCCGGACGCATAGACATTGTCGGAAGGATTGCCATCGATTTCGCTCGGCTCGCCCTGCTTGCGAACGCCAGCAAGGATTTCCTGCTCGCGCAGCGGAATGCCAAGCTTTTCGTAGGTCTTCAACAGCTCCGGGTCAACTTCATCGAGCGACTTCGGGCCGGACTGGTTTTTCGGCGCCGCATAATAATATGCGTCCTGGAAATCGATCTTCGGATAATCGACGCGAGCCCATGTCGGCTCTTCCATGGTAAGCCAGCGTTCATAGGCTTTCAGACGCCATTCCAGCATCCATTCCGGCTCGTTCTTCTTGGCGGAAATGAAGCGAATGATATCTTCGTTCAGGCCCTTGGGGGCCTTCTCGGCTTCGATCGTCGTCTCGAAGCCATACTTGTACTGGTCCACGTCAAGGCCGCGGACCTGGTCAATGGTCTCCTGCACTGCAGGCATTGGCGTTCTCCATCCTCGTCGGGGTCAAGGCCCGACAGTTGCAAACGTCAAGGTGATATGTCTTGAACAATACCGCCTCAATATAGTGTGCTTGGCCCTTCTTTAAAACCTCTCTAAACTGAATTTCAAGCACCGGGTTCAAATTTGCCCCTAAAAATGCCGATTAAAACGATCAACTTAATGAAACAGTCCGATGAAACGGCGATCGCAGACGACACATCCCGGCTTTGACGCCTTGATTTTCTTTGAAGAATTGGAATTTCCGGGCAGCCTATCAGAATCATGCCCGCCCTTGCCTTGTGCATGTAGGAACATAGATAGCCAAAGGAAAGGGAGACCATAATGAACACCCAAAATCTGCAGGACTATGTAAAGTTTCTCGAACAACAGGTGAACGACGAAGGCCGCACCATCAATCAGCTGAAGTTTTTTCAGGACGCCCACGACAAGTTCAACATTTCAAATGCCAGCGCTTCCGACGATATCGCCGCTGATATCGCCAAGCGGGAAGAATTTAAAACGCGCTACGAGGGCTATATCGCCGCTGCAAAGCAGAAGCTCGGCCTCGATTTTTGAATCGCAATCACGCCTTCTTGGCGCGACGCTCGATAATTTTGCGGAACACGTCGAGAAACGCATCGACCTGATCGGGTGTGGCCGTTGGTTCGAGTGACACGCGGATCGCCCCGAGGCTGTCTCCATGTCCCATGGCCGACAGCACATGGCTGGGACCTACTTTCCCCGACGAGCAGGCCGAGCCTGCCGAAAGCGCAATCCCGCCGAGATCAAAGGCGATCTGTACGGTTTCCGCCTTTTGCTCCTCAAGGGAAAAGAAGGTCGTGTTCGGCAATCTGCCGACCGATTTGCCATAGATCACCGCATCCGGGGCGATCGCCTCCAACCCGACCTCCAGCCTGTCCCGCATCGCCGGGGACCAGCCCTCGCCGTCCAGTCGTGTCTTAGCGGTATCTGCCGCAGCACCGAAACCTGCGATCAGCGGCAGAGCTTCCGTTCCCGCTCTATGCCCCTTTTCCTGACCGCCGCCGCGAACAAGCGCGCGCGGCATCATGAGGTCGGAAATGGCGATAATTGTACCGACGCCTTTCGGGCCGCCAATCTTGTGCGAAGAAATTATGAGATAATCACCACAATTATCTGAAATATCTAATTTAATGCGTCCTGCCGCCTGGACTGCGTCGACGATATAAATGCCGCCCGCAGCCTTCACGATAGTGGCAATTTCCGCAATCGGCTGGATGATGCCGGTCTCATTGTTGGCGGCCTGTATGGCCACGAGTGGCAGCCCCTGGCTTTTGTCATGACCGGCAAGCGCAGTTTTCAGGGCATCGAGTTGTACAATGCCATTTCCATCAACCGGTAGAACGGTGACGTCCTGCGCTGCAAACTGCCCTCCAGACAGCATGCAAGGGTGTTCCGTATCACTCACGTAAAGATGTGACAGGCGGACCGGCGAACGTCCCATCATATAATTGGGTGTCAGCAGCGTCGACGCGGCTTCCGTTGCTCCCGACGTAAAGAAAACATGGTCTGGCCTGGCATTGACGAGCGCTGCAACGCTGCGGCGCGCTGCTTCGACGAGCGCACGCGCGGCGCGGCCTTCACGATGCACGGAAGATGGATTGCCGGTAATGCCGAGCGCATTGATAACCGCTTCGCGTGCTTCATCAAGCAACGGAGCACTGGCATTATAATCCAGATAGAGCCTCTTGCCGCTCCCGTTCACCGTACCTATCTCCTAAACAAAATTCTGGAAGCGCAATTTTCTTGAATTTTCAATCAAGAAAAGCCTATTAAGCCCCCATAGGAACTGAAACTCGCTTTCAGTCTGTCGAAATTTCCAACCGGTTCTAGAAGCGGCGTCCAACGACGTCAAGTTTCGCCGCCCCAGTCCGGTCTTCCCGTTACGAGCGGAGTACACATGCCAGAAGTCATTTTCAACGGCCCTGCCGGACGCCTCGAAGGTCGCTATCAGCCTTCCAAAGAAAAGAATGCTCCAATCGCGCTTATCCTTCATCCACATCCGCAGTTCGGCGGAACGATGAACAACAAGATCGTCTACGACCTCTTCTACATGTTCCAGCAGCGCGGCTTCACCACGTTGCGCTTCAATTTCCGTGGCATTGGCCGCAGTCAGGGCGAATTCGATCATGGTGCGGGCGAGCTTTCGGACGCTGCAAGCGCACTCGACTGGGTGCAGGCGCTGCATCCGGATTCCAAGACGTGCTGGGTCGCCGGTTACTCGTTCGGTTCATGGATCGGCATGCAGCTCCTGATGCGCCGCCCGGAAATCGAAGGCTTTATTTCGGTTGCGCCGCAGCCGAATACATATGATTTCGCCTTCCTCGCACCCTGCCCTTCGTCCGGTCTCATCATCCATGGCGATCAGGACAAGGTGGCGCCGCCAAAGGATGTGCAGGCTCTGGTCGACAAACTGAAAACCCAGAAGGGTATCACGATCACCCAGACGACGATTCCGGGCGCGAACCACTTCTTCACCGGTCAGGGCGATGAGCTCATCGAGGATTGCGCAGAGTATCTGGATCGCCGCCTTGCAGGCGAACTGGTCGAAGCGCGTCCGAAGCGCCTGCGTTAAGCTTACAAGAAATTCAGCTGTCGTTTTCCAGATTTTCAGCGTCTCATCCGGCGGGTCTCCCGCCGGATTTTTTATGCGATGCTACCATCGCGATCCAATGATTCGTTTTCTCAAATCCATCTCATGAGCGTGACATGCCGGTTTATGCCATTCTTGCTATCGCCATAGTGTCCGAAGTCATCGGAACGCTTAGCCTCAAGGCATCAGAAGGCTTCACACGGCTTGGGCCGTCCTTGATCGTTGTCATCGCTTACGGTCTGGCTTTCTATTTTCTTTCCATGACCTTGAAGAGCATTCCTGTCGGGATCGCCTATGCGGTCTGGTCCGGGATCGGCGTCACGCTCGTGGCCCTGATCGGCTGGCTGGTGTTCGGCCAGAAGCTCGACCTCGCGGCAGTGCTCGGCATGGGATTGATCATTGCCGGTGTTATTGTGCTCAATCTGTTTTCGAACACGGCGCAACACTAGAGCGCGTTTCGGTCTGATTGAATCAGATCTGTGCTCCAACTGTTTTCTGACGCGCATCTTATCCGAAAACCGTTTCACACTTTTCGGGGATGCGCTCAACGAGCAATGAAGCCAAATTACTGGTTCGCAACCCATCAATTCGGGAGTTTCCTTGTTATTGGCGGTTGATTGGTGCTAAAGGCGGACATATCACAGGGGTGCAAGCAGCCGCTTGCGACCAGTTTCAACTTCGCCTTATCAGTCAGGGAAAAGGAATGTCCGGTTTCAAATCCGATTTTCTTCGCACGCTTTCCGAGCGTGGCTTCATTCATCAAATATCCGATGAAAGTGGCCTCGACGAATTGTTGGCCAAGGAAACCGTGACGGCCTATATCGGCTTCGATCCTACGGCTCCAAGCCTTCATGCGGGCGGTCTGATCCAGATCATGATGCTGCACTGGCTCCAGCAGACGGGGCACAAGCCTGTTGCGCTGATGGGCGGCGGCACCGGCATGGTCGGCGATCCGTCCTTCAAGGACGAAGCCCGCAAGCTGATGACCGAAGATACGATTGCCGAGAACATTGCCGGCATCAAGCGCGTCTTCGCCAACTACCTCACCTTTGGTGACAGCGCCACCGATGCCCTGATGGTCAATAATGCCGACTGGCTGCGCAACATCAATTACCTGGAATTCCTGCGCGATGTGGGCCGTCATTTCTCGGTCAATCGCATGCTTTCGTTCGATTCGGTGAAGACGCGCCTCGATCGTGAGCAGTCGCTGTCATTCCTCGAATTCAACTACATGATCCTTCAGGCCTACGATTTTGTGGAACTGAGCAAACGCTACGATCTGCGTCTGCAGATGGGCGGTTCGGATCAGTGGGGCAATATCATCAACGGTATCGATCTCGGTCACCGCATGGGAACCCCGCAGCTTTATGCCCTCACCTCGCCGCTGCTAACGACAGCATCGGGCCAGAAGATGGGCAAGTCGCTTGGCGGCGCAATCTGGCTGAACGCTGAAATGCTGAGCGCCTATGATTTCTGGCAGTACTGGCGCAACACGGAGGACGCCGATGTCGAGCGCTTCCTGAAGCTCTACACGACGCTTCCGCTGGACGAAATTGCCAAGCTGGCGGCGCTCGAAGGCGTCGAAATCAACGAAGCGAAGAAAATCCTCGCGACGGAAGTAACGGCCATGCTCCACGGTCGCGATGCGGCCGAGGAATCCGCAGAAACAGCGCGCAAGACTTTTGAGGATGGCGAACTGTCGGAAAATCTTCCGACAGTCGGCGTTCACAAGGCAACGCTGAACAGCGGCATCGGGGTTTTGGCGCTGATGGTTCTGGCCGAACTCTGCACGACTAATGGCGAAGCGCGCCGTCACGTTGAAGGTGGCGCCGTACGTATCAATGACGAACCAGTCAGCGATCCTCGCATGACCGTAGATGCTGGTGCACTGAACGATCAGGGCGTTATCAAGCTGTCTCTTGGCAAGAAACGCCATGTACTGATCCGCCCGGCATAAAACGGGCGACAACTGAACCAAAAAAAGCCGGGCCTCGCGCCCGGTTTTTTTGTTATCAAAACTCAAAGATTGAGCGGAATATGCCCGGCGCGATGACGGAGATCGGATTGACGACCACCTGCGGCTGCTTGGCGCTGCCAGTAAGCTTGTAAGTGATTCCGATCAAGCCGCGATCGCGACCATTTCCGAGCAGCGCGCCAAAGATGGGTAGTTCGCCGAACAGCCGATTGACACCATAGGCGGGCATGAATGTGCCGGTGATCGACATATTGCCCTGCTTGTCATAGAGCGTTCCCTGGAAGGTCGTGCCGACGGTCGGACCGCGAACGACACCCTTGGACAGGTTCAGATAACCGTTGCCCTTCTCAATCAACGAAAAACCGCGCTCGATATCAACGCGCGAAACATCGATATCCCTTTTTACGGCCTGATTGAGACTTGTGCCGCCGCTTGATGGCGAACTGGAAACGATTTTCGCAAGACGCGGTTCGTTGATGATCGCAAAATTGCGCGCATCGATCTGACCACGCAATGGGCCGTTGCCCTGTGCGGCGAGACCAACCGTGATCTTGCCACCGCGCATTTTGTCGTAGAAATCGAAGAACCGAAGAACCGCTCCTGCATCATTCGATTGCAGCGAAATGGAGCGCGCATCGCCCTGGTCATTGTTCGTTGCCACAAAGGATTCGCCAGACGACGTTACAGCATTGACCGATACGCCCGATACTTTGCTGCCCGCGCTCTCGTAGGAGACAGCGACATTGCTTAAAGCTTCACCGTTAAAGCCGCTGACTGCATCGATCTGAGCGCTCACGACCACGCGCGGATTATTGCTTTTACCGCCGCCGCTGCCCTTCTCGCCAAGGTCGGAAACCTGCTTGATCAGAGCCCGCGCATCGAACTGCGAACCACGCACATTAACCCGATAGCCGCCGCCGCTCTTGGTCGCTTTGACTGCAAGATTATCGTTTCGGTTCAGGCGTATCTCGCTGAAACTCGCCGATTGAAAATCGCCTTTCGCAATGGAAAGATCGCCCTTCGCTCCAAAGGCATCGCCAGAGAAGACAAGATTATTGATGTCCATCTTGCTCTTGTCGTCCGCGCTCTGGACCAGATCGAAGGTTGCCTTCGCCGGTATGCCTGCCCCTTTGCGCCATCCGAGCCATGGCAGATCGATCTGCGTCTTGCCGAGATCGGCTGAAACATGGCGCTTGCCGCCATCATCCATCCCAAGATCAACAGACATGGGGCCGGAGAAGATGGAATTCAAACCGGGAAAGACTGCATCACGGGTCTTGTCGTCGATATCCAGCTTGACCTTCTGCTCGCGCTTGACCGGACCCGAACGATTGACGGGCTCGACCATGCTGATTTTTGCAGGAACACCATCCAGTTTTGCATCGGCAGTAATAATGGCCGCCGACTGATCTACTTTGATACTGCCTGTCGCATCATTGATGGACGATCCGGCTATCGGCTTCGAAATGTCGAGACCGGTGAAGCCAATGTCAGCGTTCCAGCGAAGCGTGCCGGGCGGCGGATCCTTGGAAACGGCAAAGTTTACCTTAACGCGCGACTTCACATCACCGGTCACGTCGCCGGGCAGAAACGGCACATTCTTCAAAACGTCGATAGGCTTGTTCCCGGCAATTTCAGCGATTGCCGATGCCTCACCGGAAACACCGAGATCCAGTTCTGCGATAACCGGCCGTTGTGGCCCCCATGGAATGATGAGCGTGCCGTCAGACACATCAACTTTACGGTTGTTTGGCGTGTAGGCCACGCCTTTCAAAAGTTTGATGGTCGTATAGGCGCCACGAACCGATATCTCACCATCGGCATCGCGCACGGGCGGCAGTTCTCCAACGACATCAAAACGTGTATCGAAAACCTTGAAATCAGCCTTGATTTCGTCACCAGTCAGCGGTGGTGGCAGACCGGGTCCGTTGAAACGACCGCCTGCGAGCGAAATATCGATGCGGCTGTCTTTAAGAGTTCCGCCAAAGAGGTTTTTAAGCACCCATTCGCGTGCGCCATCCGCAACATCGATGGGCCATAGGTGCTTGGCGTCTGCAACCGGCATTTGAGGAATGCGCAGCAGGAAGATCATCTCCGGCGAACCGGCACCGAAGCCCATGCTTCCCTGACCAAAGAGCTGACCGGTTTCCGTCTGCACATCGAGATTGGCAAACTGGATGCGTTGCTGGTCGGCCATATAGCGCCCAGCTATCCGTGTTGCGAAGGATAGCGGCGGATCGGTCGATTCCGATGGCATACTCGTCGCCGAAGTGGTCAGAACCTCGAAGCGATATGTCGGACCGCCCGTATTGTTTTCAGCTTCGGGTTCTGGACCAAATGCTCCGTTGAACTGTGCCTGCATTCCGCCAAGCTGCAGCCGGGACGACTTGATCTCGATCTTGCGGCTTCCTACCGTATGTTCAAGATTAAGGCGAATACCACCACGCACGTCTTCAACCTTGCCGAGCTGCATATCTATGCCGTCGACAGCGAGTTCTGTTGCAAGACGTTCCGGCTGATCGCCATCGGCAGCCGATCCTGTCAAGGACAAGCGTGCCGATGCTTCCAGTTCGAAATGGGCCGGATTGACACGATTGCCATTTATGACGGGAGAAACTTCTGGCGGGGAACCCAATGCAACGGGAATATCGCGGACATTCAGCTCGAAGCCGGCCAGACTGTTGTCACCCGCATGCCGGTCGATCTTGCCATCCAGTGCAATTTTCTTGCCTTTCCAGATGACGCTGCCGGTGATGTCGATCTTCCCACCATTTTCGATGAGGCGGGCCTGTTCGATATCCAGAACCTGCTGTTCATCGCCAACCTTGAATGCAACGGTGCTGTTGAAAATGCCTATGACATGCGTGTCCTGCGCACGCAAAAGCTCCAGACTGCGGCGCATGGCAGCGAAAAGCTCACCCGAAACCGCATCGAAATCGACAATGCCATGTTCGTCGTAAGGCAAGGACTTCCAGAATCCCGGACCTTTCGTTTCTGGCATTTCAAAGGAAACGCCATCCACCTCGAGCTGAGCAACACGTACCTTGCCGGTCAAAAGCGGCAACGGCGCCAGCCCCAGGCGCACAGATTTGATTCCGCTGATTTCGACGCCCTGTTTCGGATCAGCGATCGATACATCACGGGCTTCGAGCGCAACGTGACTATCCTGATCCAGCGATAGCGCCGCACTCCCGATGGAGGCGGACGCACCTTCACCGAGAATATGCGTCAGGCTTTTCTGTGCTTCGTCACGCAGAAGATTGCTATCGACACCGCTGCGAAGGATGACAAAACCGGCACCTACTATGAGAACCAGAAGGATACAGATCGACAAAATCGCATGGGAACAGCGCGATAAAAAAGAACGGCTCGGACGGGCCGGGCCGGGCAAAAAGCCACCCTCGCCGTCAGCGGCGAGACGCTCGATTCTTTTCATGTCCCGCTTGCTGAAGCGGATCTTCTGCGGTTTCTCTGTCAACAACCCAGCCAGAAAAAGAGTGCCATTCCATACGACCCTTCAGAGTTTACTTCATTAAGTGATCGTAATTATCTGTTTTATAATTGCTTCCTGTCCGCATCGCATACATGCATAGGCAGCCTTGCGCCTTTCAACCGACATCGCGGTGACGCCAGCATCAATGGTTGCACAAGCCCTGCCTGAATGCGATAGCTCAGACTGTAACAGGTGGTTTCCATCCTAATCCATAAAAGAAAGGCGCAGATATGGCTCATCCCCAAGTTGGCGATCCGGCACCCGATTTCACTCTGCCTTCGGATAATGGCGAAATCTCCCTGTCGTCTCTCAAAGGCAAGCCGGTTGTCATCTACTTCTATCCGAAAGACGACACGTCCGGCTGCACCAAGGAAGCGATTGCTTTCTCGCTGCTGAAGCCGGAGTTCGACAAGGTCGGCGTTCGCGTCATCGGTCTTTCTCCCGATAGCGCGACGAAACATGCAAAATTTCGCAAGAAGCACGATCTGACCGTCGACCTTGCTGCCGATGAAGATCGTGTAGCGCTCGAAGCCTATGGCGTGTGGGTTGAAAAAAGCATGTATGGCCGCAAATATATGGGCGTGGAACGCACGACATTCCTGATCGATGCAGAAGGACGCATCGCTCAAGTCTGGAACAAGGTCAAAGTCGACGGCCATGCCGGGGCGGTTCTGGACGCCGCACGCGCGCTTTGAGCGATGACACGCAAGCCATCATACGACCAGACACTGCGCGGTAATGCCATCCGCGCCATATCCGCCAGCGATCTCGACGAAAAGGTCAGGCTGACGCGAGATACCGCTGCTCGCTGGTTCGGTCGCACGTTGTCGGTTCGCAGCCCTCTCGATCCGCCTTTGCCTGAGCGTCCCGGACGCCCTGAAAAGCCGGAACTCGTGCCTCCCCGCATGTTGAAAAAGCGGTCGCTCAACACGGAACACGGGCGCATTGCGCTGATGCACGCGCTCGCCCATATCGAACTGAACGCCATCGATCTTGCGCTCGACATCGTTGCCCGTTTTGCGGCCAAACCAATACCGCGCAGTTTCTTCGATGGCTGGATGAAAGTCGCCGACGACGAAGCGCGGCATTTCACGCTGCTGCGTGATCGTCTCAAATCACTTGGCGCAGACTATGGCGATATGCCTGCCCACGATGGGCTTTGGCAGTCTGCTCACCAGACCCGCAACGATCTAGAGGCCCGTCTCGCTGTCGTGCCGCTCATACTCGAGGCGCGCGGGCTCGATGTCACGCCATCTCTGCTTGAGAAGATGATCGAAACCGGCGACCACGAGACTGCAGCAATTCTTGACGTCATCTACAATGACGAGAAAACCCATGTCGCTGTTGGCGCTAAATGGTTTCGTTTCTTCTGCGCCCGAAACAAAATCGATCCGGCAGCGCGATTTCGCGAACTGGTTCGCGCCAATTTCCGTGGCGAACTCAAACCACCGTTCAATGAACTGGCACGTGCCGAAGCTGGGCTGACGCCGTCTTTCTACCGCTCTTTATCACCGGTATCCATCTAGTCGTTTCTTTAAACTCTTCAGTAAAAACAAAACTGCTCGCATGGCCCGCGCAAGCCTCGAATGTAAAGGTCTGTTAACCCTAATAAGTTGTAATCAAACAAGGGAATCGAGAAGGGGCATGCGGCTGGCATGACTGGGAATCAGGCAAAGACATCGACGAAAAAGGTGTTCGGAGAGCGCAAGGAACTGCCTGTCCTGATTATTGCGCGCGGCGAAAAGATCAGCCATTTCACATTTCGTCCATGGATGGCCGCTCTTGGGGGTGCTGCGTTTCTGGCGCTTTCGGCCGGGTATCTGGGAGCAACTGCCTATCTGGTGCTTCGCGACGACCTGATGAGCGCCGGTATTGCGCGCCATGCCCGCAACCAGCAGCTCTATGAGGACCGCGTTTCAGCCCTTCGCACCGAGGTTGATCGCATCACCAGCCGTCAAATGCTCGATCAGCAGGTGATGGAGAACAAGGTCGCCGAACTGATGCAGCGCCAGCAAACGCTGAATGCGCGCGACGGAAAACTCGCACCTCTGCTGGAACGAGCTTCGCAATTGCAGCCAATGCCGGAAATGCCGGCGGAAGGCGTGCCTGATCAGGAGCAGCATAGCCAGCTTATCCCCGATGACGCGCTGGCAGGACGTGAATATCCAGGTGTAGACCCGATCATTACCGGTCCCGTACCCGGAAAGACACCTGCAGGAAAGCCTGATCGCCGCGCCGATGCCGGCTCCATAGGGCTGCGTCTTTCTGGCGGACTTTCGGGTGAATCGACACTTGAGACTTCCGACAAGATATTGGCCACGATCACCCAGAACCTTCATCGCATCGAAAGCGAGCAGAATGGCAAGGTGCGTGTTCTGGCTGACGCCGCCTATGAAAAGGCCGACAGCATCCTCGATACTTTGAACGCCGCCGGGCTGCGTATCGAAACGCCTGCCGATGCGGCTGTTGCAATGGGCGGGCCGCTTATCCCGGTTTCGTCGCCCGGTATGGTGGTCAATGATTTCGACATGCAATTGCGCAATCTCGACAGCGCGCTTGATCGGCTTGATCAGGTACGCAAACGCGTAAGCGCCCTGCCCCTGGCCAATCCGGCTCCGGGCAAACCCGTTACCAGCCTGTTCGGCGTGCGCCGTGATCCATTTCTAGGTACGGCTGCGTTTCATTCCGGTATCGACTTTCGTGCGGCATACGGTCAGACGGTGAAGTCCACCGCAGCGGGCAAGGTTGTAAAGGCAGGTCGCTTTGGCGGATATGGCAATATGGTCGAAATTGATCATGGTAATGGATTCTCGACCCGTTTTGCCCATCTGAGCCGCGTTCTGGTACGCGACGGTCAACAGGCTGCCGCGGGAGTCATTGTCGGCGAGGCAGGAAGTTCCGGACGTTCCACCGGCAGTCATCTGCACTATGAAGTCCGCGAAAACGGCCGGGCGATCAATCCGGTCAATTTCCTCAAGGCAGGCAAACAGATAGAACCATTGCTCTGAGCCTCTGAAACGAGAAAACCCGGCCAAAGGCCGGGTTTCGCTTTCTGTACGCATGTTTGCGAATGATCAGTCGATATCGTCGATCATTTCGCCGCCACCCTGAATTCGGTGGGCAAGTGCGGCTTCCATGAACGGCGTAACAGAGCCATCCAGCACTTCCTGGGGGTTGGTGCTTTCAACGCCGGTACGCAGATCCTTGACGAGCTGATAAGGCTGCAGGACGTAGGAGCGAATCTGGTGTCCCCAACCGATTTCGGTCTTGGTGGCATTCGCCGCATCCGTCGCTGCTTCGCGCTTTTTCAGTTCCTCTTCATAGAGGCGAGCGCGCAGCATCGACCAAGCCTTTTCGCGGTTCTTGTGCTGTGAGCGTTCCGCCTGACACTGCACCACGATTCCGGTCGCAATATGTGTGATACGCACTGCCGAATCGGTGGTGTTGACGTGCTGGCCGCCCGCGCCCGAAGCGCGGTAGGTATCGATGCGAACATCCGCTTCCGTAACCTGCACATCGATATTGTCATCGATGACAGGATAAACCCAGATGCTGGCAAAGGACGTATGACGGCGGGCGTTGGAATCATAGGGCGAAATTCGCACCAGGCGATGGACGCCCGATTCGGTCTTCATCATGCCGTATGAATTGTGCCCCTTGACGAGAATGGTCGCGGACTTGATGCCCGCTTCTTCGCCTTCGTGCACTTCCATCACTTCGACCTTGCGGCCGTTACGCTCGGCCCAGCGCGTATACATGCGCAGGAGCATCGACGCCCAGTCCTGGCTTTCCGTACCACCAGCACCGGCATGCACTTCGACATAGGTGTCGTTCGCGTCGGCTTCGCCCGACAACAGCATATCGATCTGGCGACGGTCGATCTCTTGCTTCAGTTCGCGGATGGTGTTTTCCGCATCCTGAATGATCGACTTGTCGTCCTCTTCTTCGCCCATGGCGATAAGTTCGATGCTGTCGTTCAGCGTCTGCTTCAGATGGTTGATGCCATTGATGCTATCTTCCAGTTGCTGGCGCTCGCGCATCAGCTTTTGGGCTTCCTGGGCATCATTCCAAAGCGTGGGATCTTCGGCTCTCTGATTGAGATAGCCGAGACGTTTTATCGCCTGATCCCAGTCAAAGATGCCTCCTCAGCAGGCTTATGGCCTGCTGGATTTCGTCAACCAGCGTCTCGATTTCCGCGCGCATGGGCAAATCGTTCCTTCATTATCATTCTATTTATTTGAGAAGCTGAACCGGTCGTTACGAGGCCCAGACTTTCGGGCATGGACGAATAGCCCAAGCGCCGCGGACCATAGTCAGCACGCGGCGCGGTGTAAAGGGCAAAGCCCTGCTTTCCCGGTCAGTAAAGTCCGCCAGATCCCGAGTTGATCGCACGTGTTGCCTGCGGCGACTGTGGTGCAACCGGAGAACCTTCGCGGAAGGAATCCATACCGATAACCGAATAGCTGTCCGATGGACCCGTCCCCGGTTTGAACGCTTCCATGATCACATTCGGATCGCCCTGATTGGCGCGCATGCCGGTTTTGCGGTTGATAGCGATGACCGTCATGCCTTCCGGTACGCGGAAATCGACTTTCGGCGTCCCGACCAGAGCCTGTTCCATGAACGACTTGAACACAGGCGCTGCCAGACCACCACCGGTATTGCCGCGACCGAGCGGCGTCGGCGTATCGTAACCCATGAAGACGCCGACTACGAGATCGGGCGTGAAGCCGACAAACCAAGCATCCTTTTCGTCGTTTGTCGTACCGGTCTTGCCAGCCATCGGACGGTCGAGGCTCTTCAAGATCTGCGCTGTACCGCGCTGAACGACGCCTTCCATCATCGAGGTGATCTGATAGGCGGTCATCGGATCAAGTACCTGATCGCGATTGTCGATCAGCGTCGGCTCATCCTGATTTGCCCAATCCTGTGCATTGCAGCCCTCGCACTGGCGGGCATCGTGCTTGAAGACCGTCTTGCCGTAGCGGTCCTGAATGCGGTCGATCATCGACGGCGTTATGCTCTGGCCGCCATTCGCAATGATGGAATATGCGGTCACCATGCGCAGAACAGTCGTTTCGCCGGCACCAAGCGCCATCGAAAGAACCGGCAGCATCTTGTCGTAGATACCGAAGCGTTCGGCATATTCGGCTACAAGTTTCATGCCCATGTCCTGTGCAAGACGCACAGTCATGACGTTACGCGACTGTTCGATACCGTAGCGCAGCGTAGAAGGACCGGAGAACTTGCCGGAATAATTCTTCGGCGCCCAGACGCCGAGCGTACCACCCTGATTGACTTCCAGCGGGCCGTCCAGAACAACGGAAGCAGGCGTATAGCCATTGTCGAGAGCCGCAGCATAAACAAACGGCTTGAACGAAGAACCGGGCTGACGATAGGCCTGTGTTGCGCGGTTGAATTCCGATTCCGCATAGGAGAAACCGCCAACCATGGCCAGAACACGGCCAGTATGCGGGTCCATGGCAACGAGCGCACCTTCAAGCTTCGGCGGCTGCTGGAGACGGAAACGGGAATCACCTTCCTTGGAGACATAGACAATGTCTCCCGCCTTCAGAACGCCTTCCGGCGACTTGGCGCTAGTGCGCTTGCCACCAATATTCACGACACGCATGGCCCACTTCATATCGTCAGCGGCGATGAATGCGCGCTTGCGCTCCTTGCTGCGCGAGCCTGATGCCTCAAGCGGCGGCTGCAGACCAATATCTGCGCCAGCGGCAGAAACATTGAGCACGATCGCAAGCTGCCATTCCGGCACGTCCGCGTAGGACTGCATGTCACCGAAGGCCGTACCCCAGTCATTGCCAAGCTCGACATTCTTCATGGGACCGCGCCAGCCACGCGCCTCATCATAACGAAGCAATGCCGCCTGCAGGGACTTGCGAGCCTCGACCTGCAAGGTCGGGTTCAGCGTGGTGCGAACAGAAAGACCGCCTTCGTAAAGCGCATCGACACCGTATTTCTGGATGATCTGGCGGCGCACTTCCTCGGTGAAATATTCCGACGCGAACACATAATGGGCGTCTGAACGTTCCTTCACACCGAGCGGCTGCTTCTTGGCTTCCGTCGCTTCTTCGGCGGTGATGTAGCCGTTTTCGCTCATCCGGTCGATCACCCAGTTGCGGCGCTCGATAGCGCGCTCGGGCTGGCGGAAAGGATGGTAGTTGTTCGGACCTTTCGGCAGGGCTGCGAGATAAGCGCTCTCTGCGATGGAAAGTTCACCGACCGATTTGTCGAAATAGGTCAAAGCAGCGCTGGCAATACCGTAGGAACCAAGACCGAAGAAGATTTCGTTGAGATAGAGCTCGAGAATGCGGTCCTTCGAGTAGGTCTGCTCGATGCGCATCGCCAGGATGGCTTCCTTGATCTTGCGATCATAGGTCTGCTTGGACGTCAGAAGAAAGTTCTTCGCAACCTGCTGCGTGATCGTGGATGCGCCAACCGGGCGACGACCAGAGCCCATATTCTTGACGTTCGTTATCATGGCGCGGGCGAGACCCGCAAAATCGAGACCATGATGTTCGTAGAAGGTCTTGTCTTCAGCCGAAACGAAAGCGGCTTTCACACGGTTCGGCACGGCCTGAATAGGAATATAAAGACGGCGCTCGCGCGCGAATTCCGACATCAGACTACCGTCCGAGGCGTGAACACGCGTCATGACGGGCGGCTCGTATTTTGCGAGCACCTCGTAATCTGGCAAATCCTTCGTGAGACTTCCGACGTAAAGGGCGACGCCACCTGCCACGAGGAGCATCAGCACCGTTCCGATCCCGAAGAAATATCCGATAAGCCTTACCATAAATGCGGAATCCTGCCTTCAGATTATTCACATGATAAGGGTCAAAGCACGAACAGCCAACCCTTTAACCCAATTATGCCGTATGGCAACTACTGGCTTAGTGACCAGCAAATGAGTCAAAGGCAAGATGGTTTACGTGTTTTTACCAATTTAACGCGGTCACTTTCGTCTGCACGACGAAAATCCACAAAACTGTTGCAAGCATGCATCTTATAAGCTGAAGTGCATGTAACACCAAGTGGGACATCTCCACTTTTCAGGTCCCTACCCTTTGCTCACGCTTGCGGGATGCTTCAAGGCTTCAAAAGCCCTGATCGCAATCGCCAGCCGGTCTGCAAGCTTCTTGCGCCATTCAGGATTGCTGATCAGCTTTTCGTCCTCGGCATTGGACAAATATCCAATTTCGATCAAGACGGACGGCACATCCGGCGCACGCAGCACCTGAAAACCGGCAAAGCGATGCGGATTATTGATGAGATTCACTTGTCCTTGCAGCGAATGAATCACCTTCTCGGCAAAGCTCAGCGAGAATGTATGCGTTTCGCGTCTCGTCAGATCGAGAAGAATGTCGGTGACCTCGGGCTGCTCCTCAGGCGCCGCACCTGCAAGGGTGTCAGACTTGTTTTCACGCTCAGCCATGGCGCGCGCAACGGAGTCCGATGCCTTGTCGGAAATTGTGTAGACCGTCGCACCGCGAATATCATGCTGATTGATCGTATCGGCGTGGATGGAAATGAACAAATCCGCTTCGTGCTGACGCGCAATCCGCACCCGTTCTGAAAGTCGCAAGAAGGTGTCGTCATCACGCGTCATGAGAACTTTGATATTCTTGTCCTGCGCCAGACGATCTCTGAGCTCCTGTCCGAAAGCGAGGGTCAGGTCTTTTTCCTTGATGCCGCTCAGGCTTTCCGCACCGCTATCGATACCACCGTGACCGGGATCGATCATAACGGTAAACGGACGCGTGGCAGGCGTGCTCTGGGATGCGGCCTGAACAGGCTTTTCACTGCGATCCGTGGAACTTGTTATTTCCTCGCGCCCCTTGAGCTGATCTGCAAATTCGCGATCCGAAGTCGCAACGATATCGGCCACAAGGCGATAGCCCGATGCGCTGTCATTTTTCAGAACACGGAGATCCTCGACCTTGAACGGACCGCGTAATGTCAGGATGAGGCGTGAACGACCCTTGCCCACCAGCCCGTAACGAACTCGGGATACCAGTCCTCGGGCTTCGAGACTTTTTTCATCAAAACCAAACCGCGTCTCAGGCAGGTCGACAACCAGACGATGTGGATTATCCAGAAGCAGGGTCGACAGCTTTGGCTCCTGATCGAACATGACAACAATGCGCGTTCGCAGATCGTCGCCAGCCATCCGGAAAGTCAGTGCTGATAATGGAGACGTCACGCGATCAGCAGCGGAAACAGATACAGCCTGCAACAGCAAAATCGACAAGAGAGCGAACAACGCCAGAAGGCATCGCAAACTCGCCAATCGTGTCATAGCGTTTTCAGCGTATCGAAAATGCATCGGCTGCCACAATCAAGAACATCATTGAATGACTGGTATCAATAATTGCGATACCGGCACGCTTGCCCCTGCACCATCTCGCCCGAATACCCATTAAAACACTCGTACAAAACTACAGTTAAGGAAGGATTTCCAGCCGTATTTCGACCTTGAACAGGGCCTATACTCAGCTTTCGGCGAAATTGCGATGCGAATGTCAAATGATATTCGCACTTGTCATCGTTCAAACGACGCCATAAAAGCTATGAAAGGTTTTGGGTGAACTATCAGAATCGTTTGCCGGTTCTCAAAATGAACCGCAAGGAATGATAGTGAAAACAGCGGCATATTCATTCGTCGCCCCCGATAACCAGTACAGAATTCAGCGGAGATGTGGCTCCCCCGCCCTCCGTTTCTATCGGCCGACTGCGCATCTTTACGCGCTGTCGCCAACGCTCGAAAAGAGCACAGAGGTCGGCCCGGCTTTTCCGGGTCATATATGAGGTCGTTTCGTTCGGAACAGCTATGGGTCAAGCAAGACTGACCACTGCAAGCCTGAAGACCGTGATCGCCACGAGGCCGTCGCGCGCGGAGGCAGCAGCTTTTTTTCCGACGAACCCAGAACCATCCGGCAGATGCAACGCAGTGAGCACGACAGCCCTCAGGGTTTCGTCCGGCGCACGCGTTTTGCGTCTTGGCGCCGGCAGGAAAGACAATAATGTCCAACAAAATGCTTATAGATGCCTCCCACCCGGAGGAGACCCGGGTTATCGTCACTCGGGGCAACAAGATTGAAGAATTCGACTTTGAGTCGGAACACAAGAAGCAGCTGAAAGGCAATATCTACCTCGCACGCGTTACCCGCGTCGAACCTTCGCTTCAGGCTGCGTTCGTGGAATATGGTGGCAATCGCCATGGCTTCCTCGCATTCTCGGAAATCCACCCTGACTACTACCAGATCCCGGTAGCAGATCGTCTTGCGCTGCTCGAAGCGGAAGCTAAGGCCGCACGCGCCGAAGACGATGAGGACGAACCGCGCGCCAAGAGTGAACGAAGCGAGCGCAGCGACCGGAACGATCGTTCGCGCCGCAACCGTCGTCGCGGTCGTCGTGACGGCCAGAATGGCGACGCGCAGGCCAACGCAGCCGACAAGGGATTGCCTGCAGCCGAGCCCGTTGGCCCGGCTTTTGAGAATTACGTGCCCGGCACACCGGCCATGGCTCTTTCGCAGAAAAGCGATGTGATCTCCGAAGCCCTCGATAACGGCGACGAGGACGACATCGAACATGAAGAGGACATGGTCGAATCTGTTGGTTCGGAAGATGCACTTGAGGAGCTTCCGACGCCTGCCCGTACCAATCGCCGCCAGTACAACATTCAGGAAGTGATCAAGCGTCGCCAGATTCTTCTGGTGCAGGTGGTCAAGGAAGAGCGCGGCAACAAGGGCGCTGCTCTTACGACCTATCTTTCGCTTGCCGGACGCTATTCTGTTTTGATGCCGAACACCGCGCGTGGCGGCGGTATTTCGCGCAAGATCACCCAACCGCAGGATCGCAAGCGCCTGAAGGAAATCGTCAAGGAACTCGAAGTGCCGCAGGGCATGGGCGTGATCCTGCGTACCGCTGGCGCCAATCGCACCAAGGCGGAAGTCAAGCGCGACTACGAATATCTGATGCGCCTTTGGGAAAATGTCCGCACGCTGACCTTGCAGTCGACAGCACCTTCCCTCGTCTATGAAGAAGGCAGCCTGATCAAGCGCTCGATCCGCGACCTTTATAACAAGGACATCACGGAAATCCTCGTTTCCGGCGAGAACGGCTATCGCGAGGCCAAGGACTTCATGCGCATGCTCATGCCGAGCCATGCCAAGGTGGTCCAGCCTTATCGTGAACAAGTGCCGATTTTCACACGCAACGGCGTCGAAGCCCAGCTCGACCGCATGCTGCTGCCGCAGGTGACGCTGAAATCGGGCGGCTATCTGATAATCAACCAGACCGAAGCGCTGGTTGCCATCGATGTCAACTCCGGTCGCTCGACGCGCGAACATTCCATCGAAGACACCGCGCTCCAGACCAATCTGGAAGCAGCCGAGGAAGTGGCGCGCCAGCTGCGCCTGCGCGACCTGGCCGGGCTGATCGTCGTCGACTTCATCGACATGGAAGAAAAGCGCAACAATCGCGCTGTCGAAAAGAAGATGAAGGATTGCCTGAAGGACGACCGCGCCCGCATTCAGGTTGGCCGCATCTCGCATTTCGGCCTACTGGAAATGTCGCGCCAGCGTATTCGCGCATCGGTGCTGGAAAGCACGATGCAGGTGTGCCAGCATTGCGGCGGCACTGGCCATGTCCGCTCGGATTCGTCGATGGCGCTGCATATCATTCGCGGCATCGAAGATTATCTGCTGCGTCATTCGGGCTTTGACATCAATGTTCGCACGCCAGCGGCTTCGGCGCTTTATGTGCTGAACCACAAGCGTCAGTTGCTGGCGGATCTGGAAGGCCGCTTCGGCGTTGCCATCAGCATCGACGCCGACGAAAGCGTCGGCCATCAGCATTTCGTTATCGACAAGGGCGCGGCGTCGACACGGCCTATCACTCAGCCTCCGGTTCAGCCGATGGCCTATATCGAAGACGATATCGAAGACCCGGAAATCCCGGTCGATGAGGACGAAGCCGAAGAAGAAGCGACGGCTGATGTTCAGGCTCGCGAAGATCGTGGTGACGAAGGTGATCGCAAGCGTCGCCGCCGTCGCCGTCGTCGCGGCGGTCGTGATCGCGAGAACCCGGAACAGGCTGCAAAGACCGATTCCGTTTCGGAAGATGCCTCCGACGAAGACGATGACGCCGATGACGCGCAGGAATCATCTTCGAATGCTTCGCTGAGCGAAGAAGATCGCCGCAAGAAGCGTCGCCGCGGTCGCCGGGGCGGACGCAAGAATCGTCGCGACGACGAACCGCGTGCACGCAAGGTTCCAGATCCGGAGTTCGTCGGTTACACGCCGGTTCTGCCGGTTAAAGCTGAGGAAGCTGTCGTCGAAGCAGTTGCATCGGTAGCGGTGGAACAAGCAGCTGAAGTTGCTGTTCCGGCTATTGAAGCAACAGCCGAGGAAAAGCCTGCCAAGACTGCCCGCAAGCCCCGCGCTCGCAAGTCTGCGAAGACTGAAGAAGCGGCTGAGGACGTGGTAGCCGCGGAGGCGGAGGAAAAGCCTGCCAAGACTGCCCGCAAGACCCGTAGCCGCAAGAAGGTTGCCGAAGAAGCTCCTGCTGAACCGGTAGCGGTCACTGAGGGGCCAGAAGCAGAAGCGGAGAAGCCAAAGCGGCGTACCCGCAGAGCTGCTGCGAAACCAGCTGTCGAAGTCGAAGAGACGGTAGCCGTCGAAGCAGAAGTAGCAACGATTGCCGAACCGCAGAAAAGCGCTGAGCCCGTTGTGACTTCAAGCGAGAGCGAAGACCAGAAGCCCAAGCGTGCTGGCTGGTGGCAGAAGAAGGGTTTCTTCTGAGATCTGTTTCATGATTGAAATGAAAAAACCGGCGGAAACGCCGGTTTTTCTTTATCTTTCGATATTGGTAAATGGTTGGACGAAACCGGAACCGGCTCAGGCTTTCTGTTGTGGCAGCCAGCCTTCAAGGCGACGAACAGCCTCTTCCATTTCTTCGATCTTGCCAGCATAGGAAAATCGCATAGTGCGATGTCCATCCAGCGGGTCGAAATCGCGTCCCGGTGTTGCTGCTATATTGATTTCGGCAATCATGCGGCGAGCAAATTCCATACTGTCATTGGTGAAACGCGAAACGTCGCAATAGGCATAGAATGCGCCATCCATCGGTGCAGCCAGGCTGAGACCCATGCGTGGAAGATGATCCCGCAGGATCAGCCGGTTCTGACGATAGCGATCCTTTACCCGCTCAAGTTCCGCCGTTGCATGGAAGGCTTCGATGGCAGCGCGCTGCGAAAGCTCCGGTGCGGAGATATAAAGGCTCTGGCTCAGTCGCTCGATTGCACGGATATCGTCTTCGGGCAGAACCATCCAGCCAATACGCCAGCCGGTCATGCAGTAGTATTTGGAGAACGAGTTGATGACCGTCACATCATCGGAAATCTCCAACGCCGTGACATCGTCCGTTTCATAGGAAAGCCGATGATAGATTTCGTCTGAAATGACCCGAATGCCAAGTTCATTCGCCGTTTCGATGATCGTTTTCAGTTCCGGCTTGTCGATGATCGCGCCGGTCGGATTGGCCGGGCTTGCAAACAATACCCCTTTCAGGGGCTTCTCGGCATGTGCCGCAGCAAGCGCTTCAGCAGTCAGTGACGTCGATGTTCCATTGCCGGTCGGTATTTCCACAACCTCAAGGCCTAGCGCCGTCAATATATTGCGATAGGCGGGGTAGCCGGGACGGGTAATAGCAACCCTGTCGCCCGGATCGAAATAGACCACAAAGGCCAGATTGAATGCAGCAGACGAGCCAGTCGTGACGGCAACACGTTCCGGTGAGACCGAAACACCGTAATGATCGGCATAATGCGCAGCAATGGCCTCTCTCAGTTCAATCAGCCCCAGAGCGTCGGTATAACCGATGCGACCGTCCTTCAAGGCACGTTCAGCGGCTTCTCGAACGACCACCGGTGCCGGATCCGCAGGCTGGCCTACCGCCATGGAAATAATCGGGTGCCCGGCTGCGCGACGACGGTTTGCCTCAGCCAAAACGTCCATAGCGTGAAAGGGCTCGACCGCACTGCGGCTGGAAAGAGTGACCAACTTTACCTCCAGAAACTTGCGAGTTTCGCATTCTACATCCGCCGTATAATCGCCGGATTGGTAAAGCAACAGCACTTTACGAGAAAATACGACCAAATCCCGAGATGGAGATTATGTCTCGCCTGCCTATCGATGATTGAATGCAAAGGTTATAAGATTCGCGCCGGTTTGAAGAAGGAAGAACAACACGATGGGGACGATGACTGCACCTTTCCCAGCTGGGAGATTTTCTTTCCATAGTTTGGTTCGCCGTTCGGTCGCGGTAGTGGCCGCAATGTCCATAGCCGTTACCAGTGCCCTCCCTGCATTCGCGCAGTCGCGTGGCGGTGGTGTGCCTATCGTCCGGGACGCGGAAATCGAGGCACTTGTTGCCGATTACGCTGCGCCGATCCTCAAGGCTGCAGGTTTGGGTGGTCGCGGCGTTCGCGTTATTCTGGTCAATTCGCAAAGCTTCAATGCCTTCGTTGATGGACGGCGTATTTTCATAAATACAGGCGCAATCATGCAGGCAGAAACGCCCAATGAAATCATTGGCGTGATCGCACACGAATCGGGACACCTTGCAGGCGGGCATCAGGAGCGTTTGCGTGAACAGCTCAGCCGCGCCCGCAACATGGCGATCATTGGTATGCTGCTTGGCGTTGGCGCCGGCGTTGCAGGCGCTGCGAGCGGCAGCGGCAACGCCGCGGGCGCTGGCGCTGGTATTGCTATGGGCTCAAGCGAAATAGCCATGCGCAGCGTACTCAACTATCAGCGCACGGAAGAAATGACCGCCGATCGTCTTGCCGTGAACTATCTCAATGCCACCGGTCAGTCGACCAAGGGCATGCTCGATACGTTCGAGCGTTTCGCATCGGCTCTGTCGCTTACGGGCACCCAGATCGACCAATATCGTATCAGCCACCCTCTCCCGCGTGAGCGAATTGCCAATCTGGAAGAGCTTGCACGAAAGAGCCCGTACTTCAACAAAACCGATTCTCCGGCCTTGCAAATGCGGCACGATATGGCGCGCGCGAAGATTGCTGCTTATTCGGGCAATATGGGCGCGCTGCAGCGCATGTTCCGCAGCAATCCCGGCGGACTACCTGCCCGCTATGGCAATGCCATCACAACATTCCTGAACGGCTCTGCCCGCTCTGCGCTGCCGAAATTTGATGCCTTGATCAAGGAACAGCCAAAAAACCCGTATTTCCAGGAAATGCGTGGCGAAGTCTTGCTGAAAGCCAATGATGCCGCGGGAGCGGCAAAGGCTTTCCAGAAGGCGGTTTCGCTCGATCCGCGCAAATCGCCGTTGCTGCGCATGAGCTATGGGCGTGCGCTCATGCTCACCGGTGCCAAGGCAAACATGCCGACGGCGATCAAGGAGATCAAGGCAGGTATAGCTTCCGATCCGGAGTTTCCGGGCGGATATGGTTATCTGGCGCAAGCATATGGCCAGCAAGGCGATATGGCGCTGGCCGACCTCGCCACTGCCGATATGAACTACTATTCTGGCAAGCTTCAGCAGGCCCAGATCTTCGCCATCCGCGCGCAAAAGCAGATGAAGCCCCGTTCGCCCGATTGGCTTCGCGCGCAGGACATCATTAATGCCAAGAAAAGCAAGTAAGGCCGTTTGCGCCTGATAGCGATATTAAAGACAGATTGGAATTTGGAATGAAGAACATAGTTTCCATAACAGTTGCCAGCGGCATTGTGGGCATCGCAGCTCTTGCAGCGGGTTATTATGCAGGCACTGCCCGGCAGGCTCCAGCTGCCGTGGAAAGCCCTGCTGCTTCCGCAGCCCCGGCAGCGATGAACCAGCAGGCCATTGAAAACGTCGTGCGCAACTATCTCATCCAGAATCCCGAACTGATGCTGGAAGTGCAAAGCGCGCTGGAAACCAAGCAGGCACACGCGGCGCAGGAACAGATCAAGCAGGTGCTGACTGCCAATCGCGCTGCCCTTTATGACCCCAAGCATGATGCAGTCTTCGGCAATCCGGACGGCGACGTGACGGTCTACGAGTTCTTTGATTACAATTGCGGGTATTGCAAGCGGGCACTGCCCGACATGGAAGCGATCCTGAAAACCGACAAGAATGTCCGTTTTGTCATGAAGGAATTCCCGATTCTTGGCCCGGATTCGGCCAAGGCGCATATCGTGGCACAGGCATTCAGAGCGCTGATGCCGGAAAAATATGCTGAATTCCACCAAGTACTGCTCGGCGCGCAGGAGCGTGCAACGGAAGATTCCGCCATCGCCGATGCCGTAAAGCTAGGCGCTGATGAAACACAGCTGCGCGAAAAGATGAAAGATCCGGCCATCACCGGCGCATTCCAGCAGACCTATCAGCTGGCGCAACAGCTCAACATTACCGGCACACCATCCTACATCATCGGCGATGAACTGGTTCCAGGTGCAATCGGCGTCGATGGTCTGGTTGAGAGAATCGCAGCAGCGCGCGCTACAGCGAAAAAATAAGCTGATCGGCCATGGCTTGACTGATCACTTTTGTGAAACAGTTTATGCCGTGGCATCCAATGTTTATGTTGCGTGAAGAGAAATTGCCTTATCGGCTGCTTATTTTGCAAAGAATAGCGGGAAAAACCGGTTCGGCAAAACATCTGCAATGATTTAGAGGGTTTCGGCTTGCTTCCAAGCCCTCTATATGAAATGCGAAGTGTACCGAAATTTCGCGGTAACGCGTTATCAGTCGCGGACGGATATGGCAAAAACGGTTTTTGTTTTGAACGGCCCCAATCTCAACCTTCTCGGTAAACGAGAACCGGGGATATACGGTGTTGCAACGCTCGAGAATATCGAGGCGGACTGCAAGCGTGAGGCTGAACAACTCGGACTTGATGTCGATTTCCGTCAGTCCAATTACGAAGGCGATCTGGTGACCTGGATTCAGGAGGCTGGCGATAGAAACGCCTATGTCCTCATCAATCCAGCCGCTTACAGCCACACTTCGGTTGCTATTCATGATGCAATCCGCTCGGCCAAGGTAACGGTCGTGGAAGTGCATCTTTCGAACATTCATGCGCGTGAGGCTTTCCGGCATCACTCCTATGTATCCGCAGTCGCCAAAGGCGTTATTTGCGGCTTTGGCGCGGAAGGATATCTGCTCGGTCTGCGCGCGCTTGCGGCAATTGCCAAAGAAGAAGAAAACAACGGGCAAAGCGTTAAAGGGGCCTGATATGTCCAGCAAAAATTCCGTCATCGACAAGGAAACGATCCGCGACCTGGCGGACATTCTCAATGAAACCGACCTGACCGATATCGAAGTCGAACATGGCGATCTGCGTATCCGCGTTTCGCGCAAGGTCACGGTTCAGGCCGCAGCAACCGTTATGCCAGCCGCAGCCCCTGTTGCTGTTGCTGCCGCGCCAGCTGCTGCAGCCGCCGAACCGACCAAGGCCGATCTGTCGAAGAACGCCGTTCCATCGCCGATGGTTGGCACTGCCTATCTCGCTCCGGCTCCGGGTGCTCGCAACTTCATCGAAGTCGGCGCACAGGTGAAGGAAGGTCAGACGCTTCTCATCATCGAAGCCATGAAGACCATGAACCAGATTCCGGCCCCGCGGGCTGGTACGGTCAAGGCCATCCTCATCGAAGACGCTCAGCCGGTTGAATTCGGTGAGCCGCTCGTCGTAATCGAATAAGACAACAGATTACGGCTTATTCAATGAACGGGCAGCAAAGCGCAATGTTTCAAAAGATACTCATAGCCAATCGTGGCGAAATCGCTCTTCGCGTGCTCAGGGCTTGTAAGGAACTGGGCATCAAGACCGTCGCCGTTCACTCCACGGCAGACGCCGACGCGATGCATGTGCGTCTGGCAGACGAAAGTGTCTGCATCGGGCCGCCGCCATCGCGCGACAGCTATCTGAACATCCATCAGATCGTTGCTGCTTGCGAGATCACGGGCGCTGACGCAATCCATCCGGGTTATGGCTTCCTGTCGGAGAACGCCAAGTTCGCGGAAATTCTTGAAGCGCACGGCATCACCTTCATTGGCCCCACCGCTTCGCATATCCGCATCATGGGCGACAAGATCGAAGCCAAGCGCACTGCAAAGCGCCTCGGCATTCCGGTTGTTCCTGGTTCTGACGGCGGTGTGACGGATGACGTCGAAGCCGCTCGCATCGCGAAGGAAATCGGTTATCCGGTCATCATCAAGGCTTCGGCCGGTGGTGGCGGACGCGGCATGAAGGTTGCCCGCACCGAAGAAGATCTTTCGGTAGCACTTGCAACCGCGCGGACCGAAGCTGGTGCAGCCTTTGGTGACGACGCGGTCTATATCGAGAAATATCTCGAAAAGCCGCGCCACATCGAAGTTCAGGTCATGGGCGACGGTGCCGGCAATGCCATCCATCTGGGCGAACGCGACTGCTCGGTGCAGCGCCGCCACCAGAAGGTTTGGGAAGAAGCCAATTCACCGGCGCTCAATGCAGAAGCACGCGACAAGATCGGCATGGTCTGCGCCAACGCCTGTGCGGAACTGGGCTATCGCGGTGCGGGAACGATCGAGTTCCTTTATGAAGACGGCGAATTCTATTTCATCGAAATGAATACGCGTCTTCAGGTGGAACATCCGATTACGGAAGCCATCACGGGTATCGATCTCGTTCACGAGCAGATTCGCGTTGCAGCTGGCCTCGGCCTGTCGGTAAAGCAGAAGGATATCCGCTTCTCCGGCCATGCCATCGAATGCCGTATCAACGCTGAAGACCCGCTGACTTTTGCGCCTTCGCCGGGCCTGATCACGCATTATCATACGCCGGGTGGCCTCGGCATCCGCGTGGATTCGGGCGTCTATTCCGGCTATCGCATTCCGCCTTACTACGACAGCCTTATCGGCAAGCTCATCGTGCATGGTCGCAATCGCGTCGAATGCATGATGCGTCTGCGCCGTGCGCTGGACGAGTTCGTGGTGGATGGTGTGAAAACCACCCTCCCGCTTTTCCAGGACTTGATTGCCAATCAGGATATCGCTAACGGCGATTACGACATTCATTGGCTTGAAAAGTATCTGGCCAAGAAAACCAAGAGCGAAAGCGCCTGACGAAAGTGACCGCAGGAGTGTCCCCGGACGACTATTCAATCGAACCGGAGTTACTCCTGCGGGCCTATGCCACGGGAATATTTCCCATGGCCGAAGAAGCCGACGATCCCGAAGTCTTTTGGGTTCGTCCCGAGAGGCGCGGTGTCATACCCCTTGATGGCTTCCACATGCCGAAAAGCCTCCAGAAGACCATCCGCCAGGGCCTTTTTGACATAAAGCTCGATAACGATTTTGATGGTGTGATCGAAGGTTGTGCCAGCGGAACCGGTGAACGCGCGCGCACATGGATCAATGGACCTATCCGCGAAGCCTATAAGAATCTGTTCGAGATAGGACATTGCCACACGGTCGAAGCCTGGCATGACGAACAGCTCGTCGGTGGACTTTATGGGGTAACGCTTGGGCGTGCCTTTTTCGGCGAGAGCATGTTCACACGCAAACGGGACGCGTCAAAGGTCTGTCTTGCCTATCTGGTCCAGCATCTGGTGAAGCAAGGCTTCGTGCTGCTCGACACGCAGTTCACCACACCGCATCTTGAAAGATTCGGCGCTGTGGAAGTTCCAAGGAAAAAATACGAGAAGCTGCTGGAAAACGCGCTGGATGGTATCGCGCGTTTCTAAGTAGCTGCGGTTAATTGCGCTGATCCGGCGGAGGCACTTCCGACTTCTGCTTGCAGTCCTTCAGCCAGACGTCATAGATCGGATGCTCGACAGCATTGAGACCCGGACTATCGGCAAACATCCAGCCGGTAAAAATACGGCGAATCTTTCGGTCAAGCGTGATCTCTTCGACTTCAACGAAACCATCGGTGCGTGGTGCTTCGTTCTCTGTGCGCGAATAACAAACTTTCGGCGTTACCTGAAGGGCGCCGAACTGAACTGTCTCATTGATATAGACGTCGAACGTCGTAATACGCCCGGTGATTTTATCGAGACCCGAGAACTCAGCAACTGGATTGGTGATGCGTTCGGCCATTGCTGCTTGAAAGCTGCTGGTGGTCGCAATGAGCGAAATCAAGGCAACCTGAACAGCCCTTTTTATCGGGTTTTTTCCGTTGCCAGCCGCGCCGTGAGATTGCTTCGTCAAAACGGAGATCCGCATCCAAAGGGTTTAAATTAAGCCGGAACAATTCCTAAGCATGAAATGTGACGATTCGTTGCCCAGTCGCAAGCCGCAATGCTGCCGCTGGTCTTAAGCGAGCCGTCTATCCTCAAACCTTTTCCGCTATAGCGTCAAAAGGCGGACACATAATAAATCCGGCGCGGATGAACGCGCCGGACAAAAATCAAAACCGATTATCAGTTGCCCGGTGTCCAGGCATCGTATTCGCCGGTCACGCGTGGACGTTCCGCAGGTTCCGTGCCCGGACGGGCAATGGCGCCTTTCGGACGATATGCCAGCGGAGAACCGGTCAGGTTCTGCAGATGCGGCTTCTGCCAGTCGCGCGGCTTGTAGTCTTCCTTGGTAGGCGGCGTGTCAACGCGATGATGCATCCAGCCATGCCAGCCGGGAGGAATAGCACTTGCTTCCGCATAGCCATTGAAGATTACCCAGCGACGTGTGCGACCTTCGGAGTCCTTGCCGCCCTGATAATAGATATTGCCGAACTCGTCTTCACCGACGCGCTCGCCCTTGCGCCACGTATGAAACCGCGTGCCGAGCGTCTGGCCGTTCCACCAGGTGAAAACTTGCGTAATAAATTTCTTCATGACCTATTCCAGATCCATTATTGCCACAGGTGACCGAAACCACCGGGTTTTCTTGCTTATGGCCCTATCGACCGGCCATGGCAAGGGTCAAGTTGCCGCTGTCACAAGAGTATGATGGGCCCAAAACGCCGCGCGCGTCAGGCTTTTATATTCTAGCATGCCTTGATCCTCAAACCGGATCCCACTTTGGGAAGACATGCTTTACATATTCCAGCTTTCAAGCGACTTTTCCATAACCAGTACCGGTTCCTTGCAATTGGGATCGCCCCAATCCTCGTTCCGGCCGACTTTGGTATAGCCCTTGCGCTCGTAGAAATTCACCGCCTTGGTGTTTCGTTCGATCACTTCAAGCTTCATCGTTCGAACATCAGGAAAAGCCATCTCGATTTCGGCGAGAAGCATCGTTCCAATGCCTTGAACCTGCGTGTCGGGACGAACATAAAGCTGATGCAACGAAGCCTTGCCTGCTTCGGACTGGCTGGCAAAAGCCATTCCGTCGATGCCACCATTGCCGTTATCGGCGACAATGAACTCCGAATAAGGCTTCTTCAGATTGGCCTTCAGAACAGCGATGCCGTGCCACCGGGCGGTAACGGAATCCACTGTTTCCCGCCCGAGGATGTCGTCAAAGGTCGCGTGCCAGGTCGATACAAGCAGCTCATGCACTGCCTTGAGATCAGCCTCTGTCGCGCTTCTGACCCACATTACTCTTCAATCCCGAGCTTGGCCTTGACCAGTTCATTCACGGATTGCGGGTTGGCCTTCCCGCCCGTTGCCTTCATGACCTGACCAACGAACCAGCCAGCCAGCGTCGGCTTGGCTTTCGCCTGCTCAACCTTTTCCGGGTTGGCGGCAATGACATCGTCCACGGCCTTCTCGATGGCACCGGTGTCCGTAACCTGCTTCATGCCACGTTCTTCAACGAGCTTCTTCGGGTCACCGCCCTCATTCCAGACGATCTCGAAAAGATCCTTGGCGATCTTGCCGGAAATCGTGCCTTCCTTGATGAGATCGATGACTGCACCGAGCTGTTCCGGGCTGACCGGCGATTCCTCAATGTCCTTGCCCGCCTTGTTCAGCGCGCCGAGGAGATCGTTGATGACCCAGTTCGCTGCGGCCTTGCCGTCACGACCGGCAGCAACGGATTCATAATAATCAGCAATGGCCTTCTCGGTAACGAGAATCGATGCATCGTAGATCGAGATGCCCTGCTTCTCGACGAGGCGCTGCTTCTTGACGTCCGGCAGTTCCGGCAGATCTGCTGCCAGCGCATCCACGAATGCCTGGTCGAACTCGAGCGGCAGAAGGTCCGGATCAGGAAAATAGCGATAGTCATGCGCTTCTTCCTTGGAGCGCATGGACCGGGTTTCACCCTTTACCGGATCGAACAGACGCGTTTCCTGATCGATGGAGCCACCGTCCTCGAGAATAGCAATCTGGCGACGAGCCTCATATTCAATCGCCTGACCGACGAAGCGGATCGAGTTGACGTTCTTGATTTCGCAACGCGTGCCGAATTCACCGCCCGGACGGCGCACGGAGACGTTTACATCAGCGCGCATCGAGCCTTCGTCCATATTGCCGTCGCAAGTGCCGAGATAACGCACAATCGTGCGCAGCTTGGTCAGATAAGCGCGTGCTTCATCGGAGGAACGCAGGTCCGGCTTCGATACGATTTCCATCAACGCCACACCAGAACGGTTCAGGTCCACATAGGACATGGTCGGATGTTGGTCGTGCATGGACTTGCCCGCATCCTGTTCCAGATGCAGGCGCTCGATGCCGATTTCCACGTCTTCGAACTGGCCCTTATTGTCCGGGCCGACCGAAATCATGATCTTGCCTTCGCCAACGATAGGCTGCTTGAACTGCGAGATCTGGTAGCCCTGCGGCAGATCGGGATAGAAATAGTTCTTGCGGTCGAAAACCGACTTTAGATTGATCTGAGCATTGAGCCCGATTCCCGTGCGAACCGCCTGCTTGACGCATTCCAGATTGATGACCGGCAGCATGCCCGGCATGGCTGCATCAACCAGAGAAACATTCGAATTCGGCTCCGCGCCAAACGAAGTGGAAGCGCCGGAGAAAAGCTTCGATTCTGACGTGACCTGCGCATGGACTTCCATGCCGATGACGACTTCCCAGTCGCCGGTCGCGCCGGAGATAAAGCGTTTGGGTTCAGGTATACGCGTATCGATTAGGGACATTACTGGCTCGACAATACTGTGATTGGGCTGAAACTGATTGTTGTATTGGCTAGAGCAAAGCCCCACCGGATGCAAGCTTTTCAGCCACCATTTCCATGATCGCAAAACGAAAAGGCCGCGCTATGCGCGGCCTCTCCGAATTCATGCTGGAAGTGAAGATCAAGCCTCTTCGGACTTGCCTTCGTCGGCCTTCTTCTTAGGAGCGGCCTTCTTCTTGGGAGCAGCCTTCTTGGCAGGCTTTGCTTCCGAAGCTGCATCTTCGTCTTCAGCCGTCAGCTCTTCCTTCGAGACCTTCTTGTCGGTCACGTTGATGTTGGCGAGCAGATGGTCAACGACCTTTTCTTCAAAGATCGGGGCGCGAAGGTTGGCAACGGCATCCGGCGTCTTGCGCAGGAATTCGTAGATTTCCTTTTCCTGGCCCGGATAGCGACGAACCTGATCGTAAACAGCGCGCTGCAGTTCTTCTTCAGAAACTTCAACGCCAGCCTTTTCGCCGATTTCCGACAGAACCAGACCGAGGCGTACGCGACGCTCAGCGAGCTTGCGATATTCTTCGCGAGCAGCTTCTTCGGTGGTTTCTTCGTCTTCGAACGTGCGGCCAGCCTGCTGCAGGTCGAAGTTGATCTGCTGCCAGATGTTGTTGAATTCAGCGTCAACAAGCTTCTGCGGCGTTGCGAACTGGTAGTCGCCGTCCAGAGCATCGAGAATCTGACGCTTTACCTTCTGGCGGGTGATCTGGCCGTACTGGCTTTCGATCTGTTCGCGAACAACCTGACGCAGACGCTCAAGCGATTCGATGCCGAGCTTCTTTGCAGTTTCATCATCGAGAACGAGTTCGTTCGGCTTGGCAACTTCCTTGACGGTAATGTCGAAGGTAGCTTCCTTGCCAGCCAGATGGGCAGCGCCGTATTCAGCCGGGAACGTCACAGTGATGACCTTCTCGTCGCCAGCCTTGACACCAACGAGCTGCTCTTCGAAGCCCGGAATGAACTGGCCCGAACCGAGAACGAGCTGCGCATCGTTGTCCGCGCCGCCTTCGAACGGCTCGCCGTCGAGCTTGCCCAGATAGTCGATCGTGACGCGATCTTCGTTTTCGGCCTTGCCCTTCTTGGTTTCGAAGGCGCGGGTCGACGAAGCGATGCGCTTGACCTGATCGTCAACTTCCTCATCGGAAATATCGACGACTTCACGGGTAACGGCGATCTTCGAGAAGTCCTTGACTTCAATTGCCGGCAGAACTTCGTAGTTCAGCGAGAAAACGAAATCGGCCTTGCCGTCGAGAACCTGTTCGGCCTCTTTTTCGTCTTCCGACATGATGACTTCAGGCTGAGTAGCCGACTTTTCGTTGCGTTCAGCGAGAAGCGAACGCGACGAGTCGTTGAGGATTTCGTTGACGATTTCCGCCATGAAGGACTTGCCGTACATCTTGCGGAGGTGAGCCGCAGGCACCTTGCCCGGACGGAAGCCGTTGATCTTGGCGCGGTCACGCGCAGTTTCCAGCCGCTCTGCGAGCTTGGCTTCGAGGTCCTTGGCCGGAACCACGACTTTGATCTCGCGCTTCAGCCCTTCATTGAGCGTTTCGGTAACCTGCATGTTCAAACCTTCACTTCTTGTCATTGTCCCGCCGTCACCGGCTTGTTTGCCTTGTCGCGGGAGAGAAATTCTTTTGCCTTATGGCAGTTGGTGCGGATGGAGGGACTCGAACCCCCACGGTCTCCCGCCAGAACCTAAATCTGGTGCGTCTACCAATTTCGCCACATCCGCTTCTGAACCGAAGCACATTCCTCAGAACGCACCATTATTCGTCTCAGATATTGAACCGCCCCTCGAAAGCGCGCGTCTCTATATCATCCAATTTTCCCGGTTCAAAGGAAAAAAGCCGCCTTCCTTGCATAGATTTACAAGGTTCGATCAGGCTGAGCTCTTCCTACCCTTTCCGTCTCTATATAGCGATCCTGTCGCATCAGCCAACCCTTTTGAAACAGGGCGTGATGACAGGATCAATAAAGAGGCTCCTGATAAAGCTGCCGGCCGTCTTCCTGCAGGGCTTTGATGACCGGCGTTCCGTTCGGATCGACCGCCACAACGGCAGTAATCCGCCGCTCGCGCTGGCTGTCTTCAATCGCACGTCCCTGCCCCTCGGGTACATAATACCGTTCGATGCCAAAATTGAGACGAATATTCGATTCCGCATCATCGGATATAGAATAAGCAGCCTCGCCCCGAATCTGCTCCTCACCGGAGGTAAGGTCTGAAAGCGGAACGAATGACGCGCGTGAAAACCGCGCTATCCCGTTTGTATCGGGCTTCACGGCCACATAGACAGTTCGTGAACCGGCAGGACGCTCGCCCTGAATATCCTTTCGGGACAGACTGGAAATCTCATACCCCAGAACGACATAGTCGCCGCGCATCAGATCGCGCGGGTCGAAAGGCTCCGTCTGTAGCGTCACTTCCGCACCCGAACGCAGGACAGAGGCGCGCTTTTCTATGCCTGCATAAAGAATGCCGGTTTGCAGCAGGGCGGTGATGGTCGCCCCAACATAGAGCCATTTGAGCCGAATAGTCATAGGCGGGCCTCCACGCTGCTTTTCCTTCCGAACCGGTTCTCCATGCGTCGCACAAAAGCAGCCAGCAGCAGCACGAGAATGCCCGCAGTCAGGAAGAAGCCGGATGTTCCGATCATGGTGCCAACCGTCTCGAAAGCCAGATAGAGAACCTGGATCGAAAATGCGGCATAGGCGATGGAACGCAGGCCGCCATTATTTCGACCGGCAACAGCAATCGCCCCGATCGCGAGCGCCAGTATGAAGATGCTATATAATATGTCCCTATCCAGATTTGCGGTAACGCTGGAATAGGAGAACATCTGGTTGATCTGAAGCGTGACAAGCGCCAACAGCGCGAGAGCCAGCCCGTATGCCGCGAGCGGATGAGCGAAGCGGGTCAGTCTCTGCACCGTATCATGGGCAAAACCGTCAGCCAGTATCAGACCGATTCCCACGACCAGCATAAGCACCAGCACCGTATTGCTCTCATGCTCCGCATAGACGAGCAAAGCCCAGCCAATGGAGAACATTGCCCACAGATGGGCTGCATGTCGCGAGCGCGTGAACAAGGCCGCTGCAGCGCCGAACAGCAAAAGCAGCGGTCCGATCCAGCGATAGGTCACGTCATCATAGGACGACGTATCAAAAACGTAGGTCGAAAGATAAAAGCAGGCGACACCAGCGCCGAAAGCCGCCAGTACCGGCGCGCGTAGAAGAAAAGCCGAAACCAGAACGCCTACGGACCAATAGATTGCAGCGGAATGGATGTCGCCGGACAAATGATACATTTGCCCCACAAGCGCCAGCCCTGCCCCGAACGATGCAGCACCCACAATATAGAGCGTAGCCGGAAACAGCTTGTCACCACGAGACTGCCGCCAGGCTCCACCGAGATAACTCACCCAAATAAGAACGAATATGAGGCCGATGCGCATGAGGCGCGGCATTTCCTGCCAGTTCGCGGCAACCAGCATGATAACGGCTGCACCGAGAAGCAGCCCGCCAAGCGTGGCCAGAACGGAACCAAGGCTGAAGACCGAAGCGCGCTTTTCAAGGTCGGCATTCAGTTTCGATGCTGTTTCCGCATCAATCAGACCGTCCCGCTGCCATCTCTCGATCAGGCGTTCAACAGAAATGGAAAATGACAAATTAGCTCCTGGTCATTCTGTCAGTTGTTGCTGTCGCAACCGTAAGCGTTTGAGAACATATAGGAAACTGCGCTGCCGGCAAAGAGTGGATCAAATCGCTTTGCGGCAATTTTGTGCCACACCAGTCTAATCGATTTAACGTGTCGTGCAGAACCCGCAGAGCAGCTATGCAAACTCGGGTCTGCAACCTGCGAAAACAATAGCTTATATCATGGGCAACAAACGAGATGAATTGAACAGAACTCCAGTTCCTCAACGATGAAGGAATAGCACGATGAACCTCCTCCGCTCTTACAACAACTGGCGCCGTTACCGCGACACCGTCAATGAACTCAGCCAGCTCTCCACCCGCGAGCTGAACGATCTTGGCATCTCCCGCGCGGACATTCCGTTCGTGGCTCGCCAGACCAAGGCCCGTTAAAAACCAGGGCTCGCTAATTAACGAGCCTCACAGTTTCTCCCGATAGGGTTTTCTCCAAGTCTGGATCCTCCTCCCACCAGACTTGGTTCATCGCAGAACCATCCTCCTCCCAGGTTTTGCGATAACAAGACCGGTTCTCCTCCTCCCAATGCCGGTCTTACCATAATGGCATCCGTCGTTCCTCCTCCCGCGACGGATGCCATTTCTTTTTGCGGCTCGATTCCCATCCTTAGCGAGCCTTCTCCATTGAAGGCGTTCAGCAAAGGCGATAAGGGAATGGCCCATGTCAAACACATCCGATCTTTCTCCCGTTCACGTCGTCGGCGGCGGTCTTGCCGGTTCTGAAGCTGCATGGCAGCTCGCGCAGGCGGGCGTGCCCGTCATACTGCACGAAATGCGCCCCGTACGCGGCACCGACGCCCACAAGACCGAGCAACTGGCCGAGCTTGTCTGTTCCAACTCTTTCCGCTCGGATGATGCCGAAACCAATGCCGTCGGCGTTCTTCATGCCGAAATGCGCCTTGCCGGATCGCTCATCATGGCGTGCGCCGATGCACATCAAGTTCCCGCAGGTGGCGCGCTGGCTGTCGACCGCGAAGGCTTTTCGCAGGCCGTCACTGCCAAGCTTGAAGCCCATCCGCTGATTACAATCGTTCGGGAAGAAGTCACCGGCCTGCCGCCAGAGGAGTGGGGAACGAGCATTGTTGCCACCGGGCCCCTGACCGCGCCTTCACTGGCTGAGGCCATTCAGGCGCAAACAGGAGCGGATGCTTTGGCCTTCTTCGATGCCATTGCTCCAATTATCCATTTTGATTCGATCAATATGGATGTCTGCTGGTTCCAGTCGCGCTATGACAAGGTTGGCCCCGGCGGCACCGGAAAAGACTACATCAACTGCCCCATGGACAAGGAGCAGTATGAGGCGTTCGTGGCCGCATTGGTCGAAGGCGACAAGACCGACTTCAAGGAATGGGAAGGAACACCCTATTTCGACGGCTGCCTGCCGATCGAGGTGATGGCTGAACGCGGGCCGGAAACCTTGCGTCATGGGCCGATGAAGCCGATGGGCCTTACCAATGCCCATAATCCGACTGTGAAGGCTTATGCCGTCGTGCAGCTCCGTCAGGACAATGCGCTCGGCACGCTCTACAACATGGTCGGTTTCCAGACGAAGCTGAAATACGGCTCGCAGACCGGCATATTCAAGATGATTCCGGGTCTGGAAAATGCGGAATTCGCTCGCCTCGGCGGCCTTCACCGCAACACCTATCTGAATTCTCCCGTGCTGCTCGATGGTACGCTTCGCCTGAAATCACGCGAAACACTGCGCTTTGCCGGTCAGGTGACGGGTTGTGAAGGCTATGTCGAATCGTCAGCCATTGGATTGCTGGCAGGTCGTTTCACTGCCGCAGAAAAGCTGGGGCAGACGTTGACGCCACCTCCCGGAACAACCGCGTTCGGTGCCCTGCTCGGTCATATAACGGGTGGGCACATCGTTGCCGACGACGAACCGGGCAAGCGTTCGTTCCAGCCGATGAATGTGAATTTCGGCCTGTTCCCGCCCGTCGATGTTCCGAAGCCGGAAGGCAAGCGTCTGCGCGGCAAGGAAAAGACTGTTGCCAAGAAACGCGCGCTTTCCGCACGTGCTCTGGCTGACTGCCGTCAATGGCTGGGCTTGGGGCTGGACTTGGAGCTGGACTTGGAGCTGGGCTCGAGGCAAGGACCGGCTGAGTGATATTGCGATGGGCTTCGGTTCGATTGAACTGAAGCCCATCGGTTCCGGCTACTCAGAAGTTGGCTCTGAACATGAGCCATTGCTTCCGGATGGCTGAAATGTCCGCCACCTTTTCCGCAGCCTGTGCGCCCAGGCGCTCGATTGCTCGCAGATAGGCCGGAACAAGCGCCAAAGGCAGAAACGCTGGAACAAGGCTCTTCGGCAGCTGTGACTTGTTCTTCTCGAAAATCGCCAGATGTTCACGCGCGAAAGCCAGCATGATGCTGATCATGCGCTCGACAGCAGCCTTGTCTTCGCCAGCAATGAAAGTCTCGCGGGTCACACCGACTGCCTGCAACATATCGGCAGGCACATAGAGCTGCCCACGCCGCCGATGAATAGGCATAAGGCGAAGCAAGCCGGTTACGGCCTGTGCCACGCCAGCATGGCCGGTTATTTCCGTCTGTGCCTGCGCGGCATCCCTGTCCAAGATAAAGCCGGCTAACTGGATGATTGCCGATGCGGTTTCCCCGCAATAACCTTCCAGATCATTACGGCTGGGCATCGGATCGTCATATAGATCGAAGATGCGCGCTTCGCAATAATTGTCGAAAGCAGTTCGCGGCAGCTCATATTTTTCAATGGTGTTGATCAGCGCTGCGGCAACGGGATGTGCTTCCGCACTGCCCCTCGCCTCGCCATTGATGAGATCGCGCCACCATTGCAGCCGGACTTCGCCCGGCAGCGGTTCGTGGACTAGATCACGGATACGCGCAACTTCGGCATTAAACGCATACAACGCAGCCAGACCGCCACGACGATCCTCCGGCGCATAAAGCACTGACAGATAGCGGTCCCGGTCAGCTTGGCGAAGCAATGCCAGGCAATGTGCCTCATTCTCGTTCATGATGTCAGTCTACAGCAATCAACGCCGCTGCGACCGCACGATCTTCGGCCAGAAGCACATTATAGGTGCGAACGGCGGCACCTGTACTCATGGGATCAGAAGAAATGCGGTGTTCGCGCAGGATAGCGCGCACGTCTTCTGGAATACGGCGCAGATCCATGCCCGTCCCCACCAGCAGAATTTCAATATCGGATGCCTGCTCAAGGATCATCTTAAGATCGGCTTTGGCCAGTATCGGCGGCGTCGCAGGTTCCCAGCCATGAATGCCGGAAGGCAGGCAAAGAATGGAACCGCGATGCGACATTTCGGCAAAGCGGAATCCACCGTCGCCATAGGCGTCAATGGGAGCACGGCCCGGAAAATGGGCCTCGCGTATCTCTATCCCTTTGGCCATTTTCAGCTTTCCAAATTCAGCGATTGTGCCAGTTCATCATCCATTTGATCGCTGGATTCATCCGGCCCACGCGGCTTGAGGCCGAACTGAACCAACAATGGAGCGGCGATGAAGATCGATGAATAGCTCGCAACAATGATACCGACGCTCAGTGCCAGTGCAAAGCTGCGGATATCCGCGCCACCGAAGGCATAGAGCGGAATATGCGCGAGAAAGGTCACAAAGGACGTCAGCAAGGTACGCGACAGCGTCTGGTTGATTGAGGCATCAATGATGGCAGGCAGTGGCGCGCTTTTATAGACGCGCAGGTTCTCACGCACGCGGTCGTAGATCACCACCGTATCGTTCAGCGAATAGCCGATGATCGTCAGGATTGCCGCGACGCTCCACAGATTGAACTCCATGCGGAAGACAATGAACATGCCCGCGAGGATGATGACGTCGTGCAAGGTTGAAAGCACCGCACCAAGCGCGAGCTGCCAGCGGAACCGGACCCATACGTAAATGAAGATACCGATCAGTGACAGAATGACCGCCAGAACTCCGGCGCGCGAAAGCTGTTCCGAAACAGTCGGCCCGACGACTTCAACGCGCTGGAATGAGTAGTCCTGCTCGAACTCTCCGCGCAATTTCACCGCGACGGTTTGTTCGGCATCGTCGCCGACTTCCTGACTGCCGATAATGACAAGAGCAGAGCGCGGAGACTTTGCCGGCAAAACGCGGGCGCTGTCGATATTGAGTTCGGTAAGACGTTCGGTGATGTCTTCAATATTGGCGTCACCGCTGCGGGCCTGCAGTTCAACCATCGAACCGCCACGGAAATCAATGCCGTAGTTGAAGCCGATATTGACGAACAGCGCGACCACGATAGCGCAGGCCAGCACCGAGATGCCGAGCGTCACGAACTGCAGACGCATGAACGGAATGTGCGTTACAGTCGGAACCAGTTTCAGACGACGCTTCGGCACTTCCTTCGGTTTGGCTGTGCGCACCCACTGCGCGATCAGCAAGCGGGTGAAGGTGAGCGTCGTGAAGAGCGTGGTGCCGATGCCGACCGCGACCGTCAGCGCGAAGCCATGAACCGTTCCCGACCCGAGCAGGAACAGAACAAGCGCTGCAATAAGTGTGGTGAGGTTTGCGTCGATAATGGTCGAGAGGGCGCGATAGAAGCCGGATTCCATCGCCTGGACAACGGAATAGCCCTTGCGGCGATCTTCGCGCACACGTTCATAAATCAGGATGTGGGCGTCAACGGCCAAACCTATGGTCAGTACCAGACCGGCAATACTGGCGAGACTGATCGAGGCGCCGATCAGCGAGAGTATGGCTGTCAGAATGATGATGTTGACGGCCAGTGCGACCATGGCGATCACACCGAGGATACCGTAGGACAAGACCATGAACAGGCCGACGAGCAGTGCCGCAAGCAAGGCTGCCAGTGCGGCCGCGCTGGCATAGTCCTCGCCCAGAGCCGACGCAATCGTGCGTTCTTCCAGAACCGTTACATCTTGCGGCAGCGCGCCGGAACGCAGCACAACGGCCATATTGTTGGCTGCCTGAAGATCGAAAGCGCCTGAAATCTGCAGCTCATTCGTATCGAGCTTCTCATCAACGGCGGGCGCGGAAACGATCTGATTGTCGACGACGATAGCAAAGCTACCACCAACCAGGTGCGATGTTGCTTCGGCAAGATTTTTGCGGCCTGCATCGTCCAATGTCAGCGTGATGACAGGCTCACTATCGTCATCCGACAGCGTCGCCTTGGCATCCGTCACATTGGCGCCAGTCAGGATCGGCTGTTTCTTGACGAGGTAGCCGACAGGCGGATCGTCATAGGAATAGATGATTTCACTGTCAGCGGGCGGCGTACCGCGAATAGCATCATCCGGTGACATGGTGCTGTCGACAGCACGGAAAGAGAAATTTCCGCGAACGCTGAGAATGTCTTTCAGAAGCTGCGCGTCATAGACACCGGGAACTTCAACCCGAATCTGATTGCGGTTTTCCTCTTCGACGAGAGGTTTGCCATAACCAAGCTCCTCCAGACGCTGCCGCATGATATTTGCGGTGCGCTCGAGCTCCCCTCGTCCGGGATTCTGCACCTGCAGGACCAGACGTGAGCCGCCGGAGAGATCGAGCCCAAGAGCGATCTGCTGCTTCGGCAGGAAATTTGGCAGTTTTGCCAGCGTTTCACGCGAGAAAAAGTTAGGGGATGCGATGATGAAACTCACGAGAACCGCGAGCCAGATCAGGGCAGATTTCCAGCGTGAAAAATAGAGCATAGAGCAGCAATTCCGTATCAGCTTGGATAGAGCATGCCGGAGTTCACTTGTTGCGAACCGCTCTCCGGCGTCGTGGCATGCGCATCGTATGTTAGCGCTTACCGAATAATGCGCAGGCCCCGGTTATGGAAATCTTACCGGGGTCTGCGTGTTGTAAAAAGAATTACTTGTTCTTGTTGTCGGCGACGGGCTCGCCCTTGACGCGAACATCCATCAGCGTGCTGCGCATAACGCGGATGCGCACACCTTCAGCGATTTCGACTTCAAGTTCGTTGTCGTCAACAACCTTCTGAACCTTGCCGACAATGCCGCCGCCGGTCACGACGGTATCGCCACGACGAACCTGGGTCAGCATTTCCTGACGCTTCTTCATCTGGGTCCGCTGCGGGCGGATGATAAGGAAGTACATGATCACGAAGATCAGGATGAACGGCAGAATGCTCATGAGCATATCTGGTCCAACAGCGCCGCCGGATGCCTGAGCGAAAGCCGGTGTTACGAACATTAGGAACTCCTCTGAAGTCTCGAAGACAAATTATTATCGGCATTACAATGGTTAGCGCGCCAAATGCAACCGGCGATGATCCCGCCTGCGCCAAGGTCGCACACTTTTCGCCTCCGCTGTGACATGTTAGGTTCTGTTGGGGATTAGGTTTCGGGCGTGGCGTGAGCCGGATTTTATTCCTGAACAGGAGAACAGACCGCTGTGGAGTAATTCTCCACAAGGGATGTTCGACGCATTCAGGAGGAAAATCTGCCACGTCGCTTCGCGATATGATGAAAATGGTCCAGCTTTGCGTCGCAAAACCTTGATGGAGAACCACTCCACCCTCGGTTTTGCTCCTAAATCTGTGCCATTTTCATTCATACCACGCTCCAAAACTAATCCCCAACAGACCCTAGCCCTTAGCCCTACCATCAGGGACATGAAATGACGACCGAAGACATACTCAGCCAGAAACTGGACCGTTTGATCGCCGCTCTGGAACGCATTGCGCCGCCGGAAGCCAAAACACCCGATCTTGATGCCGCAGACTGCTTTGTCTGGGCTCCCGAACGACTGACCCTGGATCCGGTCAAGCGCGTCAACCGAGTGGATATCGCACTGATCCGTGGCGTAGATTTGGTACGTGATCAGCTCGTGGACAATACCCGGCGCTTCGCAAAAGGATTTCCGGCAAACAATGTTCTGCTCTGGGGTGCGCGCGGCATGGGCAAATCCTCGCTCGTCAAGGCTGCACAGGCAAGTGTGAACGCTGAAATGGCGGATCGCGCTCCGCTCAAGCTGATCGAAATTCATCGCGAGGATATCGATAGCCTTCCGACATTGATGAACCTCATCAAGGATACGGACTATCGCTTCATCCTGTTTTGCGACGACCTTTCCTTCGATCATGACGATACATCCTATAAATCGCTCAAAGCTGCGCTTGAAGGCGGCGTCGAAGGTCGCCCCGGCAATGTGATCTTTTATGCAACCTCGAACCGGCGCCATCTGATGCCGCGCGACATGATCGACAACGAGCGCTCGACGGCGATCAATCCTTCGGAAGCGATTGAGGAAAAGGTATCCCTGTCGGACCGTTTCGGCCTCTGGCTCGGCTTCCACAAATGCAGCCAGGACGATTATCTCGCGATGGTCGATGGCTATGCGGCCCATTTTAAGCTGGCTTACGATCCGGCCAAGATGCATGCCGAAGCGCTGGAATGGTCCACCACGCGCGGAAACCGTTCGGGGCGCGTTGCCTGGCAATATATCCAGGATCTGGCAGGTCGCCTCGGAATTGCAATGTAAAGAAGACGGAACCAACCAAAAAAAGAAAGGCGGGCTTTTGGCCCGCCTTCTTTCATTATTAGATTTTGATCACGATTCCAGATACTTGGAAGGATTGACCGGGGCCGAATTTTTGCGCACTTCGAAATGCAGCTTCGGGGATTTCGCGTTGCCACTCATGCCCGATTTTGCAACTTCTTCGCCACGGCGAACCTTCTGTCCGCGCTGAACCAGTATCTGGCTGTTGTGACCGTAGACGGTGACGAGGCCATTGTCGTGACGGATCAGAACGGTCTGTCCGAACTCCTTGAGACCGTCACCGGCATAGATGACGACGCCGTTCTCAGCAGCTTTCACCGATGTGCCTTCCGGAACCATGATGTCGATACCGTCGCTTACCGATGTACCGTCACGCTGGCCGAAGCTTGCGAGAATACGGCCGCGTACCGGCCAGCGCATCTGTGAAATACCGGTGGAAGAAGGCGCTGCCGCCTGATCCTTTTCGGCATCTTCGATCACCTTGTTGCTCGCCTGCGGCGGCGTGTAAGGCTTCACATCGGCGTTGGCGGCTGGTGCGGCAGCCTTGGCCGGGTTTTCCGGAGGCTGTGAAACCGCTGCGACCTGCGTTGCATTGCCCGCTGCAGCAGAAGGAATGACGAGCGCCTGTCCGACGCGGATAGCGCCGTTCGACAGACCGTTTGCCTTCTTCAACTGCTCGACAGGAACATTGTGCTTCTGCGCGATGGAGAAGAGCGAATCACCGCTCTTAACCGTGTAGGTGCCGTTCGGCGCCGGCGGCGTCGTAGCATTTGCGCCTGCCGAAGCCATATCGTTCGCCGAAGGCTTCTTGCCGTTGACGGCAGGCGCCTGCGGGACAACCGCGATATTATTATCCGTTGGCCGGGGCATGGCTGGGTTCGTCGGAAGCTGCCCGAGAACCTTTTCCTGCGCACCATTTACGGTGTTGCGCGTAGATGTTGCTGCGCTGGCGACTTTGGCTTCTGCTGCATTGACCGTGTTGTTCACACGGTTTGCGGCCATGTCCTGCGCCTGCCCGACCTGATTCTGAATGTTATTGGATGCCGCTGCGACCGGAGCCTGAACCGACTGCCGTGCCGCCGCGACCGGTGCTGCCATCGGCGCCGAAGAAACCGGAGGCAATGAATTGCGCTGAACGGAACCGCTCGATGCGGGAGCCACGGGAGCCACAGATGCATAAAGATCGCCAGCCGGCTGCTGTGCGACACGCTGACTGGACGTAGAGCCCGTACTGATACCATCAGTGAAGCGCATCGTATCGGCACTGCACCCGGCACCAAAACCGGCAATCAGAACGATCGCGACATTCCGCAGGAGACGTTCAGACGTGTGCTGCAAAATTTGTAAACGCATGTTCAACTCGCCCATACTCGAAACTCAGTAAGGTGATTAAAACGCGTTAATGTTACTCTCTGGTTAAGAACGGCAAATCTTCGAAAAAAGATTCACCAATTAAATACCATAAGCGCACAAAGCGACCGAAAGCCCTCCCTGGCACTACCAAAGAGAGCCTGAAAGCCATCATTTTGACGAATCGATACGCGCTCCGTTCACAGAACGGACGAAACGCCCTCGATGAAAGACTGATAGCGGACCACCATCAGGTCCTCCTGCTCGAATCGGCTGCCGACCTTGGCGATACGTGTCATGATCTGTCGACCATCTCCCGGACCGATCGGAGCGATCAGCACGCCATGCGTTGCCAGAAGATCAACGAAATGACGAGGCACTTCGTCGAAGGCAAGCCAGATCAGGATGCGGTCAAAGGGGCCACCCGGCATTCCATGGCGACCATCGGCATGTTTGACCATGATGTTTTCGCGCTTAAGCGACACGAATTGCTGCAAGGCGTGGTCGCAGAGCTTGCGATAACGTTCGACCGTTGTGACACGACCGGCGAGCGAAGACATAACAGCAGCCGTGAAACCGGAGCCGGTTCCGATCTCCAGCACACGATGGCCGGGTTCCAGCTTGAGCGCGGCGATGGCGCGAGCCTGATCATCAATGCCCTCCATGTACTCGCCGCAGTCGAGCGGCGCAGTACGGGAGCTGTAGGAAAGATGAGACCATGACGACGCGAGAAAGCTCTGGCGTGGTGTGGACTCGATGGCTGCAAAAAGGCGCGGATCGTCAATCCCGTACCCGCGCATTCGCATAACGAAGGATGCGAATCCTTCTCTGTCCGAAAGCCGTGGGCGCTCAGACGCTGCCTGCCTCATGCTTCAACCCCCAAGCTCTGCAACCCCAAGTGCTGCGCTCAATTCTGCCCGAACCTTATGCGCGGTCAGATCGAGGTGCAACGGGGTTACAGAAATGCAATCGGAACGAATGGCTGCAATGTCGCTGTCATCCGCAACCGGCGCCTTGCCCCGACCAAAATGCAACCAGAAATACGGGAAGCCACGCCCGTCGCGACGTTCATCGAGGCGGGCATCATGGCTGAGCTTGCCTTGAGCTGTGACGCGCGTTCCCTTGACTTCATCCGCACCGCAGTTCGGGAAGTTGAGATTCAACAGGACGCCTTCCGGCCATCCTGCCTCCATCAGCTTTTTTATAAGTTCAGGCGCGTGCGTTTCCGCCGTTTCCCACGGCACGATGCGGCGGTCGCCTTCATATTCATATTCCTGCGACAGCGCGATAGACCGCACACCGAGCAACGTGCCCTCCATGGCGCCGGCAACCGTACCCGAATAGGTGACATCGTCGGCAATATTCGCGCCGGAGTTCACGCCCGAAAGAATGAGATCAGGCGCACCCGGCAGAACGTGGCGCACACCCATGATGACGCAATCGGTCGGCGTGCCGCGCAATGCGAAATGACGATCATCGATCTGGCGAAGGCGAAGCGGTTCCGACAGCGTCAGCGAATGCGCGAGGCCGCTCTGGTCGGTTTCCGGAGCGACAACCCAGACGTCATCGGAGAGCTTGCGTGCGATCCGCTCCAGAACTGCGAGGCCTTCAGCGTGGATACCATCATCGTTCGTCAGCAGAATTCGCACGTCGTCACTCCTTCATTTATCAATAAATGTGATTCACGCAGCTTTCTCTATCCGCGTGAGGCCGCCCATGTATGGCTGCAATGCTTCAGGAATATGAATGCTGCCATCTTCTTCCTGATAATTTTCCATGACGGCGATCAGCGCGCGTCCGACGGCGACACCCGAACCGTTCAGCGTATGCACGAAACGGGTCGACTTCTCGCCTTCCGGACGATAGCGGGCGTTCATGCGACGGCCCTGGAAATCACCGCAGACCGAGCAGCTGGAAATTTCGCGGTAGGTGTTCTGGCCGGGCAGCCATACTTCAATGTCGTAGGTCTTCTGTGCGCCGAAGCCCATGTCGCCAGTGCAGAGCACGACGGTGCGGAACGGCAGGCCAAGGCGCTTCAACACTTCTTCTGCACAGGCGGTCATGCGCTCATGCTCTTCAACCGAGCTGTCGGCATCGGTGATCGACACCATTTCCACTTTCAGGAACTGGTGCTGGCGCAGCATGCCACGCGTGTCGCGACCGGCAGAACCTGCTTCCGAACGGAAGCATGGGGTCAGCGCCGTATAGCGCTGGGGAAGCGACTTGGTATCGACGATTTCATCTGCAACCAGATTGGTCAGCGGGACTTCGGCGGTTGGAATCAGCCAGCGACCATCCGTCGTGCGGAACAGATCTTCCGAAAATTTCGGCAGCTGGCCCGTGCCATAGACAGCTTCATCGCGCACCATCAACGGCGGCATCGTTTCGGTATAGCCGTGTTCCATCGTGTGCAGGTCGAGCATGAACTGGCCAAGCGCACGTTCGAGACGCGCAAGCGGCCCCTTCAACACGGTAAAGCGCGAACCTGCGAGCTTTGCAGCGCGTTCAAAATCCATGTAACCGAGCGCCTCACCCAACTCGAAATGTTCTTTCGGCTGAAAGGCAAAGTTTCGCTGGTTGCCGACGCGACGAACTTCGACATTGTCGCTTTCGTCCTTGCCGAGTGGCACGTCTTCGAGCGGAATATTGGGAATGGTCGACAGAGCGTCGTTCAGTTCCTTGGTCAGGCGACGCTCTTCGTCCTCAGCCTGCGCAAGAAAATCCTTCAACTCCGCAACTTCGGCCTTCAGCTTGTCAGCCGTCGCCGCGTCCTTCGCAGCCATGGCCTTGCCGATTTCCTTCGAAGCGGCATTTCGGCGCTCCTGCGCAGCCTGAACCTTGCCGACATATTCGCGGCGTTTTTCGTCCAGCGCCATCAATTCGGACGACAGCGACTGAGCCCCACGCTTGGCGAGCGCTTTGTCGAGGGTTTCAGGGTTTTCGCGAATCCATTTGATGTCGAGCATGGGAAAAGCCGTTTCGTGAAATTGAACAGAAGCGAGTCCGCACAACCTGCGACCTCACAGAATCATAGTGACAAATCAGGACGATGAAGCGTTGTTTTCAGCGTCGGAAGCTTCCTGCGCCTCATCCCGCTTCTTCTCGATCATGCGAGCCACGATGATTGAAATCTCGTAGAGAAGGATTGTTGGCAAGGCAAGGCCGATCTGGCTCGCCGGATCGGGCGGAGTCAGGACCGCTGCAACGACAAAAGCAATGACAATTGCATATTTGCGCTTGTCCTTCAGGCCAGCCGACGTCACCAGTCCGACACGGGCCATCAGGCTCGTTACCACCGGCAGCTGGAAGACCAGACCGAACGCAAAGATGAGCGTCATGATAAGGCTCAGATATTCCGATACCTTCGGCAGGAGAGAAATCTGCACTTCACCGGCGCCGCCAGTCTGCTGCATTGCGAGGAAGAACCACATCACCATCGGCGTGAAGAAGAAGTAGACGAGCGCGCCGCCTGTCAAAAACAGGATCGGCGATGCAATCAGGAACGGCAGGAACGCCATGCGCTCATGCTTGTAGAGGCCGGGCGCCACAAACTTGTAAATCTGTGCTGCAATGATCGGAAATGCCAGCACGATGCCGCCGAACATGGCCACCTTCACCTGTGTGAAGAAGAATTCCTGCGGCGCGGTATAGATCAGTTCCGCTTTCGAGCGATCCATGCCCGCCCAGTCGAGCGCCCATTGATAAGGCACGACAAGCAGGTTGAAGAGCTGTTTGGCAAAAGCGAAACAGAAAATAAATGCCACGAAAAATGCCAGAATTGCCCAGATCAGGCGGCGGCGCAGCTCGATCAGGTGCTCAAGCAGAGGCGCTGCGCTCTGTTCGATTTCGTCCTCGTCGCGTGTCACGCTTTGGTTCCTGTCTTCTTCGTGGTCTTCTTGGCAGTTGTGGCGGCAGCAGCCTTGACCGTTCCAGCCTTTGCCGTTTCCGCTTTCGCCGCTGCGGGCTTTCGGGGAGCAGGCTTTGCAACGGAAGCCGCCTTCGGCGCAGCCTTCGTTTTGGCTACAGTGACTTCGGCCGCTTTATTCTCTGCCTTCGGTGCAGTCTTTCGGGTCGCCTTCTTGGGCGCTGCGGCTTTTTCCACAGCAGGCGGAACCGGTGCGCCATCGGCATCAACCGGCGTCGTCACTTCAGCAACTTTTTCAGGTGTCGCCGGAGACATGGAAGACGTGGACTGAAGGCCCGAGCGCAGATCCTCGCCCGCACTTCGAATCGGATCGAATACCTGCGTGATCTTCGAGCGCGGGTCTAGCTTGCGGGTCTCGTCGATGATGTTCTTGACGTCGTCAAGCTCAGCCTCTTTCAAGGCTTCGTCGAACTGCTGCTTGAACTCATTGGCGGTGGCACGCATGCGCGCTGTCGCCTTGCCGAATGCACGCAGCATTTTCGGCAAATCCTTGGGACCGACCACCACGATCATCACGATCGCAATAATCAGAAGTTCAGACCAACCGATGTCGAACATATTCTTGATACCCCGCGCAATTCGCGCGCGCGTCCCGTCTTTCGGCGGAAAACCGCACTTGTAAATGGCAAAATATGCTGCGCGCGCTTGCACGTGCGCAGCATGCTTTATCCGTTAGATCAGGACTTGGTGGTTTTCTTGACGTCGTTGACGGTTTCGTCAGCCTTGGCGTCGATCGTACGACCCGAATCCCGCGCGTCATCCTTGGCGTCTTCGTCGGACATGCCCTGCTTGAAGTTCTTGATGCCCTTGGCAACATCACCCATCAGCTCGGGAATCTTGCCGCGGCCAAACAGAAGAAGGACAACCGCCAGGACGATCAGCCAGTGCCAGATGGAAAAGCTACCCATTTTATTCCTCTCATTGCCGCGAACGCGCGGCATGTTCCTGCAATGCCAGTTACGATTTAAGCGCTTTCAACAAATCTTTCAAACAGAAGTGTGACGGTGAACGGCTTTGCGACAAATAAAATTGGCTCCAAAGGCCATACTGAGACTATTCACCGCGTGGGGCGAGCAAGCCAAGGCTTTCCAGATCGATATCTTCGAGCGGCTCTTCGTCTTCTGTCAGCTCATCCGGGTCGATATTCGGCACCGGAACGGCAAAGCTCGATGGCATACGTGCCGAGAGCAGCCCTGCCCCGCGCAGCTCTTCCAGTCCCGGCAAATCGCGGATTTCCGGAAGGCCGAAATGGTCGAGAAACGAGTCGGTCGTGCCATAGGTGACCGGACGGCCGGGCGTACGGCGGCGTCCGCGCAATTTGATCCAGCCGGTCTCCATGAGGACATCCAGTGTGCCCTTTGAGGTCTCCACACCACGGATATCTTCCAGCTCGGCGCGCGTGACCGGCTGGTGATAGGCGATGATGGCAAGCACTTCCATCGCGGCGCGGGACAGCTTGCGCTGCTGCACAGCTTCGCGGCTCATAAGAAAGGCGAGATCGGGTGCCGTACGGAACGCCCACGCACTGCCAACCTGAACAAGGTGCACGCCGCGCGTTTCATATATTTTCTGCAAATGTTTCAAAACTGGCGCGACGTCAACATTGGCAGGCAAACGTTCAGCCAATGCGCGTTCGGAAACCGGTTCAGAGGACGCAAAAACAATGGCTTCGACAATGCGCGCAAGATCAGCAAGCCCCTGCGTCAAGACAGAAACTTCCGTTTCGATCTGATCGTCGTCACTATCGATTTCAGCCAGATTTCGACGTTCCGCCTCAGACATCCTCGTCCTCATCCAATTCGCTGATATCTCCTGTCGCCCGGATATAGATCGGCTCGAAAGGAGCGTTTTGCCTGACTTCCAGTTTGCCTTCACGCACAAGCTCAAGACTGGCGGCGAAGGAACTCGCGAGCGCCGAAGCTCTTTCTCGGGGCGAAAGCGCATAATCGATCAGGAAGCGATCGAGAGAAATCCAGTCGCCCACCGATCCCATCAAACGCACGAGTGCCACACGAGCTTCCTTCAATGACCAGACTGCGCGCTTGGCAATCTGCACCTGCGACACGGCCTGTCGCTGGCGCTGCGAAGCATAGGCGGTAAGAAGATCGTACAGCGTTCCAGAAAACTGGCTGGTCCTGTCCACCATGACCATTTCCGGCATACCGCGCGCAAAAACATCCCGCCCCAGCCGGTTGCGGTTGACGAGTTTCGCCGCCGCATCGCGCATGGCTTCAAGTCTCTTCAAACGGTAATGCAACGAAGCAGCCAGTTCTTCGCCGGTCGCTCCATCATCGCCCTGTTGCTTCGGGATCAGCAGCTTCGATTTGAGATAGGCAAGCCATGCCGCCATGACGAGATAGTCGGCCGCAAGTTCGAGGCGCAAGGCGCGTGCCTGTTCCACGAACACCAGATACTGCTCTGCAAGCGCAAGAACGGAAATACGGGCGAGATCGACGCGCTGGCTCCGCGCAAGATGGAGCAGCAAATCAAGCGGGCCTTCAAACCCCTGCACATCGATGAGAAGCGACGGTTCACTTTCGCTACGTTCGGAATCGCCCTGCCACAGCGCATCCATCGGCACGAGCGTGCCGTCTTTGCCGTCTGTGTCTGCTCCCGATGCCGCCAAACCCGTTTCCCTGCTGATAAGGTCCACCGGCGGATCAGCCCGCCGGTGATGTCAGTTTACCAAGTTTTGACGATTACGCTATCAGTTCGAACATGGCGTTGAATTCTGCGCGCAGTTCGTCCTCATCGGAAAGATCGGGATCGCCCGCATAGACTTCCGCCAGATCGGCACGACGCTTCGCCTTGCCTTCAAGAACCGGCACACGCGCTGCAACCTGCTTCAGTTCTTCCATCACACCTGCGCAATAGAGAACCATATCGCAACCGGCACCGATGATGCCGTCCGCAATGTCACCGAGTCCGCCCGAAAGCGCCTTCATGGAAATGTCGTCGCTCATGACAAGACCATCGAACTGGATGACATCGCGAATGATCGTGTTGATGACAGTCGGTGACAATGTCGAAGGGCGCTGCGGATCGATGCAATCGAATACGACATGCGCCGTCATTGCCATTGGCAGGTCATTGAGCGCCTTGAACGGCACGAAATCATGCGCAACCAGCTCATTCAGCGGAACCGTGACACGCGCCAGCTCCTTGTGGGTGTCGGCAAACGCACGGCCGTGCCCCGGCATATGCTTGATCACAGGCAGCAAACCACCGGCAAGCAAGCCTTCAGCAGCAGCTCGCCCCATTTCTGCAACCGCCTGCGGGTTCTTGGAATAGGCTCGCGCGCCGATAACATCATGTGCGCCTTCGACGGGTACGTCCAGAACCGGCAGGCAGTCCACATTGACACCAACCTTCAGCAAATCGAATGCATGCAGGCGGGCATGAAGCCACGCAGCTCGCAGACCTGCTTCCCGATCACGCGCATAGATCGCACCGACTTCCGAGGCCGAAGGATAGTTTGGAACGAGCGGCGGGCGAAGGCGCTGCACGCGTCCACCTTCCTGATCGATGAAAACCGGCGTCTGGTGCCGGCCCGTCAGGTCGCGCATGTGCGCCGTCAGCTCGGAAACCTGTTCCAGACTTTCGACATTGCGCGCAAAAAGAATAAAGCCCCAAGGTCTTTCATCGCGGAAAAACGCGATTTCGTCCTCGGTCAGTTTCGTTCCCGACACACCGGCAATCCATGCCTTGCACTCTTTCATGCGCTCTTCCCCAAAATTGTCTGGAAATGCTGTACTCAAACAACCCTGCCCCGGTTTAACCGAAAAAATCAGGGCTTGGTAGTGGACCATGAAAAAGGGCGACCGAGGCCGCCCTTTTTCATATTCAATGTCCGACAAATCACTGCGTTACGAAGCAGCTGCCGCCAGCGGACTTAAGGCGTCCGCAAAGTGCGGATGCATCTTCCTTGGAACCACCCTGAACACGGACACGATAGTAGGTGCCCTTGCCCGGAATGTCGGCACGCTTGATGTCGACGCTGCGGCCACCGATTACGCTGCCATACTTTTGGGCCATATTGGCATAGGACTTCTGTGCCAGCTCGGCAGATGGCTGCGAAGCAATCTGGATGAAATAACCGCCTGCACCTGCTGCCGATGCAACCTGCGGCGCTGCCGGAGCAGGATTGGTTGCAGCGGGGGCCTGCGTGCGCTGCGGAACATTGCCGACGATGTTGACCGGTTGTTCGGCAGGCCGTGATGGCACCACCGGAGCACGGACAGGAAGACGCGGCGCTTCCGCAGCCGGCTCAGGCTGTTGTGCCACAGGAGCCGGTGCAGGTGTTTGCGCAGCCGGTTCTGCCGGTGCATTGCCAGCGGCCAGCGCAGCAATTTCATCACCACCGGCGGGAGCCGCCGGCTGAGCAGTGTTTGCTGGTGGCAGCTGCGAGGCTGTTTCCTGCGGAGCCGGGGATGGCTGGACAATAGAGCCGTCTGGACGAACGATCATGGTTTCCACTTCGCGCGGCTGGACCAACGGCGCATTGTGGTTCGCGTTCTGATTCTCGGCCGAAGCATTATTCGTCACTGGCGGCTCGTCAGGCGTATTGTCCGCCATGTTCTCGCTGTCATCCGTGCCGGAAATGTCCACTGGCTCTTCACCGGAAGTAATCAGAGACTTTTGTTCCGGATTGTTCGGCAGCGTACCGGCAACGCGGTCATAAACTGCCTTGTCCTGGTTCGGTACCGTGGCACCGCCCGGATTTTCCGGCTGCATTTTGATCGGCTGATTGTCGGCACGAATCACGACCGGCTCACCGGAACCGCTACCTCCGAGGAAGTGATAGCCGATCCCGCCAAGAAGCACCGCCGCACCGGCCACGCTGGCCAGAATAAGACCACGACGGCCACGAACCGGGCGATTACGATAAGCTTCGGCAGCGCTGCCAAGATCATCCTCCGCCTGCATCGCAGCGCGTTCGCCAAAGTCGCCTCCTTCAAGGGTCTGTGCACCCTGGGCTGCCCAATGGTTATAGAAGTCGTCTTCATTGCCCAACGGATTGGAGGCTTTTGGCTGTGCTGGCGCTCGGGCTGTTGCCTGTGAGCGGCCATACGCTCCCGCAGCTGCGGCAGCGCCGACGCCCACTGCTGCAGCACCGACGGCAGCACCAAGGCTGGCGCCGGTGTTTGGCAGATAGCTCGAAGCGCTTTCGCGGAATATGTCCTCAAAAGCCCTGTCAGCTTCGCTCTGTGCGTCTGTTTTTGCCGATTCATCCACACCAACCGTGTTGAAGACCTCGGCGAATTCGGCTTCGAGATCAGTCAAACCGGCGTTGGCTTCTTCTTCGCCGTAGTTGATTTCCGGCAAATCGAGGGAATGCGTCTGCTCGACCTTTTCTTCGGCCACGCTCAAGGTTTCGACTTCGGGCGCCGGGGCACTGACCGCAGCCGTATGAGCACTGCCGAACTGCTGGAACGAAGTCGATGAAGAACGGTAATCGTCGTCCGAACGCACCGCATGTGCGTAGGCGGTGGCTTCTTCTTCAGGTTCCGAGCTCAGATCGAGATCATCTTCCATGAAGAAATCATCTTCGCTGAAAGCGTTCTCATCCTGAATGCTGGAAACATCGCCGGACGTTTCGAAACCGAAATCATCTTCCGAAAGGCTGATTTCGTCCAGCTCCGAAAGATCGTCTTCGGTTCCTTCAGCAGCGATTGCAGCTGCTGTTTCCTCAACATCAAACGAAAAATCGTCGTCGAAAGAGAAATCGTCGTCGCCAAGAGAAGGCGCTGTTTCTGTAACCGGCGCATAGTCAGCCTGCGGGGCTGTCGCCACTGCGTCCTGCCCTGCAATGCCCGAGGAGAAATTGCTTCGCGTATAGTACGGATATCCTGCAGGCACGACCTGAGACTGAGGCGCATAGGTTTCAACGGGTGCAGCCGTCTGTGGTGCAGCATCGTAAGCCGGCTCATCGAGCTGCAGATCATCGAAATGCAAATCTGCAAGCTCGGTCTCGTCCTGATATCCAACATTCTGCACCGGCACCACGTCGTGGTGGACGTAGGGCTCCTCTGCCGGCGCGACATGAGAAAACCGGGTCTCGTCGTGAGACACTGGCTGCGGCTCATCGCCGAAAAGGAGATTTTCCAGCTCGTCCTCAAGCGAAACCGGCGCAGCGGCGGCATAGGACTGTTCGGCAGGCTCAACAGCCTGAACGCTCCAATCATGATCGCGCGCAGGCTGATAAGCCTCTTGATGCGGCTCTATGGCTGGCTGATAGATGGTCGGATCGTAATCGGTCTGATCGACATGAAGCGGCTCGACAGTTTCCCGGCGAGCGTAGACCGACGACGATGCGGCATAGGTCTCTTCGTTCGAATCGCGTGCAGCCGAATAATCACTGTAGTCGAATTGCGGCACAGGTTCAGTTCGGTCAGTTTCTTCGAACTCAAGTGCTTCGAATGAGGGCGTTTCCAATTCCGGCGCCTGCTCATCTTCATCCATTTGAAGATCAAGCTCGTCTTCCAGAGCCGAAGCAAGTTCTTCCTCATGAATCAGAGGCTCATCCAACAGATGAGAATCATCTTGTGCAGGGGTCGCTGCGAACTGGGACTGGTCCGTAGGCTGAGAATAATCATTGAAGTCACCGAGCAATTCGCGCTCCAGATCCAGCGATGGATCGAAGCCCGGCTCTGTCCGGTTATCTTCAAAGTAACTAGGTCGGCGCTCATTCCAAGCGACGTTGTCATCAGCAGGCGTGCCGAAGTCCATGATCCGCGACAGTTCCATCAGTGGATCGTCTTCGTGCAACGGACGCTCGCCGTAATTACGGGGATTTGCACTGCTGTCCGTCATAGCGTGTTCCTAACTCAAACCCTGGACGTCGCAAGACGTCTCCATACATTGCTTTGTAGCGAGGCAATGTGGGCAAAAGTTGACGGAAGTTTCCTGCGCCAGAAGGAAGACCAATGACTTGCGTTCATTATGGCCTTCCACCTGTTCGACTTGCCAACTTTTGCCTTCAATCAGTCTTTCGACCTGAAAAGCTTCGTGACAGTCGCCTGAACTCCGAAGTCATCTCGAACCACATAGTGTGGCCCGTGAGCTGCGGAGACCATTCTTCGAGTATAATCCATCTCAAAAGGCTTTCACCTTCGAACTATACTCTAGCGCATTTCCGTTGGAGCATCCGCACCGATTATCGTCAATCCGGAAGTCAGCACATCGGAAACAACCTGTACCAGCCCTAGCCTGGCTAATGACAAGTCTGGATCGTTAACCTTAATAAAACGTAAGTCCGGGTTCTCTGTGCCTCTATTCCACTGCGAATGGAACGCGCTGGCGAGATCATAGAGGTAAAAAGCAAGCCGATGCGGCTCCTGATGAATGGCCGCAGCCTCGATCAGACGCGGATATTCGGCGAGCTTGCGAACGAGTGCAATTTCGCTCTCATCGGTCAGCTTGTCGAAATGCGCAGCCATACCGACTCGGTCGAGATCGGCGAGACCAAGCTGATCGGCAGCCTGACGGAAAACCGAATGGCAACGCGCGGAAGCATATTGCACGTAGAAGACCGGATTATCCTTCGACTGCTCCGTCACCTTGGCAAAATCGAAATCCAGCGGCGCATCGTTCTTCCGGTAAAGCATCATGAAACGAACCGGATCGCGGCCGACTTCATCCACCACATCGCGCAGCGTGATGAATTCGCCTGACCGCTTCGACATGCGCACAGGCTCGCCATCGCGGAACAGCTTGACCAGCTGGCAGAGCAGCACCGTCAGCTTCGCCTTGCCGTCGGAAACAGCCCTTGCGACCGCTTCCAGACGCTTGACGTAGCCGCCATGATCGGCACCCAGCACATAGATCATCTCGTTGAAGCCGCGGTCGTACTTGTCCTTGAAATAGGCCACGTCGCCTGCAAAGTAGGTGAAAGCGCCATCGGACTTCATCAGAGGACGGTCGATATCGTCACCCACTTCCGTCGAACGGAACAATGTCTGCTCGCGATCTTCCCAGTCTTCCGGAAGCTGACCCTTCGGGGGCGGCAGCTTGCCCTTGTAGACATGGCCCTTGAGCGTCAGATCGTTGATTGCATTGCGAATCGCCCGTGCGTGATCAACATGCAGCTTGCGCTCGGAGAAGAACACGTCATGGTGCACGTTGAGCGCATCAAGATCGGCGCGGATCATCGCCATCATGGCATCAATCGTGCGATCCTTTACGAGAGCAAGCGCTTCGGCTTCCGGCATTTCCAGAAGCTTCGAACCAAATTCCTTGGCAAGCTCCTGCCCGACCGGAACGAGATAGTCGCCGGGATAAAGACCAGACGGAATTTCACCGATATTTTCACCGAGCGCTTCACGGTAGCGCAGCATGACGGACCGCGCCAACACATCGATCTGCGCACCGGCATCGTTGATGTAGTATTCCTTGACCACATCATAGCCTGCAAATTTCAGCAGATTGGCCAGAACATCGCCCACAACTGCGCCGCGGCAATGGCCCACATGCATCGGGCCCGTCGGGTTTGCCGAAACATATTCGACATTGACCTTCGATCCTGCACCAAGTTTGGAGCGACCGAAATCCTTACCTTCATTCAGCATCGCCGAGAGTTCGCGTTGCCAGTAAGTGGCCTTCAGACGCAGATTGATGAAGCCCGGACCGGCGACATCAACCTTTTCGACGTCGGTATCCGAGGCAAGAGCCTCGGCGATGCGACCGGCAAGTTCACGCGGATTCTGACCGACGGCCTTGGAGAGCACCATCGCAGCATTGGTTGCGATATCACCATGGGAAGCATCTCGCGGCGGCTCGACACCGATGCGCGAAAGGTCTAAATCGCCACCGTCTTTCGGTTTCAGATCAATATCTTGCAACGTCTTTTTGATACGTGCGTCGAAATCTGCAAAGATATTCATGGTCTGTCCTGTCAGGCTTACGCCGGGCTTTGTTTTGTCGCATTGTCCGACGCAAAACCGCTTCGCACTTTTGCTGGAAATGCTCTAATCCTGTACGGAATCCGGTCAAACTGCCGATAGATGCCGCTTCGTTTGGCCCCCGATTAAGCTAAATCGGGTGTGTGGTCAAACAATCGTCGGTGTTCTCGCACGGCATAATTGTCAGTCATCCCGGCAAGATAGTCAGCGACCCGCCGCGCCCGCGCCGCCTCATCCAGCGTCTCGCAGCCCGATTGCCACTCTGACGGCATGATCGACGGATTGGCGAAACAGGTATCAAAAAGGTCCTGCAATATCTTGTCGGCGGCATGTCTGCGCACCACGACGCTGTCGTGGAAATAGAGGTTCTTGAACAGAAATCGCTTCAGCACTTTTTCGTCGGTGCGCATGGTATCGGAAAACGCCACCAGTGCATGCGACTGGCCGTGCACATCTTCCACGCTCTGCGGCTTTGCCGCTGCCAGACGGCGCTGGGCCTCTTCGATCACATCTTCCACCATGATGGTGATCTGCCTGCGAACCAGTTCATGTCCGGTTCGCACGGGATCGAGGTCGGGATAACGCGTCCGCACGAGATCGAGCAGGCGTTTCGTCAACGGCACTTCGTCAAGCGCATCAAGGCTCAAAAGCCCTGCCCGCAAGCCGTCATCGATGTCATGAGCGTTATAGGCAATATCGTCGGCAATGGCCGCGCATTGCGCTTCGAGACTGGCGAACCGCGTGAGCTCCAGATCATAGCGTTCATTGAAGTCGAGGATCGGCAACGGAACAGCGGCATCCGGATGTGCTGCATGAGCGCCCAACAGCGGCCCGTTGTGCTTGACCAGCCCTTCCAGCGTTTCCCACGAGAGATTAAGCCCGTCGAAATCGGCATATCGATGTTCGAGCTTGGTCACGATCCGGAGCGACTGTGCATTATGGTCGAACCCGCCGAACGCCTTCATGCGATCGTTGAGCGCTTCCTCGCCCGTATGGCCAAAGGGTGTGTGGCCAAAATCGTGGACAAGCGCTACCGCCTCGGCCAGATCTTCATCGAGCCGCAATGCGCGCGCCAACGCACGCGCAATCTGGGCGACCTCTATCGTATGCGTAAGCCGCGTGCGGTAATGATCGCCTTCATGAGCGATGAAAACCTGCGTTTTATGTTTCAGACGACGAAATGCTGTGGAATGGATGATACGGTCGCGATCGCGCTGGAATGGCGTGCGGGTCGGGCTTTCCGGCTCTGGCACCAGACGACCACGGCTCCGTGCAGGATCACAGGCATAGGGCGCGCGTTCGCGATAACCGAAGCCTATTCCTTCCAGCGACATTGCGATGCATCCTTCACTGTAATATGATTACACAAAACTGGTGCGAATATTGACTTCCGCAGTTCGCGTTCATAGCTATCAGCTAATCATGAAGGCAAGTATGCGGCTATCGGAAATCTGGAGAAATCACCCGGTTCGATATTCGCAATTGCAAACGGAACAAGGCAGATGACAGGCATTACCGTTTCAGATTCCGCAGCAAAGCGGATCGCCAAGATTCTCGGATCGGAACCGGGAAAGACTGCCCTTCGCGTTTCTGTCGAGGGCGGCGGGTGTTCCGGCTTCTCCTATAAATACGATCTGGTTGATGAGCAGACCGACGACGACATCGTCATCGAGAAGCTCGGCGCCAAGGTGCTGATCGATTCCATTTCGGTTCCCTATATGGATGGTTCAGAAATCGATTTCGTCGATGATCTGATGGGACAGTCGTTCCAGATTCGCAATCCGAACGCCACTTCGGCCTGCGGCTGCGGAACCAGCTTCGCCATCTGACGGGCGCGCGAATACGCGAATAGAAGATTTAAAACCGGCTGCCATGTGGCGGCCGGTTTTTTTCATGGCTGCCGGAAAACAACCGGCCTCAAACCTTTACCGAAGCGACCGTCGCTTCGATGTGATCCACCAGGGCATCCGGCAGGCCGAGACGACCAGCCAGCATATCCAGATATCCACGTTCAGCCCTGTTATCGGGGTCTATTGCAAGACGCGAAGCCGTATAAAGCTCGACCTTCTGCTCCTCAGTCTGCGCGGCTGAAACCAGAACATTGAGATCAACGGGATCGGCAAGCTCCTTCTCAAGGAAGGCTTCCGCCTCGTCATCAAGACCGGAAATCTTCACCTTCTCCATGATGCGGGCCCGCTCGGCATCATCAATATGACCGTCGGCTTTGGCGGCGGCAATCATCGCCTGCACGAGTGTCAGCGCAAAACTGTTGCTCATAGCGGGAGATTGCGGGTGAAACGGAGAATCGGCCGGGGGCGGAGGAAGAAGCTCGGGCTCCTTCGCGACCGGCTGTTCGGCCGTCTGCGGTGCCTGACCGGACTTGTAATTTTTGTAGGCAAGATATCCCAATCCGGCGATGGCAGCGATGCCGCCGACGGTCGCCACATTGCCTGCGAGCTTGCGCCCGGTCTTCGTGCCAAGAATGGCGGCGGCAATGGCTCCCGTTGCAAGCGGGTTCTTCTTTGCCAGGTCTGTCACCTGCCCGGCCTTGTCGCGGACACTTCCCGACGTACCGGGTACTTGTGATCCCAGAAACTGCTCGAGAAGTTTCTTGGCGTCGAACATTCGAATATCTCCTGTTTGGCTCCTGTCCAGAGCAAATAGGAATGCAAAACCGCCAATACAAATAGTCTTGAGCCGATTTTTCCCCGGATACCGAAATTGTGGCCGATGAAAAGCTGTGACGCGCGATTGCGCCCTGCTTGCCCTCACCTCCCCAAGCGCATAATCATAGCGATATGAAAATCGCGACCTGGAACATCAACGGCGTCAAAGCCCGTATCGAGAACCTCCAACACTGGCTGAAGGAGTCCTCGCCCGATATTGCCTGCCTGCAGGAAATCAAGTCGGTCGATGACCAGTTTCCGCGTCTGGAGATTGAAGCGCTTGGCTATCATGTGGAAACACACGGCCAGAAGGGCTTCAACGGTGTCGCACTTCTGTCCAAGAAATCACCGGATGAGGTCAATCGCGGTCTTCCCGGCGACGATGGCGATGAGCAGGCGCGCTTTATCGAAGGTGTCTACTCGACGGACAAGGGCGTTGTCCGCGTCGTTTCACTTTACCTGCCGAACGGCAATCCCGTGGATACGGAGAAATTTCCATACAAGCTTTCGTGGATGCAGCGGCTTGAGCTCTGGGCGAAAGATCGCCTTGCTCTTGAAGAACCTTTAGTGCTTGCCGGTGACTATAACGTCATTCCCGAGCCGGACGATGCCAAGAATCCCGAGCAGTGGGTGGGCGACGCGCTCTTCAAGCCACAATCGCGCCAGGCATTCCGCAGGCTTGAAAATCTGGGCTTTACCGATGCAATCCGTGCGTCAACCGACGATAGCGGGATTTACTCGTTCTGGGATTATCAGGCTGGTGCCTGGCAGAAGAACAACGGCATCCGTATCGACCATCTCATGTTGTCGCCGGAGGCGGCCAATCGTTTCATATCGAGTGATGTGGAAAAGCACGTCCGTGCGTGGGAAAAGCCATCCGACCATGTGCCGGTGACGATAACGCTTTCGGTCTGAGAACTGACGCTAAATCAAGACCATAGCGTTTCCAGTTAAATCAGAAGTCGCCTTTGGTGACGTAGTCACTGGAGAGTGCAATCGCATTACGACGGTCCGCTTCGCCGGCAATCGAGAATGCCTGCTCCTGCATATCGCGTATCCATGGGCAATCTTCGGTCGGGCAGCGTTCGAAAGCTGCGGTCATCATAGCGAGGCCACGAACGGTCTTGCCTGCCTGAAACAGCATGTTGCCGAGCATGGCTTGCGCACCGGCATTACCCTTCTTGGCGGCAAGCTGGAACCAACGTGCGGCCTGAATGGAATTGCGTTCTCCGCCGTCGCCGTCGAGCAGCATTTTGCCAAGCTCGAACTGGGCAGCGGAATCACCGAAATTCGAGGCGGCCTGCACATAGAGATTGCGTGCCATACCCGGATTGGCATTGACCGGCGAGCCCGGAATACCGCGCTTCACATAGCCTGCAAGCGCCACGAGAGCGTCAGCCACATAAGAGTCGTTTTCCGAACCCGGTTCAGAACCTTCGCGAACGATCTTTTCGAAAATCTTATAGGCTTCATAGTCATTTTCCGGCACGCCGTCGCCATCGGCATACATGCGGGCCAGTTTCCACTTCGCACCCTGATGGCCGCGATCCGCAGCATAACGCAGTGCCTTGATCGCTTCGTCCTTGTGACCATTCTTGTATGCGGAAAAGCCGAACTTGAAGAGTTCAAACGGGCTTCTCGACTTTTCGGAATCGTCATTAAGGTCGAAAGCAAAGGCGCTGTTACAGGCAATGGCCAAGCCGAGAGCCATAGCAAGGGCGCTATATGAAAAACTGCGGATACGCATCACAACGCTGGTCTTTCACATTCAGAGGAAACATTCATAGAGGACAGAATGCACGCTGTTTTCGTCAAGACTGAGACCCGATCTTGGCCGAAAAAAGCCTTACCATCATTGGAAAGAATAAAGGGTGCGCGAACAGGGGTGATCCTGTTCCTAATCCGTTTGCTGTGCAACAACGCGCCCTTCGTCATTCCTGCCTATCCTGCTGGAGCCTGACAGCTCTCAATACTTTGGTGGCTTCTGCCTTTCCATGATCGGTGACGCCAGTTTGTGGCGGGAAATGGGCAAAATGTGCCTGAGCTCTTTCTAACCTAAAGCAACGGTAAAGACTGTTGCTAATTGACAACAAACTGACTGTTGTTCCGGTCAACAATCTGCTCTTGTTGACGTCAGCGACAGGAGCTCGCAGTCTGCGCAAAATGAAGGATGCCGGGGAGTCGCGAAGCTATCTATGAGCAAATACCGTCGCCCTTACAGACGTCCCTATCGTCCGGCTCGCAAAAGCAACAGCATAAGCTTTCGCAGTATCTTATTGACTATATTACTATTTTCTTTTTTAGCCGTGCTTATCGCCTATCTGCCAATCCAATCGGCGCCTAAAGAGGCATTGAACGGGCCGGTCTATGTGATTGATGGCGATACTGTCGTTCTCAGCAAGAAACATATACGTCTCAAGGGTATCGACGCACCGGAGATGCAACAGCAGTGTGTTCGGGCAGGAACCCCTTACGATTGCGGCAAGGAAGCCCGCAACATCTTGCGGGCCAGAATCGGTAAGTCCTCGATTCGGTGCGAGAAAGAGGGACGAGATCAGTATAATCGCGACCTGGCGCGCTGTTATCTTGGGGAAACCGACCTCAACCGCTGGATGGTTGAACAGGGCTGGGCCGTCTCCTACGGCGATTATCAGCGCGAGGAACGCGACGCCCGCCGCAACCGGCTTGGCATCTGGGCCGGTCAGTTTGAGCAACCGTCCTTATGGCGCAAGGACTATCGCGATCTTGAAATTGAACAGCCGTCCGGCCGCGAACCGTTGCTGGCTGTAATCGGAGATGGCTTTACCTATATTAGGGAACATATTCGAATTTTCATCGAAATGATCCTGCCCCGAAACTGATAGTATTCATGGAAAAACTGGACGAACTCAGTCACTCGATCCGGGCTTGCCGCATCTGTCGCGACACACCGCAGTTTCCGCCGCCCCTACCGCACGAGCCCAATCCCGTCTGCATCGTCTCGGATACAGCGAGAATTGCCATTTGCGGTCAGGCTCCCGGCATTCGCGTGCATAACACCTCCCTGCCGTTCAACGACCCGTCTGGCGATCGCCTGCGGCAATGGCTCGGCGTCTCACGTGAGGAGTTTTATGATCCGTCACGCTTTGCCATCGTCCCGATGGGCTTCTGCTTTCCCGGTTATGACAAGCATGGCGGTGATCTCCCGCCGCGCCGCGAATGCCGCCAGACCTGGCATGACCGTGTTTTCGCGGCAATGCCGCAGCTGGAATTCATTCTCGTCGTCGGACAATACGCTCTTGCCTATCACCTGCCCGACTATCGGGGCCGCAATCTGACTGAAACCGTCAGGAACTGGCGGTATTTCTTAGAGACACCCAATCCGGCGGGTCGAATCGCCCTGCCCTTGCCGCACCCATCCTGGCGCAACAGCGGATGGCTCAAAAGAAATCCATGGTTCGATGCTGAAGTTGTGCCTGTTCTTCAGGCAAAAGTGCGAGACCTCATCCAAGACGATAAATAATTTTTACTCCATTCGTTTTCATCAGAATATTTTTCCTGTAACTTCGGATCATTGCGAACCATAAGGTATGACGTTTCACCTATTCGCATAGTTCGGGAAACGATTTCTAAAACCGGGAACGGAAACGCATGGACAGGCTCGACAGGAAGATACTGCGCTTATTGCAGGAAGACGCGACACTTGCGGTGGCAGACGTTGCCAAGAAAGTTGGCCTTTCCACGACGCCATGCTGGCGCCGCATCCAGAAACTTGAAGAAGATGGCGTCATCAAGCGCCGTGTCGCCATTCTCGATCCGATCCGCGTCAATGCGCGGGTGACGGTGTTCGTATCGGTGCGCACAAGCTCCCACAGCCATGAATGGCTGAAGCGCTTTTCTGAAGTGGTTCAGGAATTCCCTGAAGTCATCGAATTCTACCGCATGAGCGGTGATGTGGATTATCTGCTTCGTGTAGCCGTGCCGGACATCGGCGCTTATGACGCTTTCTACAAGCGCCTCATCAGCAAGATCGAAATTCGCGACGTGTCTTCGTCCTTCGCCATGGAGCAGATCAAGTACACCACCGAATTGCCGCTCGACTACATGGTACTCGACAAAGACAACAACTGACGCTCTTAAATCTTTGATTTAAATGATAAGCCCGCCAAATGGCGGGCTTTTTTGACGATGCGGTGACCGTTATTTCGAACCGGATATTCCAGCCTGTTCGAACGTGGCCATGCCGCTGTGGCACAGCGCTGCCGCCTTGACGATACTGGCTGCGAGCGCCGCACCAGTTCCTTCACCAAGGCGCATTCCCATATCAAGAAGCGGCTGCTTGCCCATCTTCTCCAGAAGCTTGCGATGGCCCGGCTCGGCAGAAACATGGCCGAACAGGCAATGGTCGATGGCTTCCGGATTGGCGGCATAGAGAATAGCTGCGGCAGCGCTTGCCACAAAACCGTCGACGATGACCGGAATTTTCTCCATGCGCGCCGCCAGAATTGCACCGGCCATGGCTGCAATTTCACGACCGCCGAGACGGCTCAGCACTTCCAGCGGGTCCTGCAGGTGTGCCTGATGGAGGGCTACGGCCTGACGAACGGCGGCGAGCTTGCGCTGCAGCAGTTCACCCGTTGAGCCCGTGCCCGGCCCTACCCAGTCTTCCGCCGTACCACCGAAGAGCGCCAGCGCGATCGCTGCGGCAATCGTGGTATTACCGATACCCATTTCGCCGATGCATAGGAGATCGGTTCCACCGGCAATCGCTTCCATGCCGAAAGCCATGGTCGCGGCGCAGGTGCGCTCATCCATGGCCGGTTCTTCGGTAATGTCGCCGGTTGGATGCTCCAGCGCCAGATCGAAAACCTTCAGCCCCAGATCGTTGGCAATGCAGATCTGGTTGATGGCTGCGCCACCGGCGGCGAAATTCTCGACCATCTGTGCCGTGACACTTGGCGGAAATGGCGTGATGTTCTTGGCCGTAACCCCGTGATTGCCAGCAAACACCGCGACCAGCGGGCGATTGATCTGCGGTGTGCGCTTGCCAGTCCATGCGGCAAGCCATGCCACGATGTCTTCCATGCGTCCGAGCGAGCCGGCAGGCTTGGTCAGTGTAGCTTCACGCTCGCGAACGGCCCTTTCCGCCCCGAGATCAGGCCCCGGCAGATTTCGGATCAATTCTCGGAAATCGTCAAAAGGTAGGCCGCTGGCGCTCATAAGTTCAGTCCAATCAATGATGGGAGGTGTAAATTCGTTGGGCTCGTCCTATAAGCACTGACGCGAATTTTCAAATCACCTCTTTGAGTTGAAGCAACATTGAGGCGAATTATCGCGGAAATCCATTTCGGGAAACAAAGTGGAACAGTCACTTGCAGCGAAATAGTCTCATTGGCGACACGATCCGGAGTCTGGGCTTTCTAAGCCGCCTGCCGCTTCCACAGAGCTGGTTCGAGAACGGCGATGATTCGTTGCCGCGCAATGCCCGTGCCTTTCCGCTCGCGGGAGCGGTTCTGGGCCTGCTGGCAGGCGCTGTGCTTTTCATGGCCTATAAAGTGAACCTGCCACCCCTTGCCTGCGCGCTGCTCGCGATTGGTGCCCTGGCGGCTATGACCGGCGCGCTCCATGAAGACGGTCTGGGCGATACTGCTGACGGTTTCTTCGGTGCTTCTTCGCCTGATCGTCGGCTGGATATCATGAAAGATTCCCGCATCGGAACTTTCGCCGCGCTGACGCTGATTGTCTTCGTCGGTTTGAAAGCGGCTCTACTGATGGCGATCATCGACCGCGCAGGCGCGGGATACGCAGCACTTGCGCTGGTCGGATGCGAGGCGGCAAGCCGATCAGGCATGCTGGCATTCTGGCACGCCCTTCCTTCCGCGCGTCCCGGTGGACTGTCCGACAGTGTTGGCCAGCCACAATGGGAGACCGTTGTTTGCGGTTTCGGGATTGGGCTGGTCTTTCTTGTCTTCACGCTCATTCCAGTGGGTGGATTTCTCTCGCTCATCAATGCGCTTGTGCTGGCAACAGGTCTGCTTTTCGGCTTTGCCAGACTTTGTATCGCAAAAATCGGCGGACAGACGGGCGACACGCTAGGCGCGGCGCAGCAGATCGGTTCGGTTGCCGTCCTCGCCGGGCTTGTCATGGCCCTTTGATGCAACCACATTGCATTCATGGACACGACAACCATCGAATCCCCGTGCATATTGGTTTGCACGATAGATACGGAAACCGGCTTCTGCCTCGGCTGTGCCCGGACGCTGGATGAAATCGCACACTGGTCCAGCATGAGTGCAGAAGAGCGAATGGCCGTCTGGGCGCTTCTCGCCGACAGGCATGAGATTATTGTAGAAAAGAGAATTGGCTGATGGGGCGCTTTTTCTGGCTCATTATTGCGGCAGTCGCGATTGTTGTCCTGCTGCTGATGTCCAACAATGACAGTGGCTCAACGCTTGGCATGGACAATGACGTGTTTGCCCGCGCAGCCTATCTGGGCATTTGGGGCGTCGTGCTTGCCGCTGGCTTGCTCGGCTCCGGCATCAAGCTGACCGACTTTGCGCGCAACATGGCCATGTGGGCCGTGATTATCCTCGGTCTCGTCGCAGGCTACCAGTATCGTTATGAGCTGCAGGACGTCGCCAGCCGGGTCACGGCCGGGCTAATCCCCGGCAGTCCTATTTCGGGCCGCAATGCCGATGGTGCCCTGACTGTCACGCTTGCAAAGGCTGCAAACGGTCATTTCGAGGTCAACGGGCGCGTAAACGGCGAACGCGTTCACTTTCTGGTCGATACCGGCGCATCTTCGGTCGTCCTGTCACAGCAAGATGCAGAGCGCGCAGGCATAGACACCGCCTCGCTCAACTATTCCGTTCCGATCATGACGGCCAATGGCACGGCAAGTGCAGCAGTCATCAATATTGCTACATTGCAGATTGGCGATATCGAACGCCAGAATGTGCGCGCCATGGTGACAAAGGAAGGCCTGATGACCGGCAGCCTGCTCGGCATGAACTTCCTGCAAACCCTCGGCGGGTTCACTGTCCGCGGCGACCAGCTTATTCTGATTGATTAGAGTGCATCCCGAAAAGTGTGAAACGGTTTTCGGATAAGATGCGCGTCGAAACAAATACTGAGAGCGCCGATCTGATCCAATCAGATCGAAACGTATTCTAAGCAGCTTCTGCTGCCGCTTCAGTCACGACGGCATAGGCCTGACGCAGCACGTCGCTGTTTGCGCCCGGCCTGGTGGCGTCTGTCGAAAGGATTTGCCGCCAGCGCCGCGCGCCCGGCTGTCCGGTAAAAAGCCCGACCATATGGCGGCTCACATGCGAAAGCCTGCCGCCTGCCGCGATATGGCGATCAGTGTAAGCGCACATGTCATCGATGATATCAGCGATCGAGGTATCTGCCTGATCGCCGCCATAAAGACGCGCATCCACCTCCGCCAGAATCTCGGGGTTATGGTAAGCGGCGCGACCGAGCATCACCGCATCGACCGTCTGCAAGTGCTGCTCTGCTTCGTCCAGTGTATTGATCCCGCCGTTTATGCCGACGAAAACATCACCAAGCCGCGCCTTGAGGCGATAGACGCGATCATAGTCAAGTGGTGGAATCTCGCGGTTCTCCTTGGGCGATAATCCTTTCAGCCAGGCCTTGCGGGCATGGACCCAAAGCGCATCAGCGCCCGCGTCAAGCGTCAGATCGGTCAAAGTGTCGAGCGCAACTTCCACATCCTGATCATCAACGCCAATACGGCATTTGACCGTAACGGGCACGGAAACGGCCTCTTTCATGGCTGAAACGCAACGCGCCACCACATCCGGGGTTTGCATGAGACAAGCGCCAAATGTACCTGACTGCACACGATCCGACGGGCAACCGACATTGAGATTGATTTCATCATAGCCGTAATCGGCGCCGATCTTCGCAGCCTCTTTCAGCTTCACCGGATCGGAACCGCCCAGCTGCAGTGCCACAGGATGTTCGGCGGCATCGAAACCCAACAATCGGTCACGCGGGCCGTGAATGATAGCATCCGCCACGACCATTTCAGTGTAGAGCAATGTGTGCCTGGAAAAGAGCCTGTGAAAGTAGCGGCAATGTCTGTCCGACCAGTCAATCATGGGCGCAACAGCAAAGCGCACGTCCGGATAGTTGCGTTTTTTTGATATCATTTCAGTCATTTATACAACAATCCTGAGAATGCGATTCAGTCGCAGTCGACGCTTTCGGCATTTATTTGAATTCGGAAAGGTGCCAAAAGCCACAATTGATCGAAATGATCAAGTTTCACCAATATTGCAGTCGCTCCTCAATATAGTGAGCCGAAGCGAATTTTCATACCCGATGTGGGGACTCTGGCTGCTCCAAAGACTGTCTTCTCACCCAATAAACATTATGATCAATCACAGAAGCATTCTCCCGATTCTCATCTGCGTAGTTAAAGGACATTCAGCGTGACCTCCTTTTCCCCTTTCGGCAAATCATTCGATGCGTTTCTTTTCGATATGGACGGCACGATATTGAGTTCCATCGAAGCGACCGAACGTGTGTGGAGCGAATGGGCGATACGCCATGGCATCGATCCGGTCACTTTCCTGCCGACGATCCACGGTGTTCGGGCCGTCGAAACCGTCCGTCGCCTCGCTCTGCCGGGCGTGGACCCGATCCGCGAGGCGGAGATATTGTTTCAGGCCGAAATGGCAGATCTGGACGGTATCGCACCTATCGACGGCGCGTATGACTTTCTCAGTTCATTGCCGCAAGACCGTTGGGCAATCGTCACCTCGGCGCCACTTGAACTTGCAACCCGCCGCGTCGCCGCAGCAGGATTGCCGATGCCGAAGACCATCGTTTCCGCCGAAGATGTAGAGCGTGGCAAGCCAAGCCCCGAATGTTTCCAGCTTGGCGCGAAACGACTTGGTTTCGATCCGCACAATTGCCTTGTGTTCGAGGATGCGCCAGCCGGTATCGTTGCCGGAGAAACTGCCGGTGCGAGCGTTGTCGTGGTCACCGCAACACATCCGCACTCCCCAAAGACATCCCATCTGAGCATTGAAAGCTACCGCTCTCTGCAGCTCGATATTCTGGATGATGGCAGACTGGCGCTGGAACCGACCACGCTCATCTCGGTGGGTTAGAGCATAATCCGACCGGAGTGAAACGAGGATCGATAAGATTATGCTTGAAATAGAAATATTTAGAGCGTCGGTCTGATCCAATCAGATCGATGCTCTAAATAACCCGCCGTCCCTCTCGCCAAACGGTGCGGATGATCGGAACGTGATCGGCAATCTGCACACGAACCAGATCAGCCCGCTTGCCGGCAACAATCTCGCCGCGATCATCCAGCCCTACCGCTTTGGCAGGGTTGGCGGAAACCAGACGAATGGCTTGCGGAAGCGAGATATTCTCGACGACATCAGCGAGAAAAAACGCCGACTGCATCATGCTGGCCGGGATATAATCCGACGATATGATATCGAGATGCCCGGCTTCGACCAGCTCGCGCGCAGACACATTTCCCGAATGCGAACCGCCGCGCACGACATTCGGCGCCCCCATAAGCACCGACATTCCGGAATCTTTTGACGCTTTCGCAGCTGTATGTGTCGTGGGAAATTCCGCGACGCGTATTCCCTGTGCCTGTGCTTCCGCGACATGCTCTGTCGTCGCGTCATCGTGGCTCGCCAGAATAACCCCGCGCTGGTGGCACAATTCGGCAATCGCCTTGCGTGTCGGCGCGGAATATTGCTGGGACTGCCCGATACGCCGCTCGCAATAGAGCCGGAACTCTTCTTCCGAGAATTTCAGCTTGCGAATAAAATATGTCTTGTAGGTTTCGATATCCGTGAACTGCCGCTGCCCCGGCGCGTGATCCATCAGCGATACCAGCCTGACCAGCGCCTGATTGCCGAACTGTTCGAAGGCAGGAAGGCAGTCGGGTGCGGAAACCTCGCAACGCAAATGCAGGAAATGGTCGGCGCGCAGACGGCCCGCATCGCGGCCTTCGGCAATCGCCGACGAAAGCTTGCGCATATCGTCGATACCCGTTTCGGCGTCGTCATCGAAACCGATACGCAATGCGTCGAAAACGGTGGTGATCCCGGAGGCGGCAATCTGGGCATCATGCGCCTGTACGGCGGCAATCGGGTTCCAGCGCACCTTGGGGCGCGGAGCATAGTGTCCTTCGAGATGATCTGTGTGCAGTTCCACCAGTCCCGGCGTCAGGAAGTCGCCTTCCATATCTTCGCCAATACTGGAGGTGCCGGTAGAGATATCGGCGATCTTGCCGCCGACGAGCTTCAGAGAACCGAGAACGACATCGTCGGAGAGCACGATACGGGCGTTGCGCAGAACCGTTTCATTTCCCATTGCTTACGGCCTCCCAACCGCTCGTGAGGCCCGAGCAGACGCAACCTGGCCACCGGTCAGAGGATGCAGCGAATGAATCTCGAAAGGAGCCCCTTTCTCAGGTTCCACGAACAGAGCGAGATTCGCAACCTCTACGGCGTCATCCAGCAGCGGCGTGAAAAATTCGTCCAGCGTCCGCTCCACGCGAGCGCGGTCCTTCTCCTCCACCGGGCCGGTCAGGGTCATATGAAAGCGGAACTCGTCAAAAACATAGGGATAGCCCCAGCGTTCGATATTGTGGCGCTGCGTCTCGCTGAGACGCTCCGGCCGCCGCTTTGCAATTTCCGCCTCAGTGAGCGGTGCGCGAAACCGGTCGAAGGCAACGACAACATCATTGGCGAGCTGGTTCAGCTCAGCAACCGGCTCTTCCGGCACGAGCGCGAAGAACGGGCCAATTGCATGCAGCTTCAAACGGGGAATGACGACCGGTGACGCCGACGATGCGAAATGCATCAATGCGGAAAGCAGGTCATTTTCAGTATGTTCTTCATCCAGACGGAACGGCGCTTTCATGGTCGCATGAAAACCATAACGGCGCGGCTCTTCGGTCAGCTGGGCGATTTCAGCGGTCGCGAGCGAGCGAATCGCAGGCATCTTGACCGGTTCCCCGCTGAACGCATTGCGCCCGAGCCAGTTTGCGGCAACCTTCAAAAGCGCATCATTGGATGGCGGCGTGAAATAAATCGCATAACGCATGTCAAATCCTTGGCTGAGGTTCGCTACACGACGTCAGCGGAACTCCAAAATATCAGGTAATGCATCGTGCTTTTGAAAAGCTATCCCGATTTTGAGGGCGATGCAGTCGGGGGATGCTTACACAATGAATGTGGCAAGTCGATAAAGGCTGGATGACTACCGACAAACCAATTTTACATAACGGCAAATTAGTATAGGCGTTAGCCCCATTGGAAGTGAGGAGACTGACATGGGCGGATTTGCGTCTATCGGCGAATGCATGATCGAGCTTTCAGGCAATGAAGGCGATCAATGGCGCATGGGTTTTGCGGGTGATACGCTGAACACCGCCTGGTACATGCGGGCACTGATGGAGAAATCCTACCCTGTCGAATATGTGACCGCTTTCGGCGAAGACAGCTTCTCCCAGAAGCAGCGCGTATTCCTGACATCAAATGGAATCGGAATCGCCCATAGCCCCATTATTGACGGACTTCATCCCGGTCTTTACGCAATCACGCTCAACGGCGCCGAGCGTTCCTTCACCTATTGGCGGAGCGACGCCGCGGCACGGCGTCTCGCCAGCGACCGCGAAGCCCTGGAAAAAAGCCTGACCGGCCGCGACATCATCTATTTTTCGGGCATTTCAATCGCCATCATCCTGCCCGAGCATCGCGACACGTTTTTCGATGTCTTGCGGAAGTGCCGCACCGCCGGCTCACGAATCGCATTCGATCCGAATTTCCGCCACCAGCTCTGGCCTGACCGGAAAGTTGCGCAGGAGATCATCAGCGAAGCGATGCGCATTGCGGATATTGCCCTACCCACATTCCCCGATGAACAAGCGCTCTTTGGCGACAAGGATGCCGCCGCCTGTGCAGATCGCCTTGCCGCACTCGGCGTGAAAGAGATCGTCGTCAAGGACGGCACCGAACCGGCTCTGGTCGTCTCCGGCGATGAAAGTGTGTCGGTACCATCCGTTATGGCGCAAGCCGTGGACACCACCGGCGCTGGCGACAGCTTCAACGGTGCCTATCTTGCTGCGCGATTAAACGGGCTCGCTCCGGTGGATGCAGCCCGCAAGGCGCATCTGGTTGCAGCGCGTGTCGTTGAGATACGCGGCGCGCTCGCTCCGATGGAAACCGCACGCGCCGCTTTTGCTGATTGATTATTTTTCGCGTGAAAAGCTGAAATGGCTGGTCTGGGCGTAAATCTCACCCGGACGCAATATTGCCTGCGGGAAATACGGATATTCCAGCGATCCCGGCCATATCTGCGGCTCAAGACAGAAACCCGCGTGTTTTCCGTAAGGCTTGCCCATCAGGCCGATGCAATCATTGGCCATGGTGTTGCCTGCATAGAACTGAACGCCCGGTTCTGTCGTTGAGATATCGAGACGAATACCGGAACGAGCGCCCTTGACCGACGCGCATGGGCGCAATGGTCCCCGCGCTGCGGTCAGGCAGAAATTACTGTCATACTGGACCTGACTGCCATTCTCCTCAAAGCGAATCGGACGGAACTCCCGGAAATCGAAAGGCGTTCCTTTGACCGGCAGAACGCGTCCGTCCGGAATGAGAGCATCATCGACCGGCATATAGGCGTCGGCGTCGATCTTGAGCTGATGATCGAGAATATCGCCCTCGCCGCCATCATCGAGATTGAAGTAGCTGTGATGCAGCAGGTTGCAGACGGTCGGCTTGTCGGTCACCGCTTCCAGCCGCACGATTAGCGTCCCATCCCCGGTGAGCATATAGGTGCAGCTGACATTCAGGTTGCCGGGAAACCCCATCTCGCCATCGGTTGCCACTGTCGCAAGCGTCACGAAATCCGGACCGTTTCCGGTTATCTTCCAGACGCGATTGCCGAGCCCCTTGCTGCCGCCGTGCAGATTGTGGCGGCCCTGAAAATTCGGCTCTACCTCGTAAGTCGTTCCGTCCAGATCAAACCGGGCATTGCGGATGCGATTGGCCGAACGACCCGCAATCGCACCCAGATGCGGTGAATGGGCCGGATAATCGGCAAAGTCGCGATAGCCGATCACCAGCGGAGCCGCATGGCCCTCCATGCGCAGATCCTGAATGGCTGCGCCCCAATTGATGATCCTGGCCGTCAGCGGGCCATTGGAGATCGTGAGCCGGTGAACCGCCTGCCCGTCCGGTGCATATCCAAAGATTTCCGAATTCACTTTTGCCCGCCTGTCAATGATGCAGCGATGAGATGCTCATGAAGCCGCATCATCGTGCGGTACGCAAGACACATCGTGATCAAATAATGATTTTGAACCAATCTTGATTGAATGCATGAACAAGTAGTTTTCACACTATTTTCTTCTGAAGAACCAATGATATCCTGAGCTATAAATTACTGTTTTTTTTCGATAAATACTAAATTAGAGGCTTTTTCAATGAAGTCGAATTTCCAGAAAGTCATGCCTTATATTTTTAGTGAAGAAGGCGGATATGCAGACAATCCCGCTGATCCCGGCGGCGCAACCAATATGGGTATCACCATCGCAACCCTGTCCGCGTGGGACGGACATCAGGTATCGCCCGAAGATGTAAAGGAAATGACGCCAGCAACTGCCACGCAAATCTATCAGGCGCAATTCTGGAACAAGATCGACGGAGACAACCTGCCTTCGGGTCTCGACTACGCCCTGTTCGACTTTTCTGTCAATTCAGGTCCCGCACGCGCGGCAAGGATGCTGCAAGGTATTCTGGGCTTGCCCGAAGATGGTATAATTGGAGCCCAGACGGTTGCGGCCGCCAATATGCGATCTACCGACGAGGTCATCAATGCTTTGTGTGATGCACGCGCATCCTGGCTGGAAAGGTTGTCTACAGCCTCGACCTTCGGGAAAGGCTGGCTCGCCCGTGTCGAACGGGTGCGTTCTCGCGCTCTGGCGCTCGCTGCCAACGCGCCCATCATCCATGCCGCAGGACCGACGAATGATATCTCACCCAAGGCCCGTCAGGGCGATATGGCCGTCACATCTGTTTTGAAGCACCCGGAAGCTTTGGGGGCAATGGGGAGCGTGACATCAGGCCTCGTGGCAATTGCATCGGGGAATGGCCCGGTGCAATACGCACTGGCAATTGTGATGATCGCCTGTGCTGTGGTTGGTCTTTGGTATTTTGTGAGACGCGTCAGAAACGAACCCTAGCCCAGTTGTAATAACTCAGTTTTGAGAATATTTCCAAAATTAGAGTTTGTCTTTATGTTGCGCTTCGCATGTTACGCGCCTTATATGCGGTTTTGAAAGCTCGGTGACTATGAAAGTAATATGACTTTCCCTGTCACCGGAAAAACGCTAGACACGCGCAAACAGTCAGATGCGTGCCAACTGTGGCACCGCCATGAATAAAGGAATCGAAACTTGTCCTCTACTTTTGACAAAGTCGCCGACATCATCGCCGAAACCAGTGAAATCGACCGTGACACCATCACGCCAGATAGCCACACCATCGACGATCTGGGCATCGACAGCCTCGACTTCCTCGACATCGTCTTCGCCATCGACAAGGCTTTCGGCATTAAGATTCCGCTTGAGCAGTGGACCCAGGAAGTGAACGAAGGCAAGGTTCCGACCGAAGAATATTTCGTTCTCAAGAACCTCTGCGCAAAAATCGATGAGCTGGTTGCAGCCAAAAAAGGCTGATCCGGCACATAATATGGCGGTATTGAGGGGTGAACAGAAATGTTCGCCCTGATTCCGTTTCTGGTAGCGCGAATTTTTCGCGTGTCAGAGCAGTCTCAGCATCGACGGACAAACGGGACCCATGCAGAACAATAAAGTCGTCATCACAGGTATCGGCATCATCTCCTCGCTCGGGGAAGGGGTCGATGTGCATTGGAACGCTTTCTCGAAGGCTGGCACTGAGCCGCGCCTCGAAAAGGAAGCCTTTGCGCCTTACACTGTTCATCCATTGGGTGAAGTGGACTGGAGCCTGCAGATTCCAAAGCGTGGCGATCAGCGCCAGATGGAAACCTGGCAGCGCCTTGGCACCTATGCCGCAGGGCTTGCTCTGCAGGATGCTGGCATGAAGGACGACGAAGCGCTTTGCGCGACCATGGATATGGTCGTGGGTGCCGGTGGCGGCGAACGCGACATCACCGTCGATATGCAGATTCTGGATGAAGGCCGCACCCGCAACGATCGCGGCGTCATGCTGAACGAGAAACTCTCGACCGAACTGCGCCCGACCCTGTTTCTGGCGCAGCTTTCCAACCTGCTCGCAGGCAATATTTCGATCGTCCACAAGGTGACCGGTTCTTCGCGTACCTTCATGGGCGAAGAAGGTTCCGGCCTTTCGGCTATCGAAACCGCAGCGGCGCGCATTCGCACGGGTCAGAGCACCCATGCGCTGGTTGGCGGTTCCTACAATGCCGAACATTTCGACATGATTCTCGGTCACGAGCTTGGCGGACTGCTCAAGCATGATGGTTGGGCGCCGCTCTGGCAGCGTGACGGTTCGGCTGGCGGCGGCATGATTTCCGGTTCCGGCGGCGTGTTCCTTGTTCTGGAAAGCGCTGACCACGCAGCCAAGCGCGGCGCACGCGCCTATGCGGAAGTTGCCGGCATCGAAAGTGCACAGATCCGGCGCGACAATGCCGATCTTACGAACACCATCCGTGAACTCATCCTTGCAGCCAATGGCGGCAAGGACCCCTCCTATGTTGTTTCCGCTGCTTCCGGCGCCCATGAAGCGACCGGCGCGGAGAAAACCGCATTGGACGCTCTGTCAGCCACTTATCGCGGCATATCCGGCCTGACCGGTCATTTGCGCGAAGCGCAGTTCCCGCTGGCGCTGGCACTTGCGGCCATATCCGTCTGGAAAGGCGAGGCTTTTGCACCGCTGGATGCATCCGAAAAGGATGCCAGTGGCCCAATCAGCGAAGCAATTGTCACCGCAGTCGGAGCGACTCGTGCCGAAGGCGCAGCAAAGCTGGTGAGAGTATAAGATGACGAAATATACAGACCATCTCGGCCGTCCCATTGTCGCCATCACCGGCGCAGGTGTGGTTTCCTCGCTCGGTCAGGGCAAGGAAGACAATTGGGCTGCATTGACCGGCGGAAAATCGGGTATCCATGCCATCACCCGCTTTCCAACCGACAACCTCAATACACGCTTCTCCGGAACTGTCGATTTCCTGGCCGAAAGCGATGTGGGCGCATCGGCGCTCTCCGAAGCGCTGGCCCGGCTCGCAGGTGAGGAAGCCCTTGCCCAGTCCGGTCTTTCGTCTACCGATTTCGGCGGTCCGCTTTTTCTGGCGGCTCCTCCGGTCGAACTGGACTGGAAAAGCCGGTTCGCACTTGATGCGACCGTGAAGAATGAAGGTCCGGCAAGCTATCAGCTCCTGCTGGAAGCATGCCGCCGCGCCCGTCAGAATGAACTCTTCAATACGACCCAGTTCGGCTATATCGCTGAACGCCTGTCGGAAGCTTTTGGCACGCGCGGCCTGCCGATCACGCTTTCGACCGCATGTGCCTCGGGTGCGACTGCGATCCAGCTTGGTGTCGAAGCCATCCGTCGTGGCGAAAGTGATCGGGTTCTTTCCATCGGAACTGACGGCTCCGTCTCTGCCGAAGCCCTGATCCGCTTTTCGCTGCTTTCGGCCCTTTCCACCCAGAACGACAAGCCGGAAAAGGCTTCCAAGCCCTTCTCCAAGGACCGCGACGGCTTTGCCATGTCGGAAGGTTCCGGCGCGCTGGTGATGGAATCACTCGAAAGCGCTGTTGCACGCGGCGCCAAGGTTCTGGGCATTCTGGCCGGTTGCGGCGAAAAGGCCGATGATTTCCACCGCACCCGTTCCAAGCCGGACGCTTCACCTGCCATTGGCACGGTGCGCGCCGCATTGGCCGATGCCGGTCTGACCGAAGAGCAGATTTCCTATATCAACGCCCACGGCACCTCGACGCCGGAAAACGACAAGATGGAATATCTGGCGCTTTCGACCGTATTCGGCGACAAGCTTGCCTCAATCCCGGTTTCCTCCAACAAGTCGATGATCGGCCATACGCTGACCGCTGCGGGTGCAATCGAGGCAGTCTTCTCGCTGCTGACGATCCAGACGGGTACCCTGCCCCCGACCATCAATTATGACAATCCGGACCCGGCTATTCCGCTTGATGTCGTGCCGAATGTAAAGCGTCAGGCGGAAGTTTCTGCCGTGCTTTCCAACTCGTTCGGTTTCGGCGGACAGAATACGAGCCTTGTTTTGGCGGCAAATCCGAATTAATCGGTCCGACAAATACGAATTTTCCCATGATCCCGGACGGTTCGCCGTTTCCGGGATTATGTCTTGAAAAGGATTACTTCATGCGCGCCTTGCAGCTTCTCGACGATCGCCGCCTTGAAATCACCGATATCGCACCGCCGCCTGCCCCCGGCATTGGCGAGGTAACCGTGAAGATCAAGGCCGTTGCGCTCAACCACATCGACGTGTGGGGCTGGCGCGGCATGGCGTTTGCCAAGCGCAAGATGCCGCTGGTTATCGGTGCGGAAGCTTCAGGCGTTGTGGATGCTGTCGGCCCCGGCGTTTCCAATCTCCTGCCCGGTCAGCTCGTCTCGATCTATGGTGCGCGCACCTGTGGTCTTTGCCGCGCCTGCCGCGAAGGCCGTGACAATCTGTGCGAACATGTCGGCGGCGTGCATGGTTTCCATCTCGACGGCTTTGCGTGCGAGGCAGTGAACCTGCCTGCCCGTCTTCTCGTTCCGGCACCTCCCGGTGTGGATGCCATCGGCGCCGCCGTCGCCCCTGTAACCTTCGGTACGGTCGAGCATATGCTGTTCGACAATGCCAAGCTTGAGCCCGGCGAAACCGTACTCGTACAGGCTGGCGGTTCCGGCATCGGTTCAGCCGCCATCCAGCTTGCCAAGAAGATGGGCTGCACGGTCATCACGACAGTCGGTTCCGACGACAAGATCGAGAAGGCCAAGGCACTCGGCGCCGATCACGTCATCAACTACCGGGAAGACCGCTTCGAGGGCGTGGTGCGCAAGCTCACCAAGAAGAAGGGTGTGGACGTGGTGTTCGAGCATGTCGGCGCGGATACCTGGGCCGGTTCGATGCTTTGCATGAAGCGCGGTGCACGTCTCGTCACCTGCGGCTCGACCTCCGGCGTCTCGACCAATATGAACCTGATGCAGCTCTTCCAGCAGCAGCTCAAGATTCTGGGTTCGTTTGGCTGCCGCATGGAAAACATGGCAGACGCCATGCAGAAAATGGCGCGCGGCATCGTGCATCCGGTCATCGACACCGTGGTCGGCTTCAACGATATCGATACGGCGCTGAAGCGCATGGAAGGCCGCGACGTCTTCGGCAAGATCATTCTCGAGATCGACTGAGTCGCCCACGTCCATGATGTTCAAGCTGAAACTTCTGCTCTTCCGCTGGACCCGCAAGCTGAAGCAGTTCAACTACTGGCTCTGGGCGCAGGCCGTCTTTCTGCTGCTTGGCCTGTTGCGCCTTTTTCCGGCGAAGGCTGCAATCAGCTTTTCAGCCAAGGTGGCCCGTCTGATCGGGCCGCTGACGCCGCGCCACAAGGTTGCCACCGATAATCTGCGTCAGGCTTATCCTGAGAAAAGCGACGCGGAAATCGAGGAAATCGCCCGCGAAATGTGGGATTCGATGGCGCGCCTCTTCGCGGAATATATCTTCCTCGATGCTGTTTTCGATTTCGATCCCCATTCGACGAAACCGGGACTGGTCGAAGTGGAAGGCATTCCGATTTTTGAACGCCTGCGCGACGAGAAGAAGCCGCATATCTTCTTTACCGCCCATACCGGCAATTTCGAACTTCTACCAATCTGCGCCGCCACCTTCGGTCTGAACGTTACGGCGCTCTTCCGCCCGCCAAACAATCCCTATATCGCCAACAAGGTTCTGAAAGCCCGTCGCACCAATATGGGCCATCTGGTGCCGTCGAAAGCCGGGGCCGCGTGGTCGCTTGCGCATATCCTCGATGAAGGCGGCAATGTCGGTATGCTGGTGGACCAGAAATTCCGCCGCGGTGTGCCTTCCACCTTCTTCAACCGCCCGGTGAAGACCAATCCACTGTTGGCCAAGCTTGCGCGGCAATATGATTGCGACGTCTATCCGGCACGCTGTATCCGCCTTCCCGGTGGACGCTATCGTCTCGAACTCTATGAGCGCATGGAATTGCCGCGCGACGACAAGGGCGAGATCGATGTTGCCGCAACCGCACAGCTGTTGAACGATACCGTTGAGACGTGGGTGCGCGAATATCCTGGCCAGTGGATGTGGTTCCACAAGCGCTGGGGATAGGATTCTTGCCCCTCATGTGCTAGGGGCTGGCCAAAGTTACGGAGATCACATATGCGCCCCATCGCCATCGCCCCGTCCATTCTTTCCGCCGATTTCGCCCGTCTTGGCGAAGAAGTCGATGCCGTGCTGGAAGCCGGTGCCGACTGGGTGCATATCGACGTCATGGACGGGCATTTTGTGCCGAATATTACTTTCGGCCCGCAGGTGGTGAAGGCGATCCGCCCGCGCACCAAGGCATTCTTCGATGCGCATCTGATGATTGCGCCCTGCGACCCGTATCTGGCACCGTTTGCCGATGCTGGCTGCGATCTCATCACAATTCACGCCGAAGCCGGTCCGCACACGCACCGTTCTCTGCAGTCGATCCGCGCTCTGGGCAAGAAAGCCGGTCTGGCGCTTAACCCGGCAACGCCCGCCGAAGCGCTGACGAACGTCATCGATGATGTCGATCTCGTCCTCGTCATGACCGTCAATCCCGGTTTTGGCGGCCAGAAGTTCATCACGCCGATGCTCGACAAGATCAAGCGCGTCCGCGAAATGGTTGGCGACCGCCCTATCGATATCGAAGTTGACGGCGGTATTACACCGGAAACCGCAGGCTTGGTCGTTGCAGCAGGCGCCAACATTCTCGTGGCCGGTTCTGCCGTTTACAAGGGCAACTCCGTCGAGAGCTACCGCGCCAATATCGACGCCATTCGTGCTGCGGCTGAAGCTGCCCGCAATCGTTAAACTCCCACTTTCTACAGGATGCACCCATGATCTCGCGCTATTCCCGGCCTGAAATGGTCGCCATCTGGTCGCCCGAAACGAAGTTCCGCATCTGGTTCGAGATCGAAGCCTATGCCTGCGAGGCGCTGGCGCAACTCGGCGTCATCCCGAAGGAAGCGGCCAAGACCATCTGGGAAAAGGGTAGCGTGGCGAAGTTCGACGTCGCCCGTATCGACGAAATCGAAGCCGTCACCAAGCATGACGTCATCGCCTTCCTGACCCATCTGGCGGAATTCATCGGCCCGGACAGCCGCTTCGTGCATCAGGGCATGACCTCTTCGGACGTGCTCGACACCACGCTCAACGTCCAGCTCGTACGCGCTGCCGATCTGCTGCTTGCCGACATGGACCGCGTTCTGGAAGCCCTGAAGAAGCGTGCTTTTGAACACAAGGATACGGTCCGCATCGGCCGCAGCCACGGCATCCATGCCGAACCGACGACCATGGGCCTTACCTTTGCGCGTTTCTATGCCGAAATGGCGCGTGGCCGTGCCCGCCTCGTTGCGGCGCGCGAAGAAATCGCAACCGGTGCCATTTCCGGCGCTGTTGGCACGTTCGCCAATATCGACCCACGTGTGGAAGAATATGTCTGCGCCAAGCTCGGCCTCGAAGCAGAGCCGGTTTCGACGCAGGTGATCCCGCGTGACCGCCATGCAATGTTCTTTGCAACGCTCGGCGTCATCGCCTCTTCGATGGAAAACATCGCCATCGAAATCCGCCATATGCAGCGCACGGAAGTTCTGGAAGCGGAAGAATTCTTCTCGCCGGGCCAGAAGGGTTCGTCGGCCATGCCGCACAAGCGCAACCCGGTTCTGACCGAAAACCTGACCGGCCTCGCCCGTCTGGTTCGCATGTCGGTAACGCCTGCGATGGAAAACGTGGCTCTCTGGCACGAACGCGATATTTCGCATTCGAGCGTCGAACGTGCCATTGGCCCGGACACCACCATCACGCTCGACTTCGCGCTCAACCGTCTGGCTGGCGTGATCGAAAAGCTGGTCATCTACCCGGATAACATGCTGAAAAAAATGAACAAGTTCCGCGGTCTGGTGCATTCTCAGCGCGTGCTGCTGGCGCTGACACAGGCTGGCGTATCACGCGAAGACGCCTATCGTCTCGTGCAGCGCAACGCCATGAAGGTCTGGGAACAGGGTGCCGACTTCCTCGAAGAACTGCTCTCCGACGCGGAAGTACGCGCGGCCCTTTCCGAAGAACAGATCCGCGAAAAGTTCGATCTCGGCTACCACACCAAGCATGTAGATACGATTTTCAAGCGCGTCTTCGGTTGAGATTTCGGCTCTGACGGCCTGCAAATCGCGTCTTACTGCGCTTCCGGTGCTCACGTAGTTATTCTATTCGCATGGTCTTGTCCGAAAAGTCTGCAACTTTTCGGGACCATGCGTGAAGCACACTGCGCTCCGGTTCTCGCAAGCCACGATTTTCGGCACGTCATAACCAAAATCTGCGCCCCCCTTTAGAGCGCGTTTCGATCTGATTGAATCAGATCGGCGCTCTAAGTTATTATATTTCAAGCATAATCTTATCGATCCTCGTTTCACTCCGGTCGGATTATGCTCTAATTGGTTCATAATTTGAATCCGAAAAAAGCCCCATGTTTATGAAAACATGGGGTTTTTTACATTCTGGAGATGGGCTGGTTACGCCTTGGTCTTGATCGTATTGACCACGTTGCCCCATGGATCCACGAAGGTGCTGTTGTTACCGCCACGCGTGTCTTCCAGCTCAACCCAGCCGAGGCCGGTCCGATCTTCGTCACGCTTGCCCGCACCGGCACTCTGCCAGGCATTGGCAGCGATATGGTGATGGTAGCGCCCGGTGGACATGAACACAGCCCGGTCACCATAGGTTTGAACGGTTTCAAGGCCGAGTTCGTTATGCCAGAAGGTTTCGGCTTCATGGGCATTGCCGACGCGCAGATGAACGTGACCAACCACGGTGTTTTGCGGTGCGCCGTCCCATTCTCCGCCCTCGCGCTTGATGACATCGAGCAGATTGCTGACATCGAGCGGATCGGTGCTCATGGCAACACGGTCGCCATTCCATTGCCACTCATTATTCGGACGATCTGAATAGATTTCGATACCGTTGCCCTCGGGATCGGTCAGATAGATGGCTTCGCTTACCTTGTGATCCGATGCACCGCTGACCGGCAATTGCTTGTCGATGGCGCGGCGCGACCAGCGCGCAAGGTCGCCACGTGTCGGCAGCAGGAACGCGGTGTGATACAGACCGGCGCTGCGCGGATCGTCCGGCCTGGCCGCCGAAAACTGTTCAATTTCCATCAGTTCGCGGTCGCCGGCGCCGAGTACAATCGACGCGCCGCGACGCGTCATCTCACGCAAGCCGACGACATCGCGATAATATTCAGCCAGTGTTTCGGCATCGCGCGCCTTCAGGCCAACGCGAGCCACACGCATTGGCGTGGTCATTGCGAATGGAAGCGGAGCAACCGTACGTTCGGTTTCGACTGCGGTTGCTCTCAAATGCTGTGTCATGTCGCCCTCCTTCGACGGCATTTCTGCGCGAACAGGAAGAATGTTGGCCATGACAGCAGTCCCGGCAGCGCCGAGGATATTACGTCTGCTGATTGTCATGCCAGTCTCTCCGTCGTGTTTCAAATCTTGCCTAAACATCACCATTTGGGACATGTTTCACAAGATCACGATCAGCGAACAGGCTGTTCATCATTCGCATGCCTTCTATACCAAGCATACAACAAGCACGGCTTGAAGAAGTTACAAAGCCTCTCTAAATGGGAAGCCATGAAAGTCAAAGAAGCAGATATCCTCATCATCCCCGGCTATACCAATTCCGGCCCCGACCACTGGCAGACCCGTTGGGAGAGCAAACTCTCGACGGCGCGGCGCGTCGAGCAGGCCGAGTGGACCAAACCTGTTCGCGAAGACTGGATTGGTGAAGTGGTAAAGGCCGCCAATGCGGCGACCAGGCCGATTGTTCTCGTCGCGCATTCGCTCGGCGTTGCAACTGCAGTTCATGCCTTGCCGCATTTTCAGCACAAGGTGGCTGGAGCCTTTTTCGTGGCGCCTCCGGATGTTTCCAACGACAAGATCCGCCCCAAGCATCTGATGACGTTCGGCCCCTACCCGCGTGAACGTCTGCCATTCCCCACGATCACCGTGGTCAGCCGCAACGATCCCTTCTCCAGCTTTGAAGCTGCCGAAGATGTCGTGAAGGACTGGGGTGCAATGCTGATCGATGCTGGCGAATCCGGGCATATCAACTCGGAATCCGGGCATGGACCGTGGCCGGAAGGCTCGATGGTGTTCGCCGAGTTCATGACGCAACTACAGGCGCCCAAGCATCACTGATGTTTATTCATACAGCATGAAAAAGGCAGGGCATTAGCCCGCCTTTTCTTGTTCAATATCTTGCAATGGAATTAGTCGCGAACCGCTTTGGTCAGCGTTTCTGCTGCGAGCCGGATATAACCGCCATCGTTGCTGAGTGTCAGGAAGCGGAAACCAAGCGGAATGTAGCGACGCGCAAACTCCGGCGAAGGTGAATAAATACCGGCGATCTTTCCTGCCGCAGCGGCCTTGCGGGCAATATTGCCGATAGGTTCCACAATCGCATCCGAATTCGGATTGGCCTCACGCCCGTTGCTCCACGCAATGGAGAAATCCGCAGGGCCGACGAAAACGCCGTCGATGCCGCGAACATCCAGAATGGCATCCAGCGCATCGTAGGCATCGCGCGTTTCAATCATCGCGAAGGCAAGCGTATCGTGATTGGCGGTGGTCAGATAATCGCTGGAACCCGGTGCGCCGTAATCCGCATTGGCCCGGAATACGCCCCATGAGCGTTCGCCCACCGGCGGATATTTCATGGCGGCTGCAAACCTGCGGGCATCCTCGACGGAATTGATCATCGGAGCGATGACCGCCTGCGCACCAAAATCCAGCGCACGGCTTGCCATGTCGAAGCGTCCGACAGGAACGCGCACGACCGGCGGCTTGCCAGCGTTCAGGATAAGGCCAAGAGAGCGAAGAACACTCGCCTCGTCGTGGCCGCCATGCTGCATGTCCAGCGTTACGGCATCGAAGGCGCTATGGGCGAGAATTTCGACCGTCAGGGGTTCGGGAAGGGAGGACCATGCAGAAAGCACTGTTTCCCCGGCGCGAAGGCGCGAAGACAACGACATTCGAATTTCCTTCATTTCAAAAGGATCAGGGCGGAAGTGCTATCTATCCTTCCGCCCCGAACCATCCATCAATCCTGCTTTACCTGGCGGATTGCCTCTTCAAGGAAAGCAAACATCTTCTCACGAATAACTTCGTCTGCAACGCTTACACTTGCGGCATCGAAGTCGGCGCGCACCTTGCGGAAAACATCCTCATCGCCAGCTTCTTCAAAGTCGGCGGCAACGACTTCCTTGGCATAGGCTTCGGCATCCGCATCTTTCTTACCAAGCTGGTCTGCGGCCCAGAGTCCCAGAAGCTTGTTGCGGCGTGCCTCCGCCTTGAAGCGCAGTTCCGCATCAAGCGCGAATTTCTTTTCAAAAGCGTCGCGGCGATCATCCATGCCAGTGGTCATTCATAAAGCTCCCAGACTTACAAGTTAGAAGAGATCGTCATCCGTTCTCTTGCCTAAAGCTGGCAAGGGGAGCAAGATTATACAAGAGCTAAAGACTACTTTCTTGCGACTCATGCATAAACTTGCATCAGAAACAGCGAAAACGGGGGAACGGGCACAAAGCAGGATTGTTAAAAGCCCACAATTGCTATAGGTAGCCCGCGAGAATAGCGGCTTAGAGCCGATCACCATAAATATGGAAATCCGAGAAAAGCCATGAACCGTCGCCGCCGTATTTACGAGGGCAAGGCCAAGATTCTTTATGAAGGCCCTGAACCCGGTACGCTCGTCCAATTTTTCAAAGATGATGCAACCGCTTTCAATGCAAAGAAGCATGAAGTCATCGACGGAAAAGGCGTGCTGAACAACCGCATTTCCGAGCATATTTTCACCCAGCTTAACCGCATTGGCATTCCAACGCACTTCATCCGCCGCCTCAACATGCGTGAGCAGCTGATCAAGGAAGTGGAAATCATTCCGCTTGAAGTGGTTGTGCGCAATGTCGCTGCCGGTTCGCTGGCAAAGCGCCTTGGCCTTGAAGAAGGCACCGTGCTGCCGCGCTCGATCATCGAGTTCTATTACAAGGCCGACGCACTCGACGACCCAATGGTCACCGAAGAGCATATCACGGCTTTCGGCTGGGCAAGCCCGCCGGAAATCGACGACATCATGGCGCTCGCCATTCGCGTCAACGACTTCCTGACCGGCCTGTTCCTCGGCATCGGCATCCAGCTTGTCGATTTCAAGATGGAATGCGGTCGCCTGTGGGAAGGCGACATGATGCGCATCGTCGTCGCCGACGAAATTTCTCCGGACTCTGCGCGTCTTTGGGATATCACCACCAACGACAAGCTCGACAAGGACCGTTTCCGCCGCGACATGGGCGGACTGGTTGAGGCCTATCAGGAAGTGGCTCGCCGTCTCGGCATCATGAACGAGAACGACACGCCGCGCCCGGCTGGCCCTACGCTTGTAAAGTAAAATGATCCGCCCAGCCCGGAAGGGCACGATCCCGGAAAGTCGACACGGTTTTCGGGATCATGCCAAGTTAAGCCTTCCGGGCTGTTTCATTCGTTCTAAAATTGCAGGAACTACAGAGTGATCAAGGCACGCGTCACCGTTACACTGAAAAACGGCGTTCTCGACCCGCAGGGCAAGGCAATCGTCGGCGCGCTCGGCAGCCTCGGTTTTGACGGCGTCAACTCGGCCCGTCAGGGCAAGGTTTTCGACCTCGAACTGAATGGCTCCGACAAGAGCAAGGCCGAAGCCGACCTGAAGGCCATGTGCGAAAAGCTGCTCGCCAACACGGTGATCGAAGACTATTCCATCGCCATCGGCTGACCAGGCAAAGGACAGAGACGCTCATGAAATCCGCAGTCATTCTCCTTCCCGGTCTCAATCGCGATCGCGACATGATCGCAGCACTCACCAAGATCACCGGACAGGCACCGGTGACCGTCTGGCAGACCGATACGAGCATTCCCGACGATGTGGACCTGATCCTGATTCCGGGCGGCTTTTCCTACGGTGACTATCTGCGCTGCGGTGCGATTGCAGCCCGTATGCCGGTGATGCAGGCCGTTCGCGAGAAGGCCGATAAGGGCGTCATGGTCATGGGTGTCTGCAACGGTTTCCAGATCCTCGTCGAAGCCGGGCTTCTGCCGGGTGCATTGATGCGCAATGCTTCGCTGAAGTTCGTCTGCCGCGAAGTAAAGCTCGAAGTAACCAACGCCAACACGTCGTTCACGCGTGGCTATAAGCCGGGCCAGATCATCCGCTGCCCGGTCGCGCATCATGACGGCAATTATTTCGCCGATGCCGAAACGCTGAAGCGTCTCGAAGGCGAAGGCCAAGTTGTGTTCCGCTATGCCGAAGGCACCAATCCGAACGGATCGGTCAACGACATTGCCGGTATCGTCAACGTACGCGGCAATGTGCTCGGCATGATGCCGCATCCGGAAAACCTGATCGAATCCGCGCATGGCGGTGATGACGGTCGGGCGCTCTTCGCTGGCGCGCTGGGCCTCGCTGCATAAGCTGGCACACAGATAAACGGAAAAGGCGGCTCGATTGAAGCCGCCTTTTTTATTGCGCCTGCTCTGACGCCTCAGCTGCAAAACTGCACTGGCAAAGCGTCTATTTTCGTGGCAGCTTGACTTCGGGAGGGTCCTGATCAGGAGGAATCGTCGGGATCGCCCCATATTTGTTTCATGCGCTATCCAGGCAGGAGCGTTCACACTTTTGCTGGAAATGCCTCGCACATTTTAGCGATAACGAATCAGGGGAACTTCATTCATGCAGCTTTATTCCAGACCTCTTTCCCCTTACTCGGCCTTTGTCCGCGGGGTTCTTTACCTGAAGGACCTGTCGTTCAAGCCGATGAACATGCCCTACCCGTTTCCAGCCGATTTCGGCAATATCACACCGCTCCGCCGCGTTCCCGTGCTGATTACCAGTTCCGGAGAAACGCTGTACGAAGGGACGGTGATCGCCGAATATCTCGAGGATCATTTTCCCGAAATATCCGTGCTGCCCGGAACGCCGCGCGAGCGCGCACTTATTCGCCTCCTTGCCCGCGTGACGGAACTGGACGTGCTTGGACCCGCGATGAAGCTTTTCATCCTTTTGAGCAAGCCCGAGCGCGACAATGCAAGCATCGAACGCCTGTTCGAAAAGATGCACACCGGCCTGAAAGTGGTCGAAAGCCGTCTCTCGGACAAAGCCTATGCCACCGGAGACGAACCGACCCTTGCAGATTGCTGGCTGTTGCCGGTGCGTTTTCTGATGGAACCATTGAAGAAACTCTCGGGCAGAGCGGATTTGCTGGACGAGTTCCCGAAGTTTGATGCATATGCCGCCAAGGCAAAACAGCATCCGGTTTTTGAGCGCATCTGGAACGAGATGGATGACGGACTGAAAGCTTTCATGCCGCAACTAGTGGATTGAATTTGACGTTTGAATGCCGACTGAATGAGATGCTGTTTCAAACGTCAAACTCGAAAAATCCACTAGATACATAAAGTTGCTAGTGGTCTTTGCGATTCCGACATTTGCTCGGCGCCTGTATCAGAGGGACGCAAATGTCGGAATCAGACCACTATCCTGACACTGTTTACCCCCACCTCTCATGCGTGCCTTTTGAAGGCACGCACCATCGGAGCCCCTCCTTGAAGACCAAGACTTTCGCTCTTCTGGCCCTCCCGGCCATTGCATTGCTTGCAGCCTGCACTTCCAGCAAGCCCACGGGGCCCATCGCCGTCGACGCCAGCAAGGCGGCACTGCCAACCATGGAGCGCATCGCGCTGGCAGCAAATAGCTGCTGGTTCAAATCCAAGGACAAGGATTTCCGCGGTTACTCACTCGCGCCGGAACTGAATTCCTTCACCGGACGTCCGCGCATTCTGGTCGTGCCCGCCCGTAATCCGGCATTACGTCCGCTGCTCGTCGTGCAGGCGCAAGGCAATCCTGCACGCGTCGAGGCTTTCGGTCCCATGATGCAGGAAAGCCATGGCGGCAGGATCGCCGCCGACGTCAACCGCTGGGCTTCAGGCCAGAGCGGTTGCCAGTAATCAAGGTGTCGCGGAAAGCTGCTTTCCGCGACATACTTCAACGCAAGTGAAAACGCACCTTACGCGCTTCGCGCTCTGCTTCGTCGCGCTGTAGTCCGATATCGCGCAACTGATCGTCGGTCAGTTCGCCGAGGGCGATCCGACTGCGCCGCAGCATCATTCGATAAGACATCCAATTCAGAGCCCTTCCAGCAAAAGTGCGAAGCGTCTGCGCAGGGAAATCAGTCCGCTGGACTGATTTCTTTTCCAGCTTCGATGCGTCGGACAATGCGTAAGAACAAAAAGAGACAACGCGCCGTACATATCCGATCTGCGGTTGGGACGCCGCCATTAGATTGACCTGCAAAGCTTTTGGCAAATCCGTAATGCCATCAGCCACGGGCACAGGAAGAATTGTATCTATTGTCTCGGTCTGCGGTCTAAAGTAAAACATTGGCTCGGTCCATTTCATTGCCAGTTGGGCCAGTTGGGAGCTGGGAAGCAGTCGAGACAAACCTTGTGTTTAGCTCGATGTCTGCATTGTCACCAAGTAGCGCCGAATTGACTCTACAATTGACTTGGCAATAGGTACAATTTATAAGTTGTCACCATGACAAATTGGATTCCAGACCTTGCCGGTAAATCCGGTCCATTTTACCTGCAGCTTGCCGATGCCATCGAAGAAGCCATCGGGAATGGTGGATTGCCAGCGGGTATCAAACTTCCGCCACAGCGCAATCTCGCATTCGACTTGAAGGTGACAATCGGCACAATCGGTCGTGCCTATGCGCTGGCCCATGAACGCGGTCTCGTGACGGGCGAAGTCGGTCGAGGAACTTACGTTCTGGGCGAAGAACCGGCAGACAACGCGCTGACCGCCTCTGGCATTGCCGGTACAAAGCCTGCCGATGTCCCTTCTGGGAAAATACGTTTCGACACGACTGCGGCGCCGGATGTCGGCCAGCATGAAGTTCTGGCCAAAATCAATGCCGACATTCATCGGGATTTTCCGCAGGATATTGCGAGCTATTCGCGCTATTTTCCGCAGCACTGGCTGGAAGCCGGACGAAAATGGCTTTCGCGAGCCGACTGGCGACCAGATCTTGACAGCATTGTCGTTACCAATGGGGCGCAGGCTGCGAGCATCGCCATCATCACGGCCTTCACGAATCCGGGCGATCGCATCCTGTTCGAAAATCTGACCTATGCGCAGATCAGCCGCTCCGTGCGCCTTCTCGGGCGCCGTACCATTCAGGCCGGTCTGGATGAATACGGTCTGATCCCGGAAGAATTCGAACGAGCCTGCCGCCAGCAGCATCCGACCCTCGCCTTTTTGATGCCGACGCTGCACAATCCTACCCTGTCCGTCATGCCGGAAGAACGCCGTCGTGCAATCGCCGACATCGCAAGGCGTTACAATGTCTGGCTTATCGAAGACGATATCTATGGCATCATGTGCGACAGCCAGATTCCACCCTTGGCAAGCTTTGCGCCTGAACGAACATTCGTCGTCTCCGGTCTGTCAAAGGCCGTTGCCGCAGGCATACGCAGCGGATGGGTCGCCTGCCCTGCGCATTGCGCCCAACGCGTGAAGGTAACGCACAAGATGGTCACAGGCGGCGCAGCATTCCTGCTCGCTGAAACCGGCGCTCAGCTTGTGTTGTCCGGCGAGGCAGACGCCATTCACAGCAAATGCCGCGAAGAAACGGGCATTCGCGAAAAGATGGCGCGAGAAATCTTCGACGGTTTCGATTTCGTATCCCGTCCGACAGTTCCATTTCTTTGGATGGGACTGCCCGAGCCGTGGCTTTCGGGCACGTTCAAGGCCGCCGCCTATGAAAGCGGAATCCTGATCGATGATGAAGATGAGTTCAAGGCCGGTCGTGTCGATCAGATTTATCACAGGGTCCGCGTTGCCTTCTCGTCTCCGGCTGATCGCAGTGTCGTCGAAAACAGTTTTCTGACACTCCGTCGCCTGCTTGAAAACGAACAGGCAGGATATGAAGGGAGTGTCTGACCGCGTGCGCTTGCGTGCGATTATTATGGATATTCGATGAAGGGTTGGAAAAGCGGTATTTTCCTGTCGCACTTCGTGAAAACATAGGTTAAAGAGGCGCCTTGAAACCTTAGGCGACCGTCCCTTAGGCACAGGGCGTCGGACGCCGCAGCCTGCGACGGGGTTCCCCATTTCCATGACTATTTCCAATACGCGAGACATCACGCCGGAATTGATCGAAGCGCATGGTCTTAAGCCGGACGAGTATCAGCGCATTCTTGATCTGATCGGACGCGAGCCCACCTTCACAGAGCTCGGGATTTTCTCGGCGATGTGGAACGAGCATTGCTCCTACAAATCCTCCAAGAAATGGCTTCGCACGCTTCCGACAACCGGACCGCGCGTTATTCAGGGCCCTGGCGAAAACGCAGGCGTGGTGGACATCGGCGATGGCGATTGCGTCGTCTTCAAGATGGAAAGCCACAACCATCCGTCCTACATCGAGCCCTATCAGGGTGCAGCGACCGGCGTTGGCGGCATTTTGCGCGACGTGTTCACCATGGGCGCGCGTCCCGTTGCAGCAATGAATGCGCTCCGATTTGGCGAACCCGATCATCCGAAGACCCGTCACCTGGTATCCGGCGTCGTGTCGGGCGTCGGCGGCTATGGCAATGCCTTCGGCGTGCCGACCGTTGGTGGCGAAGTGAACTTCGACAAGCGCTATAACGGCAATATCCTCGTCAATGCCTTTGCTGCCGGTCTTGCCAGGCATGATGGCATCTTCCTGTCGGAAGCCAAGGGCGTAGGCCTGCCAGTTGTCTATCTGGGTGCCAAGACGGGCCGCGACGGTGTCGGTGGCGCGACCATGGCATCGGCTGAATTCGACGAGTCGATTGAAGAAAAGCGCCCTACCGTTCAGGTCGGCGATCCATTTACCGAAAAGTGCCTGCTCGAAGCCTGCCTTGAGCTGATGGCCTCCGGCGCGGTTATCGCCATTCAGGATATGGGTGCGGCTGGCCTCACCTGTTCGGCTGTCGAAATGGGCGCCAAGGGTGACCTCGGTATCGAACTCATTCTCGATCATGTTCCGGTGCGCGAAGAGAACATGACCGCCTATGAAATGATGCTGTCGGAAAGCCAGGAGCGCATGCTCATGGTTCTGAAGCCGGAAAAGGAAGCGGAAGCGCAGGCGATCTTCCGCAAATGGGGTCTCGACTTCGCCATCGTTGGCAAGACGACTGACGATCTTCGTTTCCGCGTCATTCATCAGGGCGAAGAAGTCGCCAACCTGCCGATCAAGGATCTGGGCGACGAAGCGCCGGAATATGATCGTCCGTGGATGGAGCCAGGCAAGCACGCGCCGCTTCCCGCGAGCAATGTGCCGCAAGTGGAAGATTACTCCACTGCCCTTCTCAAGCTGATTGGCTCGCCTGATCTTTCATCCCGTCGCTGGGTCTATGAACAGTACGATACACTCATTCAGGGCAACTCGTTGCAGGTTCCGGGCGGCGATGCCGGTGTGATCCGCGTTGAGGGCCATGACACCAAGGCTCTCGCCTTCTCATCCGACGTGACCCCGCGCTATTGCGAAGCCGATCCATTCGAGGGTGGCAAGCAGGCCGTGGCCGAATGCTGGCGCAACATCACAGCGACTGGCGCTGAGCCGCTGGCATCGACCGACAACCTGAACTTCGGCAATCCTGAAAAGCCGGAAATCATGGGCCAGCTCGTCAAGGCCATCGAAGGCATCGGTGAAGCCTGCCGTGCGCTCGATTTCCCGATCGTTTCGGGCAATGTCTCGCTCTATAACGAAACCAACGGTCAGGCCATTCTGCCAACGCCGACCATTGCCGGCGTTGGCCTCATCCCGGACTGGACACAAACCGCCAAGATCGGTGGCATGCAGGATGGTGACACGCTGGTTCTGCTTGGTGGCGATGGCACACATCTTGGCCAATCGGTTTACCTGCGCGATCTGTTCGACCGTGCCGATGGCCCCGCCCCGACAGTCGATCTGGCACTTGAAAAGCGTAACGGCGAGTTCGTCCGCTCGGCCATCCGCAACGGTCAGGTCACGGCATGTCATGACCTCTCCGATGGCGGCCTGGCGAGCGCCGTCGCGGAAATGGCGATCAAGTCCGGTAAGGGTGCAGAGCTCGATGCCGGTGACGGTCTGCCGCACGCAGTTCTTTTCGGTGAAGATCAGGCGCGCTATGTCGTCGCGGCTACGGCGGAAATGGCAAAGCTCATTGCCCTCAATGCTGAAGGCGCAGGCGTTCCGTTCCGCGTGCTCGGCACGGTTGGCGGCGACAGCCTGAAGATCGGCAACGTCGTCGATGTCAGCGTTGCCGATCTCACTGACGCCTTTGAAGGCTGGTTCCCGGGCTTCATGAGTGGCGAACCGGTCAGCGATAACTGACCTGGTTTCACATCGTTGATTTCTTTTACCGCCCGGATGGAAAGCCTGTCCGGGCGGTTTGCTTGTCGGCTATTTAAGCGTTAGACAGATGTTAGTTGACGTTCCACGATGGTGCGTTACGATTCGATAAAATGAGAAGAAGAAGCCGGAAACGGCGGGAGATTTTGCATGGCTATGGACGCACATGAGATCGAAAAACTGATACGCGAGGGGATTCCCGACGCAAAGGTGACGATCCGCGACCTTGCCGGAGACGGAGACCATTATGCCGCCGAGGTTGTCGCGGAAAGTTTCCGCGGCAAGTCCCGCGTGCAGCAGCACCAGATGGTCTATGATGCGCTGAAGGGTAATATGGGCGGCGTGCTGCACGCACTCGCCCTGCAGACCAGCGTACCGGAATAACGGAAGGCCGTTCTGGGGGAGCCCCATTTCGAGGAGCAAATCCTGCTGCGGCAAGATGCAGCTCCCCTTGATATGGATTTCTTGAGCATTTGACTTGCATTCGCCCCAACGGGGTGGTTACCAGCATTCAAATGACTATATTGGGGAAGACCTCCCTGTTTGCGTCGAAATTTGCCTCGACGTATTTGTTTAGCGCATAATCCTGTCCGAAAAGTCAGGCGACTTTTCGGGGTTATGCTTGGAAAGGACCGCAAATGACCGGCATCAACGATTTCATCGCGAATGAAGTGAAGACCAACGACGTCGTGCTTTTCATGAAGGGCACGCCGGGTTTCCCGCAGTGCGGTTTCTCCGGTCAGGTCGTTCAGATCCTCGACTATCTCGGTGTGGAGTATAAGGGCGTCAACGTTCTGTCTTCGGATGAACTGCGTCAGGGCATCAAGGAATATTCGAGCTGGCCAACCATTCCTCAGCTTTATGTAAAGGGCGAATTCGTCGGCGGCTGCGATATCATACGCGAAATGTTCCAATCGAGCGAGTTGCAGACACTTTTTACCGATAAGGGTATTGCCACAAAGGCAGCTTGAGGATTAATTGCCGGTTATACGGCTTCAGCCTCACCTTTTTCCAAAGGCGCCGTTCTACGGCGCCTTTTGCATTTGCTAGAGCGGTTCCAGTTAAAACGGAGTCGCTGGAACCGCTCTAAGTATTTTTCCGTCGCATTATCCTACGCAAAACCGCTTCGCACTTTTGCTGGAAATGCTCTAGATGCTGCAACGACAGATTTTCATCTGTCTGCTTCTGCTTTCTAAATTTTGTCTTTCGTATCGTGTCTCGCGACGCGATGCGCCACTTTGCCAAGGAATGCCAGTCATGCCGCTCGACATCAAGAACGGTTCGTCGGACCAGAAGACTTCCATGCGTGGACGCGGCGAATTCATCGCGCTCATCGCGGCGATCATGGCCATCAATGCGCTGGCGGTCGACATCATGCTGCCCGGCCTGCCGCAGATCGGTGCAAGCCTCGGCGTTCAGTCGGAAAACCACGTCCAGTTCGTCATCACTGCCTATCTGCTCGGGTTTGGCGTTTCGCAGCTCTTCTATGGCCCCTTGAGCGACCGCTTCGGCCGCAGGCTGCCGCTGTTCGCCGGGCTCGTCATTTACATTCTGGCAGCTCTGGGAGCGGCCATCGTCACCGATTTCACGACGCTTATCATCCTGCGTGTCTTGCAGGGGCTTGGCGCTGCTGCCACGCGCGTGATCGCCGTATCCGTCGTTCGCGACAAGTTCGCCGGGCGTCAGATGGCCGAGGTCATGTCACTCGTCATGATGGTTTTCATGATCCTGCCCGTCGTTGCGCCCGCAACCGGCCAGCTCATCATGCTTTTCGGCGAATGGCACCTGATCTTTCTGTCGATGGCCTTCATGGCATTTGTCATCGGTATCTGGGCGTTTCTTCGCCTGCCCGAAACTCTGCCTGCTACCAACCGGCGCCCGCTGACGGTCAAGAGCGTGATTGGTGGTTTCGGCATCGTTCTTTCGAACCGCGTCGCCCTGTTTTATATGCTCGGCACCTCGTTCATTCTCGGCGCGCTGTTCGGCTATATCAACTCGGCTCAGCAGATTTTCGTCGACATCTACAAGCTCGGCGCCTTGTTCCCACTGGCTTTCGCTGCCGTCGCCATGACGCTGGCGCTCGCCTCGTTCATGAACTCGCGCCTGGTCGGTCGTTACGGTATGCGGCGAATTTCCCAGACCATGTTGCTGGTCTTCACCAGCTTCAGCCTTTTGTGGATGGTACTTTCGGTCACGATGGAAGGCCCTGTTCCCTTCCCGATCCTGATGGCGATCTACATGACCATCATGTTCTCGTTCAGCCTCGTCACCGCAAACTTCAATGCACTGGCGATGGAGCCGCTCGGCGAAGTAGCCGGAACAGCCTCTTCCGTTCTGGGCTTTGCCCAAACGGTGATCGGCGCGGCATTGGGCGCGATTATCGGTCAGGCCTTTGACGGTACGACAACGCCGGTTGCAACCGGCTATTGCGTGCTCGGATTTGTCGCCCTCGGCTGCGTACTGATAGCCGAACGCGGGCGACTGTTCAGGGTGCAGAACCCGCCTGCCGAACATGTGATCTGATCAAATATCAGTCATAAACAATCAAAGCCCGCTCATAGTTAGCGGGCTTTTCTTATGCCATACACATGCTATCAGTGGGTGTTTCGGGAGCAAAAGCAGAACGCGCCGGCCAGCAGGCGCATCGGGGAGGATAAGCCACCTCGACTTTGGCAAGAGCTTTGCTCTCGAACCGGAGTGACACAAATGGGTTTCATACCCGTGAGTATCACGCTGACGATAAAGAAAACCCGCACGGGCTGGCAATGCTACGTGCGGGTCAGACTCTTTATCTAAGCGAAACGGGTTGGGAGTTCGCGCTTCCAACCCACTCCGCCAATATAGTGCTCAAGTGTCCAAAACACAAGCTGGGCCCAAGCGTTGCTAATCCTCCCACAGCGCGGCGTGAATGGATTGCCAGCTGTCCTTGCTGGGCGCGGCCAGAATGCCGCCGCCGGTATGTGACGGCAGATAATCGCTTCCATCCCAGCGCGCGAGATAGCCACCGGCTTCCTGATGGATCAGCGCACCGGGCAGATGATCCCACGGCATCAGCTTGTTGTAGACCACGAAATGCGCGCCGCCGGTGGCGAGGATGCGATATTCGTGCGCTGCACAGCGATAGCCGATCTGGGACAGAAATTTCGTATGATTACGTGCCAGACGCGACCGTGTCGGCTCAGCCGTGTACTGCCAGGAAATCGAACCGGTCATCTGGTTGATAGAAGTCGGTTCGGCAACGCCGACCTTGCTCACATCTCCATTGGCGTGGCGGATGTAGCTTCCGCCACCCTTTGAAGCCATGATCCAGTCATTACCGACGGGATCATGAATGATACCGGCAACGGTTTCGCCTTTCGACACCACCGCAAGCATGACACCAAAGAGCGGAACACCAGATGCAAAGTTGAAAGTGCCATCGACCGGATCGATTGTGAAGGCAAGCTCCGCATCATCGAGGCCGGTCAACAAAGCCGGATTGTCTGAGCAGGCTTCCTCACCGACGATCACCGCATCGGCAAAGCGTTCCTTGAGCTTGGCAGTGATGAACCGTTCAGCATTCACATCCGCTTCCGTCACCAGATCGGCGGGTGACGTCTTCTGCCGGATATCACCGACGTCCAGCCTGCGAAACCGGGGCATGATTTCCTGACGCGCCGCATCTGCCAGCAAATCGGCCAGCCAGTCCATCTGTCCTTCGTCAAACCGCATGGTCACCCTCTCCCTCGCCATTCAGCATCAGTCCTGCAAAATCGAACAGTTTGCGATCCAGCAAATGGCTCGGACGCACATTCGTCATGGCGCGGATCATCGTGTCCTTGCGCCCCGGCATACGCTTTTCGATGTCGGTCAGCATGGCTTTCATCGCATTGCGCTGCAGCCCTTCCTGACTGCCGCACAGGTCGCATGGAATGATCGGAAACTGCATTGCGGTCGCAAATTTCTCCAGATCGTCCTCCGCAGCATAAGCCAGCGGACGGAACACCATCAGGTCTCCTTCGTCGTTCAACAGCTTCGGCGGCATCGCAGCCAGACGCCCGCCGTGGAACAGGTTCATGAAGAAGGTTTCGAGAATATCTTCCCGGTGATGGCCAAGAACGATCGCCGAACAGCCCTCTTCACGCGCAATGCGATAGAGATTCCCCCGGCGTAAACGCGAGCAGAGCGAGCAATAGGTGCTGGTTTCAGGCAGCTTGTCGGTCACAATCGAATAGGTATCCTGATATTCGATACGATGTTCGATTTCATAACGATTGAGGAAATCCGGCAGGATGTGCTTGGGAAAGTTCGGCTGCCCCTGATCCAGATTGACCGCCAGCAGCTCAACCGGCAGCAGGCCGCGCCATTTAAGATCGAGCAGCAGCGCAAGCAGGCCATAGGAATCCTTGCCACCCGAAAGGCAGACCATCCAGCGCTCGCCGGGCTTCACCATCGAGAAATCCTCGATAGCCTGCCGCGTCAGGCGCAAAAGACGTTTGCGCAGCTTGTTGAACTCGACCGTGGTCGGCACATCGCGGAATAGCGGGTGACAGCCGTCGATGCCCGCGTCTTCTGCAATATCTGGATCGAAAGCGTTCATGGTGCTTCCCGGAAAAACGATTGAAGATGTTGAAGGCTTAATAGCGAAAACTGGCTGTCGGGAAAACCGTCAAACAAGATTTCTTTATGATTGCGTGCATCAGCACACGTCGACCACCGTTTGCCAGCAAAAATGTATGAGTGTTTGCAGCTGCCTTTTGCTCTAGAACTCATGCAGGCATTCACGGATGAGATATCTATGGCTCAGTATGTTGGCTCTATAAGTGTTCTTCGGCGAAAGCCGCACATCATCGCGCTCCGAAAACTGTCCTTATTGTTTTTCATTGGAGCATTGTTGTCGGCCTGCGCCACATATCATTCCGACCGGCAGATTGACGATACGCTCGGCCCTCCCGGCCCCATCGCCAAAGTGCCGGGATAAAAGCAACGAAAAAGCCGCGCTGCAGTACAGCGCGGCTTTTCGATTTCGGCATATATCCAGCGCGCCAGAGCGCGCCTGGAATTAACGCGAATAGAATTCGACGACGAGGTTCGGTTCCATCTGGACAGCGTAAGGCACATCCGTCAGGGTCGGAACGCGGGAGTACGTCGCAACCAGCTTGTTGTGGTCGACTTCGATGTAATCCGGAACATCACGTTCTGCGAGCTGAACAGCTTCGAGAACGATAACCAGCTGCTTCGACTTTTCGCGAACTTCAACCACATCACCGGTCTTGAGACGGTAGGACTGAACGTTGACGCGGCGGCCGTTCACATTCACGTGGCCGTGGTTGATGAACTGGCGGGCAGCGAAGATCGTCGGAACGAACTTGGCGCGGTACACAACTGCGTCGAGACGCGATTCCAGCAGACCGATCAGGTTTTCACCGGTGTCGCCCTTGCGGCGAGCGGCTTCTTCGTAGGTCTTGCGGAACTGCTTTTCGGAGATATCGCCGTAGAAGCCCTTGAGCTTCTGCTTTGCGCGGAGCTGTACACCGAAGTCCGACAGCTTGCCCTTGCGGCGCTGGCCGTGCTGGCCCGGGCCATATTCACGACGGTTTACAGGGGACTTCGGACGGCCCCAGATGTTTTCGCCAAGACGGCGATCAATTTTGTACTTAGCGGATTCGCGCTTGCTCATCGCATTTCCTTCAAAAGGTTATAGCGCCCGGAGGCGCTGGAGGAAACGCGCCCTCCTCTGCCCTCCGTTTTAGAGGACTGACAGGATGAAGCGCGCGAGCGCAATCTTCATCCACGGGACACGTCAAATGAACCGCCGGCACGAAACGCGCCAGCGATGGGCGGCTTTTAGTCATGCAGCTGTTATCTTGTCAAGCTCTAGCAGTCGAAAAAGCCTGAAAAACCGGACCACTGAGGGTGTTTCCTACCATTTGCTACGACCTGCCATCAAGCGTGAAGGAACGCCATCGCCTGTTTCATCATTAGTCATGACGGATCCGCAATTCATGAGGCATCAATGGCTTTGTCTTTTTTCCTGCCCGGCAAGGGTGCATTCACCGCTCTGATTGCCTTGGGCCTTGTTGCGATGCCGTGTTTTTCCGGCTTCGATTCCGATCAGGCACAGGCGCAAACTTTCATCGAACGCATCCTGAAACAGGACGCCCAAAAGGCAAAACAGCATCGCAAACGCCCGGCGGTAAAGCGCAGCCAAAAGAAACCGGCTTCGAAACAGCAAACAGCAACGCAATCGGAAAGCGCTCCGGCAAAAGCCGAAACCAAACCTGCTCCCATGATACCCGTTCCGACGCCTGCCCCTCGCCCGGAAAATACAGCAACCAAGGAGGCAGAACCGGAAACTCCACCCATTCCAACGGAAAAGCCGGAGGCAGAACCCGACAATCAACCGTTGGCCAAGCCTGCCCCTACAACCCCGACCCACGCAGACCCGCCAAAACCAGCTGATAATCCGAAGCCGGTGGACGAAAAACCGCAAGAAGCGAAACCCGGTCCCAATCAACAGCCAAAGGCGGAAAAGGACGAGCGCATCTATCAGGTATCCTGCCCGGCGCTGATAGCCGGAGAAGTAGAGGGCAAGCTGCTGCCTCCGATCAAGGATGGCGAGCAATGCGGCGCCCACTCTCCGTTGTCCCTGACCGCCATTGGCAAGGACGACCCTTTGAAATTTGCCAATGCCGTCACCACAAATTGCGCAATGGCAGTCACGCTGGCGCAGTGGAGCAGCGAGGTGACCAAGGCAGCCAAAGATGTTTATGGACCGGATTCGAAAATCGCTGAAATCGGCACCGGCTCGGATTACCAGTGCCGGAAGGTCAACGGCGCATCCACAGGACGCGTTTCCGAACACGCCTTTGCCAACGCGCTCGACATCATGTCGTTCAAGTTTTCGGATGGCAGCAAGACGGAACTGGAACGCGGCTGGAACGGCACCGACAAGGAGAAGGCTTTCTGGCGGGCCGTGCATAGCGCGAGCTGCAAGCTTTTCATGACGGTAATCGGCCCGGACGGTGATGCCGCACATCGCACCAACATGCATCTCGACCAAGGCTGCCACGGCAAATCCTGTCTTGCGCGCATCTGCCAATAAGATATCGTCGTAACCGTTGGAAATTCATAAAAAAATCAGAATCGCGTCTGTAATCTCTATTTCATTATCGATTCAATTCCGCCGCCCGCCACCGAGCGACGGGTTTCCAGAAGGACATGGGCATGAAATCGACCAAGTTTATAATTTCTGCAATTTTAGCACTGGGCTTCACCACCGCAGCGAATGCAGATTCCGTCCCGAAAAGATCGAAGGATTTTACGGGCAACTATCAGACACTCGTGAAGGATCAGCAAGCGGCTCCGCAGGTCGCAGATTGCGTTGCCAGCGCTTATGATTACGTCAAGAAAAGTAAAAAATATGATCGTCTTGGCTTCACCAAAGATGATATCTCTTCGGCAGAAACCAATGATAAGTCTGCGAAATTTAGCACCAGCGACCCACGCAAGGTTTCGGCTGTCATCTCGGTTCCCGGTGAAGCACGAACCAAAGGCGCATCAACAAAATGGGATAGCGTCACGCTGCGCTGCGGCATTACCGATGGCAAGTTGAAAGCAATCGAGCTGGCGCCGAACAAATCTGGCAAGTAACCATCTGGCCAATGCGGCGAGTGCCCGACGGCGCTCGCCAATCCTATTCAGTGTTTTTTCTTGTCATCTACGTGTTCCGGCAAGCCTTTGCGCTTTGTTTCGGCAAATTCCTCCAGTTCCTTCTCGGTCATCGATTCATACATTTCCTTTGACGCACCGAAGAGTTCGCTTTTCTTGATTTCACCGCGTTTGGCAGCAAGCGCGGCGCCAGCGGCTTTCTGTTGGGCCTGGGATTTCGCGGGCATCAGACTTCTCCTGTTTGAAAGACAAACGCAAACGGACCAAGGCCGGTTCCTTTTTATTCAATGCTTCCATCAAAACGTGAGCGGGCGTCGCGAAGAAGATCGCGGTTCCTGACGGCCCATTGCCCCAGCACGTCGATAGGCACAGCAAGAGAATGTCCAAGTTCAGTCAGCGAATACTCCACTTCGGGCGGAGAAGTCGGGCGAACATGCCGGGACACAAGACCGTCCCGCTCCAGCGATCGTAGCGTAACGGTCAGCATGCGCTGTGAAATACCCTCAATGGTCCGTCGCAACGCATTGAAACGCATCGAGCCTTCCTGAAGATTGAAAATGACGAGAATGCTCCACGTGTCGCCAACCCGATCCAGCACTTCACGGATCGGGCAAGAACCGTCACCATCGTTTTCGAAGGCAGGTGTCGACGAAAGCAAAGGTGTTTTCCCGTCAGGGCGTGTCGGTATTGTCATCTTTTTCTCCACAAAAACCGGTTGGCAGACCGGCGTTTTCTCCATCGGTTAAGTTAGAGAGTTTTCGCTGAAATACGCGTCAGCCACGCGTCATAACATGCGTAAAAACAATTAGTTATAGCAGCTTCATCGTTCCGTTTCGACCGGAGCATCTCTGAACACTTGCCTTTGTGGCGGTTACTTCCATGTATCCTGCTCATGTAAAAGTGCGTTCTTCACAAACATGATGGCATCACATATGTAGTTATCAGAAATAACCTGATTATGAAACATACCTTAATTCGTTTGATACGAGAAGGTCGAGAAAAGGAGAATGCCATGACCAAGATCGCACTGATCGGCGCAACGGGTTTCGTAGGCGCTGCAATCCTCAAGGAAGCTGCTGCACGCGGCGGCGAGGTTACCGCACTCGTTCGTCATCCGGAGAAAGTCGAAAAACTGCCCGATGTGACGGCGGTAAAGGCCGACGTGTTCGATACCGACGCGCTTGCAAAGCAGCTTGCAGGGCATGACATCGTGATTTCCGCCTACAATCCGGGCTGGGGCGACAAGGACATCCGCGAAAAGCACATCAACGGCAGCCGTTCCATCACGGAAGCCACCAAAAAAGCAGGCATCAAGCGTCTTATAGCAGTCGGCGGCGCAGGTAGCCTTTCGATCAATGGTAACCAGTTGGTCGACTCGCCGGAATTCCCTGCCGAATGGAAGGAAGGCGCGCTCGGTGCCCGTCAGGCGCTCGAAGACCTACGTGGTGAGAAAGAACTGGAATGGTCATTCGTATCACCGGCGATCATTCTTCAGCCCGGCGAGCGCACCGGAAAATATCGTCTTGGCGGCGACGAACCGGTTTTCGACGACAAGGGTGAAAGCAAGATTTCAGTTGCTGATCTGGCAGTCGCAATTCTGGATGAAGCAGAAAAAGGCCAGCATATTCGCAAGCGTTTCACAGCCGCTTACTGATGCCAATCACAAAAACGCCATGTTTTTGACAGTTGTTCGCCGCAAAATCGGTGGTAAAATACGCACATCACCACCGGTTTTCGCGCAAAAAGACCGCAAAACGGGTTTGCCCTCGTTTTGCTTCAATCAGATCGGCGCTCTCACTCACACCAGTTCCACATCCACGACGCCCTGAATGGCTTTCATGGCGCTGGCGATCTGCGGACTGACGCGATAGCGATGCGGCAGCTCGATCTCGACTTCACGCTGACCGTTATCCTTGATGACGATGAGGCTCACCTGCCCGTCGCCACGCGTGTTGAAATGCGGAGCGATATGACGAACCGCATCGGCCGAGCGCAGGTAAAGCCGCAACGCCTTCTGCATACGGCAGGCTTCGTCTTCCAACGACTGCACCGTCTGGATGCGCAAGCCTATACCTTCGGGGCGATTTTCCGCCTGAACCGTGATTACCACCGACTTGCCGCTCTCCAGAAGATCGCGATATTGCGCAAGCCCTTCGGAAAACAGCACCGCTTCGAACTGGCCGCTGGCATCGGACAATTGCACGATACCCATCTTGTTGCCGGTGCGGGTCTTGCGTTCCTGACGGGCCGTCACAGTGCCAGCCAGACGACCGGCATTGGCGCCCCGTTTCACGGCTGCGGAAAAATCCGCCCAGCTTTGAACACGCATGCGGTTCAGCACATCGCGATATTCATCAAGCGGATGGGCCGACAGATAGAAGCCGACCGCCTGGAACTCCCGATGCAGCATTTCCGATGGCAGCCAGGGAGCCGCCTGCGGCAGGATAAGCGTTTCCTTCGGAGCGCCTGACAGACCAAAAATATCGGACTGACCGCTTGCGGCATTTTCCTGCGTGCGCTGGGCAAAGCCCATGATGCGGTCCATGCCCGCACTCATGGCCGGGCGCTCACGACCGAAACAATCCATCGCACCGGCATTGATGAGGCTTTCCAGCACGCGCCGGTTGACGATGCGCGGATCGACCCGCTCGCAGAAATCCTCAAGGCTTTCAAAAGGTTTCTCTGCGCGCACATCGACAATATGATCTACGGCGGCCTCGCCGACGCCCTTGATGGCGGCAAGCGAATAAAAAATCTGCTTTTCGCCGACTTCAAACGGACGAAAGGACGTCATCACCGAAGGCGGCACGACCTCAATGCCCAAACGGTTCGCCTCGCGGCGGAAATCGTTGAGCTTGTCGGTGTTCGACATATCGTAGGTCATCGACGCCGCGATGAACTCGACTGGATAGTGGGCCTTCATATAGGCCGTCTGGTAGGACACGATGGCATAAGCGGCGGCGTGCGACTTGTTGAAGCCGTAGTCAGCGAACTTGGCCAGCAGATCGAAGATCATGTTGGCCTGCGCCTTGTCGACACCGCCCTCAATCGCGCCATCCACGAAACGGACGCGCTGCTTGTCCATTTCCTCGCGGATTTTCTTGCCCATGGCGCGACGCAAAAGGTCAGCTTCCCCGAGCGAATAGCCGGAAAGCACCTGTGCGATCTGCATCACCTGTTCCTGATAGACGATAACGCCCTGCGTTTCCTTGATCAGGTGATCGATCTTCGGGTGAATGGAGGCAATCTCCTCCTCACCGTTCTTGCGCGCATTATAAGTCGGGATGTTCTCCATCGGACCAGGACGATAAAGCGCCACAAGCGCGATGATATCTTCGATCCGGTCCGGGCGCATACCGAGCAGCGCCTTGCGCATACCCGCACTTTCCACCTGGAACACGCCGACGGTTTCGCCGCGCGACAACATCTCATAGGTCAGTTCGTCGTCGAGCGGCACATGGGATAGGTCAATCTCAACGCCCTTGCGCGCCACCAGTTTGACCGCCGTTTCAAGGACGGTCAGCGTCTTGAGACCAAGAAAGTCGAACTTGACCAGTCCCGCCTGCTCGACCCATTTCATGTTGAACTGGGTGACGGGCATGTCGGAACGCGGATCGCGATACATGGGGACCAGTTCCGACAGCGGACGGTCACCGATCACGATACCGGCGGCGTGGGTCGAGGCGTGGCGGTAAAGCCCTTCAAGCTTGAGCGCCATATCCAGCAGCCGTCCGACCACCGGCTCTTTCTCACGTTCCTCATTGATCTTCGGTTCTGTGTCGATGGCTTGTGCCAGTGACACTGGATTGGCCGGGTTTTGCGGCACCAGCTTGCAGAGACGATCGACCTGACCGTAAGGCATTTCCAGAACGCGACCGACATCGCGCAGCACAGCGCGTGCCTGCAGGGTTCCGAATGTGATGATCTGGGCTACCTGATCGCGCCCGTACTTTCCCTGCACATAGCGGATCACCTCTTCACGGCGGTCCTGACAGAAGTCGATATCGAAGTCGGGCATCGAAACGCGATCCGGGTTGAGGAAGCGTTCGAAAAGCAGCGAGAACCGCAAAGGATCGACGTCGGTAATCGTCAGCGCATAGGCGACGAGCGAACCGGCACCCGAGCCACGGCCCGGCCCGACCGGAATGCCATGGGCTTTCGCCCATTTGATAAAGTCCGCAACGATCAGGAAGTAGCCCGGGAACTTCATGCGGGTGATGATGCCGATCTCGTATTCGAGACGTTCGGCATATTGCTCTGTCGTATAGCCTTCTGCGAGACCGACGGTCTCCAGGCGCATCTTCAGGCCTTCGCGGGCCTGCCGCGCCAGCTCGTCGGCTTCCTCCTGAACGGCGGCCTCCGCGTCATCGGATTCGCCGGTAAACCGCGGCAGGATCGGTGCACGGGTCTGCGTGTACCAGCTGCAACGCTCTGCAATTTCGACGGTGTTGTCGAGTGCTTCCGGCAGATCGGCAAAAAGTGCAGCCATTTCCGCACGGCTTTTCATGTGATGGTCCGGCGTCAGACGGCGGCGGTCATCGTTTGAAAGAATCTGGCCTTCCGCGATGGCAAGAAGCGCATCGTGGGCCTCGAAGTCTTCTGCCTTGAGAAAGAATGCCTCATTGGTGGCCACCAGAGGCAGATCCATCTCATAGGCAAGCGCGACGGTCTTTGCTTCCAGCGCGCGGTCGTAACCTGCCTGGCGCTGCAACTCGACATAAAGCCGATCGCCAAAGGCTTCACGCAGGAAAGCAAGCCGCGCCTCTGCCCTGTCGGGACGGTCGGCGGCAAAAGCGCGACCGATTGGTCCCAATGCGCCACCGGAAAGAACAATGACATCTTTCGATAATGACGGCAGCCAGCTTGCTTCGACATGCACCGGATCACCTGCCGGTGTTTCCAGAAACGCGCGACTGACGAGCCGCACGATATTCGCATAGCCCTCTTCCGTTGCCGCCAGCAGCACAACTGGAGCGAGGTCCAGCGCGACACGGCGATTGACGCTGCGGCCATTATCATTGTGATCGCCGAAGGCTATATCGACCTGACAACCGATGATGGGTTGCAGACCATCTTTCGATGCCTTCTGCGCAAATTCAAGCGCACCGAACAGATTGTTGGTGTCGGTGACTGCGATAGCCGGCGCCTCGTCGGCAATCGCCTGTTTGATGATCTTGCCGAGCGGCAATGCGCCTTCCAGCAAGGAATAGGCCGAGTGTACCCGCAGGTGCACAAAACGTGGCGTCAAAGCACCGTCTTTTGCTGCATTGCCTGCTGCTACGTCACTCATTCCATCGACCCCGATCATCTGCTGAGCCGCCCGGATGGACATACATCCGGCGCTCTAAATCCAAGCATCACGCTTTCCGAAAACCGATTCCGATTTTCGGGCCGATGCAGTAGCCGCCTGATAGCACATTGCTTGCAAGATGGGCCACACGCATGGCCCATCGCGGCTGGCGACTCTGTCGCCTGATAGCATCAGTTTCGGGGAATGATATGGCGATGTCCAGTAAGACTATCGCCACCTTGCAGCGGGTTCACAAGAACCAGCCAGAGCATCTCCAATTTTTCCGGGGTCATCGGAAATGCCCTATCGTTTTCACGCATGTCTATATCCCAAAACCGGTTCCCACTTTTGGGAGACATGCTCTATTTCCTTCAGATCGCACTCACCCAGATGGCGAAAGTTGCAATGAACAGGCTTACCGAAATGAAAGACAGAACGTCGTGGACGAGATCGGTCATGTTGGAAACTCCTCTGTGTTCACGTATGTTTATTTTTTGTTCTATTTTTGTTCCTAAGTCAACACCCGTTCTAGCCCGCCATTCATTTTAGGGTTTACGAATAGTGAATATACAACCGCAGACGCTGGCTGCGTGAGCGGGGAACGAAAGCGCCATATTCAGGCGGAGACGCACCTCGCCCTTCGAGACGCCACCTGTGACGGCTCTTCAGGATGAGGTGCTACTATGATCTGGAAGGCTTATAGATCGACGACCTTGCCGTCCTTCAGCGTGACGCGCCGGTCCATGCGGCGGGCAAGTTCGTGATTATGGGTCGCGATCAGGGCCGCAAGCCCCGACTGACGCACGAGGGCCTCAAGAGCTCCGAAGACGTAGGATGATGTCGTCGGGTCGAGGTTGCCGGTCGGTTCATCCGCCAGAAGAACAAGCGGCGCGTTGGCAACGGCGCGGGCAATAGCGACGCGCTGTTGCTCGCCGCCGGAAAGTTCCGACGGGCGATGCGAAGCGCGCTTGCCGATCTTCATATATTCAAGAAGCTGCTGCGCACGCTCTGCTGCGGCTTTCCTGGACAGACCGCGGATCATCTGCGGCATCATCACATTCTCCAGCGCGGAAAATTCCGGCAGGAGATGGTGGAACTGATAAACGAAACCGACGTCGTTGCGGCGCACAGCCGTGCGCTCATCATCGGACAATTTGCTGCAGGAACGCCCGTCCAAGAAAACGTCTCCGTTGTCGGGACGCTCCAGCAGGCCTGCCGTGTGCAGCAATGTCGACTTGCCCGCTCCCGATGGCGCGACAAGCGCAACCATTTCCCCACGACGAAGTGTGAAATCGGCATCCTTCAGAATGACCAGTTCGCGGTCGGCTTCCTTATAGGCGCGGCCGACACGCTCCAGCCGCATGATGATTTCAGCCGCCATTTATTCGTACCTCAATGCTTCGACCGGATCGAGCTTGGCAGCGCGCCAGGCCGGGAAAATGGTGGCAATGAATGAAAGCACCAGAGCCATGACGATAACGGAAATCGTTTCGCCGGGGTCCATCTTCGCAGGCAACTGGCTCAGGAAGTAAAGTTCCGGGTTGAAGAGCGTGGTTCCCGAGAGCCACGAGAAGAACTCCCGCAGGCGCTCGACATTGAGGCAGACGACAACGCCCAGAACGACACCGGCTATCGTGCCGGTGACGCCGATGGCGGCGCCCGTCATCAGGAATATGCGCATCACCGCGCCACGGGTTGCGCCCATGGTTCGCAGGATCGCGATATCGTGCCCCTTGTCCTTCACCAGCATGATGAGGCCGGAAATGATGTTCAGCGCCGCCACGAGCACGATCAGCGTCAGGATCATGAACATGACATTGCGCTCGACTTCCAGCGCCGAGAAGAAAGTCTGGTTGCGCTGGCGCCAGTCGACGAGCGAGAGCTGACGTCCCGCTGCCTCTTCTACGGGCGCGCGCATCGCATCCACCTTGTCGGGATTATCGACAAAGATTTCCAGCGATTGCACCTTGCCTTCCTGATTGAAGAAAAGCTGCGCCTCGGACAGCGGCATCATGACAATCGACGAGTCGTATTCCGACATGCCGATCTCGAAGATCGCGACAATCGGATAGGCCTTCACGCGCGGATTGACGCCGAACGGGGTCACATCGCCATCCGGCGAAATCACCCGTAGCGTATCGCCGATTGAAAGGCCGAGATTTTCGGCCATGCGGGTTCCGATGGCGACGCCGCCGCCCTGATCGAAGCCCTGAAGCGTGCCCTGGCGAATATTGCCGGAGACGAGCTTGAGCTTGTCGAGATCCTCTTCGCGAAGACCGCGCACCAGTGCACCCGTTCCTGCGCCGATATTCCCCTGGACGAGCGCCTGCCCTTCCACCACGGGAATGGCGAACCTGATGCCGGAAATACCGTCGATCCGCTTGATGAGATCGGCATAATCATCCAGCGGACGATCAATTGGCTGCATGATGAGATGGCCATTGATGCCGAGAATTCGCGAAAGAAGCTCGGCACGGAAACCGTTCATCACCGCCATGACGATGATGAGGGTCGCCACGCCCAGCATGATGCCGGTGAACGAAAAACCGGCAATGACCGAGATAAAAGTCTCGCGGCGGCGCGCGCGCAGATATCGCCAAGCGATCATCCGTTCGAAAGCCGAGAATGGACCTGACTTTGGAGCCTTTTGAGCTGCCTTTGCCTGATCCCCGGATTTTGCTGCCGCCGCGCTGCTCATGCTTCTGCCGTCAACAGATTGATCGCAGCTTCAACGCTCAGGCTCTGGCGTTCACCGGTCTTGCGATCCTTGATCTCGACTTCACCGGCGGCAACGCCACGCGGGCCAACGATCACCTGCGTCGGCAGGCCGATCAGGTCCATCGTGGCGAACTTTGCACCCGGACGGTCATCCGTGTCGTCCAGCAGAGGATCGACGCCTGCATTGGTCAGCGCTTCGTAGATCTTCTCGCTTACAGCGTCGCAGCCTTCGTCGCCCGGCTTCATGTTGACGATACCGGCACCGAACGGCGCGATGGCTTTCGGCCAGATGATGCCCGCATCGTCGTGGAAGGCTTCAATGGCAGCCGCGACGAGGCGCGACGGACCGATGCCGTAGGAACCCATGGAAACCAGATGTTCCTTGCCATCCGGGCCCTGCACTTTCGCGCCCATCGGTTCAGAATATTTCGTGCCGAAATGGAAGATGTGCCCCACTTCGATGCCACGTGCAGAGACCTGATCTTCCGGCTTCACCTTGGACCAGTCGGCCTCGTCGTGCATTTCGTCGGTTGCCGCATAAGGCGTCGTCCAGCGATTGACGATATCGGTCAGCTGCGCATCGTTGCGGAAATCGGTGTCCGCGCCCGGCACGGCCAGATCGAGATAGGCCTTGTCGCAGAAAACCTGGCTTTCGCCGGTTTCGGCCAGAATAATGAATTCGTGGCTGAGGTCGCCGCCAATCGGCCCCGTATCGGCGCGCATCGGGATGGCCTGCAGGCCAACACGTGCAAAAGTGCGCAGATAGGACACGAACATACGGTAGTAAGCCATTTTCGCGCCCTCATAATCGAGGTCGAACGAATAGGCGTCCTTCATTAGAAATTCGCGCGAACGCATGACGCCGAAACGCGGGCGCACTTCGTCGCGGAACTTCCACTGGATGTGGTAGAGATTGAGCGGCAGATCCTTGTAGGAGCGCACATAGGAGCGGAAAATGTCGGTGACCATTTCCTCATTGGTCGGACCGAAGAGCATATCGCGCTCCTGACGGTCCTGAATGCGCAGCATTTCCTTGCCATAGGCATCGTAGCGACCGCTTTCGCGCCACAGGTCTGCGGACTGGATGGTCGGCATCAGGATTTCATTGGCGCCCGCGCGGTTCTGCTCTTCACGAATGATATCGCAGACCTTGTTGAGAACCTTCAGACCGATCGGCAGCCAGGAATAGATGCCGGCCGACTGTTGACGGATCATGCCTGAGCGCAGCATCAGCCTGTGGGAGACGATTTCCGCCTCCTTGGGGTTTTCCTTCAGAATAGGCAAAAAATACCGCGACAGACGCATCGTAACCACCAATCAAGAGGGACAGCCTGAGTGCTTCAAGAATCAGGCAAAAATTAAGCATATTTGTCGGTTTCTTACCGGGTTATACACCGGTTGGAAACCCGCTTGAAAAAGCTTTCGCGATAGCGGATTTCCCCATCCACAACCATGATCGCCTGTCGAAAGAACCAGAGACGCGAAATGCGGCCTCCGGATTCACATTCAAATTCAATATATTACAGATATATCACTCTCATTCGGGAAAATTTGCGAAAGAAATATGACGCCATAGAAGATTTTTCGTGACAAAAGCTGTGCAGTTCGCTATTTTTTTCAGCATAAGAGCAACAACGGAATAAAACCGTTGGTTTCACGCGGTCAAAGTCTTGGGAGGATGGATCCAGGCGCGACTTTCGCAGCCGCCAGTCAAATGGAAACGGATCGAACGCGTATTTGATTAGCAAGGCGAAAGCCTTGCTTTTTTTTTGAACTTGCAGCACCTCCACGCTTTCCGCAGTTTCCCTATTTTATAGCTTGCAATAACACATTGATTTTGTGGGATTTATCGCAGCGCCCTCCGTGCAATCAAGTATTAAATTTCACTTAAGTATAAATCGATTTATATGAAGAACATTGCTCAGGGAGCGCTATCGCTGTCACAAATGACGCCGGGTTGTGCTGTGTCGTAAATTCAATACGTTACGCCAATAAGCTCGATATCTGACGCAACCCATGGTAGGCGCGTCCACTTTTCTTTATACAAAAGAAAGGCTGCCTATAATTTAGGCAGCCTCAAAAATTCATGGTGGAACGCGAACGAATGGTCAGGTCAGATCCGGGAAGAAATGTGGGATATCATCGAGGCCGAAACCGCTGATCTGCGTCACATAATAATAGAGCAGGAAGATGAGCGTTGCGACGATGGTCGTCCGCAGAAAGGCACGACCGATGCGTGGTTTTGCCGGAGCGCTGGCCACAGTGCCCAAAGTCACTTCGTTTTCTTCAGCCTGCGTGCGCAAGCCAACCGGCAGCAGCGCGAACAGCGTCGTCCACCAGATGATGAAGTAAATCGCGATTCCTGAAACCAGAGACATGATTACACCTCTTCCAGTTCGATCAGTGTGCCGTTGAAATCCTTGGGATGCAGGAACAGAACCGGCTTGCCGTGGGCGCCGGTCTTCGGTTCGCCATCTCCAAGAATACGCGCACCCTCCGCCTTGAGGCGGTCGCGAGCGGCAATTATGTCCGCAACCTCATAGCACAGATGGTGCATCCCGCCGGAAGGATTCTTTTCCAGAAACGCCGCAATCGGCGACCCCTCACCCAACGGTTCCAGCAATTCGATCTTGGTGTTGCCGACGTCGATGAAAACCACGGTTACGCCATGTTCAGGCAGTGCCTGCGGCTCGGTGACTTTCGCACCGAGCTTGCCGCGATAAAGCGCTGCCGCGGCATCGATATCCGGGACGGCAATCGCCACGTGGTTCAAGCGTTCGAGCATCAGCACCTCCCATGCCGGTCATTTTGCAATCCGTATGACTACCGTATCCTATTCACGAATACGGTCACTACCGGCTTTTTGCCCCATGCTTCATTTGCCGCAGCGCGAACGGCACGGCGCACGGACTCCCGGACAAGCTCGATATCCTTGCGGCGAACGCGCGGAATGCTGTCGATGGCCTCGATGGCTGCATCCAGCAGGATGTCTTCCAACAGATCGCCCTGTGCGTTTTCCTCCGGCACCCCGAAAGTCACAAGGTCGGGCTCATCGATGATCTTGTGTTCACGGTCCAGCAACACCGAAACGGCGACATGACCGACATAAGCGAGCTTGCGACGCTCGACCATGCCGATTTCTTCCTCGTCACCGATCAGCTTGCCGTCCTTGTAGATGCGGCCAACCGGCGCTTCGTCGATAATCTCGGCCTTGCCGGGCGCCAGACGCAGCATGTCGCCGTCACGCACCTGCGCGACCTGCTCGATGCCCTCCATCGCGCCAAGAGAACCTTGCGCGACCAGATGAGCGGCTTCGCCATGCACCGGCACCAGAATTTGCGGACGAACCCAGGAATACATGCGACGCAATTCGCTGCGCCGTGGATGGCCCGACACATGGACCAATGCATCCTCATCACCGATGATCTTGATACCGCGATCAATCAGGCGGTTCTTGATGTCGAGAATGGATTTTTCATTGCCCGGGATGGCACGCGATGAATAAATGACCGTATCGCCCGCCGTCAGCGCGAGGCTGCGCATTTCGTCACGCGCCAGTTTGGCGAGTGCCGCGCGCGGTTCGCCCTGACTGCCGGTAAGGATCATCACCACGTTTTCGCGTGGAATATAGCCGTAATCCTCTTCGCTGAGATATTCCGGCAAGCCTTCCATATAGCCAAGTTCTGTGGCGACGGAGATGGCGCGCTTCATCGAACGCCCAACCACCAGTACCTGACGGCCGGCATCGCGTGCTGCTTCGGTAATCGACCGGATACGACCAACATTGGAAGAGAAAGTGGTGATGGCCACGCGACCACGCGCATTTTCAATCAACTCGCGCAGGCTCTCGCCCACCTGACGTTCCGAAGGAGACTCGCCTTCGCGCAAAGCATTGGTGGAATCGCAGATCAGCGCCAGAACGCCTGCATCACCGATAGCGCGGAAACGCGCCTCGTCGATAACCGGTCCGAGCGATGGTTCCGGGTCCATCTTCCAGTCACCCGTATGCACGACCGTGCCGAGCGGTGTCGTAATAGCCAGCGAAACCGGCTCGGGAATGGAGTGGGTTACTGCGACAGCTTCAAGCTTGAAAGGCCCGACTTCGAATTTCTCGCCTGCCTTGTAGATCGTGATCGGAATCTCGGGCGCGCCGTGTTCCGACTGTCGCTTGGCTTCAAGCAGACCGGCGGTGAATGGCGTCGCATAAACCGGAACCTTCAGGCGCGGCCACAGATCGAGCAAAGCACCGAAATGGTCTTCATGCGCATGGGTGATAACGATGCCGCGCAGATTGTGCTTTTCAGCCTCGAGATAGCGGATATCCGGCAGGATGAGATCAGCGCCCGGCTGTTCAGGCCCCGCAAAGCTCACCCCCATATCCACGACCAGCCATTCACGGTTATCCGCAGGACCGAAGCCATACATGGCCAAATTCATGCCGATTTCGCCTACGCCGCCAAGCGGCAGAAAGACGAGTTCAGTAGTATTGGATCGGGCCATGAAATTTCCTCTGTGATTAATCCCGCCTTGCGGCATCAACTGGACCTAAAGTTGTCCTGTTGCAACCCTAGCAAGACAAAACAAAACAATTATTTGCGTATTGTAGCAGCAGTTCCGAAATAGACATCGCCAGCCGTTACCGCAACTCGCGAACCTTCGTCCTCGCGAATAACAAAACGGCATGCCTCATCGATTGTCTCAAAACGACCTTCGATGATACGGCCTTCAACCTGCATGGTTACATTCTGGCCAAGGCCATGCGCGCGCTGCAGCCAGCGCTTGCGAATATCGTCGAGACCGCGCCCTTCATTCCAGACGCGATAGTTGACCGACCAGGCATCCGACAAGGCTGCGAACAAAGTCTCGGCATCGCATTTGCTGCCGAGAGCCTGCAACGACGTTGCTGCATAAGGCAGGTCATCGGGAAAGGCGACCACATTGGTCCCGATACCGATGGCAACGGCGAACAAATTCTTCGCCAGAATGGACGATTCAAGCAGGATGCCGGTGAGTTTCGCGCCATCGACCAGCACGTCATTCGGCCATTTCAGGCCGATTGTCGGCGGCACGGCAGGCCCTGTTGCAGCGAATACCGCATCAAGTGCATCGGCAAGCGACAAGCCGGCAACAAAACCGAGCGTCGCAGCCGTCTTCATTTCATAGGATTCAACAAGAAGCAGCGTGGAGGCAAGATTGCCTTCCGGCGTAGACCAGGCACGGCCCCGTCTTCCGCGACCGCTTTCCTGTTTCTTCGTAACAAGCCAGAGCTTGCCCGGATCACCGCTGGCTGCCCGTTCCAGAGCAACCGCATTGGTGGAACCTACCGTCTCGAAAGTTTCGAGACGGTAGCCCTCATTTGCCGCAACAGGCGAAAGCGCAAAACTCATTTATGCTTCTGCCTTTTGCTCTCTCATTATATTCCTACGCATGTCTTCATCCTATCGTAGCGGGACCAGAAATCAGTCCAGTGAACTGATTTCCTCGCGAAGGCGGTTCCCACTTTTGGAGACATGCTTCAGAAAAACGTCTTGGCTGCGGCTTCGGCAAATCCGCCAATCGGACCAGCAAGGAAGACGTAGAAGAGCACGAAGGCACCCGTTACGCCGAGAACGAGGCGAAGCTCGCCTGCGACCGGAACGAAACCACCCGTCGGCTCATCGAACCACATGATCTTGATCATGCGCAGGTAGTAGAACGCACCCACGACCGAAGCCACGATACCGATGATGGCAAGCGGATAGAGACCCGCTTCAACGGCAGCAAGGAAGGTGTACCACTTGCCGAAGAAGCCAGCGAGCGGCGGGATGCCAGCGAGTGAGAACAGGAAGATGGTCATGATCGTTGCCAGCACCGGATTGGTGCGGGACAGACCGGCCAGATCCTCAATGCTCTCCACATTGCCGTCCTTGGTGCGCATTGCAAGAATGAACGCGAAGGTGCCGAGCGTCATGGCGAGGTAGATTGCCATGTAGATCATCACGCCCTTCACGCCGATCACCGTTCCGGCGGCCAGACCAACGAGCGCATAGCCCATATGGCTGATCGAGGAATAAGCCATCAGGCGCTTGATGTTACGCTGGCCGATGGCGGCAAACGCACCGAGGACCATCGAGGCAAGCGCGATGAAAATCACGACCTGCTGCCAGTCATGGGTGACCGGAGCAAAGGCTTCCGAGACGACGCGGATGATGAGCGCCATGGCAGCCATCTTCGGGGCGGCGGCAAAGAACGCCGTTACCGGGGTCGGCGCGCCTTCATAGACATCCGGCGTCCACATGTGGAACGGAACGGCAGAAATCTTGAATGCCAGACCGGCCAGAATGAAGACGAGACCGAAAACCAGACCGAGTTCACGCTGACCGCCGGAGACGGCCTGGGCGATTTCGGTAAAGCCGATGTGGCCGGTGTAACCGTAGACGAGCGAAATGCCGTAAAGCAGCATGCCCGAGGAAAGCGAACCGAGAACGAAGTATTTCAGACCAGCTTCCGTCGAACGGACGCTATCGCGGTTGAACGCTGCCAGAACGTAGAGCGCCAGGGATTGCAGTTCCAGACCGAGATAGAGCGACAGCATGTTGGATGCTGAAACCATCAGCAGCATGCCGAGCGTGGAGATTACGATCAGGACCGGGAACTCGAACTTGTCGAACTTCTCCGCCTTGGCGAAGCCGACCGACATGATCAGCGTCACGATGGAGCCGATCAGCGTCAGCACCTTCATGAAACGGCTGAAGCTGTCATTGACGATGGCACCGCCGAATGCGGCGCCGTTCGTTGGGAAAAGGACCACCAGAGCCAGCGCTGCAATAAGCACCGCGACGGATAATCCGTTGACGAGCGTGGTCGCCCGTTCGCCGGAGAACACGCCAATCAAGAGCAGTGCCAAGGCGCCTACAGCAAGGAGAACCTCCGGTGCTGCAAGGGTCAGATGAGCTATCAGATCAGTCTGCATGACCTACGCCTTTATTTCTTACTGTGCCAGCACGGCGCTCGCGGTGCCCGCGAGTGCTGCGTCGTAATGTTGGACCAGGGCGTTCACGGCACCGGCGGTCACGTCGAAGACCGGGGTCGGATACACACCGAAGAAGATGGTGAGCGCCACAAGCGGGTAGAGAATGATCTTCTCACGCGGGCTCAAGTCGAGGAGCGCCTTCAGGCTTTCCTTCGTCAATGCGCCGAAGACTACCTGACGGTAGAGCCAGAGCGCATAAGCCGCCGAGAGGATGACACCCGTGGTTGCGAACAGTGCCACCCAGGTATTGACCCGGAACACACCGAACAGCGTCAGGAATTCACCGATGAAGCCCGAAGTACCCGGCAGGCCCACATTCGCCATCGTGAAGATGAGGAAGGCCACCGCATATTTCGGCATGTTGTTCACCAGACCGCCGAACGCCGCAATTTCACGGGTATGCATGCGGTCATAGATCACGCCGACGCAGAGGAAGAGCGCGCCCGACACGATACCGTGCGACAGCATCTGGAAGATGGCGCCCTGAATGCCCTGCTCGTTCGCGGCAAAAATACCCATGGTCACATAGGCCATGTGGGCAACCGACGAATAGGCGATCAGCTTCTTGATGTCTTCCTGAACCAGAGCGACCAGAGACGTGTAGATGATGGCTATGACCGACAGCGTGAAGATCAGCGGAGCAAAATCGGCGGACGCCAGCGGGAACATCGGCAGCGAGAAGCGCAGGAAGCCGTAACCGCCGAGCTTCAGCAGGATACCGGCCAGAATGACCGAGCCTGCCGTCGGTGCTTCAACGTGCGCATCCGGCAACCAGGTATGGACCGGCCACATCGGCATCTTCACGGCAAAGGACGCGAAGAAGGCGAGCCATAACCATGTCTGCATCCCAGCAGGGAAGCTGTACTTCTGCAGTTCCACGATGTTCATCGTGCCAGCCTGCCAGTACATGGCCATGATGGCGATGAGCATCAGAACCGAGCCCAGAAGCGTGTAGAGGAAGAACTTCAAGCTCGCATAGACGCGACGCTTGCCGCCCCACACGCCGATGATGATGAACATCGGGATAAGGCTTGCTTCGAAGAACACGTAGAACAGGAACAGGTCGAGCGCGCAGAACACGCCGATCATCAGCGTTTCCAGAATGAGGAACGCGATCATGTATTCCTTGACGCGCTTTTCCACCGATATCCAGCTTGCGAGAATGCAGAAGGGCATGAGGAAAGCCGACAGCACCACGAACAGGACGGAGATACCGTCCACGCCCATGTAGTAGCTGATGCCGCCACCCATCCAGTCGATCTGTTCGACCATCTGGAAGCCGGGGTTCGAGTTATCGAACCCTGCCCAGATGACGAGCGACAGGATGAAGACGAATATCGTCGTCAGCAGCGCGACATTGCGGATATTGCGACGCGAAGCCTCGCTGTCGTCCTTGATCAGAAGGATCAGTAACGCGCCGACAAGCGGCAGAAACGTGACCGTTGAGAGAATTGGCCAGTCGGTCATCAGAAAGAGCTCCCGAGCATCATCCAAGTGACGAGCGCGGCGACGCCGATCAGCATCGCGAATGCGTAGTGATAAAGGTATCCGGACTGCATCTTGACGACGCGGTTGGTGACATCGAGCACGCGAGCCGAGATGCCATCCGGGCCGAAGCCGTCAATAAGCCAGCCGTCGCCACCCTTCCAGAACAAGCGGCCAAGCCAGCGAGCCGGACGTACGAAGAGGAAATCGTACAGTTCGTCGAAGTACCACTTGTTGAGAAGGAACTGGTAGAGGCCACGATGACGGGCAGCCAGCGCCTTCGGCGTTTCCGGCGAGCGGATGTAGAAGATCCAGGCGACGATAAAGCCGAGAACCATCGAGATGAACGGCGACAGCTTAACCCACAGAGGAACATGGTGGTATTCCTCAAGGATCTGGTTGGCAGCCGAAGTGAACAGCGCGCCCTTCCAGAATTCGGCATATTCGTGACCGAAGAAGAGTTCCTTGAACACAACACCGGCAAAGAGTGCACCGACGCCGAGGATCAGCAGCGGAACGAACATGACGGCTGGGGATTCATGGACATGATGCATGACTTCCGCCGAAGCGCGCGGCTTGCCGTGGAAGGTCATGAAAATCAGACGCCATGAATAGAAGCTCGTGAAGAGCGCTGCAACGATGAGGAGCGTCGAAGCGTAGCCGCTGGCAGCACTGTGCGAAGCGAAGACGGATTCGATGATCGCATCCTTGGAGAAGAAACCGGCAGTGCCGATGATCGTGCCCGGAATACCGAGGCCCGTAATGGCAACCGTACCGATGACCATCATCCAGTAGGTGATGGGGATCAGCTTGCGCAGGCCGCCCATGCGACGCATGTCCTGCTCTTCCGAAACGGCATGGATAACCGAACCGGCGCAAAGGAACAAAAGCGCCTTGAAGAAAGCGTGCGTGAACAGGTGGAACACGGCGGCGCCATAGGCACCTACACCGAGCGCTGCGAACATATAGCCGAGCTGCGAACAGGTCGAATAGGCGATCACGCGCTTGATGTCGTTCTGTACGAGAGCGACCGTTGCCGCAAAGAAAGCAGTGGTGGCGCCGATGATGGTCACGACCAGAAGAGCGGTCTGCGACAGTTCAAAGATCGGCGACATGCGGGCGACCATGAACACGCCCGCGGTAACCATGGTAGCGGCGTGAATGAGAGCCGAAACCGGAGTCGGGCCTTCCATGGCGTCCGGAAGCCAGGTGTGCAGCAGGAACTGCGCCGACTTGCCCATCGCCCCCATGAAGAGCAGCAGACAGGTGATCGTGATCGCGCCCTGCTTGTCGAGCTGATAGCCGAGGAAGTTCAGAACGACCTGATTGGCATCGGCAGCGCCTTCAGCCGGCAGATAATTGGCTGCGGCAGCGAAGATCGTGTTGTAGTCGACCGACTGGAACAGCGCGAAGACGCCGAAGATGCCGAGCAGGAAGCCGAAGTCGCCGACGCGGTTGACGACGAACGCCTTCATGGCGGCGGCATTGGCCGAAGGCTTCTGGAACCAGAAACCGATCAGGAGGTAGGAAGCCAGACCCACGCCTTCCCAGCCGAAGAACATCTGGACCAGATTATCCGACGTGACCAGCATGAGCATGGCGAAAGTGAAGAGCGACAGATAGGCGAAGAAGCGCGGACGATGCGGATCGTGGTGCATATATCCAATGGAATAGATATGCACGAGAGCCGACACCGAATTCACCACGGCCAGCATGACGCCGGTGAGCGTATCGATGCGCAGTGACCAGTCGAAGGAAAGCGCGCCCGACGTCACCCAGTGAAGAACCGGGATGCGGACGGTTTCTGCATCGTGGCCAAGCGGAATCTGGAAGAAGACGACCCACGACAGGATCGCGACGATGACCATGAAACCGGAAGTGATGTATTCGCTCGCCTTGGCTCCGATCTGATTGCCGAAAAGACCGGCAATCAGGAAGCCGAGAAGCGGAAGGAAGACGATCGCGTAATAGAGCATTTGCCCGTCAACCTTTCATAACATTGACGTCTTCCACCGCGATGGAGCCGCGATTACGGAAGAAAACAACGAGAATTGCCAGACCGATGGCTGCTTCGGCAGCCGCAACAGTCAGAACGAAAAGGGCGAAGACCTGCCCGACCATGTCGCCGAGCTGGCTGGAGAACGCCACGAAATTGAGATTGACCGACAAAAGGATCAATTCGATCGACATCAGGATGACGATGACGTTCTTGCGGTTCAGGAAGATGCCGAAGACGCCAAGCGTAAACAGGATGGCCGAAACGGTGAGATAGTGGGCGATACCGATTTCCATATGCTTATCCTCAGATGCCTTTGCCCGTTTCGACCTTCTTGATCTCGATCGCCGTTTCGGGCGTGCGAGCTACCTGGGTCGGGATGGACTGGCGCTTGACATTCGGCTTGTGCCGCAGCGTCAGAACAATGGCGCCGATCATCGCGACCAGAAGGACGAGACCAGCAACCTGGAAGTAGAAGACGAAGTCGGTGTAGAGAATGTCGCCCAGAGCAGCGGTATTGCTCCGCTCGGCGATATTCGGGATCGGCACGGAACCCTGCCCCAGCTTCGGCGCAAACATGTTGCTTGCGAACACGAAGATCAGTTCGCCGAGCAAGATCAGACCGACCAGAGCGCCGACCGGTGCATATTGCAATGCGCCGCGCTTCAGTTCGGAGAAGTCCACATCCAGCATCATGACGACGAAGAGGAAGAGAACCGCCACTGCACCGACGTAAACGACGAGCAGGATCATGGCGAGGAACTCGGCCCCGGTCAGCAGGAACAGAGCTGCCGCATTGAAGAACGTGAGGATCAGAAACAGCACCGAATGCACGGGGTTGCGTGCCGCAATCACCATGAACGCACTGGCGATCATGATGAAAGCGAACAGATAGAAAAACGCTGCCGCAATACCTGTCAGCATGGGGATCCCCCAACACCTTTCCGTGAGCAAAGCCTTATTGCCTCGCTCGCTTTAGTCTTTGTTTGCCGCGAATATTCGCGAAACTTAAATTCCAGCAACAAGATGGGCCGCCCCTTCCTGTTGCCGCTTTTCAAACCGGATGCCGAAACGAGGTTTCAGCAAAACCAATCAGCGATATGGCGCATCCATCGCGATATTCCGCGCGATTTCGCGTTCCCAACGGTCGCCATTGGCAAGGAGCTTGTCCTTGTCATAGTAGAGTTCTTCGCGGGTTTCGGTCGCGAATTCGAAATTCGGACCTTCCACGATGGCATCCACCGGGCATGCTTCCTGGCAGAAACCGCAATAGATGCACTTCACCATATCGATGTCGTAACGCACCGTGCGGCGGGTGCCGTCGTTGCGGCGCGGACCGGCCTCGATGGTGATGGCCTGCGCCGGGCAGATCGCTTCGCAAAGCTTGCAGGCGATGCAGCGTTCTTCACCGTTCGGATAACGGCGCAGCGCGTGCTCTCCACGGAATCGCGGAGAGACCGGGCCCTTTTCATGCGGGTAGTTCAACGTCGCCTTGGGCGCGAAGAACTGGCGCATGGAAAGAAAGAACGCGCCGACGAATTCCTTGAGCAGGAGCGATTTGGCTGCTTGAGCGAATGAAGCCATAGTTATTACTCCTTACGCCAGACCGAAGACTTTGAGGAAGGTGGCGGTTGCGACAACCATGAAGAGCGAGATCGGCAGGAACACTTTCCAGCCAAGGCGCATCAGCTGGTCGTAGCGGTAACGCGGAACGAAAGCCTTCACCATTGCGAAGAGGAAGAAGCAGAAGCAGAGCTTCAGCATGAACCAGATGATGCCCGGAACCCAGTTGAGGAACCAAACGTCAACCGGAGGCAGCCAGCCGCCAAGGAAAAGCGTCGTCATCAGGGCGCACATCAGCGTGATCGCCACATACTCGCCGAGGAAGAACAGAAGGAACGGCGTGGACGAATATTCGATCATGTGACCGGCCACGAGTTCGGATTCAGCTTCGACAAGGTCGAATGGCGGACGGTTCGTTTCGGCAAGTGCCGAAATGAAGAAGATCACGAACATCGGGAACAGAGCCAGCCAGTTCCAGTCGAGGAACGAAGCCGGAAGACCGAGCATGGTGCCAAGGCCCGTATTCTGCGAAAGCACGATGTCGGTCAGATTGAGCGAGCCAACCGTCAGCAGAACCGTAACGATCACGAAACCGATGGAGACTTCATAAGAAACCATCTGCGCGGCAGAACGAAGCGCACCGAGGAACGGATACTTCGAGTTCGATGCCCAGCCACCCATGATCACGCCGTAAACTTCGAGCGAAGAAATGGCGAAGATATAGAGAATGCCGACATTGATATTGGCGATGGCCCAGCCTTCATTGACCGGAATGACCGCCCAGGTTGCCATTGCAAGAACGGCAGAAACGAAAGGCGCAAGGAGGAAGACACCCTTGTTTGCGCCAGACGGAATGATTGGTTCCTTGAAGACGAACTTCAACAAGTCGGCGAAAGCCTGGAACAGACCCCAGGGACCGACAACGTTCGGGCCGCGGCGAAGCTGTACCGCTGCCCAGATCTTGCGATCTGCGTAAAGCAGGTAAGCGACGACGATCAGCAATACGACGAGCAGAACGACCGACTTCAGCGCTATGATAAGCGCGGGCAAGACGTAAGCTGCAAAAATACCTTCCATTGTTCCGTCTCTCTCTCGCTTACTCGGCAGCCTGCTGGAAGCCGCCAGCCGCGAGCGCCGAGCATTCGGCCATGACGGCGGAAGCGCGCGCAATTGGGTTCGTCAGGTAGAAGTCCTTGACCGGGGAAACGAACGCAGCGCCGCCGCCCGGATTGGATGCTTTCGCTGCCAGCGCGACGAGATCGTCGGACGAGGCAGGCGTGATGGTGTCGATGGCCAGCATATGCGGATAGTCCGCATAGAGCTTGGCGCGAAGCTGCTGCATCGAATCGAACGGCAGGCGCTTGCCAAGGCTGTCGGAAAGAGCGCGCAGGATTGCCCAGTCTTCCTTTGCCTCGCCCGGTGCGAAACCGGCGCGGCTGCCGAGCTGCACGCGACCTTCGGTGTTGAGCCAGGTGCCCGACTTTTCCGTGTAGGCTGCACCCGGCAGGATAACGTCGGCAGCGTGTGCGCCGGCATCGCCGTGCGTGCCGATGTAAACGACGAAGCTCGAGCCCTTTCTGGTCATGTCGAGTTCGTCTGCACCGAGCAGGAACACGACATCAAGATTACCCAGCATGTCGCCAGCCACCTTGCCGCCCTCACCCGGCACAAAGCCGAGATCCAGAGCACCAACGCGCGAAGCGGCAGTGTGCAGAACGGAGAAGCCGTTCCACTCGTCCTTGATGGCGCCGACGTCCTGAGCAAGCTTGGCTGCGGTCGACAGAACTGCAGAACCGTTTTCGCCGGTGAGCGCGCCCTGACCGACGATGATCAGCGGACACTCAGCCTTGGCCAGCACGTCGCGGAATGCGTTCTTGCCGGAAGCGACTGCTGCTAGCGTTTCAGCGCCAGCACCCAGATATTCGTAATCGTAACGCAGTTCAGCCTGTTCGCCGATCAGGGCGACCGGGAAATGGCCCATGCGCTGACGCTTGCGAATACGTGCGTTCAGGACTGCGGCCTCCACGCGCGGATTGGAACCGATGATGAGCAAAGCATCAGCGTTTTCAATGCCTTCGATCGTTGCGTTAAAGAGATAGCTTGCACGACCCAGAGCCGGATCGAGAGCAGCGCCATCCTGGCGGCTATCGATATTGGCGGAGCCGAGCGAAGCCATCAGGCCCTTCAGCGCATAGATTTCTTCAACCGAGGCCAGATCGCCAGCGACTGCGCCAATCTTGTCGGCGGAGGTTGAGGAGACCTTGGCAGCAATAGCGGCAAAAGCTTCCGGCCAGCTTGCGGCGACCAGACGGCCATCCTTGCGAACATAAGGACGGTCGAGGCGCTGGGTGCGCAGGCCATCCCAGATGAAGCGGGTCTTGTCGGAAATCCACTCTTCGTTCACCGCTTCATTGACACGCGGCATGACGCGCATCACTTCGCGGCCACGGGTGTCGACGCGGATGTTCGAACCGACCGCATCCATCACATCGATGGTTTCGGTCTTGTTCAGTTCCCACGGACGGGCCTGGAACGCGTAAGGACGCGAGGTCAGAGCGCCAACCGGGCAAAGATCGATAACGTTGCCCTGCAGTTCCGACGTCATGGCGCGTTCGAGATAGGTGGTGATCTCGGCGTCTTCGCCACGACCGATGAGGCCGAGTTCCGAAATGCCTGCAACTTCCGTCGTGAAGCGGACGCAGCGCGTGCAGTGAATGCAGCGCGTCATCACAGTCTTGACGAGCGGACCGATATATTTGTTTTCAACGGCACGCTTGTTCTCGCGATAGCGCGAACCGTCGGTGCCGAAAGCCATTGCCTGATCCTGCAGATCGCACTCACCGCCCTGATCGCAGATCGGGCAATCCAGCGGGTGGTTGATGAGCAGGAATTCCATCACGCCTTCGCGGGCCTTCTTGACCATCGGCGTATTGGTGAAGATTTCAGGCGCTTCGCCATTCGGGCCGGGACGCAGATCGCGCACGCCCATGGCGCAGGATGCCGCCGGCTTCGGCGGTCCGCCCTTTACTTCAACAAGGCACATGCGGCAGTTTCCGGCGATGGAAAGCCGTTCGTGGAAACAAAAACGCGGGACTTCAGCCCCCGCGGCTTCGGCAGCCTGAAGGAGCGTATAGTGATCGGGTACTTCGATCTCTGTGCCGTCAACCTTAATATTTGCCATCGCTTATCCAAACCTGCGGCTTATGCCGCATCTTCCAGATCTCAAACTTTCGAGCGGTCTTCTTCAAACCGCATGCAACTCGTTAAGCCTTATTCCGCTGCTTCCAGACGGATGTTGCGGCTCTGAACGGCGTTGCGGGTATAATCGTCAATGCGCTTTTCAATTTCCGGACGGAAATTGCGGATCAGGCCCTGAATAGGCCATGCAGCAGCATCACCAAGCGCACAGATCGTGTGACCTTCAATCTGCTTGGTCACATCGAACAGCATGTCGATTTCACGCTTCTGCGCGTTACCCTTGACCATGCGTTCCATCACGCGCCACATCCAGCCGGTGCCTTCGCGGCAAGGCGTGCACTGGCCACAGCTCTCGTGCTTGAAGAACGCTGCCAGACGGGCAATCGCCTTGATGATGTCGGTGGACTTGTCCATGACGATCAGGCCGCCGGTGCCGAACGACGATTTCTTGTCGCGCATGCCGTCAAAGTCCATGATGGCATCCATCATGTCTTCGCCCTTGATGACCGGGCACGATGCACCGCCGGGAATAACCGCCAGCAGATTGTCCCAGCCGCCACGAATGCCGCCGCCGTGCTTTTCAATCAGATCGCGGAACGGAATGCCGAGGCCTTCTTCGATGACGCAAGGCGTGTTCACGTGGCCGGAAATCTGGAACAGCTTGGTGCCGACGTTGTTCGGGCGTCCGATGGACGAGAACCAGGCCGCGCCACGACGCAGGATCGTCGGCGCAACGGCAATCGATTCCACGTTGTTCACGGTCGTCGGGCAGCCATAAAGGCCCATATTTGCCGGGAATGGAGGCTTCAGACGCGGCTGGCCCTTCTTGCCTTCAAGGCTTTCGAGCAGAGCCGTTTCTTCGCCACAGATGTAAGCACCGGCGCCGTGGGATACGAGAACATCCATATCCCAGCCGCACTTGTTGCCCTTGCCGAGCAGACCGGCTTCGTAGCACTCGTCGATAGCGGCCTGCAGCGCTTCACGCTCACGCATGAACTCGCCGCGAATATAAATATAGGCGGTGTGTGCGCCCATGGCGCAACCGGCGATTACGCAGCCTTCGATCAGCGTATGCGGATCGTGGCGCAGAATTTCGCGGTCCTTGCAGGTGCCCGGTTCGGATTCGTCGGCATTGACGACCAGATAATGCGGGCGACCGTCGCTCTGCTTGGGCATGAACGACCATTTGAGACCCGTCGGGAAGCCAGCGCCGCCGCGGCCACGCAGGCCCGACGCTTTCATCTCGTCGATGATCCAGTCACGGCCCTTTTCGATCAGGCCCTTGGTGTTGTCCCAATGGCCGCGCGCCATGGCACCCTTCAGGGACTGATCCTTGAAGCCGTAAATATTGGTGAAGATGCGATCTTTATCAGCCAGCATGTCTCACCTGTTTCCGTTCGTGTTTGCCAATATCGAAGTCATCATACCGGCTTCTTTCCGAATACCTTGATGTATTCCTCGACGCCGCCCTTGGCCAAAGCCTTGGCCTGCTTTACCCAGTCTTCACGCTCGATGCGACCGTGGAAGCTGAGATAGCCGTCGACCCACTCGCGCTCGGCCTTCTTCCAGGAAGCGACCTGCTTGAAGGTGAAGATGCCCAGCTCATGCAGGGTTTCCTCAATCTTCGGGCCGACGCCGGAAATCAGCTTCAGATCGTCAACAGCTTCCGGACGCTCCATGGCAACCGGACGGTTCTTGTCATCAAGCTTGAATGCCTGCTTGCTGTCGACCGACGCGGCCTTTTCGGCAGCCTTCGACACCTTGACATCCGAAGGCGTCTTGAGCGCCGGATCGGTTTCAGGTGCATTGGTTACCGGCTTTGCAGCATTCGACGGAGCCACGTTTTTCGCTTCGTCGGCAGCTTTTGCAGCGGCTTCCGCCTTGGCCTTCTCTTCAGCTTCGGCCTTCGCCTTGGCTGCGGCGGCATCAGATGCCTTGCGGGTCTCAAGACCGACCTTCTTGTAGTCGAGATCTTCGGTGAGAGCAGTCAGGCCATTGATCGGCTCGGACGTCACACGTCCATCCTGCGGGCCCGGCTTCACGGTGTCGCCCTTGCCAGCTTCAAAAGCATCGATGATTTCGGCAAGACGCTCCGGCGTCAGATCTTCATAGGCGTCCTTGAAGATCATGACCATCGGTGCATTGGCGCAGGCGCCCTGGCATTCCACTTCTTCCCACGACAGCGTTCCGTCGGCATTGAGCTCGAACGGGTCGTGGTTGATCTTGTGACGGCAGACATCCATCAGCGCTTCCGAACCACGCAGCATGCATGGCGTGGTGCCGCAAACCTGAATGTGAGCGCGTGTGCCAACCGGCTTCAGCTGGAACTGCGTATAGAAAGTCGCGACTTCCAGAACGCGGATCAGCGGCATTTCGAGCATGCCTGCGACATGTTCGATAGCAGCTTTCGTGACCCAGCCGTCCTGCTCCTGCGCACGCATGAGCAACGGAATGACAGCCGACTGCTGACGGCCTTCGGGGAATTTTGCGATCGTCTTGTGCGCCCACGCCTGATTTTCCGCGTTGAACGCGAAAGCGGCTGGCTGGACGGCATCATCTGCGAGACGGCGAACGGACATCAGCGGTCAACCTCACCAAACACGATATCGAGCGAGCCAAGAATTGCCGACACGTCAGCCAGCATATGGCCGCGGCACAGGAAATCCATGGCTTGAAGATGGGCAAAGCCCGGAGCGCGCAGCTTGCAGCGATAAGGCTTGTTGGAGCCGTCCGACACGAGGAAGACGCCAAATTCACCCTTCGGTGCTTCAACTGCTGCGTAAACTTCACCGGCAGGCACGTGATAGCCTTCCGTGTAAAGCTTGAAGTGATGGATAAGCGCTTCCATCGAGCGCTTCATCTCGCCGCGCTTCGGCGGCACGATCTTGTTGTCGGCGTTGGAAACCGGACCGACGCGCTCCTTGCCGAGCAGAAGATCAACGCACTGGCGCATGATGCGTGCCGACTGGCGCATTTCTTCCATACGGATCAGGTAGCGATCATAGCAGTCGCCGTTCTTGCCGATCGGAATGTCGAATTCCATCTCGTTGTAGCACTCGTAAGGCTGCGACTTGCGCAGATCCCATGCCGCGCCCGAACCACGCACCATGACGCCCGAGAAGCCCCATGCCCATGCATCTTCCAGCTTCACGACGCCGATATCGACGTTACGCTGCTTGAAAATACGGTTCGGCGTGATGAGATCATCAAGATTGTTGAGCGTATTGAAGAACGGATCGATCCATTTGCCGATGTCTTCAACGAGCTGATCCGGCAGGTCCTGATGGACGCCACCCGGACGGAAATAGGCTGCGTGCATACGTGCGCCACAAGCGCGTTCGTAGAACACCATCAGCTTTTCGCGCTCTTCGAAGCCCCAGAGCGGCGGCGTCAACGCACCGACGTCCATGGCCTGCGTGGTCACGTTCAGAAGATGGTTCAGGATACGGCCGATTTCCGAATAGAGAACGCGGATCAGCTGGCCACGCTTCGGCACATCGATGCCCAGAAGGCGTTCGACGGCGAGTGCATAGGCGTGCTCCTGGTTCATCGGCGCCACGTAATCGAGGCGGTCGAGATAAGGCAGAGCCTGAAGATAGGTCTTGGCTTCCATCAGCTTTTCGGTGCCGCGATGCAGCAGACCGATATGCGGATCGACGCGCTCGACGACTTCACCGTCGAGTTCAAGCACCAGACGCAGCACGCCGTGCGCGGCAGGGTGCTGCGGACCGAAGTTGATATTGAAATTGCGGACCTGAGTCTCAGCCATGTTCAGCTTCCTGTTTGGCTGCAAGAGCCGCCAAGAACTCCTCGCCGGTCATCCGGTGGGTGTCATTGGCAAAATCGTAATTCGCAGGCTTGTTATCGATGAAGATTTCTTCGGCGAAATGAAAACGTTCCGGCTCGGCAAAGGCCTGCATCGAAACAACCGTCATTCCATCATGGATACCGCGCCAGAACAGCGACGAACCGCACTTCGAGCAGAAGCGTCGTTCGCCCCATTCCGAAGAAGAGTAAGTCGCCAGGGCAGCTTCGTTTTCGATTTCGACCGAAGTGCCGCAATTGACGGCCATGAAAGCACCACCCGACCAACGCCGGCACATGCTGCAATGGCAGACATCCATTTCCATCTTCACCGGAGAAGCAGTGAATTTCACCTCTCCGCAAAGACATTGACCGTTCAATCTTTCGCCTGCGCCCATGAGTATGCCCTCAGTTCGCCTTGGCTTTCTCGTCGCCCGGCAGAACGTAATCCGTTCCTTCCCAAGGCGAGAGGAAGTCGAAGTTGCGGAATTCCTGACGCAGCTGGACAGGCTCGTACACGACACGCTTCAGCTCGTCGTTATAACGAACTTCAACGAAGCCGGTGAGCGGGAAGTCCTTGCGCAGCGGATGGCCTTCAAAACCATAGTCGGTCAGGATGCGGCGCAAATCCGGATGGCCGGAGAACAGAACGCCGTACATGTCGTAGGTTTCGCGCTCGAACCATTCGGCACCAACGAAGACCGGCACTGCGGAAGGCACCAGCGTATCTTCGTCAGCCTGAACCTTGATGCGGATGCGCTGGTTCTGGCGCGGAGACATCAGCTGATAAACGACATCGAAACGCTTGGCGCGCTGCGGATAGTCGACGCCTGAAATATCCGTCAGGTTGACGAACTGGCACTGCACGTCGTCACGCAGGAAGGTCAGAACGCTGATGATGCTCACGACCGGAACCGAAAGCGTCAACTCGCCATAGGCAAGTTTCGCCTCTTCGATCGCGTCGCCGAGGCGTTCCTTGATATAGCCGGAAAGTTCACCGAGAGCTTCTTCGCTCATTTTCCTAACTTCCTTCTTTAGAACTCACACCGCACTTGCCTTTTGGGAGGCCCTTTTCAGGGGATGGCAGGCAGTCGAACCCTAACAAAACTTGTCTTGCGCAAACCGGTCGATAACCGGCTCAGCGCTCAATCGTACCCGTGCGACGGATCTTTTTCTGAAGCATCAGAATGCCGTAGAGCAGTGCTTCAGCGGTCGGAGGGCAACCCGGAACATAAATATCGACCGGAACCACGCGATCGCAGCCACGCACCACCGAATAGGAATAGTGGTAGTAGCCGCCACCATTGGCGCAGGAACCCATCGAGATAACGTAACGCGGCTCCGGCATCTGGTCGTAGACCTTGCGGAGAGCGGGTGCCATCTTGTTGGTCAGCGTGCCGGCAACGATCATCACGTCGGACTGACGCGGTGATGCGCGCGGAGCGATACCGAAGCGTTCGGCGTCGTAGCGCGGCATGGAAATGTGCATCATTTCCACGGCGCAGCATGCCAGACCGAAGGTCATCCACATCAGCGAACCGGTACGCGCCCAGGTAATCAGAGCGTCAGCGGATGTGACAATGAACCCCTTGTCGGACAGTTCGCTGTTCAGATCGTTGAAGAATGCATCGTCGGAACCGACAGGCTTGCCCGTGCGCGGGTCAAGGATGCCCTTCGGCTGCGGAGCCACGAGCGTTGTGTTGGCTGTGGTCAATCCCATTCCAGCGCTCCCTTCTTCCATTCATAAATGAAACCGATGGTCAGAACGCCAAGGAACACCATCATCGATGCAAAGCCGAACCAGCCAATTTCGCCAAAGGACACAGCCCATGGGAAAAGGAAGGCGACTTCCAGATCGAAGATGATGAAAAGAATCGACACCAGATAGAAACGGATGTCGAACTTCATACGGGCGTCATCGAAGGCATTGAAGCCGCACTCGTAAGCAGAAAGCTTTTCGGGGTCGGGCTGTCTATAGGCGACAAGAAACGGCGCAACCAGGAGGGCTACACCAATTACCATCGCAATGCCGAGAAAGATGACGATCGGCAGGTAGGAACTTAAAAGCTCGTTCATGGTCCTTTATCCGGCTTCAATACGAGGCTGCGCCGCCTGTCATAAGCTTTTTGGAGCTGACGACCATGCGACACATTGCATCTGTTGCTACCTCGTCGCCCAAGCAGCTTCAAAAGGCATGCCGTGCGAACTAAGCGCTTTTCGCCGGGACGGTTATCGCAGCGCGTTCGCAAGCGCAACCCCTCCGGCATGATCTATTGGGCAAAGACGAGCCAAGATGCTTAACAAGCCATGGCATCAAGCCCGCATATCCCACTGAAAACCCGTATAACATGAAAAGATCATAATTTCGTGAGGAAAAGTCGCACGGACTGGTCGGCTTAGCAATCGCCAGGAGAATCAATTGCCTGCAACTTGGGAATGAAAGTTGGGGGTTTCAGCTCTCGCTTTAAAATGAACTCATGGAGCAGCAGAAGTCGTTGCCCCGACCAGCCTACCGGGCAGATAAAGCACAAGCGATGCAGCTCCCTTGATTGCAGAGGCACCGTCTGCCAGCACCGCCTGCCCCGTTGTCTGCTTCTCCCGCCCGTTCAGAGCGTCCAGCGAAAGACTGCCATCACTGACCAGAGCCATGAGCGATGGCGACGATGCAAAGACATTATGTTCGCCTCCATCCAAATCGGTAGCGTCGATCACCGCGATTCCATATTTCTGGAGCGTCGGAATACTGGTGCCGTCCCCTACTCGCGCATGGCCGCCCGTAATAAAGGATGAGACCCCGAGCGCGCGATCGCTGCGCGATGTCATCACCGCCGTTGGGCGCGGCATGGGATCGATATCCTTGATCTGCTTTTCGAAGACGTCGAGATCGATGTCCGGTGCGGCGAGCAACAGCGCATTGATGCGACGCAACACATTCTTTTCGCCACGCAGAGACAGGGTTCTCAGAGCCTCCATAGTCACGAAGCTGCCCATGGAGTGCCCGACGAGAACAATACGCTCCGCCTTGCTGCGAGCGACGAGTTCCAGCAATCGCGCCAGACCGTCACGTGCGAAGTCCGCGCTGTCGCGATCATAGACATAAAGGCCCAGATCTCCGCCCGACGGCCAGGCATATTCGACCGCCACCGACTTCATTTTGTAATCATGGACAAATTGCGCAGTGCGGAATGTGCTGTCGGCAAAATTATTGTTGTAGCCATGCACAAAGATCAGGATTTCCTTGTCCTTCGGTCCCTGCTTCGCCAGGGCGGCATTCAATTGCGCGAGAAACTGCTCGGCATTGTCGTAAGGCTGGTATGCCGTGGCGGCGAAATTTTTGGCGGGATCAGGCTTGTAGCCGGTAGACTCAACCTGTCCTTTGACGTGAGCCGCCGGAATCCCGACATCAACCTGCGCAAAATTCAGCGTTTCCGAGCGCTTTGAATTGTAAGGCTGCGAGAAATTATCCGAGCGCTGGCGGCTCGTCGCAACATAAATAGGAACCACTGCCGCCGGTTTTGCAGGCTTGACGATAGCGGCTTGCGCTGCGGCCACCGATTGCGGGCTTGAATTCGGTCCATGCCACAGCACAGCGCGGGGTGTGCCACACCCGGCAAGAATCAAAAACGTTGCAAGCACACCAAGATAAGCGCGTCGGGTCATCGTCGCAGCGATCCGTTCCTGTCATCCGATTTCACGCGATTGAAAACAGGAAATTCGTTCCATGGCAATGCATGGACCAAATGGGCCGCTTCTCGCCAACTCAAATTGTCGCGAAGTGCCTGCGGCGCGGACATTGAGAAATTCCGTTCGCGTTTATCGAGAAAGTTGGAATGGAAGCGTTCCAAATGCAGCAAGCTTTGCGAAGCCATGCCTTCAGATCGCGTTCGCCCCGGCTATCATGAAGCACATTGTCGGCCAAAGTATCGCAAGGAGGTCACGCATGAGCCATTATCTGCTCGCCAGCGGCGATCTTCTCGCCATTGCCGCGATCATCCTGTCAGTCGCCTATCTATCCTGGAAGCAGTTCTCCAAATAGCAGGCGTACGGTTCGGCGAAACAGCTACGCTCCGGCAATTCCATGAAGATTCTTTGAAGATGCGGCGATCCGAGAGACAAGGCGGTGGGCGCCACTTTCGTGTCAACGTTCAATCTATCGATCTGTTGAGAGGAAAGTGGCGCGAGTGACGGGGCTCGAACCCGCGACCTCCGGCGTGACAGGCCGGCACTCTAACCAACTGAGCTACACCCGCGCATTTCTCGGCAACCTTGCGGCTGCGTCGCACCGGCGTTTCCGTCCGGTGTGAGCGGTCGTTTAAGGGGTTCTCGAACAAGTGTCAAGCGCGTGTTTGGAGAAGAATTGCGATACTACAAAAATCATTCACAGGGCATTTCAATGCCCGTTCACGATCAGCAATTCTGGCTTGAAAGAAGCAAAAACGGCGGTGGGCGCCACTTTCGTGTCAACGTTCAATCTATCGATTTGTTGAGAGGAAAGTGGCGCGAGTGACGGGGCTCGAACCCGCGACCTCCGGCGTGACAGGCCGGCACTCTAACCAACTGAGCTACACCCGCGCATTTCTCAGCAACCTTGCGGTTACGTCGCACCGGCGTTTCCGTCCGGTGTGAGCGGTCGTTTAAGGGGTTCTCGAACAAGTGTCAAGCAAGGGTCACGAAGAAAGAATAAGAATTTTCGATTTTGCTGCAGAACACCCGATTTCCGGGCTTTTTCAATGACATCAAACTTATCCACAAACCCGGCCATGCACTCGAATCCAAACCAGCTTTCAGAATCATCCGCATCGCAATCACCGACAGCCCTCCCCGCAGCAAATAGTGATACGTCAGTTGGCCACTTGATTTCATACCAACCGGTTGGTATTGTATATCAAGGAGTACGATTATGGCACGCAAACAAAATCCAATGACCCGGTCCAACCTGCTTGATGCAGCATTAAGCGTTATTCGCACCAAGGGTTATGCCGCAACGACGGTCGATGACATCTGCAACAAAGCGTCCTTATCCAAAGGTGCTTTCTTTCATCATTTTTCCAGCAAGGAAGATCTGGCCGTTGCTGCCGCGAATTACTGGTCGGAAATGACCGGCGCGTTCTTTGCGGAGGCCACCTATCATGCTCCCGAAGACCCGCTTGAGCGCGTGCTGGCCTATGTCGAGTTGCGTAAGCAGCTGATTCAAGGCGAGTTGCCTGATTTCACCTGTCTCGTCGGCACCATGACACAGGAGGTCTACGAGACCAATTCCGTGATCCGCGATGCCTGCTGGGACAGCATTTCAAGCCATGCAGACACGCTTGTTCCGGATATCGCAGCCGCGATGGAACGCTATCCGGTTGCAGGTGAGTTCACCGCTGAAAGCCTGGCTCTGCATACGCAGGCGGTCATTCAAGGCGCTTTCATCATCGCCAAGGCAAGCGGTGATCCGCTGCGTGCGGTGGAAAGTGTCGACCATCTCAAGCGGTATATAAGCCTGCTCTTCAAACACCCCGCCAATACCCATTGAACAGAAAACCGACAAAGGGAGGAAACCATGCCCAGCACTATTCGCCTGCACCGTGTATTTGCCACCAAGCCGGAGAAGGTTTATCGCGCATTCGTCGAGCCGGATGCGGTGGCCAGCTGGTTGCCGCCATATGGCTTCACTTGCACCGTCTATGAACTGGACGCAAAGGTCGGCGGCAAACACAGAATGTCGTTCCGGAATTTCACAACCGGTCACAGCCATTCCTTTGGCGGCACATATGTGGAACTCGTTCCGGGAGAACGGCTGGTCTATACGGACAGTTTCGACGATCCGAACCTGCCCGGCGAAATGAGGGTCACGATAACCTTGAAAGCCGTTTCGGTCGGAACGGAAATCAACATCGAACAGCAGGGCGTCCCCGATATAATTCCGGCTGAAGCCTGTTATCTCGGCTGGCAAGAATGTCTGGACAAGCTGAAGAAGCTCGTCGAGCCTGAAATCAACCAGTAACGCTGTTTCGGCGATGACGCATGGCTTGTTGCCGACCGTGCGTCATCGATCCGATAATCCCTACACAGCCTGTGGCTGCCTCACCGAAGAGAGATGGCGAACCACAACCGGCACCAGCAGCAGCAGCCCCACGATCGACGAGTAAATCTCCGGCGCGACCAGAAGAATGGCTGCAAAAATCATCAGGACATTTTCCCAGGCCTTGGTCCGCACCAGGAAGAAACCTGACAATGCGGCACCCAGAGCGGTGATGCCTATGGCGCAACCAAGGAACGCCACCAGGAAATCCGGCCAGTTGAAGTCCGATGTAACCAGCAGGAGTGACGGAGAGAAGACGAAGACAAACGGCACGAGCACCTTGCCGAGACCGAGCCGGAAGGCCGTATTGCCTGTCTTGAACGGATCGGCGCCCGCCATACCTGCCGCCGCATAGGCGGCAAGCGCAACAGGCGGCGTGATATCCGCCAGCACCCCGTAATAAAAGACGAAGAAGTGAGCCACAATGGGCTCAACACCCAGCAGCCCCAGCGCGGGCGCGGCAATTGTCGCCATGATGATATAATTGGCTGTCGTCGGAATTCCACAGCCCATCAGAATGCAGACAATCCCCGTCATGACGAGCGTGAAAAGCAGCGTCAGTGTCTGCGAACCGAACCAGGCGGCAGGCAGAATGGTACCGAAATAGGTGGCAAGCTGGCCTGCAGTCGACGTCACGATATAGGAAATCTTGAAGCCAACGCCGGTAAGCGTCACCACGCCGACGATAATGCCGACGGTGGCCGCCGCAGCGCCAACGGCGAGTGCATATTTGGCGCCGTCGCGAAGTCCGTCAAAAATCTCGCCTATCGACATGCGCTTGCGCGGATTGAGCAATCCCACCGCAATACAGAGCGTAATGCCCCAGAACGCAGCCAGATAAGGCGTATAACCCGACAGCAGAACACCGATCAGCACGATCAGCGGAATAACGGTCGGCCAGTCGCGCTTGAATGCTTCCTTCAGGTCAGGCAGTTCTTCCGTCGTCATGCCGCGCAAGCCGTTGCGCTTGGCTTCGAAATGAACCTGCATCAGAACGCCGAAAAAATGCATGAAGGCTGGCACGATGGCTGCCAGAATGATCGTCGTGTAAGGCAGGTTCAGAAATTCGATCATCAGGAACGCCGCAGCGCCCATGATCGGCGGCGTGATCTGCCCGCCTGTCGATGATGCCGATTCCACGGCAGCGGCAAAGTGGCGTTTATAACCGAGCCGGATCATCGCCGGGATCGTCAGCGAACCGACTGTCACCGTATTGGCGACCGATGAGCCCGAAATCATGCCGAACAAGGCGGAGCCAAAAATGGAGACCTTTGCCGGACCGCCTGCGAAACGGCCTGCTACCCAGGCCGCGCAGTCCAGAAACAGCTGACCGAGACCGATGCGGGTTGCAAAAACCCCAAACAGCACGAAATGGAAAACATAGGTCGCGACCACACCGAGCGCGATACCGTAGATACCTTGTGTCGTCAGATAAAGATGATCGACAAGCTGGCTGACCGTTGCACCGGGATGCACGAGAATGCCCGGCATATGCTGCCCATAGAGCGCATAGAGCATGAACAGGACCGATATGATCGGCAGTGGCCAGCCGACGGAGCGTCGCGTCGCTTCCAGAAGAACCAGAATGAGAAGTCCGCCGAGAACGACATCCGTGGTCGTCGGATTGCCGACGCGGAAAGCCAGATCGTCGAGCGGTATCATTGGAACGTGGGCGACGGACACGACCGCGATGATTGCCAGCGCCCAATCGATAATGGAAATGCCAAGCGGTCTCAGCCACGACGATGTGGTGGGCTTGTCGTATCCCTTGCGGGAAAACGGGAAAACAAGAAAGACGAGACCGAGTACGAAGGAAAGGTGAATACCGCGATGCACCATTTCCGACAGAAGGCCGAAACCCGCAGTGTAATAGTGGAAGATGGAAAGTGCGATCAGCAGCGCGCCAACGATGCGGGCTGCGAGCGGCCCCAGCGGGCGAAAACGAATCTCGGAGTCGAATTTCTCTTCAAGCTCGCGCGCCTTGGCTTCATCCAGTTCCATGGGCGACAGTTTCGCCTCTTGCTCGCTCACCATACTGGCCTCTCCATCCAGAGCGCAGCTGATCCACTTGAATCAAAAAACACTCTAATCGCTTGTTTTGAAATGCTTATATACCTGAAAGATGCTTTGTACCGGACTGGAAGCAAATCCACGGAGTTCCGGTGAAACTCCGTGCAACTTGTTCATCCGAACCGGAATGGTCGGCTTATTTCAGAACGCCTGCTTCCTTGTAGAAGCGTTCTGCGCCGGGATGTAGCGGAATGCCAAGGCTGGTCGTTGCCGTATCAAGCTTGATGAGCTTGCCCTTTGCGTGCCCGGCATCGAGTGCTTTTCGGCTGTCGTCGTTAAACAGGGTTTTGGTGATGTTGTAGACGAGTTCATCCGGTTGCTTGGCGCTCGTCACCCATTGCGCCGCGACTGCCAGAGTCTCGGTCTGACCGACATCCTTGTAGGTATCGGCAGGAACAGCATCCTTCGAGAAGAACGAGTATTTCTCAAGAATCTTCTGCGCTTCTGGACCGGAAATCGGAACCAGCGATATGCCGTTCGATGTGGCAAGCTCCGAGATTGCGCCGGTCGGATAGCCGCCAACGAAGAAATAAGCGTCAAGCGCGCCGTCCTTCAGACGCTCTCCTGCAGGTCCCGGCTTCAGATGTTCAGCCTTGATGTCGCTTTCGCTCAATCCATACGCTTCCAACACGATGCGGGCATCAACAATCGTACCCGATCCCGGCTCATCGATGGAAACGCGTTTTCCCTTGAGATCGGCAACGGATTTGATTCCTGCATCCTTGCGGGCGACCAGATGAATGGTTTCGGGGTAGAGCGTAGCAATCAGGCGCAGATCTTCGACCTTGCCCTTGCCGTCATAAAGACCGGTGCCGGTATGCGCCCAGTAAGCCACGTCCGACTGGGTGAAGCCGGATTCCAGCGATCCGGACTGAATAGCGTTGATATTGGCGACCGAACCGTTCGATGAAACCGCCGTCGCCACCAGACCGGGAACGCCTTTATCCCCTGCCCCGGAAATCGCGTTGGCGATCAAGCCACCGATCGGATAATAGGTGCCCGCTGTTCCTCCGGTGCCGATGCGAAAGAAGGCGGGAGCCTGTGCAAGAGCGATGCTGGCTCCGACAGCCACAATTCCTGCAAAAGCAGCAACCACACCGCGCCGGGTGAACTTTCCCATTGTCATATCTGCTCTCCGTTCCCAGAATAATTTTGTTCAAATTGTGTCGCCGAGCATGGAAAGCTGGGCGCGGCTTGTCAAGCGTCCAGTCCGCCATTGGCCAGACCTGCTGAATTTTGATATAACCTCAAAGCTCGAAGCGGTATTCTATCAAAATTAAAACCTCGATAAACAAGAAATAACAAGATTTATGAAACTACAATATGATAAATCATCGAGTAATTTAAATAAAAATCAAAAACTATACATATTTACTTGTAACACCACATAAATACCGTCAGAAATCGAATTCCAACTCCATAAACGACTTGAAAGCGCAGAATTTGTCGCTATCTTGGCTTCATGGCGTGTGCTGCGTGCGCCCAGGGATTACCCTGAATACGGAGACTGTTTTTAACCGTTTCTGTCAGGGAGCTGCCATGGCTGGTCGCATTCAAAATACTATACGCAATTTTCTTGATAGTGAGTCGTCAGGCGGCCTGCTGCTTATAGCTTCTGCGGCAGCGGCATTGCTGGTGGCGAACTCGCAGTTTTCAGAAGCTTATTTTGGCGCCCTTCATGCCTATCTCGGACCGCTTTCTGTCCAGCACTGGGTCAATGACGCACTGATGGCAGTGTTCTTCCTCATGGTCGGGCTGGAGATCAAGCGCGAGATGGTTGACGGCCATCTCTCGTCATGGCCACGCCGCATTCTGCCCGGTGCAGCAGCAGCGGCAGGTATGGCAGTGCCGGCGCTCGTCTACCTTGCCTTCAATCTCAATAACGGTGCTGCCCATGGTTGGGCGATCCCGGCTGCGACCGATATCGCGTTCGCGCTCGGTGTTATTTCCTTGCTGGGGCCAAGAGTTCCGACATCGCTGAAGGTGTTTCTTGCAGCTCTTGCAATCATTGACGACCTCGGCGCAGTGATTGTCATCGGATTGTTTTATACAACCGGCGTTTCACTGATGGACCTTGGTTTGGCTGCAGCAGTCGTCGCTGCCCTGGTAGCCTTGAACCTGAGCGGCGTGAAGCGTCTGACACCTTATCTTCTGCTGGGCCTCGTGCTGTGGTTCTTCACCTATCGCTCGGGCGTCCACGCGACCATTGCAGGCGTTTTGCTTGCGCTGACCATTCCGATCAAGCGCACCCCCGCGAAGCCTGAAGCGACCGTCTCCGAAAGCCCGCTGCATCTGCTCGAGCATAGCCTCATCAAGCCGGTTTCGTTCATCATCGTGCCCATATTCGGCTTCGCCAATGCAGGCGTCAGCTTCTCCGGTCTCGGCATGGAAGCCTTCTTCGCACCGGTGACGATGGGTGTTGCCGCCGGTCTGGCCATCGGCAAGCTTGTCGGCATATTTGGCGCGGTGTTGCTGCTGGTGAAAACCGGAATCGTCGGCCTGCCCGCCGGGGCAAGCTGGCCGCAAATGCTGGGAACGACGCTTCTGTGCGGTATCGGCTTCACGATGAGCCTCTTCATCTCGCTTCTCGCTTTCGATGACGTGTTGCTGCAGAACGAAGCGAAAATCGGGATATTGATTGGCTCGCTCGTTGCCGGTCTCGCCGGGTTCATCGTGTTGCGTTTTTCAAAACGTGCCGATGGGCGGAATTTCAGCCAGTAAGTCGGATACAAACAATGCCCGGATGCTGAGCATCCGGGCATTTTTTCATCACTCCACCTGGACTTATCAAGGGTCTGCTATCCTCGTTTCGCGTTGAGCGTTTCGTCGGATGGCTTCCAGATTCTATAGCGGATTTCAAAGCCATCTTTCGCATAGATGACGATCGGAAGCCGGCTGTTGTAGCGGAGCATGAAGTTCTCACCCCGAACCGGCACGAAGTCGGTTCGCTTGCTGTCCTCCGGACAAGCCATGAGCGTACCCGACATGCGGTCGCTTGCCGCCAGAGTGAAATAATCAAAGCCCCAGCCCTCGACGGTGCTAGGCGTTAAACTTCCACCAAACCAGCTGATATTGCAGTCCACGGTTGCGTTGCGGCCCGCGATAATTTCAACCTTGGCATCCTGTTCTTTCTCCAGTGGCGGAAGATGGATGACATAACGGTAAGAGCCCGACGGTGCTGCCGGAAAAGCTTCGAGATTCCGTTCAGATTCGGTCTTGTCCTGAGCGCTCGCGCCATTTGGAACGCCGAAGCTGACGGCGACCAGTGCTGTCAGTAAGAAATGTCTGACCTTCATGTTCATGCTCTCATCTGTTGCAGGTTTTATTGCGCTTATTCAGCCAAACCACCGGTTCCGGTGGCGGTTGCGCTATCAAATAAGAGGAAGACGATCGGAGTGCCCGGCTCGCATGAGGCATCGGTACGCCTGGCACCGACTTTGCCCGCCACGGGCGCGGAATATTCAGCCACGACTTCCCCAAATGAATTTCTCTGACTAGCCACTTTTTGTCCCGCTTGCACCTGCTCATTGAGTTCAACGTGATGTTCGATAAACCCGCCATGTGTCGTCAGAACCGGCGCCATTCCATCCGCAGCGAAGAGACCGGAATCCTTGCTGGTTTTGCCTATATTGCCTTCAATGACCTTATGGTGTTTGAGAACATTCATGGTGCCTTCGACAAAAAGGGCAATCATCGCATGATCGAAGATACGCGGTCGGCCTATTTCTGGCGTGAAGGCTGGAATACCCTCATCGATCAGTGCATTTGCGAGAAGGCCGTGGGCGCCGAAATTGTCGAAAATCTGCTCTATCGGATAAAGCTCAGCCATCGCCCGAACTTCCGGCAGGTCCATTCGCGCCAGATGAAATGAGGCCATATCCATACCGGTGGCTGCGGTATGAAAATCGATCCCGTAGTCGAGATTGGGTCGCAGCAGGTGATTGAACACCAGCCAAGCGTGGCGTGCCGCCGCTTCCGGTGCGTTTTCGTTACCCGGAAACAGCCGGTTGATATCGATAAGGTCAATCCCGCGTCCTGAACTCGGCCATCGCCTTGCCATTGCTTCAAGCGCCGGGCGAGACAGATCGAAGACAGCGACAACAGAGCCGGACATTTTTTGCGGGTCGAGCTGATTCACGATGGTGTGCAATGTGTGCACCGGGCTCATTTCGTCGCCGTGCACGCCACTGATCAATCCGATCCGTTTGCCGGGCGACTTGCCCTTCATCACCGTGACCGAAACATGCCAATGCTGGCCCGTCGGCATCTGCACGCCCTGGAAATAGAAATTGTGCCGCTTGGCCGCTTCCAGATCGGAAATATCGAGAAAGGAAATCACGCGCTTACCGTCTATGACATCACCGGTATAGACCGTGCCTGAACCCTTGCCGTCGGTATCCGGTTTTGCATCACCCGTCTGGGCCTGTGCCTGCCCGGATGCGAGCGCAACGGACCCTGCTGCCGCAATGGATGCGAGCATGAAATCGCGCCGGTCGATGCTCTGTGATTTTGTCTCGGTCATTCAGTTCCCCAGTATCGGACAATAGGTCGAAGGCTCCGTGAGGCTTCACTCATGTACTGTTTCAGAGGCGGTATCCTTTTTCTCATCCGTTTGCCGTCCGAGACGCTCGCTCAGACGCTGGATGACAAAGTAGAGACCGGGGGTGAGAATCAACCCAATCGTAGTCGCGGCAAGCATTCCGCCGAAGATCGTCACACCTACAGCCTGACGTGCACCGGCGCCCGCGCCCGAAGACAGGATAAGGGGAAGAATACCAAGGATGAACGATACGGCCGTCATCATGACGGCGCGGAAACGCTGCTCGGCTCCTGTACGGGCCGCTTCTGCGGCTGTCAGGCCGGCCTCGCGTTTTTCCTTGGCGAACTCCACGATCAGGATCGCATTCTTTGCCGCCAGCCCGATCAGCAACACCATCGCGATCTGGACATAGAGGCTGTTCTGCAGTCCGAAGAATGTAAGAGCGGCAACAGCCCCGAGCAGCGCAGCACCCAGCGAAAGGATAACCACCGCTGGCAATGCCCAGCTTTCATATTGGGCAACAAGGAAGAGATAGGCGAAGAGAAAGGCAAGCGCGAAGACGATTACCTCCTGACCGCTGCTTCTGCTTTCCTGGAAAGACAGTCCCGACCACTCGTAACCATAGCCATCCGGGAGAGCTTCCGAAGCGACCTGCTCCATGGCCGCCATGGCCTGCCCGCTACTGGAACCGGGAGCCGGGACAGCATTCACCTGCGCCGAAACCGAGAGGTTGTAGCGGGTGATGACGAAAGGCGCCAATACCGTGGTCAGTGACACCACGCTTCGCAAGGGCACCATGGTTCCGTTGCGACTTCTGACATGAAGTTTCAGAATAACCTCGCTGTGCGCGCGGCAACTCCCCCGCAAATTGGCATTGCGCCGGGCTATGAAAGCGCAGCACCGTCGGCACAGAATGCCATGGACATATTCAAGGGTGGCTGGGTATCGGCCTTTCCTTCAGAGACAGGCCTGCGGGCGGGCACCAATGCCCTGTTTGCGGACCCGAGAATCCTCTGGCTCACCGCACAGTTGAAGGATTGGTTCAAAGGAAAAGACGTCCTCGAGCTGGGGCCCCTGGAAGGTGCCCATACTGCAACCTTGCTTTCAGAAGGTGCTGCATCCGTTACGGCTATTGAGGCAAAACGGGATTCTTATCTTCGCTGTCTGGTAACGAAAGAAGTTCTGCAACTGCACGGCGCATCTTTCCAGCTGGGTAATTTCCTCCCCTATCTGGAAAGAGAGGAAACGCAATGGCCGCTGATCGTCGCCAGCGGCGTGCTGTATCACACGTCGGACCCGATCCGTACGCTCGAGCTTCTTTCCAGCCGTACTGATCGGCTATATCTCTGGACGCATGTTGTCGATCCGGATGCCATGCGTCCCGGTGATCCGCGCCTGGATGCCCTCGGCGATCCGGAATTGCGCGACTGGAATGGACGACTGATCAAGCTCCACAAGCGGCCCTATCTGGAACAAAAGGAAAAGACCTTTTGCGGCGGCATGGAGGCGGAACCACGCTGGATCAACCGGGAAGATTTGCTCTGGCTTCTGGCCCAGCTCGGCTTTGACGAGATTATTACCGCGCACGATAAGCCCGATGCCGAACACGGACCATCTCTGTCCATCCTGGCTTCGCGCTCCAAAGCGTCTGCTTAGACTGAGCTCTAAAAAACATTGCATTAGAGCGCCGATCTGACTGGATCAGATCGGCGCTCTAACACTTTTTTTAACACGCATCTTTGTCTGAAAATCGCATCACATCGGGTAAAGATCATCGCCGAGAGAGGAAAGTGAAACAGGCCAGTCAAGGTTCGTTTCGCCTGTCTTCCTGAAAAAGACCGCTGACATCAAGGCCCCGGTATAGAACTCGCCGAAGCTTGTCGCCAGATTGTGGACTTTCGCCACGATATAGGCGTCACAACCATCAACGGCTTTGATTATTTCAAAGCCCGTTGCGCGATTGAGCAGCGCTTTCCATGAATGGCGCGAGAAGCGGAAGTAATCGCAAGGCTCCTCATGCAGCGGCCAGGTCTGTGGTGCGAGTATGATGCCAATCGCTCCCGGCTTCATCACCCGGTTCATTTCGATGACTGCTTTCCACGGCATCAGCAGGTGTTCAAACACCGCAAATGACATGACGGCGTCGAATTGATTTCTGGGCAGAAAACTGCTCGCTTCGTGAGCATCGCCGACGACGTCGACATTCTCGCCTTCCAGAATATCAAAACCGGTATATTGCCAGGCGGCAGGCAGACGTTCACGCCACATGGCGCCAGTTCGATTGCGAGAGCCAATTTCGAGCATATGCCCGTTTGAGCACTGATGAATCTCATCGAAGAAACGGTTGACCAGCACCAGAACAGGGTCATGCGGATCCGCTGCGGAAAGCGGCTGTTCCAATCTGGACCCATCAGCCAAGCAAACTTCTATCGTTGCATCCAGCATTTGAGCTGTTTCGAGGCCGGTAAAGATGCGCTCATTGAAACGACATGCGGCCGCCGAGCGCCCATAGACACGGCTCAGGTCCGGGCTTGGCAGGCTGTGCTGTGAGATTACCAGTTCACGCCCGTCCGGCAGTTTGAGATTCAAACCAAGCACTTTGCTGTTTGCCGCGATGACAAATCCGGAAATATGTACAGCGCCCTGGAAACAGGAATTTCGCTCCACGACACAAAGAGGTGCAGCACCAGTATTCTTTGGGCGCAGGTGAAATACTGGATCGAACGTCATGATGAATGCAGCCGCCCGACTGATACAGACCCGTTATTGAGCATAGTCACGTGTCCCCCGAGCGATTCCCCACACCAGATTGCTGTGGCGCCAGCAGTTTTGTCAATCGATCAATATTAGCCAGTATCAACAGACCTGACCCACACAAAACCTTCGGCTCATTCATGGATAGCCGCCGCCGACAATATGACGGCAGATTTAGGCATGGTGCCTGCCAAGACGGCATTTTACCGGATGAAGTGCGGCGGGAGATATGACAGCCTCGACGGTCAAGCGGGAACAGAGCAAGACGCAGGACGGAAAAGAAAGTGGGCAAGTCGCAATCGGATGTTCGACTGATTGCACCTGATCCCTCACGGAGGTTCTGGACCTGTACTGGCTGTTCGTAGGCAGGATCATCGAAAGGTGACGGGACGACAAGTAATGCGGGGGCGGAACTGAAAACGTTGGAACTGGCTCGAAGTGAGCAAAACTATATGCGCGAATTGCGCAGGGAATTTCATAAATACCCTGAGCTTTCCCTGAATGAGCGACGCACTTCTGCACGTATCAGGGAAGAACTTGATGCAATAGGCGTCCCTTATATTTTAGTCGGCGAATTTGGGATTGTGGCAACAATTGCCGGATCGCAAAGCGAACGGGTTATCGTCTTGCGCGCCGACATGGATGCTTTGCCAATCGAAGAAGACAATCCTCACCTGGAGTACAGGTCCGGCACGGCTCGCGTCATGCATGCCTGCGGCCATGATGGACATGTCGCCATGCTGCTGGGCGCGGCGCGTATTCTCGTGAAATCTCGCGACCAGCTCCATGGAACAGTCAAGCTATGCTTTCAACAAGCCGAAGAAGTTGGCGAGGGAACAGAAGACATTCTGAAAGAACTCGCAAGGCACCCCGTTGAAAGCGTATTGGGCATTCATCTCTGGTCGGAGCTGGAGACCGGCAAAATCTCCATTGAATCAGGCCCTCGAATGGCTGCCGGACAATCAATCGATCTCACGATCCATGGTGTGGGCACGCACGGCGCTTACCCCAACAGAGGTATCGACCCCATCATCGCAACTGCAGCGATCATTATGAATTGCGCTGCGCTCGTCAGCCGTGAATTCGATCCTACGGAGCCCGTCGCGCTGACTTTTGGAAGTATCAGCGGCGGCAATGCAGATAACGTCATTCCGGATAGGGTCAGCGTCTCTGGCACGATGCGGGCGACGCGCTCTGAGACAATGAACTATCTCGAAGAAGCGCTGAAGCGGACAGTAACAAGTACGGCCGATGCCTATCGCACCCGAGCAGAAATCAGATTCAGCGGCGGTGTTTCAGCAGTCACTAATGATCCAGCATGCAGCAACATTGCCCGTCGCGCCATTCAGTCTCTCGGTCTGGAAAAAGACTGCACGAGTTTCAACACGGTAATGGCCTCAGAAAACTTTGCCGATTTCCTTAAAGTCTATCCCGGTGTCTTTGCATTCATCGGCGTACGAAACGAAGAGATCGACGCTGTCTATCCCCACCACCATCCGAAATTCAATATCGATGAAGATGTTCTTTTCAGGGGCGCAGCCCTGTATGCACAATATTCTATCGAATACTTTCAACCGGGCAATTTAAAAAACAACAAATAGTATTCTTTCGAAGACCTATTTCAATTTCAAACAAAATGGGAGGAAACCATGAAATATTTGAAAACAGCAGCGCTCACACCATCAATAATCGCGATGGCGCTCTCGTTAGGAGCAGGCATTGCCCATGGCGAAGAGCCATTGAAGCTCATCATTGGCACCGAAGGTGCCAATCCACCGATGAATTATCAATTGGCAGGTGGAACGCTTGCCGGTTTCGAGGTTGAAATCGCCAAGGCGCTCTGCGATCAGATGAAGGCGCAATGTGAAATTGTCGCTCAGGATTGGGATGGTGCTATCCCTGCTATCCAATCCGGAAAGTTTGATGCGTTTATCGCTTCCATGTCGATAACCGAGGAACGCAAGAAGCAGGTTGATTTTTCCAATAAGTACTTCAACCCTCCTCCGGGAATGGTGGCATTGAAGGATTCTGACATCAAGGGCGTCACCAAGGACGACCTTGCTGGCAAGACTGTCGGTGTGCAAGGCTCAACGACCCATGCGAACTATGCAGAGGCTTACTTTACAGACAGCACAGTAAAAGCCTATCCGACCTCTCAGGAATTCAAGCTAGACCTCGTGAATGGTCGTCTTGATGCCATTAATGATGACAGCGTGTCGCTGGCAGAGTGGCTAAAAACACCCGAGGGCGCATGCTGCAAGATGATCGGCACCTATCCGCCGGTGGCACAATATCATGGCGCCGGTGTTGGAGCTGCTATCAAAAAAGGACGCCCGGAACTGGTTTCAAAGTTCAACGAAGCGATCAAGGAAATCCGGATCAACGGAAAATATAAGGAAATCAACGATAAGTACTTTGATTTCGATGCTTTCGGATATGACGGCTAGTTCAGCTTCGGTGGTGGGAGAAGCACCATCAAGTCTGACTTGAGCGCGGATATCTGCATGCTTACAAGACCGTGTGCGAGGCTCGCGCTGACATCGGCCGGTATCTGAACTTTTACAATAGCCGATGCCCACATTCATCGCCTGACCGGCAGACGCCGGATCAGGCTTACTTCAATGCACTGACACCAATGATGGCGGCGGCATAATCGGGGCGGAAATCCACTTAGCGAAACGCCCGAAACTGTTCAGACAAACCGAGCCACTTCTTCTGGGTCAGACGGCGGCTGATTAGGAGACGATGGCGTATTGCCTGGCACCTCTGGTTCTTGCGTGCCTGACTGTGTCGGCATACCTGATTCCTGTGCAACTGCTATATTCGGGGCAATCAGTAGTAGTGCAAGAATGAGTAAGTTTTTCATTTTCCTACTCCGAGTTTAAATCATGGAACTGCCTTACATCTTCACTCCGCATCTTACGAAAGAAGGGCCTATTGAACCTCAGAAGAGCCTTGTTCGCCGCTGTTCTGAGGAGACACCCCATAATAATAAGGTGTTGCGAAGATAAATCCCAAGATTACAGCAATGGCTAAAATTAAGAACAATATCGACTTACGCATTCATTTCTCCTGTCCAAGACAGACTAAACGAACCGCCACCATTCGGGTTCCGTCCTCTCGACAAACATCTGAAGCGCACTATTTGCCGAAAGCAAAAATAGTCAGGGGATCAGGATGTCCAGTTCGGAAGAGACGGAGCCGACGGCAGACGGGCTGAAGGAAAGACTTCCATCGAAGTCAGCCGCCATCCACGAGCTAATCCGACGTGATGGTGAGAAGGAAATCAACCGAGATGCAATGGCGCTTTTCTGGTCAGCCATTGCAGGCGGAATTTCTATGAGCACATCCATGATCGCTCGGGGAATTTTGGAGACTTACCTTCCAGACAGCGATCTTTTCTTCCTTGTGAGCTCCGCAGGATACACGGTCGGGTTCATCATCGTCATCATCGCCAATCAGCAGCTATTCACGGAGAATACGATCACTCCTGTCTTGCCATTTATGACAGAGCCGACGCTGTCTCATTTCGTGAAAATGATCAGGTTGTGGACCATTGTTCTCTTCGGGAACTTGATTGGCGGTGCAATTGCAGCCTTCGTTATGGTTAGTATGCCGATTTTCTCGGACGAAGTGACCAAGACGTTTGTTGACATGGGTAAGCACCTTATAGCCAACAGCAGCAATGAACTATTCAGTAAGGGAATAATGTCAGGCTGGCTTATTGCCACGTTGGTCTGGATGCTTCACAGTACAAAGCAGGGGCACATAGCATTAATATTTCTCATCACCTACCTCATAGCTATCGGCGATTTAACGCACATCGTAGTGGGTTCAATTGAGGTGCTGTTTTTACTTATGATTGGAGAAGTCACCCCGTTTGACAGCATCTTTAAGTTCGGGCTCCCAACTTTGTTCGGGAACGTCGTTGGAGGAACGTTCATCTTCGGACTAATTTCGCACGCACAGGTGCGTGCCGACGAATAGTCAGGCGGTTTAGTCATACTGCGCAGCAAGCAGCACCTTTGTTTTTGGTGAAAGGTGCGCTCAAGCAATCCATAGACATTCTTCAAATTCAGTTCTGGGATTTCCAGACAGAAGCGAATGGGCTGATAGCCATTCTAACGCTTTTGATAATCACCACAATTAATTTGCTATGCCGACCTCATTGAGCGTCGGCGATGACAATTGAGGACCCTCCACATCAAGGCGTCATCAGACCAGGGCTCTTGATCTAGGAAACGCAGCAGAGATTGATGCTTGGCAGAAACCAGCCCCGGCGATGTTACCGCCGCCAGCGGCTCTACGCTTTCGCGCGCCACTGGGATCATCAACCCAGTACAATAATCCTGAAGCGTTCAGCCCTATCAACATGCCCGATTACTTCGATCAGCGCCTCCAAAAGCGCCTCGAACACACTTTCTTGTCTATTGTAAGTCTTATCCATGTCGACCATCTACGCACGTGGTACATACCGTAGCTGACGTGACGACGTGACGTCCTCTTGCTGCAAGCGATAGGCACACAACGGATGCCGCGGTCAGTTGTCGCGCACGTAAGCGTTGCCTGCGGGATGTCTCGTAGAGTTTGCGGTAAACTGCGGCTTCCGTGCTGCGGCTGTTTGGTCTGGACGTGCGTGCCTTCGCACTGTTGATCAAGAGTCAATTGCTCTTTAATTCGTTGCAAGTATCAGGATCAAACCTTGTCCCCCAGTCAAGCGCGCACCGGGCGGTCAGCACCAAGAAATCTTCGTTTGGAACAGTTATAGTTTCGATGCGTTCCTTAGGAAGGAACAGTAGGGAGGAGGAACGATGAACAATAGCGAAATGAAAGCCTGCATTGATGCATGTTTAGCTTGTTATCAGACATGCATCGGAATGGCGTCCACACACTGCCTCGAAGAAGGTGGGGAACATGTCGAACCCATGCACTTTCGAACCATGGCAAAATTCCCCTTTTTCCATATGTGAAAACTCACCAAACTAAAGCATGTCGCTGTTAACCGGATTCGGGATTCCCGTTTGGCTTGATCTGTGATTCACTTGTCTCATGGAAGGAGATGCACCATGGGCAAGCCGCATCCGATTGAGTTGCGTGAGCGTGTCGTTGCGTTTGTGAATGAGGGCAATAGTCACCGGGAAGCCGCTCGGCATTTCCGTGTTTCGCCTCGGTTCGTCAACAACATGATGATCCTGCATCGGTCATCCGGCTGTCTGGCCGCCGCCAGGCAGGGCCACCCGCCTGGAAGTGTGAAGCTTTTGGCTCATGGTGATTGGGTCCGCGAGCAGATGTCCGCCCGTGGCGAAACGACTTTGGACGAACTGTGCGTTGCGCTCGCGGAGCGCGGTATTGAAGTCCACCGCGCCACGGTCGGGCGATTTCTACACCGACTTGGGCTGAGCAATAAAAAAAAGCCTCAAGGCAAGCGAGCAGCGTAGACCAGAGATCGCCAAGGCGCGTGATCTTTGGATCAATCGCCGAAAGCGGTTCTTCAACAAGGCCTTGTCGCGTCTCATCTTTATCGATGAGACTTCCACGAATACGCGCCTGACAAAACGCACCGGATGGTCTGCCAAAGGCAGGCGCTTTGCCGCCTATGCGCCATTCGGAAAATGGAAGACACAAACCTTCATTGCCGGACTGCGCTGCCATGGCCTGACCGCGCCATGGATCGTCGATGCACCGATGAACAGCCGCATCTTCGAAACCTGGATCGAGACACAGCTTGTGCCGACACTGTCAGCCGGTGATATAGTCATCCTCGACAATGTCGGCTTCCACAAAAGCCAGAAGGCTGAGCAACTGGTCAAGGCAAAGGGCGCTTGGTTTCTCTTCCTGCCGCCCTATTCGCCGGACCTGAACCCAATCGAAATGGCTTTCTCAAAACTCAAGGCACTTCTGAGAAAGCGAGCAGCACGCAGCTTCGACGCCATCTCAAAAGCACTTGGCGATATCATCAGTCTCTTCTCCATCAATGAATGCCAGAACTTCTTTAAGGCTGCTGGGTATGAGGCCGAATAAATGCGACACGCTTTAGAGCATAAATTGGAGAACATATTCCAAGCTGGACACTCCATTCAAACGCCTGCGGCTCCGCCGTAGAACGGGAGGCAAGTGCCGCGGATTTTCGTTGGATGCCCAGCGTTCCCTCAACAACCTATTGTTTTCAGAGCCGACAAAGACCGCGTGGCTTGTTCACGGTACAGTAGTGTATCGCAGTCATGGAAACATTGCAGCCGGACAAATTAATCCGCGATACATAAAAGAATACGGCTTAAGCCGCGTCCGCGAGCGTCGGAGCAAAAGATCGCAGCCTCATGACCACAAGACACAATCACTCAATGAAGTCGTCATCTCCTAGCGTAACCGGTTTTGGTCGGAACTGTACGAAATAAAGTGATGTGTCTCTCTAAATCGCGGGGAGCTTTTGTCCAGATCGAAAAGGACGTACTCCGCGCTGGTGGCGAGGATTGAGTTTTTGCCTTAAGATTAATAATATTGCTTAAAATAACAGCAAAAAGAAATAGCTTGACGGAAATGCCCGGAATTCAGTAATTTCTGGGCTAAATTCGTATTTGGCATTTGGGCCCTTCTCGGAATCTGAAAATTCCGGAGGGGTTTTTGTGTTTGGCTTTTCGCATGTCTCAAAGCAACAAAAAAGACATTCCTGTCGGCGTCCTGTTTTCGCACTCCGGTCCCTATCAAAAACTGGGCTATGAGGGCTATTGTGGAGCTATGGCTGCGATCAAGGCCGTCAATGATCGGGACCTTCCTTTCAATCTCGTGCCGCGCATCGCCGACCCAAGTGGTAACCCTGACCGTTATGCGCCGCTGAGCGAAGAACTGATTTCACGACAGGGCGTTAAACACATCATCGGCTGCACCACATCCTGGAGCCGCAAGGAAGTCATTCCCGTTGTCGAAAAGCGCGATACGCTGCTCTGGTATCCCTGCGTCTATGAGGGCTTTGAGGCCAGCGACCGTGTCGTTTATGCGGCGGCCTGCGCCAATCAGCATCTTGTGCCGCTGATCGACTTCATCGTTCCCCGCTTCGGTAATCGCGCCATATTGCTCGGTTCGAACTATATCTGGGGTTGGGAAACCAATCGCCTCGCCCGCGAAATGCTGAATGCGGCTGGCGGCGAAGTTCTCGGTGAGCGCGCCATTGCCATCGGCGACACGGATATCGATCATCTCATCCGGGAAATCGAAAGCAAGAAGCCCGACTTCATCCTCAACAATCTGATCGGTGAATCGTCCTATACGTTCCTGCGCTCCTATGCGGAACTGGGCCGCCGAAACAGCGATTTCCGCACCGATGTCAGGCCTGTTCTGAGCTGCAATCTCTATGAAAGCGAGCTGGAGCATGTCGGCGATGCCGCCGAGGGCAATTACAGCGTAAGCTGCTATTTCCGTACGCTGCCGGGCGAAACCAATCGCGCCTTTCTGGAAGCCGTCAGAAATAATGGCTTCGACGGCAGCCTTTCGGCCATATTCGCCCAAGCCTATTCCAGTGTTCTGATGATCGCCGCCGGTATCGAACGGGCAGGCACCGACGATGTCGAAAAAGTGCTTTCCGCAGTCCAGACGCACGCCACAAGCACACCGCTTGGCGATGTGCTGGTCGAACCGCGGACAAACCATATCGCCCTCCCCGCCCATATCGGACGGGCCAGACGAGATTGCAGCTTTGAAATCGTGCATGAGGCCGAGGTTGCCATTGAGCCGGACCCGTTCATGGCGCGAACGCATCTTCAAACATCCGCCAATCCGGGCCAGCAGCCCGGCTTTCTGAGGCTCGTCAAATGACCATGACAGACCCGGCCTTCACCGTTGCCAGTTGGGGCGCATTCGAAAACTGGACCGCGCTGATCGTCCATCGCCGCCACACCAATGTCGATGCGATTGTGCAGCAGTTACGCCGCATCGGCGTGAATGCCGTGGAATGCTGGCCAGACCTGCCTGAACACGCCGACATCTCCCGGTTCAATGTCGTCTTCTTCGATGTCGACATGGGATATGACGAACAGTTTCCATGGCCGCCGCAGCAGGCTCCTGTGCCCACTGTCGCCCTGATCGGCTCGGAAGCGCCGGGCCGGATCGGCTGGGCGCTCAATCAGGGCGCGGATGCGCAGCTTTTGAAGCCAATCGGCAATGCGGGCGTTTATAGCGCTCTGGTCATCGCCATGCACAATTTCCAGCGCCGCCATGCGCTGGCAACCGAAATCGGCGAACTGCGCGAAAGCCTTGCGGGGCGAGAAGCCATTGCACAGGCAACCGCGATCGTAATGTTCGCAGACAATATTTCCGCCAGACAGGCCTATCAGAAACTGCGCCTTGCCGCGATGGCGGAGCGAATCAGTGTCGAGGCCTTTGCCCGGCGCTTTCTGAACGAAAAGCAGACAGGGAACGATCGTGAGCGCGCTTGACACTCTTCCAGTCGGCCAGAAAAAAGCCGAACGCGGCGTTCTTGGCCGCATCATCCGCCGACCGTTGGCCGCATTCGGCCTTGTCGTCATCGTCGTCACTGTCGCAGCCGCGCTCTTCGCGCCGTGGATTGTTCCCTTCGATCCGAACGAACAGTTCTTCGACGGCCTGACGCTGGAAGGCGCGCCGCTCGCGCCCAACCTGAAATTCTGGTTCGGCACCGATCTCGTCGGGCGCGATCTGTTCTCCCGCCTGATCTATGGTGCACAGACCTCGCTGATCATCGGCGTGGTGGCCAACGGCATTGCGGTGCTCATCGGTTCGACTGTCGGCATTTGCGCCGGATATTTCCGTGGCTGGGTGGAAACCGTGCTGATGCGGTTCACCGATCTGATGATGGCCTTCCCCGCTTTGCTGCTGGCCATTGTGCTCGCCGCAATCTTCAAGCCGAGCCTCTGGATCGTCGCGATGGTGATCGCCATGGTCAACTGGGTTCAGATTGCGCGCGTGCTCTATACGGAAACCCGGTCTCTCTCGGAACGCGATTTCATCGAGGCCCAGCGCGCGATGGGTGCGGGTGCGCCTCGCATCATCCTCAAGCATATCCTGCCGCATCTCTTTTCCACGATGATCGTCTGGGCCACGCTTGGCATCGCCACCACTGTTCTTCTGGAGGCGACGCTGTCCTTCCTCGGCATTGGCGTGCAACCGCCGACGGCCTCCTGGGGCAATATCATCTTCGAAAACCAGACCTATTTCACGAGCGCACCCTGGCTCGTCTTCATTCCGGGCGCGGCAATCCTGTTGCTGGCGCTGGCCTTCAACCTCGTCGGTGATGCCTTGCGCGATGTGCTCGACCCAACCCAGCAGGGACACCACTGATGCTCGCCTATATCGCCCGCCGCCTCATCCAGACTGTGATGATCCTGATCGGCATCAGCTTCGTGACCTTCATCCTGCTTTATCTAGTGCCCGCCGATCCGGCGCGCCAGATTGCCGGGCGCAGCGCGACAGCACAGACGGTCGAGAATATTCGCGAACAGCTTGGCCTCAACCTGCCATTCTATGAGCAATATCTGCGCTATCTGAAGGGGCTCGTTCAGGGCGATCTCGGACGCTCCTATCTTCAGAAAACCGAAGTGGCGTCGCTGATCTGGTCACGCCTGCCCGCAAGCCTGCTGCTGATGGCCGGAGCTATCTTCTCGGAACTCGCCATCGGTCTCACCATGGGCGTCATCGCGGCCACCCGGCGCGGCAGCCGCACCGACAATGCCTTGATGATCTTTTCATTTGTCGGCGTTTCGGCCCCGCAATTCGTCATCGGCATTCTGATGCTCTACGTGTTTGCGGTTAAGCTCGGCTGGTTCCCGATTGGCGGTTACGGGACGTTCATGCATCTCGTTCTGCCTTCCCTGACGCTGGGTCTTCTGGGCGCAGGCTGGTATTCGCGCATGATGCGTTCCTCGCTGCTCGACGTTCTTCGTCAGGATTATATTCGTACCGCCCGCGCCAAGGGGCTGGCACGCTGGAAAATCCTGCTGCGTCACGCCATGCCCAACGCCATCCTGCCAATCATCGCCATGATCGGCATCGACATCGGCCTGTTCATGTCGGGCATCGTCGTCGTTGAAAGCGTGTTCGGCTGGCCCGGCATCGGTCAGCTTGCCTGGCAGGCCATCCAGCGCGTCGACATTCCCATCATCATGGGCGTCACAATTGTCTCCGCTTTCGCCATCGTTCTCGGCAATCTCATCGCCGACCTCATCACTCCACTGATCGATCCGCGCATCAAGCTGCGGTGAAACCAAAAGACTCCAGAGAAAGGGACACCAATGAAAAAGACTTTTCTATCCGGCATATCGGCGCTGGCGCTCGGCCTCGCCATCTCGTTCGGCGCGCAGGCCGCCGACATCAAGCAGGGTGGCTCGATGATCGTCACCTATAAGGATGACGTCTCGACACTCGATCCTGCCATCGGCTACGACTGGCAGAACTGGTCGATGATCAAGTCGCTGTTTGACGGTCTGATGGACTACGAGCCGGGCACCACTAATCTGCGCAATGAAATTGCGGAAGATTACACGATCTCCGACGACGGCAAGACCTTCACCTTCAAACTGCGCAAGGGCGTGAAGTTCCACAACGGTCGCGAACTGAACGCCGACGACGTCAAATATTCCATCGAACGCGTCGTCAATCCAAAGACCCAGAGCCCCGGCGCTGGCTTCTTCGGCTCCATCGTCGGCTTTGAGGATGCATCCGCCGGCAAGGCCGAGGCACTTTCCGGCATCACCGTGGTTGATCCCTACACCATCAAGTTCGAACTGAGCCGTCCGGACGCGACCTTCCTGCATGTGCTGGCGCTGAATTTCGCCCATATCGTGCCCAAGGAAGAAGTCGAAAAATACGGCGCGGATTTCGGCAAGCATCCGGTCGGTTCCGGCGCTTTCAAGATGACCGAATGGACGCTCGGCCAGCGCATCGTTTTCGAGCGTTTCAAAGATTACTACAATCCGTCGCTGCCGAAGCTCGACCAGATCACCTTTGAGGTCGGTCAGGAACCGGTTGTTGCCCTCCTGCGTTTGCAGAACGGCGAAGTCGACATTCCGGGTGACGGCATTCCGCCTGCGAAGTTCATCGAAGTTACCAAGGATCCGAAGTTCAAGGACCTGATCATTCAGGGCGGCCAGCTGCACACCGGCTACGTCACCATGAACGTCAAGATCAAGCCTTTCGACAATGTGAAGGTGCGTCAGGCCGTCAACATGGCCATCAACAAGGACCGTATCGTCCGCATCATCAACGGTCGCGCCGTTCCGGCCAATCAGCCGCTGCCGCCGTCAATGCCGGGCTATGCCAAGGACTATAAGGGCTATCCTTACGATCCTGAAAAGGCAAAGGCGCTGCTTGCCGAAGCCGGTGTGGCCGATGGTTTCGAAACCGAGCTGTTCGTCGCCAATACCGATCCGCAGCCGCGCATCGCACAGGCCATCCAGCAGGATCTGGCCGCCATTGGCATCAAGGCTTCCATCAAGTCGCTGGCGCAGGCCAATGTCATCGCAGCAGGCGGCGAGCCAGACGGCGCGCCGATGGTCTGGTCCGGCGGCATGGGCTGGATTGCCGACTTCCCGGATCCGTCCAACTTCTATGGCCCGATCCTGGGTTGCAGCGGCGCGGTACAGGGCGGCTGGAACTGGTCGTGGTACTGCAATGCAGAGCTGGACAAGAAGGCGCAGGAAGCTGACGCCATTGTCGACCCGGCCCGCAAGGAAGAACGCGAAGCCATGTGGCGCGATATCTATCTGAAGATCATGGACGACGCGCCATGGGCGCCGATCTTCAACGAGGAGCGCTTCTCGGTTCGCTCCGAACGTCTGGGCGGTCCCGACGCGATCTTCGTCGATCCTGTCCACATCCCGGTCAATTACGACGAGGTTTATGCAAAAGATGTGCAATAATTGCCATTACACTATTCATGGTCGGCATCATCATTTCGGCTGGGACAACTCGTTCCAGCCGGCTGAAACGGTTGCGCCCGCCTCGACCCTGAAATTCGAATGTCTGGACAGCGGCGCAGGCCATTATCATCGCGGCAGCACTGTCGCCGATGTGTCGACGATGGACTTTTCCAAGGTCAATCCGGTTACTGGCCCCATTTTCGTCGATGGTGCCAAGCCGGGCGATGTGCTGAAAATCACCATCCACCAGTTCGAGCCTTCAGGTTTCGGCTGGACGGCAAATATTCCGGGCTTCGGTCTTCTCGCCGACGACTTCAAGGAACCGGCGCTGGCCTTGTGGAACTATAATCCCACAACGCTGGAACCAGCACTTTTCGGAGAGCATGCCCGCGTACCGCTGAAGCCGTTCGCCGGAACCATCGGCGTCGCACCGGCGGAAAAGGGCCTGCATTCGGTTGTGCCGCCGCGTCGTGTCGGCGGCAATCTCGACATTCGCGATCTTGCAGCAGGAACCACGCTTTATCTGCCAATCGAAGTCGAAGGCGCTCTGTTCTCCATTGGTGATACCCATGCGGCACAGGGCGACGGCGAAGTCTGCGGCACCGCCATCGAAAGCGCGATGAATGTGGCTCTGACGCTGGATCTCATCAAAGATACGCCACTGAAGATGCCCCGGTTCACCACGTCTGGGCCAGTGACGCGGCACCTCGATACCAAGGGTTACGAAGTCACCACCGGTATCGGGTCCGATCTGTGGGAAGGCGCGAAAGCCGCCCTCTCCAACATGATCGACCTTCTTTGCCAGACGCAGAACCTCAACCCGGTGGATGCCTATATGCTCTGCTCGGCCTGCGGTGATCTGCGCATCAGCGAAATCGTCGATCAGCCGAACTGGGTCGTATCGTTCTACTTCCCGCGTTCCGTTTTCGAATAAGGCATAAGGGGGCGGCTCCCGTCGCCCTCTTCCATCACTCAGCGAGCACAAACATGAACACGTCTTCTCCGCTTCTGCAGGTAAGAGATCTGGTGACGCAGGTTGCGACACCCGATGGTGCACGCACTGTCGTCGAGCGACTTTCCTTTGATCTGCAATCCGGGGAGACCTTATGCATCGCCGGCGAAAGCGGTTCCGGCAAATCCATGACCGTGCTCTCGCTGATGCAGCTTTTGCCAAAGTCCTTGGCACGCGTGACCGGCGGCACCGCCGTGATGAACGGTCGCGACATTCTCAAGCTCAACGAAAACCAGATGCGCAGTGTGCGCGGGCGTCATATCGGGATGATCTTTCAGGAACCCATGACCTCGCTGAACCCGGTTCTGACCGTGGGGCGACAACTGGCGGAAGCCGTTGCCAATGAAGCTAGCCCGAATGACGGCCTGTCCGGTGCGGCGCTGAAACAGCGCTGCAAGGACTTGCTCGATCAGGTTCAGATCTCCGATTCCAGCCGCCGTCTGCTGCAATACCCATACGAACTCTCCGGCGGCATGCGCCAGCGTGTCATGATCGCCATGGCGCTTGCCCAGAAGCCAGAAATCCTCATCGCCGACGAGCCGACGACCGCGCTCGACGTGACAGTCCAGTCGCAGATACTTGCGCTCATTCGCAAACTGCAGGCAGAGAACGGCATCTCGGTCATTCTTATCACCCATGATATGGGCGTTGTCGCCGAAATGGCAGACCACGTGCTCGTGATGAACAAGGGCAGGCAAGTCGAGCAAGGCCCGGTTCGCGATGTCTTCCATCATCCTCGTGACGAATATACGCAACGATTGCTCGCAGCCGTACCGCGGTTGGGCGAAATGACTGGCACCGATAAGCCGAAGCGCGCGCCAGCGGAACCAAAGGCCGAGTCAGCGCCTGCTCCATCCAGCCCTATTCTCGAAGTCGAGAATCTGGTTGTTCGTTTCGACATAAAGGGCGGTATCTTGCAGCGCCCCGTTCGGCGCGTTCATGCTGTGGAGGGCGTATTCTTTACTGTCAATCGCGGTGAGACACTGTCACTGGTAGGCGAATCCGGCTGCGGCAAGTCCACGACGGGCAAAGCTCTGCTCAATCTGGTTCCGTGGAGCGGCGATATCCGCATCGATGGCAAGAGCACGAAGGGTCTGAGCCGCACAGCCATGCGACCGGTGCTTCGTGACATTCAGATGATCTTTCAGGATCCCTATGCGTCGCTCGATCCGCGCATGCGGGTTGGCGACCTTGTGGGCGAACCGCTGACGATCCATGGCCTGGCATCGGGCAGTGAACTGAAAGACCGTGTTGAATACCTCTTCCGCCGGGTCGGCATGTCTGCGGATCAGATGAAGCGCTATCCGCACGAATTCTCCGGCGGCCAGCGCCAACGCATTTGCATTGCGCGTGCTTTGTCATTGTCGCCGAAGCTGATTGTAGCGGACGAAAGCGTTGCGGCTTTGGACGTTTCGATTCAGGCTCAGGTTCTGGATCTTTTGCAGGACATCCAGAACGAGACAGGCGTGTCGTATCTCTTCATCAGCCACGACATGGCGGTGGTCGAGCAGATCAGCCACCGTGTAGCGGTGATGTATGCAGGACGCTTTGTGGAAACCGGGACACGTTCGCAGGTGTTTGAACATCCTGCCCATGACTATACGCGCCGGCTGATGTCAGCGGTTCCTGTAGCTGATCCAGATCGTGAGCGTCGATTGTTTGTCGCCAATGAGGGCGAGCTTCCAAGCCCGGTGAAGTCGCTAGATTATGTGGCGCCGCATCTTGAACATGTGGCGCTTGGCGATGGACATTCTGTCTGGCATGAGGCTGGTGTCTAGGCTCAGGACTTAGCTAACAGGGCTGTTTCCCATGTCGTAAGCCAATTTTCCCAACATCCAGCTCAATATGCGACGGTGACGAATAGTCTGTCGCTCCTTGATCTAGAAGAGGGTAGCAACGCCTCGCTGGGGCCAGGACGGTCAGATCTCTTATTGCGTTGTAGAGATCTATGATGAGGGTCACTTATGAGCCGACGCCCATTCCGGTGTGCCGACCGACGAAATGCGCCGCCATGTGCGAGATTCGCAGCCGAACTGTTGACGAATGTCCAGATCGACGTCGACATGTGGTCTGTGAAAAACAAAACTGTCTAAACATTCCCGCCCCTCTCCGCACCTCTGCTTCGCTTCGCGTGAAAATCACGAACTCTTCATTGTGCTGCTCGTCATTCGACAGGTCTCGGGTCCTTCAGCGCTCGAAAACCTGCTTAGGTTGCTCCCCGAAATGCTGACCCGAACGTAGGGTCGGTTCTCCAAGACGCTTCATCCATTGTTTCGTGGCAACTAGAGCGAACCGGGATTTTCCAGGACGTCATGTGTCAATATTCGAGCGCATATCCGATATCATTCCAAATTTCATTGAATGATGCCGCAGGAACTTTAGGGGGTTTTGAGGAATAAAGCTCGCGCCGTCGCGCAATAGGTTTGCCCTAGCAACAGCAACACAGTTGCTAGGCTGTTGCTAGGCGAAAAACGCAAACAACCGCGCAATCTATTCAGTCAAAATTTGCAAGCAATTTCAAGGGGGTAAGTGGTGGGCGATGAGAGACTCGAACTCCCGACATCTTCGGTGTAAACGAAGCGCTCTACCAACTGAGCTAATCGCCCGACTGTTTCGCCAAGTGTCTGGCCAGTCGCTGTGAGAGCCGTTTAGGCAATTCGCGCGACAAGCGCAAGTGCAAAAATCAGCCTTCGACGTCTTTCTTGTGTTTTTCTATTGTCCCTTCCATGCTTCCCTCGATAGAGAAGCCAAAGTGAAGCTCGGCCACCCGAAAGGCGCTACAATATCGGCGAAGCGTACACGTCTGACGCCGACATTTGCCGGAGAAGCAAGTTGTGGGAGCGGCGAACATTCAGCCGCCGCCTTGGATATTATCCAGCCAGTCGTTCGGGCGAGCGCAGAATGGATGCTCCGCCGGCTGCCTGCACGGCAAGGCTTCCGTATTCGATACCGGCAGCAAGTGCTCGGTGAGAATCATGCCCTTCGAGCCACGCATCGATGAAGCCGGCATTAAAAGCATCGCCTGCCCCGGTCGTATCGATAACCGGCACGTCCTTTGCCGCCATATGAAGGTCCGCATCGGCTGTGCGCAACCACGCCCCTTCTCCACCGCCCTTGAGAGCCACGATTGGAAAGTGCTTCGCAAGCGCATTGAGCGCCTTCGCCGGATCATCGTGGCCAGTGATGGCCTGCGCCTCCTCGCGATTGGGAAGGAATATATCGACGCCCTCACAGGCCGCGAGCAAACCCGGATCGTAAATCAGCGCTTCATCCCAGCTGGGGTCGAGCGAGACTGAAAGGCCTGCCGCCTTTGCCTGCTGCACGAGCTCAGGGATTTCGTGCAGCGTTGCGAATTCAGCAATGTGCAGATGCCCCGCATCCTTCCATTGCAACGCGGCTTCGAGCGTCGAAGGCAACGCCGAACCGGCACGGCGCGAGAGGAATGCGCGGTCGTTGTCGATCACGCTTGCCACCGTCACCTGCGGCCCGGCATCGTCAGCCCGTTCCAGAAAGCGCAGATCGACACCGTCGATCTTCAGGTCCGGTTCAAGCCCGCGTGACAGGCCGTCAAAGCCGAGACGTGCGACCAGCGCCACCGCCCTACCCGCGTGGGCAAGATGGGCAGCCGAAATGAAGGCCCCTCCACCTGCCACCATCTTCATGTTTTCGGCAAAAACCTCTCGTCCGGGCTGCGGCAGTGATTGCAGCCCGGTGAAGATAAGGTCGCAGTAAATCCGCCCGATACTGAGGACAGCCGGAGACTTGAAATGCCTTTTGAATTGTTGCGGCATCATAGGCGGCCCAGACTTTTCTCGGTCTTGGCATCGAAGAGATACAGGCTTCCCGCAGGCGCGGACACGGAAAGCGTACCGCCCGTTGCGGGAATGATCTTGCCCGGAGCAGTTGCAATCACCGAGACGCCGTTAACGTCCAAATGAACCAGCGTTTCGGCGCCGAGTGGCTCAACGGCCGTCACAGTGCCCGTGAGCGAAAGGGCATCGGGTCTGCCTTCCTCAACTTTCAGATCATGCGGGCGGACGCCGACCAGAATGTCGCCATCAGGTGCAAGTTCCACGCCTGATCCATTGCGGCGACCCGCAATCAGGTTCATCGACGGGCTACCGATGAAGCGCGCCGTAAACACATCGGTCGGATTTTCATAAAGCTCGGTCGGCGTTCCGGTCTGGAGAATGCGACCGTCACGCATGACGACGATGCGGTCGGCCATGGTCATGGCTTCAACCTGGTCATGTGTCACGTAAACGGTCGTCGTCTTGAGACGCTGATGCAAGCGTTTGATTTCAATACGCATCTGCGCGCGAAGTTGGGCGTCGAGGTTCGACAGCGGCTCATCGAAAAGAAAAGCAGACGGATTGCGCACCATGGCGCGACCGATAGCGACGCGCTGGCGCTGACCACCGGACAATGCTGCCGGGCGACGGTCGAGATAAGGTTCCAGCCCGAGCGCCTTGCCGGTTTCCTCGATACGCTTGTCCTTCTCGGCCTTCGACAGTTTCGACGTGTAAAGCCCAAAGCCGATATTCTGGCGCACGGTCATATGCGGATAAATCGCATAGTTCTGGAACACCATGGCGATGTTGCGCTGCTTCGGATCACGTTCGTTGACGACCTCGCCGCCGATCTTCAGATGACCGCCGGAAATGTCCTCAAGCCCTGCGATCATGCGCAAAGTCGTGGACTTGCCACAGCCGGAGGGGCCGACAAAAACGACGAACTCGCCGTCCTTGATCTGGAGATCGATTGCCCGGACCGCCTCGACCTTGCCGTAACGCTTGACCAGCTTTTCAAGTTCGATGGTTGCCATCAGCGTGCCTCCACAAGTGCACTGAATTTTTCATTGAGTTCGCGGGCAGCCTTTGCTTCGGCGGCTGCATGGTCGAAAGCGACTGCCTTGAAGCGATCAGCTTCCGCCTTATGCCGCGCAAGTGCTGCATTCATCGCTGTCGGTGCCGGACCGCCGAGACGATCACGCACAGCCACGAAATGTTGCGGGGAGACCAGTTCCTCAAACTTTTCGCGCCCGAAGGATGGCTCGCGCCCGGCGGACTCGCGGAAAGCGTCAAGGAAAGGTTCAAACCCATCCTTCTCCAGACCGCCGCCCATGGCGACGACAGCGCGCGCAACCCTGGCTGCGATTTCATGCGCCTGCCGGAACGAAAGACCTTCGATGCGCACCAGCGAATCCGCCAGTTCCGTGATCGTGATGCAGGAGCGGCGGATATTTTCCGCCACACGGGCCGGATCGATACGGATCGCGCCGATGAATGCGGCCAAAAGATCGAGCACGCGACCAGCGGATGCGAATGCCTCATAACCCATCGCTTGAGTTTCGCCCTCACTGTCATTCATGTCGGTGAACGGCGTATTGTGCATCACGTCCAGAACAGTGCGGGCGCGACCCATGGTCTGGCTCGCCAGATGGCGCATATGTTCGATCGGAACCGGATTGCGCTTTTGCGGCATGATTGATGAAATCTGCACGAAGGCATTCGGCACGTAAATCTGGCCGACCTCGAAACTGGTCCAGAACTGGAAGTCCTGGATGAGGCGTCCCAGATGCACGAACATCAGCTCCAACGCCGAATAGGTCGAGGTGATGTAATCCACCGCTGCAATGCAGCTATAGGAATTCGGCAAGGGGGCAGCAAAGCCCAACAGGCTCGCCACTCGTGCGCGATCGATCGGGAAGCCTGAGGTGGTGATGGCCGCCGCCCCCATGGGTGATAGGTTGACGATGGCGCGCGCGGCTTCCATCCGTTCCATATCCCGGATGAGAACCTCGACTGCCGCCGAAAGATAGTGACCGAACGTCGATGGCTGCGCAGGCTGACCATGTGTATAGGCGACGATCAGTGTCTCCTTTTCACGCTCGGCAGCAGCAATCATCGCATCAAGCAGATTGCGGGCCTGCGTCATCAGCGTATCGATACGAGCCTTCAGACCAAGCTTGAACAGCGTGTGGTCAATATCGTTGCGTGAGCGCGCCGTGTGAAGGCGACCGGCGGTGTCGGCCCCGATACGCGCCTTCAGCTCCTTCTCGATGAGGAAAAAGAAATCTTCCACCTCACCCGTATAGGTGAGCTTCGAAGGATCGATTTCCTTGTCGATAGCTTCCAGCGCACCCGCAATGGCTGCGGCCTGTGCGCGATCGAGTATGCCGGTTTCGGTCAGCATGACGAGATGGGCGCGGTCGATGCGGCGGAAGCCGCCGACATGATGGGTCTTGGCGCCGTCAAAAAGCGGGCGAAGCACGGTTTCCTTGTAAACCGGATCGGGGAAGACGCTTTTATCGGACAGCTGTGGATCGAGATCGGACATGGTTCAACCCTTGAGGCCAGCAAGCATGACACCGCGCACGATGTAACGCTGGAGAAGAACAAAGACGACGAGCGTGGGAAGCGTGGCGATTGCCGCTCCGGTCATGATCATTTCCCACTGGATGGATTGCTCGACGGCGAAGCTCGAAAGCCCGACCGGCAGCGTGTAAAGCTCCGGGCTGGTCGCAACAATCAGCGGCCAGAAGAATGCGGTCCAGTTGCCGAGGAAGGTGAAGATCGCGAGCGCCGAGAGTGCTGGTGTCACCAGCGGCATGGCAACTTTCCACCAGATCTGGAATTCGTTGAGGCCGTCGACGCGGGCAGCTTCCAGAAAATCGTTGGGAACGCCTTCGAAGAATTGCTTCATGAGGAACGTGCCGAAGGCCGTCATCATGCCGGGGAACATGATGCCCCAATAGCTGTCCAGCCAGCCGAGCTTGCTCGACATCAGGTACCACGGGATCACCAGCATTTCGGTGGGGATCATCAGCGTGGACAGGATAGCGAGGAAGATGAAATAACGACCGCGGAACTGGAATTTCGCCAGCGTATAGCCGACGAGACTGTCGAAGAAGACGTTCGACAGCGTGACGACAACGGCAACGATCATGGAATTCAGGAACCAGCGCAGGAAGCGCCCATCGGCAAGGATAGTGACATAGTTCTGCAATGTCGGCTCTGCCGGGATCAGGCGCAGATCGTAGACCTGACCTGCCGTCTTGAGCGAGGTGGAGAACATAAAGGCCAGTGGTGTGACCATGATGAGGCCGCCGATGAGCAGCAACGTCCAAGTCAGGATGCGGCCGGGCCGCAGATTCTGAAACGGGAGCGGTTTGTTTTGAGCGAACGCTGTCATTTCTTTTCCCTCAGGATCCAGAGCTGCAACAGCGAGACGCAAAGCAGGATGGTGAACAGAACGACGGTTTGCGCAGCCGCATAACCCATCGCATAGGAGGAGAAGGCCGTCTGATAGATCATCAGCACCAGCGGCTTGGTGGAGCCGAGCGGTCCGCCGGGATCGTTCGTGGTCATGTTGTAGACCTGATCGAAGATGCGCAGGAAACCAATAGACGAGAAAACGACGAGGAACACCGTGGTGGGCTTCAGAAGCGGGATCGTGATCTTGCGCAGGATCGCCCATTCACCGAGGCCGTCAATGCGTGCGGCTTCATAGAAAGTGTTGGGAACAGCGCGCAGGCCAGCCATGAAGATAATGATCTGGAAGCCAAGACCCGCCCAGATGGACGTCGCCATGATGGCATAGAGACCCTGATCGACCGAGCGCAGGAACCCCTGCTGCGGGAGCCCCACTGCACTCAGAATATTGTTGATGAAGCCGATGGGCGCGGGCTGATAGAACCAGCGCCAGACCCATGCCATGGCCGCTGCCGTGGTGAGATAAGGCAGGAAATAGAGTGCACGGATAAAGCCGTGCATGATGCGCACGCGATCCAGAAAATAGGCGATTGTAAACGCCACCACGAGGCTTATCGGCGTGCCGACCAGCAGATAGGTGAAAGTGTTCTTGAACACTTTCCAGAATTCCGGATCAGCGAAGAGCTTCTGGTAATTGGCGAAGCCGATGAACTTCGGTGGGTTCATCAGGTCCCAGTCGGTGAGAGAGAGCCAGAAAGCCTCTATCGTCGGGTAAAAGCGGATGACCGAATAGAACAGGATCGGGAGAGCCAGAAAGCTCCACACCCAGATCAACCGTCTTGTGCGCATGGAAAGACGGTCCGTCAGGCGGTTGCCCGAAGGCCCCTTCCCCGCGCCGCCTGTTTCAGCCGTCCCGGCTTCTACAGTGATTGTCATGTTTTAGTATCCTTCGGCTACAGATTAGAGCGCGGTTCGATCTGAATGAAGCAGATCGGCGCTCTAACTGTTTATTTTGGCGCGCATCTTATCCGAAAACCGTTTCACACTTTTCGGGATGCGCTCTAGCCGTGCCGTCAACAGGCAAGAGAAGATGAAGCAGCGGGAGCCGCTTCATCTTTCGCGTTTGCCTTACTTGGCTGCGTCGAGCACATCCTGCTCTGCCTTGGCTGCCTGATCGAGAGATTCCTTGACCGGCTGCTTTTCGAGAATAACGCGATTGGCCATATCGACAGCGATCTGGCGCTGCTTCAGCTCGTCCACGAACATGGTCGTGTGTGCATATTCCAGACCCTTCAGGAACGGGCCGTAGATCGGATCGGCAAGGTTCGTTTCCGTCAAGGCTGCCGAACGGCGCGCAGGCAGTTCGCCAACATCCTTCAACCAGATTTCCATGGCTTCCGGCGAGGAGATGTAGTTCAGGAACTTCTTGGCAGCTTCAAGTTTCTCGCCGCTTGCCTTGGCGCTAATGCCGTTGGCGAAGTAGCTCGCATAGTTGGAACGCACGCCTTCGGCATTGGCCGGAAGCTCGGTCACGCCCCATTCGAAGTCCTTGATGGTGCGGAACGAACCGAGACGGAAGGTGCCGTCGATGGTCATGGCCGCCATGCCAGCGCGGAAAGCAGCCTGCCCTTCATCCATGAACTTGACTTCGCCGACCTTATGTTCGGTCTGGAGGCCAGTATAGAAGGCAAGCGCCTTTTCACCGGCGGCGTCGTTGTAAGCAACCTTGCGGTCATTGTCGGTATAAGGCTGGCCGCCGAACTGGCGCACCAGAACTTCACGCCACCAATGCTGGTCCTGTCCCGGCATATCGAGTGTGATGCCTTCGGCCAGAAGATTGCCGGAAGCGTCGCGCTTCGTCGTCTTCTTGGCAGCTTCGACCATTTCATCTAGCGTCTTGGGCGGATTGTTCGGGTCGAGGCCAGCGTCGGTGAAGAGCTTCTTGTTGTAGAACAGGGCCAGCGAGCGCACAGCAGTCGGCAGACCGTAATACTCATCGCCGCGCTTCATCGCCGAAACAATCGGGAAGAATTCGCTCTCAATCTTGTCATGCGGGAACGTGTCCTGCGGCAGCGGCTGCAGAATGCCGCCAGCCACGAACTTGTCCAGCCAGCCGTAGAAAAGCTGCATCACGTCCGGGCTCTTGCCCGCCATCTTCGCTGCGATTACGCGCGTCTGATAGTCGTCGTACGGGAACGTGACCTGCTTGACCTTGATGTCCGGATTGGCCTTCTCGAAATTCTCGATCAGCTTGTCCATCGCCTTGACGCGTGTCTCGAAGACATACTGCCAATATTCGATTTCGACAGCCTGAGCGGCATTGATCGCAAAGGTGCTGAGCCCCGCAACCAAACCTGCCAATAACAGCTTACGCATTTAAGCCTCCCTAATGCCCCGCCCACCGGTTCGAATGCGGTCGCCAGGCACGGCTGCGGCAGTGCTTCGCACAATCCGCATATTCCACCACATGCCGCGCAGATGATGCGCAGCGCCCATTTTTTCCCATGCAGGAACCCACTTCCCCGACATGAGCCAAGGCGGTTCTTCACCACCCTGCCCTTACGGTTCAATGTTGCGAGCGTTTTGTCAATAAGATAATTTAGTTGAATTAATATATTGCTGTTAAAAGCGGCTCGCGTTATCTCTTTTGACGGGAGACAGGAGGGACCATGACATCGAAATCAGATGGGCAATCCGAAGACGGGCGGGCCAATACGCCTGCCGCCGTACAAGGTGGGTCGCTTGCGGTCACTCTCGGCAAGAATCCCGAGCGAATTCGTGACCATAACCGACGTGTAGTGCTTGATGTCGTGCGCCGCCACGGTCCTCTCGGCCGGATGCATATCGCCCGCCTTACGCATCTGACCGCACAGGCCATCGCCAATATCGTCGATGAGCTGGTTTCAGAGAATCTGCTCATGCAGCTGGGGCGACTGAAAACGGGGCGCGGCCAGCCGCCGATCCAGTTTGCCGTCAATCCCGAAGGCGCGATGACCATCGGTGTGGAAATGGGTTCGACGCATATGGTGACGACGGTGCTTGATCTTTCCGGCAAGCCGCGCACGCAGCACGTGCGCCCCATTCAGGATGTCAGCCCCGACAGGCTCTCCACACAATTGCGAAAAGAAGTCGATGCGGTGAAGACTTCGTTTCCCGCGCGCCTGCTCGGCATAGGCGTCGTGATGCCGGGTCCGTTTGACATTGAAGGCATGAGTTCTGTCGGTCCGACCACCCTGCCCGGCTGGTCCGGGATCGATGCAGCGGCGGTTCTGAGCGAAGCCTGCGGCGAATCCGTTCTGGTCGAAAACGACGCGAATGCCGCCGCTGTCGGCGAACGCCTGTTCGGCGCGGGACACGCGATTTCCAATTTCGCCATGATCTATTTCGGTGCCGGTATCGGGCTTGGCATGATTCAGGACGGCGCACCGTTTCGAGGCGCTTTCGGCAATGCCGGTGAAATCGGTCATATCGTCAACACGCCTAATGGGCGCAGCTGCGCCTGCGGCCAGAAGGGTTGCCTCGAAACCTATGCCTCCCTTCATACCTTGCGCGAGAAGCTTCACGCGGCAGGGATTGAGGACACCAATTTCGACGCGCTGGAAAAGCTGCATGAAGGCCGCAACCCAGTTCTGATGGGCTGGGTACAGGAGGCCGCCGACCATCTGGCTCCGATGATTGCCATGATCGAAAACATTCTCGATCCCGAGACGATCATTCTGGGCGGCATGTTGCCCGATGCGATCATCGATGACCTGATCTGGCATATGGGTGGTCTGCCGATTTCGGTTGCTAGCCGCCGCGCCCGTGCGTTGCCACGGGTCATTCGAGGGCAGACGGGACAGTTCACCGCCGCCCTGGGCGCTGCATCACTGCCGATGTTCGAGGCCATGACGCCGAAGCTTGATACCAATTCGGAAATCTGACCATGCTCACCGCCCTTCAGCGCATCGAGCGCCAGAAGTCGTCTCCTGCCCTCGTCCGTCTGCATCGCGCTCTAAGCAGGCTGCGCTCGACCGTCACGCTGATGCATACGGGTGCGCACCCTGACGATGAGCAGAGCGGCCTGATGGCCTATTTGCGGTTCGGACTTGGTATACGGGTGGTGATCGCCTGTTCGACACGCGGCGAAGGCGGGCAAAATGCGCTTGGCCCGGAACGCGGTGGTGCGCTCGGCGTGATCCGCAGCCGTGAGATGGAAGAAGCAGCGCGCATTCTCGATTGCGACGTGCATTGGCTCGGCCATGGTCCAGACGATTCCGTCCACGACTTCGGTTTCTCCAAGGATGGTGACGGTACCTTTGCCCACTGGGGTGAGAAGAAAACCGTCGAGCGGCTCGTACGCGCCTATCGCACCGAGCGTCCGGATATCGTGCTGCCGACCTTTCTCGATGTTCCCGGCCAGCATGGCCACCACCGCGCGATGACACGGGCTGCGGAAACGGCCATAGGTGTCGCCGCCGATCCCGATGCCTTTCCCGAACATTTTGCCGAGGGATTGATGCCGTGGCAGGTGGCAAAATTCTATCTCCCTGCCTGGTCAGGCGGCGGCGACACCTATGATGACGAGCTTCCTCCGCCCGACACCACATTGACCGTTCACGCGGCGGGTCGCGACGCTGCGACCGGTGCCGATTACGACCGTATCGGTGAATGGTCGCGTGCCTGTCACGCCACGCAGGGCATGGGGCGCTGGCCGGAAACGCCCAAGAGCGAATGGCCGCTGCATCTGAAACTGCCGGAAAGCTGTGCTGAAACAACAATTCTTGAAGGTATTCCGGAATCTCTCGCAACACTGGCTGAGGTCGATGGGCTGACACTTGAAACCCGGAAGCAGCTTCTTGACGCTCATTTGTCTGTCGAGCGGACTATTGCGGCTTTTCCTGAGCGCGAAACCATTGTCAATAATCTTCTCGGTGCTGCAAAAAGCCTGAAAACTGTACTGACCGGCGCACCGCAAGGTTTCCTCGTGCAGCACGGGCACAGGCTGGAACGCAAGCAGTGGGAAATCGACGCCGCCTTGATCGAAGCAGCGTCTTTGTTCGAGCGGGCTTATCTGGAAGAAGCCATATTGCCTACAGGTGGAGAAACCCGCCTTGTTGTCGAATACGGCCCCGGAGCGATGGCCGTCGCAATAACAGCCGACCCCATATTGCCAGAAAGCTGTTCGACCGCTTGCGAGTACGTGACGCCCGAGAGGGAAATTCTGGCTGTGTCACTGGCAAAGGAGGCAGCACTTTCCCCGCTTTTTGAACCGGCTTGGCGGTCACTCGGCGGCAACGGACAGGCCTATATCCGATTAAAGGCGCAGTTTGACGATCACCTGGCTGCGTGCAGCTTCGATCTCGAAGAGCCGCTTGCCATTGTTCCATCTGCCTCGTTAAGGATTGATCCGCCAGCAGTCATCATATCGGGCAAGCAGTATCCCTCGCCGATCCGGCTTGTGGTCGATGGCGAGACCGGCCAAGTCACATTCACAGCGCACAACGGTTGGAGCGTCGGCGTAATCGGGCAGGATGCTATTCTACACGGGCCTTTCGATCCAGAGCCCGGCTTGACTGCGCTACAGGCCACGATCAACGGACGTCTTGCATGGCAGACGCAGGTAGCCAGCTACCCGCATATCGGTAAAACCGTCTGGCGTGAGCCTGCCGTGCTGCCTGTATTGGCACTCGACGTGAAATTGCCTGATGCGCGTATCGGCTATATCGGCGCTGGGGCAGACAATGTTGGTCTTTGGCTGAAACGCATGGGATTTGATGTCACCGATGTCGAAGCACGCCATCTTTCCGGTGATCTTTCGCAATTCACCACCATCGTGGTCGGTATATTCGCCTTCGGCCTGCACGCTGATCTCGCCGCAGCAACGGACAATCTGCATCGATTCGTCGAGAATGGCGGACATCTGGTGACGCTCTATCATCGTCCATCCGATGGCTGGCATCCGGATCGGACACCACCGCGAAGATTAGCCATCGGTTCCCCGTCATTGCGCTGGCGCGTTACGAATCCCCATGCCGCAGTTACAGTTCTCGATCCTGAGCATCCCCTGCTCGTCAGCCCCAATATTATCAGCGAACGTGATTGGAATGGATGGTACAAGGAACGTGGGCTTTATTTCGCTTCCGCATGGGATGACGACTATCAGCCGCTGCTTTCCATGCATGATGAGGGAGAACAGCCGCTCTTCGGCGCGCTTGTTTCAGCCAGTATCGGTAAAGGCCGCCATACGCATACGAGCCTCGTCCTGCATCATCAGCTCGACAAGCTTGTGCCCGGTGCATTCCGGCTCATCGCCAATCTGGTACAACCTGTGAGATAATTTCGTGCATATCGTTATGTTGAAATATTTATGACGTTTATGTCGCTCCGGACAGAAACTATTTTCGTTATATTTCATTTCACTAATTAGTTTTTCTTGAGTTCCCTTCGCCGGAAAATTCGCTCTATCTCAGCGTGTATTTGACTCATGGAGATGAATTATCATGCGCAATCTGGTACGTGTTTCTTTGACCGGTCTTTTCCTCGGTGCAAATCTTACGATGGCTTTTGCACAGGCAACGCCTGAACAGATGGAGATGGCCTATAACGCAGCTCGCAACCAGCTTGGCGTACTCCAGTACTGCCAGGAAAAGGGTTATACCGATGGCGGCGCCATCGAAATCCAGACAAAAATGATTGCGCTGATCCCCGCCCCATCCGACACCACCAAGGCCGACGCTGCCGAAGCAACCGGTAAGCAGGGTAAGGTCTCTGCGATGGGCATGGAACAGGATATTGCCACCAGCGCAAAAGCGCAGAATGTCTCCGAGGAGAAGCTCTGCCAGACCATGGCTGATGCCGTTAAGCAGGCTGGCGCCCAGCTGCCGCAGTAAGGCAGATCGCAGCTTCCAAGAAAAAGAGAGCCTCGCGTAAGCGGGGCTTTTCCTTGCCTGAAGATTTATATTCGATATCGCTTAAATACAACGTACGACGCTATTGAAGTTTTCGTTTTTAATTCAGCACTTTATTAATCATATGCGGTACTCACCTTCCGTTTACCATGCAACTTAAGAGGGTGCACATATTTGCTGGGTAGTTTGCTCTCAGGTCACAGAGACCACTAAACAAGCAAGAATGATCTCAGGAGCAACACATGACCAAGCTTATTGCACGCTTTCGTAAAAGCGAATCCGGCGCTACCGCCATCGAATACGGCCTCATCGCGGCTTTGATTGCTGTCGTCATCATCGGCGCAACGACGTCTCTCGGCACCACCATCCGCACCCAGTTCACTGCCATTGCGACCGCTATTGGTGGTGCTGGCGGCAACTAATAGGCTCTGCAAACGCGACAATAATGCCACCGCCCTTCGGGGCGGTTTTGCTTTTTGCGGAGACGTTCTGTCTTCTCAACAGCAACTTTTGAAATCCCCACGCGTTTACTAAGTATGTGTGGAACATATTTCACGGCCTTATGCGGAGGTTTGATCACAGCTAACCAAGCTAACGCTCTGCAATCTTTATTGATTATGGGCTTCAGATAGAAACGCGCATAATCCCTCTAAATAGTGGTTCGCCGCGTGGTTATTGCGTATTCCAGCGCTGGCCCCGGCTTTTCGGGAGTAGCGAACATGTCATTGAAATCCATTTTACTGGCGCTCGGCATCGGCGCCGCCAGTCTGACGCTCAGCGGTTGTGTTTCCGAGGGCTATTACGGCTCAGGTTATAATGATCCGTACTATGTTCGCGGCGGATATGTCGGCACGGGGGTCGTTTACAATAGTGGCGGCTATTATCGGAACTACCCACGTTATCCGCGCTACTATAGAGATTCACGCTACTATCGTGACCGTGATTACTACCGCTATCGCGACCGGGACCGTCCACGTCGTCCTGACACCAACAGACCAGATCGCCCGCGTCCACCGCGGCCGGACCGTCCGCCATCAGGCAACGATGGTGCAGGTCGTCCGAATCCGGGCAATCTGCCAGTTATCCAGCCGATCAGGCGTGGTCCGCATAACTAAAACAAAAACACCCGCCGAAATCCGGCGGGTGTTTTGCATAGAAGGAACCAATGTCAGAGCTTGATGACATATTCCTTGCGGGTGGTCTCGATGACTTCCCAGCTTCCCTTGAACCCCGGTCGGATGACAAAACTGTCGCCTGCAACGACTTCGCGGCTTTCGCCACCCTCTTCGCAGATGACCGACCGGCCGGACAGGATGTGACAGAACTCCCATTCATCATATTCGATGCGCCACTTTCCTGGCGTGCTCTCCCATATGCCAGCAAAGAGCGTGCTCTCGGTATTCTCCTCCAAATTCCATGTGCGGAATTTCGGGGCACCGGAAATAATGCGCTCCGGTAGCGGCGCGCCTTCCTCCGGTTCGATGCCGGTCAGGTCGAAATCGAGAAACCGGCTCATGGATCAGACCTTTGCCAGCGCCTGCTCAATATCGGCAATGATATCGTCCGCATCCTCGATACCGATAGACAGGCGCACCACGTCCGGCCCGGCACCTGCCGCCACCTTCTGCTCGTCGCTGAGCTGACGGTGAGTGGTAGAGGCCGGATGAATGACCAGCGAACGCGTGTCTCCAATATTGGCGAGCAGCGAGAACAGGTCGAGGCTGTCGACGAACTTTACGCCCGCGTCGTAACCGCCCTTGAGACCGAAGGTAAACACCGAACCGGCACCCTTCGGCGCATATTTCTGCTGGAGCGCATGAAATTTATCATGCGGCAGCCCGGCATAATTTACCCACGACACTTTCTCGTGGCCATGCAGCCAGGATGCGACCTTCAGAGCATTGTCGCTGTGACGCTGCATGCGCAGCGGCAGGGTTTCCGCGCCGGTGAGAATCTGGAAGGCGTTGAACGGCGAAATCGCCGGGCCGAAATCGCGCAGACCCAGCACTCGGGCAGCGATTGCAAAGGAAATATTGCCAAAGGTCTTGTGCAGTTCCAGACCCGCATAATCCGGACGCGGTTCGGTCAGAAGCGGATAATTGCCGGACTTCGCCCAGTCGAATGTACCGCCATCGACCAGAATGCCGCCCATGGAATTGCCATGACCACCGATAAACTTGGTCAGCGAGTGAACGACGATATCCGCACCATGTTCGATCGGGCGCACCAGATAAGGCGATGCAAGCGTGTTGTCCACGATCAGCGGCAGGCCGTTTCTGTGCGCAATTTCGGCGATAGCCTCGATGTCCACCACGATACCGCCCGGATTGGCGAAGCTTTCGATAAAGATGGCACGTGTCTTGCTGTCGATCTGCTTTGCAAAATCGGTCGGGTTGGTGGCATCGGCCCAGCGGACCTGCCAGCCGAAGGACTTGAACGACTGACCGAACTGATTGATCGATCCGCCGTAAAGCTGGCGCGCGGCGACGAAATTGTCACCCGGTTGAAGCAGCGTATGGAAAACAAGCAACTGCGCTGAGTGACCGGATGCAGTTGCTACAGCCGCCGTGCCGCCTTCGAGTGCGGCAATGCGCTCTTCCAGAACTGCGGTCGTCGGGTTTGTGATGCGCGTATAGATATTGCCGAACGCCTGCAGGCCGAACAATGAAGCTGCGTGGTCCGCATCTTCAAACACGAATGAGGTCGTCTGATAGATCGGCGTTGCGCGGGCACCTGTCGTTGGATCGGGCTTTGCCCCTGCGTGAACGGCAAGTGTTTCAATTCCGGGAGAGCGTTTCGACATCATTTCCTCCTGTGTCCCAAACCCCAAACAGGTCTGGAACCTAGGCTGTACAGCGAGGAAAGCAAAGGAGGATTTTCCGCCAAATACTGGATTTGCAGAAATTAAATCCGAAAGCTCTCATCAACCGATCAGGCGGGGATATTCGATTGCCGGACAGCGGTCCATGATGACGGTCAAACCTGCTTCGCTGGCACGATTTCCAGCCTCTTGGTGCACGACACCCAGCTGCGTCCAAAAGATCTTCGGGCGGTGCTTCATTGCAAGGACTTCCTCCACGATACCTGGCAGCGAATAAGGCTCACGGAAGACATCCACCATATCGACCGGCTCTTCGATATCAGCCAGACGCGCCACGGCACGCTGGCCATGAATGTGTTTTCCCACCTGCCCCGGATTGACCGGAATCACGCGGTATCCCTTGGAAAGCAGGAATTCCATCACGCCATTGCTCGGGCGCTCCGGCTTCGGTGATGCGCCAAGAAGCGCAATCGTTTTGACGGAACGGAGGATCTCGCGGATCTGATCGTCGGAAGGGTTTTGCATTTTATCCTCTTCGGTCGCTGGAGCGAGCGCTTGCATGAAGGGTGGCGCTCCCTTTATTGATAAATAAATTTGGGAGGAGCGCATGAATATCAATACCGCGCAGGAGCGGAATGCCGCCATGGTGGCAAGCCGGTCGTTGAGCCCTGTCATGAACATTGAAGAGCTGCGCGCATTCATGAAGCGCGAGTTTCCGCAACTTGGCAACGCTTTCGAGATCACGGCAATTGGTGACGGTTCGGCAACCATGCAGCTTAATGCCGATGAACAACATCTGCGCCCCGGCGGTACTGTGTCCGGCCCTTCGCTTTTTGCACTGGCCGATGTGACGGCCTATGCAGCCATACTGGCCCATATTGGCCCGGTGGCACTGGCCGTGACAACGAACCTGAACATCAACTTTCTGCGTAAACCCTCTCCCGGCACGGTCGAGGCCGTCGCACACCTCCTGAAACTCGGCAAACGGCTTGCTGTACTCGATATCAGCCTGACCGATGGTACAAGTGGCGAGCTGGTGGCCCATGCAACGGCAACTTACTCGATCCCGCCGCGATAAAGCATCCAAAAAAAGATACGGTATTATAATACCAAACGTTTAACATATTGATTTTACTGTGTTTTTAAAACAACGCTCTGAATATAGGACTTGACGCCCACTCGGACATTGTGTATCGACCCGCCAGTGAGTTGAGCAGAAGTTATCTTTTGCCCGCTCGTTCGGGTTGGACACGATCCAACACAAGCAACAAAAAAAGCCCTGATTTTCAAGATCGGGGATAAAGTCAAGGAAGACTTCAATGGCAACTTTCTCTCAGAAGCCGGCTGAAGTGGTGAAGAAGTGGGTGCTGATCGACGCCGAAGGCCTCGTGCTCGGCCGTCTCGCCACCATCGTCGCCAATCGCCTTCGCGGCAAGCACAAAGCAACCTTCACCCCGCACGTTGACGATGGCGACAATGTCGTAATCATCAATGCCGACAAGGTTGTTCTGACCGGCAAGAAGTACACCGACAAGGTCTATTACTGGCACACCGGTCATCCGGGCGGCATCAAGGAGCGCACTGCTCGCCAGATTCTCGAAGGCCGTTTCCCGGAACGCGTCGTCGAAAAGGCCATTGAGCGTATGATCCCGCGCGGTCCGCTCGGCCGTCGCCAGATGAAGAACCTGCGCGTCTATGCAGGCCCGAACCATCAGCAGGAAGCTCAGCAGCCGGAAGTCCTCGACGTCGCCGCGCTGAACCGCAAGAACAAAGGGAATGCATAATCATGGCTGAGCAGCTCAACTCGCTCGAAGAACTCGGCACTGTTGCCAAGACCGAAGCTGCCGCTCCGGTTCATGTCCAGAAGCTGGACGCACAGGGCCGCGCTTATGCCACCGGCAAGCGTAAGGACGCCGTTGCACGCGTATGGGTCAAGCCGGGCACCGGCAAGATCACCATCAACGACAAGGAATTCGAAAAGTATTTCGCACGTCCGGTCCTGCAGATGATCCTGCAGCAGCCGATCGTTGCTTCGAATCGCGCTGGTCAGTTCGACATCGTTGCCACCGTTGCCGGTGGCGGTCTCTCCGGTCAGGCCGGTGCTGTTCGTCACGGCATCTCCAAGGCCCTCACCTACTACGAGCCGGGCCTGCGCACGGTTCTCAAGAAGGGTGGCTTCCTGACCCGCGATAGCCGCGTTGTTGAACGTAAGAAGTACGGTAAGGCCAAGGCTCGCCGTTCGTTCCAGTTCTCCAAGCGCTAACGCGCTTAGGGCCAGTTCTCCAAGCGCTAGTATCTATCGCTTCAGAGCTTACGGAAAAGCGGACCTTCGGGTCCGCTTTTTTGTTTCATTCAATGCCGGATTTCAGCCGCCCCAACTGCGGATGGACTTGCGGTTGATCTCAAGCTGTTTTTCAGGCGATTGTTTGTAATAATCGGGTGCCAGCCCGGAAACCCAGTCGCCATAGCTCGGATTGGGTAGCATGAAGAACTTCGTCCCGAAGGCTTCGCGATTGGCTTCTACGAATGTGCGTCGCTGCTGATTGTTCTTGTGATAGGTCGCAGCTCCAAAGTCGTTGAGATTGTCACCGACGTAAACGACAACATCAAAGCCATCTGCTTTGACAGCATCGAAACGGCTCTGCTTGTTGGACTGACCGCCATTCAACAAAAGTGTTTTCGCAGATACGCCGGGGAACCCCAGTTTTCTTATGTTTGCTGCCGTTGACTCAAATGACTTCGCATCGCGGTTCGTGACATAAAACATCGTGCCGCCATTCGCGTTGACATGTCTGGCAAACTCCACGGCACCTGCAATTGGACCTGCCTGTTCGGCAGCCATCCAGCGCGCCCATGTCTTCTCCGTGTAGGGCACGCTTTGTTTGACACGCCATCCGGCATAGGCGGTATTATCGATCATGGTCTCATCGAGATCGACGATCACAGCTTTCCGCCTTCCCTTTGTCGGTTTTGCTGCATCGAAAGCCTGACGCGCACCGTTGAACGTCTGATAGGCCAGCGCATCATACTCGCCTGACTGCTGCATCCAGTTGATTGCGCTTACATTCTGCTGCTCCAGCTGAAATCTGGCCGTACGCTGATCCGTTGCACAACCCGCAAGGGAAGCAGAACAAGCAACAATGACCGAAATAGTAAGTAAAGTTCTTCGCATAATGTCCCTCTTTGAAAGAGGGCTATTAGCGCCGATGAATTCCCGCGCCTCAATCGCCGATATGTGCCCTCAACATTGTGGGCGACAGTGCGGCTTCATCACAGTTGCAAGCCGGTTCGATAGTCGTCATGAGTATAAAAAAGCTGAAGCCTCTCCGACCACTTTCACGAACGGATAAGCCCATGTCCTCGTCTGCAGCACCAAGCCGCTTTGCGGTCACACCGGAGCCTCCTTATCTGATCGTCACCTTCGCTTCGCAGCGTATCATCGGCGAGGATGATGGCTATGGCGAGATGGCGGTTCAGATGGGAGAACTTGCAGCGAAGCAGCCGGGCTATCTCGGCATTGAAAGCGCACGCGACGCGGAAGGCTTCGGCATCACTAATTCTTTTTGGGCAGACGAAGCCAGCATCCATGCATGGAAGCGCGAAGTGGATCATCTGGTGGCGCAGAAGCTCGGGCGCCAGAAGTGGTATGAAACCTATCGCGTGCGTATCGGTCGCGTAGAGCGTGCTTATGGATTTGATGCCAAAAGCGAATGAAACCGCTATAGAAATCTAACCTTATCCAGGTAACAGCCATGCCTTCAAAGACTATCGACCACGCGATTACTGCCCGCAACCTGACAAGCGCAGCAACGGACCCGACCCACGCCGGTGTATTGTCGTTCATGCGGCGTATGTACACGAAGTCGTTGAAGGGCGCAGACGCCGTTGTCTGGGGTATTCCGTTCGATGCAGCCGTATCTAATAGGCCCGGCGCACGTTTCGGTCCGCAGGCGATCCGGCGGGCGTCGGCGATCTTCGACAATGATCCGCAATACCCGTTCGAGCGCGACCTTTTCGAGAATCTAGCCGTCATCGACTATGGCGACTGCCTGCTCGACTATGGCAATCACACCAAGACCCCTGCCACTATTGAACGCGAAGCGACAAAAATCCTGAAATCGGATGCGTTTCTGCTAACGCTTGGCGGCGATCATTTCATCACATGGCCGCTGCTCAAGGCCCATGCCGCGAAATATGGTCCACTGGCACTCGTTCAGTTCGACGCGCATCAGGATACGTGGTTCGACGATGGCAAGCGCATCGATCACGGCTCTTTCGTGGCCCGCGCGGTGCGCGATGGCATTATCGATCCCGCTCACTCGATCCAGATCGGTATCCGCACGCACGCGCCAGAAGATTGCGGCATCAAGATCATTTATGGCCATGAGGTCGAGGACATTCCGGCCGCAGCGATTGCCGATGAAATCCTGAAACGCACCGATGGCAGGAAGACATATCTGACCTTCGACATCGACTGCCTTGATCCGGCCTTCGCACCGGGAACCGGTACACCGGTCGCAGGCGGACCGTCGTCTGCAAAAATGCTGTCTGTCCTGCGCAAGCTGACGGCTCTTGACTTTGTGGGCGCAGATGTGGTCGAGGTTGCACCGGCCTATGACCATGCCGATATAACAGCAATCGCGGGAGCGACGATCGCAATGTATTATCTGGGCCTTCTGGCTGAGAAGAAAGAACGACGATGAGCCGCTTGTTCATAAATTGATTCAAGCAGCTCGAAAACTGATTCCGAATATGGTCGTAACTTTCTGAATTCAAAGGCAAAATGCATGAAACCTAAAATCTTCATCGATGGCGAACACGGCACCACCGGCTTGCAGATCCGCACCCGTCTGGCCGAACGCGACGATCTTGAAGTGATCTCCATTCCGGAAGCCGAGCGGCGCAACAAGGACTTGCGCGCCGACTATCTGCGCGCAGCCGATATTGCGATCCTGTGCCTGCCGGATGATGCTTCCAAGGAAGCGGTTTCCCTGCTCGAAGGCCATAACTCGACCCGTATCATTGATACTTCGACTGCTCATCGCGTGCACCCGGACTGGGCCTATGGTTTCGCCGAACTGGCCAAGGGCCAGCGTGAACGTATCGCCGGCGCCCGCCTGGTCGCCAATCCGGGTTGCTATCCGACGGGTGCAATTGCGCTTGTCCGCCCGCTGCGCGATGCGGGCCTGCTGCCTGCCGACTATACCGTCAGCGTCAACGCCGTTTCGGGCTATACGGGCGGCGGCAAACAGATGATCGCGCAGATGGAAGACAAGAACCATCCGGAGCATCTCGCTGCAAACAATTTCCTCTACGGCCTGCCGCTCAAGCACAAGCACGTGCCGGAACTGCAATTGCACGGTCGCCTGGATCGCCGCCCGATCTTCAGCCCCAGCGTCGGACGCTTCCCGCAGGGCATGATCGTGCAGGTTCCTCTGTTCCTGACCGGACTAGAGGGAACGCTGTCGCTTGCAAAGGTTCATGCCGCACTGACAGAGCATTATGCCGGTCAGGACATCGTCGAAGTCGTGCCACTTGAAGAAAGCACCAGTCTGGCGCGTGTCGATGCGGAAGAGCTTGCCGGCAAGGACGGTATGAAGCTTTTCGTCTTCGGCACTGAAGGCGATGGAGAGGTCAATCTGGTGGCACTGCTCGACAATCTCGGCAAGGGCGCATCGGGCGCAGCCGTTCAGAACATGAATCTCATGCTCGGCAAAGCCTGATGACGAAGAAGCCGGTATTTCCTATCGAATGGAGTATCGGCTCATTCGAGCCTCTGGCGGATACGCATTCAAGCCTCGTCTGGAAGGTCAAACGCACCGATCATCCTGGCGAGATTTTTGTCGTCAAGCAATTGAAACCGGCCGGAATGGAAGAGCTGCGCGGCGCGCATTATCTCGACTGGCAGGACGGCCATGGTGCGGCGCGATTATACGACCTCAATGGTACATCGATGTTGCTCGAACATGCGGGCGACTATCATCTTGATGAGCACCTGAAACGCGGCAAGGATGCCGAATGTCTGCTGATATTCGGCGAGGTTCTGAACGCGCTGCATACGCCCTCTCCTGCTCCGATACCGGCTGACTTACAACCATTGGACAGGCATTTTTCCGGTCTCTTCGCCGTGACGAATGAAAGTCCGATCTATGCGGAAGGCACGGCGGTCGCGAAACACCTGCTAGCAACGCCGCACGAGGCCATTCCGCTACATGGCGATATTCACCATGAGAACATCATCAGGGGACCACGCGGCTGGCTCGCCATCGACCCGCACGGACTTGTCGGCGATGCCGCCTTCGATGCAGCAAATATATTCTACAATCCGCTCGACCGGGATGATCTCTGCCTCGACCTTGAGCGCGCCCGGCACATGGCAGAGCATTTCGCGCCGATCATCGGGCGCGAACCCGCCTACATTCTGGATTATGCCTTCGCCTATGGCTGTCTCTCAGCCGTGTGGCACCGCGAAGACGGCAATGACGCAGACGAAGCGCGGGAACTGAAGATCGCTTCCGCGCTCAGGCACCTGCGCCAGACGGTTTATCCTTCATAGGCACCTTTGGTTGCACGCCAGTGCGCAACCGCGAAAGCCAGCACGATCAGCGCAAAGAACTGGTGCGTCAGGCCCAGATGCAGTGGAACGCTCATCAGAAGCGTGGCAATGCCGATGACAGCCTGCATGAGAACCAGTCCGACGAGAACGATAGTGCGGCGCGCATGGGTCGTACCCGGGGCCTGCTTCCAAACCTGCAAGGAATGCAGGACCGTCAGAACCAGAACCGTGTAGGCGAACATGCGGTGCACGAACTGCACCGTCTTCGGGTTTTCGAACAGGTTGCGCCACCATGGCGACTGGATGAACAGGTCGGACGGGATGACGGCGCCATCCATCAGCGGCCAGGTATTATAGGTCAGGCCGGCATGAAGCCCGGCCACCAGACCACCCAGATAAATCTGCACTAGCACGGCAAACACGATCCATCCGGCAAAGCGCTGGACCGACCTTTCTGCCGGTCGCTCACTGTAGGTGACAAGCCCGCGCGCAATATAGAACACCGCTGTGATGATGATACAGGCTGTCGTCAGATGGATCGCCAGACGATACTGGCTGACACTTGTCAGCTCACTGAGACCGGAAGCGACCATCCACCAGCCGATAGCGCCTTGCAGGCCGCCGAGTGCAAGCAGGCCCAGCATGCGGTATTTGAGGCCGCCCTTGAGACGCCCTGTCACCCAGAAGAAAGCCAGCGGAACAGCAACCAGAAAGCCGACAAAGCGCGCCAGCATACGGTGCGCCCACTCCCACCAGAAGATCGACTGAAAGGCTTCAAGGGACATGCCCTTGTTGATCTGCTGGTATTGCGGAATCTGGCGGTACTTGTCGAACTCCTCCAGCCATTCGGCGTGGTTAAGCGGCGGAATGACACCATGAATGGGCTTCCATTCGGTGATCGACAGACCTGATCCCGTCATGCGGGTAGCCCCGCCGACCATCACGATGGCAATCAGCACGACGAACACCGCATAAAGCCAATAACGCACAAGGCGACGGTCGTGGTCCTCTTTCGATGACCTGGAACCCTGCCCTACACGCTGCGCCGTTGCTGCCGTCATGCCATTCACCCTTCAATATTGAGCCGAAGGATACATGCCGCATAGGCGAACCCGTTACAAGTTGCCACCACGCGACATGCCGCCGCGTTTTTGCCCTTTCGCTACCCCTTCTCACGCGCTAGTGATGTGCCGGGAAAAGGAGAACTGCGCCATGCCCGTTCGGCTGAAGAAACTGATCGGTACTTTTTTGCTGGTTTCACTGGTCATCATCTATGCGGTGTTCGCGACCATCATCGCCGTGGCGCATCTCGCTGAATCGAGCGCATGGGTGCACCTCCTTTATTTCTTCGTGACCGGCATTCTCTGGGTTCTGCCAGCCATGGGCATCATCTGGTGGATGGCGCAACCGCCACGCAAGAAGCAACATTAATCCCATTTGAGGATGCTGCAGACGATGGCGGGTGAAGTTGCAGCGCACATTCTTACAGATTTCAGCGATATTAGTCGGCTCTGGAGCGATCCCGCGGCTATTCACGGTGCGCCACAATCGTTCGCATGGATCGATAGTTGGCGCGCAATCGTCAATGCCGACAGTTTCGTCATCGGGCTCTTTGACGGCGATGGTCCAATCCTGCTCGTGCCGCTGGAAGTCGTAAGCCAGAGCGGCGCGAAAATTGCGCGCTATCCCGGCGGGAGCCACGCCAATTGCAATTTCCCGTGGCTGCGAAAGGAATATGACGGTGTCCTCGGACCCGAGATGGTCCGGCAACTGATCGAGAAAATCCGCAAAGCGCGGCCCGACATCGACGCACTGTCACTGACACGCCAGCTATCGGAACTGCAAGCCGTGACCAACCCGCTGCTCACTCTTAGAAAAGCGCCCAACCCAAATCCGGTTCTCGCCGCCTCGCTTGGTGGTGGCTTCGATGCCGTGCTTGATCGCGCCAATCGCAAGCGAAAGCTGAAAAAGCATCGCCAGCACAGTCGTCGCTACGAAGAAAGCGGTGGCTGGAGAATTGCTGAGCCTCAGAACCAAGCGGAAGCAAACACGGTTCTCGATCTTTATTTTGCGATGAAGGCCCAGCGCTTCCGGAAGATGGGAATCCGTGATCCTTTCGCCGATGAGAATGTGCGCAATTTCTTCAAAGCTTTCTTCGGCGAAGGATTGGCGAAGGGGCGGAATCTGCATGAGCTGCGCTTTCTTGAAGTTGGCGGAACCCTGCGTTCGATCATCGGAAAGCTGTTTGGCGATACAGGCCCTACCGTCGAGTTCGCCGCGATCGCAGAAGACGAACTGACTTCCGCCAGTCCGGGTGAATTTCTCTTCTTCGAGGATATCAGCCGCAGTTGCGACGAAGGCCGTTCGATCTACAGTTTCGGTATCGGTGATGAGCCGTACAAGCGCGAATGGTGCGACATCGAGCTCACGATCTATGACACGCTGGTACCGCTTTCCACCAAAGGAAAGCTTTTCACGGCGCTGCAATCAGTCCGCAATGCCATTGCCGGAAGTCTCAAGCGCAATCCGCGTCTTTGGGGCCTTGCCAAGACACTGCGCAGCAGGTTCGCAAGAAGGTAGAGGTGCTTAGCAATCTGATTCAGAAACAAGGTCTAAGACGCTGTTCCAGAATCGTATTTGGCAATCAGACGGTTTCGTCCATCAGAATGACGACGTCTTCATAACCACCCTGATCGAGATCGAGAGCAGCCAGCGCAACGCCCTTGTCATCCGGATCGACGATACTCATCACGACGGACGCAGGTCCATCGGCAATGCGTCGAATCTGCTCCGAAGATGACGGACCGCATTCCACCACAACGAAATCATAGACCGTTTCCAGCGCATCCAGAATGAGCGGCAGGCGATCAGCAGAACGCATGGCGGTTTCAGGATCGGCCTCGCCCAGCGGAACGACATGAGCCTGCGAGAACCGGTCACTGTGGATGACCTCATTGAAGCGGCGCTCGCCGGACAGAAGATCGGTAATGCCCGGCAGATGAGTACCGTCCAGCATGGCAAGCCCAACAGTCCCTTGCGCGGTCATATCCACGAGAATTGCACGTTTGCCACGGTCGGCAAATTCACGCAGCAGACGCACCGCTCCCGCTGATGCTTTATCGCCTTCTGGAGACACGACCACGATACGTTTCAGCTTTCCGCCGGACAGCAGATCGGCAACAGCCTCCACACCATTGGGATTGCGTGGTCTCATCTCGCGTTGCTTGGTCTCACCTTGCTTTATCATGGGAAACTCCTCCACGGATTTCCTCGTTTCGGAAACCGGCGGCTTCGCCGCAAACGGCATAGTCCATGAACGGCGTCGCGCCAGAATTGTTTCCTCGGAAACGCTATCAGGCCGTTCGAATCTCGACGGCGGCACGGCAGCGGCTTCAGCAGCGGCAGCAATAACCGGCATTTCGATTTCCTCGACCGCTGCAACCCTTTGGCCATCCGTCGTTACGAACGCACGTCCGCTGAACAATTCACGCAAGAGAACGAAAATCGACAGCAAAAGCAGGCCAGCCGCAAAGGTTGAACCGACAATCGGCAATACCATTGGATAATAGGGAACTGCTGGCGCTTCGGCGGAAGAGAAAACCCGAGCATCAACCGGCACATAATTGCGGTCGGTACGCGACGCAGCTTCGCGATAGCGCGTCAGATAGGTTTCCAGAAGCTGGCGCTGTGCCGTCGCCTCGCGCTCCAATGCGCGCAACTCAACTTCCTGATCGCCCGCTTGCGCCGCCTGTGCCTTCACGCGGTTGAGTTCACGATTGAGTTCTTCTTCGCGCAGCTTTGCCGTTGAAACTTCATTATCAAGACTCGCAACGAGCTTGCGGCCTTCAATCCTGATCTGCTGGTCGAGATCGGCAAGCTGCGAGCGTAGTGCCTTGATGCGGGGATGCCCTTCCAGAAGTGTCGTCGAAAGGTCGGCGATCTGGGCGTTGAGCTGAATGCGTCTTTCCGCAAGGCGCTGCATCATGCCGGAAGCAACTACATCCGGCAGCGTATCGATGGGAGCACCGGAGGCCAGCGATTTACGAATGCTTTCCGCCTTTGCTTCTGCGGAAGCGCGGCTGGTGCGGACCCGTGTCAGTTCGGTCGAGACTTCCGAGAGCTGTTGTGTCGCAATCGTACTGTTGCTCTGCCCGGTCAAAAGCCCGCGCGAAGCACGATAATCCGCAACCTTCTTTTCCGCATCGCGAACGCGGTTGCGCAGATCGTCAATCTCGGGTGCGAGCCAGCCGGTGGCATCGTCATTCGACTCCAGCTTCGCGGCCTGCTGAAACAGGATGTATTGATTGGCAAGCGCATTGGCGATGGTCTTCGCCGTCTCAGGACTTGCCGAATTATATTGCACCACGATGACGCGCGAAGCGGAGACGGCAAAAACCTGCATATTCTTGCGAAGCTTCTGTAGAACGCGCTCTTCCGGGGTCAACCGTGCGGGATCGGTCCGCATGCCGAGCATGATGAGAACGCGGGTCCACGGCTTCACTTCCGTTGTCGTGAAGGCTTCGTTGCTGGTCAGCTTGAGTTCGTCGGAAACTTTTTTTAGGAGATCGCCGGAAGAGAACACTTCAACCTGGCTCTTCACGCCTTCGGCGTCGAAGACAGGTCGCTCGGCTGCTGTTTCGCCATTGGGGCGGGTATAGATGGATTCGCGGGCCTCGATCATGATGCGCGCTTCAGCGCGATAATCCGGCGTCAGGAGAAGGCAGATGGCCCACGCTGCTGCCGCCATGAGAAGCGCACCAACGACAATGAACAGCCAGTGACGGCGCAAGCTGGAGAACAGCGCGCCGATATCAATATCTGCGTCCCTTGATAACGGATCGACTTCTGCCATTCCCCATTCTCCATGGACTTCGCGAGTGCGCTTGCGCGCGTGATCGCTCTCGCCCGCGTGGGGTAATGCACCCCCGAATCTGGCCGGAAGGTAAAGGAACAAGGTAACCAGAGGGTTAAGCAGGATAAGTTCCCAACAGTTGGCGAGCTACAAAGATTTTGCGCCGAACCCCGTCTTCTTTACCAGCCATTAACCCTAATCAATGGATAACGCTTGCAACCGATATTCGTAATCGCGCTGTCAGTACCGCGTCGATTGCGTTCGTAAGAAATATTGCTTTTCGGAAGAACCGAGGCGGAAGATGACGGCGAAGACAATTCATAACAAGCGCAAAGGCCACGCTCTGCTCGTGGCGCTAGGCCTTGCCGCCATGACGCTTTCCGCATGCTCCAGCTATCGCCCTGCCCCGCCTGCGTTCCACGAGGCGTTGAACCAGCCTTACATGCTGGATGCTGGTGATCGCATACGTATTACGGTGTTCGAGCAGCCGAGCCTCACAAATACCTATAGCGTCGATCAGGCTGGCTATATCGCCTTCCCGCTCGTCGGCAGCATTCCGGCACGCGGCAAGACGTCCAAGCAGCTTGAAGGCATCATCGCATCAAAGTTACGTGGCGGTTATCTGCGTGACCCCGACGTCAGCGCGGAAATCGACCGCTATCGCCCGATATTTGTGATGGGTGAAGTCGGCGCCGCTGGCCAGTATTCCTATGTTCCGGGCATGACCGCGCAAAAGGCAATCGCCGCTGCTGGTGGTTTCAGCCCACGCGCCAATCAGGAGAATGTCGACATCACGCGCCAGTTCAACGGCAAGGTTCTGACTGGTCGCGTGCTGATTTCCGATCCAATCCTGCCGGGCGACACGATCTATGTGCGCGAACGTCTGTTTTGATGGCGATTGATGGCTGATGACACCAATGCCTCCCCACTGCGTATCATCCACTGTTTCCGCGAACCGACCGGCGGGCTCTTCCGTCATGTTCGCGATCTCGTGGGCCTGCAGGCGGAAAAAGGCCACGCGGTCGGCATCGTCTGCGATGCCACGACAGGCGGCCCGCGCGAAGACGCGCTTCTGGAAGAATTACGGCCAAAGCTCATGCTCGGCCTTCATCGCATTGCCATGCAGCGCCATGTCGGACTGGGCGATGCAGCGGCAGCGTACAAAGCATATCGCATCATCAAGAAATTGCAGCCAGACATATTGCACGGACATGGCGCCAAAGGTGGCGTCTATGCACGTTTGTTCGGCTCAGTCTTACGGGTTTTTAGGTCTCGCGTAGCCCGTATCTATTCACCGCATGGCGGTAGTCTGCATTTCGACCGGAAGACGCGCCGCGGCGGCGCTGTCTTTCTGGTTGAGAGAATGCTGGCTCCTATGACCGATGCAGTGATGTTCGTTTCCAACTTCGAAAAGCGTATCTACGAAGAAAAGGTAGGGCGGCCCTATGGCCTCCACGCCGTCGTTTATAACGGCCTGGCCGAGGACGAGTTCATCCCGGTTGCCGATGCGCCCGATGCCAGCGATTTTCTCTTTGTCGGCACGATGCGTGAACTGAAGGGACCAGACCTTCTGATCCGTGCCCTTGCACGCCTGCGCGACCAGCACCAGCGCATTTTCACTGCAACGATGGTGGGAGATGGTGCGGAAAAGCCCGATTTCATCAACCTGACCGACGAACTGGGAATTTCCGGACAAATTCGCTTTCTGCCCGGAATGGCTGCGCGAGAAGCTTTTGCTTTGGGGCGAATAATGGTGGTTCCATCGCGTGCCGAAGCATTTCCCTATATCGTGCTGGAAGCGCTCGCCGCTGGAAAGCCTGTCATCGCCAGCAATGTCGGCGGCATTCCCGAGGTGTTCGGACCTCGTTCCTCGGCGCTGGTGGAGCCCGAGGAGGAGGCACTTGCGAACAGGATGCTGGACGCTGCAGATGATCTCACAACGTTTCGAGCCGCGATGCCGGAGGTGACCCGGCTGCACGAGCGCTTCAGCCAGCAATCCATGGCGCACTCGATCGAGACAATCTATTACGAGGCGCATCCGGATCGAGCCATCCCGGAAGACTGACGGATACTTCCCTCAGCCCACCATCGCAGCGAAGGGTTCGGACGCAGATACCGACCGCTCGAACTGTGACCGAAACCCGCCACGCGCCGCAAAATAGATATAGTGGAATGCGTCGGCACGCCCGCCGATGAGCGAAATATCCTCGCGTTGCCATTCCCAGGGTAGCATGTCGAGCTTGTCTTCGAATGGGTCTGATATGGTTGCCGACCAGAAAGCAGCAATGCCATTAGGCTTCAGTGCCCTTTTCACCAGCCTCAGACCGTCATCTTCATAGATTGCGCCATTGGCATCGCGGACGGTAAAATCCGGTCCATTATCCGTGTCCATCAATATGGCATCATATCGACCAGGCTCTGCGCGAAGAACATCCATCACGTCGGCGACCCGAACATCGACACGCGGATCGTTCAATGGATGGTTGGCCAGATGACCGATATGGGTCCGGTTCCACTCCACGATCTCGGGGACGAGCTCGCATACCGTGGCTCTGGCATCGGGTCCAAGCAGATCGAGTGCTGCCCGAAGTGTGAAGCCCATGCCAAGTCCGCCAATAAGCATATGCGACACTTTCCGTCCGTGCAGGCGAAGCGACCTTTCAGCCAGCACGGTCTCGGACTGGAAATTGACGTTGGACATCAATTCCAGGCCGTTATAGCGAATTCCATAGATGTGATCGCGTTTTCGCAACAAAATTTCATCGCCGGCATGATTGCCCGCTCTAGCCAGTTCGGCCCAGATAGTCATGATCAACCCTAGAGCGCCCTCCAAAACACTAGAACGGTTTAGATAAAGCGCTTTAAAACAAACAGTTAATGCGACCTTGAAAGATCGCAGCGTGAATTGCTGTCATCAGGATTTTTTGGGTCGCTGAGCGGTCAGGCGCGCAGCAACCCCATGACATCGTCTGATCTGGTGCCGATCAGGAGCGGAAACAAAGCTGGTCAGTTGGCGGCAACATGTGCCGAACAGTTTGACGGCAAAATGCCGCCCGCAGCTTTATCTTCCAACGGTTTCATATCACCGTCCTAGGCAATATAATGAGACAAGGCAAGCCTTGCACTGGCTTGGCTTGCGACAACTGGCGCGTATCGGTTCCTGCAGCCAATGCTGTATCAATACGGACGGAGATCATGCTATTTTAGCCGTTACTAACAGTAACAGCTTTCAACCGAGTATTTAATTGAGTGTTTACCTAAGTCAAAAGCTTGTCACGCGACATTTATATTCTGCTTAGGATTCTCGGTCTAATTACTACGCTGTCATTTTTACGATCAGGGGCAATGTTGTGCGAGATAATGATGCGCTTTCTCCTTTTGGCCGCAAAGCCATAGAAGCCAGCAGCAAGCAGGAGACCGGACAAGATTCCAAGCCGAAAGGCCCGGTGAAGCTTAGCCCACTGGCGCGCCAGATGGCTGAACAATATCAGCACGATACGTTTTCGCCGCTGATGCTGAGCGGCGTCATGCGCATGGTGGAGTTCGGGCTTGTCTTTTGCTCCGGCATTCTGAGCTTTCTGCTTTATGTCGGCATCCGCACACATCTGGTTTTCTACTATCCCCTTATCATGGTTGTGGGCGGCGCGCTTTTTGTCCTGCTGATGGAAATCAACGACGGTTACCAGATCAATATATTGCGTAGTCCCGGTCGCTATCTGCGGCGGCTTTTCATTAGTTGGGCAGCCGTGCTTGGTACCCTTGCCATTGCCGGTTTTCTGCTCAAAGCATCGTCCGATTTCTCGCGCGGCTGGTTCCTTTATTGGGCGCTCAGCGCCTGTGTCCTGCTTTTAATTGCCCGTATCTTCGTCGCCTGGAAAATCAAGCGCTGGGCACGCAATGGCACAATGGAGCGCCGCGCTGTCATCGTCGGCGGCGGCCCCAATGCAGAAGCGCTTATCCGCTCGCTCGAACAGCAGCCCGACAACGATATCCGTATCTGCGGCATCTTCGATGACCGCGACGACAAGCGCTCTCCCCCCATCGTTGCTGGCTATCCCAAGCTCGGCAATATCAACGAACTGATCGAATTTGCCCGTATCGCCCACATCGACATGCTGATCGTATCGCTACCGATCAGCGCCGAAGCCCGCGTGCTGGCACTACTCAAGAAGCTATGGGTTCTCCCGGTCGATATCCGGCTGTCAGCGCTCAACAACCACCTGCGCTTCCGCCCGCGCTCCTATTCCTATGTCGGCGCGGTGCCGATGCTGGATATTTTCGACAAGCCTATAAACGATTGGGATTCTGTTGCCAAGCGCATCTTCGACGTTGCCTTCAGCATTGTTGGCATCGTTCTTCTGTCGCCGATCATGATCGGCACGGCGATTGCCATTAAGCTGGACAGCAAGGGCCCTGTGATCTTCAAACAGAAGCGGCATGGCTTCAATAATGAAGTTATCAATGTCTGGAAGTTCCGGTCCATGTACACCGAGATGTGCGACCCCACCGCCAAGCAGGCCGTTACCAAGAACGATCCTCGCGTCACCCGCGTCGGACGCTTCATTCGCAAAACCTCGATCGATGAGCTGCCGCAGTTCTTCAATGTTCTCGCCGGTTCCCTGTCGCTCGTCGGCCCGCGCCCGCATGCAGTCGCCGCCCATTCGCACAATGTGCTCTATAATGAGGTGGTCGATGGCTATTTCGCGCGTCACCGCGTGAAGCCGGGTGTCACCGGCTGGGCGCAGATCAATGGCTGGCGCGGCGAAATCGACAATGAGAACAAGATCCGCATGCGCACAGAGTTCGACCTTTACTATATCGAAAACTGGTCGCTCTGGCTCGATCTGAAAATCCTGTTCCTGACACCGATGCGACTTCTCAATACGGAAAACGCCTATTGACCAGCATGGCGCAACGGTTTGACGGCAGTTCGCGTCCAGCCCTGATGCTGTCGGCAGATTTGGCGCGCAAACGCGCGCTCAACCGCCTCATCGCCAATATCGCAATCGGCTTCGGCGTTTTTCTGCTCGGCTTCGTGATGAGCGAGCCTGCGCCCTATGAACTCTATATGGTCGGCCTGATTGCGCTGGCACTATTGTTCGGATTGCGGCTGACCCGCACAAGTCTTGTGCTGCTCGCCCTGCTTGCTGTCTTCAATTTCGGCGGCATGATTTCGGTCATGCAGATGGCTGACGTCAAGAAAGCACCGCTTTATATCGCCGTCTCGCTGTTTCTGGCTTTCACATCGGTATTCTTCGCCGCTGTCATCGAAGGTGACCACCGGCGTCTGAAGACCATCTTCAACGCCTATCTTCTTGTCGGCGTGCTTTCTGCCGTCCTTGGCATTGCCGGTTATCTCAGCCTCTTTCCGGGCGCAGAAATCTTCACGCGCTACGGACGTGCGCAGGGCGCATTTCAGGACCCCAATGTCTACGGACCTTTCCTTATATTGCCGCTGACCTGGACGCTTTACCGCATCATGCGCGGGGGCTTTCGCGATATGGCCGTCTATCTGCCTTTCTGCTGCCTGCTGACGCTCGGCGTTCTGGTATCCTTCTCGCGCGCGGCTTGGGCGATGGTTCCCCTCTCCTTTGCCGTTCTGTTTGGCGTGCTCTTCCTGCAAAGCAACAGCAATCGTTTTCGGTTACGCCTGATAGTGATTGGTCTGCTTGCAGTTGTAACAATTACTCTCGCGATCCTGATTATTCTGCAAATCCCCGGCGTCGGCGATTTCTTCCGTGAGCGCGCGCGTCTCGAACAGAGCTATGACAGTGCAAGGCTTGGGCGCTTTGCGCGGCACTGGCTTGGAATGATCCTTGCAACACAGCATCCGCTTGGCATCGGGCCGCTCGAGTTCGGGCCGATGTTCGGTGAGGATACACACAATGTCTGGCTCAAAGCCGTCCTCGACTATGGCTGGATCGGCTTCATCGCCTTTCTGACGCTGACATTCCTGACACTCGGGATCGGTTTCAAGCTTCTGTTTCGCAATCGCCCCTGGCAGCCGTATCTTCTGGTTGCCTACGCAACCTATCTCGGGCATGTCCTGATCGGCAATGTCATCGACACCGATCACTGGCGCCACTTTTATCTGCTATTCGGGATCATCTGGGGTTGTGCAGGGCTGGAATACAAGTATCAGTTTTCGCTCAAACTTGGAGAACGCTCAGGAGAGCAGAAACTTGCAATTCGCTATATACGCCGCAGCAGCCCTCTTTGAAATTGCCGGATGCTTCGCCTTCTGGGCATGGCTGAAGCTCGACAAGTCGCCGCTTTGGCTGGCACCCGGCATGGTGTGCCTCGCATTGTTCGCCTATCTGCTCACCCTGATTGAAAGCAACGTGGCCGGTCGCGCTTACGCAGCCTATGGTGGCATCTATATCATCGCGTCGATTTTGTGGATCTGGTTTGCCGAAGGAGCGCGCCCCGATCGCTGGGATGTGGTCGGCGCATGCACGGCTTTCGCAGGCACATGCATCATTCTTTTCGCACCGCGATCCTGATGCTCAGAACCATGCATGAATGTTATGTGCAATTTGCCAGTTTCGAGAAATTATCCCTTGCGTGCCAAGTCGTTATAATCTACGGCTTTCCCCGGCTCGGAGCGTAGCGCAGCCCGGTAGCGCACTTGACTGGGGGTCAAGGGGTCGTGGGTTCGTTATACGGAGTCAACGAAAGTGTTCATCACTGAGCTTTTTTCCTTCGGGCAGTAGCGCAGCCCGGTAGCGCACTTGACTGGGGGTCAAGGGGTCGTGGGTTCGAATCCCGCCTGCCCGACGGAAAGAAGCTCAGTGATATCAATTATTTACCCAATTCGTTGATGCTCATCTTTACGTTACCCTAAAAAGAATGCTCGACTGTCGAACGACTATCTGCACGTGTCCGACTGAACGGAATATCCGGAATCCGGTTGGACTGTACACTCGCGGATAACTTATTGATAAAAAGAGATAATTTTTATTCTTCGTCGCCCAAAAACAGTGACTTGTTCTCTGTTGAACACTTTATTGCGTTATTGGACGGGCTACAACCAACAATTGGGCATTGCGCAGGCTCTGATGCAGTTCCGTTTTGATGGTCTATGCTATTTCTACTATTAGATCCCATCGAAATCCGTTCAATCCTTGTTCCCACTTATAACCAAATGGATTGCAGATAATTCGGCTTCGTCCAATTTGAATGTCGAAAGCATGATGCGTGTGCCCGCAGATCCATAGAGCGGGTGCTAGTTCAGAGTGGAGGATGTCATCGAAGGCATCTGATCCGCACGCAAACAAATAGTTGCCGATTGAGTGTGCATAGACTGGTGGTGTGCAATCAGAGTGTGGCATGTGATGTGTGAGAACAACCGTGGGACCAGTAAAATGTTCTGTTAGTTTTTGCCGAATGTAAGCGGCATCTGACAGGTGTAGATCGAGCATATTTTCGGGCGTGAATGACTTCCCGTTTTTCATGCGGATCGCACGGAAGTCATTCAGTATTGCTCGCGCTTCTTGCATTCGCCGCGCTAGATCAGACTTTAGGGAGAGATTCATCTGAAAATCTACCCATAAGCTAGCCCCAACGAATCTGATGTCGTCGATAATCACCTCGTCCTGATCAAGGCAGTAAAACCGCTGCGGCCACTCCAAAGAGAGGGCTTCGATTGTCTTGATCGTTTGCCTGTCACTCTCCAAAGACCGTTCTCGATCATTCATGAGCCATTTGTTCTGATAGAATTCGTGGTTGCCGGGGACATAGATGATGGGCTTCTCATAGTGCCTGATCAAGAATTCCAGCGTGATGTGAAGGTCAGGCGCTGCATTGAGATCGCCCGCAATGATGATCATATCGCATTCTGGCGCGTTCTCACGCGACGGATAGTCGACTTCTTGCAGTTCATGGTGGACGTCAGACCAGATCCAAAGTTTCATTCCCTTATCCCTTTGTTGTCCGCAATTGCCGACAGTTCTCATGCCAGATTTCCTCTGGCAGGCGCTGACGTCTTTCAGCTTGTACGCAGCGAAACTCAAACTGCGATGTCAGTCGGCGACGTGCAGCACGATGTACGTTTTTCTCAATTACCGATGTCTTTTTGGCCCAGTCGGTAAAAGCGGCTGAATGTGCGAGCGTAGTTTCTGTCGAGATCGAGAAGCCAAAGTTCTGAAGTGATGCCATTAGGCACGATTTGTCCGAGCCGAGGATGTTCGAATAATACACCCTCTAAGCAAGTTGCGCGGCGTGCGCTGAGCTTCCAGCATGTTATGGCTGGAGAATTTGAAAGTTGGCGCTCATCTGGATGTTCACCGTTGAATATGCGTTCAAGATCCGTGACCAAGGCCTTCAGCATATCGATTTCGATTTCCAGTTGTTCGCGATTGTATTTTCCGTTTTTGATTATGACAGCAATAATAATAAGATCCTGAAGAATGAAGAAATGAGGGGCCATTCGGGCGCGCTACAACGCGCCCGTGAAATGGCGTTTCTTGTTCAACGTGTTTGATTAATGTTGCGAGCAAACGCTGAACCGTTCAGCGTGGAACATGCAACAGTCGGAGAATGGCTCAGGAGCCCCGCTTACTGGGTTTGATCTGGAACGAGTGTGTGGAAGTGCAATTGTTTCGCTCGTGTCAGTTCTTCGTGCGCCAAGCGATGAAAGATCGAATTGAGCTGTCGATGCTTTTCCATCTCACTGCCGGAAAGGCTGTTACTAAACCAAAAGCTCAGCATGTGTCTTTGCTGTCTCTGTATTTCCAGCACGTGTTGTGCAGTACCCGATCTACCGGTTAGCTGGTCTAAATCGTGAAGCGCCCAAACGCCTTCCAGATATTTTGTCTCGCTGAGTAACGGATCTATAATGACGAACTCTGTTCGTTCTATCTCAACGCCAAAGTACTGTGCCGCCAAGCGAGGCAAAAAGCCTGCGAGCCTCGCCTTGTCTTCTTCGTACTGAATTAGCGCAATTCGTTCAGCGCCAATACCGTAGGCGATATGAATATAACGCAAGCATTTTTGTTGCTTATCGTAAACGATGAGATCGAATGCAAAGCCGCCTGATAAATAAGTCGGCGTCAGAGTAGGCTGATAGTGCATAATGCCCTCGGCTTCTTCCGAAAGAGCGCCCACCAATTTTCTCATGCTACTGGATGATATTGGAATTCCTGACGTTGTCGTGGAAGTTCTTTCATCAGCTACCGAAATTATACTCTCAAGGTAACCAATGATTTTTTCTCCTTCGCTCCAGATTGCGTAACGAAAATATTCGTCGACACGCTCCGTACTCTGATGATCGCGTTCTTGCTTGTTAATGCGATTGTGAAGTTCACTTAGCTGCAATGCCGCATTCAATCCACGTCCTGGATGCCGTCGTGGAACTTCATTTTTCATAAGAATAACATGACCGATTGGGGAGTTTTCAGGCATAAGTTCTCCTGTCCGGCACATGGGCTACATGCGCCAAATTCGATGTGAAACCAGTTTAAACGATGACGTCATCGACGGACAAAAAGGGGCAATCCGCCTAATCATCAAATCTTTAACTCACTGATTCGGTGTCTGTGTGAGCAATAATCTGGCTTATGTCAGAATTGCCAGAAATAGGCAATTAAATTCCTAAATATGGCAAATAAATACCGATTTAAGGCAAATTAGGGGGTGTAGCAGTTGCATACTCCCTGAATTAAAAGAAAAGGATGGATATACCGATTGCACTTTTGCGAGCCGCAAGACTCGCACTCGATTTAAGTCGAGAAGAGCTCGCCGCAGAAGCGGGGGTAAGCGTGCGGACTATCGGAAGCTTTGAAAGAAATGCAGGCGTAAAAATTGAAACTCAGCGAAAAATCCAATCAGCCTTAGAACGAAAAGGTGTAACCTTTATTTATAGAGATAAATCCAAGGGCTTCGGTTTAATAATGCCGAAAAACTGGCCTACATAAATTTTAATTTATTTTAGCTTTTTCATAAAAGATCGCCGCCCTTAACTTTTATGGGCCGCCAAACATAATGCTCGTGAGTACGTTCAAAATCTGGCCATTCCAATGTCGAATTGCAATTGGAGGAGTCGCAGGTCGTGCATTTAAACTTGAGGGTATAGGGGTTGCTTCCGTGGCCAAAGATCGATGCGAGATCGCTGGCCAGAAACCGGGCACTCCGTTTGCAGGTACGGCACTCGGCCATTACGAACAATCGATGCCGTGAAGCCTGTCCAAGTGTTTTAATCGTGCTTGTCATGCCCTAGGTATAGAACAAAACACGAACACCGATAAAGGACTATTTCGACGAACCAATTAGATCTGCGACCAATCGCGGTACAAATTCGCGAGCTGTCCGACCTGCACCGATTAATGTCGCAGAAGCCGCACCCGTCCAGTTGCCATAACCAGCAAGCCATAGCCGAGGCTCTTTGATGGATCGTTGTTCAATGACTTGAACCCGTCCGTTCGGTTCAACAACGCCGAGGGCTTTCAGGTGATCCGTTGCAGGGCGAAATCCTGTGCACCAGATTACCGCGTCGATTTTGGTCTCTGTTTGGTCAGCCCAAACGACACCATCTTCTGTAAATTGCTTAAAGGGGCGTACGGCGTTCAATACGCCTCGGTCGCGCGCGGCTTTTACCGGAGAGACCATAATAATGTCCCCAATTGTTGTATTGGCGTCGACATCTCCCCGTACGCGTGCACTGGCGTTTTCAAAAAGCACTCGGCCGTCAATTTCGTCAGGCAGAAACACTGGCGGCGTCAGTGTCACCCAAATTGTTTCTGCGACGGTACTTAAATCAGCGAGAATTTGTGCCCCTGAATTGCCTCCGCCAACAACAAGCACACGCTGGCCAGCAAAATCATCGGCAGTTTCATAATGTGCAGAATGAATCTGAACGCCTGAGAACAGGTCCTTGCCGGGGTAGTCGGGGACAAACGGTTTCGACCATGTCCCAGTGGCACTGATAACCGCATGGCAGGTTCGGCTCGATCCATCCGCCAATGTAACCCGAAGAATATCATTTTCACGGGTGACAGATTCTACCTTGTGTGGGCGTTCGACAGGAAGCTTATAGCGTTCCTCATAACGCTGAAGGTAGCTGATCACTTCATCGCGCGTAGGATAACCATCTGATTCCCGACTGGGAGGCATCAGCCAGCCAGGGAGCGAACTGAAACTGGCAGGTGAAAAAAGGCGCAGAGAATCCCATCCATGCACCCATGCCCCGCCTGGTTCGTTGCCGTCATCCAGGATAGTGAATTCTACCTCAGCACGGCGGAGATAGTACGCAGCCGCAAGCCCGGTTTGACCTCCACCGATTATGATCACATCGTGATCGATTTTCGGGCTAACCATGGGTACCGGAGTATTCAGATTTAATGTCACGCTACCTATCCCCGCCAATGTACCATTACAAAGACAATCAATTGCAAAACGGCTTATGATGCCACCTTGGCTAATCGGGCTTTTTCAGCCTCATTTTCCAGTCGGACCAATAACCCGAAGGCAATGAGCGAGGATACGCTACAAACAATAACGATTGCGAGCGCCGCCTTTACACCCAAATGCCCCATTGCGAATGCCATCGCAAATGGAGCCATTGCTGATACAATAAGCCGTGCCGACATTATTTTACCTTGCAATGCGCCATATCCTTCGCTTCCGAACAGCGAAAGAGGCAGCGTCCCTGACACTATACTGAAGAGGCCGTTACCAAAGCCGAACAGACAGGCAAATATTAACGCCGCAGCTATGAATGGAGCGCCGAGCATCAGGCAGGTGACTGCAAGCGCCATTAGTGAGGAAGAAATGATCGCGAGTTTGATCGGAGCAAGGTTCTTGCCGCCGATCATGTTTATCAGACGGCTGGTCACCTGGGATGGACCAAACATCGCCCCTATCAAGGCTGCCGATCCTGCAAGACCAAGGCCTTTCAACATCGGAATCATATGAACGAGGATAGCTGCTGCGATCAACGATTGAAACGAAAGACCGATTAGCAGGTACATCAGACCTCGCCGACGAAAAAGCCTTGGCAGCGTCCCTTCAGTTATCGTGCGCGATCCATTCGCCGAACTTGTACGAGCTTTCGACGCGAGATTTCGCGCTAGCCAAAAGTGAACTGGCATACAAAGAGCGAAATGAAGACATGCGAACAGCAGATAAATTTGCTGCCATGTCAGCCATTGCTGAAGAGAGGTGGTGATCGGCCAAAAGATTGTCGAGGCAAATCCTGCAATCAAAGTCAGGTAAGTGATGCTGCGCTGTGCAACCGTTGGTGCAAGTTGCACCAGAAGAACAAAGGCCGCGCCGTACTGCACGAGGTTCGCGGCCACTTCGATAAGCGTCAGGGTTGCTGCGAATGTGACCGCATTGGGTGAAAAGGCACTGGCGACCAACGCAGTGGCCGCTATTATTGAGCCAACGGTCATCACGCGACCTGCACCGAGGCGATCAATGAGACGTCCCATCCAGGGTGCTAGGAAGCCCCCCGTCAGGAGAGCGACCGACAACGCTCCGAATATCCATTCGTTCGAAACAGAGAAATCTTGCGCCATAGAGGGCGCAAGAATGCTGAAGGAATAATATAATGTGCCGTAGCCAATATTCTGGGTCAGTCCTAGACCGACAATGGCGGCGATAGGAAGCCGTTGGACGCTCATGATGATTTTATCGCCATAGTTTTACAGTTTAACGGCGTCAAAGAACTAAACCCGCATCATGCGCAACATTGTGAGTTAGTTGGGCCACAGCAGGAACTGGCTCCTTTTATTTGCTCTGCCAGCCACCGATCTCTGGGTTTGCAGCTGGAAGGACGTGCCGTTAAAGCCACTTCAAAGGTACCGTCGGTCAGAAGCGGTGCAGTTGCGTAATAAAGTGCCATGGGCTGCTTTCCATCGCTGACTTCAAATGTGAGCCTGGCACCGGGTTCCAACTGGACGTGCTTCGATACTTTGTGAATGATTGCTGCGAATTTCGCCGCTGGCATATGGCTTCGGTCGTCTTCGTCTATGTCCCAGAGCTGAACAAACATCTCTGACCATGCTTCCGGATTAGCGCCACAATCCAGAGCAGAGAACTGACCTGCCTTGACTTCGGTAACATGATAGCCGGGTTTCGTTGGATGTCCTTCATAGAAGAACACCAAAGGTGCCTCTGGTGCTTCTTGCAATCCATTGAGGAGATCGTCGAGGCTGATTTCAGGCGATACGCTCTTGTCGATTACGTTCATGTTCGGTATCCTCGATTCAATAATTCAAGGATTGTTGAAATATGGATGACCGTCAAGCTCTTTTATCATTTGCAGCACTCTCACAGGAAACGCGTCTTGGCATTATCAGGACATTGGTCGTTGCTGGACGAGAGGGACTGGCCGCAGGAGCAATTGCGGAACGCATGGGCGTATCTCCGTCAAATGTCAGTTTTCATTTGAAAGAACTGGAAAGGGCGGGATTGATATCGCAACGGCGTGAGTCACGCTCGCTCATCTATGTCGCCAATTATCAATCCATGGCCGATCTCATCAAATTTCTGATGGAGGACTGTTGCGCGGGCGATCAGATCATTAAGGCGACTGTGGAGGAACCAGATGGCTGCTGTACTTCTGGGCAGGAAACGGAAGCTGGGTCACTTCGCTGAAGCAGACCCATTTGTTTCAAAATGGCTGGCATATTGAGCGCTCGCGCAACAGGATGTCTTGCGAGACGCTCAATCTTTTTCTGAATTCATATTGATTTCAACGAAACACGCTTTTCGAGTTTGGCCGCTTCTTCCTTACGCTCGCTATAACGGTCTGTGAGATGATCCGAGATGCCACGCGTCAGAAGTGTAAACTTCATCAGTTCTTCCATTACGTCCACTACGCGATCATAGAAGGATGAGGATTTCATCCGTCCAGCGTCGTCGAATTCCTGCCACGCCTTTGCGACGGATGACTGGTTTGGAATGGTGATCATTCGCATCCAGCGCCCCAGAATGCGCATCTGATTGACAGCGTTGAAGCTCTGCGATCCCCCTGAAACCTGCATCACGGCCAGAGTTCGGCCCTGCGTCGGACGAATTGCTCCACCTGGCAAAGGAATCCAGTCGATCTGCGATTTCATGACAGCGCTCATGGCTCCATGACGTTCTGGACTGGTCCAGACTTGCCCTTCTGACCAAAGCATTGCCTCACGCAATTCCTGAACCTTCGGATGCTCTGCCGAACCATCGTCTGGCAAAGGAAGACCATTGGCATGAAAGACACGCGTTTCAGCACCCATCGCATCGAGAAGGCGCTGCGCTTCCAGGGTCAGAAACCGACTATAGGAACGATCACGAAGTGAGCCATAGAGCAAAAGGATACGAGGCTTATGCTTTGGAAAGTCGGCACGTAGAGCATCGAGGTCTGGCAATGCGAAGGAATTCTGATCGAGGTTCGGCAGGTCCATGTCAGCGGGACTTTCTTTCATAGGTGATGACTTCTCCGTCCTCTTTGGTGAATGACGACACCGGGTTTTCCAGAATGTCGAGAACCAGTTCTGACGGACGGCACAGTTTGATGCCAAGCGGTGTTTCCACGATTGGGCGATTGATCAGGATAGGATGCGCCATCATGAAGTCGACCAGTTCATCATCGGTCCATTTGGGATCGGACAATCCCAGTTCGGCATATGGTGTGCCTTTCTCGCGAAGGAGTTGGCGAGGCGTCATCTGCATTGCTCGAAGCAATTCAACCAGTCGTTCTCGCGACGGCGGATTTTGCACATATTCGATGACGACAGGCTCTTCGCCGCTGGCACGGATCAACGCCAATGTGTTGCGTGACGTGCCACAGTTCGGATTGTGATAGATCGTAACTGACATCAGAGTTTTCCTGTTTCGGTGACTGGCTTTTGATTGGAACCGCGTTCGTACCAACCCTTTGAGCGGTTCACGATCCAGACGACCGAGAGCATGACGGGCACTTCAACAAGAACGCCAACCACTGTTGCGAGCGCCGCGCCAGATGAGAAGCCGAAAAGGCTGATTGCTGCTGCTACTGCCAGCTCGAAGAAGTTGGATGCACCAATCAAAGCTGAGGGACCGGCGACGCAATGTTGCTCGCCTGAAATGCGATTCAACAGATAAGCGAGGCCAGAGTTGAAATAGACCTGGATGAGGATCGGGACGGCCAGCATCGCAATGATCATGGGCTGTGCGATGATCTGCTCTCCTTGAAATGCGAATAGCAGAACAAGTGTCGCCAAAAGCGCAATCAGGGACAGAGGCTGTAGTGTTCTGAGCATTACATCGAAAGCTCGTTCTCCACCGCTGGCGAGAATACTTCTGCGCAGGATTTGCGCGATAATCACCGGAATGACGATATAGAGGACAACCGACAGAACGAGCGTATTCCACGGGACAGTAATTGCCGACAGTCCGAGCAGTAGTCCGACGATAGGGGCAAATGCCACAACCATGATCGCATCGTTCAGTGCGACCTGCGACAGCGTGAAATGCGGCTCGCCCTTGGTCAGGTTGGACCAGACGAACACCATTGCCGTGCAAGGGGCGGCTGCCAGAATAATCAGTCCAGCAATGTAGGAATCGATCTGGTCTGCAGGAAGATAAGGGCGAAACAGCCAGCCGATAAATAGCCAACCGAGAAGTGCCATAGAGAACGGTTTGACGGCCCAATTGATAAAGAGCGTGACGCCGATGCCACGCCAGTGCTCAGTGACCTGTCTCAATGCGCTGAAATCGATCTTCAGCAACATGGGAATGATCATGAGCCAGATGAGAATGGCGACTGGAATGTTGACTTTGGCGACTTCAGCAGAGCCGATTGCATGAAATAGTGTCGGAAAGAAATGTCCAAGAGCTACGCCTGCAACAATGCAAAGAGCCACCCAGATAGTCAGATAACGTTCGAATGTGGACATCAGTTATTCTCCACATTTGTCTGTGTGCTACCTTCCATGGTGCCGATTTCTTTCAGATGATTTTGAAGCGCCATGCGGTCTATCATGGCGTGGGGAAGGCTCAGGAATGCTGATATTCGGTTCTTCAGAAAACGGGCCGCCTGTGCAAAGGCGCGCTGTTTTTCTGCTTCATTACCTTCGACAGCGGCAGGATCCTCAATGCCCCAGTGGGCTGTCATCGGATGGCCAATCCAGACAGGACAGGCTTCTCCGGCAGCGTTATCACAGACCGTGAAAATGAAATCCATCTGAGGGGCGTCGGTACCTGAAAACACGTCCCAGCTTTTTGAGCTCAGGTTCTCGATGGAATAGCCGAGAGCGTCCAGTTCCTTGATTGCGAGAGGATGAACGTCGCCTTTTGGCCGACTACCAGCCGAATAGGCGTGAAAACGTCCTTCGCCGTCTTTGTTCAGAATTGCCTCGCCCAAAATTGAGCGTGCGGAATTGCCCGTGCACAAGAAGAGCACGTTGTAGACCCGATCCGTCATTTTATCAGTCCGTTTGTGTAAGGCCGAATTCAGCGGCCTTGTGTTACTGGGTGGCCGTTTTTGGTTCGCAACAGGGTGTCAGGCTTTTTATAAGAGGTGCGCAGAGCTTGGCACTGCCGCCACAGCAGTCCTTGATCATGAAAAGGGTCAGTTCTCGAAATCGGTCGAGATCAGCGCGATAGATGATCGAGCGGCTCTGACGTTCGCCCCTTACGAGGCCTGCACGCGACAACGTCGCAAGGTGCGCCGACATTGTGTTCTGCGGAACATCCAGAATGCGTGCCAGTTCCCCTGCCGGAATACCGTCAGGTTCATGCTTCACCAGCAGGCGGAATGTGTCGAGCCGTGTTGACTGAGCGAGGGCAGCCAGTGCTGCAATTGCGTCTTCGTTTTCCATATATCTATAATACCGGATATATGGAAAAGGTCAATAACCGAGTTCACGCATTAAGGCTGCAACTATAGTCAGAGCATCGCCAACAACCGGAATCCAACTGAAGAGCAATGCTCGTCAATTTTGCTCATTATGCAGCCGCCTTGGAGGGCCGAATCTTATTCCGCCTGAGTGCAACTTGTCTAAGAGTGATCGATTTTCATGCCCGAACGGTAGCGTTTGAGTTAGAAATACACTCAACAGATTCGAATCGCGCGGGGGATTGCGGTGGAAACAAGTAAAAATAAGCAGCAGGAAAAAGCGGGCAGCATGGCGGTTTGGTGTCTCGCCAACGGAGACGTCGCGAGCACCAATATGGAAACGCACTTTAATTTCTGGCGCATCGCTGGAGATAAGGATTTCAAAGGGCGTCCTCAATGCCCCGCGAGAGACTTCCTTGAGATTGGTCTACTAATCAAGAATCCCGCATCTATAGAGCGCATAAATATTTACTTGCCAGTTGATGTCGAGAGAAAGTCGATACAAGACGCGGGCGTCCAGCTGGCCCAAACGTCAGTTGCGCAAGGCATTTTCAACGAAAAGCTCCAATGCGTTGTTACACCGGCTCCTGCGCGGATTGAGCTAAAAAATGGCGACAACCTGTTTTGCCGGGTTCACAAATTTATCGAGCAGGGCGGCTATTTAGACGCATCCCACCTTTCCTTGGAAAAATTTTCTGACGGAACCCTCCTCTCAATCGAGAGGGCCGCTATCGATTCTGTTAGCGATCAAATCAAGGCCGATGAAAGTATTTACTTCAGGCTGAGAATCTATCTGCCCAGTGGGAAATCCAGCCCTTTCATCCACGTCATAACGCCGCTCGACCGTAAATTTCAAAGTGGGTTCGAGGAAATCGAGTATATTGACTTTCGTTTCAATGAGCTTCGTACACTGCCGCCACAGGTTGAGAATAAGATTCGCGCTGACGAGAAGCAAGGCAAGATCAATATCAATCTCGTGGCATTTCTTACAGCTTTCCCGGTTCATTCCGAGCTGTCAGCCAGCAGCATACAATGGCATAAGAACCGACTTCTTGAACACGATCCCTGGAACGAATACGTGCCCAGCGGGATTCCTGGCGGAATGGTCGTTTATCATTGGAAGAAGGAGAGCAAAGACGGAACCGGCGTTGCAGATTTCTCATCTTTCGTAAAACTACACACTCGCAGGAGCGGCCGTAAGATTTTGTTGACTTATTTGGCCGTTGCATTTTTCTTCGGTTTGCTCGGTAACTTGGCAGCTTCTTGCGTTACACCGTGGTTTTCAGGCGGAGTTGCGGCTGCTGTAGAGGGCGGTTCTGACGTCGGTTATCTAAACAAAGAATGAGGAACATCCCGATTATGGTCTTCAATGAAAATAGAACCTCCTCGATTCCGCTGCCACTTGATACCCAAACCATACGCAGCCTTCCCCTTTCTTCTGGTGAACAGGAGGCGCTGCAGTTCATAGGTATTTTGTCAGAAGACTATCCGGACATTCAAAATTGGTATCTCCAAAAGGTGGTTCCGGGACTTCGGACAGGAACAAGGTTTTTGCTCCCCTTTTACCGCGACGGAAAGTTGGTCGCGGTTGGGATTGCGAAGAACGATGGATTCGAGCGAAAGATTTGTACCGTTCGCGTAGCACCTCATCATGCCGGACGAGGCTTGGGTCTGAAGGTATTCGACGGTCTATTGAGATGGCTCGATGACGACCGACCAGGATTGACGGTCAGTGCAGAAAAATTGCCCGTTTTTGAGAGAATATTTGATTGGTACGGGTTTAAGCTGACGGGCGTGGAAAACGGCCTGTACGTTCCGGGCAGGCAAGAAATAGGCTACAATAACGCGATTTTCGCAAATAATAGACAAAGCAAAATTCTAGACCCCATTCACGATAGGCGTCTTATCGCGTCCGACAAATCAATGCCCTGATCGGCATCGACTATTGCGAGTGGGCACGGAATTTGGTTGGCGTATGATTTGACTGCTTTTAATGCATTCATTTGTAATCTTTCGATTTCTCCAGAGCTAACGTCTTTAGTGTCCCCCCTCGAGACACGACGACTAGAAACTATCGTGCCATTAGCTCTAAAAAAAATCAGACCAGTTGGCTTCATGGCGGCGATTATATTCACAGGTATAACAATCTCGCATCCTGCCACGACAATAAGATTATGAGCGTCCAGAAGCAGTATTGACGCCTGAGTCTCCAACCGGAGGGTGCAGACCAAATCCACGAGAAGCCGCTGATCCTGCATCGCCTTGTCTATGGTTCGGGTACCCGCAGTCTCGCGATGGAGACTTAGGAGGGCGCTCGCCATGAAATGTGCAACGTTGCTATTTCGGCTGGCATAGTTTGCACACGCCGTAGTTTTTCCGATACCGGACACACCGAATACAATTATAAGTTTCGTATTGAGCATTACCAGAACGCTAGTTGATCATGAAATCCGGCTTTTCTCCGCTCGTCCTTCATGTACATATAAGATTGAGGGGGCGTGAAATTATCCAAAACTTCTTTTGGATCAATGTACTCCTCATATTCACGAACTTCCCCTATTTTTAAAGCGTAAGCAATCTTTCGTTCAGAAAAATACTGATCGAAAAAATCTTTTGTGATGCCAGAACCTGAATGAGTTTTCTCCCAGATTTCATCGGGTGCGTCCTCCAATATTGTATCAATATCAAATTCTCCGACAATTCTCCCGACGGGCATTGTGCAATAAACGACCACCGTTGTAACATCTTTTCGTGCGAAGACTTTTCTTCTAAATTCGAATGTTTTCACGCCCTTGAAGATGTTTTCAACGTGCTCTGGATTAATCGATAACAATACCTTCATGGACTTTCCCCAATTCGATGATCTTTTGGAATTGAGCCTCACTCAAAGGCTTTAAATCCCAACGCGGCTGCTCTGGTACATCGGCCTGCTCCATGAGGTCTCCGCGTGTGATCCGCTTATTAAATGCAACATTATAGGTCATCTTCACTGTATAGAGCCTGCTCCATGAGACGTACATGTCTTTAAGCTCGTCCTCAGTAAAGACGCTGTGCGGTTTGGTGTACTCAAGGAAATCATCGAGGGAAGCAAAATCTTTTCGTCGATGGGTTTCCTCCACAACGCAAATTGAAGTCGCGACCGAACGGTAAAATGCTGGTCCCTTGTTGTCCGATGTCCTGTACATAATAACCGCATCTCCCTTTTTCATACGAGTTAGCGGCAACTTTGCGACATAGATTTTGTGAATGGTGTTTGTATAGGAAACGTCCTGAACGATCTCTTTGGGTTCATTGTTAAGAATAGAATCTGGCAAGAAACGTGAATGAAATTCTGGATAAACTGCTAGAAGCCATAGCTTTGCATCCGAAATTCTAATGAATGGGTAGGATTTCAACGTATCCGGTGAGTGGTCTGTTAACGAACGAGACAAAACCAGTTCGACGCCGTTTTTTGTTGTTTTAGTACCAGTCTGTTCAAAGCCATAACGAGTAAACAAGTTTATCAGGCTTTCGTGTACATCGAACACTGTCACATAAATTCCGGTTGCCCCGACATCTAAAGCCGTGTCGAATATTTTCTTGATGACTCGTTCGCCGAGCTTAGTCCCCTTGCCCTCAATTTTCAGCGTACCCACTTTCAGCCAGTGACCATCGGAAAGATGCGGATCAACGTCGGTAACAGCGCCGTGTTCCGACTTCAGATAGATCATGCCGCTAAGATGATCATGCTCATCTACAACGACATAAACGTCTTCTTCTGCCTTGGCGTTAAACCAAACCGGGAATTCGTCGTAGCCCGCCTTCAGACTGTCGAAGAATGGATCGTTAAGCGATAAATTTTTGAATTTTGTCAGTAAAAGCGTCCGCGCCATGAATCCCCCCGTGATCGACGCCAGTGGCGAATAGCATTAATTGTGAGTCTATCGGCCTATTCTATAGCAGCAGCACCTTGCAGGACCCTTGTCCACTATATATTGCGTTAAAGTTGTAACGCTGAGGCCGTCACTACGAGAATAAGATAGAACGCGGATAGCGAAGACAACAGGATCTTTTTGCGACGCACGGTTCAGCCACACCATGGATGTAAAGACCAGTTCCGTCGCCTAAAGCGGCCATCATAAAATTGACGCCATACATAAAATGGGGCTGAAAAATTGGGGTCCGGGTTATCAGCCGTTCGCCATTTAGCTCCCCCAATGCTTCTGATAATCTGGTCCTTTCGATTGTGGCTGCTGAGCCTTTTCTGGGTGAGTTATAATTACTGGTAAAGGTGCAGGAAGATCGGGGCCGACAATGATTGCCTCACCTTGAGCCAGCGATGGAATGAACGCGGCCGCATCACGATCTAGATCGCCGCATGCTCTTTCAATTGTCTCCCGGTCGCGATCATTGGTGAGGCGATGTACAAAAAGTGTTCCTAACTGGCTTAAAACGTCGGTCGGAACATCTCTCGGTCGTTGCGTGGCAATCGCAGCCGTTAGACCATATTTTCTGCCTTCTTTCGCAATCAAGCCGAATGCATCCAGTGACACACGATTAGTCTCATCGCCTATTGAACGGCCCACAAATTGATGAGCCTCGTCCAGGAAACAAATAAGCGGGCACTCTTTAAACGCTTCTTCTCGCGCCAAATTGAGGAGATATCTACCGATGGTATTGAGCAATATCTCGCGAGTATTATATTTGAAACTAACGTGTTCAAACGATAACAAAAGCGCGTTCTGTTTTGGATCTTGAATGAAATTCTTAATAATTTCGCACACATCTTCTCCTTCGTTGGAGAAGATGCACTTCATTTCTGATGATGAAAGATAATTTTCGATTCTGACATTCAACGAGTTACAGAACCCTAGTGCCGCATCATCTACCTTGCCGTAGAATCCATTAGCGTTAGCGTCCTGAGAACTGTGCTTGACGCATTCCTCTCGCACTTGGGCAGAAAGTAGGTGAATATCGAAATCGCAGAATTGCGAGTCCAGCTCGGAAGAATAATTGATCAGGGCCTTGCTGATGACGTTCCGACTTCGCCCAATTTTTCTGATCGTTCCACTTTCCCTTATTTCTATGAAATGATTGTTCTCTTCTAAGTATATTGTGTTGCCATTATCCTGCTTTTTTGCACTAAACCTTAGCGGATTACGCTGTAATAGCGCCGCTAGTCTGAGATTCTTAATGGCGCTTCGTAAATTTGGACCTTGCATTTGTGTTGATGGCGTCAAGAGACCATACAAATCAGTTTCCGAAAGATGTTTGTAAGGAAATCTTACAAGCGGGTGTTCTGCATCGCCCTTCGAGAAACGGTATTCTTTTGCACCAGTAATTTTCCCCTCAAACTCACCAGTTGGGTCGAACAATATACATTTGCCTTTGAGGCGCACCACTTCGTTGACTAGCCGCGATACTGTCCAGCTTTTCCCACCACCTGTTGCTCCAAATATGCCGCAATGCCTGCCAAACAGTTTTTCCGGCGGGATCATAATATGGGCGTCATTTAGTCCAGAAAGGCGTCCCAACTCGATGAGGCGTTCTGCTCCTTTCCCTTCTTTTGTCTCCCCTGAAAGAGCACATTGGATTGCTGACGCGAGCGCTTGCCCCTCGGCCAAATAAGCGCTGTCTCCGATCCTCGGCTGGGTATTAATGCCGCGAGACACCTCTTTCGTCGTTTTATCAATTGTGGCCAACAACTGGGCGCGGCCTTGAGGATCGGTAACGATTTCCTGGTCCAGTTGACGCTCTAACGCTGAGCGTTGTCGCTCCGGAACGATGACTTCAGTCAAACGACCGAACACTATGGCTGCATCGCAATCAATAAAAAGGAAGTCACCTGTAGTTCCTTTGGCGAGTCCCCGTTGTCCGCTAATGGCCAAACCAAGCGGAACCGTCAGTTCAACAGACGCGGCCCCCACCCGGGTTACGGTTCCGACACGTTTATTGGGATCGATCAACGCATAATCGTTTGTTGCAATCATTACACGCCACCCAGTTCTTCCAAGCGCATTAGAAGCCTCTGGCGGTCGGTTTCACCGGATACGGAAGGAATCGCGTCTATCATATCTTCGAAGCGACCGTTCAGTATAGTTAGTCTGGTGTCTCCCTGCTGGACCAAGCGCATCAATCGCGCTTGATATTTATTCAGCTGCGAACCTACTGCTTTCAAAGCGTGTTCTGGTTGAATGTCATCCAACTGCTGCTCTGCGACAAACCCAGGGTCAACGAGTATTAACTTCAGCGAAAGGTTGGATTCTACGGCTGACCAGATCGGTGAGCTTATATGATCGTCTGCGAAGCCAAAACCTGCGATGAAGATAGTAGTATCTGGCTCTCTTAATGCAGATTGAAACGCGGCAAACATATCCAGATAAGGAGTTTCGAAAGCCTCTTGATACTTTGTAGACCTCGGATAGATCAGAACCGGAGTTAGGTCATTTCCTTCGCCTTTAGCTTGCCGAATAACTGCACCACCTGATCGTCGCCTCCAGTCGACGGAGCCATGCATTTTGTACAAATGAAAAACGCTGTCGATGTAATCGGACTTTGTCCCAGACGATGACCTTCGTACGATATCTGTTTGAAAATAATCTCTATTGAAACGTTGTTCGGCACTATGTGAAAATCCGTCAATAAAAACAATGCCTAGCCGCGCTCCAGCTTCTTCCAGACAAAGATCATAGTTGGTTGTAAACAGCTTTACGCGCGGTTTCTCAGCACTTCGCTTTGAAAACTTTCTCAGCAAATTCGAATGAGCGGGCAGGGATGTTTTCTCATCCACGAAACCAACCTCGTTCAGAATAGCGGTTTCGGCTTTCGAAATGAAATCTGTAAGTATCGAGACTTCAGAATCCGGCTGCTGAAATTGTTCGTCAGTGGCCCTAACGCTTAGCAACTCCAGCTTCATTTTGCAGAGACTGAGCAGCTTTTCGATATTGCCTGCACTTGTGTCATCCGGTTTAGGCGGCGGCATGCCGAGTAATTCTTCGGCGATGTCGTCGAAGCTTTGGCCGTTTTTAAGTTTTTCTTTGTCAATTTTATCGCGGACAGCTCTCCACAGTGTCGCCATGCCAGGGGCTTGCCCCTCAGCGCCGCTAGAATTCACAGCGGAGAAAGATGCGCCCGACCCCAAGAGAAATACGACATTTGTAGAATTGAAGGCATTGCGAAGCGTCTCTCCAACCCTGTTTTTCGCTCCAGGGATTGTCCTGCTACTTGGTTGGTTGGGATCCGCAGGTAGGTCTTCCCAAGCGAGCCACCTGTCTTCGCGCGTGTATAAACGCAAATACTCGGCCATACCCGTCTTTTTTTTCCAATAACCGGTCATGCCCCCTCCGATTCGATCACGCAAACTGGACGCCATCTTCCATCATTTATTCGGGCTTAGTAAGGCGCAAAGAGCCTTCCTGTTCGCAACCCAAGCAACAGATAAATGAAAATAGCAAATCTTATTAGCGCCGAGCAAAGGGCCTCATGATCATTCTCGCAACTGGGCGCGAATGATCATTGATTATTAAGAAGGGGAATGATTTAGGAACTCTAACGAAATCACGTGAACGGTTTATCTAGAGTTTCACTTCGGACAACGAGTTCCTTTTACCCAACTTCACACATGCTTGGGCGAGCTCATGTTCCAGCCGTTCGCAGCGCTTTTCCAGCTCCCAAACGTGTAACGATGCATCGTGCAAGCGTGTAGCCAGAACGCTAACATGACGCTCAAGGATTACCTTATCCTCACGAAGAAGTTTGACGAGTTCTGCAGCTGATGGTGGACGCTCGTCCAAAAGACCCTTGTTCATTGCCGCCAATACTGCTTCCCGAACTTCGGGAAACCGGCAATTTGCGGAGCCGATTAATGTTCTGCTTCTACCTGCTTCGCGCGCAACTGTAGTAATAGTAACGCGCAAACAGCCCCGGTTTGCAAGCGCAACATTTCGGTCATCTCTCGGGTTACCACTTTTTATCCGATTAAGAGCCTGCATTAATGCAATCTCGGCATCAGACTTTTGTTCCTTTACTTTCTTAGTGATTCTCATTGTGGATCCCCATTCCGACTTCATCGAAAGTCCCGTTCGCTTCGACGCCGAACCTTTGAAGGATTACCATCGAAGTGAGGACCGCTTTCGCAGCCACTGCGGAGGCTGCGAACTCACCGGCATTTCTATTCGCTTCGTACACGACCAAATTTCTTTTATATCTCGCGTGCCAGAAATCGAGATTATCGGAGAAAACCAGGAAATTTGCACACTCACAACACACTCCTGGCCGTCTCTCGCCGTAATGAGGATGTCGTGCACTGAGGTCGAAGCTCCCTTTTGCCGCGTAGTGGCAACGGGCGCGTTCACAAAGAAATAAGCAATTTCCCCATGGTGACGGCCAGACACGGACGTCATCCTCCTTCAGCAAACGCGCTAGTCTTGAGATACGCTCGTCTTCGGTACCATCAGTACCAATTAATTGTTCAATTACATCCCGCCTTTCATAGATTTTTTCAGTCATGTTTCCGGCCGCTGGACGACCGTTCACGACATCAATTATGAACTTTGAGGCTGCATGGGTGGCTTCATCATCAATAAGCCCGAGCATCTCAGGATCTGTACCCAAATAACCCCGCTCTGTCATTGCAATCGACATATGCTTAAAATGGTCGCGCACACCGTGGATCAAACGAGCGTCTGTGCGAACCATATAATTAGCGAAACTCTTACGCCATTGATGCGTCGATACCCGCCACGACCGTAATTCGGGAGGAATTTCTACATTCTCTTTGATCCACCGGTTCTGAGAAGCACGCAGATGTCCACTTAGAGCGTTTCCCTGCCTGATTGAATCAGCAGGCTTTGCAAATCAGTTACTTTCTGATTCAAGCTATCTGCCGATGGAGGTCGGCAGATATGTCGCGAGCCCTTTCCATTGATCTTCGAATACGTGTAGTTGCTGCCGTTGATGGCGGTGCATCGCATCGAGAGGCTGCTGAGCGTTTCGGTGTAAGCGCAGCCAGCGTTAGCCGTTGGCGTAACCTTCAACTCCAGCAGGGAAATGTTCGACCCGGTCCACTGGGCGGCGACCGCAATTCTCACAAGACAGAAGCTCATGCTGATCAGATCATGATCTGGCTCGCCGAACACAGGGACGGTACTCTCTTCGAACTTCGCAGTGATTTGGCCGCCCAAGGCATCATAATCAGCAAGTCGGCACTGCACCGCTTTCTTGTCCGGCACGAACAAACGCGTAAAAAAAGACTGGCCATGCTGTAGAGCAAAGCCGTCCAGACGTTCTGGAAAAGCGGCAATGCTGGTTCGAGGAGCAACTTGATCTCGATCCAGAGCGGCTCGTGTTCATCGATGAGACCTGGACAGCGACCAATATGGCCCGTAGTCATGGGCGGTGCCGCAAGGGTGAGCGGTTGCGAATGGGTTTTCCTCACGGCCATCGCAAAACGACCACGTTGGTTGCGGGGCTGCGCAATACGGGAATGGTCGCGCCACTTGTCATCGACGGCCCCATCAACGGTGATTGGTTCGAGGCGTATGTCGCTCAGGTGTTGGTTCCAACATTGAAACCAGGTGATATTGTCATCCTCGATAATCTGTCCAGCCACAAACGACCGGCAGCAAGAGAATTGATCGAGGCGGTCGGCGCGACAATGATGTTCCTTCCACCTTACAGTCCAGACTTCAACCCGATCGAAAAGGCCTTCTCCAAGCTGAAGGCGCTTTTACGAAAGGCTGCCGAGAGAACAGTCAATGGGCTTTGGGATCGCATCGGTCAGATGGTTGAACTCATCGAACCGCAAGAGGCTCAGAATTACTTCAACTCGTGCGGATATGATCCAACTTGAAAGGGAAACGCTCTAAGACCCGATCAATCGAATCTGCATTTCGTGGGAAACCCCGACCGTTTTTTAATGAAACAAGCAGCTCCTTACGATTAGCCAAGTCTCGCCAAGGTTGGAAAAGTCTCCATAATACTGTGATGGCTCTAACTGCTGGTGGGATATATTTCGACCCCATAGGCCGAGAACCAGCGAGCCAAGTAGCATCTACAAACTCATCTTGCTGCTTAAATACCCGTCCGCGCAAATGGAAGAGTTCGGTCAGCCCACTTATAGAAGGAGATGTGTTGACACAACTCGGCCAAAGGGCCCCTTCTTTCATATCGCCAGCGAGAATTCCGCAAATCTCACTAATTCTGAGCCCGAGCATTCCCTGAATGGCTATTATCGCCGCATCTCTGACTTTTCCAAATAAATCTCGAAGCTCATCTATAGCTGTATTTTTCGAGAGAGTTCGTGACCAGCTTTCGTGAGGAGCATAAGGCCAATCGAACTCATACTTCGATAGCTCCTTGTTTATATGAAAACTGTAGGAGTTGGATGCTAAATGTGCAACATCCGCTCTTTTTCTCAGATGGATCTCTTGCAATTCAATAACATCAACGGATCGAATATCTAACCATTGTAAAGTTACATTCATACTACCTAGAAAAATAGGATCTGGCACCGGCGGTATGAACCCTCGATCACCATAGCGCCCAGAAATATTCATCACCGCTTCATTAGCAGTTCTCCCGCCAAAAGGGTGATGCAGCATTACTAAATCTGGGGTTTTCGAAAAAAGAACAGACTGTTCATATACTCGACAAAGTATATCCACATAACCCGCTAAGCTGCTTTTGGCTGATCTGCATTTTCTTTGTTCAACATCAGAAATATCATCCAAATAATCAGCGCATACGGTCGGATTAAGCTCCGAGAATTTACTTATACCATTTTCTGCCATCCACCTTATCAGATAATTTATTGCGCTAAAAAGATTGGGATATGTGGCAACTTTAGGATTTTTACCTCTCTGATTATATTTTATTATTGACCAGAATAAGCATTTCGCTTGCTCCAATAGCTCTCTGTTCTCTTGATCCGTCAGAAATCCCCTTTCTGCAAGAGGCAACTTCCAGTGTAGAGCAACGTCTCTACATCCGGCTGTAGTAGCATCAAAATACCATATAGTTTCTACCCAACGACTTTTCTTTGAGACAAATAAATCTTTAAAGAAAGGCAATTTCAAAGGTGATTTATTCTTTTCATCAACTATTGCGTGTGAGATTTTCATCCGTTCACTCCAATTCTGGGAAAGGAGGTAATGCTGGATTATCTCCATTTCTTACTGCCTCAGTAAATTTCGGCAGCCAATACTTCTGAAGAGAATTTAACTGGTGTGCCCAATTCTCGAGATAGCGGACCGGTTCAAGTGCGATACGAGCTTCGTCAAGACGATTTTTGAATTGAATCAAACGTGCATAGGCCCGGGGACTTTCACTATCGATGTATGCGAGTGGACACGAGGCGCAGGCACCGAAAGCCGTACACAGTTTTCCCGATTGCTGGTGCCTAACCGGGGAATTAAAAGGATCAACACATCCAAACCCAGGCGTTGCCGCACTCTGTCCTCCTTCCATTAGCAAGCCGTTTCTCGAATCTGACTTACCGTATGTAAAGATATAGCGGTCCCGCCAAGCCATCGCATTGGAGAGCGCTTCCTCATCCCGCTTCTTTGCTGCTGTTCCTCGATAATGTTTAGCTGTAACATCAAGGTTTGCGTGACCCAAAGCCAGTTGCTGCGACTTCATATCGCCCGTAACCTTATGAACAAAGTCACCGCCACTCGCACGTAAAGTTCTTAGAGTAAAATGTGGCAATTCATTATCGTCAATGAATGATTGTAATGCATTTCTCCATAGAGAATCAGCTGATGACGTCGAATTATTTGTAATCCTGAACGCTCGATGCTTATTTATATCTTTCTTATTGTTTCCATGAGCATAGAAAATGAATACTTTGTCCACATCTCGCGGCTCCACCAGATTACGGGTCAATCGTGTGAAGCGTTCCAGAAGCTTTAAAAGATTTGGGACGGATTCCAAAGCTGTCAACTTGGTGCTATAAGATCTCACCTGGCGGTTCGGCCCGATCACTTTACCGCCTAATTTCGACCTGTTCTTTGGCACCCGTATCTGTAGTCGGTCCTCACCAAAAATAGGATGTTCACCGATCTGCGCCCAAGTTAAACCAAGTAATCCCTCCGCGTTGAAAAGTGTTTCAAAACCTAACAGAACGATATATGGAACGAGGTGGCGGACTGAAAAATGTAAACGGTCCATTACTTCACGGATTGTACCGTAAGGTTGCCTTAGAGACCGACTAAATCCAGGATAAACCTTCGGATCTATTTTGGTATAACTTGCATCAAAAATCTTAACCAACAAGTTTAGCTTGATACCCATTTCTTTGAACGGAACGACACTCCGCGAACGGATATCTGGTAACGATATAGTATTGTCATTAAGTACGTTGAGCGTTGTCTCGCGAAGCGCTATATCGGCAACGATTTCATTTATCGCGGCCGCACGGATTTTTGAACAGGATATTGGGTCTAGTATATTGGTCGCGATAATCTGATGATGTGCACCTGGCCAAAGATTTTTGCTTGTTAGAACTGAGCTAGGCAAGAGCGCTTTATAACGTTCAGATCTGGCCCAGTACAAAAAAATATTTCTAATCTTATTGTAATGCTTCGCTTTCACCGACTTCGTTAGTTGTTTTGAAGGATCATGTTCTATTTCCCGATTGCCATTCAGCCAGTTTCCAAACATTAGCAGAACGTTGTTGGGGAATTCGGCTACGCTCAACCGAGACCCGGTACTTTCGAGATCAAGCGAACTAAGGAAAATTCTAAACTTTGTAAGGCTCTTCTTGAACGAAATACGAGTGGTATGTGCTTGACCACGCCCCCAATCGGCCAAGTAGTCAGCGATACCTAAACCAATATCCCCGAAAGAGACCCAATCACTGAGATCTATTTCCCCAACCGTGTCATTTGGTCCATTATGAAAACGTACCTTGAGCATCCCAGCCCTTGAAATAACGCCAAATTCTTCATTCGTTTGAAGGGCGTGAACATTTGAGAACACCTTTGAAGGACGCTGCGTGAGATGCCTTGGTACACCGTTTGTCTTTCTTTTATCACCGAACGCCATACAAGCCCATCCTGGCATAGTGAGCGGTAATATCAGAGATTGCTGCTTCTTCCGTATCGATATACTTTAAGTATATTTTGCGTGTCGTTTCTGCGATCGAGTGACCTAAGAGTTGCCTCAGCTTCTCCCAAGGCTCACTGTTGCCCCGCAAAACTTCTGATTTGTAAAACATAACGGCGAACGTATGCCGAAGGTCGTGAAAGGTGTGTGCGGCAAGGTTTATTAAGAATGTGACAGGCCTGCCGTCTGAGTCGAGTAGTTTGTCTCCGCTTTCAGGGTCCAACTTAAAGCCTGAGCTTCTAATAATTAACCCTTCAGCCAACACAGCTTTGGTAAATGCTCTCGACGGCGTCTCGGCACTTACCGGTTTACCAACATCTCGAAAATTTGCACAAACCCCGTTGACGAATAGTTGTGTCGGCTCTTTAAAAGCGAGATGGTCCAGGTTATGCTTTTTTGCACAAAGAATTGCCTCATACCGTTCCGTGTCGTGGTACGTCACCAACGCTCTTAGCACGACTGAGGAAACAACCACTTTTCGCGTTGCTCGCCCCTTTGTTCGAACCGTAAGAACAAATTGCTGCCACTTGTCGGTCGAACTCAGTTTTCTTGCTTGATTAAGAACGTCCGATGTAGAGATGCTGGCGATTTCATCTACCCGCATCCCTGTGTGATAGGCGATTTCAGCCATTAAACGATTTCTCTTGGATGGATCCCCGACTTTCCATGGCAATACTGCACCATCAGAACCGAATATTCGGGGACCCAACCTATTCAGAACACCACGAAGTTCATTTACCTTAAGCGGTCTAGGATTATCTTCAGGATCCCGCCCTCGTGGACCTCTCCGTTTTCGTTGAACAATACTGGCGGTACCAAGATGTGGCAAAAGCGCTGATTTCGGGCCAATCGGAAATCTCGATATACTATCTTGACATCCCTCTTGAGGATTCTCCGACAGCATTCCTGTTTGCCACGCCCAAGAGTAAAAATTTTGGATACTAGCTAATCGGCGACTAACTGTACTTGTGCTGTATTGTCGATGGGTGAATGGCGAAACTGATTCTGCCATCAAATACCCGTACTCTGAAACATCTTCAGCACTAATGGCGTCCCATTCCAGATTATTGACTAAAACAAAACGCCACCATTGTGCCAAATCGTGAGCGATTGCTTTTTGAGTGTTTTGCCAACGAGCACTCTTCATCGGCTTATAGATTCTCTGCATTGAAAAAAGGTTGGCAGGCATGATGGGATGCCAATCGTTTGTGAAAAGCATCTGAAGCCCAGTTGGAGTAATCGTCTGTGGCTGAGGTAAAGGGCCAGCAACATCGTGACCATCCCGACGTGCTTTAACTACACGGACATCACAAACGTGAATAGAGATTGGTTCTGACATGTGTTGCTCCTCTCTTCTTCTAGCAATTCGAGTGGATTCAATATCTGCATACAAGCTGCAATTGTCATTTCTCACTGCAATTACCTGTTGCAGCGATACCGGAATAAGTAACAGGATCATGAATGCGAAAAGAAATAAATCAAGTATAAAATTAAAAATATACAATTATTTCAATATGTTAAACTATCAGAAAAACAAATTGTTAATCTAACAAACTAACAATAAACTATACTTCTCAGAACAAAATGGGGTTGCAATAAGTCGAGTGCTTGCACGGCAATACCAATTCCCAAATAACTGCTGCAGATCGTTAGATGAACTCGTAGTGCAAATTCGGATTTCACGAGAGGAAGCACTTTTCAAGTAAGAGTCAGCGCAAACTTTGATCGCCACGCGAGAATTCAAAATTCCAAGCGGCGATGCCGCCTAGAATTTCCAATTCTCTTGTGACGATGCTGAAAAGAGGGTGATTGAACGTAGCGCAGATATAAGGAAAGCTTAGCTTTCTAATCACTTTATACAGTTCGACTCCGTATAAAGTTCGAATCCCGCCGCTCCGACCATTTTTCTTCCCCAAACCTTTATTTTCATACGATCTTTCCTTTGCACACAACGTGCAAATCGGATTAGCTCTGCCATGAATTGCATGGAGGAGAGTATGAAGAACGCCCTGATCACTGGTGGCAGTCGCGGCATTGGTCGCGCTACCGTTCTGCGCAGCGCAGCGCAAGGCTGGTCTGTGGCTCTGAACTATGCGGGGAACGAACAGGCTGCGCAGCAAACGGTGGCCGAAGCAGCGAAGCTTGGTGCGAAGGCGCTTGCGATCCAAGGCGACATATCCAGAGAACAAGACGTGATCGCCATGTTCGACAAGGCGGAGGCCGATCTTGGTCCGCTGAAAGGCGTTGTCCTGAATGCCGGTATCGTTGCTCAGACCATGCCGCTTGCGGATATGAGTGCTGATCGTCTGAAAATGATGTTCGACGTGAATGTTTACGGCACCTATCTAAGCGCCCGCGAAGCAGCCCGGCGCTTGCAGCCTGACAGTGCCATCGTCATCGTGTCATCGATGGCATCGCGACTTGGATCGCCGTTTGAATATGTAGATTATGCCGGAGCGAAAGGCGCACTTGATACGCTGACCACTGGCCTGTCGAAAGAGCTGGCGCCGAAAGGCATTCGCGTCAATGCCGTGCGTCCAGGCCTGATCGATACCGACATCCATGCCAGTGGCGGCAATCCGGATCGCGCGGCGAGGTTGGGCGCCGGTACACCTATTGGACGCGCCGGCAAGGCAGAGGAAGTCGCGGAAGCCATTTTCTGGCTGCTCAACGACGCCCCCGCCTATGTAACCGGAACATTCATCGACGTTGCCGGTGGGCGTTAGTACTAAACCGCCTCAATCTATTTCTCACGCAGCTGATAGGTTTCCGCAACGTAGCGATAGCCCTCGCCTTCCCGCTTGAGATAGGCCAGTGCCGGAAACGGCATATGATAACCGATGAAAGGAAGCCTGTCGGTGGCGATCATGTCAAACATGCGCTTGCGGGTCTGGACGGCAGCATCCTTATCGATATCGAAGGAAACGTGCCATTCGGGCCGCTGCAACGTAATGACGAAATGGTTCGCCGTATCCGAGACCAACATCAACGACTTGCCGCCCGTTTCGACCCTGAAAGCCAGATGACCCGGCGTGTGGCCATAAGCTGCCACCGAATGAATACCGGAAATGACTTCGCTATCATCGCCCAGGAACGTCATCTTCTCCGCGAGAGGCTTGACGTTTTTGGCCACCATTTCAGCAACGGTCTTGGCGGGGCTGTCGAGCCGCGCGGGATCGGTCCAGAAGTCGAATTCTTTCTGTCCGGTGACGTAGCGCGCATTGGCGAAGGCTGGCTTGCCGTCTTCCATCAGTCCACCAATATGATCAGGGTGGAAATGGCTCAATACGACCAGAGACACATCGTCCGTCTTGTAGCCCGAAGCTTCAAGAGCACTGGCCAGTTTGCCCAATCCCGCTCCGCGAGCACCTGCTCCCATGCCGGTGTCAAACAGGACAAGCTCCTTACCTGTATTGATGAGCACTGGCGTGAAGCTGTTGACGAAGCGGTCGGCGGGCAGAAGATTTTCCTCAAGAAGTGCGGCAACCACTTTCGGGTCCTGATCGACCGCATATGTCTTTTCGGGCGCTTCGCCTGCTCGGCGCCCATCGGAAAGCGTGGTGATCTCGAAATCACCAAACTGAAAGCGATGGAAGCCCGGATTTTCTACCTGTGAAGGGGTTAGCACTTTAGGACTGCCTGTTTCGGCTGCCGCCTTGTTGAGCTCCAAAGGCGATAAAGCCAATCCGGCCCCGGCAGCAGATGCTGTAACAATGAAATTACGTCTTGAGATGGTCATCAATCGATCTCCCGGCATAATCTATGGATAAGAACGACAGGATACCCGAAAAAGCTCCCTGATCCATGGGATACGCGATCAAGTTTCTGTTGGCGCGATATGGGCGACACCCTCTTGCCTCTCCGTTCAAGAATCACTATTTACAGGGCCGCGCGGGACGACCCGCGCCAGTGTTCGCATCGGGGACGGCCCCATAGGAGGGTGTCCTATGGCAGGGCCGATCGAACAATTCGCAATCAAGCCCATCGTTGAACTTGGCGAAATCGGCGGCCAGCCGGTTGCTTTCACCAATTCGGCACTCTTCATGGTGCTGACGGTGCTGGGCGCGGCTGCGTTCATGTTCCTGTCGTCCCGCAGGGGCACCGTTGTGCCGGGGCGCTGGCAGTCCTTAGCCGAGATCCTCTACGAATTCGTGTCGAAGACATTGCGCGAGAACGCCGGGGAAAAGGGTATGGCTTTCTTCCCCCTCGTCTTCTCGTTGTTTCTGTTCATCCTGTTTGCCAATTTGATCGGCATGTTCCCCTATGCCTTCACCGTGACAAGCCACATCATCGTAACGTTCGCGCTTGCGATGCTGGTCTTCCTGACGGTCACGATCTACGGTCTCGTTCGACACGGGTTCAGGTTCTTCCGACTGTTCATGCCTGCGGGCGTACCGGCTGTGCTGGCGCCGATCATCGTGCCGATCGAGATCATGTCCTATATCTCGCGTCCGGTCAGTCATTCGGTTCGTCTGTTCGCCGTCATGCTTGCAGGGCACATTACGCTGAAAGTCTTTGCGGGGTTTGTTATCGGGCTGGGCAGTCTCGGAACGCTTGGCATGCCAACCGCTGTACTGCCGCTTGCAATGACCGTCGCGCTGACCGCACTCGAATTGCTGATGGCAGTTATTCAGGCTTACGTATTTACTATGCTGACCTGCATGTATCTCAATGATGCACTGCATCCATCACACTGATTAGAGCGCCGTGCGCAGTGACTTCGCGGGAAGGACGGCCTTCCCGCTTCTTCAACGAACGGGACGGCCCGTTCAGAACCCTTGTGAGGGAGCATTAGAATGGCATGGATTTATCTGGGACTGGCCGGAATTCTTGAGGTCATCTGGGCATATTTCATGAAAAAGTCGGAAGGCTTTTCCCTTCTGACACCGAGCGCCATCACCATCGTGACGATGATCGGCAGTTTCATTCTGCTTTCCATCGCCATGCGCAGCCTGCCGCTTGGAACAGCCTATGCAATCTGGACCGGCATCGGGGCAGTTGGTGCGTTTCTGGTGGGCATATTCATTCTCGGTGAAGCTGCAACCTTCTTCCGCGTTGCAAGCGTGACACTGATCCTCGCCGGCATCATCGGATTGAAACTCTCGTCCAGCTGATTCAATCCGCGTACAAAAGCAAAGGGAGGCGAAAGCCTCCCTTTTTCATGCGGTCCGAAATCGATCAGCGCACCTGATCGAGAAGACGCTTGCATTCGAGAAGATCGAACAACGCCTCCTGCAGAAGCGAGCGGTTGTCCTTTGAAGGCCGCTTTCCATCAGCTCCGATGGGGCCATCCTCCTCGCCCTTCAAGAGACCAAAGAGCTTGCGCGCCGGTTGCGGCGCCTTGATGCCGCTCGGCAGAGCCATTTCATTGTCAGCCGCCTCTTCGGCAGCGCGCTTATCGGCGGCAGCCTGCTTCTGGCGCGTAATCGCCTCAATCGCCTGAACGTCGCCATTGCCAAGCGCGATGATAAACTGTGCATTGTTTTCGCGAAGAAGACGCTGCACACCCTTGATCGTATAGCCCTGATCATAGAGCAGATGGCGAATGCCCTTGAGCAATTCGACATCGAGCGGCCGGTAATATCGGCGACCGCCGCCCCGCTTCATAGGCTTGATCTGGGTAAAGCGCGTTTCCCAGAAACGCAGCACATGCTGCGGAAGATCAAGATCATCCGCTACTTCACTGATCGTCCTGAATGCATCAGGGCTCTTGTCCATCCACTTGCCCTTTCCAGTGGTTCAGGTTTCGCCGTTGCGGCGCAACCTCGCCGATCCAGATAGTTCAACTCGCTGCCAACGCGAACGCGTCTGTAACACGAAAGGCGCTTGTTACCATCGGAATTTAGAAGACGGGAGTTAACAAACTCCAGCGTGCGGAAAGACACGGCGCAAACGTCATTCAAAACCGGACGGTGTGCAACACGAACTCTCTCTGAAAAGCCAGCCGCTTTCCAGATTTCAATATCAGCGAAGCGATTCGCTCCACTGAATCCATTATATAATATCAGAGCTTTATAAGCATCCCTTCATGCGAAGCCGAAAGCAGCATGGCCAGTTCGTGGCAAAGGACTATTATGACGGTTGCAACCAACAAAAAAAACAGCCGTCCTGCACGCGGCCATAAGTCGGGCGCAAAAGCGATGTCAGTTTTACAAGGATGGTGCCGAAACAAAATGCTGCCCGATGGGCAGCATGCTAATGGTCTGATTCCGACATTTGCATCCCTCGGATATGAGCACTGAGCAAATGTCGAGATCAAAAAGACCACTGGTAACTTTATGAATCTAGTAGATTTTTCGAGTTTGACGTTTGAAACGTGATCTATATCGGACGAGTATCAAACGTCAAATTCAATCCACTAGCAATTACTTCTGGCTTTTGGTTTCACGCTTCTGATGTTCCTGCAGAATACGCTGCTTGAGAACGTTGGAAGCTTTGAAAGTCATCACACGACGGGGAAGAATTGGAACCTCCTCGCCTGTTTTCGGATTACGGCCAATGCGCTCGTTCTTGTCGCGAACCTGAAATGTCGCGAAAGACGACAACTTCACGGTTTCACCGTTGACGATAGCGTCACAGACTTCATCGAGAATCATCTCGACAAGAGCCGCCGACTCCGTTCTGGAAAGGCCTACCTTCCGGTAAACAGCCTCTGCCAGATCAGCTCGCGTGACCGTCTTACCTCCCATGACCGAACCTGCCTGGTTAGCGTTTGAACAGATAATATCCTTACGTGACAGGACGTTACACAAATAAAAGCGCAACGGTCAAGCCGCGAGTTTCCTCACGGCAGATCAAATTTTTCGCTTACCAGCGCAACAGAACCGCGCCCCACGTGAATCCGCCACCCATTGCCTCCAGAAGAACGAGGTCGCCCTTCTTGATGCGGCCGTCCGCAACGGCGGTCGCGAGCGCCAGTGGAACCGACGCCGCAGACGTGTTGCCGTGGCGATCCACTGTGATGACAACCTTGCCTTCAGCGATATTCAGCTTCTTGGCGGAAGCATCGATAATGCGCTTGTTGGCCTGATGCGGGACGAACCAGTCGATATCCTCGGCTGTAAGGCCGGTTTCCTCGAAAGATGCCTCGATAACGTCCGTAATCATGCCGACTGCATGTTTGAAGACTTCGCGGCCTTCCATGCGCAGGTGACCAACAGTCTGGGTCGTTGACGGGCCGCCATCCACAAAAAGTTTTTCCTTGTGGTTGCCGTCCGAGCGCAGATTGGCGGCGAGAACGCCACGATCCGAGGTCAGCCCGTTGCCTTCGGCAGCTTCGAGAACCAATGCGCCGGCACCATCGCCAAACAGAACGCAGGTCGTGCGGTCATTCCAGTCGAGGATACGCGAGAAGGTTTCCGCGCCGATGACCAGAACGCGCTTCGCCATGCCGCCGCGAATATAGAGATCAGCCGTCGTGATGGCATAGATGAAGCCGCTGCACACGGCCTGCATATCGAAGGCAAAACCCTTGGTGATTCCCAGTTCGCGCTGAATTTCCACGGCACTTGCCGGAAAGGTATGGTTAGGCGTCGAGGTTGCCAGCAGAACAAGATCGATATCAGTCGGCTGCAAGCCGGCATTCTCGATTGCTGCGCGGGCCGCAGCCGTGCCAAGCGAAACCGTGGTTTCGTCATCGCCTGCAATGTGGCGCTCACGGATACCCGTGCGCTGCACGATCCACTCGTCGGAGGTTTCGATAATACCTTCGAAATCGGTATTCTTCATGACCCGCTTCGGCAAAGCCGAACCGATACCCCGCACGACAGACCTTATCATCTCTTATTTCCTGTCCTTACATGCGACCGGCGCGACGAACATTCACGCGCGCAGTCGAAAATTCTGGCCCTACACATACTCGGTAAAAGTTACTTCACCGCTTCGGCGCCGAAAAATAATCGGCAACCGCAAATCTTATCCAATTCCGTCTTCCGGATGGCTTTGCCGGAATTATGCCTTTGCAGCCTCGCCACCATCATTCGATACATGCGGATGACTGTGGTGGAAATGCGCCAGATCAGCCTCGATCTTTTCCAGAAGACGATTTCTCACCATGTCATAGCCGACTTCCACTGCCGAGCAGAAGCCTTCTGCATTGGCGCTGCCATGGCTTTTGATGACGATTCCACTGAGACCGAGGAAGACGCCACCATTGACCTTGTTCGGATCCATCTTTTCGCGCAGGCGATCAAACGCACCCTTGGCGAAAACATAACCGATTTTGGCAAGCAGCGTCCGGCGCATGGCCTGACGCAGCAGTTCACCCATCTGGCGGGCCGTACCTTCCGCAGCCTTGAGCGCGATATTGCCGGTAAAGCCTTCGGTCACGACCACGTCCACCGTGCCCTTGCCGATATCATTGCCTTCAACAAAACCGGAATAGGCAAGTCCGTCGAGCGGTGTGTCGCGCAGAATCTGACCTGCTTCCTTGATCTCGTCGAGACCCTTTACCTCTTCCGTGCCGACATTCAGGAGCCCGACGGTCGGTTTGCGCACCTCGAACAGGGCCCGCGCCATACCAGCCCCCATAACTGCGTAATCGACGAGCTGGCGCGCATCGGCGCCAATGGTGGCTCCAACGTCAAGCACGATGCTTTCACCGCGCAGCGTCGGCCAGATGCCAGCAATCGCCGGGCGCTCGACGTCCGACATCATACGCAGGCAAAATTTGGACATGGCCATCAATGCACCGGTATTACCGGCGGAAATACACGCCTGGGCGTCGCCGGTCTTCACTGCCTCGATGGCCTGCCACATGGAAGATTTACCGCGACCGGCCCGCAGCGCCTGGCTCGGCTTGTCATCCATGCTGATGGCAACCTGGCTCGCGCGGAACTCGGATGCGGCTTTCAGCTTCGGATAACGTGCCAGCACGGGCTCCACCTGTGCGGGGAGACCGAAGAATATGAAACGGATGTCAGGATGGCGCTCAAGCGCCTTCGCTGCGCCGGGGATGACCACTTCAGGGCCAAAATCACCGCCCATCGCGTCAATCGAAATTTTGATCACTCTTGATTGTTCCTGTGCGATCCCTGCCCCTGCTCTGCTTTTTGCAGCAGACAGGTTTTCGGCGAAAATAGTGTTTTTGCGTTTCCGCACAACCAAATTCTGTCAAACCACTCTGAATTACGGCTTCTTTTGCCATTCTGAAAGCTTCGCAAACGGCGAAACGGGCTTCTCTTCACCGTCGTCGTCCCCGAAAACCTTTGACTCACTCTCGTCCGGCAAACCCGGCTTGCGAGGATAAGGATCGATGGCGAGATCGAAGAATTCCTCGGCAATTGCGCCGACATCGATCCTGTCGCCGACAAAAACTTCCGGAATGTCCGCGCCTTCGGCATCGAGCAGCATTTCGCCGCTTTCATCAAGCTCAATCCGTGCAAGCCTCGAATTTTCCGGCACGAAGATCGTGTCGACGTCTTCGGCAATGCTGTTGGTCAGCGGCTCCAGCGTCACGATGCAGGACTGAACGATTTCCGCATCGATACGACCCCGCACCCGGATGCCGTCCTTTTTCCAGGGTGTAATCAGAAATTCCGCAGCAAAGGCATTTACAGCCTCTAGCCCATGGGCTGCCGCGAGTGCTGCGCGCTCTTTCTCATCCGTGCCTATTTTCACCGTCACGCCCTTTTGCGGCAGGTGAAGAACCGGAACAGGATAGGTGAGCGCCGGTTTGTCAGTCATTCTCATTGGCCTTTTCAGCATTGTTTTTTGGCGCAAAGTCCATTTGATCCGCATCCATATAGGAAATGTCGCCTGCCGCCAAAGCATCGTCCGCAATTTTTTGCAGCCGGTCACGGCATCCCAGAACATATTCACTTAAATGGTGGGCATGCGGCCAGAATTCGAGGTCCGGGCGGATATTTCGCGTGAGTGCGGCAGCCAGCGCGTCTGCATCATTTGCATCCAACGCCTCCCCATAAGCTGCGACCCGACCATAGAACATGCGTGCAAGCTTCTTCATGCGCTTCGGGACACCCTGGTCACCGATACCGAGTTCGCGCAGCGAATGATCGACATCCTTGAAAAACTCGTCGGCGATTTCCTGTGCCAGATCGGCAAGCGCCTTGTTTTCTCCCCTCATCCGATGCAGGGCGAGGAAAATATGCAGCGAAAGCATTTCATAGCGGCCAAGCGGCGTATCAGGCACCTGAAATTGTGCATAAAACCGTTTTTGCCGCGCCGCCGCCACGATCACCTCGTAAACGCGAAGCATAATTGCCTCGTTTGCTTTCGATTTGCGGCGGAATAGTTGGAGAATCATGTCCGTACGACCGTTCCAGTTGCATAAATAAGCAAGGTGGTTTACCGAAGTTCTCCCGACGGCGAAAGTGCCGCGCTGATTTAGAATGTATGGAGAGGTCTTTGTTGCAGCGAATTTTTCCAAGTGCATCCTCTGGCGTACGCAAGCAGCGTGCCCTTCTCGCAGGCACGGCAATTCTCGTCGCAGTAGCTCTTGCCGGATGTAACACTGCATCCACGCTCAATCCGTCCGAAACGCTGACAGAGGGTTACGTACTCGATCAGGGTGCGCTTGATTCGGTTCCTGTCGGCTCCAGCCGCGAGCAGGTGCTTCTGGCGCTCGGTACGCCGTCCACCACCGCGACCTTCGACAATGAAGTGTTCTACTACATTTCGCAGAAGCGTTATCGCGCCGCGCAGTTCATGAAGCCGAAGATCATCGAGCGGCAGATCCTCGCCATCTATTTCAACAAGGACGGCAAGGTCGAGCATATCGCCAATTACGGCCTGAAAGACGGTAAGCTGTTCGACTTCGTGTCGCGCACCACGCCGACAGGCGGCAAGGACCAGACCTTCCTCGGTCAGATCATTCAGGGCGTTTCCAAGGCCCCGACATCGTTGCCGGGAGCCGCAGGCGGTGCCAGCAACTGATCCGGTCATATCCTGACAAAAAGAAAACCCGCCTTTACGGCGGGTTTTCTTTTTTCACAATGCATGTCCGTCAGGACAGATGCGCCAACACAGCCAACAGAAGAAGGGCCACGATGTTGGTGATCTTGATCGCCGGATTGACAGCCGGACCGGCTGTATCCTTGTAGGGATCACCAACCGTATCGCCGGTCACCGATGCTTTATGCGCTTCCGACCCTTTCAGGTGCTTCACGCCGTCGGCATCGGTAAACCCGTCCTCGAAGCTCTTCTTGGCATTGTCCCATGCGCCACCTCCGGACGTCATGGAAATCGCGACGAAGAGGCCGTTGACAATAACGCCCAGAAGCGATGCGCCGAGCGCTGCAAAGGCTGCAGCCTTCGAGCCTGAGATAAGCAGCACGCCGAAATAGACCACAATCGGCGCCAGCACAGGCAGGAGCGACGGGATGATCATCTCGCGAATGGCCGCCCTGGTCAGAAGATCGACCGCGCGGGCATAGTCCGGGCGCTCCTTGCCGGTCATGATGCCTGGCTTTTCACGGAACTGGCGGCGCACTTCCTGCACGACCGCGCCTCCGGCCCGGCCCACGGCGGTCATCGCCATGCCACCGAACAGATAAGGGATCAGGCCGCCAAAGATCAGCCCCGCAACCACATAAGGGTTGGAGAGATCGAAGGAAACCGGCCCCATATCGGCGAAATAAGGATAGGTCTGTCCGTTGGCGGCAAAGTAGGCCAGATCGTTGGAATAGGCCGCGAACAGCACCAGTGCGCCAAGCCCTGCCGAACCGATAGCATAGCCCTTCGTGACGGCCTTGGTAGTGTTGCCAACGGCATCGAGCGCATCGGTGGCCTTGCGGACTTCCGGGTCGAGACCGGCCATTTCCGCAATGCCACCCGCATTATCCGTGACCGGACCGAAGGCATCGAGCGCAACGATCATCCCGGCAATACCAAGCATGGCAGTGACGGCGATTGCCGTACCGAACAGACCAGCCAGCTGGTAGGTCGAAATAATACCGCCGACAATCACGATTGCTGGCAGAGCCGTGGATTCAAGCGAAACCGCCAGCCCCTGAATGACATTCGTGCCGTGCCCTGTTACCGAGGCCTGCGCGATGGAGTTGACCGGACGTTTGTTGGTGCCGGTATAGTATTCTGTGATCACAACGATCAGACCGGTAACGATCAGACCGATCAGTCCGCAAATGAAGAGATTGGTGCCGGTAATGCTTTTACCAGCCACAGTACCGATTTCGCCCCAGCCAACGGTCAGCGTATTGGCAATAGCAAGACCAACGATGGAAAGCAGGCCCGTCGCTATCAGCCCCTTATAGAGGGCACCCATGATGGAGCCATTGACGCCGAGCTTGACGAAAAATGTGCCCACGATTGACGTGATGACACAGGCGCCGCAGATCATCAGCGGATAGAGCATGACGCTCGAAAGAATGTCCGATCCGTTGAAGAAGATTGCGCCGAGAACCATGGTTGCGACGACTGTCACCGCGTAGGTTTCGAAAAGGTCGGCAGCCATGCCTGCGCAATCGCCGACATTGTCGCCGACATTATCCGCAATGGTCGCTGGGTTGCGCGGATCATCCTCTGGAATACCGGCCTCGACCTTGCCGACAAGATCGCCGCCGACGTCAGCGCCCTTGGTGAAGATACCACCGCCAAGACGCGCGAAGATCGAGATCAGCGAAGCACCGAAGCCGAGCGACACCAGCGCATCGATAACCGTGCGGTCGGACGGCGAATAACCAAGCCAGACAGTGAGAATGAAATAGTAAACGGATACGCCGAGCAGCGCGAGCCCTGCCACCAGAAGGCCGGTAATGGCCCCTGACTTGAAGGCCAGCTCAAGCCCTCCGGCGAGGCTGAGTGAAGCTGCCTGGGCGGTGCGCACATTGGCGCGAACCGAAACGTGCATTCCGATAAAGCCGGTAACGCCCGACAGAACCGCGCCAATCAGGAAACCGATTGCGGCACTGATCGACAACAAATACCAGGCTGCCAGAAAGACCACGACGCCGACAATGGCAATCGTCGAATATTGTCTTGTGAGATAGGCTGAGGCACCCTCGCGGATGGCTTCAGCAATTTCCTGCATGCGCTGCGTCCCCTGATCGGCTGCAAGAACCGAACGGATCGCCCATATGGCGAAAAGAACGGAAACCACGCCGCAGGCAATGACGAGAACTAAGACTGCCACTCCCATTTGCATAAAGGCCAACTCCCATTGAGCTCGCGCTGGCTACCGTCAGACCGCGAGCCGCGATTGTCGGCAGGCACATGCGCAGGTTAGGCCCGAAAACCCCTCCCCGGACCCGATTGAGCGGCATGGAAGTGCCTGAAGCCAATGCAAGATACCGGGCTTCTTCGGTATATTCACGTCTGGAACTTACGCCTAAAGCGGATCGCGATCTTTCAGATTCCCTCTCAGCGCTTTATGTCTCTGATTTCAGGCCTGTCGTTCTCGCAAAACTGCTACGCACTTTTGCGCGACATGCCTGAGAAATCAATCAATTGGCGCGATTCCTTGCATTTCAGCATTCTCAATGCCGCGTACCCAACATGCGAAACGGTTTAACAAACGTCAAGTCGTTCTTTGCCAGCGTACAATGAAAGAAGGGCTGCGATTTCTCACAGCCCTTCTTTCATGATTATTGTCAGGGAAGCCGGATCAGCGCGGTTTCACACCGCGGCTCTCGCCACGAATGACGAATGCCAGGCGATCAAGTACGGCATTGACCAGCTTCGGCTCGTCTTCTGTGTAGAAAGCCTTGGCGATATCAACATATTCCGACACGATAACAGCCGTCGGCACGTCTTTGCGTGTCTGCAATTCCCAGGCGCCAGCACGGAGAATGGCGCGCAGGGTCGAATCGAGACGCGACAGCGGCCAGTCTTCCGTCAGCGCCTGATGGATCATCGGATCGAGCTTCAGCTGTTCATCGACGACACCAGCCACGATTGCGCGGAACCATTGCGGATCGGCATCAAGATACTGCGTGCCATCCACTTCCTTGCCGAGACGGAAAGCTTCGTACTCAGCCACCACTTCCAGAACACCTGTTCCGGCAACATCCATCTGATAAAGCGCCTGGACTGCAGCAAGACGGGCAACACCGCGCTTGTTCGCCGTGCGTGGGAGATTGGGGGTTGGGCGGCCTTCGGTAGAAGAATTCATAATGATCAGACTCCGAACTTCTTGCGCAGGTCGATCATGGTCAGCGCAGCGCGGGCGGCAAAACCGCCCTTGTCCTTGTCTTCACGGCGGGCGCGTACCCATGCCTGCTCTTCGTTTTCGACCGTCAGAATGCCGTTGCCGATGGCGATGCTTTCCTCGACCGAAAGATCGGTGAGTGCGCGGCAGGATTCATTGGACACGATATCAAAATGATAGGTTTCGCCACGGATAACCGTACCAAGCGCAACAAAGCCATCATATTCCTTGCCGCCATTGTCTTCACCATCGAGTGCGAAAGAAATGACCGCCGGAACTTCCAGCGCGCCAGGCACCGTCACCACGTCGTAGGTGGCCCCTGCCTCATCCAAGGCTGCCTTTGCGCCATCCAGAAGCGCGTCGGCGAGATCATCGTAGAAACGCGCTTCAACAATAAGCAAATGCGGCGCATGCGCCTCGTGCTTGGACATGAGAGACTCCATGACAAATTTTGCGGACCGCAACGATTGCGGTCAACGCTTAAAATCGGGATATGCTTTTACAGCCTGGGAATTTAGGCTGTAAGCCTATTTCTGATATTGCGCAAGCCTTGCTGCGTAACGTGCCAGCTGGTCGATCTCGATATTCACCTTGTCGCCTGCTTTCCGCTCGCCCCAGGTCGTGACTTCAAGCGAGTGGCGGATCAGAAGCACATCGAACTCGTTGCCATTGACGCCATTAACCGTCAGCGAGGTTCCATCGAGAGCGACCGAACCCTTCTGGGCGATAAACGGGGCCAGTTCTTCCGGCGCACGCAGGGTGAAGCGCACTGCATCGCCTTCTTCCTTGCGCTCGACGATTTCAGCCTGCCCATCGACATGGCCGGAAACGAGGTGGCCGCCCATTTCGTCGCCAAGTTTCAGAGAACGTTCCAGATTGATGTTCCGTCCGCTCTGCCATTTGGAGATTGTGGTCAGGCGCAGCGCTTCTTCCCATGCCTCGACCTCGAACCAGCGGGCATTCGTGCCTTTTTCTGGCAGCGCCACCACTGTGAGGCAGACGCCTGAACAGGCAATCGATGCACCAAGCTCAATCGTTTCGGGATCATAGGCAGTTTCAATGCGCAGAAGAACGCCTTCATTCAGCGGCTTGATCCGGTCAACCTTGCCGATATCGGTAATAATGCCTGTAAACATCAAGTCTCCTTCGTGCCTGATCCAAAATTCGCCATGTCTTGGCTCGCAAATAGCGGTTTCCTGCGCTTCCGGCGCTCATGTACTTAAGTACACTGCGCTCCGGTTCTCGAAAACCACCATTTTTGCTGCGACCTGAGGCTTTTACATTCTGGCACTTACATATTCCGCATAGGCATCGTCGCCATAGCGAGCCTGCCTTAAGATTTTGAACTTGTCTGCGATATGGGTTTCAAGCCCGTCCACGGCAACCCCAAATTCTGAGCCGATTTCAACCGGCGAACGGAAGATGGCAAGCCGGTCCACCAGCCCCTCGTCCAGAAAGCTCTTCGCAACACCTGCTCCGCCTTCAACGAGAACCGAGGAAATGCCCTGCGCAGCGAGATCGTCCATCAGTTCGGGCAGAGCGATGCGGCAATCATAAGCTTCGGTCGCGAGAATCCGGCAACCGGCCGCCTGCAACTCGTAGCGCCGCTCCGGCAACGCTTCTTCACCACAGGCGATCCATAAGGGCTGGGCATCAGCGGTCTGTACAAGTTTCGAGGAAAGCGGCAAACGCAATCCGCTATCGAGCACCACCCGAACAGGCGAACGCTGTTCCAGCCCCGGCAGGCGGCAGTTCAACACCGGATCGTCGGCCAGGGCGGTTTCGATGCCAATCAGGATAATATCGGTCTGGGCCCGCAGGATATGCGACTGGGCGCGCGCAACCGACCCCGTTATTGCAAGCTGTCCCTCGCCCCGACGGCCGATCATGCCATCGGCAGAAAGTGCAAGTTTCAGAATCACTTCCGGGCGCTTCTTCGCAGATCGATTCAGATAGCCCGCAAGATCATCGGCAGCCTGTTCGGCAAGAATGCCTGGCACAACCTCAATCCCTGCCTCGCGCAGAATGGCAAAGCCTCTTCCGCTGACCCGTTCGTCCGGATCGGTCGCGGCAACCACGACACGCGCCACACCCGCCCGCACCAGCGCTTCCGCGCAAGGCGGTGTGCGTCCGTGATGCGCACAGGGTTCCAGCGTCACATAAGCCGTCGCGCCACGCGCCGCTTCTCCCGCGTCTGCAAGCGCCTGCGGCTCGGCATGAGGCCTGCCGCCAATTGCAGTCACGCCACGTCCGACGATGACGCCATCCTTGACGATGATCGTGCCGACGGACGGATTGGTTCCCGTCAGCCCCTCGTGACGCCGTGCATAACGGATCGTCGCTTCCATGAAGCGGACGTCATCCGCAGTTGCATTCGAAGGCGGAAATTTGCTGCCACTCATGCCTAAACGTCCAGATCGTCCTCGGTTTCAGCAACTGTCAGTTCATCAATGACATTGTGGAAATCGACGGCCTTGCTGAAATTGCGATAGACCGAAGCAAAGCGGATATAGGCGATATCATCGATGCCTTTCAGCGCATCCATGGCCAGCCGCCCGATTTCGTCGGACGTCACCTCCGCCTCACCCGAACTTTCAAGCTGGCGGACAATGCCGGAAATGGCGCGTTCCACCCGGTCATTATCGACGTCGCGCTTGCGCAGCGCCACTTCGATAGACCGCGTAAGCTTGTCGCGATCAAAAGGAACTCGGCGCCCGCTTTTCTTCACGACCATCAGGTCACGCAACTGTACGCGCTCAAAGGTCGTGAAACGGCCTCCACACACCGAACAGACACGACGCCTGCGAATGACCGCACCGTCTTCCGCCGGGCGAGAATCCTTCACTTGCGTATCTTCAGACTGGCAATAGGGACAACGCATGGAACACTTTCGATTTCAATATCGGCAATTTCAATATCGGCAGCTTTAGCACTGGCGACGAACAGCTCATATGTGGGGACACCCCCGCCAAAAACTCAAGAGCTTTGCCATCGTCACCCGATTCCCGGCGATCATAGCCCATAAGCGGTAAGCTACCTACCAGATGCGACAATGAAAAAGCCCCGCTCAACAGAGTTGAACGGGGCTTCATCTCAATCATGGAATCAGGCTTAACCCTGATAGCCATACATCGGGAAACGGTCGGTCAAGGCCATGACCTTTTCCTTCACGGCCTGTTCGACAGCGGCATTGCCTTCATCGGAATTGGCAACCTTCAGACCATCCAGCACTTCGGCGATCAGCGAACCGATCTCCTTGAATTCCGTAACGCCGAAACCGCGGGTCGTACCTGCAGGCGTGCCGAGACGGACGCCGGAGGTGACGAACGGCTTTTCAGGGTCGAACGGAATGCCGTTCTTGTTGCAGGTGATGTTGGCGCGGCCAAGAGCAGCCTCTGCACGCTTGCCGGTTGCGTTCTTCGGACGCAGATCGACCAGCATCAGATGGTTATCGGTGCCACCCGAGACGATGTCGAGGCCATTGGACTTCAGTTCTTCGGCGAGCGCGCGCGCATTGTCGACGACGTTCTTGGCATAAAGCTTGAACTCCGGCTTCAGCGCTTCGGCAAAAGCAACAGCCTTACCGGCGATGACGTGCATCAGCGGACCGCCCTGAAGACCCGGGAACACAGCCGAATTGATCTTCTTGGCGATGTCGGCGTCGTTGGTGAGGATCATGCCACCGCGTGGACCGCGAAGCGACTTGTGCGTCGTCGTGGTGCAGACATGCGCATGCGGAACCGGCGAAGGATGGACGCCACCGGCAACAAGACCGGCAATATGCGCCATATCGACCATGAGATAGGCACCGACTTCATCGGCGATCTCGCGGAAACGCTTCCAGTCCCAGACGCGCGAGTAAGCAGTACCGCCTGCGAGGATGAGCTTCGGCTTGTTCTCGCGTGCAAGGCGGGCAACTTCATCCATATCGAGCAGATGGTCATCCTTGCGAACGCCATAGGACACGACATTGAACCACTTGCCGGACATGTTGACCGGCGAGCCGTGGGTCAGGTGACCACCCGAATTGAGGTCGAGGCCCATGAACGTGTCGCCCGGCTGAAGAAGCGCAAGGAACACGGCCTGGTTCATCTGGCTGCCCGAGTTCGGCTGAACGTTGGCAAATTCGCAGCCAAAGAGCTTCTTGGCGCGTTCAATGGCCAGTTCTTCCACGACGTCGACATACTGGCAGCCGCCATAATAGCGCTTGCCCGGATAGCCTTCGGCATATTTGTTGGTGAGGATGGAACCCTGCGCTTCGAGAACAGCGCGCGAAACGATGTTTTCCGAGGCAATCAGCTCGATTTCATGGCGCTGACGACCGAGTTCGTTGCGGATTGCTCCGAAAATCTCGGAATCGATGTCCTCGAGGCTTGCATTGAAGAAAACGTCGGACGACGCGTTCTTGGCGGCGGCGTTGGCTTGAGACATGTTTCACACCCTCCGGGTTAGCCGGTAAAAGCTATATGGATGAGGCGCATTATCACACTTGAATGCACAAGGCCAATGGTCGCAAAGCGAAAAGCTTATTCCAAAATGCGGCAAACCGATTTGATAAATGCCTTGCAACTAAAAAGCCGCCCGGAACGGGTCCGGACGGCTTTGGAAAATCAAACTCAAGATGAGAATCAGGTGTCGGTGCCAAGAGCGAGTTCGGTTGCGCCATCCATCTTGTAGATGTCGTCGCGGAACTGCACCACGCCGTCGCCGGTAGACCATGCAGTAATGTAAACAAAATGCAGCGGAACCGGATCGGCGAGCTGGATCGGCGTGTTCGTGCCCGACTTGATCGTGCTTTCGATGTTCTGACGATCCCAGCCTGCGGTGTTCTTCAGCAGCCACACATCGAGGTCGCGCACGTTCTGGACGCGGACGCAGCCCGACGAGTCGAAACGCATGAGCTTGTTGAAATAGCTCTTCTGCGGCGTGTCGTGCATGTAAACGGCGTACTGGTTGTGGAAGTTGATCTTGGTCGAGGACATGGCGTTGATCTTGCCCGGATCCTGACGGAACATCAGCTTTACCGCATCGTCCGTATTCCAGTCGATGCTTTCCGGCGCCACTTCCTGACCGGACTGGTCGTAAAGGCGGATCTTGTTCTTCGCCAGATATTGCGGGTCCTTCCGCATCAGCGGAATAATGTCCTTCTGGATGATCGACTTCGGCGCAGTCCAGTAAGGATTGAGAATGACTTCGTGAATCTTCGAATTGAGGATCGGCGTCTGGCGGTCGATCTTACCGACAACTGCCGTATGGCGCTGCATGACGCTGCCGCCTTCAACGGCCTCGATACGCGCAGCCGGGATGTTGACCATCACGAAACGCTGTTCCTGCAGGCCCTGATTGGCGAGAGGCGAGAGACGCTGCAGATTGGTCTGGAGCTGGCCGAGGCGCGTATTCGCGTCCACATTCATGGCCGCATAGGTGAACTGTCCCATGACGCCGTCGGCCGGCAGACCATGACGGGACTGGAAGCGCTTCACGGCAGCATCGACATAGGTGTCGAAAGAACTGGAAAGCCCGGCTTCCTGTGGCAGATCGCCAGAAATCATGAGGCGCTTGCGCAGTGCCTGAACGGACGGATCCGTGACGCCGATCTGGAGTTTTGTATTACCCGGAACGCTCGGCCAGCCACCGCGACCGGCAATGTCGGTATATTGAGCGATAGCGGTCTGGAGATTGCCAACCGTCTGCGGGCTCAAAACCGGCTGGTTGGTTGCGACCCGCTGGCCACCCGTCGCGCGGGCATCGAACTGGTCAGCCCAGTTGCCGCGACGCGACGATGAGATAACATCGGTCAGAGCTTGTTGAGCGTAAGCCGAGGAAACCATGGCGGAGGCTGCCACGGAAAGGCCGGCGGTTGCCGCGCCGCGCAGGAAACTGCGGCGGTCTACTCTTAAAGTATCGGCTGGTCTGTCGGTCTTGGTCATTTTGCTTAGTCCCAAAAGGCTAACCGCTCGCGCGGGATCTTCCCAGAGAATATCAGCAATAGGTCAACAAGACGATATCCGGACTGCAGGCGATGCAAAGCTGCTCGCTCATCCGAAATTCGATTTCGAGCCCATTCCTGACTGAAGGTGGCACAATATTGCCCGTGCCGCTCTAAAACGCTTATGTCGTTTTTTATGGCTTAATCATGTCGCATGGCCCGAATTTCAAGCCATGCGCCTTACGATTGGGAGCTTCACAGCGCCTTATTCTTCTCAATGGCAGCCTGTTGTGACAGTTCTGCAACAAAGCAGTCAGTCAGTTAACACCGACCCGCTTTCTTTAGAGCCGGTAAGCGATGCTGTCATTCCAGAAGCGGTCGAGACGCTGCAGCGACTTGTTCATCGCCGTGAATTCTTCGACCTGAATACCGCCAACCTGTTCGATCGAGGAGATATGGCGTTCGTAGAGCGAAGCCACCTGATCGGCAATAGCATTGCCCTTGTCCGTCAAGCTGACGCGCACCGAACGACGGTCAACGCGCGAGCGCTGATGATGAATGAAGCCCATTTCGACCAGCTTCTTCAGGTTGTACGAAACGTTTGAGCCGAGATAGTAACCGCGCGAGCGCAGTTCACCGGCGGTCAGTTCCGAATTGCCGATGTTGAAGAGCAGAAGCGCCTGCGTCGCATTGATGTCGCTCTGGCCATTGCGGTCGAACTCGTCCTTGACGACATCGAGCAGGCGGCGATGCAGGCGCTCGACCAGCTGGAGCGCTTCCAGATAAAGCGAACGAAGTGCGGTTTCCGGTGTCGTGAGCGGAGCGGATATGTCCGTCTTGCGCTGTGCGTTGATCATTTCTTTTGCCTCTCTGTCGGAGCCGCATTCCATGAAACCATGATGCAGCTCTCTGTCCTGTTTTATGCGGTGTATTGTTTCTCACCGTGTCTTGAGAGGAATTTAGGGGAGATGCATAAAATTCGACTTAAAAGTCAGCCTTAACAGTAACTTACCGGACAGATTGACCATTCAGGCTTAATGTTTGCTTACTCCGCGCCATTTGCGGGACCGCGCCCGGATACATTGTTACAGCGCAAGAATGCCGGTTTTCCGGGCGTTGGAAAGGCCTGCTACATTAAACTTTCGTCATTTGAGAAGTGTCTGGATAGTGGCTAAATACGAGCCATCAACAATCCATTGGAGGGACCATGGCGCTTCGTCTTGCACATTATTTCGTGGTCGGCGGGCTGTTAAGCTTTACCGGCTTTGTGAGTCTCGCTCATGCTGAACCGGTTACCGCGGCTCCGCAAATGACCATGTATAAAGATCCCTATTGCGGCTGCTGCGAGGGCTGGGCTGAACATATGAAAGCTGCTGGCTTCAATGTGACGGTTAAAGTCGAGGAAACGATGGACACCGTAAAGGCAAAGTATGGCGTTGGTGCCAATCTCGCCTCATGCCACACGGCAGTCGTCGATGGATATGTCATCGAGGGGCATGTTCCTGCCAGTGCGGTCAAGCGGCTGCTGGCAGAACGTCCGCAGGCAACGGGGCTGACTGCACCCGGCATGCCGATGGGATCGCCGGGCATGGAAATGCCGGGCAGCAAAGCCGATACCTATGATGTTCTGCTTTTCAAAGGCCAGATGACGAAGCCCTTTGCCCGCTATGAGGGTACGCAAGCGCTCTAGAAGCTAGATCGGCAGGCTCGCACGGGCCTGCCGTCTCTTTTCGAAGAAGAGCAGAATACGAAAAGCGATAAAAATGACGATGCAGGCCGCGTTGAACCCAACTGTCAGCGGCTTGTATTCGAAATGCCGGGAAAAAACGGAATAGATGGCGATTTCGCCGAGCGCTGCTACGAACCAGAGCACAGGCCCCCACGGTGCGCGCATCCACAGACCTGTCGCAGCAACGGGCATCAGAACGGCCAGAGCCACAACCGCAGTCTGCCAGGGCCACGGCATCAGATCGAAACGCCATAGAAGTCCCGGTTGAATACCGATCAGCCTGATCCAGTAGAAAACACCACTTGCCAGGGCCACAAGGGCGAGTATCCGAACGAACCATGTGAAGGCCCATTCGGTTCCGCTCGGCTGGGTATGCTGGCGCAGCTCGTTCATATGCATCAGCCGATCCTCACCACAAGGTCAGTTCCTTGTCACCCAGATTTGCAAAATAGACATTGACCTGTTCGGGCTTCACTTCGTCGAGCGTTGCGGGTTTCCAGTTCGGCGCACCGTCCTTGTCTATGAGCAATGCGCGAACGCCTTCATAGAAATCGTGCGCTTCCAGCATCCGGTTGGCAATGCGGTATTCCATGCGCATGCAATCATCGAGATCGAGCGGACGACCATCGGCAATCTGGCGGAAAGTAACCGCGACACTGGTTGGTGAACGCGTGGCGATCACCTTCACGATGTCCATTGCGGCCTTGCTACCCGCTTCGGCTTCCTTTTCCAGCGAAGCCATGCAATCGGCAAGCGTTGCGCCGGAAAAGCATTCCGCAATGATCTGGCGCGTTTCAACAGCGGTTTCAAAATCGGGATACTGGCTGCGCGTCAGAGCCGCATCAATGTCGGCGGTTGCGATGATGTCGTCCCGCACATCCTGCAGATCACTTGCGGCGACGGCATGTGTCGCAATCCCGCTCTGCAGGCAATCGCCCCAGCGGATTCGGTTGCCGGTCAGCGCAAGATAATATCCGAAATTGTCGTGCAGATGCGGCAGGAAAGCGCTGCCGCCCACATCCGGGAAGAAGCCGATGCCGGTTTCCGGCATGGCAAACATGGTGTTTTCCGTCACGATGCGGTGCGAACCGTGAACGGAAATGCCCGCACCACCGCCCATGACGATCCCGTTGATCAGCGAGATATAAGGTTTTGGAAACCGGCCAATGCGCGCATTGAGCCGATATTCGTCGCGGAAGAATTCGTAAGCAGGTGTTCCGGCCTGACCGGCCTTGTAGGCGGCAACCACATCACCGCCTGCGCAGAATGCGCGCCCTTCGCCTTCGAGAATCACACAGGCCACTTCAGGATCGTCTTCCCAGGCCTGCAATGCGCGATCCAGCGCCAGAATCATTTTATGCGTGAGCGCATTGAGGGCCTCGGTCCGCGTAAGCTTCACAAGCCCCGCTTTTCCCTTGCGTTCAAAGCTGATTTCGCTGCCGCCGCCGAAGTCAATCTGCATATCGTGTCTCCCGTTCCATCAAATGGGTAGAAAGTGAGACGCCCCGCGTCAATCCTGCACAGGTCAATGTTCTTGGTTTCATCACTTTTCCCATGATAAACGGTGCGCATCCGATATCAGCCTCCAAAATTTGGGAATTAAGGCTTCACTTCTCGGGATTATTCAAATGACCGACCGCCAATCCAAATATCTGCCCACCAATATCAGCCAGCATGTCGATGACGTTACCGGCAGCAGACGTCTGCGCCGTATGCGCAAGGCCGACTGGTCGCGCAGGCTGGTGCAGGAAACCCGGCTGACAGTTGATGATCTCATCCTGCCGTTCTTCCTGACCTATGGAACCGGTGTAGCAGAACCTGTGGAAGCAATGCCTGGTGTCGAACGCTATTCGGTCGATATGGCTGTTCGCATGGCGGAAAAAGCCGCCAGGCTCGGCATTCCCGCCATTGCCCCCTTCCCGCGCGAAAAGCTGGAAGTGAAGACTGAGGACGGCGCTTTCGTCGCAAGCCCGGACAATCTGATCAATCGCGCCGTGCGCGCAATCAAGAAGGAAGTGCCTGAAATCGGCATCATCACCGACGCGGCGCTCGATCCCTTCACCACGCACGGCCATGACGGCATTTTGCGGAACGGCGAGATCGTCAACGACGAATCGGTCGCCATGGTGGTTCGTGGTGCGCTTTCGCAAGCTGAAGCCGGTGCGGATATCATTGCCCCGTCCGATATGATGGACGGTCGCGTCGGCGCCGTGCGTCAGGCGCTGGACGAACATGGGTTCTGCCATCTGCCGATCATGTCTTATGCCACCAAATTCGCTTCCGCCTTTTATGGTCCTTATCGCGATGCCATCGGCACGCAGGGGCTGCTGAAGGGCGACAAGAAGACCTATTATCTCGATCCGGCCAATCCGGAAGAAGCCGTGCGCGAAGCCGAGCAGGATATTGCCGAAGGCGCAGATATGCTGATGGTCAAGCCGGGCTTGCCCTATCTCGACATCATCCATCGCCTGAAAAGCGAATTCCGCCTTCCCACCTATGCCTATCAGGTGTCGGGCGAATACGCGATGATCAAGGCCGCCGGGATCAATGGCTGGATCGACGAAGAAAAGGTGATGATGGAGAGCCTTATGGCGTTCAAGCGCGCCGGTTGTGACGGAATTCTTACTTACTTCGCAATCGAAGTGGCTGAAAAGCTTAAGCAACAGGGTTAAACGGCAAGTCCTTTCGGCAGGAAATCTTCAAATTTCCTTGAAACCGCCGGTTTTGGTTACCATGTTGATGACTGTTCCGCTGAGGTAGCGGGACAGCGCCGGTTGTCACACTCCCCCGGACGCTTCCTTGGAAACGACTGGAAGGAAAAATGTCCGACCATATTCTGCACGGCGAAGTCATGGGCCCGCGTTATGAAAGCCGCGCATTCTTTGAAGGCGTGCGCACGCGCCGCATCATGGCTTTTCTTATCGATTACCTGATTGTTTTTCTGCTTTGCATCCCGGCGGCAATCGTCATTGCAATCCTCGGCATCATTACGCTCAGCCTCGGCTGGATGCTCTACGGCATCATGTTTCCAATGGTGGCGTTGTTTTACATTGCACGCACTCTGGGTGGACCGCAGCAGGCCACCAAAGGCATGCAGATGATGAACATCAAGCTCGTCCGGCTCGAAGGCGGCACGGTCGATCCGATGCTCGCAATCGTGCACACGGTTCTGTTCTGGGGTCTCAACGTGGTGCTGACACCGCTGATCCTGCTCGCTTCGCTGGTTCTCGACCGCAAGCGCACGGTGCATGATCTTCTGCTCGGCACGGCTGTGATCCGTTCAGATCGATAAACGCATAGAGTTGAATCAACGCATCGACCCCAAAGTCTATTCGGATTTTCGGGTCGATGCTTCAGATCAAGAAAATTCAGAGCCGGCTGCGCAAAATGCCTATTGACGTTTTGTGCCGTCGGCTCAATCTTTAGAGATAGTATCGTGATGGTTTTGCCAGAGCATTTCCAGCAAAAGTGCGAAGCGGTTTTGTGTAGGAAAACGCGTCAAAGCGAATAAGTTAAGCCATTTCGTGGATATTGAATGACCCATCAACCGCAACAGTCTCCGCAGTTCTTTCTGACAGCTCCGTCGCCTTGTCCCTATCTTGAGGGTCAGATGGAGCGAAAAGTCTTTACGCATCTGGTCGGCGACAAAGCGAACGAGATCAACGATCTTCTGACCCAAGGCGGCTTCCGCCGTTCCCAGAACATTGCCTATCGTCCGGCTTGCGAACTGTGCAGGGCCTGCATATCCGTTCGCATCCTTGCCGGAAAGTTCAAGATGACGCGCAACATGCGCCGCGTCTGGACGCAGAATAATGACCTGATCGGGCGCGTGCACAAGGCACAGCCCAGCACCGAACAATATGCACTTTTTCGCGATTATCTCGACGCGCGTCACCGTTCAGGCGGCATGTCGGACATGACCGTCCTCGACTATGCGATGATGATCGAGGATACGCATGTGAACACGCAGATCATCGAATATCGCAAGCGCGGTCCGGAAAGCTTCATCAGCGCCAAGGGCGACGGTGAGCTGATCGCTGTAGCACTCACCGATGTAATGGCCGATGGCCTGTCTATGGTTTATTCGTTCTTCTCACCGCATATGCATGACCGGTCGCTTGGGACCTACATGATCCTCGATCATATCCAGCGCGCACACGCCGCCGGTCTGCCGCATGTCTATCTCGGCTATTGGGTCGAGGGATCACGCAAGATGCAATACAAGATCCGCTTTACCCCGCAGGAGCATCTGGGCCCCCGCGGCTGGCAACGGTTTGAGGGTTAGACATAAAAAGCGGCGAAAGCCGCTTTTTTATTGATCCGTTTGCGCAGTGTCTGAATCAAAAAGCGGCAGGCCGTGGTGAAAATGGTGATTTCGAGAACCGGAGCGCAGCGTACATAAAGGTACGTGAGCACCGGAAGCACAGAAATTGCCATTTTAGACCGGCATGGCGACTTTTAGATCAGACACTTAGAACTTGCCTGAACGCGGAAACCCCTTCGGCACCAGACGGCCCGCAGAGGCGCGTGCGCCGATCCACTCGACAAGCTCTTCCTTGTTGCGATTGAAGGTGCGCTCTGCCGAATCCTGCCAGGAAAGCCCCTCGGCAAGTGCAAAGGTGCGAACGTCGGAAACACCGCCATCCTTGTATTTTTGCAGGCGCACGCCCTTGCCGCGTGTCATTTCCGGAATGTCGGAAAGCGGGAAGACCACCATCTTGCGGTTCTCGCCAACGACAGCGATATGATCGCCGGAAACGCGCTGGCAAAGCTTCGCCTCGTCCGGCGCCTTGACGTTCATCACCTGCTTACCCTTGCGGGTGTTGGCGACCGCTTCGTTTTCCGGAACGATGAAACCGTTACCTTCATGGCTGACGAGCAGCAGTTTCGCGGATGGATCATGCACGAAGGCCGTCAAGATATCCTGATCGTTTTCCATATCGACAAGGATGCGGATCGGCTCGCCATGGCCGCGACCGCCAGGCAGCGTGTTTGCGCCGATGGTGAAGAACTTGCCGCCCGTCGTGAAGAACAGAAGCTTGTCCGTCGTCTCGGCATGGAAAGCGAGCTTGAGCTTGTCGCCTTCCTTGAAGGCGAGCGTCGAGAAATCGGCCAGATGCCCCTTCATCGCGCGCAGCCAGCCCTTTTCCGAAACCACGATCGTGACCGGCTCACGCTCGATCATCGCCTGATGAATATCTTCCAGATCATGGGTCGGCGCATCGGCAAAGGTCGTGCGACGCGCGCCGAGCTTGGTCTTCGGACCAAACTTTTCGCGCACCGACTTGATTTCGGCGCTGATCTTCTTCCACTGGCGTGTACCCGAAGCGAGCAACCCTTCGAGATCGGTCTTCTCGACGGTGAGATCGTCGAACTCCTTGCGGATTTCGAATTCCTCGAGCTTGCGCAACGAACGCAGGCGCATATTGAGGATCGACTCGGCCTGAACGTCGGTCAGCTCGAAGGTCCGCATCAGGTCCTGCTTCGGCTCATCCTCCTCGCGGATGATGCGGATCACTTCATCCAGATTAAGATAGGCGATCAGGAAGCCGCCAAGGATTTCCAGGCGTCTTTCGATTTCCGCCAGACGGAATTGCGAACGCCGGACAAGCACTTCCTTGCGGTGGTCGAGCCACTCGCGCAGAACGCTGCCCAACGACAGAACATTCGGCACCTTGCCATGTGACAGCACGTTCATGTTCAGCGAAACGCGGCTTTCCAGCTCGGTCAGCTTGAAAAGCGATTCCATCAGCAGTTCAGGATCGACCGTCCTGTTCTTCGGCTCCAGAACGATACGGATGTCTTCCGCCGACTCGTCACGAATGTCGTCGAGCAATGGCAGCTTCTTTGCCAGCAGCAGCTCGGCAATCTTTTCGATCAGGCGCGATTTCTGAACCTGATAGGGAATTTCGGTGACGACGATCACCCAGGTGCCGCGATTGCCCTCTTCCTTCTCCCAGCGCGCACGGACGCGAAATGCGCCGCGGCCCGTGCGATAGGCTTCCAGGATATTGCCATGCTCTTCGACAAGGATGCCGCCGGTCGGGAAATCCGGGCCACGCACCTTGCACTTCAACAGAGCAGCCGGGTCGGTCTCGGCTTCGCGCTTCAGTTCTTCCCATTGCTCCGGCGAGGTAACGAGTTCCTCAACCGGCGCGTCAGGATGATTGATGATATAGAGCGCCGACGAGCAAAGCTCCGCCACGTTATGCGGCGGAATATTGGTCGCCATGCCGACCGCAATGCCCGCCGAACCGTTTGCAAGCAGGTTCGGGAAAGCGCCCGGCAGAACGATCGGCTCTTCGTCCTCTTCATTATAGGTCGGGCGGAAATCGATGGCGTTTTCGTTGATGCCTTCCAGCAGCAACGTCGCCACTTCCGTCATACGCGCTTCGGTGTAACGCATGGCAGCCGCGTTATCGCCGTCGATATTGCCGAAGTTGCCCTGACCGTCCACGAGTGGATAACGCACCGCGAAATCCTGCGCCAGACGCACCAGCGCATCGTAGATCGAGGCATCGCCATGCGGATGGAACTTACCCATCACGTCGCCGACGATACGGGCGCATTTTGCATAGGCCTGATCGGGATTGAGACGCAGCAGACGCATGGCGTGCATGATGCGACGATGCACCGGCTTCAAGCCGTCGCGCACGTCCGGCAGCGCACGATGCATGATCGTCGACAGCGCATAAGCGAGGTAACGTTCCTCGAGAGCCGATTTGAGATCGACCCGTTCGATGTGTTCTTCGCCGTCATCCGGCGGAATCAGACTTTTTCCCATGTCTCTCAGTACCAACTGCGCGATTCGCCAGCAAGAGTTCAGGAGAACCAATCCAGTACATTAGTGTGTAATAGTCGCAATCCTGCCGCCATTTGTGTCCTATAGAGCTATTGGGGGCAAGTTTCCCCCGCTGCAATCGCAGGCTGAGGAAATCATGTTGTTATTGCGAGTGATTTCCGCCTATGAATGCCGCGCTATATTAGAGATTAGGCAGGAGCTTCGAATGCAGGTTTTCGTCAATACCAAGCCAGCGGCACGTGTTTTGGCTGCAGGTACAGCGCTTTCGCTGATTTTCGGCAGCGCGGCCATGGCAGCTGACGCCAATGCAGTCGCCGAGCGTATCAAGGCACTTTATGCGAAACAGGGCGGCGAACTGAGCTTCGCCAATGTTCAGGCGAACGGCTCCGACATCGTGCTCCAGGGCACCAAGATCAAGCTGCCGACGGTGGGCGAAAAAGAAACCGCCCTCGGCGACGTGACGCTCCAGAACGTTCAGGATGCGCCGGACGGCGGCTACAGCATCGAACAGGTCACCGTGTCCGATCTTGCCTTTGCTGGCGAGGAAGACAAGAACGACAAGGCCGAGATCAAGGGCCTTGCCATGCAGAACGTGCATATTCCGTCGGAAACCGCCAAGGGTCCGCTCGACAGCATGGTCATGTATGACAAGCTGAAGATTGACGAAATCCAGTTCGGCACCCCCGGCACGGATGGCGCCACCGTAAAGGGTTTCGACCTGTCGCTCGACACCTCCAACAAGGCCGAGAAGATCGGCTATGTCTGGACCATCGCCAATATCGACGCGACCTTTGAGAAGGGCGGCAAGAACCCGCTTGCACCGCTCGACATGAACACCTTCAACGGCTCGCTGAACTCCAAGGGCAGCTGGTCGCCGACTTCGGGCGACACATCGCTGGACCAGCTGGAACTTCAGGCCGAGGAACTTGGCAAGATCAACATCACCGGCAGCCTCGGTGGCTATGATCTGGCCTTCCTCGAAGCCGTCCAGAAGACACAGGAAAACATGAGCAAGGCCGACGCAGACAAGGATGCTGCCGGACTTGCAATTCTGGGTCTGGCGGAACAGCTGAACCTGAAGAACCTGTCGATCCGCTTCGACAACGAAACCCTGACCCAGAAGCTTCTCGACTATTACGGCAAGCAGCAGGGCGCCGATGGCAAGCAGCTTGGCGAGCAGATGAAGATGATGGTTCCGCTGATGGCGACACAGCTCAAGAACCCGGATTTTGCCCAGCAGCTCAAGGCTGCATCCGACAAGTTCTTCGACGATCCGAAGTCACTGACCATCAGCGCATCGCCGGACCAGCCGGTGACTTTCGCTTCCATCGTTGCCACCGCATCGCTGGACCCGACGAAGATCATCCAGCTTCTCAAAGTCAGCGTCGACGCTAACAACTAAAATGAAAAAGGCCGGTGAGAAGACTCACCGGGCTTTTCTTCAACTAACAAAAACCCGGCTCAAGGCCGGGTTTTTTCTTTTCATCGAGGTCGTTTAGCTCTTCTGTACCGGAGCCAGACGGATATGCAGGTCGCGCAGCTGCGCGGGCGACACATCCGAAGGCGCGTTCATCAGAAGATCAAGTGCCTGCTGGTTCATCGGGAACAGCGAGATTTCGCGCAGGTTCTTTGCACCGACCAGAAGCATGATGACGCGGTCGATACCGGCAGCCATGCCGCCATGCGGAGGTGCACCGTACTGGAACGCACGATAAAGACCGCCGAAACGCTCTTCCACGTCCTGCTGGCTCAAGCCAACCTTTTCAAATGCCTTGACCATGACGTCCGGCAGCTGGTTACGGATCGAACCCGAGGCAATTTCGAAGCCGTTACAGACGAGATCGTACTGGTAAGCCTTGATCGCAAGCGGGTCCTGGTTTTCCAGAGCGTCCATACCGCCCTGCGGCATGGAGAACGGATTGTGTGCGAAGTCGAGCTTCTTGTTGTCTTCGTCCCATTCGTAGAACGGGAAGTCGATGATCCATGCCAGTTCGAAACGATCACGATCGACGAGGTTCAGTTCTTCACCAGCGCGCGTGCGGGCATCGCCAGCGAACTTGTAGAACTTGGACGGCAGACCGGCAACGAAGAAGCAGGCATCGCCGTCTTCGAGGCCCATCTGCGTGCGGATCGCTTCCGTGCGCTCTTCACCGATGTTCTTGGCAATCGGACCAGCGCCTTCAAGCTTGTCGCCTTCCTTGCGCCAGAAGATATAGCCGAGACCCGGCTGGCCTTCGCTCTGCGCCCAGGAATTCATGCGGTCACAGAATGCGCGTGAACCGCCTGTCTTGGCCGGAATTGCCCAGACTTCGACCTTCGGATCGTTGGCGATCATGTTTGCGAAGACTTTGAAGCCCGAACCGGCGAAATGCTCGGTCACAGCCTGCATTTCAATCGGGTTACGCAAATCCGGCTTGTCCGAACCATAGGTGCGGATCGCATCGTCATAGGCAATGCGACGGAACTGCTGCGTCACCGGCTTGCCTTCGGCAAACTCTTCGAAGATGCCGCGCATGACTGGTTCCATCGTTTCCCATACTTCTTCCTGGGTCACGAAGCTCATTTCGAGGTCGAGCTGGTAGAACTCGCCCGGCAGACGGTCTGCCCGCGGGTCTTCGTCGCGGAAGCACGGCGCGATCTGGAAGTAGCGGTCGAAACCGGCAACCATCAGAAGCTGTTTGTACTGCTGCGGCGCCTGCGGCAGCGCGTAGAACTTGCCTTCATGAATACGGCTCGGCACGAGGAAGTCTCGCGCGCCTTCCGGCGAGGAAGCCGTCAGGATCGGCGTGGTGAACTCATTGAAGCCGATTTCGGTCATGCGGCGACGCATCGCGGCAATGATCTTGGTGCGGCTCATGATGTTCTTGTGCAGCGTTTCACGGCGAAGGTCGAGGAAACGGTACTTCAGGCGGATATCTTCCGGGTAGTCCGGCTCGCCGAAGACTGGTAGCGGCAGTTCCTTGGCAGCCGCCAGCACTTCGATTTCGGTTGCGAAGATTTCGACTTCGCCAGTTGGCAGATTCGTATTGACCGCATCGCCTGCGCGGGCCTTCACTTCACCATCGACACGGATAACCCATTCGCCGCGAACGGTTTCGGCAACCTTGAAGGCGGGCGAATCGGGATCGGCCACGATCTGGGTAATGCCATAATGATCGCGAAGATCGATGAAGAGAATGCCGCCATGGTCACGGACGCGGTGAACCCATCCGGAAAGGCGAACGTTCGAACCAACGTCCGTCTTGCGAAGGGCTGCGCAGGTATGGCTGCGGTAACGGTGCATGATTTCTGCCTTTGGAATAATAAGTCAGTCCTTGCTGACGGAAACGCTTTAAATTCTCGCGGAAAAGCGCATTTTGACCGGGTTTTGTCAAGTCTGCATTCCCTGCGGGTTTTGGTGTTAAACCACCTTGACGTAACGTGTCGACAAAAAACACTATGTGCGTATTAAGTGGAGCGCCAGTTCCTGATTATTTCGCGACAAGCGGCAAAGCTCTGTCTCTTTGTTTTGTCGCATTATCCGACGCAAAACAGCTTCGCACTTTTGCTGGAAATGCTCTAAAAGGTAGACATGCATCTGATTACGACAACACAGGCTCTCGAAGAGGCCGTATCCGCCCTCGCCAAATCCGATTTCGTTACAGTCGACACGGAGTTCATCCGTGAAACGACGTTCTGGCCGGAATTGTGCCTTATCCAGATGGCCTCGCCTGACCATACGGCGCTTGTGGATGCGCTTGCGCCGGGGCTCGACCTCGCGCCGTTCTTCCGCCTGATGGCCGATGAGACGATCGTCAAGGTTTTCCACGCAGCACGGCAGGACATCGAAATCGTCTTTCACCTCGGCGATCTCATCCCGTCGCCTGTCTTCGACAGTCAGGTAGCGGCAATGGTTTGCGGGTTTGGCGATGCCATTTCCTATGACCAGCTTGTGCAGAAGGTCACCGGCAAGCAGATCGACAAGTCGTCCCGGTTTACCGACTGGCGCCGTCGCCCGCTTTCAGACAAGCAACTCGACTATGCACTGGCCGACGTTACCTATCTGCGCGATATCTATCTCTATCTGAAGGAAGAACTTGAGAAAGAAGGTCGCAGCGAGTGGGTGAACGAGGAAATGGCGGTGCTGACTTCCCGCGAAACCTATGACATGCACCCTGACGATGCGTGGCGCCGGGTCAAGGCACGCGTCCGCAAACCGCTGGAACTTGCGATTGTGCAGGCTGTAGCCGCCTGGCGCGAACGCGAAGCGCGCGAGCGCAATGTGCCGCGTGGGCGTATCATCAAGGACGACACCATCGCTGAAATCGCACAACAGCAGCCGCGTGACGCGGAAGCACTGGGCCGTCTCCGCTCGATCCCGAAGGGTTGGGAGCGTTCGGCACAGGCTGCAGGGCTTGTCGCAGCGATCCAGTCCGCGCTTGAAATCCCGAAGGAAGATTTACCAAAATTGCCGAAGCCGTCGCATTCGCCAGAAGGCAGCGCCGCCGCTGCAGATATCCTCAAGGTTCTGCTCAAGCTTGTGACGGAAGAGCACGGCGTCGCGGCAAAGATCGTGGCAAATTCCGACGACATCGACAAGATCGCCTCGGAAGGCGACAAGGCCAATGTGCCTGCCCTGCATGGCTGGCGTCGCGAGGTTTTCGGTCAGAAAGCCCTCGATCTTATCGACGGCAAGATCGTCATCAAGTTCGAGAACCGGCGGATCAGGGCAGTTGAGTTAGGGGAGTAAGGCAATAGGGCAGTAAGGCAGTGTGTTTAACGCGAGCATTAACATATTGCCTTACTGCCCTACTCACTTACTGCCTCATTCCCGCGTCCCCTCGATGGCTGCATCACCAACCGCGAAATAGATGTTCTTTCCGGTCAGCTTGGAGAGCTGCTGCAAGCGGCCTTCGGGACGATCCGAAATCAGATCGGCCAGGTCTCCCGGTACGACAAGTGCAATGCCGTTTTCTTCCTCACGCCAGACAAGGCGCGGGATGACGCCCGGCATCGAAGCCGACAGAAGGTAGACCACCCGCAGCAAGGCTCCAAGCAGCTTTGCCCGTTCACGCAGGCGCGGCGTGGCGAGCTGCATGATCTCCGGCGCAATCTCGTCTTCGATCAGCCCTTCATGGCGATAATAATTGGCAAGCGCCATGAAGGAACGTCCGGCGTGGTCGATACCGCCGAACGAGCCGTGAGCGATGATGTTCAGCGCCTGCGATCCGCGATAGTCGGGATGCGCACGCCAGCTTATGTCGGCCACGAGGCAGGCAGCCTGTCTGTAGCGCGCTTCGTCCTCGGTTTCGTCGAAACCGAGGACCGGCAAGGACAATGTTGTCCAGGTTGCCAGTTCGCGGGCATGACGCGGAGAGCGCGAGCGCAGAATGGACAGTTCGTCTGCCGAGGCCAGCAGCGGATCGAGCCGCTGCTCGTTCTTCGGCAGAAGCGAATAAAGATAGCCTTCACGCACGCCGAGCGCCGAGAAAACGATCTTGGAGGGCTTCATCAGACGGATCGTCTCGAGCAGCACCGTGGCGCCATAAGACAAAAGTTGACGGCGATTTTTCGAAACAGCTTCAATGCCGCGCATCGTGTCGAGATTGCCCTTGGCAACGCGCTTGAGGAAGCTCTGCGCGTCCACCGGATTCATCTCGTAGCCGTGCATGACGTGCAGCGGATAGTTCTTCGCCGTCATATGCAGCTTGGCAAGGTTACGCCAGGTGCCGCCGACCGCATAGAAAACCTGGCCCTGATGGGCTTGCAGAAGCGTCGCCTTTGCGAGTTCCGTGCGTGCAATCTTGGTTGCCTCTGGCAGCCGTCCATCGGACATATCCTGCAAGCGCAGGCCACCGAGCGGCAAGGTGATCCCCTCGCCTACCTCGTGGTCGTCCACCGCGATCAGCTCAAGGCTGCCGCCGCCGAGATCGCCCGTGACACCCTTCGGCTGGAAGAAACCGGAAATAATGCCGAGCGCCGAGTAATAGGCTTCTTCCTTGCCGGACAGCACCTCGATGTGCCGGCCGAGAATGGCTTCCGCCTGTGCGATGAAATCCGGACCGTTTTTCGCTTCGCGTGCAGCCGCAGTCGCCAGCGCGTGAATGGAAACCGCGCCGGCCTGTTCGGCCAGAGCGCGAAAACGCTTCAGCGCACGAAGGGCCGCTTCAACGGATTTCTCGTTGAGCTTGCCGGTTTTCGCGAGGCCCTTTCCGAGGCCGCAAAGTATCTTTTCATTGAAAAGCACCGTCGGCGAACGGACGATGCCTTCATAGATGACGACACGGATCGAGTTCGAGCCAATGTCGATGACCGCGACGGGCTTGAGTCCCTTGAGGCGGCCTTGTGCTACAGCTGGACTCATGCAGTCGTTTTTCTTTCCGCCTGCGCGCGCTTGCGATGCGCGATAAGGCGGGGGGCCGAAGACTTCAGCGACTTTCCGCGACCCGACAGGCTAGGATTGGTCATGAAATATTCCTGCGCGTTGAAAGCTTCCTCTCCTGCTTCTTTTTCTATCCGGCGAGAGGTGCCGTCCGCAAGTAGCTGATAGCTCTGTTGGTTATCAATTATGTTGGCAAACATGATTTGCGACAGGATTTGCTGATGCACTGTTGCATTTGTGATCGGAACAAGCGTCTCCACGCGGCGATCAAGATTGCGCGGCATCATGTCGGCGGAACCGATATAGACGATTGCCTTGTCGGAAGGCAGGTCATTGCCATTTCCGAAGCAGAAAATGCGGCTGTGCTCGAGAAAACGTCCGACAATCGACTTGGCGCGAATATTGTCGGAAAGCCCCGGAACGCCCGGACGCAGGCAGCAGATGCCACGCACGACCAGATCAATCTGCACGCCCGCCTGGCTCGCCACGTAGAGCGCGTCAATAATCTGTGGATCAACCAGCGAGTTCATCTTCATCCAGATCGCAGCCGGACGCCCTGCCTTCACATGCGCAACCTCGTCCTCGATGTGCTTGAGGATTCGCGCGCGGAGCGTGAAAGGTGAAATCGCTATCTTCATCTCTTCGGCAGGCTGGGCATAGCCCGTGATGAAATTAAAGATATGTGCCACGTCGCGAGCAATATCCGCGTCCGACGTAAAGAACGACAGGTCGGTATAGATACGCGCCGTGATCGGATGATAGTTGCCCGTGCCCAGATGCACATAGGAGCGCAGCTTCTGATCTTCACGGCGTACCACGAGCGACATTTTCGCGTGGGTTTTCAATTCGATGAAGCCGAACACAACCTGAACGCCCGCGCGCTCCAGATCGCGTGCCCAACGAATATTCGCTTCCTCATCGAAGCGTGCCTTCAGCTCGACCAGCGCCGTTACCGACTTGCCCGCTTCTGCAGCATCTACCAATGCGCGCACGATCGGGCTGTCATTGGAAGTGCGATAGAGCGTCTGCTTGATCGCCAGCACATCCGGGTCGGCTGCAGCCTGCCGGAGGAACTGCACCACCACGTCGAACGATTCATAGGGGTGATGGACCACAATGTCCTTTTCACGAATCGCTGCAAAGCAATCGCCGCCATGCTCGCGAATACGCTCCGGAAAACGCGGATTGTAGGATACGAATTTGAGGTCATCCCGCGGGATCGAAACGATCTCCGAAATCATGTTGAGCGCCAGAAGACCTTCATGCACGCTGATGCGGTTTTCCGAAACGCCAAGTTCCGTCGCCACGAAGACGCGCAGGGCTTCTGGCATTTCGCCGTCAAACTCGATGCGGATCACCTGACCGCGACGGCGACGTTTCAGTGCTGTCTCGAAGAGACGAACGAGATCTTCCGCCTCTTCTTCCACTTCGATATCGCTGTCACGGATGATGCGGAACGTACCGGCGCCGCGCACTTCGTAACCGGGGAACAGTCGCCCGATGAACAGGCTCACCGCGTCCTCGATGGTGATGAAGCGGTAAGTGTTTTGCTGGTCTGTCGGCAGCTGAATGAAGCGCTTGAGCGCGACCGGAATACGCAGAAGGGCCGTCATCGGATGATTATCGGCGCGGCGCGCAAGCTGCAGGGCGATGGAAAAGCCGAGGTTCGGAATGAACGGGAACGGATGCGCCGGATCAATGGAGAGTGGCGTCAGGACAGGGAAAATCGTTTCGAGGAAGTGGTTTTCAAGCCATTCCTTTTCGGGCTTTGAAAGCGCCGACGGGCGAACAATCTCGATGCTGTCCTGTTCCAGTTCCTCGCGCAGCATACGCAGGCGTTCCTGCTGTTCTTCCTGCAAGCGCCCTACTTCGTCCAGAACGAAGTCGAGCTGTTCCTGCGGCGTGCGTCCATCGGCGCTGCGCATCGCCACACCGGCGCGCACCTGAGCGGCGAGACCGGCAATGCGGACCATGAAAAATTCATCGAGATTGGCGGCGGAGATAGACAGGAAGCGCAGGCGTTCAAGCAGAGGCTGCCGCATATTCGCGGCTTCTTCGAGAACACGCCGGTTGAATTGCAGCCAGGAAAACTCGCGATTCACAAAGCGGTCGGAACTTTGCATCAATTCGCCGTTCAAAGCTTTGTGAACGTCAGGGGCTACGTCCGCATCGGGAACGACGGTTGGGTTGGGGGCTAGTCCGGCTGTCATTTCGTGTGTCCCGCCTTCAATCGCGTTGGGGGTTTCGCTCGCCATAACGCTGTTTTCGCTCATTTTTCCTGTCCCGACTTCCACCGGAACATTCCGGCTCTGCCTTAAGCCTATGGCTGTCATATGACAGTTTGATAGCAATTAGCTTGAAATGTCCTCAGAATTGATGAAAACGCTTCCGGAAACAAGACTTTCGCGGTACACGCATGCCAATGTCTATGCATGATCCTGTCCGGGACCCGGTTCAGGATCATGCTCATACCGCCCATCGACCAGAACCGGAGCATATTATGTCCGATCACATTATTCCTCACTTTCAGAACGACGCCGGCCATGCGGCCATCGAAATCGGCGTGAAGGAATTCATGTGCGTCGGTGCAAACCCACCTTTCGATCATCCGCACGTGTTTCTCGACATGGGTGATGAAAGTGAAGTCGTTTGCCCGTATTGCTCGACCCTCTATCGCTACAACGCCAAGCTCCATGCCGACGAAACCGTTCCGGCTGGCTGCGTTTACGAAGCACCCGCCGACAAAGCTGCCTGATCTGGGCAGCCTCACGGGGCTGAATGCCGGATGATCTCATCGACATGAGCAAAGGGCGCATATTGATTGCCGGGGCCGGAGTTGCCGGTCTGTCGGCAGCATTGGAGCTGGCAGCGCGCGGCTGGAATGTTCGCCTTGTCGAAAAGGCCGAGACCCTTTCGGAAGTTGGTGCTGGCCTGCAACTTGCACCCAATGCGATGCGTCATCTGGAACGGCTCGGCGTTGCCGACCGTCTTTCTGCACAAGCCGTAACGCCGGAAGCGCTCTACCTCATGGATGGGCGCAAAGCGCGTCCGCTGATGGAAATGAAGCTTGGCGACAAGGCTTCTCAGCGCTGGCACCATCCCTATGTCGTTTGCCATCGCGCCGATCTGCAATCCGCTTTGCTCGATGCCTGCCGTGAAGAGCCCGGCATCGACATCAGCCTCGGCGCTGAAATCACAAATCATCGCGTCGAAAACGGCGCTGTTGCAGCCACTATCCGCCGTGGCAATTCCGAAGAATCTGTCGACGCTGCATATCTGATCGCCTGCGATGGCGTCTGGTCGGCGGAGCGCTCGAAGGCAGGTTTCAGCAAGGCAAGGTTCAGCGGCCATATTGCCTGGCGCACTACGCTCGCGGCGGATGCCCTCCCCGCATCGTTTTTATCCGCCATGAAAACGAGTAACGCCGTTTCAGCATGGCTCGGCAGGCAAGCGCATTTCATCGCCTATCCGGTCAAGGGCGGCAGTTTCTTCAATTTCGTCGCCATCACGACGGGCGAAAACCCCGGCGAAGTCTGGTCCAGAACCGGCGATCCGGCGCGCTTGCGCTCCATCTACGCGGAGTGGGGCGCGCCCGTTCGCGATGTGCTGGCGGCTGCCGATGAGTGGACCTATTGGCCGCTTTTCGAAATGGCAGATGCTCAATTCGTCGGGCCTGACCGGACGATTTTTCTCGGCGACGCTTCGCATGCGGTCACACCTTTTGCTGCGCAAGGTGCCGCCATGGCGATCGAGGATGCAGCGGCCCTTGCCGAGACGCTGGACAGTGGCGAACATGAAGCAGGACTGAAGCGCTTCGATACCGTCCGCAAGGAGCGGATCGCTGCGGTTGCCAAGCGCGGCCAGTTGAACAGGTTCGCCTATCACGCCACCGGCATTTTCGCGCTTGGCCGCAACACGCTCTTCGCCATGCGCAGTCCGGATAGTTTCCTGAAGGATCTGAACTGGCTCTATGGCTATGATGCCATTGCGGCCGTGCGGAATTAAGCTGCGTCGCGCGCAGCTTCGAGCGTCGCAACGTCGAGCTTGACCATCTTCATCACGGCATCGGCCACGCGCTGGCGCTGTTCGGCTGTGCCGTTCTGCAGGACATCCAGCAACATCTGCGGCACGACCTGCCACGAGAAGCCATACTTGTCCGTCAGCCAGCCGCATTCCATCGGCGCGCCGCCCTCCATCAGTTTCTCCCAGAACATATCCAGTTCCACCTGATCCTTGCATTGGACGAAAAGCGAAACTGCCGGGGAAAACTTGAAGGTCGGCCCGCCGTTGAGGCCGGATATCGCCTGCCCGTCGAGCGTGAAGTTCGCCACAACCACATCCGTGCCTTCGGGCTGGTGTGCATGCTCAAATCGAATGAAGCCATCGACAGAAGCCGATCTTCCGCAAGCGCGGAAGATCGAGACATAGTGGTTCGCCGCTTCTTCGGCCTGCTTGTCGAACCAGAGACAGATTGTCAGACCTGACATTGTTTCCTCCTCAGCCCATAACCTTCTTGGCTTCTTCCATATCCATCCACATTATCTCCCAGATATGGCCGTCAAGATCTTCAAAGCTGCGTCCATACATGAATCCATAGTCCTGTTTCGGACCCGGATCCGCCTTACCGCCAGCGTTTACCGCTTTCTCAACGGTGGTATCGACTTCAGCCTTGTTTTCCGCGGACAAACAGACCAGCACTTCGCTGACCGTGTTGGCATCTGCGATCTTTTTCGGCGTAAACTGGCTGAACTTTTCGTGGTCAAGGATCATCACGTGGATCGTATCCGAAAAGACCATGCCGGAAGCCGTTTCGTCCGAGAACATTGGATTCTTGGTAGCCCCGATGGCTTCGTAGAAGCTGGTCGACTGCGCAACATTCTTCACTGGCAGGTTCACGAATATCATTTTCGGCATAAGATTTCCTCCGTTGGAAGGCCAAGTGGCCTGATTTTATTTTACGATTATCTATCGCCTGCCCGGCTCCCCCGGCGATAAGATCGAGCCATGAGTCTGAGGCCCGACATGCAATCGATGCTTGAGCCTTCCGGGCGTAAAACAATTCACGCAATTGGCATCGGAAGAACTCAAAGTTCGCTTGTACATAATGGCATATAAGTTATAATTAGCAACCATGAAGTTAGAAAAAATAACCAAACCGGAAAAACCAGCCGCCAAACGCAGTTATGACGATGCTTGCGCTGCTGCCCATGCCCTTGATTTGATTGGGGAACGCTGGTCGCTCCTGGTTATGCGCGAATTGATGTTCGGTCCCAAACGCTTCAGCGATCTGCGGGCTGATCTGCCGGGTGTGAGTGCAAATGTCCTCACCCAGAGGCTTGAAGGGCTGGAAGAAGCAGGCATTCTTCGCAAGACAAAACTTCCACCTCCCGCATCGGTGCAGGTCTACGAACTGACTGAATGGGGCTATGAGAGCGAACCCATCCTTCAGACGTTGGGTCGTTGGGCCGCGCGTTCACCAAAGCATGATCCCAACCTGCCTATTTCGACCGCTTCATTCCTGCTGTCGCTCAGAACCATGATGGATCATGACAGGGCTCTCGGTATGCGCGCCGTGATCGGTCTCCGTCTGGACGGAGAAGATTTTACCGCACAGCTGAACGATGAAGGGATTCGGATAGAGCGCGGCACAGCGCAGAAATACGATCTCCATTTCGAAAGTTCACCGCGTATGCTGGCTGCCGCCATCTATGGCGGACAGCCCCTTTCAGTGCTGGAAAGCGCCAATATTCTCAAGGTGATAGGCGACCGCACCCTTGCAGAAAAATTCGTGACGTTGTTCCCGCTTCCCGACAAGGCGACCGCACCCGAATAAAATATGCAACTTTTTAGTTGCATATTTCGTCAAGCACCCTATATTGGCAACCATTAAGTTGCCAATTACGGAGGATGCATATCATGACCATTGCAAGCAATACTGACCGCATCGCGAAAACCGTCGATATTCATGCAGGGATCGACCGCGTATGGCGCGCCCTCACCGATCATGAAGAGTTTGGGAGCTGGTTTCAGGTCAAGATCGACGGGCCGTTCATCGTCGGCACCCGTTCGACCGGCCACATCACCTATCCCGGTTTCGAGCACGAGCCTTGGGAATCACTCATCAAGGAAATGAAGGCACCAAGCTACTTTGCCTTCACCTGGCATCCCTATGCGGTGGACCGCAGTATCGACTATTCCAAGGAGCCGCCGACGCTGGTGGAATTCAAACTGGAACCGATCGAGACCGGAACGCGGCTGACGGTGGTCGAAAGTGGTTTCGATGCGTTGCCTGCCGAACGCCGGCCGCTGGCGTTGCGGATGAACGAGGGCGGCTGGGAGGAACAGGTCGGCAACATCAAAAGACACGTCGAAAATGTATGATAAGCCAGAGATGACCGGTATGGACATGTCCATGGTTTTTGCAGCGCTCGCCGATCCGACCCGGCTGGCGCTCATCGAAACCCTGAGTGATGGCGAAAGCCGTTCGATTGTGGTGCTGTCGCAAAACGGCAGCATCACCCGGCAGGCCGTCACCAAGCATCTGTCCGTGCTGGAACAGGCAAATCTGGTCGAACGGGAAAAGGTCGGACGGGAGAGCAGGTTTCGCCTGCATCCTGCGCCATTGATTGACGCCCGCGCCTATCTCGCAACCGTTTCCAACCAGTGGGACGACGCACTCCAGCGCCTGCGCCGGTTTGTCGAAGATTAGAGCATTTCCAGCAAAAGTGCGCAGCGGTTTTGCGTGAGGCAAATGCGACGAAACAAATACTTAGAACACCGACCTGATTCAGTCAGATCGGTGTTCTAACGCTGGTTGAAAAGTAACGAGGATGTGCCCTTCACGAAGCCAAGCTTCTCGTAGAAGGGCACAAGCTGTTCCGGGCAGTAGAGTTCAAAACTTTTCACACGCTTCAACTTTTCATGGTTGAGAACGCGTTCAACAAGGGCTTGTCCGAGCCCTCGTCCACGATGCTTCTCCGACACGATCACATCGAAGACCATCGCCTTGAAGGTGAAGTCCGTGAGAACGCGGGCGAAACCTGCGATCCTGCTTTCTGCGTCGAGGCAGAACAGAAGCAAATCACAATGGGCCAGCATGTTAGTGACGTCATCAAGCGTCCGCTCGCTCGTCCACCATTCTTTACTATAAAACTCATGAAATTCGCTGTATTGCTCAGGCGCGAGTTTCTCCACCCATTGAAAATCAGTCACTGCTTCCCTCTCCCGTGTCACGGAATAATCAGTCGCAAAGGCGTTTCAGAATGGCAATCCAGTTTGAGCAAACCTGTCCGATCTTTCGCATTTTCGACATAGAGAAAGCCCGTGAATTTTATCTCGGCTTTCTCGGCTTCAATCTGGATTGGGAGCATCGATTTGCCGAGGGAATGCCGCTTTATATGCAGGTTTCCCGCGGTGCGCTTGTCCTGCATCTCAGCGAGCATCACGGCGACGGAAGTCCGGGCGCCAATATTTTCGTGCGCATGCAAGGTGTTGAGGAACTGCACAAAGAAGTCAACGCACGCGGTTACCGCTTCATGCGACCAGGAATTGAGAATGAGCCGTGGGGCCGCGTAATGGCGGTCATCGACCCCTTCGGCAATCGCATCCAGTTCTGCGAAGGCCCGCACGACGAATAAACAAAAACACCCGCCGGCGAACCGGCGGGTGTTTCGATTTCAGGTCACTAATCTGATTAGTGCAGAATCTGGCTCAGGAACAGCTTGGTGCGTTCGTGCTGCGGATTGTCGAAGAACTGGTCCGGCGAGTTCTGCTCGACGATCTGGCCCTGATCCATGAAGATCACGCGGTTGGCAACCTGACGGGCAAAGCCCATTTCGTGCGTCACGCAGATCATGGTCATGCCTTCGGCAGCGAGGCTCACCATCGTGTCCAGAACTTCCTTCACCATTTCCGGATCGAGAGCCGATGTCGGTTCGTCGAACAGCATGACTTTCGGGTTCATGCACAGTGCACGAGCAATCGCCACACGCTGCTGCTGACCACCGGAAAGCTGGCCCGGATATTTGTTGGCCTGTTCCGGAATCTTCACGCGGGCCAGATAGTGCATGGCGATTTCTTCCGCCTGCTTCTTCGGCATCTTGCGCACCCAGATCGGCGCGAGCGTGCAGTTTTCCAGAATGGTCAGATGCGGGAAGAGATTGAAGTGCTGGAACACCATGCCGACTTCGCGGCGCACTTCATCGATCTTCTTGAGATCGTTGGTCAGCTCGATATTGTCGACGACGATCTTGCCCTTCTGGTGTTCTTCCAGACGGTTGATACAGCGGATCATGGTCGATTTGCCCGAGCCCGACGGTCCGGCAACAACGATGCGCTCCCCGCGCATGACCTTCAGATTGATGTCGCGCAGGACGTGAAACTCACCATACCACTTATGCATATTGGTGATTTCGATGGCGACATCGGTTGTGGAAACCTGCATCTTCGAACGGTCAACATCCATTCCCAGCTCGGATTGCGGGAGGGCGTTTTGTGCACTCATTTCCATAATTCCCTTTATTCTTATCGTTTATGACCCGTGTCGAGCCGTCGTTCCATGAATATAGAGTATCGCGACATTGCGAAACAGAAAATCCAGAAAACGAAGCCCGCAAAGATGAGACCGGTGGCAGGCGTCTGTGGAGAAGCCCAATTGGCATCGGAAAAGTTCTGACGGACGATGCCCAACAGATCGAACATGCCGATGATGTAGACTAGGCTCGTATCCTTGAACAGACCGATGAAGGTGTTGACTATACCCGGAATGACAAGCTTCAGCGCCTGCGGCAGAACGATCAGTCCCGTTTTCTGCCAGTAGCTGAGACCCAGCGCATCCGCACCTTCATACTGCCCACGCGGGATAGCCTGAAGACCACCGCGCACCACTTCCGCCATATAGGCCGAAGCGAACAGCGCCACGCCGATGAGCGCTCGCAGGAGCTTGTCGAAAGTCACGCCCGGCGGCAGGAACAAAGGCAGCATGACGCTGGCCATGAACAGCACCGTCACCAGCGGAACGCCGCGCACCATTTCGATGAAGATGATCGAGAAGGTCTTGATGACCGGCAGCTTTGAACGGCGTCCGAGCGCCAGCACGATACCAAGCGGCAGCGACACGGCGATACCGACAAAGGACAGCACAAGCGTGACGAGAAGCCCACCCCAGAGCGGCGTTTCCACATAAGGAAGGCCGAACCAGCCGCCGACCAGCAGGAAGAAGGCGACAATCGGGAACACGAAGAAGAACAGGATCGCATTGAGAGCCTTCTTCGGGGCCTTCGGAATCAGCAGCGGCACCAGCAGGACGACGAAGATCAGCGCCGTCAAATTGACGCGCCAGCGTTCCGAAATCGGATAACGGCCATAGATGAACTGCTCGTATTTCGCGTTCACGAATGCCCAGCAGGCGCCCGACCAGCCTTCCGGTTGCGTGCCGCCCTGCGCGACAGTCAGGCAGGCCGTGCGATCCGCACCCGTCCAAACGGCCTTGAAGAACAGCCACTCGATGATTGGCGGGAGGAACCACGCCACGGCCAGCAGGCCGAGAATGGTCAGCGCCGCATCGACAGGCGTTGCGAACAGATTGACGCGCAACCAGTGCGAAATGCCCTGCACGGAGCGTGGCGGCGCTTCGCCATCCACCATCTGCGAGCGGACATATTGGAGATCTGCGTTTTCCATTGTCACCTCTCCACCAGCGCCATCTTGGCATTGAACCAGTTCATCAGGCCGGACACAATCAGGCTGATGCCCAGGTAGATCACCATCCAGATCGCCACGACTTCGACCGATTGACCGGTCTGGTTGAGGATCGTGCCACCTACGGCGACAAGATCGGGATAGCCGATGGCAATGGCGAGGGACGAGTTCTTGATAAGATTGAGATACTGGCTCGAGAGCGGTGGAATGATGATGCGCAGCGCCTGCGGCACGATGATGAGACGCATCGTCTGGCCGGGACGGAGCCCGACTGCATAAGCCGCTTCGGTCTGCCCCTTGTTGACGCCCAGAACGCCGGCGCGAACCGTTTCAGCGATAAAGGACGCCGTATAGAAGGAAAGCGCCAGAAACAGAGCCAGAAACTCCGGCTTGATCTGTGCGCCGCCGGTCAGATTGAACGTTCCGAGCTTCGGCAAGTCGAACGAAACCGGAAATCCGGTCGCGATCAGCGCCAGTATCGGCAGGCCGATAATCAGGGCGGCGGACACGCGTATCGTGTGAAAGGACTGGCCGGTTGCCATCTGGCGGCGTTTTGCCCAACGTGCAACGATGACCGAAGCGACGATGCCGATGAGAAGCGCCACCGGCAGAAGCCACGCCCCCTCACCCCATATAGGAGATGGCATGAAGAAGCCGCGATTGTTCAGGTACGTGCCCAGCGGGAGCGCGAAGCTGTCGCGGGCCTGCGGCAGGACCGACAGAACGCCGAAATACCAGAAGAAGATGACGAGCAGCGGCGGAATATTGCGGAATATCTCCACATAGACCGTGCAGATCTTGCGGATCAGCCAGTTGCGCGAAAGACGGCCGATACCAACCAGAAACCCGATGATCGATGCCGTAATGACACCCAGCGCGGCAACGTAAAGCGTATTCACGAGGCCAACCAGAAAGGCCCGGCCATAGTTCGAATCGCTGTTGTACTGAATAAGCGTCTGGCTGATATCAAACCCGGCACGCCCATTGAGGAAGGCGAAGCCGGATGCAATGTTTGCGCGCTGCAGATTGGTGACCGTGTTGCCGACAATCCAGTAGATCGCGCCAATGACCGCACCAAAGACAATGACCTGATAGAAGATGCCGCGAATCCGCGGATCGTACAGGAGCGAAGTTCCGCCGCTGTCCTGGCGACGTTCAGTTGCAGAATAGGAAGCCATATGTTTCCTGTGCCTCTCGGCTGGCTGCATCGACCTCAAACAGGAAAGGCTGACCGCATCTGCGGAGCAATTCCTGAAATCGAGACATCGAATGCCGAACCGTTCGGTCTTGCCATCCCCAATTCAGGCTCATCTCGAGCTTGCGGGCCTGCAAGACGCGGTTGAATTCCAAAATGCAGCTTGTCAGCGTTCAGATGCCCTCACGATGCGAGGCCAGTAGCAAATGGACAAACTGCAGAGCCGACAAATCCGGCGGGCGCTGCTGCACCCGCCGATGATCAGTCTGGAAAGAAGGGCCCGTTAGCGCACAGGGACGCCGTATTGCAGGCCGCCCTTGTTCCACTGGGCGTTGATGCCACGTGCAATCTTGAGCGGGCTGCTGGCGCCGATATTGCGCTCGAAGATTTCACCGTAATTGCCGACGCCCTTGACGATCTTCACCACCCAGTCATTGTCGAGACCGAGATCGGTACCGATCTTCGTGTCTGCTTCCACACCGAGAAGACGCTTGATGTCCGGATTGTCGGACTTCTTCATCTCTTCGACATTGGCCTGCGTAATGCCGTATTCCTCGGCGTTGAGCAGCGCATTATGGGTCCAGCGAACGACATCCGCCCACTTGGAATCGCCCTGACGAACGGTCAGACCGAATGGCTCCTTGGAGATGATTTCCGGCAAGATGACGTGATCATCCGGATTGGCAAGCGCCAGACGAACCCCGTAGAGGCTGGACTGATCGGTCGTATAGGCGTCGCAACGACCGGAATCGTAAGCGGCGTTGGCTTCTTCGATCTTCTCGAAGACAACCGGGTTATATTCCATCTTGTTGGCGCGGAAATAGTCGGCCATGTTCAGCTCGGTCGTCGTACCGGCCTGAACGCAGATGGAAGCGCCGGAAAGCTGCAATGCGGAATTGATGCCCGACAGCTTCTTTGAATTGATCATGAAGCCCTGGCCGTCAAAGTAGTTGATGCCAGCAAAATCAAGGCCAAGCGCAGTGTCGCGGCTGATCGTCCAGGTCGTGTTACGGATCAGGACGTCCACTTCACCCGACTGCAGGGCCGTGAAACGCTCCTTGGCGTTCAGCGGCGTGAACTTCACCTTGGTTGGATCGCCGAAAATCGCAGAAGCCACAGCGCGGCAATAGTCTACGTCAAAGCCGGACCACTCGCCCTTGTCGTTGGGCGAAGCAAAGCCGAGAAGACCCGTATTAACGCCGCACTGCAGAAAACCTTTCGCCTTCACATCGGAAAGCGTATCCGCGGATGCTCCCGAAGCTACGCTAAACAGCGCCGCCGCACCCAATACACCCGTCATAAGAGTTTTTTTCATCTGGCCTGCAACCTTTTGTTCCCTGGAGAGCGCTGAACCCTTGGCTCAAGCGTCTCTTGTTGCTTTATTTTTGCATAAACCCGTCGGAAAAGCCGTGTGACCTCCCAAGCCCATGCCCATACAGCAGGCTGCCCCTCGCCCGAGACCGCTTTCCGGTCTTCGATTCTTGTTTTTGAGCGCAGTGACAAACCTGCCGCCTTCACGGGTCTTATCGAAGGCGAAAAATTGCCTTTGGTCAAGGCAATAACGCAGCCCGGCGAGCTGGCCTCCAAAAAAGATGAGGGGGAAATATTTGAAAATTTACACGATTTCCCGATTTCTGGGTAGAAACCCTCTCCAGAGAAGATCATGTCGCAACCAGTTGGAATACGGCATTATAACTCAATTAATACAATTGGTTAAATTTGACTACCACCCTAGATGGGCAATGCCGAGAGCAACTCCTGATAGAAATCAGACGCGCGGCATCGCGCTTTCACCATCCAAAGAAAAAATAATATTTCGCGTCGCCATATAGCGGGCAACCCACCATGTCGCCACGAATCCGATCGTCAGACCGGCTACGATGTCGGTCGGATAGTGCGCGCCCGCGGCAAGCCTGCTGATCCCGAAGAGAAAACATGCCGGGGCTGTAAGGACGCGCCAGCGCGGCAGGAATATCCAAAGCGAGACCATCATGATGCCAGCCATCATAGAGTGACCTGACGGGAAGCTTTCATAAAGAAACTGGCCTTTGAACGGTGAGAAATAGGCTGCGCCCACGTCATCGAGCAGGAACGGGCGCGCCCGACCGATGGCGAGTTTACCGATTTCAGTCGGGATGCTCCCCACAACAATCGACGTCAGCACCAGCGTTGCCCAGCTATGGAGTTTCACGAACCATGGTCTGGCACTATCACGCAGTTTTGGCGAAAGCAGTATCGCTGTGACGAGCCAGACGACAATGCCGATTGCCAGCCAGACGATAGTGCGAATCGCATCCGTAACCGCACGCAGGAATTCCATGATAAAGTTGGTGCTCTGCGCCGTGACGCGAACGATGTCAGCATCCCACAGATGCAGCACGAGGATAATGAACGGCAGAAGCACCACAATTGCGGTCATTTCAAGCGTCCATGAGGATGGCGCCCCCTTGTAAGCCGGGCGCAAAAGAGCTCGAAGAAGTTCCAGCGCCGCGCGAAAGGGATATAGAAAAATGCTTCCCGTGCCTGACGCCATCATAATAGAAATACCCTTTCAAAAGCTTCTTACGCAATAAATTGCACGCGAGGTTGCATCCGGAACGCGCGCATCCTATCCAAGTATTCAAAGTTTCCGCCGCAAACGGAATCGCAGATCTTTTTGCCGCAGCCGACCTTGATGCGACCCGGCAAAATCCTCTTGTTCGAGAATCGGTGGGCGAGAATCAGTGGGATAGCATGCAACATGGTCTGGAGGCATTTTCGTGACTAAGCAGCAGGGCAAGACAGAGAAGCTGGGTATAAACACACGGCTGGCTCACGATGGTTATCAGCCGCGCGATTATCATGGCTTCGTCAATCCGCCCGTTGTCCGCGCCTCAACCGTGCTTTTCCCGGATGCAGAGACGATGGCAACCGGTGGCCAGAAATACACTTATGGCACGCGTGGCACGCCGACCAGCGATGCGCTTTGCGCTGCCATTGATGCGCTGGAAGGTTCGGCAGGTACGGTCTGCGTCCCGTCCGGTCTTGCCGCTGTTACCGTTCCGCTTCTCGCCTTCCTGTCGCCCGGCGATCACGTGCTGTTTGTCGATTCGATCTACAATCCGACCCGGCATTTTGCCGATACGATCCTGAAGCGCATGGGCGTGGAAGTCGAATATTACGATCCGGAGATCGGTTCCGGCATTGCAAAGCTGATGCGCCCGAACACCAAGGTCGTGTTCACGGAATCACCGGCGTCGAACACGTTTGAAATGCAGGATATTCCGGCCATCGCTGAAGAAGCGCACAAGGGCGGCGCCATCGTCATGATGGACAATACCTGGGCTACCCCGCTTTACTTCAAGGCGCTCGATTTCGGCGTGGACATTACCATCCATGCCTCGACCAAATATCCGTCCGGCCACTCCGATATTCTGTTTGGCACGATTTCGGCCAATGAAAAATGCTGGCCGCAGCTTCTGGAAACGCACGGAACGCTTGGACTGTGCACATCGGCTGACGATACCTACCAGATCCTGCGCGGCATGCGCACGATGGGCGTGCGGCTGGAACATCACCGCAAGAGCGCACTGGACGTCGCCCGTTGGCTTGAAAGCCACCCGGCCGTCGACCGGGTTCTGCATCCGGCACTGGAAAGCCATCCGGGTCATGAAATCTGGAAGCGGGACTTCTCCGGTTCTGCCGGTATTTTCTCCATCGTGCTCGCCAGCGGCGGGCAGAAGGAAGCCCATGCTTTCCTCGATGCGCTTGAGATTTTCGGCCTCGGTTATTCCTGGGGCGGCTATGAAAGCCTCGCAGTTCATGTCCGCCTCGATGACCGCACCGTGGCCAAGGGCGACTATCCGGGCCCGGTGATCCGCCTGCAGATTGGTCTGGAAGACGTGCCGGACCTCATTGCAGACCTCGAAAAGGGGTTTGCGGCGATCTAAGCCGGTTTTGCAGCGGCCATCTTGCGGGACCGCGCGCGGATCGTTTTCTTTGCCGCCTTCAAGGGCTTCGGTTCGATTTCAGAGAGGCCTTCCACGACGGCCTCTATCATGGTGCAGGCGACCAAATCCGCCTGCATTTCTTCCCGCAACGCCTCCCGGTCAACGGATCGTGCTTCGCTCGGATCGTGCCACAGCACCACGCCAATGCGCAGAGAGGGCCGCAGACGTCGCAGACGACGTACGGCAAAGCGGGCGTGACGCGCCGCCTGCTGATCCAGAAAGCAGATTATCAGCGTATCCCTGCCGGAAAGATCCAGCGCCCTGAGATTGGCGGGCTTGAGCGCATCATGCACGACGGCTTCTGCCGACGCGCCCTGCACGGCAAGCACCTGCGCCAGCATGATCGCAGCCGTGTCGTCGAGCCCCTTCCGTCCCCCGAATGTCAGCAGCGACCGGCCTTCGCCGGAGGGAAGTTCCAGATCGGATGCGCTGCCATCGCCATCGGGATTCTCAATCGCGATCTCTTCGTCGTCACCCTCCTCCTCGCTCGCAATCTGCTCCAGATTGGCCACCAGCGTCTTCGTGCTTTCGTCAACGATCTGCAATTGCGGCTCGGTCAGAACACCGCGCAGACGGTCCCGCTCCGCCATCAGGAGCGCCGGGATCGCGACCGAACCGTAAAACTCGACCAGATATTTCCGTTCCAGCATTTCCTCGGCATTATCCGTGGCCTCATCCGGGTCTCCGGCCAGGAGGCGTTGATAGAGACGTTCCTTCGGATCGAGTACAGGCTCGTTGCCGAACAGGATTTCCAGAAACTCGAATTGCGGCACATGACGCCCCAGCACCACGAGACAGACCGTCAGAGGCGTCGACAAGACCAGCCCGACCGGGCCCCAGAGCCAAGTCCAGAAAATGGCCGAAACGATGATTGCAAGCGGCGAAAGGCCGGTGCGCGAGCCATAGAGCCAAGGCTCGATCACATTGTTTATAAGAAGCTCAATGATGACGAAGAGCCCGATTGTCCAAAGGAGCAGGCTCCAGCCGGGTGCAACTGCAAAGGCAAGGAACAGCGGCAGGATCGCTGCGATAACCGGGCCGATATAGGGAACGAACCGCAAAACGATTGCCAGCATTCCCCATAGAGCTGCATTCGGAATACCCAAAATCCAAAGCCCGAAAGCGAGTGGCACTCCATAGGTAATATTCACCACAAGCTGCGTCAGCAGATATTGTCCAACCCGCTTTCCCGCATCCTGCAACGCTTCGGTCGTGCGATGAAGATCGCCATAGCCGACCAGCCTTATGAAGCGATCCCGCAGCTCCTCCCGTTCGAGCAGCATGAAAATCACCACAACCACGACGAGACCTGTCGTCGCCAGCGGACCGACGAGCGGTTCGATTATGCTCCGGAGCGTTTCAACCGGATGGCGCGGCGCGAATATCTGGACGAGCAGCGGCTTTTCCTCCGGCTGATCCGAAGGCAGCGCCTGTGTTTTCTGTTCCGGCCTGTTGATTTCCGTGCCTATGCGCTCGGCAAAGCGGTTGAGCCTGTCAAAGAAACTGTTGTCTGAGCTCGCTTCCTTGAGTGTCCTGATCTTCTCGATGATGTTGTACTGATAGATTGAGATATTCTGCCCGACCTCAGAAACCTGAAAGGCAACGACCGCGCTGAAGACTGCGACGATCAGAAAGCCGCCGGCCACACTTGTAATCACCGCGAACAGGCGTGGAAGCCCGGCCCTGCGCAGAAAGGCGACAATCGGCGCAAGCGCAAATGTCAGCAGCACCGCTATGGCAAGAGGCAGAAAAACGTCTTTTGCAAAATAGAGAATGGCAACGGCGACAGCCATTGCCGCCAGGGTCGGCAGACGTGGCGGCGCCGACGTGATCGGACGCACCGCAGAATCCGGATTGTCGATAATCTCCATAAACCCCTCTTTAGCCGTGTTGTGACCTTCGGCTTGTTAGCCGCAATAACTGAATAGGAGGGCGTTCGGTTCCATATTCCGTCGGAACAGAGAACAAATTAAATTAGCAACAACTAACGAACATATTTCTCGAAATATCATGATAACTGTTGAGGTAAATATTAATACAATTAAAATATCGAAACTATCTAAAATACAGCAAGTACTGGAATTTTTGGGGACGTGCTTTGTCGTTAATGCCAATGAATAGCTTCATAAACCACCATTTATACAAACATATTCTAATTCTACTTTTGGTGGTATTTCCATCAGCATCGTATGCGCAGCAGGCACCCAAGCCCGTGCAGGTCGGTGTTTATGTCAGTGAGCCATTCGTCAACAAACAGGGCAATGCGTTCTCCGGCATGGCTATCGATATCTGGCAGGACATTGCCACACGCATGAACCTTGCTTCGCAATATGTGGAGTATCCGAATTACACCGAACTGGTGAAAGCGGTTTCAGAAGGCAAAGTCGAAGCCGCCGTTACCAATCTGACAATCACGGAACAGCGTGCCGAGATCGTGGATTTCACCCATCCATGGTTCGATGCTGGCTTGCGCATCATGGTGCATACCCAGGCAGGAAGTGGCTGGGACGATCTCATCAGCCGCCTTGATGATGCGGGACATCTGGCGACTTATGCCTGGATCCTCGGCATTCTCGTTGCGGCCACGGTATTGCTGACGATCTTCGACAGGCGTTTTGATGAAGGCTTTCCGAAACGCTGGCGCGAGGGACTGGCAGAAAGTTTCTATCACGTGGTTTCCATTGCGACGTCTGGCAAAACTTCACGCAAAAACCTGTTCGGTTGGGTGGGACGCATCTGGCAGACATTCTGGATGGTGTTTGGCATAGCGATCATCGCCTACATGACTTCATCGATTACTAGCGTCATGACCGTCGCTCATATCGACAACAATATTTCCAGCCTTTCTGATCTGCAGGGGAAATCCGTTGGCGTTCGTGCAGGCGGTGTCGCAGAACGGTTTCTGAAGTCGCGCTCTATCGCGACTGTTCCTTTCGATCACATGCCCGAAGCGGTAAACGCACTGGTCAGCGATGAAATTGCGGCAATCGTCGGCGACGGGCCGGTTCTGGAATATTACGCCCACCAGCACGCCGACCAACCTGTCGATCTTGTCGGGAATGTATTCAGCCCGGACAAATATGGCTTTGCCTTCCCGCGCCATAGCGAACTCGTCAAGCCCGCCAGCGTAGCAATCATCAGTGCTCACGAGAGTGAAGAGGTCGCCAAGCTGAAAGCCAAATATTTTGGCCCCGAGAACTGATATTGCAGACATGGAAAAGGCGGCCAATAGCCGCCTTTCTTGTGCAGATTATTTACCGGCCCGCCACGATGGACGAAATGATTCCGGTTGCGATGCTGATCAACATATAATCGTTGTTGACCTTGACCCAGTGATAGCCGCGTGGCGGCTTGCGCAGCTTGTAGCCAGAATAGTTGTTCACGACGTGGCCGCGGTAGTTTGGCGGCAGGCGGTTGCCCTTCTTCCAGCTCTGGTGACGGCGATTGTCATATTTACGCGCATCATATTTCGGACCACCCTTGTGCATCTGGCTGTGAGACGGCTTGCCATGTTGCGACGGATACGGTTGGGCCATCGCAGCAGGAGCTGCAAGAAAGGAAAAGGCAGTAAGAGCAATAACGATCGGCTTCATATCGGCTTCCTTTGTTTATTCGATGTAAGGAAAATGCGCTCGCCAACGTGAACGCCAAGTGAATACTCCCATTAAATAAATTTAATGATTTCATACGATTAGTTTTCATCAAAGCGCACCATGTCCAATCAAAACAGGATCGGAGATCAGTCCAGCGAACTTATTTCCTTGTGTAGGCGCGTCGCACTTTTCGGGATGCACTCCAGCTCAAAGCCATTATGTTGCGTTTCCCATCCGACTAAAATGCGCTAGGTAGAACCCAAATTCGTACGCACCTCTCAATGAGGTAAGTGTCAAAGGACTACATCATGATGAACTGGGTTTTCATTCTGCAAGGCGTTATCGCGTTCGGACTGGCTGGGTTGGCGATTGCGGTCATCCTTCGCCATCGTCGCCACTAACGCGGTTTCGATCTGCGATATTTTTCGTCCGGGCCTGCAGGTTCGAACGCAACCGATCATGAAATCAATCGTTTAAGCTTAGTCTGGTATTTCTCAGGAGGAGACAGGGATGCGGAAAGTGGCGCTTGGTTTGGTGGCCTTGCTCGCAATAACGGGCTGCACGACCACCGAAAAGGATATTTCCATCGGCACCGGCGCAGGTGCCATCATTGGCGGCATTGCTGGCGGCGGACGTGGCGCACTGATCGGCGCAGGTGCGGGCGCATTGGGCGGCCTTCTGGTGCGTGAACTGCGCAATGGCAATTGCCAATATCGCGACCGTCATGGCCGCATGTATGTGGCTCGCTGCAGACGATAGTTCCAGCAATCCGCAAAGATCCTCGAAAGCGCCGGTTTTCCGGCGCTTTTGTTATTCGGCACGCACGGCCTGTCTGCCCTGATTGGAACCTTCGCTCATCGATGTCGTTTTATAGACAATAGAGACAGTTCAGGGAGAACTCCGATGAAGCTTGCTCTCAAAGCCGCTCTTGTTGCCTTGGGCGTATTTGCGGCGGGCGCAGCGCAGGCCGCGAACGCCATATCCACCACCAACCTCAATATTCGAACAGGCCCCGGCACGCGCTATGCGACACTGGGTTCCATCCCAAGCGGAGCGCCTGTCACTGTGCGTGGCTGCACATCCGGTTATGGCTGGTGTCAGGTCAGCTACGGCCCGACTTATGGCTGGGCATCGTCGCGCTATCTGGCATTTCGCGAGGGAACATCAGGTGGTTACTCCGATGATTTCGGTCGAACAGCTGCACTCATCGGCATTCCGCTTATCGCTGGCGTTGCCATAGGCTCTGCTCTCAATGACCGGGATGACTATTGGTATCGTGATCGTCGCTACTATCGCGACAGGCATTGGGGTCGCCGTGGATGGCGTGATCGTCCAGGCTGGCACGGGAATGACCGGCCGCGTGTCTATATGAGGCACCGTGTTCCCGACGGTCCACACGGACAATAACGGACAACCGAACAGACATAAAACGCCGCGAAGTGCTCGCGGCGTTCTGTCTTCGTTGGAAGGCTCGTACCGTGCCCTATTGTGTTTTCAGGTAAACTTCGTGCCAGAGGGTGACACGGTCAGCTTCATCGAATTTCAAAAGCAGCATCGCTTCGAATTGATCCGTCGTCTCATCGAGACGCACGACCGTGGCAGTCATTGCCAGTACGGCTGAATTTCCTTCCACCACAACGTCTTGCACATCGTAGTCGATGGTGTGAATCGTGCTGCGGAAACCATTCAGAAAGGCCAAATAATTGGCATGATTGGCAGGATGGATGCGTCCATTGGCCTTGACTATGAACTGGTCCGCGAATTTCTCCGCTATGATTGCCTCTGTAAGCGCTCCGCCTTGAACCAGATGCTTTCGGTTCCAATCCAGAAGCCCCAAGGCCAATTGTGCCGTGGTTTGCTTGTGCAAGATGGCCTCCATGTCGGTTGCAATAAGGCGCTCCTCTGTCAGGCCTTTGCACTATGCTCAAGATCGAGCCTGTGCTTTTGGCCTTCTTGCAGTTTAAATTGGCCCAATATCGATATTCATTGCCTTTGTCGCTTCGTGAAGATCGTCAGTGCCAGACCGATCAAAACAAGTGTGACACCCGCAGCGAAATACCACCCCATCGTATCGCCAAACATGACCGACGAAGCCATGACCCCGAACACAGGCTGCAAATACTGAACACTGGCAGCCGTTCTGGCAGGAACCGTCCGCAGGAGATGAAGCCAGAGGAAAAAGCCAGCAACGCTAACAATGAAACCAAGATAGATCGCTGAAACGATTGCAACATAATTGAGCTGAAAATCGACGGTCGAGATTTCCCATCCGGCAAACGGCAAGAGTGCCAGCAAGCCGAACCAAGTGCTCCATGCGACAACTGTGGCTGTCCCGTACTGAACCGTGAGCTGAACGCTCCACACATAATAGAAGGCGATAGCGACTGCCGACAGCAGCAGGAAGCTTGCACCGACGAGACTGTTTTGCGTTCCAACCACAGACGGATCGCCCTTTTCCAGAGCGACCAGACCGATTCCCACAAAGGCGGTAACCAGTCCGAGCATCTGCACGCCTGAAACGGCCTGCTTCAGGCGAAGGGCTGCAAAAACGACGACAAACAGGGGAATGGTAGCGGAAATAATCGTTCCGGCTGATGCCGATGTGCCGGCAACACCCAATGTCTGTGAAACTTGACCAATGCCGATGCCCAGAACACCCAACCCTGCCAGTCTGGGAAAAGCCTTGAGTGGAAGTCTTTGTTTGCCCAGAACGAAGAGCGGCAGAAGCGGAACAGCTATGCCAAACCGCAATGCGGTCAGCGTCAGCGGCGGCATTGTCTGGAGTCCGAGCTTGGTCACCGGAATGGACAACCTCCTCTTCGGCTGCCGTCGCGACCTCTGACGTAAGCTTGCACCACGCGAACAGCTGGCTGGGCGCAATGCCATGACGACGGGCGACCAGACTGACCGTTGCGTCCGCCTCGTAGGTTTCGTGGACAATCGCAAGTTTCTCCGCTGTACTCCAGCGTCGACGCCGCTCAGGGCCGGAAAGAATTTCCATCTTAATGCTATTACCAGTCATAATGTGAACAGTAGTCCTATCACTTATTTAAGTGGCAGAAACTGTCCGGGCAATTAAGGGGCTATTCCAGGATAGAATGAGGGGGCCGAATAAAGACGGGCTAAAATGACGGAACAAAATTTCGCCAACGTAGTTTCACGCAATGCATCGATACCACTCCGCGCCAGTACGGCTCATTCACCACTAGAACCGTCGCTGACGCAGCCCTGCCTAGCTCGTCCCTAGGGCAGGCGCCTTTTTCTAGTTATTCGCTGGGTCCGTACGAAGCTCAGCGGATAGAGCAGACGGCAAGGACATGCACCTCATTTGCCGAGCGCGGCCCGACGACTCCGGGAAGAGCGTGTCGGGGCTTTTAAAATGAAGCCCTTGCCCGCGATCGCAAACACGTTAGTTTTTGTATTACCATGCCTCGATAACAACACTCAGGAATGGTAGGAAGCCCCGACGTTTGGAGAGGCGTCGGGGCTTTACTATTAAAGATCCTATCGTGTGCAATCCGTTTAGCGCTTTCAAATTAACCGGCTCAGAATTACGCCAGTACTTGCGCTGCAAACCACAACCAATGCCAGAAACTTCGTGAGTGACAATTGTTCGATCCATCGAACTACCCACAAACGCGGCGCTTCGACCGTCCTTTTGCTGTACATTCTCCCCTCCCTTTTTTGGAGAGACCTTTTATCGTACGGTCAAAAAACTGTCAGCACTTTCTTTCGTTTATATTGATGTCCCACAAATCAATCCTTAGGACTTTACAAACGCGAAGTTCTGAATAAAATTTTGGGTGCCGATGAGACATGACTTCAACCCGCGCGATCACGCCGCGGGGTTATTTTTTATGTGGAGCTGGATTTCCGAACATAAGATCGTTCGGGCTGCGTCAGAATAGTGAGTATCTTGCCCCTAAGTGACCTTAATTGTTCGCTTGCTATCAAATCACAAACAGTCCACCCTAAAGTGTCAGTGAATTGATTTAATACAGGCTCTGCTGACGTGGGTTGAATTACCCTTGCCCGCAATTTGAAAGGAGGACGCCATGTCTTCCAATATCCATAATGGCGATTTTCACTCAAACCATCGCATTCTGAAGCAGATGATTATTAAGGCTGGCTATCTCACGTCCAGGATGAAACCCCTACCAGGGCCCCATTATAATGAGTCAGCGTTAGTTCTGAAGAGTTTTATGGCTGGAGTAATGGGCGACATTCAAACGGACCCAGATTCACAGACGGAAGTGTCTTCTGCTTATGGCACGGCTCAATAATTATCCTTTGAGGGCGCCCAAACAGGGCCTCTCAAACAATAAGTTTGAAATCGTTATTTCATTGTAAAAACAACGGAAATATTAAGATATTTAAGTATTTTTATCTGTTAAATTAGTCGAATCATATTAAAAATTTGACACAAATAATTAAAATTGCTACAACATGACATCGAGATTTTCTTGTTGAGATTAGCTTTCTGCACGATTAGCGCCGTGCGTTGACGAAAACTCCCTTTAAAAAATCGTTTCATCTCTGCGTTTGTTTCGAACGCGGCTATCAATATTTCTATGAAAGGGGTTCCAATGAACACCGGCACAGTTAAATGGTTTAATACAGCAAAAGGCTTTGGGTTTATTCAGCCTGAGAATGGCGGCGGCGATGCGTTTGTTCATATCTCTGCGGTTGAACGCGCAGGTATGTACTCGCTTACCGAAGGCCAGAAGCTCACTTATGATCTGGAACAGGATCGCAAGTCGGGCAAGATGTCTGCTTGTAATCTGCAAGCAGCCTAAATGAGGCTTTTTCTTTCTTGTGACCACGGATGTACTGGCACTGTTGAAAGAAATTAGCTTTGGGGCCAAGCATTGCTTGGCCTTTTTTTATTTTAATTGCTCGGCAAGGGAAACAACACGAAAGAGAGATTAGAGCGTTTCCCTTTCAAGTTGGATCATATCCGCACGAGTTGAAGTAATTCTGAGCCTCTTGCGGTTCGATGAGTTCAACCATCTGACCGATGCGATCCCAAAGCCCATTGACTGTTCTCTCGGCAGCCTTTCGTAAAAGCGCCTTCAGCTTGGAGAAGGCCTTTTCGATCGGGTTGAAGTCTGGACTGTAAGGTGGAAGGAACATCATTGTCGCGCCGACCGCCTCGATCAATTCTCTTGCTGCCGGTCGTTTGTGGCTGGACAGATTATCGAGGATGACAATATCACCTGGTTTCAATGTTGGAACCAACACCTGAGCGACATACGCCTCGAACCAATCACCGTTGATGGGGCCGTCGATGACAAGTGGCGCGACCATTCCCGTATTGCGCAGCCCCGCAACCAACGTGGTCGTTTTGCGATGGCCGTGAGGAAAACCCATTCGCAACCGCTCACCCTTGCGGCACCGCCCATGACTACGGGCCATATTGGTCGCTGTCCAGGTCTCATCGATGAACACGAGCCGCTCTGGATCGAGATCAAGTTGCTCCTCGAACCAGCATTGCCGCTTTTCCAGAACGTCTGGACGGCTTTGCTCTACAGCATGGCCAGTCTTTTTTTACGCGTTTGTTCGTGCCGGACAAGAAAGCGGTGCAGTGCCGACTTGCTGATTATGATGCCTTGGGCGGCCAAATCACTGCGAAGTTCGAAGAGAGTACCGTCCCTGTGTTCGGCGAGCCAGATCATGATCTGATCAGCATGAGCTTCTGTCTTGTGAGAATTGCGGTCGCCGCCCAGTGGACCGGGTCGAACATTTCCCTGCTGGAGTTGAAGGTTACGCCAACGGCTAACGCTGGCTGCGCTTACACCGAAACGCTCAGCAGCCTCTCGATGCGATGCACCGCCATCAACGGCAGCAACTACACGTATTCGAAGATCAATGGAAAGGGCTCGCGACATATCTGCCGACCTCCATCGGCAGATAGCTTGAATCAGAAAGTAACTGATTTGCAAAGCCTGCTGATTCAATCAGGCAGGGAAACGCTCTAAAATGAATAACCATGAAGAGAATATCGGCCTTACCGTACCCGCCACCAATCTTAGCATATTGAAACATGCTGTTGCTACGCCGCGCGAAATTGAAGACGCGCACAAACAGATGTCATCCCCCTCAGAAGATTGGACAAAGCTTTCCAATATACTTAGGCGGTCATGCGGTGGCTCATCGCGAAAGCGTTCTTTTCGTAGATAAGCGCTCAAAGGGTGCGCACGACTGGCTACGTTTACCTCCGCGTTTCCACAGCCTTAGGCCCCCACACGAAGTATAAGATCTTATTCAGATCATACATTCGGTTGGCCGCATCTTTTTCCCCGAACCGATAGCAGGCCTTGAAAATGTTGCCGGGTGCGAAGGACATGCCTTTATGCTCGATTAGGTCGTTCAGCTCGGTCGCGCCAGCTGGCAACTCATAATAGCTCGTGCTGCCGCCATCGGAGGTGCCTGCAGGGGGAAAGCCAGGGGCGTCTTCCATAGATGCGGCTTGCCCGGCAACGTCGGCGACGGACCCAACAGCCCCAGTTCCGCCGCCCGCTTGATGCTTTCGTGGAATGCCACTTTTTAATGCCGAGCGCAGTGGCAGCCTTAACCAGCGTGCCGTGCTCGCGGTAGGCCTCGGCGCGCCGCAGGAGTTCTTCGTGTGAAAGGCGCGCACCCGCGCCCTGTCTGTCATGGGACATACAGTCTCCTCGTGTTTGGTTGGTAGCCGTGGTGAGCGGCGCAAAAGGAAAAATGAAATGTCTCGATAAAGGTGGTGTTAATGGGCAAATAAAAATCGCGGCGGCTTTTGATGGCGGCGCGCCATAACACAGGTTCGGACCAGTTAAGTGATCCCTCCCCGTTATCCACATATGCCCCCAGCGGGCGCACCCAAAGAATGTTAACACTAGATTTAGTATTTGCGGAGATCGGCGCGCAATGAGATAAACAAAGGGCAAGAAGCGAAATGATTCACTTCTTGCCCCTGTGTCGATAAAAACGGAGCACCAATCGGCACTCGGCGTTTTCTCGCCTTAGCAATCGAGTGATACGCCTCTAGGGACTTTCAATCAAGATGCTCTCGAAAGAGTCTACAACAAATGGCGAAGCCACCTCTAAAGCCAGGTAATATCACTCCCCGCTCCGGCCAGTATGCAACTATTGGACCGCGCGGCGGTGTTGGACCAGAAATAACTGGAGTGCAAGGAAAGCCCTTACCTCCAACCCCTAAGCCTGGCTCAAGCTATCGCTTGGTTGATCCAACCAAGCACAAATAAAAAATTGGCGCCCTTCGGGGCGCCTTTCTTATATGACCAGCATCGTCACCACGAGATATTGCCGCCGCACTATCCACCGGCTACAAGCGCACATGATTTCATTTCCTTGGTGGGTTGCCGCCCTCGTCTATATGTCAATCTACTGGCCGATTACCGTGATGATAGCGGCGGCTATAGTCATGACGGCATTCCTAGGCACAAAGAATGTCGGGTGGCGGGTTGCGTGGTGCGCGCTTGCAATCCCGATCGTGGCGCCCGTTATTTGGTTCTGTTCGCTGGCATAAATAAGAACTCCGGCGCAGCGGGGCGATTGATCTCATTAAGCCGTTGCATTCACATGACCCGGAGAGCACTTGAACCTGAAAATCAGTAGTGAGTTACTCGCGTCTCCAGCTGCCCAAAAATGAAACGAGCGGCCCGAAAGCCGCTCTCTCAAAAACTGGTTACTTAGCCCATCGGCCCTCGTACTTAAACTCGGCGGCCTTTTCGAGTTGTTCCTTGGTAGCGTTCATTTTCGCCGACCATTTCTTATCATTCTCAGAATAGACAATCTCGATGGCATCAGGGTCAACGACCACATACTTTTCGCCGACGCCCAAGAAGCCGCCGACCGATACGATATAGCCTTCGACGTCACCGTCGCCCATCACTACATCCTGAATCTTGCCGATGCTCTCATCGTTAGCATTCGTAACGTCAAGATTCAGGATACTACTAGTAATAACGTCGGTCGGCTTTGCGGTAACAAATGCCTCTTCTTGCATTGCGGTAGCGTTCTGCGCATTTGCAAAAGAAACGATTGCAGCAGTTGCAACAGCAGCTAGAAAAATACGACGCATATTATATTCTCCATTCATATTTGGTATTTCCGAACATATAATGCATGCGCAGTATCTTTGGTTCCAACCTTTCAGGAATTAAATTCTACTTCTAGCTGACTTAGGCTGCATCAGATTGTCAATCCGCTCGGTGAGTCCATCGATGCGATGCGCCACGCTTTCAATGGCCCGCATGATCTGCGACGCCTGTTCCTGCATGCCTGCCTTCGTGGCGAACGTCTCGGCTGCGCGCAGCTTGTAATCGGAAAGCTCCTGCCGCGTCAGGCTAGCAAGAGCGGTCGCAGCTTCGGCTTTCGCCGCGTTGCGCGTCTCAGCTTTCGCGATTTGGCTTTCGACGTACTTCCATAGACCTAACGGAAAGCCCATAATCATTACGATAAAGCCGACAGCGGCCATGATTTCAGCGCCGGTCATTCGGCGTCTTCCTAAGATTAGACATATGATTTACCGTTTCATAAATTTAACGCTTAGCGCAAACGTTCACGCAGCGTGACCGTGACGCTGTCTCCCGCAGACTTTGCAATCCGCTTGAGAAGGTCAGCTTTGATAGGAAGTTTGTGAGTGCCGTCTCCGAGCGCCATGAAGGAACTTTCAAAGTCCACGCCGTCGACGCTTGCCTTCACTTTGACAAGGCCCCTTGTTCCAAAGAAAGCCGCTGCATCGGGCCAGACAATGTACGTCCAACCTCTTTTTTCTGGCTTTTCTGAATTACCGCATCAAACGTCTTGTCCAGCGTGCTTGGCATTCAACCACTCCCTGAAAGTTGAAAAGTCACGCAGTTTATCAGCAATTGGGCGCGGGCGAACCTCCTTGCAAGACACGCCTTCACGGTTTCACTCCGCAAAGCTTTTCCAGTTTTGTGTTCTCTGCGAGGATCTGACGTTTCGTGCCATCAGTCAGGCTGTCCTCGACGCTCGGTCGGACAGGCCGGGCCACGTCGCAGTAGCTACCGGCTGTCGCGCAGCCACCGAGAAAGAGCAGCGTCAACATCGCCGCCGCCAAGCTTGCTCGTTTCATCTTCGATCTTCCTTGCTTTGTTGGCCTTGTCGCTGCCGTTGACGATTGCGCGGGCATCCTGCGGCGCAGCCCAGCCACTACCGAAGTGATCAGTCAGCCGCTTGCCCGTGAACTTGCCGTTGATCATCCCGTTGAACAGGATGCGCACAGCCACGCCGTCCTCAAGCGCTTTGTCCGGCGCGACGCCAAGGCCATACTTTTCATAATTGTCGCGCTCGGTGATCATCGCCAAACCGCGACCGCGGTATAGCCAGCCATCGTTGGCGCCGGTATTTCCTATGCGCCCGCCGTAGACCTTGTTAGCCAAGGCCTGCGGATTGCGCACATAAGGTTGGGCGCTCTGCACGGAGGAGAACCGCGACGGCCAGACCTGCCGGATGCGAGCCGCACTGGTGTAGTTCAAGTTTCTCTCGATCGGCTGCATCTTGCCGCCGGTCTCATGGAACGCCGTCGCGAGCACGTAAGCCGTCTGCTCGTCTGGCAGGCCTCGGCGCTCGGCCATAGCCAGAATTGCCGACGTACCGTCGACCTGCGCTTGGCTCAGCGCCCGCCAAAAGGCGCGCGCCTCGCATACGCGAAGAACGCTGTTTTGTTCATGGGGATTTCCTGAAATTTAACATAAGAGGCTCTTGAAACCGTCGATGCGATCACTAAATCGAAGCCGTCATTCCAACACACTTCGTTCGATCAAATGGAGGTTTCGATGAGCGACCGTTTGTTTGACAGTCCAATTTTTGTGAAGGACGGCGAATACTTAATCCAAGAGATTGCAAGCATCGAAGATGCTATTGATTTTCTTTATGACTGGCCCGACGAACAACGCGACGTCATATTTGAGGTTACGTGGAAAACCTGCTGCGATGCACAGAATGGGCTTAAGCCGGTTCACGTAGCGCGTAACGCATTCGAAGGCTTCGCGAGAAAGCGCAATCTGCTTGAACAGCCGGAAGCGGCAATCCCATGGATGATGAACAAAGCTTCGAGCGGCGGTAGAATTCCGATGTGAGGTGGTGTCATGCACTGGTATTTTCTAATTGAGGGCACAATCTTCGTTGCGCTGCTCTGGGTCATATCAATGCTTTTCTGGGACACCAGACGAAAACAATGAACATAGACCCCCGGCTCATTCCGGGGTTTTTCTTGAGGATTTTGTCGTCGGAGGGTTGTCCGACGAACGAGCAAGGGCCATTACCGCCTGACCTCTCCCCAAGACAAAGGTAGTTCACCAAATGCTAGTAAGATGGTCCGGCTTCGGAATGGTATCGGTTTTTGTGCTGATTGCAGGAATGCTTGGAGCAACTTTCCTACTGCGGCCATATTTCATGCAGAGCATAGCACTTCATCCCGCCGCTTACGTCGCCAACGGTATCGGTCTAATCCTCGGTGCCGCTGCCAACCTTTTTGTGGCCGCAGCTTTCAACAAGATCTCTTCCGAAACGTATCACAGCTTCATGGGTATCAGCATGATTGGATGGTCGGTTATTGGTGCCGTCGGAGGTGTAGCCCTCGCTGTGTATGGATGGACGCTATAGTCGCTGCGTCTATGATATACTTCATCAGCGTGCCCATCGTGTTCGCCGCACGTGGAGGCGCGTAGCCCCGGCGTATTGGGAGACGTGCCGGGGTTTTCTTGTTCATCCCGAAACAGACTGTTTACAATATGCGAGATAAACGTCGACTGGGCACCTATTATTGCTTTCAGCGTGATTTCCCAAGGTGCTCGGCCCCAGTTCAGTGAAACCTTACTGGGGCCTTAAACCTGCCACTGCAAGGACTTGCCTGCCACGCCCAAATCAGTAAGCTGTGCTGGAGAACATGGGGAGCGTTATGCGTGGCGAATTTCTAGATAAGAACAGGCAAGAAGTAGTCATCAACTTTGAGCATGTTTTGTCTGTTGAGACCTTCCACCGCCGCTTCAGCCCGCGCAACTGCGTCTTCGGCAGCAGCAAGGATAGCTTCCGCATCGCCGTAGGACAGCAATCGCAACTCGGTGCCGGTATCGATGCAAAGCAGAGCCATACCTGGCATGAGATACTTAGCAGGAACCGGTTGATTGATGTTGGTAACCAGTGCGCGATTAATTGCGCCGGATAGCCGAGCCGCTGTAGGGCAGAGTGGCGGTCTTTCTGGGCTGGTGACAGTCCTCCCTGCCCGACCTTAGTCTCGATCATCAGCAGACGCCCGAATTCACCATAGATGCGGAGGTCAGGTTCACCGCTGGTAATTCCCGTTGCGATTGCCTGAGCCTGAGCCATCGGGCCTCTCTTGCTCGCGTTCATGTCTCCCGCCAACAGGAACTGGCGCTGGTACTGTGGCAGTCGGCGCAATGCGGAAACCTGTGCCGCCTGTAATTCCCATTCGAGCGGCAGGGCTGGCTTTGTCGTCACATTGCCAGACTTGGTGCTGATCTTGACGCGGGCGCCGTTGATGCGGACGGTTTGGTTTTGGTGACGGTTGTCGTCGTAGACAAAGGCGCGCGTGTGCGGCTGCGTGCCATGTGAGCTCCTCGTGTTGATTGCGGTATGCCGTTGGTAGCGGCAAGAGGAGTGTGGAATGTCTCAATAAATGTGGTGTTAATGGACAGGCAGAAAACGAGACGTTACCCTGCCATGGGGCAAGGCGCTTTGCGGTCCTCCAGTTACACCATTCACCGGGGGCGTCTTGTTGCCTTCCTCACATCAGGTTGTATTTTGGAAAATCCTAAAATCAGGAAAAGTGCGCACTTCTCAAATTACGAGAACTGCGCCGCGCGCTTTGTGCGTAAGTTTCTATATAAGAACTCTTACGCACCAAAAGCAGCGTGCATTTGCGAACTTCTTTTAGGGTTTTCGAGAAGTGCGCAAAAATGAGAGGGAGGACGTACCGCCTCCCTCCCGTGTGCGGCCAGAAAACTATGCCTTATTGATTTGGCTTATGGCCAAGTTCGTTAGTTTGTTATTTGTAGCTTTCTCTTGATCCAAAATTTGGGTCAGTAAGGTGTGCGCTTCCGTGTGTCCGAGCTCCTTTGCCCATTCGCGCAGCGAACCGTATCTGGAAATTTCATAATGCTCGACTGCCTGGCAAGCTGCGAGCAAGCCTGCGTCAAGAGCTGTTCCGCTTGCCTCTTCAATCAAGCCGTCGGCTTCCTTGATCAGCCCTTCGATAGCATCGCATTTCTCGGCAGTAGGCTTTAGCTTGAGAGACTTAAATACCTCATTCAGGATCGTGATCTGCCCCTTGGTTTCTTCGAGATGTTCCTCAGCGGCTTGCTTAAGTTTGGCACTTTTGGCCGCCTTGGCGACTTTCGGGAGAGCCTTCGTAATGGCATTCTCTGCGTAATAAATGTCCTGCAATGTATGCTCGAAAATATCAGACAAAGTTTTCATGATCGTCCTCCTGGTTGGAAAAGCGAAACGAACCATTTGCTGATATGTTCCTTATTATAAGTCCACAACTTGAGCGAGAACCTGCTGTATTAGTTAAGCTGGCCTATTGAACGCGGCGATAGCAGGCTGTATTTTTTGCGGGTTTCCGCTGACCTTGCCCCCAAGTTTTATCCAGTTTTGAGTTCGCTCCAGCGGTTTTGGTGAGGTGCACCCCGATTTTGGGCCACGGAGAGCTGGAATTTTCCGGGTTTTGCACTGAGCCCCAAGATTGGACCGCCGGGAATTAGAATTTTCCGGCTCTTATGCCAATGGCGGGCTGATGACGCCATCGGGATTATGCAAGGCAATCGGCACGTTATATCCGATTGCCGAGTGAGGACGATCCTCATTATAGTGTCGACGCCAATTCTCCAACTTTTCGCGCGCATCTTCAAGCGTTAAGAACCAGTGTGCGTTCAGGCACTCGGCGCGAAGCTTACTGTTGAAGGCTTCGATGAACCCGTTATCCGTCGGCTTTCCGGGTCGGGAGAAGTCCAGCGTGACCTTGTTGGCATAGGCCCACAGTTCGAGGTCACGCGAAATAAACTCACTTCCATTATCAACCCTTATTGTCTTCGGATAGCCAGCACGACGACACACTTTCTCAAGTGTCTGAACGACATCCTCACCACGATAACTGAAGCGCGGATCGGTTGCCGGCGAGTAGCGTGAATGCGTATCGACAATAGTCAGAATCCGGAGTTTCTTTCCTGTTGCCAACTGATCATGCACAAAGTCCATCGCCCAAACATCATTCGGCCCGATCGCTTGTTGACGATCCTCACGCAGCTTGGCCTTGACACGACGTTTCGGATGTTTATTCCTGAGTTGAAGTCCTAACTCATTGTATATTCGACGTGTTTTCTTCATGTTAATGGTCCAGCCCTCGCGACGAGCAGGACGTGTACGCGACGGTAACCGTATCGCACACGGGTCTCACAAATCTCTTTGATCCGCTTCTCAACAGCGGCCTGCACGGTGCGGCGGGACTTGTAATTGATAGTCGATCTTTCGAAGCTTAGTGCTGCACAGGCCCGTCGGATCGATATTCCCCAATCAACAAGCATTCCCGCCACCAGATCACGTTTCCGCGCAGGCCTTAAAGTTTTCGGCGGATCACATCCTGCAACATCTCCCGATCAAGCGTGAGGTCTGCAACAATCCTCTTCAGCCGCGTATTTTCCTCTTCCAAGGCGCGCAGCCGCCGTATCTCATCAGGCAGCAGACCTGCATACTTTTTCTTCCAGTTGAAATAAGTTGCCTGGCTGATCCCGCTCTTGCGACAGATTTCCGCTACCGGAACGCCGTCATCTCCCTGCTTGAGAATAAACACCTTCTGAGCGTCCGAAAACTTCGATGCTTTCATGCCTTCCACTCCTTCTCCCAGCCAGGAAAATAGCGCGGAAAACTCTCATTATAAACGGTCCAGTTTTAAGGGAGCAGAGCAGTGGGGAACTGGTGACGCGCTACGATGAGCGCCTGCTATCCAACACGAAAATCTCGTTTATGTACTCGCCGGGGAAGACACCCGTGACTTTTGAGGTGGACGGTTTCCGTTTCGGCTGTGCGGTCGGCATGGAAGCGCACTATCCCGAAATATTCATCGAATACGAGCAGCTTAATGTCGATTGCGTACTGTTCTCGACAGCAGGAGAAACCGCTTCTGGTGCTCCGGCATTTGCTGCTGAGGTATTGGGGCATGCTGCAAGCAATACCTTTTGGGTCAGCTTTTCAACTCTCGCACCCCAGAGCACGGCTGCTCCTTCGGGCATTGCTTCGGTGGATGGTCAGTGGGCAGCGCAGTGCCCTATGAACGGGTTACCCGCTATCGCTGTCGCGGATATCAAAACCAACCCGGAGGGTCTTGCGCGGCCGTGGCGGAGAAAAGCTCGCAGCGATCTCTACACTCCTCACCACCTAGAAGGTGATCCAAGAAGTGATGGCAGAAACCTATTTTAGCTGATCATCAATGATCGGGGCCGGCCTTCGGCCCCGACAACATGTTCATGTCGCGGAAATCCTAAGTTTCGCGACAAAATCGGCGGCACCGAATTTTTCAGGGAAAATTCTGTCGCAAAAGACGTGTGCAAAAGTCAGGCTTGCGGGACTTACTTTTGCACACGTCGCGGCCCGGAATCCGGGCCGCTGCGAACGTGATGCAGGTTTCAGGAATTGCCCGACAAAGTCATTAGCTCGAAAATTCTATTGGTTTCATCCTCGTTCCGAATCGATCCCACCGACCCCTGACAAAGCACGAGATCGCTTTTTGGTCCGCATCGTGATCGTGAAAGCCAGTGAGCGTTATACCTAGCGGGAGGAAGACGATGAAGCCGGCCACCTCAAATGTATCGGCCCTGCCGCTGTGTGCCCATAGCATTTCAAGTACGTCTTTCTCGGAGGACAGAAACAGATCTTCTGATCCGTATTTTACTGGCTCGCTGGCGTCTGGTGAAAAGCTGATTTCAACCAATGAATTTTGCTCGAAGATGACTACAGGCCTATCGGGTCCAAATAGGTAGCGGGCCGCATTCGGGGGGCTGCGCTTGATCACAGGATGCGTTCCCATGATGCCCTCAACCTTTGGCGGGGACATTCCAAACCGCAAAGGACCTGCTCCACCATACCCATCAATTTGCCAAACCATCAACGAACCTTAACTGGCCAGAAGCGGCCATTCCGAATCCTTTTCCTGTCGCAAAATTTCCACAACCTGCGACACGCTCTGCCATCGTAACATGTTCGATTTGTAATGCTTCGATCAACCCGGTGAGCGAAGGGAACGGGATCGGAAGTCGACCGTGGACGAAATCTATACGCTGAGTTTGCGTTGCAGTTTCGGACCGACGCAGAGGGAATGATCGTTGAGAAAGGTCAGAGATGCTGACCCAAGGGCAACATAGTGGCCAAAAAAGGCCAAATATCGTGTCATTCGACAAGAACGAAAGAGTGGTGATCCCGACAGGATTCGAACCTGTGACATTCAGCTTAGAAGGCTGACGCTCTATCCAACTGAGCTACGGGACCTCTCCTTTCGAAAAAGATCGAAGATATTTCAATTTGCACAGGGCTTTGCCAGCAAAGCCCTGCCGAATTATCGCATTGCCCGGCCTGAAACAAGTGTCAGGCTAAACAGGCAATCAATGCACCTCAATGCGTCCAGGGCATCGTCCGGTCGAAGCGGAAATTGTCCGAGTAGGAAACCTTGCGGCGCTTCGGCTCATTCGGTTCCGTAATGCGATAGGCGATGCCATTGCGCTTTGCATAATCGACTGCTTCTTCCTGCGTGGCGAAGAACAGACGAATCTGGCTCTTCATATCACCTGAAGAAGTGTAGCCCATCAAAGGCTCGACCATACGCGGGCTTTCCGGTTCATATTCCAGAAGCCATTGGTCTGTCTTAGCCTGACCGGACTGCATTGCCGTCTTAGCTGGACGGTAAATACGTGCAACCATTTGAAGAACCCTGAACTACTCTCTTGCCCCGCTGGGGGAGCTGAAAATCCACCAAGCCAATAGTTTACACGGGAATGCATGTCAACGCGATAAAGACGCACGCCACAGCCTGTGCCGGGGCGTTCATATATCGACCATTTCAAATCTTGGGGAAGATGGTCGGAGCGGCAGGATTCGAACCTGCGACCCCCTGATCCCAAATCAGGTGCGCTACCAGACTGCGCTACGCTCCGTCGCTTTCAAGCGGTGCGGCTTCACTAGATAATCCAAAGAGATAAAGCAAGAGGCAAATTTGCCAGTTTGTGTTTTTTCCATTCAATAAAAAAAGGATGACGCATTTTTGTGGTCATCATGTTCTGCGGAACCAAATCACGCGCGCGAACGTTCCCACTTCACCATCAACCAGCTGGAGACTGAATGTGAATAGAAACGGGCTTTATCTGATTATTGGCGCGCTGATTGTCGTGGCTGCGGGTCTTGCGGTTTATGTCTATCGTGAAGAGACTAAACCCGCCGGGATTGAGATGAAAATCGGAGAAGGTGGTGTTTCCATTCAGGAAAACTGAAATCAGCAAGACGTTATAAACATATAAACCGATTAAGATTTCAAACGCTTACGCTTTGTGATGCAACGTTTCGGACTTCGCCATGTTATTTGGGGCACCAGATAAAACGGAGGACCGAAATGGGTATCCAGACTGTTTCCGACGAGCTTTATCGTCGTCATGAACGCGAATGGGCAGAGTTGCGCAACGCAGTTGAAGCAAGCGAAGCCAACCAACGGCAGCAGAAGAAGGCTTCAGGCCAAACCTCTTGCGATGACAAGACGTCTGGGCACCAGTAAGTCTTCACCAATCCACCTTGAAACGCCGCGAAAGCGGCGTTTTTTGTTTCCGCTTCGTCGTTCCAGCCGTTCGCGCCCGATGCTGCGGTAACCAAATGCGAAGGAACAATTGGTAGCGTCTCCCCATCGCGATTCGAAGAGGAGACAGACGATGGCTGCACGGAAACGCACCACCCGCTCGCCCAAGCGCTCCACAAAGCGCTCGGCCAGGTCGTCGGGCAAGTCATCCGGCTCGTCCACTCCCATGCTCGCGCTTGCCGCAATCCTCGGCCTTGGTGCTTTCAGCCTGTGGGCAACCTCGCAGCACAAGAGCCCGCAAGCCGCGATCACAGCCCTGTTCCAGCGCCCCGCTTCCAAGCCGAACACACAGTCATCTGCGAGAGCCGAGCCAAAGGCGACCGTCACCAGCAAAGCACCCGAAAGCAAGGCCCCCGAGAACAAGGCGTGGTCGAAGGATTATGGCGCTGCCGTCGGCCCTGTGCCGCGTCCATCGGCGCCCGTTATGTCACCCGCACCGCAAAAGCCGGTACAGCAGGCAGCAATCCAGACCGCCACCCCGCCCCGCCCCACAAATCAGGTTGTCGTGTCCCCACCAGCCGCTGCACTGCGCTCCATGCCGCCGCGTGGCGTCAACACTCCCGCAAGCTCGCCTTCGGTGATTTATGCCAAGGCGCGACTCACCATCCATAAGAATGCGTGGGACAAGTCGCCATCCATCGGCGTCGTGGAAAAAGGCCGTGAGATGCGCTCCTATGGAAAGACCGGACGCTGGCATCGCGTGATCGTCCCGAAGACGAACATGATCGGCTGGGTGCATGAAGATCAGCTTATCGGTGGACGCAACAAGCCTGACAGTGCAAGCCTTATCACCGGCTCGATTGCCAGGAAGACGCAAACTGCAACGGCAGCCGCACCAAAACAGGCTCCAAATCCAGCGCATTCACGCATGGAGCCGCCCAAAGCTGTCGGCCAGAAAAACTAGAGCTGCTCCGGTTAAAACGGAACCGCTCTATCTCTTTGTTTTTACGCTTGTCTTTATCCCAAAAACCGGTTCCCACTTTTGGGAGACATGCTCTAATCCAGACCACGCGCCATTGCTTCGAGCTGCCGATCGCCCGGCAGATAATCGAATCCTGCTTCAATCAGTGATGAACTGTCTGCGACCAGATCACCATAAAGCTGGTCGTAGAGACCGCTTTTGCCCGCTGCCGATAGCAGGAGCCGCATGAAGACCGGTGGAACGGGTACAAGACGCAAAGGCTTTCCCAAGGCAGCACGCAGCTTCGTCACGAGTTCTTTTGTGGAGCGCGGTTGCGGCTCAGCAAGATGAAACACCCGCCCGGCAACCTTTTCGGCAGGCGCCACGCTTAATAATGTCAGCGCATGGGCGACGTTTTCAAGCGACACGAAACTGCGCCTGTTGTCTGCCAGACCGAACGGCAACGGCAATCCGCTGTTGCAGAGCTTCATCAAGGCTTTCAGGTTCGCCCGCGCTCCGGGACCGTAAACGAGAACCGGGCGCGCGATGACGATCTCGATCCCGTTGATTTCGCGCAGATCGGCTTCCGCCTTCGCCTTGGCACGGCCGTAATCATCACGCGGCTTCAGTGGCATGTCCGGCCTCAGCGGCGACGGGTTTCCCACAATCGTATAGATCGTGGATACAAACACGAAGCGCTTTACGCCGGCGGCTTTTGCCTTGGTGGCGAGTTCCACGGCCAGTCGATGATTGACCGCATTGAATGTATCGGCATCCGGTCGTTCTGCGCCAGTGCGGTGAGCAAGTGCTGCACAATGAACAACCGTTTCAACACCTGAGAAATATGGATCAGACAGTTCATTCCGGGACAGAGGCAGGACTTCATGCCCTTCCCCGATTAGCACTTGAGTGAGTGCGCTTCCGATAAAACCACCCGCTCCGGTGACCGCTATCTTCATCCTCAGCGTTCCGGCTGTTCGCTGCCCGCCAGAACCTGAGCGGCAAGCGTGCGCGTGATGCGGCTTTTCTGCTCAAGTGCCGCCCGGTCAAGCTTGTCGACGATCTGGATCGCAGACAGAAGCGAGCGCTCGATCCGGCTCACCAGATAGGCGACGACATGCGGCTCGACGCTTACCTGCCGGTCCGCGAAGAGTTTGTGAATAACGCCGGAAAGCAGCAGATCGTCCGGTTCCGAAATTTCCACGACGGTTGCAGCCTTGAGGCGCGAGGCAAGATCGGGAAGCTTTACGTTCCAGTTGGCTGGCCACAGACGGGAGGTCATGAGCAGGGAAGGCCCAACCCCCTGAGCCGCATTCTGCCGAACGCTGTTGATGAGATGGAAAAGTCCGGTTTCATCGAAAGGCGCAGCACCTATATCGTCGATCAGCACCGGATATTCGGCAGCGCCGTTTACAGCTTCCTCGGTAATGTTCGTGGGGTCTACCAGAAGTGCACCTGTTCCGGCGCGCCAGATTTCCGCCAGATGCGTCTTGCCTGATCCCGTCGGCCCGGCAAGGATCGTGACAGGCGACAGCCAGTTCGGCCAGCGATCGATAAGATCGACAGCGGCACGGTTAGAACCCGTGACGATCATGTCTTCCCGATGATAACCGGGCTGATGCTCAAGATTCAACGGAATCTGGCGCGGTGCCTCACGCATCGCGGCCTCCTGCAAATCCCGTTTCAAACCTTGTCCGGTTACGACCCAATCTCATTTCTCTTTGCCTGCATTCTCGCCTGCCTCGATCAGCGGCCCGGCGTCGGGGTTTGGCTGATGGTAGGCAGGATCATACATCGGTGAATGGAGATAGCTATTCAATGCGAACCGCACAAGCACCCCGACTGCAGCCGCTGCGGGCACTGCCACCAGCATTCCTGTAAAGCCGAACAGCGAGCCGAAGGCAAAAAGAGCGAACATAAGCCAGACCGGATGAAGCCCCACGGACGAGCCGACGAGCTTCGGCTGGAGGATGTTTCCTTCCACAAACTGACCAAGGAAAAACACACCCGCGACGGCACAGATCATGATCCAGTCAGGCCAGAACTGGACCAGCGCCACACCGATGGCGAGCGCCAGACCAACAAAGGAACCGATATAGGGAATAAAGCTGATGAGACCGGCAAAAAAGCCGATCAACAGGCCGAAATTAAGTCCGGTCAGCGTGAGACCGATGGCGTAATAGGTTCCCAGAATGAGACAGAGCGTTCCCTGCCCGCGAATGAAACCGGCGACGGCGGCATTCATCTCGCGGGCGATGCGGCGCACGGTATGAAGCTGACGGCGCGGCACCCATGAATCGATGCTGCTGACCATGCGGTCCCAATCCAGAAGCATGTAGAATGCAACCACCGGAGTGACGACGAAAAGCCCCGCAATATCGATCAGCGATTTCCCCGAATTCCACAGGGATTGAAGCAAGGTCGACATGAACCCGGCGCCCTGCTGGAGCAGAGAACTCAGATTCTGCTGAATGACCGAACTGTCAATACCGATATATTTCTTCAGCCATTGCGAATCTTCGTTTGCCAGAAGCGACTGAAGTTGTGTGATGTAGTCTGGAATTTTAGAAATGAAGTCAGCTAGCTGGGTTGCCAAGATCGGCACAATAATCATCAGGCCGACTACCAGCGCCATCAGGAAGATGAGCAGGATGACGATTGTGGCCGTAAGCCGGGACAAGCCGAAACGTTCCAGCCTGTCTGCGACAGGGTCGAGGAAATAGGCCAGCGCCATGCCCGCAACAAAAGGCAACAGCACTGAACTGAATACGATCAGGAACAGAACGAAGACCGCGACGGTCCCCACCCAGAACATCGCCTGACGGCGCACCGAAGAGCCGGTCAGCGCGCCGACTTCCACATTGACGTGGATATCACCATCCCGAACTGTCGCTTCCGACTGACGGATCGTTCGGCTGGCGCTCGTGCGCGTGGGTGTCGGTTTCTTGACCATGTGCATCTATTTCCAGGAAACGAATTGGATAGAGCCAGTCCTGATAGCAGAATGGCGTTACGGATATCTTAGTGCGAACGGGAACAAGTTAGAACGGTTACTGAGGATTGCAATGTCTGTGCGAAAAGCCTGACGAAACACAACCTTCTATCGAGTTATGGACGGTGCTTTACGATTTCAGGCAGAATCCTGCACTGTTTCGCTCTTTTCGAGCCTTGTGGCCTTGCAGGCAGCGCCGTCTCGTGCCATTGCGCGCACATTCTCTGTTTATCGCATTTTTCTTGAGCAAAACCGTTACACGCTTTTGCCGAAAATGCATTAAACAGCTGCGTGGATAAGCACCCAATTTCAGGAGCAGGCCATGACCATGGAAAATAAGCCCGCCGATAAGCCTGTTGGCCAGAACGGCCTGACCTATGCGCAGGCTGGTGTCGACATCGATGCCGGGAACCTGATGGTCGAGAAGATCAAGCCGCTCGTGCGCTCCACGCGCCGCCCCGGTGCGGATGGCGAGATCGGCGGTTTTGGCGGGCTGTTCGACCTCAAGGCTGCTGGCTTCAAGGATCCGGTACTCGTTGCCGCCAATGATGGTGTCGGCACCAAGCTGAAGATCGCCATCGATGCCGACAAGCACGACACGGTGGGCATTGATCTTGTTGCCATGTGCGTCAACGATCTCGTCGTTCAGGGTGCTGAACCGCTTTTCTTCCTCGACTATTTTGCGACCGGCAAGCTTTCGCCGGATCAGGGTGTCGATATCGTTGCGGGTATCGCAGAAGGATGCCGACAAGCCGGTAGCGCACTGATAGGCGGTGAAACCGCTGAAATGCCCGGCATGTATCGCGACGGCGATTATGATCTTGCCGGTTTCGCTGTTGGTGCGGCTGAACGCGACCGTCTGCTGCCGCGTGGCGATATCGCCGAAGGTGATGTCATACTCGGCCTTGCTTCGTCCGGTGTTCATTCCAACGGATTTTCACTGGTACGCCGCATCGTTGAACTCTCCGGCCTCGGCTGGAAGTCCGATGCCCCGTTCCAGCCGGGCGCAACACTCGGTGAAGCGCTGCTCACCCCAACACGTATTTATGTGAAGCCCCTCCTCGCTGCGATCCGCGCTTCAGACGGTATCAAGGCGCTGGCCCACATCACTGGCGGCGGTTTTCCCGACAATATTCCGCGCGTTCTGCCGGACGGTCTCGCTGCCGAAATCGATCTTACGTCGATTTCCGTTCCGGCGGTCTTCTCCTGGCTTGCCAAGACGGGCGGCGTCGAGCCGAACGAAATGCTGCGCACATTCAATTGCGGCATCGGCATGATTGCCGTCGTGAAGCCTGAAAAGGTCGAGGAAGTCGTGGCTGCCCTTGCCGCTGAAGGCGAAAAGGTTGTCACGCTCGGCCAGATGGTGAAGCGTGAAAAGGACGGCGTCGTCTACAAAGGCACGCTTTCGCTATGAGCCGCAAGCGGGTCGTCATCTTCATTTCGGGCGGCGGCTCCAATATGGAGGCGCTGATCCGCGCTGCGCAAGCCGCCGATTTTCCGGCGGAAGTGGTGGCGGTCTTTTCCGACAAGGAAGAAGCTGGTGGCCTTGCCAAAGCAAAGGCTGCCGGTATTGCGACACAGGTTTTCAAGCGCAAGGACTTTGCCTCGAAGGATGAGCATGAAGATGCCATTCTGGACGCGCTCGCCGCGTTGAAACCGGATATGATCTGCCTTGCTGGCTATATGCGCCTCTTGTCGGGCCGCTTCATTGCTCCCTATGAAGGCCGCATCCTCAACATTCATCCTTCCCTGCTCCCGCTTTTCCCTGGACTGCATACCCATCAACGCGCGCTGGATGCGGGCATGAAAGTCGCAGGCTGTACCGTTCATCTGGTCACGGAAGAGATGGATGAAGGTCCGATTCTGGCCCAGGCGGCGGTGCCGGTACATGTTGGCGACGATGCCGAAGCGCTCGCAGCCCGCGTTCTCAAAGCCGAGCATCAACTTTATGCATTGGCTCTTCGCAAATTTGCCGATGAGCAAAACGGCCAGCCGGATATGGCCGATACGATGGTTTTGAGCGCCTGATGGCGCTCTTTCCATGTTCAACCGCGGCAAATTAATCACAGACGAAGTTTTTTGTTAATAAAACTTTAATTTCCCGCAAAAAGCTCTAATTCCCCTTCGTAACGGAACTTGCTTCGGCAAATCTCGTTAAGGGACGTGTAAGCGTCTCTTTCAATGTGTGTTTTAGAAGAGGACAAGGACATGTCTCTCCGTTTTTCGACTTCCTTCCTTTCGGCAATGGCCGTCATTTCAGGCATTGCGGTCACGGCTCCAGCCATTGCTGCCGACTACGTAGCTCCTCCCGCTTCGGGTCGCACCCAGCCGCGCTCGGAAGTCGGCACGCTGTCCTGCGATATCTCCCCTGCCATCGGCGTCATCATCGGCAGCCAGCAGGATGTGGACTGCGTATTCAGCCCAGCCCGTGGACGTGGTCCGGCTGAGCGTTATACAGGGACGATTACCAAGCTCGGTATCGATGTCGGCTTCATCAATGGCGGTCGTGTCGCCTGGGCTGTGTGGGCTCCGACCGTTCGTCCCGAAGGCGCTCTTCAGGGCCGTTATGTCGGCGCATCTGCCAATGCCGCGATCGGCGTCGGCTTCGGCACCAACATCCTGACCGGCGGTTCGTGGAAGACGATTTCGCTTCAGCCGATCTCGCTTCAGGGCCAGCGTGGCCTGAATGCAGCTGTGGGTGTTTCCAAGCTGAAACTGCGTTACGCTGGCTAACGAGCAGCGCGAATAAACAACAACGCCGGGGCGCATATATAGTTTATATATGCGCCCCGGCGTTGTTGGATAAATATTTATGAGTTTATTTTTCGAATCCAGATCTTGGTATCGTGCACCGCCAGCCCGCCATAGGGTGCGGCAGGTTCAGCGCCGATCAATATATTGATCCCCTCGCCGCGCTCGAATGTCGAATTCGGGAAAATGCCCTCCGACACCGCGACACCACGCTTTTGCCCGGCACGCAGCACGGCATGAAGCACCAGCTCGCCACGATGATTGCCGATCTCGATCCGCTCACCATTCTCGATGCCAAGCTCAGCCGCGTCATCAGGATGAATAAGCAATTCTGGCCGGATTTCCTTGGCGAGCGATGTCGGTGTCTCGGCAAAGGTCGAATTCAGGAAGTTATGCGCCGGTGAGGTCGTCATGCGGAAGGGATGCTCGGCATCCGCCGTTTCGATCACTTCCCAATGGTCGGGAAATTCCGGTATCGACTGGAAGGGTCCCTGCAGCCCCATGACTTCCGGCGGCTTGTTCGGCGACGGGCTTCCGGTCCAGTCAGGACGAAAGCGGAACTTGCCATCCGGCCATTTGAAGCCATTGATATAATGCGCTTCTTCGAAGGGCGGCTGCAGATCGACAAAGCGCTTTTCCTTCAATTCGTCGAATTGCGGCAGGTCGCTATTGGCATTCATGTTGTCGATCAGCGTGCGCTCGTCGAGATCAAAACCCGGCAGATGCGCAACGCCGAGACGTTTCGCCAATTCGTTGATAACGAAAATATTCGGGCGCGCATCGGCAAGAGGCTCGATCAGCTTCGGTCCCAGAACCACATGCTGCTGTCCACCGCCGCGATAGATATCGTCATGCTCAAGGAATGTCGTCGCAGGCAGGACGACATCGGCCATCTTCGCCGTATCGGTCATGAACTGTTCGTGCACTGCAACGAAAAGATCCTCGCGCGCGAAACCTTTGCGAACCAGCCTCTGTTCCGGCGTCACATTCATCGGGTTGGTGTTCTGGATCAGCATCGCCATGACGGGTGGGCCGCCATAAAGAGCCTCACTGTCACCGGTGAGAATACGACCGATCTTCGACTGATCGAGAAAACGAAGACCTACATCCTGCATGGCGCGACCTTCGATCTCGCGCTTGTCCATCTTGAAGATGCCTGAGTTCGAGTGGAATGCACCACCGCCTTCATAAAGGAAAGCGCCTGTCACACAGGCAATCGAAGAAGCTGCGTGCATGTTCACCGCGCCGTTGCGCTGGCGGGTGAAACCATAGCCGAGACGGAAATAGGTGCGCTTGGTCTTGCCGACGAGATGGGCAAATGCCTCGATCTCTTCGACGGACAGGCCGGTGATGGCGGCCGCCCATTCCGGTGTCCGGGTTTGAAGATGCGCTTCCAGTCCTTTCGGATCATCGGTGTAGCGCTCCAGATAATCCCAGTCTGCAAGGCCATCACGGAACAGCACATGCATGACCGCGCAGGCAAAGGCGCCATCCGTACCCGGTTTCAGCACAATGCCCATATCCGCCTGCCGGACGGTCGCATTGGCATAAACATCGATGACGACGATCTTTGCGCCGCGTTCCTTTCGCGCCCGAACCGCGTGGGTCATCACATTGACCTGCGTGGCGGCGGCATTGGTGCCCCAGATCACCACCACATCTGCCTTTGCCATTTCACGCGGATCGGGACCGGTCAGGCTTCCTGTTCCCGCAAAATAGCCAGTCCAGGCCATATTGGTACAGAAACTGTCGAACTGGTTGGAATAGCGCTTGGCGAAACGCAGACGATTGATCGAGTCGCGCTGCACCAGCCCCATCGTGCCAGCATAGTAATAGGGCCAGACGCTTTCGCTGCCAAACTCATGCTCGGCTTTCAGGAAGCGCTCGGCAATGAGATCAAGTGCTGCTTCCCATGAAGCTTCCTTCCACTGCCCCGCGCCTTTCGCACCGGCACGAACCAGCGGATGCTTGAGGCGGTCAGGATGATGAACCCGCTCGGCATAGCGCGCCACCTTGGCGCAGATGACGCCAGCCGTGTAGCTATTGTCCTTTGCGCCGCGCACGCGCCCAATCGTGCGCTCATCGAGAATTTCGACATCGAGTGCGCAAGTTGACGGGCAGTCGTGCGGGCAAGCCGAATGACCTGTTTTGATGTTCGAGATGGGAGCGTGCTGGTTCATGTTACTTTATTATCTCAAGCCACTTCGCACAGAAACGAATTTCTGCCGGAAGATTGTCACTGTGACGAAATAAATTTTCACGACAGGCGGAGCGAAATCGCACCAAGAACAATAAGACCGGCAGCGATGAAACGCGGCAAGCCAACCTTTTCCTTCAATACCACAGCCGAGATGAGTACGCCGAAGAGGATAGCCGTTTCGCGAAGCGCCGCCACGACGGCAATCGGAGCCATGGTCATCGCCCAAAGTGCCAATCCGTAAGAACCGAGGGTTCCGACACCGCCAATCATGGCCGGTCGCCAGTGATTGCGCAGATATTGGATAAACCTGTTCGGTTCACGATAAAGAGCCCAGCCTGCCAGCGGCATGGCGTTCATCAGGAATAGCCACAGCGTATAGGAAATCGGTGCGCCCGAGACACGAACACCGAGGCCATCAATGATCGTATAGCTTGCGATGAAGCCCGCATTCGCGAGCGCAAGCAGCGCCGTGCGACTTGATGCGCCACGATTTCTGCGGCGGGCATCCAGCGCCATCGCAAGAACACCGGAACAGATCAGCACGATCCCAAGCCAGCTTTGCCAGCCCATAACCTCGCCGACCAAGGGGGCACTCACCAGCGCCACCAGCAAGGGCGGCGTGCCGCGCATAATCGGATAGGCTTCGCTCATGTCGCCCGATTTATAAGCCGCGGCCACGAGCGACATGTAGAATACCTGCGTGACGGTTGAAGCAACTATATAGCCCCAGCTTGCCGGGTTCGGCAGTGGCAAGAATGGCAGGATAAAAAGAGCAATCAAACCGGCTGCACCGGTTACACTGGCTGCGCCGAAGAACTTGTCTCCGCTTCCCTTTACAATTGCGTTCCAGCTCGCGTGGAGAAACGCGCCAAAGAGGACGATCAGAAGGACGCCACCAGACATTTCGGGACTCGACTCAAAGCTACAGAGCGGATGATGAAAGTTGTATGTCACATTTGTGACAGGAGAGATATTGCAGGAACGACGCAGACCGGGGTCTTTTTGGATATCACTGCCTCTTGCCGAAAACTGGCCGACATGAAACAAGCGCAACCATGAATTATCGTCACGCCTATCACGCCGGAAATTTTGCGGATGTCGTAAAGCACGTCATCCTGACGCGTCTTGTCGAGTATCTGAAACGCAAGGATCAAGCCTTTCGCGTCATCGACACCCATGCAGGCATTGGCCTCTACGACCTGAAGGGTATCGAAGCAGGCAAAACCGGCGAGTGGACGGGCGGTATCGACCGCATCATGGACGCGGTGAAGAAAGGGCAGATCGAGCAGCCCGCGCTTGAACTTCTGGAGCCCTATCTCGCCGCTGTCCGTGCGGTCAACAACGGTGAAAAGCTTCGCCATTATCCGGGTTCGCCGCTTGTCGTCCGGCATTTGCTGCGCAAGCAGGATCGCCTGTCCGCACTGGAACTGCATCCGCAGGACTCCACCAAGCTGGCGAAACTTTTTGACGGTGATTATCAGGTCCGCGTGACGGAGCTCGACGGCTGGCTTGCGCTGGGCGCCCACCTTCCGCCCAAAGAAAAACGCGGCATGGTTCTGGTCGACCCGCCTTTTGAAAAGGATGGCGAATTCGATCGTCTGGTCGACGGTCTGGCCAAGGCCTACAAGCGCTTCGGCGGCGGCATCTATGCACTGTGGTATCCGGTGAAAGATCGCAAGGACACAGAACGGTTCACCCGGCAGCTGCGGGAAACCGGCATTCCAAAGATCATGCAGATTGAGCTTGCGATTCGTGCACCGTCCGCTGAACCACGCCTTGATGGCACCGGCATGATTGTCGTTAATCCGCCCTATACACTCGAAAGTGAGATGCAAACCCTGCTTCCCTGCCTTACCAAGCTTCTGGCGGAGGAAAAAGGGAGCAATTTCAGCATCAAGTGGGTGCGCAGCGAGACGGATCGCACTTGACCCGCGCGAATTGCTGACAGAAACTGCGCCTCAACGCTTCGGCTATCACAGATTAGAGCGGGTGCGAGCTCGCAATTTGGGACAGGACAGAGATATGCAACGAACCCTGGAACGTATCGGACAGTATTCACGCGCAGCCCTGTTTGCTGCGTCTGTCCTTCCCCTGACGCTTGTGTCTCTGCCGGCCAGTGCCGCAGACTATCTCACTCCTGCTCCAGCAGGCGTTGCCGATGCAGGCGCTTGCAGCCAGCAGAGCGTTTTGCGCTCGGTGGTTTCCGATTTTGGCTATCAGGTACGTCATGTCCCGAACCTGCCGCAGGTCGGTATTTCGGCGATGAGCGATGTCCAGTTGACACGCTATGAGCCGAAGACCAATCCGGCCCAGATCGAACGTACCTATTGCAAGGCAACCGCCGTTCTGACCGACGGTCAGTACCGTTCGGTCTGGTATATGGTCGAAGAAGGTCAGGGCTTTGCCTCGATGGGCCGCAACGTCGAATTCTGCGTCGATGGTTTCGACCGCTGGTATGTTTACGACGCGAGCTGCCGCGTTCTTCGCTAGTGGTCTGATTCCGACATTTGCATCCCTCGGATATGAGCACTGAGCAAATGTCGGAATCAAAAGACCACTAGTAACTTTATGAATCTAGTGGATTTTTCGAATTTGACGTTTGAAACGAGATTTATATCGGACGGGTATCAAACGTCAAATTCAATCCACTAGTGTCTGCTCCAAAAGTCGCCATGCCGGTCTGCAAATGGCAATTTGTCTGCGTTCCGGTGCTCACGTACCTTTAAGTACGCTCCGCTCCGGTACTCGAAAATCACCATTTTCGCCTCGGCCTGTCGCTTTTTGATTCAGACACTGAAGCCTTGACCAACGATTGAGTGGAGGGCATATGCTGCGGAATTTTGGTGCAGCTGCGTTTACGTTGCTCGCAGCGGCAGTTGCGAGTGTTTTGGCAGTCGCACCAAGCCATGCTGATGACGTTGCGGGCGAGTTCGACTTCTACGTCCTCGCCCTCTCCTGGTCGCCGAGCTATTGTGCCTCCGAAGGCCCCCGCGCCAACAAGCAGCAATGTGGAACCAACCGTCCTTTCGGTTTCGTGGTGCACGGTCTCTGGCCACAGAACGAATGGGGCTATCCGGCGAACTGCCAGTTCGACAATGCCCGCAGTCGGGGCAGCTATGTGCCTCGTCCAATCATTTCCCGCCTGTCGGATATCATGCCTTCTGCCGGTCTTGTCGCTTATCAATGGCGCAAACACGGCAGTTGTTCGGGCCTGTCGCAGGACGAATATTTCTCAACGCTGCGTAACGCTTTCGATCAGGTCAACATTCCGCCCAGCCTGCGCAATCTGGCGAGTGGTCGGCGTGTTGATCCCCTTCTCGTCGAAAAAGCCTTTATCGCAGCCAATCCCGGCATGAAGCCGGACGGAATTTCGATAAGCTGCAAGCGGAACTATCTTCAGGAAGTTCGCATCTGCATGACAAAAGACCTGCAATACCGCGCCTGCGGTCAGGTCGATGCCAATGCTTGCCGAAGCCGCTCCGTCATGATGCCCGCCACGCAATAAACTTCACATATCCGGTTTAGGAACGAACGATGACACAGATACTCTATTCGCCTGCTTCGCCCTACAGCGCGAAGGTGCGCATGGCCGCTCACTATGCCGGCATTCCGTTTGAAAGCGTCGTCGTCAACACCTCGGCGGAACCGGAGAACCTCATCCATGCCAATCCGCTCGGAAAAATTCCGACGCTGGTGACGGATGATGGCAAATCGGTTTTCGACAGCCGTGCAATCATCCAATATCTGAACCGGGTTTCGGGTAACAAGCTCTTCCCGCGTAATGCCGAAAAGCGCACCGATGCAGAGCGCTATGAAGCCATCGCCGACGGTCTCTGCGACGTGCTTCTGGCACATGTCTATGAACGCCGTATGCGTCCCGAAGAAAAGATTCATCAGCCCTGGCTCGACCTGCAATGGCGCAAGGCTGAACGTGCGCTCGATCTTCTGAACGAAGCACCGCCACGTCTGGCGGGCAAGCTGCATGGCGGTCATATCGCTGTCGCCGCCACGCTGGGCTATCTGGCGCTGCGCTTCGAGGGCAAATGGGAACGTAACCGTCCCAAGCTCAAGCGCTGGATGAAGCGCTTTCAGGAAGTGCATCCGGAATTGACTGAACTGCTGCCGCGCGGCTGATCGGTCTGGAAAGAAAAAACCCCGGATTTTCCGGGGTTCTTTTTTGCGGCCTATTGCTTGTTGTCGAGCGCCTGCAATATCCGATAGGCAGCCTTTACGCGCTCATCGATCGGATAATTCCGGTTGGCAAGCAGAACAATTCCGATCTTCTTCGCAGGAATAAAGGCCGCATAAGCGCCAAAGCCGTTGGTTGAGCCTGTCTTATTGATCAGCACATCAGCTGACGGTTGGCGAGGTGTATCGAATTTCTCGATTTTGTGCGACTTCAGCGCCATGTCCGACGAATTGCCGGCAAGAAGTGTCTTGAGCGCAGTCGGATAGTTGTAGAACTCCCAGCCAAGTCCCTGATTGTTCGCATCGACATGGTAGTAACCCGTGTGTGTTGCGGCGACGGCTTTCTGGAAATCAGGCTCCAGAGATGAGCTGTCAATGTTCAGTTCGACGAAGCGGGCAAGATCAAGCGCGGTGGTCTTGATGCCATAGGCTTGTGCATCCAGCGTCCCGCCCGATACCCGGATCGGCTTGTTGGCTTTGGAATAGCCGTAGGCGTAGTTCTTCATCTGGCTTTCCGGCACATTGACGAAGGTGTTCTTCAGGCCGAATGCAGGCAGAAGCGTTTGTTCCATTAAAACGTCGAACGGCTTGTCCATGCTCCGTGCCGCCAGATAGCCGAACAGGCCGATGCTGGGATTCGAATAGCGACGCTGCGTGCCTGCCGGATAGTCCGGCTTCCATTTCTTGAAATATGCCAGCATCGAACTGTCATCGGTGACAGCATCGGGAAACTGGAGGGGCAATCCGCCCGGCGTGTAGGTCCCAAGATCAAGCATGGTGATCTTGTCGAAGCTGCTGTCTGCCAGTTCGGGGGCCCATTTGGTCGCGGGATCGGACAGAGTGAACGCGCCTGTCGCCAGCCCGTAGCCGCCGAGCATTGCAGTGAAGGTCTTGCTGACCGAGCCGATCTCGAAAATCGTGTCTTCGGTGACTTTTTGCCCGCTTTCCTTCGATGCCACACCATAACCGAAGAAGTGGCTCTTGCCGTCGATGGTTATAGCGACGGCCATGCCGGGGATTTTCTGCTCGGCCATGAGCGGGCGCACCGTTTCATCGACAATACGGCGCAAGTCGCCATCATTCGCCTTGCTCGCAGCCAGCGCGCCGTTATTCGGGATAATAGCGGCAGTGGTGAGGAAACCGATCAAAAGTGTCGTAGATTTTCTCATGACAGATACATAAACCTCATGATTATGCGTTCCGCTGCATCTTTCTCAAGACATAGCTGGTATTGCGCGGTCCATTATATTGAAGCCCGCTTTGCGGGATATAAGCCTTTCAGGCCCAGCTTATATACGATGCTTGCGCTGGCGCGACAAACGACGTTATCTAGCATTTGGCATTAGAAAAATTTGGGGCAACATGGTTCGACCGCATCTCCCGCTCAATTCGCTGCGCGCCTTCGAGGCATCGGCGCGCCATCTGAGCTTTACGAAGGCCGCGATTGAACTTTGCGTCACGCAGGCAGCTGTCAGCCATCAGGTCAAGAGCCTCGAAACCCGTCTGAACGTGACATTGTTCGAGCGCCTGCCCCGCGGGCTGATGCTGACGAGCGAAGGAGAAACGCTGCTTCCCACATTAAAGGACGCATTCGACAGGATTGCCGGAACGCTAGAGCGTTTCGAAGCGGGGCATTATCGGGAAATCTTGCGTGTGGGTGCTGTCGGCACCTTGGCCGTCGGCTGGCTACTGCCACGTTTGCGCGATTTTCAGAATCGCTACCCGTTCATCGACCTGCGGCTTTCGACCAACAACAACCGGGTGGATATTGCGGCGGAGGGACTGGATTACGCGATCCGTTTCGGGAGCGGCGCCTGGCACGGCATCGACGCAACCCGATTGCTGGAAGCGCCCCTGTCGCCACTTTGCATCCCGGAACTGGCGCGCGAATTGCGAACACCGGCCGATCTCGCACGACACACTTTGCTGCGCTCCTATCGTGCCGATGAATGGACGCAGTGGTTTCAGGCAGCAGGCGTCACGGGCGACATGCCCCTGCCGCGAAGCATCATGTTCGATTCGTCGCTCGCGATGATGGAAGCCGCCATGCAGGGAGCGGGCATTGCGCTCGCCCCGCCACTGATGTTCTCCCGGCAATTGCTGTCGGAAACCATTGTCCAGCCGTTCGAGACGACGGTGACGATGGGCAGCTACTGGCTGACAAGGCTACAGTCGCGGACGGAAACGCAAGCGATGGCCGCATTTCGCGACTGGCTGACAGATGCCGCGAACAACTGAGCTAAACAGCGCAACAAAAAACCGGGCAGTTGCCTGCCCGGTTTTCCGTGTTCAATTATCAGATAATTAGAACTTGTAGCCAACGCCGACGCGGATGTCGTGGGTGTCGAGCTTGTTACGAACCGATTCGTTGCCGAGGTCGTAGGTCTTGTTACCGAACTGGGTGTAGCGGTATTCAACGCGGCCCAGGATGTTGTCCGTGAGCTTAGCTTCCAGACCGGCACCAGCAGTCCAACCAACGCGGAACTTGCTTTCGTCGTCAAAGCCATTGTCAAGCTTGACCTGCGAACCGGCAACACCAGCCGTGATGTACGGCATAACCGGGTTCAGGTCGTAGCCGAGACGTGCACGCAGCGAGCCTTCGAAGCCCTGCTTAACTTCCAGACCGTCCTTGGTCTTCTTGGCCCAGGAGTAGCCGGCATCGCCTTCAACACCGTATACGAACTGGTCCTGCTGGAAGTTCCAGCCAGCGTAAGCGCCAGCCTTCATATCGTCAGGCTTAACGGTGCCTACGGTGTCGGTCTTGACCTTGTTCCAGCCGTAGCCGAGGTACAGACCGGTGTAGCCACCAGCCCAGCTGTACTGCGGAGCCATTTCGACCGGAGCCGGAACAGGAGGCTGTTCCTGAATGGCATCAGCAGCGAAAGCAGTCGCAGAGAACGGCAGCAGCGCAGCCGAGGCGATTACGAGAGACTTAAGAGTGCGCATAGCATTCTCCTTACACAAATTACCTTTAGCGCGGTCCCTTATCGGGCGGACGATGTTGGGAGCAAATCGTCCATGCCGCGCTGACAGGATCGACATATCGGCGGTAATTGCGGCACGAAATGCCCGCTTCTGGGGAGAAAACCTGACGAGAACATGGCAAAAATACGATGTTGCATTATCGCAACGCCGAATTCAGCCACCTATATAGTGGGATAACGTCGATTGCAGTGACGGCAACGCGCGGCGAAGTGACACGAAGCCGCTGAAATCTCTACAAATTTGTCAGTTGTGAACATTGCGGGCGCTGTTTTTAGCTGCAATCTTCCGACCGAAATGGCATGAAATCGATTGAAGAATCTCGATAAGAAAGTGTTTACCGTGTTGAACGATCAAGAGCCTCGCCTGCTTGCTAAATGCCCGGTTCTGGTCACCGGCGGCGCACGGCGCATTGGGAAGGCAATTGTCGAAGACCTCGCCGCCCATGGCTTCCCGGTCGCCATACACTATAATCACTCCATCGATGAAGGCGCCGCCCTTGCAGCGTCCATAAATGAACAAGGCGGCAAAGCCTGTGTCGTGCGCGCGGACCTTTCGTCCGAATCTGATATTCGCAATCTTGTGCAAGATGCGTCGCGCCAGATCGGGCCGATCCAGCTCCTCGTCAATAATGCATCGCTCTTTGAAGATGACCGTATCGGCCAACTGGACATGACGCTGTGGGACAAGCACTTTGCCATCCACCTCAAGGCGCCTGTCCTGTTGGCTGAAGAAATGGCAAAAGCCCTGCCCGATGGTGAAGAAGCGCTTGTCGTCAATGTCATCGACCAGCGCGTCTGGAAGCTCAATCCGAACTTCTTTTCCTATACGCTTTCAAAGACGGCCCTCTGGAACGCCACCCGAACGATGGCACAAGCGCTTGCTCCGCAGATTCGGGTCAATGCAATCGCACCTGGTCCAACATTGCCGAGCGAACGGCAGAAGCCAGGCGATTTCGAACGGCAGGTCGAGAAACTTCTTTTGCAGCGTGCGCCGGAATTGTCGGAATTTGGGCGTACTGTTCGCTATTTCTGGGAAAGCCGCTCAGTCACCGGCCAGATGATCGCACTTGATGGCGGACAGCATCTGGCATGGGAAACCCCGGATATTGCAGGAATCACCGAATGACCGGGAACCGCAAGAACAATGAGGATGCCGTTGCAAACCTGCCGTCAGATGACGAGCAGGATGTGGCCGGTATAATCATTGGTGATGCGGAAACCGACGATGATGACGAGACGGACGATATAGTCGACGCTCCTGCCTCGCCGTCCGCTGCCGATTCCATTCAATGGGATTCTTCGGATGGCCTGCCGGACATTGAAGGCCTGAGCGGTCAGGACATCATCAATGCTTTCGTGAAGCGCCTGCCGAACAATCCGGGCGTCTATCGCATGTTCAACAGCGATGGTGACGTGCTCTATGTCGGCAAGGCACGCAATCTCAAGAAGCGCGTCTCCAATTATGCGCGCGGGATCGGCCATTCGAATCGCATCACCCGGATGATCCGCGAAACGGTGACGATGGAATTCGTCGTCACCCGGACAGAAACCGAGGCCTTGTTGCTGGAAGCAAATCTCATCAAGAGATTGCGTCCGCGCTTCAACGTGCTGATGCGCGATGACAAGTCGTTTCCCTATATTCTCCTGACTGGCGACCATCGGGCACCCGGCATTTTCAAGCATCGCGGTGCACGGTCCCGCAAGGGAGACTACTTCGGCCCATTCGCCTCTGCCGGTGCTGTCGGTCGCACGATCAACGCGCTTCAGCGCGCCTTTCTGTTGCGGACATGCACGGATTCGGTTTTTGAGACACGCACCCGTCCCTGCCTTCTCTTTCAGATCAAGCGTTGTTCCGGCCCCTGCACGCACGAGATCAGCGATGAGGACTATGCCGAACTCGTCAACGAGGCCAAGGCGTTTCTGTCCGGCAAGAGCCAGTCGGTAAAAGACCACCTTGCAACGGCAATGCAAGCCGCATCGGCTGATCTCGATTTCGAACATGCAGCTGTTTACCGGGATCGCCTGGCTGCGCTTTCACACGTCCAGTCACATCAGGGTATCAATCCACAGACGGTCGAAGAGGCTGACGTTTTCGCCATCCATCAGGAAGGCGGCATGACCTGCATTCAGGTTTTCTTCTTCCGTACCGGCCAGAACTGGGGCAATCGCGCCTATTTCCCCAAAGCGGACAGTTCGCTCGGCCCGGCAGAGGTTCTGGGGGCATTCCTGTCCCAGTTCTATGACGACAAGCCGTGTCCACGGCTGGTTCTCTTGTCCGAAACGGTTGAGGAGCAATCGCTTATTGCCGAAGCGCTCTCGACGCGCGCGGGCCATAAGGTGCAGGTCAACGTTCCACAGCGCGGCGAGAAGAAAGACCTTGTCGATCACGCCCTGACCAATGCGCGAGAAGCGCTTGGACGGCGGCTTGCAGAAACATCGTCACAGGCGCGCCTGTTGCAAGGCATGGCTGAGACCTTCGGCCTGTCCCAATCCCCGCGCCGCATCGAGGTCTACGATAACTCGCATATCATGGGCACGAATGCCGTCGGAGGCATGATCGTCGCCGGGCCGGAAGGCTTTGTCAAAAACCAGTACCGGAAGTTTAATATCCGCTCGACCGACATCACGCCGGGCGACGACTTCGGCATGATGCGCGAGGTTATCGAGCGGCGCTTCTCACGGCTGGTCAAGGAGCATGGCACGCCGGAAGAGCCCACTGACGCAGAAGTAACCGATACATTTCCCGCATGGCCCGATGTCATTTTGATCGACGGCGGTCAAGGCCAGGTCGGTGCGGTCAGGCAAATTCTCGGGGAGCTTGGAATCAGCCATCTCGTCAATGCAATCGGTATTGCCAAGGGCGTCGACCGTGAAGCGGGGCGCGAGCGTTTCTTCGTGGAAGGCAAACAGGCCTTCACGCTGCCGCCGCGCGATCCTGTACTTTATTTCATCCAGCGCCTGCGCGACGAAGCGCACCGGTTTGCCATCGGCACACACCGCGCCCGTCGCAAGAAGGAAATGGTCAAGAATCCGCTCGATGAAATTGCGGGAATCGGCCCATCGCGCAAGCGTGCCCTGCTGCACCATTTCGGGACTGCAAAAGCGGTTTCCAGAGCCGCGGTTGCCGATCTGATGCAGATCGAAGGTATCTCGGAAGCCATGGCCAAGACGATTCACGATCATTTTCGTGACAGATGACGCAATTTTGTCCGGGATTTATGCACAAGCGTCATTAGGTCCCGGCAGAACATATTCGCAGGTGTTGATTTTATCGGTCATCCCTGTTGATGTGCGCTAACAACGACGTGGCGGAACAATGCAGAAAAATCATACCCTCTCCTTGCCCAATATCCTCACTTACGGCCGGATCATCGCCGTTCCCCTTGTGGTATTGTGCTTCTTTGTCGAGGGGCGGCTGGAATCAAGCGATTTCGCCCGATGGACAGCTCTGGGATTGTTTATCGTCGCCAGCATTACAGACTTTTTCGACGGGTACCTCGCCCGCATCTGGAAGCAGACATCGACCATCGGTCGCATGTTGGACCCGATTGCCGACAAGCTGCTCGTATCCGCCATCCTGCTGCTTCTGGCAGCTGATGGCACGATCGCCGGCTGGACGCTGTGGGCCGCAATCATCATCCTTTGCCGCGAAATCCTTGTTTCGGGGTTGCGTGAGTATCTTGCCGAACTGAAGGTCAGCGTTCCCGTCTCCCGTCTCGCCAAATGGAAGACGACAGCACAAATGGTTGCTCTCGCTTTTCTGCTCGCAGGCCCTGCTGGTGACAAAGTCGTGCCCTATGTAACCGAAATGGGTATTGTCCTGCTTTGGATATCGGCTCTTCTGACGCTTTATACGGGCTGGGACTATTTCAAGGCGGGCCTCAAACACGTAATGGATTGATCCAGTGACGGTAAAACTCGTCTATTTTGCATGGGTGCGCGAGAAAATCGGCAAGGGTGAAGAGTTAATCGAACTTCCCTCACCCAAAACGACAGTGGCTGACCTGATCAGCCACCTGAAATCGCGCGGTGATGAATATGAAGCCGCCTTCGAGCACGAACATGTCATCCGTGCCGCGATCAATCAGGAACATGCCGAGCACGTTGAACTCGTGAATGACGGCGATGAAGTTGCGCTCTTTCCGCCCATGACGGGAGGATGAAGTGAGCGGGCAAGAGCATTTCCAGCAAAAGTGCGGAGCGGTTTTGCGTAGGATAATGCGTAAAAGAAAAACATAGGCCATTTTCAATGATTCAAGCAAAACTGGAAATGCCCTAATGACATGCCCACTTTTCGTCGGCATAAGAAGTGAAGACTTCGACACGGCAGCGGAACTGCGCAAGCTTGAGCATGGGCGCACGGATATCGGCGCTATCGTAACCTTTACCGGGTTGTGTCGCGATGAAAGCGGCTCGCTTTCCGCTCTGGAACTGGAGCATTATCCGGGCATGGCCGAAGCTGAAATCACCCGCATCGCCCGACAGGCCATCGAGCGCTGGCCGATAACAGCCCTCACGATCATTCACCGTTATGGACTCATCAAACCGGGCGAAAACATCGTTCTGGTTGCAGCAGCGTCGTCGCATCGACATGCGGCTTTCGAGGCCGCCTCATTCCTGATGGACTACATGAAAACCGACGCCCCCTTCTGGAAGCGGGAACATCTCGCAGATGGTTCGGTTGGTGGCTGGGTGTCGTCCAAAGAGGAAGACGAAAAGATCCGCGAACGCTGGAAACAGTCGTAATCTTTCGATTGCCAGCTATTCTGTTGATCTCTATTTCTCATTTTAATCGTGAATTAACTATTTAACCCCCTAGAATAATGACTAATTTAGGTGGTGTGTTCTTGCGCTGCCACAATTTTCACATGAAGATTTCGCTAATGTCGGCATGATGAATCAGACGCTGACAAGCGATAATGAAAGACAGATTGGAAACCGCATCAGCGCCATCTGTCTTGCAACAGATGACGCGTGTGGGAACGGAAGTTTCGGGCTTTGACGATGCGAAATGGACTGGCAAAAACCCTTTCAATTGCTGCGGCACTCGTGGTCGGCATTGGCGCGCTTGGTGGCGCTGCCTTATTCCTGACCACGTCGATGCCGACGAGCAGCATTGCCGCGGAAAAAACCGTCAGCGGCAAGGTGATGTATCGTGAGCGTATCGCGCTGCCACCGGAGGCAAACCTGACGGTTCAGCTTTCCGATGTCTCGCTGGCCGACGCTCCTTCCAAAGTCATTGGCGAAACGCGGATTGAATCCGTTCAGGGATCGCCGATCCCGTTTGCCATCAATTTTGATACGGACCAGATTCAGCCCGGTCATACCTATGCCCTGCAGGCGCGCATTTCGGCAGGCGATACGCTATGGTTCGTCAATGACGAGCGCTATACCATCGATCCGGAGAACCCCGGAGAACCGGCAGAAATCAAGGTTGTGATGGTTCGCAAGAGCGGTGATGAAGGCGTTGCCATCGGCATCGAGGGCAAGGACTGGCTCGCGGAAGACATTCAGGGCGGCGGCGTGATCGACAATGCCCAGACGACGCTGACGGTTTCGAGCGACGGTGCCGTCAGTGGCTCAGGTGGCTGCAACCGTTATTTCAGCAAGGCGGTCGTGACCGGGGAAAACATTTCCTTTGCCGATATCGGATCGACCTATGTCCAGTGCCCGCCTGCCCTCATGAACCAGGAACGCAAGTTCCTCGATGTGCTCGGCAAAACCAAGTCCTACAAGATCGACATGGGCAAGCTTGTTCTCTTCGATGACGAAGGGAAAGAGATGGCAAGGCTCGCACAGAGCCTCTGAGATTTGCTTCTGCGCGTCATCCCACCCAACAAAAAAAGCCCGGCAATGCCGGGCTTTTTCTTTGAATTCTCGTTGGGATTAGCCGACGATTTCGGTGCCCGAGAACCAGTAAGCAATTTCTTCTGCAGCGGTTTCCGGAGCGTCGGAACCGTGAACCGAATTTTCGCCGATCGACAGAGCGAATTCCTTGCGGATGGTGCCTTCGTCAGCGTTGGCCGGGTTGGTTGCACCCATGACTTCGCGGTTCTTGGCGATGGCGTTTTCGCCTTCCAGAACCTGAACGATCGTTGGGCCGGAAGACATGAATTCAGTCAGTTCGCCGAAGAACGGACGATCCTTGTGAACAGCATAGAAGCCTTCAGCTTCACGCAGGCTCATCCAGACGCGCTTCGAAGCGACGACGCGCAGGCCAGCTGCTTCGAGCTTGGCGGTGATTGCGCCGGTCAGGTTGCGGCGGGTCGCATCGGGCTTGATCATGGAGAAGGTACGTTCGATTGCCATTATGACACCTTGTTCGCTGGAATTTTTAGAAAAGTGAGGCTCTATACCGTCGATAGGCCGAATTGCCAAGAGGCCGTTCAATTTAGAACACATCGCATACCGCCTAGCTGCTTGAGACGACGGAAATTTGAAGGCATAGATAATGCCACTCTGATTCAGGCTATCGGGTAGCGGGGAACTTGTATGGAACAGCATTTTCAAATGTTTGCGTGGTACAATCGCTGGGCCAACGAACTGCTCTATGCCGCTGCCGCCGATCTGAGCGACGAGGAATACCGGCTCGATCTTGGGCTGTTCTTCGGTTCGATCCATCGCACGCTCAACCATCTTCTGGTCACCGACCGCATCTGGATGAAGCGGTTTACCGGCGAAGGCGACCATCCAAAGCAACTCGACGCCATCATCACCGACAATTTCATCACGCTGCGCGATCTGCGTCATGCCGAAGATGAACGCATCTGCCGGTACACCGACTCCTTGAACGCCGACAAGCTTGCTGGACGTTTTACCTATACGACCGTTTCGGACATGCGCACGATGAGCCAGCGGCTTGCGCCTTCGCTGGCGCATCTGTTCAATCACCAGACCCATCATCGCGGCCAGATCCACGCGGCATTGACGCGGCTCGGTACCGACGCTCCGTCGCTCGACCTCTCACAATTCCAGCGAACCGAAGGCGGACGCCGCTTCGCCTGACTGATGTTGATACTTGCGGAAACGCTTCAAGCCGTGCAAAAGCGATTTCACCATGCTTATCCTTGACGACATCTCCGTACGAATTGCCGGACGCCTCTTGATCGACCACGCCAGCGTAACGCTGCCTGCGGGGTCGAAGACGGGTTTCGTCGGCCGCAACGGCACCGGCAAATCCACGCTGTTTCGTGTGATCACGGGCGATCTTGCGCCGGAAACAGGTAGCATCTCGCTTCCGAAAAATACTCGTATCGGTCAGGTGGCGCAGGAAGCGCCCGGCACCGAGGACGCACTGATTGAAATCGTCATGAAGGCGGACAAGGAGCGCACAGCACTTCTTGAAGAGGCCGACACGGCAACCGACCCGCACCGCATTGCGGAAATTCATACACGCCTTGCCGATATCAATGCGCATTCGGCGGAAGCTCGCGCAGGCGCCATTCTGTCCGGTCTCGGTTTCAACGCCGAAGCACAACGCCAGCCTGCGTCCGCGTTTTCCGGCGGCTGGCGCATGTGCGTCGCTCTGGCAGCGGTTCTTTTTGCCGAGCCGGACCTGCTGCTGCTCGACGAACCGACCAACTATCTCGACCTTGAAGGCGTGCTGTGGCTGGTCGACTATGTAAAGCGCTATCCACACACCGTCATCATCATCAGCCACGACCGTGATCTCCTGAACTCGGCGACCAGTTCGATCATGCATCTCGACCAGAAGAAGATCAGCTTCTGGCGCGGCAATTACGATCAGTTCGAGCGCCAGCGTCACGAAATGCTGGAATTGCAGCAGAAGGCCCACGCCAAGCAGGAAGCCCACCGCAAGCACATGGAATCCTTCGTGGAACGGTTCCGTGCCAAGGCCACCAAAGCCCGTCAGGCACAATCGCGCATGAAGGCTTTGGAAAAGCTCAAACCAATCGAGCTTTATGTTGAAAGCAATGTGCAGCCGTTTCGTTTTCCAGACGCTGACAAAAAGACGGCATCGCCTGTCATCGCGCTTGATAATGCCGATGTCGGTTATGTGCCCGGCAAGCCGGTCCTTCGCAATGTGACCTTGCGCATCGACAATGATGACCGCATCGCCCTCCTCGGCTCGAACGGTAACGGTAAGTCAACGCTTGCAAAGCTGATTGCCGGTCGTCTGACGCCGGAAAAAGGCACGCTCACGCTTTCGCCGAGCCTGAAAGTCGCATTCTTCGCACAGCACCAGATGGACGATCTGATTCCTGAAGACAATGCCATCGAGCATGTGCGCAAGCTGATGCCGATGGAACCGGAAGCGAAGGTGCGCGCGCGCGTTGCGCAGATGGGCCTGTCGACCGAGAAGATGCTGACGCCGGCCAAAGACCTGTCCGGTGGCGAGAAAGCGCGTCTCCTGATGGGACTTGCGACCTTTCATGGTCCCAACCTGTTGATCCTCGACGAACCGACCAACCATCTCGACATCGACAGCCGCGAGGAGCTTGTGCATGCGCTCAACGCTTTCAACGGCGCGGTTATCCTGATTGCCCACGACCGCCATCTTATCGAAGCCACGATGGAACGACTCTGGCTGGTCCGCGAAGGCGGTGTGAAGGCGTTTGAAGGCGATCTCGATGAATACCGGCAGATCGTTCTTGCTGATGCCAAGGGAGAACCGGCTGCCGACCGCGACGATAACGCCAAGGTCAACAAGGCTGAACAGCGAAAGCTCGCCGCCCAGAAGCGCGAAGCCATGGCGCCGCTGCAGAAAAAGATCAAGGAAACCGAAGCCTTGATTCAAAAACTGCAGAAACAGATTCAAGGCTTCTCGTCGCAACTGGAAGACCCGGCGCTTTACGAGAAGGAACCCCAGAAGGCGGTCCGGATCAACAAGGACATGAGCGATACCCGTTCTGCACTTGCGGATGCAGAGGACAAGTGGCTGGAACTTTCCACCGAATATGAAGAAGCTATGGCCGATTAAAAATCGGCCTTCTGTCTTTCAGCAGAGTCCTACGTGAACATAAGCAAGATCACGACCCCCAACACGATCCAGCCGATGACACGCATGGCAACCGGCAGAGGACGGGGCATGAACCGCACCGCGAGAAGCGCGAAAATGACGGTCAGAACGGGAAACCCGAAATAAAGGGCGGCGTAACCGCTCTGCCCTTCAAAAGAAGAGCCGAAGACGCCAAGCTTTTCGAGCGGTATCAGCGCAACCAGCGCTGCAAGAGCCGAAAGCAGCAACAGCAGCAACCTGTCGGAAATTTTGCAGAGCATCGTCATTGGTCAGCTCTGGGGACGCAAACGCGTGCGCATCAAAGCATAAAGACCGAATGCACCGAGGATCAGACCTATGGTCGTATAGACCTCGTCCGGCGTTTCCGCTCCACGACGCAATACGAGATCGGCTTTTGAAAGCTGAAGCCCATCCGTGTTTCCCTGCACCAGACGGAACGCATAAAGCCCTGGAATGACTGGATCGATATCCCCCGCACTCTGGCGCAGAACGCTGCCATCCTGCGGGCGGTCCGTATTGATGGAACCGCTCGTCGAGGCGAAATCGAGCCCCTGAGAGAGAACCGGCTGGCCGTCGCGGCTGACCGCAAGGGTCACCGCCGATCGCCTTTCCGCAGGTACGTAACCCGGCAAAGGCGTTGCATCAATGAACACACGCACCGGCCCATCGTCCGCCGACAGCCTGACTTCCTGTATTTTGAAGCCGCTTTGGCGGTTTTCAAGCATGGTCCAGCGCCCGATTTCGCTGCCGGTGAAATGGCGCATATACCAAGGATAACCGATGGCGAGCCCGAAACCGGCGACGATCATCAAAATAAATAGCAATCGCGTCACGCTTTGCGCTCCCAACGGCGATCAGGCGTTTGCTGCCAGTAGGTCAAGTCGTGGCTCCCCGCCTTGAAATTTTTCCACTGCCCTCGGGCAATATCGAGCTGATCCTGATCGTGGCCGTCGAACATGACGACAAGACGTTCATAGGCATCCGCCCGTTCCAGTCCTGCGCCTTCAACGAGAAAGCGCACCGTCGCTCCATTCGGATTGGCTTCACCGGTCGTCAGCAGAACCGGCTGGTGTTCGGGATGAGGCTCTTTATCGGTGCCATGCGCCACGAAGGACGTATCGGAGAAGGTCCAGAGCAAACCATCCAGCGCATCGCGTCTTTCCTCGCTGACAGTCTGGATCGTGACGCGCCAGCCGCGCCCGAGCGAGCGCTCGACCAGACCGGGCAATGCCTCATCGAGTGTCGATTCCGTCAGATGGTAGAAGAGAATTTCCGCCATGCGCTATCCGTTTCGGGAATGGGTGAAGAAATTGATTCCGCTTCTCCACCCATCCTTTTGTTTGGAAAAGATTTTAGCTTTCGAAATGATCCCGGACAAGGCGATCCAGCAGGCGGACGCCATAGCCGGAAGCCCATGTCTGGCTATACTCGTTTGCTGGCGACCCCATAGCCGTTCCGGCAACGTCGAGATGCGCCCAAGGGGTTTCGCCGACAAAGCGCTTCAGGAACTGTGCCGCCGTGATCGATCCGCCGTAACGGCCAGCGCTGTTCTTCATATCGGCAAACTTCGAATCGATCATCTTGTCGTATTCGGTGCCGAGCGGTAGGCGCCACAGCTTTTCGCCGGTCAACTGGCCTGCATCATAAAGCTGATCCGCAAGCTCGTCGTCATTGGAGAAGAGGCCGGCGTGATACTGGCCGAGAGCAACCATGACAGCGCCCGTAAGGGTGGCCAGATTGATGATGAAGCGCGGCTTGAAACGGTCATTCGTGTAGTGCAGCGCATCGGCGAGAACGAGACGGCCTTCGGCATCGGTGTTGATGACTTCAATCGTCTGTCCCGACATGGATGTAACGATGTCACCCGGGCGCTGGGCATTGCCATCCGGCATGTTTTCAACAAGGCCGATAATGCCGATGGCATTGACCTTTGCCTTGCGTCCAGCCAGAGCGCGCATCAGGCCAGTAACGGCTGCCGCGCCACCCATGTCGCCCTTCATGTCTTCCATGCCAGCGGCAGGCTTGATGGAAATACCGCCCGTATCGAACACCACGCCCTTGCCGACAAAGGCAACCGGCTTTTCCTTGCTCTTCGCGCCCTGCCATTCCATGACAACCAGTCGCGGCGGGCGAACGGAACCCTGTGCCACGCCGAGAAGCGCGCCCATGCCGAGCTTCTTCATTTCCTTCTCGCCGAGAACCTCGATCTTCACGCCAAGCTTTTCGAGCTTTTCAGCTTCCTGTGCAAATTCGACCGGGCCGAGAATGTTCGCAGGCTCATTGACGAGATTGCGTGCCTGGATAACGCCGTCCGCAACCGCCTCAGCAACTTCAAAAGCCCGCTTCGCCGTGTGCGGATCAGCGACGCAGATGCTGATCTTGGCAGCGTGTTTCGGATCGCCATTTTCCTCATTGTTCTTGCGCGTCTTGTAGCGTTCGAACTTGTAGGAGCGCAGAATCATGCCAAGCGCCAAATCTGCTGCTTCGTCACCTGCGATGGTGGTTTCAGGCAATGCAAGCGTTACGGTCGCACGCTCGGCTTTGCCGATTCGTGAAAACGCCGCGCCACCAATCTTGAGCCAGTCGTCATTGCCAAGCTTGCCGGTTTCGCCGACGCCGACCAGAACGATCTTGTCGATGCCGCTGGAAGTTGTCTCGATCGCTTCCGCCGTCTTGCCCAATGCGCCGGTAAATCCGGAAATTTCGGCAATACGCTTGATCTTTTCCGCGCCACCCACGGCCTGAGCCGCTTCATCCGCAAAACCGCCGCCCTTGGCGACGAGGACGATGGACACACCTTTTTCCGGTACTGCAAAATCGCTGAAAGAGATCGAAGGACGTTTAGACATGACAACTCCAAACTTGGTGTCGATTTGAGAATGACACGATTGTGTCGCGACTTTTCCCCACTCATGTGAGACGAATATGGCGAAACAGCAAGAGCAGATCCCAGATTGTCCAGTTTTAGCCCGAGGAAAACCGTGCAGGACACAATTGCAAACCCGTCTTACATGCTTCCCCCAAAAAACTGGCTTCCCGCAAAAACCGGTTGCCTTGAGCCCACTCATCACCCATTAAGGGAAACAGCAGAGCTGGCATCTTCATGATGCTTTTAGTAATCTGTTAACCGCGTTTATTGGGCCAATCTTAGCCAAGCGTCATTAAGTTTAGTGATTATCACGAGTGCCGCAGCCATTTTCAGGTGCGTACTCTTCAACGGAACCGGGATGTAGACTCCACCTATGCGATTGATTGAGTTGTACATCTTGCGCCGGGTGGCGATCATGTTCCTAGCAGTGCTCGGGGCGGCGGTCGGTATTACCTGGACTGTGCAGGTGCTCCAGCGCATCGACTTTCTGACCACTAGCGGACAGACATTCCAGACCATCATTCAGTTCAGCTCGCTGTTGATCCCGTCAGCCATCCCCCTCGTGATGCCGTTTGCGCTGATTATTGCAATCACTCAGACGCTTTCGACCATGAACCAGGATTCCGAGCTTGTCGTCATCAATGCGTCGGGCGCACCGCGCAGCGCGGTCATGCGTCCAATCCTGATTCTTGCAGCCGTCATTTCCGTCGTCTCGTTTCTCGTCGCCAATTATGTCGATCCCTATGCGCGCATGAACATGCGCGCGATGATTGCCAATGCCAGCGCCGACCTGATGAATGTCATCGTTCAGGAAGGCAACTTCCGGAAACTGGCGGATAATCTCTATATTCAGGTGGCGGAACGACGCGCCGACGGCAGCATTGGCGGGCTTTTCATTGCCGATTCACGCGATCCGTCGCTCGACCTCATCTATTACGCCGCAGATGGCGCGATTGCGTCGACGCCGACTGGCGACATGCTTTTGATGCAGAACGGTGAAGTGCAGCGGCGTGATGTGTCGGATGGCACCGTTTCGATCATCAAGTTCAATTCCTACGCATTCGATCTCAGCCAGTTCGCCTCGGCTGGCGACGATTTCGTTATCTACGCGAAGGATCGTCCGCTTTCCTACCTGTTGAATCCGGACCCGAACGATCCGATCCTTCAGACCCGTCCATTGCGCTACAAGGCCGAATTGCATCGCCGTCTGACGCAATGGCTCTATCCGGTTGTCTTTGCAATGATCGCACTGGCTTTTGCTGGCGATTCCCGCTCGCATCGCGAAGCCCGCGTATCGGCGTCCTTCTCGGCGATCAGCACCGCCCTTCTCGTCTATTGGGCAGGCTATTTCGCGTCCGATCGGGCCGACAAGGATGCAGGCTATATCGTCGTTATGTATCTCGTTCCTGCCGCCGTCATTCTTGTGACGGGCTTTGCGCTCGCTACCGGGCGACGGATCGGCCTGCCGGACAAATGGAACGACCGTATTCTCGACAATTTCGACAATCTGAGAAACCGTGTTTCGGAGCGCTATGCCCGTCTCACCGGACGTTCGCGCAATAAAGCCGGAGGTCAGGCATGATCGGCTGGACGCTTGGACGCTATTTCTTCATCCGCTATGTGCAGATCACACTCTATTTTCTGCTCGGTATCTTTGCATTGTCCCTGCTTCTCGACTTCACCGAGAATGCGAGCAAGCTTTCAAACCTGCCGGACTATTCGGTATGGGCTGCGCTTGGCCTTTCCGCCATGCGCGTTCCGTTCATCATGCAGCAGATGATCCCGTTCGTTGCCTTGTTTTCCGCAATGGCGACGCTCATCTCGCTCAACAGGAAATACGAACTCGTTGTCGCCCGCTCCGTCGGCGTTTCCGCCTGGCAGTTCCTTCTTCCTGCCTGTTTCGGCGCTTTCCTGTTTGGCCTTGCCACGATCTTCATCCTCAATCCGTTTGCTGCCTACGGCTTTGCCAAGGCCGACGAGATTGCATCGACGTGGAAGACCGGCAAGGTTACCGACGTTTCCGCCTTGCGCAATCCATGGCTTCGCCAGAAAACGGATGAAGGCGAAACCATCATCGGCGCAAAAAGCATTCTGGATCGGGGCGCTACGCTTGCTGACGCGACATTCATTCAGTTCGATGAAAAGAAGAACATCAAGGTCCGTTACGATGCGCGGACTGCGCAGCTGAAGGACGGTCATTGGGAGCTTACCGACGTGACGCGATTCGCGCGCGGCGAAGAACCCCAGAAAATGGCGAGTTTCCAGATAGAGACGCAGCTGCGCCCAGAATATGTGGAAGAGAAGCTCGCGACGCCCGACACGATCCCCTTCACGCAGTTGCGTCACAAGATCGAAGTCGCGCGTTCGTTCGGTTATTCGGCAAACGCATTTGACATGCAATACCAGTCACTTCTGGCATTGCCGGCATTGCTGATGGCGATGACTCTCATTGCTGCAACAGTGTCGTTGAAATTTGTGCGATTTGGTCAGTCAGGAGCGATGATTCTGGGTGGCGTTATCGCAGGCTTCATGCTTTATGTCGTTTCGGTGCTGGTGAAGGCATTCGGGAATGCGGGATTCGTTCCGCCGTTCGTGGCTGCCTGGGTTCCGGTTGTTATCGCGACATTCTTTGGTGTCTCCTTTCTGTTGCATAAGGAGGATGGTTAGTGGGTTTGAGTAACGCCCGCATGGTATTGCCCCATTCGCTCTCGCGTCTTGCGCGCGGGACGGCCTTGGCGTGCGTCCTTGCTTTACCTTTCATTTCTGTCGCAGCCCTGCCCTCTCCTGCATCGGCACAGGACGCTCTCGCATCCAATTATGAGAGCGATCCGAATGCGCGCATGCTTCTGCAAGCAGACGAGCTCGTCTATGATCGCGACATCAATACCGTCACGGCTCAGGGCAAGGTGCGTATCGAGTATGACGGCAACCATCTTGTCGCCGACAAGGTAACCTATAACCAGCAGACGCGGCGTATGACCGCGACGGGTAATGTTGAAATCGTCGAACGCGACGGCAACAAGATCTACTCCGAACATATGGATGTCACCGACAGTTTCCGCGACGGCTTCGTGAACGGCCTTCGTGTCGAGACGACGGATAACACCCGCTTCGCCGCCGAAAGCGCTGAACGCAGCAACGGCGAAATCACGACGTTCAACAATGGCGTCTATACGGCCTGCGAACCCTGCGCGAAGAATCCGGACAAGCCTGTTCTCTGGCAGATCAAGGCGCGCAAGATCATCTGGAACAGCACGACGAAGACGGTCCGTTTCGAACATGGCCGCTTCGAGTTCTTCGGCATGCCGCTTGCCTATTTTCCGGCATTCGAGATGGCAGACCCGACGGTGAAGCGCAAAAGCGGCTTCCTGTTTCCGGGTTTTTCCTACAAGGACGATCTCGGCTTCGGCATCAAGAACTCGTATTTCTGGGCACTTGCGCCGAATTACGACGTGACCCTTTCATCGACCTATTACACGAAGCAAGGCTTCCTGACCGAAGCCGAATGGCGTCATCGCCTGGAAAATGGCACATACAATCTTCGTATTGCGGGCATTCACCAGAACAAGCCTGAAGAATTCGATCTGAACACCATTGACCGCGAAGAAGACAACCGCGGCATGGTCGCATCGAAAGGCGATTTCAATCTCAATTCGCGCTGGCGTTTTGGTTGGGATGTGATGGCACAGACCGATCGGAATTTCAGCCGCACCTATGATATCGAGGGATATAACGGCGGAACGCAGGTTTCGAAGATATACCTCACCGGCATCAATAACCGTAATTATTTCGATCTGAATTTCTATCGTTTCAATGTGCAGGAATCACTGCTGGCGAATGACCCGAACGAAATGCATTCGAAACAGCCTTGGGTTTTCCCAAGTCTCGACTATTCATACACGATGCCCGACCCTGTCTACGGCGGCGAACTCAATTTCAATGCCAATCTGCAGGTTCTCTATCGTCAGAATGCGAATTATACTGGAAAGTTTATTAACGTCTTGGAGAACGGAGTTTGGGTTCAGAAACCGAATCCATACCCCCGCGTTCCCGGCTTCGATGGAACCAATGCGCGCCTGACCACTGAAGCAGAATGGAAGCGCACTTTCATCACGCCTGCCGGTCTGGTCATCACGCCGTTGCTGGCATTGCGCGGTGATGCAATAGGCGCCAATACGAACTTCAATCTGGCAGATGCCGGCTATACGGATGCACTCGTGCGTTCGGAGGCGCTCCGCGCCATGGCGACCGCTGGGCTTGAACTGCGCTGGCCAATCCTGTTCTCGACCACCAGTTCGACCCATATCATCGAGCCGATCGCGCAGCTTTATGTTCGCAACAATGAACGCTATGCGGGCGAATTGCCAAATGAAGACGCCCAGAGCTTTGTCTTTGACGCGACGAACCTGTTCTCGCGTGACAAGTTCTCCGGTTACGACCGTGTCGAAGGCGGTACTCGCGCCAATCTCGGTCTGCGCTATTCGGGCAACTTCAATAACAGCGACTGGGCTCTTTATGCCCTCGGCGGCCAGTCGTTCCAGTTGGGTGGGGTAAACTCTTACGGGACCAGCGATTTCGTGAATGTCGGCGCAGACTCCGGCCTGCAGGATGCGCGCTCCGATTATGTGGCCATGATCGGCACGTCCAATTCGACAGGTCTTGCTCTGGCTGCTCGCGGACGCTTCGACAAGGAGAGTTTCTCGGTCCAGCGTGGCGAACTTGAAGCCCAGCAGAGCTGGCAGAAGCTAACCGTTTCCGCTCAGTACGCCTATATCGCTCCGCAACCTGCTTACGGATATAACGACCTCCGCCAGGAAGTCACAGGTTCGGCCACGGCACGTGTCAACACGAATTGGCGTGTATTTGGCTCTGGAACTTACGACATGGTATCCGAGACATTGGTTCGAGCCTCGGCTGGACTTGCCTATGACGACGAATGCTTCACCTATTCGATGGCGTATGTACAGACGCGCAACCCGACTCGTGATGGGGTGGATGATAAGCCATCCCATAGCATAGGCTTCAATATTTCGCTGCGCACCCTGGGTGACATCGGTAGCGGCAATCAGACTTTCTAAACTTGACAGACCGGAAGCACTAGAAATGCTTCCGGTCTTTTCATTTCATTCGATAAAGAAATTTGCACATCAAAGCCTGATTTGGCTTTCTTTCTGTAGTATTCACACGATACAACCTTTGCAAAATAGCTTTTGGGTCATTGTTTCGCCGCACTGGGTCATCTATACAGGCAGCTTATGATCAGCCGCTGATATGATTGATTGATTGTTTGGCTGCCGACGATAATGACCATAAAGGGATACGTCCGGTAAGGATTGTCGTTCATCGACCGGAAGGAATCGGGAAAGAAAGATGATGATTGCAAGACCTCTCTTCGCCTCCATGCTGAGCGCCGCAGTCTGCCTGACGACGCTTGGAACGGTTGCGGTTCCAGCATTTGCTGCAGGTGCAGGTTCCGAGGTCAAGGTTATCGTTTCCGGCAACGCCATCACCAACAGCGATATTCAGCACCGCATGGCCTTTTTGAAGTTGCAGCGCAAGGGCGGCAATCTCAGTCAGATTGCCAAGCAAGAGCTGACTGATGAAATGTTGAAGCGCGTCGAGATGAAATCGCGCGGCATCAATATTTCCGAACAGCAGGTCGATGAGGCTTATGCCGGTTTTGCCAGCCGTAACAAGATGAGTCTGGCACAGCTCAATCAGTTGATGAATCAGTCGGGCGTTACGCCGGATCATTTCAAGAAATACATCATGGTCCAGATGGGCTGGGGTCGTCTCGTCAGCGCCCGTTTCCGTGCGACCGGCATGGTCAGCGAACAGGAAGCCGTTCAGCGCATGTTGAAGGATGGCGGCAAGAAGCCTGTGGCGACCGAATATCGTCTCCAGCAGGTCATTTTCGTAGTGCCGGCTTCCAAGCGCTCTCCTGCCCTGCTCGCCAAGCGCAAGCAGGAAGCCAATGCACTTCGCTCGCGCTTCCAGAATTGCGATGCAACCCGTCAGCAGGCCAAGGGCATTCTTGACGTAACCGTCCGCGACCTTGGCCGCATTATCGAACAGCAATTGCCTGGCGAATGGTCCAAGGCGGTCAAGTCCACATCGGTTGGCGGCACCACCCCGCCGCAGGAAACCGAAAAGGGCGTTGAATTCCTGGCCGTCTGCTCAACCCGGCAAGTGTCAGATGACCGCGTCGCCCAGCTCGTCTTCTCCATGGAAGGCGCGGATTCCGCTGCCGGCCAGGAAAAGAAGGCGGAACAGCTCAGCGAGAAATATCTGAAGGAACTGCGCGAAAAGGCGACGATCGTCAATCGCTAAACCGACCTGACGGATTCATCCGTATTCATTGGACTATTGACGCGATGTCCGCATCACCTGTTCCTCCTCTCGCCATCAGCATTGGTGATCCGTCCGGCATTGGCCCCGACGTTGCGCTTGTCGCCTGGCTCCGGCACGACGAGCTTGCGCTGCCGCCTTTCGCCTTGCTGGCAGATCCGGTTCAACTGACTGCGCGCGCGAAGCATCTCGGACTTGACGTCGAGATCGAGGTCATCACCACCATTTCCGCCGCAAGCCGTATATTTGCCGATGCTTTGCCGGTTCTCCCTCTCGACAACAAGCTGACGGATAGTGTCGGCAAGCCCTTGCCGGAAAACGCCGCAGGCATCATCGAAGCCATCGAGCACGCTGTCGAACTCACATTGAAAGGTGAGGCCTCGGCAGTTGTCACCTGCCCGATTTCAAAGAAGCCGCTTTATGAAGCCGGGTTCCAGCATCCGGGCCATACGGAGTTTCTAGCGGAACTCGCCAGCAAATATCTGGGCAAACCTGTCACGCCGGTCATGATGCTGGCCGGGCCGCAGCTTCGCGCCGTTCCGGTCACCATACACATTCCGCTTGCCGAAGTGCCCGTCCGTTTAAGAACTGCCGATATCATCGAAGTTTCGCGGATCACCGCCACCGAACTACGAGAACGGTTCGGCATTCTCGCACCGCGTCTCGCCATATCCGGACTTAACCCGCACGCCGGTGAAGGCGGAGCCATGGGTAGGGAGGATGACGCTATCATCCTGCCAGCAGTCGAGGCGTTGCGCAGCGAAGGGATAGATGCTCGTGGTCCCTTGCCCGCCGATACGATGTTTCACGCGCCAGCCCGCGCGACCTATGATGCTGCGGTCTGCATGTATCACGATCAGGCCCTTATCCCTGCCAAGGCACTTGCTTTCGATGAGACTGTGAATGTGACCTTGGGGCTTCCCTTCATTCGCACGTCGCCGGATCACGGTACGGCTTTCGACATTGCGGGCAAAGGCATCGCCCGCCCGGACAGCCTTGTCGCGGCCATTCGTCTTGCACAGGAACTGGCTGAAAACGCAGCCAACGCACATTAACGAGTACAAATGGCATGAGTATTGATGGCCTTCCCCCGCTTCGCGAGGTAATCGAACGGCACGATCTGATGCCGAAGAAATCGCTCGGCCAGAACTTCCTTTTTGACCTCAATCTGACATCGAAGATCGCCCGCCAGGCAGGGAATCTGCAGGACCAGCCCATCATCGAAGTTGGTCCAGGTCCCGGCGGACTGACCCGCGCACTTCTTGCCCAAGGCGCTTATGTCACGGCGATCGAGCGCGATGAACGATGCCTTGATGCTCTTGCCGAAATTGAGGCCCATTATCCGGGTCGTCTGCGCATCATCTCAGGCGATGCTCTTGAGCAGGATTTTTCGGCATTATTTCCAGATGGGCCAAAGCCGCGCATCGTTGCCAATCTGCCTTACAATGTTGGCACGCAGCTTCTGCTCAACTGGCTGCTGGTCGAGCCATGGCCCCCTTTCTATTCGTCGATGACATTGATGTTCCAGCGGGAGGTCGCCGAGCGTATCGTCGCGACGCCTGACAGTGATCATTACGGACGTCTGGGTGTGCTTGCCGGGTGGAGAACTGTTTCGAAGATCAGCTTCGATGTGCCGCCGCAAGCATTTACACCACCGCCGAAAGTGATGTCGTCGGTCGTCCATATCATCCCGCGTGAAGACCCGCTGCCTTGCAATGCGAATGCGCTCGGACAAATCACGCAGGCCGCCTTTGGACAGCGTCGCAAGATGTTACGCCAGAGCCTGAAACCGGTGGGCGGAGCCGAGCTTCTCGAAAAAACCGGTATCGACGGAACGCGTCGCGCAGAAACGCTCAGCGTCGAAGAGTTCGTCGCGCTGGCAAACGCCTATCGCCCGATAAAGTAATCAGTGATGGCGCCCACCCTTCCCCGAAGTTGACTTCGTGACTTCGGGTGCGGCGGGCATGACTGGCAGCTTCATTTCATTGACGATCTGACCCACATGGTCAATTTCTTCGCGGAAGCTATTCAGGGATGAGCCTGTCAGTTTTTCGCCTGCATTGAGACGCGCCGTCAACGGATCGACATATTGGTCGCCGACCTTGAGCTCGTAATAGAGGTGCGGGCCGGTCGAGTAGCCCGTCGATCCGACATAGGCGATCACATCTCCCTGCTTCACGCGATCACCGACCTTCAGGCCCTTCTTGGTCGATGCAAGATGCGCGTAGGTCGTACTGTAGCCGCCTTGATGGCGTATGCGGACGTATTTGCCATATCCCTTCTGATACGAGATCAACTCCACCACACCGTCGCCCGCCGCAACGATGGGCGAGCCGATCGGCGCATCGTAATCGACACCATTATGGTGTTTGCGAACATGCAGAACGGGATGGATGCGCCAGCCGAAACCATCATTGAGACGGCCATTCGGCAGCGGCTTCTGCATGAGATAGTTCGTCATGGACGAACCATCTTCATTGAAATAGTCGGCACCGTTATTGCCTTCGTGACGGTACAGGCGGCGGCTTTTCCCATCCGTTGTGAACTCGACAAAAACCAGTTCCGGTTCCGTCTCCGCACTTTTGCGGAAAAGAAGGTCGATCAAGTCCGGCCTTTTACCACCATTCAGCGAAATACCATTCTGTGAAGCCAGCCTCTCGACTTCACCGACGATTGCTTTCGGTGCGCCCGCCTGTGCCAGCCGGGACGGAATGGAGCCGCTACTGCTGACCTCATTTTGTGGGTGGTAGGCTGTCAGCATCGCATCGCGCGACAGTCGTGCAAAAAGGCGTTCATTGCCGGTAGCGCGAAAAACGCCATCGTCGGCACGTCCATAGACAGCTTTATCGATATCGCCATGCTCGAAGCGCGCAAGCGCGATGTGCTGTTCGCCATCAGCGCCAGCGTCTTGCCCCGATTTATCGACCAGCAGTTCCAGACTGTCACCGGGTACCAGTTCAGTTCGAGCCAGAGCCTCCTCAAGCCGCTTGCTGTCCTCGATTGCTATGCCCGCTGCCTGCAACAACGCGCCCAATCGTTCGCGTGACTGCGGCGCGACAATAATTTCATGAACCCTGGCTTCTGTTCCTACGGCTGGTCTGGCGAGACTGACATTGACCGGAATACCCCGCTCCAGTGCTTCTTCGGCTGGTTCCGAACGAGATTTCAGCGAGGAAATTCCTCCGCGAAGCGCATCATCAATCACGGCGCGTTTCGAGCCTTTGACGTCAAGAACCACGTGCTGGTAGGTGTAAAGGCGCGCGTCGCCGTCCTCGACGCCTTCAGCTATGTCGATGCGTCTTGATACCCGACTTCCGGGGGCAATACTTCCTTCCGGCACCAGTCGTGCTTCTTTCGGTGCAGCGCGGTTCCTTCTCAGTGTAATTGTATTGAACATAACCGGTTGTGCGGGCCGCCCATGCCGCACCAGCCGCCCTGTCGTAAACAAAAATCCGCCCCCGGCAATGACGGTAGCGGCTGCTAGTGCCAGACAGAACCGCAGATGTGTATGCAGGGAAAACCGGACCTGCCGGAATGGTCTCAGACTGCGGGAAGAAAGCGGCTCGCCCTTGAGGGCAGCTCCGAAGGACGCAAAATCTGGCTCCGCCGTCGCAGCAACTAGTCTTTCGTTTGCTGGCGCTGACCAGAAGACCATCTTAAATAATTCTCCGCCAAGGATTATCGGCGGAAGAGTGGCAAAGACAGCGGCCAAAATAAGGCTTCTGGCGGGATATCCACCAGAAGAGAATCACATTCAGCGAATTGTGAAGATCAGGCCTTCACCCGCCCCCGGCGATGTTCGACCAGCATCGACCATGTATAGAGCGCAAGACCGGCCCAGATCAGCGCGAATGCACCGAGCTGAGCCGTCGAGAACGGCTCATGGAAGATGAAAATCGCAAAGAAAAACAACATCGTCGGCGTCATGTACTGCATGAGGCCAAGCGTCGTATAGCGCAGCAATTTGGCACCACCGGCATAAAGGATCAGCGGGATGGCAGTGAAAGGCCCGGCCAGAAGCAGCATCGTCACGTTAAACGCTGGGCCGGTCGAGAAATGGTCCTGACCGTTTGCGGCCAGCCACAGCACATAGCCCAGCGCCGGAATGCACAGGATGAGCACTTCAAGTGTGAAGCCCTGCAGCGGCGGCATTGGCAGTGACTTGCGGAAGAAACCATAGAGGCCGAAAGTCAGTGGCAGCGCCAGCGATACCCACGGCAAACCGCCTGCATTGACGGTCAGCAGTATCACTGCAGCGAAAGCCAGTCCCACGGCAACATATTGAACCCTGGTCAGCCTTTCGCCGAGGAAGAGACCCCCGAGGACGACATTGAACAGTGGATTGATGTAGTAGCCGAGCGCTGCACCCATCACCTGATCATGAGCCACAGCCCACACATAGATCGACCAGTTGATAGTGATAAGCCCGGCTGTCAGAGCCGCCATGGCCAGCATGCGTGGCTGGCGCACAGCGCTGAGAATGCCTTTGAACTGCCCCAGAGCCAGCAAAAGCAACAGCGCGACCGGAACCGACCAGATCACGCGATGCGACACGACTTCCATTGCCGGGATGTGGCCAAGTGCCTTGAGATAGAACGGTAGAGCGCCCCAGAGCCCATAGGCTGCCAAAGCCATCAGAAAACCGCGCGACCCGTCAGAAAGGCGCGTATCGGTGATGGTCTGGTCGGACATGCCTCTCTCCTCGGCGAAACTGAAGATGTCGCAAACCGATTGCGGCAGGCGAAGCATCGAACTTCACCTGCTATGCGCCCAACAACCCATAAAATCCATTCAATTAAACTGATCGAAGCATCAATCGCCGTGAACAGATGGGTTTACTCAGCAGCAGCCAGTCCGGCCATCGCGCGGTTCTTCATCAGCTTGTAGTTGACCGAATCCATCAGTGCCTGAAAGGACGCGTCGATGATATTGTCCGACACGCCGACAGTGCGCCAGCGGGCACCGGTCGCATCTCCGGATTCTATCAGAACGCGCGTGATAGCCGCCGTACCGCCATTGAGGATACGCACCTTGAAGTCCACCAGTTCAAGATCCTCGATTTCGGCCTGAAAACGCCCGAGGTCCTTGCGCAATGCAATATCGAGCGCGTTGACCGGGCCATGTCCTTCGGCGACCGACATGCGAACCTCGCCATCGACCTCAACCTTGACCACGGCTTCGGAAACGGTCTTCAACATGCCGTTGGCATCGAAACGACGCTCGACGAGGCAGCGGAAGGATTCGACCTTGAAGAATTCCGGCTGTGGCGTCAGCATATTGCGCGCGAGCAGCTCGAAACTCGCATCCGCGCCTTCATAGGCATAGCCTTCGGCTTCGCGTTCCTTGACCACGGCAATCAACGTATCGAGACGCACATCGTCCTTCGCAACGCGGATACCACGACGTTCCAGTTCAGCAATGAAATTGGACTTTCCGCCCTGATCCGACACCATGACACGCCGGCTGTTACCGACGGATTCCGGCGGCACATGCTCATAGGTCTGCGGTTCCTTGAGAAGCGCGGAAGCATGAATTCCGGCCTTGGTCGCAAATGCGGAAGTGCCGGTATAGGGTGCCTGCTCCGTCGGCGGACGATTCAGGATATCATCGAAGGCGCGCGAGATCCGCGTGATCCCCTTCAGCGCAGCAGGCTTGATCCCCAGTTCGAAACGCTCTGCCCAATAGGGTTTCAGCGCCAGTGTAGGGATCAGCGAAACGAGATTGGCATTGCCGCAACGCTCGCCTATTCCGTTGAGGGTCCCCTGCACATGGCGAACACCCGCATCGATAGCTGCAAGCGAGACGGCGACCGCCTGCTCGGTGTCGTTATGGGCGTGGATGCCAAGGCTCTCGCCTGGAACTACAGCCGCCACGGCGGCAACAATTTCGCCAATCTCCGACGGCTGCGTGCCGCCATTCGTATCGCAAAGCACAACCCAGCGCGCACCTGCTGAATAGGCGGCCTTGGCACAGGCAAGCGCATATTCGGGATTGGCCTTGTATCCGTCGAAGAAATGCTCGCAATCGACCAGCGCTTCCCGTCCTGCCATGCGAGCAGCCGTGACGGAAGCCGTGATCGACTCCAGATTTTCCTCATTGGTACAGCCCAGCGCCAGGCGGACATGGTAGTCCCAGCTCTTGGCAACGAAACAAACGGCATCGGCAGAGGCCTGAAGCAGACTGGAAAGGCCGGGATCATTGGATGCCGAAACGCCTGCACGCTTCGTCATGCCAAAGGCCACGAACTTGGCGCGAGCGGTCTGGCGACGCTTGAAGAAAGCCGTATCAGTCGGATTGGCTCCCGGATAACCGCCTTCCACATAATCGACGCCGAGCTCTTCCAGCAGCGCGACGATCGACTTCTTGTCCTCCACGGAAAAATCAATGCCGGGTGTCTGCTGCCCATCCCGCAAAGTGGTGTCGTAGATATAGATGCGTTCGCGTGCCATTGTGCCTGCCTGTCGGTGGGTCTGCGGTCCGGTCAACCTTGCTGTTGCGGCCAGCTTTCAGTGTCGTAATCGGGATGCTGGTAGGAAATCATCGTTCGTACAAATTCGATGCTCTCCGGATCGCGTTCCGTTGTGTAGCCGGGAAGATTTGCAAGTTCCGGCACATAGGGCAGCTGCTTTTCGATGCCCCACTGAACCGTCGGCTCGATTTCCTCCGGCGTATCGAAAGCGCCTATGGCAAGCGCGATCCCGTCGGGCGCTTCGTAGGTAAGCGGCGTGCCGCATTCGGGACAAAAGCCCCGCTGCACATGATTGGACGAACGAAAGCGCTTCGGCTCGTTGCGCGTCCATTCCAGCTTCGCATCGCTCACCGAAACCAGCGGCGCATAGAAATTACCGAACGCTTTCTGGCACATGCGGCAATGGCAGATCGATGCGGAGCCCATCGCGCCGTCGACGCGAAAGCGAACCGCACCGCACTGGCATCCGCCGGTATAGATCGGTTTGTTATCAAGCGTCATGTCATTCTCCCTGCTCCATAAGCTTGTTAGCCTACCACATCCCAGCTGGTTGTGCGTTCGCCCGTTACCGGGTCCTTGCCATCCTTGAGCTGAACACCTTCCTGAAGCAGTTCGTCGCGAATGCGATCAGCCTCGGCCCAGTTCTTCTCATTGATGAAGCGCAGACGCTCCGCGATACGTGCTTCGATGGCTTGATGATCCACTTCCGCCTTTGCAAAGACAGGAATATCTTCAGCCATAACGAAATGCGGATCCAACAAGCCCAGCAGCGCCATGCCCTCGCCTAATCCGGTGATATCGCGTGCTTTGAAAGCCTTGCGCAATGCGGTGATCGCCGTCCAGCTGTTCAAATCGTCAGACAAGGCCTCAACGACTTCACCAACTGCGGTCAGCGTTTCCGGTACAGTGAACTTCCTGTCGCGCAGCAAGCCATACCAGCGATGCAGTTCGTCGGCGGATTCTGCCAGACGCTGCGCCGTCCAGTTGATCGGCTCACGATAATGCGTCTGTAGCATCGACAAGCGTGCCGCCAGACCGATCCAGCGATCACGCGCATCCACGTCATCCCATACGCCCAGTTGCGGCAGGCCTTCGTTCAGCACATCGCGAATGGTGATGAAATTGCCGAGCGATTTCGACATCTTCTGCCCTTCGACCTGCAAGAAGCCGTTATGCATCCAGATGTTTGCCATCCGCTCAGTGCCGAATGCGCAGCATGACTGCGCAATTTCGTTCTCGTGATGCGGGAAGACGAGATCGATGCCGCCGCCATGAATGTCGAACTGGTTCTTCAGCGGATCATCGCACTTCAATCCGCCACCAAACGGCTCAAGCAGCTTGGCCATCGACATGGCCGAGCACTCGATGTGCCAGCCCGGCCGGCCCAGCACCGCAATCCCCGCAGGAGACGACCAGCCCGGCTCGCCCTCTTTCGACGGTTTCCACAAGACGAAATCCATTTCGTCCCGTTTGTAAGACGCGACGTCAACGCGGGCGCCAGCCAGCATTTCATCCAGCGAACGGCGGGCGAGCGCACCATAGCGCGGCCCCTTCCGTTCATTCATGGCGGACGGCGAGAAGAGGACATGGTCCTCAGCCACATAGGCCACACCAAGCTTCACGAGACGATCGATCATCGCGCGCATCTCGTCCATATGCTCGGTTGCACGCGGCTGAACACTGGGCTGCAGATTGCCGAGTGCCGTCACGTCAGCCTGAAACTGCGCATTGGTGCTTTCCGTCACCCGACGAATGGCTTCATTGAAGGCAAGATCAGGGTAATCCCGCGCGGCACGGGCGTTAATCTTGTCATCAACGTCGGTAATGTTGCGCGCATAGGTGACATGTTCTGCGCCATAGACATGACGCAGCAGACGAAACAACACGTCGAAAACGATCACCGGACGGGCATTGCCTATATGCGCGAAGTCATAAACCGTTGGTCCGCAGACATACATGCGCACATTGTCAGCATCGAGAGGAGAAAACTCCTCCTTCGTGCGGGTCAGCGTGTTGTACAGACGCAGTTGTGGCGCATAAGCCATTGTAAATATTCCCCAAATAGACCTGTGAAATCAGTGCGCAACTGACCGCAGCCGACTGGCCGGGGCGTTATCATCCAATTTTTATGAAAGGGAGACGAAAACGGCCGGGCCAGCAAACTGCTAGCCAATAATAATCGCACAAATACAAATGATCGTGGTCGGCGTTTTCATGGCTGCACTTATCCTCAGCAGGAGTGCTTCCGTCAAGAACTTTCGCTAAGCGGCTGATAGTTTAGTGAGATCACCAAGCATGTTGTATTTTTGCAACCTGCATATCCCCCTTTCCCGCGTTAACCGGAAAACCGCAAAACCGGCTCCAAACAGCCTTCATTCGGTCTCAATCAATCACAAAATGGTGAGCAGGCATTATCGAAAGGAAGGACCAATGTCTAAGAGTGAACTGCAACCCCGCCAAGACCGACTGGTTGATAAATACCGCGAAATCGGGCCTGCCGTGCTTGTTGCAGCATTGCTGAACGCAACGCGGCGCAGCAGCGACGGTCGTAACGACAATCGCCGGCGTTCCATTCTCGCCGTCAAGAAGACAGGCTGAAGAAGCTGATGTCGTTCAGCGCCGAGCCGCGCAGGCTCGGCAATCAGAGTCGGTGGATGCGTAACAAATAGCGCCAGTTCAGCAAGACTGGCGGTCACGGTCAGAACATCGAAAGCTGCCCGCCATTTCCGTCATCGGATTCGGGCTTGTTCTTTCGCTTTGGCTTTGCATGCTCCGAAGGAACCTGTTCCTCTACACGCTCCTGCAAATCGGGCGTTGTGTTGGCCACCTTGTTGACCTTGTCCGACACCGGAATTGCTTCAAAGAAATCATCCTGAGCCGGACGCATGATATCCGCTACTTCGCGCGGCAGAAAACGTTTGCAGTCCAGCCAGCGGGCAAAATCTTCCGGCTGCACAACAACAGGCATCCGTTCATGGATCGGCCGCAACAGGCCGTTGGCACTCGTCGTCAATATGCCTCCGGTATCGATCTGCGATCCGTCCGCACTGCTCCATGTCTCGATCAAGCCGCCAAAAGCGACAATTCCGCCCTTTCGCGGGCGCACCCAGTAGGCTTGAGCCTTGTTCTTCCCCTCACGGCGCCATTCATAGAAACCCGATGCCGGGATCAGGGCTCGCCGATGGTTCAGCGCCGCACGGAACGAATTCTTCTCTGCAGCCGTCTCGGAGCGGATGTTGAACATGAGCGGCCAGTCGTTCGGGTCTTTGACCCATGACGGGACAAAGCCCCATCGCACCAGCAAGCCGACGCGATCCGGCCTGTTGCTGCCCGGCGGTAGCGTTTCCCCGCCCAGAATAGTCAATATGGGTTGCGTTGGCGCGATGTTGTATCGTGGAGGAAAATCCTCTGCGATCAATGCGGCCGCGAAGGCTTCCAGCTCCTCCCGGCTTGCAGTCAATGAAAAACGTCCACACATGGTAGCCATGTTTAGCGTTTTTCTGCGCCGGTCAAGGGGTGCTTTTCCATTACCAACGGTGTAGCTCTAGCGTGATGAAAACAGTTCCCGTAGTTCCGATACCTCTGAAGATTCATGGTGTTTCGCTGATCTGCAGACGCGAAGGGCGCTTCCTTCTGGTCGAGCGCGGGAAGGAGCCGTGGAAAGGCTGGCTTGCCTTTCCGGGAGGAAGTATCGAACCGGGCGAAACACCCGAACAAGCCGCGATCCGCGAACTCAAGGAAGAAACGGCGCTTGATGCAAGGGCGCTATCTCACGTCATTACTGTAGATCTGGCGCTTGAGGGAAAGGCATATGACAAGAGCTATTATCTGTCTGTGTTCCGGGCCATCGAAGTTTCGGGGCAGGAAATTGCCGGAGACGACGCCGCATCCATTCACTGGCTGACAATAGAAGAAATGGCGTCCGCAAAGGTGACGGACAGTACCCTCGATGTCGCCCGCACGGTGGCGGAAAATGAAGACGAGCGCTTGGATATTAATCCTGTTTAGCGATCTGCCTTGAAGAGGCCCCGATTTATAGCAATAGCTCATTTTCAGGTGAGAGGTTTTCGATTGAAAAGCATTCCGTTTTTTCGACCGGCTATCTGCTTCTCGATCGCTTTATGGGTCGGGGCGGCATGTCCGGCTTCCGCTCAGGACGCGCCCTATGAAGGGAAGATGTTGCGGCTCGCCGAAATTCTCGGCTCGCTTCACTATCTGCGCAATCTGTGTGGCGAAGCTGGCAGCGAATGGCGCGATCGGATGGATGCGATTGTGACGGCGGAAAAGCCTTCCGAAGCCGAACGGGTGCGGCTCATTTCGAGCTTCAACCACGGGTATCGCGTGTTCAGCGACAATTATACCCGCTGCACCCCTTCGGCGCTTGCGGCGATTGATCGCTACATGAAAGAAGGCGAGGACTTGTCGAACGAGATCATCTCGCGCTATGGAAATTAACCAATCATTCACTCTTGTGCGGATTGACAGGATTAGTTCGTTCAAATCCGTGATAATCTGTTAACACTGTCTTAAGAAGGCAGTCACGTTGCCAGATGGTTGAGCTCCCGCGAAACGGTGAGACACCGACAGTGCAACAGAAAGGCGAAAGCCAGGATGAAGTCTATGGAACATGCACCGGCCGATCTGGACGAAATGATTGCGCGCGAGAAGAAACTCGTCGCGATCGAATATCACAACGAGGCCTGGGCAGACGGTATCTCTGAAGGTATCGAACCGGAAATCCTTGCCGAAGCAGCCTTTACGACCGCGCTTACTGAACTGATCCGTGAAGCGGGCGACGATTGTGCGCTGGAGCTGATTGAGAAAATGCGCGAACAGATTGTAGCGGGAACCTTCCTGCCGCAGCGCATTCTTCAATAGCATCGATAGAACGCCGGTCGCGGGACCAGACCGGCGTAGCAGTTCCCTCCCGGCGTCCCTCTTCTTGCGCCAAATGTCATTTCCGATCAGGAACTTCGCCTCGCCCCGAGCTTTATTGGCCGGGTTATTCCTTGCCTGTGGCATTGCCTTGCCCGCAGCTGCGGCAAGCTCTTTTGACGTCGCGCTGGCGGACCAGTCGGACTTCCTGCAACGCCCCGGTGGCCGTGCGGTGACGGATGAAAGCGACAGCTCATCCCCTATTCCCCTGCCTGGCACGCTTCCTCGCGCGGTGCCAAGAATGTCGCCGGACAACGCACCTGCCCCGGCTGCATCCTCCAAGCCCATGCCAGAAATCCATCGCGATTTCGACAAGCTGCCCGAGCCTGTGAGGCTGACGCGTGAGCGCATGCTGGAAGCTGCCCGCTCCGGCGACATTGAGCAATTGCGACCGCTCCTCGGCGTCGAGGACAAGGCCACCCAGCTCTCGCTTGAGGATCATGAGGAAGACGTTATCGATTTCCTCAAATCGCTGTCGGGCGACGAAGCAGGCCGTGAAGTTCTGGCAATCATCGTCGATCTACTGGATACGGGCTATGTGCACCTGAATGCAGGCAAGGACGACGAGGTTTATGTCTGGCCCTATTTCTACGCCATGCCCCTCGACAGACTGACGCCGCCGCAGATCGTGGAGCTTTTCGAAATCGTCACCGCCGGTGATTTCGAGGATATGAAGAAAGCAGGCGGCTATATCTTCTACAGTATCGGTATCGGGCCGGACGGTAGCTGGCGCTTTTTCACTGCGGGTGAATAGTCAGACCCCGAAACGTACCCGGCTCGGCGGCTCGTTGTAGATGCGTTGCCAGACCCGGCGAAACTGCCGTGCGGAAGCAAAACCCGCTTGCGCCGCTACATTCTCGATATCGAGCTCGGAATTCAAAAGCATCTCGCGCGCAAGGCTGATCTTGAGACGATTGACATAGTCGGTCACCGTCATTCCGGCATATTCATTGAACAGACGCGAGAAGTTGCGCGGACTCGCACCGCCAATATCCGCCAGTCGTTCCACCGACCATTCCGCCGCCGGATCGTGCGCGATGGCATCCTGTGCGCGATGCACAACCGGATTCATATGGTTTCGCCCATCAAGCCAGGGCGATAGTTGCGGATCACTGCCACTGCGCCGCAGATAAACGACCAGATAACGCGCAACCGCCAGCGCCGTGGCGTGATCGGTCAGCCCTGCAACGATGTGCAGCATCAGATCGATGCCTGCGGTGATGCCCGCGCTCGTCAACCGCTCGCCGTCTTCAACGAACAGCCTGTTCTCATGCACGCGTGCAGCAGGCGCCAGCCGTTCGAGTTCACCAAGCGTTAGATGGTGCGTGGTGCAGGAATAGCCGTCGAGTAATCCCGCGCGCGCTGCGAGCAGCGCACCGGAACAGATCGTCACCAGCCGCACACCGGGGCGAACTGCCCGGCGAAGCCATAGAACGATTTCATTTTCCAGTGCCGCATCAGCGGATCGGTGGATCTCCGCGTTTCCGAGCGGAATATCGGCAGCACCCGAAACAATGACCAGTGCGTCATCTGGCAAGGCTTCTGGCAAAGGCTCCACCCCCGCCACTGGCAGACCGATGGAACTAAGCACGGTCGATGCTGGCCCGATATAACAAACGTCGAACCGTAACTTATGCTGTTCAAGATTTGCCTTGCGCAAAACCTCCAGCGGTCCCGCCACGTCGAGCAGAAGCACACGCGGCGGGATTACGACATAAACCGGAACTACCCGGACAATGTCCGCTTGGTCACTCATGCTGCCTTCCGTTCTCCGGACGTGGCGAGCGCCTGTTCCACAGTTACGATACGAGCAAAGCGATTGACCAGAACAAGCTCGGTGCGAGCCTTGATGTCCGCAGCGCTCCACTCATGGCCGCTTGCGTCAGTCATGGGAAAGGTCAATGTCGCTTCACTGACGAAATCGACGTGATATCCAAAATCCGATGCCTGCCGTGTTGTCGTCTCGCAGCATTGCTCTGTGCGGATACCCGAAACCAGCACACGGCGGATACCATTGGCAACCAGCCACACATCAAGCCCGCTTCCCACCAGCGCGCTGTGGCGACGCTTGCGGAAAACCGCGTCGGGTTCAATCGACAGGGGCGAAATCGCCTTCACCAGACCCGATGCTTCCGAGAATGGGCCTTCATTCTCGACATGGAAAATCTGCACCACCGGAATACCGGCACGCTTGGCGCCATCGATCAGCGCCTGCTGGCGTTCAATATAGGCGCCAACCTCTTCGTCCCGGTAGTAAGGCCGGTGGCGGAATGACTCCTGAGCGTCGATAACCAGCAAAGCAGTATCTTGAGCGGACATTTTTGTTCTCCTGGTAAAAAGACTATAGGGAGAGAATACGCCTTGCAACTTGGATCAAAAGCCACCTGACGGACAAAGAGCGGACAGATTACGCCAATAGGTTACCAGCTCCTTACCTCAAAGAAGATCACCAAGAGGAGGCGCATACTTTGCTGGCGTAAACTCGACGACGTCATAAGTTGCCAGTCCGTGTTGCCTGAAAGGGTCAAGCCTCAGTATCGCGTCCAGCTCGTTCTTGCTGACTTTACCGCTTGCGAGGATCACGCCGCCGTCTCGTGGGTTTTTCGGCCCGGAAGCCAGGAAAACGCCATCCGCATATTGCCGGTCCAGAAATTCCCGATGCGCTTCGAGATGCCTCCCGATCTCCTCAAGAGGCTTGATGTAGGTCAGGTTGACAACGAACATGAGACGACCTTCAGCGATGCGGCAATGCCTCGAGGAATTCCACCGGCTCGCCCTTGTTGGCGTTGACGATCTCCGCTTCCCACATCACCTTTATGCCGCGCACGAAAGTGCCAATCGGCCATCCGGTAACAGTCTTGCCATGATAGGGTGTCCAGCCGGCTTTAGAACCGGCCTGCTCATGCGTGATCGTTTCGCGGCGCTTCATGTCCACGATGGTCAGGTCGGCATCGTAGCCGACTGCAATACGACCCTTGCGCGCCATACCGAAAATACGGTTCGGGCCATGGCTGGAAAGATCGACGAAGCGCTCCAGCGTGAGCCTGCCCGCATTGATGTGATCAAGCATGATCGGCACCAGTGTCTGCACGCCTGTCATGCCGGACGGGGAAGCCGGATAAGGCTTCTGCTTTTCTTCGAGTGTATGCGGAGCGTGGTCAGAACCGAGCACATCGACAATACCCTGATCGATGCCCTTCCATACGCCATCGCGGTGACGCTTGTCACGGACAGGCGGGTTCATCTGGATGAGATTGCCGAGCGTCTTGTAATCGTCTGCCGACAAGGTGAGATGATGCGGCGTTGCTTCGCACGTCGCGACATCCTTGTGATCTTTCAGGAAGTCGATTTCTTCGGCTGTGGAGATATGCAGTACGTGAATGCGGGCACCGGTATCGCGTGCGATGCGCACAAGCCGTTCCGTGCATTGAAGTGCTGCAACTTCATCGCGCCAGACCGGATGGCTCGACGGGTCACCCTGCACGCGCAGGCCTTCGCGTTCTTTCAACCGGAACTCGTCTTCAGAGTGGAAGGCCGCGCGACGGCGCGTATTCTTCAGGATCGAACGAACGCCATCATCGTCTTCAACAAGCAGATCGCCGGTGGACGATCCCATGAAAACCTTGATCCCGGCAGCGCCCGGCAAGCGCTCCAGTTCAGCAACGTCGTTTGCATTGTCGCGCGTACCACCGACCCAGAAAGCGAAATCGCAATGCATGCGATGGCGGCCACGACGAATCTTGTCTTCCAGCGTCTCGGCGGAAGTGGTGAGCGGCTTGGTGTTCGGCATCTCGAACACGGAGGTCACCCCACCCAGCACGGCTGCGAGTGAACCGGTTTCGAGATCTTCCTTGTGTTCAAAGCCAGGTTCGCGGAAATGGACCTGGCTATCCACCACGCCGGGCAGAATATGCAGGCCGGTGCAGTCCATCACCTCACCTGCCGTATGTGTGGAAAGAGAGCCTATGGCAGCGATGCGACCATTGCGAATACCGACGTCGCGTTGGCCTATACCGTCGTGATTGACGATGGTTGCACCCTTCAAAATCGTATCGAATGTTTCGGCCATAGTTGTCTCCTGCCAGATTGATAGGACTTGCGAGCCTTTCCATTGGGGCTTACGTAACGAAGGCGCGAAAGGCAAGGACGAAGCGATGACGACGGCAGTTGAAGTGGTAAATCTTTCAAACAGGGCTTTGGTTCATATCACTGGCGAAGAGGCGGAAAAATTTCTGCAGGCTGTGATTACCACCGACCTCGACAAGCTTGGACCGGACAACCTGAAACCGGGAGCATTGCTCGCTCCGCAAGGGAAAATCCTGTTCGATTTTCTCGTTTCACGCATTGATGGCGGCTTGCGTTTCGATCTCCCGGTAAGCATTGCCGCCGATTTCATCAAACGTATCACCCTCTATAGGCTGCGTGCGAAAGCCGAAATAACGCAACTACCAGAATCGCTTGTAAGTGTTTCCTGGCAAACTGAATCACATCCTTCACAGAATGATTCAATCAAGCGGGACAGCCGCTTTCCGACCGAGCTGAACGTACACCGGATTTACGGTCCGGCCGATGGCACGACCGATGAAAGCGCATGGACAAAGCTGCGCGCAGAGTATGGCATAGCGGAAGGCGAAACGGATTTCGCTTATAATGACGTATTCCCGCATGACGTCAATTTCGACCAGACCGGCGGCGTTTCCTTCCCGAAAGGCTGTTTCATCGGGCAGGAAGTCGTGTCGCGCATGCAGCATCGCGGTACGGCTCGGCGGCGCGTTCTGGTGGCACACTCCGATGGAAATCTGCCTCCGATGGGTACGCCTATTACCGTTGATGGGCGCGAGATCGGCACGACAGGAAGCTCCGCTGACACTATCGGCATCGCGCTTGTGCGCATCGATCGCGCCAAGGATGCGATAGATGCGGGTAGTCCGATTCTGGCTGGCGAAACGCCCATAACACTCACCTTGCCGCCTCACGTGCGGTTCGGGTTTCCGGAAGCTGAAGCGGGTAACGCCTGATGGCAAGCGCCGACCGATCTTCCGGCAAGACACGTGCCTGGCAACGCATGTTGTCGGGACGCCGTCTCGACCTGCTTGACCCCTCGCCGCTCGATATTGAAATCGAAGATATTGCTCACGGCCTTGCCCGTGTTGCGCGCTGGAACGGTCAGACTGTTGGTGAACATGCTTTTTCGGTCGCACAGCATTCGCTGCTCGTGGATCAGATATTCAACCGGCTGGTGCCCGATGCCAGCGTTGAATGGCAGCTATTGTCACTCCTGCACGACGCACCGGAATATGTGATCGGTGACATGATCTCGCCCTTCAAGGCGGTGATGGGTGGCAATTACAAGATAATCGAAACGCGGCTGGAAAACGCAATTCACCTGCGCTTCTCGCTGCCGGTAACTGTGCCTGCGCAGCTCAGGACGCTGATCAAGCGCGCGGATCAGGTTGCCGCTTTCTTTGAAGCCACGCGACTTGCCGGTTTCACCGAGACCGAGGCCGTTAAATATTTCGGGCGCCCGCGTGGCTTCGACCCCGCAGGGCTGGATATCGCACCGCGCCCCACACAAGACGTGCAGATGGATTTCCTGGCGCGATTTGCGGCATTGGACAAGGCACGACACCCCCGATGAGCCGGATCGTCGTGACGCCCTTGTCGCAACTGGCAACACAACTCGCATCGCACCAGCCCAGCCATGTCGTGACGCTTGGAAGCGAGGCCCCGGCGGCTCTGCCTGATGGCTACGATGCCGTCCGTCTGTCGCTGACATTCAACGATATTATCGAATTGCGCGAGGGGTTGGTCGCCCCCGATGAAACCCATGTGCGGGGACTTCTGAACTTCGCGAAGAGCTGGTCCATGGATGCGCCTTTGCTCATCCATTGTTATGCTGGCATTTCTCGTTCTACGGCCGCGGCTTATATCATCGCTTCGGCTTTAAACCCGGCGCTGGATGAAAGCGAGCTTGCCGCGCTTGTTCGCAGCCTGTCACCATCTGCGACGCCGAATATCCGGCTCATATCGCTCGCAGACGAAGTTCTGGGGCGAAACGGACGAATGACTGCGGCCATACGCGCAATCGGACGCGGAGCGGATGCCTTCGAAGGTGAGGTTTTCAGCCTGCCTGTGAGAACAGGATCAAATGCATCTAAGGGCTGATTGCCCGCCCGAGAGCATTCAAAAACCCACCCCGCGCATCAGGCGGTGTTACAGCACGCGGCTCCCAAACATGCCGCATCAGAAAATAGCCTGTCATCGTGAACGCATGATCGATGTCATCATAGGACGACGCGCGAACAGCCGTGTTGTTGACGAAGCCGGGTAGCAGCAGAAGTTTGTCAGCCCATGGCGCACCCGCATCACGGCAGACCGCGCGCCCGGATTTCGGCGACACATAGATCAGGTCTTCCTTGACGCCTGTTGCCGCGCATTTCTTGAGATCAAGGCCGAAGCCCAGCTCTTCAAGCATCATCACTTCGAAACGCAGCACCAGTTCGCCGGAGGCCAGCGGATCGTCAAAATGTTCGATGATAAGCCGCAATGTCTCATAGAGGCCGCGATGCGGATCGCGTTCCGGCAGGAGACGCAAATGGGAAGCCGCCAGTTGGATACCGTATAACGCCACCGGCGTTTCGATGAGGCGGGCGGCGGCAAATTCCAGCGGTTCGATGGTAAAACTGCCCATATGCTCGTCCAGCCGCGCCCACCATGTCACGTCCACATGATTGCCCGGCTGTAGCAAAGGCTGCATGCGGCGGGAACGCCCGCCGCGCACCATACCCATATGGCGACCATGCTCACGGGTCATCACTTCCACGATGGCGCTTGTCTCGCCATGGCGTCGTGTCCCGAGAATTATGCCTTCATCGCGCCATTCCATGGCCGCCAGTCTTATAATTTAGGTTGGAAAATCAAGACCCATTTCACGATAGCGTTCCGGGTCGTTGCCCCAGTTCTCACGCACTTTCACGAAAAGGAAGAGATGAACCGTCTGTTCCAGTATCTCGGAGATTTCCTTGCGCGCGGATTGCCCGATTGCCTTGATCGTCTCACCCTTGTGGCCAAGCACGATCTTCTTCTGGCTTTCGCGCTCGACATAGATCACCTGCTCGATGCGGACTGATCCATCCTTGCGCTCTTCCCAGCGTTCGGTTTCCACCGTCGACGAGTAAGGCAGTTCTTCATGCAGGCGCAGATAGAGCTTTTCGCGTGTGATTTCGGCTGCAAGCTGCCGCATCGGCATGTCGGAAATCTGATCTTCCGGATAATACCAAGGACCGTTCGGCACGTTCTCTGCGAGATATTTCGCAAGATCCTTGCAGCCCGATCCGTTCAGCGCCGAGATCATGAAGGTCTGGTCGAACGCGACCAGCTCGTTGGCCTTGCGGGCAAGCTCCAACAAAACCGGCGGATCGACACGATCAACCTTGTTGAGCACCAGAACCTTCTTCCGGCGCACATCCTTCATGCTCGAAAGCAGCGCTTCGGCGTTCTCGTTCAAACCGCCTTGCGAATCGAGAAGAACGAGAATGATGTCGGCATCCTTCGCACCGCCCCAGGCCGTGGTGACCATGGCACGGTCGAGCCTGCGCTTCGGCCGGAAAATACCAGGTGTGTCCACCAGGACGATCTGCGCCTGATCTTCGATGAATATGCCGCGCACAAGAGCGCGCGTCGTCTGCACCTTGTGCGTGACGATAGAAACCTTCGTTCCCACAAGCTGGTTGACCAGCGTGGATTTCCCCGCATTCGGCGCCCCGAGAAACGCCACGAAGCCGGACCGGGTCTGGCCTGCCTCGTTTTCGCCGTCAGCCGGCGTCGTCCGATTGTTCATTTTTTATCCTTCCAGACGATATTTCCTTGCAGAACGCCGCCGTCCCCTGCGTACGGCATTCCGGATACGACAAAACCGCCGACGAAAGCGACACATCGTAATTGACTGATTATAACCGATCTCGACTTAAAAAACGCCAACTCTTGCATCAAGCGGAATCGTCACGCTTCCAGACGCCTTCGCGATAAAGCATCGCTTCCGCCGCATTCTGTTCGGCTATTCTTTTGGAACGCCCCTCACCCGTTTCCGTAGCAAAGCCCTTGACCGTAACCTCCACCGCAAACAGCGGATCATGGTCCGGACCGGTGCGGCTTATGATGGCGTATGAAGGATGGACGTTGCCCTGCTGGTGTGCCCATTCCTGCAATTCCGTCTTGGCGTCACGGCGGGCAGCGCCCGTTTGCAGAGACCGCTTCTCCCAGTAGCGCTTGACGAAAGGCCGCACGGCCTCCAGTCCGCCATCGAGATAGATCGTGGCGATCAGTGCTTCGACAACATCGGCGCGGACATTCAAAAGACGCTTGTCATTCAGCGACTTGATATCGGAACCGGTATGGATGAGGTTAGCGAGACCGATCTCATCGGCAATCGCCGCACAGGTTTCTGCGTTCACCAGCGCATTGAGGCGAACCGACAGTTCACCTTCGGATGCGTCCGGAAACTCATCGAACAGCATCTCCGCGACGGTCAGTCCCAGAACGCGGTCACCGAGAAATTCGAGACGTTCATAATTTGCGCGCGATGGCGCCTGCACACTTGAGTGGGTGAGCGCACGATCCAGCCGTTTCAAATTGAGAAAACGGTGTCCGGTGCGCTCCTCCAGGATTGCTGCTGCCTGATTTGCCGAAGCCATTTCAATTTCCGGTTACAGCTGTATGCGGCGCGGCATTGACTGAACTGAACAGTCGGCCAAAGCGCACATCAGTCGGCCATTTCCAGATTTCCAGCGGGCTCGCCTTGTCGGCGATCGAGAAGAAGATGATGTTTGCGCGCCCGACAAGATTCTCAAACGGAACATAGCCAACGCCGAAACGGCTATCGAGCGAGTTGTCACGATTGTCCCCCATCATGAAGTAATGGCCGGCTGGAACCTCGAAAACACGCGTATCGTCACCGATGGAGTTTGGCGACAGATCAAGCGTGTCGTAGGTCACGCCGTCCGGCAAGGTTTCACGATAGACTTCGACGGGACGGTTCTGTTCGGTGACATCGGGATTGTTGATCGTGCCGATGCGATCGCGCTTGACCGCCTGATCATTGATATAAAGCACACCACCGCGCATCTGCACACGATCACCCGGCAGGCCGATTACACGCTTGATGTAGTCGACGGAAGGATCGCTCGGCAGTTTGAACACCACCACGTCACCGCGCTTCGGTTCGGCACTCCAGATGCGACCTGAAAACAAATCCAGTCCGAACGGCAGCGAATAGCGCGAATAACCATAGGCATATTTTGAAACGAACAGATAATCGCCTTCGAGAAGCGTGGGGCGCATGGAGCCCGACGGTATGCTGAAAGGCTGGAAAAGAAGGGTGCGGATGACCAGTGCCAGCAGCAGCGCCTGCACGATAACGCTGATGGTTTCGCCAAGGCCGCCGGATTTTTTTGTCTCACTCTTGCTGGACACGCTCATTGTATCTCCGCTTCCGATAACGCGTTCTAATAACGACTATGAATGCATGACGCAATCAGGCCACCGGCAGAACGCCGGTTTATCGCACGATTATGAGCAGGAGTTTACCTGTCACAACCACAACTATTTCGTCTCTGTGCCTGATCCAAAAGTCGCCATGCCTTGCTGCAAATGGCATTTTTCTGCGCTTCCGGTGCTCATGTACTTTTAAGTACACTGCGCTCCGGTTCTCGAAAATCACCATTTTCGCTACGGCCTGACGCATTTTGATTCAGACACTCAGGCAGGGCTTCGATGATAACGAACGCCTGCGCGAGAGGAAAATCATCGGTAATTGTCAGATGTATGGCGGCGCGTGTTCCGGCGGGCAAGAGTTTCTGCAGCTGCTTTGCGGCACCACCGGTCAAATGCATGGTGGGCTTTCCGGAAGGGGCATTGACCACGCCCATGTCCCGCCAGAAAACGCCCTGAGCTATGCCAGTTCCAAGCGCCTTCGCACAGGCTTCCTTCGCCGCAAAGCGCTTTGCATAAGATGCAGCACGCTGTTTGCGCCCGTCCGATTTTTTCTGCTCGACCTCGGTAAAAACCCTGTTGCGAAAACGATCGCCGTGTCGTTCCAGCGCGCTTTCGACACGACGAATATCGATGAGATCGCTGCCTATACCGACGATCATACTTTCTGAAGCTCCTGTTCGCGGTGCAGGCGATGCTTTTCGGCAAGGCGTTCGATACGGCGACGGCGGAAGGCCGAGACGGCAAACCGGGTAACGAAATAGACCACGACAGCGAATGCTGCGCCCAGAATCGTTGAGCCGAATAGCATCGGCTTTAAAAGCGGCGTCCAGATTTCATCGAAATGCATGGTTTCCAGCGCCCGCCCGAGATGAACTGGCGGAGCATCGTCGATGCTTCCATTCATGATGAAGCGGCCCAGCTCGAATGTGCTGCCCCAGATGAATGGCAGGGTCAGCGGATTGGCAAGCGTCGTGCCAAGTGCCGCGGCGGCAATATTTCCGGCAAGGAAATAGGCCAGCACGATTGCGATGATGAGATGGAAGCCAAAGAAAGGCGTGAACGCCGAAAACACGCCCACGGCCAGACCGGCTGCGACAGCGTGAGGCGAGGCAGTGATGCGCAGAATCCGCTTGCCACCGTACCGGAAGGAACGGGAGAAGGAGCGGCGCGGCCAGACCAGAAGCCTTAAGCGCTCTTTTCTGGTCGGAGGATTACGGCGTTGAAACAGCATGCGCTTCTATTAATGCTCTCCCATCGCGGAGACAATTGTTATTATTCGGCCAAAACTGCGGCGTTGTCGCTGCGCTCAAACGGAACAGTGTCCAGTCGAGGCAAATAAAACCGCGGCGAAACACCGAGCATCCTGCGGAACATCGTCGTGAAAGCGGAAACGCTGTCATAACCCAGATCCAGTGCCACGCTCGTCACCGCCTCCCCTTCTGCTAGGCGGGGAACTGCCGCAAAAAGACAGGCCTGCTGGCGCCAGACTGAAAGGCTTACGCCAGTCTCCCGTTGGAAATGCCGGGTGAACGAGCGCCGGCTCATCGCCATCCTGTCCGCCCAGTCATCAATTGTGGCGCGCGAAGAAGGCTTTTTCACGAATTCACGACACAGTTTCTGCAAGCGCGGATCCGATGGAAAAGGCAGGCCCAGCGAGCGTTGCGGCAATGTGTGAAGGTCCCGCAGGATCAGTTCGATCACCAGAGCATCACGACTATCCGGCTCCGGCGTGCTGTCCTGCGTCGTTGCATCCGTTATGAGGCACCGCATGAGATCGGTAAGTCCGACCACGTGGAGATAATCCGGTACACCCGAGACGGCATCGACGCAGATGTAAATCGAGCGCATGAAGACTTCGCCGAGGATTTCAACCGAATGCTCCACACCTGCCGGTATCCACATGGCGTGATCACTGGGAATCATCCAGCGTCCAGCATCCGTCGTCACCAGCACCACTCCTTGTGAGGCGCAGAGAAGTTGTGCCCGGCTATGACGGTGGCGCGGCACAAAATAGCCGTCGGGATAGCGTGTCGGCAAGGCAATCACTGGCCCGCTCATGCCCTCCAGCATGGCAATACGCTGCTCGTGGAACTTCTGCAGCTCCTCGCTTCCCGGCAGTAAAAGCCCCGGCGGAGACTTTGGTTTCATTGCAGTTCTGCCCTGCGTTTGGCCCACTCTCGAAACTACTGGACCAAATCACGAAAGCGGGCGAGAGGCAATAGTCCTATTAATGGCTTGCTGAGAATGGGTCGCGACATTCGCTGGCGGAATGAATTTGACGTTTGAATCGGACAAGTACCGGTTCAGACGTCAAATTCGTGAATTTTCGTTGGTTCCTCATCAACACCCCGTAATTTTCTTGAGGGTCTTGTTTCCTGTTTTCGGATGGTATCTGCAGGAAATATGCCTGAGAGCCTGGATCAAAAAGCGTCATGTGTGTGCGAAAATGGTGATTTTCGAGTACCGGAGCGCAATGTACTTCTAAGCATGGTCCCGAAAAGTTGCAGACTTTTCGGGTAAGACTACGCACCAGAGAAAGCTACATGAGCACCGGAACGCAGACAAATTGCCATTTGCAGCCACACAGGGCGACTTTCGGAACAGGCTCTGAAGACCGGCTTTCATCTTCGGAGAAGTAGTATGAGCATGAGTGCTGCACAGCAGCCATCAAACAGCGGCGCGGATAATACTGTCCTCGCTATTATTCTGGCCACAAGCATGGGCCATTTCCTGAACGACATGATGCAGTCGCTCCTTCCTGCCATCTATCCGATGCTGAAGGATAACTACAGCCTGTCATTCTGGCAGATCGGCCTCCTGACATTCACTTTCCAGATGACGGCATCGATCCTGCAGCCGCTCGTGGGTATCTATACCGACCGCAAGCCGATGCCTTATTCCCTGCCTTTCGGAATGGGCTGTACGCTTGTCGGGCTGATCTTTCTGGCAACGGCACATCACTATTCGATCTTGCTTCTGGGGGCGGCTTTTGTTGGTTTCGGCTCGTCCGTCTTCCATCCGGAAGCAGCTCGCGTGGCGCGTCTGGCCTCGGGCGGGCGTCATGGCTTTGCGCAATCCCTGTTTCAGGTGGGCGGCAATTTCGGCTCGTCGATTGGCCCGCTTCTGGCAGCGTTCATCGTTCTGCCTTTCGGCCAGATCAGCGTGTCGTGGTTCTCCGTCGCCGCACTGATCGGCATGATGCTGCTCTGGTATGTCAGCAACTGGTATAATCGCTACCGGATTGCCAATGCCAGCAAGGCGAAGCCCGACAAGACCCTTCCGCTTCCACGCAACAAGGTTCTGGTGTCCGTTGGCGTTCTGGCAATGCTGGTCTTCACCAAGTACATCTACATGGCCAGCCTGACGAGCTACTACACCTTCTACACCATTAGCCATTTCGGCGTGACGGTGCAGGCATCGCAGCTGCTCTTGTTCCTGTTCCTCGGTGCGGTAGCTGCGGGAACGATCATAGGTGGCCCGATCGGCGACAAGATCGGTGCGCGCAAGGTGATCTGGGCATCGATCCTCGGCGTCCTGCCGTTCACGCTGGCCCTGCCCTATGCGAACCTGGAAATGACGGCGATCCTGACGGTTATCATCGGCCTGATCCTCGCCTCGGCCTTCCCGGCAATCGTGGTGTTCGCACAGGAATTGCTGCCAGGACGCGTCGGCATGGTGTCGGGCCTGTTCTTCGGCTTTGCTTTCGGCATGGCCGGTATCGCAGCCGCCGTCCTCGGTATCGTGGCCGATCACAAGGGCATCGAGTATGTTTACACCATCTGCTCGTATCTGCCGCTGCTCGGCTTGCTGACGATTTTCCTGCCCAAGCTGGAAAAGAACCGCAAGGCCTGACCCATATGAAAACGCACAGCCCGAGAAGCAATTCACGCTCCTCGGGCTGTGCTCAAAATAGTGGAGCACCGCACGTCCCCCAACGGCGGTGCTCCCATGCTACTGACCTTTTGACGGCCCGGTGCAGCAGCATTCTCTTGATAGAGCATCTTCCGCTCTATCTCTTTGTTCCAACGCAAGTTCAGACGGCGAAACTGAAGCCGTGCATCGTCTCCCTGCGAAATTCATCGAAAGCAGCCGCAACCAGACGGATCAGCGGCTTGCCGTCGCTTGTTGCGCTGATGACACCACTGCGGACTTCCACCAGACCATCAGCCACCAGAGGCCGCAACAAGGCCAGCTCGTCGGAAAACTCCACGCCCGGCGCCGTGGTATTCAGATCGACCCGGAAATTGCACATCAGGGCTGTGATGATTCCGGCACGGATACGGTCACTTTCGCGCATGGCATAACCGCGAACCGTTGCAAGGTCGCCCGCTTCAACCCGCTTGGAATATTGCTTCACGTCCGAGATATTCTGGGCATAGCCACCGGGGAATTGCGAAATCGATGACGGTCCGAGACCGATCAATGTCTGGCAGCGATCATCCGTATAGCCCTGGAAATTCCGGTGCAGCTTTCCATTGCGCGCAGCGACGGCCAGATTGTCATCCGGCAACGCGTAGTGATCGATCCCCACCGGCTCGTAGCCGAAACCGATGAAGCTGTCCGCCACCACACGTGCCTGAGCGAACCGCTCGTCAGCATCGGGCAGAAGGCTTGCATCGATCAGGCGCTGATTGGCGCGCCGCTGCGGAAGATGCGCATAGCCATAGCAGGCAACACGGTCAGGCTTGAGCACCGCAACCTTTTCACAAGTCTCACGCAATGTCTCGACGGTCTGCAACGGCAGGCCGTAGATAAGATCGAAGTTGAGGCGATCAATGCCGACTTCCCGCAGCAGAGTTGCAGCCTTAGCAACCGTTTCTATCGGCTGAATGCGACCGATGGCTTTCTGAACCTCGGCATCGACATCCTGTACGCCGAGGCTGGCGCGGTTGACTCCCATGAGCGCAAGCGTTTGCACCAGCTGTGGGGTAACCGTGCGCGGGTCAAGCTCGATGGCGTGTTCCATCTCAGGCGCAAAATCGAACGCAACGCGCAGAGCGGCCAGAATGCTCGTAAACTGACGCGGGTTCAAAATTGAGGGCGTACCACCGCCCCAATGAAGATGGACGACACTGGGCCGTGCTGTCAGGCTCTTGCTGACAGTTTCGATTTCGCTGAGCAAAGAAGTGCAGAAGTTTTCGACCACGTCGTTGCGGACCGCCATCTTGGCATGACAACCGCAATAATGGCAGAGCTGCCGGCAATAAGGCACATGGATGTAAAGGGAGACGCTTTCTTCCGGTCCGATCTGGCGCAACCAACGATGAGTCGTATCGACCCCCACAGGCATGAAATCAGCAGCTGTCGGAAAGGACGTGTATCTGGGAACCGCCAACGCGGCGTAGCGTCTTATCGCTTCTTCATGCATAGCGCGTCCACCTTAAGCGTCGGGCGCTCCGGCGAGGCCCTGCCGGATATGCGCGCACCAGAACCGGGGCGACATTCCGCGGGGCAAGACGGCATGATGCGGCAAGGAAGCCCGCATGCATGACAGCCGATATTGCAATTCCCAGCCACAACAGCACCTGTTTTCCCCATTTTGAACGTGCAATCCTGCAACGGATCGCATCAATCTCTATGATCAGGAATAGGCTGTTCTGCCGGGTGCTGCATTGATTTGAATCAACGGAAATACACCCGGCTTTTAGGGATGGCAGCTTGAATTCAGAGGTTTTCCGGGTCCATTCCGGCAACGGCCGCCAAAGACCGGCGGGACAGGATCTCAACCGTATTGGCGTCAAGCAACTGGATCAGCCCCTGAGTCTTCAGCTTTGTGAAGCTCCGGCTGACAGTTTCAATGGTCAGGCCGAGATAATCGGCAATATCGGTACGGTTCATCGAGAGATGCACCGGGTTCGGCTTCTCGCCGCGCTTTTCAGCCCGCGCGGACAGCACCAGAAGAAAGCTCGCAAGCTTTTCCACCGGTGCAAGGCGCCCGAGAACCAGCTGATTGTCGCGCGCCGTGCGAAGAGCTGCCCGCGTCATCTGGTGCAGACGCTCCTTCAATTTCGGGAAACGCTCCATCAGATCATCCATCTCTCTGGTGGAGAAGGCGCACAAAACCGACGGTACGACCGCTTCAGCAGACTGGGAGTACGTCTCGTCGTCAGCCAGACCGAGATAGTCGCCAGGGAACAGGAAACCTGCAATCTGCCGACGTCCATCCGGAAGCGACGTGTAGATTCGCAGCATGCCGGAGCTCAGGCTGAAGACACGGCGCTTCGGCTCCCCCTCTTCCACCAACTGCTCATTGGCATCGAGACGCTTAGACGTCATGATTGCTTCGAGAGCACCGAGATCGCCGTCGTCAAGTGCCGCACAAACCGCCGTTCGTCGGACATCGCAATCCACGCATACCCCACATGGCGCACGGTAAGGCGATCTGGGGTCGAATCTGATAGGCGCTACACTCACGATGGAACCCTGTTTGTGGAAGCTGGAAGAACGTTTTTGCAGTTACCCCTTAAATAGGTAACTAGAACGCGTCCCGCAAAGCGGAATTTCGCCGCAGGGGTGTATCGTCCCCCGCAGCGTTTCAAAAGCCGTCGGTGTACTTGTTTAAATGTTGCGGCTACCGGGCTTCACAGCCGGAATTGCAGCAAGCTCCGGCGGCAATTTATCCGCAGGATAGGCCGGAACTTCATATTCGGCGAGAGCAATCAGCCTCGTGCCAACATCCGCCTTGCCCGCCGAGCGGTCGACGATGCAGGCCGCAGCCACAACTTCAATGCCGAGGTCCTTCATGCAGTCGATCGTTTCGCGGATGGAAAGTCCGGTCGTGACGATATCTTCCACGATAACGACTCGCGCGCCCTTCGGCACATCGAAACGACGCAGGCGGAACACACCGTTCTCGCGCTCTACCCAGACGGACGGAACACGCAGATGGCGTGAAGTTTCGTAGGAGGGAATCAAGCCACCAATTGCCGGACCAACCACATAATCGATAGGTCCAAGATCTGCCGCCTGGATTTTCTCTGCAAGCGCTTTGCATAGCTTTTCCGTCTTGTCGGCATGCATGAAAACACGCGCCTTCTGAAGGAAAACAGGACTGCGCAGGCCTGACGTAAGAATAAAGTGGCCTTCAAGGATCGCTCCCGCTTCGCGGAAGACGGCAAGCACATCTTCGGTGTTCATCTTAGTCCTATCCGTTCACGCGTTTCGCGCCGCTGACGCTCGCGCTTTCTTTCAATTGGGAAATGATACGGTTGAGATGCTTGAGGTCCCAAACCTCGACATCGATAATCATCTCGGTGAAATCCGGTGCGGTGCGTACCATGGAGAGATTGTGAATATTCGCGTCGTTGGCAGCCACGATCTGCGCGATCTCCGCCAGAGAGCCGGGCGAATTGATGGCCGATACGCTGACGCGAGCCGGGAAACGCTCACTCATCTGATCATCGATGTCCCAACGCACGTCGATCCAACGTTCCGGCTGATCGTCATAGGCCGTCAGTGCAGGTGATTGGATCGGATAGATCGTTATACCGGCGCCGGGCTGCAGGATACCGACGATACGATCTCCTGGCACGGCCCCTTCCGGTGCAAAGCGCACAGGCAGGTCCGAATTGGTGCCGCGAATCGGCAGCGCCTTTTTCCCGGGCTTCGCCACGGCTTCCGCATCGGTCTTCGCTGCATCCTCACTGCCCTCGGGCACCTTGAAGATCATGCCGGCGGCGTTCTGGATGTTGAACCAGCCCTTTTCGCCAGTCTTCGCCGGACTATTCTGCGATGTGACGCGTGTGTCCTGATAGTCAGGATAGACCGCCTTGACCACATCGGTTGACGGCAGCTCACCACGTCCGACTGCGGCCAACACATCCTCTACATCCTTGCGTGCCAAACGCGGAAGTCCTGGCTTCAGAATATCCTTGCTGAACGGCTTACCGGCACGTTCGAATGCGCGTTCCAGAATGCGCATGCCAAGCCCCGAATACTGTTTGCGAACAGCCGAACGGGTCGCTCGGCGAATGGCTGCGCGCGCCTTACCGGTTGCAACAAGCGACTCCCATGCCGCAGGGGGAACCTGCGCCTTGGAACGGATGATATCGACCTCATCGCCGTTCTTCAGTTCGGTCATCAACGGCATGATGCGACCATTGACCTTCGCACCGACGCAGCTGTCACCGATATCGGTGTGAACGGCATAGGCGAAATCGATCGGCGTCGCACCACGCGGCAGAGCAATGAGGCGGCCCTTGGGCGTGAAGCAGAAGACCTGATCCTGAAAGAGCTCTAGCTTAGTGTGTTCAAGGAACTCTTCCGGATTATCGCCTTCTGAAAGCTGCTCGATTGTCTGGCGCAGCCATGCATAAGCATTGGTCTCGGTCGACATTTTGTGCGGATTATTGGCGCTGCCACGATCCTTGTAGATCGAGTGGGCTGCGACACCAAACTCCGCAATCTCATCCATTTCGCGTGTGCGAATCTGCAGCTCGATACGCTGGCGCGACGGACCGATGATGGTGGTGTGGATCGACCGGTAATCGTTCTGTTTAGGCGTTGAGATATAATCCTTGAACCGGCCCGGAACCATCGACCACGTCGTATGAATGAGACCGAGCGCCCGATAGCAATCCTGCGTGGTGTCGACCATCACGCGGAAACCAAAAATGTCGGAAAGCTGCTCGAATGAGAGACCCTTGGTTTCCATCTTGCGGAAAACCGACCACGCTTTCTTTTGGCGGCTCTTCACACTGGCCTTGATGCCATGCTTCTCGAAAATCTCGGACAGGTCCTTTTCGATCTTCTGCAGCAGGCCGCGGTTCTTTTCCAGAAGCTCGGCCAGGCGATCCGTCACGGCGCGCCATGCATCCGGATTAATATAGCGGAAGGCCAACTCTTCGAGCTCTTCCCGCATATCCTGCATACCCATGCGGCCAGCGAGTGGCGCATAGATATCCATCGTTTCCTCGGCAATACGCAGGCGCTTGTCTTCCCGCATCACGCCCAGCGTGCGCATATTGTGCAGACGATCCGCAAGCTTCACCAGAAGCACGCGGACATCTTCTGAAATCGCCAAAAGCAGCTTGCGAAGGTTTTCCGCCTGCACTGCTTTTTTCGAAACGAGGTCGAGCTTTTTGAGCTTGGTCAGTCCCTCGACGAGCTTGCCGATTTCAGGGCCGAAGAGCTGATCGATTTCCTGCCGAGTGGCCGTCGTATCTTCGATCGTGTCGTGCAGGAGCGCGATTGCAATCGTCGCTTCATCCAGATGCATATCGGTGAGGATCGCAGCGACTTCGAGCGGATGGGAGAAATAGGGATCGCCGGAAGCACGTTTCTGACTGCCATGCTTTTGCATGGCATAGACATATGCCTTGTTGAGAAGCGCCTCGTTCACGTCAGGCTTGTATCGCTGAACACGCTCCACAAGCTCATATTGGCGCATCATCTACGAGAACTCCCTTTCGAAACCGGTACTTGTACCTGCACACATACCGGGCATTGTGACCCAAAATCGCCGAAAATCGAATAGTTCTCGACGTTTAGGCTTAATTTTCTGCCGACAATATTAATTTCCGGCAGAAATCGCTCGTCATCTGGTCATTCTAACCGGCAACAAGCATTCAGAAACTTCTCGACCAGTCAGTGTGTAAACCGTCGGCGCATAAAAACATGCGCCGCGACTGGAAAGTCGCGACGCATGCACAAAGAGAAATAATTCGAACGACGATTAGAAGTCGTCGTTCTTCTCTGGTGCGACGAGGCCTTCGATACCGGCGAGCAGCTCTTCTTCCGACATACGGTCGAAAGCAACCACATCTTCCTCGGCAGCGTCTGCAATGCCTTCTGCAACTTCTTCCGAAGACGAAGCAATCTGTGCAGGCGCAGCGGCTTCTGGCTCGTCGACTTCCACATGCTTCTGCAGAGAGTGGATGAGATCTTCCTTCAGATCATCTGGCGACAGGGTTTCATCAGCGATTTCGCGCAGCGCAACAACAGGATTCTTGTCGTTGTCGCGGTCGATGGTGATCTGTGCACCCTGGGAAATTTGGCGAGCACGGTGACCAGCCAGCAGAACCAGTTCAAAACGGTTCTCGACCTTATCTACGCAGTCCTCAACAGTGACGCGGGCCATGCGCGGTCCCTTTCATTTCTCGAACTTTATTGGATTTTTCCCCACATAACGCTTGTGGAGCCAAATTACAAGCAAAAGCGGAATTGCTCGTGCCTCACCTCATGAAATCTGCCAAAAGAACGTCAATTTCATGGATTCACCCGATAAAACACGGCGGCGCGTCAAAACGGCACAATATTTTGTAAGCCAGAACGGGATTACTGAGACAAGACTCCCTTATAGGTAATTTTGTGCAGGTAAATAACAACCCATGGTTGCTTGTTTTTCTGTGATATATCCTTAGAAGGCAATAAACGCATTGGTAAAATTTGATACCACCCGCCGTTTAGAAAACAAACTTATAAGCGGTCGTCGGTCCACTCCCGTCCGGCCGTAGAGTGGATATATTGCACGATGTTCGATTCTCGTGAAAAAATTGCCCTTTTTATTGATGGCGCCAATTTATACGCCGCCTCGAAAACTCTGGGGTTCGATATTGATTATCGGAAGCTTTTGAAGGCATTTCAGAAGCGTGGCTATCTGCTTCGTGCATATTACTATACGGCATTGGTTGAAGATCAGGAATATTCCTCGATCCGCCCGCTGATCGACTGGCTGGATTATAACGGCTACAAGGTCGTCACTAAGGCTGCCAAGGAATTCACGGATTCCACCGGGCGTCGCAAGGTGAAGGGTAATATGGACATCGAACTGACAGTCGATGCCATGCAGCTCACCGATACAGTCGACCATTTTGTGATTTTCTCAGGCGACGGCGATTTCCGCTCACTTGCCGAAGCACTTCAGCGCAAGGGCCGCAAGGTTTCGGTTGTCTCGACCCTCACCACCCAGCCGGCCATGATTTCCGATGAACTGCGCCGCCAGGCCGATCATTTCATCGATCTGGTCTCGCTCAAGGCTGAGATTGGCCGCGATCCGTCGGAACGCGCACCGCGCCGCCAGGATGACGATCTCGACGACAGCTATTGACGCCGTCGTCGAGCCGGTTCATGCAGGGGCATGATTTCCGAACCATCTCCCAACTGTGATATCTGCCCCAGGCTGCACGCATTCCTGCAGGAATGGCGCCGCAAGGAGCCTTCGTGGCATAATTCACCGGTTCCACCGTTTCTGCCAGCGCATGATGACGATGTTCGGCTCCTGATTGTGGGGCTGGCGCCAGGTTTGCGCGGCGCCAATAGAACCGGACGCCCCTTCACCGGCGACTATGCCGGTGATCTGCTCTACAGCACACTGTGTGAATTCGGTTTTGCCACTGGCAAGTTCGAGGCTCGTCCTGACGACAGTTTGCGCCTGCTGGATGCCAGCATCGTCAATGCGGTGCGCTGCGTGCCGCCGGAAAACAAGCCCATCGGCGCCGAGATCAACAATTGCCGACAATTCCTGTTGCCGATGCTGACCCGATTTCGGAATCTGCAGGCAATCGTCACACTGGGAACGATTGCGCATCAATCGACGGTTCGTGCACTTGGTGCGCCGGTTGCGCGACATCCCTTCGGTCACGACCGGGCAAGCGACATTGGCAGCCTGCGCATTTTTTCCAGCTATCACTGCTCGCGCTATAACACCAATACCGGGCGGTTGACGGATACCATGTTCCGAACCGTATTCCGGAATGTACGCGACTATCTGAATCAAAAGAGCGCCTGAGGCGCTCTCATACTTTGCTGATCTTTATCCCTTATCCCGCATCAAGCGAGCCTTTTCACGATTCCAGTCGCGCTTCTTTTCCGTCTCGCGCTTGTCGTGAGTCTTCTTGCCTCGCGCCAGCGCCAGTTCCAGCTTCGCGCGACCCCGATCATTGAAGTAAAGCTTCAATGGCACCACGGTCATCCCGTCGCGTGATACCGAGTTGAACAGGCGGGACATTTCGCGTTTGCTGATGAGCAGTTTGCGCAAGCGCCGCGGCTCGTGGTTGAAACGATTGCCCTGCGTATATTCCGGAATATAGGAATTGATAAGCCAGAACTCGCCATTCTCAAAGCTCGCATAGCTCTCCGCTATGTTGGACTGATTGGCGCGCAGCGACTTGACCTCGGTGCCGGTCAGGACGAGACCGGCTTCGAGCGTATCTAGAATTTCAAAATTGAAGCGCGCCTTGCGGTTTTCCGCGATGATTTTGCGCACAGGAGAATTCTTGGGCTTGTTCATGATGGCACCATATAATGTGCAATGCCTGAAATGAAAACGCTCCCGAAGCTACGGGAGCGTAAAAATCAGCGAAAGCGGTAAACTTGACGGGTCAGTTGACCAGACCCGCATGCTTCATGGCCTGATCGATCTTCTCTGCCGTCGCGGCTTCCACAGTCACCATCGGCGAGCGCAAGGCATTTTCCACGCGGCCGAGGCGCGACAGCGCATATTTCGGGCCTGACGGGTTTGGCTCGATGAAGAGTGCCTTGTGCAGCGGCATGAGGCGATCCTGCAATTCGAGTGCCTTGGAGAAATCGCCGGCCTGACATGCATCCTGGAATTCGGCGCAAAGACGCGGCGCAATGTTGGACGTCACCGAAATGCACCCTACCCCGCCATGGGCGTTGAAACCAAGAGCCGTTGCGTCTTCACCGGAAAGCTGGATGAAATCCTTGCCGCAGGTTGCGCGTTGTTCGGATACGCGCTCGATCTTGCCAGTCGCATCCTTGACGCCCACGATGTTCTTGTGATCGCGAACGAGTGCGCCCATCGTTTCCGGTGTCATGTCGACGATCGAACGACCGGGAATATTGTAGATGATGAGCGGGATCGAAATGGAGCGGGCCACACGCGAAAAATGTTCGTAAAGACCACGCTGGTTCGGCTTGTTGTAGTAAGGCGTGACGACGAGAACGGCATCAGCGCCAGCCTTTTCGGCATGTTGCGCCAGTTCGATCGCTTCCACAGTATTGTTGGAACCTGCACCGGCGATCACGGGAACGCGACCAGCTGCAACCTCAATGCAAACCTCAATGACGCGCTTGTGCTCGTCATGCGACAGGGTCGGTGTTTCACCAGTCGTGCCGACTGGGACGAGCCCTTTGGTGCCTTCTTCGATCTGCCAGTTTACAAATGCGCGAAAGGCTTTCTCGTCGAACGCTCCTTCGGAATCGAATGGCGTGACAAGCGCGGTAATTGAGCCCTTCAGCATTAGTGAACTCCTGAAAAAAGAAAGACTGGACCTCATTCCACCGATCAGCTTGGGATCACTCTGGGGCTTCTGACCGGGTTGAGGCGTTGCACAATAGTCTTGCCACACGAGTGGAGCAAGCGGGGTATACAGGCAAAACAAGGGCAATACGGCAGTTTTGCGACAAAATTTAAAGCGATCCCCAAGCTCCACCGGCTATTCGCTCGATTGCCTTTAGAAACATCGGCGGCCCGAAACAACCAAGATGCGGCAACACCGAAGCGATAACGCTTTATTAAGGATAGATTCATTCCTTGAGCCTATCCTCATCATTGAAATAGCCAGTCAAAAACCGGGCTAAGAAAAGCCGGATTTCAACAACATATTGCACATCAACCAAGTCTTTGTTCTAGTTAGCCAATGTCAAAACAAGTCGCAGCGATATCCCTGAAAAGAAAAGCTCTCCTCGCGAGTTGCTTTGTTGCGGTTGCTCTGCAGCCGGTGATTTCGCTCGCCCAATCCTCGCTGCCGTCCGGCGTTCCCACCCCGCTTGCGCGTCCCTTTGCACCGACGACGACACACCAGTCGCCGATGAATCTGGTGACACCGAAACCGCGTCCGGCCACGCCTGATCCGGTCGTGACGTCAGCAGTCAGCCGTATGGAAAACCCGGCAGCGATTGGTGGAACGCTGAAAAGCGGGCTTGATGCCCTTTCCTCCCGTGACACGGCAAGTGCTATCGCATTCCGCAACGGGATGCCTCGTGGTTCGCTTGACCGCCAGATTCTGACGTGGGCTATCGCGACATCCGGTCTTGATGGTGTGCCGAGCGCTGAAATTGCAGCGGCGGCAACAGATTTGCGCGGCTGGCCGGGGACATCGGTTCTGCGCCGTAACTCTGAACGGGCCTTGTTCAAGGAAAATCCAGCTCCTGCGACCGTAATCGCAACATTCGGCAATACGCGCCCGCAGACTACAGAAGGCATGATTCTTCTTGCCCGCTCCTATGTCAGCACTGGAAATGCGGGCAAAGCGCGCGAACTGCTTTCACCATGGTGGGCTACACAGCGCTTATCAGCCGATGACGAGCAAAAGATCCTGAAAGAGTTCTCTGACGTTCTGACGCGCGAAGATCATCAGCGCCGTATTCTGCGTTCTCTTTATAATGACCGTATGCAGTCCGCAAAACTGCTTGCAGGTCCGGCACAGGCCCAATCGCTTTACAACGCTTTTGCGGCAGTAGCACAGAAGTCTCCGAATGCCGCCAAGGCGATAGCGGGCGTCGACCGCACGTGGCAGGGAAACGCCGCCTATCAGTTCCTGAAGATTCGCTATCTGCGTCGCGCCGAACGCTATAACGAGGCGACAGACCTCATGCTCAAGGCACCACGTCAGGCGTCGGCGCTTGTCGATCCGGATGCCTGGTGGGTCGAACGCCGCATCCTGTCACGGGAACTGCTCGACCTTAGCAAACCGCAGCTCGCCTACAAGCTGGTTTCGGCCCACGCCGCCGAATCGCCCACAATGGCCGCAGAAGCGGAATTCCATGCCGGATGGTATGCACTGCGCGCCCTGAACCAGCCGAAGACGGCTGCGCCACATTTTGCCAAGATCGCAGAAATCTCCTCGCGTCCGATTTCGGCGTCTCGTGCTTTCTATTGGCTCGGACGGTCGGCCGAAGCAGGTAGCGGTGGCGATGCGCGCGACTATTATCGCCGCTCCGCCCATTTCGGCACAACATTTTACGGACAGCTTTCGGCAGCCAAACTGAGCGAAAAAGCACCTGAGCTTATCTATCCAAGACCAACGGAAGCGGATCGCGCGCGGTTTGCGGGCCGTCCCGCCGTGCAGGCAATCAAGCGGCTGGAACAGGTCGGCTATAGCAGTCGCGCAACGACGCTCTACAATCAGCTTTCGCAGGAACTCGACAGTGTCGGCGAACTGGCTCTGCTGGCGGTCATGGCCGAGCGCGACGAGAACCACTATCTGGCGCTGCGCGTCGGCAAAAATGCTGCATTGCGAGGTCTTGATGTTGGTGCTCTCTCGCATCCGCTTGGCGCAATTCCCGCCAATGCCAATATAAGCGGATCAGGTAAGGCTCTAGCCTATGCTATTGCCCGGCAGGAAAGTGAATTCAACGTCGGCGCGGTTTCAAAAGCTGGCGCACGCGGTCTGCTGCAACTTATGCCAGCAACGGCCAAAAGCGTGGCGACCCGCAACGGCATGAGCTTCTCCGCGCCACGCCTCACGACGGATGCAGGGTATAATGCGACGCTTGGCGCCCATTTCCTCGGCGAGCAGCTTGACCGTTTCAATGGGTCTTACGTTCTTACCTTCGCCGGTTACAATGCAGGCCCTCGCCGCGCATCCGAATGGGTCGAGAAATATGGCGATCCACGTGGCAAGCCTATCGATCAGGTCGTCGACTGGATCGAACGTATCCCCTACTCCGAGACACGCAACTATGTTCAGCGCGTGATGGAAAACTACGAAGTCTATAAGGCCCGCCTGACCGGAAGTGCGGATATACAGACCGATCTGATTTACGGTCGGCGCTAGAAAACTTCGCACTTATATTGAAATAGTAGAAATGCTCTGAAATGAAAAAGCAGGCTATTCGCCTGCTTTTTTTGTCCGTCGCGATCTTGGTTTGGTCGCTGTTTTGCCGGGCTTTTCCGATCTCCTAGCACTGGCTTTATTTGCTGCATTCGCCAGCTTGGTGGCTTGCCCGCTCCAGTCTTCGCGCTCCACACGGCGCGGAAAGCCTATGTTTCGCTCGATCCAGCGCGATTCGTCTTCATTCCAGCCGGCAATCTGGTCGTAATGAAACACGCCGATCCCGTTGAGCAATCCCTGAACCGCCCCGCCAATGCCCTTGATGACGGTAAGGTCATCAGGTTTTCCAAGGCGCGCAGCTTCCAAAAGCTCAGGTCGGCCCGGATCGCGTACAGGCTCGGCATTTGCCTCAGCCCCCGCCTTTTCCTCCCGAGAAGGCCAGTTCCCGACCACTTCAGCATCGGGCACAGCTTTCAACTGAAGCTTCTCCGGTTCACGCGGTTGGGATGAGATTTTGGGTTCTTCAGTTTTTGCCGGGGAAGAGATCTTATTTGACGCTTCCGGCTTTTCAGCAACTGGCAATGTCGCGTGTGCCGCTGCAATAATTGTACGCTCGTGATCCGGCATCGCCGCACTTCTGCGCCGCACGAAACGACCCAGAACACAGCCAATAACAAAAGCGATGGCAACAAGAACAGCCAGTTGAACAATCAGCAACGGCATATGGTTTCCTCGTACTCCAAATTACTCAAGCCTGACGAACATAATCGTCGTCAATTTTTCCCCGCCCCCAATTTGCCGCCACTATTTCGAACCGGTCAGCCAGCCCACACCCGCACCGATTAAAACCGCTACAACGAGAACCGGCCAAAACGATACGGCTAAATAAAGCATTGTCAGGTCCGCTTTCTATTCCGGAAATGGAACATATGATCCGCTATGCCTATTCATAAAGAGAAAGGAAAGGCTCGAACAGGCGGGCTGTCAATTCCGAACAGAAAACTAACAGGGGACGAAATTCGAGATTCCGTCAGCCTTCCTCGCCGTAAAAGCTAAGGTTCGCCAATCTCTACCCGTCCTGCCTTCAGAGCGAAAGGAAGCGGGGAGTGCAACCGGGATTCTATCTTTTGATAGCTGGCATCGTCTGCAGCTTTGCCTTTGACAGAGATGTTGAGGTCTGAAATCTCAATCTCTCCTTCCCGCAGAGCCGACAGAAATTGCAAGGCAAACTCCACCGAATCAACGAAATTCGCCGGGCTGCCTCGGCCTACGGCCATTTCATCATCAAGCGGGATGCCCCGAGCCGCACTTTCAGCCGCCGTCATGATACGGTCCCTGACATCATTATCAGGGACGGAACCAGATAGAATGATTCCGTCTGCACTCTTCTTTATCTGTAGCGAATAGGGCGACACGAGCGGAAGAACACTCGTCAGATCGGTGATTTCGCGAATCCCCCTCACCTGCTCCAGCACCATTTTCGCAGCGGATTGAGCCTCTGGATCGGGCGCAATACCTTTAAGCGTCACATCGCGACCGTCCACATCAAAGCCCGTCCATACATATGGAGCCAATGCTTCGCCGGTACGTGATGCAATATCCGTCTCGACCCGATCGGCACCAAACCAGAGCGCAAGCGCAGTCAGCGCTGTGGTCCACGTAACTCCGGGCCAAAACCATTTGAACATGTCGTGGCGTCTCCACGCTGGAAATTATCGAATGCGAAGCTGCGGAACACAAGCCGCTTTCTATTCGTACAAAGACCGAGATTTCGGTGAAAGCAAGATCGCAACCGTGAAAATCCGCAAACAAAAAACCCGGCAGCGATGCTGCCGGGTTCTTTGTGAACAATCCCAGAGGGATTAGAACGAGCGCTGGAAACGAACCATACCCTGGAAGGCATCCTTGCCGTCGAGGCTGATGTTTTCGTCGTCCCACTTGGTGTAGGAAACTTCCGGGGTGATCGTGAAACCAGGAACCAGTTCGTAAGCAACGTTTGCGGTTGCTGCGAAGGTCTTGGTGTCGTCGTAAGCGAGCTGCAGGTTGAAGGTAGCCTTTTCGGTTGCCTTGAATGCAGCGCCACCCCAGACAGCCCAGTCGCCGCCCCACGTGCCGTAGAAGCTGGTGATGCCACGGTAGGTGTAGAAACCGCCGTTACCATCCGACGTAGCGAAGTATTCGTCGTCGTTGGACTTGTAAGCGCCCTGTACCCAGACCGAGAAGCGATCCGTGATGTTGACGTCGCCGCGAACCTTACCGGCCCACTCTTCGTTACGAGCGTCGTAAGCTGCAACAGCTGCGATCGAGCCCCAGCCACCAGCGTACTTCAGACCGCCAACGATGTGCGGCGTGTAGTCGTTCAGCGTTACGTCAACGTCGGAGTCGCCGTTGCCGCCTTCTTCGAGCGACAGGATAGCCGAGAAGCCGTTGCCGCCGGTGAAGGTGTAGCTGATGAGGTTGGTGCGGTAGCCGCCAGCGAGGATCACGTCGTCGTTGATGACGTTGCCGAGGTAACCAGGGAAGGTTACGAAGGCCGATTCATCCAGACCAACGCGCAGGCCGCCGAGCTGGATGTAAGCATAACGCAGCGAGCTGTTTTCGCTCGAGCCGTATGCGTCTTCTTCGCCGTCGCCGCCGCCGTTCCAGTTGTAACGAAGTTCGGTGAAGGTCTTCAGAGTGCCGAGTTCGGTTTCCGAAGCGGTCGAGAAGCGGAGCGTTGCACGGGCGTTCTTGCCCCAGGTGTCACGGTCCAGATCGCCAGGCGTACGAGCGTAAACGCGATCGCCACCCTTTGCGTCGTAACGAACATAACCATGGATACGCAGGCAGGTTTCGGTGCCTGGGATGTAGAAGTAGCCAGCGCCGTAAGCATCGCAGACGCGGACATATTCAACGGCTTCTGGCTCTGGCGCGACGATTGCGTCGGCAGCCTGAGCGCCGGAAGCTGCAACCAGAGCTGCAGCGGAGCCAAGGAGAAGGCTCTTGATGTTCATTTCTGACCTCCAGTCAAAGTTAAAAATGGGTCTGGGCATTCTGATTTGGCTGAAGGACAACCTGTCCCCATCCCCTTTTGAAAAAGTCGCCCCGAAGCGCTCCTTCTTCTGGATGTGAAGATACTCGCCCGTTCCTTCGTTTCAACATCGAATACACTCTCCCAACCTTTCTGGTGCTTCTATGAGGGAGGGTTGTTGCAGAAAAGACACGAAATTGCCCGTTTCAGGGTGGGCTATTTAGAGTTTATTAACATGAGTGAACGCGAGTTAACGGGTCTTAACGCTTGAAAACACGCGATATTTGGCATCGTGGCGGTTTTCAGCCCGCGAATCCATGACTTCCCGTGCTCCGAGTGGAGAATATGTCAAAGCACCGTCGCGTATTGCCACATTAGCTGATTTGGGTGCGAATCTTTCTTGTTAAACAGCTCGAAATGAGGCTGCCGACGCCTGGTGAAAGCGGCCGATTCCACGCATATTCCTGATTGCGTATATATAAAGTGCGATAATTCGCAGGAAATTTTACCAGTTGGCGCGCAATTCGCTTGAAATGACAAAGCGTACCAGCTATCTCGCCCTTACCGGAGAGGTGGCCGAGTGGTCGAAGGCGCTCCCCTGCTAAGGGAGTAGACCTCATAAGGGTCTCGTGGGTTCGAATCCCATCCTCTCCGCCAGCTGCCTCAAGCAAATCTCTTCATAAAAATCAGATCCAGATTGCCACGCGATGTGCGATTCCGTGCTTTTACGCCCCGTATTCGACGCATGTCGGATCACTTCCGATTTGCTGACTTTTTGAGTTCCGAATCTGCAAACTCTATAACACATTGAAAATACTTATTTATTTCGAAAGCCTCCGATTCTTGACTGGAGGTCAGAAATGAACATCAAGAGCCTTCTCCTTGGCTCCGCTGCAGCTCTGGTTGCAGCTTCCGGCGCTCAGGCTGCCGACGCAATCGTCGCGCCAGAGCCAGAAGCCGTTGAATATGTCCGCGTCTGCGATGCTTACGGCGCTGGCTACTTCTACATCCCAGGCACCGAAACCTGCCTGCGTATTTCCGGTTACGTTCGTTACGACGTAAAGGGTGGCGATGATGCCTACTCCGGCGTTGAACTGGGTGGCTGGGTGAAGCGTGCACGTTTCGCACTGCGCACGCATACTGCGACTGAAACGGAACTGGGTACTCTTCGTACGTTTACCGAAAACCGCTTTCAGTGGGATGCCGTTCCAGGCAATCTCGGTGACACCGGTTTTGAAGGCTATGGTGCTGATCGTCAGTCGACCACGCTGCAATTCGCTTACATCGAACTGGGCGGCCTTCGCGTAGGTCTCGACGAATCGTCGTTCCATACGTTCACTGGCTATCTTGGCGATGTCATCAACGACGATGTTGTAGCTGCAGGTGCTTATCGTACTGGCAAGATTTCTTACACCTTCACTGGCGGCAACGGCTTCTCGGCAACTGTTGCTCTGGAAGAAGGCGGCGAAGGCTACGTTGTCAACGATTATGTTCCGCACGTTGTTGGTGGCGTGAAGTATGCCGGTGGCTGGGGTGCGATCGCAGCTGTAGTTGCTTATGACTCCGTTATTGAAGAATGGGCGGCTAAAGTTCGCGGTGACGTAAACCTCACCGACCAGTTCTCTGTCTGGGTACAGGCTGGTTATTCCTCGGAAGAGTCTGACGATCAGATGTATGGTCAGTGGGGCGGTGACTGGGCCGTCTGGGGTGGCTTGAAGTACAAGGCCTCTGAAAAGGCTGTCATCAACGTGCAGGCTGCATACGAAGACTGGGGCAAGACCGCAGTTACCGCAAACGTTGCCTATCAGCTGGTTCCGGGCTTCACCATTACGCCTGAAGTCTCTTACACCCGCTGGGACGATGACCATCCTCTGCGTGTTACCAAGGATGCATTCCAGGGCATGCTTCGCTTCCAGCGCTCGTTCTAATAAGAACGACGTTGAAAAAATGCGCCAACGGGAAACCGTTGGCGCTCATCCATTTGAAACACCGCTTACGATTAAGTGACACGATCCTTTCGAACAGGGAATTTCGAAAAGGATCGATAAACGAGGGGAATTCGGGGACGACAGAAAGCTGGGGGCAAACATGGTCTTTTAGAAAGGTCCAATCATGTCTCCGCATAAAGTTAGTTCACTTATCTTGTGCTCCGGGAATTATTTCATTAGTTGTACGTCCTACAAGAAGAAGGGGGGCGTGCAATGATCGTCGTTGGGGAAACGAAGATCGACACAGGCGACAAGTTTGCGCCGATAGTCGACTACAACTTAAAGTACACATCCAGCAAAAGTCCGAACCACCGGCTTGTCGAGCAATTTTCGGTGGCGGAACTGACGGGGAAATATGTCAACATCCTGTGGGATGATGGATCACACAAGTATAATGTGAAGTCGTTTCTCGGCGAGATTGATGAGATTTTGAAGGGCGAACGCTTTTCAGGTTTCGATCAGCAAATGCTTGATTCCGTCATCGGTTCGCTTCGTGAGCGTGGCAACAGCAATGCAACCATCAATCGAAAGATGGCTGCGCTGAGCAAGCTGCTGCGAAAGGCGCACAAGATGGGAGATATCTTTAATCTACCGGAATTCGTCCGGCAGAAGGAGCGTGTGGGACGTATTCGATTCCTCGAATATGAGGAAGAAAAGCGCCTGTTCGCCGCGATCAAGTCGCGCTGTGAAGACAGTTATCGGCTTTCCCTTTTTCTTGTCGACACGGGCTGCCGCCTTGGAGAAGCAATCGGTGTCACCTGGAACGATGTTCAAGATCAGCGGGTTACGTTCTGGCTCACCAAATCAAATCGCAGCCGCACTGTCCCACTCACCCGCCGTGCCCGCAAGGCTGCACATATCCCGCATGAGAAGCTCAAAGGCCCCTTCTCCATGCTCAATCAGGTCCGGTTCCGCCAGATCTGGAATGAAGCGAAGATGGAAGTCGGTCTTGGTACGGACGATCAGGTCGTTCCGCATATTTTACGTCATACCTGCGCATCCCGTCTCGTCCGGGGCGGGATCGATATCCGTCGTGTTCAGATGTGGCTGGGGCACCAGACACTCCAGATGACCATGCGTTACGCCCATTTGGCGACACATGATCTCGATTCATGCGTGAAAGTGCTCGAGGTCCACTAAAACGCATCTCGGAATGGGTAAACCGGTTTCGGACAAGGTGCGATATGGTTGAATGCTTGGAACGTCGATCTGATTCAATCAGATCGACAGGCGTTTTTGATGGCTCCGGCACTGCGCGTTGTGCTTGTGGTTGTGAGACACCGACGGTGCGCACGCGCGCCTGAGGCGTGCAGATGTTCGGGTTCCGACCCGTTTCACTCTGCAGATCCTTATCGTTTAACTCGATCGGCGGGCAGCAAGCCTGATCGTTCGCTTGGATTATTCAATCGACTAGAATCATTGTGATGGCACCAGTCACTACAAGTTGCTATGCCTTCCGAGCTGGACAGGCGTAGGTGGATAAGATTTTCTCCAGCTCTTCGACTGCCCTCCTCACACGTTGATGGACTGAGAATCGACTGGAAATCGCCATGGGATCGCCTCGCCTTACACCACTCGTCGCAAGCTTGCCTTCTACTGTTCCTTTTACCGGCCCCGAAACGCTGGAGCTACAGCGCGGAAAGCCTTTCAAGGCACGGGTCGGCGCGAATGAAAGCAGTTTTGGTCCAGCGCCGTCTGTCCTTGATGCAATTCGGACCGAAACGAGCGAAATCTGGAAGTATGGCGATCCTGAAAACTATGAACTGCGCCATGCCATTGCCGCACATCACGGCGTAAAGCCGCAACACATAATGCCGGGAGCAGGTGTCGACGCCTTGCTCGGGCTGGTAGTCAGACAATATGTTCAGGAAGGTGACAGGGTCATCAACTCGCTGGGCGGCTACCCAACCTTCAACTACCACGTTGCGGGTTATGGCGGAAACCTGGTTACTGTTCCTTATATCAACGACAAATCGAACCTCGACGGCCTGCTCGATGCGGCCCGCAAGCAAGATGCTGCAATTCTGTACCTCGCCAATCCGGACAATCCGATGGGAACCTGGCATATGGGTTCGGACATTCAATCCTTCATCGAGCGCGTTCCTGAAACCACCCTCCTCATTCTGGATGAAGCTTATTGCGAAACAGGGCCAGCGTCCGCCTTCCCGCCTTTTGAAACCGACCGACCCAACATTCTTCGGATGCGCACCTTCTCCAAGGCTTATGGTCTAGCGGGAATCCGATGTGGATATGTTGTCGGCAGCGCCGAAACCATCAAGTCTTTCGACAAGATTCGCGATCATTTCGCAGTGAATCGCCTTGCGCAGGCAGCAGCTATCGCCGCCCTCAAGGATCAAGCTTATCTGCGTGACGTAGTCGCGAAAATACAGGCAGGGCGCGATCGCATCGCTGCAATCGCTGAGGCAAACGGCCTTACAACCGTCCCATCTGCCACGAATTTTGTTGCCGTCGATTGCGGTAAGGATGGAGCATTCGCCACAGCAGTTCTCAACGAGCTAATCGCGCGTGACATCTTCGTGCGCAAACCCGGGGCACCGGTTCTCGACCGCTGTATTCGCGTGAGCGTCGGCATCGATGAGCAGCTCGATCTCTTTGAAGCTGCCCTACCCGCCGCTTTGGAGGATGCGCGCAAACACGCAGATACTCGTGAAACTGCCTGAACGGTGGAGCCATAGATGCAGATTCGATCCGATAGCCAGTATCCCAACATTCTTTTCAGCACGCTTGCCGGACTGTGCGGTGCCCTTGCAATTGCCGCTTATGCGGGCGCCGCCCATGGTGGAGAGAACCATCTGGGCAACATCGCTCCTCTGCTCCTCGGCCATGCGCCCGCATTTCTGGTCCTATCTCTCATTGTACCTTTCAGCCGTACCGCTTATCTGGGCGGCGCATTACTTGTGATCGGTCTCGCCTTATTCTGCGGCGACCTCTTCATGCGTGATATGATAGGCGACCGGCTCTTTCCAATGGCCGCGCCGACAGGTGGATCGTTGATGATACTTGGCTGGCTCGCAGTCGCGGTCGCGGGCTGGTTCTCACGAACCAAATAAGAAGGGGAAAATAGGCCCCTTCTTATTCGAATCGTCCTGATCAGATCAGGAATTGCCTTTCAGGCGTGCATTGCAGAGGCTGTAGTAACCGCCACCTTTTTGTATCCACTTCAAACCACCCAATGCATTGGCATCTTTCAGCCTATAATACTGCTCGAGGCAGGTGTGCATACGAGCCTTGCCAGCTGATTCGTTCGAAAACTTTGCAGAAACTGCCGTTGGAAATTTGACGCCTCTGGGCGCCGCAACCGTTGGGGCAGTTGGTTCACTGGTACCGTCGGTGCTGAAGGCAACTGGATCTGCACCAGGTCCGCATTCAGCCTTGCGGAAATCGTTCCATTTTGCAACATTGTCAACACCAGCGTCTTTTGCCGCCTGATACTTGGCGCTGCACTGCTTCATCGTTAAGCCCTTGGCGCTGTCATCAGCAGCAGTGCTTTTTGCCGTTTTCTTAGCTGGAGAAGCAGGTGCAGGAGCTGCGGCGGCATTTGCACCGCATTGCGCCTTGCGGAAATCGTTCCATTTCATACCGCCAAGCGTGCCAGCATCTTTGGCAGCTTGATATTTCGCGCTACATTCCTTCATTGTCAGGCCCTTGGCACTGTCGTCTGCGGCAGGGGCGGCTGCACTCTTGGTTGCCTTTTTGGCTGGAGCTGCCGGTGCTGCGGCAGCATCTGCATCATCACCGCATTGCGCCTTGCGGAAATCATTCCACCTCATGTCACCAAGCGTGCCAGCATCTTTGGCAGACTGATATTTTGCGCTACATTCTTTCATCGTCAGCGCATTAGCAGGCGATGAAAAGGCAAATGCAGCAGCACTCATGATGATGGCTGTGCCGGCCATGGCGGTGATGGTTCGAATTGACATCTTGTCACTCCCTATCGAATGCAGCTCTTTCGATCACTCGGCACTTTTACGCCTTGCGATCTTACTAATATAGAGGAACGGTAGATGTCATTGTTGCTCTGACCCGTTCCGTTTATACGCCAATATTGCGCTCCGCAAAGTTGACTGTCAATCATTTGGTCAATATTACCTTCAGCTCCAATACAAATTTTCTAACGGGCTTTCTTTGCTCGTTATGGTCATGCAGGTGCCATGAAGTAAAATTATAGTACTTCCTGCCTCATGTCCGATTTTTATTCGAACAGAGTTAAAATCCGGAGACGATGCAGGTGATAGAGCGGATCATGATCATAGGCGGCGCCGGTTCGGGAAAATCAAGCCTGGCACGTGCGCTCGGCGAGATTACCGGCTTACCGGTCATTCATATCGATACCCTCTACTGGCAGCCGTGCTGGACGATGCGCCCGCGTGACGAGATCAGCCGTCTCACCAACGAAGCAGCAGATCAGGACACATGGATATTCGAAGGCAATCATAGCGAAACTATGATTTATCGTGCATCGCGAGCCGATACGCTCGTTTTTCTCGATATATCGACTGTGCGTCGCCTGTGGCGCGTACTCAAAAGAACCGTAATCCATTACGGACGCTCACGCCCGGATATGGCGGAAGGTTGTGTGGAGCGTTTCGACTGGGACTTCCTGAAATGGGTGGCAGGCTATCGCAAGAACGGTCGCATTCGCGCACTGGCCTTTCTGGAAAGTGCGCCTCAGCATCTCGCCAAGCGTCATTTGCGCAGCCCTCATGACGTCAAACGCTTCCTCGCGCAGATGACGCACGAAATAAATCAAAACAAACAGCCTTCGCAATCGCGATAAATCTACAAACACGACCGTGAAATAACAATCTTTCAAGCCGTGCGAAGCGTCAAAACGGCTGTTATATTTAACCGTCTCCCAAGACTTGACGCCGCGTGCTTTGACCCAACCCTCTGCACAGCGCGAATGCATGACAAGCCGGAATTCATTCCGGCACCGTAATCTATTTGCCGGATTACCGGCTTCTCGCTGTTCTGGAGTTTCCACGTGGCCGATATCGCAGATAACGCCGCCCCGCTCATCGATGCGTCGAAAGCCGCCGCATCAGACCGTCACCGCCTCTATGAAGATGCGATGGCTATGCTGATCGGCACGTCCTTCATTGCGCTCGGCATTACGCTTTATAGTCAGGCTATGCTGATGACCGGCAGCACGGCTGGTATCGCCCTTCTCATCCAGTATGCAACAGGCACGGAATTCGGATTGCTCTATTTCCTGATCAATCTGCCATTCTATTATTTCGCCGTGCGTCGAATGGGTTGGGCGTTCACCATCAGAACCTTTGTCGCAGTGGCCATGATGTCGGGCTTTGCTCGACTGATGCCCATGAGTGTCGATTTCTCAAGCGTCAATCCGCTCTTCGCAGCACTCATGGGCGGCACCCTGATGGGTATGGGGGTGCTGGCACTTTTCCGGCACCGCTCCGGCGTCGGCGGCGTCAATATATTGGCGCTCTATCTACAGGACGCTTATGGGATAAGAGCCGGCTGGTTTCAGCTCGGCCTCGATGTCCTTATCATGCTGATCTCGCTGTTCTTTATCCCGTGGGAAAACATGGTGCTTTCCCTGATCGGAGCGATTGCCATGAACCTCATCATCGCAATCAACCACAAACCGGGCCGGTATCTCGGTATAAGCTGAGTCAACAAAAAAGCCGCCTTGAAGGCGGCTTTTTTCATAACGACTATCTTGCCAGTCAGTGGGCGGTCATCCACTCACGCGCACCGCGCAGCGCTGCTGCCAGTTCGCCCTTGCTCATCGTCGCTGCCACCTGATTGCGCATACGGGCGGCCTTCTCGCTGCCGCGGATGGCGGCAATGTTCAGCCACTTGTGGGCTTCCACCACGTCGATCTCGCAATCACGGCCGATGGCAAATTTCATGCCCATTTCGAGAAGAATGCGATCCTGTGCGATTGCGTTGTGCGTATTCGAGAAGCTCTGAAACTGTGCCATTTTTCTCTGTCCCTGTTAAATCCCGAGAACCGTCCAGTCTTTATTTTCAAAGCCTGATTTCATTGCTTTGAAACTGCCGTCTCTGTCGTTCCGTTCATGCTCTCAAATCTACGGGAAAGGGTTGAAATGCGCGTTAAACCAGATGCTTAACGAGCAACCAACAAAATCCGAACAAGGGGTAAACTTGGGATTTTGTTAAACATGCAAGTGTCGCCGATTGCTTGATTTTTGCAAAAATTCGATTCAAATCCGCACGGTCGAACGAAACCAGTTGCTAACTATAGACAACATTCGAATGCGGCTGTGTGTGTAAAAAGGGCAGTATTTCAGGTGCCAAGCGAGACACAAATATCCCTCTTCCGCTTCGCCAAAAACTGGTTTACGTTTACGTTTGCGTAAGCTTGACGGATGTTCGAGGAGGGCTTCTGTCTCAAACTTCAAAACGCATCACAGCGGTTTCATCGTTGCGACCGGCAAAGCCGGGACTGGCGGCGATTTGGGAGGAAAGAATGATCCGCACACTTATTCTTGGAATGACGCTTGCAGCCACTTTTGCCGCCCCTGCCCTTGCCGACGAAGGGATCGTCGGCACGTGGAAGCGCCCGAACGGCACGATCATCAGCTATGCGTCCTGCGGCGCCAACAAGTTCTGCGGTACGGTGCAGACCGGCGAGTACAAGGGCAAGTCCATCGGCACGATGTCAGGCACGGGCGGCAGCTACAAGGGTGAGGTCAACAAGCTCGACGAGGGCAAAACCTATACCGGCAAAGCCAGCGTCAAGGGCAACACGCTTTCACTTTCCGGCTGCGTGATGGGCGGCCTGATCTGCAAGAGCGAGAGCCTCACGCGCCAGTAATATTCAGTGGCATCCAGAATAAGAAAGGGCAGCCTCGAAGCTGCCCTTTCTTTTGATCGCTTATTCAGCGTGCCTTTTGGCCAAAGAGAATTTTCTGGGCTTCCTTGTCCGTCGCCAGATTGGATTTTTCTCGCTCTTCTTTCCCGACAAGCAGACCACGCTGAACCGCAGGGCGCGCATTCATTGTCTCATGCCAGCGCTTCAGATTCGGGAAATCATCCAGGTTCTGGTCGTAGTTCTTATGGGCATTGATCCAGCCGATCGAAGCCATGTCGGCAATTGAATATTCGCCTGCAATGTATTCCTTGCCTTCAAGCTGCGTGTTCAACACACCATAGAGACGGTTAACCTCGTTGGTATAGCGGTCGATGCCGTACTGAACCTTTTCCGGCGCATAGACACGGAAATGCCCGGCCTGCCCGGACATCGGGCCGAGGCCACCCATCTGCCACATCAGCCATTCGTCAACTGCGACGCGCTTGCGTTCGTCGGTCGGATAGAACTTACCGAACTTCCGCCCGAGATACTGCAGTATAGCTCCAGACTCGAACACCGAGATCGGCTGGCCGCCCGGCCCTTCCGGATCGATGATGGCGGGCATACGGTTGTTAGGAGCAATCTTCAAAAAGTCCGGCTGAAACTGATCGCCCTTGCCGATATTGACATACTTGACCTCGTAGGGAACGCCCAGCTCTTCCAGCATAATGCTGATCTTGAAACCGTTCGGTGTCGGCCAATAATACAACTCGATGGGCTTGGTCTGTTCGGCCATGGGCTCTCTCCCGCTGATCCTGACGTTGAGCGGGACTTATGTTCCCGCATTCCAATGATGGAAAACATAAGTCCCTTTCCAGCAGGCACAAGAGCCACACACCGCAATAAACGGAACATCAATATTTTTGAACGCCGCATGAACGACCCTCTCAGGGAGGGTTCAGGCGCAATGGCTAAATTGATGAGGGAGAACAGAAATCATTACGGCTTTGGGGGCCAACCGGTATGCTTCGACGTTTAACAATTGTCTGCCTGATGATCGCTGGCTTTGCCGCTGTTGCCAGCATTTTCGCTGACCAGAGGTACAACCTCTACCGGGATCAACCGGTAATCGGACCTGTCGCCGCGTTCACCCAGAAGCCTGTCGGAGAGCGGCCATGAAAAAAACCCGGACCATCGCCGCAATCGCCCTTCGGGTTTTCTTTTTCACCGCCATTTTCACCGGTCCGGCAGCCACCTTCGCCTACACGCAGATTGGCCAGCATTCCCAGATGAGCGGCATCGGCCTCGTGCTTTATGTAAGCCTGCAACGCGTCGCATAAACTGGGTCATATACCAGTCATGGACTCTGCTATACTAGGCCATGACACAGCGAATCGAACATCCTTTTTTGACCGAGATCAAAACGCCTTCGACCGTTGATCCGGAGGTTTTCACCGATGCCGGTGCGGCGGTTGCCGCCCTGCAAAAGCTCTATGATCGCAACACGGCTTTCCTGCGCGATGCGTTCGAGAAGGTTGCCCGTGGCGAAATTCCACCGCAGCGTTACCGCGCTTATTATCCCGAGATCTGTCTATCCACATCCAGCTTCGCTCATGTGGATTCACGGCTGGCCTATGGCCATGTCTCGACGCCAGGTGATTATTCCGCAAACATCACGCGGCCCGACTTGTTCGATCATTATCTGAACGAGCAGATTCGCCTCCTGATGCGCAATCACGGTGTGACCGTGACCGTGAAGGAATCGTCGACGCCGATCCCGATCCATTTTGCCTTCAAGGAAGGCACCTATGTCGAGGCTTCCGTCGCCAACGCCTTCACGCATCCGCTGCGTGATCTGTTCGATGTACCCGATCTGGCGGCGACCGACGACAAGATCGTCAATGCCGATTTCGAGCCCGCCCCCGGCGAACCGATGCCGCTTGCACCATTCACTGCCCAGCGCGTCGATTATTCACTGCATCGGCTGGCGCACTACACGGCGACAAGCCCGGCGCATTTCCAGAACTTCGTGCTGTTCACAAACTACCAGTTTTATATGGACGAGTTCTGCGCCTATGCCCGCGAATTGATGGCAGAAGGCGGCGGCGGTTATGAACAGTTCGTTGAACCGGGCAATCTGATTACGCGCGCGGGCGAGACCGAACCAAGCAGTGGCAGCCCTCTGCCCCGCCTGCCGCAGATGCCAGCTTATCACCTGCAACGGGGCGACCATTCGGGCATCACGATGGTCAATATTGGCGTGGGACCGTCCAATGCCAAGACCATAACCGACCATATTGCAGTGCTTCGCCCTCACGCATGGCTTATGCTCGGTCATTGCGCTGGCCTTCGCAACAGCCAACAGCTTGGCGATTACGTTTTGGCACACGCCTATATGCGTGAGGACCATGTTCTCGATGACGATCTGCCCGTCTGGGTGCCATTGCCGGCACTTGCGGAAATTCAGGTTGCGCTGGAAGAAGCCGTCGAGGAAATCACCGGTCTGGAAGGTTATGATTTGAAACAGATCATGCGTACCGGTACGGTCGCGACCATTGATAATCGCAACTGGGAACTGCGCGACCAGCGCGGCCCGGTGCAGCGCCTTTCACAGGCGCGTGCTGTCGCACTTGATATGGAATCAGCCACAATTGCGGCCAATGGTTTCCGTTTCCGTGTGCCTTACGGCACCCTGCTCTGTGTTTCCGACAAGCCGCTGCACGGCGAACTGAAACTGCCGGGCATGGCGACCGAATTTTACAAGCGGCAGGTGGCACAGCATCTGCGCATCGGCATCCGCGCGATGGAAAAAATTGCGGCCATGCCGGATGAGCGGCTGCATTCCCGCAAGCTTCGCAGCTTCTACGAGACGGCTTTCCAGTGACGCTAGGGGAATAGGGTGGTAAGACAGTAGAGCAATATGTTGGTTAGCAACAGATGATGCTCTTAACATACTGCCTTACTCCCCTAACGCCCTATTGCCTTCACCTCCATCATCGCGCCGTATTCGATAGCTAGAGGCATTTCATGTCGAAAAGCCGTGAAAACCTTTCATTCCTGTTGCTGCTGGCTGCTGTCGCGCTGTCGGTTCCGCTCGTGCTGGGATTTCTTGGAGCGGTGCACCCGGCTCTCGATTCCTTTTCGCATTTTCGAGCTCATCTGTCCGTCCTGCTGGCAGTGCTGACCATTCCCTTGCTTTTCACCAAGATGCGGCGTGAGGCGGCGATGCTGCTACTCTTTGCCGTCATGGCTCTAAGCACGACTGTTGGTGCTGCACGTGATTTCCTGAGCGGCTCCACCGGCGCCCATGCGCAGGAACAAGGCGGCGCACGCTACCGTCTCGTCCAGATCAATTTGCGCGAAGACAATCCCGAACCGAAACGCATTCTCCAGATGATCGCGCGGGAGAAGCCGGACGTCATCACCTATGAGGAGGCGAGCGACCAATGGACCAAGTGGCTCACCATTCTCCAAGGCTCCTATCCCTACCATCTCAATTGTGCTGATGATCCCAACACATGGGGCGTGGGCATCCTTTCGAAGCGGCCTTTCAGCGAAGATGCACAGACGGCCTGTGTCGGCGATGGTTTGCTCGCAATTGCGCCGATCAATTTCGGCGGAACGACCGTGCATGTCGCAGCACTGCACTTTTCATGGCCATGGCCGCGCTGGCAGCCCTATCAACTCCGCTACATCGAACCAGAACTGCAGAAGCTGAAAGGCCCTCTGGTCGTCGCCGGTGACTTCAATGCAGCGCCGTGGAGCAATGCCGTTCGCCGCGTCGAACGTGCCTCAGGCACCCGCCATATGACCGGTATTGGCGGCACGTGGATGACGCACCTACTGCCTGTTAAGCTCGCTCCTTATATCGGCCTGCCGATTGATCAGATACTCGTAAGCCCTGAAATCGGAGGGGCGGAGGTTTCGGCTCGCGAAGATGCCGGCTCCGATCATCTGCCAGTGCGGCTCGATTTTTCCGTTCCACCACCCGTTCGGCCAGATGAAGAAGAACCGGAAACCCAGTCCGTCATGCTGCAATAAAAAAGGCGGTCCCAGACCGCCTTTTTCTCGTGTCATCACGTAAACATTACATGTTCACGTAAACAGGTCCCTCACCACCTTGTGGCGGCACCCAGTTGATATTCTGGTTCGGGTCCTTGATGTCGCAAGTCTTGCAGTGCACGCAGTTCTGAGCGTTGATGACAAACCGCACATCCTTTGCCTGCGGATCAGCTGCGGAGTTGCCGTCGGCATCCACCCATTCATAAACACCCGCAGGGCAGTAACGCGTCGACGGACCAGCGAAGACGTCGTGTTCGGAAGTCTGCTGCAATTTCATGTCGCGAACCTGAAGATGCACAGGCTCGTTCTCGTCATGGTTCGTGTTCGACAGGAACACCGACGACAGACGATCAAAGGTCAGAACGCCATCCGGCTTCGGATAATCGATCTTCGCGTGTTTTGCAGCCGGCTCAAGCGACTGCGCGTCGGTCTTGCCATGCTTCAGCGTTCCAAAGATGGAGAAACCGAAAAGCTGGTTGGTCCACATATCGAGACCACCGAGCGCCACGCCGGCAATCGTGCCGAACTTCGACCACAGCGGCTTGACGTTGCGCACCCGCTTCAAATCCGTGCCGATCAGGCTTGAACGCCAATTGTTCTCGATCTCGACCGGCTCGTCATTGGCGCGGCCTGCGGTAATTGCCTCGGCGATCTTGTCGGCAGCGAGAATGCCGGAAAGAACCGCATTGTGGCTGCCCTTGATGCGCGGCACGTTGACCAGACCAGCCGAGCAGCCGATGAGCGCTCCACCCGGGAACGACAGCTTTGGCACCGACTGGAAGCCACCTTCGGTAATCGCACGTGCGCCATAGGAAAGACGCTTGCCACCCTCAAAGACATCCTTGATGGCCGGATGCGTCTTGAAACGCTGGAACTCTTCAAACGGCGACAGATACGGGTTCTTGTAGTTGAGATGCAGCACGAAACCGACCGCAACCATATTGTCTTCCAGATGATAAAGGAACGAGCCGCCGCCCGTCTTCATGTCGAGCGGCCAGCCGAAGGAGTGCTGGACCAGACCCGGCTTGTGCTTGGAAGGATCAACCTGCCATAGTTCCTTGAGGCCAATACCGTATTTCGCCGGTTCACGGCCTTCGTCGAGCTTGAACTTGGTGATCAGCTGCTTGGCAAGCGAGCCGCGCGCGCCTTCGCCGACCAGCGTATATTTGCCGAGCAGCGCCATGCCGCGCGTGTAGTTCGGCCCATGCGTTCCGTCGCGCTCGACGCCCATATCGCCAGTGGCGACGCCGATGACCGCGCCCTCGTCATTGTAGAGCACCTCGGTTGCTGCAAAACCCGGATAGATTTCTACGCCAAGTTCTTCGGCTTTGGTGCCGAGCCAGCGGCAGACATTGCCCAGAGACACAATGTAATTGCCATGATTGCTCATCAGAGGCGGCATGGCGAAATTCGGCAGGCGTACTGAACCTGCGGGCCCCAGCACGAGGAAATGATCGGCAGTAACCGGCGTCTTGAAAGGGTGCCCCTCTTCCTCGCGCCAGCCCGGCAGAAGCTGGTCGATACCTACCGGATCAACGACAGCGCCGGAAAGAATATGCGCGCCGACTTCCCCGCCCTTTTCGAGGACGACGACGGACAGCTCTGGATTCGCCAGCTTCAAACGGATTGCCGCAGCAAGGCCAGCAGGGCCTGCGCCGACGATCACAACGTCGAATTCCATGCTCTCGCGTTCGGGAAGCTCCTGGTTTGCATATTCTGGGGCTTCAGACATTCATCCCTCCGTCCGGTGTAACATCGTCTTCTCACTAAGATAGCCCAGACGACGCATCCAATTGTTTTTGTGCATGATCTAATCGCGAATACCCATGAACCGACTGCCCGTCAGCACTGGCGGTACGAAAAGATCGCCGTTTCCCCGTATTCTGCCTTACCCTGTCGCAGAGTTGGAGACTGCCGCAAATGCGTCCAATTGTCCAAAACAGGCGTCCTACGTCCTCAAATTGATTTACCTTAACGTAAACGTCAAATTCATTCCATTCAAGAAGCCGCGATGAAGATTTGTTTGTGATGATAGAAGAAGCATGTCCTCATGTCATGTCAGGACCATGTTCGCACCTTGCCTGGCTATATGCGCATCAAACAGGGTATGAACTGTCACTAACAGGCCAAACGAACCCTAAATCTAAACCGGGCTCTTGCATTCACCTGCAAAATTCGCCACCTCAGAGGTGAGGTAGATAATGGCTGATAATCGCGAAACGCTGGATATTGAAGGTTTGCTCCGCTTCTATGCGGAGGCAGGCATTGACATGCCGCTTTCCGAAACGCCGATAGACCGGTTTGCAGAGCCTCAACGCCCTGCCTCTTCGCAGCCAACGGCGCAGATGCCGAATTCGCCTGAGCGCGCCCGGCAGCAACAACCGCGCCCAGCGCCGGCCCCCGCCCCCACCAGCAAGCCTGTTCAAGCCGCAGCCGACCTTCCCGATACGGCGCAGATTGCGCTCGCACGCGAAGCGGCGGCACAGGCTTCAACGCTGGAGGAATTGCGGGAGAAGCTTGCGGCATTCGACGGCTGCAACCTGAAATTCACGGCGAAGAACCTTTGTTTCGCCGATGGTGATCCGTCATCCGACATCATGTTCATCGGTGAAGCGCCCGGACGGGATGAGGATATGGAAGGATTGCCGTTTGTCGGAAAATCCGGACAGCTTCTCAATCGCATGATCGAATCCATCGGCCTGAAGCGAGAAAGCGTCTACATCGCCAACACGATCCCGTGGCGTCCGCCCGGCAACCGCACGCCGACACCGCTTGAGACGGAACTTTGTCGGCCATTCATCGAACGACAGATCGAGCTTGCCTCACCGAAAGTTCTGGTTGCCCTGGGCGGTCCTGCGGGCAAGGCCCTCACCGGCGCGACGGAAGGCATCCTTCGCCTGCGCGGCAACTGGAAAATTCATCATACGCCCAACGGCCTCGAAATTCCTGTCATGCCGACCCTGCACCCGGCCTATCTTCTACGAACGCCGGCACAAAAGCGTTTTGCATGGCGCGATTTTCTGGCTGTGAAGCTGAAATTGGCCGAATTGATGAGTTGAAATCTTTTTAGTTCAGTGGCATCGGCAGGCGACGCAGGCGGCATTGTCACCAACATGCCGCAAACTTGTTCTATTTCGCCGCTTGCCAAACCGCCTTTCGGCGACAAGTAGCCCTAAATTCAGTTTCCCCATGGGATTTCACTGTGGAGTTTTTCATGGCTGGCCAGCTCCTGCCCATAGCCGCTTTGCTTGCAAGCACCTTTCTGATGCTGCTCGCCGGTGGCCTCGCGGGTATTCTTCTGCCCCTGCGGGGCGGCATGGAAGGCTGGTCGACCACGACCATCGGCTGGATGGGTACGAGCTATTCCCTCGCCTTCACGATCGGCTGCATTGTGGTGCCGCATCTGGTGCGGCGCGTCGGGCATGTTCGCGTCTTCTCTTCGCTTGCGACGTTGCTTTCGATGGCGCTGCTTTTCCACGCACTGGTCGTCAATCCTGTCGCATGGATGATCTTCCGTGGCGTTGCGGGCTTTTCGCTCGCAGGCAGCTATATGATTATTGAAAGCTGGCTGAACGAGCGCGTAACCAATGAATCGCGCGGTCGCATCTTTTCGATCTATATGATCATCACTATGCTCGGCCTGCTCTGCGGGCAGTACATCCTGCCGTTCGGCGATGCGGGAACGCAGACGCTCTTCATCATTTGTGCCATCATCTATGCAAGCGCACTCCTTCCAACCGCCCTTTCAAGCGCGCAGTCACCCAATCCGCTGACGCAGGTTTCGCTCGATTTGAAGGGACTTTATCGACGGTCACCTGCTGCGGCTGTTGGCTCGCTGATTGCAGGTATCGTTGCGGGCACCTGGAACTTCCTCGCCGCGATTTACGGTGAGATGAATGGCCTCTCCACCTTCGGCATCGCCACAATGCTTGCCTGCGCCATGATCGGTGGCGCTATCTTCCAGTACCCGCTCGGACGAGGATCGGACTTTGTCGATCGTCGCTATGTCATGGTGATCGCCGGTGTCATCGGCTTTGCTTTGTCGATGGTGATGGTGCTGTTCCATCCCACCTCGCCCTATGCGCTTTACGCGATGATGTTTCTGTTCGGTTCGGTGATTTATCCGATCTACAGCCTCAACGTCGCTCACGCCAATGACTACGCAGATGCCAGCGAATTCGTGAAGGTCTCCGGCGGGTTGCTGATTATTTACGGCGTGGGCAGTGTCATCGGGCCTGCCCTTTCCGGCCCGTTGATGGATCTGATTGGCGCATCGGGCTTCTTCGTAACCATGGCCATCGCCTACGGCTTATACGGCCTGCATGCCTTTTGGCGCATCCGTCGCTTCGAGCGCCCGGCGATCAGCGACCAGAAGACCGAGTACAAATTCCATACGCCGGACGGCCAGTCCACGCCGGAGACCATGCAGCTCGATCCCCGTGCAGAAGGCACACCCGGTCAAAGCTGAATTCATTGCGTCTGCGGTGCGTTGACTTTGTGGGGCGCAATCGAAAGCTTGTGCTCGCGGTAAATGATGAAACCGCCTGCCGCCATGACGATGGCACTACCGGCCAGCATTTCGAAGGTCGGAATATCGCCGAACAGCAGAAAGCCGATGGCTAGTCCCAGCAGCATCGACGTGTATTCGAAGGGCGCGATCGTCGACATCGGCGCATGGCGATAGCACTCGGTCAGAAGAATCTGGCCGACGCCCCCGGCAAAACCAGCACCGACCAGCATGGCAAGCTGCGACCAGTTCGGCACGATCCAGCCAAAAGGAAAGCTCACCAAGGAAATGACGCTCGCGGATATGGAAAAGTAGATCACGATGGTCGAGGTGCGTTCCGTCTGCACGAGGCGACGTACAAGCATCATCGCCACCGCAGACAAGATAGCCGCACCAAGAGCGGCGAACGCACCCATGGCCTCGTCATGCCCCATACTACCGCCGGAAAAAACCGTCAGCCGCGGCCAGATGATAACCATCACGCCACCAAGCCCGATGAGAACCGCGCTCCAGCGATAAAACCGCACGACTTCATGCAGGATGACCGCGCCAAGAATGACGGTAATCAGTGGTGAAGCGTAGTTGATCGCGATTGCTTCGGGCAGCGGCAGCTTGGTGAGAGCGAAAAAGCTCATCGACATGGAACAGACACCCACCAGTCCGCGCCAGAAATGGCTGAAACCGTTCTGGGTGCGGAACACGCCAGAAAGCTGCCCGCGCCACCCCAGATAGAGCAATATAGCGAAGATTGCGAAGAACGACCGGAAGAAGATCAACTGTCCGACAGGCACGCCTTCAGCCGCCTTCAACAAGGTGGACATGGCGACAAAAACGGCAACAGAAGCGATTTTGAGACCGATGCCGAGCATCGGGTTGGTTTCAAGATGGGCAGCCTCGACAGGCGCGCTCGCATGAGCGTTCACAACGCAATTCCTTAAAAACACAAAGCGCAGGTTCGCCCAAAATATTCGAGCGCCTGTTTTCTTATTCCTGTTTGTGAGACAGCACCAGTAGCACAAAGGTCCCGCTGAAAATTATTTGGCAAAGCGCCTGTCGTTTGTTTGTCGCATTATCCGACGCATCGAAGCGGGAATAGAAATCAATCCAGTGAACTGATTTCCCCGCGCAGACGCTTCGCAGTTTTGCTGGAAATGCTCCGGTCATAAAAGGCCAGTTGGTTGTTCTGGAATTGAGTTTCCCTTGGCGACAATTTTAGGTACGAATCCAACATCGTGAGTTCAATGAGAGTTCAGGGAGAGAGTTTCGCTATGCGTACTGAAACCGGCCAGACATTCCGTCTCGAAGATTATCGTCCGACCCCATACGCCATACCCGAGACGAAACTGGACTTCTCCCTGGAACCGGAAAAAACCATCGTCCGTGCGACCCTCACGATTGAGCGTCGCGATGGCACTGCAGCTGGTACGCCATTGATTCTCGATGGTGACGAACTGAAACTTGTCAGCATCGCCATCGACGGGAAGCAGCTCACCGACAACAGCTATATCGCAACGCCCGATCAGCTCGAAATCAGCGACCTGCCAGAAGGCAAGCGCTTCACGCTTGAAGTCGTGACGGAAATCAATCCGACCACCAACCGCCAGCTATCCGGCCTCTATCGTTCAAGCGGCGTCTATTGCACGCAGTGCGAGGCAGAAGGCTTCCGCCGCATTACCTATTATTATGATCGCCCGGATGTTCTGTCAGTCTATACCGTGCGGGTTGACGCTAACGAACAAGCCGCTCCTATTCTTCTGTCCAACGGCAATCCGGTCGAGAGCGGATCGGTCGAAGGCACGCCGGACCGGCATTTCGCCATCTGGCATGACCCGCACCCAAAACCATCTTATCTCTTCGCGCTCGTTGCCGGATCGCTCGGCGTCGTGAAGGATCACTTCACCACGAAGTCAGGACAACCGGTCGATCTGGCGATCTATGTCGAGCATGGCAAGGAAGGCCGCGCACTCTACGCGATGGATGCATTGAAACGCTCCATGCGCTGGGATGAGGAGAAGTTTGGTCGCGAATATGATCTCGACATCTTCAACATCGTTGCCGTTTCCGATTTCAACATGGGCGCGATGGAGAACAAGGGGCTCAACGTCTTCAACGACAAATATGTGCTGGCCGACCCTGAAACCGCTACCGACGTTGACTATGCGGGCATCGAGGCGGTGATTGCACATGAATACTTCCACAACTGGACCGGCAACCGCATCACCTGCCGCGACTGGTTCCAGCTCTGCCTCAAGGAAGGCCTGACGGTCTATCGCGATCACGAATTCTCCGCCGATGAGCGCTCGCGCCCGGTTAAGCGCATCGCCGAAGTGAAAATTCTCAAGGCGCAGCAATTCCCGGAAGATGCCGGGCCACTCGCCCATCCGGTACGCCCGCGCGAATATCGCGAGATCAACAATTTCTATACGGCGACCGTCTATGAAAAAGGTTCGGAAGTCGTGCGCATGATCCGCACAATCATTGGGCCTGAGCTATTCCGCAAGGGCATGGACCTCTATTTCGAGCGCCATGACGGGGAAGCCGCAACAATCGAGGATTTCATCAAGGTCTTCGCCGATGTTTCCGGTCAGGACTTTTCACAGTTTGCGCTCTGGTACGATCAGGCCGGAACCCCGAAGGTGGAAGCTGCTTTCTCCTACGATGCTGCGAAGGAAACCTTCTCGATTGAACTGGCACAGTCGCTGGGGGCAACGCCCGGACAATCGGTCAAGAAACCGATGCATATCCCGATCACCTACGGTCTTATTGGGTCAGACGGCGAGGATATGGTTCCAACATCCGTCGAAGGTGGGGACGTGCGCGGCGACGTCATTCATCTGCATCGTCCGTCCGAAACGATCGTCTTTCATGGCATCAAGGAACGCTCTGTTCCGTCGCTGTTGCGCGGGTTCTCGGCTCCCGTAAACCTGTCGGCGCCCCTATCGGACGATGATCGTGCATTCCTGGCCCTGAACGACAGCGATCCGGTCGCCCGCTGGCAGGCATTGACCGGAATTTTCAACCTGGCTCTGCTTGAAGGCGCCAAGCGTATCCGCGGTGGTCATGCACCGGCAGTTGACGATAAAATCATCGAACTTGCCGGAAACGTTGCTTCCGACGAAACGCTTGATCCAGCCTTCCGCGCGCTCTGCCTCACGCTGCCGAGCGAAAGCGATATCGCGCGCGAAATGGGCAGCAATGTCGATCCGGATGCGATTCTCGCCAGCCGAAACCATTTCGTGGACGCCATTGCCGCCCGTTATGCTGGCGATTTCACCACGCTCTACGATGCCCTGAAACAGGACGGCGCCTTCTCGCCAGATGCAGGCGCGGCAGGCAAACGTGCCTTGCGGAACGTGCTGCTCGATTATCTGAGCCGTCACGAGAAAAGCCAGAAACGGGCCACCAGCCAGTTCGCCAATGCGGATAATATGACCGACCGCTTCGCGGCACTGGCCGTGCTGGTACACCGCTTTGGTGATACGAACGAGGCAAAGGACGCACTGGCAAGTTTCGAACGCCAGTTTGGTAAGGATGGTCTTGTGATGGACAAGTGGTTCAGTGCGCAGGCGAGCCGTCCCGGCGACGAAGCCTTGCAGGCCGTGCGCGATCTTACGAAACACGCCCTCTTCTCGCTCGACAATCCAAACCGCGTCCGCTCGGTGATTGGTTCGTTCTCGGCATCCAATCCAACCGGCTTCAACCGCAAGGATGGTGCGGCCTACGAGTTCTTTGCAGATACGATCCTGTCCATCGATCCGGAAAATCCACAGCTTGCCGCACGGCTTCTGACGGCGCTTCGCTCCTGGCGTTCGCTTGAAGATACCCGCCGCGAACATGCAAGGGCAGCGCTGGCGCGTATTTCGGGCGCGGGCAAACTGTCTACCGACCTGCGCGATATCGTGGACCGCACTCTCGCCTGATTCGCGACCTATCCTGATCGTTGTGATGATTTGCTCGCTCCGACTGCTTAACCGGCAATCGGAACGAGCCTTTTCATGCTGATGAACGCAGAGGCGGTGGACAGTCAGCTTTCGTGAGTCTTTTCATGCCTTTAGGCGAATCAGATGCAATATCGATTCCACTTAAGAGCTTGAGATTCATGAATAAATCGGCTGATGAAAACCCTGATTTTTACGCCTCGTTAACGAATTCGCTGGACAGCGCGAATCACTTTTGATTCATTGATGACATTCGGAGGTGGCGTATTCCGAATCACTTCACTCGCAGGGAATTCACGAGGGACCATTATATGGCGAGCACCGACGCGTATGGCGCGCCGGCGGGGACGCATTGCGAATCCGGTCGGAAAAGAAGGAAAGGCAAGCTTTCGGGCCATGTCAGTCTTCTTGCTGGTCCGGCCTATGGCAAGTTCATCTCAATCGAGCCTATCCTGCGACGCCTCGTTCCAGCGCTCATCATTATCTTTCTGATTATTCTCGGCGTAGCGCGCGTCTTTTCGATGCTGGCGTGGCGGGAAGATATCGAGCAACAGCATAAGGCATTTCTGTCGGCTGCAACCGCCAATCTTGCACAGATGATCGAACGTGTTGCCAACGGCACCGACGCGGGCGCACAGATCGCCGCGAAGGATATTCAGGACACAATAGCCGAGTTTCGTTCGCGTGGGCTGTCCTCGTCCGGCATGACGCTTGCCGTCATCGACCCGCAATCCTCCGTGGTCGCAATATCCGGCCCGATATCCGATCTGTCCGGCAAGCCGGTCGATACGATCCTTACCGAAGCGCAGCCGCTATTCCTGTTTGCAGAACGTGCAGGCGTGCTGAAAGTCATGCTGCAAGGCGAACCGGCTTTTGGCGCCTTGTCCAAGCCGATGACCCTGCCCTATTCCGTTATCGCCGTCGAACCGGAAAGCACGATCTTTGCGGAATGGCGCCGGGCAGTGTCGCTCAATGTGACGCTCTTCGCAGGCACAACCGGCGTGATGTTCGCCATCCTTTACGCCTATTTCAGCCAAGCGGCGCGAGCTCGCGAGGCCGACGACCTTTCCGGCCAGATCCAGCGCCGTATCGATCTGGCGCTGGGGCGCGGTCGCTGCGGCCTGTGGGATTGGGACATGGCACGCGGTCGCATTTACTGGTCGCGCTCCATGTATGAGATGCTGGGCTACGAAGCGCAGGATGCAGTGCTGCCTTTCGGCGATGTGGCTGCAATCATCAACACGGAAGATGGCGACCTCTATTCCATCGCCGAACAGGCTGCCGCGGGCGATATCTCGCACGTTGACCGCGTCTTCCGCATGCGCCATGCCGATGGTTCATGGGTGTGGATGCGCGTTCGCGCCGAGATCGCCAGCGAAGGCGATCTTCATCTGGTCGGCATTGCTTTCGACGTCAGCGAACAGCACCGCTTTGCGCAGCAGACGGCGGAAGCCGACATGCGCATCCGCGAAGCCATCGAGAATATTTCGGAAGCCTTCATCCTGTGGGATTCCAACAATCGCCTCGTCATGGCGAATTCCAAGTTCAGTGAATATGCTGGCCTTCCCGTCTGGACGCTGAAACCCGGCGTGCCGCGCAACGAAGTTGATGCCCATACACGCCCGTTCACTTTCGAACGCCGCATGGCCAATGAACATAACCGCGCCGGTGGTCAGACCTTTGAACGCCAGCTCAGCGATGGCCGCTGGCTCCAGGTCAACGAACGTCGCACGCAGGACGGCGGCCTTGTTTCCATTGGCACGGACATTACCCAGCTCAAATTGCATCAGGAACGTCTGGTCGACAGCGAACGCCGCCTGATGGCGACCATTCACGACCTGTCGATTGCGCGCAAAGGCGAACGGGACCGCGTGCGCGAGCTGTCCGAACTTGCCCGCAAATACGGTCAGGAAAAGGAACGCGCCGAGGCTGCGAACCGTGCCAAGTCCGAATTCCTCGCCAATATGTCTCACGAGCTGCGCACGCCGCTCAATGCGATCATCGGTTTCTCGGAAATGATCCAGGCAGGCACGTTCGGCCCGCTCGGTTCCGACCGTTACGAGGAATACATCAACGACATCCATACAAGCGGCAACTTCCTGCTTAATGTCATCAATGACATTCTCGACATGTCGAAGATTGAGGCCGGGCATTTCTCGCTCGACCGTGAGCAGATCGATCTCTGCCCGCTTATCAATGAAACGGTACGCATGATTTCGCTGCAGGCGGATGAGAAGAATATTGCGGTCAATACACGCATCGAAGAGGCAATGCAGCTCTATGCCGACCGGCGCGCGATCAAGCAGGTGCTCATAAACCTTCTCTCCAATGCGGTGAAGTTCACATCCTATGGCGGGCAGATCACGGTACGGGCGCGAAAGACCGGCTCAGCCCTCTTCATGACTATTCAGGATACCGGTGTCGGCATTCCAAAATCGGCAATCAAGAAAATCGGCCAGCCCTTCGAACAGGTGGAAAACCAGTTCACCAAGACCCATACCGGTTCCGGCCTCGGACTTGCCATCACCCGTTCACTGGCTGAGCTTCACGGCGGCTGGCTTCGCATTCGCTCAACCGAAGGCGTTGGCACCGTGGTTTCGGTCTGCATCCCTGATCGCAAGCCAGGTCATATAGGCAATCACAGCGCCGAAATTCACGCCGCCTGATTAGAACGGCTCCAGTTAAAAACAGAGCTGCTGGAGCCGCTCTAAGTCTTTGTTTCATCGCATTATCCCACGCAAAACCGCTTCGCACTTTTGCTGGAAATGCTCTAGATGTTCAAAAGCTTCTCAAAACTCGTACGCACGTCAACGGCGACTTCCGCCAGATGATGCTCGACGCGCTTTATGTCTGGCATGTCGGCCGCACGGCATAGCAGGTCGATCATGCCGGGTATGAATTCTTCACGTTTGGCATCGCTTCCAAGACACAGACGGATCGTCTGGCTCAGATTGGTATAGAGGCGATGGGCGCCGACAAGGCTATCGGCAAGCGCCGGATCAGCAAAAGACGGGTCGAGGGCCGAAAGGATTTCTTCTGTACCCAAGGGACGCGGTTTCCGGTCGAGCTTGTTTGCCAGCACGGCAAACTGGGCGATGAATTCCAGATCGACAATGCCGCCGGGCTTCAGCTTGAAATCCCAATCATCGGCAGGCGGCTTTTCCTGATAGATGAGGTCGCGCATCTCGCGCACATCCTTGGCGATCTTCTTCACGTCACGGGGAGAGACAAGAACCTCGTCGATCTCGCTTCTGATGTGATTCATAAACGCCTCGTCGCCATGAATCGGGCGCGCACGGGTCAAGGCCATGTGTTCCCATGTCCATGCTTCGCTGCGCTGATACTTGCTGAAGGATTCGATGTGGGTGGCAACCGGTCCCTTGTTGCCGGAAGGGCGCAGCCGCATATCGACTTCGTAGAGCACGCCCTCCGCCGTTGGCGCAGAAAGTGCCGCAATGAGCCGCTGGGTCAGGCGAATATAATATTGCGACGGAGCCAGCGGCTTTTCACCGTCTGATTCATCCGTCTCCTTGTCGTGATCGTAAAGCAGGATCAGATCGACATCCGAACCGGCGGTGAGTTCGCGACTGCCAAGCTTGCCCATAGCCAGAAGAGTCACCTTGGCGCCCTTAACCTTGCCGTGGCGTCGTTCCAGTTCGGCTTCGACAACCTCGAATGCCTTGCCGATCATCAGTTCAGCCAGATCGGAAAACGCGCGACCAGCGCGCACGCCATCAATGGCACTTGTGAGCAGGCGAATACCGATCAGAAAACGATGTTCGGCAGCGAAGATGCGCAGCCGGTCCAACACTTCCTCATAATCGGTCGCAGGTCCCAGAAACACGCGAAGGCGTTCTTCCAGATAGGCGCGTGTCGGCATTTCCGAGAAAATCGCCGGATCGAGCAAACCGTCAAAAACATGCGGGTTGCGCGTGATGATTTCGGCAAGCCGGGGGGCGGCGCTCATAATCATCACGAGAAGGTTCAGGAGACGGGGATTGGATTGCAACAGGCTGAAAAGCTGGATGCCCGCAGGCAGGCCCTTCAAAAAACCGTCAAAACGCAAGAGCGCTTCATCCGCGCGCTTGGTCTCGGCAAAAGCCTTGAGCAGAGCAGGCGTAAGCTCGGTCAGACGCTCGCGCGCTTCTGCCGATTGTGTGGCGCGATAACGCCCGAAGTGCCACGTGCGGATCACGCGACATATATCGCTCGGGCGCTCATAGCCCATGGCCGCGAGCGTTTCCAGCGTGCCCGGATCATCCACATCGCCAGTGAAGACCAGATTGCCGGATGAGCTTCCAAGTTCGGGAGCCTGTTCGAACAGGGCCGCATAGTGCTTTTCGACAACCTTGAGCGCATCGAGAAAAACATCGGAAAAGGCCGCCGGATCAGCATAACCCATCATATGGGCGACACGCGCAAAGCCTTCATCGTCTTCCGGCAGAATATGCGTCTGCTCATCGGCAATCATCTGGATGCGATGCTCGACGTCACGAAGAAAATAATATTCCTTTGCCAAGGCATCGCGCGCCTTCTCGGTGATCCAGCCCCGCTCCGCCAGTCGTGCGAGCATCGGCACCGTCTGGTTGCCGCGCAATTCGGGAAATCGTCCGCCAGCGATGAGCTGCTGCGTCTGAACGAAGAATTCGATTTCGCGGATGCCGCCGCGTCCGAGCTTCACATTATGCCCGCGCACGGCAATATCGCCGTGGCCCTTGTGGGCGTGAATCTGGCGCTTGATCGAGTGCACGTCTGCAATGGCTGCATAGTCGAGATACTTGCGCCAGACATAGGGGGAGAGCTCCGCCAGCACCTGCTTTCCGGATTCGCGGTCCCCCGCAACGGGCCGGGCCTTGATCATGGCTGCGCGTTCCCAGTTCTGGCCGCGCCCTTCGTAATAATGAAGTGCTGCACCGACAGGAATGGCCAGCGGCGTGGAACCGGGGTCCGGACGCAGGCGAAGATCAACGCGGAAGACATAGCCATCGCCGGTGCGATCCTGCAGGATGCGGACAAGGCGGCGCGTCAGCCGTGAAAAAGTTTCGACGCATTCATACGGATCGCCGATGGCCGGTCTGGTTTCATCGATGAAGACGATGAGATCAATATCGGACGAATAATTGAGTTCACGCGCACCGAACTTGCCCATGCCGAGAACAATCCAGCCGCTGTCCTTGTCAGGCTGGTTTCGGTCAGGAAGTTTGATCTTGCCCGCACTATCAGCGTCAAGCAGCAGAAACCGGATGGCAGCGCCAGTGCAGGCCTCGGCCAGATCAGTGAGCCAGCCCGTCGTTGCTTCCGTATTGAAAATGCCAGCGAGATCGCAAAGCGCGATAAGAACATGCGCCTCACGTTTCAGAACACGCAGGCTGGTCATGAGGGAGGCTTCCGTCACGTCTGCACTTGCAGCACTGACCGAGATTTCAGCCAGAATATCCTGTAGTGCAGCCTCCGGCGCCTTGGCGACGATGCGATCAAGAATACGCGGATGACGGATCAGCGCTTCGCGAATGAATGGAGAAAGATCGAGAACGGCGGAGAAGAAACTTTCAGCTTCCGCCTTTTTCAACAAGGCTACGACACTTGTAAGTTCCTCTTCTCCGGCGCGCGCCGCAAGGTCGGCCAGGAAGGTTTCCGCCCTTGCGGGATCAAGCGGCGTCAAAGCACGGATCTCTCTCTCGAAGAATAGTGCCGTTGCGTGTTCTGCCGCCATGATCCCCTCTTAAGTCACGCCATTATTCGACCTTGTCCGATGGCAACGGGAACTCCAGCACGGCGCGCAGGCCCGGATCATTGCCTTCAAGACGAAGTGCGCCACCGTGCAATTTCATCACAGCCTTGGCAAGACTTAAACCGAGTCCCGAGCCCGGCTGTGTGCGGCTTTCCTCAAGACGGACAAAACGTTCCGTTGCCTGTTCGCGTTTTTCTTCAGGAATACCGGGACCGTTATCGGCAACGATGATGCGGACCCAGTTCGGATCACGTTCCATCGAAAGACTCACGGTCGCGGTCCGCTCATCACCACCGGCATATTTAATTGCATTGTCCACGAGATTGGAAATCGTCTGCCCGACCAGTTCGCGATTGATATGAAGCGCAACTTCATCGAGATCGCCAAGTGTCAGGTTCACGCCCACGTCCTCGGCAACGGGCTCATACATTTCGGCCACGTCGCGAAGGATCGGCGCTACCGGCATATTCTCCAGACTTTCGGACGAATAACCTGCTTCAAGACGCGAAATCATCAGGATCGCGTTGAAGGTCCGGATCAGTTGATCCGACTCGCCAATGATATCTTCAAGCGCTTCACGATATTCAGGCCCCGCCTTCTTGCCGGAAAGAGCTTCTTCCGCGCGGTTACGCAGACGCGTCAGCGGCGTTTTAAGATCATGTGCGATGTTATCGGAGACCTGTTTCAGCCCCTCGTTCAATTCCAGAATTTTGCCGAGCATGACGTTGAGATTGCTTGACAGGCGATCGAACTCGTCACCGGAGCCATTGACCGGAAGCCTCCCGGTCAAGTCGCCATCCATAATGCGCTGCGACGCGCGCGAAACCTCATCAATGCGCTTCAATGCACGGCGCCCGACTACCAGCCAGATCAAGAGCGCGCCAACACCCATGATGCCCAGCGCCAGCATCAGCGACTGGCGAATAACATCGCGGAACCGTTCTGGTTCACCCAGATCGCGCCCGACCAGAAGCCGCATGCCGTTCGGCAATGCAATAACGACTGCAATGGCGCGATGTTCCGTTTCCGTGCCCTGCTCGCCATAGCGCCGATATTTGAACCCGCGCTCGATAACGCCATCGGTGTCCAGAACACCGGGTTCTACGCTTTCAACATTGCCTGCAAGGATGCGGCCTGTCGGGTCGGCCACCAGATAGAGGTAAGCACCTGGCTGGCGTGAACGATAGTCGATTGTGCGCACGAGCTGCGGGATGCCGCCTCGCGCATAGCTTTTGCCGATGCTGCCGACTTCTTCGCCCAGCGACTGCTGGGTCTGCGCTGCCAGCATGGAGGCCGATAAATTGGTCATGTAGAAAACCAACGCTATCGCACCCACGATGAAGAGCAGCAGATAGAGCGTTGATAGTCGAACAGCGGTTGTGCGCATGAGCGCTGAGAAGCGGCTCATCAATCCACCTTGGCGGCTGCAGATTGTTTCGCTCGCCCTGCCTTCAACATGTAACCGGCGCCACGCACAGTATGAAGCAGCGGACCGTCAAAGCCCTTCTCGATTTTCGAACGCAGCCGCGAGATATGCACGTCGATCACATTGGTCTGCGGATCGAAGTGATAATCCCAGACGTTTTCAAGCAACATCGTGCGCGTGACGACCTGTCCGGCATGGCGCATCAGATATTCGAGAAGACGAAACTCGCGGGGCTGAAGCGTGATATCTACATCCTGACGGCGCGCAGTATGCGCAAGCCGGTCAAGCTCCAGATCACCGACGCGGTAGATCGTGTCCGCCTCACGCGGGCTGGAACGACGCTGCAGGACCTCGACGCGAGCCAACAGTTCGGAAAATGCATAGGGTTTGGTCAGGTAGTCGTCACCACCGGCGCGCAAGCCCGTGACGCGGTCATCCACTTCGCCGAGCGCGGAAAGGATCAGGACCGGGGTTTCCATACCCCTGGCGCGCAGACCAGCCACGACGGACAAGCCATCGCGCTTTGGCAGCATACGGTCGACTACGAGGACATCGTAGCTTCCATTCTCGGCCAGCGTATAGCCGGTTTCGCCGTCTCCGGCGATATCGGCGGAATGTCCGGCCTCGGTGAAGGCCTTCTCCAGATAGCGGGCCGCTTCGCGGTCATCTTCAATAACGAGAATCTTCATGGCGCTACTTATAATACCGTTTGATGATAAGGCGATGCCAGGCGGAGAACCGCCTGGCATCGAATAGCTCAGAGCCTTAAGGGGCTGCCGGTCATCATCCCTGATCGATCGGCAGGGCCACAAAGCGGCTCTGATCGTTGCTCTGCAATTGCAGCAGCACTGCCTTGCGACCCGACTTGGCGGCTTCGCTGATGGCGTTGTTGATATCCTTGGCGCTCTTCACCGTCTGGTTATTGACGCTCATGATGATATCGCCGGAACGGATACCGCGATCGGAGGCATCGCTGTCGGGATCGACATCGGTTACCACTACGCCGTTACCGTCTTCGGACGGGGTCACGGTCAGGCCATAGGAGTCGAGGGCCTCGTTCTGACCACCGCCATTGTCGCCCAAGGCGCTGGCTGCCTTGCCGAGATCGCCCGGCATCGCTTCAATGGTGATATCGACTTCCTCGGCCTTGTTCTTGCGCCAGACGGTGAGTGCCGCCTTTTCGCCAGGAACAATGCCAGCAACCTTGCGTGCCAGATCGCGCGGATCCTGCACGGTTTCGCCATTGACAGCCGTGATCACATCACCGGACTGGATGCCCGCCTTGGCAGCAGGACCGTCCTTCTGCGGCGACGCAACGATTGCACCCTTCTCTTCGGCAAGGCCGAGCGAAGCAGCAATATCCTTCGTCACCGGCTGAATCTGAACACCGATCCAGCCACGTTCCACCGAGCCCTTCTTGATGAGCTGGTCAACAACCTGCTTAGCGGTCGAGGCTGGGATTGCGAAGGCAATGCCCACGCTGCCGCCCGAAGGCGAGAAGATGGCGGTGTTGATGCCGATCACCTGACCAGACAGGTTGAAGGCCGGACCACCGGAATTACCCTTGTTCACAGCCGCGTCGATCTGGATGAAGTCATCGTAAGGACCGGCGCCGATATCACGGCCACGAGCCGATACAATACCCGACGTCACCGTGCCGCCAAGGCCGAACGGGTTGCCGACAGCCACGACCCAGTCGCCGACGCGAATCTTGTTGTCATCGCCAAATGCAACATAGGTGAACTTCTGCTTCGGATCGTTGACCTTCAGCACCGCCAGATCTGTGCGCGGATCGGTGCCGATCAGCTTCGCGTCAAGTTCCGTGCCGTCATCCATGACAACGCTATATGCATCGCCATCGGAAACGACGTGATTGTTGGTTACGACATAGCCGTCTTCGGAAATGAAGAAGCCGGAACCCTGAGCGACCGGACGTTCATGACCGGGGCGCGGGCCACGCTTGCCGGGGCCGCGGCGATCCGGGCGAGCGTCGGGACGTGCATCGCCACGCGGGTCCATGCCGAAATCACGGAAGAAGCGCTTCAGCGGATGATCGTCCGGAAGCTGATCAAACCCGGGAGGGCCCGAGAACTGGCCACTGCCACCGCGATCAGCAGTTTGCTGCACGTCCTTCTTTACACGAACGCTGACGACAGCCGGACGAACCTTCTCAACAAGATCGGCAAAACCCGCAGCCTGCGGTGGTGGCGTTACCTGCACGGCTTCCGCGCGGGCGTCATTGAGCGCACCGAGCGGGCCGGTCGCGACAAAACCACCGGCGAGAACAGCCGATAGTGCAATCGCGGCAACGCCTTTGCGATAGTTGGAAATCCTGGCTCTGGACATTTATTTCTCCTTACGAGCAGCAATCCGGCCGTCCCTGATCCTTCAGGAAACGTGGACCTGTGAAACCTTTATAGAGCGTAAGATAGTCAGGGCTACCTTACCGCTCCGTTTCCACAACATGAAAGTTTCGTAAGGTTACGAATAACAACCGCAGGCGACCAGCGCTTATTTTCCGTCCAGCAGACGCGCGAGTTCCACCTTTTCGCTTTCGGTGAGCGGTTTAGGCGCTTCGCCTGCCTGTTTGCGTCCGCGAAAGGCAACAACCAGCGCGACCGCACCGATCAGAAGCACGGCGACAGGAAAGCCCCACAGAAGCACTGTGCGCGCATTGAGACGCGGCTTCAGAAGCACGAATTCGCCGTAACGGTCGACGATGAAATCCATGACCTGTTCGTCGCTATCGCCTTCTTTCAGCCGGTCACGGACGAGAACGCGAAGATCGCGGGCAAGCTCGGCATTGGAATCGTCGATGGATTCGTTCTGGCAGACCATGCAGCGCAGTTCGCCGGAAATGGTTCGCGCGCGCTTTTCAAGCGCCGGATCGGACAGGACTTCATCCGGATTGACTGCGAACGCCGCCGTCCCTTGAATAGCCAGAGCAGCACCGAGCAGGAGCGCCGCAAATGCCGAGCGCTTTCTCATGCTGTGGCCTCCGCTTCTTTCGACGCAGACTTGCGACTGCGCGAAGGTGCGCCAACCCGCAGGCGACGATCTGCAAGGGAAAACAGCGCACCCACCATCATCACGAGAGCGCCATACCAGATGAGTGTCACGTCAGGCTTCCACCAGATGCGAACGACGGCTGATCCATCGCCCGGTTCATCGCCAAGCGCGACATAGACCTGACTGAACCACAGGGTTTTGATGCCCGATTCAGTTGTTGGCATCTGGCGTGCTGGGAAAAAGCGCTTGGACGGCTCAATCTGCCCGAGACTGCGCGAGCTGGAATCGAGCAGCGTGAAAGTGCCCCGGTTTTCGGTGAAATTCGAACCGGTCAGCGGGCGCAGGCCGTCGAAGCGAAGTGTGTAATTCTGCACCTTGGCCGTGTCGCCCGGACGCATGATCAACACATTCTCAGTGCCAAACGTGGTCACGCTCACAATACCGAGCAGCGTTACGCCAAGCCCGATATGGGCGAGCGCCGTGCCAAAGACCGAACGTGGCAAACCCTTGAAGCGCGCAACTGCCTTGCCAGCGGATACCTTGCCGATGCCAGACTTGAGAACAAGATCCGTCAGGCTGCCGAAAATCAGCCATACGGCAAGCCCGGTACCGCAGGCAGCGAGAACCGATTTCGCCGATGTGCTCCACAGAACGATCGCCGCAGCCAGAAGCGAGAGCGCGAAAGCTGTCATCAGCCGCTGCGACACGCCGTAAAGATCACCGCGTTTCCAGGCGAGCAGCGGGCCGAAGGGAACCGCAAAAAGAAGCGGGATCATCAGCGGACCGAACGTCATGTTGAAGAACGGTGCGCCGACGGAAATCTTGTCGCCGGTCATCACTTCCAGCAGCAGCGGGTAGAGCGTACCGATCAGCACAGTTGCGGCAGCGGTCGTCAGAAACAGATTGTTGAAGACGAGCGCGCCTTCGCGCGAAATCGGGTGGAAGATGCCGCCTGCCGTCAGGCTCTGCACGCGAAATGCGAAAAGCGACAGCGATCCGCCAATGAAAATTGCAAGGATCGCCAGAATGAAAAGACCGCGCCCCGGATCGGTGGCGAAGCTGTGAACCGAGGTCAGAACACCGGAGCGGACAAGGAATGTACCAAGCAGCGACAGCGAGAAAGTGAGGATCGCAAGCAGCACGGTCCAGATTTTCAGCGCCGAGCGTTTTTCCATCACGAGAGCCGAATGAAGCAATGCGGTGCCGACCAGCCACGGCATGAACGAAGCGTTTTCGACCGGGTCCCAGAACCACCAGCCGCCCCAGCCAAGCTCGTAATAGGCCCAGTAAGAACCCATGGCGATGCCACCAGTCAGGAACATCCAGGCCACGAGGGCCCACGGACGTACCCAGCGCGCCCATGCAGCATCGAGACGCCCCTCGAGCAGTGCCGCTACGGCAAAGGAAAAGCATACCGAAAAACCGACATAGCCGAGATAGAGCAGCGGCGGATGGATCGCGAGACCGATATCCTGAAGGATCGGATTGAGATCACCGCCCTCCATCGGAGCCGGAAAAATGCGGGTGAACGGGTTCGAGGTGAACACAATGAATGCCAGAAATGCGACACCGATCCAGCCCTGCACGGCAAGGACATTGGCGCGCAATGTTTCAGGCAGATTGCCAGAAAATGCAGCGACCAGCGCACTGAAAAAGGTGAGAATGAACACCCACAGCAGCATTGAGCCTTCGTGATTGCCCCAGACGCCCGTGATTTTGTAGAGGAGCGGCTTTTGCGAATGCGAGTTCTCAACCACGTTCAGGACCGAGAAATCCGACACGACATAGGCATGGACAAGCACCGCCGATGCAAGGCAGATCAACGCGAAGACTGCAATTGCCGTCGGCGCCGCGACTGACATGAGCTGCGTATCCCGGCGATGCGCACCAACCACCGGCACGATCGATTGGACAATCGACAGGGCCAGTGCCAGAACCAGAGCGAAATGGCCGATCTCGACACTCATCTGCAGTCTCCATCAAGCATCTGCCGGACCACCGGTCCGATACGAAATGCCCTAGTTTTTATTTGCCTTCCCAGACGCCCTTTTCCTTCAGGCTGTCGGCAAGGTCCTTGGGAACGTAATTCTCATCGTGCTTCGCCAGCACATTATCGGCGCGGAACACGCCATCGTCTCCGAAGCGCCCTTCGGCGACAACGCCCTGTCCTTCGCGGAAGAGATCGGGCGGAATACCCTCGAACACGACCTTCACGGTCTTGATCGTATCGGTCACTGTAAAGCGCAGCTCGCTGCCCTCGCGGCTGACGGACCCTTCCTCGACGAGGCCACCGAGACGGAACCGCGAGCCGGAGGCCATATCCTGTTCCGTCAGGTCGGCAGGTGTACGGAAGAAGCGAATGTCCTGACTAAAGGCCATCAGCATCAATCCAACCGCTACGGCCAGAACCGCCAGTGCGCCGCCGATCAGGAACAGGCGCTTGCGCTTTCTTTGGCTGACGGTTCGGGCAAAATTACCCGCCGGTTTGGCACCACGTGCGTTGTCTTCTGCGGTCGCGCTCATTTTTGTGCGTTCCCTGTCTCCAGTCCAAGACCGGCTGCGAAACTCTGCAAGTTCGTCCGGCTTTCGCCCTGAAGGGCTGTCATGCCGCGATTGAGAGCGTCCAGCGCTGCATCGCGACGGTTGAGGATCATATAGGAGCGCACGAGACGCTTCCAGCCTTCGACATCCCCACTATTCTGGCGAAGACTTTCATCAAGACGTTGAACCATGCCTTCGATCATCGCCTGCCGGTCCTCCGGGCTGAGCGACGAAGCGGCATCGACATCATCCGCTGTCGGCCCTTTCGGCTGCTGTTCACCGTTGGAAGCAGGGTTACGAAGCCGGGCGATAGCCTGTTCGATCTGACCGCGCCACGGCGCATCGGCCGGCGCCTTGTCGAGGAACGCCTGCAGGCGATTGGCGGCTATATCCATACGACCGTCCTGCATCTCGCCCTGTGCGAGGTAGAACTGCGGGCGAACATCATTCGGTTCGAGATCGGCAGCTTTCTTGAAAAAGCCTTCAGCCTCGGCGGTCACGGTGCCGCCCGAAGCGGTTGCCAGTGCTTCACCCAATCCCAAAACGCGTGGGAAATTCTCACCGGCGATGCGAATGGAGCTGCGATAGGCATTGACGGCATCAGCGGCGCGACCAAGCCGCAGATAGATCGGCGCCAGCACGTCCCATCCACGCACATCGCCCGGATTTTGCGCCAGATGCGCTTCGGCACGCGCTACCAGTTCATCGACAGAGCCGCGATTCGCACTGGCCGAAAGCCGTTCGGCGAGCGGCATGGAAGGCATGTCCGGTTTGCCGAAAAGCGGATAGATGCCCCAGGCGATCAGCGGCACTGCAAGCACGGCGATGAAAGCCAGCATCCGGCCCGGCACTGCCTTGCCCGCGGCTTCCGCAGCTTCCTTGCCGGACTTTTCAGCATTCAAAATGCGACGCGAGATTTCGATGCGTGCCTGTTCGGCGCTCTGCGGGTCGATCATGCCGCGTGCAGCGTCGGCTTCGACCTCGCGCAACTGATCCCGATAGACCTCAAGATCGTTCTTTTCAGCGGGCAAGAATGCCTGCTTGCGCCGCGTGAGAGGCAACAAAACAGCCAGAGTGGCTGCCAATGTCAGTAATGCTGCAATAAGCCAGAATCCCATGGCTACGACTTAAGCGCAGCCAAGGGAAAAACCAACTACTACCTGCAGTAAGTTGCTACCTAGGGCAATTCGCCGCAAAGGTAGGACGCGAGAGTTACGTCAGAGGAGTCCAGCTGCCGTCTGGATTGCGACATGCTGTTCCACGGGAAGTCTGCTGCGACCCGCCGATGTTGAAGCTGTGCGAATACTGGCGGCAATTCTGAGAGCCGACCTGATAAGGCTGCGCCGCCGTCACGTCGCCGGAATTCGACCCGCTCCCGCTCCAGGATACGGCCTTACCTGCCGGTGAATATTCAAGCGCACGATATTCAGCCTCAAGGGCCTTCTTGCGGTCGGCTGCGTTCAGCTGATTTGCGGCGCTGCCAAGGAGACCGTTTCCAAGAGACGTCAACAGGCTGGTTTCGGGCTTCTGTTCCGTAGAACCACCGCCCAGCGAAGCAAGACCAGTGCCCTTGCCGGTCGTGCCACAGGCTGACAATGCGAGCGCCACGGCAAGCATCATCGAAGCGACTGAAACTGGGTGAGAAAACCTGGATACCATCATCATAACAACCGGCCTTCATAAACAATTAGCATGCACACTATATCGGCATGTGACTTTTTCAGTTTATCTTCTAGTTGGCTTTCGACCAAAAACAACCTTCAATCTTCCGTCAGCGGCAACACGATCCGAACACCCAATCCACCAAACGCACTCTTGCCCAGATGCAGGCTGCCGCCATATTCGCGAACGGTATCCTGCACGATTGCCAGCCCAAGCCCCGTTCCCGGTTTTGTTTCATCGACGCGGCTGCCGCGCTTCAGCGCTGCCTCGATATTGTCTGATGCCAGACCTGGACCGTCATCTTCTATCAGGACTTCAAACTGCCGTTGCTCCCCAGAAATAGGGGCAAGCCCGATATTGATACGTTTGCGGCCCCATTTGCCCGCATTCTCCAGCAGATTCCCGACGATCTCTTCCAGATCTTCCCTTTCGCCAGCAAAGACCGCATTGGGCAGTTCATTCCTGAAGGTAACGCTGAAAGCCGGATTGAGTTTCGCCGTGACGCGCTGCATGCGTTCGAGAATCGGCGTCACAGGTGTACGGAACACCACACTGTCACGCTGCGCGGCAATGCGCGCGCGCTGCAGATAGTGCTGTATCTGCACCTGCATCGCCTCGCTCTGTTCCTGAACAATGCGTCCATGTTCACCACCCATGCTCCGTGCTTCATTGACCAGCACGGAAAGCGGGGTTTTGAGAGAATGGGCGAGATTGCCGACCTGCGTTCGCGACCGTTCGACAATACGGCGATTGTTTTCGATCAGCGCATTCATTTCATTGGCGAGCGGCGCAATTTCGACAGGCAGCGACGCATCGAGCTTGGACGAACGTCCCTCGCGAATATCGGCCAGCGCTTGACGCACCTTGTCGAGCGGACGCAGGCCGAACAGGATCACAGCGGCATTGATGAGGATACTGCCGATGCCGAAAATCGCCAGATAGGTCGCGAGGCTGGTTCTGAAATCGGATATCTCCTTCAGAACCTCGCTGAGATTGCCCATGACACGAAAACGCGCAACGCGATTGGCAGTATCCAGAACCACTTCGGTTTCAACGATGAAGAGCTCCTCGCCGTTGAGGCCGGGCAAGGTGTAGCTACGCATGAAGGAACTGTCGAAGGGTGCCTGCGAGACCGGCATTTCAGGTACGATGCGCCCTATCAGCGATGGCGATTGCAATTTTCCGGTCAGGTTCGGCGTGACGGGATCGACGGACCAGTACCAACCGGAGAGCGGGCTGGAATAGCGTAATTCGCCCAGTTCCGGGCGCCCCTGCAAGGAGCCCTCGCCCGACGTGCTGACGGCACCGACCAGACTGAACAGGTGGGCGGTCAACAGGCGTTCAAAATTGCTGCGCGCAGCTTCGCCATAAAGTGAGCCGATGAAAGTCGCCACCACCACAAGTGCCACGATGACCCAGATCGTCGAAAGAGTAACGACGCGGACTGCGAGCGAACGTAGCGGAGGAAAGACGCTAAGAAGCTTCAGCTGTCATCGCCTTTCGTTTCGTCCCCGCCCTCTTCAGAGCGGATGCGATAGCCCATGCCGCGCACGGTCTCGATCAGGTCGACACCCATTTTCTTGCGCAAGCGACCGACAAAGACTTCAATCGTATTGGAATCGCGGTCAAAATCCTGATCGTAGAGATGTTCGATCAGTTCAGTACGCGAGACCACCTCATCCATATGGTGCATCAGATAGGACAGAAGCCGATATTCGTGCGAGGTAAGCTTGAGCGCAACGCCGTTGACACTTGCCTTCGACGTTTTCGTATCAAGATAGAGCGGCCCGCAGACGAGTTCCGACGAAGCATGTCCCGCAGCGCGGCGGATCAGCGCGCGCAACCGCGCAAGCACTTCCTCGATATGAAAGGGCTTGGCCACATAATCGTCGGCTCCGGCGTCAATACCGGCAACCTTGTCGCTCCAGCGATCGCGGGCCGTAAGCATGAGAACAGGCATTGTACGCCCGCTGCGCCGCCAACGCTCCACGACGCTGATGCCATCCATACGCGGCAGGCCGATGTCGAGCACCACAGCATCATAGGGCTCCGTATCGCCGAGATAATGCCCTTCCTCGCCGTCATAGGCACGGTCGACCACATAACCGGCAGCAGCCATTGCTTCGGAAAGCTGCCGGTTCAGGTCCTTGTCGTCTTCAACGATCAGGATACGCAAGCGGACATTCTCCCTCAATCTACGAAAAACAGCGGCAAAAGCTGTAGTTATTGAGCGGGAACAGCCACTTCAACGCGGCGTGGACGCTCGCCATCGCGGCCTGGCACAAGCACCACGACCACGCACATGGGACGCCCGTTCTGAGTCGTGGCGGTGGCCTTGGCAAGCTGACCGCCCTGCTGGGCAGCCACCTGTTCGCCGACCGCCGCACAATCTCCGGCGGCAGCGACAATGAGATTGGATTTCTGCGGCGCAGTCATCGGCAAGGCACCGGCATCGACCGGCAGCAAGCCAATACTAACCGCTAGAAGCGCGAAAACTTTGAGTGCAGAATTTTGTTTCATCATGCCGCCTTATATAGCGCCCCACAGCTGAACGATGCATGAACAACCATTCCTCTTCCGGGCCCAAAGGAAAATTCAGCCCCTGACTATCACGCTTTGTGAAATTATGAAATGCGTGAAGTGCCTTCTATACGACCGATTACCGTAACAATTCCGACAATTGCGGTCGCCTGTTGTAGCAGAATATCCGTTAAAGCATCCTGATCGATCAAGACGGTTGCGGTTCCGGAAGCACTAGAGAATGATTAAAAAACGAAACGAAACGAAACCAGTTGAACCAGGATCGACCAAGGCCATCCTCTATCTCAACCAATGAGCCTTTCTTTCTGGGGAATTATTGTCGACATGCGGAGGACGACTGAACCTACATGTCCGTTCCTTGCCCAGACCCATACAACACTAAACAGGAATGCCATGGACGAGATCGGTCTGTCTTCTGACATATCGACAAGTGTCTAGGTCTGACTGCTTTTTGCTTCCTCTATAGCAAAACAGCTAGGGGGACACTTGATTCCCGAAAGGTGGCTGCCAAACTCTTCTTGAACACCGAGAACAGTATTTTACGATTTCATCCATCGTCAGGATTCGTCATCGTTTCTTTTTCTTCAGGAAGTAGCCCGGGTATAGGCGCATGTTTCAGTCGTTCGGACAAATGCTGAAAAACCCCGAGAACCGACCACGCCGCCAAGCTTGTAACCGCGGATCCTATCAACATCAGTTCCTCCCGGCCAAGCAATCCTCCAAGAACCACTACTTCTGAAATCTTGACGCCTGCTGCGCCACCGAAAACAATGCCACAGATCACGCCGACCGCGAAACGGATCGCAGCTTCTCGCTTTCCTCGCGGAGCCATATAGGCGAGCGACATAAAAGAGCCTGCCATTGCACCCGCCATCTTGGCGAACCAGATCCACGTAACCTCAGAGGTAAATATTGCATCCTTAAGGTCAATCATGATGGTTTCCTTTCATGTTGCAGACCCAGATGCCAACCGCATCGCATTTTTTCTGTCTATGAAAACTACTCCGCAAGTGTACTGCCCCACTGAACTCCGCCTCATGAGTTTAATCGGGAGTTTTGTTGCACTTGCGGCGCGGCGCGAGATCATCTTTTCGTTGTCCAAAGAGAAGAAGACCCAAATTGGCCAATGTCTCATTACGATTTTTGCGGCAAAAACTTTATCCTCGACCAGTGGCCTCAAAAGACATCACCCTGAAAAGCCTCCACAGCTTTTCAGGGTGATGTTTGCATGCGTCGAAGGGAGATAAACCTGATTAGTCAGAACTCTTTGATTGTATATGAAACCTAGCAAAGCAGCGTTACGCAGTCAAGGATTATTTTCCTATAATTGATTTTATTCCTGACGCCAAAAAGCTGCGAGCGCCTTAACCATTTCACATGAGGTGTGGCTTATTTATCTGCTATGATGGAACGGTAATTTCGCCTTTCTCCGAAACCAACCATGCCGAAGTCAGTGTTCATGCGTAAAACGGCAGATAAAGACCCCGAAAGCGAGAAGCGCAAACCCTTCAGGGCGTCGCGCCTGATCGGGCTTGACGCATGGATCGATTCCACTCTCTACAGCCTGCGCTACAATCTCGGCGAGTGGTGGGAAAATATCACCATTTTCTCACGGCGTTTTCGCGTGCGCGGCTTCCGGCGTTTCGTGGTCGAAGTTCTCGATGAAGGGTTTACGCTCGGCGTTGGCGGTGCGGTGTTGATGCTCGTCCTCGCCCTGCCTGCCTTCGAGGAAACCAAGAAGGACTGGCGCGCGCAGGACGATTATGCCGTTACCTTCCTCGATCGCTACGGCAATGAAATCGGCCAGCGCGGCATTCTGCATCGTCAGGCCGTGCCCATCGACGAATTGCCGGATCACGTCATCAAGGCTGTGCTCGGCACCGAGGACCGGCGCTTCTTCGACCACTACGGCATTGATTTCTGGGGCCTGACTCGCGCACTCAGCCAGAACATGCGCGCCAATGGTGTCGTGCAAGGCGGCTCGACCATCACGCAGCAGCTTGCCAAGAACCTTTTTCTCTCCAACGAGCGCACCATCGAACGCAAGATCAAGGAAGCCTTCCTCGCGCTCTGGCTGGAAAGCAATCTCAGCAAGAAGGAAATCCTGCAGCTTTACCTCGACCGCGCCTATATGGGCGGAGGAACCTTCGGTATTGCTGCCGCTTCGGAATTCTATTTCGGCAAAAGCGTGAAGGATGTCTCGCTGGCACAAGCCGCGATGCTGGCCGGCCTTTTCAAGGCGCCCGCCAAGTTTGCGCCGCATGTCAATCTGCCCGCAGCGCGTGCGCGTGCCAATGTCGTGCTTTCCAACATGGTTGAAAGCGGCTTCCTGAGCGACGGACAAGTGGCCGTTGCACGCCGTCATCCGGCAAGCGTCATCGACCGCGCCAAGAATGAGAGCCCGGATTACTTCCTCGACTGGGCTTTCGAGGAGGTGAAAAAGGTCGCCGCCAAAATTCCACAGCACACATTGATCGTGCGCACGACGCTCGACCGCAACCTGCAGAAGGCGGCAGAGGAATCACTGGAGTATCATCTGCGCCAGTTCGGCAAGGATTATAATGCTGCAGAAGCTGCGACCGTGGTCATTGCCAATGACGGGTCCGTCCGTGCGCTTGTTGGCGGGCGGGACTACGGCGAAAGCCAGTTCAACCGCGCCACCAAGGCATTGCGGCAGGCCGGTTCGTCCTTCAAGCCCTATGTCTACGCGGCAGCGATGGAAAAGGGCCTGACGCCCAGCACCATCGTTTCGGATGGTCCGATCAGCTGGGGTAACTGGTCGCCTCGTAATTACGGCCGCAGTTTTGCCGGTCGTGTGGACCTGACGACCGCACTTGTCCGTTCATTGAACAGCGTACCGGTGCGGCTGGCGCGCGATTATCTGACCACAACCCCCATCGTAGCCCTCACCAAGGCGATGGGCGTGGAATCGCCGATCTCGTCACACAAGACCATGGTGCTCGGCACATCGGAAATGACGGTGATGGATCAGGCCACCGGCTTCAACGTGTTTCCGAATGCGGGCATGGCCGGTAACCGTCATGCATTTACGCAGATCGTTTCGTCGGAAGGCAAGGTTTTGTGGGACTTTGGTCGCGATGCACCGAAGCCGCACAGGGCGCTGTCGGAAAAGGCCGCACTCGAAATGAATTCCATGCTGGTGCAGGTGCCCGAACGCGGCACCGGACGCCGGGCGGCATTGCCGATGACGCGGGTGGGTGGCAAGACCGGCACGACACAGAACTATCGCGATGCATGGTTCGTCGGCTTCACCGGCAATTTCACGGCGGCTGTCTGGTTCGGCAATGATAATTTCACGCCGATGAAAGACCTGACCGGCGGCATCCTGCCAGCCATGGCCTGGCAGCGCATGATGGCCTATGCGCACCAGAATATCGAGTTGAAGCCAATACCCGGCGTTACTCCGCCTTTCCCGGCGCCGCCCAAGAAGAGCGAGCCGCAAGTGGCAAATGCCAAGCCGGAAGAAACCATGGCAGCACCGCCGCGCGTCCTTTCGCCCATGTCGACAAAAGTTATCAAAGAACTGCATGACCGCTTCCTTGCGGCTCCGCCTCTGCCTAAGATCGCCGAACGCACGAAAATATCGGTACTCTGAGGGGCGATGTTCAAAAGGATATTCAACTCGGCGATTGTGCTTGTGCTGGCGCTTGGCGGCGGCATCTGGAGCGTCGACAAGGTTCTCGACCGGTTTGAAGGTTTCGGAGAACTTCGTGTCGGGGTCTGGAGCGCCTATCCGGCGGCAGGCACACCCGATGCCGACCCCTATTCCAAGGCTCGGGCTGCTCGCAAAGCCTATCTGGCGCTTGGAACGGCTGAAGGCCTGCCCTTCTATGCGCGCAGCGACAGTAGCGGGCGCACCCTCCGGCGCGGCTGCACCTATCGCCTGAGTGGCTTGACGCCACCGGCCCGATTCTGGACCGTCTTTCCCGCCTCACCTGATCTCGAACCGATCCCGCCGCGCGAAGGACTGCAGGCAGCGCTGCATTCCCGCGAAGTGCTTTATGACGATGACGGTAGCGTCACAATCACCATCGGCCCCGATGCAGCTTCCGGCAACTGGTTGCCAGTGGAAGGAAGCGGCGATTTCGTTCTTGTCATGACGCTCTATGATACGCCTGCGGCATCATCCTCCGGCCTCTCCGATCTGGTGATGCCAGGTCTCACCCGTGTTCCGGGTGCAAACAAGGGGGCGTGCCGTGGCTAGAATTCTCCACCTCGTTCTCCTCGGCATCGTCGGTGCCGCGATTGTGCATATCGCAGTCCTTTTCCTCGTTCCTTTCTATTCCGACAAGAACGCCTGGTCGCGGATCGAAACCGGAAGCGAGCCATACCGTTTCCACAGGCTGGACGAAAAGACCGGCCCGGTCAGCGACAGCGACCCGCTGGTACAGGAAGCCACCTGTCGCTTCGATCTTGCCGATGGTCCCGTGCACATCACGACCGGGGCAAATGTGCCCTATTGGTCGCTCTCGATCTATGCGCCCAACGGAGACAATCTCTATAGCCTCAACGACAGCGTTTCCAACGAACGCAAGCTCGATCTGATCCTTGCCGATCCCATCGGCATGGCAAGTCTGCGCTCGGATGGTTCGCAAGCCGATGCACGTTCCATCCTGATTGAGCAGAATATCGGCGAAGGTGCCGCCGTGCTGCGCGTTTTCGTGCCTGACGCGACGTGGAACACGGAAGTGCGGCGCTTCTTTGCGGAGGCGGAATGCGCGCCGTTTGAAGGGCTCTAGATACCCGACCCAAATGCTGTTTCTTTATGGCACGGTTAATGAGTTGCTAAGGCTTCAACGCTACTATCCGGAATACCGACCCATGCGGGGTGCATTTGCGCATCAACCGGCTGCCGCCGGATGCGTGATCTGCAATTTGGGGCGGGTGAGTTGTGTGCCTACCGGAGTATTCTGCGTGACAAATGAACAGTTCCGCGCCCTGGAGGATATTTCAGGCCACCGGAGCCCGTCGAATTCAAAAGCGGGGAGCAGCAAGGCGGACGACCTTCTGGCGGCCGCAATTTCGGCGTTCGCGGGTATCACGCGCCCCGGACGGCAGGACATGCAACAGCTTGAAGATCTCGCCATGCCGCTACTGCAATGCGCGTCCACCCGCGGCAAGCGTCATGCAGCCAATGCGCTGGCACAATTGGAAGACGCACCGCGCCGCCTCATTCTGACGCTGGCCGACGACCCCGTCGAAATCTCCGCACCGATCCTGTTGCGCTCTCCCCTTCTGCGCCCTTCCGACCTCATCGAGATCATCGGCAAGAACGGTCTTGCCCATGCGCGCGCCATTGCGCGACGCCAGTCCGGTGACGTTCTTTTGCAAGGCGTGCTGCGCAGTTTCGCCGATCCGGTCATCGATCGCACGCTGACCCTTCAGGAAAATCTCGCCAATATCGAAGCCGAACCGCTCGAAAGGCCGGATGTACCTGACCTTTCTGCGGCCAGAGCGCCGCTGATGAAGGAAGACAGTTCCGAACGACTGGCGCGCGCGCTGCAACAGCCTTTCTTCGAGGCTGGTGCGACCACCGGTTCGCAGCATCTCATCGATACCGCACTGCTGATCGACAGCCAGTTTTTCCGCAATGCGCTGGCCGATACGCTCGACCTGTCCTTTGAACGGTCCGACGCGATCATCGGACAGTGGCCGGATTCGCATCTGCCGATTGCACTCAAGGCGCTCGGATTGTCGCCTGCGGAATGCTATCTCGTCATGACTGCCATTCTGGGGCCTATCGACACCAACCGCGACAGCCTGCGTGAGTTTGTGCATATTTATCGCTCCATCGACCGCGAAAAAGCGATGGCGCTCGTGCGGCGCTGGAAGGCGGAAGACATGTCGGCCATGCTGCGTGGGAAATTGCGTGAAATGGCCGAGGACGACACGCCACTCGCCGACGCCGCCAATTCCGATCACCCGTCGCTTCAGCGATTGGTGAAATAGAGTTCATCGGAAAGAAGTTTTAGAAAGCTTCTCCGTCTTGCGAAATCGAGAACAGTGCCGAGGCATCGGCTATATCTTCCAGTTCGACCAGCCACAGGTCGGGATCGAAGCGGGTTTCCCGCGCCATACGGTCACTTGCCGCCATGTCATCGGCATCGTGCAGAATGCGCAGGAACATGCGCTCGCCGTCATTATCCTCTTCATAAGAAGTTTGCGGCGCAGGCGAATATAGATCGCAGGTGCCGAAGCGTGAGCTTACCTTGATGAAGATTGCGCCCGCCTCCGGCGATCCGCGACGGGCAAGATAGGCAAAGCCGCCCTCGCCCTGAACCTTGCGGATCAAAGCCGAAACCCAGAAGTCGGATGTCAGGCGCATCGGAAACCCATCAGCTTATCAGGCCGATCTCACGCATCTTGGTGATCAGCGTCGCATCGATTTCGCCGGTTACCGGCATACTGAACAGTTTCTGGAATTCGCGCACCGCTTCCTGTGTCGTCTTGCCCGGCTGTCCGTTCACCGGCACGGTGTCATTGCCGAATGCCTTCAACCCGGCCTGTACGCGGATGATATCCTGCGAACTCACTTTCACCGATTGCACGGCGGGCGTTGCCGCCACCTGCTTTTTCGGCGCGGGCTTTTCATAGGAAGCGAGAGCGGGTTTCGGTTTTGAAACCGTTTCCGTCTTCAAAACGGCGGGCTGCGGGCGCGGCGTCGGAACCGCTACCTCGATGACTTTGGCAACATCGTCCTGAGCCGAGGCACTGTTTTGGGCATCGGCCTGCAACTGCGCCGGAATGTTTGCTTCCTGCACGCCGAGCTTCTGCTGCAAAGCGCGCCAGCGTTCCACCGCTTCGCGGGTCTGCGGCCCGGTGAAACCATCCACCGGTCCCTTGTAAATTCCAAGCGTCGAAAGACGTTGCTGCAGCCGTGCGATTTCCAGATCGGCATTGGGCGCAAGTGCCGGCAGCATGTCATCAACCGATGCGCTCATGTTCAGCCGGTCCGCCGACAGGCTCGCGGCTTCCAGCGGCTGGGCAGTCTCATTGTTTGCAGGTTCGGCAGAGGCGGTCTCGGTGGGCTTCGGGGCATTGTCACTTGCCGCCGCCGTGCCCGGCAGGACTGCACGTGGAGTCGGCTTGAACACAAAGTCCGGTCTTGTGCTGAAGAATACGGCCTTGTGCGCCTCCGGCTGATACCAGAGCGCATTAGCCGAGACGAAACTCATCACCACCAGAAACGCAGTTGCCCCGCCAGTCAGGACGGGGTTGCGCACGATGAAATCTCCGGCAGCGATTGCAAGTGCCGAAGCCGATGTGAAGAAGAAGTGGAGGAGCCGCGAGCCGAGACTACGCCGTTTTGCGGGTTTGCGCATCTTTCTGCTCCCGGATTTGGCTGTTGTCTTCGTCGTTCTGCCAGTCATTACGCCTTTCCCCCTGGTGACGGTGCATGTCGATCACCATGCCAAGCTCTGGGCCAAGTTCCTGATATTCGTCTTCTCCCATGACAACCTGCGGGCCTGCCACCGGAAGGCGAATCGTGACGATCGTGCCTTCGCCGGGGCAACTCTTGAGTTGCATGCTTCCCTGATGCAGTTCCACCAGCCCCTTGACCACGGAAAGTCCGAGGCCACTTCCCTCCTGCGCGCGCGTATAGTTATTGTCGGCGCGCACGAATGGCGTGCCGATGCGCTGCATATCTTCCGGCTCGATGCCGATGCCCGTATCCGACACACTGATTTCCAGCATCGCACGCCCGCTCGCCATCACGCGGGTTGCATCGATGGTGACGCAACCGCCGCTTTGTGTGAACTTCACCGCATTACTGGCCAGATTGAGCAGAATCTGCTGAATGGCGCGGCGATCCGCCACCAGTTCACCAATGCCTGCGCCGACGCGGTGGCAGAAGGCAACGCCTTTCTTTTCAGCCTGCGGCAGCATGACAGAGGTGCACATTTCAGCCGCGTCACGGAAAGCGAAATTCTGCGGGTCGATGCTGTAATTGCCGGTTTCCAGACGCGAATTGTCGAGAACAGCATTCACGAGTTCCAGCAGGTAATGGCCGGACTGGTGAATGAGGCCTGCATATTCGCGCTGCTTCTCATTGGCCAGCTTGCCGCCCATTTCATGCGACAGCATATCGGAAAAGCCGATGATCGAATTGAGCGGCGTGCGCAGCTCATGGCTGACGGCTGCAAGCAGACGGCCCTTGCCGATGCGCTCCGATTCAAGCTCCGCTTTCAGTGTTGCAATCTCGTCCAGAAGCTTCTGCTCGCCTTCGAGCGAGCGGCCAACCAGCGTGATAGCGCGAGCGCTTGCGGCACCTTCGAGACGATAAGTGCGGAAGACCGTATCGCCATTTTCGATGGAGCGCAGGCGCACATCGATCTTGCTGGAAGCGGAACCGGCGCGAAGATCGGCCAGAAGCGAAAGATATTCTACACGGTCGGCGACATGAACACGGTCGATGAGCGCCGTGCCTTCCAGCATTTTGGACTGTACGCCCAGAAGCTTTGCCGAATTCATATCGACCGAGGCAACCACGCCATCCGAATCGAGGCTGAACTGCAGGTCACCCGCAGCAACCGCGGCTTGCGGCGCGGTGACCTTGATCTGCGCGGGCTTGGCGGCGCTCGCATAACCACGTGCAACAAGGCTTGCCGCATAAAGTACCAGAACAGCGACGGACACATAGCTGCCGCCGGAAATGGCGCCACCGCTTGCCGTCGCAAAATAGCCGAGAACCATGGCCGCGAATGCGGCGCCTGCTGCTGCGGCGGCAGGCTTGCGGGTCGCAAACCAGACTTCAAGCGGCAGACCAGCCGCCATTAACCACAAAACCGCGTTGCCATGAGAAAAAGCGCCAATGGCAGCAAGACCCACGCCATAGGCAGCGAAGTTCAGGCCAGCCAGAACAGGTGCGGCGACGCCCATCAGCGACAGCGCGCAAAGGATCATGGCGACGCCTGCAAAGCTTGCTGCAAGAATCGCAAATTCCGTAAAGCCCGGTGTCACACCCGAAGCGAGCACGGCCGCACAAAGCAGGACCGGCGCGGTGATGACCGAACCGATAACACGTATGGAGGCCGCATCGGGACTGGATACCCAATGGCGGCAGAAACGTTCGTAAAAACGGCTGATCGCCTGCACATTCATGCGGACGGTCTCTGCTGTTTTCAAAAGAATGGCGTTCAACGTGCCGTACTCACTCAATACTCTTGCATTGTCAAAACCGGAAAACCGTTCGCCGTGACGACGCTCTCCCAGCCAGCAACAGATTGCAGCCGAGGCTTTAAAGAAACGATAAAACGAAACCGCCCAAAGCGGATAAGTGACGCGCCGGGTCTGCTTTTCTGCCTATGGTAAACAGAGAGTAGCGATCAGGCGGCGAAACCACAGCCGCGGCACAATTTTGACGTTCAAAAGCTTTACCATGACGCACATCTTGTCCGAAAACCGTTTCACACTTTTCGCGATGCGCTCCAATAAACCGAACAGTTACGGAATTTTTTCCAATTCATCCGACATTGACGCAAACCGAAGGCACGCAACCGCAAGAAGGCAATGATCCGTTTTCTCATCAAATCCGTTTTCTGGTTGTCGTTGGCATTCATCGTGATGCCGCGCTTTTTCCCTGCGGATGAGCAAAACAAGCCGCAGGAGAAGCCAACCATTGCCGAGACGAAGCGGGAGCCGGATTCAATCGATCAGCTTCTCGCTAATGGCAAAACCGCCGTGGAACTGGGCAAGCTGTGCATCGACAACCCATCCTTCTGCCAGAACGGTACCTCGCTTGTTTCCGGCGCCGGGAGCGGCCTTCTGGAAGGAAGCCGCGTGGCCCTCGAATATCTGAGTGATCGTTTCGGCACCAAGCCGCAACCGCCTGCAAAAGTGGAACCGGCAGCCGCCACCCCTGTGCAGGCCGCAATCGGCATTCCCATCCCGACCTCGCGGGACGAAGCCCTGCGCGCACTGGACCGTCGCCCGACTGGTTCAATTCAACGCTAAAGCTTTTTTAGACACGCAGCTGGGTGCGCTCGAGTTTTCCGTGACCTTGCAGCGTTTCATGACTATATAAGCGGCAAGAAACTTCTTTCAGGCGAGTATTATGACCACGACCATCGATAGCATCATGTCCGATTTCGAATTTCTCGACGATTGGGAAGACCGCTATCGCTATGTCATCGACCTCGGCAAGGAACTGCCGCCCTATCCCGACGATGCACGCGACGCTGCACACAAGGTTCAGGGCTGCGTCAGCCAAGTCTGGCTGAAGACGCTGCCACAAGACGGCAACGATCCGGTCATCGAGTTTCTTGGCGATTCCGATGCGCATATCGTGCGTGGTCTGGTGGCCATCGTGCTGGCACTTTATTCTGGCCACAAGGCTTCAGAAATTCTCGCGGTGGACCCGGAAGCCATTCTGAAAAAGCTCGGCCTCGATGAACATCTGACACCGCAGCGCTCCAACGGACTGCGCGCCATGGTGGCACGCATCCGTCGTGAAGCAGAGCTTGCGAAAGAATCAGCCTAAGAACCCGTTCCAAAAGTCGCCCTGTGCGGCTGCAAATGGCAATTTACCTGCGCTCCGGTACTCATGTACCAAAAAGTACATTGCGCTCCGGTACTCGAAAATCACCATTTTCGCACTCACATGCCGCTTTTTGATTCAGGCTCTAAGAGTTTCTCAACCGACAAGGCTGCGGCGAGCAGCCTTTTATCCGTGCCGCCGCGCGCGCTGAGCATGAAGCCGGTCGGCAGTGTCATGCCCGGCATGGGCACGGTGATGCTGCACAGGTCGAACTGGTTTCCGACCTGCGTATCACGCAGCAGCAGCCCTTCCACACGGTCATATTCAGCCTCGTCATTGCTGACCGAAGCAATCGTCGGCGCAACAATCGGCGTAGCGGGCGTTACGAACATATCGAAGCCGCTCAGGCGCTCGTCCATTTGCCGAACCAGCGTTGCGCGTGTTTCCATGATCCCGCGATAGGTTTCCATCGGAACCTTGACGCGGACGGACAGCGGGTGCTTCACACGAATATCGACATTGGCGTCAGGATCGCTAAGCCAGGTCGATGCGTGGATATGACTTGCCTCGATCCCGGCGATTGAGCCAACGCGGGTTGCCTCACGCAGGCGCTGGATCAGATCGTCGACTTCCAGATCGGCGATGATCGCTCCTGCCTTTTCAAGAAGCGCAACCGTTGCTTCGAAGTGCTTTGCGACGTCGGGCTCCATATCGGCCAGAAGATAGCCTTTCGGCAGTGCAATGCGCAGACCCTTCAGCGGCAAGGCGTTCGGCAACACGGGCGTTTCGCCTGCCATAATCGCATCGCTTATAATGGCGTCGGCTACTGTCCTGGTCAGCGGACCAACGGAATCGAGCGACGGCGCCAGCGGAAACGCACCGTCGAGCGGAATGCGCCGGGCGGTCGGCTTGAAGCCGACAATGCCGTTCAGCGCTGCCGGAATGCGCACCGATCCCCCAGTATCCGAACCGATAGCGATCTCGCTTGTTCCTTCCGCTGCCGAAACTGCCGCACCCGACGACGATCCGCCCGGAACGCGCGTCGGATCAATCGCATTGCCCGGCTCGCCGTAATGCGGATTGAGGCCGACCGGCGTGAAGGCGAACTCCGTCATCTGGGTCTTGCCGACAATGACCGCACCCGCATCGCGCAGACGGCTGACAATCTTGGCATCCTGTGTCGCCGGGGCAGCATCGCGGCGAATAACCGAACCGGCAAGCGTCGGCTCTCCGGCAACATCGAAGAGATCCTTGATCGAAACAATGCGCCCGTCGAGCGGCCCAAGGGCGCGCCCATCACGAAGACGCGCATCGGCGGCGTCAGCCTCAGCGCGCGCTTGCTGTGCATAGACCTTGCTGAAAACGTGTTCGCTTGCTGTCCGCGCTTCCAGACGCGACAGGATGCTTTCCAGCCGATCCCGTACCGAATTCATGTGATTTCTCCCCACTTCCCCAACGGACACAAAGTCCCTTTGAGAAAGAGGCGATAGCCCCGCCCCGGAAAGGTGTCAATGAGTGCGCCACCTCACATATTCTGCGGACGCATTTGCGGCCGGTAGTCGTCTGCTCCCCAATGCAGGACAGCGCCTCTGCCCCGCTCCTTTTCGAGTTGAGGATTGTAGTGCCGGTGCAGCGCGGCCAGACCGACCTTGAGCAGCATCTTGGCAGAACGAACGGGCCATTGCCGCTCACGTTCCACGGTTTCAAGCCCTTTCAGGAAGCAGCAGACATCAACCAGAACGCCGTTCAGTTCCGGCCCGACTGCTTCCAGCGCCCGCTCGACGCGGATGCGGCTGGCCAGCGCGATATCGGTCAGCTCTGCCATGCCGCCCGGCCCGCTGCGCCCGCCGCCAACACTGGTGTCCCAGCGCATGGTGACGGACGGCATCAGCGATCCGCGTGTGAAGTCGGCCCGCAGCCTTTCACCGGCAAGGAACTCGCTCTCCGAGATAAAGGAAGAACCATTCGCATTCTTGCGCCTGTAGAGCATCGCAAGAGGCGATTCCTCTGGATTGATCTCAATCTTTTCGCCCTGCTCATAGTCAATCGTCTGCAAGGTTCTTGCCGGGTTGCGCAACGGCTTGCCGCCTTCCTTTGCGCGCTTGATAGTGGGCTGCGATGAAACAAGCCGTTCCTCATTCCAATACAGCAATCCCTTTTTCTGCATGGCCTCCAATTCGGCGCGGGAAGCAGCGATGGTCCCCTGATCCGTTGCAAGCAAGACATGCGAAGCGCGAATGGAATCCTGAACCTCGCAGCCGCCATTTTTCAGAAAGCGCATAATTCTCGCTTCGGACGCTAACAATTGGGTGGTCATGCCGCCAACCTCCAGGCCGTGAAAGCACTTTGCGCAATGCGTTCGAATGTCGAGACGATCGCATCGAACTCCGTATCGTCGCGCATGTCCTCCACCAGATGGCAGGCATGCATTACGGTTGTCCGGTCTCGCGCAAATCCGGCAGCCACTTCACGCATGGCCAGCCCGAAAGCCGTGTGCGCGACATACATGCCGATCTGCCGCACACGCGCCACCTCTCGCCTGCACCGCAGTGGTGACCGCAATTCCGCGCCGGAAACACCGAACATAGTCACCAGCAGATCAATAAGGGCATCGCACAGCGCTATGTTCTGCTGCTCCCGCGACCGGTCGGCGACACCCTCTACCCTTCCAAGGTTAAGGCTTCGCCCATGCCGCACCGCAAGCAACTTCAATGCTTCGAAAGCTTCCGCCCGTGTATGAATGACATCCGATAGTTCCAAAGACATTCATCTTTCCTCGCCAAAATAGGAATATCTTCTTATACGGAGAAAATTGCAAGTGTGGATAAGTTTCGTAGAAGGAATTGCTGTCTGCGGTTAGTTTCGACAGCTCTAACATAGGCTAAAGCCTTGCCAAAACGGCATTAACGCGTTTGAATCCATCGCGTTTGATGGCCATCTTACAGAAAAATCAGAAAGAATCTAGGAATATTATCCAACGACATTTCGCGTGGCTCATGCTCATTCGCATCAAGAAATGAGGAATGATCGCCATGGACGCGGATCTGAAGCAAGCCCGCACACTATTTTTTGCCCGGCAAAAACAGAATCAACTGACCGCAATGCAACACATTGCCTTGCAGATCATCGCCGGCATCGATCTCGATGAAGTTCTCAAGGCCCCGCTGGAAGAGAAGGAACGGACCAAACGGCGTCTGACGCGTCTCATGGAAAGGGAGCGCCTGAAAGGAATGTGCGGCAACTGGAATTATGACCTGAACAGGCACATTGCACTAAAACAAGCATTCGACCGGATTGGTTGAAAAGACCATGCGCTTCCGGACGTGCTCAAATCCAAAACAAAATGGCCAGCATCTAGGAGCGTAAGCTCAACGATACTGGCCATTTCTATAAAGCTCTCAGAACAGACACTGCAAAGCGCGGTCCGCTCGACAGTCGGAGCGATTAAGCGTCCTTAGGCTTGCGGCCCAGGCCCATCTTCTTAGCCAGGCGCGAGCGAGCAGCAGCGTAGTTCGGAGCGACCATCGGATAGTTCGGGTCGAGATCCCACTTTTCGCGGTACTGTTCCGGCGTCATGTTGTAATGGGTCATCAGGTGACGCTTCAGCGACTTGAACTTCTTGCCGTCTTCGAGGCAGATGATGTAGTCGTCGTGAACCGACTTCTTCGGATTGACGGCAGGCTTCGGCTTCTCGACAACGACAGGCGCTTCTTCGCGTTCGACGTGACGCTTGAAAGCAGCGTGTACTTCAGCGATCAACAGCGGCAGTTCACCAGCGCGAATCGAATTATTGCCGACATATGCGGCGACAACATCTGCAGTAAGGCTCAGAAGCAGTTCCGCGCTTTCGTCGTGCGTGTCCAGATTTTCCATTGTATTTCCTTTTTACTTCTTATTGTTGCGTAATCGACGACTGGGGATCCCCGCCTGCCATCGTCGTTACGTATTCCTAAACCCTGCCCCATCCGTTCCCGGCTGCGAATACCAGTTGATAATGTCATTTGCAATAGAATTGTCAAACCACATTACATTAACAACAAGTCTTTCTTCTTGAATCATCAAATAGAAAAACTCGAACTCAACCTTACTAAGATGGGGAAACTTTGAATCGCGATGTGTTCGCGTTGCCGCCCCTGCCGTTTATTGAAGGATATGGATGAAGCTGCAGTTCACAGCCGTGCTTCCTTTAATTTGCTCGAACTGCGTTAGCAATAGTTTTCTCCCTCAAGTTTTCTTGTACGAAGTCCAAGACTAACATGTTTCCGCTAGGTAGCTTTTGGCGACAGAATCGGGCCTCAAAAAGGCATTGCTCAAATATATTTCAACGAAATCAACTCGCTTTCGCCACTTCGGCCAACTATATAAATATCACTATCACCCGCTAGTGGTCCGATTCCAACATTTGCATCCCTCGGTTCAAGCGCTGAGCAAATGTTGGTATCCAAAAGACCACTAGGAAGTATATGTATCTGGTGGATTTTTCGAATTTGACGTTTGAAACAGCATCTATGTCAGCCGGGATTCAAACGTCAAATTCAATCCACTAGAGCATGTCTCCCGAATGTGGGAACCGGTTTCGGGATAAAGACATGCGTAAAAACAAACAGATAGAGCATTTCCAATGATTCAATCAAAACAGGAAATGCTCTAGAAGGCACGGCTTACCGGCCTTGCAGCAAATCGAAACAGTTTTCATCGGAATTGTGGATGTCTCAAAGCTCCCCCCAACTTCAACCACCGCATGCAGCCAAACATCCGGTCAATGACACCCGCCACGGGATCACACGCACCGACGACTATGCTTGGTTGCGTGCGGACAATTGGCAGGAAGTATTCAAGGACCCGTCGGTTCTGTCCCCTGAAATTCGCACGCATCTGGAAGCAGAGAATGCATATCAGGCAGCGCTGATGAAGGACACGGAAGCGCTACAGAAAAGCCTGTTCGCAGAAATGCGAGGACGCATCAAGGAAGACGACTCCTCCGTCCCCGCGAAGGATGGGCCTTTCGCCTATGGCGTGTCCTATCGCACCGGCGGCGAGCAGCCCTATTTCATTCGCACGCCACGCGATGGCGGCGCGGAAACCATCCTTCTCGACGGTGACGTCGAAGGCAAGGACAAGGCCTATTTCCGCCTTGCATCAGCCGATCATGCGCCGGATCACCAGCTTTTGATCTGGGGTTACGATGACAAGGGTTCGGAATTCTACAAGCTGAAAGTCCGCGACCTGTCGTCCATGAAAGACCTTGAAGACATCGTCACCGACACGAATGGCGGCGGTGCGTGGGATGCGGAGAGCAAGGGCTTTTTCTATACGCGCCTTGATGAGAACCATCGACCGTCCAAGGTTTTCTATCACAAGGTGGGCACGGACCAGTCTGAGGACCATCTGATCTACGAAGAGAAAGATCCAGGCTTCTTCCTCGGTGTCGGCGGCTCGGCGCTGGACGACTATATCTTCATCGACATTCATGACCATGAAACGTCGGAATGCTGGCTCCTTCCAGCCAGCGATCCGGCGGCAAAGCCGCAGCTCGTCATGGAGCGCAAGACCGGTACGGAATATGACATCGCACCGGGTGGCGATGTGTTCTACATCCTGACCAATGCGGATGGCGCCAAGGATTTCAAGATATGCCAGGCGCCTGCTGCCACACCGCAGCCGGAAAACTGGGTCGAGGTCGTGGCGGAAAAGCCGGGGCGGCTGATCCTGTCACACTCCGCCTACAAGCATCATCTTGTCTGGATGGAACGCGATAACGGCCTGCCGCGCATCGTGATCCGTGATCGCGAAACCGGCGAGGAACATGCCATCGCCTTCGACGAGGAGGCCTATTCGCTCGGCCTTCACGGCAGCGCCGAATATGATACGGATGTGATCCGCTTCTCCTATTCGTCCATGACGACGCCGGAACAGCTCTTCGACTACAATATGCGGACGCGCGAGCGGAAGCTTTTGAAGACGCAGGAAGTTCCTTCCGGTCACAATGCGCATGACTATGTCACGCGCCGGGTGTTCGCCAAGGCTTCGGATGGTGAACTGGTGCCGGTGTCCCTGCTCTATCACAAGGATACAAAGCTCGACGGCTCCGCGCCCTGCCTGCTTTATGGCTACGGCTCCTATGGCATCACCATTCCGGCAAGCTTCAGCACGTCGCGGCTCTCGCTCGTGGATCGCGGCTTCGTCTACGCCATCGCGCATATCCGCGGCGGCAAGGACAAGGGTTTTGCCTGGTATGAAAACGGCAAGCGCGACAAGAAGGTGAACACGTTCACCGATTTCATCGCTGCCGCAAGGCACCTCGTTGCCGAAGGCTTCACCAGTCATGACCGCATCGTTGCGCATGGCGGTTCGGCAGGCGGCATGCTGATGGGCGCGATTGCCAATATGGCCCCCGACGCATTCGGCGGCATCATTGCCGAAGTGCCATTCGTTGACGTGCTGAACACGATGCTGGACGACACTCTTCCGTTGACCCCGCCGGAATGGCCCGAATGGGGCAATCCGATCACATCGGAAACGGATTACCGGATCATTGCCGGCTATTCGCCCTACGACAATGTCAGCCGTCAGGCCTATCCCGCCATTCTGGCCGTGGCAGGCCTTACCGATCCGCGCGTCACGTATTGGGAGCCTGCAAAGTGGGTCGCCAGACTGCGTGAGCTCAAGACCGACGACCATCCCGTCCTGTTCCGTATCAATATGGATGCGGGCCATGCCGGGGCGTCGGGTCGCTTCTCGCGACTGGAGGAAGTCGCCTATACCTATGCCTTCGCGCTCAAGGTGACAGGCAAGGCGGGCGACACGCTCTGATCCGCGAAAACAAGCATCGCGTCCGGCTTTTTTAGGATGCGATGCTTCCTTCATTTTTTGCATGTCTTGATCCCGAAACCGGTTCCCACTTACGGGAGACATGCTCTGAAAAAACGCGCTACTTCGCTTATGATCTTATAGTATTGTTCAATAGCTATTCTTTTTAGGGAAAAACCGATGTTGCGTCAGGTCATTGCCGTTTGCCTCACTTCCGCATCGCTTGCGGTTTCCGGCCTTGTCGCGTTGCCGATGTCGGCTGAAGCGCAGGTGCGCAAGGATGTCAGCGAATATGCGGGCCAGCGTTGCAGCGTGCCGAGAAAAGGCAGCGGCATCATCGTCGGCCAGTTCAGCGGCGTGGACGACTCGCCCTTCATCACAGGCGGCGACGGACTGGTTTCGATCGACCGTGTCCGGTGCTTCAGCAGCATGTCTGAATGCAAGGGCTGGCTCTATACGATGCAGAGCAAATATACCAATGCTGGCGCCGCTACTCTGGTGCGTTGCACCAAGCGCTGAAGCTGAACATAAAAACTGCGGTTTTCACGAAGCCTCGCGAATGGCATCCTCCCAACACTTGATGCATCGCCTTCGGGCGTCATCTTCGGTTTGGGAGGATCGGAAATGCAGCAGGCCAGTTATGTACACGGTGCGAGCGACAAGCTTCTCATCGGCAATACGATCGGTCGGCATCTCGACCAGATCGCGGAAAAATATCCCGACCGTCCTGCCGTGATCGTCCGGCACCAGAATATCCGGCTGACCTATTCCGAACTCAAACAACTGATCGATCGGCTTGCCGAAGGCTTCCTCGCCATCGGGCTTCGCCCCGGCGAACGTCTCGGCATATGGTCGCCGAACAATCTCGAATGGATTCTCACCCAGTTTGCGAGCGCAAAGGCGGGTCTGATCCTCGTCAACATCAACCCGGCCTATCGGGCGCATGAGCTGGAATATGTGCTGGGGAAAGTCGAATGCGCAGCACTCATCCTCGCGCCGTCACTGAAAACCAGCAACTATATCGATATCCTGCGCAGCATCGTGCCTGAACTGGATGAAGCCCGCCCCGGCCACGTGATGTCTGAGCGACTTCCCAATCTAAGGTGCGTCATCCGGATCGGCGCGGAACAGACGCCGGGCATGCTGAATTTCGACGATGTCGCCCAATCCGGCGATGAAGTCACCGGGCAAGAACTGGCGCAGCTTGCCGAAGAACTGCAATTTGACGATCCCATCAATATCCAGTTCACCAGCGGCACGACCGGCAGCCCGAAGGGCGCAACGCTCTCGCATCACAATATCCTCAATAACGGGTTTTTCGTCGGCGAGGCGATGCAGCTTTCCGAACAGGACCGGCTCTGCATCCCGGTGCCGTTCTATCATTGCTTCGGCATGGTGCTCGGCAATCTTGCCTGCGTGACCCATGGTTCCTGCATGGTGATCCCGAACGAGAGTTTCGATCCGCTCCTGACGCTCCAGACCGTTGAAGAGGAGCAATGCACCGGCCTTCATGGCGTGCCGACAATGTTCATTGCGATGCTGGATCACCCGGATTTCAGCCGTTTCAACCTCACCAGCCTGCGCACCGGCATCATGGCCGGATCGCCCTGCCCCATCGAAGTGATGCGGCGTGTGGTGAGCGAGATGCACCAGAGCGAAATCACCATCGCCTATGGCATGACGGAAACCAGCCCGGTCAGCTTTCAGAGTTCGACGACCGATCCACTGGAACGGCGCGTTTCCACCGTCGGGCGCATCCATCCGCATCTGGAGGTGAAGATCGTCGATGCGGATGGCAAGGTGGTGCCGCGTGGCGAAAAGGGCGAATTGCTGACGCGGGGCTACAGCGTCATGCGCGGCTACTGGAACGATGCGGAAAGTTCAGCCGGCGCCATAGATGATGCGGGCTGGATGCACACGGGAGACCTCGCGACGATAGACGAGGAAGGCTATTGCAACATCGTCGGGCGCATCAAGGATCTCATCATTCGCGGCGGCGAGAACATCTATCCCCGCGAGATTGAAGAGTTCCTCTTCAGCCATCCCGCGATCAGCGACGTCCAGATATTCGGCATTCCCGATCGAAAGTTCGGCGAAATCATCTGCGCCTGGGTCAAGCTGCACAAGGATGGCCAGCTTTCCGAAGAGGAACTGGCCGAATATTGCCGACAGCGCATCGCGCATTACAAGGTTCCAGCCCATATCCGATTCGTGGATCAGTTTCCGATGACCGTAACCGGCAAGATCCAGAAATTCGTCATGCGGGAGGTCATGATCGAGGAACTCGAATTGCAGGAAATTCGAACAGCGTAATTATCTCGTCACATCACGAGACATATTCTCCTAGAGCGGGATGTTTGTAAGTGTATCGTCGTTTCGCTCCAAGTTTTTGTTTGAGCATGATTTTATCCGAAAACCGGTTCCCACTTTTCGGAATCATGCTCTAATATTTTCGCTCATGGCGGCTTGCAAAGCGAAGGCGAGAATGCATATTACGTAAACGTAAGATTTTTGGGAGAGTTTCCATGGAAGAACTGATCGCACGCATCACCTCCAAAGTTGGCATCGATGCGGCAACGGCAGAAAAGGCAGTCGGCATGATCCTCGCCTTCCTGCAGAAGGAAGGCCCGGCAGCGGAAGTCCAGAAGCTTCTGGCAGCATTCCCCGGCGCTGAAGAAGCAATCGCGCAGGTCAAGGGCGGCGGCTTCCTGTCCGGCCTGATGGGCGGCGTGATGGGTCTCGGCTCCCAGCTCATGGGCGCTGGTCTGGGCATGGGTGAAATTTCCGGCGTTGCCAAGGAAACCATCCGCTTTGCCAAGGAAAAGGCTGGTGACGAACCAGTTGATGCCGTCATCGGCGCAATTCCGGGCCTCGGCCAGTTCGTCTGATCAAACTTTACATGCTCGAAAAGGCCCCGGGTTCCGGGGCCTTTTTGTTTTGGGCTGCCCAACCGAGTATACCGGCACAAATAATGACACCGATCAGTATAAAACAATAGTATTTAAGTCATGTTTTTCACGATAACGTGAAGCCTATGTAATAATCCCTATAAATTCAGGATGATACTTGCTGCACTGGGGATTTAACCGACGCAATGATTGCAATGCCCCGGATTGTATCGGATATTTGAACCAAGGGACGAAGTCTGTTCAATTTTTAAATGCGGAGGATCGCATGCGTTTGTTTTTCCTGACTATCAGCTCTGCAGCTGTATTGATCGCCGGCGCAGCACAGGCTGACGTCACCGCAGATCGTCAGGCAATCATGAAGGACCTTGGACGCTCAGTCGGGTCAATTGCTCCGATGATCAAGGGTGAGAAGCCATTCGACGCCACCACAGCACTTGCTGCGCTGGAAAAGATCGATGCCGATGCCAAGAAGCTGGATGTGGATGCGTTGTTCCCGGCCGGTTCGGATCAGGGCGATACTGAAGCTTCGCCGAAAATCTGGGAAACCAAAGACGACTTCGTCAAGCACGTCGAAAAATTCCGGACCGACGCCGCTACGGCACTGGCTGCCAAACCGCAGGATCTTGATGCGCTGAAGCCAGCCTTCCAGCAGGTTGCCGCCAATTGTGGTTCCTGCCATCAAGCCTATCGCGTCAAGAAGAACTGATCTTCGCTGTTGACAGAATGCACACCGAACGGAAACACTCGGTGTGCAAAAAAATTTGCAGCAAAAGTGCGGTGCAATTCCAGTGCATCCGTACTTTGGAACTGTCACGCTAAATAACGGTCATAAGAGCGGTCTGGCTTGTCCTGGAACCGCCTCACGGGAACAGATGGAATGGTCCGAAAACTGGCATATGCCGCAGGCGCCGTGGTCGTCCTTGGAGCCGCTGCCTTCTGGATTCTGACCGCTCCGCAGAAGGTGGACGCGACCGTTTTGGACGCGATGAAGCCGGGCGATCCCGTCAAGGGCGAACAGGTTTTCTGGGCAGGCGGCTGTGCCTCCTGCCATGCCGCGCCAGGTGCCTCCGGCGATGCACGCAAGGTTCTGGCAGGCGGACATGAACTGGTTTCAGATTTCGGGACATTCATCGCTCCCAATATTTCCCCGTCAGAGCAAGGTATCGGCACATGGACCATACAGGACTTTGCCAATGCGATGCTGAAGGGGGTCGGCAAGCAGGACGAACATCTTTATCCATCGTTCCCCTACACTTCTTATACCAAAATGCAGCCCCAGGATGTGGCCGATCTCTTTGCGTTTATGAAAACATTGCCGCCCTCCGATAATGTCGCAGCGCCGCACAAGCTTTCCTTCCCCTTCACGGTCCGACGGGGGCTCGGCCTCTGGAAACAGCTTTACCTGTCCGACCAGCCTGCGGTGGAAATCGCAAATGCTTCCGACCAGGTGAAGCGCGGCCAGTATCTGACTGAAGCCCTTGGCCATTGCGGCGAATGTCACACACCGCGCAATGCGATTGGGGGGGTAGACACAAGCAAGTGGCTCGCCGGAGCATTGTCGCCTGAAACCGGCAGTGACGGGAAAAAAGGCGTCGTGCCGAACATCACGCCGGATGAAGCGGGCATCGGCGGCTGGAGCGGGAAAGACATCTCCTACGCCCTGCAAAGCGGCTTTACCCCGGATTTCGATTCGCTTGGCGGATCGATGACCGATGTGGTTGCGAACATGGCTCACCTTGCCGAAGCCGACCGCAATGCCATTGCTGCCTACCTGGAAGCTATTCCGTCGCACCCAAACGGCTATCCTGCGCGTTGAGGGCCGCGATCCGGCATAATCTTACCGATCCTCGTTTCACTCCGGCCGGATTTTGCTCTATATCATAAGTTATAGTTGAACAGAGGGAGCAAGCTGCCTGATGACTGCCGAAGACGCTATTTTTCTTGGCGCGAGCCGCAAGCCTGACGACTCCTACCAGCAGCCGGAATATCTAGCGCTGAAATACGGCAACCGGCACGGTCTCGTCACCGGCGCGACCGGCACGGGTAAAACGGTCACGCTGCAGGTTCTGGCCGAAAGCTTTTCAGCGGCTGGCGTTCCGGTTTTCTGCGCCGACATCAAAGGCGATCTTTCCGGCATTGGCGCGATCGGCGTTCAAAATGACGGCCTCCTCAAGCGTGCAGCGGAAGTGAAGCTCGATCCGTACGAAATGCGCGCGGCGCCTGTGATCTTCTGGGATATTTTCGGCGAACAGGGACACCCTGTCCGCGCCACCATTTCCGAAATGGGGCCGCTCCTCCTGTCGCGCCTGATGAATCTGACCGAGGCGCAGGAAGGTGTGCTGAACATCGCCTTCCGCCTGGCGGACGAAGAAGGCTTGCTGCTACTGGACCTGAAGGACTTGCAAGCCATCCTCGCCGAAATGGCGGAGCGCTCGGCAGAACTTTCGGGCAAGTACGGCAATGTGAACAAGGCTTCGGTGGGTGCAATCCAGCGTTCGCTTCTGGTCCTCGACCAGCAGGGCGGCTCGAAATTCTTCGGGGAACCAGCGCTCAAGATTTCAGACCTGATGCGCACCACGACCGACGGGCGCGGTGTAGTGAGCGTGCTTGCTGCCGACAAGCTGATGATGAGCCCGCGGCTCTATTCCACTTTCCTGCTTTGGCTGATGTCGGAACTCTTCGAGGAACTGCCGGAAGTCGGCGATCCCGATAAGCCGCGGCTCGTCTTCTTCTTCGATGAAGCCCATCTTCTCTTCGATGAAGCGCCGAAGGCTCTGGTCGACCGTGTCGAACAGGTGGTGCGCCTGATCCGCTCCAAGGGTGTCGGCGTTTATTTCGTGACGCAGAATCCGCTCGATGTGCCGGAAACCGTTCTGGCGCAGCTCGGCAATCGCGTGCAGCACGCGCTTCGCGCCTATACGCCGCGCGAAACCAATGCCGTGAAGACGGCAGCCGATACATTCCGTCCGAACCCGGATTTCAACACGTTTCAGGCGATCACCAATCTCGCCACTGGCGAAGCACTGGTGTCGACGCTGCAAGCCAAGGGGGTGCCTTCAATCGTGCAGCGCACGCTTATGCGCCCGCCTTCATCGCGTATCGGCCCGCTGACGCCGGAAGAACGCGCGAAGATCATCGCCGCAAGCCCGGTTGCCGGGCAGTACGATCAGGTACTGGATCGCGATTCCGCTTTCGAAATGCTGGCCCGCAAGGCGCAGAATGCTGCAGCAGCCCAGCAAAAGACCAAGGAAGAGGAAGAAGGCGGCGGTAGTATCCTTGGCGACCTCGTCGGCACCGCACTTGGTACTGGTCGCCGCTCCGGTCGCCAGACGGTCGCGGAAACGGCCATGAAGTCCGTTGTCCGCTCGGTCGGCAATTCGCTTGGCCGCGCACTTGTGCGCGGCATTCTCGGCGGCTTCAAACGGTAGAAGGTGCCAGTGTCACGCCTTCGCCGGTTTGGCGAGGGCGTAGGCGACAAGGGCATTGGCATGGCCATGCCCCATCTCGAATTCCGACTTCAGCCAGTTGACGATTTCCATATGCTTGTCGCCCTTTCGCTGCTCGATCAGCGAAAGCCAATGCTGGACAGGCTGCCCGTATTTTTTCTCGATGGACGGGAAATAGGATGCAGGGCCTTTCACGACTTCCTTGGCGACTTTTTCCTCGGACATGACTTCCCTCCCCTTGTTCCGACGATTTGTCCGCGCGGAAAGTGACTTATTTTCAAGGCGGCGGCAAGTTGGCGCGCGGCACAATGGAAAAAGCCCCGGACAGCTGGCTATCCGGGGCTTTTGCAATCTGTCGTTCAGACAATCGCTATTACATCACGAGAATCGGCGATTTCGCCGGAACGCGATCATAGAGGTCGATGATGTCCTGGTTCAGGAAGCGTACGCAGCCCGAAGAGACTGCCTTGCCGATGGACCACCATTCCGGATTGCCGTGCAGGCGGTACAGCGTGTCCTTGCCGTCCTGGAAAATATAGAGAGCGCGGGCGCCGAGCGGGTTCTTGAGGCCCGGAGCCATGCCGCCGTTCCTGGCGCTGTACTGCACCAGTTCCGGCTGACGGGCGACCATTTCATCCGGTGGGGTCCAGCGCGGCCACTGGCGCTTGTACTGGATCACAGCGCGACCCGACCACGCGAAACCTTCGCGGCCAATGCCCACGCCGTAGCGCATTGCTTGTCCGTTTTCGAGGACCAGATAGCAGAAGCGGTTGGCCGTATCGATGACCAATGTACCGGGCAGTTCGCCGGTTGGATCCTGCACAACCTGACGCAGGAAGCGCTTGTCCATCTTCTGGATCGGAATTGCCGGAAGCTGGAAGCCGCCATCCTCGACGGCAGCATACATCTGCGTCCATCCGCCATAGGAGGAATCGACATTAGCCTGCGGGGTGCGGTTGATCGGGTTGCCCGACTGATCCACATCAATGATTGGAACATTCTGCCCCAACTGAGCGCAACCGGCCAGACCGGCGGCCGCTGTTGCTGTCATTGCCGTCAGAAAGGAACGGCGGGTAAGGGTCGTTTGCATATGAAAACCAGTTTAGTGACGGGAGGAGTTACAGATACACATTCAGGGTTAACGAATTGCGACCCGGCCAATTGTGGCAGATACGCAGTGAGCCATCGAAAAGGCCGTAAACGGCTGTTTCCGGTGTTTGGTTGCACGGAAAACGCCCGAAAAATGTGGCGTACGCCCGTTCGTAATGCGGCCTAAACGTGGCGAAAGCCCACCAGCATGGCTCGTGTTGCAGCCGCGACACAATTTTGGGTGCAGGAGCCAGCTTTCCATAAACCCGGCGAGTTCAAATTTTAGTGAGAACTCAATCAAGCAACTGAAGGCTTGGCAGAATCAGTGCCGGAGCAAACTGTTTATATTCGTCGGGCTGGTTGGTCCGATTGATCCAGACCCCGCGCATGCCGAACCGCACCGCCCCTGCCACGTCCCAGCGGTTCGAGGACTGGAACGAGATTGCGGAAGGATAAAGCCGCCATTGCAGAGTGATGAGCTCATAGACCGCCGGGGCAGTCTTGTATTTCCTGACTTCATCAACCGAAATCACGTCGTCCAGCAGGACGTCGAGCGCTGCCGAACGCACTGCGGATTCGAGCATGGCGGGCGAACCATTGGAAAGGATCGCAAGCCGTGCGCCCTTCTCCTTCAGGCTTTTGAGAGCAGCGGGCACTTCCGGATAGCAATCGAGCTTCCAATAGGCATCGAGCAAATCATTGCGCAGTGCCGGATCTACGGACGGGTAACGCGCGAATGCGAAATCGAGCGACTCCTCGGTGAGTTTCCAGAAATCGCTATAGGCACCCATCAGGCTGAGCACCCAGGAATATTCGAGCTGCTTGGCCCGCCACAGTTCGGAAAATGCCCGGCCGTCCGGCCCGGCTTTGTCTGCATGTCGCCGCACCGCCGAATGGACATCGAATAATGTGCCATAAGCGTCGAAGACATAAGAACTGTGGGACACCGTTTCCTCCTGTGAGGGTCCGCCACGCATGGCGAAGCATAAAATCTAGAATTGCGCCATCCTACTGTGATTTCAATAATAATTCATTGTCTTGAAGCTGAATTGCTCATTCACGCCATTGCCGCCCGCACCGATGCGGCCTATGTAGATTCTGCACGCAAGTTTTGAGGCAGCATCTGCTCGGCCCGCCGCAAGCTGCCCATGTAAGCTCAAAGAAAAGAGGAGAGTTTCCAATGGCTTTCGAACTGCCCGCCCTGCCGTATGACTATGACGCCCTTGCGCCTTTCATGTCGCGCGAGACGCTTGAACTTCATCACGACAAGCACCATCAGGCCTATGTCACCAACGGCAACAAGCTGCTCGAAGGCTCCGGCCTCGAAGGCAAGAGCCTAGAAGAGATCGTCAAGGAAAGCTACGGCAAGAACCAGGGCCTCTTCAACAATGCCGGCCAGCACTACAACCACATCCTGTTCTGGAAGTGGATGAAGAAGAACGGTGGCGGCAAGAAGCTGCCGGGCAAGCTTGAAAAGGCAATCGAGTCCGATCTTGGCGGCTACGACAAGTTCCGTGCGGATTTCATCGCTGCTGGCGTCGGCCAGTTCGGTTCAGGCTGGGCCTGGCTGTCGGTCAAGGACGGCAAGCTTGAAATCTCCAAGACCCCGAACGGCGAAAACCCGCTGGTTCACGGTGCAACGCCGATCCTTGGCGTCGACGTGTGGGAACACTCCTACTATGTCGATTATCGCAATCTGCGTCCGAAGTACCTCGAGGCCTTCGTCGATAGCCTTATCAATTGGGAATTCGTCGAAGAACTGTACGAAAAGGCCTGAGCCTTCATACAACAATAAAGAAAAACCCCGGTTTTGCCGGGGTTTTTTGTTGCTGCTATTCCTTGATTACCTGCACACCTACATGTTGCGCGCGCCCGGCTCCCCATCCGGCGATGGCAGCCCCCAGCCCCAACACAGCGAAGAAAAGACCACAGGCGGTAAAGCTGCCCGTTGCGCTGTGGATCAGCCCGACGATGAGCGGGCCGATTGCGGCAAGCGTATAGCCGACGCACTGCGCCATGCCGGACAGATGCGCCGCCGTGTGTGAGTCCGGCGCCCGCAGCACGATCACCATCATGGCGGCGGCGATGAGACCGCCCTGCCCGATGCCCTGAATGACCGCCAGTCCCCAATAGGTCCATAGTGGCAGATAGAGAAAGCCGATCAGCGGCAAGGCCGCACAAGCGCAGAGAATGACATTGAGCAGGCTCTGGTTCTTCTGGCGGGTAGCAATCGACGGTACCGCGAGACAGGTGATGACCTGAGCCAGGATCGAAAAAGAGACCAGACCGCCGGCCGCTGCCGGGCTCAGGCCCTGTTCGCGCAGGATCGGCGCCAGCCATCCGAAAACGATGTAGGCGGTGGAGGATTGCAGACCCATGAACAGGGTTACCTGCCAGGCCAGCTTATCCTTCCACAAGCCGATCACCTTGAAACCCGAATGGGCGACATTGTGTTTCGCACGCATGGCCTGCGGCAGCCACAACAGCAGAACGACTGCCGCCGGAACAGCCCAGAATGCCAGAGCAAGATTCCAGGAACCGCCGAGCATCCCCTTGATGGGAATGGTGAATCCGGCCGCGGAGGCAGCGCCGCCGCATAGCGCCATCGTATAAAGACCGGTCATGATGGCCGCAGTTTTCGGGAAATCACGCTTGACGACGCCCGGAAGCAGCACGTTGCCAGTAGCAATTGCGGCACCGGCCAATGCTGCGCCAATATAAAGCGAATAGAACGAACCGAAGCCGCGAATGGCGGTGCCGACAGTCAGCACGACCAGCACGAAAAGCAGAACGCGTTCGGCGCCGAAACGCTGCGCCAGCCGTGGTGCGAATGGCGCAAAGACGCCAAGGCAGACAACCGGCAATGTGGTCAGGATACCGGCTGCAACGGATGACATGCCGGTGGCATCGATGATTTCCGGCAAAAGCACGGAAACGCTGGAAAATACCGGTCGCAGATTGGCGGCGATCAGCACGAGGCTCAGACCCAGCAAAATGCGCATCGCCTTGCTTGGCGGTTGCTGGACTGGCGGCGGCGGAACGCTGTCCGCCTCAGCGTCGACCAGCGCCTCGGGCTGAAATATCGCCTCGCTTTCTGCCGCTTCCGACAGGCCTGTGTTCGTGTGGCTCATGATGCCAGCAACCTTTCAAGTTCTTCAATCAGGGGCGCCATGAAGCGGCGAACCGTTGCACCGGCCTGGTCAGGATCGCCCGAAGCGATAGCTTCAACGATCTGGCGGTGCGCCTCATGGTTTGGCTCGGGCAGTTCGCCGTCGAGCGTAGCTTCTATGGATTCGCGAATGGAGGCGGAGAAAAAGGCATAGACCTCGATCAGTGCGCTGTTGCCCGAGGCAGCGACGATGGCCTCATGAAAGGCAAAGTCTCGGGCCACGAAAGTTGCCCGGTCGAGTTCATCGCGATTGCCGCGTTGTGCCAGCATTTTCTCCAGATGCACAATCCCCTTCGGCTTGATGCGTAAGGCGGCCAGACGCGCGGCTTCCGTTTCGAGAACTGCCCGGGTCTCAAAGCGGTCGCGCAGGCTGGTATGGCGGATGCGGTCGAGGCTGCGTGCCGTGTCGGCAGTGGAACGGACATAGGTTCCCGAACCCTGCCGGGTTTCCAGCATTCCTTGCGCCACCAGCGCCCGAACAGCTTCGCGCACCGTGCCGCGGCTGACATCGAGCGTTGCGGAAAGTGCGGCTTCATTTGGCAACTGGTCGCCTATCGACCAGCGTCCCGACGTGATTTCGCCTCGCAATGCCTGCGTGGCCGAATCCGTCAAAGTCTTGCGGGATATCGCCTTCATATCTTCACCAAAGTCATCTGATGACTTGATGAATTAGACCTATGTAATGGAGCTGTCAACCATCATGAAGAAAGCTGATTGCGGGCTGGAAACCACTGCCGCATTCCGTTAACAATTTTCGCGCACAGTGCCCCATAATCCAGCCGCTCGAGATTTCGGGCCAGACGTCAGGTGCCAGTATGATCACACTTTACAGCCTTTCCGGAGACCACCTCGAACAAGTGGAAGTCGAGCCCGGCACTCCGCTGCCCGAAAATGTTATCTGGATCGACCTGTTTGCTCCTGGCGTCAATGAAGACAGTATTGTCGAAGCATGGATGGGCATTTCGATCCCCACCCGCGAAGACATGACGGAAATCGAGGAATCGAGCCGCTTCTACATGGAAACCGGCGCCCAATATCTCACAGTGCCGATCCTGCACGCGGTCGATCTCGACCATCGCGAGCTGGCGCCCGTCACCTTCATCCTGCATGGTTCACGGCTGATAACCGTGCGCTATGCCAATCCGAAATCGTTCAGCACCTATATCCTGCGCTCCACCAAACCGGGCAACGGGTTGATATCACCCAAATGCTCGGGCCTGTCGATCATGCTTGGTATTACCGAAGCCACGACGAACCGCCTCGCCGACATTCTGGAAGGTGTCGCAGGCAAGATCGATGCTGCCTCGCATTCCATCTATCGCCGTCAGCCGAAAGCGCGACCGATGACGACGGAGGATTTCCGTCACATACTGACCCAGATCGGTGGACAGGGAACATTTCTCTCGCGAATGCGCGAAAGTCTGGCGGGGATCAGCCGCATGCTGGTCTATCTGTCGGCCATCAACAATCCCGCAGCCGGCAAGAAGGAAACGCGCAGCTGGATCAAGTCGCTGGAACGCGACACGCAATCCCTGACCGCCTATGTGGATTTTCTGTCCAACAAGGTCACATTCCTTCTCGATACGATCGTTGGTCTGATTTCGGTAGAACAGAACGCCATCATCAAGATTTTCTCTGTGGCGGCGGTCGGTTTTATGCCGCCGACGCTAGTGGCTTCCATCTACGGCATGAACTTTTCCTTCATGCCGGAGCTGCAATCGCCATGGGGTTATCCGATGGCGCTTGGTCTGATGATCGCCTCCGCCCTGCTGCCGCTTTACTATTTCCGCCGAAAGGGTTGGCTGTAGCTTGTGGTGACAACACAGGCGCAACATGTTATATCATGCGTTATAACATAGGAGCAAAGCCATGAACGTAACCCTGCGCAAAATCGGCAATTCCGACGGTGTGATCATCCCGAAGGAAATGCTGGAGCAGTTGAACGTGCAAACTGGCGACACTCTGGTCCTGACCGCAGACAAGGATGGGCTGAGACTGACCAGGAGCACGGAAGACCCGGAAATCTTCGAGAAGAAAATGAAGATCGCCCGCGAGCGGATGAAAAAATACGAGACCGCTTATCGCGTGCTCGCTCAATGATTGAGTTTCATTCGCGGGCTTTCATAGAAGCGCTGCATCAGGAGCAATTGCGTTTGCATGGCGGTGCAACCGGCATTCGCGATACTGGCTTGCTTGATTCAGCACTTGCGCGTCCGCTGCAAAAGGAAGCCTATGGCGATCCGGATATCTTCGACCTGGCGGCAGCCTATCTGTTCGGTGTGCTGAAAAACCACCCCTTCGTGGACGGCAACAAGAGAACAGGGCTGGCTGCCGCCGACTTGTTTCTTTATTTCAATGGTTTCAGTCTTGAGGCCGAACAGGAAGACATTATCCAACTCGTCCTGATGGTTTCAACGAGTGAAATCGATGAAACCGGCGCCGCAGCGTTTTTTCGTGACCATACGGTCGCTATAGAAGAAGACTAAACAACCTTCAGCGACACGATTTCCCATTCGACATTATTGATTTTCACGACATCGCCGACCGGCTTGCCGAATAACAGAATGGCAACGGGCGCCACGTGGGAAATCTTGCCGTTTGATGGGTCGGCCTCGTCCTCGCCCACGATGGTCCAGCGGCGAACCTTGCCGTCGTCCAGATTTTCCAGTTCCACCGTCATGCCGAAACGCACGACATCACTGTCGGAAGCGGGAACCGAAAGCTCGGCATTTTCGCGCCGCGCCGTCCAGTAGCGCAGATCACGCGAGATACGCGCAATCGCCGAACGCTCGCCCGCTACATTGGCGTCTGCCAGCTCGCGCTGCAGCTGGGCGATTTCGTCCTCGATCATCTTCAGGCCCGTCGGCGTGACGAGATTGCGATGCGGACTGACCGGGCGCTCGCCAAGATCGGTCGGCGCGTCATCCTGTTCCCTGGTGAATGCTCTGCTCATCAGTTGAATGTAGGCAGTTGGCACATCCCCGGCAAGCCTCCTGCCAGATAACCCACCCACTGTTGCGACGGTAAATGCATGATTTGCACATCTGGTTTTTATTGATTGATGAGTCAATCAACGTTAAACTGGCGGATAATTAGCCTGAGAACGGACCACGATTATGCCCAAGATCGGGATGGAACCCTTGCGGCGGCGCGAGTTGATCGATGCCGCCATTCGTACCATCGGCCAGCGTGGTTCGCTGGACGTGACCGTCGCGCAGATCGCGCATGAGGCGGGCGTTTCACCTGCGCTTGCGCATCATTATTTCGGCGGCAAGGACAAGCTCATTCTCGCCACCATGCGGCATTTGCTGCGTGAACTGGGGCAGGATCTCAACGCCGCCATCGGACGAACCGAGACGCCGCGGGAACGTATCGCGGCCATCATTGCGGTCAATTTTTCCGCATCGCAGTTCGCGCAGGAAACCATTGCCGCCTGGCTTACCTTCTATGTGCATGCGCAACAGTCGGAGGACACCCGCCGGCTCTTGCGCATCTACGCGCGCCGCCTGCATTCAAACCTCGTTTTCGCACTTGAACAACTGACCACGCGCGAGCGGGCAAGCCGCATTGCCGAGGGCGCTGGTGCCATGATCGATGGCCTCTACATCCGTCATGCGCTCGGTGCGGATGCGCCCAATGCAGCCTCGGCGATTGCGCTGGTAGAGGATTACATCGCGGTTCAGCTTTTGGGCCAGTTTGCGGGGGAGAAATGAGTATGGAAGCGGATTTCATCATCATCGGCTCCGGCTCCGCCGGATCGGCCATGGCGTATCGACTGTCGGAAGACGGTCGCTATTCGGTGATCGTCATCGAATATGGCGTGCCCGATGTTGGCCCCCTGATCCAGATGCCGGCTGCCCTCTCCTTCCCCATGAATATGGAAACCTATGACTGGGGCTTTTCCACCGAACCGGAACCGCATATCGGCGGACGCAGCCTTGTGACGCCGCGCGGCAAGGTGCTGGGCGGCTCATCTTCTATCAACGGCATGGTCTATGTGCGCGGCCATGCCCGTGACTACGACCACTGGTCGGAAAGCGGTGCGCGCGGCTGGGCCTATGCCGATGTACTGCCCTATTTCAAGCGGATGGAAAATTCGAGCGGCGGTCAGGAAGGCTGGCGCGGCACCAGCGGTCCGCTTTTTATCCAGCGCGGCAAACGCGACAATCCGCTGTTCCATGCCTTTGTCGAGGCTGGCCATGAAGCGGGCTTTGAAGTCACGGAAGACTATAATGGCGAGAAACAGGAAGGCTTCGGCCCGATGGAGCAGACGATCCATAATGGTCGTCGCTGGTCTGCCGCCAATGCCTATCTGAAACCGGCCCTCAAGCGCCCGAATGTCAAGCTGGTCAAGGGCCTCGCGCGCAAGATCGTGCTTGAGGGCAAGCGCGCGGTTGGCGTTGAGATCGAGGCAGGCCGCAGCTTCTCGACCATCCGTGCACGGCGTGAAGTCATCATTGCCGCCTCATCGATCAATTCGCCGAAGCTCCTGATGCTCTCGGGCATCGGTCCCGCCGCACAACTGAAAGAACACGGAATTGAAGTGGTCGCCGACCGTCCCGGCGTCGGGCAGAACCTGCAGGACCATCTGGAAGTCTATATCCAACAGGAGTGCACGCAGCCGATCACGCTCTACTCCAAACTGAACCTGTTTTCGAAAGCGAAGATCGGTGCGGAATGGCTGTTCTTCAAGACCGGCGACGGCGCAACCAACCATTTCGAATCTGCGGCTTTCGTGCGCTCGAAGGCTGGCGTGGAATATCCCGATATCCAGTATCACTTCCTGCCGGTCGCGATCCGCTATGACGGCAAGGCGGCAGCACAATCGCACGGTTTTCAGGCTCATGTCGGGCCGATGCGGTCAAAATCACGCGGCAGCGTGACGCTTCGATCGGCCAATCCGCGTGAAAAGCCTGTCATCAAGTTCAATTATATGTCGCATGAAGACGACTGGGCCGACTTCCGCCATTGCGTACGGCTGACCCGCGAAATCTTCGGACAGGCCGCGTTCAATCCTTATCGGGGAGCAGAAATCCAGCCGGGCGCACATGTTCAGAGCGACGATGAAATCGATAATTTCATCAAGGAACACGTCGAAAGCGCATTCCATCCATGCGGCACGTGCAAAATGGGTGCGGTTGACGATCCAATGGCAGTGGTCGATGCTGAATGCCGGGTGATCGGTGTCGAAGGCTTGCGCGTTGCGGATTCATCCATCTTCCCGCGCATCACCAACGGCAATCTCAACGGCCCGTCGATCATGGTCGGCGAAAAGGCTTCCGATCATATTCTCGGCCGTACGCCGCTGGCGTGCTCCAATCAGGAGCCTTGGATCAATCCGCGCTGGCAAGTTTCCGACCGCTGATAAAATTTAAGGGATAACAATGAAAGCACAACCCAAAGCCTCGCATTTCATCGGCGGCGCATTCATGGAAGACAAGGCGGGCAAGCCGTTGCCGGTCATCTATCCAGCAACCGGCGAGGAAATTGCCAAGCTATATTCGGCGACACCCGATGTGATCGAGGCGGCTTATGCAGCAGCGCTGAAAGCGCAAGGCGAATGGGCTGCGCTTAAGCCCGTCGAACGCGGACGCATCCTGCGCCGCACTGCAGAAATCCTGCGCGAAAAGAACAAGAAGCTGTCGAAGCTCGAAACGCTTGATACCGGCAAGGCGCTTCAGGAAACGCTGGTGGCGGATGCAGCTTCGGCCGCGGATGCACTGGAATTTTTCGGCGGCATCATTTCAGGCTTCAACGGCGAGTTCGTGGAGCTTGGCGGTTCGTTCGCCTATACGCGCCGCGAAGCGCTCGGCATCTGCGTCGGTATCGGCGCATGGAATTATCCGATCCAGATCGCTGCGTGGAAATCCGCGCCTGCACTCGCGATGGGGAATGCCTTCATCTTCAAGCCGTCCGAAAACACGCCGCTTTCAGTGCTTGCATTGGCGGAAGCATACAAGGAAGCGGGCCTTCCCGATGGCTTATTCAATGTCGTGCAGGGCTTCGGCGATGTCGGCGCCGCACTCGTCAATCATCGCTTGACGGCCAAAGTTTCACTGACTGGTTCTGTGCCGACAGGCCAGCGCATCATGGCGCAGGCAGGCGAACACCTGAAGCACGTCACCATGGAGCTTGGTGGCAAGTCGCCGATCATCGTGTTCGATGACGCCGACCTTGAAAGCGCTATCGGCGGCGCGATGCTCGGTAACTTCTATTCGACCGGGCAGGTCTGTTCGAACGGCACCCGCGTCTTCGTTCACAAGAAGGTGCGCGAACGTTTTGTCGAACGGCTGGTCGAACGTACACGCAAGATTCGCATTGGCGATCCGCTGGATGAAGCAACCCAGATGGGGCCACTAGTCAACAGTGCACAGCGCGACAAGGTGCTGTCCTATATCGAAAAGGGTAAGGCAGAAGGGGCGAAGCTTGCCTGCGGCGGTGGCGTGCCGAAACTGCAAGGCTTCGACAAAGGCTTTTTCATCGAGCCTACCGTCTTCACGGATGTGACCGACGGCATGACCATCGCTCGCGAGGAAATCTTCGGTCCGGTGATGAGCGTTCTGGAATTCTCCGACGAGGACGAAGTAATCGCACGCGCCAACGATACCGAGTTCGGTCTGGCGGCGGGTGTGTTCACCTCCGACATAGCACGGGGCCATCGCGTAATCAGCCAGATCAAGGCCGGGACCTGCTGGATCAATGCTTATAACCTGACGCCAGTGGAAGTACCGTTCGGCGGCTATAAGCAATCTGGCATCGGACGCGAGAACGGTATTGCCGCGCTGGCCCATTACAGCCAGATCAAGACTGTCTATGTTGAGATGGGCAAGGTCGACAGCCCTTATTGACCGCTGTAATCGGCCCGCGGAATTGAAGTTGGTTCTGCGGGCGTCGGCGTACAGTCATAGCGGTAAAGCTGTGGCGACTGCACTGCCTGCGGATAGACGATGGCACGTTGCGACCGTTGGCTGGCTGGAACCGATGGTGAATTCCATAACGGCATGGCCCAAGACGGCCTTGTCACCGTATCGGAAGCACCTGTCCCTTGAACGGGAATACGTCGACACTCGGTCCCGAGAGTACCGTTTAATCCGGCTGAGGCCGCAACACTGGTGAAGCTGATCAGAGCAAGCGCCAAAGCGGCAAAAAACAGTCTCATATCGAAACACTTTCAAAACAACACTCCCAAATGCCCCAAAGTCGATCAGGCTCACGACTATAAAGCGCCTCCTCAACCCGGCTCCATTTGTACCGACAAGGCCATTCGGGACATCTTCAAACCTGAAACCAAAGATAGAAGATTTATCCAGGCGTTCAACAGCGCCCCCTGTACGAGACGTTCAAACTTCTGCGAACAAGCAGAAGTTCTATTCTGGCATTCTATCGAGAATAGTTCCTGTTCGGCATCAGACAACATATGGTGATAGTTCCAACAGGGTTGAGTTTATTAGTCAAAATCGAGAGGTTTCAGTTATATTAGAGATTAATAATATACGCTTTGGGTGGCTAGCTAAAATCAAATCCCCATGCAGAAGAATTTATTTGTTCAAGTACAAGAATGCATAAAATATGCGCCTAAACAAAAAATATTGATATTAATACATGCTATCAATATTTCGCACATCGTGCGATTTCATATCAACAACCTGCCTTGGACTGAATGACTTGTGATGGCTAATGAGATTTCAATCTCGACCGACATGGTCGACGACAAGCTTCGCAATGATTTTTGGCGATCTGCAATCAAACCCATATATGAAATCGTGGCAGAGAACAGGAAGTACCAGTTTTTTGGAACAATTGCTGCTCGCGCACTCGGCACTTTCCATGTAGGAACGACTTCCTTCAACACCCAGAACTACTCACGCACACGCAAACTCATCGCACAGGGTGGGCTTGATCACTACGTTCTGCAACTTATTACGGCAGGCAGTTTACGCGGCGATTTCAACGGGGTCGATGTCGTGGCAAAGCCTGGAGATATTATTATCATCGATCTGACACAGACCGTAGAAAGCCAGGCATCCGCCGGCTCACGCATCACTGTGACAATCCCCCGCAATGAACTGGAGGGGATAGTAGGCTGGCGCAATTTACACGGCCTTGTCTTGTCAGTGAATGCTCCCCTGACGCGTCTGCTTTTTGAATATCTCAATAGTCTGCAATCATTGATTGGCAAACTGGACAAGGCCGAAGAAAAATCAGCGCAGGAAGCAATGCTGACACTGCTTGGCGCAGGCATCAAAGGCGTTGCCCGAGAAGAAATGCAGAGCCTTCACGTCAATCTTCCCATGCGCAAGACTATCCTCGCCTATATCGACCATAACCTGTTCAATCCTCTGCTGGGGCCAAATCTTATCGTCCAGAATCTTCGCGTCTCCCGCTCACGTCTTTACCGGACATTTGATACAGAGGGTGGTGTTGCCACAATCATTCGTGAGAAGCGGCTCGATCATGCCTATCGCATTCTGGTCGGCGAGCGCGAGCGTAGCAGACACGTGACATTCAAGGAAATCGCTTATCGCTGCGGATTTCATGACGGCGCACAGTTTACCAGGGCATTCAAGATTCGTTTTGGCATTTCCCCAAAGGAAGCTCGTGAGACAAAAGCCCCGCTGCTATCGTCAGATATGGGCAACTTCGATTATACGATACATCTTGCCGAAGAAGCCGCCAAACTCGGCGTTGTCAAACCCTAGCCCGTCAACCGGAAGAAAGACGGTCCAGAAAGTCATCGCACCAGTGATTGACGTCGTGGGTGATCAGAAAAGCCATCATGCTTTCAAACCGCTCCCTACGCTCCTCAAGCGGCATGGAAAGTGCGCGGGCCATCGCATAAGCCATCGCCTCGGTGTCATACGGGTTGACCAGAATTGCGCCATCCAGTTCCTGCGCGGCACCGGCAAAGCGGGACAGGACTAGCACGCCCGGATTCTCGGGATCCTGTGCGGCGACATATTCCTTGGCGACAAGATTCATGCCATCGCGCAACGGTGTAACCAGTCCCACAGCGGCAAGCCGATATAACCCTGCCAGCACTTCCCGGTTCAAAGAGCGATTGATGTAACGTATTGGCGTCCAGTCGACGGTAGCGTTCGCACCATTCACTCGCCCGGCAAGTTCCGCCACCGCGCGTTGCATGTCCTTGTATTCTTGGACTTCCGAGCGGGATTTCGGCGTGACCTGCAGGAAAGTGACCTTGCCACGATTGCCGGGATCAACCTTCAAGAAATGCTCGAAAGCTTCCATTCGGTTGGTGATGCCCTTGGAATAGTCCAGCCGATCGACACCGATGATAAGATCGCGGTCCAGCATGCTGTCGCTCATGCGCTTTACCGTCGGGTGGCGTTGCGCCTTTTTGGCTATCTCGGCGAATGCGGCTGTCTCGATACCGATGCCGAAGCGCTCGGCACGGAACTGATGTCCGAAAGCCTCGAACAGACCGTCATCATCGAGACGCTTGCCGATTTTCTCCCGCCGCAGACAGCCGATGAAATTATCGACGTCGTTCTCGGTCTGGAAGCCCACCACATCATATGAAGCAAGGCCACGCATGATCGTTTCATGCACGGGCAGCGTGAATAGAATATCAGCGGGAGGCCAGGGAATATGCAGGAAAAAGCCGATGCGATTGGTGACACCGAGATTGCGTAGTTCGGCGGCCAGTGGAATGAGATGGTAATCGTGAATCCATATCACATCCTCCGGCTCGATCATCGGTAGAAGATGCTTCGCAAACAAGCGATTGACCCGGAAATATCCCGCCATGTCCTTGCGCGTGTAATCGATCAAATCGAGACGATAATGACAGAGCGGCCAGAGCATGCGGTTGGCGAAGCCAGCATAATATTCATCGATATCCTTCTTGTGGAGATCGAGCAGCGCGTAGCGAATGGAGCCCACATCGCGGATCGCCAGTTCCTGTGTTTGGCGATTGGGAAGTGTCTTTCCGGACCAACCGAGCCAAATACCGCCGCGTTCGCTGAGCGCCGCCTGCAACGCAACTGCCAAGCCGCCCGCAGGCGCCTTGCCCTGCTCATCAGGCAACGGAACACGATTGGAGACCACGATCAGTCGGCCCATACGTCAAGTCCTTTCAGTATTATTCTCATTCACGATCCCAGAAAGCCAAAGCCACAGCTCACCCGGGCTTGCCAGTCTGGCTGCGCCCGGATGGTCGATCGCACGGCCGATCACGACGGCTGTACCGCCAAGTTTGCGCGCCGCGCCAAGCATCGGTAAATCTGTCAGGTCGTCGCCGAATGCGATCGGCACCCTCCCCGCAAATGGCTCTTCTTCCATGAAGCGGCGCAAGGCAGCACCCTTGTCGCTGATTGCCGGGCGCAGCTCGAAAACCATCTTGCCTGATTGCACGATCCAGTCCGGCCCGGCGAGCTTCAGTGCCTTCCCGACGAGATCATGTGCCAGATCGGCTTTTTCTGGCGCGGAGCGATAATGAAGGGCAACCGCACTACCCTTGTCTTCGGCGAGAAAGCCGCTGACGCGAAGTGCAGCCTGTCGTAGAAAATCCTTCGCAATCAAAAAATGTTCGCCGGGCTCGATCAGCTCAACCAACCCGGATGCGTGCCGGAATTCGGCACCATGCAACGCGGCTATGGGGCCGCGATAATCGGGAAAGCGTTCTTCGATGAACGCAATTGCCCGGCCCGTGACCAGCGCCATTGCACCGGACAGCCGGTCGGAAATGAGCGAAAGCGATTTTTGCAGGCTAACTGGAACGATAACGCCATCGGGATTGGCCGCGATATCGAGCAGTGTTCCGTCCACATCGAAAAAAAGGGCGTTTTTTTGAAAGTCAATGACCGGCACACCGATCAGATCGGTAGCCGGGTCCTGTTCCGTTCTGGGCATGTAAAGGCAAACATCCGCGGCAGCGAATGGTTCCCGAATAAATGCAGCACCCACCGATTCCCTATTTACGTATCGCCGGTCAGGCGGCCCTACGTGCGCCCATAGACATCATCGAAACGCACAATGTCGTCTTCGCCCAGATATTCGCCGCTTTGCACCTCGATAAGCACAAGCGGTAGGATGCCCGGGTTTTCCAGCCGGTGGCGGAAGCCACAGGGGATATAGGTCGACTGATTGGTCGTTAGCAGGATCTCGCGGTCGCCGTTGGTAACTTTCGCCGTTCCCGAAACGACAATCCAGTGTTCGGAACGATGATGATGCGCCTGAAGGCTCAAGCGCCGTCCTGGCTTCACTTCGATCCGTTTAATCTTGAAGCCATCACCTTCCTCTAGAACCGTATAAGTGCCCCATGGACGATGCGCAGTGCGGTGAAGCTTGGCCGCTTCATGACCACTTGCCCGCAGCTTATTGAAGACCTTTCGCACTTCCTGCGCCTTGTCGCGATGCGCCACAAGCAAAGCATCCGGTGTGTCCACGACAAGCAGATCGTGAACGCCGACGAGGCTGACGAGCCGGGTTTCGGACAAAACAAAGCTGTCGGTCGTGTCTTCTATAACCGTTTCGCCGCGCAGACGGTTACCCTCACCGTCCGGCGCGATGAGATCCGCCATCGCGGCCCAGGACCCGATATCAGACCAGCCGCAAGACACCGGAATGCAGGCAATATTTTCGGCCTTTTCCATGATCGCGTAATCGATGGAAATCGCAGGAGCCATCGCAAAATCATCCTTTGCGATTTCGATGGTCCTGGTCTCACCGTTGACGCCGCGTCGGGCATGTTCGAGCGAAGCCTGCACGGAATTGAAGATTTCAGGCGCGAAATGCTGCATTGCTGCGAGCATGGTTCCGGCCGTGAAACAGAACATGCCGGAGTTCCAGAAATATCGACCGCTCTCAACATAGGTTTGCGCGGTCTCGGCATCAGGCTTTTCAACAAAACGCAGCACGTCCATGCCTTCAACTTCAATATAGCCAAAGCCGGTCTCCGGATGATCAGGCACAATACCGAAAGTGACAATGCGCCCCGTTTCAGCAAGCTCGCGGGCCTTTGTCACAGCCTCGGCAAAAGCAGCCTCATCCTCGATCAGGTGGTCGGCGGGCATGACAAGCAATGTCGCGTCCGGGCCGTAAGTCGCCGCAGCATGCAGAGCCGCAACCGCCACAGCTGGCGCCGTATCGCGTCCGAGCGGCTCCAGCAGAAACGCATTATCGACCTTGGGCGCCTTGGCATCGGCATAGGCATCAAGCGTCAGAAACAGGAAATCGCGGTTGGTCACGGTGAGGATATGGTCCACACCGTCGAGCAGAGCCGCACGCTTGTAGGTCTTGCCGATCAAGGTGCTGCCATCGGGCAGTTCGATGAAGGGCTTCGGATGCGCATCGCGCGAAAGCGGCCACAATCTGGAACCGGAACCGCCGCTGATAATGACAGGAATAAAGCTCATTGCTCAGTTGTCCTTCGTTGCGTTGCCGGCGATGGCAATTCCCGTTTCCAGAAGCTTCGCTGCCTGGCTCTCATCTGAAGCTTCCACATAGCATCGCAGTTCCGGCGCATTGCCGGAAGCGCGATAATGAATTGCATTACCGGAATGGAAGAAGAGTTTCACGCCGTCAATCGTTTCGGAGCGGACAATCGGATCGTCAATCTGAAACAGTGCACTTCGCGTCGCCTCATTCTTCAACAAGGACAAAAACGCGAGGCTCTTTTCCTGCGGGACGTTCTGCAGCCTGTCGCTCAGCGCAATACGGAAATGGAAGCGGGCTGCGATTTCGGACAATGGTTTGCCAAGCTCCTTGACGGAACCAAGACTGCTGAGAATTGGCAGCAACGCATCGCGGGTCGAAAGCGCAGTCAATGTGCGATTGTCCCGGCTGATATCCGTACCCAGCAACACACCGCCATTGGCCTCAAAGCCGACCACCGCCGATATGCCCGAGGCGATGGCCTGCGCCATGCCTTCGATGACATAGGGCGACCCCACCCGTGTTCTGATGACCCGCTCGAAATTTTCTTCAAGAGCGGAGTTGGACGTCACCGGCGTCACAATCGTTTTGACGCCAAGCCAGTCGGCAGTGATCGCTCCCACCAGATCGCCCCGAACGAAACGGCCCTTATCATCCGCGATCAACGGGCGGTCGGCATCACCATCCGTGGAAACAATGGCGTCAAAGCGGCTTTCCTTCGCCCACTGGTCGAGAAGTTCGATATCCTCGGAGCGCAAAGCTTCCGTGTCGACAGGCACAAATACATCGGATCGACCGAGCGGTACGGCTTCTGCGCCAAGCTCGGTGAGGATACGGATAATGAGATCACGCGCCACAGACGAATGCTGATAGACCCCGACGCGCAAGCCGCGAAGGCTCTCAAGTCCGACAAAATCAACATAACGCTTCACATAGCGGTCGATTGCATCACTGCTAAGGGGCACATCATGCAGATGACGAAAGGCATGATTTTCTGGCAGAGCGGCATAGATCGCGCTGATGGCGCTCTCGTCATTCTTGTCGATTTCTCCGTCATTGCGATAGAACTTAAGCCCGTTGCGGTCGTCCGGAATATGGCTGCCCGTAACCATGATGCATGGCGCTTGCTGCGAAATCGCAAAGTGGCTCAAAGCCGGGGTTGGCAGAACACCGCAATCGACCGGCTGAAACCCCGCATCCTCGATTGCCGCCATGCAAAGTGCTGCAATAGCCGGACTGGATGGGCGAAGGTCTTGACCAACGAAAACTTTGTGGCCCTTCTGCAGCTTTCCAGCTTTCAACAGCATTTTAACGAAAGCAAGAGAATAGGCATAAGCGGGCAAACCATTCAGTTCGTCCGCCAGTCCCCTAAGACCGCTTGTGCCAAATTTAAGGGATGTGCCGCTCATGCTTTCCACTCATTCTTTTCGAACATCAAAAAAGCAACGCCCGCAAGCGCCCCCAGCTCAAAAGTTTTGTCATCTTATAACGTGAGCCTGAAAACTATCATCCCCACAATAGTGCAATCATATGCACCTTATTGCTGGTCATAATCCGTATATACGGGCAATTTCAAATCCTTAACGCAGTCTGCGTTAATAATTGCTGTGGAGTTTGGCACGTTGTTCTAATCGCGATGGAATTGACGCGCTCTTAAGTACTGAAATGGGCCGCGTGATCTTGCCCACCGGGACGCCTGGATTCCCAGCTAAGCCAAATTCCTCAATGATTTCAACAAATCATTTTTTCAAATCCGCCAAATGTGTCATAGGTTTGTGCTACAGTTGGCGCACGGCGTCAAGGGGCTGGCAGAGAGGTGGCAGATTATTTCCGCTCGATACAAAAAACGCGGCACCGCCCGTTGAGTGATGCCGCGCTCAAAACTATTCTCTTGAAACGGCTCTATCCGTCTGAGCGCTCCATCAGATAATGACAATTCCCTGTTGTTCAAATGGCAGGACAACCTCCTATCACTGCACCAGCGAGATATAATTTTTCACATATTCTAGCGCCATTTTATCAGCTGTGAAATGCTCGATATATCGCGCTCGTGCATTCATTCCGAAAACTTTGGCCTGCTCCGTGTCGTGTGCAATGCTTCGCATTGCAGCTGATAGCGCTTCTGGATTCTGCGGCGGCACCACAATTCCCGTTTGCCCGTTCAGATTGACGTAACTGGTACCGGTGCCAATTTCACACGAGATCATCGGCTTTCCAAACATAGAGGCTTCCACCAACGACAGCCCAAACGCTTCAGAACGTAGATGCGACGGAAAAATCAGTCCGGAGCTCAACTCCAGAAGAGCAGTTTTGTCCGCATCCGGCAGCGCTCCCAAAAAATGAACATGCGAAAGGTTATGTTCATTCGCATAAGCGGTGAGCTGAGGCTTCATAGGGCCATCGCCGACAATGACAATATCAATATCAATATCGGAAGTTCTTGCTGCGGCCAGCAGCGTTTTTAAGCCTTTATAATAACGCAGCACACCGACGAAGAGAAAGAAAGGCCGAGGAAACTGTTCGCGCCAGCGCGCCTTGGTTGTGGCGTCGGCAGCAGGATAATCCGCCTCGTTCAAGCCAAGCGGAATGACCGTTGTTTTATCGCTGAACCGCTGCAGAACATCGCTTGTTGCAAGATAATTCGGAGAGGTGGCAACGATCCGGTCCACACTACCGAGAAAGCGGTTCATCAAAGGGCGATAGAGTTGCAGGAGTAGTTTCTGTTTAACGATGTCCGATTGATAGGTCACAATAGTCGGCTTGCCCGGACGCACGCCGATCTGCATGATATCGCTCATTGGCCAAGGGAAATGATAATGAATAATATCGGCCTTGCTGCTCAATTCCCGGAACCGGGAAAACACATCGCGCGACAATCCCGTTGATGCAAATTCAAGGTCGAGCTTGGCCTTATATGCCATGTGACCATCAAAATTTCGGGTATTTTCTTCCGGCTTTGCGCTCAAGGACAACACGTCCGACTCGATACCGTGTTCGAGCGCACCTTTCGCGAGCGCATGAATGGTTCGCTCCATACCGCCGAATGTATCCGGCCAATAGGTCTTAAAAAAATGCAGAACTCGCATGTTTCTCCAATACAGCCGCATCATCAGCGGCATATCTGATCGTTCGTCATCAGCGGCGACAGCTAAAAAGTCGTGACAGCCTAAAGTTCGGATATTGTTTTCTCTGCTTCATAACAGGCGCAGAGAATATGATAAAAGGTCGATGCTGGCGCGGGCTCATTAATGAGCGTACCGCCTTCCGGCCACTTGTCGTACCACAAGCCTTTGATCGGCGTTTCAAGAAATGGCCGTAGGGCGTCAATGGCACGCAAGGCGGACTGCAGATAGTAAACTCGCTCTTCGCCCTTGCTCAACGAAGCGAATAACAAGGCCGATTTTATCCATTCAGTTTGCGGCCAGAGGCGGGCCAGACCGTCATGAACCGAAAAATCATCATACAAGCTCATGATGGCAACTTTGCGCTGCTCGCACACACCACGATCTACTGCAATCTGGAATAGACGCTTAGCCGCCCTCAAACCATCGTTATTCTGCCGTCGATCCGCCCACTGGCCAATCAGCCAGGACCATTCGAACTGATGCCCCGGTTCAACCACCCTGCCCTTGTCCCCTGGGTAAGGTCGCCAATCGTGATCGAAGAATTCACGCAACGCACCGGTCTTGCCATCTATGAATTTCGTTAATGCAAGATTTGCGATCTCATCGGCATATATCGACCAGAACTGTGTTTCTGGATCTGCTGACTCCCAAGCAAGCATTGCTTCGAACAAATGCATATGTGGATTTGAACACAGAGGAAGCTTTGGCGGATTGGCTTCCTCAAATCCGCCAAGAGGATGGTGATAACCTGCCACGAGCGAATTCATCAGACCAAGCGCTCGCTGACGCATTTCATCAAACCGATCGGGTATGGAAACAGCGATCTGCGCGGCCGCAAAAACGGAAAAAGCCTGATTATAGAGATCGAACGTGTGATCGATCATCTCACCATTTTGACCGGCAAGACTGCCATAGAAACCGTCTTCTCGCCGATAGACGCGATCATAATATTCTATTCCAGCTTCAACGGTATGCTTCCATTCGCCTTGCCAGCCCATGGCACCAGCCTTGGCGAAACAATAAATCTGTCTCGGATGCACACGAGACCGACGATTATCAGCATCCGTTGCGACTCCGTCCTGCCCCACACGTTCAAAGAAACCGTTATTCGGTGCATCCACACCAGCAGACAACCAAAGAGGCAGCGCATCGTTGTGGAGCCACAACGATAAGCGCTCCACTTCCGCCTGAAGTTTACGTGTCACATCATTCATTACACGGCTTTCATGCTGAAATAATCACACGATCAAACGCGACCGAAATCATCCTCGAAGCGCACAATATCGTCTTCGCCCAGATAAGCTCCAGTTTGAACTTCAATCAGTTCAAGCAGAATTTTACCCGGATTTGAGACACGGTGTACCGCACCTTGAGAAATATATGTCGATTCGTTCTCGGACAGGAAAAGGCTCTTGTCATCGATCACGATTTCGGCCACGCCTCGAACTACCACCCAATGCTCTGAACGATGGTGATGCTTCTGCAGCGAGAGCTGTTTGCCCGGCTTGATGAACAGACGCTTTACCTGAAAGCGATCACCCGACAACAGATGGGTGTAGCCACCCCAAGGGCGATAGATGGTCCGATGCTCCTCAGCAAGCTTCGCCGTGGCGGGCTGTTTCATCAGCGCCTTTACGATCGTGCCTACACCTTGCGCTTCTGAGAGCTTGCCGACATAAAGCGCATCTTCCGAGGCCACAATCGTCAGATCATCGACACCATTGACGGCGACATGAACGCCTTCAGACAAGACCAGCGAGTTATTGGTGTTGTGCAGGCTGACTGGTCCGCGAGCAACGTTTCCAGCCAGATCCTGCTTGCTTTCCTTCCAGACAGCATCCCACGATCCGAGATCCGACCAGCGGATCGGTGACGGAACAACAGAAGCGAGCTTTGTCTTCTCGAAAATCGCATAGTCGACGGAAATATCCGGCGCTTTCTCAAATTCGGCACTATTCAAACGCACAAAATCGAGATCCCCTTGTGCAGTCGCAACGGATGCCTCTGCAGCCTCATATACTGCTGGTGCGTGAAGTCTGCATTCATCGAGGAATACGTCTGAACGGAACAGAAACATCCCTGAGTTCCAGTAGAAGCCACCGGCAGCAAGCATTTCGCGCGCAACTTCTTCCTTTGGCTTTTCTACAAAGCGCTTAATTGCACAAGCTCCACTTTCTTCCAACTCGCCTGCTTCGATGTAACCAAAACCGGTCGCCGGTTCCGTCGGCGTAATGCCAAAAGTCGCAAGACACCCCATGCGAGCGGCGTTGCTGGCCGTATCAATAGCTTGAAAATAGGCATCGTCCATTTCAATGTTGTGGTCAGATGCCACAACATGAATAAGGGTCGGCTCATCCTTGGAAGCAATCAAAGCCGCAGCAGCAATTGCCGGCGCCGTGTTACGAGCGACTGGTTCCAGAATAACGTCCGAAAGTTCGACTCCACATTCCAATGCCTGTTCCGCCACCAGAAACCGATAGTCAGCATTCGTTATGATAATCGGCCTGGAATAGCGCTTCGGGTCCGACAAGCGTTTCAGGGTCATCTGAAAGAGGCTAAGTTCGCCAGTCAGAGCCAGAAACTGTTTTGGGCGCTGCGAGCGCGACATCGGCCACAATCTCGTACCTTTTCCTCCTGCCAACACTACTGGCCTGATCAACATTTCACGCACCTTAACTTCCTTTCGCAGATGATTTCAGATCGTTTCTGAGAGCTTTGCAATAAATTTGCTCAACATTCGATCAGTTTTCTCTGCGGAATCCGTTTCGATATAAATCCGCATTTCCGGCGCATTGCCTGATTGTCGGAAATGAACCGTATCACCATTTGCAAACGCCATTCGCACGCCGTCGACAGTCGAGATTGATTCCGGCTCGACGATCAACGGGGAGAAACTAGAACGAAATGATTGTGACGTTTCTATAGCATGCAGAAATGAAGCAGCGCGATCAGAGGGAACTTCCTTGACCCTATCGGCTTTCATGAAGCGAGAAGGAAGTGTCGCGACCATCTCACTCAACCGTAGCCCCTGACCTTTCGCCCGCACAAGGGCGGCTACTGCTGGTAAAACAGCATCACGCGTAGGGAGACGATGCAATAAGCCACCCTTCAACTTCACATCATCGCCGAGCAAAAAGCCTCCGTTCGCCTCAAAACCAACGACGGGGTGCGCTGTTGCATGCGCCATTTCGGCCACGACATAGGGCGAGCCAATCCGTGTTCTGTGGATATTCTCGAACCAACTGCTTTCCTCCAGCGCACTTGTCGTGCTGAGTGGCGTAACGACAGTTTTCGCACCGAGATATCGAGCCGTCAGAATACCCAATATATCGCCATTTACCTGTCTTCCCTGATCATCGATGACCAGAGGTCTATCACCGTCTCCATCTGTCGACACTACTGCGTCGAGTCCATGCTCAGCGATGAATGCGCTCGCCCGAGATAGATCCGAAGGATCAAGCGCTTCTGTATCGACAGCGACGAACTTGTCCATCCTGCGGAATGGATAAACCGCTGCCCCAAGCTCTTCAAAAATACGAACAAGAAGATCGCGCCCAACAGCGGAATGAAGATCGATACCGATTTTCATTCCAGTCAGCGCGTCCGAGCCGAAAGAATTGATGGAGCGATTCACATATTCCTCTGCCACATCGGCCAGAGGAACTGGCATGTTGATGGTCTGTCCGTCGATAACCTTACTCAATAATTCTTCCGCAAGGCGGCGCACGGGTGCCTCGTCTTCCTTCAGAAATTCGCCATCTGGGCGATAAAATTTAATGCCGTTGTAGGCCTCAGGGATATGGCTCCCCGTTATCATGATGGCAGGCGCATTCCGTGCCATAGCATACGCCGCAAGTGCAGGCGTAGGGACGTTCTCTGACCAGATTGCCTTTTTTCCATCAAGCTCAATTGCAGTCAGGCACGAGGCCGCAATACGAGGGCTAGATTCGCGCAAATCAGCAGCTACATAGATATCGCGAAACTCGAAATCACAACTAATATGCCGCAAAAACGCAACGACGTAGGCTGTACAAACCTTATCTGTAAAGTCAACTGATGGACCTCGCAGACCCGATGTTCCAAAAGTAACAGTCATTTCAAGCCACTACCTAACCTGCTTTTCCTCAAAAAACCTACAATTGCACGAACATGTTCAATGTAAGCAACCAATTAAATCATCAAGTCAAATACACATTACCACCCAAATTTCCGCTATTTTGAAAACTAAACGAATCATTCTGCGTTTGAGTAGGTCAATATCTGCTGAGAACACAATTTAATGCTGACAGGAAGGGCTTGCCCATTTCGCTACACACCTATAAGAGAACTCGTCAACCTCACTGACATATATGATGGTTTTTAGTTGACTTTCGAATAGATGATTGTAGAGGCACATTGCTATAAACGTGTTAGCTCTGCGATCGGACTTGGCCGTTAACATAACTGCTGTGCAATATTCAATGGAGATACATGTGACAAAAAGGGCTTTGGTTACCGGCATAACAGGGCAGGACGGCGCTTACTTAGCAGCCTTCCTTCTTGAAAAAGGCTATGAGGTTTTTGGTCTTGCGCGCCGCTCCAGCACATCAGATGTAAATCTGAGCCGTTTGGATTGGCTTGGCGTGACGAAAGACGTCAAGATCGTAGACGGTAACCTTTTGGATCTCTCAGGCCTTATTCGAACGATGCGCGACACTAAACCTGATGAAGTTTACAATCTCGCAGCACAGTCATTTGTAAAGTCGTCGTGGCAACAGCCAATTTTGACAGGCAATGTAACAGGTCTGGGTGTTGCCAATGTTCTGGAAGCGATTCGACTGGAATCTCCAGACGCTCGCTTTTATCAAGCATCCTCGTCGGAAATGTATGGTCTAATTCAGGAGCCGATGCAGTCGGAATTAACTCCCTTTTATCCACGCTCCCCGTATGCGGTTGCCAAACTTTATGGTCACTGGCTAACCGTGAACTACCGTGAAAGCTTTAATCTTCACGCATCCAGTGGCATTCTCTTCAACCATGAATCTCCACTACGCGGTATTGAATTCGTGACTCGTAAGGTGACTGATGGCGTAGCACGTATCAAACTTGGCCTCGCACACGAGCTTCGCCTCGGCAACATAGATGCAAAGCGTGACTGGGGACATTCCAAAGATTACGTTCGTGCGATGTGGATGATGTTACAGCAAGACGTCGCAGATGATTATGTCATCGCAACTGGCAGAACAACCACTGTACGTGAAATGTGCAAAATTGCGTTCGCCCATGCTGGTCTGGATCTCGACAGCCACCTCGTTATTGACCCAGACCTGTTTCGTCCCGCAGAAGTTGATGTTCTTCTTGGAAATCCAGAAAAAGCTAAGAAAGCATTTGGGTGGACACCTACAATTTCGCTGGAAGAAATGATCGTTGAAATGGTAGATGCCGATCTGCAAAGGTTAAACCACCTGAAATGACTATTCGAACCTCAGCATCCACGCGCCAGCATAGAATCCTTGTCACTGGGGCCAGTGGTTTTGTTGGAACTTGGTTGATGAGGCTTCTTCGCGAGTATGCGGAAACGATGCCAATCGAGTTAGTTGCTGCCGGTCGATCAGAAGATAGCGATATTAAGCTTGATTTGGTCGATCGGCTGGAGACCTATCGTATCGTCCGCGAAGTGCAACCTACATCCGTGATCCACCTGGCTGCAATAGCTGCGCCTATGGAAGCAAAGCGCAATGCTTCAATGGCTTGGAATGTAAATTTTCACGGTACATTGAATTTGGCTTCAGCTGTCTTGTCGGCAGTTCCTGAGTGTAGGTTTATATATGCTAGCAGTTCAGAGGTATATGGCGTTACCTTTGAAGAGAAGGCGGGGAAACCTGTTAACGAGAAATGCCTATTGCGTCCTAAGACTGTTTATGGCGCTACAAAAGCAGCGGCAGATATTGCGGTGGGCCAAATGTACTATGATGGCCTCCGTTCTGTCCGTTTCCGTCCATTTAATCACACAGGCCCAGGCCAAGCAGATTCATTCGTCGTATCGGCATTTGCTAAACAGATTGCTGAGATTATGGAGGGGCGAACCGAGCCAGTAATCCAAGTTGGTAACCTTGAGGCATTTCGTGACTTCATCGACGTTCGTGATGTAGTTCGCATTTATGCGCAAACCGCTTTAATGAACAATCCTAACCACGAAGGCAAGGTATTCAATCTTGCCTCCGGACGAGCTACGCAAATAAACGATATACTCAATACAATGATCAAATTATCAGGATACCATATTGACATTGTAGTCTCCCCAGAGAGGGTTCGCCCCGTAGAAATCGCAATAGCTATTGGCAACGCCAAAGCTGCAAAGAAGGCATTTGATTGGTCCCCAGTCATCGATATTGAAACAACCATCGTCTCCATATTAGATGATTGGCGCTATCGAATTGCCAAGTCACAAGAGCGATGATTTTTATCATCTAAAACTGTATCGGTCTTCGTACAAAAAACAAAAAGATTAGCGTACCTCACCTAGATAATATCGAACTAAATCAGAATGGTAAGTACAGCGACACAGCAAGTTCAACTGGGAACTTCACTTTTACTCATCAATACGCAAGCCCATAGAAAGCCATGAGGCCTCTTAGAATTACCAACCAGAACGCCATATACCGGACCCTATTATGGTCAGCAAGTAAGACACGTGTTCGAGGAGTTGCATTTTGCTAAAAAGTTTGTGGCAATATCGAAATTTCATTCTGTCTTCTATTCGGGGGGAACTGAAAGGCCGTTTTGCGCGATCCTATCTGGGGGGGGCGTGGTTTATATTACATCCACTCGCTCAGGCTCTGATTTTCTCAATTGTATTATCTGAAGTCATGCGCGCACGTCTTCCGACCATGGATAATTCATCAGCTTATCCAATCTACTTGCTGTCCGGTATGGCTGCTTGGGGATTATTCAGTGAGATACTGAACCGAAGTATATCTGTCTTTGTAGACCAGGCTTCGGTTCTAAAGAAAATAGCTTTTCCAAGGCTGTGCCTTCCTATCATTATCTGGGGAACAGCAATAATTAATCATGTTCTTCTATTGGCTGCAATAGGAGTCATTTTTGCTTTCTTTGGACACAATCCAAATATTAACTGGCTGTATCTCATAATCGGCATCCTGATTATATCTTCTTTAGCTTTCGGTCTTGGGGTTTTTCTTGGTGTTCTGAATGTGTTTGTTAGAGATATTGGCCAAGTCATGATAGTTATTATGCAACTGTGGTTCTGGTTGACGCCGATTGTTTACGTTAGTAGTGTCGTTCCAGAAAATCTCCGTGCTCTGATTGATTATAACCCCATGACCGGGCTAGTATCTCTGTACCAGAACGTGCTCTTGCTAGATCAACCTCCCACGTTGATTAGCCTCCTTCCATCTTCAACTATAGCTGTAATAGCAATCATCATATCATTTTATTTATTTCGTAAAGCAAGCCCAGAACTGGTGGACGCCATATAATGAGCTACGTTTTAAAAGCAAACAAAATTGGCAAATGTTACGTAACATACCGCAGCAATATTCTGCGTTTTGCGTCATGGTTTGGCGTTAAATCGGACCCCCTGTCAGAATACTGGGCAAATCGAAACATCAGCTTTGAAATTAAGCGGGGCGAGGCATTAGCATTAATTGGCCAGAACGGTGCGGGAAAAAGCACTCTGTTAAAAATGGTCACCGGAACTATACGCCCAACTACTGGCAGCATACACATAGAGGGCAAAATCAATGCTATACTTGAACTCGGATTGGGCTTTAATCCGGAGTTCACTGGACGTGAAAATGTATTTCTCGCTGGTGGGCTAATGGGATACTCGCATGATGAACTGACTAACCTCATGCCAGAAATCGAATCATTCGCAGAAATTGGTGAGTTTTTTGAGAAACCCGTTCGTGTTTATTCTAGTGGTATGCAAGCCAGACTTGCATTTGCCTTAGCTACCGCAAAAAGACCCGATATTTTGATCGTGGATGAAGTTTTATCAGTTGGTGATAGTTATTTTCAGCACAAGAGCTTCGAAAAAATACGTCAATTTAAAGAACAAGGCACCGCAATTATCTTAGTCACCCATACGCTAGGTGATGTTCGGGTCCTTTGCGATCGCGTCATTCTCTTGGATAAAGGTACAGCGGTAAAGGACGGTTTGCCTGATGAGGTAATTGACTACTATAATGCAATGATCGCTGAAAAAGAAGCCCATTCATTAAGAATAGAACAAACTCGAGATGAGACTGGCTGGCTTAAAACACGGTCAGGTACCTTTGAGGCAAGAATTATCAACCTGCAATTAGTTGACGAAAAAACTGGTGATTTGGTGAAAACCGTATCTGTTGGGCAGAAGCTTATTTTGCGCCTTGTAGCGGAGATCGGCAGCCAAATAGAAAAGCTAGTACTCGGATTTATGCTAAGGGATAGAACTGGGCATGTCGTTTGGGGATCTAATACTTGGCATACTCGACAAGTACTGTACGATCTTAAACAAGGGGAAAAAGTATATTTTGAACTCCGTTTTACTTGTGATCTTGGCCCTGGATCATATTCATTTTCCCCCGCGTTGGTATCTTCCGACACTCATCTAGAACAAAATTATGACTGGGTAGACAACGCGCTTGTTTTTAATGTGGTGAACTTTGACAAAACATTTTTCATAGGAACTTCAAGCCTTGCCGCTGAGTTTCGTACCCACAGAACCCCAGGCAACCCTCCCCAAAAGTAGGCAATGTTAAAGAATTTTCTCGCCATAGTAGGATCGGAGAGATTTGCATGAAGACAAGCGAATTAACTAATCTATAGATTCTTGCGATTCCCCAGCAGGCAGCGCTCCAGCGCCTGACTAGGCCATAAACAGGTGGCACCAGATGAGCGATGCTTCACTTTACAATTGATCAACGGGTAATATGCTAGCCATGCGGGGTATGGGATAAGCACAACGTATATTTATAATGACTAACCAAATTCGCTATCGCCACATACATGCCATGAGTTGCCTTAATAACACACCATATTTTAATTAAAGAATTACAAAATTCCACTATTAAGGTCAGGATACCAATCTTATGAGTTTTCTATCATACGCGCAAAATTTGGAAGATGTAATGCTATGGAAAGCACTCAAACATGTAGAAAAAGGGTTCTACATTGATGTAGGTGCCAACGATCCAGTAATCGATTCAGTGACAAAGTCGTTTTACGATTTAGGTTGGAGAGGCATTAATATCGAGCCAGTGCGCCAATACTACCTACAATTAACAACCCACCGCCCAGAGGATATCAATCTCAATTGCGCTGTCAGTGATGTTACAGGCAGCTTGGCCATTTGGGAATGCGATGTGCGCGGGTGGGCTACAATGGATAAAACTGTAGCCGAAGCTCATGATCGCGAGGGCCATATCGGACAATGGCATGAAGTTGATGTAAGGACATTAACCGATATTAGTGATCAATACCCATCTAAGGATATACATTTTCTTAAGGTAGATGTAGAAGGGCTAGAATTATCCGTCCTCAAAGGCAACAATTGGGGTGTGTATAGACCATGGATAGTCGTCGTTGAAGCCACCTTTCCCAATACACAAATAGAAATGCACACTGACATTGAGCAGTTTCTTCTAGAGAAAAGGTATATTTTTGCGTATGCGGATGGTCTAAACAGATATTACGTTGCAGGGGAACACAAAGAGTTATTGGAAGGATTCAAATACCCTCCAAATGTTTTTGATGACTATCAGACGATCAGCGAGGCGAATGCGGTTAAGGAACGCAATCTAATTCAAAATAAGTTTGACAAATTTAAAAAAAAGGCTAAGGAAAAAGAAAGATTATATTCTAAAATTATCAATGTTGAGACCATGCAGCAGAAGCAACTCTTTGATAGTGCACTAAGCAAAATACAAGCAGAAAACATGAAAGTTCAAGAGGCTCTGGTGGCTATAATGGATAGCCTTGAGCCTCTGAAACTGTTAGATGAATACCATGATCGCGGCCGACAGATACAAGAGCTTACTACCGAGGTTGAGCGCGTACATATTGCATACGATATTTTGTCCAAATCCTATTCTCAAGCCAACGATAAAATTTTTGACTTAGAGCGTGAAAACTTACAAATTCAAGCGCAGCTTTCAGAAATACATCAAAGTATTTTTTGGCGAGCGTCGGCTCCCGCGAGGTCTTTGCGGCGTAAGTTGAATCATTCTCGTAAGTCCGTCAAAGGAATTTTCTCGCTTTCAAGAATAGATCGCTATCCACGATTAAAGCGAGTTATATCAACAACTACCCATAAGTTGGGAATATACCATTTTGCTCGGAAGATTTATCTTAGGTCTTTTGAAGGGGGGCGTTTAATGGCATTGTCACCAGTAGATTCTAAGACTACTACCCATGATTTATCTTTTCTTTCGGCTGAAGGAGCCCCCCCATTAACTGTCCAAGAGTTACATCGTCGGGTTAAGGCAGAGATTTAAACTACGGTCCGAAAAGAGAGATACGTGAGATACAAAAATTCCTATACCGAGCTAGAACAATTCCACGGTTTGAGAGTGGCTGTTTTAACTGCAGAATCTGCAGGCGGCGAAGAAGGCGGAGCAGAACGCTTTTATCTTGGGCTTCTTGAAGGTTTAATTAGTATAGGTTGCCTTGCTGAAAGAGTTCCCATCATCGCAGACGAATCGTCATTTGATAGCATAGCCAACAACTATCGGCGATGTTCTGCGCTTGATCTTAGTCGATTTGATGTAATCATTTCCACAAAGGCCCCAACATTTGCAATTAAACACCCCAATCACGTTTTATACTTAGTTCATACTGTACGAGTATTTGACGACATGTTTTATGAAACTTTTTCTGGCGAAGATCCAATTCGCCTGAAAGAGCGAGCGACAGTACATGCTTGGGATTATGAGGCTATTAATAGCACTAAAGCGAGGTTCACGATTGGCCACGAAGTGGCTGACCGGCTATATCGTTGGCGAGGAATTCGAGCCGATGTGATTCATCCACCCTTAGGAGTGACAGGTTTACGTAAAGATAAGCTTGGTGACTTCATCTTCTTACCCGGACGTTTACACCCTTGGAAACGGGTTCAACTTGCCATCCAAGCTATAAAGAATTCCCCTCTACCGATGAAGCTGATTATAGCAGGGACTGGGGAGGCGGAGAATGAACTACGCAATTTGGCAGGTGAAGATGAAAGAATTCAATTTGTAGGTCGGTTAAGCGATGAACAGCTTTTGTGGCACTATGCAAACGCGCTGGCTGTTGCTTTTGTGCCCAAGAAAGAAGATTACGGTTATGTTACCTTAGAAGCATTTGCCAGCTCCAAACCAGTGGTTACGTGTATAGATTCTGGTGAACCCACCTATTTCGTCCGTCACAGAGAGACAGGTTTACTCTGCGAGCCTACACCCAACGCGCTTACTGAGGCGTTTGAGTGGTTATACAACAATCGTGACATGGCCGAATCGATGGGCGAAAAAGGATTCCAACACGTACAAAAGATGTCATGGGCCTCAGTGGCGAGGAAGCTCGTTTCTGCTGGCCTTTCTCCAGTAGTGGAAATTGCTGCTGAGCCTTTGAAAGTAACTATTACGGATATGCAGCCTATTGATCCACCTGTTGGCGGTGGCCGTATGCGGTTATTGGGTCTTTATCATAATCTTGGTGAGCATGTAAACGCCACGTATATAGGTTCATATGATTGGCCCGGTGAGTCCTACCGTCAACAAAAGCTGTCTGCAGGCTTAAATGAAATAGTGATCCCGCTTAGCGACGATCATCACATTGCCGCTAAAGAGTGGTCCGCCCGAACTGGTGGAAAAACAGTAATTGATGTGATGTTTAGCCGGTTAGGCCACTTGTCACTAGAGTATCTTTCTACTTTAATAGACAGTATTAAAGAATCCGATGTGGTTGTTTTTTCTCATCCGTGGGTTTTCCCGTTAATAGACCCGAAACTTTTGAACGGAAAGCTGATCGTTTATGACGCTCAGAACGTCGAAGGCTATCTTCGCGCTCAATTGTTTGACGAAAAAAATGAAACAGAGCTATCAATTATACATCAAGTCCTAGCTGACGAATATAAGCTTGGTCAGCAAGCTGATCTGATATTGGTATGTTCACACGAAGACATGCTGCGTTTTCAGCGTATTTATGATTTTTCTCCTGAAAAAATGAAGATAGTCCCAAATGGCGTAATGGCTTTCGGATATAAAATTCCAGACGCTGCGACTCGTGAAATTGCGAAAAAGACGCTTGGAATTAAATCAAGCCAACGAGTTGCAATCTTCTTAGGAAGTGCATATGGGCCAAATATCGAAGCCGCCAACTTCATTGTAAAATCCTTAGCAAAATCAGTTCCCGACGTTTTGTTCATCATTGCTGGTGGAGTAGGTACGGAGGTAAAGAAAAGTCACCTTGACAATGTTCTTATAACCGGACCCTTAAATGAAGAGGATAAGAAAACATGGCTTACAGCAGCAGATCTGGCGCTTAATCCTATGTTCTCCGGATCTGGCACAAACATAAAAATGTTTGATTTCATGTCAATGGGCTTACCAACTGTAACGACAAAAACAGGGGCGCGCGGCATTGATACGGGTGGTAAGAACGTAATGCTGATTTCAGAACCTACTGTAAAGGAATTCGCCAACTCTATTCGTTCTTTGAAGGACATTGGAAAGAGCAGTGAAATCGGCACTGCAGCTCGTAATTGTGTCGTAAATAGCTACTCATGGGAGCGCATATCGACATTAGTAGGCAATTTGTTGAACTCCCACGCAAAAATGCGGAGCCAAACGAAGCCATTTTTTTCAATTGTTATACCCAGTTACGAAAGACACCATCAACTAAATGAAGTAATGCTTTCATTACAATTGCAGATAGAGCGTGATTTCGAAGTAATTGTAATTGATCAAAGTTCAAATCCATGGACAGAGAGCAACCGTTCTTATGGGTTCCCACTTACTTATTATCATTCTCCAATTAAAGGGGCTGTTACTGCAAGAAATACTGGAGCATTCCTTGCACAAGGGCGAGTAATAGCTTTTACTGACGACGATTGTAAACCAAGTGCTCATTGGCTTGCTAATGCGCGGAAATACTTCGAAGTCACTGATGTCGTCGGCGTAGAGGGAATAATTACCTCCGACCATCTCGGCGAGAGCGATTGGCGACCGGTGACAAATGTAGGGTTTGAGGGCATCGGGTTTATGACGGCGAACTTATTTGTCCGGAGTTCTGTCTTCCAATATGTTGGTGGGTTTGATCTTCAATTTGACAACCCTCATTTCAGGGAAGATACCGACTTTGGGTGGCGCGTTCAAACACTTGGTGCTATTCCCTATGCCAAAGAAGTCGAAGTTTTTCATCCTGCCCAGCCCCGTGCAAACGAACGCGAGTCTGCTGCTAACAGAGCCAAATTCTTTCAGAACGACGCACTGTTGTACAGAAAACATCCCGTACGTTATCGCGAACTTTTTCTTCGTGAGCAGCATTATAGGTTGACGCCGGGTTTTAAGGATAATCTTTTGGAAGGGTTTAAGAAGATGGAAGCCACCCCGCCTGAATGGATGATGGAACTATTAGGAAAATAAACTTAGAGCGTTAAATTCAGCAGAGTAACGTAACATATGAGTTCTAACATTGGAGATGCGCTTATAATCACGGAAGAGGCACTAACTTACGAGTCGCAGTACCAAATCTAAATTTGGGCAGTCCTTTCACGAACTAGCGAAGCTTGAGAACTAGTATCTGCCAAGTATCCTTCCGCAGGGCGTATGCCTCCAGACGATTAATATAGACTTAAATATTAGAATTTCCCGATGATTGAAGAGATTTTGATAAAAGCTAACAGATCTAGAAAACCACAAGTCCCTGTCATCCTACACTGAATGGAAGGTGATGTTTCGGTGCCGGAGTTGTGCAGAGAGTATAAGATGTGCACGGCGTCGTTTTACAAATAGCGGAATAGCGAGCCAAATGCGGCGGCATCACACCCGTACACAAACTGAAAATAGCTGCATAAATTCCACTGCGGAGCCCCGTTAAATCAGAACTCGAGAGAAATAGGCGGCGTGAATTGAAACATGAAGATTGGAATTGATGCGCGTAATCTTGTTCCGGGTATGACAGGCATAGGGCGGTATGTTTTTGAAATGTGTCGTCATTTATCGTTTAAAGGACATGAACTTTTTCTCTATTTGCCTGAAAATCCTGCAAGCTCCCTTCCAGATTGGCCAAGGACGAGCCTACGGATTGGCAACCACCCCGGTGGCATCCTGCGTATGGTTTGGGGACAATCTGTTTTACCCAAACTCGCCGCAGAAGACGCCATTGAGGTATTCTGGGGTCCCGCGCACCGTCTACCTAGTTCCCTCGATAAGCGTATCCCGCGTATTGTTACCATCCATGATCTAGTATGGAAGAAGGCGCCTTCCACTATGCGATCCCAGACATGGCTTGCCGAAAGTATTCTGATGAAACCGGCGATTAGGCACGCCGACCAAATCGTCGCTGATTCGAAATCTACTGCGGAGGATTTAAGAAAATATTTCCCTGAGGCGGGTGCAAAGACTAAGGTTATATATCCAGGGCGGAGCGAGATAGCATCCAACTGTTCTGATTTTTTACATTTTGCAAGGAAGCTCGAGATTGATCGTCCGTATTTACTTTTTGTTGGTACTCTAGAACCTCGGAAAAACCTACCACGTTTGTTAAAAGCTTTCTCAATGTTGCCAGAAGCAACTCGGAAAAAACTACTTCTCGTTATAGCAGGCGGACAGGGTTGGCACCTCACGAATCTGACAGAGCTTATCACAGAGCTTGGAATTAAACCTTCCGTTCGGCTCACAGGCTACGTTAAGGATAGTGAATTAGCGGGACTTTACACGAACGCACACTTTTTGATCATGCCTTCCATTTATGAAGGCTTTGGGTTCCCCATCATTGAAGCTAATGCTGCTGGTATTCCCGTTTTAACATCAAATTGCTCCTCTATGCCCGAAGTGGCGGGCGATGCTGCGATACTTACTGACCCGAACAATACTAGACTTATTGCAGATTCAATAATGCATCTTTTGAATGATGCTGCACTTTATAAGCGTCTCAAAAGTCGGGCACGACCAAATGCAGAACGCTTTGATTGGAATCAAAGTGCAAATATGCTGCTCGATACGTTTCAAGAAGCGATTGAGATGAGAAGACGATAATTTCAATTAACGCCCATCGCATCATACACTGCCATATACAAGTTACGCTTATCTCGACTGTATAGGTAATCCCCCCGTTCTTAGCGGGGCTCGATCATAGAATTCACGCGGCCATTTTCAGTTTCTGTGCGGGTGTAATGCCGCCGATGCCCATGTTGGGCCGTTCATTATTGTAGGTCCATAGCCACTGCGTGGCAAACTCTTGTGCCTCCTCAATGCTTTCGATAATGTGCTGGTCGAGCCATTCGTGTCGGACCGTGCGGTTATAGCGTTCGACGTAGGCGTTCTGTTGGGGCTTGCCTGGCTGGATGTGGCTCAAGGCTATTCCCCGCTTCTCTGCCCATTCCATCAGCTTGCCACTGATATATTCCGGACCGTTGTCCACCCGGTTATGTCGCAAATTTTTCACTTCTGCTGAGCTATAGTAACGTCCCGATTGTTACCGTGGGGAATATGTCTTGACACGTTCGACGACTTCTTGGTCGTCGACAAAGCATTCGAGGAACTCTTGCCATTTTTCGGCTGATCGCCGTGCGTCGGCCAGCATCTGTCTGAGCTCATCAATGCCGTCGTCCGTCAGGGCGCTTGTAGTCTGATCGTCGCCGGTTACGACGGTGATGATATTGCCATAGGTCAGGTTGTCGTCATTGTAGATGATCGCTTGAAGAAGATCGACCTCCTCTTCGAGTATTTCGGCGACATAGTCGAGCGTGAAGACAAATCTGACCGTCGCCATCAAGCTGCCTTTGCATGTTCTGCTGCGAGAGGCTTCCAGTTCCAAGGGAGCAACTCATCGAGCCGATTGATTTTGTGATCATGAATGCGCTCGAGCACATCGGCCAGATAAGCTTGCGGATTGATGCCATTCATCTTCGCCGTTTCAATGATCGTCATGGCGTGCCAGAGTTTCCGCGCCGGTATCAGCACCTGCGAATAACCAATTCCGGCGTCCAACACCAATGGGCCTCAGGGCTCGCTCCGCAGCATTGTTGTCTATGGCCACACACCCATCCTCCAGGAACAGGGATAATGACGGCCATCTGCTCAGCCCATAGCGCAAAGCCTTCGCCAATTCGCTTTTTCCCGGAATGCGAAGCAACTGCTTTTCTGCCCATGCGTGCAGTTCATCGACCTTCGGCTTGCTGTGCTTTTGACGCGTGACAAGCCTTACATCGGCGGGCCGACCTGCAATACCCCGCTCGATATCATACAGCGCACCGATCCGATCAAGCGCCTCGCGCGCAATCCCGGATTTGTTCGCGGTCCAGATGTCATGAAAGTCACGCCGCCAATGTGCCCAGCAGGAAGCCTCGCGGAAGCGGCGGTTCCCACCCGCATCAGGTTCGTATAGTTTTGCGTAGCCTTTATAACCATCAGCCTGAAGGATGCCGCTCGCTTCTCGCGGATGATGGTGGACGTGCTCTTCCTTCCAGTCGGGAGCGAAGTATAAACCGCACCCGGCGGTGCGCTGCCCACCCATGGACGTTGATCGCGGACATATGTCCAGATCCTGCCCTTCTTCACACCTTTGCCCAATCCCTTGTCGCGCAATGAGCGTTCCAGCACCCGGATCGGCGTATCGTCAGCATGGAGGAGATCGCTTTTCATGATCTCCTTCTCAATGCGCTCGATCAGCGGCCGAAGCACCTGCATGGCACGACCGCACCAGTCCACCAGTGTGCTGTCAGGTATATCGGCCCCCATCCGCGTGAAGATCTCGTTGAGGCGATAGAGCGGCAAGCGAGTCGCGCGAGGGGATTTCACCCTCACGCGCTCCCAGAACCGTACGTGAACCTCTCGGTTCATACGGCTCCCAGTATTCAACCATTTGCGTAAAGAAGAGACCAATGGGCGAACAACCCCGGCGTGGATTTCACAAGTCTGGCGAGCCAGAGTCGCGCTTGCCGGGGCCGCTGCTTAAAGCGTTTATGCTTCCGCATCACCCATCGGAGCAAATGAGCGTCAATCAGACGAAGTGTCGGATAAAGCGCCGATTTGTAGAAACACCTGAAGTAGCCGATCCAACCTTTAATCTGTCGATTAAACATACGGGCCAGATCGATCAGCCCCTTGTCGCTACGCCGCTGCAATCCCCAATTGCGTACCCGACGTCGAAACGCCTTGAGCGCTTTTGGGCTGGCCGCCGGAAGGTAGGATACGCCAAACAACCCTCCACGCCAGATCGCCAGCCGGGGCTGGAACCTGTAGCCGAGAAAGTCGAAAGCAACCGTCGGGAACGATCTTTTCCGGTTGGTATCCTTGCAGTAGACGATCTTTGTCTTCTGCGGATGAAGCGTCAGTCCACAGTCAGCGAGACGATCTTCGACCTGCTGCCATAGCCTGCGTGCTTCATCTTCCGTCCGACAATGGCAGATGATGTCATCCGCATAGCGCTCGAACGGCACTTGCGGATTCTCTCGATCCATCCATTTGTCGAAAGCGTAATGCAGAAACAGGTTAGCCAGCAGCGGCGAGATCACCCCACCCTGCGGCGTTCCGCGTTCCTGCGAGACAAGACTGCCATCCGCCATCATCACTGGTGCCTTTAGCCACCGTTCGATATAGAGCAGAACCCAGCGACAATCCGTATGATGGCGGACCGCCCTGAGCAAAAGTCCATGATCGATAGTGTCAAAGAACCCTTTGATGTCCATGTCCAACACCCAATCGTGACGCCAGCATCGCTGACGCGCCGTCCGGATGGCGTCAATGGCAGAGCGATCAGGCCGATACCCATAGGAATCCTTGTGGAATACTGGTTCCACAAGCGGCTCCAGATAAAGCCGGACGACCTCCTGCGCGATGCGGTCCGTGACAGTCGGAATACCCAACGGCCGTTGGGTCCCGTCTGCTTTGGGGATCATCACCCGGCGTACCGGCGATGGCATGTAGCTGCCCGAAGACATTCTGTTCCAAAGCTTGTAAAGGTTCGGTATAGCGCGGCGATCAGGATGAGACGCGGGCGACAATCTGGATGAGATTCTTATGTCGCGGTCGAGTTGAAGTTATCACGTTGAATGTCGCTGGCAAGCTCTTCGTCGCTTTCTGATTGTCGCTCCGCGGCAATCACCGTCGAGGTTTTGATTGTCGCAAAAGATGCCGGTCGTCCGCGTTGGCGTTTTTCCTCCAGCGCCGTTCTTCGCCGGTAGCTTTCGACATTCATCTCGAAGATCGTAGCGTGATGAACAAGCCGGTCGACCGCTGCGAGTGTCATGGCAGGATCTGGGAAGACCCGGTTCCACTCTCCAAATGGCTGGTTTGCGGTAATCAAGACCGATCTGTGCTCGTAGCGTGCCGATATCAGCTCGAAGAGCACGCTCGTTTCGGCCTGATCCTTGGTGACGTAGGCGAGATCATCGAGGATGAGCAAGTCGAACTTGTCGAGTTTGGCGATAGCAGATTCGAGCTGCAGTTCCCTGCGCGCGACCTGTAGCTTTTGCACGAGGTCGGTTGTTCGGGTGAATAGCACGCGCCATCCATTCTCGATAAGTGCGAGGCCGATAGCGGCAGCGAGATGGCTCTTTCCTCCACCGGGTGGGCCGAACATGAGGATATTGGCACCTTTGGCGAGCCAACTGTCGCCAGCGGTAATTGCCATGACCTGGGCCTTTGAGACCATGGGCACGGCGTCGAAAGCGAAGCTATCCAGGGTCTTTCCAGGTGGCAGGTGTGCCTCAGCGAGATGCCTTTCAATCCTGCGGTGGGCACGCTCGGCCAATTCGTGCTCGGCGATGGCCGATAGGAAGCGTGCGGCCGGCCATCCTTCTCGATCGGCCTGTTCGGCAAATTGCGACCATAGAGTCTTGATTGTCGGCAGTCGGAGTTCGTTGAGCATGATGCCGAGCCGCGCTTCATCGATGACATGAGCGTTCTTCATGCTGCTTCTCCTGTCCCGATCAAGGCCTCGTAGCCATGAAGCGATGCGAGTTGGACATGGACGGTCGGCAATTTGGCTGGATCGGGACCGAAGAGCGCTTGCATTGCAGCCAGATCGGGCAGATCTCCGGCATCGAGTGTCGTGGCCAATTCTTCGGCAAGTTCGCGCTCGCAGCCGCGATCATGCGCCAGCGCCAGAAGCTCGACGGTGATCTTGCAGGCCTGCTTGTCGGGAAGATGCTCGATGAGTGTCTCGTAGGCTCTGCGGTATTCCTGCCGTGGAAAGAGCTTGTCACGATAGACGAGACCACGCAGCGCCATCGGCTTTTTGCGCAGGGAATGGATGATGTGGTGGTAATTGACGACCTGATCATGCCGCCCGTCGGCATGGCCACGTCCCCTGCGCAGCGTCATCAGGTGCGTACCCCCGACAAAGACATCAAGCCGATCGTCGAACAAGCGCACCCGAAGTCTATGCCCGATGAGGCGGGACGGCACGGTGTAGAACACCTTGCGCAAGGTAAAGCCGCCGGTGCGAGATACCGTCACGACAACCTCTTCGAAGTCCGTGGTCCGGCGCTCGGGCAGCGCCTGCAAATGGGACCGCTCGGCATCGATACGCTTGCCATGGGCGGCGTTGCGCCGGCTGACAATCTCGTCGACAAAGGCGCGGTAAGAGCTGAGATCAGCGAATTCCCTGGTACCGCGCATCAGCAAGGCATCACGAACAGCATTCTTGAGATGGCCATGGGAGCTTTCGATCGAGCCGTTCTCATGTGCGATGCCCTTGTTGTTGCGCGTCGGCGTCATGCGATAATGGGCACACAGTTCGTCATAGCGATTTGTCAGGTCGACCTTGGCATCGGCATCGAGGTTGCGGAAGGCGGCCGACAGACTGTCGCTGCGGTGATAAAGGGGCGCGCCCCCCACAGACCACAGGGCGTTCTGCAACCCTTCTGCCAGCGCAACGAAGCTCTCGCCGCCGAGAATGACATGAGCATGCTCGAACCCAGACCAGACAAGCCGGAAGTGATAAAACAAATGATCGAGCGGCTGGCCGGCGACTGTGATGCCGAGGCTGCTCATGTCAGTAAAATCCGAAAGGCCCAGCCGACCAGGTTCATGCGTCTGGCGGAAGATGACCTCCTGGGCCTCACCGTGAACAGCACGCCAGGACCGGATGCGACGCTCGAGCGTGCGGCGGATACCTTCGGGCAGTTCTGGATGCCGCCGTAGCATCTCGTTGAAAACGGCCACGGCGCGGATGCCCGGTGCTGCTTTGAGGAGCGGAACAACTTCCGTATCGAATATCGGCTCAAGCGGATCAGGACGACGACGCCCGCGTGGTGCTTTGCTTTGGGATGGAAGTTGCGTCTCCTTATCGAGACGATAGGCCGTGGCCCGGCTGATCGACGCTTTTGCAGCGGCGACCTCTACTGAATGCATTTGTCGATACTTCATGAATAATCTCATCTGATGATCGGTTACATGACGACCCGGCACAAACTGGTTCTCCAATCCAGAAAACCTGAAATGTATCGGACCGACCGCGATCATGAGACGTCGAAAATCTGCGCCGCGCCGGGATATGACTACGGTCGGGCTACGCCCTCTCTCCGTCACACCCCGGCGCGAGTCTCATCCTGATTGACGCTGAATCTCACCTTGATTGTCGCTACGCAGTTCGGACCAAGCCGTTCCCCAAAGCTTTCGAGCGTCTGCCCGTCTACACCAGCTGCTCCCTGATTGGCGTTCACATGCTGGAACGCCTCCCAGATCTCTCTCTTCTCAATTGTAAACGGTCTTGCCTCTGTCATCCAGCTCATCCTGTTACCAGTTGGCCAGTGGCAGCGGCTGAACACCACAGCCCCTTTGGTCCAGCACCATTACAGCGCCTTCAACCCTACTACGAGCTGTTCTGTCCCTGTGCCCCGCATCGGTACTCTGGCCCTTTCGGGGGCTGCCCGATCGGTCCTCTCCCTTGGCATCGGGACGACAGGTTCTCCTGTTCCGCAAAAGAGCCTGACCCAGATTCACGCCGCCTTCGAGCCGGATGCCGTGTGGGCCGGACTTCAGGGCACCGCCCATACTCATCCCGGGATGACCACCACCCCCGGTTCTGACATCAACCATACGCTTTCGGCAGTTCATCGACGGTTCGCTTTCGCTCGTCTCTCTGGATCTTACCTGACGGGATCATGTCCCGCCGTTTCCACAACGCTCACCACCATCGCTCTTTACGACAGCAGCTTGTGGTGGTTTGGGATCGGCTCCTGATCGCCGAACCCGAGGGGCCCACCCTCATCTCTCTTGCAGTTACGTACCTCCTTTCCATGTTGGTACTCAGGACACACGGTGATCGTCGAACTTCGAGACCAGGATATAGGCCAGAAGCCCGGCACCCGCCATACTACCCGGTATCGGGCGGCTGGGCGCAGGTACCTGCACCATTCTCTCACAGCAACGGCACGACTTTTTTGGTCGGGCGATCTCGATGTCCTTCATCGTGGCTGCGATCATGTCGAGGATTTCGCTGACATCCTCTGCGACAAGGCGCAATTCTCCGCCGCAGGCAGGACAACAATGACCGGGATCCAGTTCCCGGCGTTCGCGAACGGCATTTTCCGACACGCGCGGACGCCGACGCAGTGGCCGGGACTGTGAAGTTTCCTCCGAAACGCAAGCCGTCTCGTCTTCAAGCTCTTCGACGGGCGCAGTCTCGTGTTCGGCACTGGCAATCAACAGATCCTCCAGCGCCAGTTCCAGTTGCGCGATTTCCCGTTCGATCTTTTCAGAAGACTTGCCGAAGACCTGTTTCTTCAGCCGGGCAATGCGTAGCCTCAAGCCCTGAATGAGGTGGTCATGCGCCTTCAACGCCGCCAACATCTTCGCATTCTCCGCCTGCAAGGCGGTGATCATCGCCTTCAGAAAGGCTGGATCATCAGAAAGAGTTGAGCGCGCATTCGACATGATCCTGACTAGCATAAGTCAGGACAGAACACCATAAAAACAAGTAGTTTCAGTAAGATAAAATCAACCGACACGTGCCGGCGGAGCACCCCAGTCCGGACGTCTCCAGTCTATTCCTTCCCATAGCATCGCCAGTTGGGCTGCTGTCAGTCGAGCCGTCCCATCGGCCGCTGAAGGCCAGGGGAAACGGCCTTTCTGCAGAATTTTATAGTAAAGGCAAAATCCCTGGCCATCAAAATACAGCAGCTTCACCCGATCACCACGCCGCCCACGAAAGGCGAAGACAGCTCCACCTGTCGGCTTCTGGCGCAAGACATCCTGCGCCAACATCGAAAGGCCCTCAATGCCCTTCCTCATATCTGTGACGCCGCAGGCCAAGTAAACCCGAACGCCGGTGCCCGGTCCAATCATGCCTGTTCCACCGCCCGGATCAGCCGCGTCAGAACCGCACCTTCCACTCGGCTGCCAAAACAAAGACGGCGGCCGCAGCGCAAGTGCAATTCAATCATGGAGGGCGAAGCATCAAGGGCATCGTTCACCGCGCCACCGATCTGCTCGCTACTCATCTCAATAGGAAGAAATACGGCTTCCTGTGAGGAGAGCAGAAGCCCCTTCTTCTTCAGTTCCCGTCGCCAGGAGTAAATCTGCTGGCGGGTCACATCGTACTTCTGCGCCACATCCGTCACTGTCGCGCCGTCGATCCCAATCGACATCACGATGTCCAGTTTCTTCTGATCTCCCCAGCGACGACGCCGTTCCGCGCCAAGAACTTCAACTCGCATCCAATCCTCGCATAAGACACGTCGCTAACGACGTCGTTAAACACGTGTCTTATGCCAAAATTACGAACTCAGGCAGGCGGTAGCAATCGGGATGGTGTGGTTGCCGCCCTCCCCAGACGGCATCGCAGTGTGCCAAGGTGATGATGTTGATGGCCACCATACGGAGAGGACGGCAAGATGAAGGATACTATGATTGGAGTGGACCTGGCAAAGAGCGTTTTCGTGCTTCACGGTGCGTCAATGTCGGGGAAGCAGATGTTTCGCAAGTAGCTTTCGCGACCCGGATTTTTGAAGTTTATGGCTGAACAAGCTCCGGCTGTAGTCGTGATGGAAGCTTGCGGTGGTGCCAACTACTGGGCTCGGGAAATGGTGAAGCTCGGTCACGAAGTCATGCTGATTGCTCCGCAGTATGTGCGCCCCTTCGTGAAGCGCCAGAAGAATGATGCAGCGGACGCAGAAGCGATCGTGATCGCAGCGCAGCGTCCAGAGATGCGTTTCGTTGAGCCAAAATCCGAAGAACAGCAAGCCCGCGCAGTACTGTTTCGAGCCCGCGAGAGGCTGGTACACCAGCGGACAGAACTGGTGAACGCATTGCGTGGAGTACTCTACGAATTTGGGTATTGTGTTCCGCAGGGAATCGGCCATCTCAAGCGGATCAAGACCATCCTTGATGAACCGAACAGCGATCTACCTGCCTTGGTTCGCGAGGAATGCCAAGATATGCTGACGCAGATCGCCGAAATATCGGCACGTATCGATACCCACACGAAGACGGTGAAATGTCTGGCGGAAGAAACCGACAAAGCCCGCCGGCTGCAGACGATGCCCGGCATCGGGCCGATTACAGCACTTGCTGTCGAAGCTTTCGCTCCAGAAATGACAAACTTCCGCCGGGGTCGTGATTTTGCTGCATGGCTAGGGCTCGTTCCACGTCAACACTCGTCCGGCGGCAAGGAACGGTACGGGCGAGTGTCGAAGGCTGGTCAAGCCGATATCCGCAATCTCCTGATCATCGGCGCCATGTCGCGACTGAACTGGTTGGGACGCAGATCTGTACCCGAAGGCTCGTGGCTCGCGCGTATGATGGCGAGGAAGCCGCGGATGCTGGTTGCGATCGCATTGGCTAACAGGATGGCGCGGCAGATATGGGCCATGCTGACAAAGAACGAGGACTATCGGGATCCGGCGCAGGCGGCGGCTGTATAAACGTCATGCAGTTAGCAACCTGACGCTGAGGTGGGGTGTAAGAAGTCAGCGACCAGAATGGGCAAATGATCGAATAGATCTGGACCGGAGAAACCAGCGTAACCGCCAGAGCTCACCAGCTCGGAATCGGGATTGGGTCCAGTCCGCAGATCACCATACCGGCCAGCGGCCTCTGAACCGCAAACAAAGGCCTGACAGAGGTGCGCACTCGATCACTCACCAGAAAGGTCAAAAACCTCTTGCAAAACGGGCGGCAACCACAGAGGCCGTTACGTTGTTCGCTACTCACCGCAGATTGCTGCTCAGGCACAAAAACGTAAAAAGCCAACAGCCAGTTCCTGGCGTGTTGACGAGACATATATCAAGGTCAAAGGCAAATGGACTTATCTCTATCGGGCGGTTGATCGTAACGGTCAAACCCTTGATTTCATGCTCTCTGAGCGCCGAAATCTCAGTGCCGCAAGGCGTTTCTTCAAGAAGGCCATCGTAAACAATGGTGTTCCACACAAAATAGTCATTGATAAAAGCGGAGCCAATTTGGCTGGAGCTCAGGCTATAAACAACATCCTGAAAATCACTGGTACAGCTAAGGCGATTGAAATCCTGCAGGTTAAGTATCTGAACAATATCCTTGAGCAAGATCATCGTTTCATCAAGAGGCTTACCAAGCATATGTTAGGCTTCAAAGCTTTTCATTCAGCCTCAGCGACAATCGCAGGCATCGAAGTGGCTCACATGATCCGCAAAAACCAATTCGTAAATGACAATAGTTCATCATTCAAAGTCTTTGCCGAACTCGCAGCATAACTGTGCCTGCAGATAAGCACGTTTATATCCTGTTCAAAATTTTGCGACATAACCCTGCTCGATCCAGCCCAATTCAACCGATGACAGACTATCCAGAATACTGGGGAATGCCTTGGAATAGACCGGATTGCGATAACGGCTCTTGCCAAGCTTACGGTTTGATCGGCTCACATGGATACCGTGATCCCGCTTGAACAGCCGATGATGCATCAGGTCGCACAGAACGGCCTCTATGGTGCGCTCGAAGGTTTCCTGATCGTCGGCTTTGCGCTTCCTTGTACGCAGCCTCTTGTACGCCTCAAAATGCTCGACCATCCGTATGGCTTCGCTGATAATGTCTCTCGCATCGTCAGACGCCGCCACCCGCCAAGGATTGAACATTCTGTCACGGCCTTGCTCAGCACCGCCATGCTCATCATCAGCGTCAATATCAGCATCAGCGTCAGCGCCGGTGTCAGCACCCGCATCTTCGTCAAACTGCCATTCAGCGCCAGCGTCCTTCACACCACCATCATTCCCGTTCTGATCCTACCTGACAGCATGGTTACAACGCGGCGCGTTCACTTACAAGTCCCCAATAATCCTTACGGGTCCTCAATATCGACACACTCAAAGATCACCGATACGCGAATAAGAGCCGGATATTGTCCCATTCCCCCTACTGTGTGCCTTATTGGAGACGCTAAAGTTTGATCAAGCCACCCCTCAGGCCCCTTCCGGTTCCCATAAGGCCAGCACCTTCTCAGCCGCTGCGGGGTCCTTCCTGATCCTGATCACAGTCTGGCGTGTCAGCCCGGTAGCCGCCGCTATAGCCGATGCACCGGCACCGTTTGACAACATGTCCTGCACCGTCGCGAGCATCGCCCGATCATAGCTAGGCTTCCGACCAAGATACTTTCGCTCATCCTGCTTGGCGGCTTCGATACCGGCCCTCTGCGCCGCTTTGGTGGCTTCCGCCTGTGCCTGTGCAGTTGCCGCCATGAAAGCAATCAGCGCGTCACGTACGGCCATCTGAACGGGGTCCGTGGTGGCACCATCGAATGTCATGCTGTTGATGACCGTGCGAATGATGACGCCTTGCCGCATAAAGTGCCTGATCGTGTCCGTAACGTCCTGATAGTTGCGCCCCAGTCGATCCACCCACCGGACAACAAGCGTGTCGCCCCGGCGCAGCATATCAAACAAGCGCCTGCCTTCCGGCCTGTCCCTCAGCGCCGTATGCACACCTGAGACACCATGATCGGCAATCACCTGATCAATGACAAAGCCTGCGGCCTCCGCCTGTGTCTTCTGATGCGAAAGGTTCTGATCTTCCGTCGATACGCGAGCATATAGAACAGTCTGCATATGGTGCCTCTTGGGTGTACGTTTGACTTATGTCCATTGGATTGCATGACCGTAGATCATTGTTAACCCTTACGTACACCTTAAAGGACACTTCCATGTATGTACGTTAGGCTACACCCCATTGGACACCCCCCTACTGTACGCCCAGTTCAAGGTTGCACGCCCACTACAACTAAAGTAGTGTTCCAAAATGGAACAGTAGGGGGCGCTAGAATGAAGTACAGCGGGAAACTGGTCTATGAAGCCGTGTATCATGCGGTAAGAACGACTGGCACACTCAAAGAACCCTTCACGTCTCTTGACGTGCGCCGCGTGTGTCCCGGCTGGGCTTATCCAAGGTACTTCGCATTCCTTGCCGACCACTGCGACGACAATCAACCCGTAGACAGCGCCCTGTTCATCCGTGTCGGTCGCGGCCTATACCGCCTTCCTGATCGCGATCATTACCTACCCGCAGCCTCATCATCAAAACTCTCCCGCACCACAGATTGAAACCCGCCCCTGCCTGCGTTGCTCGCATCAAGGACAAGCGATCCTGTCCAGTCCTGCGAACCCACCGGCTTGCATCCGGTCCCGTTTGGATGCTCATTCAGATTGCGCAAAAGGCGACGTTAAAGGAAACGGGCGGGGGCTAAGGGGGGAATTGCGCGATTTCCTTATATCAGATGGGTCGCGCAGATAATTATTCCAGAATTTCTAGGCGGGATCGCGGGAACACTCGCAAGGTGGCCGTTGCGGATCAATAGTGAAGCAGCTATAAACCTTGTCGGAACAGCTTGTCGAAATGGCATGCTCGTTGTCGGAGAAAGCCACTAACCCCTTGATATTATTATCAGGTGAGAATTTGGTGGTGGGACACTCGCCCGCCACCGACAGTAGCATGAATGAGCGCAAAAATGTAGAATCAACTACTTAAGTGAAAATGTTGATGTTTTCTGAGTAATAACAAGATAGCAATCGAAATGCATTTAAAATTAGAGGCAAACGGTAGAGTCGGCTTTGCGTTCGCATTGTCAATTGGCGTTTTTTTTGTTCTGCGCTATTTTCCTGCGGGCTTCATTACGGGGACATCTTCGTACTGGTTGACCGAGGTCGAAGATGTCACCCAGTACTTCGCTGGGTTCAACGCCTTCTTCAATGCGCCATTTAGCTACCCATTGCTGGCATTCGACAGCATCAACTATCCGCAAGGCACCCGTGCCACCTTTGTCGACGCGATCCCGCTGTACGCGTTTTTGTTAAAGGTGTTCGTACCCTCCAGCTTCGCGCCGTTCAACCCGTTCGGGGTGTGGGTGGCTCTCTCTTTCATCGGCCAGGCCGTATGCGGCTGGTGGATCTTGCGTGAATTGCAGGTGCGTTCCTGGTTAGCTCTGCTGGCGTTGGTGCTGTGCCTAGTGACCTTCCCGGCGCTGACTACCCGCTTGGGGCATATCTCGCTGATGACGCACTGGATCATCCTTTCCGCACTTGCCTTGTATGTCCGCAGCCGTCGCACCATAACGCCAGTGCGTCTGGGCTGGACGTTGCTTCTGATGTCGTCGTTCTACATCAATATTTACCTGTGTGTAATGGCCAGCGCCATCTATGTTGCCGGGCAGTTTCACCAGCCGTCGTGGCGCGCCCCGCGTGAACTGGCACGTGCTGCCATCCCCTTCGTATTGATCGGTGCAAGCCTGTTCCTGACCATCTTACCCATGGAACAGGTAGAGGTGGCACGGGAGACTGGTTTCGGCTTCTATTCGATGAACTTACTGTCGCCGTTCAATGGCGGTAAGTACATAAAGTTTCCCAACCCTGAAATGCCCGGGCAATACGAAGGTTTCAACTATCTGGGCCTTGGCGTGCTGCTGGCGTTCACGCTTGCCTGGGTACTGAACCGCAGCGCGCCCCAGAGCAGCTTTGCCAGGCACCGGGCACTGACTTGGCTGATGTTCCTGTTCACTGCCTACGCACTGTCAGACACCATCTACTTGGGTGTGCATGAAATTGTCTCGCTTCACTACCCGTCGTTCATGGACATCATCACCTCCCAGTTCCGTGCATCGGGTCGCTTCTTCTGGCCTGTGGGCTATTGCGTAGTGGTATTTGCCATTGCGAGCCTTTATAGGCACTTGGGAAGCAAAGTGTTCGCTGCCAGCATGCTAGTGCTAATTGTTCTACAACTGAACGACCTGTCCAATTTGCGCCACCGCTTGGTCGAAACGGCCAAGCGCCCCGCTACCGCCGTGCTGACCCGGCCAGCCTGGGACCAGCAACTGACCGCCAATATCGAGTATCTGTACTTTTTCCCCAAGTTCCGTTGCGGTCGGGGAGACCAGGTACTTAACACGCTGATGCCGACCATGCGCTATGCGTCCTTGCATAACCTGAAAATCAATACTGGATATGTAGCTCGGGCAGCCTCTAACTGCGCTGCTGAAAGCATCCAAACAGAAATTGCTGGCTCCAAAATGGCTAATTCGCTGTATGTGTTCAACCGAGGTGACTTCCCTCAAATGACACAGGTAAAAGCGTTGTTCCCGACGGACCGGCAACCTGCATGTACAGAAATAGATTTCGCCCATGTCTGCAGCCTCCAGCAAATAGGGGAGTGAAGCTCTATGAACAATTCTCCCAAGCGTAAAGTTTCCCTGGTCTCGCCGTTCTATAATGAAGAAAAGGGTGTGCAAGCGTTCTTTGCCCGGATCAATGAAGTGTTCGCACCACTTGCAGACCGCTACGAACTCGAAGTTGTCTGCATCAATGACGGTAGCCGTGACGGTACATATGATGAACTGGTCAAGGCCAAAGCGGCAAACCACTACATCACCGTTATCGACCTGTCGCGCAACTTCGGTAAGGAAGCGGCTATCTCCGCTGGCCTCGATTTTGCCACCGGTGACGCGGTAGTACCCATTGATTCTGATCTGCAGCACCCTCCAGAGGTCATCCTCGAACTGATCCAGAAGTGGGAGGAGGGCATCGAGGTGGTGTTAGCCAAGCGGGTTGATCGTGACACCGACCATACCGTACAAAAGCTTACGGCAAACTGGTTCTACCGTGTGCACAACAAGATTTCCGACATCGAAATCCCTGCTGATGTCGGTGATTTCCGCTTGATGGACCGCAAGGTCGTCGAAGCCTTGAAAACCCTGCCTGAAACCAGACGCTTCATGAAAGGCCTGTTTGCCTGGGTGGGTTTCCGTACCGCAACCGTGGAGTACAAAGTAGCGCCACGTGAGCACGGCAATTCCAGCTTCAATACCTGGAAACTGTGGAACTTTGCCATCGAGGGCATCACCAGTTTCAGCAGTGCCCCGCTGCGCATTTGGACGTACCTCGGCTTTGCATTGTCGTCGTTGTCGCTCTTGTATGCCGTCTATTTGCTAATTAAAACCATCTTCTTCGGTGCAGACACGCCGGGTTTCGCTTCTATTATGATCACTCTTTTGTTCGCCAGTGGCGTTCAGTTGATCGGCATTGGTGTGTTGGGGGAATACGTTGGGCGAATATTTGCCGAGTCGAAAAGGCGGCCAGTGTACATCGTGCGTAATGTGATCAAGTGATCAACTTAGTCCCCCAGCGTTACCACGAATTCATCCGCTTCGGTCTGGTGGGCGTGAGCAATACTGCAGTACATGCCGCGATTGTGGTCGCGCTCATGGAGTTGCTAGCCCCGCCGGCCTTCGTTGCCAATGGTGTGGCATTCATGTTTGCCAACGTGATGTCGTATATCCTTAACAGCCGTTTCACCTTCCGCACTCCCTTAAGCTTTCGTGGTTACCGGCGCTTTCTGCTGATCTCCCTGGTGTCGTTGGGGCTTACCCTGATCTTCACCTCGCTGGTTGAATACCTGGGAGGGCATTACGCATTTGGCTTGCTGATGGTGATTTTTGTGGTCCCAGTGCTCAACTACATGGTGATGAAGATCTGGGCATTCACCCCCGCAAGCTAGGATCTGTTGACGTTTTGCGGTTGGGTATTGATGGAAAAGTGCAAATCCGCAGAATTGGGGTTCTTACACCAGTAACCCTGCAGGCTTGCAATGTCCCGATTGATACTCAGTGATGGACTTTGGTCGAAGCTGGAAAAATTCTGATCGACGGAGAGGCTGTACTTTGCAACGATGGCGCTGCGGTCTACGCCAATTTTGCCCGCCTCCAGAGTATCAATCACCATGTTGTCCACTCCCGCACTGGTCAGCGCGTACGCCAAGGCGCATTCATATCCAGAGCGTTAATGCCTTCCACAGCCGCCTGAAAAGCAGGATGACCCACTTCACGGCGTTGCCATTCGCTACCGCCCGAACCATCTGGGCTGACGCCGTATGCTTGAGGGCTACCAGCAGCGCATTCAGCGGGCTCGCTGCATCCTGGGGGCAAATGGACGCACGATGCAACACGCTATTGGGACATAGCCATTTTCTTTGCGAACCTCTGCGCCCACATGCTTCCCCAAGGAGTAGGCCGAGCCCTCTGCTCTTCTTCGACGAATCAGTCCCGGCAACCTCTTCCCCGCCGCCCACACCCACTTCATCAACTCTGCGGGGACACCTTCGTGCTCGCCACGGTTCACCTTCCGCCTCAGTGTCGAGCGCTGTAGCGCCCCAGCACCGAGGTTGAAGGTGAAAGACACCAGCGCATCGAACTGTCCGTCCGTCAATGGCACCGAGATCAGCCTCAGCACCGCTCGTTCGGCGATCCCCGCGTCTTTTCGCAGAAGTTCGGTGGCCTGTGCGGGCGTAATCCCCGCTGCGAACAACTCCCGCTCATGCGCCAGCACCACATGCCCGTAGCCGATGGTCGGGTAGCCGGCCGGGCAAATGTAAATGGTGGGACTGAAGCCTTCAAAGCGTTTGATCAGGCTCAACCCTTCTTCGGTGACATGACGCATCAGCCACCCCGGCGCATCTTGCTGATCTGACGGCTGCCGAACCAGAAGGACATTACGGCGGCAAACAACGCCTGGGTTTCTTCATCCCATGTGGTCTGCAGGGCTGCCGCCAGAGTGATCCCGTCGGTTTGCAGCAAAGTGGCCAAAGCCGAGACCTTCACCACGGCAAAGACCAGGAAGAAGGCGTAGGTAATGACCGGATGTAATGACCCAGCGGAACCTGCACAGGTCAGGCGGCTAATGCGAAGGCCTCAGCCGGGGTTTTCATGTTCAGCGCCTGGTGTGGGCGCCGATGATTGTAAAAGCGGATCCAGTCGCCAATGACGCGACTGGCATGCTGCAGAGATTCAAATCGGTGCCGATGGGCACATTGCTCTTTCAACGTTCGGATGACACGTTCCACCATGCCGTTTTGCTGCGGGCAATGCGGCGTGATGAATTCCTGGTGTCAATCAGCACCTCTTGTTGCCGAAGGACGGTTCCCGATGAAGACTGTCGCCGAAACTTTGGGCGTCTCCCGTTCCAACCTCATCGAGCGGTTGAAAGGTAGATCAAAGCCGCGCGGGTCCTATCATAAGGCCGAGGATGCGGAGCTCCTGCCCGTCATCCGCAGGCTGGTAGATGAGAGGCCAACCTATGGCTATCGGCGGATCGCCGCGCTCCTCAATCGCGAGAGGCGAGCCGCCGATAAGCCTGTCGTTAACGCCAAACGGGTCCATCGCATCATGGGCAACCACGGCATGTTGCTGGAGAAGCATACGGCCGTTCGCAAAGGCCGCATTCACGACGGCAAGGTCATGGTCATGCGCTCGAACCTGCGCTGGTGCTCAGATGGGCTGGAGTTCAGCTGCTGGAATGGCGAGGTCATTCGTCTCGCTTTCATCATCGACGCCTTCGACCGGGAGATCATTGCCTGGACGGTAGTCGCCAATGCGGGGATCTCCGGCTCCGACGTGCGCGACATGATGCTGGAGGCGGTCGAGACACGCTTCGGAGCAACGCGAGCTCCGCATGCTATCGAGCATCTCTCCGACAATGGCTCAGCCTATACAGCGCGGGACACGAGGTTGTTTGCCCAAGCGCTCAATCTGACGCCCTGCTTCACGCCGGTCGCCAGCCCCCAGTCGAACGGCATGTCAGAAGCATTCGTCAAAACCCTGAAGCGGGATTATATCCGCATATCAGCCCTACCGGACGCCGAAACTGCGCTCCGGCTCATCCACGGATGGATCGAAGATTACAACGAAATACATCCTCATTCCGCGCTCAAGATGGCTTCCCCTCGGCAGTTCATCAGGGCTAAATCAAACTAGCCGACCTGTCCGGTGAAATGGGGAGCACTCCACAGGTGGAGCTGTCTTCGCCTTTCGTGGGCGGCGTGGTGATCGGGTGAAGCTGCTGTATTTTGATGGCCAGGGATTTTGCCTTTACTATAAAATTCTGCAGAAAGGCCGTTTCCCCTGGCCTTCAGCGGCCGATGGGACGGCTCGACTGACAGCAGCACAACTGGCGATGCTATGGGAAGGAATAGACTGGAGACGTCCGGACAGAGGTGGTTTCTCTATTCGGCCTGCTAAAGTCAAGGGTAATCCGATACGCCGCTTCCACATCGCGATAGGCTGTCAAGTCCGGACGCCAGGCGGCAAGCAATCGAACCAGTTGCATGCGGGTCATGCGACGCAGCTGATCCCGCAACACGTCGGGCGCTGCGATGATCGTATTCTGGATTAATTGCAAGGCTATGCGCCGAGCGTTGACTGCCGTCTTTCGGCAAGCCTTTAAAACTCTGAGAGATTCCACCATGCCGTCCCGGCTTCGAGGTGTGACGGTTCGCCGTTCGGCAAAGGCGGCATGTGCCGCAGCCTGGGCATCGAGATCATCATTCTTACCCCGTCTTCGACGGTCGTGACGATCTGGTGTGGTAACTTCAAGGACCTCCACGCCCGCGGCCTGCATATATCGCAGCAGCCCAGCACCATAACTGCCTGTGCACTCGACACCGACGCGCTGCAACTCTCCGAATGTCCGCATCCAGGCAAGCATCAACCGATAGCCGTTACGGGTCGTCGGGAAACTGCGCGTCTCAAGAACGCGGTCGTAATCATCGACGACCGCTGCGACATGTAAATCCTTATGGGTATCGACGCCGCCGACAACATGACGCGCTGGCTTGTTCTTCTGTTCCATGCCGTAACCTCTGGAGTTTGACCGCTATCGCACGGCTCAACCACGGGCATATGCATGGACAGGACAGTCATGTGACCAACGCGGTCAGGCCCTTCTTGGGTCACAAGCAAACGCCGAGGCAAAGCCTCACCGCAAGGCGCTCCCGGGCGGCTGACAGGTCCAGGGAAAGACACGCTGGTCGATCGGAGTGTGGGTCAAGCCACACCTGGACGCCTTGCAGCGCCAGCCTACCAAGCGATCGATCGGTGTTTGAGACAAACCGCCCGGGAACTGGCTATCATCTTCTGACTATCTGTGTTGAAGATATCCGGCTTGCCATAGCGGGCCAGCGCTTCCTCAACCGCTTCGATGCAGAAGGCCGCTTCCATCGTGATCGACAGTCGCCACGATAAAACCTTGCGGCTGAACCAGTCCACGACGGCGCAGAGATAGACAAAACCACGCGCCATGGGGATATAGGTCAGATCCATTGCCCACACCTGGTTGGGCCGGGTGACCGCCAGCTTGCGCAGGAGATAGGGATAGATTTTGTGCCCTGGCGCTGGCTTCGAGGTGTTCGGGCGGCGATAGATTGCCTCAATGCCCATCTTTTTCATCAGCGTTGCGATATGAAGCCGCCCAGTTTCCAGCCCTTCTCCTCTCAAAAGCCCTTGCAACATCCGACTTCCGGCAAAAGGGTAGTCGAGATGCAGTTCGTCGATCCGCCGCATCAAAGCCAGATCGCTGTCCGACACTGATCGTGGAGAATAGTAGACGCTGCTACGGCTGAAGCCGAGAAGCCGGGCCTGCCTTGCAACCGACAGCTTGTGCGCGCGGTCAATCATTTTTTTCCGCCCAGCAATCCCGCCTTGCCGAGCGCACCGGATATCGTAGCGGGGACCGTGGCCCCAGTGGGGCCGCGTAAGCCCCAAGCGAAGCATCGTTCTCCAGCGTCAGTTCGCCGATTTTGGCATGAAGCGTTTTGACATCAACGGTTGGCCCTGTCGGTTCCGCCTTGTTCTCATCACCGAAAACGCCGGTCGCCCCCTCAAGGAGCTGGTCTTTCCACTGCTTAATCTGGTTGGCATGCACGTCGAACTGCTGGGACAATTCCACCAGTGTCTGCTCGCCTCGAATGGCGGCAAGCGCCACCTTTGCCTTGAAAGCCGGGCTGTGGTTCCGGCGTGGTCGTCTCGTCATGGTATCTCCTGTTCTCGGCATCTAAGCCGAAGTCAGGCAGAAATTCCACTTATCTCCGCTGTCCAGATTTCCCGAACCACCTCTCTCCATGTATTGAAAAACTAACAGTGTCAAATATTCACCTGTTATCAAAGCGCTCTTACCCTTATTTACTCTCCCAATACGCTTCCGCTCTGTTCTTACAGGCCCGTTTCACCGCTTGTCGCCTCGAAAACGGGCCGGTTTACCGAGCCTGTAGAAGCGGCTGAATGTACGCGCATATCCTTCGTCCGGGTTTATGTACCAGAGTTCGGAGGTTATGCCGTTAGGAACGATACGCCCCAGACGCGGATGACCCAGGAATGTGCCGACAAGGCATACGGCGTCCCGACGATCAAAATCCCAGTTGTCGATCAATGGCGCATCCGCCAGCTCCTTGGGATCTGGATCCTCACCATTGAGCAGGCGTTCGAGATCATGAACAAGCGCCTTGAGGGTCTTGATCTCTGTCGCGAGTCTTTCTCGGTTGAACGCGCCATCGTGTGCGATAATTGCCATGAGATATTCCTTTCATTGAATATGCGGGATCGTTCGCGTTCGAGCAGCCAAGCGCGTTTCTGGTAAATTCGGATTGTTGGTTGGGCTGGGCGTCGGTCGGGGAGACCACTCAGGCTGGACCGGGTGATCTCGTCTCGTAAGGCCTGCTATCCACTGCGCTCACCATGCTTGACCACTTTGCTGATCCTGTCGCTGGACGGCATCGTTGAGAATGGCAGTGACAGTTTCGCCTTCCAGAACGCCATGTTCGAGCAATGTCTCGGCAAGCATCCTGTGCGCTGCCTCGTAACGGACAAGTTCATGACGGGCGGCGTCATAGGCTTTTTGCAGCCGCTCATTGACACGGTTCGTTACAGGATGGTCCGCATGGAGCAGTTCCCCTCGTGCCACGCCGTCGCAAAACAGCAATGGCCGTTTTCTGGCAAAGCCGTATGTGGTTTCCATTGCCAGCGCCAGATCAGTTGCATTGGCGAGATCACTTCCCGGCCACATCCCGGAGCCGACAGAGACATCTCCAAGAACAAGCTCTTCCGCTGCCCTTCCCGCCAGCATCACGGCAAGATTGTCTTCGCAATCCTTTTCCAGCGGAATAAGCTTGCGACGCTCCATTGCCAAACCGAGCCCCACCTGTTCTTCAATGCTGAGCGTCAGCGGATGGCCGACTTGTAGCACATGACGGATGAGTGCATGGCCTGCCTCATGCACTGCCATGCGCCAGCGTTCTTCCGGCAGGAACAGTCTGCGATTGCCGGCAATGCCCTTTTCAATATCCGTCCAGGTAAGCTGGCGCTTCTTGCGGCGTGCCTGCTGGCGAGCCTGACGGACAATCCGCTCGATATCGGCTCCGGTCATGCCCTGTGCCTTTAACGCCAGAGAACGCAGATCGCACAAACTGCTGAGACGTTCATCTGATTTGCAAGCTGTCATCGCTGTTGCTCCGCCTGTCGTGTTTCCAGCACAGCTTCAAGATCAGCACCCAGATGATGCGCGAGAATGCCGACCAGTGCATCCGTGCCGGGTTTTGGTATCCGGACATGGGTTTCCATCCGTCCTGACCGTAACAATGCCTCATCAATATCGTCGGGCCGGTTGGTGGCGCCCACGATGACGATGCCTTCCTGTTTAACCGCGCCGTCCATCAACTCCAGGAACTGATTGACGACAGCATTCCAGTAATCCGCATAATCGCGGGACGAATCCTGACGTCGCCCGATGCTGTCGATCTCATCAATAAACAGAATGACCGGGGCATGAGACGCCGCTTCTTCAAAAGCACTCTTCATGCGTAGCAACACATCACCAAGATGGCCCATCCGCAGCCATGTTGCGATAGACGTTGCAAGGACAGGAATGCGCAGGCTGTTACACAGCGCCCGTGCAAAAGTGGTCTTGCCGGTGCCAGGCGGGCCAGACAGAAGCAGCCGTGTGCTGATGTCAGACCAGACGAGCGATCCTGACGTCCACAATGCAAGGTCTTCCTTGAGCGCCAGCGCCCAATCCACCGCCTCGCCATAGCCTGACAGGTTTTCCACGCATAGAGTTGATGTTCGACGTATGGCGCTCTCTGCGGAACCGACGTCACTGAAGTCATCATCGAGCGCTTCAGGTTCAATCAATCGACTGTCGGAAACAATCTTTCTGCCATGCCGACCGCGTTCTCCTGTCGAGAACGGGTTTTTGTCATCGGTCCTATCCGTCTTTTTATCTGCTTCTTTCTGCTTTTGCTTCTGCTCCTCCACCGGGCGTGCCTGCTTTCTCCCCTCCAATTCCCATTGGGCCAGCAGATAGGCGAAGGTTTCCTGGCGTGTGCTTGCTTCCCGGAACGAGTGTCTCAACTCTCGTAATGAATCGAGCGTGAATTCCTCGGGAAAAACGGTGTCGGCATCGTGTGCAGTCACTGTATCGAGCAGCCTGTTGAGAAGTGCGCCATCAAGTACGCCGGTGTCGAGGACAATATCTGCCGCTACTTTCAGCCCGACCGGAATCTCGTATTGCATATCAACGATACCGAGAAGCCATTCGCCGCGTGACAGTGCATCTCCAATGCTGTCTTCGTCGATCAATGCGAGTTTCTCAAACCCATCAGCATCGATAGTATTGATAATGACATCTGCCGGACGGAGGCGGCCCCTTGTCCGCTTTAACTGCCGGATCGTCGTCGTTCCCCAATGCTCAAGGGGCCGCACCACAACGTACCCGTGATAAAGCCGCTGTTCACTCAACATCCGGAGCAGAATATCTTCGAAGCCTTCGATATTGGTGCGTATAATGACAAGCCCGGATCGTCTGCGCGAAAGCTCCATCAAGTGGTTTTGCCCGAAACTCCCCTCTTCCAGAGCCCGTGCCAGCAGATGGCACACTGCAATTTCAGCAATATCGGGCTCGACACGAAAGCAGCGCAGGAGTTTCAAAAGATATGTTCGCTCTACCGGATAACAGAGCATGTCGGTCAGGAACATTGGAAATGACAGCGAAAGGGCAAACTGATCCTGCACGCTGGAAGCACTCAGATTGAAGCCCCCACCGAGATAAGCGTTCAAGACACGCAGATCATGAACCGGATGACCGGTCAGATGTAATACTGGTCGATCTGTATCACCCGGATCAGATGACTGTTCCGGCATATCGAAGCGCATCGCGAAAAATCCATCAATGTCGACTTCAGTGTGAGACAATAGATCAAGCTCGCAAAACACCTGTCGCACGTCGCGATACAAAGCATGTTTCAGGCGAGCAAGCAGATGCCGCCCAAGCCGGCTTGCGCCGGGTTGGTCAATGACCATCGAGATACCTCCGAATTATTGATTATGAACAGCTATCAGCGCATAACGCACAAAACCTTCCGGCTTACCCACCCGCATCAGGCGTCAGGATGCGAAGAGCCTAGCCGCCCAGCATTCAGCGGCTTCCATAACGATGCGCTGTAATGTTTCGTCAATCACACGGCAGGGTATCGGGCGTCAGGATTTGAGCTTGCGGTAAAGACGCACTATCGATGGCTTCAACTGCAATTCTCGCAATCTCTTTATTGATCAGCCGTGCTTGCTCTGCTTCCGTTTTTGCAAATGTGTCGCCAAGCCCTACGATGAGTTCTTCTCTGAGCGCTTCCTGAACACGTAAAACTTTCTCCCCAATTCCAACCTTTCCGATCAGACGATCAAGATCAGCCAGTGCCCAAATCCCCTCCTCGGTCTGGCTTTCATCAAGCAGCGGATCGATCAGCGCGAATTCATATTGTTCGATGTCGATGCCATAATATTGTGACGCCAGACGTCCCCACATGGATGGTGTGTTCGATGCTGCAGTGCGCCACTGACACAAGGTGTCTTTGTGCACACTGACGCCGTAGACCATGCTCAATACGCGGAGTTGTTTCTGTTCCGCATCATAATGTAGCAAATCAAAAACATACGGCCTTGCCGGAAGCGCTGAAGCGGCAATCTCGATGTCGGTTTTAGCCGGAGCTGATTTTGACGCAACAGACTCGGTCACATGATTAAGCGTATCGCGTGTAATCGGCATAGACCGTGTCGGTGCCGTATAACCAGAAATCTTTACCCGCGCTGATGCTTCTTCGATAAGCCCAAAAATCTTTTCGCCTTCATTCCAAATTGCCCAGCGCAGCAGTGTATCGCGAGCCGCAAGCTTCTGGCTTTGCCGGTCATGGGCCTGGTCAATCCGGTGAAAAAGCCATGACAAATGGAGAGAGGCATTGAGTTCCTGCTTGAAACTCCGCACGGGAATCGTGTGCTCAATCAGGTCGATGTAGCCAATAACGGTTTCTGCAAACATAAGTTCTCCTTCCTGGAACGATGCAATCGCCGGAGCAAAATGGGTGTGAAAGATCGGTCGCGCTTGCCTGTGCAAGCAGCGTCAGATTTTGAAGACAGCAAAGACCGTGACGTTGCGCGCGAACGCACACGACCAGAGCGCCAGAACGGAAATTGGGAGTTCGGGCTTTAAAGAGCGCCGAACGCGTTAGGAGCGGAAATTATTTCCGCTGTCGAGCCGCCATGCTGACATCGAATTCAGGGCGCAGATCTTTTAATCCGGGACGAATGTCGCTAATAACCAGCATAGCTTGGCTCCTGTGTTGGCAGGCTAAGTTAGTCTCCATTCTGGTGTTCCAGCACCGGAATGGAGGCGTCTGATCAATCAGACAAAGTGACTATTGCAGGATCTCAAACGCGCCGCAAGGATCCAAAACGAAAAAAGATCCCAAGACAGCATTTTTATCTAAGTCCCGGATATCACCGGCTTTTTCGTTTTTGTGTCTACGGCTTCAAAAGCCAGTGGCCGTAAGGCTTTTGTATCTGTAAAGTAAGCGGTCAGCCGATGGCGCTAGACTTGAAGTTCCAAGGCATAAGGGCTTCGATTTCGGTTACAGGCCAGGCTTTAGCGATGCGGCTCAGTGTTTGTGATAGCCAGTCGAGCGGATCGACGCTGTTCATTTTGCATGTCTGGAGAAGCGTGGCCAGTGTGGCCCAGGTCCGTCCGCCGCCCTCGCTTCCGGCAAATAGACTGTTTTTCCTCGTGATTGTCTGTGGCCTGATCGCACGCTCGACAATGTTGCTATCGATTTCGGCCCGGCCATCGGTGAGGAAGCGTTCCAGGGCCTCGCGCCGGGTGAGCGCGTAGCGGATCGCCTCGGCGGTTTTGGACTTGCCCGAGACTTTACCCAGTTCCTGTTCCCACAGGTCGAAGAGGCGGGCGACAATGGTTGCGGACTGCTCCTGACGGAACCTGGCACGGATGTCGGCATTCTTGCCGCGAACCTCATCCTCGATCTTCCACAATTGGGTCATGGCGATGACCGTATCCGTCGCAGCCTGCGAGATCCCGCCGACGTGCAGATCATAAAATTTGCGGCGCAGATGTGCCCAGCAGCCTGCGAGCTGTATCTGTTCATTGCGCCCAGCCCTGGCGTGCGCCTTGATCATGCTCGTATAGGCACCATATCCATCCACCTGCAGGATTCCGTTGAACCCGGCAAGATGCCGCGCCACGCATTCTGCGCCCCGACTGTCTTCAAAGCGATAGGCCACCATTGGTGGACTGTTCCCACCATAGGGGCGATCATCGCGTGCATAAGCCCAAAGCCATGCCTTGGTGGCTTTTCCAGAACCGGGAGCCAGAGTGGGCAAGGTCGTCTCATCGGCGAAGACCCTTTCACCTTCCTTGACCCGTTCCAGGATATAATCGGCGCATATCTGAAGCTCGAAGCCCAGATGCCCCATCCATTGCGCCATCAAACTCCGGCTGATCTCGACGCCATCGCGCAAATAGATTGCCTCCTGACGGTAAAGTGGAAGGCCATCGGCGTACTTGGAAACGGCTATATAGGCGAGCAGGCGCTCTGTCGGCAGGCCACTCTCGATGATATGTGCAGGCGCGAGCGCCTGAACCACACCATCATGGTTCCGGAATGCATATTTGGGGCGGCGTGTCACGATAACCCGGAACTTCGGGGGCACGACGTCCAGGCGCTCGGAGCGATCCTCGCCGATCAGGACCTTTTCCAGCCCCTCGCAATCAGCCGGAATCTCCGGTTCGATAACTTCCTCGATGCGTTCGAGATGAGCCGCAAAACCCTTGCGCGGACGTGATGCCCGTTTCGGCTTGTCTCTGGCCGCATCGTCAAGTTCGCTCTGGATCGCCGCAAGACCGGTTTCCACTTCCTCGAAAGCAAACGATACCTGTTCATCGCCAACACCAGGGCGTAATCGTTCGGAGCGCCGGCCGTGCTGGGTGCGCTGCAAAACCTTCATGATGGATGTCAGATTGGTAATCCGTTCGTTGGCGCTCTTCTCCACTGCCTCCAGCCGGGCAATCTCAGCTTCAGCAGCCTTCAACCGAGCTTCTTTCGCAGCCTGCTCATGAGCCATTGCGAGCACCATGGCTTTCAGTGCGTCAACGTCATCCGGCAGATCATGAGGGAGTAAATCCATGAGGCTGAGTAGAGCATAAAAGCGGCCATTTTCCCAACCTGAACTGCATCATGAATCATCTTGCCGCAGGCACTGTCACCCCGTCAGCAAGGGGCGTCTTGTCCTGTTCGGGCGGATCTTTCTCCAGTCCATTCCGGCCAACAAAGCCATGAGTTGGGAATAGTCCAGACGGATCCTCGCTGCCGACAGGCCGGGCCAGCAAAAGCCATGGTCCTCAAGCGTTTTCGAATAAAGGCAAACGCCACTTCCATCCCACCACACAATCCGGACCCGGTCGGCACGCTTTGACCGGAAGACGTAAAGCGCGCCATTGAACGGGTCGAGACCGCCATCACGGACAACTGCCATCAGGGAAGCGGCTCCCTTGCGGAAGTCGACGGGCTGACAGGATACATAAACCACCACTGAGCTGGAGATCATACCTTGCGAACCGCCCGTAGAACCTTCACCAGATGATCCGGATCGAAGGCTGAGCCGACGCGCACCACCATGTCGGCGACAACAATATCGATCGAAGCGCTACACGTCGTTTCAACACGTGCAAATCTGGCCGGACTGTCCGTTCCCGCCGCTACTGGCGAAACAACACCAGACGCAAACGCCTTACGACGCCATTCATAAAGCTGCGAGGGATCCAGACCTTCAGACCGTGCAATCGCCGAGACGTTAGCCCCGGGCTGCAATGACGCGGCAACAATCCGCGCCTTCTCGTCATCCGACCAGTCACGCGGCCGTCGTCGGCTTCGCACGGGTTCCGCCGTCAAAATCTCAAATATCTGGGAATGATTCATATCGTCATTCATAGGACTCTCCGCATGATTCATACGGAAAATCCCCCATCAAACCGACAAAAGATACGTGGGGTGGCTTACCCGCTTACTGTAAACGGCAGATCAGCACGATTAAAACAAGGTGAAAGTTATCCACAGGCGGGGTCTCAGGCATCATTTTAACAGTAGGCCATAATGCTCATTGAGCGAAGCACCCCTCTCCGGATATCCGGCCTGAAACAAAGCATGGATTTGAAAAGTTCCACGGTCGAGCCCATTCCATGTCTTACTGCAAATGGCGTTTGTGGATGAATCCGAAAAATTGCCTTGGGTAACGCTCTTCTCGAGTTCTGAATCGGATGACTGCAAATTATTGCGATTTGAAACACGTTGCCGACAAATCAAAAAGACGTGCCTGCACATTACGCGCCCCGACCGGCCCGCCAGTTCAAACCCGAGATTTCCGATTCAGCTGCAAACGGCGTTTTACGAAGTAATGGGGGGAGAACAGACAAAAGAAACAAACGCCGTTTGTGAAACGAATCAGTGAAATCAGGCGGCCACAGCTTCGGAAGTCATCTTCATTGCCCCGGGTCGTCAGCGCCTTCATGAGGCATCAAATGCACCTTGCGCCGGAAATCCCACCCCCTTTTGGTGTATCTGTCAATCAGATCATCAATGACATCCAATGAAGCATCTTTATCGAAGCCCTGATCTGCCAGCCCGTCAAGCAGCATATCAATCAGCTTCTCCATCCCATCCTGATTGCCAGACTTCATCGCTTTGGCAATCATGAAATGCAGGAACACCCGAGCAACGTCGTCTCGTGTCGGTTTGCGCTCTGCTCTCAGACGATCCCGATATTCTTTCTGCCGCTCACGCTGCTTGCGCAAGCGTTCTGCATGCTGCCGATTCGACGCCATTCCCCCTCCCAATTTCGCACTAATGGTTAAAGCATGAACTCAAGACCTGTCGACATAAAGCGTTTTCCCCCGCCCTGTCCGCAAACGGCGTTTGCAGCTGAATCGGAAATCTCGAACCCAGTAACGTACGCCCTGAACTTTGCAACGCTCGTCACAAGATTTGAATCGAATTACTGCAAATCATCTCAATTTGAAATGCGTTGTGGAAAATTCAAAACGCGTTGCCGACACCTTGCAATGCCCTGCCCGCAACTTCAAATGAAGTGCCAAGAAATTATTGCAATCCATATAACTTACTGGGTCCACTGAGGCAAACAACGTTTGCATTACACGATCCAGATTAGCTTGCAGTCTTCCTGTGATTTTGCTTAGTGCAAATACCGTTTAATGTGGAATGTTGAATTCGTGGATACCAGAAGAACGACAATTCTCGTGACAGGCGGAGCTGGCTATATCGGCTCGCATACTTGTGTTCAGCTGATTGAAGCTGGCTATGACGTCGTGATCGTTGATAATTTTGCCAACAGCCATCTGGAAGCCTTGCATCGCATAGAAAAAATCACCGGACGCGCACCACGCTGCGAGGCAGGCGATATTCGTGACCGCGCTTTTCTGGAACAGGTTATACGACAGAATAAATGCACCGCAGTTATTCACTTTGCGGGCCTCAAGGCGGTTGGTGAATCGACGGAGAAGCCCTTGTTTTACTATGACTGCAATGTCGTGGGCACCTTGCGCCTGTTGCAGGCTATGGAAGCGACTGGCATCAAGACATTGGTGTTCAGCTCCTCGGCAACCGTATATGGCGAGCCGCAAAAATTGCCGATTGTCGAAAACGAGCCTCTCAATGCGGCCAATCCTTATGGCCGTACTAAGCGGGTCATTGAAGACATCCTGCGCGACCTTTATAACAGCGACAATAGCTGGAAGATTGGCATTCTGCGCTATTTCAACCCCGTCGGCGCACATGAAAGTGGCCTGATTGGGGAAGACCCCAAAGGGCTTACCAACAATCTTATGCCCATCATCGCGCAGGTCGCGACCGGACATCGCGAAAAGCTCAGCATATGGGGCAACGATTATCCTACCCCTGATGGTACCGGGATTCGCGACTATATTCATGTGATCGATCTGGCGGCGGGCCATCTCAAGGCGCTTGAAAAACTTGATGAACCACAATGTTTTTCAGTTAATCTGGGTACCGGGCAAGGCCATAGTGTTCTGGAAGTCATTAAGGCGTTCGAACATGCCTCAAATCGTGAAATCAAATATGAGATAGCCCCTCGCCGCCCGGGTGACATAGCCGCATACTATGCTGATCCAAGTTTCGCGCGCAATTTCTTGGGCTGGTCGGCTGAAAAGAACCTGCGCGAGATGTGTCAGGATATGTGGAACTGGCAATCAAAGAATCCGAACGGATATGAGTGAGTCCCCTTTAAGATCGCACCCGCAGTCTCGGCTTCTCTTTTTCTTTTTTAAACCAGGGCGCAGGTTCTTTTGCCTCGACATACGGCAGTAAGCGTAAAGGCTGTGGTTGCAGATGGCCCGTAATGACCGGATACACGGAGATTGCTTTTTTCATCACCTGCAAGCTGGCAATATTCGTATAACGTGTCTCTCCCTCCGTTCGGCCAAGATGCCCGGTAATGTCTTCCATAATCGACATTTCTATCCCCTTCTGTTTCAGCGTGTTGCTGAAACCATGCCGCAACGCATGGATTGCGCTACCCCAAAGCTGATCACCAAGCCCCGTTTCCGCCTTCAGCAAAGGGACAAAGCTCTTATAGAAACGATCACCAGTATCGTTTTTGCGCTTTGGAGCGACCAATTCTGGAAATAAATATCTGTGTCCGAGTTCCTTCAGACGCTTTGCATAGTCGATAAAACCCAGTCGGATAAGCTCATCAGGTACGGGCAGGTCGCGGACTGATTGGAGGTTCTTCAGTCCTCGGAGCTCATTTTTCCGAATTTTGATGGACCAGATACCTTCATCCTTTGCGTAAACCACATCATCGACCATGAGGCCCGTAAATTCGGCGCGTCTTGCGCCCAGATATGCGTAAAGCATTGGCACATAATAAAGGGACGAATGATATACGGCCTGGCCGAACTCCCGCATTTCCTGCGATATGGGCCCGGCACAACCGGTGAACACCGGAATCTGGAAGATCGGTTCAACCTGCTCAGGACCGGGTTTAGCGGTCAGCGCCCGAACGGATGCGAGGCTGCGTTTCTTCGGCTTGATCCCTTTGAACGTAAATGCTCGCAGCATGAAACCTGAGGCGACAAGATGGTTCAGGAACTGTTCGAGATTACCAAGGTGACGCCTGATTGTTCCACTCGACAAACCAACCTTGGGTGCTGGCAGATTGAGCTTTTGCGCGCGGATTACTTCCCGTTCTGTCGCCTCGCGCAATTGCACAGTTGTCATTGCCACGTAACGCGAACTGCTTCCCCATCTGGCAAGGATGTTATTGAAATGCTGGCGCAACGCCGCCAAGTGGGTCTGATTAATGGCACTGCTCGTGAGAACATTGTGCTCGCCCAGAATACCGCAGAAAATGCGAACGACTGTCTTGACGTCCTTTGCCGTGCCTTCGTTCCAGTTCTCACGGTTGTTGGCAATCAGAAGGTCGCACTGCTTCATGAATTGCTTCACTGGCAGGTCCTCCCCAGCAAGCCCCAGCATGTCAGATGCTGATGCAAGAACAGGATTTTCCACTACCGGCTGTGGCTGTGGCTGTGGCTGTGGCTGTGGCTGTGGCTGTGGCTGTGGCTGTGGCTGTGGCTGTGGCTGTGGCTGTGGCTGTGGCTGTGGCTGTGGCTGTGGAATGATATCCGGCACTGGTTCCACATTTACAACCGGAACAATTGGTGCTGGCCGGGCAGGTTCTGGTTCAGCCTGCTCGTCAGGATAATCAATGAGATAGCGATCATCGGCATCGAGAAGAACGTCTGCACGCGCTTTGAAATATTCAGCCTTGGCCTTCTCGAAATTAAGGATCGAATAAGACAGACCATGCTCTTGCATGAGAGCACGCATTTCGTCGACAAAACGCGAAGATTCTGCATCCTGGCGTTCAGCACGATAAGATATCGCGATGCCGTGATGGAGGCTCTGCGGTACCTTCGATTGCTCCAGAAAGCGCCAACCCTGGCAACTTTCTTCTTCAAACAAGACACGACGGGTGCCAAATTTTTCCAGAAGCCTGTAAGCCCAGCCAACTTCCAGATCGGCAGCCAGATTATCGATCTGATGGAAACCTGTCGGGGTGCGCTGGCCTGCAAATTGCAGGTTCTCCATATGATCATTCATCCGCGCGATTTCGGACTGAAACAATCGTTCGAGGGCTTCTTTCGACATCAATGCACTTCGCGGATTTTCTGCTATTTCAAACAGCATCAGATTAAGCTTGCGGGCCATACGACCTGCCTGGCGATGATCTGATTGTTTAAGGCTGAATGCAAGATGACGCGCGCCGATATGCTCGCTCATCCGTGCTGGAAGACGCGGACGCCAGTAAAAAATATTTCCGCGCCGCTGAAGATTTTGGACCTGATGTCTGACTGCCATAGGAAGCTCGCCGTTTGGAGCCACGAGACAAACCGACCAAGGCGAATCAGCATGTGTCATAGCTCTGTGTCACAGTTTCGTGCACATTCGGCGAAATGGAGAAAAAATTAAGGATTCCCACCGGGGGAAACATTAAGTAAATCAATAAGTTATTGATTTTACGCATGATTCATGGCTGGGGCGCCTGGATTCGAACCAGGGAATGGCGGTACCAAAAACCGCTGCCTTACCGCTTGGCTACGCCCCAACAAATCAAACCGAAGCAATCGGTTGCGCGGCCTTATAACCGCTTCGAAACCCGAGCGCAATCGCCTAATCACGAAATCCCGCATAAGCTTACAAGCCCTGTGAAGAACGTTTTCAACCGCATATCGTCGCCACTTGTTCCCTAAAACGAAACCGCCGATTTGCGTCCGGCTTCAAAGCTGCTACTTCCTAAAGGACAGGTGTATTTTCGGTATTCACTATGCTGTTTTTGCTGATTTCGTTTCTCGTCAGCGCTGTCTTGTGCAGCGTCGGTCTATATCTGCTGAACCGGCTCTTGCCCGAGCGCTTTCTCGCGGCGCGCATGAGTTCTCGCTCCAACCATACGACGGTAGCGCGGCAAATCGGCGGATTGGCACTTACTCCCGCAATTATCGCAACGCTGTTGATCTTTGCGCCGGATCTGGAAATCAACGCATTTCTGGCGCTTTGCCTTTCCGGGGCCTCGCTGCTGCTCTGGATCGTCGGCGGACTGGATGACCACTATGAGCTTTCAGAGATCATCAGACTGGGATCGCAGTTCATTGCCGCCGGACTGGTTGTCTACGGCCTGGGCCCGGATTTCCGGTTGCTGCCGGACCTCCTGCCCTACTGGCTGGAGGCAACTCTCATAGTCTTCGCGCTGGTGGTGGCCATCAATGTAACTAACTTCATGGACGGTCTCGATCTCATGACTGCCGCAGGCGTAGGGATTCCGCTGGCGGGGATCGGCAGTCTGGCCGCCCTTGGCCTTGCCGGGCTCGAAAGTGGCGGTATCGGCATCATCGCGGCAGGTGGAGTGCTGGGCTTTGCCCTGTTCAACCGTCCACCAGCAACGATCTTTCTGGGTGACTCTGGAAGTCTGCCACTTGGCCTGATCACAGGAACAGCGCTAATCCTGCTCGCACGGGAAACGCATATCGCCGTCGCGCTGATCCTGCCGCTCTATTATATTCTCGACGCAGGCACGACTATCGTGATGCGGTTAAGCCAAGGCGAGAACATCCTGAAAGCGCATTCCAAACATGCCTATCAGACGGCGAAGCGCTCAGGCTGGAGCGTGCTCAAGGTCGTCGGCCACGTGGCGCTTCTGAACATGATCCTCATTGCCTGTGCCATAGCGTTGCTCGCTCTCGATCACACAATTACCCAGATCGCGTTCCTGCTTGTAGCCATTGTCGCGACGCTGGTTCTGCTGCTGGATTTTCGCGGGCGCTTCAGGAAGCTATAACGTCGAACAGCACCTTGCGAACGGCATCAATATCGCCGCTTTCCATGGCAACACGGAGAGCCGTAAGGCTTGCCGGAACATCCACCGCAGCCTTTTTGCCCTGCGGGGCGCGCATGATCTTGGGATGGCGGGTCGGCTTCGCCTGTGAAGGATCGTAGAAGAGCTCTTCATACATCTTCTCGCCTTCACGAATCCCTGTCGTCTCAATTGCAATATCGCCGTGCGGATTCTCGTTATTTCGAACGGTCAGCCCTGCCAGCAGGATCATGTTCTCGGCCAGATCGCGGATCTTCACCGGTTCGCCCATTTCGAGCAGAACCGTATCGCCCGACGCGGCGATACCACCAGATTGCACGATAAGCTCGGCAGCTTCCTTGATCGACATGAAGTAGCGGGTCATGTCCTCATGCGTCAGCGTAATCGGACCACCACCGGCAATCTGCTCACGAAAAAGCGGGACGACAGAACCGTTCGACCCCAGCACATTGCCAAAACGGACAGAATAGAACGCCTTCTTCTTTCCCGATTGCTCGGCCAGCAAACCGCAATAATAGACGACCAGTTCAGCCCAGCGTTTGGTTGCGCCCATCACATTCGTCGGTCGCACCGCCTTGTCGGACGAGATGAGGACCATGCGTTCAACATCGGTATTGAGAGCGGCCTGCGCCACTTCCAGCGTGCCGAACACATTGTTGAATATACCGACCAGCGGGTTTTTCTCGACAAGCGGCACATGCTTGTATGCTGCACAATGATAGACCGTATCGACATTGTTGTCGCGAATGGCTTTCTCGACGCAGTCCCGGTTGCTGACCGTCCCAAGGATCGGCACAATCTCGCAACTGGCGATCTGCCTGAGCTGCCTCTCAATATTGTAAAGTGCGAATTCACTCGACTCGAACAAAACGATGCAGGCCGGGTTCCATTGTGAAATGGTACGGCAAAGCTGGCTGCCAATCGAGCCGCCCGCTCCCGTCACCATAATGCGCCGACCTTCGACCACTTCTCGCAACAAGGCCGCATCAGGCGGCACGGGCGAACGCCCGAGCAGATCATCGATCTCGACATTGCGTAGCGAGCTGACCAGATATTTCCCAGCCGTCAGATCTGCGATCGGCGGAAGAATACGCGTATTGACCGGAAGGCGCCCCAAAAGCCGCGCGAAATCCTGACGCTGTTTCTGTTCCAGCGCCGGTTCCGATACCACCACCTGCTTGATACCGTAGTTTTCGATCAGGACGGGAATGTCTTCAACACCATAGACACGCAGTCCCACGATATCCATGCCGTTGAGCTGGCCGTCGGGATCGACAAAGCCGACAACCAATGTGTCGCTATGGCTGCGAAGCGCGGTTGCGAGCTGGCGGGCGGGTTCGCCCACGCCAATGATCAATGCGGAACTCGTATAACGTTTGTCGGATTCAGCGCTTCGCAAAAGCCACTTCGCACCGAACCGGCTGGCCGAGATGAAAACGGTGCTCAAAAGCCAATAGAGCAGCGGAACCGAGCGCGGCAGACCGGCACTACCGTAGAGCTCCATCAAGAACACCAGAGCAACCCAGAACAACGAGGCGATAGCAGTAGCCTGAAAGATCGGCCAGATCGCGCGTTCAGCCAGATAACGGATGATGGCGCGGTAGAGTCCGAAGCGAATGAAAACCGGAATTGCCAGAACGGGTGCGATGAAAATAAGAAACGTCTGCCCTTCGTTCGGCACGAAAACGAAGCCGAGACGGATGACAAAGGCCAGATAAGCACTCAACAACAGCAGGACACAGTCGCTCAGCATCAGAATGATCTGTTTGCTGGCGCGGGGCAAAAGCGCCAATCTCTGCCATGGATATTTCAAACTCATACGCGTGTTATCCCGCTCTCCGCCGGAGAGAAATACCAGAACGATTCCAGCGCCATAAGGCTATTTATACTACTATTGGGGACTAAAAATTAGTCAATCCCTTCGCGGCTTGCCGCACGTCGTAGCTGCGAAGCATTCAAATTTCTCGCCACCGTTATCATGAGTCCTCCGGCAGGACTATATCAATTGCCGTTTCAGGCGCTTAACAAACATCTTTTGGCCAAATTGGGGCTGCGTTCCGTCTCGTGGGTTCCCGCATGTCCTGGTCCCAAACCGGTTGCCGCTTTCGGAAGACCTGCCAGAGCGGACGCGCTCACACTGGTTCGCGCTTCCGCTCCATCGCTTTGATTTACTGCATTTGTACGACGCCAGCCGATTCCAGCTGACAGCAAAATGCCCTAGGCAATTATCGTGCCGCTGCGAATGCTTCGCCAGTTCGTACCATCCGAATAGGCCATTTCCGTGCCAGACGGGACCTTCGTCACAAAGACCAGCGCACCGGCGCCATTGCCACCAGCAGAGGGCAGCGCCGCGGAAGTATAGGACGCGGGAAGGATGGGGCCATCAACATGAAGTTTCGTCTGCGGCCAGACCGAACCGATGGCGACATTGCCGGTCGCGTGATCGATCTTTATCGCCTCACGCCATTGCCCGGTATCGCAGCTTACTTTCGCGCTGAAATCATTACTGCCGTTCAACCCCATCTCGGCAAAGCCGGTCCAGTTGGTCTGATACAGAAGGCTTGCGGTATCGCTAACCGCCTGCTTGTTCACCTTCACCTGATGGCCTGCACCGGCATTGTTGGATAAGCCGGTATCCGACGAGATCCGCAAGCCGGTTGACCGCATCGGCAGTGGCATGAACACCCAGCATCGACAGGGACAGGTTTTCCGGAACCGATGAAACCCCTTCCAGAGAGGGCCATCAAAAACCATCAGGTGCGCTTCGTCCTCGACATAAGCCTGCCAGCCGATAGCAGGCCTCACGAATAACCATCCGCCATAAATGAAAGATGCTATTGCACCGCCTTTTCCTGCCCATGCCCCGGCAGCAGCCGCAGCCAGGAGATAGCAATCTCCACTGACAGGTGTTCCAGCGCTTCGGCTCGATTCCGCGACTTGACGCTCAGATGCTCGACGGCATCGAGTTGCCGCCATGCCTCATTATGGGTGACGTGTTTGTGCACCTGACTGGGCAGAATATAGGGCATTTTCAGATTTGGGGTTTGGTCCATGAACAGCTCCTCGCAATGGATAATGCGAAGAGCCTAGTTCGTCTGCCCGAAAAGAGGATAAGTCCGGATCAGCTTCCGCGATAGGTGGAATAGGACCACGGGCTGACAAGCAGCGGCACATGGTAGTTTCCATCAACATCGGCGATTGCGAAGCGGATCGGAATTAGGTCAAGAAACGGCGGATTGGCTTGTTCTGCACCGCGTCCCTCAAAATATTCGGCAACATGGAACTGCAACTCGTAAGTGCCGGTGCGCAATTCATCACCGGAAAGCAGAGGCGCGTCCGTGCGTCCGTCGAGATTGGTCACCGTCCGCTTGATGAGTTCAGAAGCGCCGTTTGTGGCAATACGATAAAGCTCGATTCGCATCGCCGCCGCTGGACTGCCGTGGGCAGTGTCGAGAACATGTGTGGAAAGTTTACCCATAATATCCCTCGATAAAGCTCAGGCAGGTTTCGTCGTTTCAATGCGGTAGGCGGCATTGGAGAAGAAAAACTCCTCCAGATTGTCTTCCTTGCCTGCCCGGTCGACAATCAGAAAATCGGATTTCTGCTCAAGCGCCAGTAGCGGGTGGTGCCACACATTGCGCAGATAATTGACGCCCTGATCACCGCGCGCAAGGAAAACACGCGGACGTGCAGGCTTGCCTCCGTCATCCTCGGCGACGATCACAAGGAACGGCCTGCCGTTCAATGGAACGAATGCCTGCGAGCCGAAAGGATGACGTTCCATCATGACGATGTCGATTGGCGCTTCAAACGATTGTCCGCGGAAAATATTGACAAGAACCCTTGCTTCGGTACCAGTAGCTTCGACACGCGCGAGATCGTGGTATCGCTCGGTCGTTCCGTTGTTGATCAGACGAAGCTCAGCTCCTTCTGTCTCGATGACATCACCAAATGGCGCAAAAGCGTCTTTTGTCAGCGGCTCGACCACCAGAGTTTCGACGTGCAAATCATCCTCCCCGTAAAAGCAGATTTCTTATAACGACAAAGCTTGTTGAAGAGGTCTCTGTCAATTGCGAAGCAGTTTCAACCGAAACAAGAAAAAGCCGGGCCAACGACCCGGCTTTCAACATGCAGAACCGATAAAAATTCAGCGCTTCAAAAGTGACATCACCGCAGGGACACCGCATGCGGCAAGTGCGAGTTTCACGAGATCGCCGACGATAAAGACGCCGAACCCGAAGGCAATCGCCTTTTCCAGACCGAAAAGATAAGCCATCCAGCTTGCACCCATCAAAAGAATGACCGCTTCTGCGAGTAGCATTGCACCGCCGAGAGCGAGAGGGTTACGCGCCAGTCCCTTGTCGGCAGCACGTCCGACGATCCAGGCAGCGGCAAGGTAGGAGAGCAGATAGCCACCTGTCGGACCAACCATATAGGCAAGACCGATGCCCTTCTCCGGCGTTCCGGTGAAAACCGGCATGCCAAGCGCACCTTCGAGCAGATAAAGAGCGACAGTCGCCACGGCGAGCCGCGAACCGTAAAGCGCTGAAATTGCAAAGAGAGCAAAGGTCTGCATCGTCGCATTGACATATACCAGATCGACTTTGATCTTGGCAGAAATGGTGAGAACAGCCGTTCCGATCAGCGCAAGCCCGACAAACCAGAAAGCACGGGCCAGTTGTTTTGTCGGCAGATATTCTGCTGCGAGAGAGGCGGTGGCGACGCGAGATTTTGCTCTATGAGGCATATCCAACTCCACTTTTGACGCGGCGACAGACACCGGGATCTGAAATTCTCGGGAACCTGTCCGCTGACGCGATTGTCAGCCCGCGTGACCGTTCACGTTTGCAACCCGACTATATAAGGCCTATGCCGTTTCATCAATCAAACCAAAGAAGAATGGAAGCCGCTTCAATGGCGCTTGTTTTCGACAGCAGTTTCACGCCCCAATATGGGAAGCCGGTTGAACTGAGTAAAGGCATCTTGCGCCTCACCGTCAATAATCCGAGCGCTTTCACCTTTCACGGCACCAACAGCTATCTTATCGGCACGGATACACTGGCGATCATCGATCCCGGCCCTGAAGATGAGACGCATTACAACGCCTTGATCGCAGCCATTGCCGGTCGTCCGGTCAGCCATATCTTCGTCAGCCACACCCATCGAGATCATTCACCTTTGGCCCAGCGTCTGAAGGAAGGCCTTGGCGCTCGCACCGTTGCCGAGGGACCGCATCGCCCTGCCCGCCCCTATTATGCGGGCGAAACAAACATGCTTGAGGCAAGCGCCGATACGGAGTTCGTTCCGGATATTGCACTGACCGACGGAAGCACGATCGAAGGTGATGGCTGGGCTCTGGAAGGAATTCATACTCCCGGACATGCCGCCAATCACATGGCGTTCGGCCTGAAAGGAACCGGCATTCTTTTCTCCGCAGACCATGTCATGGCCTGGGCGACGTCCATCGTCGCACCGCCGGACGGCTCGATGAATGACTACATGGTCTCGCTCGAAAAACTGCTGGCACGCGACGACAAGGTCTATCTGCCGGGGCATGGCGGCGCCGTGACCAAGCCTGCCGCCTTCGTTCGTGGCCTGCGTGCCCATCGCAAGATGCGTGAACGTGCCATTTTAGAGCGTGTTCTACAGGGGGACCGGACAATCGGCGACATGGTGAAAGTGATTTATCGCGAGACTGATCCGCGATTGCACGGTGCGGCAGCGCTGTCCGTGCTCGCACATCTGGAAGATCTGGTCGGGCGTGGGGAAGTCACGACAGATGGCCATCCGTCGCTGGGTAGCATCTATCTTCCCGGCTGATTATTCCACGTCGGCTGGAGCCTTGTTGACCTCGCCTTCCAGCGCCCCCAGAAAATCGGTAATGAAACCGGCATTCTGCCCCATATCGCGCTTGCCATAGCGTGACAGCGAGCGCACATCGACATAGGTAGTTTCGCCTTCGTCGAGCAGGCGGATGACGATATCGCTTTTCAGACCCAGTATGAAACTATGCGCGGTCACGGCAAATCGCGTCGCGTTCTGTTCCGGCGAAGACACATTGCGCGCGATCTCCTGCCACCCGAAAGTCCTCAGAACCGTCTCGACCCCCTGCGCAACGCGGTCCGGTGCGGCTTCATAGCGGCGTCCGACCACATCGGGATAGGCGGTGAACTGGGTCAGCGCATCGCCACTCACGGCCACGGTCAGCGGATTCATCCATTGCAGGCGTGGTGGCATATTGGACGGGAATTGCGGCGGCGTCCCGAAATCCGTGGAGATGTCGTAGAGGGGTGGAGAGAGATACCACAGTGCCGTGACCAGTCCGACTGGAAGCAGCACGGCAAAAGCGAATATGCCGCCCCAGAAGGAGCGTGCGCCACCCTTGTCGCCATTGACCCAGAGATTGCGAAAACCTTTAGCCGAGCACAGAAGGGCCAGAGCGGCAAGACCAGTGCTCAATCCGGCAAGCAGCACCAAATCCGGTGTCTCCAGTGTCCAGAAGCGATGCAGAAGAAACGCCATCGCAACAAGCACGAGCGCAAAAACACCAAGCCGAAGCGCCCATACTGCAGAGCGCGACTGACGCCGCTGGTAGCGAAGTTTTCTCATGCAGTCTCCGAGAACATTTCCAGCTTATACTGAATCATTGGAGCCGCTCTGTCTCTCTGTTTTCACACAGTATGAATAGCAGAGAGATTTTCGATCGGCAAAACTTCGGCGTAGAAATTCAAATGCCCCACCTGGCTTGGACATGGCGGGGCACTTTTCCTGGCGATGTCATTTAGAGCAGCTCCGGTCAAAACTGAGTTGCCGGAACCGCCCTAACTATTTGTTTCGTCGCATTGTCCCACGCAAAACCGCTTCGCACTTTTGCTGGAAATGCTCTAGTAACGCGCATCTTTCGGCTTCTTCATGTTGGGCCAGTCCTTCACCTTGCCTGCGAAGTCGGGACGCGGCATGTGGGTGAAATATTCCGACACATCAATGGCTTCCTGATCGGTCAGGACATCGCCCTGCCCGATGGGCAGATTGTAGTTCTGGGCTGGCGGCATCGCATATTTGACGAACTGCGCCGCCTTGTAAGTCCGGGCCAGTCCGGCTCCGATGTTGAAGCTTTCATCCCCCCAGAGCGGCGGGAAGATATAGTCACCGGCCTGGTCCTTCATGCCTTCGCCACCCGCGCCATGACTGGTCGAGCATTGTGCGGCATAGATTCTGGCGCCATTGACTGGATCGGGAACAAGGCTTTCATCGATGGGACCGGCATTGCGGATCGCCACTTTGGTGCCCTTTTTCACATCCTGCCGAAGCCAGTCCATATAGGCGACCATCGCCTTCATGTCGGCCCCCTCAGGCGGTAGCGGTTTGCCGTTCATCGAACGCTGGAAGCAGCCATTGATGCGCATCACCAGATCGACTTCCTTGCCTGCACGGGGCATGACGGCGGGATAGAAGTTGCTGCTGTTGATATAGGAAGCGACATTATCCATCTTGCCCTGCCCCATGTGGCAGGAGTTGCAATTCAGACCGTTGCCGACATTGTCGGGCAGAAGCCGCGCGGTTTCGTTGAGCAACCGCTTGCCGTGCATGATTTCAGGCGCGTTCGGTTGCTTGAGAATGTCACGGTCCGGCGGGATGACATAGGTTCCGACCTGATTTTTATCCTTGTCCAGAACCGCATAGGCTTTGGGAGCCGGGGCATCCAGCGAAGGCCGCAGGTGATTGAAGAGGAATGCGCCGCCCGTTACTGCCACGGCAAAACTGCCACCAAGAACGACAATCGTACTGGTTTTCATTGCTTGTTCTCCGGAACGTAATGGACGGGCTTGTGAGCGATTTCACGCCGCATACGCGCGATATCCTGCTCCGTTATGGCAGCGCCGTGGTTGCCCCAGCCGTTGCGAATGAAGTTCAGGATTTCGGCGACCTGCCAGTTTGGAAGATCGGCAAAGCCCGGCATGGTGAAAGCCATCTTGTCCGCTGGCGTGTCAGGCGTCCTGCCCCCGGTCAGAGTGACCTGAATGAGCGAGCTTGGATCATCGGCAAAGACAATCGAATTGCCAGCAAGCGCCGGATAGATGCGCGGTGCACCCTTGCCGTCCATACGATGGCAGACCGAACATTGCTCGACATAGGACAGAGCGCCCGGTGCACTGAAATCTCCCACCTTGAGGGCCGCCGTCGTCACATCTTCCTTCTGTTGCCATTCACGTTCGCGTCCTTCGCTTGGTGGCAGCGACTTCAAATAACGGGCAATTGCGCGCAAATCATCTTCCGCAAGATATTGGGTCGAATGCTGCACGACATCGGCCATCGAGCCGAACGCCGCTGTGCGATCGGTACGCCCGGTCTTGAGGAAGGTGACGATCTCGTCTTCGGCCCAGCTCGAAAGGCCTGTATCCTGATCGCGCAGGTTTTTCGCATACCAGCCTTCCAGAACCGAACCGGACAGGAACTTGCCCTTCGGATCGTTCTTCACCGCTTTTTCTTCATAGGCGAGACCACGTGGCGTATGGCACGCGCCGCAATGACCGAGCCCCTCGACCAGATAAGCGCCGCGTGCGATCACCGGATCGGTGTCGGCTGCAATCTCAAACGAACGCGAATTTCGAAAGAAAAGCTGCCAGTAGGCGAGTGGCCAGCGCATGTTGGTTGGCCACGGCAAAGTGCTGGGCTGGTTATCCTGTTATACCGGCTCCACCTTCGACATGAAGAACGCATAAAGCGCCTTCATCTCCTCGTCATTCACGACCGTATAGGAAACAAAGGGCATTGCCGGATAAAGATGGACATTATCCTGACGCACCCCCTGCCGTACGGCGCGCTCGAAGTCGGCATAGCTGTAGCCACCGATACCGGTTTTGCTGTCTGGCGTGATGTTCGTGGAATAAATCGTGCCAAGCGGCGTCTGCATGCCAAGCCCGCCCGCAAACGCCTTGCCTCCCGGAGCCGTATGGCACGCAGCGCAGTCTCCCGCATGGGCGACATACTCGCCTTTTTCGATCAAAGCCTTGTCGGTGACATCGACGGCGGCTTCGTGTTTCGCCGTCAGCCAATGGGGTGTTGAAAGCGCAAAGAGCCAAGCTGCGGCTAGCGCACCCGCGCCGCCGACCGCCGCTTTCCAGATCAGTTTCATGTGCCCTCCGACACCAATTCCCTTGTGATGAGGAGAACGTCGAAGATTCGGGATGAAAGAGCATTGACCGCGATCAAAACCTGTCGGGGGAATATTTAGCGATCTACAAAAGCAATAACTAATGCACGTTTGGCGTGCTTGATAGATTAGGCAAATCGCATTAGAGGCAGCACCCTCCAGGGGCGCAATTCAATCTGATTACGGCAGATTGGCGCTCCAATTGTTTGTTCAGCACGCATCTGATCCGAAAACCGTTTTGCACTTTTCGGGATGCGTTCTTAGCCTGCAAAGATCACCAGCTTTAAGAATAAGTGAGAAAAAGCTAGGTAAATCAAATAAAAAGGCATTGCAGCAACCGCTAACAGAAGGCATGATTGCGTATGTGGGGGCTTATATTGCAATCGTCGGAGAGGACGGAATGGATCGTGCCCTTCAAAATGGCAACCAGTCATCGGACGGCACAACCGCCGAGGATGCGATGACGCTCGAAGCCGTCGAACTGGAGTTTGCGCTTGGAGCCATCGACGTCCTTATCGAAGGTTTTGATTCCGCGCTCGCCAAGGCCGCAGAACGTGTGGGCGGCGAAGTTCTGTTCAATATGCCTGCTCTCGACACCAGCGAAGCACAACGCATAGGTGCAATTGCCATTGCCGGGCAACCGGAAGATCAGGTTATCTTCGTCACATTGCGCAACGACGGCACGACGTTGTCCGTTGAACCGCCCACGGGCGAAAATGCCGTTTTTGAAAGCCTTGGCCGCAACTACGCCGCCGTCATGAAAAGTCTTTCCCCGAAGGAGAAAGTCAACGGCGCCTGAACGGGGTTATTTCGGCGCTACAGGCTTTGGAACGCCCGCATGAAGATTGTGCGGAGCAACCGGGTTGAGTGTCATCATCGTCTCGACATCCTTGAGTCGCACGAATTTCATCCCCTTCGCTTTCAAGGCCAGAACGCCTTTGGCCACCCCTTCACCCGCCGACCGCGTTGGTTGATTGATATGCGAGATGATGACGTCGCCGTCACGCGCAGCAGCGATGCGGCGCTCAACCGTCGGCGCCAGCAACGAGGCGCCCTGATCGCCATTCAGCGAATAGCCACCGATCTTGTAGCCCATGCTTGTTGCCAGCTTGATGGCATCGGTCGAATAACGGGCAGTCGCATCGCGATACCAGACAGGCTTCGACACTCCGGCATCAGTAATCGCCGTCGCGCCGGCATCAATTTCCAGATAAACCGCCTCAAGTGATCCTGCTGTCTTGATGCCATACATTTTCGGCTCGTTGGTAATGGCCGGAACATGCATTGCGCCATGGTTCTCGATATCGAACAGATCGGAATTGGCCTTCAAAACCGCCATGGCTGCCAGGTTCTGCTTTATCCATCGCCCCGTCACGAAGATCGTCGCTGGAATACGGTTCTGCACCAGAATGTCCAGAATGCGATGGTCAGTCTTGCCCATGCAGGCATCAAGCGTCAGCGCTACCTGTGGCGCTGTATCGCCACCGCGCGCGATACGCAGTTGCGGCTCAACGATTTTGATCGTGTCGTGCGCAGCCTTATTCTCCGCGCGCTCCTGCGGCGAGATATCGTATGCGCTGGCAATGCCAGTCGTGGCGAGAATGACGGCTCCTGCCGAAGCAATAAAACGAAGCATGACAATATCTTCTGAAAATGGCTTAACCACCGGAGATTATTCCGGCAGCTAAGCCAAATTGTGGCGTGCTGTCAAACCTTGCGTATGGCCGACTGCGCAGCGGCAAGACGGGCAATCGGCACACGGAACGGCGAACAGGAAACATAGTCGAGACCTGTCTTTTCGCAGAAGGCGATCGACGCCGGATCACCACCATGCTCGCCGCAGATGCCGAGCTTCAGTTTTTCGCGGGTCTTTCGTCCGCGTTCAGCGGCAATTTCCACCAGTTCACCAACGCCTTCGAGATCGAGCGACACGAACGGGTCCTGTTCGATCACGCCACGCTGCTGATAGGAGGTCAGGAACGACGACGCATCGTCGCGTGAAATGCCGAATGTCGTTTGCGTCAAATCATTGGTGCCAAACGAGAAGAACTCAGCCGTTTCGGCGATTTCCGCAGCGCGCAAGGCCGCACGCGGCAGTTCGATCATCGTGCCGACCATATAGTCGATCTTGACGCCTGCCTCGGCCATGACTTCCTTGGCAACGGCATCGATGCGCGCCTTGACGAAATCGAGTTCGGCTTTCAGACCGACCAGCGGCACCATCACTTCCGGCACCACGTGCTCGCCGGTTTTCTTACCTGCTTCAACGGCAGCTTCAAAAATCGCCCGCGCCTGCATTTCCGCAATTTCCGGATAGGATACAGCCAGACGGCAGCCGCGATGGCCCAGCATCGGGTTGAATTCATGCAGGGCATCCGCGCGTTCGCGCAGCTTTGTCGCATCGACACCCATCGACCGGGCAACCTCTGCGACTTCCTCGTCCGTATGCGGCAGGAACTCGTGCAATGGCGGATCAAGCAGACGGATCGTAACCGGGAGCCCCTTCATGATCTCGAAAAGTTCGACGAAATCCGAACGCTGCATCGGCAAAAGCTTTGCGAGAGCCGTGCGGCGGCCTTCTTCATTGTCGGAAAGGATCATTTCGCGCATGGCGACAATGCGGCTTCCATCGAAGAACATGTGTTCAGTCCGGCAGAGGCCTATGCCTTCCGCACCAAACGAACGCGCCGTGCGGGCATCCGCCGGGGTTTCTGCATTGGCGCGAACCTTCATCCGGCGGGTCCGGTCAGCCCATTCCATCAGCCTGCCGAAATCGCCGGAAAGCTCGGGCTGCAACATGGCGACAGCGCCTTTCAGGACCTGCCCGGTGCCACCATCGACGGTGACGACATCGCCCTTCTTGAAAGTCTGGCCTGCTGCAAGCATGACGCCATTGCGATAGTCAACGCGAAGCGACCCCGCACCGGAAACGCATGGCTTGCCCATGCCGCGTGCGACGACAGCTGCGTGACTGGTCATGCCGCCGCGCGTCGTCAGAATGCCTTCTGCCGCGTGCATGCCGTGAATATCTTCCGGGCTGGTCTCGATGCGAACGAGAATGACCTTGCGGCCCTCCGACTTTGCCTGTTCGGCTTCTTCCGAAGAGAAGACGATTTCGCCCGTTGCAGCGCCCGGCGACGCTGGGAGGCCCTGACCAATGATCTGACGCTCCGCACGCGGGTCAATGGTCGGGTGCAGAAGCTGGTCAAGCGCGGCCGGATCGACGCGCAGTACCGCTTCTTCCTCGGAAATGAGGCCTTCGCCTGCCATTTCGACGGCCATCTTCAACGCTGCCTTTGCAGTGCGCTTGCCTGAGCGGGTCTGGAGCATCCACAATTTGCCACGTTCGATGGTGAATTCGAGGTCCTGCATGTCGCGATAATGCTGTTCCAGCCGGTCAGCGACCTTGAGGAATTCAGCGAATGCTTCCGGCATTACCTTTTCAAGCGACGGTTTGTCGGAACCGGCCGCAATGCGCGCTTCTTCCGTGATGTTCTGCGGCGTGCGAATACCGGCAACGACATCTTCACCCTGCGCATTGACGAGGAACTCACCATAAAGTCTCTTCTCGCCTGTCGAAGGATTGCGTGTGAAGGCAACGCCAGTCGCAGAGGTTTCACCCATATTGCCGAACACCATCGCCTGCACATTAACCGCCGTGCCCCAGGCCGCCGGGATATTGTGCAAACGACGATAGGTGATGGCGCGCGCATTCATCCAGCTTGAGAAAACGGCGCCTATAGCGCCCCAGAGCTGTTCGCGTGGGTCTTGCGGGAAAGGCTGGCCGAGTTCTTCCTCGACCTTAGCCTTGTAAGAGGCGATGACCCCCTTCCAGTCTTCGGCCGTCAGCGCCGTATCGACCTCAATGCCGAGATCGGCCTTCTTGTCTTCGAGAATTTCTTCAAAGAAGCCATGATCAACACCCAGCACGACATCCGAATACATCTGGATGAAGCGACGGTAGCTGTCATAGGCAAAACGCTCGTCACCCGCTTCGCGGGCGATAGCCTGCACCGTCTCGTCATTGAGGCCGAGATTGAGCACCGTATCCATCATGCCCGGCATGGAAGCACGGGCACCGGAACGCACCGACACCAGAAGCGGCTTTTCGGCATCGCCAAAATTACGCTCCGTCACTTTTGCGATATGGGCCAGAGCCGCCTGAACCTGATCGTTCAGTTCAGTCGGATAGGTACGCTCATGATCGTAATAATAGGTGCAGACTTCGGTCGTGATGGTAAAGCCTGGAGGCACCGGAAGACCAAGGCTGCTCATCTCAGCCAGGTTCGCTCCCTTGCCACCGAGAAGATTGCGGTCGCTTGCCGCGCCTTCTGCCTTGCCGTCGCCGAACGTGTACACCCACTTCGCCATCATGGCCTCCCTTGATGCAGAATAGGTTCATGAAAGGCTTGCAACAATTACAAGCACTCCTAGAACCTGCTCCTCGTTGCTTATGCGATCGGTAAGGCTGCTGCCAACCCAAAAAAACCAACCGCGACAATAGAATCGATTAAACGCGAGATCAGCGTGGCAAAGGTTCCAATTGGGACGACGAGAAAGTAGGAAAAATCATTATTACGCCGCCAATTGTGCTCAATCGTTCGCACAGCCGGAGAAGTAAATTTCAGCAGCGCGGAACGTTCCATTCGATCGTTTACATTGCACAATAACATCAACCGAAATCTCCAGCATACGTCGGATGTCAGCGCGTTCGAGTGCGCTTCCCCCTTCCGATTCCTTGACCAGCAAAGTCAGTTGCTCGAAGGCTAGTCTGGCAGAATCTGCATGAACTGTTGTGATGGATCCTGGATGGCCCGAGTTGATATTGCGAATATAATAAAACGCGCTTCCGTCTCTCAGTTCCTGCAGCAATATACGATCGGGACGCATTCGCAGGCACGATTCGAGCAATTCCTTCGGACCTGCATTTGATAGTCCCTGCGAACCCTTCGAATAAAACAGACGCACCTGATTTGGTTGGGAAATTATAAGTTCCGGGCTGTCTTCAATCGAAATGACACGCTCGTGTTGTGGAATATGCTTGATAAGAGCTTTTGAAAGAGTGGTTTTTGCAGATCCCGTCGCGCCAGAGATAATAATATTTTTCCGCGCGATAACAGCTTGACGAAGAAACTCCTTGAATTGCCCTTTTTTGTAGAGTTCTTGTAAACGTTCTTGCTCTTTTGAAAGGGTACGGAAGCTTGTTTGCGTCTGAGAGAAAAAGCCATTGGCGTCCAGATCATCAAGCGTAAAATCAAGCGATGATGGCTTCCGAATTGTGATGCTGACCGTTCCCTTCGTGGTGGCCGGTGGAATGACAATTTGAATTCGCTCGCCATTTGGAAGTGTTGCCGAAAGTATCGGTCGCGTTTCATTGATGGTTTGATGGGAAAAGCTTGCCACCGCCCGGGAAAGGCGCATGAGTTTTTCAAAGGAAAGCCCAGAAAGATTGTGTATCTGCCAACCACCCGGCCCTTCCGTCAGCACCTGACCCGGATGATTGACAATGATCTCATATAACGAGCAATCATTCAGGAAGACCGCGAGAGGCTTTAGAAGTTCACGAACGACGGCGCTGTCCTGGGCTTCAGCCATTTGTCTACCTATTTTGTCACAAGCGTCGATGGCGGGTGGAAATCACCCAAAGCTGCCCGATCGAGAATGCGATTTCTAGGTTCGGTTACACGGAGCTGGTAAACGCCTGCAAAATCGAGATCGCGAGCGACAAAGATGGAGACCAATTCCCCCTGATGCTTGTGGAGTGTCGGGGCAATATTAATTGATTGCTCTACTGCAATGGCAGCAGCCTGTTTGCCGGCATCCGCGGTATTTTGTGCATCAAAATTGCCGTCTTGCAGACGACTGCTCGCGTAACTTGTCGCATCGCCGACGACGGAAAGGAGAAGCGCACTACCAAAGCGCTCCCACCAATGCGTATCGACCTGCCCACCAACGCCAGCGCGGCCAAGCGTATCGGTTGCTGGCGAGGCAAGCGTGACGATCACACCTTGAGGCGTTTTCGCCCTGTTCCAAAGAACGAACAGACGTTTTTGACCCCGTTGGAGACCACCACGATATTCCCCGACAAACTGGGTTCCTTTTTCCATCAGCACCACGCGGCCGTTATCGGATAAAACGTCGCGGTTGATCACACAGCTTGCAAAGCCCGGCTGATCCGAGGCAAGTGCCGTTTCGAGCACACAAGGGATGGAAGTCCCCATGGCGATGATGAAATCACGATTTGCGAGCGTACCGGCGCGCGAACCCTCAAGTCGGGTCGGCCGCAGCAGATTTTCGAACCGTTGTTCATCGGCATTCTGCTGGTTCTGGCCAATAAAATTGCCGTCGATCGGTATAAAATTCCTATCTTCTACCGCATTATTACCGTTCCCCCCTCCGCCTCGTGAGGGCGAATTTTTCTGCCCTCCGCTATAAGCCATGACGGGCGCACGACGGGCGGCATCAAGCAATTCGTCCACTTCGGGCATAGGTTCTTCAAGGACCGGTGTTGGCAGTTTTACCTCCGGCTTTTCTTCAACCGGTTCTGTCTTTTCTCTTGCCGCCTCAAAGGGTGTTGTTTGGCGGATCACGACGCGCTCGGTCTGGCTATTGTTATCCTTTGTTTTGCTTCCAGATGTCGACCAAAGAGCAAAGCCAATGAACAACACAATGGCGAGTGCAACAGCCCCGCGCTTGAGAACAGGATTATTGTCGATGCGTGTAGCCGTAACCGTTTCGGCGCGCTCACCAGGGATCTTGTCTTCCTCATTCTCGGCCATCTTACTCACTTCCCCTGTCCCGCCAGAACCGGTTTCACGATGCGTTCAACGGACGGAGACGTCGTGTTTGTGGCAGGGTTGATGCCAACCCGGTCATAGGCTTCATTGAATACGCACAGCACATCTTTGCCCCGTCGCAGAATGAATTTGCGGCTTAACGTATGGACCATGACCAGATTGCCATCGACAGTTTTGGGCACGAGGCTCTCCGAACCGTCAGAATTTTCCATATAGATTGCAGGCATTTCCTGATTACCCGCAAAGGAGAATGTTGTGATTTTACCGTTGTCGTAGACGCTTTGCGGCTCCAGTGCCTGTGCCCCTTGTGCGGAGTAGCGCCAATTGCGCGGACCATATGCCTCGTGAAGCGACAGCACATTATCAGCATCTCTGGCTTGGGCTGTGCGCGCCTGAGCCGCAGCTTGCTGGCGACGCAGTTCAGCTTCGTCGTGTGGATATCGGAATTTCACGTAAAAGTAAGTATTCTCTCCGACTTCTACCGAACCCTCCCGCACCTTAAGTTCCATCTGGTAACTGCGCGTAGACCCGTCCCGACGTGTCGTTACAACGGAGATATTGGTAACCGGCTGGTTTTCTCGTGGTTTTAAAAACAGGATATTACCGGCTGGTGCGACTTCCCAGGCGACGCTGTTGCCAAGCGCCACATGTGCAATTTCCTCATCCCGGGCAAACTCGACTTGAACCGAGGAGCGCAAGGATCCGATGATCCTTGTGATATTGTAGGGCTGATAACTGACAAAACGGACACGACTGTCCTGCGATGCTGTTGTTGGTATCTCCAACGCGAGGACACTGGAAGCGGATGAAGCCAGAAAAAATGTGACAATGATTGGAAAACGCATCAATCGATTGCCTCCGGATCTGCACGATATTCACTAACCGCGAAACCAAGCGGGTTCACCAGTCGGTCTGTCGATGACATGGGAGCGTTGGCGTAGGAATAGGTAAGGGTCGCAACAAAATGAGTTGTCCGGACTTCTTCACCGCGCGTTAGGCTACGTATGTAGCGTACCGACACCACGTTTTGATTGATGAGCGCGATGGAGACGATGTTAATCCGCACCGTGGCAGAGCGGCCATAGACATTTTGTGGTGATTGCGGGTTGCTGCCGCGATAAGTGGCCGCAAACCGCGCCTGTTCTGCCTGTGTGGATAGAAGCGCAATTGTTCGAAAATTTTCCTGGGCTTCGCTCCAGACGTAGCCTTCGCGTCCACGAACATATTTTGCTGCAAAATATTTGGTCACGGCTTCGTCGTAAGTACCAGCAGTCGCCGACAGCGCGGAAACGACATCAACGATCCCGGTGGAATTGTCGACGCGAACCACGAAAGGTTCGACAGTTTTCAGCGGCGCAAGGCTTGCAACTGCAAGGATTGATATGCCAGCAACAATTCCGGCCGCAATTGCGATCGACCAGGCCAAGCGATTTGAACGCTCAACCTCGATCATGCGGTCTTGATCAAAGCGACGCGCTTTTTCGAAATAGCTTTTGAGATTGTCTGTCGTGACCATCAATCCTCGCAATCGCCGAAAGAGGCATCAATATCGAAATGATCAAAAGCGCTCGATTGTTTGTTCTCATGGACAAAGCGCGTGATGGCTTGCGCATCGGGCTTCGGCGATGCACTCGATCTTTCCCATTGCCACATTGCGCGGTTCAGAGGTCTTCGCGCATTTCCATCGCATTTCGGCAAGGGATTTGTCAGCGACGCACAACTGACAAGTGCGAGCGCGATCCCGAGAAACAAGGTCGGTTTGATTACTGACAAATACCTGTTTTTCATCGCCGCAGACGAGGTCATAAGCAGGTCTCCTTCGCTCACAATGCTCTTCTCATCATGCGTGTGCCGCGAGCCACAAACCCCGCGCTCCGCGACGTTGCCTTGGCAAGCAATCCTTCATGCGCATCGCGTGAAGCTGTGTAGCCATAAGCCAGAGACGCGCCGCCGGAAGCTAGAGCCGAAGCGATGCCTGGAAGCTGATAAAAGACATAAAGAGCGGCAATGCCGATGGCACAAAGCGCGATGGGACGCATCAAGACGTCGGAATAGCCCTCGATTGCTGTAAAAGTTGTGTCGAGGCATGCAATCAGCAGCGCTCCAACAGCGACGACAAGAACCTGAAGAATGACAAAATTTGCCACTTGTCCGATCCAGGCCTCTGTGAAGCGTCGCGTCGACTGGAACATGGCAAATGCAATGAAGATTGGGCCGATCGCCAGCACGATGGCTAGTGCCAATCGCGCATAAAGTGAAACGACATAGCCTATTCCCGCGACAAGAAAGCTCACGCCAATTACCAATAATCCGCCAACACCAGTTACAATATCGATGGGCCAGGAGGATCGTGACCAGATGTCGGTCGCTGAGTTCTGTCCTTTATCCAGCAGACTATCGAAGGTCGATGCGCTCGGCGCCGCACCGGAATTTAAAGCTTGCGAAATCTCGCGCGGCAGCTGTTCGAAAAAAATATTGGTGACATAGGTCTGGTATTCGCTGGCGTTCTTGACCAGCGTCATGATGATCGCAAGCTTGATCGCGCGAAAAGCAAAATCCAGGATGGGTTCATGCACCGACCCCCGCAAGATAAGATAACCAAACAGGATAACGTAAAGGGTCACGGCAACAGTAAGCGGGCCGGAAACCCATTCGGCAATGTTCGACGTCCCATCGGATATGAACATCTCCAACGGCCGCTTGAATTGTCCATCAATAAACTCGAACACGTGATACACGGTGCTAGCCTCCAAGCGCCTTGCGCATATTCTGGAAACGCAACTTGCTATTGGCCGCTTCGGCATTCATGCAGTTAACCGTATTGCGCAACTCACCTGGATTATTGCGACACTTGTCGAGAATGCGTGACAGCATTCCGTGATCGGTCAACAATTCTTCGACCGTATAGGTCGCTTCAGCTTTCTCTGTGCATGCAGACAGAAGGACGGACGCTGTCAGGATCAGGACATTTTTCATTTCAGCGCCCCCTTCATTGCATCCATGCGACGGCGCCAATCTTCTGCCTTGCGCTGATCATCAACCTGCGTTTGCGCCTGCTGAACCATGCGCAAGCCTTCCATGCGCAGCACATCGGTTTGCACAAAGGCTTGCTCGGCCAGAAGCCTTGCTTGCAAATCGGCAATTTCCTTGGCTTCACTTGCCGTGGAAATTTTCTGACGTAGTTCATCAATTCCTTCGATGCGTTTTGTTGCTGTGTCGTAAATTTTCTGGCCGATCCCCATCTGGCCGGCATTTTTGTTCTGCACACGGGACAGTTCTTTTGCGTAAAAATCGTCAGCGGAAGTTTTGTAGGTCGTATTTTTGTTGAGGAATTTTGTTGCAGCATCGTTCAACGCCCCACTGCCATTGCCTTCAAATAATCCTTCCAGGGCAGAAAATTCCGGCGGAAGGGCTTTTCGGATCGCTGGATCATTGAGAACCTTTGCGACATCCGCCATATCTGTCAGCTTGTTGAAAGAGGTATAAAGCTCTTCGGCCTTCTCAATCTGCTGATGAAGAGCATTGAGCTGCGATTTCAACTGCGCGATACTTTCCATATGTTTGGCGATCGCTGTTTGATCAATGACAGGGATGCCCTGCCCCATCGCAGCTCCTGTCGACAAGGTCAGCACTGCAGCCATCATTGCGCAAGAACATCTATAAGAAGCCATCAACTTGCACTCCTTCTCTTCTGGAAAACTGGAAGCCAGTCCGCAGGATCGTTTCCGATTTCAGCGCGGATCGTATCGACAAGCTCGACATTTCCGGTACGGCCGGAAAGAACAGCCAGTTCATCATCAAGGCCGTTCAGGTCGAGCTCTGCAACGACGCTGTTGTGACCCTGTTTCAACAAGAATTGCCGGCTTTCGACTGATAATTCGCGCGCAATCAGTTCGTATTCACGTTCGGTAAGCTTGAACCCATCGACATAGTCAGCGTGATTACCGCGCGAATTCGGGAGGAAAATCTGCGTGGGACATTGCTCGATGATCGTATGAGCAATTGGAGAGACAATCGCATCCCGCGGGCTTTGTGTTGCAAACAGCATCAGACCATTTTGCTTGCGGATGGTTTTGAGCTTGTTTTGCGCCAGATCGCGAAAGCCATCGTCCTGCAGCGCTTTCCAGAATTCATCGATGACGATGAGTATGCGCCTTCCGTCAATCAGCTGTTCGACACGATGAAACAGATAGGCCATTAGGGGCGTGCGGATTTCTTCATGGTCGAGAAACTCCGTCATGTCGTAGCCGACGAACTTCCCACCTCTTCCTGCCCTCATCGGGGCAAATTCGTTGAGGCCAATATCGTCATCGTCATTGTCGAACACCCAGCCAAGCGGCCCTTCGCGTTCCCAACGGCGAAGCCTGGCAGCGATCCCTTCAGGATCGGTATTGTTCAAGAATGTGCGTAGTGCACCAATCGTTCTGCGCTCTCTAGGCAGATCTGATAGGCCATCGATTGCAGCGGCGATGTCACGCAGTTCGGTTACGGTCAAATCTCGAACATTGGAACGAACAAGTTTGCCGACCCAAAAAGCAAGGAACACTTTGTTTTCAGGTGTAAGCTCGAGCGCCTTTAAAGGAGCACATCCGGTCGCAATACCATTTTTAAGCGGAAGATATGTTCCGCCGGCAGCTCGCACATAAAGGTCGGCTCCACGATCCTTGTCGAAGAACACAACGTGAGGATCGTGTTTTTCGAGTTGAGAAAGCATGAAGTTGACGATGACTGTCTTGCCGGTTCCCGACGGCCCGCACATGAAGGTATTGCCGAGATCGCCGTAATGAAAATTGAAATAGAACGGTGATCCGGAAGCCGTCTTCAACAGCGCGACAGCTGGCCCCCATTCGTTATTGTCCTTCTGGCCGGCCGGATAGGAATGATAAGGTGAAAGCGCTGCAAAATTGCGCGATGTAATCGCCCCTGACCGTGCACGGTAGCGAAAATTTCCGGGAAGCTGCGCCCACCAGGCGGCATCCAATCCCAGATCTTCTCGTGCAACGACGGCCCCACCACTGGTAAGACTTGCCCGCGCCTTGGCGAGGTTATCGGCGAGATTTTTGAGAGAGGAAGCAAAGACGGCAATCGAAAGATGATGCTCGCCCAGAACAAATCGGTTTGATTCAAGGTCGTCCATCGCCTGGTCGAGGTCACCAATCTGGGATGCTGCCTTGTCGCCGCTGCTCAGCATTTGATTTTGCTTACAGCCCAGGATCAGTCGAGCATCTGATTTGGAGATGAATGCGAAGGATTGTGTGAGGATAAATTCAAATGGGCTCGAGAGCACTCCATCGAGCATGCCTGTTCTGGTACGAGCTGGATATTCTTTGAAACTCAGTATACCGGCATAGCGATTTTCAGCCTCGTGCCGGATCTCGACAGTTTCTCGCCCGATGATAACGCGATCAGAGTAAATTGCGGAAGAAACCGGCCCCTCCGTCAACGGAACGGGCTCGCGCCTACCACCAACCAGTTGGTGCAAAACTTCGCTCAGTTGTGAATACACAAGCCCGCCTCGCTCATAAAGCGAAAGCACTCGCGGCTGAAACCGCTCCAGGCCTGCAGTCACATCAATGACCTTGTCCTGGAGATCTTTTAATGCCTCCTCCTCAAGTTCGACATTTTGCGTCCGTCTTAGCTTTGAAAAAAATCGGGTCGTTTTATCTCCCCCGTGACGGGCCGGCGACCAGAGCAATGTGAGATAAAGGTCGTTACAAAAAAGGTTTTCGCCAGCCATCTTGAGGCGATATTTTTCGTTAAGAACGTTCGAAAACGCTGCCGAAAATTCTCCGTCCGGATAACTGTCGTTCCGCCGCCTGATAACATGCGTCCATAAGGCAAGCCGCTCATCGGCGATGTTGCGATAAAGGGTGTTGAGGTCACGGTGTAATCCATTCAAATCGAGCACATCTGCCGTTTCGAATGACACTCCTTCCAGTGCGATCATCACCATCAGCGTTCCGGCGTTAAGAGCAATCGTCGTCTCATCGACATGACGGACGTAAGGAATGTAGATTTCCGGTCGAAGTTCTCGGACCTTTAGCTTCATGATGTCAGGCAAGGTTGAGATCCCTTTCATCATATCGACGTATCAGGCAAAGCGGAGATAGCGTTGCCCCACCCCAATATCCGCTATTGCGAGATCGACCACGCGTATCCACCCATGCGAGCACAATGCGAAACATGTTATGGTCGTGTCTGATGAGAGCTCGAAAAACGAAATGGAAAACGATGCCGACAAGAGCATAGGAAATCGAGCCAGAAAGGAGATAGAATATCGTCGTTGCCATGACGTTGATGCCCATGGCCTCCATCGTCACGCCCGCAACCATAGCGGGTCGGGTGCAGGCAAGAAACAACGTGTCTTCCTCCAAGATTGGCTCAACACTTGTCATCGCTCAGCTTCCGACGATGGTGCCAACGAGCTCGGATGAGCCAGCAATGATGCCAATCCCGATGATCCAGTACCCTGCCCGACGCAAATCCATGTAACCAAACATCCAGGCGATGGCGATCACGATTACCGCAATTGTCGCCAGCAGTCTGAATATGTTGCCGGTTAGAAGATCAACGATGTTTTGGAGAATGGTCTCGATGCCAGCGGCTTGTGCTAATGCAGGCTCGCTCACTATCGGCACAATGGCAGCAGCCATAACACAAGAGGCGACAATTGGACGGAGGCGGCAATAGAAATTCATTCGCTTTGCTCCTTTGGGTTGTTCTGAAACACGAGAACCGACAAATTGCGTGGACTCCTGAAGACATCCCACGAGGATAGAGATGGGACGGAAGCTGCTTCCTCCGGGGCGTTATTGGCCGCACTCTGCCCGCTTTTGCTTGTCACAGCGCCAACAGGTGTTTCATGCACCCCGCCCCGTTGCTCCACGGCATTTTCGATGACGAGCTTGGCCATGGTTGGCCGCAGTTGTTTGATTTTCTGGAAGACCTGTTCGTCGTATCGGACTATTTCACCGATCAAGGCGTCACCACGCCCATACCAGGATCTCAGCATCCGTTTTTCAGCCCTTATCGGGTCGAAATTTTCCTCGACTGCATGGCGATAATAGCCATCGAGAAGATGAGCAGTTGTTTTGAGATTCAAACAGGGATCGAATGCGTCAGCGATCGATAGATTTGATTTTCTCAAGTCCTCAAGGCTGATACCGCCCAGACCAAGCTGAATGTCCTGCTGCTCGGCGACAAGTGAAGTTGCAACCTCGATCGCTTCGGCTTTGGTCGCCGGTTGCTGCTTGAGCGGCAAACCGCTGTTAATGCGAATATTAAAAGGGGCAAAACCACTTTCCAGGCTGACGACACCGGCAAGCGTTTCGGGCGAAACAAAAGCTGCGCAAGTTTGAGCGAGAACGAGAAACGAAACAGGCATGGCTTAGTACCACACTCTGTGTTTACCTAAGCGGTCGATGGTCACATCGATATAACTCGGTTTTTCGCGAACGAATGGCCGGGTGGTTACATATGCCAAGCATTGATTGCGGCTATTGTTTCGCTGCATTCGCGGCGAGATGACCGTCTTTTCAGTGGAGGCGATGCTTCTTTCGTTCCGGCAAAAGGCGCCATCCACAGCCTGAAGAGATGTTGAGATACATGTCGCCGCACGTCCGCCTGCACTTTGTCCGGCAAATAGACGATATCCGGATTGACAATAATACGGCTCATAGCGCGGCCGCGAGCTTTTGAAACCAATACCATTGCAAGTGGGAAATGAATGGCCTCTGGCCAGCCAACTCCAAAGTTTCTGGATAGGCGGTCGACATTCGGAATATTGCATTGGGCCGCCAGGATTGGATAAACACAGGATAACTTGGCATCCCCAGCTTTCGGCGCGAGCGTCGGGAGCTTGAATGAGGTATAGTGAACCGCAACCCATAACCCCTATCGCAAGTTTTAAGAGAAAGCTTCTCATGCTCATAACTCCGTTATCGACCGTCTTTCGACGTTATGATGAAGTAAGGTCACCAGCACTCATACTAATCAAATAATGCATAGTTAAAAGAATGGCAAGCTTTTTAAGTGATCGATGGCAAAGTCAGGCATTGGCGGTCTTCGCGGTTCGTGAAATTCTCGAAAAACCGCTCGCGGATGAATCACCTCAATCCCGCATCAAACAGATTGGAATGGTAAACATTCTCTACATGATGCATCAGGCTCACGAGCCTTTAACCCTTGCAAATGTTATGGTTTTTACAGGAATGACCCGTGGCGGCGTCATTGAAACGATGGAATCCCTTGTGCAACGCGGCATTCTGACCGAAACAATGGGCAAGAATTCCATGGGTAGAGGCACAGCACGACAGTTCGAGTTTGCGCCTGAGGTTTTTGCGCAAATTCGTTCTGTTGGTTAGGCTCCCTCATTTTTACTGATAAAATTAATATAGAAAAAACGGTACGGAAGTCGAACTGACCAGCATTCACGACAGCTTCCATTTACACAACTGCTGAATATTTTGGTCGGTTCGGTGAGTTTAACGACGGTTGATTTGTGATCACCACTGACACGCACTTTTGTTTAATATTATCGACACCTAGCTTCAAAATTGAAGTCAGCCTGCACATAACGGAATTTCATTCTCTTCTAAATATTTTTTCTGGACGGAAACCAGTATATACTATTTTCTTTAATTAACGATAATATATAACAATAGATAATTGATCGAATTCCATAAAACTCAACAACGCCATTGGCCGAAATGAAAATAGAAATTCCATTTTTCTCATACTTCATTACGGCCTTTCCATTTGAAAACACAAATGAAGTCGAGTGTCGTTCAGTCGATACCGAGAGACAAAATGGTTTAATCTTGTCTGTTATTACCCTCGACACACCAACAGCATCTACCGAACGAATGAAACCCTCAATACTCAATTCGTGCATTGCAAACCCTTTCCATATTCTGGATCGCGCTTCAAAGCCGACTATAATCCGAGTTCTGCTGCCTTCTTTTTCGCCTTCATTCCGAATTCGCGCACTACCTTAACGGTATTTATATCGAAGTCGCGCTCGAGGTAGGCGTGAAACGCCACAAAACTTCTGAAACCTTCTTCATCTTCAAGAGGCACCAAGATCCCAGTCACCAAACGGAATCGCTTTAGAAAATTAAGAAAGCTCTGGCTTCGAATATCCCTGTAGCGGTCGTAGGTGCTATCCCAGACGAAAGCGCGATTACCACCAATTAATTGTGCAAGCAGGACATCACTCTCAATCCAGTTCAGACGCTTATATTCACGCATGACATCCAACGGAATGGTACAGTATGTTGGGTCGAGCAACAGCGATTCCTTGGTTGATTTGTGGCAGGAAAGAATGACAGCATCAAAACCTAAGACGGCACAACTCTTGTCAATCGCCCCAAAAAATTGTTCAGGAGACTGCGCATTCGCAATCGACTCGCTGAGCCTATGAAAACGGGCGGCATTAAAAAGCGGTGCGCGCGATCCACCGTTCGTATTGGCTCCGTGTTTTGTCGCTAATGGAAATGGCCCACTGCCCTGTGGCGCAAACCCATGCGACTTGTTGAATACCGATATTTCGGAGTGACGAATTGCTTCAACAACCGCATGCGTTTTATTCGTCGCACCTAGCTTGATACGTGAATTTCGCAGATGAGTTACGACTGTGGTTTCCGCAACCCCCAGAATAATAGAGATTTCCCATCGTGTTTTTCCCTCCGCGGTCCAATACAACACAATTCTCTCCTGTGAGGTCAGCAGCTTCCGATTGGATTTCTTGAATACCCCATCTTTTTGCAACTGTTTTACCTCTAACTGTCGAGCGAAACAGAAGCCCGTGACCTAGAGATCATTGAATATTCTCTCATATCTTCCAGGAAAAAGACTGCAGAAATCCTTTTGAACTACAAATCCACTGCCAGCTAAATTCGTTCAAAGAAATATCGCTCTAAGCTACGGTGCCGCAAGACCGACCACATGCGTTTGATTATTATAGTAGGTGGCTTTGATCGTGAAAATTTGGATTGCTAGATTGCATGAGACTCACAGCTATCTTTGCGAGAAATTTGCGGCTTTGTCGTCAAGAATCTGGCCTTACTCAAGAACGCTTGGCCGAGTTCGCTGGCCTTGATCGAAACTTCATTGGCAAACTCGAACGAGAAGAATGCTCTCCCACCTTGGAGACCATTGAGGCATTGTCTCTTGCCCTGCAAATTAATGCGGAACGCCTCATTGAGCGCCCCTTCCTAACGCCACAAAAATAAAGGTGATTGGGCCGCTATTTCCTTATTTATCAACCTTCTGCTGTCGGCGGAGTAGATCGTTCGGCTCGACCGCAAGGGCATCGGCCAGCATCGCGAGCGTTAAAATGGTCGGATTGCGCTTCCCCGCTTCCAGCCCACTAATATAGGCACGTGTCTTCGCCGCACGGAAGCTCAATTCTTCCTGCGACAGGCGGCGTTCTCGCCGAATTCTCTGAACATTGAGACCAACAACCGAGCGTATGTCCATCTGACGACGGTTGCAGTGGCGTACACTATATGACGACACACTATAATGAACATTCCGCTTGACACGCAGTCGACGTAAGGACTTTAATGTACATTATATGGAACAATGTTCTTATAATCGGAACAAAATATGAGTAGCAATCTCTCGCTTGAAAAAGGCCTTCTGATCCTCAATTTGCTCAAAGACGCACGTGAACCCTTAGGTGTGCGGGAAATTGCACGACGGCTCGAATTGACACCCTCAGTTGCCCAAAGGCTGCTGAATACATTGGCCGCGCAAGGTCACGTGGAACAAGAAAACAATCGCCGCTACCAAATTGGTTACGCTGTGCTTGGGCTTGCGCAGCATGTTTTTCAACGCAGCAGACTTCTGAAACTTGCGGAAATAGAACTCAAACAGCTGGCGGCTGGCGGATGTTTCAACGGCTTCCTTGGCGTTAGACGCGGATCTGCTGGCGTTTATGTACTCGCCGTACAATCCGACAGTCCTGTCGTCATTCGCGCCCATCCTGGTGAGTCGATGGCGCTTCACTCAACCGCTCTCGGCAAGGCTTTGCTATTCGGTATGAGCGATAGGTTGATTGCAGATCTGCTTGGCCATGAACCGCTCCGGCGCCTTACAGAACGAACAGTCGTGGAAGTAGACAAATTGGTTGAGCAACTACGTCTTGGACGCTCGCTCGGGTACGCCACGGCCATGTCGGAGAATCTAGAGGGAGTCATTTCGGTTGGAGCTCCAATTTATGACGCGGCGGGCTCGGTAGCAGCCGCAATAAGTATCGCATTTCCGCGTGCGGTCTACCCAAAGGTCAAGATCAGCGACGTAGCGGATAAGATAGTTACGGCTGCGGATCGTATCTCGAAAGGATTGGGTTTTGAAGAAACGTAAATTTTGAGGAGGAAAGGATAGCCAATGTTACTACACGAAGAACGTCTTCAAACAGCAATGATCAAACATGATCTAGCGGCAATAGTGGCTACGTCACCAGAAAATGTCCTTTACACAAGTGGTTTCTGGTGTCTGCCACAATGGATCAGGCGCGGACCGCAGGCCTTCGTGTTACGTCAAGCGAAAACGGACATTCAATCCTCGGTTGTCATCACTGGAACTTCCACACTCGATCTCCTCGCCGATCAAAACGTTGATACGAAAGTCCGTAGATTCGGCTCCTTCACTGTCGATACTGCCTCTTCAACGGAACTCGACGCGGTAAGTTTTAGACAGAAAGAACTCTTCAATCTGCCTGACGACAGCAATGCAATTGATGCCCTTATAACAGAAATCCGCTTACAAAGGCTGTTGAAGGCCCGCATTGGCCTTGATGAAAGCGGATTATTGCCTGGCGATATCGAGAAGCTGCGTAGCGAGCTCCCCGACGTCAACTGGATTAACGCCGCTGCGCTGTTCCGATGGGTTCGGGCGGTCAAGACTTCTGAAGAGATTGAAAGACTCACGACCGTCGGCGCGATTACCGAGAGATCCATTGCTTCTGCGCTTAAAGTTGCGACCGTCGGCGCGACAGAACATGATCTCGCCAGAGTATTTCACGGCCAGACGGTCGAGGAAGATGGCTTTCCGGTTTTGGGTTGTATCGGTTTTGGCGAGCGTAGCGCATTGATGAATGTCCAGCCTTCAGATCGTGCACTCAAGGCTGGCGATATGATCCGTTTCGATGTCGGCGGCCACTTCAGGCACTATCGTGCGGATATTGCGCGAAATGTCAGCTTTGGAGAGCCATCGCAGGAAGTTCGGACCAAGTACAATGCGCTGAACAGAGGCGTTCAGCGAGGCATTGAGCAAATCCGCCCAGGCGTTTCCGTATCGAAGATCTTTGAAATCGTTGTCGATACGGTACGCGCAGAGGGCATCCCTCATTACCAACGCAGTCATGTTGGCCATGGCATCGGTCTGGATGGATATGATCTTCCGCTTCTTGCCGCAGGCAGCTCCGATATCCTTGAGGAGGGAATGGTTCTCTGTATCGAGACGCCGTATTACGAACTGGGACATATTGGCCTTCAGGTCGAGGATATGCTTGTCGTCCGTTCGGGCGGCGCGGAATTGCTGACCAACAATGGCGACAGCCTGATGGTGCTGTGATGATGAACAGGATCGCAGCATATTCCTGCTATCGATGCGGTAACGAATTTCCGATCGACATGCCGATCGATTCACGCGGTTGCCCGTCATGTCTGGAAATCGCTCCTTCAAATCTGAAAGTGCTTTATCGTGCTCCCACTCCTGCAACCTCGACCGTTAAGGGAATAGCCCGGCTGCCTTCGCTCTGGCGTTATGCTGAAAGGCTCCCTTTTGATGAGAGCTCCGCTGTCTCTCTGGGCGAAGGTCTGACACCACTCCTTCGATCGGAACGGATCGGTGCAGTGATCGGCGTGCCAAATCTTTTCATCAAGAACGAGGGCTACAATCCAACTTGGTCACATAAGGATCGGTTCTCAACCGTCGCGGTAACGGCCGCGGTAGAGGCAGGTGCATCAGTCGTCGCAACGAGTTCAAGCGGAAACGCTGGTGCATCGCTCGCCGCTTATGCAGCGCGCGCGGGACTTGAGTGCATCGTTGCGACCATTGCGGGTTCTGCGGGGCCCATGCTCTCGCAAATCCAGAAATATGGCGCCAAAATCGTACCCTTCGAAAACAAGCAGGAGCGCTGGCCGTTTCTCGCCAAGGGTGTCGAACGCTATGGTTGGTTTGCAACGTCGCCTTACAGACATCCAGTTGTCGGCAGCCATCCGATCGGCATCGAGGGGTACAAAACCCTCGCCTACGAAATAATCGAACAGTTCAATGGGAAAGTGCCGGACTGGTGCGCGTTTCCGGTCTGCTATGGCGACGCGATCGCGGGCGCCTGGCTCGGATTTCACGAGTTGATGGTAGACGGATTGATCGCCCGGATGCCGCGCCTGCTTGCGGCGGAAGCGCATGGCTCTCTCGCCACAGCGCTTGAGACTCGAAGCGACCAGATACCCGACATGGCCGCTTCGTTCAATGCGCTCGCCGTTTCGGTTGGAGCGACAAGAAGCACATACCAGGCCCTCAAGGCGCTACGCGCTTCCAACGGCACCGCCATTCCCGTCGCCAATGACGGTCTGGTCGCCTTTCAAGAGCGAATTGCCGCGAGCGAAGGCGTATTTTTGGAGCTTTCTTCCGTGATGCCGCTCGCTGCTATCGCGACAGCACGACGTCGAAACATAATCCGCGGAGATGAAAGCGCTGTCGCGGTTGTCACGGCTTCTGGTCTGAAGGACATCGACAAATCCATTTCGGAAAAGCCTCTCCCGCGCTTCAGCAATATCGAAGACGCCCTCAGGCATTGCGACATCTAGCAAAGAAATACCGATACGCCCGCAATTCCACTAATCAAATTGAAGGGGAAGGAAAATGAGACGACGGGAATTTCTGGCTGCAACAGCCTTCTTTATCGGAGCCGGCCATCGTTTGGCATGGTCGGCTACCAAACCTTATCCCGCGGACAATCCGATGCTGATCGTCGGCTTCGCAGCCGGTGGCGCGGGCGATATCGCATCTCGTGTCGTGACCAGTTATGTGAAGCGGGAGCGCGGTCTCGTTGCGACACCGGACTTTCGGCCCGGCGCAGGCGGAACAATCGCAACCGACCAGGTGCGAAGAGCATCGCCGGATGGCTCCGTCCTGTCGTTATATTCAGTCAGCCCGGTATTGGTCGCACCCCACCTGCAGAAAGTTCCGTACGACGCGACAAAGGACTTCACCTATATTGCGAGCTATGCTGGGATTTCCGTTCCCTGTTTTGTGCGAAAAGACAGTCCGCATCAGACCTGGGATCAATTGCTGGATTTTTGCCGTAACAACCCATCGAAGTTGAAGTGGGCCACCGCCGCACCGCGGGGACTTGCCCATATCGCGACAGACGCCGCGTTCCGCAAGGAGAAAGCGAAAGCGACATTCGTTCCCTTTCGCGGAGGCGCCGATGCTGTAACCGCACTCCTTGGCGGGCACATCGATATGGTTGTGTCGTCAGATTTCGGACCGCATCTGGCGGCGGGATCTGTACGTTTGCTGGCTGAAACCAGTCCGAACCCGCAAGCGAGCCCGAAAGGCATCGTCAGTTTTGCAGAGCGGGGTTATCCAATCGCCATTCCCGCTTCATACGGTCTGTTCGGGCCCGCCGGGATGCCTTCCGACATCGTCTCCTGGTGGGAAGAGGCAATCGGCGAAATGGTGTCTAGCCCGATGTATGCGGACTTTCTAAAACTCATCAATGGCTATCCTCTGTTTCAGAAGAGTGAAGAATTCACGAGCATGGTCAAGGAGGCATATACCAGGATCGGAAGTCAGATTGAAACGATGGAGGAGCATTTATGAACCCGGCTCGTTTCGTTCCCTACGCACTTTCTGGAATCGGGCTTGGAGCCGCAGCAAGTGGACTTCGCATGCACCTTTGGGAGAGTGGCGAACCTGCGGCAGGTCTGTTTCCCTTCCTGGCCGCCCTGCTGTTGATTGTCACGAGCCTGCTTTGCACGACCCAGGGCGTCGTGCCCGACGAAGACCCAATCGAGATTCCACGCGTCATCGCCTATTGCGTGGCACTCGCTCTCTTCTGCGTCTTGCTCGAAGTCCTCGGGTTTGTCGCCGCGGCGTTCCTGTTCCTCTCAGGAGTCCTGTTGTTCATCGAGCGCATGAAATGGCAGATTGCCGGTTTGCTCTCGGCCGCTGTCGCCGTGGCAACCTGGGTCCTGTTTGAAATTCTTCTCTCGGTCCCCCTACCGCACGGCATTTGGAGGCTATAAATGATCGATTCCCTTTCCCAACTCATGATGGGCCTCGGCATTGCTCTAGAACCAACCAATATCGCGGTAGCGCTTCTTGGCGCCGTCCTAGGGACCGCGGTTGGCGTCCTACCTGGTCTAGGGCCTTCCGCGACGGTTAGCTTATTGTTGCCCATTACCATGGTACTGGATCAAACAAGCGCTATTATCCTGCTCGCCGGCATCTACTATGGATCGCAATATGGTGGTTCGATAACCTCCGTCCTGATGCGGGTCCCCGGAGAAGCCTCAAGCGTGATGACGTGCTTCGACGGCTATCCCATGGCCAAACAGGGCCGAGCCGGCGCCGCTCTCGGCATCAGCGCATTTGGAAGCTTTATCGCAGGCATTTCCGCGACTCTCGCGATTGCGATTATTGGGCCTGCCTTTACCAAGGTTGCACTTGCTTTCGGGCCGGTCGAGAAGTCATCGATCGTCCTGTTGGGCCTTGTGCTAGCGGCAAGCGTTGGCGAGGGGCCGCGTATCCGCGCGTGGACGATGGTGGCGCTCGGTCTGCTTCTCTCAACCGTTGGCGTCGATCTGATTTCCGGAGCGGAACGTTTCACTTTTGAAGTCAGTTACCTGCGTGATGGCTTCAACATCGCCATACTGGCCATGGGCCTGTTTGGCATGAGCGAGGTCCTGATGCTGATCCAACAGAAAGAAGCGCACGAAGCCACGAGAATGCCTTCTTATCGGTTGCGCGACCTTCTGCCGAATCGGAAAGACTGGAAAGCCTCGGGCGGACCGATTGCGCGTGGTACGGTTCTCGGCTTTTTCCTGGGGCTTTTGCCGGGCGGCGGTGCGCTCGTCGCCGGCTTTGCGAGTTACCTCATGGAGAAGAAACTCTCCCGCTCACCTGAGCGGTTCGGCAAAGGGGCGATCGAAGGTGTCGCGGGACCCGAAAGTGCTAACAACGCTGCGGCACAGGCGAGCTTTATTCCCATGCTTTGCCTCGGTATCCCAGCAAATGCGGTGATCGGCATCATCATGGGAGCGCTTCTGATGCAAAATGTCATTCCAGGACCCCAGATTATCTCGGAACATCCGCAACTCTTCTGGGGGATCGTCGCCAGCATGTTAATCGGCAACGCAATGCTCGTCGTTCTCAACGTTCCTATGATCCGCGTTTTTGTCCTTTTGCTGAAGGTTCCTCAGGCCGTTCTGGCACCGCTGATCGTTCTGTTCTGTGTCATAGGCGCGTTTAGCCTGAACAACAGCATGTTCGACGTCGGCGTCGTGATTGGATGCGGATTTGTAGCCTACGGGTTGCGTAAGGCCGGTTTCGACATGGCCCCTCTCCTGCTGGCCTTTCTGCTCGGCTCCCTACTTGAGGAAAATCTGCGTCAGAGCCTTATTCTCGGCGAAGGTAGCCCTATGATTTTCACCGAAAGCCCGATCAGCATCTGCCTGATCCTGTTCACGCTGGCCATTCTGATCATTCCAATGATCAAGAACATTGGCGTCTGGTTCGTCCGCCGGCCCTCGTGAAAAAAGGAGCTACGACGTCAAACCGTCGCGCCGCCATCGATCTCCGAACGCTTGATCACTTTAACAGCATATTGACGCGGCCCGAATTCTGCGAGCCAATCATATGCGACTACAACGCGAGAGGCCCAATCAATATGCAGCATGAACATCTCAAGACGATCGAACAACGGCTTTTATGGCTGTCACACTGGATGATTCATCATGCCAACCACATCCGTCCAAAGGAGGACGGGATCAAGGTTGGCGGGCATCAGGCGTCGTCCGCTTCTCTGGTATCAATTATGACGGCGCTTTATTTCTCCGCACTGCGCCCGCAGGACCGCGTTGCCGTCAAACCCCACGCCTCACCTGTTTTTCATGCCATCCAGTATCTGATGGGCAACCAGACGCGAGAGAAAATGGAAAACTTTCGGGGGTTCCATGGGGCACAAAGCTATCCCAGCCGCACCAAAGACATCGATGACGTTGATTTCTCGACTGGCTCTGTCGGCCTCGGTGTCGCGATCACGTCCTTTGCTTCCATGATTCAGGACTACATTACATCGAAGAACTGGAGCAAAGACTTATGCCTTAGCCGGATGATCGCATTGGTCGGAGATGCCGAACTCGATGAAGGCAATGTCTATGAATGCCTGCAGGAGGGTTGGAAACACGGCTTGCGCAACACTTGGTGGATCATCGACTACAACCGGCAATCACTCGACGGCATCGTTCAGGAAGGCTTGTTTCGACGGATCGAAGACATTTTCAACGCTTTCGGCTGGGACGTTATCAGGATCAAATATGGCGCATTGCAACGCGCGGCCTTCGAGGAACCCGGTGGGGAGCGGCTCCGAGAATGGATCGACAATTGCCCAAATCAGCTTTATTCGGCGCTGACCTTCATGGGCGGAGCCGTCTGGCGCAGGCGTCTCATGGACGATCTCGGCGATCAGGGCGATGTCACCGCTCTGATCGAAAAGCGCAACGACGTCGAACTCGCCGAACTTATGGAAAATCTCGGCGGCAATTGCGTGAGCACCATGGCCGGGACATTTGCCGAGATCGATCATGACCGACCGGTGTGCTTTCTAGCATATACTATCAAAGGATGGGGCACCCCGATCGCCGGACATAAGGACAATCACGGCGGCCTTATGACAAAGGCCCAGATGGCTGAATGGCAAACGCATATGGGCGTTCCTGAAGGGCAGGAATGGGATCGATGGGCAACGGTCGAGGATCCGCAGCAGTTGCAGACGCTTCTAGACACAGTGCCATTTTTTGCCAATGGTCGGCGACGTTACCACGACGCTCCCATTGTGGTACCAGCGATCCCGACAAGCGCCGAGCGAGAAATCTCGACACAGATGGCTTTTGGCAAAATCCTGGACGAATTGTCGAAAACAGACTCGGAACTAGCCGCGCGAATTGTAACGATGTCACCCGATGTTACAGGAACGACCAACCTTGGGCCATGGGTCAACCGGCGCAAACTGTTTGCCCGCGAAAAGCGCCCTGATACTTTCATCGATCATAAAATACCTTCAACCGCAAAATGGGAATTCACCCCGGCTGGCCAGCATATTGAACTCGGCATTGCGGAAATGAATCTCTTCCTGCTGTTGGGCGCGGCAGGCCTTTCACACTCTCTTTTCGGCAAGCGCCTTCTACCGATCGGAACTGTCTACGACCCATTCGTAGGGCGCGGCTTGGATGCCTTGAATTACGCCTGCTATCAGGATGCACGATTCATCATCGTGGGAACGCCTTCCGGTGTGACATTGGCGCCTGAAGGTGGCGCGCACCAATCGATTGGATCTCCACTCATCGGGATGTCGCAGGATGGGCTTGCTGCTTTCGAGCCAGCTTTCGCCGACGAACTTGCTGTTATTATGAACTGGGCATTCGACTATATGCAGCGCGACGGAAGCGGCGATCCCGATGAACGGACCTGGCTTAGAGACGAAACCGGTGGGTCGGTCTATCTGCGCCTTTCAACCAATCCGATCGAGCAGCCGACCAAGCGGATCGATGATCGATTCCGACAAGGCGCGATTGACGGTGCCTATTGGCTGCGTGAACCTGGACCGAATTGCGACGTGGTCATCGCCTACCAGGGTGTGATCGCGCCCGAGGCTATCAAGGCTGCTGGCATCATCGGTGAAGGGCGGCGCGATATCGGCGTGTTGGCAGTTACATCTGCCGACCGGCTTCATGCGGGCTGGACCGCCGCACAACGCGCGCGTGCCCGGGGTCTCACGCAAGCTGAGTGCCACGTCGAAAAACTGATGAACGATGTCCCCCCACACTGCAAATTCGTTACCGTTATCGATGGGCATCCCGCGACCCTGTCCTGGCTCGGTTCGGTTACCGGTCATAAGACGATTCCGCTCGGGGTCGAGCATTTCGGTCAGACAGGAACGATTGGCGACCTTTACAGCCATTTTGGTATCGACGCGCGTGGGATCGTCGATAAGGTGAATGGCCTCACCCATGGTAAACCCTTACTGGGTGCGGTTGCCTGAGACGACCTGCTATTGCGATGTATGACTTGACCGAAGCGCCAAACTTCTACTGCTTAAGGCGCTTCACGGCTAATTCACTTCAAAATAAAAACTACTGGTCAGAATTCGAGACCGTATCCATTCGTACGCAGCGTAACGAAATCGTTTACTCATGTTCAAGTTGCGGCTCGGTGATAACTTCCACAATCCTGCGAGACCGAATGAAGCCGCCCAAATCTCCATTCATTCCATTGAAAAGTTCTACGAGTGCCCTTTGGTTTATTGGACATGTACGCAGTTCAATGATCTTCATATCGGGCAACAGTTGGTCTCTATCATCGTCTCTAATCAACGACGCGCGGAAGGTTACCAGATCCTCTCGCGCTTCTGCCTGCGAACTGTAGAACTGTCCCGCGGATTGATTAGGATCATCACCGTAAGTGTACGTATAAAGGGCGAAGCTATATTCGATTTCATGTTCGATATTAGCCATTGTCACGATTTCCAATTGAAGCATTTGCGGTACGCCCCCGCTCAATGCTCATTGACCCCTTGGTGATCGGGGAGTTGCAAACCGTGTTAGGCGGCCCTGTGGCCTTTAGCCGGAGGCCTGTTGCATACGCCACAGGCTCCCCGACCAGAAGGTCAAGGAGTGTGATGTTGTAACGGCCAACACCAACCGCTAACAGAGGTTTGCACGCCCCAAGGCAGCGCGTCACTGCCTTATGTTCACTCTAATATAACTGCCATCAGTTGTCTCTATTTTTTTGCCAACTACATCGCTCATCGACGAGCATCAATCGCGTCCAATCAATAGAATGAGCACCAACAGTGTTCATCACAAATGCACAATGCCGCGCCGCGAGAGGCTTATTAAATTGGACACAAGCCGAACTGGCGCGACGCCTCTCGATTAGTGTCGTTTCCGTTCGCGCCGTATGCGGCGTTCACGCCCCATTGATTTTTCAATTGCAGCGATCTGAGGCCGATCCTCGGCGGTCAAATGAGCTCACCGAAGAGTACCTGACGAGCTCATTGTGAGGCCTTGATGCGGGCGGCATAGGCCCATGGCATCAGGGCATCGATGTCCTTGGCGAGGTGGCCGTTTGCGAGGCGGGTGAAGAGATCGCACAGATAGGCGTAGGGCTCAACGCCGTTCATTTTACAAGTGCCGATCAGGCTGGCAAACCGGGCCCAATTGCGGCCCCCTTCATCGTGCCCCGCAAAGAGCGCGTTGCGGCGGTTCATGGCGGGTCGGCGGATCGCGTTTTCCACCAGGTTGGAATCGATATCGACGTGGCCGTCGTCCAGGAACAGCCGGAAGCCGTCCTGCCGCGTCAGCATATAGGCCAGGGCTTTTCCGAGGTCAGACTTGCGTGAGACGCGCTTGGCTTGCGCTGCCAGCCAGGTGAAGAACTCGTCCACCAGCGGGAGGGACAGGTCCTGTCGAACTGCCCGGCGATATTCGGGATCTGAGCCCCGGATACTGTCTTCGATCTTGTAGAGCGCGGCAATCTGCACCAGCGCCTCGTCGACGATGGGCGATCCACTCTTTGGCGTGGCCTTGATCAGCTTTCTGCGCCCGTGCGCCCAACAGAAAGCCAGCTTCAAGGGATCGCCACCCACCCGGTCCGACGTGGCGAGGTGAGAGTAACCACCGTAGGCATCCACCTGGATTGTCCCGTTAAACCCGTCGAGGATTTCAGCGGCATATTCTCCTTTGCGCCCAGGTCGATAATGGAACACCACGCCCGACGGCGCGGAGCCATTCCAGCCGCGATCGTCACGCAACACGGCCCATAGATAGCCGGTCTTCGTCTTGCCCCGCCCCGGATCCAACACCGGAGCCGTGGTCTCATCGACATAGAGCCGCGTGCTTTCCCACAGCAGCCGTTTGGCCATGTGGTCGACCACCGGTGCGATTTCGCTGCCCGTGCGCCCCATCCAATCGGCCAGGACCGTGCGGTCTATCGGCACCCCGTGTCGCGCCATGACCTCGGCCTGCCGGTTGAGCGGCATATGTTCGGAATGCTTGGAGACGACAATCTCAGCCAGAAGGGCTTCCGTCGGCCAGCTCCCTTCCAGCAGATGCGCTGGCGCTCTGGCCTGGATGACGCCCGTTCGACCCTTGGGGCATGCGTATTTCGGGCGGATCGTGACGATCACCTCGTAGCGCGCCGGAATCCGGTCGAGCCGTTCCGTCCGATCCTCGCCGATCCGGACCATGTTGCCGCAACCGCAGGGACAAACGATGCTCTCGGGCTCGATCACTCTCTCGACCCGCGGCAGGTGTTCGGGCAGCGCCCGGGCCTTACGCTCCTTGCGAGGAGCGACTTTTTCCGGATCGGATGCGCTGGCTTCGATCTTTTTCTCGACGGCGGCAATCCGCGCCTGTGTTTCGGCGATTGCCGTTTCAAGGTCTTCCAGCGCCAGTTCCATCTGCGCCGGATCGAGCTTTTCCGATTTCGGCCCGAACTTCGTGCGCCGATAGTCGTGAACCTGACCTTCAAGCTTCTCGACCAGTTCCTTCAGCTCGGCGATGAAGGCGTCCTTTTCGGCAACCACAGCCTGCTCGTGCTGACGTGCAGCACGCTCGACCGACAGTTCGAACTGCATCGCCGCAAACGCCTTCACCACCTCTGGCGGAAGGTCCGGAAACAGGCTGAGATCAAGGGGCGACGACATGCGGTCTTATAGCAAGACAGCACAAAAAATCCAAATAAAACAATGCAAAGGCAGCGGGATATTCACCCTGCCGCCGACGGCGCGCTCACCCGTTGCGCTATGACTCGTCGCCAGTCGAGCCCCTCGAATAACGCTTCGTATTGCCCCCTGGAAAGACGCATCGTCCCATCCTGCACCTTGGGCCAGGCAAAGCTTCCATGTTCAAGAATTTTGTAGGTCAGCACCATTCCGGTGCCATCCCACACCAGGATTTTGAGACGATCACCGCGCTTCGACCGGAAGATCACCGTAACCCCGGAATGCGGGTCGAGCTTCAACTCGGTCTGCACCATCAGAGCCAGCGCCTGATGCCCGCAGCGGAAGTCCACCGGCCGCGTTGCAATCAGGATCGGCAGTCGTTGGCCCGCGACGATCATGCCGTCCCTCGCATGGCGCGCACCAGAGCGGCCACACGTTCAACCGGCACATCGCCGGGAACCCGCATCACAACGTCCGGGCCGATCGTGAGCGTCAAGACTGACGAAACCGCCTCCCGCAGTTTCGGCGGCGCCAAAACATTCACCGCCTCGCTCGGCTCTGCCGCAATCGCCAAAGGCACAAACGCAGGCTCGGCATCGCCGCTCTCCGACAGGCCCGGCATAGACTCAAAAGGCAGCGTCAGAATGCCCTCGCGCACTTGCCGGCGCCACAAGGAAAGCTGGTGCGGAACAACGTCATGACGGCGCGCGACATCAACAACACGAACACCAGGCTCAAGGCTTTCCGCCACGATCCGCGCCTTCACATCATCTGGCCAACGCCGGTTTCCGCGGCGCGGCTCGACAACTTCGTAGCGCCCAACAAATCCATCATCTGCCATGCAAATCTCCAGATAGTCCTGGAAACCTTCTTGCACGCCCGGCCAGCCTCAAAATACAGCCAATCCAATGGGGCGGAGACGGCGCTTACTTCGCGCCTTTGAAAAGGGAGGAAGTTTCAGCTATGCATTTTTCGTCGCGCCCAGTTCATATAAGTCCAGGCTTCCTCGCCCTCTGACTTAACTTCCGTAATCTGCGTAGGCTCTAGTTTTATAACCGTCGGCCATCCCGGCAGGTTTTTCAGCCATTTATCGGCATAGACTGTCGGCTGGTAGCGATAGCCCTCATCAGCCATGATGGCGACAATTTTCTTATTGGGAGTTTTTTTTGCGTACCAACTTCCCACAAGAGCAGCAGCACCGCTGGTAGGACCAACATAGAGGGCACATTTACGATACAATCGGCGAGTTTCAGCAAAGGCTTGTAGAGCACCCACCCAATGAACATCATCAACCAAACAGTGATCAAGGTTCTCCGGCACGATACTGTTTCCAAGCCCCCTCAATAAGCGCGGGCCAGCTTTCTGCCCAAACAAAACGCTATTGTTCGTGTCAACCGCTATCGCACGCAATTGAGGATAAACTCGACGAAGATATCGTGTTGCGCCACAGAGCGATCCCCCAGATCCAACACAGCCGACCAGACAATCAACTTGCCCCAGACGATCCACAATGACTTCCGCCAGACGCGAATAGGCTGCAGGATTATCAGGATTGTCGTATTGTTTCGGCCAGAACGTATCCGGCTTGTCTTCAAGCACACGGTGTAGTTCTGAAAGACGACCCTCCTGGTTGCCTGTTCCCCCCGGGTCCTCAACCAGCCTCACTGCAGTGCCGAGTTGTTCCAATCGGGTTTTAAAACCACGATCCATAAGGCTTGTAGAGCTGACAATTGTAAGATGATAACCACGAACTGCGGACAACATAGCCAATGCGAGCGCAAAGGTTCCCGAGCTTGTCTCCACGATATCTCCGCCAGCCTTTATTAGCTTGTTTTCTTCTGCGCGATCCAAGATGTAGTGGGCCGGTAACAGCTTCATCAAGCGAAACTGGGCCGCATAGAAATTCGGGCTCAGCTCGATTATTTGAGGCGTCTCGTAACCGTGAAGAAAAGACGTTAAGTTCATAACGCCACCCGGAGCGGCTGCACATCGACGTTCACCGCGAACTGATGAATGCTCATAAATCCCTGCTCTGCAGCTTTTTTAAACGCGGCAGCGACCTTTTCCGTTACGTTCGGATCGCTGGCATCGAGCAAGAGCCCCATTAGATTACCACTATGAGCGACTTGCACACCAAGAGCGTCGCAATAGGCCGCTATTTGGAGAAGCTCCTCGAAATGTCGCTTTGGAAGATAACGTTGATTTATTCGAGCACTTGCTGTTGCGACGTGGCCGAGTAGAACGACATTCTGTTCAAGAATTGCCTTCCTAGCAAGGCCGCGCAAGACGCGAAAACTTTCAATTTCAGATCTATCATAGTGAGCTGGCACATATGTAAGTGTGTCGACGGGCTTATCATTCGGCGATATGAACCCCACGACGATCAGAGATGGAAACTCACCGGGAAGGTATTCTATCACGCGGCCTTCCCTGTGGGCGAAAAGTACAGCCTGTTCGCCGAATACGATAGAGTCGCTGGCTGTTTCGGCTGCAACCGCAAGGCGGCATATAACTGTTCTGCGCAGTTCCACGCCCATAGCAGCAGCAACTGCTCGAATCGTCGCAACAACATCTGCAGTTGATGATCCAAACCCTAGACTGACCGGAACATTCGTTTCAATCGTAAGGCACCCACCGCATTTTTTCTGCCCCAATAACTCGAATGTCAGCCGTGCCGCACGAGCAGCTTTATTCATGCCTGTGGGGCGAGTGCAGAGCTCGCCACCATCTTCGGGCCAAAAAGTTATAACGGATTCGAACGCTGAACATGGTAATGTGATCAACCCCCTATGGAGATGTCCAGCTTCATCAGGGAAAACTCCCTGCAATATCTCGCCATGATGAGCTATCGCGCGCCCGGTTCCAACAGTTGTCAATCGGGAAGCTCCAAGCAAAGGAGAAAAAATCCTATCGTAAGCGAATGATTGCGAAGAATGCATTGAATTTCCTCCGACATCTTATGAATTGAATATTATGCGGAGCAGATTTTTTGATGTCTTTCCTCTTTTTGAAGGAGTAAGTTTAACTTGACAGGCAGAAGCTGGTCTATGTCGTCCAGTGTAGTCACGAATATCCCATAGCCGTCAGACGGCTTTTTCAGGATCTCCCGGAATTTGTCGGGCGGCACTCATTCACGCACTCGTTGTTTAAAGAAACACATCAGCTTGAATGTTGGATGAGCCAGATGCTACCGAAAAAAGTTAGTGATACCGACAATCTGCAACATCGTTAGTGACCGCCCGAGCAACATCCAGCCGAGGGGTACCGCCCTCAGAGGACCGATGAAAAGAAGTGCAGAAACAACCGGAAATGCTAGGCACCCAATCTCGCGAAGCCAGAGAACGTAGTCAGATTTCAGCCGACCAGACCGCGCCAGATGAACCTCATGAGATTGAAATGCGTCGGAGCGGGTATGGAGCCACCAACAACTACGACAATTGGAAGCAGCAGAACACCACCGCAGTCAACTGCCACGCCGTAAAGGTGAGCGGCAACACAGATGGGTAGCCATTTGCGTGCCCAAGCACTCCTTGCCATACACGTAACACCAGTCAGATCGGCTTCCATGCCGATGGCGTCAACCACAGCGCTTGGTGTCAATACTGAGTGCACCGAGAATGAAAGAGCACAACCGGATCGGCACTGGCAAATTGAGAGGCCGCCGAGTTTACGTATCTTGTCTTTTTATCCCACACGTTAGCACACGGCCCCTAAACTCCGTGTCTTTCTCGATTTTTCCATTGAGCGCTTCGCTCGTGAAAAGATGCCCAAGACCTGAAGTCGCCTGGCTCTTTCTTTCACAGGGACTATAATACCGTCTGTTGTACGAAATGTTGCACGCCGCGATAGGTTGGACCAATAGCCACCTTTATGAATTCCAAATGCGCGATTTCGGCTTTGGTTTGCCGGACGAACAATGGGGATTGGTCCGCTAGAAACTCGCAGTTTCTCGTTGCTGTCGACAGCTCAGGACACCCGCGCGAAATCGTTCAAGTATCTTGGTAGCTTTGGAGACGGCTGGGAATACAGCGTCTAGACGAGCGCATGTCCCCTGCAGTCAGAGCGAAAGGCCGTTGCTCATCGAAGCGAATAAACTTCCCGCCCGATGACGTCGTTGGTCTGTGGGACGGTAACGAATTATGCGATGCACTTGCAAATCAGGCGCATAAACGACATACCAAACCCTTGAATGGTGCGGTTGCGCCCATCATGATCAAGCCGCCGTCAACTTCTCATAGCTTAGCAAAACCATTGAGGATCCAGTTGCAAATGGGGCTGAAGAATACGCTGCAAATCCTGAATGTCGGTTTGAATACGATGGCAGAATACCGACGTTCACCGCGTAAAGAGCTGGCGAAACAGTTCTTCTGAACGGCGCAGACCTTCATCCGTCAAGATCAATGACTTCGACTTGTTTACCGGATCACAGATCAGGCCTTTGTCATGCAACCGATCCGTCGTTGACCAGTCAAACCCCTTCCAGGCGCAACGCTCGTTGTGGAGCGTCAGCCACAGCAGGGCCAGAACCACGTCATCGATTTTGTCCTCATCTATCTCCATTCGTCAACAATACCACGCACAAGCGACATAGTCCTGCAGTTTTGAGCGCATGCGTCCGTTACAAACATATGACTGAAGGGACTATCGCAGGTTTTATCCATTCTTGTTCCATCTCATTTAAGTCGAGTTTATCGGTCGATGCTCTGTACCTGCTTGATGCTGCGCTGTCGGCGCTGCACAATTACCTTATCGCGCGCCTGCTTGCGAACGGTTTGCTGAAGAATTTTTAACCTGTTCCGCATTGCCTCAAAATCTGGACGCTGTGCTGACGAGACATGGTTGATGACCGTTTTCTCCCCACGCAAAATCGCATCACGTCCGAATCTAAGGTCAAGCGCCCGGCTAACCCGTTCAAACTCTTGATAGATGACGGCATCAAGCGAGTTGGCGGCAACATTGGGTTTGGCGCCCGTCGTCTTCGTGGCATCTATAAGCTTACGCAATGCATTTTCGGCAGCTGACGACATGCCCGGAATGGCGATTGCCATGCGTCGACGTTCCTCGGTGATTGATTTGATCTGGTTTTCAAGCGCCGTCCTATAAGACGAACCAAGTGACCGGATCTGACTTTCCGCATCACTCACGGCCTTAAGGGCGTTTCGTCGCTCGCGACCGATTGCCAACAGTCTATCCATGATACGATCAGATCCGCGAATTGCACCATAGGCTGAGGGTTCATTTGCGATGGCTCTAGCAATCCGCTCGCCAGGAAAACCCTTCAAGATAAGAACCTCGATCTGGTCGACAGCGCCAGCCGGGTCACGCCAGATGTGTTTGGCTATTTCAACCAAGGCTGCTCGATCATGACGATAGTGTGCAACGTCGCGCGCCCTCGCCCGAGCCTCATCTTCAACTGGTATTCGGAACTCCGTCACAGCAGCAAGCATGGGCAACAAGGCTCTCGTTTTCTTCCCCGGCTCCACGCTGGCGGCGGCAACCACCTGCGAACGGTCTTGCCGTTCAGCAAGTTTCTGTTCGTCGCAAAATCGGCGTATGGCTCCAAACAGATCGGTCAGTTTATCGCGTTTACCGGAATCAAAATCCTCCGGCATGCGTTCAATCATGTTGCGTTCGCCGACGGCATCAACATTTTTAGTAAAAGCAGTCCGGCCGAAGCGAGCCGTCAGCGCCTCATTGACTGCCTTTACCTCCTGAACCAGCAAACGATCTTCGACGGCATAAGCAAAAGCAATCTTGTAGGCATCCGGTCCACCGTGTTCTCGCACGTTTTCAATCTCGGTGAGGCGGGCCATTGCCGGCTTCGAGAGTGCCGGGATAGATAAGGCCATATATGAACGACGTTTTTCTTCGCGATTTTTGAAGTGCTCAGCCTGACGTCGGAATTCTGTCGCATGGGCTCGCACCAAGGGAGCTAGTTGCGACAGCGCGTTGAGTGCAGCCTTGCGGTCATTTCGGGTAATACGATCGTCGATCAGGCGACCCGATCCACGCAGATGGCCAAGATGCTGCAGATTATCGGCAAGCCGACGCGGCTCGACGCTGACATCCGATGCAAGTCCATTCAATGTGACCAAAGCGCTATCGGGATCACAATAGATCTTTTCCAAAAACGACCGGAGGACTACCTCCCGCTTCTTCCAGCGATCCGAACTGAGTTGAGCAAGCCTGGCATCTTCCTCTATGCTACGGACAAATCGGGTTGTCGGTGGAATAAGATAGACCCGCTCGATGGGGTTGTCAGCCGCACGCTTTTCACATCGCTCTTCATTATAGGAGACATTTTTCTCATGCTCGATCGTAAAGCCAAGCGCGACATTTGCTCGCTCCCAAAGTTTTGCCACCTGCTCACGCTTTTCCACAATCCATGACCATTGGCGCGCCACCTTATCTTCTATGTCTGCAGCCATCCCGGAAATTGTGTTGATACCGCGCCTGCGGGCAAAGTCGCGAACATGCGCCTGATAGTCGGCCTCGTTCTCGAAATCGAGCGTTGTGGTTTTTGCGCCTGAACGGCCAAGACGTTCAACCAACTGCCCAAAGAGTTCCGGGCGATGGCTTTCGCGCTCAATGCGCTCAAGACGCATGGCTGCGGTTTCGATCTGCTTTGCCGTCCAGACGTTTCGCTCCACCTGCCTTTCCTCGTAAGTTTTCTTTCCCGTTTCTTTGTTGAGGACAGGCATTGTGACCTTGACGATTTCAACACCGTCTTTTTTCAAAAGAACAGTATCGCCTTCCGATACGCCTGCGTCGGACAATGCCTTGGGCAAGCTGACGCCCCACAGCCGATGCACAGTTCCGTCATCAGTCTTCACGTCGGCATAAGGGCTTTCGTCAACATCATCGTCCTGCGGTCGGAACTTTGCCATGCCGGTCTCAACCAGTTCCCCAGTAACGCCCGCCGCATGGTCAATACGCGATTTCCCACCCCATTCCGCTTTCGGCCCAAAATCCTCACGTGCTGCATAAAGATCTGTCCGATCCCGATGTCGCGTCATCGCCACATAGGTCAGATGCTGATCCATCATGCCGGTGGCAAGCACGAAGGTCCGCTCGACAGTCGTTCCTTGCGCTTTATGGATGGTTGCAGCATAGCCATAATCAACATTTCGATAGCTATCCTCGCTTATAATAACGTCGCGACCGTTGTCTAGACGGACGGAAAGCAGCGCATCATCATGTCTGCCGCCAGTGGAAACGACAGTACCAAGCAGACCGTTCTTGACATATTGTGGGCCGAGCCCGGTTGCTCGCTTTTCAATAAATCTGGAATTTTCGAGGAAAATGATACGATCACCAACAGCAAATTCCCGCATACCACGTTCAGTTCGGAATTCCCGCGGCACCGTCAACGCGCTTTCCTTCTTCATTTCTTCACGAAGAGATTCGTTGAGGCGCCTCACGTCCTTGTTGGTATGGGCAAGCACGAGCAATTTGTCACAATATGAAAATGCACTTTCCTCTCCCCTTGATTGCTGGAGAAACGAGCGGCGTGCATCTGCCCAATCCGAAACCAGACGGCCGATAATCTCGTCGTGGGTTCGCGCTTCGACAAGGTGTCCATGCTTTACATATGCATCAAGACCTTTTTCGACTTCACCGCGTGCAAACAGATGTGAGGCGTCGCGTGCCCATCCTTCGCGCTGGCGACGAACACCAGCAAGTTCTGCAGAACCTATCCGCTCAGCAATAGCGCGGAACGCTGCCCCGGCCTGAATTGGTTGAAGCTGCATCGCGTCACCGACAAGGACGACTTTTGCTCCGGCATCCTTTGCTGCCTCCAACACACGGGCCATCTGCTGCGACGACACCATTCCTGCCTCTTCTATGACAAAAACATCGCCGCGTTTCAGCAAATCGCGTTCGTTCGCCCAGGCAAGTTCCCATGCGGCAAGAGTTCGCGATTTGATACCCGAACTTTCCTCCAATCCCTCGGCTGCCTTGCCAGCAAGCGCTGCACCCAAAACGCGATGATGTCCGCTTTCCCACGCAATACGTGCAGCGGAAAGAAGCGTCGATTTGCCCGCTCCGGCAAGACCAACAATGGCGGCAATAGCGCTGTCACCGGTGACATGATGGACAGCCTCAATCTGCTCCTGCTCAAGTCTGAAAGGCTTTTCAGGATCAGCCGTTTCGACGGCCCCCACCGCCGACGCCCTTTGTTTGTCAGCGATCCTGAAGCCGGTTCGCTTGGACAAAACCTCCGCCGAGCCAACCATGTCAAATTCTGTGCGCAAGATCTCTTGCGACGTAAAGACAGCCGGTTGCGCCACCTTACCAGTTTGCCGGTCAACTTGCTGAGGCCTTAACAACACCAGATTATTGGACACCATCACCCGTGTGCGGATACTGGCAAAATCGACTGGATCATCAACATAACGATGTAACGCTCTGGCGATGTCGCGTTCGTTGAAAGTGGAACGTTCGCGCTCAAGCTGCTTTAAAAGAAGTTCAGGCTCTAAAAGAAGCCGATCTGCCATTTCCTGGCGGCGAACAAGATCGGCCGGCGCGAAATACATCTCCATATTCTTGCGCGCCAAAGCAGCCTTCTCCGGTCCAAGATGCTTTTGCGCGATCCCATCGAGCCCCTGTTCGGCATAAGAGCGTCCGTCAAGACGAATGTCATGGCCAGCAAGCGCCAAATGCCGATTGGTCGTTTCCGCCCAGGCAATCTTCCACTCCTTCATCGTCTCCTTGTCACCGGCCCAGCGTGAGTAAACGATAGCACCGTTCGGGCGATCGGGCTTGATCACCCGCAACGGCTTGCCGTCGGGTCCAGATACCGCCACCATCTTGCTGCCAAACCCTTGTTCCGTCAGCGGTCTCAACGTCATCATCAGATGGATATGCGGATTGCTGTCCCTGTCGTGATAGACCCAGTCGGCAACCATGCCCTTTGCGGTCAGATTTTCCCTGATAAATTCGCGGACGAGCGCAATGTTTTCTGCACGCGTCAGTTCCTCCGGCAGCGCAATAACAAGTTCACGGGCAAGCTGTGCGTCCACCCGCTTCTCAAAAGCGTCGACCGCATTCCACAAAACCTCGCTTGCCGCGGCGACCGTCTTTCCTTCAATGGCTGTCGTCAGCCAGTTAGGGATCTCATCGGGAAGCGCCAGTTCCTCATGCTTGAGTTCATCAGCCCCGCCACGATAGCTAAATGAAGTTCCCGCCTGCTCGTCCATCATCCGTGCACGATGGCGATAGGCAGCAGCCGAGACAATACTGCGCCCCGCCCCTCTGCTGATCACCTGCGCTCTGACGAACATGATCGCCATGACACTCCTCCAGACCTCCAAAGAATGTCGTATCTCGGCACACGAGCTTTGATCGACATCGATTTATTAGACAGTTAAAACAGCCCTTACCGCACCAATAGTTGTAGACTTGCGCTTTATAACATATTTAACTATCTTTTTATATACAGTTAAATAAACGAGGGGCAAAGCGGTGAAATGGGAAGGAACCCAATAGATGGCAGGCAAAAATTCTATTCTTGATATCGACACGCAAATCGAGAAGCTGCACGAACGTAGAAAAGAACTACTGGTAAAGTCCGCCGAGCGCTTTGCGCGTGCAGCCACGAAATCCGGTTTGGCGGAAATGGACATCGCCGATACGGAGATCGATCAAATCATTAGTGAAATTACGACACGATTTCGCGAAAGGAAAAAAGGGAACAGCGGTGGCGCATCCGCTGCGTCGCATAGAAAGACAAATGGTGGGACTGGAGCGTCGACGGAGGTTCCTCGTGTCAGTTAAACGCAAGAAAGACCTTCGCAAAAAATACCTACTCGGCGAAATTGTCGTTCGTGCCGGTCTGTCGACGGCAGACCGGGCATTCCTACTAGGTGGCTTGCTAGAACTGGCGCGACTTTTACCGGATACGGCTGAGTTTCAGCGCTTGCGCAATCGCGGTGAAATGGCTTTCCGCGCAAAAGCATCAGATCCTCATTGGCAAGAAGAGCCGGATGCTGCGCAATGACGACTGGCGCAAAACCGCATCCAAGCCAATTGCTCGTCCTGGTGCCAATCGCTGTTTCCAGTTTAGCATTCTATATTGCCAACTGGCGTTGGCCGGAATTGGCCGCTGGCTTATCAGGGAAACCGCAATACTGGGCTTTGCGGGCGTCTCCTGTACCAGCCCTTATATGCGGCCCACTTGCCGGGCTCCTGACTGTCTGGATGTTGCCATTGCATCGGCGGAAACCAATCGCGCTGGCAAGTCTTGCCTGCTTCCTGCTAATAACTGGCTTCTACGCATTGCGCGAAATTACCCGTCTTTCCCCCTTCGTGGAAAGCCGGGCATTGAGTTGGGACCAGGCGCTGTCATACCTTGATATGATCGCGGTCGTCAGCGCCGTCATTGGCTTTATTGCCGCGGCTGTATCAGCACGCATTTCCAGTGTCGTGCCTGCACAGATAAAGCGGGCCCGGCGCGCAAGCTTCGGCGATGCAGACTGGCTGCCAATGCGGGCGCTAGCACGACTATTCCCGGAAGATGGCGAAATCGTCGTTGGCGAACGTTATCGCGTCGACAAGGAGCTCGTTCATAAACTACCATTCGATCCAAATGAACCAGCCACATGGGGACGCGGCGGCAAGGCACCGCTTCTTACCTACAAGCAGGATTTCGATTCCACCCACATGCTCTTCTTTGCCGGGTCAGGCGGCTACAAGACGACGAGTAATGTCGTGCCGACAGCGCTGCGCTACACTGGTCCGATCATCTGCCTTGATCCGTCAACTGAAGTGGCGCCAATGGTCATCGAATATCGTCGGAAGAAACTTCGGCGCGATGTCATGGTGCTCGATCCGAGCAATCCAGTCATGGGTTTTAATGTCCTTGATGGAATTGAAACATCGACAAAGAAGGAAGAAGACATTGTCGGCATCGCACATATGCTGCTTTCAGAAAGCGTGCGCTTCGAAAGCTCAACCGGTTCATTTTTCCAGAACCAGGCACACAATCTCCTGACCGGGCTTCTGGCCCATGTGATGTTGTCGCCGGAATTTTCCGACCGACGCAATTTACGCAGCCTGCGACAAATCGTTTCCGAACCCGAGACATCCGTGCTCGCCATGCTGCGAGAGGTTCAAGAGCATTCAGAATCTGCCTTCATTCGTGAAACACTTGGCGTCTTCGTCAATATGACCGAGCAGACGTTTTCAGGTGTCTATTCGACTGCATCGAAGGATACACAATGGCTATCTCTCAACAATTACGCTGCCCTCGTCTGTGGCGATAGCTTCAAATCCCCTGAGATCGCGACAGGCAAAAAGGATGTGTTTCTAAATATCCCTGCATCGATTCTGCGTTCCTATCCGGGGATCGGGCGTGTGATCATCGGCTCGCTGATCAATGCAATGATCGAGGCGGATGGTGCATTCCAGCGCCGTGCCTTGTTTATGCTCGATGAGGTCGATCTACTTGGCTATATGCGCATTTTGGAAGAAGCGCGTGATCGCGGTCGCAAATACGGCATCAGCATGATGCTGATGTACCAATCCGTCGGCCAGTTGGAACGCCATTTTGGCAAAGACGGTGCATTATCATGGCTCGATGGATGCGCCTTTGCAAGCTATGCAGCAATCAAGGCGCTCGACACCGCACGGAACGTTTCGGCGCAATGTGGTGAAATGACGGTCGAGGTGAAAAGCAGTTCACGCAATATCGGCTGGTATTCGAAAAGCAGCGCCTCGCGAAAATCCGAAAACCTCAATTTTCAACGTCGTCCGCTGATCATGCCGCATGAAATCACTCAGTCGATGCGCAAAGACGAGCAGATCATTATTGTACAGGGACACAGTCCAATCCGCTGTGGGCGCGCCATCTATTTCCGGCGAAAGGAAATGGACGAGGCCGCAGAAGTCAACCGGTTCGTCAAACGATAAAGGCCGCAAAACTGCGTTTCATTTAAAGTTTCCTCCCGTCCGGTTAAAGCGGCGAATCACAATGATACAAAAGCGTGATCTTCATCTCTGCTCGGGGGCCACGCTCCCCTGTCATGACCTTTCGTGGCAAACTAAGCGATAGGTGCCATGGCCATCTGGCAAACTGACCAGCAAATCTCAAACAAACCTGAACGAGATTGGTTTTTAGCGCCGCCTCTTCTTCAGGCTGGATCGCGGTGCTCAATGGTCAGACCAACCTTTCAACAATCGCCCCAACGATACATATTGAGATGATGCGAGCATCTTGTGAAACAAATATAACCTGATGACCAACTTTTCTTCCATGGAATCTGGCCCAAGCCGAATACATGTTTATTCAACCGCGAGCACCGCAACATTTCTTGAATTTCTTGCCCGATCCACATCGACAAGGATCATTGCATCCGACTTTTCAATATCGCTCTCAGTTCAGAGGTTAATTCACCACGTTCGGTTGCCGACATACTCCAGTAATCAGCGATGGCAACCATCACGTCAGGCAGCGCATAGCCGGTGCCATCCCATACCAGGATTTTCAGCCGATCTCCCCGTTTCGACCGGAAGATCACCGTGATCCCGGAATGTGGATCAAGCTTCAGTTCAGTCTGCACCATCAAGGCCAGAGCCTGATGACCGCAGCGAAAGTCCACGGGTTGCGTGGCGATCAGGATGGACAGTCGTTGGGTAATCCCCCCATCAATTAATCGGTTTTAAAAGTAGAATTTTCTCACAATGATTTTGGAGAAGATTCCAATGAAGACATCACGATTCAGCGACGCGCAGATCATGGCTATCCTGAAGCAGGCTGAGGACGGCATTCCTGTTGCACAGCTTTGCCGGGAGCATGGGATAAGCGATGCCAGCTTTTACAAGTGGCGAGCAAAGTTCGGTGGCATGGACGCATCCATGGTCAGCCAAATGAAAAGCATGGAGGACGAGAACCGTCGGCTCAAGAAGATGTATGCGGAATTGAGCATGCAAAACGATCTTCTGAAGGAAGCTCTTGGAAAAAAGCGCTGATGCCATCTCAACGCAAGGAGATGGCCATGCAAGCGGTCCAGACACATAATATCAACGTCGCGCTCGCGTGCCGGACGTTCGAGGTCAGCGAGACGTGCTATCGCTATGAACGTAAGCTAGGCAGCGAGAACGAAGAGATTGCCGACTGGCTTTTGCGCCTGACGACGGCGCACAAGGCATGGGGTTTTAGTCTGTGCTTCCCTTATCTGCGTAACATCAAGGGCTTTGGCTGGAACCACAAGAGGGTTTACCGTATCTACCGCGAACTGGAGCTCAATCTCAGGATCAAGCCCAGAAAGCGTCTGATCCGGGAGCGGCCTGAACCTCTGGCAGTACCAGAACAACCCAACCGGACCTGGTCGATGGACTTCATGGCCGATCAACTCGCTGACGGTCGCTCGTTCCGGACACTGAACGTGATCGATGACTTTAACCGCGAGGGGCTCGGCACTGAGGTCGATTTCTCATTACCAGCCGAACGGGTTGTCCGGTCGCTGAACCGCATCATCGAGTGGCGCGGAAAACCGGATATAATTCGTGTCGATAACGGCCCGGAATATATCAGCGGGACACTCTTGGCATGGGCGCAGAAGCGAAGCATCACCATCGCCCATATCCAGCCAGGTAAGCCGCAGCAAAATGCCTATATCGAGCGTTACAACCGCACGGTTCGGCATGAATGGCTGGGATGTTTCATGTTCGATACCATCAAGGAGGTGCAGGATTACGCCACACGCTGGCTCTGGACATACAACAACGAGCGACCCAATATGGCTATCGGCGGCATCACGCCGAGGCAGAAACTGAAACTAGCAGCGTAAATTCTACTGAATGGCGCCGTTAAAAACGGGGAGATTACCCTTCCAAGCTCATTGTTTTTACAGCAGACCGGAACTTACTCGTATCACTATTCATCATCTCGTTCCTATTGCCATTGCTTTCGCGTCTTGGCTGGAGATCACGACAAACAGTTGCCTCAACGAGCCTTTGTCAATCGCGAACTGGATCTCTTCCTCTGCCCATCAGCTCTCACATTCAAGACGAGCACTCTCCAAATCAGGCAAGAAGCCGTTAATCATGCTGGTGAAAACCTGTTCAGTCCGCTATTCAGATTTCAGCTATGCATTAATCGAATGGCTTTTATTTCATGGCATCCAAAACGACGCTCAATGCAAAAAATCTCGAAGCACTCGGCGTAGAGAAACTGGCTGAACTGCTGATCGAAATCAGTACCGGAAATGCCAACCACAAGCGACGTCTTCGAATGGAACTTGCTGGTAACTCTAGCGGGGAAGAATTGGCCAGGGAGGTTCGCAAACGTCTCAGCAGTATCGCTCGCGCCAAGAGTTGGATCGACTGGCAGAAAGTCAAGACGGTCAAATCCGATCTGGAAACCCAGCGTAAAACAATCGTCGAAAAAATAGCTCCGACGAATCCCGATGAGGCTTTCGAACTCATATGGCAGTTTTTGTTGTTAGGAGATTCTATTTACGAACGCACACATGACGGTAGCGGATTGCTCACCGAAAGCTTTCATCAGGCAATTGATGACGCAGGACGGATAGCTGGACAGGTCAAGATTTCCACGGAGAGCCTTGTCGGGCGAATTTATGCAGCACTCCAGAATAACAATGGCTACAGTCAATTCGACAGATTGATCCCATCCATGGTACCGGCCCTTGGCGAAGAAGGGCTGCGGCAATTGCAGCAGCTATTCGAAGGCGGAACGAAGACACGCGACACGAAACGAACCAACGAAAGCAGACAACTGACAGGGCTGAGCTCAAACGAGCCTGTTTATCGTGACGATGTCTATGCGAGTAGCGCATTCTTCACAGCAAAAGTGTCCTTGCAGCAAATCGCTGACGCGTTAGGTGACGTGGATCTGTATATCGCTCAGCATGCCGAGCACACGCATATTGTCCCCACAGTAGCGACAGAGATCGGCAGGAGGCTGGTTTCGGCAGGGCGAGCCGAGGAAGCTTTGAGAATCCTTGACAAGGCACAAATCGGTGAGCGGTATCAAGTTCCCTACGATTGGCAGGCGACACGAGCCGACGCTCTTGAAATGCTCGGTCGTGGTAAAGAAGCACAACAGTTTCGCTGGCAATGCTTTGAACAGTCTCTCGATGACGAGATGCTGAAGGAATTTGTGCGCCGATTACCGGATTTTGACGATGTGGAGGCTGAGGAAAAGGCATTTGCATACGCTCAGACCCATCCCGATGTCCAGCAGGCATTAATACTCTTTTTGAACTATCCTTCTCCTGCCGAAGCAGCCAAATTGGTAATGCACCGAGCCGCCGGACTAGATGGTGATCGTTACGAATTGCTCTCTCCTGCAGCAGAAGTGCTAAGCGCAAAATATCCACTGGCAGCGACCCTCCTTCTGCGTGCCATGATCGACTTTACACTCAATTATGCTCGCTCCAGTCGTTACAAGCACGCGGCGCGACATCTCATGGAATGTGCGTCTCTGGCACATCAGTTAGAAGAGTTCGCAGAGTTCAAAACGCATGATGACTACGTTGCGGATCTGAAAAAGGTGCATGGTCGAAAGCATGGCTTTTGGAGCCTGATGCGGTAGTTATCTTTCCCCTTGATGTCCAAAAATCGCTCGCATTTGGCGATTTCCAAGCTGGATTGAAGGTTTCCGCTGATTGGAGAAAAGAGGCCAGCGATGAGGAGAGCTATTTATCGCTAAAGATGATAAGCGTCTCACAGCACAGTTTGGAAGGTAGCTGATCTGGCTACTCGCCTTAAACACCTAATGCATCAAGCGCAATCTGCCGAGCACGGCGCGCGGTTTCCTCGTCGCAAATGAGTACATTGCCGGTGCCGGAGAGCAGCGCGGCAGCAAGCGCTTCTGCCTTGTTAAGCCCGCCCGACGCGAACACCACAGTCGGCACGCTTTTTAGGGTCTCGAATGACGGCGCTATGGCGCGCCGGTTGATCGGATGGTCGATGGGCTTACCATTCCGGTCAATAAACTGCGCGACTATATCGCCGCAGGCACCAGCTGCAATCAGTTCATCCAACGAAACGTCACTCGGCAATCCGTAGCGGATTAGCAGCGAACGCATCGTCAAGTCGCCAATACTGACAAGGATGATGTCGTTCTTCCTGATCCGCTCAAAAGCGCTTTCGAACACGTCCTGACTGACAATGGCGTCGCGAGATTGGGGGCTGCCAGCGTAAATCGGCGCGGCGAGATAAGCGCATTGCGCATTGAGCTGTCGCGCCAGATCACTCGCAATATCGAAGGTGTTGATCTCGATGCCGTGCGTGAGACCGCCGAGGACGGAATTAACGGAAACATCGGGCCGTTTCAGCTTAGGCATGTGACGCACCATCTCGCGCAATGTCGCGCCCCACCCCACGCCGATCCCCGATATGTCGGTGGTGTTCAGCTGGTCTACGAGATAATCGGCGGTCGCCTGTCCCACCAGCACCGGCACCAGATCAGGATTGTCGGGCGTCGGCACGATACTGGCGTGGCGCAACGAAAAATCGGCGACGAGCTGTCGCTCCAATTCTACGCATGACACCAGTCGCGAGTTCAACGTGATCGTCACCAGCCCCGACCGGCGCGCCTCGGCGATAATCTTGTTGATGCGCAGGCGATTGGTGGAGAAGGCCTGCGCGATTTCTCCCTGTGTGCGACCTTCCATGAAATATTGCCAGACAACGCGCATCTGCATCTGTTCTTCAGAGAGCGCAGCTGGACCGTTCAACAAAGGCTTTCCGTTCATCCTCAGAACCTCATTTGCCAACCGGGCCTCGCCAGGCGGACCCTCTGCCTGTCTGCTTTGGTGTAGCAGCGCTTGTCCTGCACGGAAAGATAGCGACCGTTAGAATGTACGGGACAAATCGCTGATTCCACGGTTTCAATATCGAGTATATTTACATCTGTAATTAAACGTTGACAACTGTTTCAACCTATCTAGACTGAATGTCGTCAGAGTTGAAGCACTACCGGGAGGAAAGAGCGATGCGGCCGGAAATCAAAAGGGCAAAACGACATCGACCTATCCCGTACGATATGCGGCCTTGCTTTCCTGCCGTCCATCCAATGCCCTTCATGCAGGGATGATTGCCATGACCGACACAACATCAGCAGGCTTGGATGCTCTTGAAAATATTGCTCTCATTATTTTTGACTGTGACGGGGTGCTGATCGACAGCGAGCCCATCGCCAGCCGGACACTTGCCGAAATGCTGCGCAATGCCGGCATGTCCATCACGGATGAGGAGGCGCATGTCAGGTTCACCGGCCATTCAGAACCGGCTATCCGCAGGATCTGTGCGGAAGAATTAGGCATGGTCGACGTCGATGTCCATTTCTCCGCCTGGCACACGCGCCTTTATGAGGAATTTGGGCGTTCGCTCACATCGATGCCCGGCATTGATGCGGTGGTCAAAAGCGTGAAGCGGCCCAAATGCGTTGCCTCGAACAGTTCCATCGAGCGCCTCAAAAGCAGTCTGGGCAAGCTTGATTTGTGGCAACATTTCCATCCCGCAGTGTTCAGCGCCCAGATGGTGGCAAGACCCAAGCCTGCCCCGGATCTTCTTTTGCATTGCGCTGAACAATTCCACGTCAAGCCGGAGCATTGCGTGATGATCGACGACAGTTCGCACGGCGTCCTCGCCGCCAATGCAGCAGGCATGACTGCGATCGGATTTGTCGATCCAGCAGATCCGCGTCCCGATCGGGCTTCGCTTCTCAAGGCCAGCGGCGCTGCTTTCGTGGTCAACGGAGCCGCAGAGTTACCGGCTGCGATAACCGCTGCCAATATCCTCATCGGTGAACATGACAGACCGACCGATCACAGCGTTACATTTGCAAAGCCACACCAACAGTTGTAAACTTTTTTCGATGCGGTGAATTGATCTGATCAGTTTGCAATCAGGGGAATGAAAGAATGGTCCGCGTCATACAGATTTCAGACACGCATCTTGGACGCCACAAGGCGCATTTCGTGGAAAACTGGCGGCCTTTGAAAAACTGGCTTGCCAGTGAAAATCCCAAACTCATCATCCATTCCGGCGATATCAGCGTGGACGGCGCGGATGTTGAGGACGATTTTGCCTTCTGCCGCGAAGTGATGGTCGACCTGCCCGCCCCGATGCTGGTTGTTCCGGGAAACCACGATGTCGGCGAACCGCAAAGCGCACATCAGCCGGCCAACGAACATCGTCTGGAACGCTGGAACCGACAGTATGGCGCAGATTTCTGGGCAAAGGATGTGGGAAACTGGCGCCTTCTCGGGTTCGATTCCATGATCTTAAGTTCCGGTCTTGCGGCGGAAGAAGCGCAGTTTCACTGGCTGGAACGACAAATGGAGAGCGCGGACGGCCGCCGCATCGCATGGTTTACCCACCAACCTTTGTTTATCAATGGCTGGGAGGATATCGACAACGGCTATTGGTCGGTAAAGCGGGAACCGCGCACCCGGCTGCAGCGCCTCACGCAGCGTTTCGGTGTCGATCTTATCGCCAGTGGTCATCTTCATCTCTCACACGATTTCATTCTCGACGGCGTCCAGTTCGTCTGGTGTCCGTCAGCCGCCTTCGCGGTTGGTCCACACATGCAGCCGCCTTTGGGCGGCGAAAAACAGCTTGGGGCCGTACGCTACGATTTCTCGGAAACAGGTTTCAGCTTTACGCGTGTACATCTGCCGGAACTGAAGATGATGTGGATCGATGACGTTGTGCACGAGGTTTACCCCCCACGATAGTTTGGGCGGGCGACGAATGCTGGAGGAGAGCTTTTGTCCCAGGTTGATATCCAAAACATCAGCAAATCGTTCGGAAGCCTCAAGGTGCTGGACGACATTAATATTTCGATCCGAGACGGGGAATTTCTTACCCTCGTTGGGCCTTCGGGCTGCGGCAAGTCGACACTCGTGCGCATCATAGCCGGCCTGGAAAGCCAGTCGGCAGGTACGATCAGCGTGGACGGCGCATCGGTGAACCACCTGCGCCCGCATGAGCGCAAGCTGTCGATGGTGTTCCAGAGCTACGCGCTTTATCCGCATATGACGGCTTTCGACAACATCGCTGTTCCCCTCACAGTAGAAAAACTCAGCCTGTTGGAGCGCATTCCGCTGATCAAACATCTCTCGCCGCGCCGCAAAAGGCTCACACAAGAGATTGCAAAACAGGTCGAAGCCGTGGCCGGCCAGTTGAAGATCGAGGCGCTGCTTGGCCGCAAACCTGCGCAGCTTTCTGGCGGGCAGCGCCAGCGCGTGGCGCTCGGCCGGGCGATGGTCCGCCAGCCGCGTGCCTTCTTGATGGACGAACCGCTATCCAATCTGGATGCGAAACTGCGCGTCCACATGCGCACAGAACTAACTGAACTGCACAAGCGCATGGGCGCGACTTTCATCTATGTCACACACGACCAGATCGAAGCCATGACCATGTCGGACCGTGTCGCAATGATGGACGGCGGCAAGGTGCAGCAGCTCGGGACGCCGACGGAACTTTATGAGGACCCGGCCAATCTGGAAGTGGCCCGCTTCATTGGCAGCCCAACAATCAATACCATGCCCGCATCGATTGGACCGGCCGGCCGTGTGGAAATACACGGTCGGCCGCTTGGCATCGCCGTCAACCTGCCGCAAGGCGAGAGCGTGACCATCGGCATCAGGCCGGAGGCGCTCGACCTGCGTTCGCCCAAGCAGGCAGCTGCAGGCCAACCGATCATCGACGCACGCCTGCGCCGCACGGAAAATCTCGGCGCCGAATTTCTCCATCACCTCGACCTGACCGGCACGGACGCCACTGGCTTCATCATGCGCACAACATCACCGCACGAAGACATCCACGAAGGCGACGCCGTGCGACTGACCTTCGACCCCACGCTTTGCCATATTTTCGGCCCCGACGGACGGCGGGCCGGAAAAACGCATGTGCTCTTGTCAGACGACGATTCCGGGAGGGCAAAACATGGCTCAACGCGTTGAACCGGCCCTTGGACAAAGGCTTGGCCGGCGAGAATTCGTCGAGAAGCTGACAGGGCTTGGCCTGGCGGCACCCGCATTCATGCTGCTCTTGCTGCTCCATATCGTGCCGCTGATTGTCTTGGTGGTGCTCAGCCTCACCGATTATCAGCTTGGCGACCTGACGCTGTCATTTACCGGCCTCAAGAATTTTTCCAATGCCTTGCACGACGAGACCTTCCGTCGATCGCTCTTCAACACGTTCATCTACGTGGCCTTCGTGGTTCCCGGATCAGTGGGGCTCGGCCTCCTGTTCGCCCTCCTCATCCATGGCCGAACGCGTAGCCGCGCAATCTATGAGGTCATCTTCTTCCTGCCGGTCACGGCAACACTTATTGCCATGGCATCAGTATGGAAGTTCCTGCTTCATCCAAGCCTTGGCCCAATCAATGCGATTATTGTTGCCCTGGGCTTCCAGCCCGTCAATTTCCTCAGCGACCCCGCCTATGCGCTGCCGACGCTGGCGGTCATTGGAATCTGGCAACTGGTCGGCTTCAACATGGTGCTGTTTTTGGCCGGTCTCTCGGCGATCCCCAAAGACCTATATGAAGCCGCTGATATTGATGGCGCGGCTGGCGTGATCGATCGTTTTCTGACCGTGACCTGGCCGATGCTTGGGCCGACGACCATGTTCGTCCTCATCACCACATCCATCACCGCCTTCAAGGTCTTTGACACGGTAGTCGCGATCACGCGAGGGGGCCCACAAGATTCCACCAATGTGATCCTTTATGCGATCTATCTGGAAGGCTTCCAGTATTTCTCGACCGCCTATGCCGCAGCTCTGACTCTGGTGTTTTTGGCATTCATCCTGATCTTTTCGGGCATCCAGACCTTTTTCATAGACAGGAGGGTGCACTATTGACACCGATACCGGACATGAAAGCACAAGCCGCAAGCCCGCCTGCCCGCAGCCTCTCGGGGCTGAAACGGGGGCTTGGCTTCATCGCGGTCCACACCATCTTGATCGTGGGCGCAATCTTTATCGTCATGCCCTTCGTCTGGATGCTGGTTACATCAATCAAACCACCAAATGAGATATTCAGCGCTCAGTTGCGGTTATGGCCAACGCAGTTTTATGGCGTGGAAAATTACAGCTTCGCGCTTGAAAGCGCTCCGTTGCTGCGCTTTGCACTGAACGGCGTCATTGTGTGCAGCGGTATCCTTCTGGTCCAGTTGATTGTCGCAATCCCGTGTGCCTACGCACTGGCCAAGCTGAAATTTACCGGCCGCAACCTTTTCTTCGTTCTGATCCTGCTAGCACTGGCGATCCCCATCCAGGTGCCAGCGCTTCCCCTTTATATCGCTCTGGCCTGGGCTGGCCTGCTCAACAGCTATTTCTCGATGATGCTGCCGTTTTTCCTGTCGGCCTTCGCCATATTCCTGTTCCGGCAGTTTTTCAGGAGCTTTCCCGACGATATCATCAATGCCGCACGACTTGATGGCATGGGCGAGCTTGAAATCATCTGGCGCATCGTCACGCCGAGCGCCATGCCGGCAATCGCCGCTTTCGCGGTATTCTCGATCGTCGCGCATTGGAACGACCTTTACTGGCCGCTCATCGTCATTTCCGACAATCAGCTCGCTCCGCCACCGCTTGGCATGCTGCTCTTCGCAGACGCGGAAACTGGCTCGAATTATGGAGCCCTGACGGCGGCCGCCACCATGCTTACAGCCCCGCTCGTGATCTGCTTCCTGATTGCGCGCAAGCGTTTCATCCAGGGCATCACCATGACCGGTGTCAAATAAGAAGCCTCAATAAATAAACGTCTTAATCCAGGGAGGAACATATGAAACATATAGCAAAATTCATCGCCGCCGGAACCCTGACGCTTTGTATGGCGGGAACGGCACCCGCCTCCGAGGTGACACTGGACGTGCTCTACGCACAATCCGGCTTCGCGAAATTCCATGATCCAATTTCGCAAGCCTTCATGAAGGAACACCCGGATATCAAGATAAAATTCCGGGCTCCTGCCAAGGACTACGACGAAGGCCATCTCCTGATGCAGCGGCTGGCCGTCACCAATCAGCTTCCAGACATCTACTTTCCCGGCTATCATCTTATGCCCGAGCTTGCGCGCACTTTGTCCAAGCGCAATCAGATCGTGGACCTCAAGCCGTTTCTGGATGCCGAACCACAAAACTGGATAACGGAGAATTATTCACAGTCCATGCTCGATATCGGCGTTGTAGATGGTACCAAATACGGTATGGCCTTCAACGCGTCGCTCCCAATTCTTTACGTCAATGAAAGCGCCGTCGAGAAAGCAGGTTTGGACCCCAAGGAGGTACCGGCGACCTGGGACGATCTTCTGGCGCGCGCCAAGAAAATCCATGACGCAGACCCGAAGATGGCGGGTATCGGTTATACAATCTACGATTGGCCCGACGATTGGCTCTGGCAGACCATTTTGCGGCAGAAAGGAACGCAGCTCGTCGAGCCTGAAACGGGAAATGCCGGTTTCGACAATGAAAAGGGTCTGGCAGCCCTCAAAATTCTCCGTCGTATCGTGACTGAGGGCGGCGAGAATTTGTTGGAATTTGAACAGGCGCGCCAGCAATTCGCAGCCGGACAAACAGCCTATTTCATCGATACACCCGCCCGCCTTGCACAGATTATCGGTCTTGTAGGAGACCGCTTCAAACTGAACACGATAAGAGTACCGGTTGACGATAAGGAAAATGGCGGCCTCCCGACGGGCGGCGCGGCGGGCATCATTCTTTCACAAGATGAGGCAGTGCAAAAGGCGGCCTGGGAATATCTGAAATTCGCCACCGGTCCGAAAGGACAGAGTATCGTGGTAGAAACGACAGGATATCTGCCGACGAACAAACTGGCTGACGGCGCTGATTATCTTGCTCCTTTTTACGAAAAGGAACCGCGCTTCAAAACAGTGGCATCCCAAATCGAGCTGGCGCGCCCGTGGGAGGGCTATCCGACCGGATCGTCGGTGCGCATCTGGCGCGCGGAACGCGACATCATTGCCAAGGTTATGCGGGGCGATCTTACCCCCGAAGACGGCCTGCCTATGCTCGTGAAGACGGTCGATGAAATGACGAAGTAAGTCCGTCATCACTAACAGCTAACCCGGTTAATTCATAGCGGAATGGATATGGCGCGCATCGTGCAAATTGCCGTGTGCCGAAGTGAGCGTTTTTCACAGGGGGACATTCGCCGGTTTTAACCGGTCGTTGTGTCATCTGGGTTTGGAAGTTGCGACGAACGGGTTGAGGTTTCGGGGCGTTTACGCCCTTTTTTTACGTTGCCAGCTTTGGAATGCGTTCAAGCACGAGGCGCAGGATATTCTGGCTTGGGCAAGAGGTCGGCAGATGGAGACGGATCTGGGTCTTCATTTCGATCACTCGCGCTGCGATCTTGATCAGGCGCAGCCGCAATGTGTCGAACTGAGCGACGGCGAAGCGTGAGCGTTTCGGCATCGCAGCGCGCAGGCCCCACATCAGCCAATAGGCCCCAGCATGCAGGAAGAGGCGGAACTGGTTGGCGGTGGCTCTGGTGCAAGACGTGCGGTCAGCCGCCAGATGCGTCTTCCACGACTTGATATGGTTCTCGGCCATGCCACGTCGGCAGTAGACGCCCTCATAAAGCGTTTTCGGTCTGTTGCCTGTGAGATTGGTCACGATGAAGCGGGTATCTGTCCCCTGGGCACCAGCTTCCATACGCGCGATGATGCGTTCCACCCGGCTCCAGCTCGCCGCCCCATCGAAGAATTCCGTGAACCTGCGCACCTTGCCCGCCTTTGCCGAGGTCTCGAAGCGCTTGCGCAGTGTCGTGGTCGGCGCCACGCCAAGGATGAAGTCAACGTCATTGGCGCGACACCAGTCAATGACGAGTGGGCTGGTGTAATGGCTGTCGGCCCGGATCAGAATACAGGTATTGGGCCAGTTGTTTCGGATCATCCGTTCAAGGCGGCGCAGGTGGGCGCGGATTTCAGCGCCGCCTGGTCGCTTGGCCGGGCGTAGCACTGCGGCGACGAACCGGCCGTCACCATCGAAGACGACAATCGGCTGAAAACCGTATTCGTCATGATGGGCATTGAACAGGCGAAGCTGCTGGCAACCGTGAACAGCATCAAAAGTATCATCAATATCAAGCACGATCCGCTTCGGTACCTGCCGGAAGGAGGCGCAGTAAAGGTCGATCATGGCCTGGCCCATGGCGAGGAGTTCACGAACGTCCGGAAGGTTCTCCAGCCGACACATCGTTGATTGAGAGGCCAGCGACCGGCCTGAGGGCAAACTATTGTGCGCCATCTTGAAGACCGGATCGCTGCGAAGCCGGTTGGCATCATTGCCATCCTCATAACCTGCTGCAATCATCTGTATGCGGAAGCTGATCATCGTCGAAAGACCATGTACAATCTGATCTGAACGGCGCGGATCCTTGATGCAGCCTGCCAGGCGCTCGGCAATACGATAGCGCTTCTCGACTTCATTCAAAGCCAGAAGGCCACCATCCGATGACAGCATTCCGCCGTCAAACCGGGCAACAACATTCTTGCCATCAATGGGTGACAAACCGCTCAGCGGCACCGTATGATCGTTCATGGCGGATGTAGTCTCCCGGAAACTGCACGGATCGGCTTCGACAACCATTTCTTACGCTGTTTCAAAAGGTTAGGCTACATCCGTCAACTCGACATGAATTATTCAGGCTAATTTTGCCCTGTAGCCCTTAGCAGCGTATAGATTGGATCGCCAGCCTGCCATCGGTCATATAACCGTTGGCAGGCAAATTCCGAAACGGCGCAGGAACACCCATGACAAACGAAACGTTGATCCCTAGCCGGCGCGCTTTTGCATTGAAATGTGGTGAGCGATACATCCCGAGGCCTTGCTGCGGCCGTTTCGCGCAAACCATGATCCGTCACGCCGGGCAACTGGCAACTTGCGGTTCGGTCAATCCGCGTTCTACGAAATCGGTGTAGATGCGCTTGACCACTTCGAGTTCCTCTGGTGGTCCCGGTTTAAGAATGACGCGATCGGTCTGGATGTTCTTGTGTTCGCGTGGGCGAAGTTAACTCTTTGGATTGCCAGCATCATCGATCAGGAAACTGCGCAATCCGAAACCCGAGGGGTCACCTTGACGGAACCCTTTCTTGATGAAGGTCGTCTGGCCCATATGCACTCTCGTCGAGAGCACGCAACTATGTTCCCGGGCGAAGCTTGACGAAATCAGACGGTGAAAGGCAATCTTGAGGGTTTTCATTCCATCCACGTCACCAAGCAATAGCGGTTGGCGTTCCGATGAGGTGGAAATAAGGGTGAAGCGTCCGGCCTTTATCTGGACGATCACAGCTATCGTTGAGGTGACGAAAATGCCGATGACCGTACGTAAGCCCGCGACAGTTGGTGAAATTCTGGTGGAAGAGTTCATGCAGCCTTGGGAATTGACACAATCGGCGTTGTCCGGGGCGATGGGGGTTCCGCGCAAGTATGTGAACGAGCTTTGCAACGACCGCCGTACGGTGACGGCTCCGACCGCGTTCATTCTGGCGCGTGTGTTCGACAATAGCCCTGACTTCTGGGTGAACGTGCAGCGCCGGACGGATTTGTGGGAAGCGATGCATTCGCCGCGCGAGCGTGAGCGGATCGAACGGGCCAAGCTGCTCGCTTCCGCAGCATGAAGGCTAAGCGCTAGCCTTGGCAGGGGCCGCGTGATAGCGCGGATTGAATGTCAGTCAGCGCAAAGTCATCACCGACATAGAGAAGGGGAGCGGAATGCCGTTTTGCCAAGGCATAGGCAAAACAATCACCGAAGTTCAAACCGGCTCCCGTTCCAAATCCCTTGCCGTATTCCACCCGCGCCTTCATCGCAGCTCGTGCAAGCCTGTCATCTATGGACGCAACCAAGATGCCGAAATCAGCAAGGAATGCATCCAGATCGGCAATCGCAGCATGCCGATCTCCCTCCCTGATCCTGCCCGCAAGAACTGTACCGGCCTCGACGTAATTCACCGCCGATATCAGACGCGCCGTATCAGACTGGAGAGCATCCATGCACTCCGGCGCTTCCACCTCATCGAAGAGGATCGCTATGATCGCTGATGCGTCGACAATCATCATTGATGATAGCCTGGCTCTTCTAAGGTATCGCCGACGGCTTCGTCCCATTCCTGTTTCGTAACCGGACGGCGGTCATAACGACTGGCACGCTCACGAACGAAAGCTTTCATACGCGCAACGTAATCGCGCTGCGCCTCGCGCTCGGCACGAAGCCGGTCCAGTCGCTCTCGCATGGCCTGAGTGATAGCGTCAGTCATGGTCTCGCCGGTAAGACGGGATAGTTCCCGCGCCAACCGGTCTGCTTCATCGGTCTTGATGCTCAAGGCCATGGTAATCTCCTCATATAGACACACTTTCTAGATATCATTTCTATATTGTATCTTCAACGGAGAAACGGAATGTGGACGTTATTCATCGTCCTGATTATCGAGCCCGATTTCCAACTCTTATCCCTTTGATTGTCATTTGCAGCCCGCAGGGACTTTTCGAAATCCTCGCGCGCCATCTGCCTGCCGATCAGCTGGGCACTGGATAATACCACTGCGCCTAGCCGTTTGGCGGCATCGGCCTTGTCATCAGCATCCGGCTTGTCGCCAGCGTGATTGCCGTTGGCTGATCTGCATTCGTTCGCTCGCCTTTTCTGGCCTATCTCCAAGACCGACGGTGGCACAGGCTCTCCCGGCTGCACGGTTCACTGTGCCAATCATTTCCAATACCCAAGGGCCTCCAGGTGGCATAGCTCGACCGCCCATGGCGGCCTTTGTCACGAGGCTTCAGCCCGACCGGTTGCCCGGCAAGCCGCTTGTTAACTACCAGACCTATAGACAATTATCTGGGGGGATCCTTCCTCCACTGGTGATACGCGCCTTCGAGGCGCCCTGAACGGCGACAGTTATCGTCTCGCGCAAAGCCGAGCCAGTAAGGCCGGCTGAAACCCTCGCAAAATCGCCGACGCCGCCAGCGGCCTACTTTTACACCGCCCTTTGGCCTGATTTTATTCCGCCGTTGACACGGGTGTGCATACGAAATCAATGGTGATAGATTCCGGTATGAACGACACCGTCCACACCGCACCATGCACGATGCATGCCCGGGCTATTGAAGGGCAGGCAGATATTGCCCTTTGCGTCCACGGCCACAAGCCCGCCTGAACCGCCGATTTCACCAAGTTCGGTCACGACGTCGCCTGCTGCTTTGTGCAAGTCCTGCCCTGCCCAGCGCATACGCGCATCTATCTCGTGTCCAACCGCCCGGCGAATAAAATATTCGCCATGTCCAGTTGCCGAAATGGCCGCAGTGGCATCGTCCGCCCAGGTTCCGGCGCCAATAACGGGACTATCACCGACGCGACCGGGCGTCTTGGCGGTCATGCCACCTGTAGAAGTTGCTGCAGCGAGATGACCGAAGCGATCGAGCGCGACCGCCCCGACGGTTCCGTGCTTGCGAGCAGGATCGCCGTCATCGGGAAGCCCCTTCTTGCGACGGTCCATTTCGACCTTGAGGGCATGGAGCCGATGTTCCGTACCGAACCATTCCGGGCTTTGCATTTCAAGACCGGCATTTTCACAGAAACGCCTGGCGCCATCACCGGCCAGAAATACATGCTCGGTCGTTTCCATCACCGCGCGTGCAGCAAGTATGGGGTGACGCGGGCCGCAAATTCCTGAAATCGAACCGCATTCACGCGTCATTCCATTCATGATGGCCGCATCCATTTCGTGGGTGCTGTCGGTGGTATAGACCGCGCCACGTCCCGCGTTGAACAACGGGTCGTCTTCCAATGCCATGACCGAAGCCGTTACAGCATCGAGCGATGTGCCACCCTCGCGCAGAATATTTAGCCCCGCCTCGAGACAGGCGCGTAAGGCAGCATGATAGGCCGCTTCGCGCTCCGGCGTCATAATAGATTTCAGTATCGTTCCCGCACCACCATGCAGCGCGATAACCGGCATCGTTTCAGACATTCTAACCTCAATGTGGAAGGAGTTCTGCTTTATCCAATCGCGTCAGCGCAACGCGAAACTCATGGCGGAAAGTGCCGTCATCCAGCCGACCACCTCTGCCATTGTCACACAATCAAAACCCACCGTGACGGCATCAACCCGTCTGGCTGGGGGGAGTATTGCCATTTGATCGGCGAGTGCCGCATTGCTCATCAAGAATTCTGTCTTGTATGGCCCATTCAGCCGGAAGGCTTTTTTACTACCAGCTTCTCGGACTGCACGTATCGCCCCTTCCCTTAGCATAGCGCGCGCCCGCTGAACGGATATCTGTCGCGCAGCCCGGTGACCGAAAGATTGTTTGACAACGATAAATTCAGCATCCGGGAAAAATCCAATATTCTCGTCCCTCGTGCAATCATCGCCGGAAACCAGACCAACTGGAACGCCAAGCTCTCCAGCATAAGCACCGTAAATACCCGGTTCCCCGTAAGGCAAGTTGTTGATGCGGACTTCCCGGAATGCAAAACCGTTTGTGGTGTGAGCAAGCACCCCACCCTTGCCGGCCATGGAATGATGCCCGACCATAAGGAACAGATCGAACTCAGCCGTCAAACCGCAGGCCATGTTCATCGGTTTAGGCTTGCCCAGAAGCAGATCGGCTGCCGGATGCAGCAGAGATGGCAGGATATTTGTCATCGGCCCGTGAGAGTCGTTGACAAGGATTTCGGTCGCGCCCGCTTCTACCAACCCCTCGATTACGGCGTTTACTTCCTCGGTCATGAGAATGCGCGCCTTCTCATATTCCGCATGACCAGCCTGCCCTTGCGCTGGAGCAACTACACCTGCAACTCCCTCAATATCGGCGGAGATATAGATTCGCATAACAACCGCTCCTCAGTCGGATCGTAGCTTCGGATCGAGCGCGTCGCGCAAGCCATCGCCAAAAAGATTGAAGCCCAGCACGGTGACAAAAATTGCGATGCCGGGGAATAACGTCAAATGGTCAGCTACGCCCATATATGTCCGGCCATCAGCCAGCATGGCGCCCCATTCGGGACTTGGCGGTTGTGCGCCGAGACCGATGAAGGACAAGGCAGCGGCTGTCAGAATGGAGGTGCCTATACGCATCGAAAAATAGACGATGACGTTTGGCAAGGTGCCGGGCAAGATATGACGAAGCATGATAACGCGATCAGCCACGCCGATGGCCCGCGATGCATCGACATAGACGGTTCGCTTCAACTGCAACGTCGTACCGCGCGCAAGTCGGGCAAAAACCGGAATAGAGAAGATTGCGACTGCGTAGATCACATTGGTAATACCAGGTCCGAGCACAGCAATTACAGCTATAGCAAGCAGAATGCCTGGGAAAGCAAGCAGCAGATCGCAGAATCGCATGATAATCGAATCCACCCAACCGCCGTAAAACCCGGAAACGATACCCAGAGTGACACCAAAAAGAGCACCCAGCGTCACCGAAAGAAAGCCAACGGCAAGCGAAATGCGCGCACCCCAGATAATACGGCTGAATATGTCCCGTCCGTAGGCATCCGTTCCTGCCCAATGCCCGGCACTGGGTCCTTGCAGAACAGCATTATAGTCGGGTGTACTCGGATCGTAGGGCGCGAGCACGGGAGCCAGAATTGCCGCCAGTACCAAAGCAATGATGAAGACGAGCGCCACGAGGGCCACCTTCTGCTTTTTGAACCGCCGCCAGAATTCAGCTAATGGTCTGCGCATTTTCTGGGAGGGTTCCACCAAAACGGTTGTCGTGCTCATTTGTAGCGGATCTCCGGGTTTGCAAAGGCATAAAGAACGTCAACCAGCAAATTGATGAAGATGAACTGTAGCGAAAACAGCAGGATCAATGCCTGTATGACGGGATAATCGCGATAGGAAACGGAATCGACCAGCAGTCTTCCTACACCTGGCCAAGAGAAAACGCTTTCGACCACAATCGATCCACCGAGCAGAAAGCCGAATTGCAGACCGACCATTGTAATAATTGGGATCAAAGCGTTGCGCAGCGCATGTTTCCATATGACCCTGCGCTCCGGCACGCCTTTGGCACGTGCTGTGCGAACATAATCCTCCCGCGCAATTTCGATAAACGCTGAGCGGGTAAAGCGCGCCATCACGGCTGCAACTCCTACCCCGAGGGTGAATGAAGGCATCACGTAATGCTGCCACGTACCGTACCCGCCGGTCGGAAACCAGCCAAGTTTCACCGAAAAGATATTGATCAGCAACAGGCCCAGCCAGAATGGCGGAAATGAAATGCCGGATACTGCAACGATCATTCCGGCATAATCAGGCCATTTGCCCCGTTTTACTGCGGAAATCACGCCAATGAGCAAACCGAGAAGCGATGACCAGAGCATTGCAAATACGGTGAGCCAGACGGTAGGCATCAGGCGTTCGCCAATCTCCTCGGTGACCGAACGACGCGTTTTCAGCGAAACACCGAAGTCGCCCTGAGCTGCGCGCGCTATATAGCGCGTGAATTGCTCCGGCAACGGTCTATCCAGCCCAAGCGACGAACGAACTGCGGCAACATCCTGCGGGCTGGCGTCAGGCCCTGCCACGAGGCGGGCGGGATCGCCTGGCAGCATATGCACAAAGGCGAAAACGCAAACCATCACCAGCACGATGACAGGTAGGGTGGCAACAAGCCGTTTGATGAGATAGGAAAACATAAATTCCCTTTCGGAAAGGTAGCGCCGGCCCCCAAAGGCCAGCGCTCTTTTCACGAGCTGTTAGTCAGCAAATGCTGCTTCTTCGAGCAGGAAACCACGATCGGGAAGCATATAGACGCCGGAAAGCGACTTGGTCTTGGCCGATAGGTTCTGGTTCACACCGAGGAATATCCAGGGCGCGCCTTCCCAGGCGGCCTTTTGTGCGTCCGCGTAGAATTCTGCCCGCCTGGCCGGATCAGCCGTGCTGATTGCACCTTCGATGGCAGCATCGACCTTTGCGTCCTTGAAGTAAGCAACGTTGAACATTGCTGGCGGAAAGCTCTGGCCATAAAGCAGCGGACGAATACCCCAATCGGCATCACCTGTCGAAGCAGACCAGCCGCCATAATACATCTGTACGGCAGCATCCTCCGGCTTCTCGATGGACCAGATTTTCTGCGCAGCAACGCCAGCCTCAAGCGGCATTACGTTCACCTTCACATTGATCTGTGCCAGTTGCTGCTGGATGAACTGAACCGCACGTATGGATTCCGTATTGGAGTTCGCCCAGATTTCCGTTTCGAAACCATTCTCCAGGCCTGCTTCCGTCATCAATTCTTTGGCCTTGTCGAGATTGTACTCGTAATTACCAACCGGAACATGGAAAGCAAGGTTCTTGGGAATGATCGAATCTGCCGGCTCGCAAAGATCGTTATAGACGATCTTGCAATAGGCTTTCTTGTCTACGGCGTAATTGAGCGCGTGCCGGACGCGAACGTCATCGAAAGGCTTTTTCAGATTATTGAGAGAAACGTACCACTCGACGATAGAAGGATCTTTGTCGACCTCGACATTCGGGTTCTTTTCGGCGACCTGCATCAGTTCAGGAGGGAAGGAAGGGATAAACTGGGCTTCACCCGTCTGGAGCATTGCAAAGCGCGCGCCCGATTCCGGCACTGAACGAACCGTAACGCCATCGATCTTGGGAAGCCCCTCTTTCCAGTAGTTGTCATTTTTCACGACTTCAAGCGTATCTGCCGACCAGTTTTTGAACTTGAACGGGCCGGTTCCGACCGGATTGCGTCCGATCTCCTTGCCATATTTTTCAAGCGCGGCCGGTGAAATGATCATAGCACCTGGATGAGCAAGCGAAGCGATCATCGCGCCAAACGGTTCCTTGAGGATCAATTTGACTGTAGCATCGTCAACAATCTGCACTTCCTTGACCATTGAGACCAGGCTGCGGCGCGAAAGCTTGTTGTCTGGGTTGGCAAGACGTTCGATATTGACCTTGACCGCTTCGGCATTGAAATCCGAGCCGTCGTGGAACTTGATACCTTTGCGAATCTTGATGGTAAATTCGGTCGCTTCGCCATTGGCTTCATAGCTTTCAGCCAGCAGAGGAATGAGTTTCATATCCTTGTCGAAGCCAAAAAGACCCTGATAGATAAGACGAAGCGAGGTCTGCGACAGCGTGTCATTGATGTTCGTTGGATCAAGACCTGTCAGGTTATTTGGTACCGCAACGGTAAGGGATTTCGCCCAGGCCGTCGCGCCCGGGAGCATCATCACGGCGGCCAACGCCGACGAAAACAGCAAGTTCTTCAGTTTCATTGTCAACTCCTTCCTAAGATCAATGAAAATCGCCGATGGGATGGCGTGCTACGAAATGGCCAGGCTCCACCTCGATAAGAGAGCTGACGAGCGGCATGTCGTCCGGTGAACGCACCGGGCTTGGGATTTCCCCCTCGATAAGCGGGCGACTGCGCTCACGTCGCTGGGGATCGGCAATTGGAACCGCAGAGAGAAGCCGTCGCGTATAGGGATGTTGTGGATTCTCGAAAATCTGGCGCCGCGGACCAATTTCAACGATCTGCCCGAGATACATCACCGCCACACGATGGGATATCCGCTCAACAACCGCCATGTCGTGACTGATGAATATGTAGGAAAGTCCGCGTTTTTCCTGCAGTTCCATCATCAGATTAATGACCTGAGCCTGAATGGAGACATCAAGCGCGGCAACCGCCTCGTCGGTAATGAGAATATCGGGGTCTCCCGCAAGAGCACGCGCTATACAGATGCGCTGACGTTGCCCGCCCGAGAACTGATGTGGATAACGATGTGCATGTTCTGGCCGCAGACCTACATCCCGAAGCAATTCCACTACACGCTCGTGAATTTCCGCCCCTTTTGCGAGTCCGTGGGTGATTAACGGTTCCGCAATTGAAAAGCCTACAGTCAGGCGCGGATCGAGGGATGCGAACGGGTCCTGAAAGACGTATTGGATCTTGCGGCGAATGGATTGCTTTTCCGCTCTTCCAAGTTTGAAAATATCCTTGCCATTGTAGAGGACCGCTCCAGAAGTGGCTTCCTGAAGCATCATAATTGTGCGTCCGGTCGTTGACTTGCCACAACCCGATTCACCGACCAGCGCCAGTGTTTCACCCTGGTGCAAACTGAAACTGACCTGTTCCACAGCATGCACGCGACCAGTGAGTTTCGAGAAGAGCCCGTTCCTGATATCGAACCGTGTCACCAGATCACGCACCTGCAATACCGGGTCAGGTGATTTGATCGTGTCTTGCGGAGGATACTCGGCAAAACTGTCCGAGCCGCTGTCATCTGCTTTCAATAGAGGAAAACGACGCGGAAGGTTTTCACCGTTAAGGGCTCCAAGACGTGGCACTGCGGCAAGCAACGCGCGGGTATAAGAGTGTTGCGGTGCAGCAAAAATGGTTTCTACTGTGCCTTCTTCCACTTTCTCGCCGCTACGCATAACAAGTACCTTGTCTGCGACTTCCGCCACAACGCCCATATCGTGAGTGATGAAGAGTACGGCCATGCCCATCTCTTCCTGCAGCAAGCGGATGAGACGCAGAATCTGCGCCTGAATGGTGACGTCCAGAGCCGTGGTAGGCTCATCGGCAATCAGCAGGCGCGGCCGGCAAGAAAGAGCCATGGCAATCATGACACGCTGACGCATGCCACCCGACAACTGGTGCGGATGACGGTCAAGTATGCGCCTGGCATCGGGAATACGGACCTTTTCCAACATGCGCAGTGCTTCAGCCCGTGCTTCAGCAGAAGAACATTTCTGATGCAAACGCACCGCTTCGGCAATCTGCTCGCCAACAGTAAAAACCGGGTTGAGAGAGGTCATCGGCTCCTGGAAAATCATCGCGATATCGTTGCCGCGAATACCTTCCATCTCATCAAGCGCGAATCTGGTAAGGTCGTGTGTAACTCCATCGCGGTTGGTAAATTCGATAGCGCCTTCCGTAATCTTGCCGCCACCGAATTCCACAAGGCGCATGATCGCAAGAGAGGTGACAGATTTACCGGATCCGGATTCGCCCACAACTGCCAGCGTTTCACCCGGTCGGATCTCGAACGACAAATTCCTGACCGCACGAAACGTGCCATCATCGCCCTTGAAATCAACACTGACATTTTCAACGCGTACGATCGGTGCTTCTACCGGCTTATTCGGTTTCACTGACATCCGTGGTCCTCGATTTGGACTGCGGCAGATCTTCATCCTCCGCATAAAGATAGGGCATGAGAGAGCGCGTTACGGAGACGGCATCCGAGACGCTCTGATGATGTGCCGTCAGCACGGCAATAATCGCTTCGAAGGCAGCGAGTGCCCCAATCGTCGAACTGTGCAAAACGGGGTGGCTCGCAGGCACAAAAATCTGTTCATGACTGTGTGGGCACAGCGGCGAGGCAGGGCCATCGGTTACGGCAATGCAATAGGCTCCCCTGCCCCTCGCGAGTTTCAGAAAATCAACGGTTGCCTGTGAATAGCGTGGCAAGGCCATCGCTATCACAAGATCTCCAGGCCCCAGCCGAAGCACTTTCTGGGCAACACGTTCAAGCCCGCCTGCCCCGTTCAGCATGATCTGCGACTGGGTAGAAAGGATCGATTTATCAGCGAGATATTGCAGCATGTTCGCACTGACGCCAAAACCGAGAAAGGCAACACGCGGCGCGTGCATCATCTGGGCGGCAACGCCCTCCCATGCGGTATTCCCGGCTTCACTCATAACCTGCCGCAGGCTTTCCGCCGCACTCTGGAAGGAGTCCTCCGCAATTTTTCCGGGCGGGATGTGACGGGCGCGGTCGACATTTTCCACGGGGCGCAGCAATGACTGATAGCCTTGCACCGCGAGCCCTCTGAAATCTGTAAAGCTCCCCAATCCGAGCGCCCGCACAAAACGGGTAATCGTTGCCGACGAGGTAGAGGTTGCCTGTGCAAGCTCCTCAATACCCATTGTCGCGACCGCGAATGGATTGGCGAGCACAAAATCTGCGATCTTCTGCTGGTTTGAGGTCAGACTACCCCGGCACGACCCGATCAAAGTTGACAGATTCACGTGGTTCCCGTTTGTTTTTATCTTTATGAAAATATTGTTATCAGAAATATTTCAATTTGAAAATCTTTTTCACATCAGTTCACAACAGTTGCAGAGCAGCGAAGTCAGATAAGCTTTAGCCATTGTGCGAACGGTGGAATCTATGCGCTTTGATTGGAGGCGCGGTTGGAAGATTTTGCATCAGGTTTTGGCAAGCCGTCACATTTACCCGTGGCCATTCTCCGGCAGGCCGCCGAAACACGCCCTCACCACATGGACCGTGACCGACGACTGGCCCGATCCCGTTCCGGTCACGGAAACCGAGATCGAGGTGTTCGAGCGATGGTTCGGCGACCTGTTCGATGAAATGTTCTGCCCCGACGCTGGATCGCCCGATTCGGGAGCCAAAATCGAGCTTGAAAACGGTACTAAAAAATGATACTGGATACTCCATGAAAAAGCGTCACAGAGCCACGCTGGAACTGATCTTCGCCCGCCCAGTCAACGGTTCGATCCGCTGGGCGGACATAGAGGCGCTGTTTGTAGTTCTCGGGGCGGAAGTCAGCGAGCGGGAAGGTTCGCGCGTCGGCGTGTTCCTGTTCGGCGAAGTGCGCGTCTTTCATCGCCCGCATCCGTCACCGGATACGGACAAAGGTGCGGTTGCCAGCATCCGTAAATGGCTGGACGAACACGGAGTAAAGCCATGAACAATGTCGTTGAAATCAATGGTGAGAAGGCAGTCATCGCTTTCGATCCCGAGATTCAGATGCTGCGCGGCGAGTTTGTCGGCCTGAATGGTGGGGCCGACTTCTATGCCGAGAGCGTCCACGATCTGATTGAGGAAGGCCGCAAGTCGCTGGCCGTGTATCTCGAAATGTGCCGGGAGAAGGGCATCGAGCCGCGTCGGAAGTTCTCTGGCAAGTTCAATGTCCGCCTCACGCCTGACGACCATGCCGCCGCAGTCATTGCCGCAGCAGCATCGGGCAAGAGCCTGAATGAATGGATCGTCGGGACGATCCGGGAGGCCGCTGAATAGCGGCCCCGTTCGGTTCGACCGGATTGAAAGGAGATGGCATGAATGCTTTGTGAGCGGCGCAAGCGCCCGATGATTTCTATATTGTTGGGAGAGGCGGATAGGTTCCAGGCTGGATGTCAATTTAGGGCGCTTGACCCTGTATAAGGAGATTAGCGAGGAAGCTCATCGCGGTGGAGAGCACGCCGGAGCGTTCGTTATCGGATTTATTGAGCAGTTCGCGGGCGGCGCTGGCAATGACGGGATGCGGGCCTTTCTCGCCGACGTACGGGGTGGTCATCATGGCGGATAGCGCCGACTCGATCGGCCGGCGCGGATCGGAGAGGAAGGCGGCAACGCCGGCGAGCGTCTTGTCCTTTTCGGCATAGAGGACGTGCAGGATCGCGCCGACCAGCAGCGAGTGGTATGTCTTCTCCCAGTGATTCCCGCTTCTCCAGCGAGCCTTCGGGATCCACCAGCACATCGGCAACGTTCTGCACATCCCTGGCTTCCCATTCGCCTTTCCGCACCTCGAGCAGTGGATTATAGGCCGCCGACTTCGTATTGGTCGGGTCGAAGAGCAGCACGCGACCGAAGCGGGAGCGCAGGCTTCCGCTGATTGTCGGACGAATAGCGGGCATAGAGGGCGGCACGGGTCATGAATCGGTTCCCCTTCACTCGGCAATGCACTGCGTCTGCATGGCTCGTCGCGGCTGGCGCTGCCTGTCAGCGCAGGCCCGCCTTCCTGCCTCACAAGCCCTCGCCGGGACGGAGCCGGCCGGTCAAGGCTGACGCGGAACGCGCCACCGCGGTAAGCGGCTCGGCCTTGAGGGGCGGCTTCGTTCCGGCCCCCTCAAGCAAGCAAAAAAGGCTTTCACCGTAGATGCCTGCCAGCACATCATTGCATCACATCTTGTCTTCCGGCACGGGCATAACATCCGGCGCTTTGTCCAGAAAGCCTGTCAGAGCACCGCGTTTCGTCGTACCCGCACGTGCCTTGAGGAATTCGCTGGCCGTCTCCACGGCCCCGATCTTCTGTGCGACGGCGGAAATGATCCACTGATTGAGCGACACACCATCCTCCTGCGCCAGACGCGCGGCGGTCTCCTTCAAGGATTGCGGAAGTTGCAGCGGATATTTATAGCGTTGGGTCTGCGTCATGTGTTCAGTCTCCTGACGATCTCTCCCGGTGTTATCACGGTCATACCCAGTCCAAGTGCCGGACGGAAATCCTTGACATTGTGCGTCACGATGGCCTCCGCCTGCCCGTTCAATGCAGCTTCCAGCACCATTTCGTCCGCGACATCCGACAGCATGGGCCGCGTGCGAAACGAAATATCGACGCCTTCGGCAATGGTGGCGAGCGCACGCATCACCGCAGCGACGTCCTCAAGACCATACCCTGTTGCCTGCCGGATTTCCTCCCGGCTCAGCTGGTTTCGATCACACAGGAAATGGGTGATGACCCCATGCATGTCATGATGCGACAGATCATGGCACTGTTTGACGAATACCAGTCCAAGGAAAACGCCAAGTGAAGGCGGTCGCGAATTGTGCGGCGGATGTAGTTTTTATCGGCACGGGCTCCCCTTTTAAGCCGTCATGGGGAGCGGGTCGGTTCCCTCGCTCAAGATGGCGAGATATCGCCGGTAACTGAACACGCGCCCCCGTTTGCGCCCGGTGATTTCCTCAACGATGCCAAACCGTTCCAGATCGGCGAGTGCCGCATTCACGGTCGGAGCCGAAAGCCCTGTTTGTTGGACGAGCTGGTTGGCCGTCAGGAACGGGTTCTGCTGGAACAAATCGTGGATACGCAGTGCGGAGCCTGCCCGGTCGCTCTCTGTCGTAATCCGCTCGCGGTCTTCCTTGAACAGATCAACAATACGGGTAGCGGCCTCGAACGCCTGATTGGCCGTTTCCGCAACTCCGGTAAGGAAGAAATCGAGCCAGGCTTCCCACGCCCCGTGCTCGCGCACCTCTTGAAGAAGGCGGTAATAGTCGGCGCGATGCGTTTTCAGGTACAGGCTCAAATAGAGGAGTGGCTTGCGCAGCACACCGTTGACGCAGAGATACAACGTCACCAGCAAGCGGCCGATCCTGCCATTGCCATCAAGGAACGGGTGGATGGTCTCAAATTGGACATGCAGCAGTCCGGCCTTTATGAGAGCGGGTAGACGGGAGCCGTCCTCGTGCATGAAGCGCTCAAGCGCATCGAGGCAATCGTCCATCTCGGTCGGCGGCGGCGGTACGAACAGCGCGTTGGCGGGACGTGAGCCGCCGATCCAGTTCTGAGACCGTCGAAACTCGCCGGGATTTTTCGTCCCGCCGCGTCCGCTTTGTAGCAAGCGTTCGTGCATCTCGCGGATCAGACGCAGTGACAGCGGTAGCTCCTCCAGCCGTTCCAGCCCATACATCATCGCATCGACGTAGTTCGAGACTTCGCGGATGTCGTCAATCGGCTGGCCGACCTGCGCCTCGGTCTCGAAGCGGAGCAGGTCCGAAAGAGTCGATTGTGTGCCTTCGATCTGGGATGAAAGGACGGCCTCCTTCCTTACATACATGTAGAGGAACAGCTCCTGACGCGGGAGCAACATCGTGATCCCGTCCAGACGACCCAACGCGCGTTCGGCCAGGCCTAGCCGCTCCAGAAGGGCCAGCACGTCGATCGGCGGTTCGGGCGGCAGTGAAGGCGGCACGAAGGCGGCACGAAGGCACGCACGATTTCGCCCGCAACAGGGGTCTTGACGAAGCGGCCTAGCCGAAGGTTAGAATCTGATTCGGACATGCCCAATTATGCGGGCGCAGTGTTATTTAAGCAATTGGCCCTTAGCTTAAATAAGCATTAAGTTAAGGTAAGCGCTCTAAAATAACGATCGATACTATCATGGGCGCGCACACGCAAAAGGTTCGTAACAATATTCTGTTGAATTTCATCTCAAATTGAACCAGTTTTCCGTTTGACCATGTCCCAGTCAGTTGAATTCATGCTCTTGAAAACACAATGGTATCTGTCTCGCAATTGGATCAGAGCGAAATGGAAAACTGGTTCAAACTCAATTGAAACTCAACACTTGCATTTAGAATTCTTCTTGTCGGCCAAGGTCTTCCCTACCAAGGCAGATCGCTTGATGGCAATCGGCGAATTCAACGGTCAGATCATTATCGTCGTCGTCTTCAAGCCGATTGGTTCGGAAGCCCTCTCCGTTATCTCCATGCGTCCAGCAAGCCAAAAGGAAAGGAAGCTATGATGGGTATCAAATTTTCCTCTAAGCGCCCTCTCACTCAGGAAGAAGAGGCAGCAATCCAGAAGATGATCGCAAGTGATCCTGATGCGCCAGAAGCCACCGATGAACAACTTGCCAAGGCAAAACCCTTCAAAGAAGCCCTCCCGGAAATGGCCGCCAAGATGGAGAAGGCCATTCGGGGCCGACCGCGTATCGACGATCCCAAGACACCGGTTACGATCCGGCTCGATCAGGATGTGGTTCAACGCTTCAAGGCTACTGGCAAAGGTTGGCAGAGCCGCATGAATGAGGCTCTGCGCAAGGCTGTTGGCCTAAAAGTGAATACACTATCCACGACGAGCTATCATTCTTGAGAAGCATTGAGCTCAAGCCTCGTGGGGTCAAGCAAAGCCTCTTGAACCACAGTCACCGTCCCCGGGGCATGAGATATTCAATTTTGGCCATGGTACAGGTCTCCTCAAACTTCGTGCCGCATCGAGCGTGGATGCGCGCAGATGATTGCCGCCCCGCGGGTAACAACTACCTCTCATGCGGCTGTCCATTCCTCTGCGCGACCTCCTCGCACATCGGATCACGTACTGCATCGGCGAACTCTGGCATACGGGCTTTCGAACTTTCTTCCGACAGACGACCCGCAAGTGCATCTATCAGGAGACCGACGTCCAGGTTCAGGTCCGATGTTCGATCCCACCCTCTGCGTCCTGCTCAAAGATAACCTTGTTCTGGTTTGACTGAGTCTGAGCCCATTTCGATATGTCGTCAGCGGTTCGCTTTCGCTCATCTTCTCGCCACACACCTAAAGGCGTCGCGCACCGCCTTTTCTCCATCGCTCATCACCACGTCTCTTGAAACGAAGCAGCATGGAGTGGTTTGAAGCCGGCCCCTGCAGGTCGGCTTCGGGAGGCCCACTCCCAACTTCAACACAGTTGCGCCGGCACACACAAACGCCAGCTCAAGGCACACGGAAATAAGGACTGTCGAGGTAACGGGCGCAGACGGCCTCATCCGACAGGTTGAAGGTGTGCTTGAGGATTGCAGGTCCTGCCATCAGCCGCGTCAGGGTGGCAGGCCACCACCATCCTTGTAAACTTCCCCGAAGTGCTTTTCCAGAAACGCCCAGTCAATCGTCTGCGCCATCCAGACCAATCTTACAATTTTTGTCTCGATGGTATTCTTCAGATCAGCTCAGCGACGACGCCGTTCCGCGCCGCACGGATATCGCCCTTGCGCGCGAGCCGTTTCCCGATATTCAAGCTCAGATTGCCGATCTGATGATGTCTCCGGCCCGTGCCGTCGCGACCGATCAACGTTTCCGTCAGCAATGGCAGCCTGGCGGATATTAGTGGCGCTAGGACATTACACCATCCAGTGATTTACGCGGCCGAAATTGTCGCCCATGCTGTTAGCTCTGAAGGTTTTATGATCGTCATCCCGCTTCGCGCAGCCGTTCCGCCGTCTGCAAGTCCACAGAAACAAGCTGACTCACGCCCTGCTCACCCATCGTCACGCCGAAGAGACGGTTCATGCGCGCCATAGTGATCGGATTATGCGTGATGACCACGAAGCGCGTTTCGGTCGAAGCCGCCATTTCATCCATCAGATTGCAGTAACGCTCCACATTATGGTCATCCAGCGGTGCGTCCACTTCATCGAGTACGCAGATCGGTGCCGGATTGGTGAGGAACACAGCAAAGATGAGCGCCATGGCCGTCAGTGCCTGCTCGCCGCCGGAAAGCAGTGTCATGGTCTGCGGCTTCTTGCCAGGCGGGCGGGCCAGAATTTCCAAGCCGGCTTCCAGCGGATCGTCGCTTTCGATCAATTGCAGTTCAGCCGTGCCGCCGCCAAACAGATGCGTGAACAGACGCTGGAACTGCACATTCACCACGTCGAACGCAGCCAGCAGGCGTTCGCGTCCCTCACGGTTGAGGCTCTGGATTGCCTGGCGCAGTTTCTTTATCGCCTCAATCACGTCCTCACGCTCGGAGACGATGATGCCCAGACGTCCGGACAGTTCTTCTTGTTCCTCATCGGCGCGCAGATTAACCGCCCCGAGCCGCTCGCGATCGATCTTCAACCGCTCCAACTGGCGTTCTAGTTGGTCAGGATCAGGCAAAGCTTCGTCCGGCCCTAAACCTGTCTGGCGGATAGCTTCATGCGGTGGGCAGTTCAAAGCTTCGGCAATACGGGCTTCGGCGTCCTTGCGCCGCTCTTCCGCCGCCGCAAGACGTTCTTCGGCACGCGCACGCTGTTCCCGACTTGCTGCCAATTGCTGGATAGCAAGGGCCGCCGTCTTGTCGAGTTCCGCCTGTGCAGCCTCAGCCTCGGCCAGAATATCGCCAGCCTGTTTTCGAAGGGCATCGGCCTGCGAAAGTTCGTTCAACAGTGCCCGGCGGCGACCCTCGATTTCGTCAGGCGCTTCGGCAAGCACCTCGGCCTCATCTGCCGTTTCCGCACGGCGATCATTCAAAGCAGCTATATGACGGTCCGCATTTTCGGCGCGGGTTTTCCAATTGCGGCGCTCCAACGCAATCATTTCCAGCCGCCGTTTGCGGGCATCGGCCTCGCGCCGCAGCCCTTCGTAAGCAGCGCGCGCTTCGGCCAGAGCAGTGCGGTCCGACATGACTTCGCTGCTCAATGCGGCAAGGCGTTCGCCAATCGCATCGATATCCGGCATTGCGTCAAGCCGGTCTTCGGCTTCCGTGACACGGATCTGCGCTTCTTCGAGATTTTCTTTCAGATGTGCCTTGCTGTCTTCCAGACCGGCACGGCGTGTTGCCAACTGGCCTGCTGCACGCTCAGCAGCCGCCAGAGCCTCACGCGCTTCATCAAGCTTGCGCTGCTTAGCACGCCATTGATCACGCGCGACGCGTTCCTGTTCGACCGCCTCGCGGACGCCGGCTTCGGTTCGCTGCACATCCTGCTCAGCCTGCTCGGCACGTTTGCGCGCGGCAATCGCCTCCTGTTCGAGCTCCGCCAGCCGGTTTTTTTGTGCCAGTCGCTGGGCTGCCGGGGTCGGCGCATCGGCGCTCGCTGTATAACCATCCCAGCGCCAGAGCGCACCAGTCTTGCTGACGAGCCGCTGGCCGGGCCGCAACATGGTTTGCAGGCGCTTGCCTTCACTTTCCGAGACAACGCCGACCTGTGCCAGCCTACGGCGCAATTGCTGCGGCCCTTCTACCAGCCGATCCAAAGGTGTCACGCCGTCGGGCAGAGCGGGATCGGCATTGGCTGCGGGATTGTAAGCCCAGTAGACCGGTGCGTGTTCATCGCTGGCCGCATCAAGATCTTCGCCGAGTGCCGCACCAAGTGCTACTTCATAGCCTTTCTCGACACGCAGTTCTTCCACCACCGGCGGAAATTGTCCCGTTTCGCTGGCATTCAAAATGCGGGCCAGCGTCTGCGCTTCCGTTTCGATACGGTTCAGCTCCGTGCGCGCTTCGCTCATAGGCTGGCGGCTGGCGGCCTCGGCTTCGCGCGCACTTGCAACAAGCTCCTCCGCGGTGGCAACCATTTCCTCGGCGAATGCCAGCGCTTCCATACAACTGTCGACCACGATGCGCTTTTCCGCAGGATCGAACAGGCCACCGATCTGTTCCGCGACAGCAGCGATGTCGCGCTCGATCGCTTCCATCTGGACAGAAAGACGGTCACGACGATCACGTGTTTCCTTCAATGCCCGCTCGATCTGCACACGCTCTGCGGCAGCTTCGGCACGTTCAGCCGTAACGCGGGACAAAGCGTTCTCGCTGTCCTGCAAGCGAACTTCCGCTTCCTCAAACAGTGCATGCAGTTCCTGATCGCGCTCGCCGGATTCTTCGGCGGCAGCGATCAGTTCCTGTTCTTCGTCATCGAGACGCGCCAGAATATCGGCGTTCTCACGCATCATTTCTTCTTCGCGCGCGACGTCGGCGGAAAGCTGCTCAAGACGCTTTATCAACTCTGCCCGGCGGGCACGAAGACGTTCGCCTTCCTCATCAAGCTGCGTTCTGGCAATGGAAAGACGCTGCAATGCAGCCGCAGCTTTCGCTTCAGCTTCACGCAGTTCGGGCAGTTTGTGTGCGCCGACCGCCTGTACTTTCGCCGCGTTCATCTGGGCTTGCGCCATGTCACCGACAGCCGAGGTTGCCTGCGCCAGGGCGCTTTGCGCCTCGCCTTCCTGCATCTTTGCCTGCGACCAGCGCAAATGCAGAAGTGCGGCTTCCGCCCGGCGAATATCTGCGGAAAGTGCCTTGAACCGGTTCGCCTGACGCGCCTGACGTTTCAGACTTTCAATCTGACTTCCCAACTCGCCAACCACATCGTCCAGACGCTCGAGATTGGTTTCAGCAGCACGCAAGCGCAGCTCGGCCTCATGACGGCGCGTATGCAGGCCCGAAATGCCAGCCGCTTCTTCCAGAAGCGCACGACGGGCTTGAGGCTTTGCCTGAATAAGCTCACCAATACGCCCCTGCCCGACCATCGACGGTGAACGTGCGCCGGTGGACTGGTCCGCAAAGAGAAGTTGCACGTCCTTGGCGCGCGCTTCCTTGCCATTGATGCGATAGACCGATCCCGACTCCCGTTCAATGCGGCGAGAGACCTGCAATTCGTCCGCATCATTGTAAGCTGCAGGCGCGGTGCGGTCAGAATTGTCGAGAAAAAGCGTGACTTCCGCAGTATTGCGCGCGGGCCGCGTGGCCGAGCCGGAAAAGATCACATCGTCCATGCCGGAGGCGCGCATGTTCTTGTATGAGTTTTCACCCATCACCCAGCGCAGCGCTTCGACCAGATTGGATTTGCCGCAGCCATTCGGGCCGACAACGCCCGTCAGCCCGCCTTCGATGACGAACTCCATGGGCTCGACGAAAGATTTGAAACCGACAAGGCGCAGCCTGGAGAAGCGCATCAGAATGCCCCTCCTGCAGCGAGAGCGGTGCCTGTTAAAACCGGGTGGTGGAACCGCTCCAGCTCATTGTTTGTACGCATTATCCCACGCAAAACCGCTTCGCACTTTTGCTGGAAATGCTCTATCTCAAAAACGCAAAAAGCGGGCGCAGAAGAGCGCCCGCTTTTCGATCTGAAAACCGGATCAGAGAAGCTTGTCGATGATTGCCGACATTTCGTCAACCGAAAGCGCTCCAGCGTATTTTTGTCCGTTAATGAAGAAAGTCGGCGTTGCACTCACACCAAAATCCTTCGACCCACGCTCCATCGTCGCTCTCACATCATCGAGAACTTGCTGGTTCGTCAAGCAAGCCTTGAAGGACTCCTGTGTAAAACCGGCAAGTTTTGCAATTTGCAGGAGAGCTGCTTCACCATCTTCGGCGGTCGCCCACTGCTGCTGCTGCTTGAAGAAAACGTCGACCATGGGGAAGTAACGGTCTTCCGGTGCGCAGCGCGCCAGCATGAAAGCGGCAGTCGCGCGCGGATCGAACGGGAACTCACGAAAGATGAGCCGTGCCTTGCCCGTATCGATATATTTTTCCTTGATTTTCGGGAATGTGTTGATCGTGAAATCTGCGCAATGCGGGCAGGTCAGCGATGCATATTCAACGATGGTGACCGGCGCGTCAGCCTTGCCATAGACCATATCCTTGAGCTTGCCGGGTTCGGCAATCTTGGCCGCATCAACGGTGCCTTCAGGATCGCGCTGCTGCGCATTCGCACCACCGGCAAACGCCAGCCCGGCAGCCGCTGCTCCGGCGAGAGAAATAACGTGTCTGCGATTAAACGCTGCAGGCATCCGAATCATCCAGTCCTGTTTCAATAGTTGACTTCGACATACAATCTAAAGCGGCAGATCGCACTTCGCTAGACCCGCAGCGTTCACATGAAAGTCAGCACCTTGCGTTTTTTGTCTTCATATTTGCGACAATCAATTGGAGTGCCGAGTTCAAACTGCTGAAAGCTTGCATCAATTTTATGGCAGCAAGCCGAATTCAGCTGTCCTTACCGTCTTTTCGACCGATTGTCCGCTTCTCTGCGAGAATGTTCTTGCCAAGACGCGCCAGTGCTGCGCGGAGCGCGTCATCTTCAATACCGTCCGTGGCCTTGTCGATGCGGCGTTCTTCCGCTGGACCAAGCGGAGCCAGCCTTTTTATCCGACGCTTGGCTGGAATAACCGGCGGCTTCTGTTCGATGCGAATGCGCCCGACTGCCGAGAAGCCGAGAAAGCCATTGATACGGCTGATGATTTCCCCTGTTTCATGCTGAACTTGCAGGGCTGCGAAGCCTTCACAGGCGATAATCAGCGTTGCAGGTGAAAACGGATCATCCTCATGCAGACGACGGGGCCAGATAATGCGCAGCGGACGTGACGTTGCACCGATTGCAGGGCCGACTATATCTTCCCACGACTGAAGCAAAGCGAGATTGATACCGGCACGCTTTTGCAGCATCGGATCCACCAGACCCGAAGCCATGTCTGCCAGCGGCCTGAAACCGCGTCTGGATGCTGGTTCGCTCATCGCGCTCCATTATAGCCGCGAAACCACTCGACAAACAAAGGAATCCCCTGATCGAGTGTCGTTTTCGGGCTAAAGCCAAGATCGCCAGCAGCAAGCGTGATGTCGGCGTAAGTACGCGGCACGTCGGCAGCTGGCATGGGTTCGAGCTTACGGATTGCTTCCTTGCCCGTCGCTTTCTCGATTGCAGCAATGAAATCGTTCAGCATTACGGGCCGGTTGTTGCCGAGATTATAAACAGGTGCGGTATCTTCCGGTTTGTCGAGTATGCGCCGTGCCGCACCGACTACACCGCTGACGATATCGTCCACGAAGGTGAAGTCCCGCTGCATCTCACCATTATTGAACACCCGGATCGGCTCACCCTTGAGGATCGCGGACGTGAACAGCCATGGCGCCATGTCAGGCCGCCCGTAGGGACCGTAGACGGTAAAGAAACGCAAGCCCGCAGAGTGGAGCTTGTGCACGTGACGGTAGGAGTAGGCCAGCAATTCGCCCGAACGCTTTGTCGCGGCATAGATCGAGACGGGATGATCGACAGGATCGCTTTCGGAGAAAGGCACCTTTTCATTCGCGCCATAGACCGACGATGAACTGGCATAGACGACAGGCGGTCGCTTATCCAGTCTGAGCGCTGTTTCGAAGACCGTGACCTGTCCCTGCACATTAGCGGAGATATAGACGGTGGGGTTCTCAATGGAGTATCGCACACCCGCCTGCGCTGCCAGATGCACGATGATATCTGCATCCCGATCAGCACCGATTGCCGCATTGAACGCTTCCGCATCGGAAATATCCGCCTTTGCAAACCTGAAGCCTTCCCTCATATGAAGTTTGGAGAGCCGGGTTTCTTTCAGGGCAACCGGATAATAGTCATTCACATTGTCTATGCCGATGACCTGCCAGCCTTCATCCAGCAGTCGTTGCGCCGTGTGGAACCCGATAAATCCGGCTGCGCCCGTTACAATGGCTTTCATGCGGCTGATTTCTTTCCAAAAATATACGAGATGAGACCTGCGCGGCGCGCAGCCATCATTCGTCGCGATGCAGCCGCATTCAGTGCTGCGAGGAAGAACATGGTCGAGGCGATGGTCACCTCGTGCAAAAGCGGATTGTGCAGCATGCCGTAGCTGCCACAGATAACAGCGAAATAAATTAATGCTCGCCGCATCGCCCAACTATCGGCGGTCCGCCACAGATAGACGAAGATCGAGATAAATGCGCCGGCCATGAAGATAAGACCAACAATGCCATCGTTCAGCAGTTCATCGAGAATCGTGTTGTGCACGTGACGGAAGCCGTTCAGCATCGTAGCCTTATCGCCAGCCTCAGCCTTTACGAAATCCATCTTCGAATAGGAGCCGACACCTGTAAACGGATGGGTCGCAATAACACGAGACGCACTTTTCCACATGACTTCGCGGATATCGGCTGAGATCTTGTCTTCCCAGTCAGCGGCACGCCCGGTATCGTAATATTCGACCATTCCAGAAAAACGCTTGGAAATGATGCTTCCGACAGGGCCGACAACGACCAGAGCCGCTGTTGCGGCAAACAGTATTGCGTAAGCCGCGCCCTGTTGCCTGATGCTGAAACGCTTCAGGAAGATGAGGATTTCCACAGCGACAAATATCGGCAACACCACAATGACTGCACGTGTTTCAGAGGTCAAAACAGCGGCGAACCCGAGAACCAGCCAATGCGGACCATTCGGCAAGTAGCGTGATGTGTTGCGCAGCGGGATCGCAGCAGAGATCGCCGCTACCCCAGCAACGAATGCGAAAACGGCCTGATTGCCGCCAATGCCAATGCGTCCACCGTCGACGATAGAAAGGCAGACCGCGATAATGACGGCAAGCAGCGTTCCAACGCGTGCGCCAAGGACATAGGCTCGCAGTGGATCACGGATAAGCACCATTCCGGAACCGGCAAAAGCGAAAATGGTGATCAGCAGAGTATAGCCGATCTGCCGGTTATCGTGGAAAGGCTCGCCGCGAAACAGGATCAAGCCTAACGACCAGACAGCATATAAGACGATGAAAAGATAGAATTTTTTTGCGAACATACGTGTCGTCGCATGACGTCCGCAGGCGAGATAAATACCAATGCATGAAAAGACGAAAAGTATCAGCGGTCCAAAACCGATGCGAATGGGCATCGCGGCCGACGCTATCCCGAGCACCCAGGAATCTATCCGGCGCCGCAGGAGAAAAGACTTTTTAAAATAACTCAATCTCTGCCCTCTCTTAAGCCCTTCTTATCAAGAGCGTAGGCGATTCGTCGGACATAGTCAGTTGCTCGAAACAGAAGGGTAGTTATCCTTTTGTATACAGGTAAACGCTTCTTGGCGTAGGCAGAACGCCCCTGAGCGATCGTAGAAATCGCAATATCCGAAAACTCAACGACCGGCTTGTCGGTCGTAAAAACCTGATACGCACCAGCCCACCCGCGTTCCAATGCAACATCATAAGGCAGTCGCATGGGCCGGAGCGCTTTCAGCATTTTCGACGCACCTTCCCTGGTTACGACATATGCTGCTGAACTGCCCAGCGGACCATGCAGACAGCGACCTATGGAGAACTGATCACCGGCTTTTTGAAATGGGCGGAAGGCAGCCGTCCTGTGATTCACGAGCTTAACCGCATCCCAACCCGTCACCTTTGTCAAATACGTCAGGAACGGTTGAAAAGCAGGAGTGAAAATTACGTCATCTTCCACAATGACCGCAAAAGATTCAGGTGCTGCGGCTATTATCTCCAGCACTTGGATATGGCTGAAATAACAACCAATTTCTGCGGGCAGTACAGTTTTACCATGCCAACGACGAAAGCCTGCATCATCGAAATCCGTCAGTTCTTCCGGGGACAGAAGTTTTCCCTCAACAGCTTCCACGCGCCTCAGATCGATCGAAAGCGCATCCGCATTGGACTTCAGCCTGTCCCAGCGATCCCGTGACCGCGCAAGATTGATGACATAGACAGGTACAGAATGGTCCACTTATTCTCTTTCCAACCGAGCACATCAGAAGGCCCACGGTGAGACTTCTATGCGCTAGGATCTATTATGCACAGCGTTGTTTCTATCAATTCTAAAAATAAGGCATTAATCAGAATGCTGCCCAACTGTTAACCGATGTCCTTCTCATGCTGAATTCTACCAATTCCAATCAATCCACAAAGCTCCTGCGCTGGTATGACCGGCACCATCGCGTTCTGCCGTGGCGCGTGAGCCCGTCCGAACAGGCCTTCGGCGTCAAACCCGATCCCTATCGCGTCTGGCTCTCCGAGATTATGCTTCAGCAGACGACGGTGGAGGCGGTCAAGTCCTACTTCGTGAAATTCGTAGAACGCTGGCCCACCGTTCAAGCCATGGCAAAGGCGAGTGAGGACGATATCCTGCGTGCATGGGCCGGGCTCGGTTATTATTCGCGTGCACGTAACTTGAAAAAATGTGCCAACGCCGTGGCCCTACAGCACGATGGCAAGTTTCCAGACAATGCCATTGCACTGAAGGAACTGCCGGGCATCGGCGATTACACTTCGGCGGCGATCGCCGCAATCGCGTTTGGCGAGGCGGCTGCCGTCGTCGACGGCAATGTGGAGCGTGTAATTTCGCGGCTCTACACAATCGACACGCCCCTGCCCGCTGCAAAAGCTGAAATCCGCGCACTCATGGGTCAAATGACGCCCATCGACAGACCGGGAGACTTTGCTCAGGCCATGATGGATCTGGGCGCAACCATATGCACGCCACGACGGCCAGCCTGTGCAATCTGCCCGCTCAACGATGATTGCTTGGCTCTCAAATCACGCGATCCGGAGGAGTTTCCGGTTAAGGCCCCCAAGGCAGAAAAGCCAATTCGCACCGGGGCGGCATTCATCGCCATTGCGGGGGATGGTTCAATTCTCCTGCGCAAGCGGAAAGGTGAAGGCCTGCTTGCCGGAATGACCGAAGTTCCGGGCAGCCACTGGACGGCGCGTATCGACGGAGATGCAACAATCGCTGCAGCACCATTCCCGGCACAATGGAACGTTTCCGGTTCAATCACGCATGTTTTTACACATTTCGAACTGAGATTGTCGGTCTATCGCTCCGAGAATGTCAGCAAGAGTGCGTCTACGGATGGATGGTGGTCACGGCCAGACGAGCTTTCCGATGAGGCGCTGCCCACCGTCATGAAAAAGGCGATCATCGCCGCCATACCAGAAGCATTCAAACGAGGGAGGAGAAACCATTGAGCAGTCCCGTCAAGCATGTAGTCTTCGATATTGGCCGAGTTCTGATCCACTATGATCCTGAACTTGCTTATCTCGACGTCATTCCCGATGCTTCGGAACGGCGGTGGTTTCTGGAAAACATCTGCACCAGCGCATGGAATATCGAGCAGGATCGCGGCAGAAGCTGGCAGGAAGCAGAAGCACTCCTGATCGATACATATCCCGAGAAACGCGATCATATTCGTGCGTTCCGGCAAAACTGGAACCGCATGGTTCCCCATGCGTACGAGGACAGCGTCGAAATTCTGCGCGGCCTGATAGGCCATGGCAATGACGTCACCATGCTGACGAATTTCGCTTCAGACACTTTCCGCGAAGCACAGGTTCGCTTTCCCTTTCTAACCGAAAGTCGGGGCGTCACCGTATCGGGCGACATCCATATGCTGAAACCCGACCGCGAAATCTACGATCATCATGTTGCATCGTTCGACCTTGATCCCGCGGCAACGCTTTTCATCGATGACACGATGCACAATGTGGATGGCGCCAGACAGGCTGGCTGGCAGGCCGTGCATTTTACAGATGCGGACAAGCTGAGCTCCGATTTGAAAGCCCTGAGCCTCACCTTCTAGAGCCTGTCTCCCGAAAATGGGACCGGTTTCGGGATAAAGATACGTGTAAAAACAAACGAATAGAACACTTCCAATAATTCAATCAAAACAGGAAATGCTCCAGATCTAAAATAGCGAAGGCGCCCGAAGCCAATGCTTCGAGCGCCTCACTATCAGACTATGCTGGAGGCCGTCCGATAACTAATCGTTTGCGCATCTTATCCGAAAACCGCTTCGCACTTTTCAGGATGCGCTTTAAGCGCCTGCAACTGCCATCTGGTCGCGAATGACCTTGCGCAAGGCGTCAATTGGCTTCAGCGCGCCGTTTTCCTCGTAGTGCCAGAAAGTCCATCCATTGCAGGCATCAAAGCCCTGAACCTTTGCACCGATACGATGGATCGAACCCGCTTCACCGTTGGCAGCCAGCGTACCATCCGCGCGAACAATGGCAGCAAAACGGCGACGTTCATCACAAAGCACCGTGCCGGGACGAAGAAGCCCCGCTTCGAGGACGCTGGTGAACGCGACACGCGGTTCGGCCCGTTTGCCCGTCATCACCGTCAGTTCGGCTTTGCCGAGCGGTTCAACAGCGTCGATACGGGCCGTCGCTGCATCGATATAGCTCTGTTCGCGCTCGATACCGACGAAGTGGCGTCCGAGGCGCTTGGCAACCGCACCCGTCGTTCCAGAACCGAAGAACGGATCAAGAATGACGTCACCCGGCTTGCTGGAGGCCATCATGATGCGAGCAAGTAATGCTTCCGGCTTCTGGGTTGGATGAACCTTGTCGCCATTTTCGTCTTTCAGGCGTTCAGAACCCGTGCAGATAGGGAACAGCCAGTCCGAGCGCATCTGTACGTCGTCATTGGCGGCCTTCATCGCTTCATAATTGAAGGTATAGCCTTTGCCCTTCTGATCACGCGAAGCCCAGATCAGCGTTTCATGAGCATTCTGGAAACGACGACCGCGGAAATTCGGCATCGGGTTCGTCTTGCGCCAGATGACATCATTCAGGAGCCAGAAGCCGAGATCCTGCAATTGCGAACCGACCCGGAAAATATTGTGGTAGGAGCCGATGACCCAGATGGTGCCATTCGGCTTCAGGACACGACGGCAGGCCATAAGCCATGCACGCGTGAAGGCATCATAGGCCTGAAAGCTCTCGAACTGATCCCAGTGATCGTCAACTGCGCTGACCATCGACTGGTCAGGGCGATGCAAATCGCCGCCAAGCTGGAGATTATAGGGAGGATCGGCAAAAATGACGTCCACGGAATGATCCGGCAGGCGTTCCAGAGCCGCGACGCAATCACCTTTGATGATGGAGTCAAGCCAGGCGGTACGCGGAGCCTCAATGGGCAACTCATGTGCAAGACGTACAAGAGACATGGGATACTCGATTACCTGTGGACGCAAAAAACTTGTCCTTATGGTTACCGGGTAGGGTAAATATGCAGTTAACGCCAAGTGATTGAAATCGTAAATCTTTTCTTAAACGAGGTGGAAAGTCCGCAGTTCCGGGCTTTTCATGGTCAATTGACCCTCGACATTTTGCCACCTGTCATCTTAACGCCGCGATCGCTATGCAATTGTAACTTTAACTTCTTGCCCTTGATAAGGCTTGGTTATCCCTTTTTGCCTATAATCGGCAGTCAACTTCTGAATTTGCGTGGCGGGCATGCGCGCCGCCCCGCTTGTCCGGTGTATTTTATGATGAATATCGCTGAACTGCGGCATAACCGGTATTTGCGGGTTCTCTTTGTACCCTTTCGCATGCGTGCACTGGTTCGCGGCAGCGAAATAGGCCTCGTTATCGCCGGCACTGTCATCGGCATCATTTCAGGGCTGATGGTTGCCGCGATTGGCAGCATTTCCCAATGGATGCATCAGGCAATCTTCGCTCTTGAACCCGGCGAAAAACTGAGCTCGGCGGCATCATTGCAACCCAGCGCTTATATCGCGCCGCTCGCGGGCGGCATCTTGATGGGGATCGTGATCTGGGTTCTCGCGCGCTGGCGCAAGCGGCCCATCGTCGACCCTATCGAAGCAAATGCACTTCATGGCGGACGCCTGTCGCTGACGGACAGCTTCATCCTCGTCGGACAGAACCTGATTTCGAACGGTTTCGGCGCATCGGTCGGGCTTGAAGCCGCTTATACGCAGCTTGCGAGCGGTTTCGCATCCCGTATCGGTCGGGCACTCAAGCTTCGTCGTGCAGATTTGCGAACACTGGTCGGCTGCGGCGCTGCGGCAGCTATTGCCAGCGCCTTCAATGCTCCGCTGACTGGGGCATTCTATGCATTCGAACTCATCATCGGCGTCTATTCGATTGCCACGCTGGCGCCTGTCGTCGTGGCGGCGATCGTCGGTGCGCTGGTGACGCAGGCAATTGGCGGAGCGCCCTTTGTCATCGATATCGGTCAGATCAACGACATCACCCCGCGCGACTACGTGCCAGCGCTCGTTCTCGGCTTCTTTTCGGCAGGTATTGCCATCCTCATCATGCGCGGGGTTACCTTTGTTGAGAAGGTCGCTCGACGCAGCGTGGTGCCGAATGTTATGGCGCCAGCAATCGGTGGGGCCGTCGTCGGCATGATCGCTTTCATTTCGCCTCAGGTTCTGGCCTCAGGACATGGGGCGCTGCATCTCGATCTCAATGCAAATATCACTATTCCGGCGCTCCTGCTCCTGATCCTCAGCAAGTCGCTTGCCTCTGCCGTCTCCATTGGCGCAGGTTTTCGCGGCGGTCTGTTCTTCGCATCGCTATTTCTCGGCGCGCTGACGGGCAAGCTGTTTGCCGCCGTGGCCGGAGCGGTGCTGCCTGCCGGCCTGGCACTTGCACCTGAGGTCTATGCCGTTATCGGCATGAGCTCTCTTGCCGTGGCGGTTGTCGGCGGCCCGATGACCATGACCTTTCTTGCGCTGGAAATGACCGGTGACTTTCCTATCGCGATGCTCGTTCTTGGAGCCGTCGTCTCGTCCTCGCTGATGGTGCGGAAGACCTTCGGTTACTCCTTCGCAACGTGGCGCTTTCACCTGCGCGGCGAGGCTATCCGGTCCGCGCACGACATTGGCTGGATACGCAATCTGACCGTAAACCGGATGATGCGTCACGATGTGCGAACCGTGCTGATCGATACCGATATAGAAACCTTCCGGCACGATTTCCCTCTTGGCTCGACCCAGCGCGTCATCGCGGTCGATGCCGATGGACGCTATGTCGGCATGATCCCGGTTCCAGAGGTCTATGCCGACAGCTTCGACACATCCGACGGCGAACACAGCATCAGCGAGCTTCTCAAATATCAGGACGAGTTCCTGCTGCCCCAGATGAACGCCAAGGAAGCCGTCGCCCGTTTCGACCGGGCAGAAAGCGAAGCTCTGGCCGTGGTAAACAACGCACAGGAGCGTAAGGTGCTCGGTCTTCTCAGTGAAGCGCACACCCTGCGTCGCTACAGCGAGGAGCTGGACCGACGGCGGCGTGAAGTTTCCGGTGAGGTCTGAACCCGAACCAGCCGCGATTTGACGACTTCGCCATAAAGGTGTAGCTCAATCGCGGTGTTTCCGGCTGCTGCCGGTGCCCACTCCTCCCAATAAAAGGCTATGATCATGGCGGCACCGTCCCTCATTATTTTCGATTGCGATGGCGTTTTGGTGGATTCCGAAATTATCGCAGCGGAAGTCGAATCCACGCTTCTAACCGAAGCCGGTTATCAGATCGCCGCAGATGAAATGGCTGAACGTTTTGCCGGTCTGACGTGGCAGGATATTCTCCTCACCGTGGAGCGCGAAGCAGGGATTCCGCTTTCGGCATCGCTTCTCGACAAATCCGAAAAGATTCTGGACGAGAAGCTCAAGAACGAAGTTCAGGCGGTTGAGGACATCGTGGAAGTTGTATCGGCGCTGAAGCTGCCGAAGTGCATCTGTTCCAATTCGACCAGCCATCGATTGGAAAGCATGCTGAAGCGTGTCGGTCTTTATGAATTGTTCGCGCCCAATATCTTCTCAGCGAAGGAAGTCGGCACCAAAAAGACCAAGCCTGCTCCAGACGTGTTCCTTTATGCAGCCAAGCAATTCGGCGTCGATCCGAAAGATGTCATCGTGATTGAAGATTCCGCGCATGGCATTCAGGGCGCTCGCGCCGCTGGAATGCGTGTGATCGGCTTTACGGGCGGTGCTCACACCTATCCCGGCCATGCCGACAAGCTGACCGATGCCGGTGCGGAAACCGTCATCCATCGCCACAAAGATTTGCCGAGCGTTATCGAAGCCCTGTCCATCTGGACTGCTGCCTGAACGAGATAATCCGACGCCTGGCTTTTGTCAGGCCGCGGATTGCTTGTTGCGCCCCTTGGGCGGAGCATTGAGAATGGCCAGAAGCTCTTCGGCTTCGCTCTCAGAGAGGCCGATCAGCATACGGGTTCCCATGATGACGGGCTCGCCAGTAGACGTATCGAAGATCGCCCAGGTGTCCGTCGGTTCAAGAATGCGTTCATATTTCTGTTTCATGAGACCACACTAGCGCAAACCTGTTGCCATTCATTTCACGCAGGCAGTCGCATTTAATTCGAATTTTATCGATCTGCATTTATTCACAAGCATTGGCGCAATCAAACTTTTCAGCGACGGTTTTGCTGCACTTCTGTCTTGTTTTCCGCAAACGGATCGCTACCGGCGCCATACATCTTCGTGCTTGCGGCTGAACCACTCGTTCATCTGACGGCAGATAGTCGTTTAATCTAAAAAAGAACATTAATTTCAATATGATCAACACATAATAATATTATCAATCGAAACTGTTGCAACGTTGATTAAATTTGCATAGTCTGCGTCTGCAACAGTTTGTTGTAAATTATGTCGGTTATGTTGATATGATTGATTTTATAGAACTAAATAATGATCAGAGGCGTGAAAAGGTTAACTCCGATCAACGCTATGAAGCCTTTCAGCAAGCATCTGCAACGGTCAAAAGCTTCCGTGGTTCATTAGTTTGGCATAGTGTTGGCGGAACCGAACATTTGATGCGCAGCTATTATAATTCTGCCGGAGTCAGACGTCAAAAGGTGGAAGGTCGCCGCTCACCAGAAACTGAGGCGATAAAAGTCAAATGGGATGCAGCTCGTCAAGCCGCGCAAGAGGTCTTGAGCGCGCGCAAATCTCAAATGGAACGCCAGACAGCTGTTAATCGCGCACTACGGCTTGGCCGCGTACCTCATCTTACGGCTCGGATTATTCGAGCCGTCGACAATGCTGGTTTGCTTGGTGCCGGGATTCGGATCGTTGGTACTAATGCGATATTTGCTTACGAAGCAATCGCCGGTGTGTTTGTGGATCCAGGCATCACTGCCACTGACGATATCGATCTGCTCATGGATGCGCGTCGTTCTCTCAAAATGGTCGTAGATGACGACATAAAGAATAACTCACTCCTCGGCCTCCTGAAGAAAGTCGATAAATCTTTTGAACGTACACGTTCCAGCTATCGCGCCGCAAACCGAGAGGGATATTTGGTTAACTTAATCAAACCTCCAGCCAAACCCATTTGGAGGGAAAGCCGTGAAAGCATTGGTAACGGTGAAGATGAACTTGTTGCTGCTGCGATCGAAGGGCTTGATTGGCTCGAAAATTCGCCACCCTTCGAGGCAATTGCGATTGATGAAAAGGGCGAGCCTTTGCGTATAGTCGCTCCGGACCCACGTATTTTTGCCGCTCATAAATTCTGGATCTCCCAAAGGGGAGATCGTGAACCAGTTAAGCGTCAACGTGATCGTGCGCAGGCAGAAACCGTTGCCCAATTGACGACCACTTACTTTAAACATCTTCCATATGAGGCGTCCGAGCTACGTGCACTGCCACGAAACGTTTTTGAAAATGCAGCACCCTTGTTCATCGATACTTAACCGCAAAATTATTCGAAGCCAGGATCAAGAAAATCATACCTGTTATATTGATATCGTAAAAGGTTGCGTTTCTAACAGTCTCTAATGACCATGGCATTCAACGTGCCAAGCATGCACTCTGTAAGTTTTTGTCGGCCCACTGAGCAAAACTTCAAGCCGAATACTATTAAATGGAAAAACCAAAATTAAATAATGCGCGGAAATATCTTTCCGCGCATTATAACTAAAAGAACGATTTCATGATCATGCGCCTGACGGCAATTCATTATTTCGTGTTGTAAGGACCTTCATCGAACCCTACGAAAATCTGGATATTGTTCTTGTCCGCCATCGGCACGGTGATCGTCTTGTCATTGAAGACGAACTGTGTAGCGGTATCTCCATTGGCTATCGTAACCGCCTGCTTGTGCAGCTTGGAATAGATAACCTGATCGCCCTGGCGGACGGCAACACGGATTGGCATGGTGATGGTGCCGCTCTTGTATTTTGGTCCAGGTACGACCTTGCCGGCAGCAGCGACGTCAATCGTCATGGTCCCTGCGCCATGCTGACAGGCGCGGGTCGTATCTGTCAGGGCGGCTTGATAGATCACACGCGCGGGATCCTTGTCACCGCCCTTCTCATACGTATTGAAGAAGGCTGTGCCGTCACGCAGCGAAACCGAAGGGCAGAAAGCGCGCAGCTCGGATTCCTTGATGCGCTGGTCGCCGGTAGCGGCGGGAGTGGTCAAGGAAGAACCTGAGCCTCCGTCGGCAGCCTTGTCGGTGCCACTGGTTGTGCAGCCTGCGAGGGCTGCGAGCAAAACCGTTGCAAAGACTGGAAACAACGATGAACGATTCTGTGGTGCTGTTTGCATAAACCGGGCTTCCCTGCACTGATCGACCTGTCTTCTACATCACGCATGTGTGTAGCACGATGACGTTTTCCCGTTTTTTGCTCCAGAGAGCAACCCCATACACGTCAACATGCTTTAAAACCTTGCGGCTTTTTTAGGGAGGCTCTATTGCATTACCCGGCTCAAAACCGCGCCGATCTGAAATGAAGGCCCAAGAAATGAAATATGTAAGCACGCGTGGGGAAGCGCCGGTCCTGGGGTTCAGCGATGCATTGCTCGCCGGTCTAGCCCGGGATGGCGGTCTCTATCTGCCACAGGATTATCCTCAGTTTTCACCAGAACAGATCCGCGACCTGCGCGGAAAATCCTATGTGGATATCGCGCTGGCCGTGCTCACTCCATTTGTCGATGGCGAAATTCCGCATTCGGATTTCCGCCGTATGGTGCATGAAGCTTACGGTACTTTCCGTCACGATGCGGTCTGCCCACTGGTTCAAACCGGCGCTAATGAATTCGTGCTTGAGCTTTTCCACGGCCCGACGCTTGCCTTCAAGGACGTCGCCATGCAGCTTCTCGCTCGCATGATGGACTATGTGCTGGCACAACGCGGCGAACGCGCAACTATCGTCGGCGCCACATCGGGCGACACGGGTGGTGCAGCCATTGAAGCCTTCGGCGGTCGCGACAATACCGACATCTTTATCCTGTTCCCAAACGGTCGCGTATCGCCGGTGCAGCAGCGTCAGATGACATCGTCCGGCTTCTCCAACGTTCATGCCCTTTCCATCGAAGGCAATTTCGACGACTGCCAGAACCTTGTGAAAGGCATGTTCAACGACCTACAGTTTCGCGATGCGCTGTCGCTTTCGGGTGTAAACTCGATCAACTGGGCGCGCATCATGCCGCAGGTCGTCTATTACTTTACGGCGGCGCTGAGCCTCGGCGCGCCGGATCGCGCGGTATCTTTCACCGTACCAACGGGCAATTTCGGCGATATTTTCGCGGGCTACGTCGCCAAGCGCATGGGTCTCCCCATCGACCAGCTGATTATCGCCACCAACGATAACGACATTCTCTCACGCACGCTGGAAACCGGCGCGTATGAAATGCGCGGCGTTGCACAGACGACATCGCCTTCGATGGACATCCAGATTTCCTCGAACTTCGAGCGCCTCCTGTTCGAAGCACATGGACGCGATGCAGCAGCACTGCGCGGCCTGATGGACAGCCTGAAACAGTCGGGCGGCTTCTCGATCTCCGAAAAGCCGCTCTCGGCGATCCGCAGCGAATTTTCTGCGGGCCGCTCGACGGTCGATGAGACCGCGGAAACGATCAAATCCGTGCTTGAGGCGGACGGCTATCTGCTTGATCCGCATTCGGCAATTGGCCTGAAGGTCGCTCGCGAAAATGTGTCCAATGCAGCGCCGATGGTTGTTCTAGCAACCGCACATCCGGCCAAATTCCCTGATGCTGTAACGGCTGCAAGCGGTGTCGAACCGCAGCTTCCGGCATGGCTTTCAGACTTGATGGAACGAAAAGAAAGCTTCACAGTTCTTCACAACGACCTGAAAATCGTGGAAGAATACGTTCGCCGCCATTCGAGAGCTTAAAAAGACCGGCTCCGAGACGAGAACCAGAGCGGGAATGCAGGGAGCAGTTTGCTTATGGGTGTTGAAGTAACGCGTCTTTCCAATGGATTGACGATAGCCACCGATACGATGTCCCACGTGGAAAGCGTGGCGCTTGGAATTTGGGTCAAGGCCGGTGCGCGAAACGAAGCTGCCGACAGGCATGGCATTGCTCATCTTCTTGAGCATATGGCATTCAAGGGCACCGAAAACCGCACTGCCTGGCAAATAGCATCGGATATTGAAAATGTCGGCGGCGAGATCAATGCCGCCACCAGCGTCGAAACCACATCCTATTATGCGCGTGTTCTGCGCAATGACGTGCCGCTGGCTATCGACATTCTCTCCGATATCCTGACCGCGTCCAAGTTCGACGAAGCTGAGCTCGAACGCGAGAAACAGGTCATCATGCAGGAGATCGGCGCGGCACACGACACGCCCGACGATATTGTTTTCGACCGTTTCACGGAAACAGCCTACCGCCATCAACCGATCGGACGCGCCATTCTCGGCGAACCTGAGACAGTGATGTCTTTTACCTCCGCCGATCTGCGCCAGTATATGGACGAGCAGTATAGCGCCGACCGCATGGTCGTGACGGCTGCGGGCGGTGTCGATCACGATGCATTCGTGAAGGAAGTCGAAAAACGCCTCGGCGGTTTCCGCGCCCACAATACAGCGCCGACCCTTGACCTTGCTCACTATGTTGGCGGTGATTTCCGTGAAAATCGCGAACTCATGGATGCACAGGTTCTGATCGGCTTCGAAGGCCGTGCCTACCATGTGCGCGATTTCTATGCCTCGCAGCTTCTCTCCATGGTCCTCGGCGGCGGCATGTCCTCACGCCTCTTCCAGGAAGTGCGCGAGAAACGCGGCCTCTGCTATTCGGTCTATGCCTTCCATTGGGGCTTCTCGGATACCGGTTTGTTCGGCATCCACGCTGCAACGGGTCGCGATGAGCTGGTCGAACTGGTTCCCGTCCTCATCGATGAACTGCATAAGGCAGCTGGCTCCATCAGCCTCGAAGAAGTGGACCGCGCCCGCGCACAGTATCGTGCAAGCCTTCTCATGTCACAGGAGAGCGCTGCAAGCCGAGCAGGACAGGTCGCGCGCCAGTTCCTGCTCTATGGTCGCCCTGTCGAGAACAGCGAGCTGATGGATCGTCTTTCGCTGATTACGCCAGAACGGTTGACCGATCTGGCAGGACGCCTGTTCCTCGACAGCAAGCCCACCATCGCCGGTGTCGGCCCGGTTGGGCGACTGATGAGCTTCGACGGGCTATCGGATGCACTTTCGACCAGCGCGCATGCGAGGAAGATCGCTGTATAATTGAGGCAATAGGGCATTAGGGGAGTAGGGCAGTATGTTTAGCTCGGCGAATACGTCCACCCTTCCCTATTGCCTTACTGACTTACTGCCATATTGCCTTATCCCGTCATGATCGGCCTGCCCTTCCGTAGAAGCAATCCGACCGTCTTGCGTGGCCAGCGCATTTATCTGCGTGAGCCGATGATGAGCGATTTTGCGAGCTGGGCCAGCCTGCGGGAGCAGAGCCGTGCCTTTCTCGCCCCGTGGGAGCCAACATGGCCCGACGACGACCTCACCAAGAGCGCCTTCCGCCATCGGATGCGGCGTTTTCAAGATGAAATATCGGCTGGAACCGGCTACCCGTTTTTCGTGTTCCGCAATAGCGACAACAAGCTCGTCGGCGGCATTACGCTCGGCAATATCCGGCGTGGCGTCGGCCAGAACGGCATGATCGGCTACTGGAGCGGCGAACCTTACGCCGGCAAGGGTTATATGACCGAGGCCCTATCGCTGGTTATCCCCTTCGCATTCGACCAACTCCGGTTGCACCGGATTGAAGCAGCCTGTATCCCTCATAACGAGCGTTCGATACGGCTTCTCGAAAAAGCCGGATTTGAGAGAGAAGGACTGCTGCGTTCCTATCTCAAGATAAACGGCTTCTGGCAGGATCACCTGCTTTTTGCCCTTATAGAAAGCGACAAACGTATGACGGATAGCCGCATGATCAATGGCAAGGTTGGACGCTCGTGACGGGTTTTGCGGATAAGTGGTTTGTTGCTGGTGCGCGATTTCTCGCGCTCATGGTTTTTCTGACCGTTTCGGTCGTCCAGGCATCGGCCATTGAACCGATCAAGATTTCCAAGGAAGATACTGCCCTCGACCTGTCTCGCGCTGTCGAACTTCTGCGCAACAAGGGCGAGAGCGTGCAGGTATCGACTGCACCGGGTCCTGACGGCATTGTGCGCCGTATCGAAGTGCAGGCCGATCAGAACAGCAAGGCATCCGGCGACTGGGCCGCTTTCTCGATTGCAAACCCCACCGACGAGCAGATTGACCGCCTGATTGTGGCTCCGCATTTCCGTCTTGTCGGCTCCGGCGTCATCTGGCCTGATCTTGGCTCTCCGCGCATTGCATCGATCACGCCCAGCGAGGGCTTCGCGCTCGACCGCCAGCCAAGTGCCGATGCAGACGTCTTCCGCATCACGCTCAATCCGGGCAGCGTTGTTACCTTCGTGGCCGAACTGTCTTCGCACAACCTGCCCCAGCTCTATCTCTGGGAGCCGGAAGCCTACAAGGATGCGGTCAATTCCTACACGCTCTATCGCGGTATTCTGCTCGGCATTTCCGGCCTGCTGGCGCTGTTTCTGACTATCCTTTTCGTCGTCAAGGGCACCTCGCTCTTTCCAGCCACCGCCGCGCTTGCATGGGCGGTTCTGGCCTATATCTGCGTCGATTTCGGCTTCTGGAACAAGCTGATGGAGATAACGCCGGGCAATGAGCAAATCTGGCGCGCGGGCACCGAGGTGGCACTTGCCGCCTCGCTTGTGATTTTCCTGTTCACCTATCTCAATCTCAACCGCTGGCACGATCATTTCAGCTATGGCGCGGTAACATGGGTTCTGGGTCTGCTGGCACTTGCAGGGGTTGCCGTCTTCGATCCGCCCGTGGCTTCCGGTATTGCGCGTATTTCGCTGGCACTTACCGTTGTGTCCGGTGTCGCTATTATCGGCTATCTGGCGGTCAAAGGGTATGATCGCGCCGTCATGCTGATACCAGCCTGGCTTCTTACCCTCATATGGCTTCTAGGTGCCTGGATGACGGTTTCCGGCAGGCTCGATAATGATATCGTGCAACCTGCCCTTGGTGGTGGTCTTGTCCTGATCGTTCTTCTGATCGGCTTTACAGTCATGCAGCATGCCTTCGCTGGCGGAGCGCTGCAACAGGGCCTTCTGTCCGACATGGAGCGACAGGCTCTCGCCGTCATCGGTGCGGGGGATATCGTATGGGATTGGGACGTACCGCGCGACCGCGTGGTGACGACGCCCGACATCGCCAATTATCTTGGCAATACGGCCAACAGCCTGCAAGGCCCGGTGCGCAACTGGCTTCCCGCCATGCACGCCGATGACCGCGACCGCTTCCGCTCGACGCTTGATGCCATTTTGGAAAACCGGCGTGGACGTATCGGTCAGATTTTCCGGCTCCGTGCCAATGATGGCCACTATCACTGGTATGCGCTTCGTGCACGCCCCGTCATTGGTTCAGATGGCGAAGTGGTGCGTTGTGTCGGCACGCTGGTCAATGTAACGGAACAGAAAAAGGCCGAAGAACGCCTGTTGCACGATGCGGTGCACGACAATCTGACCGGCCTTCCAAACCGCGAACTGTTCCTCGACCGTCTCAGCAATGTCATGAACATGGCGCGTGGTGAAAGCAATCTGCATCCGACGGTATTCATCATCGACATAGACCGCTTCAAACAGGTCAACGACAGCCTTGGTATGTCAGCGGGCGATACGATCCTCCTGACGATTTCGCGCCGTCTGGCGCGCCTCATGAAGCCGCAGGATACACTCTCGCGCCTGTCTTCCGACCAGTTCGGGCTGCTGCTCGCCTCTGAAAGCGATCCGGGACGCATCGCCTCCTTTGCCGAGGCTCTGCGTCAGGCCGTCCGTGCACCAATTGCCTATGCAAAGCGCGAAATTGTTCTGACAGCGTCCGTCGGCCTGATTACCTGGACGAAGACAGCAACAACCGCCGAAGACTTCGTGAAAGACGCCGAACTTGCCATGTATCAGGCAAAGCGCTTCGGCGGTGACCGCATCGAGCCATTCCGTCCTGCCTTCAGGGCTATCGGCAGCGACAAGCTCCAGCTTGAATCCGATCTGCGACGCGCGCTGGAACGTGACGAGATCAGCCTTGTCTATCAGCCCATCGTCAAGCTCGACGAGGGCACGATTGCCGGTTTCGAAGCGCTCATGCGCTGGGAACACCCACGGCGCGGCGCCATTTCGCCCTCGGAATTCATTCCGATTGCCGAGAATTCCGGCCTTATCATCCAGCTTGGCCTGTTTGCGATGCAACGGGCTGCAGAAGATCTGTTCGCATGGCAGGAACAATTCCCGAAGCTCGACCTTTTCGTTTCGGTCAATCTGTCATCTACACAGCTCATCCGTCAGGACCTCATCAACGATGTCCGCTCGGTGCTTTCGCGCATTCATCTCAATCCGGGCAGCCTCAAGCTTGAACTGACTGAATCCGTCCTCATGGAAAATCCGGAACAGTCCACGCACGTTCTGGCCCGCCTTAAAGCGATGGGCATCGGCTTGTCGCTTGACGATTTCGGAACCGGCTATTCCTCACTGGCATATCTCACGCGCTTCCCGTTCGACATCATCAAGATCGACCGGTCGTTCGTGAAGGGCGACCAGCCGCAGAAAGCCACCCTGCTGCGTTCAATTGTGAGCATGGCGCATGATCTTGGTCTTGCTGTCGTGACCGAAGGTGTGGAGAGCGAAAGCGATGCGCTTCAGCTTCGTCAGATGGGTTGCGAATATGTGCAGAGCTTCATGTTCGGCCAGCCGACGAGCCGCGACGAAGCAACCCGCATGATCCGTGAACAGCTCAACGCTGCAGCGGCCTGATTAGGGCAGTAGGAAAATATGGCCGTTTCGGCCGTACGCAATTTAAACATATTGCCTTACTGCCCTATTGCCTTAATCCTGCTCTCAAGCATGCCCTGCATCGGAAACAAGCCGGGACATATCGATGCCCATATGGAGCATCAGGCGCGAATATTTGCCCTCTATATCGCTGTCGAACAGCATGTCGAGCGGCGCGTCGCAGGTTAGCCAGCCATTCTCGGCAAGTTCCACCTCGATCTGGCCCGGCGCCCAGCCGGAATAGCCTAGCGCCATCAGCGCGCGTGACGGCCCCCTGCCCCCGTAAATGGCGCGCAGAATATCGACCGTTGCTGTGAGGCAGACTTCCTCCGAAACCGGCATTGTGGAATCAACCATGTAATCATCGGAATGCAACACGAAGCCACGCGTACGGTCCACAGGCCCGCCATTGCGTACCATCATATGCTGCGCGCGATCCGGCAGAATAATCAGTTCATCCTCATCGATGACCCCGATCTGACGCAGGAGGTCTGGAAATTCGACCGGCTGAAGCTGATTGATGATGAAGCCCATCGCGCCTTCATCGGAATGCGCACAAATATAGACCACCGACCGGGCAAAACGCTCGTCGCTCATTCCGGGCATGGCAAGCAGGAACTGCCCGTTCAGAAAACCCTGCTCCTTGTTTGGCGCCTTGAGAATGGTCATGAATATGAAGGTAGCAAGACTACGCAAAATAACAATGGTCATTTATTTCCCGCCTCGGATTCGACGTGAAAACTCGTTCGGATAACCAACTAGGCTTCCTCCGCACAAGCAACCGATGGACGTCGCAGCTCGACAATATTGGACTTGAAGCGACCATCTTTTCATTCCATCTTTTGCCCATGAACATCCGAACTCTTGCACTAGCACCGTTTCTGTTGGCCTCGCTGGTACTTCCGGCATTGGCCTCGACCTCTGACTGGACCGAGATGCCCGGCGGGCGTGTTCGCGTCATCATTGAAGACAACAGCCCGAACAACGCGACCAGCAACGAACGGCGCGGTGCCTTGCAAGTTGAGTTGCAGCCAGGCTGGAAAACCTATTGGCGTAATCCCGGCGATGCGGGAGTTCCGCCGCAGATCAACATCGAAGGTGAGGCGAAAGCACAGATCGATTTTCCTGCACCCGTCCGGTTTGGCGGAGAAGATGAAGGCGGGATTGGATATAAACAGCCCGTTTCACTGCCGATAGTCTTTCACCTCACAGCCGCCGACACGCGGCTGAAAGGCCATGTTTTCCTTGGTGTCTGTGAAAAAATATGCATTCCGGTGCAGGCTACGTTCGATTTCCCACTCAATGAAGACGGACAACAGGATTCGCCACAAGCGATAGCGGCCCGCACGATCATTGAGACTGCGTTCGACCGGCTACCGACGGCGGCAACCTCAACGTTCGGCATAAGCGATGTGAAGCGGGATGGAGACCAAGCCGTCTTCGACCTTGCTGTTCCCGACCCCGCCGCCCCTGTGGAGTTGTTTGTCGCCAGCGACAAGATCAGGATTTCCGATGCCGTCGCAATTGAAAGTAGTCAGCCCGGCCACCGTTTCACTGCATAGGTGCACGGGGAGGCAGATAATGCCGTCGTTGACTATACCATCGTGCAGGGCGGGAAAGCCGTTTCCGGTCAAGTGACGCTGGATTAGTTTTTCCTGCTTCTATCCTTGTTTTAAAATTGTCCAGCGACCTGTTATCGGTTTAACTGTGCCGCCCGCGCTTCGCGGTGCGATTAGAGTTTGACAGTAGGCAGCGGAGCAGACGGCCCCCTGCCCCGAGGAGAAATTAGATGACGATCAAAGTTGGCGACAAGTTGCCTGCAGCGACTTTCAAGGTGAAGACCGCAGACGGCGTCAAGGAAATGACGACCGACGAAGTCTTCAAGGGCAAGAAAGTCGTTCTCTTTGCCGTTCCAGGCGCCTTTACGCCGACCTGCAGCCTCAATCACCTGCCGGGCTATCTCGATAATCGCGATGCGATCCTTGCCAAGGGTGTCGACCAGATCGCGGTTGTTGCGGTGAATGATGCTTTTGTCATGGGCGCTTGGGCACAGAGCACGGGCGGCGAAGGCAAGATCCTCTATCTGGCCGATGGTTCGGCAGTGTTCACAAAAGCGGCAGGCCTTGAGCTCGACGCAACGGCTGGCGGCCTTGGCATTCGTTCCAAGCGTTATTCGGCAATCGTGGAAGACGGTGTGGTCACGACGCTCAACATCGAAGAGCAGGCCGGACAAGCGGTTACATCGGCTGCGTCGGGCATTCTCGAACAGCTTTGATCTAGAGCATTTCCAACGATTTCATTAGAGCGCGTTTCGATCTGACTGGATCAGATCGGCGCTCTAACAAAAAAGGGCGGCAATGCCGCCCTTTTTCATGCAAGTTTATTGCACTTTCAGTGACTTACGCCCACCATACTTGAATGGCTCCATGCCCTCCCGGGCAAGTTCGTCGGCGCGTTCATTTTCCGGATGTCCGGCATGGCCCTTGACCCAATGCCAGTTGACCTTGTGCGGCTTGCGCGCTTCATCAAGCGCCTGCCAAAGCTCAGCATTCTTGACCGGCTTTTTGGCTGCAGTCTTCCAGCCATTGCGTTTCCAGCCTTCGATCCAGCCGGAAATGCCGTCACGCACATAGACCGAATCCGTATAAAGATCGACTTCGCACGGTTCTTTGAGTGCCGAAAGCGCCGAAATAGCCGCCATCAACTCCATGCGGTTGTTGGTCGTGTCGGCTTCGCCGCCCTTCAGTTCCTTGACATTATCATTCCAGCGCAGGATTGCGCCCCAGCCGCCGGGGCCGGGATTGCCCGAGCAGGCACCGTCCGTATAAGCCTCAATCCGCTTCACGCAGCTGCTCCCTGCTGCTCAAGACCATATTCGGCAGCAGTTTCGATCTGGCGATGGAAGCGGATCTTGCGCACATACTCCATCGGGTCTTTCTTGACCACGAAACTGCCTTCGGGAACATTCAGCCAGTCATAAAGCCGGGTGAGCATGAAGCGGATGGCGGCCCCACGCGCCAGAACCGGCAGTGCATCGGCTTCCGCCGCGGAAAGCGGACGAACCGAAGTATAGCCGCGCAGCAGTGCTGCACCTTTGGTGCGATTGTAGGAGAAGTCTTTCTCAAAGCACCATGCGTTCAGGCAGACGGCAACGTCGTAGGCCAGAGTGTCCGTGCAAGCGAAATAGAAATCGATGAAGCCCGAAAGCCTGTCACCAAGGAAGAAGACATTATCCGGAAAAAGATCAGCATGGATCACGCCCTGCGGCAGGTCGGCAGGCCAGTTCTTTTCCAGAAAAGCAAGATCAGCTTCCGCCTCGCGGACGAGGCCCGGTTCCACCGTATCCGCGCGCTCACGCGACAGGTTCCACAACGGGCGCCAGTCGGCAAGCGTCAGGCCATTACGACGGCGCAACGAAAAATCGGCGCCTGCCAGATGCATATGTGCCAGCCCTTCGCCGACCGCTTCGCAATGCTCCACCGTCGGGCGACGCATCCACATGCCTTCAAGGAAAGTGACGATTGCAGCAGGCCGTCCGGCAAGCTCGCCAATTGTCGTGCCATCACGACGAACCACAGGCTGCGGGCACTCGAGCCCACGGCTAGCCAGATGCTGCATCAGGCCGAGAAAGAACGGCAGATCTTCGCGATTGGTGCGCTTTTCGTAAAGCGTCAGGATAAACGAACCAGAAGTCGTATGCAGAAGATAGTTGGAGTTCTCCACTCCCTCCGCGATACCTTTGTAAGATGTCAGTGTGCCGATATCGTACTGCTGCAGGAAAGCGCCAAGTTCGATTTCATTGATATCCGTATAGACGGCCATGCCGCTTATTTCCCTTGTATGATCTTGGGCATCAATTTCGGAATACCGACCACCCGGTGTTCCCCGTTGACGAATGCCATATCCTGCACCGTCAGTTCCACATCGCGAATCTCGCGATTCACAAGGAAATTCTCGGTTTCGACCGTAGTTTCGGCCAGTTCAATCTTCACGTTGAAGCGTGCCTTGAAGGCATCGATGATTTCATCGACGATGATTTCAGGCGCGGAAGCACCTGCCGATAACCCCACAACCGATATATCACCGATGCGGTCCCACTCGATATCAGCCGCGCGTTGAACCAGCATCGACATCCGTGCGCCCGCCTTCTCCGCCACTTCAACCAGTCGCTTGGAGTTGGAGGAATTGGGCGCACCGACGATCAGAAAAAGATCGCATCCGGGAGCGGCGGAACGCACTGCATCCTGCCGGTTGGTCGTGGCATAGCAGATCGATTCCGCAGCAGGCGCGGAAAGGTTTGGAAAGCGTGCTTGTAATTCTTCGATAATGCCTGCTGTGTCGTCCACCGAAAGCGTCGTCTGCGTCACGAAGCCGAGATTGTTCTCATCATCGAAATGGCAGCTGCGCGCATCCTCAACCGTTTCGATCAATGTCACCGCACCGTCCGGCAATTGCCCCATCGTGCCAATCACTTCCGGATGACCGGAATGGCCTATCAGAATGACATGGCGACCGAGGCGCTGATGACGCATGGCCTGCTTATGAACCTTGGAAACCAGCGGACAGGTTGCATCGAGATAGAACAGGTTCTTGGCTTCCGCATCGGCAGGCACCGATTTCGGCACACCGTGGGCGGAGAATACTACCGGCTGATCGCGGTGCTCCGCAGGTATTTCGTGCAGTTCCTCGACAAAGATCGCGCCACGCGACTGCAGACCCTCGACTACATATCGGTTGTGTACGATCTCATGACGAACATAAACCGGCGCGCCATATTTCTTCAGCGCCAGCACAACAATCTGGATCGCCCGGTCCACTCCGGCACAAAAGCCGCGCGGCCCGCAAAGACGAATTTCCAGTGATGGTCGCTGATCGGTCATGAAGCGTGCTCGCAAGGTTCGGCGTGGCTTGAAACTTTAAGCGCATAACGCGTTTAAGTTTTTGTTTCACACATGTCTTTGTCCCCAAAACTGGTGCGCTCTTTTGGGAAACATGCACTCGTCTGGGAGTTGGGCTGCAACGAGGCCGTTGTCAACCCCTCACCCCTCTTCGTCTTTATTCTCGCTGTCTCGGACGGAAAACCGGTCTCCACTTTTCCTAAGACAGCGATAGCGCCACAACCACGTCCCGACAACCCCTATCAGGGCCAGAGCGAGGCCGTACCATGTCATTGCATACTGCAAATGGTTGTTGGGAAAATCGATAATCGTCACGCCACCGATAGGCAGACCACCTGGATTGGGTTTGTTATCTGCATCGACGAAGAACGGCACGACCTCATCCAGATTTGGCAGATCGGCGCTTTCGGCCATCGCCGTCCAGTCTTTCCAATAGAAAATATTCTTGGCGATATCGTTGTCTGGAAGGAAAAACCCGGGCTTTGCCGGCAAGGGGTCGCGTGCCAGACCGGTCACACTCACCAGGCCATCGACCTGTCCTTCAACACGTGTTGAAGGATCTTTTTTTTCGTAGGGAACGAAGCCGCGATTAACCAGCACGAAACGCCCATCTTCAAGCATCAATGGCGTATAGACATTATATCCGGCGGCTCCTTCATAGGTGGCCAGAAAATGCCGCTCTCCCTGATGCATGAAAGTGCCCGAGACCGTCACCGGGCGATATTCGACCGATCCCTCCTGCTTGTAGATTTTTTCCATTTCGGAAAGCGGCAAAGGCGCTTCATGAACGCGCTGTTCGGTCGATGCGATCAGCGCTTCCTTCAATTGCAGACGCTCCACCTGCCAGGTGCCAAGCGCCAGCAAAATGACGAGCGCTATGGCGGATGCGATCACCACACCCCACGGAAAGCGATGCGACTGCTGTGCTGTCGTCATTTACTGTCATCCTGTCGGCTGTCTATCCGCCCCGGCGCTGCCTTGTTGCGATATTGCATATTGATAAGGATGCCTTTGGCCCATCGCATGGCGACGAGGCTGAGGATAATGGCGAGCGGCACCCAGAGAATGAAATGTACCCAGAGCGGCGGCCCCACATTCACTTCCATCCAGAGCGCTAGACCAACGACGATGAAGCCGATAATCAAAATGACAAACGCCGCCGGACCATCGCCGGAATCAGCAAACGCGTAATCCAGTCCGCAAGCCGAGCAGCGTGGAGCGACTTTCAGGAAGCCGTCGAACAGCTTCCCCTCGCCGCAACGCGGGCAGTGTCCGGCAATGCCACTCTTTATGGGATCGACCGGCGGATAAATGTTCTGATCCGGCATTACGCTTCCCTTCTCAATATCTTTTCACAAACAAAAGGCGGCCATGTTGCCAGGGCCGCCTCGGAATTTTTACCCGCTAATGATCAGCCGGCGTGCATCGGTGCGCCCCATCCACCCCATACATAGATGGCGAAGAAAAGGAACAGCCAGACCACGTCAACGAAGTGCCAATACCAGGCAGCGGCTTCGAAACCGAAATGCTGCTTTGGCGTGAAGTCACCGCCGATTGCGCGGAAGAGGCAGACCAGAAGGAAGATCGTGCCGACGATAACGTGGAAACCATGGAAACCGGTCGCCATGAAGAAGGTCGCGCCGTAGATCGAATCCTTGAACGCAAACGGTGCGTGGATGTATTCGTATGCCTGCACAAAGGAGAACAGAACACCCAGCGCCACGGTGATTGCGAGACCGGTGATCATGCCCTTGCGGTCATTGTGCAGCAGCGCGTGGTGCGCCCAGGTCAGCGTCGTGCCCGACAGAAGCAGGATCACGGTGTTGTAGAGCGGCAGGTGCAGCGGATCGAGAACCTCGATGCCCTTCGGAGGCCAGACGCCGCCTGTGAACGTGGCGCGCGCTACCTGATGCACTTCATTCGGGAAGAGGCTTGCATCGAAGAACGCCCAGAACCACGCCACGAAGAACATAACTTCCGAGGCGATGAACATGATCATGCCGTAGCGCAGATGCAGCGACACGACGCGGGTATGGTGGCCCTCATGCCCTTCCTTGATCGTATCAGCCCACCAGCCATACATGCAGTAAAGCACGATCGCGAGGCCGATGAAGAATATCCACGGCGTCACAATGTTGAGGCCGAAGAACGGCAGCTCACCGGCATTGATGTAACGCATCCAGGCAATACCGCCGACGGCAAGCACGAATGCACCCACCGAGCTCAGGAACGGCCAAGGACTGGGCGCGATAATATGATAGTCGTGATTTTTCTGATGAACGTCGGCCATGTCTCTCCCCGTAAATCCCCTTAGGGGCTCCTCTCTCGTACCTTCCTGCTTAAACCCCTAACGCGGTGCCAAGCAAGTCTGTCTGTAACAAGCGGTATTTCTTGTCAGAATAAAACCGCTTCATTGTTTTGTCTTTGCGGCATTATGCGCCGCTAGAACATTTCGTGATTCCCTGGATCATTGGAAATGCTCAATCTTCTTGTTTTATGTGCATTATCCTACGCAAAACCGCTCCGCACTTTTGCTGGAAATGCTCGATCTTTTGTTTTTACGCATGTCTCCTGAAACCGGTTCCCACTTTTGGGAGACATGCGCTAGGCATCAGCTTCCGTTGGTTGGCGTCTCGGCCTTGGCATTTGCGACCGGCTTCGGCTTTTCAATCGGAAAGAATGTATAGGACAGTGTGATCGTCTTGACGTCCTTCAGATCGGGATCGTTGACGATCTCCGGATCAACAAAGAACACCACCGGCATTTCCATGTCTTCGCCCGGCTGCAGGGTCGTATCCGTAAAACAGAAGCATTCAACCTTGTTGAAGTAAGCTCCTGCCCGACCTGGCGCGACGTTGAAGCTCGCGCGACCATAGGTCGGCTGATCGAACAGGTTACGCGCTTCATACTTGATCATCGTCGTTTCGCCGATGCGAACCGTGACCTCGCGCTGTACGGGCTTGAAATCCCATGCCAGTCCATTGGCCGTATTCGCGTCGAAACGCACCTTGATGGTCTTGTCGAGGATAGTATCCGAATATTGCTCCACCCGCTGCGTCGTGCCGCCATAGCCCGTCACCTGACAGAAAATGCGGTAGAGCGGAACGGAAGCATAGGCTGCACCGATCATGCAGACAAAGAAAGACAGGCACGCAAAAGCAATCGTCGCATTGGAGCGCTGTTGCTTCTTCAGCTTTTGATCCTTTTCCTGCTGATCCGCCATTTTCTCCTCCCAGATTAAGTTTAAAGCGTATCGCGTATTATCTACTTCATACGACAGGCTTTAAACCGTTGTATGTATGCAGTCTTTATCCCAAAATCGGCTCCCGTGTTTGGGAGACAAGCTAGATCGGCCGCACCAAAACGTTCACACCCAGTTTCGCAATTGTGCCGATGTAAACAAGCAGCACGAACAGCGCCAGAGCGATTGCCAATCCCCAAGAGCGATTGCGCTGGGCTCGCTTCTGCTGTTCCGTCGGAACAATCAGCTCCAGCTCGTTGTCCGTCGGCTTCTGTACGGTTTTATCCATTAGAACCCTCCAAAGGCGATCAACGCCTTCATTACCAGTGCCTCGACAAGCAGCACCGCAAACAATCCCGACAGGTATAGCAGCGAGAAACGGAACAACTTGCGGGCGGCGGCCAGCATTTCAGGCTGTGATCCGGCAACCCACATGCGCCATGCATAGTAAACGAAGGCCAGTCCAAGCAGCGTGGAAATCGCGCCATAGACCGGACCCGCAAAGCCAAGCACCCACGGCAGAACGCCAACCGGCGCCATGATGATCGAGTAGAAGAGTGCCTGACGCCGGGTCGAAAGCTCGCCCTTGACGTTCGGCATCATCGGAATACGCGCCGCTTCATAATCATTGGCTGAAAAGAGCGACAACGCCCAGAAATGCGGAGGGGTCCACAGGAAGATAATCATGAACAGAACGACGCTGTCCCAGGTGATTTCGCCTGTTGCAGCCGCCCAGCCAATCATCGGAGGGAATGCACCTGCCGCACCGCCGATGACGATGTTCTGTGCCGTCGAGCGCTTCAGCCACATCGTATAAACGACGGCATAAAAGAAAATCGTAAAGGCAAGCAGTGCGGCCGACAGCCAGTTGACCATCAGGCCAAGCGTGACGACTGAAAAGGCTGAAAGTGTCAGGCCGAAGGCCAGAACTTGATTGGGCGCAATAATGCCAGCTGGAATAGGCCGGTTGCGCGTGCGCTTCATCACTGCGTCAATATCAGCATCATACCACATGTTCAGCGCACCAGACGCGCCAGCGCCGACCGCTACGCACAAGATGCTGATGGCAGCGAGCACAGGATTCATATGTCCCGGTGCGACCACGAGACCGACCAGCCCGGTGAAGACCACAAGGGACATCACCCGGGGCTTCAAAAGAACAAGGTAATCCCGCGCAGTCGCTTCGGAGAGAGCGAGCGCATCGTCGGTACCTGCGTTTTTTTCCACCAGAGACATTTTGACTTTAAAAACCTCAAATTCACCGGTCCGAACACCGCGCCCCTACAGCACGGATCGGCACAATCACAACAATGTCCTCCCGGAAACCGTTCTGTTCCCGCCGGAAATGCCGTGCTTGATGGCCGACTTTTTCGTCTACCGGCGACGGGCGGAACAGAATGCCGCCCGCCCATAGCACATTTTGTAAAGAAGGGCGAAGTCTTTTCCGGACTCCGCCCATCGCACGATTACTTGATGCGCGGCAGCTGTTCCCACTGGTGGAACGGCGGTGGCGACGAGAGCTGCCATTCCAGCGTGGTTGCGCCTTCACCCCATGGGTTTGCACCGGCTTCACGTTTCTTCGCAAATGCCTCGAAGACATTGTAGAGGAAGATCAGGACTGCGAAGCCCGAAATATAGGAGCCGTAGGACGACACCATGTTCCAGCCTGCATAGGCATCCGGATAGTCGATGTAACGGCGCGGCATGCCAGCAAGACCGAGGAAGTGCTGCGGGAAGAAGACCAGGTTCACGCCAACGAAGGTGACCCAGAAATGCAGCTTCGCCGTAAACTCATTGTACATGTAGCCGCTCATCTTCGGGAACCAGTAGTACCAGCCCGCGAAGATCGCAAACACCGCACCCAGCGACAGAACGTAGTGGAAGTGCGCCACAACGTAGTAGGTGTCGTGCAGTGCGCGGTCGAGACCGGCATTGGCGAGCTGAACACCCGTCACACCACCGACCGTGAACAGGAAGATAAAGCCGATTGCCCACAGCATCGGTGCGCGGAACGTGATCGAACCGCCCCACATCGTCGCGATCCACGAGAAGATCTTGATACCCGTCGGAACAGCGATGACCATCGTGGCGAACACGAAGTAACGCTGCGTGTCGAGTGACAGGCCAACCGTATACATGTGGTGAGCCCAGACGACGAAGCCCACGACACCGATTGCCACCATGGCGTAAGCCATGCCGAGGTAACCGAAGATCGGCTTGCGCGAGAAGGTCGACACGATGTGGCTGACAATGCCGAAGCCCGGCAGGATCAGAATGTACACTTCCGGATGCCCGAAGAACCAGAACAGATGCTGGTAAAGGATCGGATCACCACCACCATCCGGCGTGAAGAAGGTCGTTCCGAAATTGCGATCGGTCAGCAGCATGGTGATGCCACCTGCCAGAACCGGCAGCGAAAGCAGCAGCAGGAATGCCGTCACCAGAACAGCCCAGGCGAAGAGCGGCATCTTGTGCAGCGTCATGCCCGGAGCGCGCATGTTCAGGATCGTGGTGATGAAATTGATCGCGCCGAGAATCGACGAAGCACCGGAAATGTGCAGCGCCAGAATGGCGAAATCGATTGCCGGACCAGGCTGGCCGGTCGTCGATAGCGGCGGATACAGTGTCCAGCCGCCACCGGGGCCCCAACCACCGGGTGCCGAAGGCATGAACAGCGAGATCATCAGCAGCAACAGCGCAGGCGGCAGAAGCCAGAACGAGATGTTGTTCATGCGCGGGAAAGCCATGTCCGGCGCGCCGATCATCAGCGGCACCATCCAGTTGGCAAAACCACCGATCAGCGCGGGCATGACCATGAAGAAGATCATGACCAGAGCATGCGCGGAGGTGAACACATTGAACATCTGCTTGCCGGCATCAAGCGCGGCATCGCCCTCAACACCGTAAACCATGGACGCCAAGCCATGGAAAATCTGGATGCCCGGTTCCTGGAGTTCAGCGCGCATCGCGATCGACAGGGCGCCGCCGATAATACCGGCGATGATTGCAAAAATCAGGTACAGGGTACCGATGTCTTTATGATTGGTCGAGTATACCCAACGAACCCAGCCGTGCGGCTTGTGGTCGTCGTGAGCACCATGCTCGTGAGCTGCTGTGCCAGCCATGGAATTCGCTCCCGTTTTTCAACAGTCTTGGCGTTCGGGATCAGAGACCCGCCGCAGCCACTTTATCGTTTGCGCCACCTTCAACAGCGGCCTGAAGCGCCTTGTTCGCGCCGTTCAGATCCGATCCCGCAGCGGCGATCCAGGTCTGATATTGCTCTTTCGAGACAACGCGCACGGCGATCGGCATGAAGCCATGATCCTTGCCGCAAAGCTCAGAGCACTGACCGTAGTAGAGGCCTTCCTTGTCCGCTTTGAACCAGGCTTCGTTGATACGACCCGGAACAGCGTCCATCTTCACGCCGAAAGCCGGAATGGTCCACGAATGGATCACATCGGCAGCAGTGACGAGAAGACGAACCGTTTCGCCGACCGGAACCACGACTTCATTGTCGACGGCCAGAAGACGCGGATAACGCGCGCGGTCTTCCTTGCCGGCAGCGGCGCGATCGCCATCCTTCAGAAGAAGGGCATCAAAGCTGACCGGATTATCGACCTGATATTCGTAACCCCAATACCACTGATAACCTGTCGCCTTGACCGTCAGCGTCGGATCTTCCGGCGAATACTGCGCCGTCAGAAGCTGGAAAGACGGAACCGCCAAAAACAGAAGAATGATCACAGGCCCGATGGTCCAGACCACTTCAATAGCGGTATTGTGGCTGGTTTTGGATGGCTCCGGGTTCGCGCTCGCACGAAAGCGAAACACCACCCAAAGCAACAAGAACAGAACCAGCAAGGTAATTGGAATGATAAACCAGAGCGTATAGCGCTCAAACCAATGAATCTGTTCGGCAATTCCAGTCGCTGCGTCCTGAAATCTCCATTCCCAGGGACGGGGCTGGTCCGCAAAAGCGGCACCAGTCGTCCACAGCACTGCAAGAGCGCCGCCGAAGGCGCTCTTCGTTGTGGCAACAATCTTATCCACCAGAACTCTCTCCCTTTTCGCCCTTTCGAGCTGGACGCCGGACGCTAAAGACGGCCGCATCCCCCGTCGGCGTTCAAACCACACCTTAGCGCACACCGCAAGGAAGGCGAATATGTTCCTGTGCGGCATTTTTGCGCGCAGTCCATGTGGGAAAGAGCGAATGTCCGAGTTTAATCAATGCGCCGGAGCTGCTCGTTTTCACCGTGAAAACTTGGGAAAACCGTACGAAACCCATAATGAAGCCATGATTTGACAAGACGTTTCCTTTAACGTGCCGCGTGACAATCGACGCAACAGACGGTATCACCGTTGCTATGATGGCCAGGACTGATAATCGCCAATCACGGCGCTTTTCATGGCCAATGCAGCGCGTTAACGTCCCGGTGATTCGATCTGGAGATTTCATGACTTTTCGCATGCTTGCCCGCCGCACGATCAGCCAGCGCCTCGCAACTCTTGCAACAGGCGTCAGCTTGACGCTTGCCGTTGCAACGCTTCCTTCGGCTGCTCAGGAAACACCGGCGCAGTTACAAACCCCACAAGAGGCCCCTGCTGCCCAGTCGCAGGCGGCTCCGAGCAGCCCGCAGCAGAGCGGCAAGCTCAAGTCGCAGCATGGCGCATGGTCCGTTCTGTGTGATACGCCTGCGGGCGCCAAGACTGAGCAATGCGCGCTGATCCAGAATGTGGTCGCCGCAAAGCGCCCTGAACTGGGTCTTTCGGTCGTCGTTCTCAAGACAGCAGACAACAAGGCGCGCATCCTTCGCGTTCTGGCGCCGCTAGGCGTTCTGTTGCCCAACGGTCTTGGCCTCAATGTCGACGGCAAGGATATCGGTCGCGCCTATTTCGTCCGCTGCTTCGAAGACGGCTGCTACGCCGAAGTGATCCTAGAGGATGAACTTCTCAAGACATTGCGTTCCGGCAAGGCTGCGACCTTCATCGTCTTCCAGACGCCGGAAGAAGGCGTGGGCATTCCTGTCGATCTCAAGGGGTTCGGTGAAGGCTTCGACGCGTTGCCTTGATCACAACTGAGATGACCGGTTGTTCTCAACCGATTTAAGGCTTACATCCTGCAGCAAACACATGCTGCAGGATTTATTTTATGAAAAGCCTGATCGACAGTTTCGACGCCAGCCGCGACGATATCGAGCGTCTTATCGCCCAAAGCCTGAAGGGCAGCGACGACGGAGAGCTCTTCGTGGAATATCGCGAGGCGGAGGCGCTTGTTTTCGACAATGGTCGTCTCAAGACCGGCTCCTTCAATCAGGATCAGGGATTCGGCCTGCGCTCGGTCGCAGGCGAAGCAATCGGCTATGCCCACGCGGGCGATCTTTCGCTTGCCGCCTTGAAGCGCGCTTCCGATGCGGTTTCTGCAACCCTTAAGGGCTACGGCGGAAACTATTCGGCGGCACCTGCCGGCACCAACCGTCACCTTTACACGGATGAAAACCCCATCGGTTCGCCGACATTCGATTCCAAGGTGCAGCTTTTGCAGCAAATAGACGCCTATCTGCGTGCCAAGGACCCGAAAGTACGTCAGGTTTCCGTTTCGCTCGCAGGCTCGTGGCAGCAGGTCGAAATTCTGCGCGCCGACGGTCATTTCGTACGCGATATACGACCCATGGTGCGCCTGAGCGTTGCGGTAGTGGCAGGCGATGGCGACCGTCAGGAATCAGGTTCGCATACGGTTGGCGGACGCAAGGGCTTTGGCGAGTTCATCACCGCTGAAAGCTGGCAGCATGCCGCCGATGAGGCATTGCGTCAGGCCCTCGTCAATCTGGAAGCTATCCCTGCCCCGGCAGGCACATTCGACATCGTTCTGGCCAATGGCTGGCCGGGTGTGATGCTGCATGAAGCCGTCGGGCACGGGTTGGAAGGCGACTTCAATCGAAAAAAGACCTCTGCCTTTGCCGGTCTGCTTGGACAGCAGGTTGCCTCCAAGGGTGTCACGGTCGTCGATGACGGCACGATTGCCGAGCGCCGGGGTTCGCTGACCATTGATGACGAAGGCACCCCGACCAATCGCACCGTGCTGATCGAAGACGGCAAACTCGTCAATTATATGCAGGATCGCCAGAACGCCCGCCTGATGGGCATGGAAGCTACCGGCAATGGACGCCGCGAATCCTATGCTCACGCACCTATGCCGCGCATGACGAACACCTACATGCTTTCCGGCGACAAGACGCCGGAAGAGATCATCGCCTCCATGAAAAAGGGCATCTATGCCGTTTCCTTTGGCGGTGGTCAGGTCGATATCACCTCCGGCAAGTTCGTGTTCGGCTGTACGGAAGCCTACATGATCGAGGACGGCAAGGTCGGCGCGCCGATCAAGGGAGCGATGCTGATTGGCAATGGTCCGGATGCGATGCAGCGGATTTCGATGATCGGCAACGATATGAAGCTTGATACGGGTAGCGGCAATTGCGGCAAGGGTGGTCAGTGGGTACCTGTCGGCGTCGGCCAGCCGCATCTGCGCATGGATCAGGTAACAGTGGGAGGCACGGCTGTATAAGAGCCCTGCCGTCTTCCGCGCTTTCGCTCAGATGCCTGCTTTTTAGTGTCATCTAACTTGCAGATATCACCGGTAAAGTGCAGGCTATCAGGGTAACAGCCTGCATAGCGATATTCGATGTCAGGCCGATCTGGAGAGAGGAATGCCTGAATCGCCTTACGACTGGACGGGCAAGCGAACGGAAAAACGTGACCGGCAAAAGCGTATGCTGGTCGTGACAGCCATCACGATGGGCGCACTCATTCTTGTCCTCGGCATGGTGGACGGCCTGCTGATCCTGCTAGGCTGATATGCTGCCGATTTACGAAATCGATTGTGCCGGGATAGAAAACCCTGACGATCTTTGGCGACGGTATCTTTCCGCTGTTCCAGCCCAAGACCCGGAATCCTTCGGTTACACACTCGACTCATTCTGGGACGCTGTGCAATGGCAAGGTCCAGGCTGGCCCGGTGAATGCGAACTCGTTTTCAGGAACTCCGAAGCTCTGGGCAAATTGAAAACACGCGGCGGCAAGCCGTTTCTAGAAGCGTTCAAACGCCTCGTGAGCGAAACAGATAGAATCCAGATTAAACTGGAGTTTTGACAATGACTTACGATGAAATCTTGAAAGAAGAAGATCTTCAATTCCCTTGGCGCTTAAAACCCTTGCTCAAATGCAGAGATAACCAAGACTACGGAAGTCAATCATGGAGTTACTATGCTTACTCTTATGATAGAGCATTTGAAATAATGGCTCGCCATACACTTGAATATCCCATTAATAATCAAAGCCTTACTATCCCACTTTTCTATTTAGCGAGACATAGTATGGAGTTAGCGCTCAAAGAAGCATTGCGCGAAATTGCTCATATTGGAGTTGATGACGCGCGAACAGACGAGCATGATCTCCTAAAGCTATATGATGACCTTCAAAAAATACTCAAAGATAACGGCGTCAACGACGATGGGCGGTGGAGCAATCATTGTCGGCGAATTCTCACTCACATACACAGCGCCGATCCCAAAGGAGAACACTTCCGTTATCCCGCGGCGCTAAACGGCAACGTCTTTCCAGAAGTGACAGTGAACATCGAAGGGCTTATTCGCGCGCATTATCACGTGACATTACTTGCCGACTGCGTAGTAACTATGCTTCAGGAAAATCGCAATTACGAACTACCCTATTAAATAATTAAGTACCCGGATTTTCTTCCAGCAAACCGGTCACGAAATCGAACAGACCCGGGCGGCGGTCACGGCGAAGACGTTCAGCTTCAATGATCGACTTGATGGCCGCAAAGGAGCGATCAAGATCTTCATTGATGACGATATAATCGTACTTCACCCATTTCTGGATTTCAAAACGCGCATTCTGCAAACGGGTCTCGATGACATCCGCCGTATCTTCCGCGCGACGGTTCAGGCGCTGCTGCAATTCGCGCATGGTGGGCGGAAGAATAAAGATCGACACCACATCGGCTGGCATCTTTGCTTGCAACTGGTCTGCACCCTGCCAGTCAATGTCAAACAGCATATCCTGACCGTCAGCCAGCGCGATCTCAGCCGTTTCGCGCAGCGTGCCATAGAAATTGCCATGGACCTCGGCCCATTCGATCAGCTCATCATTGTCACGAAGGCGTTCAAACTCGCGGATCGTCTTGAAATGGTAGTGAACCCCTTCGATCTCGCTCGGGCGGCGCTGGCGCGTCGTCACACTGATCGACAGCGAGAGGTTCATCTTCTTGTCTTCCAGCAACAGCCGGGCAATGGTGGACTTACCGGCTCCGGATGGCGACGAGATCACCACCATCAAGCCTCTACGTGCGACGCCATTTTCAACCGAAGAGATGGCCATGATACCTGTTACTCCAGATTTTGTACTTGTTCGCGAAACTGGTCCACGACTGCCTTCAGTTCCAGACCGATGGCTGTGATCGACGCTGCATTCGATTTGGAACACAGTGTATTAGCTTCACGATTAAATTCCTGTGAAAGAAAATCGAGCTTGCGCCCGACGGGGCCACCATCCGCCAGAAGCTTGCGGGCGGATGCCACATGGGTCTCCAACCGGTCAAGCTCTTCCTGAATATCGGCCTTGGTCGCCAGAAACGCCGCTTCCTGATAGAGCCGCGTCTCATCAAGCTCGCGTGCGGAATCCATCAGCAGCGCCACCTGTCCAGCGAGACGGGCCTTGATCGCGTCTGTGCTCCGCGACGGGTCGCGGCGGGCATTCACGGTCAGGCGCTCGATACTGTCAACATGCGCGGACAGAATAGTGAAAAGAGCCTTGCCCTCCTGCTTGCGGGCATCGGCGATTGCTTTCAGCGTTTCCTCAAAACCTGAGACGACGGCAGCTTCCAGTCCGCCGCGCTCGTCTTCGTCATCAGCCATCTGTGCCTGATCGATGATACCGCGCAACGAAAGAATGCCGTCTACGCTGGCGGGGGCCAGTCCGTGCGTTGCCTGCAAATCCGCACCGAGCTTCAGGATCTCGGCGAGCATGGCCTGATTGATGCTGAAACCAGCCTGTGCCTCGCTGCGCTCCACACTGAGGCTTGCCTGAAAATTGCCACGCGAAAAATGACGCGCCAGCATGGAGCGTACAGGATGTTCGGCGGCTTCAAGGCCTTGCGGCAGACGCAGCCGAAGGTCGAGCCCCTTACCATTGACGGAACGCACTTCCCAGATGATGCGCGCTTCTCCGCCTTCCATGGCATGTTGCACGGCATGGCGTGCAAAACCGGTCATGCTTTGGAGCGCCATGCGTTCCATCCCCTCAACTCACGCCCGCGACAGTGCGGACTTACTCTAAAAACCAATCCGAAGCCGGTGGCGAACACCGGCTTCGGTTACACATTCTCAAACTCACCAAAGCCGTAGCGAAAAGCTACTGCCCCGCGCTTTGGTTTGTATTGCTGCCGCTATTGTTCTGTTGCTCGATATTCTTTTGCTGCTCCACGGAGCGCCATTTACGGACGTTGGCGTTGTGTTCCTGCAGCGTCTTCGAGAACACATGGCCACCCGTGCCATCGGCAACGAAATAGAGGTCTTCCGTATCCAGCGGATTGGCGACAGCTTCCAGCGCAGCCTTGCCCGGATTGGCAATCGGCGTCGGCGGAAGACCGTTGATCACATAGGTATTGTAAGGTGTCGGCTTTTCGATGTCCGACTTGAAGATCGGCCGATCAGAAGGTTTGCCAGCTCCGCCGAACAGGCCATAAATAATGGTCGGATCGGACTGGATGCGCATGCCCTTCTTCAAGCGATTGACGAAGACCGACGCCACATGCGGGCGTTCCGACGCGATACCGGTTTCCTTTTCAACGATGGAAGCCAGCGTCACAAATTCGTTCTTGTCCTTGATCGGCAGGTCGGAACCACGCTTTGCCCAGGCGTCGTCCACGAGCTTCTTCTGGGAGGCGACCATACGATCGATGATTTCCGAACGCGTCGTGCCACGCGTGAAATTCAGCGTATCGGTGAAGAGCGAACCTTCCGGCGGCATGTCCTTCGGCATGTCACCAACCAGTGTCGGATCAGCCGAGATACGATCGAAAATCTGCTTGACCGTCAGACCTTCTGGAATGGTCAGCGGATACATGATGGATTTGCCGCTGATGAGGATATTCATCACATCGCGCATCGAAGCGCCCGCCGGGATGGCGTATTCGCCCGCCTTCAGATCATTTTCATGACCGAGCGTCCGCATCCCATAGCGGAAAATACGCGCGTCACTGACGATTTCACGATTTTCCAGGCTGTTGGAAACTTCGGCGATACCAGCGCCGCGCTTGACGAGAAACGTCGTTTCGGCAGTAAGCGGACCTTGTCCGTCAAACTGCATCTTGCCGAAATAGAACAAGGCCGACGCGCCGAGCAGAACAAGCACGACCAGCGACAGCATGAAATTCATGAAAACCACGATCTGGCTGCGGGCATGGCGCGAACGCTTGCTCGGCGGCGGCGTTCCCGGCTCGGGACGCAGAGCTTCAGACGCGGATTTCGGCACGAACGGCTTTGAAGTCGCGTTCGTTTCCTGCGTCACGCCCTTGGGCAGTTCGTCTGCAGGGGGTGTTCCGGATGGCGCCTCTGAATTCACTCAATCACCTCGGTCCAGAGTATTTCGTTAGTTTGAACCAAACCACGAGAAAGGCTCTGTCTATCTATTTTGGCGAACCTCCCGACACATTGTGCCGAATGCCCGCCCAGAACGGCTTTTTGCACTTATTTTCGTCAGAGTGGCTGAAACTCTTCGGAGTCGTAACCACACTAACCGCTGTTCGCGATTTTAAACATCGCATCCGGTTTTATTTTGGCAAAAACGCGGAGAAATCCCCGCGTTTTTTTTAAATTCGATATTCTATTTTCAGCGATACCGATCAGGAGTATCGGCGCAGGACCAGCGAAGCGTTGGTTCCGCCAAATCCGAAGGAGTTCGACAGAGCCACATCGATCTTGCGTTCACGCGCCTTGTGCGGAACCAGATCGATCTTCGTCGAGACAGCCGGATTATCGAGATTGAGCGTCGCCGGCGCAATATTGTCGCGGATGGCAAGCGTCGAGAAAATCGCTTCGGCTGCACCGGCAGCACCAAGCAGATGGCCGATAGCCGACTTGGTCGAGGACATCGAAATCTTCGATGCAGCATCGCCAACCACGCGCTCTACAGCGCCGAGTTCGATGGTGTCAGCCATGGTCGACGTGCCATGGGCGTTGATGTAGTCGATCTGGTCCGGCGTGATTTCAGCGCGCTTCAGAGCAGCGACCATGCAACGTTCGGCACCCTCGCCGCTCTCGGTCGGAGCAGTAATGTGGTAAGCATCGCCCGAAAGACCGTAGCCGATAACTTCCGCATAGATTTTCGCGCCACGCGCCAGTGCGTGTTCCAGCTCTTCGAGAACCACAACGCCCGCACCTTCGCCCATCACGAAACCGTCACGGTCTTCGTCATAAGGACGGGAAGCTGCGGTCGGATCGTCGTTACGCTTGGTGGACAGCGCCTTGCAAGCGGCAAAGCCTGCCAGCGAAATGCGACTAACCGGCGATTCCGTTCCACCAGCAACCATGACGTCCGCATCGCCGAAAGCGATCAGACGGGCTGCATCGCCGATAGCATGTGTGCCGGTTGCACAAGCCGTTACAACCGAATGGTTTGGGCCGCGCAGCCCGTGCTTGATCGAAACATGGCCGGAAGCCAGATTGATCAGGCGGCCAGGAATAAAGAACGGAGAAATGCGGCGCGGGCCTTTGTCGCGCAGCGTGTAGCCGGCCTCGACAATACCTTCGATACCGCCGATGCCGGAACCGATGAGAACACCAGTACGGACCTGATCCTCGTCGCTTTCAGGATGCCAGTCGGCATCGTCCAGCGCCTGATCGGCAGCGCCGACAGCATAAACGATGAAAGGATCAACCTTACGCTGTTCCTTGGGCTCCATATGGAGGTCGGCGTTGAAGGTGCCATTGGTGCCATCGCCAACCGGAATGCGGCAGGCTATCTGGCAGGCCAGATCGTCAACTTCAAATTCCGTGATGCGGCGAGCACCGCTTTCACCGGCAATAAGACGCTTCCAGGTCTCTTCGACACCGCTGGCAAGCGGCGACACCAGACCAAGACCGGTGATGACGACACGCCTCATATCCACCCCTTAAAACTTTGTTATGTCACGAACACCGCCCCGCAGGCTTTAACCGGCAGAACATATGTCCGGGCCTGACTGGAAGGGATGGTGCTCCAATTGTTGAAACCGGAGCCTGCCATGTCGAACACGATCTTCGATCATTGTTCCGGCAGTTTCACAAACAGGCCGCTGAACGGCCTTTGTGCATATTCGTTCTGATCGTGACCACGAAAGAAACGACCAAAAACAAGCAGGGCTGGGATTCGTGAGAACCCCAGCCCGATGCCCAAGTTCAGATTAGGCGGCAGCCTTGTCGATGAACTTCACAGCGTCGCCGACCGTAAGGATCGTTTCGGCGGCGTCGTCAGGAATTTCAACGCCGAATTCTTCTTCGAAAGCCATGACCAGCTCGACCGTGTCGAGGCTGTCTGCGCCGAGGTCATCGATGAAGCTTGCGCCTTCCGTGACCTTGTCGGCATCTACGCCCAGATGTTCAACAACGATTTTCTTGACGCGCTCTGCGGTATCGCTCATGTCGGAACCTCGACCTGTGTGTTTGTTGCTCTGCCTTGGTTAGCGGCATGCAGGATTGTAATCAAGTTATAAGATGTCTGCCAAGTTTCGAGCGAAGCCGCCCGGACAGTCATCCTGTGGATATTCCTTTCGGAACAGGATCGCGGCACTTCTACTCAGAATGCCGCAATTCTCGATGGGCGCATTACCATGCTTCTTGAGCAAGGCAAAGCGCCTTTTCCTTCTTCAGCCCCCGTATTAAGGCATTTTATACCATAATAGGGAGAAGAAGGAGGGTTAGATCATGGCCATGCCGCCATTGATGTGCAGGGTCTGGCCCGTCACATAGGCAGCCTGGTCGCTTGCCAGATAGACAACCGCCGCTGCAATATCACCACCAACGCCCATGCGCTTCATGGGGATATTGCTCATAATCGCTTCCTTCTGCTTTTCGTTCAGCTTGTCGGTCATGGCCGATTCGATGAAGCCCGGAGCGATGCAGTTAACCGTTACATTGCGGCTGGCGATTTCCTGCGCCAATGACTTGGAGAAACCAATGAGGCCCGCCTTCGACGCGCAATAGTTTGCCTGACCCGGATTGCCGGTCACGCCAACAATCGACGTGATGTTAATGATACGACCCTTGCGGCGACGCATCATCGGATGGGTCAGCTCACGCGTCAGATTGAATACCGACGTCAGGTTGACGTTGAGAACCGCATCCCAGTCTTCGTCGCTCATGCGCACGAACAGACCGTCGCGGGTAATGCCGGCATTGTTGACGAGAATGTCGACGCCGCCCATTTCCTCTTCTGCCTTCTGACCGAGAGCCTTCACAGCTTCACGATCAGAAAGATTAGCCGGGAAGATGAAGGTGCGATCACCAAGTTCAGCGGCAAGCTCTTTCAGCTTTTCTTCGCGTGTGCCGTGCAGGCCGACGATTGCGCCCTGCGCATGAAGAGCGCGGGCAATCGCTTCGCCAAGACCGCCGGTTGCGCCGGTTACCAGAGCCTTGCGGCCAGTCAGATCAAACATGCGAAATCCCTTTTAGCTTCTCAACTTCCATCGCATAATCTTATCCGAAAAGTCTGCAACTTTTCGGGATCAAGCGCCGAGAACAGCAAGCGCTGCTTCGATCTCTTCAGCCGAACCAACGGCGGCGCCAGTCACATCCTTCGAGATGCGGCGCGCCAGACCAGTCAGAACCTTGCCTGAACCTACTTCATAAAGCGTGGTGACGCCATTGGCCGCAAACCATTCGACCGTTTCGCGCCAGCGCACCTGACCTGTAACCTGCTCAACCAGCAGATCCGCAATCTCGTTGGCGTCGGTAACCGGCGCTGCACGCACATTAGCGATGAGCGGCACAATCGGATTGTGCTTTTCAACCGAAGCAAGCGCTTCACGCATTGCCTCACCAGCAGGGCCCATCAAGGTCGAATGGAAGGGAGCGGATACGGGCAGCATGATGGCCCGCTTGGCACCCTTTTCGGATGCAAGCCTGGCAGCCAGTTCGACCGCAGCCTTTGAACCGGAAATAACGAGCTGTCCACCACCATTATCATTGGCGATCTGAACCGAGCCGGATGCCTTGGCTTCAGTGCAGACAGCTTCTACGTCGCCATGCTCAAGGCCGATGATCGCAGCCATCGCGCCTTCGCCAGCGGGAACAGCCTTCTGCATCGCATTGCCGCGAATGCGCAGGAGACGCGCCGTATCGGCAAGCGAGAATGTTCTGGCTGCGCAAAGTGCTGAATATTCACCAAGCGAATGTCCGGCAACGTAGGAAACCCTGTCTTTCAACGAAAAACCGCGCGCTTCCATAACACGCAACACAGCCATCGAGACGGCCATCAGCGCAGGCTGGGCATTGGCGGTCAGCGTCAGCACGTCTTCCGGCCCTTCGAACATGGTAGCGGAAAGCTTTTCGCCCAGTGCCGCGTCGACTTCATCGAAAACGGCGCGCGCTTCAGCGAACTGTTCGGCCAGAGCCTTGCCCATACCCACAGCCTGGCTGCCTTGTCCGGGGAAAGTAAATGCTACCGCCATTGATGCCTCGTTCTGGTTTTAAGCATATGATAACGTCGAAACCGATATCCGTTTTCGCCAACATGCCCTGCAATTAAATGCACAATTTGGCGGGATGTGCCTCAGTGAGGGCAGCAAAGTCAAGTATTTCCCGGTTTTTGTGCGGTTTGCGCCTTGCAAAGCCGGGGAAAAACACGTAATAGCCGCCCGTTCATTGCTCGGCACCAGCTGGGGGCTGAACGGAGGGCCGGTTGTTTGTGCAGTTAAATTCACGAACATCCGTAGAAGTCACAAGCGCTTCTGCCTCCCGTGTCTCCGCTCTCGATCGTCTCAGTGAGCGTCCTTTCTTCACCGGTTTTCCGGCAAAAGAGAAGTCGCAGAGGCTTAGCCGTTGGTGTCGGCATGTTGTAACAGAAGAAAGGCAAAGCCAATGGCTCTTTATGAACATGTGCTTCTTGCCCGCCAGGACATTTCCCAGCAGCAGGTCGACGCTCTCGTCGAACAGTACAAGGGTGTCCTCGAAGCTAATGGCGGCAAGGTCGGTAAGGTCGAAAGCTGGGGTCTGCGTCCCCTCACCTACCGTATCAAGAAGAATCGCAAGGCGTATTACACGCTCGTAAACATTGACGCTCCGGCTGCAGCCGTTGCCGAAATGGAACGCCAGATGCGCATCAACGAAGACGTTCTTCGTTTCCTCACCGTTCGCGTTGAAGAACACGAAGAAGGCCAGTCGGCCATGCTCACCCGCCGTGACGACCGTCGCGAACGCGATGGTGATGATCGTCCGCGTCGTCGTGAAGGCGGTTTCGACCGTGGTGATCGCGGTGACCGTGGTGATCGCGGCCCACGTCGCCCACGCGACAACGAAGCTGGTGAAGGAGCATAATCATGGTTGATATCAATCAGATCCCGACCCGTCGTCCTTTCCATCGCCGTCGCAAGACGTGCCCGTTCTCCGGCGCAAACGCACCGAAGATCGACTACAAGGACATCAAGCTTCTGCAGCGTTACATTTCCGAACGCGGCAAAATCGTTCCTTCCCGTATTACCGCTGTCAGCCAGAAGAAGCAGCGTGAACTCGCCAAGGCGATCAAGCGCGCTCGTTTCCTCGGCCTGCTGCCTTACGTTGTGAAGTAAGAACAAGATTCTGGGAGGCGTTCTCGCAGAGATTGCCTCCCAACCCCTTCCTTCATTGCGATGGGCGCAATGAAGCGTAATAAAAACCCAAGTTGGGGCAGCGGCCTCTAACTGCGCGAACCGGCAAGACCGGAGCAGGACAGCGAAACTGATGAAATTCAATGGAACCATTATCGGTATCGGCATATTGGCGGGGCTTGCCTCGGCCTTGATGTCGTCCGGCGTCATCGCCCAGGGTGGTGCGATGGCTGCTATGGCCATGGTTCTCTACTTCCTGACACCACTTCCCATCTTCGTTGTTGCCCTTGGCTGGGGTTCGAGCGCCGGTATCGTTGCCGCCGCCACAGCTACGGTTGCCGTCGGCGTTGTCGCCGTCCCGCTTGCAGCACTTCTGATGGCATTGACCAGCTTCATTCCCGCAGCAACCGGCGCCTATCTGTCCGGACTCGCGCGGCCAGCCGAAGAACTCGGCGGACCGCAGGATGTTCTGGTCTGGTATCCGCTTTCAGACATTGTGTTTCGGCTTGCCATGATGGTGGCGCTCAGCTTCATCGTCATCGGTGCGATCCTGGGCTTTGGCCCGGACATGGCGCGCGAACTCGCAAATACGCTTATCGACCGGGTTGCCGAAGCCGATCCGCAGTTCACGGCCAGCGATGACATTCGCAGCAATGTAACGTCGCTTCTGATGGTCGCCTTGCCTGCAATCCAGCCGGCAACCTGCCTCGCAATTCTCGTTGGCAATCTTTATCTGGCACAGCGCCTGATCTCCATGTCGGGTCGCCTGCGCCGTCCGCGTGATGACTGGCCCGCAACACTGCGTATGCCGCGCCCGGCCTTGCTCGTCTTCGCGGTCGCTCTTGCGGTTGCATTTGTTCCCGGCGGCGCCGGATTGATCGCAACCGTCGTTGCAGGCGCGCTTAGCGCTGGTTTCATGATGTCAGGTCTTGCCATCATGCATTTCCGCACACGCGGCAAGGTGTGGCGCCCGGTAGCGCTGTGGCTCGCTTACTTTGCGATCATACTCTTCGCATTCCTGCTTTTCATCTTCATGGTTCTCGGACTTTTCGACACTTCGCGCGGCGCGCCGGTCTCGAAAATGCCGGGCGCTGACAGTCAGTAACCGAATCAGAAACTCGAAAGGAAACTCCAATGGAAGTCATTCTTCTGGAACGCATTGGCCGCCTCGGCCAGATGGGCGAAACCGTCAAGGTCAAGGACGGCTATGCTCGTAACTTCCTGCTCCCGCAGGGCAAGGCTCTTCGTGCCAACGAAGCCAACAAGAAGAAGTTCGAAGGCCAGCGCGCTCAGCTCGAAGCCCAGAACCTGGAGCGCAAGAACGAAGCTCAGGCCGTCGCTGAAAAGCTCAATGGCGAAAGCTTCATCGTTGTGCGTTCGGCTGGTGAAACCGGCCAGCTCTACGGCTCCGTTTCGACCCGTGACATCGCCGACATCATCTCAGCCAATGGCTTCACCCTGCACCGCAACCAGGTTGAACTGAACCATCCGATCAAGGCGATCGGCCTGCACGAAGTCTCGATTTCGCTGCATCCGGAAGTTCAGGTTCAGGTTACGGTCAACATCGCACGTTCGACCGAAGAAGCCGAACGTCAGGCAAAGGGTGAAGACCTGACCTCGATCGAAGCCATCTACGGCATCGAAGAGCAGCCTCTGTCGGAAGAAGTTTTCGACGAAGAGGACGAAGCTGAAGATCAGGCTTAATTTAGCCACCTATTATCTATGGGAATGCAAAGCCAGACAGTCCGCATTCCCATCGTGGTAAACTTTATATGATCGTGCCCGGCGGCCTCCGCCGGGCATTTTCTCTTTTCAGATCGGCAAAACTCCTTATTCTACATATTAGTATTGGATTGGAGAGGTGCTGACGGAAACGTCCGCGTTGCTTGGGCATTACTCCCGAGGCCGATTGACCGAGGGGATATTGCCTGAAAATCTGATGACAGAGCGGCTCTGATACTTATGCACCGCCGCCTGCCATGCAAACGCATGGACGTACGCCTGCTTCGATCCCCAAGAGGAGATGGGGCCGATGTATGGAATGATGCGTACTGTTATTTCGCATATGATTAAAACCGGCGACCTAACGGTCACCGATTCTAGTGGTGCGCTTACCCGGTACGGCGACAGGACTGGCGAACCAGTTCATATACACTTCAAGACAAAGCACGCCGAGCGGGCCGTAGCCCTCGATCCGGAGTTGAAACTCGCCGAGTGTTTCATGGATGGCGAGATCGATTTTCTAAACGGCAACATCTACACGCTGCTTCAGGTTGTGTTCGAGAATACCGGACCGACTGCGGCGACCGAACCGTGGATGAAAGCTCTGGCGAAGCTGCGTATTTTTTTCCGCCGCTTCCAGCAGATGAACACGATTTCGCGGTCTTCAAACAATATCAAAAGTCATTATGATCTTTCCGGTGAACTCTACGACCTGTTTCTCGATCCGGACAAGCAGTATTCCTGCGCCTATTTCGATCCACCAAACGCTACACTCGCCGAGGCGCAGCTTGCCAAAAAGCGCCATATCGCGGCGAAATTATTGGTGAAGGAGGGCGACAAGGTGCTCGACATTGGCTGCGGCTGGGGTGGTATGGGGCTCTATTTGGCTCGTTATCTCAAGGCCAATGTCACCGGCGTAACCTTATCCGAAGAGCAGCATGCCATTGCTAATCAGCGAGCGCAGGATGAAGGACTGGCTGACCGTGCGAAGTTCGAATTGACCGACTATCGCAACATCGACGACAAGTTTGACCGGCTGGTATCGGTTGGCATGTTCGAGCATGTTGGTGTCGGGCATTTCGCCGAGTATTTCCAGCACGTCGCTCGCCTGATGAAGCAGGATGGCGTTTTCCTTCTGCATGCCATCGGACGTGCCGATGGGCCGGGAGCGACCAATCCGTTCATCCGCAAATATATCTTTCCGGGCGGGTATATTCCGGCACTTTCTGAGGTTCTACCGCATATCGAAAAGGCCGGGCTCTATGTCACCGACATAGAAATCCTGCGGCTTCATTATGCGGAAACGCTCAAGGCTTGGCGGGAAGCGTTCATGGCCAATCGCGACAAGGCCAAGGCGCTTTATGACGAGCGTTTCTGCCGCATGTGGGAGTTTTATCTGGCTGCGTCTGAAAGCGCTTTCCGCTGGCAGAACATGATGGTGTTCCACATTCAGATCGCCCACAAACAGGAATCCGTTCCGCTAACCCGCAACTATATTGAGGCCGAGGAAAAGCGTCTCAAGCGCCTCGACAGCGCGCCCAAAGGCGCCAACAGCGAGGGGCGGGCCGTCAAGAAAAGCATGAACGCCTGAGGTGAAGCCGATCTGCTATAAATAAGGCGGGCCGTTCCGTTGGAGCAGCCCGCTTTCTCTGATCTTATTCCGGCTTTGGCACGCCTGCTTCCCATTTGTCCCAGTGGGTGACGATGTCGCTCACGACCGGAGCGCCGACGAGGTAGATGTTTTCGACCGTTTCCGCAACCCCCCCTGCCGTTTCGCCCGGCGCTGGATCCAGATGCTGCAGCGTGGTTTCTTTCGGATTTCCCTGATCGAAGTTTACCGAACCACGCAGGCTGAGGATGCGGTCTGTACCGTGCTGCCGCTTGATAACGAGCGCAAGCGCTGCGGCTTCCATCTCGGTGGCGAGATAGTCGTCGGCACCATAGAGCTTGGCTATATACTGAGCCTCTTTCGACAATCCGGGACCATGGAAAAATGTATCTCCGGTCATATGCGTGCCCGTCTTCAATGCCGGTTTCGCCTGCGCAGCCTTGTCGGGATAACGCATGCGATACGCCTGGGCCTCCGGCGAATCGCGAAGCTCCGCATTGGAGCCCAAACGCATTGCCGCTGCGACCAAATCAGGATCAAGCTTGAAAACACGATACTCTTCATATCCCTTTCGTGGGATGAAGACCGGTTCGCCCGGCTTGCCTTCTTCCGGTGCCCAGCGATGGCCCAAATCGTAATCGACGAGCCACGTCGCCCAGCTGACATCACCTATCGTTCCGCGTGAAGGTGGCGTGCCTGCCACACCGGACAGGATGTAATAAGTTTTAGAGAAGTCGAAGGCTGGGTCGAGCATGATTGCCTGCATGCTGGCCGAGGAGTTCACCTTACCCATGCCGAGAACTGAGCCGCATACACCGTCAACGTTGCAATAAACGGGTTTCAGCGCCCCTTTGACTTCGATGGGCCTCGCATCCTTCCAGTAATGCTCGTACCACCGTTGAAACTCACCGGCCCGGTCGCCACTGTTCTGACCGATCTCGAACATGGCGGCGATAAACACTTTGACCTTGATCGGTTCCGAGGCTGCCAACGAAGCCGTTGACGAAGAAAAGAGAGCCAATGCTGTCAGAAGCCAGGCTGCAATGGTGCGGTGTCGCATGAATATTCCTCGTGAATGTAAGCCGGGCTTTGCTTTGAATGCCCGCACAAATCAGGGAGCTTTGGGTTGGGAGAAGATTAATATTGCCGATTGCTCCCCGCAATCTCCGTCAATAGGAAGTGCATAAAGGCAACGCCTGAACTGTGGATCAGTGTGAATCATGGTATAGGTTTTCTCTTCCAGCAGGAATCATCCGAAGCTGCGTTGCGTTTGGCATCGCTTGAGGGCTAGCTGGGTGCATCAGGGACAGGATTAAGAATCATGGCGGAAGCGGCGGTACGCAAACTCGACGATGCGCGGGATCAGAAAGACGCGCTTTATCGGGAAGCACCCCATAATATTGAAGCGGAACAGGCGCTGCTGGGCGCGATCCTGATCAATAACGATGCCTTTTACCGGGTATCGGACTTCCTCAAGCCAACCCATTTCTTCGAGCCGCTGCATCGTCGCATCTATGAGATCACGACTGACCTCATTCGCGTCGGCAAGATGGCCAATCCCGTAACGATGAAGACCTTCCTGCCTACCGAAGGCAAGGTGGGTGATCTCACGATCTTCCAATATGTGACTCGCCTCGCAACCGAAGCCGTCACCATTATCAATGCCGAAGATTACGGCCGCGCGATTTACGATCTGGCGACGCGTCGCGCGCTGATTGGCATTGGCGAGGACATGGTGAACGTTGCCTATGATGCGCCTGTCGACATGGCACCGCAGGAGCAGATTGAAGACGCCGAACGCCGCTTGTTCGAGCTTGCCGAAACAGGGCGTTATGATGGCGGTTTCCTGCCCTTCAAGGATGCAGTGACCACAGCAGTTGACATGGCCAACGCCGCCTTTATGCGTGATGGCCATCTTTCGGGTGTTTCCACCGGAATCCATACGCTCGATGGCAAGATGGGCGGTCTACAGCCTTCCGACTTGATCATCCTTGCAGGCCGTCCGGGTATGGGCAAGACCTCGCTTGCCACCAACATCGCATTCAACATCGCCAACGCCTACGAAGGCGAACAGCAGGCCGATGGTAGCGTAAAAGCCATAAATGGTGGCGTCGTCGGCTTCTTCTCGCTCGAAATGTCGGCGGAACAGCTTGCAACCCGTATCATTTCCGAGCAGACGGAAGTCTCCTCTTCAAAAATCCGTCGTGGTGACATCACCGAAACCGATTTCGAGAAGCTTGTCGCCTGCTCGCAGGTGATGCAGAAAATCCCGCTCTATATCGACCAGACCGGTGGTATCTCGATTGCGCAGCTTGCAGCACGTGCACGCCGCCTGAAGCGCCAGCGCGGTCTCGACGTTCTGGTGATCGACTACGTGCAGCTGATGACCGGTTCGTCGAAAGCTTCGGCACAGAACCGCGTGCAGGAAATCACCGAAATCACTACCGGCCTCAAGGCGCTCGGCAAGGAACTGAACGTTCCCATTATCGCGCTCTCACAGCTCTCCCGTCAGGTGGAAAGCCGCGATGACAAGCGACCACAGCTCTCCGATCTTCGTGAATCGGGCTCTATCGAGCAGGACGCCGACGTGGTGCTTTTCGTGTTCCGCGAGGAATATTACGTCAAGAACCTCGAACCGCGTGACGAATTCGATCCGAAATATGAAGAATGGAAGCAGCACTTTGAAAAAGTGCGCGGCACTGCTGACGTCATCATCGCCAAGCAGCGTCACGGGCCTACCGGCACCGTCAAGCTCGCCTTCCAGTCTGAATTCACGCGATTTGCAGATCTGGCCGAAGGTTCCTATCTCCCGGAACAGTATGAATAAGAAGATCACGATCAAGACGGAGCGCGTCTGATGGCCAAGGCGCGCGTTCAATTCATCTGCCAGAATTGCGGCGCGGTTCATTCGCGCTGGGCGGGCAAGTGCGATTCCTGCGGCGAGTGGAACACGCTTGTCGAGGAAGGCACCAATAGCGGCATCGGGTCTGGGCCCGGCGCCATGTTGTCCAAGCGCAAAGGTCGCGCCGTCGCCCTCACCTCCCTGTCTGGCGATATTGAAGATGCGCCGCGGATCATTTCCGGTATCAGCGAGCTTGACCGGGTTACCGGCGGCGGATTCGTGCGCGGTTCAGCCCTTCTGATCGGCGGTGATCCCGGCATCGGCAAATCCACGCTTTTGACGCAGGCTGCAGCCGCCCTTTCCAATCGTGGCCATCGCATTGTCTATGTTTCGGGCGAAGAAGCCGTCGCGCAGATACGTCTACGCGCGCAGCGTCTCGGCGTGGCATCGTCAGCGGTTGAGCTCGCCGCAGAGACCAATGTCGAAGACATCATTGCCACCATTTCTGATACCAAGCGACCCGATCTCGTCATCATAGATTCGATCCAGACGCTCTGGACCGATATGGCGGATTCTGCTCCCGGCACGGTCACGCAGGTGCGCTCGTCGGCACAAGCCATGATCCGCTATGCCAAGCAGACTGGTTCCGCAGTCGTACTGGTGGGACATGTTACCAAAGACGGCCAGATTGCAGGCCCTCGTGTGGTCGAACATATGGTCGATGGTGTCCTCTATTTCGAAGGTGAAGGCGGACATCACTATCGCATCCTGCGCACGGTGAAGAACCGTTTTGGCCCGACCGACGAGATCGGTGTCTTCGAGATGTCCGATGGTGGGCTGCGTGAGGTTTCCAACCCGTCCGAGCTTTTCCTCGGCGAGCGTAACGCCAAGGCTCCAGGTGCAGCTGTCTTTGCCGGCATGGAAGGCACGCGCCCGGTGCTGGTGGAGATACAGGCGCTTGTCGCCCCCTCCTCGCTCGGCACCCCGCGTCGTGCGGTCGTCGGCTGGGATGGCGGACGACTTGCCATGATCCTCGCCGTGCTCGAATCGCATTGCGGCGTTCGTTTCGGCCAGCATGATGTCTACCTGAATGTCGCGGGCGGTTATCGTATCAGCGAGCCTGCCGCCGATATAGCTGTGGCTGCTGCACTGGTTTCATCCATGGCCGGTATTGCCCTTCCGCCAGATTGTGTTTATTTCGGCGAAATCAGCCTTTCCGGTGCTGTTCGTGCGGTAACGCATGCAGTACAGAGGCTCAAGGAAGCCGAGAAGCTCGGTTTCCGGCAGGCAGAAGTGCCCGGCGGCAGCGGCGAACTTTGGAAAGATCGCAACTTCCGGCTTATGGAAACTTCGGCTCTGCCCGACCTTGTTGCGCGCATCGCGGCTTCAGGCTCCGGAAAGAAGCAATAAATCTGGAGTTTTATGACTGGAAGAATCTGTCAACCTTCCGGTGATAAGCTCCAGCATCTTTGACTGCCCTGCGTATTAAAGTGATTGCGCATAATAACTGAGGACAGGCAGAATGCCGATAACCATGCTTGATGGAATTCTACTCGGGATAACGCTGGTTTCAGCCGTTTTGGCGATGGTGCGCGGTTTTTCCCGCGAGGTGCTGTCGCTGGTATCGTGGGCGGCAGCGGCCGCTGCGGCCTACCTTTTCTACCAGCCGGTTCTGCCTTTCGTGCAGCCCTATATTAACAACGAAACCATCGCGAAGATTGCCGCCGCTGGCGCCGTCTTCCTCGTCGTGCTGATCGTCGTTTCGCTGATCACCATGAAGATCGCCGATTTCATCATCGACAGCCGTATCGGCGCGCTTGACCGCACGCTCGGCTTCCTGTTCGGCGGCGTGCGCGGTGTGCTTCTCGTTGTCGTTGCCATGCTGTTCTTCAATTGGCTCGTCCCGACGAACCAGCCAGCCTGGGTGACGAACGCGAAATCGAAGCCAATGCTCGATTCGTTCGGCCAGCAGCTGATCGACCTTCTGCCGGCTAATCCCGACCAGATGATCGACAAGTTCAAGCCACAGCATAATGTTCCGGCCTCTGGCGAGCAGGAAGAAGCGCCTGTTCCGGACGATACACCTGCACAGCAATAAGCTGTTCCAAGAAATCGAGAAGCCGCCAGCCCTGCTGGCGGCTTTTTCAATTCTGGAGGCAAAAGCCGACAGATGTGAAATAGCCAAAATGACGCTTACACATTGTCATTTCGGTTCCGCGATCATATTTCAGGCGGGAATTTGCGAGATTATTCGCCGGCATCGTGCGATACTAATGTTCATGAGACTATATCGACGCAGCGGTGAACTCTTCGCTTTTAACAAAAAGCTATCTTGTGATAGAGAGGCGCTTGAAGTCTTTACGCATGTCGTTATCGGAAAACCGGTCTCCACTTTTCCGCGACATGCTTTAGTTGCCTCTGCAATCGAAAGGCCTTGCGGCAATGACCAGCCATTCTTCTGAAAATGCCTCCTTTATGCTGGACGATGACACCCTGCATGAAGAGTGCGGCGTATTTGGCATACTTGGCCATGAAGACGCAGCCGCGCTGACCGCATTGGGCCTGCATGCCCTCCAGCATCGCGGGCAGGAAGCCGCCGGTATCGTTTCCTATCACAATCGCCGTTTTCATTCCGAACGCCATATGGGCCTCGTCGGCGATCATTTCACCGATGCAGCAACGCTGAACCGCCTGCCCGGTGACCGCGCCATCGGTCATGTGCGCTATTCCACCACCGGCGAGACGATCCTGCGCAATGTGCAGCCATTGTTCGCGGAACTGGAAGTCGGCGGCATTGCCATTGCCCATAACGGCAATTTCACCAACGGCATAACGCTGCGCAAACAACTGATTGCTTCCGGCGCAATCTTCCAGGCGACGTCCGATACCGAAGTCGTGCTGCACATGATCGCCCGTTCGCGCCATGCATCCTCGTCCGACCGTTTCGTCGATGCCATTCGTCAGGTCGAAGGCGGTTACGCCATGCTGGCGCTGACCCGCACCAAGCTGATTGCCGCGCGTGACGTAATCGGCATCCGCCCGCTTGTCATGGGTGAGCTCGACGGCAAGCCTATCTTCTGCTCAGAGACCTGTGCCCTCGACATTATCGGCGCGAAGTATGTTCGCGACGTCGAAAATGGCGAAGTGATCATCTGCGAGATCCAGAAAGACGGCTCCATCACCATCGAATCCATCAAGGCTGAAAACCCACAGCCGGAACGGCTCTGCCTGTTCGAGTATGTCTATTTCGCCCGCCCCGACTCCGTCGTCGGCGGTCGCAGCGTCTATGTCGCGCGCAAGAATATGGGCATGGAGCTTGCCAAGGAAGCCGGTATCGAAGCTGATGTTGTCGTGCCGGTGCCTGATGGCGGCACGCCTGCCGCTCTCGGCTTCGCGCAGGCAAGCGGCATTCCGTTCGAATATGGCATCATCCGCAATCATTATGTGGGCCGCACCTTTATCGAGCCGACGCAGCAAATTCGTGCACTGGGCGTCAAGCTGAAGCATTCAGCCAATCGCGCCATGATCGAAGGCAAGCGCGTGGTGCTGGTGGATGATTCCATTGTGCGCGGCACCACATCGGTCAAGATCGTTCAGATGATCCGCGATGCGGGCGCAAAGGAAGTGCATATCCGCGTGGCAAGTCCAATGATTTACCATCCGGATTTCTACGGTATCGACACCCCCCATGCCGATAAGCTGCTGGCCAACCAGCACAAAGACCTGGAATCCATGTGCCGCTATATCGGCGCGGATTCTCTGGCATTTCTTTCCATCGACGGGCTCTACAAGGCCGTTGGCGGGAAGCCACGTAATCCGAAAGCACCGGCTTTCACCGATCACTATTTCACAGGCGAATATCCGACCCGCCTCCTCGATCAGGAAGGCGAGAGCAATGTGCACACGCTGTCGCTGCTCGCAAGCAACGGCTGATCGCCCAATTCTTCACGCAGGCGGCCCAAAAGGCCGCCTGTTTCATGTTTTTGCATCATATGGGGACTAGATGAGCATCGACCTTACGGGCCGCATCGCACTGGTGACAGGCGCATCGCGCGGTATTGGCTATTTTCTTTCGCTTGAACTGGCAAAACGCGGCGCACATGTAATCGCAGTCGCTCGCACCGTCGGCGGGCTTGAAGAGCTGGACGACGATATCCGTAAACTGGGTGGCAATGCGACGCTGGTGCCTCTCGATATTACCGATATGGAAGCGATCGACCGCCTCGGCGGTTCCATTCATGAGCGCTGGGGCAAGCTCGATATCATGGTTGCCAATGCGGGTGTCCTCGGCACGATCTCACCGATTGGCCATGTCGAGGCCAAGACGTTCGAGAAGCTCATGAACGTCAATGTTACCAGCGTCTGGCGCCTCATTCGGTCCACTGATCCACTTCTGCGCGCTTCCGATGCCGGACGTGCCATTCTGCTCTCTTCCGGTGTGGCGCATACCTGCCGCGCGTTCTGGGGGCCGTATGCTGCCTCGAAAGCTGCTGTCGAAGTCATGGCGCGCAGCTGGGCAGAAGAAACGAAGCAGATGAAGCTCAAGATCAACTCGGTCAATCCGGGCGCCACCCGCACGGCAATGCGCGCGCAAGCCATGCCGGGCGAAGATCCGGAAACCCTGCCAACGCCGCAGTCGGTCGCTGAAAAGATCGTCAAGCTCGCCGATCCGAACCTTGAAGTCAGCGGCAAGCTTTTTGATGTGCGACAGGATCGCTTCCTCGACTATCATCTGCCGAGCTGATTTCGGTCCTCCGGCCTTGCCTATATGCAAGGCCGGTTCTATGTATTTACTTATTAATGTTTCCCGCCTGGCCATCTGTTGGCTCTTTTTTCAGCGGGCATTTCTCCCCCTCTCAGACCCCTTTGTCACGTGCTGCCAAATTTGGTGCGCGTTCCCTTTGCTATTGGAGAACTTATGATCAAAGATCACCAGCGTTTCATTATTATCAGCGGCGGGCCCGGATCAGGCAAAAGCACACTGATCGATGCACTCGAAAGGCAGGGCTTTCCCCGCACTGTGGAGGCTGGACGTGCCATCATTCAGGATCAGGTCGCCATCGGCGGAAATGCGCTGCCCTGGAGTGATCGCGCGCTTTTTGCGGAGCTTATGCTTTCATGGGAAATGCGCTCGCACACGATGGCGGAACAACAGCGTGGGACGGTCCTCTTCGACCGCGGTGTTCCTGACGTAATCGGCTATCTGATGTTGTGTAACCTGCCCGTTCCGCAGCATATGGAAGAAGCCGCACGGCAGTTTCAGTACAACAGAACAGTGTTTCTTGCTCCGCCATGGGCGGAAATCTTTGGTCAGGATGCCGAGCGGAAGCAGGATTTCGAGGAAGCCGCACGCACATTCGAGGCGATGGATAAAACCTACAAACGGCTTGGATATGAAATCGCGCTCCTGCCAAAATCATCGGTCGAGGAGCGCGTTGGTTTCATCAAACAGGCATTGCCATCAGTTTTCCTCTGACGGTGTATCCTCTTCGGTTCCGGCTTCTTCCTCCGCTTTTCGGTCAGCAGCTTCGCGCTTGTTCCAGGCAGCCAGACTGAACGGAAGAAACACGAGATAGGCGAGCGCCGTGAGGCTCAATGTCTGCCAGGTAAAGCTCATCAGGAACGCGACGTAAACCACCACGAACAGGATGAGCGGCATGACGATATCGCGCCGGACAAGGCTTCCGGCGGACTTACCGTTATAGACCGGCAAGCGGCTTACAAGCAGAAACGCGATTGCGACGGTATAGATCGCCACACCGAAAGCGAGCGCCCGCGTTGGTGTCAGACCAAGAAAGCCGAGGTAGACCGGCAACAGGACAAGCATGGCGCCTGCCGGTGCAGGCACACCGATGAAATAGTTGCTCTGCCATGCCGGACGGTTCGGGTCTTCGAGCATGACATTGAAACGCGCAAGCCGCAGGCAGCAGGCGATGGCATAAAGAAGTGCAGCAATCCAGCCGAACGAGCGCGCCTGATCGAGCATGAAGGCATAGAGCACCAGAGCGGGCGCGACACCGAAATTGACGATATCGGCGAGCGAATCCATCTGCGCGCCGAACTTCGATGATCCCTTCATCATGCGAGCAACGCGCCCATCAATGCCATCGAGAAAGGCTGCGACGAGCACCATCACGACGGCAAGCTCGAAGCGGTTCTCGAAAGCCAGACGGATGCCGGTAAGACCAGCACAGATGGCGAGAACTGTTATGACATTGGGAATGACGATACGCAGCGGTATCTGCGACAGCTTTGGGCCGCGCGATAAATCCACGCGGCCATTGGGCTCAAAAGGCGGAAAAGGCGTTTCCATCGGCTCAGCCGATCCGCACCACGGGCTCGCCGCGCACGCTGCCATAATCGGCGAGCACGGTTTCGCCTGCGACTGCCGTCTGGCCAACTGCAACACGAACGGTCGCATCGGCAGGAAGATACACATCGACGCGCGATCCGAAACGGATCAGGCCGAACCGCTCGCCCACGGACAAATCATCATCCTCGTTCGACCAGCAAACGATGCGCCGCGCGACCAGACCGGCAATCTGGACAACACCGATCTTGCCATGCGGGCTTTCGATAAGGACGCTGTTGCGTTCATTTTCCGTGCTGGCCTTGTCCAGTTCCGCGTTGAGGAACTTGCCCGGACGATGCACGACCTTCTCGATCTTGCCACGCACCGGAGACCGGTTGATGTGAACCGAGAACACATTCATGAAAACCGACACGCGCATGCGTGGTTCAGCGCCAAGATCCAGCTCGGCTGGTGGCACAGCCGGACCGACGAAGGAAACCTTGCCGTCAGCGGGGCTGATGACCAGATCGTCGTCCATCGGCGTCACGCGCTCCGGATCACGATAGAAGTAGATGCACCAGACGGTCAGCACCATGCCGATCCAGAACAACGGGTCCCAAAGCCAGCCCAGAATTAGCGAAACCACGAAAAAGCCCGCGATAAACGGATAGCCTTCCCGATGGATCGGCACGAAAGTATTGCGGATGGTGTCAGTAAGGCTCATCGCTCTTCCTTTGAGTTTGGCCGTTATTTACCTCATCCTGTTCAGAATCGAAATCCATTTCGCAAATTATTCACGGCTGTTAGGGCACGTGATCGCGCCCTAATATAACTAGCTGCCGATAAACTGCCTATTCCGCCGCCGGAACACCACGTGTGACGATACCCAATTCGTCGCTTTCGCGAACCTGACGCAGACGCTCTTCCGCCTCATCCGCCTCGCGCTGACGAGCCCACATGGACGCGTAAAGCCCCTTATGCTTGAGAAGCATGCGGTGAGTGCCGCGCTCGGCAATCAGACCGTCCTTCAGAACGATGATCTCATCCGCACTGATGACGGTCGACAGACGGTGCGCGATGACAAGCGTGGTACGCCCACGGCTAACGATGTCGAGTGCAGACTGGATTTCCTGCTCGGTCGCGGTATCGAGCGCGGAGGTCGCCTCATCGAGTATCAGGATTGGAGGCGCTTTCAGGATCGTGCGGGCAATCGCGACACGCTGTTTCTCACCGCCCGAAAGCTTGAGGCCGCGTTCGCCAACCATGGCCTGATAGCCTTCCGGCAGATGCTTGATGAAGCCGGAAATCTGCGCCAGCTCAGCCGCCTTTTCCACTTCTTCGGTCGTGGCATCAGGACGGCCATAACGAATGTTGTAAGCGATCGTATCGTTGAACAGCACAGTGTCCTGCGGCACCATGCCGATGACCTTGCGCAGGCTTTCCTGCGTGACGTCGCGAACGTCCTGCCCGTCGATGGAAACCGATCCCGACTGGACATCATAGAAGCGAAACAGCAGTCGCGAGATCGTGGATTTACCGGCACCCGACGGTCCGACTATCGCTACCGTCTTTCCTGCCGGAACTTCAAAACTGATGCCCTTGAGGATCGGGCGGTTCGCATCATAGGCAAAATGCACATCATCGAAACGGATTGCGCCGTGATCGATTTTCAATGCTGGTGCATTGGGCTTGTCGACGACTTCCTGCTTCACATCGAGGAGATCGAACATCTGCTCGATATCGGTCAAACCCTGACGGATTTCGCGATAGATGAAACCGATGAAATTGAGCGGGATGGATAGCTGCATCAGCATGGCATTGATGAAAACGAAATCGCCGATGGATTGCGTTCCGGCCCGGACTTCCAACGCCGACATGACCATGACCACCGCCATGCCGACACCAAAGATAACGGCCTGACCGAAGTTCAGCCAGCCAAGCGACGTCCAGGTCTGGGTTGCAGCCTTTTCATAGCGAGCCATCGAAGCATCGAAGCGCTTTGCTTCCATGTTCTCGTTGCCGAAATATTTGACCGTTTCGAAGTTGAGCAGCGAGTCGATTGCCTTGGTGTTGGCATCCGTATCGGAGTCGTTCATTTCGCGGCGAATATTGATGCGCCAGTCGCTCGCCTTGATCGTAAACCAGGTATAGAGCCAGACCGTCGCCGCGACCACGAGCAGATAGGAAATGCCGTAAGCGAAAGCGAAAATCACCGCCGTCAGTGCAAATTCGAGAATGGTGGGCAGGGTGTTGAGGATCGTGAAACGAACAATCGTTTCGATGCCCTTGGTGCCGCGCTCGATAACCCGCGAAAGCCCGCCCGTACGCCGTTCTAGATGGAACCTGAGCGACAGCTGGTGCATGTGCACGAAGGTTCGGTAGGCCAGCTGGCGCACCGCATATTGCCCGACGCTTGCAAACAATGCATCGCGAAGCTGGTTGAGGCCGGCCTGTACGATCTTGGCGCCGTTATAAGCCAGCACAAGCATCACTGCGCCGACCAGAAACAGCGGGATATAATCCGGCGGGTTCAATTGACCGGTCAAGGCATTCGTCACCCATTTGAAGAAATAGGGCACGAGGATGAGCACGATCTTGGAAATCACCAGATAGAACGTGGCCCAGACGACGCGCATACGCAGATCGGGCCTGTCGGACGGCCACATATAGGGCCAGAGATTTCGCAGTGTCTTGAACGTTTCGCCGGAGTCGGCGGAAACCGTTTTGGGGGAACTCATGGTGCGTTCTTTCAAGTCGGTGGGCTCAAGCGATTTCGTACGAGATGAAACTCCGTCATCGCTCTATCTATTTGTATTGACGCATCGCTTCCGAAAGCCACTTCGAGCTTTTCGAGATGCGCTCTATCTCTTTGTTTTCAAGCATGTCTTTCTCCCGAAACCGGTTCACACTTTCGGGAGACATGCTCTAGCCGCAGCATCTGCTCTTAAAGGAAGCAAAATGCGTGCGGACAGCGTTTAGTTGCTGCCAGTTGACGCTGTAACGCGAGGACTGGCGCTCAGGCCGATAGTCGATAAGACCAGCCTGCACGAGGACCTTGAGGTGTTGGGAAACCGTCGATTGCGCAAGGTCGAGCTTGCCGACAATATCCTTGCAGCAGCAGGCGTCCTCCATCATCAACTGGCGGATAATGCGAATGCGGACAGGATGGCCCAGCGCGGCGCAAATGCGCGCTGCCGCTTCATCGTCAATGCCGAGCTGCGCCAGATCGGCGACAGTTTCGGTCGAGCTTTTGTCCAGAACTATCTTCATCGTATATCGACGATATACGATTATGCTCAGAAGTTCAAGATTTGGAGACGTTCATTCCAGAAAAGACCGCCAAAGCGGAAACACACTATCGTGACTGACGTTTATTGCTGAAGCGCACCTCCCTGCGTTGGGAGCCGCGCTTCAGTTCCATGAACTCTCCGTCAGTTAGCGCGATCTTCCAACTGGCGCTTGGCTTCGCCATCGCCCAAGGGTTCCTTTGGCATGTTGAATACCTGACCCGGCCAGATGAGATCTGGATTGCGGATCTGGTCGCGGTTGGCGAGATAGATCGTCGTATATCGCGTACCCTTGCCATAGGCGCGCTTGGAAATCGTCCAGAGATTATCCCCACGCCGAATGATGACGGAGCCATCGACTTTCTGCAGTGGAGTTGCCGACGAAGCGGCCTTATCACCAATCGCTTCCGATGCAGCCGCCGTCTGACCGTCCGTGTCGGAAGCAACAGCCGAGATATTCTCGCCAGCTTCGCGACGGAACGGGACGCGGGCTGTGGCCAGAACCTGATTGGCATTGTCGAGCAGGTCGGCGCGAATGATGTAATCACCAACGCTGAGCGGTTGTTTGCTCTGCACGAGGAAACGGCCATCAGGCGAAATGAGGCTTGCGCCAAGCAATGCATCATTGGCGTGGACGATCACGCGATTGCCGCCCTTGGCTTTACCCGCCACGAAAACAGCCTGACCTTCAATCTCCACAGCCTCGATTGCAATCGGCAAATCCTGTGCAGGTTTGGCTTCCGGCTTGTCTGCCTTGGTCGCAGCTGCAGGGTTAGCTTCCGCATTGTCCTGTGGCTTCTCTGCCGTTTCTGGCTTGGTAATCAGGCGGCTCGCCTGCCCCGGCTCCTCAACCAGCGCCAGCACCTGCCCCGATTTGGTTTCAGGCACCGACACGATGGCGGTCTGCGCGGAAGTAGCGACATTGTTGTCAGCACCAGTTGAACGCAAGACCAGCTGATGATCACCTGCCTTCAAAGGATCATCCAGAACAATGGCAAAATCCCCACTGGCTCCGGCCTTGGCTTTGCCCACAACGGTGGCACCTGCGACAACCTCGACATCAGCGTTGGGAAGGGACTTGCCTGCGATCACGACCGAACCGTCAGGCTCGACACGAAGGAGGTCGAAAACCGGCGTTTTGCTGGCCTGCTCTGCGGGAGCGGCATCAGCCTGCTTGGCTGGCTCTTCGGATTGCACGCCTTGCGGCTTCGCATCGTTTGCCGCAACATCGCCCGCAGGCTTGGCGGCGTCTGGCGTCTTCGTCTCGGATGGCGTTGCTTCTGGCTGCGCTGGCGCATTGCTCGAAGCTGGTGCAGTGGCATTAGGTTGCGGGGCTTCAACGCGGGATCGTGTTGCATTCCAATAGAGGCCGAGCCCGACGACGATTGCGACGAGCCCGATACCGAGCAATCCTAAACTGTTCTTTTGCATTTCGTTTCGAAATCCACGCCAGAGACTATAATAGCGGGTTTATAGCTTTTGGCTTCCCCCTACAAGGAATCTGCACCGAAACAGCAAAAGGTACGAGGCTTTTTATTAGCTAGGTTACTGTTCTACACAGTTTGTCGGCTTTGATTGGTCCGGATCGTCCATAAGGTTATAGAGATCGGCCGTTTCGCCCTTGGTCCACCAGATATAGACGCCACCGGCATATTTGGCTCCAGACCCTGAAATGACGTTGGAAGCGACAATAGTCTCGTCTTCAAGCTCCAGTTCAGCAAGCGAAATATCACCAGCATTGTAGTAGGTTACCGAGACATTCTTCTCGCCACATTTATACAGAACGGAGTTGGTCGTTACTTCGGTATCGTCCGGCAGTTTGATGTTGATCTCGCCAGCCGATGCGGATGATGCGGCAAAGGTGAGCCCGAGAAACACAACCCAGTTCTTCATATCCAATCCACTTCTCAATCTGGAGTACATACGGATTGAGATATAACAATCACTGTGAATGTCCACCCGGAACCTGACGTAAACGGCTCACTGACGGCAATCTTCACTGCAAAATGAAATCGCAGACGCTTGACGCTGAAAGGTCAAAAGCGCACAAGAAAATCATGTCTGAGATTCGATCCATCTGTGTTTATTGCGGCTCGTCTACGGGCCTGAATCCCATCTATCGCGAAGCGGGCGTCACGCTCGGCCGGTCCATCGCCGAACATGGTCTGCGCCTAGTTTATGGCGGCGGCACGCGCGGCATCATGGGCGCGGTTGCGCAAGGCGTGATGGAGGCCGGCGGCGAAGTCACCGGCATCATTCCGACCTTCCTGCTCGACAAGGAAGCGAGCCTTGAAAAGGCCGAACAGCTCACCGAACTTATCGTCGTGGGTGACATGCATGAGCGCAAACACCTCATGTTCCAGAAGTCGGATGCGTTCGTCACCCTTCCCGGCGGCATCGGCACGGTTGAGGAAATCGTGGAAATGATGACCTGGGCGCAGCTCGGCAAGCATCGCAAGCCGATGGTGTTCGCTAACATCAACAATTTCTGGCAGCCTATGCTTTCGCTTCTTGAGCACATGACGACCGAAGGCTTCCTGCACACCGCACATCAGGTAAAGCCGCTGGTCATCAACAAGGCGGAGGACATCGTTCCCGCCATTATCGCTGCCAACGGCAAGGCGCATGAAGGCGACCAGAAGATCATCGAAAAGATGTGATTGCGGCTTTCGCCCAAAACACAAAACCGAGTAACAAGGGCGGAGTGATCCGCCCTTAATTTTATCCGGGAGGGGGTGATGAAGACGATCGGGCTTATAGGCGGGATGAGCTGGGAAAGCTCGCAGGAATATTATCGCATCATCAATCAGGAAATCCGCGCACGGCTCGGCGGCACGCACTCCGCCAAGAGCCTGATGTGGTCGATGGATTTTGGTGAAATCGAGCAGCTTCAGCATCAAGGCAAATGGGAAGAGCTGACCAGACTTATGATCGAGGCCGCGCAGAACCTTGAAAAGGGTGGCGCGGATTTCATCCTGATCTGCACCAACACCATGCATAAAATGGCCGCTGACGTTGAAAACGCCACATCGATCCCCCTTGTGCATATTGCTGACCCGACGGCGGAGAAGATCAAGGCCGCAGGCTTGTCCAAAGTCGGGCTCCTAGGCACCGCCTTCACGATGGAGCAGGATTTCTACAAAGGCCGCCTCGTAGCCAAACATGGGCTTGAGGTTCTGACGCCCGACGATGCCGACCGCAAAACCGTGCATGACATCATCTATCAGGAACTGGTCGTCGGCGAAATACGCGATGCGTCACGCGAAAAATACCGCGCCGTCATCAATCGTCTGGTTGAGCGCGGGGCTAGAGCCATCATTCTCGGCTGCACCGAAATCATGTTGCTCATCGGTCAGCAGGATAGCCCCGTGCCGGTATTCGATACGACGCGCCTACATGCAGAAGCGGCGGTGGATTGGGCGTTGATTTAAACGCTCACTTCTTCACCAGTGTCGCCACGGCCTCAACATGTGGCGACCAGAGGAACTGGTCAATCGGCGTGACGCGCGTGACGCGATAGCCGCCCTTCACCAGAATGGCCAGATCGCGGGCGAGCGTCACCGGATTGCACGAAACCGCGACAACCTTCTCCACCTTGGATTTTGCCAGTTCAAGCGCCTGTTCTTCCGCACCTGCGCGCGGAGGATCGAAAACCACGGCGTTATAAGGCAGCAACTCCTTCGGCATCAGCGGACGGCGAAACAGGTCGCGACGTTCGACTGAAACGGGCTTCAATCCCTGCACATGGCGCACGCCACGGTCGAGAGCTGCAAGGGCCAGCGCGTCGTTTTCAACGGCATGAACTGCACTTTTTTCTGCAATCCGCAGCGCAAATGTGCCGACACCGCAGAAGAGATCTGCAACGCGTTTTGCTTTGCCAAGATGCGAAAGGACGAGCGAAACCATTGCTTCCTCGGCATCGGCAGTTGCCTGCAAGAAGCAACCCGGCGGAACCGGAACCGGAACCTTGCCGAAATGGATGAGCGGCTTCTTCGGCTCCACGATGATCTCGCCTTCATGCGAAAGGCGCGCAAAGCCCTTTTTCATGACAAGCGCGGTCAGCGCGCGCCGTTGCTCATCGCTCAGCTTACCGCAACCGCTTGCCGCAAGATCGAGGCCGGATTCCGTCTGCGTCGCTGCCAGCTTGAACGGTTTGGAGCCGGGTGCAATCAAGGCCCCGACTTCACGCAGATCGTCAAGCCGCGCAATGATTTCCGGAACGGTTACCGCGCATTCGACGATATCGATGATTTCATGGCTGAGGTGACGGTTGAAGCCGAGCAACACGCCCTTCTCCGTCTTGCGCGCCGCAAAAACAGCACGGCGGCGTGTGCGCGGCTGGCAAGCCACCAGAGGCGCAACCTCCGTGTCGATCCCCCTGCCCTTCAGCGCGGAGACAACCAGTTCTCGCTTCCACAGGCGATAGGGTTCATCCTGCCAATGCTGCAGCGCGCAGCCGCCGCAATCCTCGAAATGCTGGCAGGCAGGCGCCTGCCGTTCAGGCGATGTTTCGAGAAGCGCCATAACCGTCGCGCGGTTCTTGTCGCGCGCAACATTGGCCACTTCGCCCGGCAGTGTGAAAGGCACATAAATCTGGCCATCAGGAAGGTTGGCGACGCCATCGCCGCCCGCACCAATCGAGCGGATTGTTAATTGCGTCGTCATTGGTCCTTCTTTCCTGCCAGGAGATATTCACGATTGCCATCGCCGCCTTCGATGGGCGACGGGCAGAGGCCGAGCGCGCGCCAGCCGGGCAGCGTCTCAAGCCATGATTTCAGTTCTTCTGCTATGCGTTCGCCATCTTTCGGATCGCGCAAAATGCCGCCCTTGCCGATAGCCTCGCGGCCCGCTTCAAATTGCGGCTTTACGAGAAGCGCGCAGATAGCACCTTTTTGCGCAAAGGCCAATGCCGGAGGCAAGGCGAGTTTCAGCGAAATAAAACTCACGTCCGAAACCACGCAATCGATTTCGCGTCCATCGAGATGGGAAAGTTCCAGCGCACGAGCGTTGAGCCCTTCCTTGTTGGTGACGCGTGGATCGGCGCGCAGGGTCTCGTGCAACTGGTCGTGGCCGACATCGATGGCAAGAACATGACTTGCGCCGCGCTCCAGCAAAACTTGCGTGAAACCGCCTGTCGATGCGCCTATGTCGAGCGCGGTGCGCCCCTTCACATCAAGCTCGAAATGGTCAAGCGCCGCGATAAGCTTCAAGGCAGCGCGAGAAACATAAGCACTCGCCGGATCATCCACGGCGATCTTTGCGGTGCGCAAAACCGTCTGGCCCGGCTTGGTGACGGGCTTGCCGTCCACCTTGACCGTGCCGCGCTGGATTGCATCACGCGCCCGCGAACGCGTTGCAAACAGTCCAAGCTCCACCAGCAGTTGATCGAGCCGCAGGTTCTTGTCGCTCGTTTCTCCGCTCATCGGTCAGGCGCTGAATGGCGCTGCAACCGCCTCGCGGCCAAGAGCTGCAAACACCGCATGCACGATGCCTGCCCGGTCAAGACCGGCCTCAGCATACATAGCGTCCGGCTTGCCGTGGTCCTGATAGCTATCCGGCAATGTCAAAGCCCGCACCTTGAGGCCACGATCTAGAAGGCCGTCGGTTGCAAGGAATTGCAGTACATGGGAAGCAAACCCGCCAACAGCCCCTTCTTCCACCATCACCAGTACTTCATGTTCGTGTGCCAGACGACGGATCAGATCCTGATCGAGCGGCTTGGCAAAACGCGCATCGGCAACCGTGGTCGAAAGACCGGCAGCACCCAGCTCATCGGCGGCGGCAAGACATTCCTGCAAACGCGTCCCGAAGGACAGGAGCGCGACCTTTGTACCCTCACGCACGATGCGGCCCTTGCCGATTTCGAGCAGTTGTCCACGCTCTGGCAGGTCAACACCGACACCGTCGCCACGCGGATAGCGGAAAGAGATCGGGCCTTCATCATATTCGGCAGCCGTGCGCACCATATGGCGCAGTTCGGCTTCATCCGATGCAGCCATCACTACAAAACCGGGAAGAGCTGCGAGAAAGCCCGTATCGAAGGAGCCTGCATGGGTCGGGCCATCGGCACCAACCAGTCCGGCGCGATCAATGGGGAAGCGCACCGGCAGATTCTGGATCGACACGTCATGCACGACCTGGTCGTAACCACGCTGCAGGAAGGTGGAATAGATCGCGCAGAAGGGCTTATAGCCCTCGCTGGCCAGACCGGCGGCGAAGGTTACCGCATGTTGCTCGGCAATACCGACATCGAATGTGCGCTGAGGAAACACTTCGCCAAAAAGATCAAGCCCGGTGCCCGATGGCATGGCGGCGGTGATTGCCACTATTCTGTCGTCGTGACGGGCTTCTTCGATCAGGCTGGTGCCGAAAATCTTGGTGTAGCTCGGTGCATTTGCAGGCGGCTTCGACTGCTTGCCGGTGATGACGTCGAACTTGTTGACGCCGTGATATTTATCGGCAGCAGCTTCTGCAGGCGCATAGCCCTTGCCCTTCTGCGTCACCACATGAATGAGCACCGGGCCTTCCTGCGTATCGCGTACGTTTTTCAGGATCGGCAGCAGATGATCCAGATTATGGCCGTCGATAGGACCGACATAGTAAAAACCAAGTTCCTCGAACAGGGTGCCGCCTGTAAAGAAGGCACGCGCATATTCTTCTGATTTGCGGGCCTTGTCCTGCAAAAACTTCGGCAGTTTCTTGGCGACCTGCTTGGCGGCCTCGCGAACGCTGCGATAGGTCTTGCCGGAGACAAGACGCGCCAGATAGGCGCTCATCGCACCGGTCGGCGGCGCAATCGACATATCATTATCGTTGAGGATGACAATGAGGCGCGCGTCGAGCGCACCAGCATTATTCATAGCCTCATAGGCCATGCCTGCCGACATGGAGCCATCGCCAATGACGGCAATAACATTGCGCTTTTCGCCCGAAAGATCGGATGCGACCGCCATGCCGAGGCCAGCGGAAATCGATGTCGATGAATGTGCAGCACCGAAAGGATCATATTCACTTTCAGTACGCTTGGTGAAACCCGAAAGACCGCCGGTCTGGCGCAATGTGCGGATACGGTCGCGGCGCCCGGTCAAAATCTTGTGCGGATAAGCCTGATGACCAACGTCCCAGATGATACGGTCGTGCGGTGTGTCGAAGACATGGTGCAATGCCACTGTCAGCTCCACCACTCCCAGTCCCGCTCCCAGATGCCCGCCGGTGGTTGAAACCACGTCGATCAGCTCTGCACGCAATTCCTGCGCGAGCTGCGGCAGATCAGATTCCGGCAATGCGCGCAGGGCTTCCGGGATCGGCGCCTTGTCAAGCAATGGGGTCGTGGGTCGGGACATTAAAACAACCTGTTTCTGGTTCGGTTTTGTTGTCGGTATAGCAGCAACGCGACAGGATCAAGCAGGGCGGGACATCGTGTCCTACAGCGGGAGGCAATCCACATTATTCAGGCAGAGGTATGAAATCCTTCTCGTCACCGGGCACGATGTCGAAACGCCCGCTGCGCCATTCTTCCTTGGCCTGCTCTATCCTCTCTCGAGATGAGGATACGAAGTTCCACCATACATAGCGCTTCGAGCCGAGAGTTGCACCGCCAAAAAGCATAATATGAGCACCTTCCGGCCCGGCCTGCACGACAATATCGTCGCCAGGGCGGAATGCCAGCAAACGGTCCGGCGGGAAGACCTCACCGCCAATGCCGACATTGCCCTGCAGCGTATAGATGGCGCATTCTTCGGCCACGGGCGGAATCGGAAAGCGCCCGTTCGGTTCTATACGAATATCCGCACAAAGCGTATCGGCGTGCTGGATCACTGGAGACTTCAGCCCCAGCATGGAGCCCATGATCAGCCGACCGGAGAAATCGCGATCCTCCATCACCGGCAGTTCTGGCGCATTGGTGTGAAAAAATTCCGGGCTGATTTCTTCCAGCGCATCGGGCAGCGCGAGCCAGGTCTGAATGCCGGAAATGGACAGTGGCCCGTTGCGCTCCTCTTCTGGCGATCGTTCGGAATGCACGATGCCACGACCGGCGGTCATGAGGTTCGCGTCACCGGGACGAATAACCATTTCGGTGCCGAGACTGTCTCTGTGGCGGATATGTCCGTCAAACAGATAGGTCACGGTCGAAAGTCCGATATGCGGGTGCGGGCGCACATCCAGCGCATCACCATCCCTCAGAACGGCGGGTCCCATGCGATCAAAGAAAATGAACGGCCCGACCAGACGGCGGCGCACGGTCGGCAAGGCTCGCCGCACTTCCAGTCCACCGATGTCGCTTGTGCGTGGAATGACCAGCGTTTCAATGCTGTCTACCGACGTCTTGTCGCCAAGAACCGGATCAGGACACGGAAAGAAACTCATGCAACGCAACTCCAGCTATTGCTCTACAACGCTTATATAAGCGGCGCCGTCATTTTATCGAATGTAGCCCCAAAACAAAACCGCACCGACAAGCGGTGCGGTTCGATCAGGATGCAAATTCTGTCAGCGTCCCTGCAACAGCTTGGAAAGCGAGCTGGCGTCAGGTACCTGTCCGTTTGTCGTCAGCTTGTCCACCAATCCCGGCAGAACCTGCGACAGCTGATCCAGAAGTTCCTGCTGGTCGATACCGGCGTGCTGAGCAATTTCGCTCAGTGTTTTCTGGCCGATTGCGTCGCCAAGCTGGCCCGGCTCGATTGAATGATTGGTTCCCTGGCCGACCCAGGAATCCACCTTTTCACCGAGGCCAGCCTGTTTCAACTGATCAAGGAGGCCGCCAAGACCGCCGCCCAGTGAACCCGGAGCCGAGGGAGCTGCTGAGGCATTTCCGGCAGCCGCACCGCCAAGCAGACCACCAAGCCCGCCAAGGATACCGCCAAGCAGGCCGCCGCCTGCTTGCGACTGATCCGGTACTGGTACGGGCTGCGCCTGAGTGGCCTCCGTCTCTTCGCTATTACCCTTCAGCATCTTGCCGATCAGCAGGGCGCCGAGCGCAATCAGAACCGGTTTCGCGAGGCTTCCGCCGGGAATGGGCGAATTGCCTGAGTTGTCGTCATAACTTCCCATCACACGATACTCCCTGTTATCCGATGCCAACTGTGCATTCGGTAAGTTAAAGTTAAATGGGTTTCCCGATTTGACAAGCATTATACCTTGCAAATTTTATAGCAGTGTGAAAATTTCCTAAGTGCGTGATGCAAAAGTGTATTTACGCATCGGGAGATATTAGATGTCTGTTATAAGCTGGATAATACTAGGCTTGATTGCCGGCTTCATCGGCAGCAAGATCGTTAATAAAAGTGGCCAGGGCCTGTTCCTGGATATTGCTCTCGGCATTGTCGGCGCCATTGTCGGCGGTGTGATCTCGTCTCAGCTTTTTGGACGTGGCGTCACTGGCGCATTCGATCCGATCAGCCTTGTTATCGCGATCATCGGCTCAATAATCGTGTTGTGGGTATACCACGCAATTACCGGCAAGCGTTCCATCGGCTGATGTGATAGTTACAGATTTCAGGCTCCGGCTCGTCCGGAGCCTTTTTAGTTCTGTCGGCCGAAAGACCTGCCAATCCATGAGCTTTCTGGAACCATATATTGCAGCCTATGGCGCGCTCGCGCTTTTCGTAATCGTATATTTCGAATCTTTCGGTGCACCATTGCCCGGTGAGAGCGCCCTTATAGCAAGCTCGCTGCTTGCCTTGCATGGAACGCTCAATATCGAAGCCGTACTGATTGCCGTATTCATCGGCGCCGTACTTGGCGATTGCACCGGATACCTGATCGGCCGTTTCGGTGGCCGCCGCCTGATCCTGCGATACGGGCACCTCGTCAAGCTGACGCCTGAACGGCTGGAACAGTTCGAGAAACTTTTCGACAGCAAGGGAATTTACGTGGTCGCGACGGCTCGTTTCGTCGTGCTCCTGCGACAGCTCAACGGCATCGTTGCGGGTTCGATGAAAATGAACCCGCTGCATTTTCTGGCGGCCAATATCGTCGCAGCTGCAGGATGGACACTGGTCTGGGGCCTAGGTCCCTACATGCTGAGCGGGATTCTCGCGCCTTATGTCACCCAGCTCAAAACGCTGTTCTGAGCAGAATTATTGGACCAGTTTATTCCGGATCGAGCGGTTCGGTTCCGACCGGCTGGCCGTCGCGGCCAATGCGAATCTTCTCCACCTTGTCCTCGGCAGACTTCAGAAGCGTATCGCAATGCTTTTTCAGAGCCTCGCCACGCTCATAGATGCGAATGGACTCTTCCAGCGGCACGTCGCCCCGCTCCAGATCGTCGACGATCTTCTCAAGCTGCTTCAACGCATCCTCGAAGCTCATTACTGCAATGTCGGCGTTGGACGGTTCGGTTACCATGATTCATCCTTTCAACAGCCGCGTAATATGCGTAGACGCGGACTGCGACAAGCCCTCTAGATCATATCCACCTTCAAGCACACTCACTAGCCGGTGATCGCAGAACCTTTCTGCCCGCTCCATGAGTTTGCCCGTCGCCCAGTCAAAATCCGCTTCGTCAAGATTGAGCTCGGCCAGCGGATCGCGAAAATGAGCATCGAAGCCCGCCGAAATAAGGATCAAATCTGGCCGGAAATTGTCCAAAGCGGGCAATACACGACTATTAAATGCCTCGCGGAATTCGCGGCTTCCCGTATCGGGGGAAAGCGGTGCATTGAAGATGTTGCCGACGCCGGTTTCGTCCTTCGACCCCGTTCCGGGATACAAGGGAAACTGATGCGTCGAACAGAACAGGACGCTTGGATCGTCCTTGAAAATATCCTGCGTTCCGTTGCCGTGATGGACATCCCAATCGACGATAGCGACACGTTCCGCGCCATGACGCTGCTGTGCATGACGGGCGGCAATCGCAATATTGTTGAAAAGGCAAAAGCCCATCGCAGTGGAACGCTCAGCATGATGTCCCGGCGGGCGGGCTGCAACGAACACGTTGTTTGCAGCACCGGAAAAGACATCATCGACCGCCGCTGTCGCCGCACCAATCGCCGTCAGCGCTGCATCCAGACTTTTCGGGCTGACATAGGTGTCGCCGTCAAGCTTCACCACGGGCGCTGGCGCTGCCTCGTCCGAAGCAGGCTCCGGTATTTCGGCGCGTATGGCTTCCAGATGCTTTTCCGGATGGGCAAGCAACACTGACGCCTCGTCGCCGCGCGGCGCTTCCACCCGGTCGAGCCGATAGAAATCCGGCCCCTCCAATTCGCTCATCAAGGCACGGATACGATCCGGGCGCTCGGGATGGCCGGGCGGGGTCAGATGTTCGAGATAGATCGGATGCCAGTAAAGCCGTGTCGTCATCGATTCACTATAGCATCTCACCGGCACATGACCATGACGGCCATGCGCCAGCTTTGTCTGAAGGAGACTAGATGATTTCCGTACGGGCGATGTGGATGCCGAAACCTTCAAGGCCAACATAGTGACGCTCACGCGATGCCAAAAGCACAATCGACGTGATTCCGAGATCCTTCAATATCTGCGCACCAAGGCCGATCTGACGCCATTCCTCCTCGCGGGCAACCGCTTCGGCATGGCTTTCATGCTCGCTCTGGATCGCGTCACGGGCGCGGGTGTCGTGGTGATCGGAACGCACGCCAACAGAACCTTCGCGCAGATAGACCAGTACGCCGCGACCTTCCTTGCCCATCTTTTCCATGATGGCATCGAGATTGCTGCCACCTTTGCCAAAGACATCGTTCAGCACATCTTCGCGATGCAGGCGGACCGGCACTTCCTCGCCGTCACGAATATCGCCGAACACGACGGCTACGTGCTGCATGGGTTCCCATGGCAGTTCGTAGGTGTAGGCATGGGCCGCACCTGCACAGGTCTTGACCGGTGCATCACCAACGCGCTTGACCAGCGTTTCCTTGCGCTGGCGATAGGCGATGAGGTCGGCGACCGTAACCCGATGCAGCGTGTGCTTTTCAGCAAAGGCCTTCACGTCCGGACCACGCATGACGGAACCGTCATCATTGACCAGTTCGCAGATAACGCCGATGGGCGGCAGGTTTGCGAGCTTGCAGAGGTCGACAGCGGCTTCCGTATGGCCGGAGCGCATCAAGACGCCGCCTTCGCGGGCAACCAGCGGAAAAATATGGCCGGGACGCACAAAATCCGAAGCACCGGCATTCGGGTTCGCCAGATTGCGCACGGTCAGCGTGCGGTCTTCTGCCGAAATGCCGGTCGTCGTGCCATGGCGGTAATCGACCGTCACAGTGAACGCTGTTGTGTGAGCGGATTCGTTTTCGGCAACCATCGGCGCGAGGTTGAGACGCTTGGCTTCGTCGCGAGTCATCGGCGTACAGACGATGCCGGACGTATGGCGGACGATGAAGGCCATCTTTTCCGGCGTGCAATGCACGGCGGCAACAATCAGGTCGCCTTCGTTCTCGCGCCCGTCATCATCCATGACCACAACGATTTCGCCGCGTTCGAAAGCGCGAAGCGCATCCACGACCTGTTTCTGGTTATAGCTCATTTCGACCTCTATGTGTCAGGCAACCAACGGGCCCTATCGTCGGTCAGATATGGCCAATATGGCCGAATTCAATCACATGCGGCCAGTCTGGCCCCAAGTTAGTCAGACGCGGCCAGTCTGGCCGCGGTGACGCAGATAATGATCTGCAATCGCACAGGCCACCATCGCCTCGCCGATCGGTACGGCACGAATACCCACACACGGATCGTGACGACCCTTGGTCATCACATCCACTTCCTTGCCGTCCTTGTCGATGGAGCGGCGCGGGGTCAGGATCGACGAGGTCGGCTTGACGGCGAAACGCGCCACAACCGGCGCACCAGTCGCAATGCCACCGAGAATCCCGCCAGCATGATTGGACAGGAACAGCGGCTTGCCGTCATTGCCCATGCGCATTTCGTCGGCGTTCTCTTCGCCGGTAAGACGGGCAGCCTCGAAACCGTTGCCGATTTCCACACCCTTCACGGCGTTGATCGACATCAGCAGGCTGGCAATATCCTGATCGAGCTTGCCGTAGATCGGCGCCCCGATACCAGCAGGCACACCTTCAGCGATAATCTCGATGACTGCGCCGACCGACGATCCGCTCTTGCGAATGCCATCAAGATAGTCTGCGAACAACTCGACCGAACCGGCATCCGGCGAGAAGAAAGGGTTGTTGTCCACTTCCGACCAGTTCCAGCGACGGCGGTCGATACCGTGCACGCCCATGGCCACCAGCGCGCCCTTGACCTCAAGCCCCGGCACGACCTTGCGCGCTATGGCGCCTGCTGCCACACGAGCTGCCGTTTCGCGCGCCGACGAACGTCCGCCGCCGCGATAGTCGCGAATGCCGTATTTGACGTCATAGGTATAATCGGCATGACCGGGACGATACTGACGGGCAATCTCGCCATAATCCTTCGAGCGCTGATCGGTGTTCTCGATCATCATCGAGATCGGTGTGCCAGTCGTCGTCATGGTCACGCCGTCGTCGCCCAGAAGAACACCGGAAAGCACGCGAACCTGATCCGGTTCGCGGCGCTGCGTCGTATATTTGGACTGGCCGGGCTTGCGCTTGTCGAGATAGGCCTGAATTTCGGCTTCCGTGAACGTAATGCCGGGCGGGCAGCCGTCAACAACGCAACCGAGCGCCAGACCGTGGCTTTCGCCCCAGGTGGTTACGCGGAACAGATGACCGAAACTATTGTGAGACATGCGCGACGCCTGAATAAATTGTCCTTGTCCGGAGCGGGTCAAGGAGAGAGCAGCTACTTTACGGCCCGGTTTTATTGAGCTTTTTGACGCCGGTCAAATCAAGCTCCTTGAGGACGTAAAATTTCCTTCTGAAGTTCGATATCCGGCATTTTTTTTGACACATTCCGCACGCTACACTGTGGGATATCCGGCGCAACGCGCTGAAAATCGCAATCACGACAATCGTGTCGAATCGGTCAGGCGACAACCCAACCCGAGGCACAACCAAAGGAACGGAAAGTCATGCATTATCTGGTCGGATTAATTCTCATCGTGGCGTCGCTTTTCTCGACGGTAGCGATGGCAGACGATGCCGAAGGCAAGATCACCGGTATCAACAAGGACAGCGAAACCATAACACTCGATGACGGCCAGACATACAAGCTGCCCGGTGAGTTCGATTACAGCGCGATCAACAAGGGCATGAAGGTCCTTATCATTTATGACATGGTCGACAGCACGCGCTTCATCACCGACATTCAGGAAGCGCCGTAAGCACGCCCCCAGAAAGAGAATGAGCGGCTCATAAGTCGCTCTTTTCATGTGGGCTGAAACCAGCCACTTCTGACAATACGCGCCCAATCGGCGCGACCGTTGTTCTCCGCCATCCGGACCATCCGCGCCGTATCGTAGGGAATATTGCGCAGGGTTATCTGCCAGCCAGACCCGGTCTGTTCGATGACAGCGTAGGATGCATTGGGATTGCCGGTCTGGACGACGTGCGGAACCGGATGATCGTCGTCGTAACCGGGGCAACCCACGCTTCCCGGATTGACCAGCATTCGCCCATCTCCCAGGCGAACGATCCTCGGCGTGTGCGTATGCCCGCAAAAGATCAGCGATGCAGCTATATCTTCAGCTTCGGCCTCGATCTCATCTCGGGTTCGCAGAACGACTTCGCCGTTCGCGGTCACTTTCTCCATCCAGTAGGTGGTATCGCTTGACGGTGTCCCGTGGCAGATGAATATCCGTCCATCGACCAGAGACTGCGATGCCGGCATTGCAAGCAGCCATTCGATGTGTCGGTCATCAAGCTGCTGGCGCGCGACCCGATCCGACGGCCCCATATCTGCGAGCGGCTTTTCGACAAGCCAGCGATCATGATTGCCACGAATGCAGATCATTTCTCGCGCCATCAGCATATCTGCTGTCTCACGCGCGGCCAAAGGACCACTTAGATGATCGCCGAGATTGATAATCGTCTGGATTTGCAAAGCATCGATATCGGCCAGCACTGCAGCCAAGGCGTCATTGTTACCGTGAATATCCGATATGACCGCGAAACGTTCGAAGGGCATAAAACGCCTCCACCGCTGGCAAAATTATGTTTACGGTCACTATAGACTGATTTGCGGGATCAAACCCACTCCAGCTTGCCGTTTGCAAACTTCAGAATCTTGTCCTGCGGGATGGAGAGATTGGCAGCGGCGTGGCCGTCCATGTCCCCGTAGAGGTAAAACAGCGTGCGGATGCAGCCACCATGCGTCACGCAGATAGTCGGCCATTCCACGGCTTCCACCCAGCGCCCGATGCGGCGCGACAGGCCCATGTAGCTCTCGGCGGTTGTGCCCGGCGGCACGAAATTCCACTTGTCGCGGGCGCGCGCTTCCAGAAGGTCTTCACGCTCCCTGGCAATGTCTTCCATCATGAAGCCCTGCCAGTCGCCGAAATTGACTTCCATCAGTTGTGGATCGGTGCGGTATTCATACGGATCAAGACCCATGCGCAAACGGATACGTTCCATCGTCTCGCGCGTGCGTCGCAGCGGGCTTGCAACGAAGTCGAAGCCTGCACCCTCGCCAATCAGCGATCTCAGCATATCGCCGTTGCGGTCGGCCTGGCTGCGCCCATTATCGTTGATATCGATATCAAGCTGCCCCTGAATACGCTGCGAAACATTCCAGTCTGTCTCGCCGTGACGCGAAAAGTAGATGATCTCCCGAGCCACAGCCCTACCCCTATCTGCCGCCAATGAATAATCTGGATAACTTCCCCGCAGCGGGAAAGACAAAGAAAAATCCCGAAAAGCCGGTCAGCCTTTCGGGATTTTGGTATTCGCTGCTTCAGTCTTTCACGACCGAAATATCCGGAGCGTCAACCGCTTTCATGCCGATGACATGATAGCCGCTATCCGCGTGGTGAACTTCGCCAGTCACCGAACGGGACAGGTCGGAAAGGAAATAGAGGCCGACATCGCCCACTTCCTCGATGGTGACGGTACGGCGCAGCGGCGCATTGTATTCGTTCCACTTGAGGATATAGCGGAAGTCACCGATGCCCGAAGCGGCAAGCGTCTTGATCGGGCCAGCCGAGATTGCATTGACGCGGATGTTCTGGGGGCCGAGATCGACGGCCAGATACTTCACGCTTGCTTCGAGAGCAGCCTTGGCAACACCCATGACGTTATAGTTCGGCATGACCTTTTCGGCGCCGTAATAGGTCAGCGTCAGGATAGATCCGCCGTCCGCCATCAGCTTTTCCGCGCGACGCGAAATAGCCGTCAGCGAATAGACCGAGATCAGCATCGTGTTGGTGAAGTTGGCTTCCGACGTATCGACATAACGACCCGTCAGCTCATCCTTGTCGGAAAAGCCGATGGCATGCACCACGAAATCGAGCTTGCCCCACTTCTTTTCAAGCGTCTCGAAAACAGCATCCATGCTGGCAGCATCAGCCACATCGCAATGTCCTGCCACGAATGCGCCGAGCTCTTCAGCCAGCGGTTCGACACGCTTCTTCAATGCATCGCCCTGATAGGTGAATGCGAGCTCTGCGCCTGCATCACGAGCGGCCTTGGCAATACCCCATGCGATGGAGCGGTTGTTGGCGACGCCCAGAATCAATCCACGCTTGCCCTGCAACAAACCTGACTGTGCGGTCATTAGGGGTCCTCATTGAAAACAATTAACTTGTTGCCCTATCGCACAGGCTCGGCTCTCCTTCAAGCAATTGCAGTGAAAAAGCCGGGCATTGTCACTTTACTGCCGCAAAGAGACAACACCCGGCTTTAAACGATTGAAGTCGAGTTTTGGTTAAGCCTGTGCAACGATTGAGCATTTTCAGGGCGTGATGCGCTAGCGTCTCAGCGTCCTGGTATCAGGCGACTCTGCGCTTTTGCAGGAATTCTTCCAGTTCCTTGTCGCCGCCTTCCGGCAGCATGATCCGCACATGAACGTAGAGATCGCCGCGCCCATCAGCTTTCAACGGGAGGCCTTTTTCTTTCAGGCGCAGCACGCGATCGGAACTCGACCAGGCCGGAATTTTGACTGCGATACGCCCATCCAGCGTTTCGACTTCCTGCTTGCCGCCCAGAACCGCATCGGCAAGCTCGACCGGCATATCTACATGGACATCACGTCCTTCGAGGCGAAACCGCGGATGTGCCTTGAAGTGTATCGTGACCAGCGCATCGCCTGCCGTTCCGCCCATCAACGGCTCGCCCTGCCCTTTCAGGCGAATGGTCTGACCGTCTTCAACGAATCTCGGCAACTTGATCTTCAGGTGCTTGCCATTCGGGAAGATCGCCTCGACCTTCTCCGCACCGGCCGCCTGCTCCAGCGTAATATTAATAGACGCGGAAAGGTCAGCTCCCTTGGCCGGGCCGCGCTGACGCGCACCACCACCAGCACGGGCGCCTCCACCGAAAGCGCCGCCGAAAAGGTCGTTCAGAATATCATCCGCGCCGCCGAAACCGCCGCCTTGCTGAAAGCCGCCGGGACCAGAACGGAATTCAAAGTGACTGTTGCCGTCGCCACCTTGCCGGAAACCGGCAAACGGGTCGCCATGAGCGCCGCCGAAGCCCTGTCCGCCGGTGAAACCCTGAAAGGCAGGCTTGCCTTCGGCATCTATCTCGCCCCGGTCAAACTGACCACGCTTGTCCTTGTCGCCCACAATTTCATAGGCCTGGTTCAGTTCTGCAAAGCGCTCCTGCGCTTTCGGATCATCCTTGTTCTGATCCGGATGGTGCTTTTTGGCCAGTTTGCGAAAAGCCGATTTTATTTCCTCGGGCTTCGCCGTTTTGGCGACGCCCAGCACGCTATAGGGATCGCGCATATAGTTCCTCTTTCAGGAAAATAACTATGAGATGAGTAAGACTCGTTGCCCATAATATGCGCATATGGTCGGAAAAGTTCCAGTCAGGCCGGGCTTTTCTTTTCAAATGGGCGCGAACGAAGTCACCGTCCATTGACCACCACGCTGCATGCAGGTTTCGCCGCGATAGATGGAAACACCGTCAAAAGCTTCACGCGAGGTTTCGAATTCGCGGCAAAGCTGGTTGTTCTTGCTGTTCTCGGCAATGGTGGTGATCGTGCCCTGGCTGCCCGTATCGGGATTGGCCCACGGTACGGGCTTCTTGCCCCATTCCGTGAAATTGAGCGCTGAAACAACGTTCCTGATCGCGGATTGGTCGGAAAGCTTGCCAGTATCGGTCTCAACCGGCTGCGGCTGTTTCACCGATCCGGTGATCGTGGAAGAATCGGGAACGGCCTTTTCAATGCTCACGCCACCCATGGCGCAACCGGCAAGCGAGAGAATGCATATGCCAATCACGGCCTTGCGCAGCGCATTTGCGCGGCAGCTCAGGCTCCAGAGATTGTCCTTGTGGCGAAGCGTCTCGACAGCCAACGCTATTCCCTTATTTTTACACGCTAAAGATGCAGGGATTATGAGTGAACTTGAGTTAACAAGCAGTGTGCCGGAAAGGTAAACAAATCGGAATCGGAGCACAACGCCCAACTCCGCACTTTATTCAGCCATCAAACGATGTGCCCGGCTTTCTGCATCCGGTTCGAGAAAGGTCAATCAACCGGCAGCTCGTTGCCCGTCCGAAAATGAAGAGCACGGCGCGTTCACCGTCGCCGTGCGTGTTGCGTAGCCGTTCCGGCCAGCCTGCTTTACCTTGTAAAGCGCAAGATCGGCCCGGGCAAAAACGTCAAGGTCACTCGTTTCGTTGTCGCGTTCCTCACTGGCAATGCCGATACTGACAGTCATGGCGAGTTTCTGTCCATTGAAGGCAAGCGGGGCATCGTTGATCGCCCTGACGATGTCGCGTGCGATTTCCGTCGCTTCCTGCTCGTCCATCTTTGTCAGCAGAATGGAAAACTCATCACCGCCGAGACGTGCCAGCACACCGCGCCGATTAAGGACGTCGACCGCCACATCGGCAAAATGCACGAGCGCCTGATCGCCCAGCCCATGACCATAGGTGTCGTTCCATTGTTTGAAATTATCGATGTCGATCAGCATGACGCTATAGGCTGTACCGTCCTCGCTGAACGCCAACTCCGCCCTTGCGAGTCTTTTCATGAAATGACGGCGGTTCGGAAGCCCGGTCAGCTCGTCCGTTTCTGCTACCTTGGCCATATCGCCATGCAAGCGGTTCATCGCCATGACGATAAAGCCGAAATTCCAGATCATGCCGCTATAGATCACACAGACAAGCGCATAGCTTTCGATGGTAAAATAGAGCGACTGATCGAACTCACCCACCCATGCGGCGATGTTCAGCGAGGTCTCAATGGCGTGCCCAATGATACCGAGCAAAAAGGCCATGATCGCAATCTGACCGCCGAGACCGATGCCCTTCTGCCGGGCCAGATAGAAAACCGTCATCCCCATGGGCACTGACTGCCCCACGGCATAAGCTATGTTGCGCCCCTGCCAGCTCGAATGAAACGCCGCCATGACGGCGAAACTTGCGAGCGATATTCCCATCGCCAGCCGCCAGCCGCCTTTGTGGCCATAGAAATAACGCGCACCGACCCAGGCAAGGCAGAAACCGTAAATGATGATGGTATTACCGGTGACCGCAGGCCAGAACGCGCCCTCATTACCCTGCAGCGAAAGCACGAAGCCTCCGACCAACAGAAGCGTCGTCGAAAGAAGCCAGATTCTGGCAGGCCGGAATTTGCGATAAGAGAAGGCGATAGCGGTCCAGATGATGCAGACCGTCAGCGAATTTAAGAGAATTACAATATAAAGCGTCAAAAAGTCGAGTTTTGGCATAGCCCCCACCTTGACCGGCGCCCTACAAGAAGTTGCCCGCTAAGTAAAGCCATGTCGAACCCTGCGACGACACATCCCGGCAAGACTATGGACAAAATGCCGGTTATGGAAGAAGCTCCCTCCCGACCCGCCCCATTGGGGTTTCTTTGGCGGGGATTCCCTTGCAGGATGATCCGCAAATTCCGACAGGCTTTTGAAATATCCAAAATGACAAACGCAAGCGACGACTTCACCGAATCCTCCCAGCCGTTCAAACTTTTTGCAGACTGGCTGACCGACGCCAAAGCGAGCGAACCGAACGATCCGAATGCGGTCGCGCTGGCAACAGTCGATCCCGACGGCCTGCCCAATGTGCGCATGGTGCTGTTGAAGGATTTCGACGAACAGGGATTCGTCTTCTACACCAATTATGAAAGCACCAAGGGCAAGGAAATCCTGTCAGCGGAAAAGGCTGCGATGTGCTTCCATTGGAAGACGCTGCGCCGTCAGGTGCGCGTGCGCGGCGCGGTGGAGAAAGTCAGCGATGCCGAGGCCGATGCCTATTACGCTTCACGCCCGCGCGGCAGCCGCATCGGCGCCTGGGCATCCAAGCAGTCACGCCCGCTGGAAAGCCGTTTCGCGCTGGAAAAGGCCGTTGCGGAATATACCGCAAAATATGCCATCGGCGACATTCCACGCCCGTCCTACTGGTCGGGTTTCCGTATTCGTCCGGTCTCGATTGAATTCTGGCATGACAGGGCCTTCCGCCTGCATGACCGCGTTCTGTTCACACGTCCCGCACCTGAGGGCGACTGGAACAAGGAACGGCTTTATCCATGATCCCATAATAAGAAGGCCACGGGACACGGTGGCCTTCTTATTTATACCAGCGGCTTGACCGCCACCCAGAGACTTCCGAGAACGAGCCCGAGGAAAATCAGCCAGCCAACAATATTGTTGGATTTGAACAGTTTCAGGCACTGGTCGGGATTGTCGATATCGAGCACGATGATCTGGCGATAGAGATGCACGCCTGCTGCGAGCAATCCGGCCAGTGCTGGCATCGGCACCTGTGCCACGGCAAAAGCGGCGGCAAAGAAGCCGATAGCACCACCATACAGGATCATCAGCGCCGTCTTGGTGTGCTTGCCGAACAGACGCGCCGTGGAGCGCACGCCCACCAGCGCGTCGTCTTCCTTGTCCTGATGCGCGTAGATCGTGTCATAGCCGATCGTCCACAGGATCGCGCCGATATAGAGAAGCACCGGCGCAAGGCTGAGTGAACCCTCCACCGCAGCCCAGCCCATGAATGCGCCCCATGAGAACGCAAGACCAAGCACGAATTGCGGCCAGTTGGTAATGCGCTTCATGAAAGGATAAGCGGCGACGATCAGAAGCGAGAAAATGCCAAGCCCGATCGAGAACCAGTTGAACTGCAGCACCACCACAAGACCAACCAGCGCCTGCAGAACCAGAAAAATCTTGGCCTGACCACGTGTCACCTGCCCCGACGGCAGTGGCCTTGAACGCGTGCGATCCACCTTGTCGTCAATATCCTGATCGACAAGATCGTTATAGGTGCAGCCGGAGCCACGCATGGCAATGGCGCCGATCAGGAACAGAACGAGATGCCAGATCGAAGGCATGACGGCCCAGGCGCCATCGCCCGGCTTGGCGCCCGCGCCTGCCACCAACGCTGCCGACCACCAGCATGGCCAGAGCAGGAGCTGCCATCCGATGGGACGATCCCAGCGGGCGAGCTGCGCATAGGGCCAGAGCCAGTGCGGCAGCAGCTTATAGACCCAATGGCCCGATGGAGCATCCTTTACACGCCCTTGCGCATTGCGTGACTGAATCGATCCGTGTAGTTCGGGCTGTGACATGGCGAAATCCTTGATATATGCAGCCATCACTATAACCCCGACGAAGACGGAGCAAGCAATGAGAGTTCTTTTAATCGGTTCTGGCGGTCGTGAACATGCTCTGGCCTGGAAACTGTCCGCTTCTCCGTCACTGACAAAACTCTATTGCGCTCCCGGCAATCCGGGCATTGCGACGATCGCGGAACTCGTCGACATCGGTGTCGATGACCATCAGGCTCTGATTGCTTTCGCCAAGGACAAGAAGATCGATCTCGTGGTGGTCGGGCCTGAAGCACCACTGGTGGCTGGCCTTTCCGATGAAATGCGTGCCGAGGGTATCCGTGTGTTCGGCCCCTCCAAGGCTGCGGCACAGCTTGAAGGGTCGAAGGGTTTCACCAAGGATCTCTGCGCGCGCTTCGATATTCCGACAGGCGCTTATGGCCGCTTCAACAATGCGCCCAAGGCCAAGGCCTATATCCGCCAGCAGGGTGCGCCCATCGTCGTCAAGGCCGACGGGCTTGCAGCAGGCAAGGGCGTGATCGTTGCGATGACGCTCGATGAAGCGCTCGGCGCCGTGGATGCCTGTTTCGAAGGTGCATTCGGTTCCGCCGGTGCCGAAGTGGTGGTTGAGGAATTTCTGGACGGCGAAGAAGCAAGCTTCTTCTGCATATGCGATGGCAAGACCGCCTTGCCGCTCGGCTCGGCGCAAGATCACAAGCGTGTCGGCGACGGCGACACCGGCCCGAATACAGGCGGCATGGGTGCCTATGCTCCAGCTCCGGTCATGACGCCGGAAATCGTCGAACGCACCATGCGCGAACTGATCGAACCGACCATGCGCGGCATGGCGGAAATCGGCGCGCCCTTCTCCGGCATTTTGTTCCTCGGCCTGATGATCGGCAAGGACGGCCCGAAGCTCATCGAATACAACACCCGTTTCGGTGACCCGGAATGCCAGGTGCTTATGATGCGCCTCAACAGCGACCTGCTCGCGCTCATCAATGCTGCCGTGGACGGCAAACTTGATGAAGTCTCGCTCGACTGGAAAAACCAGCCTGCGCTGACGGTTGTGATGGCTGCGGAGGGCTATCCGTCCAATGTGAAGAAGGGCAGCGTCATCCGCGATCTCGACAAGCTCGAAGGCATTGATGGCGTCAAACTCTTCCACGCGGGAACGGCGGAGAAGGACGGCAGCATCGTTGCCAGCGGAGGCCGCGTGCTCAACATCACTGCCATTGCCGACACGGTCGCCGAAGCACAGGCGCGCGCCTATGAAGCCGTAAAGCTCATCGACTGGCCGGAAGGCTTCTATCGCTCCGATATCGGCTGGCGCGCTGTCGAGCGGGAAACCCAAGCCGACAAGAAATAGCCTCGACAGCATTATCTGTAACCGCCGAGTTTCGGCCTCACAGGCGGACAATGCCTAGTGGATTGCATTTGACGTTTGATATCCGTCCGATATTAATCCCGTTTCAAACGTCAAATTCGAAAAATCCACGAGATTGTTCACCTCCGTACAAATGGCTGTGAAGCCGCAGCACAATATTGACGTTTACGTAATAAGCCGATAGCTCTTGTATTGAACAGCCAAAATGGCTCCTGCCGGATTGCATGAAGCACCGGCGCAGGGCGGGCTTCCGAGGAGAAGTCCGCCAAACATACTCGGAGGAAAGATGTATCGCGCGCCGGTTTCTGAAATTTCCCATACGCTGATGAAGGTTGCAGGGCTGGAGAAAGCCCTCGATGACAACCGCTTCCCCGATTTTTCCGCCGATCTTGCCGCTGCCATTCTGGAAGAAGCCGGCAAGTTTGCCTCAGAGCGCGTCGAGCCTCTGCGCATCACCGGCGACAAGCATGGCGCGACCGTCAAGGACGGCGTTGTCACCACCGCGCCGGGCTGGAAAGAGCTATATCGCGACTGGATCGAAGGCGGCTGGAACTCGCTGACCGGCACGCCGGAATATGGCGGTCAGGGCCTGCCCACGATGATGTCGGTGGCAGTGAGCGAAATGTGGAACTCCGGGACGCTTGCCTTCGCCATCGCGCCGACACTGACCATGGGCGCAGTCGAAGCGGTCGAAAAGCACGCCTCCAAGGAGTTGAAGGACATCTATCTCGAAAAGCTCATCAGCGGCGAGTGGATGGGCACGATGAATCTGACTGAACCGCACGCCGGTTCCGATCTTGGTGTACTGCGTACCCGTGCGGAACGCGCCGGTGACGGCAGCTACCGCATCTTCGGCCAGAAGATTTTCATCACCTATGGCGAGCATGACCTGACCGACAATATCGTGCATCTGGTGCTGGCGCGCCTGCCCGATGCCCCGGCCGGGACGAAGGGCATTTCGCTTTTCCTCGTACCCAAATTCCTCGTCAACGATGATGGCTCGCTTGGCCGCAGGAACGATCTGTTCTGCTCCGGCCTTGAGCACAAGATGGGCATCCATGCCTCGCCAACCTGCACCATGATCTATGGTGATGGTTTCGTGAAGGGTGAAGAACAGGGCGCCGTCGGCTACCTGATCGGCGAGGAAAATCGTGGGCTGGCCTGCATGTTCACCATGATGAACAATGCGCGTCTTCTGGTCGGCATTCAGGGTGTCGGCGTTGCCGAGGCCGCTTATCAACAGGCCCTTGCCTATGCCAAGGAGCGCAAGCAGGGCCGCGCCATCGGTGCTGATCCTAAGCAAGGCATGAGCCCGATTATCGAGCATCCCGATGTACAGCGCATGTTGCTGACCATGAAGGCGCTAACGCAGGTTGCCCGTTCGATCACCTATTCCTGCGCACATGCCATCGACATGAGCCATGCAACGGAGGGCACGGACCAGCAGTTCTGGTCAGATCGCGCCGGTCTGCTGACGCCGCTCGCCAAGAGCTTTGCGACCGATGCAGGCGTGGATGTCGCTTCGCTGGGCATCCAGATTCACGGCGGTATGGGCTTCATCGAAGAGACAGGTGCAGCGCAATTGCTGCGCGATGCCCGGATCACCCCGATCTACGAAGGCACCAACGGCATTCAGGCCATCGACCTCGTGGCGCGCAAGCTGCCGCTTGGACATGGCGAGCATATCAAGGGCTTCCTTGCAGAATTGCAGGACGACGCCGACAAGGCCGCCGCATCCAATCGTCCGGAACTCGGCGAAACCGGCGCTCGCCTTTCCAAGGCCATCAATGAGGCCCGCGAAGCCACGGACTGGCTGCAAAAGGCAGTTGCCGAAGGACAGCTTGAGGCAGCACTTGCCGGAGCCACGCCTTATCAGCGGCTTTTGTCGCTCGTTTCCGGCGGCGCCTATCTCGCGCGTGCGGCGCTCGCGGATGACGATAGCGGCCGCGCAGTGCTGAGCCGCTTCTTTGCGGAAAATATGCTTGCCGAAGTATCGTCCCTGAAAGACACAGTCATCACCGGCGCTGCCAGCCTTGCCGCCGCCAAATCCGCGCTGGAGGCATAAGCATGAGCGAACACATCCTGATCGAGCGCAAAGGCGCGATCCAGATCATCCGTCTTAACCGGACCGACAAGAAAAACGCCATTACCCGCGCCATGTATGCCACCATGGCAAAGGCGCTCAAGGACGGCGATGCCGATGACGCGGTGCGTGTGCATGTGTTTCTCGGGGTTCCAGGTGCATTCTCATCCGGCAACGACATGCAGGATTTCATGGCGGCTGCGATGGGCGGCGATCTCGGCAACGACATTCTGGATTTTCTGGGTGCTCTTTCCAGCGCAAAAAAGCCGATCGTTTCCGGTGTCGATGGCCTTGCCATCGGCATCGGCACGACCATCCACCTGCATTGCGACCTGACATTTGCAACATCGCGGGCCTTGTTCCGCACGCCTTTCGTCGATCTTGGCCTTGTGCCGGAAGCAGCTTCCAGTCTGCTGGCACCACCGCTGATGGGACATCAGAAGGCATTTGCCCTGCTGGCGCTCGGTCATGGATTTACCGCGGAAGCCGCACAGGAAGCCGGGATCGTCTATCAGATCGTTGCCGAAGATGCGCTGGAAACGGAAGTGATGAAGGCCGCAGAAGAAATCGCTGTCAAGCCTCCGCAGGCCATGCAGATCGCCCGTGCGCTGATGCGCATGCCAGCTGAAAAAGTTTCCGAACGTATTGCACGTGAGGCCAAACATTTTGCTGAACGGCTTACCTCGGATGAAGCCCGCGAGGCCGTCATGGCATTTCTCAGCCGAAAAAAATAAACCCGAACGTTGTGAACGTTCGGGGGCTTTTTGGAGGTCAGCCAAGGTTTTTTTGAAGGGGTCGCCTTATCTCAGGCGACCCTTTACCCTTTCTAGAGCGCATCTCGTCCGAAAACCGCTTCACACTTTTCGGGATGCGTTCCAATTCAATTTCGAGCAATGATTTCCTTGCCGGAGATCACCAGACGGACGCCAAGCGTACCGGTCTTGCGGCGAGCGAGAAAACGCGGACGGCGACGGCGCGGCTCCTGCCCCTGACGGCGAGCCTGCGGCTGGCTGGTGCGGACCGCACCGGTGCTTTCATAAAGCGGGCGGGCGACGCCGTCTTCCTCGACCAGCATCATCGGCAGATTGAAGCTTGCCGCCCAGGCGCGCCAGTCGGCGGCAACGTCAGTCAGATCATGTGCGACAAGCAAGGGAACGGAGAGTTGCGGGTCTTCATGCATCAGCTCCAGCGTCACCGTGATTTCGCCGAACTCGTCTTCCACCGCACGGGCGGCAACGCCGACAAATGCGTTGGCCGGGAGAGCGATCGACATCGGCAGGCCGCTTGAAGGCAGAACCTGCCGGATCACTGCACCGCGCTCGTTGATGGTGAAGGTAACGTCGCTGCTCCCGTCATGGGTCGCATAGCTCACAACCTGCGGAAAGTGAAACGGATCGAGCCGCAATTCCCGTCCTGCCCAGTCGGGCTTCAGTCCCTTGCTCATCATTTTCGACGCCTCTGTCTCTCTGTTTTTTATTTTTGAGAGCCGGTTATTCCGACTTCCCTTTGTCGAGCTTTTTGCTCTTCGTTGAGATGGAGAATAGGCGCGGTTTATTACCGACGGGCTTAATGAGTTAAGTTAACTTTTTCCTGCCTTTTCCTTTGGTTAGCAGATTGCAACCAGGTGTAAGAATTCGGAAATTCTTCTGAAGAAGTGTTTACTAAAACAAGCGGGCGGTTAATACCGCCCGCCTTACTCGATTAAATAGTGATACTTTATAGAACCTTGCCGGGGTTCATAATGCCCGCCGGATCGAAAGCTGACTTGATGCGGCGCATCAGGTCAAGCGCGACATCCTGCTTGAAGAAAGCCAGTTCTTCGCGCTTGAGCTGACCAATGCCGTGTTCTGCCGAAATCGAACCCGTATAGCTCGCGACGATCGTGTGGATACGGTGGTTCAGCTCGTGCCAACGCGCAAGAAAGGCTTCCTTGTCAGCGCCTACCGGCTGCGAAACGTTGTAATGCAGGTTGCCGTCGCCGATATGGCCGAAGCAAACGATGCGCGCACCGGGAATCATTTCCAGCGTCGCGGCATTGGCTTCGTGGATGAAGGCGGGGATGGATGCGACCGGCACAGATATATCGTGCTTGATCGAGCCACCTTCCGGCTTCTGCGCCCAGGACATTTCCTCGCGCATTTTCCAGAAGGACTGCGCCTGCGCAACGCTTTCGCCGATGGCCGCATCCTGAATAATATCGTTCTCGAAGGCTTCGGTCAGGATCGTTTCCAGCGTCGTGCGCGCATCTTCTTCTGAGCGGGTAGAAGAAATATCGATCAGTACATACCAGTCATGCGGGCTTTCGAGCGGATCGCGCACGCCATCGACATGGCGCACCGTAAACTCAACCCCCACGCGCGGCATCAATTCGAAGCCGGTCAGCGACGGGCCTGCATGTTCCGTTGCAAGCTGGAACAGGCGCAGCACGTCTTCCGGATTGCGCAGTCCTGCATAAGCCACGCCCTTGCCCTTCGGCTGCGGGAAGATTTTCAGCACCGCAGCCGTGATGACACCAAGCGTGCCTTCCGAACCGATGAAAAGGTCTTTCAGGTCGTAACCAGTATTGTCCTTCTTCACATAGCGAAGATCGTTGAGAATCTCGCCGGTCGGCAGCACAACCTCAAGGCCGAGGCAAAGCTCGCGCATGTTGCCATAGGCAAGCACTGCCGTGCCGCCAGCGTTGGAACCAAGATTGCCACCGATCTGGCATGAACCTTCGGCACCCAGCGACAGCGGAAACAGGCGACCGGCTTTTTCAGCAGCTTCCTGAAGGTTCTTCAGGATGACACCGGCTTCAAGCGTTACCAGATTGCCGACCGTATCGAGGTTACGGATACGGTTCATACGACCGAGCGACAGAATGATGGCTGCGCCGCTTTCATCGGGCTGCTGGCCACCAACGAGGCCCGTATTGCCACCCTGCGGCACCACCGGCGTTTTCGTCTCGCTGGCAAGTTTCATGATCGCCGCGACTTCTTCCGTCGAACCCGGACGAAGGACGAGAGGTGTGCGACCGTGATAGAGATCGCGCTGCTCGACGAGATAAGCGGCGAGATCTTCCGGCGCGGTGAGCGCATTCTTTTCGCCCACGATGGCGGAGAAACGTTCGATCAGAGCGGTGTCCAGCATAGTCTGCCTCTTACATAGGAGGATGTTAACGCGGGGCCGCCGCGCGTTTCAAACGGTCGTTGATGGCCTCGCCGAGGCCTTCAAAGGGGATAGGCTCGACGGCAATGGTGGTGGCACCTGTCGCGTCCAGCCTGCGCATGAAATCGAACAGATTGGCCGCGGCTTCGCGCAAATTGCCATCAGCGCTCAAGTTCATGATCACCTTTGCCGTATCGGCCCCGGCCACGCGCTGCGGGCCAAAGGCAAGCAGGGCTTCGCCCGGCTGCACCGAGCCGACACCGAGCCGCATCGCAGCATCAGGCGCATAATGCGAGGCCATCATGCCCGGCGCCTGAATTGCCGATGTGTGGTCGGCGCGCACGAGCTTCTCACCAATCACGGCTTCGATTTCTTCCGCAGCCAGTCCGCCCGGCCGGAGCAGATGCACTTTATTACCGTCAACCTTGACGATGGTGGATTCAACCCCAACGCCGCAGGGACCGGCATCGAGGATCAGATCAAGCTTGTTGCCGAGGTCGTCGGCAACGGCACGAGCGCTTGTTGGGCTGATGCGGCCTGACGTGTTGGCGCTTGGCGCTGCAACCGGACTGTCGAGCCCCTCGATGATATCGCGCACGCGGCCAAGCGGCATGCGGATGGCAAGGGTCGAAAGCCCGGCGGTTACAAGCGGATGGATCGGGCGATCCGTATCCTGCCTGTCCTTCAGCGGCAGCACGATGGTCAGCGGGCCGGGCCAGAACATCTCGGCAAGCTTGCGCGAAAGAGCGTCGAAAGTGACATAGCGCTCGGCCATCGCAATACCGCTCACATGCGCGATCAGCGGATTGAACTGAGGCCGCCCTTTGGCCGCGAAAATACCCGCCACACCCTCGCCGTTCGCAGCGTCGGCGGCAAGGCCATAAACGGTTTCGGTCGGAATGGCGACGAGACCGCCGCGCCGCAGCACTTCCACCGCGCGCTGGACTGCCTCATCATCGAATTTGACTATATCGGACACTGGTTTTCCGCCTCTCGAGCGTCCCAAGTTGGAGCGCATCCCGAAAAATGTGAAACGGTTTTCGGATAAGATGCGCATCAAAACAGACAGTTAGAGCGCCGGTCTGACACTATCAGATCGAAATGCGCTCCAAGCCCGTTCTGCCTACACAAGCTCTGGCCCCGGTGCAAGTGATGTGCAAGCAAGCTCGGACTCTATCCGGGCACAATCACGGCAAGACGATCATGATTGCGCATGAAAAATTGCGTTTTGTTAGGTTTTTCAGGGTATGGTGATATTATTCATGCGTGAGGTGAATAATGTTATCCCGATTTATCGCTATTTCGCTGACGGCCATCGGACTGCCCGCAATCGCTTCCGCAAACGGAGGCGAGCGCGCGGCATTGACCTATCAGGTCGGCTCCATCGATTATATCGGCTATGACAAGATCGGTGCCAACGGCCTGCCGGTTTGCGGCACCTGTGCGCAAAAGCAGGCAGCCGAACTGGACGCACAGAAGGAAATCGAGGCCCGCCGCAAGCGCGCCCGTGCCTATATGGCGCGCATGCAGGGTCAGCCCGTTCCGGACGATCTGCTTGAGCCAGCCGCCGCACCAGCAGAAGACTTTGACCCCACAAAGCCGGTGCGCGTCGTTGGCGATCCCTGGGCCGGCGCATCGGAAGAAATCGATCTCAGTTCGCTCGAACTCAGACCCAGCCTGAAATAAACAAAAATGGCGCCCGAAAGCGCCATATTTTTTATCGTACTGCCAATAGTCAGCCCGCGATTTTCGAGAAATCCGCCACTTTTCCAGTTGCCGCACGAATCTGGTCGAGCAAGGCCAGACGATTGGCGCGGACATTCTCGTCCTCGTCGTTCACCAGCACCTTTTCGAAGAACGTATCGACCGGACCACGCAGCTTGGCGAGCGCCAGCATCGCACCGTTGAAATCTTCACGGGCAATGGCAGCCTCGGCATCTTGCGAAGCCAGAGTGACGGCTTCGAACAGCGCCTTTTCTTCCGCTTCGTGGAGAAGAGACGCGCTTACGCTGTCTGCAACCTTCGTACCCTTCTTCTCTTCGGCAGCGAGAATGTTGGCGGCGCGCTTGGTGCCAGCCAGAAGGTTCTTGCCGTCTTCTTCGTTGATGAAGACGATCAGCGCTTCCAGTCGACGCGCGACCAGCAGCAGATTGTCGGCTTCCGGCGACAACACGGCATCAATGGCGTCGTAGCGTGCACCTTCTTCTTTCAGATGCACCTTGAAACGGTCATGGAGGAACGACAAGAGATCAGCCAGCACCGGCTCGGACGATGCTTCCGCCTCGGCGCGAACCTGCTTTTCATAGCTGGCCAATGCGTTGTCAACGTCCTGTTCGCCGTCGATATCACCGGAGTTTTCCCCAGCAAGCTTGGTTTCAAACTCGCGCAACTTGCGCTGGACCTGACCTTCTTTCAGCGCGGCAAAGGCCGAGCGGAAGAGCGGCAGCAGCGGGAACTTCCATTCCTGCGACAGCAGGAGACGGATCACACCCAATGCCGCACGACGCAGAGCAAACGGGTCCTTCGAGCCGGTCGGCTTTTCATCGATCGCCCAGAATCCGACCAACGTGTCGAGCTTGTCGGCAAGCGCGACGGCAACCGAAACCGGGTTCTTCGGCACAACATCGGACGGGCCTTGCGGCTTGTAGTGTTCTTCAATCGCAGCAGCGACGGCTTCATCTTCGCCCTGAAGCAACGCATATTTGCGACCCATTGCGCCCTGAAGTTCAGGGAATTCGCCGACAACTTCCGTGGTGAGGTCAGCCTTTGCCAGAACTGCCGCACGCGCTGCAAGTTTCGGATCGGCACCCACCAGCGGCGCAATCTGCGCAGCCAGTTCGCGAATGCGTTCAACGCGTGCGCCTTGCGTGCCAAGCTTGGCATGGAAGGTCACATTCAATGCATCCAGACGCGCCATGCGCTGATCGAGCGGCTTCTTCAGATCAAGACCGAACTTTTCCGCCGAAGCGGCCAGCTTGTCGAGGTCGGGCAGATCATGCTGATCTGTGTGCCAGAAATAGAGTGCATCCGACAGGCGTGCGCGCACGACCTTGCCGTTACCGTAAGCGATTTCCGTGCCGCCATCGCGGGCAGCGATGTTCGACACCAGAATGAACTTGTTGGAAAGCGCTTCGGCTTCGCCCTGCTTGCGAGTGACGAAGCACTTCTGGTTGGCGCGGATGGTGAGGCGGATGACTTCCGGCGGAATGGCCAGGAATTCTTCCTCGAATTCGCCCATCAGCACGACCGGCCATTCGACCAGACCGGACACTTCTTCCAGAAGCCCATCGTCTTCGACCAGCTCAAGACCGGAAGCGAAGGCGAGATTATGCGCGTCCTGCGAAATGATTTCCTTGCGGCGCTCGGCGTCGAGAACCACGAAAGCCTTTTCGAGTTTTTCGACATAATCCTCGAAGCGACGTACCTTGATTGGCTGACCGTCGCTCAGGAAACGATGGCCATAGGTGACATTACCCGACTTGATGCCATCGACATCGAAATCGATGACCACGGTTTCCTCGGTTTCGGGACCGAAGGTGCAGAGGATCGACTGCAGCGGACGCACCCAACGAAGCGAACCCGGCCTGGCCGAAGCCGCACCCCAGCGCATGGATTTCGGCCATGGGAAATTGCGGATCGTCTGCGGCACCAGTTCGGCGACGATCTCTTCCGCTGCGCGGCCCGGCTTCGTCAGATGGGCGACATAGAAATCACCCTTCTTCGGATCGGAGTGGACATGGGCTTGGGCGACATCCGTCAGACCGGCCTTGCGCAGAAAACCCTGAATGGCCTGTTCCGGTGCTGTGACCGACGGGCCCTTAATGTCTTCGTGCACGTCCTTGGAACGCACGGTGAGGCCGCGAATATCGAGCGTCAGACGACGTGGCGTCCAATAAGGGGTCGCAGCTTCATAGGTAAGACCGGCTTCCACCAGACCATCGGTAATCATCTTCTTCAGATCACCAGCAGCCTTGCGTTGCATGCGGGCGGGGATTTCTTCGGAAAAGAGTTCGAGCAACAAATCAGGCATGTTCTTTACTCGCCCTCACGCTTGAAATTGAAACCACCGGCATCCGTCAAAAGGAATGCCTCGCCGCACTGACGCGCAAGATTGCGCACGCGCAGAATATAGCTCTGACGCTCGGTAACCGAGATCACGCCGCGCGCATCCATCAGATTGAACACGTGGGATGCCTTGATGCACTGGTCATAGGCCGGGAAGACACTCTTATGCATTTGATGATTGGCGTTCGGACCAGGCGCACCAGCCTTCAGAATGGCCTCGCACTCGCGCTCGGCATCGATGAAATGCTGATGCAAAGCCTCGGTATTGGCCATTTCAAAGTTGTAGCGAGAATACTCCTGCTCAGCCTGCAGGAACACCTCGCCATAGGTGACCTTTTCATCACCTTCGAGACCGTTGAAGTTGAGGTCGTAAACATTGTCCACACCCTGCACATACATGGCGAGGCGTTCGAGACCATAGGTCAGCTCACCGGAAACCGGCGAGCATTCGATGCCGCAGACCTGCTGGAAATAGGTGAACTGCGACACTTCCATGCCGTCGCACCAGCATTCCCAGCCGAGACCCCATGCGCCGAGCGTCGGGCTTTCCCAGTCATCTTCCACGAAGCGCACGTCATGCAGCGTCGGATCGAGACCGATGGCGCGCAGCGAACCGAGATAGAGATCCTGAAGGTTCGGTGGCGATGGCTTGATGATCACCTGATACTGGTAATAGTGCTGGAGACGGTTCGGGTTTTCACCGTAACGGCCATCCTTTGGACGACGCGATGGCTGCACATAGGCAGCCTTCCACGGCTTCGGCCCCAGCGAACGCAGCGTCGTTGCCGGGTGGAACGTACCCGCACCCACTTCCATGTCATAGGGCTGCAAGATAGCGCAACCGTGCTCCGCCCAATAGTTATGGAGCGTCAGGATCAGACCCTGAAAGGAACGGGTGGGATGCATATGTGCTGGCAACGTACTGGACACGGGGTCGGGCCTTGTAATTGAAATGATGGCCCGGTCTAATTTGTCCGTAACGCAGGGTCAAGCACAGGCTGCCAGTTTCGGTGTCACACCATCTTGAAACCGGCAGCCTGAAGCTCTTAGTCAGTTGCCGGTTTTTCTGGAGCCTTGTCGGACGGTGCGGCAGGCGCAGGCGATTGTGCAGGAGCTTCCGGCTTCTGCTCGACAGGCTTTTTCTCGTCGGGCTTTGCAGCATCGGCAGAAGATTGCCCCGGGATATCCGGCAAACCCTTCTTCAGCTTCGCCTCGATCTTCACCAGATCTTCCGGCTCGGGCTTGCCTGCAATGGCATGGTTCCACTGGAATGTCGCTTCCAGAAGACGCCCGACACGCCAGTAGGCATCGCCCATATGGTCGTTGATCGTCGGGTCTTCCGGACGAAGCTTGACCGCCTTTTCCAGTTCGACCACCGCCTCGTCATACCGGCCCAGCATGTAATAGGCCCAGCCCAGCGAGTCGACGATATAGCCGTCCTGCGGACGCAGCTCGACCGCCTTCTTGATCATGCCCAGCGCTTCATCGAGATTTTCACCCCGGTCGACCCATGAATAACCAAGATAGTTCAGCACCTGTGGCTGATCGGGATAAAGCTCCAGCGCCTTGCGGAAATTGGGCTCCGCCTTGTCCCATTGCTTCAGGCGTTCATAGGCGATGCCGCGCTGGTAGAAGACCGGCCAGTCCTTGCGTTCCGGCGTCTTGATCTGTTCCACCGCAGCATCATAAATCTTCGCCGCATCGGCGAAATTCTTGTCCTGTGCATAGACACCACCGAGCGCCAGATAAGTGCGCATGTCGGTCTTGTCACGGTCGAGCAGAACTCTCAGCTGCTTGACGGCGTCGGCAGACTGGTCGTTTTCCGCCAGATTGAGTGCACGCTGCATTTCCGCATCACGACGATAAGGCGACTTCTCCGGCACGCGACCATAGTAGTCGATGGCCTTTTCCGGCTGGCGCAACTTGGCGGAAATATCGCCCAGCTGATAAAGCGTTGCGTCATTGTCCGGACGCAGCGGCAACGACATCTGCAGATAAAGCTTTGCAAAGGCTTCCGCGCCGCTGCGGTTGATCGCAGTGCCAAGAGTATAGAGCGCTTCGGCAGTCCCTTCCTGAGCGGTTTTGATCAGGCGGCCATATTTCTCGCCAGCCTCGATCTTTTCACGCATTTCGGTGATCGTCATGCGACCGTTCAAAAGCTCGGCTGCATCATTCAACGTCTTGATAGCACCTTCCTTGTCACCCTGACGAAGCTTGAAGGAGGCATAGGCCATCACGATGCGTTCGTAAGTGTCAGGGGCAGCGCTCCCGCCGGGCCGGTCGTCGATGGCCTGCTGGTAGAAATCACGCGCTTCCTGCTTCTGGCCGGCGAGATCGGCTATCAGTGCGGAATTATAGGTGCGGAACAGACCATACCATTCCGGTCCCTGCATTTTCTGGATATCGGCGAGCGCCTGTTTGGGGTTGCCCTGCCCGACCTTCACCCACGCGCTCATGAAGCCGGTCGCAAGGCGATCCATATCGGATTGCAGCGACAGCATCAGAAGCGGCCCGACCTTGCGATATTGCTTGCGGTCAATGGCGTCGATGGCCAGCGCCACGCGCGAAAAACGCTCGATGTCCGGGACGTTCTTCAGTTCTTCCGCCAGAGGCAGCGCATCCTTGAAACGGCCCTCCGTCAGCAAAACCAGTAGCAGATCCTGCTTGATCTGCGCATTGCCCGGATCGAAGGCCATAGCCTGACGATAGAAATCGACGGCGGTCGCGAGATTATTGTCGGATTCGGCGGTACGTCCGGCAAGATAGGCCCCGGCAAACGAACCGGCGCGGACAGGAGGCGGTGCAGGATCATTTGTCGCCTTGGCCAAAGCGCCGCTTGTCGGGATCGCGATTCCCGCCAGAAGCGAGAGCAGCAAACCATAAAGCGGGCGGTATTTCGATCCTTGCCGCATAAAGCCCTATCCTCTTCTCAAATCCCTGTGACAGATACCGGCAAGCAAACCCTCAAGTGGCTCAAAAGCCGGGGCACGCTGTCTCTTTGCCGGAAAAGGCACCCCAAGCATGGCCTTTTTGGGATGGCGGGGCAAGAAAAGCATCCGTGATGGGACGCTTTTCCTGAGTATTCTTCACCCGCAAGAAATGCTGGCGGTAGCTTGCAGCTGTTGCCTGTCAGTTCACGCGGCTGATGCAGAAATCAATGACTTCGATCAGCGCGTCCTTTTGAGGCGTCGCTTTCAGAGGTGCCAGAGCATCTCGGGCAATTTCGCCGAAATGCCGCGCGCGCTGCACCGTGTCGGCAATCGCGCCGTGCTTCGTCATCAGGCCGATGGCCTTTTCAAGCGAGGCGTCATCGCTCGCACCGTCTTCGATTGCGTGTTTCCAGAAAGCGCGCTCATCGTCGGTGCCGCGGCGATAGCTCAGAATCACCGGGAGCGTGATCTTGCCTTCGCGGAAATCGTCACCGGTATTCTTGCCGAGATCGGCTGCCGAGCCGCCATAATCGAGCGCGTCATCGACCAGCTGGAAGGCAAGACCGAGATTGAGGCCATAATCGCGCAGCGCCGCACGATCCGAACGCTGCGCGCCGGCGATGATCGGGCCGACTTCACCGGCAGCCGAGAACAGCGCCGCAGTCTTGGCCTTGATGACCGCCAGATATTCGTCTTCGGTGGTTTCCATGTTCTTGGCAGCGGCAAGCTGCATTACTTCGCCTTCGGCGATCACCGAAGCCGAGGTCGCCAGAACGTCGAGCGCGTCGAGCGAACCGACATCAACCATCATCTTGAAGGCCTGCCCCAGAAGGAAATCGCCAACGAGAACGCTGGCCTGGTTGCCCCAGATCATGCGCGCCGTGCTTTTTCCGCGCCGCAGATCGCTTTCATCAACCACATCGTCGTGCAGAAGCGTCGCAGTGTGCATGAATTCCACAGCAGTCGCGAGACGCACATGACCGTCGCCTTCGTAGCCGAACATGCGAGCTGCCGCGAGCGTCATCATGGGACGCAGGCGCTTGCCGCCTGAGGAAATCAGATGATTGGCGACTTCCGGTATCATTTCAACATCGGACCCGGCCCGGGAAAGGATCATCTCGTTCACCCGCGCCATATCGGCCTTTGTCAGATCGACAAGCGGTTGAACCGATCCTTCCTGTTTCTTTTTACCGTCCAGATTTAGAACCACACCCAATGCCATTTCTCCTAGCTGCCCGGCCACATTATTGAAACGGACCGGATTGCTCAAGACGCAACTGCCCCCAAAGCGCCCTCAAAGCGATACTATTCCAGCGCCTGTTCACCATTGAAGGAAGCTGTTGTCAATGCGGTGCATTCGCTACAAACTGTTCAAATGATCGAACTTATCCGTACGAATGATTCCGTTCTGCTGTCCTTTGCCGAGGCCTTGATGAAAGAGGCCGGGATCGCCTATTTCATTGCCGACACGAATATGAGCATCATCGAAGGCTCTTTGGGCGTATTGCCGCGCCGCCTTCTGGTCAGCGAAGAGCAGCTTGAAGAAGCAAGGCAGATTCTGATCGATGCCGAGATTGAACACGAACTGCGCGATCGATGACTTCGGAAGCAAGTTTTGAAACTGAAGATGAGGCTGGAGAAACGCTCGATGTGTTTCATCGTGGGGCGTTTCACCTCATCCAGCCCGCATTGAAAGGCCATCGTTCCGGTGTGGATGCGATGATTCTGGCAAGCTCCGTTCCAAACGGCTTTGCCGGGCGCGTTGCCGATCTTGGCAGCGGTGCGGGCGCTGCAGGGCTTGCTGTTGCGTCGCGCTGCCCTGACGCCAATATCACCCTCGTCGAACGTTCCGCTTTCATGGCGGGCTTTGCCCGCAGAAGTGTTGCGCATCCGCTGAACGCCGCTCTTGCAGGCCGTATCAGTGTGATCGAAGCCGACGTCGGCCTGAGAGGCAAGGCGCGCATCGCCGCAGGGCTTGTCGACAACAGTTTCGACTTCGTCATCATGAATCCGCCCTTCAACGAAGCGCGCGATCGCAGCACACCCGATCCGCTGAAGGCGGAAGCGCATGTCATGCCCGAAGGTATGTTCGAGCAATGGGTGCGCACTGCGGCGGCCATTGTGAAGCCTGGCGGAGGCATTGCCATTATTGCCCGACCCGGTTCGATTTCTTCCATCCTCGAAGCACTGTCGGGACGATTTGGCGGGCTGAGAATCATTCCCGTTCAGCCCCGCCCCGAAGCGGCGGCGATCCGTATTGTCGTGACAGGCACACGCGGGAGCCGCGCCGGTCTTTCGCTGATGCCGGCGCTTGTTCTCCACGGCAGCGACGGCCACGGCTTCACCCCACGCGCCAACGGCATCAATAACGGGCTCGACGCTCTGATCTAGAAACGCGGCTGTGCCAGCACGACCAGATTGCGGTCCGGGTCGTGCAATCTCAGAATCGTCGTATAGTCAGCTATCTCGACATTTCCGGGGCGAATCCCATCGAATGAAAGACGCGCATGTTCGGCTCGTACGTCGTGGACGATGAGTGTCAGTGTGCCGTGCCCTGCTTCCGCCGGGTTCTGGTAAAGCTGGAAGCCCGCACTCAACCCGTGATGCCATTCAGCCAGTCCCTGCATCGGTCGCGCATCGGGATTGCGATCGAAGATCGTGGCAAACCATTCCGTGCTGCGTTCGAGGTCGGAGCAATTGAGCTGGGCGAAAATAGCAGTGAGCACCATCGTGGTGTCCTCCCGGATCGGATAACACGGTAGCATTCCGGAAGTTCCGATAGTCCAGACCTGCCGATTTCGGTCCGAGCGGGTGATTTTGGTTGAAACCCTATATTCGAGCCAATATTCCTAAAACCGCAATTTTCGTTCTGCGGCTCCCCGCCGCCCTTTTCCGAAAAAGCGCAAACAGCAAAACGACAAGAACAGGCAACGGGAACCAATGAACCATAGCCCAAACCAAAGCCGCCCCGTATCCATCATGCGGCGCTTTCTGGATAGCGAATCTGCAGGGGGTGTAAGCCTCATGGTGGCGGCAGCGCTTGCGCTGATCGTGGCGAATTCTCCGTTCTCGCAGGCCTATTTCGATATACTGCACACTCATATCGGTCCGCTGAGTCTGACAGACTGGATCAACGATGCCTTGATGGCGGTGTTCTTCCTGCTTGTGGGGCTGGAGATCAAACGCGAATTTCTCGACGGTCAACTGGCAAGCTGGCCAAACCGAATGCTGCCCGGTATCGCCGCTGCGGGCGGCGTCATCCTGCCAGCCATCATCTTCACCGCTTTCAACTGGCACGACCCTGCCAAGGTACGCGGCTGGGCTGTGCCATCTGCCACCGACATCGCCTTCGCGCTCGGCGTTCTGTCGCTTCTGGGTTCACGGGTTCCTTCCAGCCTCAAGGTGTTTCTGGCGACACTTGCTATCCTGGACGATCTCGCAGCCGTCGTCATCATCGCCATTTTCTATACGGCTGAAATCTCCATGCCATATCTTGGCGGAGCTTTCGCCGCCGCTATCGTTCTTTTCGTCATGAACCGGATGGGCGTGATGAAGCTCCTGCCCTACCTGATCGGCGGAGCAGCGCTCTGGTTCTTCGTGTTGAATTCCGGTGTTCATGCAACGGTTGCAGGCGTGGTGACAGCACTTATGATTCCGCTGAAGGCCGCGCCCGGCAGGCCTGACGACATGACCTCGCCGCTGCATGTGCTGGAACACGCGCTGGCCAAGCCTGTTGCCTTCATCATCGTGCCGATTTTCGGCTTCGCCAATGCGGGCATATCGTTTGCCGGTCTCGATGCCTCGGTGATGCGGGATACACTCACGCTTGGCATTATGCTTGGCCTCTTCATCGGCAAACAGCTCGGCGTTTTCGGAGCCGCCTGGCTTGCGATCAAGACAGGTCTCGCACAAAAGCCGCTCGGGGCCACGTGGATCCAGCTTTACGGCGTGGCGGTCCTGTGCGGGATCGGCTTTACAATGAGCATCTTCATCGGCCTCCTCTCCTTCCCGTCCGATCTCATGCAGGCGGAAACGAAGATCGGTGTTCTGGCCGGTTCGGGCCTGTCGGCCATTTGCGGCTATATCCTGCTGCGGTTGGTCACAAAGCCGAAAAACACCTGACAGAAACGACATCACCGCCCGGAAAACAAAATTTCCGGGCGGTTTTCTTTGTGTTTCCCAAATGGCTTCCTACATTCCGGCTGAGAGCCTGAATGATTTCAGTTAGCAGGAGTTTGCCTTGCCCGGTTTATTGACGCGCCTTGTTCCACGCCGCTTCCGCCCGGTTTCCATCGAGATACCTGTCGTGCGGCTGCATGGTGCCATCATGTCCGGTGGATCTGCATTCCGTCCGATGCTTTCACTGGCGTCGACCGCAGCAGTCCTTGAAAAGGCGTTCACCGACAAGGAGACGCCCGCCGTCGCCATTTCGCTCAACTCGCCCGGCGGATCACCGGTTCAGTCCCGACTGATCTACCGGCGTATCCGCGACCTTGCCGCCGAACACCAGAAGAAGGTTTTTATCTTCGTCGAAGATGTTGCCGCCTCGGGTGGCTACATGATCGCGCTGGCTGGTGACGAAATCATCGCCGATCCGTCATCCATCGTGGGTTCTATCGGCGTGGTGTCGGCCTCGTTCGGCTTCCCCGAACTTCTGAAAAAGATCGGTGTGGAGCGCCGCGTCTATACGGCAGGCTCCAACAAGGTGACGCTCGACCCGTTCCAGCCGGAGAAGAAGGCCGACATCGAGCGGCTGAAATCACTGCAGCTCGAAATCCACGAGACCTTCATCGACATGGTGAAGGAACGGCGCGGTACGAAACTTGCAGAAGACAAGGACCTGTTTACCGGGCTGTTCTGGACCGGCATCAAGGGGCATGAGCTTGGCCTGATTGACGGGCTTGGCGATATGCGCAGCTTCCTGCGCAAAACCTACGGCGACAAGGTTAAGCTCAAGCTCGTGGAACAGAAACGCGGCCTTCTGGGGCGCAAGATGCCCGGCATTGATATGGCACTCGGTAATCTTGAACCGGCTTCCATTGCCGCGCATCTCGGCGACGGGCTGCTTTCAGTAGCCGAAGAAAAGGCACTTTGGGGCCGTTATGGCCTGTAAAAACAAAGCGAAGTCGAAAATCAGCGTCGATTTTCGAACCAAAGCTTTGAATTCCCTCGTTTCACCATGATATGGTGTCAGAAAGCGGGGTGGGCTGCTTCCCGCCCCTTCATGAACATTCGGCATTTCGGCGTTGCGATCCGGCGATCCGAAATGCGACCCTTAAGGACTTGAGGTCATGCCCCAGCTCATCTTTCTGCTGCTGATCATCGCCGCCGCCTGGTACGGCTATCGCTCGTTCAAGCGTGAAGCCTCGCGCGTGTCCCAGCGTGTGCGTCAGGCAGAAAAGGAAGCGCAGAACCGGGCTCAAGGCACGTTGGTGCAGGACCCTAAAACCGGCGAATATTACGTCAAGAAGGACTGACCTGTCTTGTAAGAGAGGTTGCCAACGAAGTGGTGCGGTTGCTCGCCGCAGCCGGATGCCATGTTTTCTCAAGAGCGGTTCCAATTTTAACAATGTCGTCGGAGCCGCTCCAACTATTTGTTTCATAGCATTTGCCTCACGCAAAACCGTTTCACACTTTTGCTGGAAATGCGCTATTCCCGGTCCGTAGCCAGAAATGACCCTTTCTCCGACAACCAAAACGCCCGCGAATGCCGGGGCCGCACATGCGGTGACGCGTCTGGCACCGGCCAAGATCAATCTCGCACTGCATGTTACAGGGCGTCGTGACGATGGCTATCATCTGCTCGATATGCTGGTGGTCTTTGCGCGCTATGGCGACATCATCCGTATCGAGCACGGCGAAAAGGATAGCTTCACGGTCAGCGGCCCTTTCGCAAAAGGCATACCGCTCGATGGTGGCAATCTGGTTCTCAAGGCACGCGAGGCCTTGCGTGATCATACGCAAAGGGCATTGCCGCCCGTCGCCGTTCATTTGGAAAAGAACCTTCCGATTGCGTCGGGTATAGGCGGCGGATCGAGCGATGCCGCAGCAACGCTGCTCGCGCTCGATGAATTGTGGGGGCTCGATCTCGGTTTAGAGCAACTCGCCGCGATGGGGCTTACCCTTGGCGCCGATCTGCCCATGTGCCTGCATGGCGCATCCAAGGGCACACCGCTTGCCGCGCGCGGCATCGGTGAAGACCTGAGCCTGGTTGTCGGATTTCCAGCCCTGCCGATGCTCCTCGTCAATGATGGAACCGCTGTTGCAACGCCGGATGTCTTTCGCGCACTCGACAAACGCGACCATCCAGCGCTGAACCTTGGCTCCCATGCAGATATCGCCCCCCTTTGCGCCTATCTGCAGACAACCCGCAATGATCTTCTGCCTCCGGCCCTAAAACTTGCCCCCCAGATCGGTGATAAACTTGACCTGCTTCGCGCAAGCGGATCGCTTTACGCACAGATGTCAGGCTCAGGTGCAACCTGTTATGCGATCTACAAAGATATGGCCGCCACAGAGCGGGCAGCAGCACTTCTCTTGGCCGAAAGACCCGACTGGTTCGTCATCGCAACCCAAACGGCTCCCTCCCAAAAGTAGTTTCTGAGCGGCCTCCCAACCGAAAGTCTGAAAAATCGCCCTATTGTTCACTCTCATTGGACAATATATTGGGACAGACTGTTCGCTCTTTTTGAACAAAATGCCTTTTACAACAGTTTCGTGAATACTGATATATAGTATAACTTATTGATTATATTTAGTTATTTCTCAGAAATTATCTACATTCCATAAAATTGGCTGCACGAATGTGTTATTAAGAAAACATTTTCGTGATTGGAACTTTTACCCACTGTCACCCATTTCAGCTACATCAGAACGACGAACAAAACGCCGCTCCACTTTCCAAAGAGATAGGAAAATGAAAAAGATTGTTCTTGCTGCCGCTGCCCTCGCTCTTAGCGCCGGTGCTGCCTTTGCTGAAAACCCACGCGTTGGCGAACCTGCCGATCTTTATGCAAACGACCGCACCCCGGTTGCTTCCCAGAAGGTCGACTACACCGCTCCCGCTTCGATCAGCCAGTCCTCATTCCAGGACGGTTCGGCTCATCGCTTCGGTGACGCATCGCCTTCGAGCTACCAGAACTAAGTTTTCCGAAAACTTAGGCGCAGGGCGTCGTCAAAAGCCTCCCAGCGGATGACGCCCCGATGAATTCCTAAGCTGGATATTCCTCCCAATCATTCAGCTTCCCCAGTTATCTCCCCGATGGATGGCATGGTGCCACCCGGGAGCCCCGGAAAGGCTTCTATGCCATCCGAAGGGGCGATTTTAAGGATTACGAAAATGAAAAAGTTTGCTCTTGCTGCTGTTGCCGTTGCCCTTAGCGCCGGTGCTGCTTTCGCCGAGAACCCGCATGTCGGCGAACCTGCCGATCTCTATGCAAACGACCGTACGCCGGTTGCAACGCAGAGCCAGAAGCTCGACTACACGGCTCCTGCCTCGATCAAGGCTCCGGTCTATCAGGACGGTTCGGCTCATCGCTTTGGCGATGCTTCGCCTTCCTCTTACCAGAACTAATCCGGCCAGAACTAATCCGGTCAGAACTAATCCGGTCAGCATGTCTGATGAAAAAGGCGAAGCTTCCAGCTTCGCCTTTTTGTTTTGTTCAGTCTTCGTCGGGCGGCAGAATGGGGTGTTTGAGACGGACCGGCCGCAAGTGCTGTGGAAGCAGATCAAACGCCACGCCGTCGAGCAACAGCGGCTTCAAAATATCCAACCGAACCAGAAGCCCGGCATCGAGCGTCGCCTTGTGGCCGAAGATTCTACGGACCGTGCCGAAGCCGCTATCTTCCGGCAGTGAAAAGCGCGCGGTACCCCCATCATTATCCATGTGGCGGCGGAGGACTTCCTCCCACCCTTCCTGCGGAATAGCACCCGGTTTCAGCAACAGTACCCACGGCGTGCGGATTTCTGCGAGCGCCGCCTCAATATCCATTTCGGCATAAAAGCTACAGCCGGCACCGAGCGCGACGAGAGCGGTTTCGTCCGATGACCCCCGGTCGATGACCGTAACACGGCGCAGCAACCCCTCCACAACAGCCGGCACCAAAGCCGAAAGCGTGTGGGCCAGCGCTCTTTCTGAATTCAGGGTTTCGATGACGACGGACAACATGCGCGCTTCATATATCAAGAACGTGTGAACGGAAAGCTGCCGTACATATGTTCTTGCTTTGTTCTAAATCTTGCGATAGGAATAGATTCATCAGAACAGAGTCGCATGGCAGCACGGCACGCGCAACAGAACAGTTCTCAGCCCTGAAGGGGTATCCTGTTCCCGGTTTGCTTTCGTCGTGGCTGCACAACGCCAGATGTTTCCACTCAGGGAGACGAAAATGGAAGTGATCCAGCAGGCAGATATCATCAAGCAGGCCGACATGGCTGCCTTCGGTAGTGGACGCGCGGATCACGCCAATGCGATGATCGGTGAGGCAGGCCTGCGCATCGACCATGCTCGCAGGCGCGGACGCGGCGCGGGCATCAACCCGACCGGACGCTTCGAGCCGACGACGCGGCATGATTTCGATGACGGCTGGACCACGCTTGAGGAACTGCCGCCGTTCAAGACCGACGTGCAGATCGAAAAGCCGCGCACGATCATCACCCGCAATGATTCACCCGACATCAATTTCGACCGCTCGATCAATCCCTATCGCGGTTGCGAGCACGGTTGCATCTATTGCTTTGCCCGTCCGACCCATAGTTACATGGGGCTTTCTGCCGGTCTCGATTTCGAATCCCGCCTGTTCGCGAAGCCGGATGCAGCGCGCCTTCTGGAGCGCGAGCTCGCCAAGCCCAATTATCAGCCGAGGACCATCGCCATCGGCACCAATACAGATCCCTATCAGCCGGTCGAGAAGAAATGGCGCATCATGCGCGAAATTCTCGAAGTGCTGGAGGCTGCCAATCATCCGGTCGGCATCGTGACGAAATCCGCCCTGGTGGTGCGTGACATCGATATTCTAAGCCGCATGGCCGAGAAGGGGCTGGCCAAGGTCGCCTTGTCAGTCACGACGCTCGATGCTCATCTGTCTCGCACGATGGAGCCGCGCGCCTCGACGCCGACACTGCGGCTTCAGGCCATCCGTAAGCTGGCCGATGCGGGTATTCCAGCGTCCGTCATGATGGGGCCGGTCATTCCGGGTATCAACGATCACGAGATCGAGCGCATTCTGGATGCAGCCTATGCGCAGGGCGCGCGCGAGGCGGGTTATGTTCTGCTGCGCCTGCCGCTCGAAGTAGCCCCTTTGTTCAAGGACTGGCTGTTGCGCAATTACCCGGATCGCTATCGTCATGTCATGTCGCTGGTGCGCTCCATGCGCGACGGCAAGGATTACGATGCCGAATGGGGCAAGCGCATGCGCGGCACAGGTCCCTATGCATGGCAGATCGGACGTCGTTTCGAGATCACCGCACGCAAGCTCGGTTTCAATGCGCGCCGCCTTCAGTTGCGCACCGATCTGTTCGAACCGGTCGAAAAGGGAGGCAAACAGCTTTCACTGTTTTAGGCGAGGCACACAAAGGGGCTCCAAAAGGCGAACTTCACCTTGGGCTGGTGCCGCTTTTCAAACTGCATATCCTATCAGTCGTCAGTTCAATTCCCGTCTGATCTCTTTTCGGACGGAGGGGCTACCTGCTTTCACGCCACCATCCTCGAGCAGGGCCCTTGCGGAGAATCGGAAGCAATGCGAGCATCGCCGCCAAATGAAACGCTCGGCTTCTGATTCTCCGCTTCTCTTTGATATCCCACTCGCGCCTGACTTTTCTGAAGAGAAAAGATTGCTTGCGCGCGGACTGAAACACATCGTCGGCATAGATGAAGCGGGACGTGGACCTTTGGCCGGTCCTGTCGTGGCTGCTGCCGTGGTGCTCGATATCGACAACCTTCCAAACGGTCTGGACGATTCCAAGCGTCTCACGGCTGTAAAGCGCGAAGCGCTCTACGAAACCATTCTGGAAAAAGCCATCACCGTTTCGGTGGCAAGCCTCAGCGCGCGCAGCATCGATGCAAGCGATATCAGGAAAGCCGCGCTTGAAGCCATGCGTCGCGCTTCTGTCGGCCTGACCTTGCAGCCATGCCATGCGCTGATTGACGGACGCGATGTTCCGCCCGGACTTCCCTGCCCTGGCTCGGCTCTGGTCAAAGGCGATCAGCGTTCCGTCTCCATCGCCGCTGCGTCTATCGTCGCCAAGGTAACGCGCGACCGTATGATGATCCGTGCCGGAGCGGCGCATCCACCTTACGGACTGGAAATCCATGCGGGCTACGCGACTGTGAAACATCGTGCCGCCATCGAAACGACTGGCCCCGTTCCCGGTATCCACCGCTATACTTTCGCGCCCATCAAAGGCCGTTACAGCGTTTAAACAGTTGCAAGCTTGGCCGCGAAGCCGAAAAGCAGCGCTGCAAAGCCCCAGCGCTGTACCGACTGTATGGCAGGATAACGTTTAAACAGGCTTCCGAGCGACGAACCTGTAAAGGCGTAGATTGTGTCGAACGACAATCCCACGATCGTCATCACGGTCCCCAGCAACGCGAACTGGAGCGTAATGCTGCCATTTTCGGGATGAACGAACTGCGGCAGCAGGACCGAACAGAAAAGCAACGCTTTCGGGTTGAGCAGATTGGTGAGGAGACCCTTGCGCGCCGAAGCCAGATAGGACCGGCGTTCGCGCACGCCGCCAGATGCATCCACTGTCGGCAAGGGGTTGCGCAGAATGCCGATGGCAATCCAGACCAGATAGCAGGCACCAATGATCCGGACGAACTGAAACGCGACAGGAAATGCATGAAGAAGTGCAGCCACACCAAGTGCGGCAAGAGCGACGTGACAAGCGCGCGCGATTGCAAGCCCTGCTGCCGCTGCAAGCGCATGTGTCCTGCCCTGTGCTGCACCAGTCTGGAGGAGCAGAAGCATATCCGGTCCCGGAATAAGAAATGCAGCAGCCAGTGCGCCTGCATATAACCACATCTCGCTCATCGATATCGTCCACCAGAGCATTTCCAGCAAAAGCGCGAAGCAGTTTTGCGTAGGCTAATGCGAAAAAAGAGAGTGCCAGCCTGTCCGCTATGCGAAGCAGCTGCATGGTCGAAACTATGCGGAGATGGATGCGCATGTCCTTGCGATTTGTGGCGCAATGTTACGGCTTTGTGGTACATTCTGCCAACATAACAATTATGATTGTCGGATTATGCCAACACTGAAACTGGACGCTATCGACCGCAAAATACTGACCGCACTCCAGGACGATGCGCGGCTCTCCAATGTGCAATTGGCGGAGAAAATTGGTCTGTCGCCCTCTCCGTGCCTGCGGCGCGTCAAGATGCTCGAAAAGGCAGGCGTCATTCAAGGCTATCATGCAGCGCTGGATCGAAACGCGGTCGGGCTTGGATTGACTGTTTTCGTGGGCATCCGGGTAGAGCGCCATCACGAGGAAACCGCGACGGCGTTTCGCACCTCCGTGCAGAATCTGCCGGAGGTCTTTTCATGCCATCTCGTGTCGGGAGAATCCGACTTTCTGCTACAGGTGGTGGTGCCTGATCTCGCAGCCTATGAGCGCTTTCTAACCGGCACGCTGCTGCGACTTCCCGGCGTGATCGACATTCGGAGCAACTTCGCCATCCAGACGGTCAAGTCACAGGGAGAGCTGCCGCTCGCCCATCTCACGGGCCTCAAGGATTGACCTCACCTCGCACCATCGAAGGACCATCATGCCGGATATTGTCAATGCAGTTCTTGTCGGCTCTCAGGGCGTTCTTCTGGGCCGTCGCAGTCCGGATCGCCGTGCCTATCCAAACCGTTGGAGCTTTCCGGGCGGTCATGTTGAAGCAGGAGAGAGTTTTGAACGCGCACTCCAACGGGAAATCCAAGAGGAGCTCGGACTAACGCTTCACTCGTTTTCGTTCTTCACCTCTATAGAGGTCGCAAATCCGGCAGCGTCATTCCACCTCTTTACTGTCAGCGCCTGGGACGGTCGCCCTGCCATTCGCGACCGGGAACACACGGAACTGCGGTGGTTCATGCCAGAGGAAGCCTGCGCACTGGATGACCTTGCTTTGGAGGAATATCGACCGTTGTTTCACAAATTGGGTGGCATGGCAGCCAGCCGCTGATCGGACTGTATCGAAATCGATTTCTCAACCCGGAAAACAAAAACGCCGCCCTTTCGAGGCGGCGTTTTCTAGAAAACTGTATAAGCCGGGATTAGTTCAGGTTCGACTTGACCTGCGACAGAGCATCCTTGAACAGGTTGCCTGCGACCTTCGTGTCGACCTTGTCGGCAACGATCTTGCCAGCTGCAGCAACTGCCAGATCGACAGCCGAAGCGCGAACTGCGTTGATGGCATCGACTTCAGCCGTTGCGATCTTCTGCTCGGCAAGCTTGTTGCGGCGTGCAACATATTCTTCCGTCGCGCGCTTGGCGTCTTCGAGAAGTGCCTTGGCTTCACGCTCGGCGGAAGCAACGATGTCGCCTGCTTCCTTTTCGGCTTCCTTGCGCTTGCGATGATATTCGGCCAGCAGCTGCTGGGCCTCTTCACGAAGCGTGCGGGCTTCTTCCAGTTCGTTTTTGATGCGGTCAGCGCGCTCATCGAGCGAACGACCGACCATGCCCGGAACCTTCAGGTAAGCCAGGATTGCCAGAAAGATAATGAGGCCAATCAGTGCCCAAAATGTAGCGTCCATTGTCCTCTCCTCAGGCGTTCGAAGCCTTGACGGCTGCTGTTACCGAAGCCTTGTCGGCCTTGGTGCCCAGAAGCTGTTCGACGATCTCTGCCGTGGTTTCCTCGGCAATGTTGCCGACGTCGTTCATGGCCTTCGCCTTGATCGCGGCGATACGTTCTTCAGCTTCCTTGAGCTTGCGTTCAAGTGCTGCTTCGGCCGTAGCGCGTTCTGCGTCGGCTTCGCCCTTGCCCTTTTCACGAGCAGCTTCGGCGATCGAAGCAGCCTTGGTGCGGGCCTGGGTCAGTTCCTGCTCGTAAGCAGCAATAGCATTGTCGGCATCCTGCTTGAGGCGGGCTGCCTGCTCGAGATCCTGAGCGATACGGTCGCGACGGGTTTCGATCACGCCGCCGATGCGCGGCAGAACCACGCGCGACATGAACAGATAGAAAAGCCCGAAGGTGATCGCGAGCCAAAGGATCTGCGATGCGTAATGGGTGGAATCAAACGGCGGGAATACGCCGCTGCCGTGTCCGGCATCGTTGGCGACCCCGGTTTCGGTGTGCACAGCATCGGCTGCGCCGTGCTCGCCAGCAGCAGGTGCCGGTTGCGATTCGGTGGCGGTTTGGGCAAACGCCGTGGACACGAACATCCAGATTTCCCCTTTAATCCAGCACGATCTGATCCAGATGGAGAGGGATCATGCCTTACTCAGACGTCATATGCAAAGGCCAGCCGCGCTGCATTTCAAGATACAGATCGCGGCCAGCCAGTTCCTTGCAACCGTTGATTAGACGGCGAAGAGGAGCAGAAGCGCGATGAGCAGCGAGAAGATGCCCAGAGCTTCCGTAACGGCGAAACCGAACACCAGACGGCCGAACTGGCTGTCAGCAGCGGACGGGTTGCGCAGAGCGCCGGAGAGGTATTGGCCAAAGATATTGCCGAGGCCGAGAGCCGTACCGGCCATACCGAAACAGGCGAGACCGGCGCCGATGTACTTTGCTGCTTCCGCTTCCATGTTAAGCTCCTTCTGGATTGAATATAAGCGCGGATTTCAGTTCTGGCGGTCGCCCGCCGGCTTGAACTCAGTGTCCCGGATGTACTGCGTCGTTGATGTACATGCAGGTGAGAACGGTAAACACGTAAGCCTGCAGGAAGGCTACGAGGAATTCGAGTGCGGTGATCGCCACCGTCATGATCAGCGGCAGGACAGCGCCGCCGATACCGATGGGCCCAAGTGCGGCCAGCGAGACAACGAAGCCCGCAAAAACCTTGAGCGTGATATGGCCAGCAAGCATGTTCGCAAAGAGACGAACCGAGAGGCTGATCGGACGCGACAGGAACGAGATGATTTCGATGGCGACAACCAGCGGTACGATGATGCCGGGAACACCGCTCGGCACGAACAGCTTGAGGAAGCCGAGACCGTGCTTGAAGAAACCGTAGACAATGACCGTACCGATGACCAGAACCGCAAGCGCGAAGGTCACGATGATCTGGCTCGTAACCGTATAGAAATACGGGAAGAGACCGAGGAAATTTGCGACCAGAACGAACATGAAGAGCGAGAAGACGAAGGGGAAGAACTTCATGCCCTTCGATCCTGCTGAATCCCGCAGGCTGGTGGCCACGAATTCGTAAGCCATTTCCGACACCGATTGAAGACGGGTCGGGATCAGGCCGCGGCCCGAAGACGTCAGATAAAGGAAGCCCGAAGCGACCACGACGGTTGCGACCATGAAGGCCGAAACGTTCGTGAACGAAAGGTCCACACCGCCTACATCGATGGGAATCCACCGGGAAACCTGAAACTGATGGATCGGATCGTTCGCCACCTTAACCTCGTCTGTCTTCCCTGCCCGAAGGCAATTTGGCCTGCCCGAAGGCGATTTGGTCTGCCCGAAGGCGTTTCAGTCTCGGACCAGAAGGCCCACTTGTTCACTTACACTTGAACGAACTTTACCGTGAAGCCCGTCAAGTCCTATTTCTTGTCGTTCTTTTCCGCGCTAGATTTAATGTTAGCCTGTTCGGCAACATATCCAGCGGAACGAAGCACGTTGAGGACGCCCGCACCGAAGCCCAGAAGGAGAAATACGATCAATCCCCAGGGCGACGTGCCAGCGACACGATCGATGAACCAGCCAATCAGCGCACCGACCAGAACCCCTGCGATAAACTCGCTGGAAATCTTCATGGCCTGCGCGACCGAGCTTGCAGTCGCCGATCGCTCATCCTCGGAAGCCGGCTGCTTGAGCACACCCTTCTTGGCCAGTTCGGCCTCCAGGCGGTTCAAACGCTGATCCAGCTCCCCGGAACCGGGTTCGTTCTTCGCATTCTTGATCGCACCGGATGGCTTTCCGGGTTCAGTCCCGCGCGCCATTGGCAGCTCCTTTTTTCAAGAAATACGAGGATTTCAATCCCATTTCCAAGTTGCGCGCAACATATTGACACACCGCCCGCTAGTCAAGGCGGTGCAGGCATTGCTCCAAAAGGTTTTTTATCAAGCAATCTCAATTACTTAGATATTAGTGCGACTCATTTTCCGACCAAAGGATCAGATTGGCCACATTATTGGCTAAAAAAACGGAATCGATTTCGGATGGTCATGCCGTATTCAAGACAGGAGGAAAGTCGGCCTTATGCGCCTGTTCGACCTTTTAGTCCGCTAACAAAAACGTGACTTGAAATCGGCCAATCCCTCTATTGCTGCGAGAAGGAGCAATCAGCTCCATCCGCCGCCATAGGTGCGATAGAAGATGTGGAGACCGATCTTGGCGACCTTCTTCATGGTTGGGGCCCAGAACGGACGAACATAGGTCGCATGATAATGGGTGGCGGAGCCAACTTCCGGCAGCCATATCTGACCGGCAGAGACGGTCTTTGCCACCTGCTGCGCCATGCGCCATTGCGGCATTTCGGTCACGCGGTGCTTCTGGCCGTCGCAGGCAAAGGAAAACTGGCAGGCATTGAGCCAGTCGCGATTCTGGTAGACCACACCGCAGATCGATCCCGGATAGGCCGGGTTGCGCACGCGGTTGAGGACGACCTGGGCGACGGCAACCTGCCCCTTCACCGTTTCGCCGCGCGCTTCATAATAGACAGCCTCGGCAAGGCACTTCTGTTCGCTCTTGCTGAAAGCAGAAGGCGGCAGTGGCGTAGCCGCCCATTCGTGGTCCTTCTCACCGATCGGTGGCACGAAGCGGCCTTCGTCCGGCTGGGGCTTCAAAATGCTTTCAAAGGGCGATGTCTTGCCATAGTCCGGCGTCGCAGGCGCATAACCAAGGGCCAGCGCATCCGGCTGGTCATTGGTAATGAGCTTGGCGAGCTGGGTCGGCATTTCGGAGCGCGGCTTCGGCGGTTTGACCGCATGGAACGCCATGGTGATGGCGACTTCCTTGCCCTCCAATTTGTTAGAGAAGGCCATTTTCGCGTCCGTCTTTTCCGGCGGACGCGTGATCATGCTGATCTTGTCGAACATGCTGCCGGCAGTGAAGGCCTTGGCGGGCGCCTTAGGCTTCACCGAGACGAGGCGGCCCGTCTTGTCGGAGCGATTGATGCGGTTTTCGTCCGGGTTCGGATCGTCCGGGCCGAGCTTGGCCGTCTTTTTACCCCCGGACAGCGCAACACGACCGATGCCCGGCACTTCGATGCCGTTGGTTGCGATGCTGCCCGTTACCGTCGTTGCATCCACGAACGGCATTTCGGCCTGATGTACGGAGCCGACCGGTGCCTTGGCAACAAAGGCAGTCCAGCGATGCGATCCCAGATCGGCCGACGGCACCAGGCTCGCCATATCCTGAAAGGCAATCGCATTGGAATTGAAAAGATAAGTCATGGCCGCCAGAACCAGCGGCACCAGACGGTGCGGTTTATGAACTGTCTGGCGTGGCTTTGCCCTTACGGCGTAATAGCGCCCCTCTTCCGGGCAATAGCCCGTGACAGGGTAATGCCACACCGGCTCGGCAACGGCCTTCCTTCGACCAAACAGCGCTCGTAAAGATACAAGACGCACCGCACACTCCACTCACACTGACTAAACTGATGCGGTGATAACGAAGTATTAACCTTGCCCACTGGGTGCAGGACACGCTTGCAGCTCTGGCGAATACAGTCATTATCAGCAGCGCGTTAACCATGAACGAATATGGTTAATGCCGGGTTTAAGCAGTTTCAGCTTTGCGAAAACCGAATTGCTGTAGTGAGGAGGTGCATCATGGACAAGGTTACGGGTGGATGCCTGTGCGGCAATGTCCGCTTTGAAGCAACGGGACAACCATATCGGGTCGGTATCTGTCACTGCCTCGACTGTCGCAAGCACCATGGAGCCCTGTTTCACGCTTCAGCGATATTTCCCGAAGCTGCGGTTACGGTCGAGGGAGAGACCCGTGACTATGCGGGACGATTTTTCTGTCCGCGTTGCGGGTCGCCTGTTTTCGGGCGCAGCGCGGATGAAGTCGAAATCAATCTCGGCTCACTCGACGCACCGGACCAGTTCAAGCCGACCTATGAACTCTGGACCATTCGCCGCGAATCCTGGCTGCCGTCATTCCCGGACATGAAGGGTTATGGGCGCGACCGCGATGGGTCTAGCCGCTTCGAGGATTAGAGTGCGTCCCGAAAAATGTGAAACGCCTGGCTGCACAGGGAAATCAGTCCAGTGGATTGATTTCTGATCCTGCTTCGATCAGACCAAGATGCGTGAAAAACAAATACAATATAGCACTCCCGACACTTCCATTTTATTTAAAGTGGAAATGCTCCTGGCGTCATCTTTTCTTTAATGACAAACGTTCTATTTGTGATGAAGATAGTATCGTCAAATTTTCGGGGAGGAAATTTATGCAGGTTTTGAAAATCGGGGTTATCGGGGTGGCGTTCAGTGCTTTTGCAATCATTGCCACAGCGCAAGCCGACGACTGCCAGAACGCCAGTTCGCAGTCCGCACTCAATGAATGCTATGGCAAAGCCTACAAGAAATCGGATGGCGAGCTGAACAAGATCTTCAAGACCTTGCAGCGCCGCGCCGACGATGCGGACCTGAAGAAAAAACTGGTTCAGTCGCAACGGACATGGATCGCCTTTCGCGACGCCGAATGCGACATGCAGACGGTTGGCGGCGGCAGTATTTCCGGCATGGCCTATTCGATCTGCCTGTCCGACCTGACGGCGGAGCGCGTCAGCGACCTCAAGAAATATCTCAAATGCGAGGAAGGCGACAGCAACTGCCCCTTCCCCGCCGCCAGCAACTGATCAGTTCCGGCTCTCATAGGCGGCATCGAAGAATGCCTTTTCCAGTTCGACCGCTCGCCGGAAGAACTGCTGGCATTGTTCTGCCGCTGCCGGGCCGACTCTATCGAGTTCCGAGCGCAGGAAACCGACAAATTCCACGAAGTATGGATTGTCATGCAGCACGATCCATTCCGCGAAAACAAAATCGTCAGGCAGAGGCTTTGGCGCTTTTTCAGCCCAGTCGAGATAAAGCCATTCGGCAACGGTCAGCACCGACAGGCAGACCGCATAGGAGCCTGAACGCGCAGCTTCCAGCATCAGTTCCTTGAATGCAGCGGTTGGCGTCGCATCAGGTGTATCGAAACGCTCGGCGTCAGCGACTGCGAGTTTCGCAAAGGAGCGTTCGAAATAGGAGTTTTCATCGCTGCTGATCATGCCGATGAAACGGCCCAATGTCAGCTTGGCTTCCATCCTGTCGCAATTGACCAGCGTTCCACCCAGCAGTGACAGAAAGCAGTCGATGAAGCGATGATCCTGCACCAGATAGCGCGTCATGACATCAGGTGCGACCGTGCCCGTATAGATTTCACCGACGAGCCGATGGCCGACGGCTTGCGACCAGAATGGCTGGCTGTTCTGACGCAAGCGTTCAGAGAAAGTTTCAAAAGTGCTGATTGACACGATGATCTCCATGTTTTGAACGGAAACCTATTCGGGCAATGCTTACTATTTTACTGACCAGCGTTCGATATCCGCGCTCTGCCCGATCAATGCCAGGCCGTTGGCGATGGAATCGAACTGGTTCGAGCTCGTCACCACGGCGTCGGGAAAGTGGTTTTCAAACACCGTGCGGATGACCGGTACGAAAGATGTGCCGCCGGTCAGGAAAACACGGTCGATAGACGAGGTTTCCAGCTCCGCTTTATCCACCGCCTGCTGCACCGACTGTTCAATCTGGCGCACATCGTCAGCGATCCAGTTTTCGAAATCGTTGCGCGTGATGTCGGAGCGGATTTCGAAATCGTCGGCTTTAAAGTGCAGTTCCGACATGCGCTGCGATGAAAGCCTTACCTTCAGGTCTGAAACGGCGCGATAGATTTCATAGCCGTAATCGTTCTCGATCAGGTTGATGAAATGTTCGAGGGGCTTTGGATCGACCGCTTGCCGGGCCAGTTCGTCCAGATCGCGAATGGTCGCTGGAGAGTTCATCAGGAACAGCGTGTTCCAGCGCGCAAAATTTGCATAATAATGGTTCGGTATGGTCAGCCTTTTGCCGAAGGACTGGTATTCCGTACCCTTTCCAAGCAGCGGCGAAACGGCATTGTCGATGATGCGATAGTCGAATGTATCGCCTGCAATGCCCAGACCTGTCTGGCTGAGCGGCGTGAAGCTGAGGCCATTCTTGCCCACTTCGAAGCGCACGATGGAAAAGTCGCTCGTACCGCCGCCGAAGTCGGCCACCAGAACGGTGGATGCTGCATTCAGTTCCTGCGCATAGAAATAAGCCGCGGCAACCGGCTCATAGACGTAGTGAATATCGGTGAAGCCGAACGCCCGGAACGCCTTCTCATAGCGCTGCATGGCCAGCGCTTCATCCGGCGAAGCGCCCGCAAAGATCACCGGCCTGCCAATAACCACGCGATTGCCCTTTGGTGGCAGGCGATCGCCAAGCCGCGCGGCGACCGTTTCGAGGAAGGTCGCCAGAATATCCTCGAACTTGAACCGCTTGCCGAAAACCGGCGTATCGGTGAAGGATTTCGATGCCGCGAATGTCTTGAACGATTGCAGCATGCGCGTGGAATGCGGCGCGTTGACGAACGCGTCCATCGCCCAAGGTCCGCTTTCAACGGTGCGCTCGCCGGTTTCGCGATCTTGCCAGAAGCAAAGGATCGAGCGGTAGCCGGTAATATCCACGCCATCCTTCGGCACGCTCAGGACGACCGTGGTTCCATCGGGTGCAGCCACGGACAGAACGGTGTTCGTCGTGCCGAAGCCGATGCCCAATGTCACGCCGTCAAAACGGCTCTGATCAGCCTTCGTCATCACTACACCTTCTTTGGAGAAAACCGGAGAGCGGGCGAATTAGCAGCCGCGCAAGCCAAGCTCAACCTGAAATTACCAAATTAAATGCTGGTTATGATCACGATCGCGATCATCGCGGTCCAGATGAGAAAAATTTCCGGTCGCGCAAATGTTAATGCGTGTTTCCAAAGTTTACATGACCTCCTTCTTCTGCCTGTTAGGTTTCACCGCCGCATCTGGAGTGGTTCGTCTTTCACTCATATCCCCTGAATTGCTCCGCTTATTTGTTTTCACCGCCTTCGCAATGCCCGGATGTTTTCGATCCGGCTTCGCTATGCTCAAGGTTACCCAACAAATGAAAGCGATACTCATGGCGTTTCTCTCACGTACGGTTCTTGCCACGGTCCTCCTTTCGACCAGTGCGCTGCCCCACGCTGCAAATGCTCAGGAGACAGCCAATCAGCCGATAGCAAGTGGCTATCACAGCAGCGGTCAAGCCACCGCAGAGGTGAGCGGCGTCGTGGCAGATGGCGACAAGCTGACCGTCAAGGTCCGTTTCATCAATGCCAAGGAAGGCGGCAGCGTTTCGACAACGCTTTATACCGCGTTGTCGGACAAAGATTACGAGAATGACTATTATCTTCTCGCAGGCGACAAGAAATATCTTCTTCTGAAAGACTCCGAAGGCAAGCCGCTTGCTCCGGCATCGGTTTCTCTTTTCGGCAATGGCCATGTTGTGGGCGTCTGGCATGGCGTCTTTCCCGCGCCACCGAAGGGCCAGAAGGTGACGCTCTATATCAAGGGGGTCGAGCCGCTCGGGCCTTTTGCTGTTCCCGCCGAATAGGGGCTGGCCATGACCAATCAGATCAAAGGCTGCATCGCTCTCGGCCTCGCCGTGCTTTGCCTGCCATCCGTCGCGACCGCGCAGAATACAAGCGCAGACAACAGCGCTTATATTCGTGATCTTGTGCCCGAAATCCGCGATCTGGTTTCGGCATCGGGCAGCACCGATGGCAAGGCGCGTGGCCTGTCCGGTGCGGCACAGGAAATTGTCGAGAAGAGCGGCAATATCACCATGCGGGAAACCGAGGACAGCATCGTTCTTTCCGTGACAAGCGATATTCTGTTCGATTTCGACAGCGCCAAACTGACCAGCAAGGCCAAGGCGACGCTGACCGATATTGCCAAAATATTGGAAAGCATGCCGGATTCCGCAGTCCGTGTGGTGGGCCATACGGATTCCAAAGGGGCCGACAGCTACAACGATAAGCTGTCAAAAAGCCGCGCCGATGCGGTCACCAAATTTCTCGTCAATAATGGCGTTCAATCGGCACGACTGAAACCGGAAGGGCATGGCGAAAGCGAACCTGTCGCACCCAATGAAATCAAGGGCAAGGACAATCCCGACGGACGGGCACAGAACCGGCGTGTCGAATTTGTGCTGCCAAAAACCTAAGGGCAGAACCTATACCAAACGCAACTTCCGGCATCACGCCGGAAGTCTGCAATCTCTGCCTCCAAATATATTAGTAATAGCTTATTTTCATGCAGGACTGACGCCCTAATTCTCGATTGCCGGACTTGGCATCAACGTCAATTAGGAAACCGTCTCATGAGCACAAAACCAACTATCGTACTTGCGCATGGTTTCTGGGGAGGGGCAGCCCATTGGAGCAAGGCCATCCTCGCACTTTCCCGAATGGGACATGACAAGATAAGAGACGTGGAGATGCCTCTGACGTCGCTTGCCGACGATGCCGAGCGTTTGCGCAAGATGACCGTACAGCAGGAGGGGCCGGTACTTCTGGTCGGGCATTCCTATGGTGGTGCGGTCATCACACAGGCAGGTGATCTGCCAAATGTGGTGGGGCTGGTTTACATTGCTGCCTTTGCACCAGATGCAGGCGAAAGCCCCGGCGGCATCAGTCAGGAACATCCACCTGCGGCATTCCCCAATCTGGCTCCCGACAGCGATGGATATCTCTGGATCAAATACGATAAGTTTCACGAAAGCTTCTGCCAGGATTTGAGCGCCGACGAAGCTCTGGTCATGGCAATCACGCAGAAGGCGCCCATCGCCAATACATTTGGTGACACGATCACAGCACCGGCCTGGAAGAAGAAGCCAACCTGGTATCAGATATCGAGCCAGGACCACATGATCGCGCCGGAAAACCAGAAGCGAATGGCCGAACGCATGAACCCGCGCAAGACCATCACACTGGATGCAAGTCATGCCTCGCTTGCATCAAGACCCGACGAGGTCGCCGGATTGATCGCCGAGGCCGCAAACAGCGTCTCGTGAGAATCGAAAAGCAAAAAGCCCGGATCGCTCCGGGCTTTTTGTGTGTCAGCTTATTTCTTTTTCTTCGCGCGGCCTGCGAACGGATTGTCCGAGGTGCGCAATGAAAGCCTTATCGGCACACCCGGCATATCGAAAGTCTCACGCAGGCCGTTGATGAGATAGCGCACATAGGATTGCGGCATCGCATCGGGACGCGAGCAGGACACGACGAAGCCCGGCGGACGGGTTTTCACCTGCGTCATATATTTTACCTTCAGGCGGCGGCCAGAAACTGCCGGTGGCGGCTGGTGCGCGATGACGCCAGCCAGCCAGCGATTGAGACGTCCGGTCGAAACGCGGCGGTTCCAGATTTCGTGGGTCTTGACGACATTCTCCATGAGCTTGTCGATACCCTGTCCGCGCTCGCCGGAAATCGGCACGGCGCGAAGCCCGCGCACCTGTGGCAGCAGGCGGGCCGTCTTTTCGTAAAGATCGGCCAGAACCATCTGGCGGTCCTCGATCAGATCCCATTTGTTGAATGCGATGATCGGTGCCCGGCCTTCACGGATGATGAGATCGGCAATCTGCAGATCCTGCTTTTCAAACGGGATCGTCGCATCGAGCACGATGATGACGACTTCCGCAAAACGGATCGCACGCAGGCCGTCAGCAACCGAAAGCTTTTCGAGCTTTTCCTGCACGCGCGACTTGCGGCGCAAACCGGCCGTGTCAAACAGCTTGATCTTGCGGCCACGCCATTCCCAATCTACCGAGATCGAGTCACGGGTGATGCCTGCTTCCGGTCCGGTCAGCAGGCGGTCTTCACCGAGCATCGTGTTAATGAGCGTCGACTTGCCAGCGTTGGGTCGGCCGACAATGGCGATCCGCAGCGGCTTGGTCGCATCATAGGCCGGGATTTCTTCTTCATCCGGGTCTTCGATGTCATCGCCGATCAGTTCACCGACAGCCTTCGGCGTGAAAACCTCGTCGGCAACTTCCTCTTCCTTCTCGTCGGCGAAGACGCGCTCTTCGCCCAGAAGCTCGACAATGGCGTCACGCAGGTCTGGCATGCCCTGACCGTGTTCGGCAGAGATCGGGCACGGTTCGCCAAGGCCAAGCTGGAAAGCGTCATACATGCCGGATTGCGCGCCGCGCGCTTCCGCCTTGTTGGCGACCAGCACGACCGGCTTGCCGGAACGGCGCACCACTTCGGCAAAGGTGCTGTCGGTCGGCGTCAGGCCGTTCTTGGCGTCAACGACGAACAGGATCACGTCGGCTTCCTGGATGGCAGCCTCGGTCTGGGCGCGCATGCGCGCTTCCAGGCTGTCATTGGCAGCTTCTTCAAGACCTGCCGTATCGATGACCTGAAACTTCAGATCGTAGAGCTTGGCATCGTGGATGCGCCGGTCGCGCGTGACGCCCGGCAGGTCATCGACCAGCGCCAGCTTGCGGCCGACGAGGCGATTGAACAGCGTGGACTTGCCGACATTGGGACGCCCGACGATGGCGACTGTGAAACCCATGGGAGAAGATAACTCCAGAAACCAGAGCGGTTCCGCTTTCAACCGAAACGTGGAACCGCTCTATTTATTTATCTTGACGCGCATCTTGTCCGAAAACCGCTTCGCACTTTTCGGGATGCGCTTGTTTTATTATGTGCTTTGCGCGTCAGGCACGTTGACACCAGCGCTGCGCATCAGATCGAGCATCGTATTGGAACGCTGGCGGATATTGGCCGGAGCAAGGCTGTCATTGGCAATTTGCTGGAACAGTTTGACCGCATCATCGAAACGCTCAGCCTTCCAGGCAGCCAGACCCAACGCTTCCCGTGCGCTTGAACGCATAGGATTGCCGTCTGCGGAAAGCGTCTCGACGTGCTTGGCGACGTCGTCATAGGAACCGCTGTCGACCAGCAGATAACCGGCACGCAGGCGCGCGACATCGCGAAGCGGTGCAGGCACGGCGTTATCGGCAGCAACCTCATCGAACGCCTTCACGGCACCGGCTGCATCGCCCTTGTCAGCGATAACCGACGCGGCGCGAAGACGCGCCAGCACCGGATAGGAGCCGTAGCCGGTCTTTTCCAGATCGTCGAGCGCGGTCAGCGCTTCGTCGTTTTTGCCTTCCGAGGCGAGGTCCAGTGCGGCGAGGAACTTGTCACCGGAAGCGGAAGCCTTGCTGTCGACCCAGTGCTGATAGCCGACCCAGCCAGCTGTTCCCAGAACAATGGCCACAGCGCCGCCGATCAACAGCGGACCGAAATTCCGCCAGATCTGCTTTGCCCGTTCCGAACGGATTTCCTCGTTTACCTCGCGAATGAAACTGTCGTCTGCCATGGACCTGCCACTAAAGCCAAATTGATGTTCGTATTTGTTCGTTCTGGCGCTTTTAGTCGCATTTCGCGCCATATGTAAGACCCGTCAGCGAAATAAGCCGAAACACGTGTCACAAAGTGCATTTCGGTCCGACAATAGCCTTATTCAAGAACTAGCAACGGAATTTCTGGAACTATTCCTCTTCCCCCCTCGTTTCGTGGTCCATGCGCATCCTGTCCCCCCGCCCTGTTCTTTTGTCCGCCCTGGTTCTGGCTACCTGTGCCGCACAGGCGGAACCGGTATCCACAAAGCCGCAATATGTGCTGATTTCCTTCGATGGCGCACATGACAATGCACTATGGACCCGCTCGCGCGAACTGGCGAAGAAAAACAACGCCCATTTCACCTATTTCCTTTCCTGCGTCTTCCTGATGACCAAACAGGACCGGCGCGATTACAAGCCGCCCCATAAGCGGGCCGGTTCGTCCAATGTCGGCTTTGCGCTCGGCCGCGACGAAGTTGTCGCCCGCCTTGGCAATATCTGGCAGGCCCATCTGGAAGGCAACGAGATCGCCAGCCATGGCTGCGGTCATTTTGACGGCACTGATTGGTCGGCCGCCGACTGGGACAAGGAAATCAAGGAGTTCCGCCGCATTACCGCTGACGCCTACAAGAATAATGGCATCAGTGGCGAGCCGGAAGGCTGGCGTGATCTTGCGCTGAAGGGCATCGACGGGTTTCGCGCGCCCTATCTCGCCGCATCGAAGCCGGTGCAAGATGCGCTCAAGGCAAACGGTTTTCGCTATCAGGCATCGTCCATCACGCGTGGCCCAGAAGAGCCAACCCTTGCCGGTCAGTTTGCTTCATTTGGATTGCCGCTTGTTCCGGAAGGCCCGTCGCAACGCCCTATCGTGGCAATGGACTATAATCTTTATGTCCGTCACTCGAAGGGCCAGGAGGCGCCACAGCAATCGGCAGCTTTCGAAGACCGGGCCTATAAAGCTTTCCGCACGGCATTCGACAAGCAATATACCGGCGAGCGCATTCCGCTCCAGCTCGGCTTCCATTTCGTGCTGATGAATGATGGCGCCTATTGGCGCGCCATGGAGCGGCTCGTGACGGAAGTCTGCACCAAGCCCGACGTCAAATGCACAACCTACAGCGATTATCTGGACAGTCTCGACAAGGATGCCGTCCATGCAAGCCAGAACAGGTCGTAATCGTCCCCTTAAGCTGAAGGCGTTGCATCAAGATTTGCCTGATCGAGCGACGGCAGCGGCTCGTCGCGGATAACCGCCTCGAAAGCTCTCAGACGCTTGTAGATCGACAGCAATTCGATGATCGTCGTCCATGAGTTGACGAGATACTGGAACGATCCCTGCACCTGCGAAAAGACATTCGTGATCTGGTTCATCAGGCCAAGCGTCAGCTTGCCAGCCACAATCGACGGAACAAGGATCAGCGTCGGGAAAATATTATCGGCCTGAATATAGAAAATGCGGGCGACGTTGAAATAGACATAGTGGAAATAGAGCCGGAAATAATTGTGCCGGACATTGCGAAACAGTTCGCCGAGCGTGATCGGTTCCGCGCGATCCGCGTGATCTTCGCCATAGACCAGTTCCTTGCGGTAGGCCGCTTCGACACGCTGATTGTTGAACTCCAGCCCCGGCAGCTTGATACCGACCAGCGCCAGAAATCCGGTGCCGAAAGCAGCCCAGAAGACCGCCGCAACGACCAGGGCATGCGGCACCATGCCAACCACCGGCAGCTCGCTGACCTTTTCCGAAAAACTGAACAGGACCGGCAGAAAGGCAATCAGCGTCATCACCGATTTGACGAGACTGACACCAAGCTGTTCCAGCGTCGTGGAAAAGCGCATCGTGTCTTCCTGCACGCGCTGGGCCGCACCTTCAATGGAACGCAGTTTCGGCCAATGGCTGACATAGTATTCGTTCATCGCCGAACGCCAGCGGAAGATATAGTGGCTGACGAAGAACAGGCTCAGAACGCCGACCGTCACGCCGATAAAGGCGATCTCGGCAAAGGTGACCATGCCCCAGTAGAAATCGGAGGCGCTGACGGCTCCGGGCGATGTGAGTGCCTTTTGAACCAGATCGTAGAACGGCCCATACCAGGCATTGACCGCAACGCTGACCTGCACGCCGAAATAGGTAGTGAACAGGATCAGTGCCGATCCAAGTATGGACCAGCGTTGCCACGGGTGCGGTGAAAACCAAGCCCAGAAAAGATAGAAGGCGAATGTCGCCACCGCAAAATATATATAGAACCAGAGAAACGGCGCCGACCAGAACAGGCTCGCACCGATAATCGGCGCTGCGTCTTGTGCCAGGGGTGGCAGGCCGAATATGGCACCCAACCTTTCCCCTCCTTCATACCAGCCAAGCACCGCAAGCAGGCTCCAGACGAGCGCGGACCAGAAGAACAATTTCGGGCGGGGAAAGAACGACACAAACACTGAATTTCAGTCCAACTTCGTGAGGAATTTTCCGCATATGAAGCCGGTTCTCGCGCCTTTACCAGTTAAATTCCTGTAAGGTTTCAGCCCGATGTTCTGGCGGCGCGTCCCGCCATGATGCCAAGCACCGCGACGACCACCAGCGAGAGCGCTGCGGCCAGACTTGCCGAAGTAAACGAACCGGAACGCTGCGCCATGAAGCCAGCCACCAGCGGGCCGATGATCTGGCCAATGCTGAAGCAGACCGTCATCCGCGCCAAAGCGCGTTTTGGCGAAGCCGGTGCGAGTGTACGGGCGATCTGCAATCCGAACGCCGTCAATGCCATGAAAGTGATGCCCAGAAGCGTGCCGCCCACCAGAGGCCCGAGCGGCGGAGCCAGAACCACGCTTGCGGCAACGCCGACAGCTTCCAGAATGGCTGTCAGGGCAAATGCATTGAAAAGGCCGAATTTCCTGGCAGCCGGTGCCCACAGCCAGATCGAGGGCGCAGCCGTCAGGCCGGTCACCACCCACACAGCCGCTTCCATCAGCGGGCCGCCATCGGTCACGCGCACGATTGCAATCAGGAACGTTGCCGTGATCACGTAGCCAAAGCCGAAAATGCCATAGGCCAGCGCCAGTGCGTTGAAGGCGAAGCTCTTGGGGAGCGGCGGTTCACGCGTGCCACTGTTTCCGCCAACCGGCCCTTCCCTGACGAAAGCGCCAACCAGAACAACCATGACGATGGTCAGAACCGCAGCGCCGATCCAGTCGGCACGCCAGTCAAGCCCCGCAAAACGGATCAGCGCCACAAGAACGGCAGAGAGTGCAATACCACTGCCGACACCGCCGAAATGCAGGGCTCCAAGCCCCGCTCTTTCCGCCGCCGTGACATGGCTCAGCACGATTGCCGTGCAGAGGATCATCGTCACCGCACTGATGAAACCCGCCGCAAAGCGGATGATGGAGAACAGCCAGACACCGTCAAAAAGCGCCATGGCAGCACACAGCAATCCGCTGATGATCAGGCCCGCAATCACGCTTTTCCGTTCGATGCCCGCGGACCATCCATAACCGGCAACGACTGCCCCCAGCAGATAGCCGATATAATTTGCCGATGCGATAAAGCCTGCATCGGCGGCAGTGAAGCCGATATCGGCCATCATTCCCGGCAGGATCGGCGTATAGATGAAACGCCCGATCCCCATGGCTGCGGCCATAGCCAGAAAACCGCCGAAAGCATAGCGGACGGCAGTGCGATGTTGTGGGGATGCGGGCTTGGTCATCTCTAGGGAGGTCTCGGTCATTGGCGGGAAAATAAACCTCAATCATCCAAGGACAATTGAATTTTTCTGATCGGACCGATCACCACTATTGAGCCTCATACGCGCTCGCCCTCCTTGAAGCTTGCCCCCGGTTGTTTGGGTTTGTGCCCTTATGAGACCGTCCTAAAATTGGAGTACACACTCGCGATGGAGGATCGTGATGAATAGATCGGGCATATCCGCTTGTCTGTTAGCAGCCGTGACGGTGATCGCAGCAGGTGTCGTTCAGGCAAAAAAACTGGAAACGATGAGTGAGGTCCGCAGTGAGTTGCACACCTGCTGGTCCCCACCGCCAGATATTATCAAATCCAGCGTTACCCTCAGCTTCAGTTTTAGGCGTGACGGAAGCTTGATGGGGCCGCCCCGCGCTACCGCGATCAACGTTCTAGGTGATGACAATGCAAAAGCGGCATTTTTGAACGCTGCTATCGAAGCCGTCGAAAAATGTACGCCTCTGCAACTTGCTCCCTCACTGGCGCAGGAAATTAGCGGGGGTGTCTTTACCACGCAGTTTCATTCTCCGGATTAATCGAAGCAACTTTGACAGATATGCTCTTGCGAATCACATAAGCGTATGCTTATGTATTTTCATGAATGAGAACGATATATTCAACGATATATTCAGGGCGCTTGCCGATCCGACCCGCCGGATGATTTTCGAGAAGTTGGCATCGGGCAGCATGAATGCCAGTGCGCTGCGGGCGGGCATGGAGATCAGCCAGCCAGCCATGTCGCAGCATCTGGCCGTGTTGCGCGGCGCCGGGCTGGTGCGTGAGGAGCGTGAGGGGCGCTTCGTCAATTACGAAGTCGATCCGAACGGGCTGACCCTCATTGCCAACTGGCTTGCGAAATATCGCGCCTACTGGCCGGAACGTATCGACGCTCTCAAAACCTTGCTGAAGGATATGGACCAATGACCGACCGGCAGGAAGAACCACGCGTGAAAGGCATTGAACAGGAATATGAGTTGGATGCCACGCCGCAGAAAGTGTGGCGTGCGATCAGCATTCCGGAGTTTCGCGAAAACTGGCTTCCATCCGAGGCGTTGGCCGATCCGGAGCCAACATCCTGCAAGCCCGGCAAGGAGATCAGCTACCGGATGCGGGAAAGCGAACCGCCCTTTCTGGAAAGCATGGTCACGTTCCGCATTGTGCCAGGCGTTTCCGGCGGCACCTTTCTGCGCGTCATCCATGAACTGAACGACACGCGCCTGAAGCACACCGCGGTAGTTGCTGCCAACAGCAACCGGATGCCGATGATGCGCGCCGCCTAGAGCGGTTCCAGTTAAAACAGAGTTATTGGAACCGCTCTATCTCTTTGTTTTTACGCATTATCCTACGCATCGAAGCGGCATGAGAAATCAGTCCGGTGAACTGATTTCCCCGCGTAGACGCTTCGTACTTTTGCTGGAAATGCTCTAGTACCCCGGAATTTCTGACAGAGAGGAGTTCGCCGATGCGCGAAACGATGCAACTCGTCCCTATGGTCGTGGAACAGTCGAGCCGTGGCGAACGGTCGTTCGATATCTATTCGCGCCTGCTGCGCGAACGGATCATCTTTCTCAATGGTGAAGTGAACGACACTGTGTCTGCACTGATCTGCGCGCAATTGCTGTTTCTGGAAGCGGAAAATTCCAAACAGCCGATCAATCTCTATATCAACTCGCCGGGCGGCGTTGTGACCAGCGGCCTCGCGATCTATGACACAATGCGCTATGTCCGTGCACCAGTGCACACGCTTTGCATGGGGACGGCCCGCTCGATGGGCTCCTTTCTGCTGATGGCGGGCGAACCCGGTCATAGGGCAGCACTTCCCAACGCAAACCTGCTTGTCCACCAGCCCTCCGGTGGCTTTCAGGGGCAGGCATCGGATATCTTCATCCATGCCGAGGAAGCGCAACGAACCAAGCGGCTGATGACGCGTCTTTATGCCGAACATTGCGGTCGCACCTATGAAGAGGTGGAACGTGCCCTTGACCGCGATAATTTCATGACTGCGGAAGCCGGTCTCGAATGGGGATTGATCGACCGCATACTGGAACGGCGTGAAGTTCCAGCGGCGTGACGTCTTTCTGCAGCAGCGGTGCGCGTCCACCTATGCTGCAGTTGGCTTTTCTTCAGTCTTCCTTCCGGCGATGGGAACACTGTCCGGAATATCGGAATGCAGGAAGTGCAGCAGCGTATCCTGAACCGATAACAGCCGGTGCGCGCAATCGCGCCAGCCGAACGGAATGTCTTTTGGCATGGGCGGAATCCGGCTTGGCTCCTGCCCTTCCTCCAGCTCGCAATTGGCGATGACAACCTGCAAGGCCTCCGTCAGCCAGGACGGCGGTGGGGCCTCCTTCTTTCGCAGCGCATTGCCCAGCGCTTCACCGAACAGCAGCGCCGATGCGTAAAGGCGGATGCCACGCCGGTCGTACCGACCCGCCATTTCCGTAACCTCGCGCGCCACCAGCCGACCACGCAGCGACCAGCGTGCATTGCTGCGCGCCAGCGCAATACCGTCGCCGAGGGCGATCACTGCCCGGTGCGCGGATGTGAACTGGTTGATTGCACTTTGGGCGCGCACGAGGTCCTGTTTTTCGAGCGCCACTGCCGATTGCTTGAGTCCGTTGGCAAGACGGTCGAGCAGGCCGCGGACGGCCTTGTCGATCAGGAGCACCGGGCTTGGCGTCATCAATATCTGACTGAACAGCAAGCCGACACCGGCACCGACCAGAACATCGACCAGCCGCGTTATACCTGCGACCTGCGGTCCCATGGCGAGAACCAGAATCGCAGAGACGCCCGACTGGATGGCAATTGCAGGAGCCATGCCGAAAGAGGTCGCCAGCACCATGGCGACGAACGTCACTATGCTTGTGTGGAAGACCGGAACCGTTTCCGGCAAGAGCAGCGAAAGTTCTCCCACCAGCACGCCAGTCGTGACGCCGACCATCACCCCTATCGCCTGCTTGCCATGGTTGGGCAGGTTCGGTGCCAGACAGATCACGGCCGTGACCATGGCAAAGACAGGTTTCGGCTGCCCCAGCGCCAACTGGCAGATCAGCCACGCGACACCGCCTGCAAAGGACGCGATCAGGGAGTCACGCCAACTTACCGACCATTGCTGAACGACCTTATTCGCGCGCTGCCGCATAGATCTCTCCATCTGCTTGTCGACAGCTATCTATGGCAGCGCTCCTCTGCCTCAAGACTTGAAGAAACTTTCATATAGTTCCGGCTTGAAACCGACCGTCAGCTTTCCGTCCTTGTCGAGAACCGGACGCTTGACCATGGATGGCTGTGCCAGCATCAGCGCCCGCGCCTTGGCGGCATCGACGTTCTGGCGTTCTTCCTCGGGCAGTTTGCGAAACGTCGTTCCGGCCCGGTTGAGCAATTGTTCCCACGGAACGCTTTTCAGAAAGCGGTCGAGCGTTTCGCCGTCGAGCCCTTCCTTCTTGTAATCGTGAAATGCGTAGTCGATGCCATGGTCTTCAAGCCAGGTGCGCGCCTTCTTCATGGTGTCGCAGTTCTTGATACCGTAGATGGTCACGCTCATATCCGACTCCTTTGATCGACTAGAGCGTGATGTTTTCAAGTTGAACCACTATCCCGCTCTAAACTTTTGTTTGAGCATGATTGTATCCGAAAACCGGTTCCCACTTTTCGGAATCATGCTCTGGCCGCGATCAAAGGCGATCGAAACCTCGGTTTCAACCTTTAAAGCGTGTTGCATCCTACTATATTCAGGGAACACGCTTTAAGCTTTTGTTTTCACGCATGTCTTTATCCCAAAACCGGTTCCCACTTTTGGGAGACATGCTTTATCTGGAATCGTGAAAGATTATGCCCAGCGTATGCCGCTGGCCGGACCGGATGCGGCTGACACCGTGCCGCATCTTGACGCGATAATCGCCGCGTGTGCCCTGCATCGGACGGTCATTGACCGCAAAAACCACACCATCCCCCTGACGGAGCGGCACGACCTCCGCACGGCTCTGCATCCGGGGGCGCTGTTCGGTCAGCACGAATTCCCCGCCCGTAAAATCCTTCTCCGGTTCGGAAAGCAAAATCGCAACCTGCAACGGAAATGCGATATCGCCGTAAATATCCTGATGCAGGCAATTATAGTCACCCTCTACATATTGCAGGATGAGTGGTGTCGGACGGGTCTGTCCTGCCGCGTGGCACCGGTCCAGAAATTCGTCATGGGTCGGAGGAAAACGGACATCCGATCCCAGTCTCTCACTCCAGCGATTGGCGATGGGCGCAAGCTGCGGATAGAGCGTCTGGCGCAGATTCCAAATTAAGGCAGGAATGGGATTTGCGTAATATTTGTATTCTCCGCGCCCAAAACCGTGTTTTCGCATCGAAATAACAGTTCGAAATGCGGCCAGATTGTAGTAGCCGGCGGCTAATTCGCGGCAACCCTGTAGCGAAATTATGTTCCTGAGGATTGTGGCGCCGAACTCATCCAGTTCGGCGCCAATTTTTTGCCAGTCATAGGCGGCGATATTATCCGCCTGCATGGGTTCATTTCTGTTCATGCCTGGCTCTCCCGCTTCAGGAGATCGCGCTTGCGCTCGACGCCCCAGCGATAGCCGGAAAGACCGCCATCGTTGCGCACGACCCGGTGGCACGGAACCGCGACAGCAATCTTGTTGGCCGCACAGGCCTGTGCCACCGCCCGCACCGATTTCGGCGCGCCGATGCGCTCGGCAATATCAGTGTAACTCACTGTTTTTCCCGCAGGGATTTCGCGCAATGCCTGCCAGACGCGTTGCTGGAAAGCGGTTCCCTGCAGGTCGAGTGGCAGGTTAAGGCCGATGCGTGGCGCTTCGACGAAGCCGACCACCTCGGCCACCATGTTCTCGAAATCGCGGTCCGCGCCGATGAGATTGGCTTGCGGAAAACGCTTTTCCAGATCGCGGATCAATTCTTCCGGGTCGTCCCCCATCAAAATGGCACAGACGCCCTTGCCGCTTGCGGCCACCAGAACGGCCCCGAGTGCCGACTGACCGATGGCGAAACGAATATCCGCATTCTTGCCACCTTGCTTGTAAGCCTTTGGAGTCATTCCCAAAATCCCGTCCGAAGCCTCATAAAATCGGCTGCTGGAATTGTAACCGGCATCATAGATGGCGTCGGTTACACGGATTTCCGGTGCATCGAGCGCCGCCCGCATCTTCTTTGCACGATGCGCATCCGCATAGGCTTTCGGGGTCAGCCCCGTGAACTCTTTGAAAACACGATGGAAATGGGCAGGGCTCGCCTTCACGGAAGCCGCTATTTCTTCAAGGGAAGGCACTTCTTCCGCCATCTCGATGAAGCGGCAGGCGGCAGCTACCATATCGGCGTAACGGGTGCTGTTTTGCGTCGCCAAGGTTTCGGAGAGATGCGGCTTGCAGCGCATGCATGGCCGGCAACCGGCGCGTTCTGCATCCTCGCAACCGTCGAAGAACTGCACATTTTCGCGTTTTCCACGCCGCGACGGACATGATGGACGACAATAGACGCCCGTAGTGCGCACCGCATAGACAAATGCACCGTCCGACGCCTTGTCGCGGTCGAGCACTTTCTGCCAGCGGTTTTCATCAGGGTCGAGGGTCTTCATGGTCATAAGGTTCATGTCGGTATTCCTTCAATATGAGCATGAAGGAAGGCTAATGCCACCGCGTCGAAGCTACACTCCGCTGCTTGCTTTCAAATTCGAGACGATATCGTTGCACGTTTTATCCGCAAATGAGAACAATTCGGCAATCAGCTCCATCATCTGGCCGGACAGAAACTCGCCTCAACGCACAGTAATATCAAATCCAGCAACAAAACAGAGAATCAATAAATCTCCTCCCCCGGAAGAAATACTAGATTTAAATAGATCGCCAATCCGATATTATTTAGCGATTAAAATACATTTTCAATAGTACCAAGGAATTTAAAATGGCTGAACAGTTCAAATGGGACCCGAAGAAATCACAGGTATTTGATAGCAGCTATGAATCTCAAGAGAGCCTTTGCACCTCGGCTGTCTCCTTTTCCAAGGAAAACGGAACCAGCTTCCTGATTAATGCGCCGGGAAAAACGCTGACCTTGAGGCAATCCACAGCGACAGACATTGTTTCCTGGAACCCGACGACAGACCAAGAAACTCCGGTAATTTCAGTAACGGGTGGAGAAGTTATCTTTGATTTCATGGGGAATGCACAAACATTATATCTTTATAATCCATTCGGTGACGAAACAATAAAAATACTCAATGGCCGTTTTTTGGTACACAACGTATCAAGATTTATATCAGAATCTGGAAGAATATATCTGGATGAAAACTCCCTCACACACATTCTAACTTCAGATGTAACGGATTTAACATGATCAATTCTATATATAAATAGTAGCGCATTTATTATCGATTCAAAAACTATAAAAACTGGAGAATTCTCTATAAGTGGATCCGACTTCACAGCAAACTCAAACGTATTTGCACTTGATGGAAAGAATATAAACATCACAAACAGTAAATTTGAATTTTATTCAAAAGAATTTTATTTCAGCAAAGAAGCAATCTTCCGCCAGAACATAACAATATTAAACTCAAATCTTAAAGTTCAGTCACCTAGAACATTGATTAGTAACTCTGAAATTGATATTTTTAATTCAAGCCCTCTAGAGATTACTGTATAGGATTATGCTGATTTTACTAACAATCCGGACTTCCGATTCAACTTCATAGTAGATATCGAATTCGGCCCGAATACATCTGAAATTCAATTCAACAATGGAAACGCATTTCTTGCCAGCGCACTTCAAAACCTTGGGCTGATTTGCATTAATGGCGCACCCCAGACTGGAAACAATTGGTCAAGGAATATTTCCTCGGAACTGATGCCGGGCGGAATCCTGATCGTAAAATTGCGCTAATACTCTCACAAGCATCGAAATGCGTCTTCGGAGACTGCGAAGGCATGCGATCGACAGACGATGAAGTAGCAAGACAGATATCGACCAGTTTGGCATGCTGGATCACCATCGAAGGTCCTCAGCATTATCCGTTTTGAAGCAAGAAAGGGCGGCATTTCAACTCCGCCCTTTGACAAATGGTATTTGAATTAGGCCTTCCGCGCTTCCTTGATCGCTTCGATCAGTTCCGGCTCTTTCATGACCCCGCCATAAAGCTTGGTGCCGATAACGAAGGAAGGCGTACCGCCGAAATTGAAGGCTTCGCCCTGATCCATGTTGCGCTCAAGAATGGCGTTGATGCGCTTGGAATCGGCTTTATAGGCTGCATTGAGCTTTGCCGGATCAAGCCCACCCTTCTTCAGCGCCGCATCCACCTGTTCCGGCGTAAGACGACCGGGCGTTGCCATCAAGGCTTCCATGGCCTTTACATAGTTGCCTGACTTTTCCGCAGCCAGAACGAGACGTGCGGCATAAGCCGACGTGTCGCCGAAGATGATCCAGTCCTTCATGACAAGGCGTACATTGCCGTCATTCTTGATCACGCGCATCAGCTCGCCATGCCCCTTCTTGCAATAGGGGCATTGGTAGTCGAAATATTCCACGATGGTCACGTTGCCGTTCGGATTGCCCAGAACCGGAATTTCCTTGTCATAGAGCACTTCCGCAACCGTCGGCACGCGCTGCGCAAGGCTTTCGCCGCCTGAAATCGCAATCGTTGCGGCACCGGCTGCCGTTGCGGCCAATATCTGACGACGGTTCATCATGAGCTTGCTCCTTTGCCCGATTGGGATTTATCCAACACGACGACACGCGCACCGGCGGTGGCGCGCTTGTAGAGATCGAGAATGTCCTGATTGTAGAGACGGATGCAGCCGGATGACGCAGCCTTGCCGACGGACCAGGGCTCGTTGGTGCCGTGGATGCGGTACAGCGTGTCCTTGCCATCACGATAAAGATAAAGCGCACGGGCACCGAGCGGGTTGCGGATGCCACCCTCAAGGCCATTCGCATATTTTGCGTAATGCTCCGGATTGCGCTTGATCATGTTGGCTGTCGGCGTCCAGCGCGGCCACTGCGACTTGTATGCAAGCTTGGCATCGCCCTTGAAAGTCAGACCAGCGCGACCGACACCCACAGAATAACGGATCGCCTTGCCGCCCGGCTGCACGAGATAGAGATAGCGCGCATAGGGATCGACCACGATAGTGCCAACCGGCTCCGTCGTGGCATAATCGACTTCCCGGCGCAGATTGCGATCCGCAATCTTGCTGAGATCAAGTGCCGGAATGAGATTGCCGCGGTCGTTTACCGCGCCATACATGGTCTCATACTCGCTCTTGGCCGGTTGTACTTCCGGTGCCGGTTCGCTAACCGGTTCAACGGCAACAGGCTCCGGCGTGAAAGCAACAGTCTGCGGCATGGTAACGGCAATCGGTCGATCTGCGGATGCGGTCGTACATGCTGCGGCAGCAAAAGGCAGACAGGCAACCACAGCCATCCGTAGCAGCGATCTCCGTGCATCCGGCTTTTCATTCAGTACCATCAATTTCCTTGCCCCCGGGCCATCTCGAAATCCTTTATTTCTAGAGCATTTCCTGTTTTTCCTGAGCCATCGGAAATGCTCTATCTCTTTGTTTTTCGCATTATCCGACGCAAAACCGCTTCGCAGTTTTGCTGGAAATGCTCTAGTCAGCGCTCACAAGGCCTACCGAACGTTCGATAGAGGCGGTCGTGACATCGCCCACCAGTCTGGTCCCCTCCGGTTCCTTGCTGATGCGATCGAAGAAGATCATCGTCGGCGGGCCGGCGACACCAAGCTTTGCCATAAGATCGGCATTGCCGCTGGTAAGCTGCGAAATATCCGCCTTGATGAGCTGATAGTCGCCCAGCGCCTTCTTCACGCTCGCGTCGGGCAAAACCCGGCGCTCCACGGTGGAGCAGCTTACGCACCAGTCCGCCGTGAAATAGACAAGCGTCGGCTTGTCGCCGCGCGCTTCAACAAGTTTCTCCTGAAGGGAAGAAACAGTCTCGACCGGCGCAAATTGCAGCGCGGCCAGATTCTGGTTGCCGCCACGGTTACCGAATGCGGCCAGCGGTTGCAACGGGTCTTTTCCGCCCGAAGCCACGCCGAGCATCAAAATGACGCCGTAAACGAAGGCTGCGGTGCCGATTGTGCGCGCGACAACGCTGTGCCCCGGAATCCTCAGAAACGCGAAACTTGCAGCCCCGAAAAGCAGGAGCGCCCACAGCACCATGTCCACGCCGGGCGGCAGAAGCGGGGCGGCCATGAAGATTGCGGTTGCCAGAAAACCGAAGCCGAAAATCTGCTTCACCGTTTCCATCCATGCGCCTGCGCGCGGAAGCGTGCCAGCGCCAAGCGTGGCGAAAGCAATGAGCGGCAATCCCTTGCCAATACCGAGCGCAAAGAGCGCGGAAGCGCCCAGAGCCACATTGGCCGTCTGCGCAATATAGAGCAGCGCTCCTGCAAGCGGTGCCGTCACGCAAGGCCCGACAATCAGCACGGACGAGAAACCCAGAATGGCGGCGGAACGTTTGGAACCTGTCCGTCGGCCCCCACTCTGTCCAGTGCGCGACGAAATTGCGCTGACCCATGAATTTGGAAGCTGTATCTGGAACAGGCCGAACATGGAAAGCGCCAGAAGCGTGAATAGTCCGGCCAGTGCAAGCGCGGTCCATTTCGACTGCAGCACCATCTGCAGATTCTGCCCCGACCAGCCTGCAATTGCACCCACCACGGCAAAGCCCAGTGCGAGACTGACGACGTAGACGGCGGAAAGCACGAAACCACGCTTTGCCGTCAGCTTTTCACCTTCGCGGGCCAGCGTTCCGGCAAGGATCGGATAGATGGGAAACACGCACGGCGTGAAAGCAAGCAGAACACCGAAAGCCAGAAACGCCGCGATCACCAGCCCGGTGCCGCCCTGATCGAGCAGTCCTTCGACCATGCCTTTTTCGGGTGCAAGGGCAAACGCCGTATTCTGCTCAACGGTTGGCATAGCAGCTGGAGCAAATACCGATGCCTGCGTCAGCGCTTTGGCCTTCTGCCCCATTTCGCTGGATATGGCGAGCGTGACCGGATCGACTGTTCTGGTTTCCGGACGGTAGCAGATGCCGTCTTCCTGACAGCCCTGATAGGTCAGTTCCACCGGCTGTGCATCTGCTTTCACACTTGCTGTGGCATAGGTGTAATAGACTTCAAGCCGTCCGAAATTCGGATCGTCCTTGGGCTGGCCGGGCTGCGTATCGACGGCAAGCGCGTTTCCCTGCCCGTCCTTCGCCTCGATATGATCGCGATAAAGATAGTAACCGTCCGCGATCTGCCAGTTCAGCACGAGACGGCCATCCGTATCCTTCAGCACACTCAGGCGAAAAGCCTGATCGACTGGCAGCGGGTTCGCTGCCGATGCCGGGCCAAGCGCAAGAAACAAACTGATGAATAAGCCAGCGAGGCCCGTAAAGAAACGCATTACGATTTTCCGCATAAATTCGATTCGGACAAATTGATCATGTTGCAAAAGGCGAATGCTCCGGCCACCTTAAGACAGCCTTAAGCTGGCGCGGTGAAAAGCCCGTGAGCTTCTAATTGTCAATGAAGGCGGAAACAGGAACTCATGCGCATACTCGTGGTAGAAGACGACGCGATCCTCCTCGACGGACTGACCGTAGGGTTGGGGCTTGCCGGTTTCACCGTGGATGCCGTTTCCAATTGCGGCGATGCGGAAGCAGCCCTTGCCGCCCAGAACTATCATGCCGTGGTGCTCGACCTGATGCTGCCCGATGGCTCGGGCCTCGACATCCTCAGAACGATGCGGCGCGGCCGCGACGAGACACCGGTGCTGTTGCTGACTGCCCGCGATCAGGTGCCCGAGCGCATTGCCGGCCTTGATGCAGGTGCCGACGATTATGTCGGCAAGCCCTTCGACCTGCATGAGCTTGCAGCCCGCGTGCGCGCTGTCGCCCGACGCGGTGCCGGACGCGCCAATGCCCTGCTTGAATGGCGCGGCGTGGAACTGGACCCGGCGGAGATGTCGGTGCTTCTCCATGGTGAACCCGTCAGGCTGACCCGACGCGAATTCTCGATCCTGCGCGCCTTGATGGAACGGCCGACCGCCACCTTCTCCAAATCCTCACTGGAAGAAGCGCTTTATGGCTGGCAGGAAGAAGTGGAGAGCAACGCGGTGGAAGTCCATATCCATCATCTGCGCTCGAAACTCGGTTCGGATTATATCGAAACGGTGCGTGGGGTCGGCTACCGTCTGGCAGGGGCAAGCGCATGAATTCCATCCGCAGCCGCCTGACCGGCATCCTGATCGGCGTCACTTGTCTTGTCTGGCTTTTCGCGGTGGTGTGGATCCATATCAGCACCCAGTCACAGCTTGAAAAAGTACTCGATGCGCGCCTGATGGAGGCCGCACGCATGGTCAATTCGCTTTTGACCGAGCACCGTGTGGAGGTTGGCCCGGAAGGCGATGGCGGGCAATTGTCGCTGAAGCCAATGCCGGATTTTCCGCTTTATGACCGGCAGCTGTTCTGTCAGATATGGGCGCTTGACGGCAAGCTTGTGGGACGTTCCGAAAGTGCGCCCGGCGTGCGGCTCACCAATGTCGCAAACGGCTTTTCCGATACGGAAGTTGCGGGCGATCGCTGGCGTGTGTTCGCTGTCGAAAATACCCAGCTCGGCCTGCGTGTCATGGTCGGCGACAGCCTGAGCGTTCGTGAAAGGCTGGTGCAGAACGTCGTGGCGGGCCTCGTGCTGCCAGCCCTGCTGATGCTACCTGTTCTGGCGCTCATGATCTGGCTGTGCGTGCGACGCGGTCTCGACCCGCTGAGCCGCCTTGCGTCCGTGCTTTCCAAGCGGCAGGCGCAGGATCTGCGACCGCTGCCCGAACAGAACCTGCCCAAGGAGATCGCACCCGCCGTCACCGCGCTGAACGGGCTTTTCCATCGCGTTGAAGAGGCTCGCGAGCGCGAGCGCAACTTTGCGATCTTTGCCGCGCATGAGCTGAAGACGCCGCTCGCCGGACTGAAGACGCAGGCACAGATTGCCGAAGGTGCGAAGGATGAAAAAATGCGCGCCAATGCAGTGCGCCAGATCGCGGCGGGCGTCGACCGCACCAGCCGCCTCACCAACCAGCTTCTGGATCTGGCAGCGCTTGAAACCAGCGATGAGACTGAAGCACCAGCATGCGAACCTGTGTGCCAGCTTCTGGTTGCGGTTTCCACCGACATGCGGATGCTGGCAGTCCAGCGCGGCATTTCCATCGAATTGCCAGACAACATGCCGCTGGTGCAGTTGCCCTCCCCGCATCTCTTCACGCTTGCTGCCCGCAACCTGATCGAAAATGCCGTCAATCACTCGCCCAGGGATGGCGCCGTGCGCTGCCGGATCGAAGCTGAAGCGGGCAAAGTCAGGCTCACTGTCGAGGATAATGGACCTGGCATTCCCGACAGCGAAATGCCGCATGTAACCGAGCGTTTCTTCCGCGGCGCGCATCGCAACGAAACCGGCAGCGGCCTTGGCCTCGCAATTGTGAAAATGGCGGCAGAACGGATGGGTGGCGAATTGCAGCTGCAAAACCGCTCACAAGGCGGGTTAAGCGCATCAATCATCGTGCCGGGCACGATTGTCGAATGACATAATACTGCGTCCCGCATCATGATCCGGCTGAAGCGGAATATTGACGAATCCTGAGCAAGGCTCTCTTCCCTATTTTTCGGGCCTTCTGGCAGCTGTCTTTGATTTAGATCAATGACAGCTGCTCTCTAAGCGCTGATAGGAAACCTATCGCTATTGCTGTCTCATCCGAGATGGCTCTTGTCATGCGCTGCGAGGGGATTTCATGAACTACGCCGCTGGAACAGTCCTTTCCGGTCTGGGAGCACTTTTTGCCGTGCTTCTGGCCGGATTTTCCCATGATGAGCTGTTCAGAACCCATATGTGGATTCTGTTCGCTACACTGGCCATCTTCACCATTCTTCTGATGCGAAATGCCGATTACGGCCTGACGCCGAAAAAGGTCGACCAGTCCACCTATATGGACGGCCCGATCCGATACGGTGTCATCGCGACGGTTTTCTGGGGAGTGACCGGTTTTCTGGTCGGTGTGGTTATCGCCGCGCAGCTCGCCTTTCCAGATCTCAATCTGGAACCTTACCTGAACTTTGGCCGCCTGCGTCCGCTGCATACCTCTGCGGTTGTTTTTGCGTTTGGCGGAAACATCCTGATCGCGTCATCGTTCTATGTCGTGCAGCGCACCTGCCGCGCCCGCCTCATCGGCGGTGATCTCGCATGGTTTGTATTCTGGGGCTATCAGCTCTTCATCGTCATGGCTGCGACCGGCTATCTGCTCGGCATCACGCAGAGCCGTGAATATGCAGAACCGGAATGGTATGTCGACATCTGGCTCACCATCGTCTGGGTCGCCTATCTGGTCGTGTTCCTCGGCACGATCCTGAAGCGCAAGGAGCCGCATATCTATGTGGCGAACTGGTTCTACCTGTCCTTCATCATCACCATCGCCATGTTGCACATCATCAACAATCTGGCGATCCCGGTCTCCTTCCTCGGCGTGAAGAGCTATTCGGCTTTCTCCGGCGTTCAGGATGCTGTGACGCAGTGGTGGTATGGCCATAACGCCGTTGCCTTCTTCCTGACCGTGCCATTCCTGGCCATGATGTACTATTTCGTGCCCAAGCAGGCAGAGCGTCCGATCTACTCCTACCGCCTGTCGATCGTGCACTTCTGGTCGATCATCTTCCTCTATATCTGGGCTGGTCCGCACCATCTGCATTACACCGCCGTTCCCGATTGGGCGCAGACGCTGGGCATGGTGTTCTCCATCATGCTGTGGATGCCGTCCTGGGGTGGCATGATCAACGGTCTGATGACGCTTTCCGGCGCATGGGACAAGGTCCGTACCGATCCGATCATCCGCCTGATGGTTGCAGCTATCGCCTTCTACGGCATGGCGACCTTTGAAGGCCCGATGCTTTCGATCAAGGCCGTCAATTCGTTGTCGCACTATACGGACTGGACCATCGGTCACGTTCATGCGGGTGCGCTCGGCTGGAACGGCATGATCACCTTTGCCGCCGTCTATTATCTCGCACCGAAGCTGTGGAACCGCCAGCGGCTCTATTCGATCCGCATGGTCAACTGGCACTTCTGGCTGGCGACGCTCGGCATCGTTCTCTATGCGGCGGCCATGTGGGTTGCCGGTATCCAGCAGGGCTTGATGTGGCGCGAATACGACGATCAGGGCTTCCTCGTCTATTCCTTCGCGGAAACCGTGCTCGCCATGTTCCCATATTACGTCATCCGTACGCTTGGCGGCGTGCTCTACCTCGCCGGAGGCTTCGTGATGGCCTGGAACGTCTATCAGACCATTCGCGGCAATCTGCGCAACGAAGCCCCAATGGGCGGTGCGCAGCCTGCAACTGGCACCACCATGCAGCCTGCCGAATAAGGAGCGTGTGATTTATGTCGATACTAAAGAACCACTCCAAGCTGGAGAAAAACGCAACGCTGCTGCTGATCGCATCGCTCGCCGTGGTCACGGTCGGTGGCATCGTTGAAATCGCGCCGCTCTTCTATCTCGAGAACACAATCGAGAAGGTGGAGGGCATGCGCCCCTACTCGCCGCTGGAACTCGCGGGCCGTGACGTCTATGTGCGTGAAGGCTGCTACCTTTGCCACAGCCAGATGATCCGTCCGTTCCGCGACGAGGTGGAACGCTACGGTCATTACAGCCTTGCTGCGGAATCCATGTACGATCATTCGTTCCAGTGGGGTTCCAAGCGCACGGGGCCTGACCTTGCGCGCGTCGGTGGCCGCTATTCGAACGAATGGCACGTGCAGCACCTTGTCCGTCCGCGTGACGTGGTGCCGGAATCGGTCATGCCAAGCTACGCCTTCCTGAAGAACCGTCCGCTGGACGCCTCCAACATTGCTGGCAATCTGAAGGCCAATGTGGCGGTCGGCGTGCCCTACAGCCAGGAAATGATCGACAGCGCGCTGGACGATCTTAAGGCACAGGCTAATCCCGATGCCGATACTTCCGGTGTAGAGGCCCGCTATCCCAAGGCCAAGCTCGGTGATTTCGACGGCAATCCGCAGATGATCTCGGAGATGGACGCACTCATCGCCTATCTCCAGATGCTCGGCACGCTGGTCGACTTCTCGACCTACGACCAGTCCCCCAAAGCGAGATAAAGCGGAGATTTAGCGATGGATTACAATACCATGCGCACGTTCGCCGATAGCTGGGGCTTGCTCGGCATGGCGCTCTTTTTCCTCTTCGTCGTCTTCTACGCCTTCCGGCCAGGCAGCAAGCAGATAGCCGACCACGCGAAGGACATTCCTTTCAAGGATGACGCAAATGACTGACAAGCAAATTGACGATGTCACCGGCGTAGCGACGACCGGCCACGAATGGGACGGCATCAAGGAACTCGACAATCCAATGCCCCGCTGGTGGCTGTGGACATTCTACGCCACCATTTTCTGGGCGATCGCCTATGTCATCGCCTATCCAGCCTGGCCGCTGATTTCCAGCTCCACCGGCGGCGTGCTCGGCTGGTCGAGTCGTGGCGCCTTCTGGGAAGAAACCGCCAAGATCGACAGCGAGCGCCAGGGCATTATCGACCAGATCAAGGCCAAGGACGTGCACGAGATTCTGGCTGATGAAAACCTGCGCCAATATGCGATTGCCGGTGGCGCTGCTGCCTTCCGCGTCAACTGCGTGCAGTGCCACGGTTCTGGCGCACAGGGTGCACCCGGCTATCCGAACCTCAACGATGACGACTGGCTGTGGGGCGGTTCCATCGACGACGTTCTGACGACCATTCGTCATGGTGTGCGCTCGAAGGACGATGCCGACACCCGCGTTTCCGAAATGCCGGCTTTTGTCGACGTGCTGGAACCACAGCAGATCCGCGATGTCGCAGCCTATGTGGTGAGCCTCTCCGGCACACCGCACAATCCGGAAATGGTGCCGGAAGGCAAGAAGGTGTTTGCCGAAAACTGTGCTGTCTGCCATGGCGCGGATGCCAAGGGCCTGCGTGAGTTCGGTGCGCCGAACCTGACAGACGCCATCTGGTTCTATGGTTCCGGCGAGGACGCCATCGTGCGTCAGGTATCGCATCCCAAGCATGGCGTCATGCCTGCATGGGAAACACGCCTCGGCGATGCGACCGTCAAGCAGCTTGCCATCTTTGTCCATTCGCTGGGCGGTGGTGAGTAACAATAACTGGCCCCCGCATCGGAACCGATGCGGGGGCCAGATGCTCCCGGCTTAAACGGCAGGTCGGGATACACTTCAAACCACTGCGTTGGAACGGACGGCGAATAACCACCCGCTCTCAATTGTTGCAAGTGCGATCATTCCGGGAAACCAGCTTCTGTCTTTCCGGGATCACGCTTCAGGAGCAAGGCAAATGTCAGACGATGTCGAACGCATTGACGTTCAGGCAGTCAATTCCCCCAAGACCCGGCAGTCGCTTTATGCGGCGCGGGTGAAGATTTTTCCGAAGCGTGTGCAGGGCGAGTTCCGGCGCTTCAAATGGATTGTCATGCTCATTACACTGGGCATCTACTATCTGACGCCCTGGCTGCGCTGGGATCGCGGTCCCTATGCGCCCGATCAGGCGGTGCTGATCGATCTTGCCAATCGCCGCTTCTATTTCTTCTTTGTCGAAATCTGGCCGCAGGAATTCTACTACGTCGCAGGACTGCTTATCATGGCGGGTCTCGGCCTGTTTCTTGTAACCTCCGTCGCGGGCCGCGCCTGGTGTGGATATACATGTCCGCAGACCGTCTGGGTCGATCTCTATCTGGTCGTCGAGCGCGCCATTGAAGGCGACCGCAATGCGCGCATGAAACTCGACAAGGCACCTTGGACCTTCGACAAGGTCTGGAAGCGGGTTGCCAAACACTCCGTCTGGATCGTCATCGGTGTTCTGACCGGCGGCGCATGGATTTTCTATTTCGCCGATGCGCCGAAGCTGCTCATGGATTTCGTGACAGGTCAGGCCGCACCCGTCGCCTATTTCACCGTCGCCATCCTCACCGCCACCACCTATATTTTCGGCGGGCTGATGCGCGAGCAGGTCTGCACCTATATGTGCCCGTGGCCACGCATTCAGGCTGCGATGCTGGACGAAAATTCGCTCACCGTCACCTATAATGACTGGCGCGGCGAGCCACGCTCACGCCATTCCAAGAAGGCGATTGCCGCAGGCGAAACCGTGGGCGACTGCGTGGATTGCAATGCCTGTGTCGCTGCCTGCCCGATGGGTATCGACATTCGCGACGGCCAGCAGCTCGAATGCATCACCTGTGCGCTGTGCATCGATGCCTGCAATTCGGTGATGGACAAGATCGACAAGCCGCGCGGTCTCATCTCCTATGCAACGCTTGCCGATTACGACTTCAACATGGCGCTGGCGACCAATAATGGCACGGCTCCTATCGATCCGGCACGCGTCTACAAGGCGCCGAACAGCTTCTCGGACAAGGTGCAGAACCTGTCGTGGAAGAAGGTGTTGCGTCCGCGCAGCATGTTCTACTTCGCCGTATGGGCGCTGATCGGCCTGACACTCGTCATCTCGCTTTCGACGCGCCAGCGCATCGGCATCAACGTGTTGCATGATCGCACGCCGCAATATGTGCTTTTGTCGGACGGATCGATCCGCAATGGCTACACGGTCAAGCTGCTCAACATGATCCCGACGCCGCGCACCTTCCGCCTTTCCATTGAGGGCCTGCCGGGGGCAACACTGACGGTGCAAGACGAAACAGCGGATACAAACGGTAATTACGATGTTCCGGTGGAGCCGGACCGTCTGAAGACATTGCGTGTCTTCGTCACCATGCCGCATGATGCGATTACCGATCATCGCAAGGACTATGAAATCGAAGTGCGTGACGCAAACGGTGCGGAACATGCACGTTACAAGGCAACTTTCATGGCACCGGAGGGCAGATAATGTCGATCAAGTCGAAAACTCCAGGCACGTTTACCGGCTGGCATATGCTGGGCATCATGCTCGCTTTCTTCGGTGTCATTATCGCCGTCAATCTGACCATGGCCTATAATGCCATCCATAGCTGGAGCGGGCTGGTGGTGAAGAACACCTATGTCGCCAGTCAGGAGTTCAACGACAAGGCACAGACCGGCAAGGAGCAGGCCGCGCTGCAATGGCAGTCGAAGCCTGCTTTTGAAAGCGGCATCTTCACCTGGCAGCTGGCCGATCGTGACGGCAAGGCCGTCGCCATGACCGGCGGCACGGTTGAGTTCAAGCGCCCTGTCGGCGATGTGCACGACACCAAGGTCACGCTGACAGTCCGCGAACCCGGCGTGCTGACCGCTCCGCTGGAACTGGGCGAAGGCGCCTGGATCATGGAAGTGAATGCCGATGCCGGTCTTGAAGACCCCTATCGCCATATCATCCGCGTTCTTGTGAAGGACGGGAGGATACTATGAGCTGCTGCGTCGAGAATGCACAGATAGCGACCGTCGTTCAGGCCGTCTCTGTAGATGAAATGCAGGTCGCAAGCCGTGCGCTTGGAGACGGCTTTCGCCAGCTCGACCTGTCGGTTCCCGGTGTTCATTGCGGCCTGTGCATCAAGAATATCGAGGAGACGCTCGGCAAGATCGCGGGCGTTGCCTATGTCCGCGTCAACCTGACGGCGCGCCGCGTCACCGTGCGCTGGAAAGATGGCGAGACGCCGCCAGATGTGGTCGATCCGCTCCGCAGGCTCGGTTATGAAGCGCATATCTTCGACATGGCGCAGGACAAGGACCCCACCTTCACGCGGCTCCTGATCGCGCTTGGCGTCGCGGCCTTTGCTTCGAGCAATGTCATGCTTCTGTCTGTCGCGGTCTGGTCGGGTGCGGATGCCGCGACACGCGACATGTTTCACTGGATTTCCGGCCTTATCGCCCTGCCGACGCTGATCTATTCAGGCCGCATTTTCTATGTTTCAGCCTGGAATGCGCTGCGCGCACGACGCGTGAACATGGATGTGCCGATTGCACTCGCAATCACGCTCGCCTTCGGCATGAGCGTTTATGAGACGATGAACCATGGCCAGCACGCCTATTTCGACGCATCGGTGACACTGCTGTTCTTCCTGCTGATCGGTCGCACGCTCGATTACATGATGCGTGCCCGTGCCCGTTCCGCCGTGCGCGGACTGGCGCAGCTCGGCAGCCGCGGCGCGGTGGTGATCGGCGAGAACGACGAACGCAATTACCTGCCGGTCAACGAAATCCGCCCCGGAATGCGCATCATCCTTGCAGCAGGTGAGCGCGTACCTGTCGATGCCAAAGTGGAAGAAGGCCGCTCAGAACTCGATTGCGCCATTGCATCGGGTGAAAGCGATGCGGTCCCGGTCGGCCCCGGCTCGGATATCCGCGCAGGCACGCTTAATCTTTCCACGCCTCTTATCATCCGCGCGACGGCGGAAGCCAAGGATTCCTTCCTCGCCGAAATGGTGCGGCTGATGGATGTCGCCGAAGGTGGCCGCGCTTACTATCGCCGCCTCGCCGACCGCGCTTCTGAACTCTACGTGCCGATGGTCCATACGATTGCCTTTGCGGCCTTTGTCGGTTGGATGATCTACACCGGTGGCGACTGGTATCGCTCCATCTATATCGCGATCTGCACCCTCATCATCACCTGCCCTTGCGCGCTCGCCCTTGCAGTGCCGATTGTGCAGGTGGTTGCGGCCCGTCGCCTCTTCGAAAACGGCATCATGATCAAGGACGGCTCCGCCATGGAACGGATGGCCGAGATCGACACTGCCATTTTCGACAAGACCGGCACATTGACCCTCGGTCAGCCGAGACTGATTGATGCCGATGCGATTGATCCCCACAATCTGGAAATCGCAGCCGAGCTGTCGCTTTATTCGCGCCATCCTTTGTCGCGCGCGCTTGCGCTGTTCTCGGGCGCAAAACCGATGACCGCATTTACCCGTATCGAGGAAGTGCCGGGCGCAGGCATCGAAGCAGAGCTCAACGGCTCCATCTATCGGCTTGGCAAGCGGGACTGGGCGGATGGTACCGCTGTCATGCCTCATGCAGATGGCCCCGAAACCTGTCTTTCCATTGATGGCAAGCTGGTTGAAACCTTCCGTTTTGAAGATCAGCCGCGCGAAGACGCTGCCGGAGCCATCGCCACACTGAAGCGCAACGGCCTGAAGCTTGGCATCATTTCCGGCGACAGGCTGTCTGCCGTCGAAAGGCTAGCAGGCTATCTCGGCGTCGACAATTTTCACGCTCAGGTACTGCCTGCCGACAAGTCGGAGCTGGTGCAGAAGCTGTCGAGCGAAGGCAGCAAGGTTTTGATGGTCGGCGACGGATTGAACGATGCTCCGGCCCTTGTCGCCGCCCATGTTTCCATGGCCCCGGCGACGGCAGCCGACATTGGCCGCAATGCAGCAGATTTCGTCTTTCTGCGCGAAAGCCTGTCGGCAGTACCGCTTGCCTTTGCCGTCTCGAAGGAAGCGGGCCGGTTGATCAGCCAGAATTTTGCGCTTTCCATCGGCTATAATATCATAGCCGTGCCCATTGCGATTTTCGGCTATGTCACCCCGCTGGTGGCTGCACTTTCGATGTCGCTGTCGTCCATCGTGGTCGTCAGCAACGCATTGCGGTTGCGGGCCGGAAAACAAAAGCAACAGACGCAGAAGACCATCGCGCCTGTTGCTATCATCAAGGAAGCGCACAAATGAGCGGACTTCTCTTTCTCATTCCGATCGCGCTGTTTCTGGGCCTGCTTGGCCTTGTCGCCTTTCTCTGGTCGTTGAAAAACGGCCAGTATGACGATCTGGATGGGGCGGCCAGTCGCATCCTGTTGGACGACGAGTCTAAGCCACTATCAAAATAGCTCTGAGATCATTGACATTCGTGCCGGTTGGCCCCGGTACGAACAGATCCCCGATGGCGTCGAATGCCGTCCATGCATCATTGGCGTTGAGCCGCGCCGCGCCATCCTCGCCCGCTTTTTGCAGACGCAAAACAGTGGAACCATCGGCAAAGGCTCCTGCATTGTCCTCCGATCCGTCGATACCATCCGTGTCAGCGGCCAGCGCATGGATATTGTCATAACCATCAATATCGAGGGCAAAAGACAGCAGGAACTCGCTGTTGCGTCCACCCTTGCCGCCCTTGCCGCGAATGGTGACGGTCGTCTCACCGCCTGACAGAATGACCACTGGCTTCCTGAACGGGCGGTCACGGTCGGCCACCTCGCGGGCAATCGCCGCATGAACATGCGCCACTTCCCGCGCCTCGCCTTCCATCGCATCGGAGAGAATCACCGCTTCGACGCCATGACGCGCGGCTTCCTTCACTGCCGCTTCCAGCGAAACAGCAGCGGAAGCAATGACGCGCACTTCGTTCCTCGCAAAAACCTTGTCATCCGGTTTTGGCGCGTGAGCCTTCTCGCTCTTGATGTGCGCAAGCACAGCATCGGGCAGTTCAAGGCGATAGCGTTCGATGATTTTCAAAGCCTCATCGCGGTTTGTCTCGTCCGGCACAGTTGGGCCGGAAGCCACGAAGGCCGGATTATCGCCCGGAATATCCGAGACAACGAGCGAAAAGACCTTTGCCGGATGTGCGGCTGCGGCCAGCCTGCCGCCCTTGATTGTCGACAGATGTTTGCGGACCGCATTCATCGCCGAGATCGGCGCACCGGACGCAAGCAGGATTTTGTTGACGGCGATTTCGTCCTCAAGCGTCAACCCGTCCGGCGGCGAGGGCAACAAGGCAGACCCACCACCGGAAACAAGCGCCACCACGAGGTCATCTTCGGTGAGGTCGGACACCGCATCGAACAGTCGCTTCGAGGCTTGAAGCCCTGCAGCATCGGGAACCGGATGCGCGGCTTCGATGATTTCGATACGCTCGCAGGGCGCGCCATAGCCATAGCGCGTGACCACCACGCCCTCCAATGGGGCATCGTGTTTCTCGGCCCAGGCCCGCTCGAAAGCCGCCGCCATTTGCGCCGAGCCCTTACCCGCACCGATGACAATCGTGCGCCCCTTCGGCTTGGCCGGAAGATTGGCACGGATCACCAGTTCGGGATCGGCAGCCGCAACAGCGGCATCGAAAAGGCTGGTCAGAAATTTCTTCGGGTCGGCAATCGTGGTCATGAGTTTCCCGGTCTTGATTATCGTTTGACGGCACTATTCCGCGCTACACGTATAAAATCAATGGAGCCGGCCACTTCCTCCAAGCAGCCAGCTCCACCCCTCTCCCTCCAGAGAAGTCAGGTCTGTTTTAGCACCACAGTTGCAAACTCGTCAGGCCGTGGCGAAAAGAGTGATTTTCGAGCAACGGAGCGGAGCGTACTTAAGGGTACGTGAGCACCGGAGCGCAAAAAATTGCTCTTTGCAGTCCGGCATCACGAGGAATGCAGCTGTAGTGTCAGGCGACGTCGTGGTTCGCCATCCGTTCCAGAGCACGCACCAGACCCGAATGGTCGAGACCATCATCGCCATGCGCCGCGCAGGAATTGAACAGTTCCTGTGCCGTGGCAGTGTTCGGCAACGAAACACCGAGCGCCTTTGCGCCTTGCAGCGCAAGGTTCAAGTCCTTCTGGTGCAGCGAAATGCGGAAGCCCGGATCGAAAGTACGCTTGATCATGCGTTCGCCATGCACTTCGAGAATGCGGGACGATGCAAAGCCACCCATCAGGGCTTCGCGCACCTTTGCCGGGTCTGCGCCTGCCTTGGAAGCGAAAACCAATGCTTCGGCAACAGCCTCGATATTGAGTGCGACGATGATCTGGTTTGCAACCTTGGTCGTCTGGCCATCACCGCAATCGCCGACGAGCGTGATGTTCTTGCCCATGAGCTTCAGGAGCGGCAGAGCGCGGTCGAACGATTCCTGCGAGCCGCCAGCCATGATGGAGAGGCTGGCATTCTTCGCGCCGACCTCACCGCCCGAAACCGGTGCATCGACATATTCGCCACCTGTCGCACGGACCTTCTTCGCAAATTCCTTCGTCTCGATGGGGGAAATCGAGCTCATGTCGATGAGCAACTTGCCTTTGCCAAGGCCACCGATCGCGCCACCCTCGCCGAAAATAACTTCGGCTACCTGCGGCGTGTCCGGCAGCATGAGGATAATGGTGTCGCACTCTTCGGCAACAGCCTTCGGCGTTTCCAGAATTTGCAGACCGTTGTCGATCAGCTCCTGGCGTGGTGGAGGATTGAACCGGGAGGTGAAGAGCTGATGTCCCGCATCCTGCAAATGACGCGCCATCGGCGTGCCCATGATCCCCAGTCCGATGAAGCCTATCTTGGCCATGTCGCTTACTCCCTAATCAAATTTATGCAGTCAGCCGTTCTTTATGCGGTCAGCCGTTCGGCTTCATGGTTCTTGAACCAGCCGAGGCCTTCTTCAGTGGTGGTCTTCGGCTTGTATTCGCAGCCGATCCAGCCCTTGTATCCGGCGTTTTTCAGTGCTTCGAACACGTTCGGATAGTTGATCTCACCGGTGCCCGGCTCATTGCGGCCCGGATTGTCGGCGAGCTGAACATGGGCAATCAGCGGCTTGTAACGTTCATACGTTGCAACCAGCTCGCCGCGTGTCCGCTGCTGATGGTAGAGATCGTACTGGATGAACAGGTTGTTGCTGCCCACTTCGTCGATGATCGAAACCGCCTGCTCCACCGTGTTGAGATAGAAGCCCGGAATATCATAGTGGTTGATCGGCTCGATCAGCAGGCGAATGCCATGCTTGCCCAGTTCCTTTGCCGCCAGACGCAGATTGCTGACAAAAGTGGCGCGCAAAACGTCCGGATCGACACCTTGCGGGGCAATGCCGGAAAGGCAGTTGACCTGCGAACAGTTGAGCGTCGTGGCATAATCGATGGCATCGGCCACACCGCGCCGGAAATCATCGACGCGATCCGGCAGAACCGCAATGCCACGCTCGCCGCCAGCCCAATTGCCTGCAGGCAGATTGTGCAGGACCTGCGCCAGATTATGCTTGGTCAGCACCGCCTTCAGCTCGTGCCGGTTGAACTCGTAAGGGAAGAGATATTCCACCCCGGTGAAACCGGCCTTTGCGGCCAGTGCGAAGCGGTCCATGAAAGGCACTTCATTGAAGAGCATTGTGAGATTGGCTGCAAATCTCGGCATTTTCGCCTCCTTATAATTCTCTATTTGCGCAATTGCGGACAAAACCGGGAATTGCTCTTAATCCAAAAGCGCTGCGATAGCGGTCGGCGCATCTTCGCCACGTTCGGCCAGTTCCTCGAATTCGACAACCTGATCGATGTCGACACCCATGGAAATATTGGTAACGCGTTCCAGAATGAATTCCAGAACCACCGGCACCTGATGCTCCGCCATAAGCGCTTTTGCCTGTTCAAAACTTTCGGCAAACTGGTTGGGGCTGCGAACCCGGATCGCCTTGCAGCCGAGGCCTTCGGCGACAGCCACGTGATCGACGCCATAGCCCTTTTCCGCGTCGCCATTGGCATTGATGTTGTCGAAGGCGAGGCTCACCTCGAAATCCATGTTGAAGCCGCGCTGCGCCTGACGGATCAGGCCGAGATAGGAATTGTTCACGACCACATGAATGTAGGGCAGCTTGTGCTGTGCGCCGACCGCCAGTTCCTCGATCATGAACTGGAAATCATAGTCGCCGGAAAGCGCAACAATCGGACGGTCAGGATCGGCAGCACGCACGCCGAGCGCTGCTGGCAGCGTCCAGCCGAGCGGACCGGCCTGACCGCAATTGATCCAGTTGCGTGGGCGATAGACATGCAGGAACTGCGCACCCGCAATCTGGCTGAGGCCAATGGTCGTGACATAGCAGGTATCGCGACCGAACGCCTTGTTCATCTCCTCATAAACGCGCTGCGGCTTGAGCGGCGTCTGATCGAAATGCGTCTTGCGTAGCATGGTGCGCTTGCGCTCGCCGCATTCCTTGGCCCAGTCCGACCAGTCACGCAGCTTGCCGACAGACTTCCATTCGGTCGCAACGTCCAGCAGCAGCTTCAGCGCCTTGCCTGCATCCGAAACAATACCGAAGTCCGGTGCAAAGACACGGCCGATCTGCGTCGGCTCAATGTCGATATGGATGAACTTGCGATCTTTCTTATAGGTGTCGACATTACCCGTATGACGGTTTGCCCAGCGGTTACCGATGCCGATGACGACATCGGAGGCCAGCAGATTGGCATTGCCATAGCGGTGCGAGGTCTGCAGACCGCACATGCCTGCCATCAGGCGATGGTCGTCGGGAATGACGCCCCAGCCCATCAGGGTCGGGATGACCGGAATGCCTGTGATTTCGGCGAACTCAACCAGAAGATCGGACGCATCGGCATTGATGATGCCACCACCAGCGACGATCAGCGGACGTTCCGCCTCGTTAAGCATGGCGAGCGCCTTTTCGGCCTGTGCCCGCGTGGCAGCAGGCTTGTAGGCTTCCATCGGCTGGTAAGTGTCGATGTCGAATTCGATTTCGGCAAGCTGGACATCAATCGGCAGGTCGATCAGAACCGGACCGGGACGGCCCGACTTCATGATGTGAAACGCCTTCTGGAAAACAAAAGGCACCAATGCCGGTTCCATGACCGTGACCGCCCACTTGGTGACGGGGGCTGCGATCTTGGCGATATCGACCGCCTGAAAGTCTTCCTTGTCCAGACGCGCACGTGGCGCTTGACCCGTGATGCATAGGATCGGGATCGAGTCAGCCGAAGCCGAATAGAGACCCGTGATCATATCCGTTCCGGCGGGGCCGGAGGTGCCGATGCAGACGCCAAGATTGCCATGCTTTGCGCGGGTATAGCCCTCGGCCATATGCGAAGCACCTTCGACATGACGCGCCAGTATGTGGCGGATCGAGCCGCGCGCTTTCATCGCCGAATAAAATGGATTGATCGCTGCGCCCGGTACACCGAAAGCACAATTGATCCCTTCTCTTTCCAGCACAAGCACGGCTGCATCGACTGCACGCATTCTGGCCATGACGGCTCCCTCCTCAAGCGGCGTCCGTTCCTGTGGAACAGCTATTGCCGCTTTGTTTCTTTTTCTCACGCATTTCCAGACGCAAACGGCTTACGCACTTTTGCTGGAGATGCTCTGTGGAATTAATCTCCATTTACAAAAGCTAATATCAAAAAATGGAAATGCATACCATTATATGGAAATAAAGATTTTCAACGGAATGGAGATAATCCGTCGATGCCTTTCCGAGTAGCAATGGATGCGATAGTGGTAATTCGTGAGTTTAGAGCGTGGTTCGATCTGATTGAATCAGATCACGCTCTAACTGTTTGTTTTGACGCGCATCTTGTCCGAAAACCGTTTCACACTTTTCGGGATGCGCTCTAAGGCGGGATTCGGAGACGATGATGGAACAGGCAAAGGTAAAGCGGGGCCGCAAGGCGGCGGAAAACGCCGCGCCCTCGTCTGTGCAGGTTCTGGACCGAAGCCTGAAGCTGCTGGCATTAATCGCCGAAAATGACGGTTCGACACTGACCGACCTTGCCGAGGAGAGCGGCATGGCGCCTTCAACCGTGCACCGCCTTCTGTCGTCGCTGGCAAATCATGGTATGGTTTCCCACGATCTGGAAAGCGGAGACTGGACCATCGGCGTCAAGGCTTTCGAAATCGGCAATGCCTTTCGCCGGTTCCGCAAGCTCGGCATTCTGGCGCGGCCTTATCTCAAGACCTTGATGGAAACGAGCGGCGAAACCGCCAATATCGGCGTCGAGGACGGCGGCGATGTCGTGTTCATCTCGCAGATCGAAAGCCATGCGCCGATGCGCGCCTTTTTCCGGCCCGGGCGGCGCGGGCCCATCCATGCATCCGGCATTGGCAAGGCCATATTGTCCACCTGGTCGGACAAGGAAATCGCGCACGCTCTTTCGGGGCGCACGCTTGAACATTTCACGCAGCGCACGCTCGACAGCCTGCCAGCGCTCTTGAAAGACATTCAGGCAACCCGCACCCGTGGCTGGTCGATTGATGATGAAGAACATACGCTCGGCATGTGCTGCATCGCCGCTCCCATCTTCAATGAATATGGCGAGGCGATTGCTGGTATTTCCGTTTCCGGCCCTGCGGTGCGCCTGCCGAAAAAGAGGCTCGAGGAGTTCGGGCCGCTGATCCGCTCCACCGCCGACGAGCTGACCCGTGCCATGGGCGGCAAACGCCCGGAAGAGTTTTAATAAAAAGACCCGCAGCGGATCGCTCCGCCACGGGTCATCCTCCTCCAAGGATTGGAGTAATCAGGCCAGTTCTGCCTTGAGCGGCTTGCCAGCCACATAGGTTTCGACGATGGCGCGGTCATCGCCCAGCGTCTGCAACAGGAACAGTTCCTGCTCCAGCGTCGCGCCAGCCGCCATGCGAAGCCGCATCGGCGATGTGGCTGATGAATCCAGCACCACGATATCGGCTTCCGTGCCCTCGTCGAGCGTACCGATCTTGTCTTCCATCGACAGCGCACGGGCATTGCCCAGCGTCAACATGTAGAATGACTGGAACGGGTTCAGACGCTGTTCGCGCAGCTGCAGGACTTTGTAACCCTCGTCCATAGTGCGCAGCATGGAGAAACTGGTGCCACCACCAACATCGGTCGCCACCGCCATGCGCACGCCCGATGCTTTTAAGCGGTCGCGATCGAAAAGACCCGAGCCGAGGAACATATTTGAAGTCGGGCAGAACACGGCAATCGAACCGGTTTCCGCCATGACGCGCACTTCGCGCGGCTCCAGATGGATCGAATGGCCAAGCAGGGTCTTGTCACCCAATAGACCGTAATGCTCGTATATGCCGAGATAATCCGGTGCATCGGGATAAAGCGACTTGGTGAAAGAGATTTCGTCGTGATTTTCCGAAAGATGCGTCTGGATGTAGCTGCCGGGATGCTCACGAACAAGCGCCTGGCTTGCCTCAAGCTGCTCCGGTGTGGACGTAATGGCAAAGCGCGGGGTGATCACATAATCGAGGCGGCCTTTGCCCTGCCAGCGTGCGATCAGCGCCTTCGTATCGTCATAGCCGGACTTTGCCGTGTCGCAGAGTGCTGGCGGCGCATTGCGATCCATCATGACCTTGCCGCCGAGCATGCGCATGTTGCGATGTTGCGAGGCGCGGAAATAGGCATCGACGCTCTGCGGATGTACCGAGCAGTAAGCAACCGCCGTGGTGGTGCCGTGGCGGATCAGCTCGTCAAGAAAGCGCTCCGCAATGAATTCGGCATGCTGCTCATCGGCAAATTTCTGTTCAGCGACGAACGTATAGGTATTGAGCCACTCCAGCAGATTGGCTGCATAAGAAGCGACCACCTGCGTCTGCGGATAATGGATATGCGTATCGATGAAACCGGGCAGGATCAGGTGCGGGCGATGGTCGGCGACGTTGACGTCGTTGCCTGCCATGCTGCTTACTTCAGCATAGTCCCCGACGTGCTGGATGCGGCCATCTTCGACAAGAACAGCGCCGTGTTCGATATAGCGGTAAGCGGCATTGTCATCGAGGCTCTGCGGTTCGTCACGAAAGGTCAGCACGCGGCCGCGGATAAGAAGCTTGGTCATTTTAGTCGTGGTCCTTATTTCGTGCCTTGCGTGGCGGACTGGTACCAGGAGGCAAGAAGCTGGCGCTCTTCCTCGCTCACGCCGGTGACATTGGCGGGCGGCATGGCATGGGATCGACCTGCCTGCAAATAGATTTCACGCGCATGCGCGGCAATATCCCGGTCGGTATCCAGCACGACGCCCTTCGGTGGCGCAATGATGCCTTCCCAGCCCGGCTCCTTGGCGTGGCACATGGCGCAGCGCCCCAGAACGGTATCCCGCACTTTTTCAAAGTGCGGGTCCGAGATGAAAGACTGCTGCAATGCCGAAACCTTCTGTTCTTCCGGCTCACCGGTCAGAACTTTCGGCACTGTCGAGAGCCAGATGATGATGATGAACAGGATCACCGTTACCAGCCAGGTCCAGGTCGGGCTGCCCTTGCGGGCATGCTGTGTGTTGAACCAGTGGCGGATGGTGACGCCCATCAGGAACACCAGCGAGGCGATGATCCAGTTGAACTGCGTCCCGAAAGCCAGCGGATAGTGGTTCGACAGCATCAGGAACAGAACAGGCAGCGTCAGATAGTTGTTATGCGTCGAACGCTGCTTGGCGATCTTGCCGTATTTCGGATCGGGCTTGCGGCCTGCGATCAGATCCGCCACCACGATCTTCTGGTTCGGGATGATGATCATGAACACGTTGGCAGACATGATCGTTGCCGTGAAAGCACCGAGATGCAGGAAGGCCGCACGTCCTGTAAACAGGTGCGTATAACCCCACGCCACCACCACCAGAATACAGTAGAGAATGACCATCAGGAGCGTATCGCTCTTGCCGAGCATCAACTTGCAGATGGTGTTATAGGCGATCCAGCCGAAGGCCAGCGAACCGATCGAGATCGCAATGGCGACCGGTACGGAAACATCGAGCACATTCGGATCGATCAGGTAGAGATCGGCGCCGGCATAGTAGACGATGCAGAGCAGCGTGAAACCCGACAGCCACGTGGCGTAGGATTCCCATTTGAACCAGGTCAGGTGTTCCGGCATTTCGGCGGGCGCAACCAGATATTTCTGGATGTGATAAAAGCCACCGCCATGGACCTGCCATTCCTCGCCATGCGCGCCTACCGGCAAGCCGGGACGCTGGCGCAGACCGAGATCAAGCGCGATGAAGTAGAAAGACGAGCCGATCCACGCAATCGCGGTAATCACATGCAGCCACCGCGCTGCGAAGCCCAGCCAGTCCCAGGCTACGGCGAAATCATACATCAGGCACTCCCATTTCTTGACCCATTTTTGAGCCCCATTGTTCGTTGTTGCATTATGTGCCAAAGGAATCAGGTTCAGGGAACGTCACATCACGACCAGCACTTTCAAAAAAATCTAGACAATCGTGGAGGGGACGTATGTCATATCTTGATAATCTGCGCGTTTTTGTGCGCGTTGTCGAATTGGGAAATCTATCTGCAGCGGGTCGCGACCAGCGCGCTTCGCCAGCAGTTGCAAGCAATCGAATCAAAGAGTTGGAGAAGCACCTGGGGGTCAGGCTCTTCAACCGGACGACACGCAAGCTTACGCCGACCGAACACGGTCGCGTATTCTATGACGGTGCGTTGAAAATCCTCGAAGCTGTGGATGAGGCGGAAGCTGCCGTGGCTGAACTGGCGAAAAATCCCAAGGGATCGATTCGCATTACCGCTCCGCTTGGCTTCGGGAGACGGCTGATTGCATCGGGAATTCCGGAGTTTCACGACAAATATCCGGATATCGAAGTACGGCTTCGCCTGTCCGATCATGAAGTCGATATTATGAGCGAGGGCGTCGATGTGGCTTTCAAGCTCGGTGTTCTGGAGAATTCGAACCTGCGTATGCGCGGGATCATGAATTGCGAGCGCGTGATCTGTGCAGCGCCTGCATATCTCGAGAAACATGGGGTTCCGCAGTCTCCTGACGAGTTGCTTGGCGACAAGCATGACTGTCTTCTGCTGCGTTTTCCAGGCTCAAAGGAATATTTCTGGTCCCTGCAAACGGCGGAAGGTCTGCGCAAATTCGAAGTCACCGGGCCATTTGACTCGGATGATGGCGACGTATTGACGCAATGGGCGCTTGGCGGGCGCGGCATCATCAACAAGCCGCTGTTCGAAGTGAAAGAATATATCCGTGACGGACGGCTGGTTCCAATCCTCGAAAGCACACCACCGGCGCCGATTCAGCTTGCTGCGATCTACCCGCACAAGCGCTTTCAGGACCCAAAGGTACGTCTGATCATCGATTTCATGACGGAGCGGTGCCAGCGATTGATCCGCGAGGCTTTGGTGTAGAGCGGCTCAAACCGCTCTATTCCTTTGTTTTTCAAATATTATATCGTGCGAAACCTTCTCGCGCTTTACCGGAAATGCGAAAAGAAAAACCCGCCTGATCAGGCGGGTTGCGATACACGTACGGAAGTCAGCACCGCCGTCAGAACTTCGGCTGCGGCCAATGCCGCAATGACTTCCGGCCTCTTGTCTTTCACAACGGCTCCGCCGACGGGACAGACAAGATTTTCAAAAAGATTGTCGCTACCGATTTCGCGTTTCAACCAATTTTTGAAAGTAGCTTTTTTGGTCTTCGAGCCGATCATGCCGACATAAACGGCATCGCGTCGCTGCAATGCCTCAGCGACGATCAGAAAATCCAGTGCGTGGTCATGGGTGAGAACGATAAACGCGCTACCCGGCGGGGCGGAACGCACCACCTGTTCGGGCATGGCCGACAGACAGGTTTCGACGCCCGGCACATCGCACGCCATCAGCTCCGCTTCCCGCGTATCCACCAGAATGACCCGGACGGGCGTGAGCGAGAGAGCACTCGCCAGCGCATCGCCAACATGGCCCGCGCCGAAGACATAGACATGCGGGCGCGTGGCTATTTCCGCATCGACCTTGCTGACAAGCTCGTCGGTGAGCCCGCGGCTGACACGCCTGAAGCTCAGGCCTACCCGTCCGCCGCAGCACTGGCCGATTTCGGGCCCCAGTGGCACGTTCATGGGGGGAACGTGCTTGGGTGAGTCCCTGCCGCCAAGTAGCACCTTCCGGGCATGGTCGATAGCCATATATTCAAGCTGACCGCCACCGATCGTCCGGAAGATCATATCGCGGGCAACCAGCATCCACGCCCCGGCATCGCGGGGTGCGGAACCTTTCACATCGGTGACTTCAACCAGCACACTATCGGGACGCCGGTTGAGAAAAGCCCGGATATCGTCGCGCGCGCCTGGCATCTCTCTAGCCCTTTTGCTTGCGGAGCCGTTCGATGGCCATCAGCACACGTTCCGGCGTTGCTGGCGCATCGAGACGTGGGCAGACCTTGTGATCCGCCACGGTGGCAATCGCGTCGGCCAGAGCATGCAGCACCGACAACCCAAGCGGCAGTGGCGGTTCGCCGACAGCCTTGGAACGATGGATCGTCGGCTCATAAGCCTCGGACCAGTCGGTCAGCGCGACATTGAAGATCTTGGGCCGGTCGGAAGCCAGCGGGATCTTGTAGGTGGATGGCGCATGGGTGCGAAGCCGCCCCTTGTCGTCCCACACAAGCTCCTCTGTCGTCAGCCAGCCCATGCCCTGCACGAAGCCGCCTTCAACCTGACCGATATCGATGGCGCGGTTCAGGGAACGCCCGGTATCATGCAGAATATCGGTGCGCTCCACCACATATTCACCAGTCAGAGTGTCGACGGAAACTTCGGAACAGGCTGCTCCGTAAGCATAGTAATAGAAGGCGTGGCCCCGGCCCTTGGCACGGTCCCAGTGGATTTTCGGCGTCTTGTAGTGACCTGCCGCCGACAGCTGCACACGACCGATAAAGGCTTGCTTTACGAGATCGTTGAAGCTGATTTCCTGATTGCCGACGCGAACCCGGTTGGGAAGGAAGACAACCTGATCTTCCGGCACCTGATATTGCTGTGCCGCAAAATGGATGAGACGTTTCTTGATCTGGCGGGCTGCGTCCTGTGCAGCCATGCCGTTGAGATCGGCACCGGAAGAAGCCGCCGTCGGCGCCGTGTTCGGCACCTTGGCGGTGGTCGTCGCGGTGATCTTCACCCGGTCGATGTCGATCTGGAATTCCTCGGCCACGACTTGCGCCACTTTCAAATGGAGCCCCTGCCCCATTTCCGTGCCGCCATGGTTCATATGCACCGAGCCGTCATTGTATACATGCACCAGAGCGCCAGCCTGATTGGACTCCGTCTTGGTAAAGGAGATGCCGAATTTCACCGGCGTCAGCGCCATGCCGCGTTTGACATAACGGCTTTTCGCGTTGAACTCGCGGATCGCTTCGCGGCGCTTCGCGTAATCTGAACTTTCCTCAAGTTCCGAAACGATGCGCTGGATAATGCAATCTTCGACCTTCTGATGGTAAGGGGTGACGTTGCGTGTGCCGTCCTTACCCATCTCGTCGTAGAAATTGCGCTTGCGGATTTCGAGCGGGTCCTTGCCGACGGCGAAAGCCACCTCATCGATCACGCGTTCTGCACCAACCATGCCCTGCGGGCCACCGAAGCCGCGAAACGCCGTATTCGACACGGTGTTCGTGTAAAGCGGTGCCGACTGCGCATGAACTGCCGGGAAGAAATAGGCATTGTCGCAGTGAAACAGTGCGCGGTCGCCGACAGGTCCGGAAAGGTCTGCCGAGAACCCGGCATTGAGGGCAAACAGATAATCGATGCCCAGAATATTGCCGTCATCGTCGAAGCCGACTTCATAGTCGATGACGAAGCCATGGCGCTTGCCGGTCGAGGTCATGTCCTCGTCGCGGTCGAGCCTGATCTTCATGGCGCGCTTGTGCTTCTTGGCAGCAATGGCTGCAATGGCCGCCCACTGGTTGGCCTGCGTTTCCTTGCCGCCGAAGCCACCGCCCATGCGGCGCACTTCCACCGTCACGGAATGGCTCGGCACGCCCAGCGCATGGGCAACCAGATGCTGGGTTTCGCTCGGTCCCTGCGTGGAGCAATAGACGGTGACGTCTTCATCCTCGCCGGGGATAGCCAGCGAAACCTGACCCTCAAGATAGAAATGATCCTGCCCACCAAGATACATGCGGTTCTTGATACGGTGCGGCGCAGTATCAATGGCCGCACGTGCATCACCGCGCTTCAACGTCAGCGGCGTGGTGACAAGCCGGTCCTTCAGACCGTCCAGCGCATCGATGGAATAGATACCTGTCGTTTCTTCATATTCGATCTTTGCCAAACGCGCAGCGCGGCGCGCCTGATCGCGGCTTTTCGCGATAACCGCAAAGATCGGCTGACCGTGAAACTCAACCTTGTCGACGGCAAAGATCGGGTCGTCATGCATGCCCGATGGCGAAACATCGTTTTCGCCGGGCACGTCCTTGTAGGTCAACACGTCGATCACGCCGGGAGCGGCGCGCACTGCCGACAAATCAATCGACTTGAATGAACCATGTGCAACGGACGAATAGCCGACCCCGATATGCAACGTGCCTTCGGGCTCCGGTATATCGTCGATGTAGACAGCCGTTCCCGTCACATGCTTGTGCGCGGAATCGTGTTTCTGGTCGGTCGCGACGCCACCCACAATGCGGGCAGCTTTCAATGCATTTGCAGGATGCTTGTTCATGATTGCCTCCTCACGCCGCCGCGATTTCAGCCGCACGCAGCGGCACGTAACTGCCTTCCGTTTCGGCGAAGAAACGCCGCAACAGATTGCGCGCCGCGAGCAGCCGGTAATCCGCTGTCGCGCGCATATCGCTCAAGGGCGTATAGTCTTGTGCATAGGCTTCCAATGCAGCTTCAACCGTAGCCTCGGTCCAGGGCTTGGCCGTCAGTGCGGCTTCCACCGTGCTGGCGCGCTTCGGCGTTGCGGCCATACCGCCATAAGCGATGCGGACCGTTTCCACATTGCCTGCCGCGTCGAGCGTCAGATGGAAAGCGCCGAGCGTCGCCGTAATGTCTTCCTCGTAACGCTTCGACACTTTGTAAATGGCAAAATGGCTGCCTTCTGCCGGAACCGGTACATGCACGGCTTCGACAAACTCGCCGGGCTGGCGATCCTGCTTGCCATAAGCGATGAAGAACTCTTCCAGCGGTATAGTGCGGCGTTCCGCCCCTTTGCGCAGCGTCAGTTTTGCATTGAGCGCGATCAGCGGCGGCGGCGTGTCACCAATCGGCGAACCATTGGCGATATTGCCGCCGATAGTTCCCATATTGCGCACCTGCTCACCGCCAATGCGGTTGATGAGCTGGCCGAGCTGCGGAATGCGCTTGGCAAGAAATCCGAATGCTTCCGTGTAGGTGACACCTGCGCCGATGGTAACGACACCATTTTCCTCACGGACGGAGCGCAGTTCCTCCAGATGACCGATGAAGACGACCGGGGAAATGTCACGCATCATCTTGGTGACCCACAAGCCCACATCGGTAGAACCGGCAACGATGGTCGCCTTCGGCTCTGCCGCCAGGATGGTGGCGAAATCATCGAGATCACCGGGCACAATCAACCGGTCCTTGCCTTCACCCACTTCCACCCGAACGCCATCGCGCATGGCCGTCAGCTGTTCAAGAACATGGGCGCGCTCAGCAGCAAGCGGGTCTTCCATGACCGTACCGTAGTCGGAAATGATGCGGGCAGCGCGCATGATCGCCTCATAGCCCGTGCAGCGGCAAAGATTACCTTGTAATGCCTTTTCGATCTGTGCATCGGCGGGCTTCGGTTCGCGCATCCACAGAGCGTAGAGTGACATGACGAAGCCCGGCGTGCAAAAGCCGCATTGCGAGCCATGAAACTCGATCATTGCCTTCTGCACCGGATGCAGATCGCCATCGGCGCCGCGCAGATGCTCGATCGTCACGACATGGCAGCCATCCAGCGAACCCATGAAGCGGATGCAGGCATTGACGCTTTCGTAAACGAGCTTGCCGTCGGAAATCTTGCCGACCAGCACCGTGCACGCACCGCAATCGCCTTCGCCGCAACCTTCCTTGGTGCCGCGCAGCTTGGCGGACAGCCGCAGATAATCGAGCAACGTTTCGGTCGGGGAAACGCGGTCGAGTTCAACCTTTTCACCGTTCAGAAGAAAGCGGATCGTGTGTCGCACAGACTGGTGCACAGACTGGTTCATGGCGCTTAGCTCCCGCGATAGGTGGAATAGGAAAACGGCGAAACGAGAAGCGGTACATGATAATGCGCTTTTTCATCGGAAATGCCAAAGCGCAGAGGGACGACATCGAGGAACGGTACGACATCATCTGTCTTGCCGAAATATTCGCCGACATGGAACAGAAGCTCGTAGGAACCGGCCCGCAAATTCTCGCCCGCCAGCAGCGGCTCGCTGCAGCGGCCATCGTCGTTGGTGCGAATTTCCCGGATTGGTTCGGCCTGCTGATTCTCGACGCGACGCAATTCGATGCGCAGATTTGCCGCCGGCTTGCCGCTTACCGTGTCGAGGACATGCGTCGTCAACCGGCCATTACCGCTGTTTTCCTGACCCATTTACACTCCTGCAGCTTGCTGATTCTCTCATCAAATAGATTGGAAAATGTTACAAGCTTTTGATTTCCGGTGGTTTATTTGAGCCCAACGTCGCCATCGGCTGTGGGGGCCGCAAACCACACCATGTTCCCAGCATTTAGTATTTCGCGATCCTCCTCATTCTGAAAGATGGTTATCGTTGGATGTCTTTCAAATTTTTGGAGGGGAATAATAGCGATAAATCTTTATTATCATGGATAAAACGAACGAAAACGAGGGAAGACCCGCAATGAAATATCCGCGCAATCTCGTCGGCTATGGACGCAACACGCCAGATCCGCGCTGGCCGGGAGGAGCCAATATCGCAGTTCAATTCGTCGTCAACTATGAGGAAGGCGGCGAATGCAGCATTCTCGACGGTGACGCGGCCTCCGAATGCCTTCTGTCCGAGATTGTCGGCGCGCAGCCCTGGCAGGGCCAGCGCAACCTGAATATGGAATCCATCTACGAATATGGCGCGCGATCCGGCTTCTGGCGCTTGTGGCGCGCCTTCACCCGCCGCAACATGCCAGTCACCGTCTATGGCGTGACACTCGCCATGGCGCGCAATCCCGAAGCCGTTGCCGCCATGAAAGAGGCTGACTGGGAAATCGCCAGCCACGGATTGCGCTGGTGGGAATATAAGGACGTTCCCGAAGAGATCGAACGCGAGCATATCCGCGATGCGGTACGCCTTCATACGGAACTTACCGGCTCGCGACCGCTCGGCATCTATCAGGGCAAGCCTTCCGACAACACGCTGAAACTGGTGATGGAAGAAGGTGGCTTTCTCTATTCCGCCGATTCCTATGCCGACGAGTTGCCTTATTGGGTTGAAGGTCCGAAGGGACCGCACCTGATCGTGCCCTACACACTCGACGCCAATGATATGCGTTTTGCGACGCCGCAGGGTTTCAATTCCGGCGATCAGTTCTACACCTATCTGAAGGACACGTTCGACGTGCTCTATCGCGAAGGCGCGGAAGGCGCACCGAAGATGATGTCCATTGGCCTGCATTGCCGCCTTGTCGGTCGCCCCGGCCGTGTGGCCGCGCTCGAACGGTTCCTCGACTATGTGCAAAGCCATGACAAGGTATGGGTCGCCAAGCGCGTCGACATTGCCCGCCACTGGCACGAAAACTACAAGCCCGTTACCGCCGACGTCGTGCCTTCGAAAGCCAGCAGGGATGCGTTCGTCGCACGTTATGGCAGCATTTTCGAGCATTCGCCATGGATTGCCGAACGCGCATATGATGCGGGTTTCAGCCTGGAGGAAGATACCGCATCCGGTCTTGCTGCCGCGATGACGAAGGCATTCCGCGCCGCCTCGGCAGATGAGCGGCTTGCCGTGTTGAAGGCGCACCCGGATCTTGCTGGCAAGCTCGCACAGGCCAAGCGGCTGACAGCGGAATCGACCGCCGAACAGGCTGGTGCGGGTCTCGATGCGCTGACTGATGCGGAAAAGCAGACATTCACCGAATTGAACGACGCCTATACGGCGAAGTTCGGCTTTCCGTTCATCATCGCCGTGAAGGGACGCAACAAAAAGGAAATCCTCGACGCTTTCCAGCGCCGCGTTTCCAATGACCGCGATACGGAATTTGAAACGGCTTGCGCTCAGGTGGAGCGCATCGCCCTCCTGCGCCTCAAGGATATTCTGCCGGAAGCGCTCTACTGATCCTTGCAGCCCGGAAGGTCGACTTCCGGGCGCATTCATTCCATGATCTCACGACAGGTTTTCCAGAACTCGCCGTGAGTGCCAGCTTCTCACATAAGGAATTCCCCACATGGGCAACGACAAGAACAATCGCAGCTATTATGCACCGACTGGCGGATTGCCGCCGCAGACCCAGCTCCTCACCGATCGCGCTATGTTCACCGAAGCCTATGCGGTGATCCCCAAGGGCACGTTCAGCGATATCGTGACGAGCTTCCTGCCCTTCTGGGACAAGACACGGCTCTGGGTGATTGCCCGCCCCCTCTCCGGCTTCGCCGAGACCTTCTCGCAATACATCATGGAAGTGCAGCCGGGCGGCGGCAGCGACCGTGCCGAACTGGATGAAAGCGCGGAAGGCGTGCTGTTCGTGGTCGAGGGCGAAATCGCCGTCACCGTAGCTGGTAAAACGCACACGCTGACCGAAGGCGGCTACGCTTATCTGCCGCCGAAAAGCGGCTGGACACTTCGCAACAACGGCGCGACGACGGCCCGCTTCCATTGGGTGCGCAAGGCTTATGAATATGTCGACGGTCTCGATGTTCCCGAACCGCTATTCCTCAACGAAAAGGATATCGCGCCCAATCCGATGCCGGACACCAACGGCGCCTGGGCGACGACCCGCTTCGTCGATCCGAATGACCTGCGCCACGACATGCACGTCACCATCGTGACCCTGGAACCCGGCGGCGTCATTCCTTTTGCCGAGACCCACGTCATGGAACACGGCCTCTATGTGTTGGAAGGCAAGGCCGTCTACCGGCTCAATCAGGACTGGGTGGAAGTGGAAGCCGGCGACTTCATGTGGCTGCGCGCCTTCTGCCCGCAGGCCTGTTACGCAGGCGGCCCCGGCAAGTTCCGCTATCTGCTCTACAAGGACGTCAACCGGCATATGAAGTTTTCCCGATAAAGGAGAGCAGTTCATATTCTGCGATGCATTCACGCAACGAAAAGGCCGGATCAATCCGGCCTTTTTCATATGTGCAGAACGATAGGACGGAAACAAAAACGGCGAGCCGAAGCTCGCCGTACCACTCTTCCGACTGGAGATCAGATTTGTAAACAGCGCAGTCCTTCTACGCTATCGAATGGTTCTTTTAAAATAGTACAAGCACACCAGAATGCAAATTACATTTTTGTTATATCAGCACTTGGTTACTTGTTATTTCATTCGAAAATTCAAGAATATTTCTTCAATTAAATATCAAAGTATTAGAAATTTTATTGAACTCATGACCGTCACACCAAGATGAACGGTTCAATATACTTTTGAATGCAGACCGGGAGGCCGATGTCGGCCTCCCGGTTAAGCATTAGAACGAGCGCTGGAAGCGGATCATACCCTGAACGGCATCCTTGCCGTTGAGATAGGACTTGCTGTCGCTCCATTTGGTGTAGGAAACTTCCGGCGTGACCGTGAAGCCCGGAACCATTTCATACGCTACGTTGGCAGTAGCTGCGAAAGTGTTCGTGCCGTCATAAGCAAGCTGCGCATTGAAGACTGCCTTGTCGGTAGCCTTGAATGCTGCGCCGCCCCAGACAGCCCAATCGCCGCCCCAGGTACCGTAGAAGCTGCTGATCGCACGAACCTGACCGATATCATGGCCATTGCCATCGGTCTGCATGATGTACTGGTCCTTATTGGACTTGTAACCACCCATCGCCCAGACCGAGAAGCGGTCCGTAATGTTCACGTCAGCGCGAACCTTACCGGCCCACTCTTCGTTGCGGGCGTCATAAGCAGCGACGCCTGCGATCTTGCCCCAGCCGCCTTCATACTTCAGGCCACCGACAACGTGCGGCGTGTAGTCCTTGATGACGCCATCATAGCCGTATGCGCTATCCGTATCATCATTGTTGCCCTGTTCGAGCGACAGAATGGCGGAGAAGCCGTTGCCACCGGTGAAGGTGTAGCTGATCAAGCCGGTGCGATAGCCGCCAGCGAGAATCACGTCATCGTTGATGACATCGCCGAGATAGCCCGGGAAGGTAACGAAGGCCGATTCATCGAGACCGACGCGGAGACCGCCAAGCTGGATATAGGCAAAACGCAGCGAACCGGAGGCACCTTCAACACCATTGCCCCAATCATAACGGGTTTCGGCAAAGGTCTTCAGAGTGCCAAGATCGGTTTCCGACGCCGTGGAGAGGCGCAGTGTGAAGCGAGCCTTGTTATCCCAGGAATTGCGGCGCGTATCGACGCTACCGTCACGATCAACGAAACCGCGACCGTAGACATTGTCACCGCCAGCAGCGTCGTAACGGACATAGCCGGATACGCGAAGGCAGGTTTCGGTGCCCGGAATATAGAAATATCCCGCACCATAGGCGTCGCAAACGCGAACATACTCAACAGATTCAGGCTCCGGTGCCACAACGGTATCCGCAGCATATGCTCCAGTGGTTGCAACCAGTGCTGCAGCCGAACCGAACAACAAGCTCTTGATCTTCATTTCATTGCCTCCAGAAATTTTTCAGACGAGGCCTGATAGAATGAATTCTACAAATACATCAATTCCAATTTTAAGAACTATATGAAGTTGAAAAGGAACATGTGTCCATTATGACACTAATTATAAACATCTTTACTTTATAACAATAAATAACTCATAAAATATAAATCAAATAAAATTTCAAGTATATTAACACTAGCAATTTCTAACTACAAAACCACTTTCGCCTTAAATACAATAAACGAAAACGGGGCCCGAAGGCCCCGTTTCACAAGCGTTTCGCGACTATGTCAGTCGATGGCTACCTGCCTGCAGCCTGCTGCGCATAGACGTAGCTGTCATAGGTATATTCAGCGACGCGGAACCATTCGAAGCCCTCGTCACGGAATTTTTTCCAGCTCGGGTAGATTTTCGCCCATGCCGGATTTTTCTCGTTGTATTCGGCGTAGAGTTCGAACGCGACCTTGTAGGCGGCATCCAGAACGTCTCGCGGAAGCGGTTGAAGCTTCACGCCCTTCGACACCAGCGAACGAATCGCAGCGGTGTTTTTCACGTCATAAAGCGAGATCATGTTCTGGGTCGCAGCTTCGGCAGCCGTATTCAGCGCAACCTTGTATGGCTCCGGCAGGCTTTCATATTGCTGCTTGTTGATGAAGAAGTGTACCGAAGCGCCGCCTTCCCAGAAGGCCGGGTAATAATAATATGGCGCGATCTGGTAGAAGCCGAGCTTCTCGTCATCATAAGGACCGACCCATTCGGCCGCATCGATCGTGCCGCGCTCCAGCGACGGATAGATGTCGCCGCCCGGAAGCTGTTGCGGAACGACGCCGAGGCGCGACATGACCTCGCCAGCCACGCCCGCGATACGCATCTTCAGGCCCTTCAGATCCGCAAGGCTTTTGATTTCCTTGCGATACCAGCCGCCCATCTGGGCCGCCGTGTTGCCGCCGACGATACCGACAATGCCATAATCGGCAAGGAACGCATTATAAAGCTCGTTGCCACCGCCATGATAGAGCCAGGCATTCTGCAGGCGTGTGTTCATGCCGAAGGGAATAGCCGTCCCGATGGCGAAAGCCGGGTTCTTGCCAGTGAAATAATAGCCGCACGTATGCGCCATTTCGACCGTGTTGGCCTGAACCGCATCGATGGCCTGTGGGCCAGGCACGATTTCGCCGGCCTGGAATACCTGAATCTGGAACTTGCCTTCTGTCATCTTTGAAACGGCATTGGCCATATAGACCGCACCGCCGTAGATCGTATCCAGATTGTTCGGGAAGCCCGAAGTCAGGCGCCAGCGCAGCGTCGGCAACTCCTGCGCGATTGCCGGTGTTGCGAGTGCCGCTCCACTTGTGGCAGCGGCAGCGCCGATTGCGGCACCCTTCGTCAGAAATGTGCGACGGCTCAAATCCTGTGTCATGTGTCTCCTCCTAAGATTGTTCTGGTTTATCAGAATCTACGCAATGCTCGTTTTCCCCTCATTGCGCAGGTTTTTGCTGTTGGTCTTTGTCCTGTCCGAAGCTCGGCTGCGGAGAACCGAAAGACGGCGCGGGCAGAGGCTCAGTTGACGGCGAAGGCGCTCCGAAAGGTGCGGGTGCTGCGCCGAACGGATTGCCGCCGCCAGCATCTGGCATTGGCACATTGATCTGGATCGATGCCGGATCGGCCTGCGGATGGCCGCTCTTGTAGTGGGTGACGATGCCCGGGAAGCTGATGATGATGCCGACCATGACAAGCTGGATCAAAAGGAACGGGATCGATCCCATGTAGATTTGCCCCGACGTCACCGGCTGGATAGTCGCGCCTGTGACCTTGTCCTTATAGGGTCGGGATGGAGCGACCGAACGCAGATAGAAGAGCGAGAAGCCGAAAGGCGGATGCATGAACGATGTCTGCATATTGACCGCCAGCATGACGCCGAACCAGACCAGATCAATGCCAAGGCTGTCGGCCACCGGCGCCAGAAGCGGGATGATGATGAAGGCCAGCTCGAAATAATCGAGGAAGAAGGCCAGAAAGAACACCAGAAGATTGGCGACAATCAGGAAGCCGACTTCACCGCCGGGGATGGACGTCATCAGGTGTTCGACCCAGATGTGACCGTTGACGCCATAGAAGGTGAGCGAAAACACGCGCGCGCCCAGCAGAATGAAAATGACGAAGGACGACAGTTTTGCCGTGGCGTAAAGCGCCGACGTCAGCATCGTCATGTTGAGGCGGCGATTGATGATAGCGAGAAGCAGAGCGCCGACCGCCCCCATCGCGCCACCTTCCGTAGGCGTTGCAACGCCGATGAAGATCGTTCCGAGAACAAGGAAGATCAGCACAAGCGGCGGCACGAGCGAGATCACCACTTTCTGCGCCAGTTTCCAGCCCTTCAATGTACGGGCATGCGGCGGCAGAGCCGGGACCGTATCAGGCCGGAAAATCGACATGCCGATGATAAAGGCACAGTAGAAGCCAACCAGCAGAAGACCGGGAACCAGCGCGCCCTTGTACATATCGCCAACCGAACGGCCCAGTTGATCGGCAAGCACGATCAGGACGAGGCTTGGTGGAATGATCTGTGCCAGCGTGCCGGATGCTGCAATCGTGCCGCTCGCCACTTTGCGATCATAGCCGTAGCGCAACATGATCGGGAGCGAAATCAGTCCCATCGAAATCACCGAGGCAGCGACAACGCCGGTCGTGGCCGCAAGAAGCGCGCCGACGATGATCACCGCAAAAGCCAGCCCGCCACGCACGGGACCGAAAAGCTGCCCGATCGTATCGAGCAGTTCTTCCGCCATGCCGCTTCGCTCCAGTATCAACCCCATGAAGGTGAAGAATGGAATAGCGAGCAGCGTTTCATTCGACATCTGCCCGAAGATGCGATCCGGTATCGCGCCGAACAGGTTGACAGGCAGAAGCCCCATTTCGATGCCGACGAAGCCGAAGGCAAAACCGACGAAGGCCAGCGCAAAAGCCACCGGGTAGCCGAGCAACAGCACGACCACCAGCGACAGAAACATCAACGGAGCGAGATTTTCCGCAATAAAAGCAATCATATCCGTTCCCCTCAGAGCGTCTGGGCTTCCGCATCTTCAAGGGCGACCGTGTCCGGTATGCGCCCTTGAAGGATGGCGATGCGCTTGATGAGTTCGGAAATGCCTTGCAATGCGAGCAGCCCGAAACCGATGGGGATCAACACCCAGACCGGCCAGAGAACCAGCCCACCCGTATTGTTGGAGGTTTCACCGCTGGCGATCTTGGCTTCCACGATGGGCCAGGAGAGGTAAATGGTGATGAGGCAGAAAGGCAGGAGGAAAAAGAGCGTGCCGAAAATCTCGACCAATAGCTGGGTTCGCCGCGAATAACGGCTGTAGAGAAGATCAACCTTCACATGCTCGCTATGCAGAAGCGTATATCCGGCGGCGATAAGAAAGACCGCCGAGAACAGATACCATTGCGCTTCCAGCCACGCATTCGAGCTGACATTGAACAGCTTGCGCGAGACGGCATTGATAGCACTGATGAGCACTGCCACCAGGATCAGCTACGATACGGATTTTCCGATGAAATTATTGGCCGCGTCGATAGCACGCGACAACGCCAGCAAGACTGACATCGCTCCTCCCCTCCTGTTCCGCCTCCTCAAGCGGTTTTGGAGCGAATGATAGGACCGGCGAATCCATGCCGCAAGTTGACGAAAGTTCTAAGAAACGGAGACCTACCCATTAGTGGGTAAGGCAATATCGGGAGACGAACGGAATATCCGCTATTGCGAGGACAGCTATTGCGAAGACAGGCGCAACCGGTTCTCGATGACGTAGCGCGTAAGCCCGGCAGTGCTGGCTATTCCGAGTTTCTTCTTGATATTCTTGCGATGAGTTTCGACCGTCGCCTCCGAAATGCCGAGCCTGATTGCAATTTCGCGGTTGCTTCCACCTTCGGCCACCAGCACCAGAACATCGTTTTCGCGGACCGACAGCCCTTCCGATTTCCTGTCGCCGCTGTCGAGCAGCGCTTCCGAAACACCGGAAGAGAAATAAGTTCCACCCGAAGCGACCGCATGAATGGCGGCGACGATTTCAGTGGTGGACACATCCTTCAACACATAGCCGGAAGCTCCGCGCATGATGGAGGTCGAGATATATTCGCGGCTGTCGTGCATGGACAGCATGAGGATGCGAATGCCCGGCAATTGTTTCTTGAACAGTTCGATAGCGTCGATACCGTTGAGAAGTGGCATGTTGATATCCATCAAAACCACATCGGGATTAACGGTCAGCGCCAGTTCCAGTGCAGCCCGCGCATTGGAAGCCGCGCCTGCAATATCGATATCGTCATAGGTTTCGAGTACAGCTCGCAAACCATCCAGAACCAGCGGATGATTATCCACGAGCAATACGCGAATCTTGCATTCATTCGTCATGCGACTTCCGGTTCCCGCTTTCTCTCTGTTGCCGATTTCGGCAAGCGCGCGGTGAGCTGCGTACCATCTGCGCCGGTTTCAACCAAGAGCACACCGCCGAAATGCGCCATCCGCTCCTGCATATTTCGCAAGCCAAGCCCTGAAAGCTGATCTTTCAGATCACGCGCGGTAAAACCATTGCCGTCATCGGCGACTGTCATCGTCACCTTGCCGCCGGAACCCCAGAGGCGGATGTTCACCTGGCTTGCCCCGGAATGGCGCTCGACATTGGTGAGCGCTTCCTGCACGACGCGATAAAGCGCCGTGCTTGCCTCCGGCTTCAGCGTCTCGTTTAGTCCGCTTGCTTCGAGCTGCGTTTCAATGCCGGTCCGCTCCGAAAAATGTTCGCACAAAGCCTTGAGCGCAACGGTCAGGCCAAGATCGTCCAGAATGCGCGGACGCAGATCATGCGAAAGCCGCCGCACCTCCTTGATTGCACCATTGAGCGCATCCGATGCCTTCTCGATCGCAAGCGGCGCGCCTCCGCTGTCCATGCGCACCTGACGGCTTGCTAAATCGATGGCATAGCGAACGCCGACGAGATTTTGGGAAATGCCGTCATGCAGTTCACGCGCCAGACGTGCCCGTTCCTCCTCCTGCGTATCGATGATGCGCTGCGCCAGCTCCTTCAGCTTGTTATCAGCCATACGTCGCTCGCGCAGATTGAGCAGCATACAGGTCGCGAAGACGAGCATCACAGCTGGCACGGCGATCAGACTGACGATCAGGAATGTCGTTCGGATATTGGCCCGGAAATCGGCGTTGGCGGCAGCAGTCTGCGCATAGACATCGTCAAGATAGACGCCAGTTCCGAGCATCCACTTCCATTTGCTCAGTCCAACAGCGAAGGAGAGCTTGTCCGCCATTTCGCCGCTTGACGGCTTTTCCCATTTATACTGGTGCAGTCCTCCACCTTCCTTCGCCTTGTCAATCAGATTGGCAATAACGCGATCTCCATCAGGATCAACAAGATCGAGCCAGTTATGGCCGGGCCGAAATGTCTGGCGAGGATGGACGACATTGTTGCCGTCATAGTCATAGACAAAGAAGTAGCCGTCGCGACCATAATCGAGCGAGGTCAGAATCTTCCGCACCTTTTCCATGGCAGCGGTATCGTCGGGGCCTGCATCGTCGTAAATCTGCTGGATGGAAGAAAGCGCCAGGTTGGTAAGATTGAGAAGCTCAGTCTCCTTGGCCTTCAGCATATTCTTCTCGAAGGTCGCGATACTGCTCTGCACAAGATTTGCCGACTGCCAGGTAATGAAGGCCGTGACCGTCAGAATAGCCACGATAAGGGGCACAATCGCCAGTGCAACGATCTGATAGCGTAGCGTCACGACTTCTCCTCCCGGCACAACGAGCCGACTTTTCCCAGGCGACTTTAGAGTTCCGGCTTGATGAGGAAAAGGGGACAATCAGCAAAACCTTGCCCCAAGAAAAAGACGCTTGCACAACCAATAATATATTATTCTTTTCTTATATAACTGAAATATAAACAATAATTTATAGTTGAAGACACGAATATTTTATGTTCAATAATGTTTTCTTGGACAGTGCGTCCGAGTATACGGTTCTGGGGCTCATTAATTTCAGAGAGAATCTTTTTATGAAAAGCTATCGCGTAATCGGTCTTGCATTCACGCTTGCAACCATTTCCGGCGCTTCGGCCTTTGCGGCTCCACTTCCAGGTGGAGCTAGCACCCTTCAGGAGACTTACCAAGACTGGACCGTTTCCTGTCAGAGCCAGAAGGAAACAAGCATCTGTGTGATGCGTCAGGACCAGAGCAGCACGCAGACCGGCCAGCGCGTTCTGACCGCGGAATTGCGCAATGTGGAAGGTAAGGTCGAAGGTGTTCTGCTGATGCCATTTGGCCTTGATCTTGCCAAGGGCGCAGCTCTCAAGATCGACGAAGTTGCCGGACCGAACCTCGCTTTCTCTACCTGCCTGCCGCAGGGTTGCCTGGCGCCGGTCAGCTTCGAAGCAAAGCAGGTTGCAGCTCTCAAGGCTGGCACCAATATCAACGTCACCACGACAGCCCTGAGCCCAAGCCAGCCGGTCGCCTTCAAGGTTTCGCTGAAGGGCTTCGGCGCAGCGCTTGACCGCATCACCGCACTGACGAAGTAAGCTTCAAAACTTTGATGAAAAAGCCATACGCCCGACGGGCGTATGGCTTTTTCTTTTGTCAGGCCGGATGCGCCGAGATATGCGCGAGATGCCTGCGCCATCGCAGCGTCATCAATACCGAGACAATACCGAGACCGGCGGCAAGGCCGAGCCAGATACCGACCCCACCCAGTTCAAACTGGAATGCAAGCAAGGCACCCAACGGCAAACCCACACCCCAATAGCCGAATAGAGCCAGGAACATCGGAATGCGTGTATCGCGCAATCCGCGCAACATGCCCGCGGCAACGGCCTGTGCACCGTCAACGATCTGGAAGAGAGCCGCCAGCGCAAGAAATGTGACAGCCAGTTCCATCACTGGCAGGTTCTGCGGATCGTGCAGATCGAGAAAAACACCAATGAACACGCGCGGGATGAGAACCATAAGAAGCCCCATCACGGCCATGAAACCGACGCCGAGCGCATAGGCGCTCCAGCCTGCATAGGCGACAGCCTGAGGGTCGCCGCGGCCATAGGCACGGCCCACGCGCACGGTTGCAACCTGACCGAAACCGAGTGGCACCATGAAGCTGAGCGATGCAATCTGGATCGCCACGGCATGAGCCGCCATGGCCGTCGGCCCGATGCGGCCCATCATCACCACTGCAGCATAGAAGATCGAAGTCTCGAACACGAATGTCAGCGCCATTGGAATACCAATGCGCCACAGTTCACGCAGGCGCGCCCAGTCGGGACGCCAGAAGCGGCCAAACAGGTGATAGCGGCGGAAGCGGTGGTGACGCACCGTGATGAATGCAAGCCCGAGGAACATCATCGTGCTTGACGCTGTTGTGGCGATACCGGCGCCGTGCAGTTCCATGCGCGGGAAACCGAAGTGACCGAATATCAGCGTCCAGCCGGCAAGCGCGTTGAAGCCGATGGCAAGGGCCGCAATAAGCAGCGTCCACATCGGCTTTTCCATCGCCGCAAAGAACGAGCGTAGAACAATATATCCGAGATAAGGCAGCAGTGCCCATTGCAGCGTGTGCATGAAATCCGTCGATCGGGCAGCTATATCCGGGCGCTGGCCGAGAAACAGGAATATCTCCTCGCAATGCCAGAGCACGATCCAGACCGGGATCGAGATCATTATGACCGTCCATAGCCCCTGTCGCACCGTGCGGCGCACATCGCGAACCGAATGACGGTTCTTGCCAAGCGCGATGGCGATCATCGGCATGACGGCCGAAACGAGCCCCATCGAGAAGATCATGAGCGTATGATAGAAGCTGGTCGCCAGCAGTGCCGAAGCGAGCGTATCCGCTCCAAGACGGCCGATGAAGATGACGTCGGTTGCAGTCAGCGCTGCCTGCGAAAGATTGGTGAAGATCAGCGGCCAGCCAAGCTTCAACGCTGCCGCCATCTCCCTGCCCCAGCGTTGCGTGCCGGATTCATGCGGCCCCCGAAAGCCCGCATCGATTGTCCTGTCCATTGTCCGCTCCCCGAAGCATCCGGGGCCGTCAATCCGCCGGATGTTCCATTTGAATGAGGTCACGCCCCGGAACATCAGAGACCATGTCAATCTGAGAAGAGGCGCGGAAATACGATCATCGACCGTCCCATGCCGGCTAAGGGTGTCCATCGCCAAGAGAGCGATCACACCCCAACTTTTCGGGTTGCTCAATTTCTAACGGGAACGTTGTGTATGTTCCAGAAACTGATCCGGAGCCAAGCGGGCTGCGCATCGATTTGCACAAAATAAGAGCACAATGGATATCAGACTTGCTTAAAGAAGCAACACATCTCGGAATGGATTTTTCATCTCCTGACACTGAGGGGAATGGAATCCTCATTCTGACGCGAAAGCGCAATTGCCCGTCCGATAAAGGATTGACGCTAACGCCCTAACCGATAGGAATGATTGCATTAATTGCAGGAGGCGTCATGCGCAGCACCAAAGTCATCCATATTGTCGGCTGTCACGCAGAAGGCGAAGTCGGTGATGTCATTGTCGGTGGCGTGGCCCCTCCTCCTGGCGATACTGTGTGGGAACAATCGCGCTTCATCGCCAGCGACGAGACCCTGCGCAATTTCGTGCTGAACGAGCCGCGCGGCGGTGTGTTTCGCCATGTCAATCTGCTGGTGCCACCAAAAGATCCGCGCGCGCAGATGGGTTTCATCATCATGGAGCCAGCCGATACGCCGCCCATGTCCGGGTCCAATTCAATCTGCGTCTCCACCGTTTTGCTGGATAGCGGCATTATCCCGATGCAGGAACCCGTGACGCGCATGGTGCTGGAGGCGCCGGGCGGAATCATTGAAGTGGAAGCCGAATGTCGCAACGGCAAGGCCGAGCGCATCAGTGTGCGCAACGTTCCATCTTTCGCTGACCGTCTGGATGTCTCATTGGAAGTTGAAGACCTTGGCACGATCATTGTCGACACGGCTTATGGCGGTGACAGTTTCGTCATTGTCGATGCAGCTTCTATCGGAATGAAGATCGAGCCGGGCCAGGCGCGGGAACTTGCCGAAATTGGCGTGAAGATTACCAAAGCCGCCAACGAGCAGCTTGGTTTCCGCCATCCTGAAAAAGACTGGAACCACATTTCCTTCTGCCAGATCACCGAGCCGGTGACGCGCGACGGCGATGTGCTGACTGGCGTGAACACCGTTGCCATTCGCCCGGCCAAACTCGACCGTTCCCCGACCGGCACTGGCTGCTCGGCGCGCATGGCCGTGCTTCATGCAAAAGGCCAGATGAAAGTCGGCGAGAAATTTATCGGAAAGTCCGTGCTGGGCACAGAGTTTCACTGTCGGTTGGACAAGGCTCTGGAGCTTGGTGGCAAACCGGCCATCAGCCCAATCATTTCCGGTCGCGCTTGGGTGACGGGAACTTCGCAGCTCATGCTCGATCCGAGCGATCCGTTTCCGAGTGGGTATCGTCTCTCGGATACTTGGCCAAATATGCCAGAGTAAGCCAGAGCAAAGCGCCAATAAAAAACCCCGCACAAAGCATGGCATTGGGCGGGGTTTTCTTTACTCATTCAGATGAGGCTTACGCGAAGTCGAGTGCGCGGTCGCCGTCTTCATCCTTGATGCGCGATGGCAGGCCGATCTGGTTGAGGATGTGGAGGAACGGCTTTGGATTAAGCTCTTCCACATTCACCATCTTCTTCACATCCCATTCACCCGAGGCGATCAGGATTGCGGCCGCAACCGGCGGAACGCCAGCGGTATAGGAAATGCCCTGCGAACCCACTTCGTTGTAAGCGTCCTTATGGTCGGCAACGTTATAGATGAAGACTTCCTTCTCCTTGCCGTCCTTGGTGCCTTTGACGAAATCACCAATGCAGGTCTTGCCGGTATAGTCTGGTGCCAGCGACGATGGATCAGGCAGAACGGCCTTGACCACCTTGAGCGGCACGACTTCCAGACCTTCGGCAGTCTTGACCGGCTGTTCGGACAGGAGGCCCAGATTGTTCAGCACCGTAAAGACGTTGATATAGTGATCGCCAAAGCCCATCCAGAAACGCACATCTGCGTTCGGGTAGTTCTTAGACAGCGAATGCACTTCATCATGACCAGTCATATAAGCCTTGCTCGGGCCGACGACAGGCAGGTCAAAGGTGTGGCCGACTTCGAACATCTTATTCGACTGCCACTGACCGCCCTGCCATGAATAGACCGTGCCGGTGAATTCGCGGAAGTTGATTTCCGGGTCGAAGTTGGTCGAGAACCAGCGGCCATGCGAACCGGCATTGATGTCAACGATGTCGATGGATTTGACTTCATCGAGATAGTCGTCAGCAGCCAGACGTGCATAGGCATTAACCACGCCCGGATCAAAGCCAATGCCGAGAATGGCGGTGATACCCTTCTCTTCGCATTCCTTGAGATGCTTCCATTCGTAGTTGCCATACCATGGCGGGGTTTCGCAGATCTTCTTCGGATCTTCATGGATCGCGGTGTCCATGTAAGCCACGCCCGTATCGATACAGGCGCGAAGGACCGACATATTGAGGAAGGCCGAGCCGACATTGATGACGATCTGAACGCCCGTCTTCTGGATCAGAGCCTTGGTGGCTTCAATATCCAGCGCGTCCAAAGCATGCGCTTCCAGCTTCACCTCGGTCTTGAGGCTCTTCTTTTCATGCACGCTATCGATAATCTTGCGGCATTTCTCAACCGTGCGGGACGCAATATGGATATCGCCCAATATGTCAGAGTTTTGCGCACATTTATGTGCAACAACCTGTGCCACGCCCCCGGCGCCGATAATGAGAACGTTCTTCTTCATTTTCTGTCGATGCTTCCTCTTCCAGCGGTTACCCGCCATCTGTTAACCGTCCCGATTGCCTTCTCACCCGGAACACATGAATTCATTGCAGTTTGAGGGCTGCAAAAGGATCTTTAAGAAAGCGACCCTTCAAAATCCGCATAATCAAATTCGCGGACTAATTTGACCGTGCCATCAAGTTCACGCACGGCAATGGCTGGCATCTTCACGCCATTAAACCAGTTCTTCTTGACCATGGTATAACCGGCTGCATCTTCAAATGAGAGGCGGTCCCCAATGGAGAGCTCCTTGTCGAAAGTGAACTCGCCGAAAATATCGCCAGCAAGGCAGGATTTGCCGCAAACCATATAGCTGTGCCCGCCATTGTTGGGCGCCATCTTCGCCTTTTCGCGATAGATGAGCAGATCGAGCATATGTGCTTCGATCGAGCTATCGACGATGGCGAGGTTCTTGCCGTTATAAAGCGTGTCAAGAACCGTCACTTCCAGCGTCGTGGTCTTGGTGATCGAGGCTTCGCCCGGCTCCAGATAGACCTGCACGCCGAACTTTTCCGAAAACGCCTTCAGGCGCGCGCAGAATTCATCGACGGGATAATTCTCACCGGTGAAATGAATGCCGCCGCCAAGGCTGACCCATTCGACACGATGCAGAAGCGAGCCGAACTTTTCTTCGATATCGGTCAGCATCTTGTCGAAAAGACCGAAATCGGAATTTTCGCAATTGTTATGGATCATAAAGCCGGTCACGCGGTCCATGACCTTTTCGACCTTCGCAACATCCCATTCGCCAAGACGGCTGAACGGACGCGCCGGGTCAGCCAGATCAAAGGTCGAAGACGAAACGCCTGGGTTCAGACGCAAGCCGCGCTTGATATGCGCTGCCTTGTCGGCAAAACGCTCCAGCTGACCGATCGAATTGAAGATGATCTTGTCGGCGTGGCTGATAACTTCGTCGATCTCGTTATCAGCATAGGCCACGCTATAGGCATGGGTTTCGCCGCCAAATCTTTCATGGCCGAGACGCACTTCATTGAGCGATGACGACGTGGTGCCGTCCATATATTCGCTCATCAGATCAAACACCGACCACGTGGCAAAGCATTTCAGCGCCAGCAGAGCCTTGGCGCCGGACTTTTCGCGCACATAGGCAACCTTTTCCATGTTGCGCTTCAGCTTGGTCTTGTCGATCAGGTAGTAAGGCGTCTGGATCATGAGAGTTCCGGGTCGTCCAAAGGGGAAATCTGGCCTCGCCAGCAAGGCTGGTTTGCCAAGTTGAGGAAACACACAGGTGGTTTCCCAAATTATTCGAAGGCTTATAGGAAGCTTGTGACAGAAACACAAATCCGCCACAGCATTATCGGGAAAAAATTTCCCCACAAGCTATCGCGGATTACTTCCCGACCTTCAGCAGGTGAGCTTCATATAGAGCTTTCTGCAGGAATTTGAACCCCTTCCCTCTTCTAGAGCGGTTCCGGTTGATAAGAAGTCGTTGGAACCGCTCTATCTGTTTGTTTTTACGCATGTCTTTATCCCGAAACTGGTTCCCGCTTTCGGGAGACATGCGCTACCCCTTGCCCTGCCGTTTTCATTGAAAGTCTTTGCCCGGACAAATGGCTTCTGCCGGCCGATAGGGCTCGCTACAATCCCAGAAGTATCATCAAATTAATTAAACAAGCATTTGCTTGACAAATTACAGCCCCGGGCGTAGCCATTTTCTCCATGTTCGGGGCGACCTCATTCAGACTTTCGCCCGCACGATGACAGTCAAAGGAAAATGAAATGCAGGATCAGAAGCCGACCGCCGGTTGGGGAGACCTGTTCGCAGGCAGAAACGCTATCGTCTCGCTGACGCTTGTCGGCGGTGTCGCGCTTCATGCCATCAACGTGTTCATCGCTACAACCATTCTGCCAACGGTCGTCGCCGACATTGGCGGCATGGACTATTATGCGTGGAACACGGCGCTGTTCGTGACTGCATCCATTCTCGGCTCGGCTCTCGTGCCGCGCCTGCTTTCTCAGGCAGGCCCGCGCAGCGCTTATCTGATTGCGGCGGTAATCTTCGCTGCCGGAACCCTGACCTGTGGTCTGGCTCCATCTATGCCTGTCATGCTGGCGGGGCGAGCCATACAGGGTCTTGGCGGCGGCATGATGCTCGCCCTTTCCTATTCCATGATCCGCATCGTTTTCGACGAAGCATTGTGGCCACGCGCCATTGGCCTCGTTTCCGGTATGTGGGGCGTGGCCACACTTGTCGGCCCTGCCATCGGCGGCGTTTTTGCGGAGCTTGGCATCTGGCGCGCCGCCTTCTGGTCGCTCGCGCCGGTGATTGCTGTGTTCACCATCATGGCTATGACGGTGCTGCCGCGTGAATCCGGCTCCGCCGCCAGCAATGACCGGCTTGCCTGGCCACAGCTCATCCTTTTGACCGCTGCAGTCCTCGCCGTTTCTGCTGGAAGTATTTCATCCGAACTGGCGTTCAATGCCGGAGGTGTCGCGCTTGCCATTATTCTGCTGCTTCTCCTCGCAGCCGTCGAAAAGAAAGCCAGCAGGCGCATTCTGCCGAAAGGCTCGTTCAGCATCCAGAAACTCGGCGCGCTTTATCTGACCCTCGCCTTCCTCAGCGCATCCGTCACCAGTTCCGAAGTCTTCGTACCGCTGTTCTTTCAGGTGCTGCACAACCAGTCACCGCTTGTTGCGGGCTATCTGGCAGCCATCATGGGCGGCAGCTGGACACTTGGATCCATCGGATCGTCAGGGGTTGCCGCCGGGCGTACCGACCGTGTCATTCTGGCCGCCCCCGTCATGGGCGTGGCGGGCATGGTTACGCTGGCCGTTCTCATTCCCGCTGGCAGCGAAGGACATTGGTACGATCTGCTGCCGATCTGTATCGCGCTGGCCGTCATCGGTTTTGGCGTTGGCCTGACATGGCCGCACCTGCTGACCCGCATTTTCAAGCGTGCCGACGCAGAGGATCAGAATCTGGCTTCCGCATCCGTGACCATGGTGCAGCTTTTCACGACCGCCCTTGGCGCAGCACTTGCAGGAATGGTTGCCAATATGGCTGGCCTCACCAATCCCGGCGGCTTTACCGGCACTGCACATGCCGCACTTTGGCTCTTCTCCGGCTTTGCCATTCTGTCTGCACTGGCATTCGTGTCGGCACTCGCTCTGGTCCGCAGCGCGAGACAGCCGCAACCGGCATAGTGCTAAAAAAGGATGGTTAGGCGGTCGGCGCAATAACGTAAGCACAGCGCCGCGCACCGGCCAGAATATGCTCGGTGCGGTTTACAGAAACATCAGGGCCAAGCACGGCCCTGAATACCTGAAGCTCTGATCTGCAGAAGCCCTGACAGGCATCTGCAGCGGCGCAGATAGGACAATGATTTTCGATGAGCAGCCAGGAACCATCGTCCCGCTTTTCGGCATCAGCCATGTAGCCTTCGGCGGAACGAATGTCGGCAAGTTCCTTCACTCGCTGGTCGAGCGACAAATCCTTCAGCCGCGTCTGATATTGACGGCGCGTCTCGGTCTCGCGATGGGCGATCAGCGTGTCCAGCGCATCGTCACCAAGAATGGTACGCACCGAATGAAGAAGCTGAACTGTCAGATCAGCATGCGTATCGGGGAAACGTTTGTTACCGGCTTCGGTCAGATCCCAGAACAACGAAGGGCGGCCAACGCCTTGGGACACGGAATGTGAGGAAACAAGCCCTTCCTCTGCCAGACGCACGAGCTGTTGGCGAACGGCCTCACCTGTGGTTCCCAAATGTTCCCCGATGGTCGCGGCGGTTTGCGCTCCCCGCATCTTGAGCGAGAGCATGATCCTCTCCGCGGGAGAACGTGCTCCCAATTCATCGGTATTTAGAAAGTCATTCCTTGACATATGTGCCATTTTCTATTTAAAGAAGGATTATCTTGTTAAATAGGTGATCAGGCCTGTCGAAGCAAGATAATTCTGAATTTTCAATATTCAAACTCAAACCGGCTTTCGTCAAAGCCAGAGTCCACACCGGGATAGATCCTCAGGATGCTGAACGGTGATTATGCTCAAGCGATCAGGAGTTTTAAAATGAGCTTCACTTTGCCACCACTTCCCTTTGCAACCAACGCACTTGAAGGCGTCGGAATGGGCACGGAAACGCTTGAGCTGCACCACGGCAAGCACCATCAGGCCTATGTGACGGCACTCAACGGTTTCGTGGAGAAAAATGACGCGCTCAAGGGCAAGTCGCTCGAAGAAATCGTCCTCTTCGCCAAGGATAAGGCTGATCTAGCTCCCGTGTTCAACAATGCCGGCCAGCATTGGAACCACGATCTGTTCTGGCAGAACCTGTCGGCAACCGGTGGTCGCCTGCCTGGCGCTCTGGAAAAGAAGATCGTCGAGGATTTCGGTAGCGTCGACCAGTTCAAGGAAGCCTTCAAGGCTGCGGCCGTCGGGCAGTTCGGCTCGGGCTGGGCATGGCTGGTTCTGGCCAATGACGGCAAGCTGAAGGTCACCAAGACGCCAAATGGCTCCAACCCGCTGGCAACAGGCGAAGGCAAGGCACTATTAGGGCTTGATGTCTGGGAGCATAGCTATTATCTCGATTTCCGTAATCGTCGGCCTGACTATGTAACGAATTTCCTCGACAAGCTGGCCAACTACGAATTCGCGGAAGCCACCCTGAAGGCAGCATGACGCGCTTACATTGATTGTGATCAAGGCGTTTTGCCCGCAGCGGATGCAGTCTCCACGGAGCTGCACGACTGCGGGCAAAATGCAGCAATGACCGATAGAAACCGAACCGACCAATCCATTCCATAGGCGCCGTCCTCCCAAGCGGTGCTGGAGCAAGACAGAGACAGTTCCGAAAATGAGCAGCAACTTCAATCAGGAAACCGTCACCGACATCCATCACTGGACCGACACGCTGTTTTCCTTCCGCACGACGCGCGACCCCGGTTTTCGCTTCCAGAGCGGCCAGTTCATCATGATGGGCCTGGAAGTGAACGGCAAGCCGCTCACACGCGCCTATTCGATTGCCTCGAGCCTTTACGAAGACGGTCTGGAATTCTTCTCGATCAAGGTGCCGAACGGTCCATTGACCTCAAAGCTCCAGCACCTGAAGGTTGGTGACCAGATCATCCTGTCCAAGAAGCCGGTCGGCACGCTGCTCTATGACAATCTGAAGCCCGGAAAAAATCTCTGGTTGCTTTCGACCGGCACCGGTCTCGCGCCATTCCTGTCGATCATCCGCGATCTGGAGGCCTATGAACGTTTCGAGAAGATTATTCTCGTTCATGGCGTACGTCAGGTGGCTGAGCTTGCCTATACGGACTTCATCGCCAATGAATTACCGCAGGATGAATTCCTCGGCGAAATGGTCAAGAACCAGCTCATCTACTATCCGACTGTCACACGTGAGCCTTACAAGAATCGTGGCCGCCTGACCGACCTCATTCGTTCGGGTCAGCTCTTTGCCGATATTGGTCTGCCGGAATTCAACCACGATGACGACCGCATGATGCTCTGCGGCAGCCCGGAAATGCTGGCCGAAACCAAGCAGATTCTGGAAGAACGCGGCTTCAAGGAAGGCAGCCAGAGCGAAGCCGGACATTACGTCATCGAAAAGGCTTTTGTTGAAAAGTAACCCCTGCCACAAGCGCTGAAAAATGAATAGAGGGAGGCGTCGGCCTCCCTTTTTCTTTAACTGTACTTATTGAGATCGCACCGCCTGCAGGAAAAACGTCTTCACACCGGCGACCATCTCGGCACGATCCATCATATCCGGGTTGGAGATAATCTCATCGACCGCACCGTGCAGCGCATTGAACAGAAGTACAGCCGTCAAACGCGTATCGGCGATTTTCCATACGCCTGCAGCATTACCGTCGGTCAACAATGCATCGAGCCGGACGATTGCCGGATTTTCCTGCTTCATGCGACGCATGGGCGGGTGAAAATCATGGAACACCATGTCGTGGAGTTTGTAGTTGTCGAGATAGCCGGCAATTCCGGTCTCGGCCCATGCAGCCAGTTTTCCCTGCCAGTCGTCGGCGGGAAGTAGACCGAGTTGGCGCTCCAATCGCTCGCAGAACCCATCGACAAATCGCTCCCGCAAGGCAAGCAGGATGTCGTCCTTGCTGCGAAAATGCAGATAGAACGTACCTTTGGCAACATCCGCCAGACGCACGATTTCATCCACGCTTGTCGCCGCGAAGCCCTTTTCGAGGAAGAGGGCTTCGGCTGCAGCCATCAGCTCGTCGCGACGTATTTCCGCTGGTTTGGTGCGGGGCTTGGGCTTGATGGCAGTGGAAGGCAAATCAATCTCCAAAACTTCAGGTCGCTGCCAATTTATCCCGGATCGCCGCCCTGTCAAAATCAAGCTGATTTGGTCGAATGACCCGATCTTCCAGCCAATGCAGCGCCGCATCGACATTGGAGAATGTGCCCGCGGGGACGCGAAACAGCTTTTCTGCATCCATGCGGCTTGCCTGTTCATAAACAGATTCCGGAACGATGTTCACCATGCCCAGCACCTGTTCGCGAATACGCTGCGCATTCTGCTGCAACCATTGTTTCACTTCCCGTGCCGAACCTTCGGGATGCGCAAGTGCGTCCTCGTCCAGAAAACGGCGGATCGTGATGAAGGGCTTTCCCTCGTCAAGCCACCGATTCCAGGCATCAAAGAATTCACGCGTTTCTTCCAAGGTCGATGCGCCCTTCGACAAGGTGACCACGTAAGGCCAATTTTCCGTATGGTGAAGCATCACGCTTCCCTCCTGCTCGATATCCATCAAACTTTCTGCGGCAATGCCGCTTTGAGCCGTGACGGCGATCCGGCAGCCGGCACGCACACAAGCAAGTTGCAGAACCACCGCACGACTCATGACTGACTATCAGTCAGTCATCGTGTGACATAAAAACATGAATTATTCAATCATGTTTTTGCATGTAGGATTCTTGCACGAGTATGGATGCAGTTTACGCCATGAATGAGCGAGACCTAACCCTTAGCGGTGGACTAGGTTTCACAGCGAAACACGTTTGGACATTGCCTATGTGGGAGATATTGCCCCTGTGTCCACACAAGACGTAAAGCCTCATCTATTCAGTTCAAAATCGAGCCCGATATCGAGATTTGGCGCGCTGTGCGTGGTCCAGCCGACCGAAATCAGATCAACCCCGCTGGCAGCAACCGCCGCCACCGTTTCCGGCGTGATGCCGCCCGAGGCTTCGGAAATGGCGCGACCGTCGATAATCGAGACCGCCTCGCGCAATTGCGCAGGCGACATATTGTCGAGCAATACAGCGTCCACACCAATGGCCATCGCCTCCTCGAGCTGTTGCAGCGTATCGACCTCGACCTCGATCTTGACCATGTGACCAGCACCGGCCTTGGCGCGTTCGATAGCCTCGCGCACACCGCCCGCAACGGCGATATGATTGTCCTTGATGAGCACCGCATCATAGAGCGCGAAACGGTGGTTCATGCCGCCGCCTGCCCGGACTGCATATTTCTGCAAGGCGCGCAGACCGGGCGTCGTCTTGCGGGTGCAGACGATGGAGGCCTTTGTGCCAGCCACAGCCTTGACCAGATTAGTCGTCGCCGTGGCGATGCCGGACAGATGGCCAAGGAAATTCAGCGCCGTCCGTTCTCCTGCGAGTATAGAGCGGGAGGAGCCGGAAACGCGGGCAACATCCGCCCCCTTCTCAAGAGACTGACCGTCGCGCGCCATGCGTTCGAATGTAACATCCGGGTCGACCAGACGAAATGCCATTTCGGCCACGTCCAGCCCGGCGATGACACCCGGCTGACGCAGGCTGAACAGCATGGCCGAGCGGTGATCCTCCGGCACCACCGCATTGCTGGTAATATCACCAGCAAGCCCCAGATCTTCCAGAAGTGCGGCGCGCACCAGCGGTTCGACGACGAGCGGAGACAAGCGCGGCAGGTTCATGAGGCTATCCTGGAGATTCGGTTTGTTTCAACTATTTCACGAGCAAGCGCGAACGCCGTCTTGAATGTGTGGAAGCGGCGTTTGGCCACCGCATCTTTGTGCGGATGGTCCGTCCGGGTATGGCCACCGCGTGACTCGCATCGTTCAAATGCTGCAACCGCAACAGCAAGCGCCACGGCTGCGGCATCGTCGGTCTCCGCGAGAGGGAGAAGGGTCGTGATTGCAAAACGCACACCTTCTTCATCGCGCAGCAGGCCAAGATGGCTGGAAACGATGCGCCGCACCGGTTCGGGATCGGCACTCTGTGGCAGGCTGAACGGCACGGGATGCCGCGCGTCGACGGCGTCTTCATTTGAGAGGGCGCGGGCGGCGCGCAGCCCCATGGCGGCAGCTTCAAGCAGCGAATTGCTGGCCAGCCGGTTGGCGCCGTGCAGGCCGGTGCAGGCCGCTTCGCCCACAGCCCACAGACCCGGCAGACTGCTGCGCCCGTCGGCGTCGGTCCTGATCCCGCCCATATGGTAATGCGTGGCCGGTCTGACCGGGATCAGATCACCGGACGGATCAATGCCATGCTGTTTGCAAAGCGCATCGATACCGGGAAACCGGGTTGCAAAACGCCCACCCAGAGCCGCGCGCGCATCCAGATAGACCTTGCGCCCTTGTGCAATCTCGCTGCCGATAGCGCGTGCGACCACATCACGGGGCGCAAGTTCGCGACCCGGAATATCGGCCATGAAGCGTTCACCGCGATCATTGACCAGATGCGCACCCTCCCCGCGCACCGCTTCGCTGACCAGTGGCAGACGCGGCGCAGACACGCCAAGCGCGGTCGGGTGGAACTGCACGAATTCCATATCGGCAAGCACAGCGCCAGCGCGGCCTGCCAGAGCGGCACCTTGGCCGAGATTACCGAGCGGCGTGGTTGTTGCGTTATAAAGTCCGCCGATCCCGCCCGTCGCCAGCACCACGGCGGTTGCTGCAACCGGTCCGAGATTTTCAAGACAGGCACCGACGACACGACCATCCTGCTTGATCAAACGCAGGGCGCGGGTGTTTTCCAGAACTGTGATCGAAGGCGTTGCCAGAACCTTTGCGGTTAAAGCGCGCATGATGCCCGCCCCCGTCGCGTCGCCATCCACATGCACAATGCGATAGCGGCTATGGGCTGCCTCCAGACCGAGTGAAAATGCTCCGTCCAACTTGCGGTCGAAGTGCACGCCATGCGCTTCCAGCGCAGCAACGACTTCCGCGCCTGCCGCCACAATCTCCGCAGCCACGCCCCGGTCACACAGGCCGTCGCCAGCCGCAATCGTATCGGCCAGATGCAGCGCCGCGCTGTCATCAGCACCAACACTTGCAGCAATACCGCCTTGCGCAAGCGTGCTCGAACCGGACAGGCCGAGGCTTCCCGCTGTCACCAGCAACACCGGCTGCGGAGATAGCGTCAGCGCCGTCATCAGACCGGCAAGACCGCTGCCGATGACGAGAACCGGGAGCGGGGCCGTGTTCATACCGCCAACATCCGTTCGACGGCGCGCCGGGCAGGCTCCATCAGTGCTGCCTCGACGGTCACTTCATGGCGATTGTTTTCCAGCGCATCGCGAATGTTGGCAAGCGTGATCCGCTTCATATGCGGGCAGAGATTGCACGGGCGGATGAACTCGACATCGGGGTGATCGACAGCGACATTGTCGCTCATCGAGCATTCGGTCAAAAGCACGACACGCTGCGGCTTTTTCTCGCCGACATAATCCGACATGACCGCCGTGGACCCGGCGAAATCGGCAGCTTCCACCACGTCCGGCGGGCATTCAGGATGGGCCAGAACCACCACACCGGGGTGGCTCTCGCGCAATTCGCGAATATCGTCGGGGGTGAAGCGTTCATGTACCTCGCAATGGCCATGCCAGGCGAGAATTTCGACATCGGTTTCGCGCGCCACATTCTGCGCCAGAAACTCGTCGGGGATCATCAGCACGCGCGGCGCGCCGAGCGACTCCACCACCTTTTTGGCATTGCCGGAGGTGCAGCAAATATCGGATGCCGCCTTCACGGCAGCGGATGTGTTGACATAAGTAATGATCGGCACGCCGGGATGCGCTTCACGCAGCAACGCCACATCTTCCGGCGTGATGCTGTCGGCCAGCGAACAACCTGCAGCCATATCGGGGATCAGTACCGTTTTGCCTGGATTGAGCAGCTTGGCCGTTTCGGCCATGAAATGCACGCCCGCCAGCACGATCACATCGGCATCGACCTCCGCAGCCTTGCGCGCCAGCGCCAGACTGTCGCCGACAATATCGGCCACGCAGTGGAAGATTTCCGGCGTCTGGTAATTATGCGCAAGGATGACTGCATTGCGCTTTTTCTTCAGTTCGAGGATCGCCGCAACGTCGTCCTCGAAGCCCAGCCACTCCGCCTTCGGCAGGACTTTGGCCACGCGATCATAGAGTTGCGAGACGGAAACATGATCGTTCATGGGTGATCTCCCGAGTGCATCAATTATACTCAACTTGAGTATTTTATGTCTGCGAAGTTATACTCGATTCGAGTATATTGTCAATCGCGAGAGATTGGCAGCTTGGCACCAGCCAGATGGCGCTCGGAAAGGGCGCGTTCCTCGACAATCGAGTAGCGGAAACGGAACAGTTTTGCCGGGCGACCGCCGGTTTCGCTGTCGCTTTCGCCGGTTTCCTCGACGAGATCCTGCTGTTCGATCAGGCGGCGGAAATTCTGCTTGTGCAGGCGCAAGCCGGCCAACGCTTCGACGGTGCGTTGCAACTGCAGCAGGGTGAAACCGTCAGGCATCAACTCGAACACCACCGGGCGGTATTTGATCTTGGCACGCAGTCGCGCAATTGCCGTGGCAAGGATACGGCGATGATCGGCAAACATGGAGCGGCCGTTCTCGTCTTCCTTCATTCCGGCCTCGGCCACCAGACCAGCCTCGAACAGCAGCTCATAACGTTGCAGTACAAGGTCTTCGTTCCAGCGCCCGCTCCACTCTCCGCTCTCAAAGCCGAAGGTGAAAGCGATGCGCCGCATGCGCTGCGCTGTCAGCTCCGGCGTTTCGGCCCGATAGGCCCAGACAAGCAGCGCATTGTTGAGATGCTCCATGATAGCCGGTTCGCCCTGACGGTGATCTTCCCACGGCAGATAATCATACCAGCCGCGCCAGCCCGCCTGCCCTGCCGCCGCATCGCTTTCGCGCACGAGGCCGAGATAGCTGATCGAGATGATGCGTTCGCCCTGTGCGTGACGGTCACGGTCGGCAAAAGTGTAGAGCTGCTCCAGATAACCGACCGGATGTGCGGTTTCCGACTGCACCCAGGCGCGCAGACCCGATTGCAGAGAACGATGCTCGCTTTCGAACGGACCCGACGGTAAAGCTTGTCCCTGCCGCACAGTCATGACGCGCGGCTGTTCACTGGTCACAGCCGTCAGCACGGCAATCAGTTCGGTATGGGCAATATCGTCGGTCACGGCAACTCCGGAAAACAGTTCCGACATTGAACGCGATTGACGAATAAATACAAGGCGCTACCGCCATACGGCACAGGTTTTGCTATTCAGCCCTTGGGTTTCGCGCCGAAAACATGCTCCGGCCCCGGAAATGCACGCGCCTGCACCTCTTCGGCATAGGCTTTGGCTGCATCGGAAATCTGCGGCGCCAATTGCGCAAAACGCTTCACGAAACGCGGCGTGAAATCCTGAAACAGCCCCAGCATGTCGTCTGAAACCAGTATTTGCCCATCACAGGCAGCCGAAGCCCCAATGCCAACCGTCGGAATGGCGAGCGATGCGGTGATCTCGCGCGCCAGCGGTTCCACGGTGCCCTCAATAACCAGCGCGAAAGCACCGGCATCGGCAATGGCATGTGCATCGCGGCGAATCCGGTCGGCTTCCTCGTCGCCGCGTCCGAGCGAGCGGAAGCCGCCGACCGTGTTAACCTGTTGTGGCATCAGCCCGACATGACCGAATATCGGAATGCCCCGCTTGACGAGGAATGCGACCGTTTCGGCCATTTCCTCGCCGCCTTCGAGCTTGACGCCGTCGCAGCCGGTTTCCTGCATCACACGAGCCGCATTGCGGAACGCCTGTTCCTTTGATTCCTGATAGGAACCGAACGGCATGTCGACGATGACGCAGGCCGTCTCGGCCCCGCGCATCACCGCCTGCCCATGGGCGATCATCATGTCGAGCGTGACAGCAAGGGTGGAATCCATGCCGTAAAGCACCATGCCGAGTGAATCCCCCACCAGCAGCAGGTCGCAATGCGGATCGAGCAGACGCGCAATCGGTGTCGTATAGGCGGTGAGGCTGACAATCGGGCGCTCGCCCTTGAGAGCCGAAATGGCCTTCGGCGTCAGTCGCTTCTGTTTAACGGATGCGCTCATCTCAGGCCGCCTGTTCCTGCGCGACATGCGCGATCACGCGATTATCGAGGAGCCGCGTCGTGCCGAGCCGCACGAACAGCGCGACGAGCACCGGACGCCCCTGCACTGCCGTCAGGCGTTCCAACGTTTCGGGGTCACGCAGCGCCACCACTTCCGGCGTCGCCAGCGGTTCCGTGGCAATGAAAGTGCGAATTGCCGCTTCCAGCGCATCGGGATCATCCACGCCGGACCGATAAAGTCGCTCGGCCTCATCGAGTGCCTTCGGTACGATGATGGCGGCGGCGCGCTGCTCCGGCGACAGATAGACATTGCGGGACGAACAGGCGAGCCCGTCTTCCTCGCGCACCGTTTCAACACCGACAACGCGCACCGGAATAGCCATGTCCTCCACCATGCGGCGGATGATGACGAGTTGCTGAAAATCCTTTTCGCCGAAATAGGCGGCGTCCGCGCCGACGATGTTGAAAAGCTTGTTCACCACCGTTGCGACACCGGCGAAATGACCGGGACGTGCCTCGCCTTCCATCTGGTTGCCGAGGGTTGGCACATCCACCACCGTCTGCATCGGCTGCGGATACATGTCGCTGACCGCCGGCGCGAAAAGATAATCGACATCCGCTCTGTGCAACAGAGCCGCATCCCGTTCCAGATCGCGCGGATATTTGTCGAGGTCTTCATTCGCGCCGAATTGCAACGGATTGACGAAGATGGACACGACAGTCACGTCATTTTCCGCTCTGGAGCGGTGAACCAGTTCAAGATGGCCTTTATGGAGGTAGCCCATGGTCGGCACGAAGCCGATGCGTTTTCCCGCCCGCCTTGCTGGTGCCAAAACCTGACGCAATTCCTCAATGGTGCGGATGATCTGCATGAGGTCCTCCTCGCGGCCCGAATTTGTTGGCCGCGAGTCCTACAGCGTCAGCTCAAATATGACAACTGCAGAGGAAAGAACGCTGTCGGCATACTTTACTGCGTGGGGGTAGTTACCGCGCCAACCGTATTGCCGACAGCGCGACCGAAACGGTCAATCTGCTCGTCATAGGTTTTGCGCGTGTTCGGATCGAACACGGCAATCGGCGCCGTCACCACCAGCGAGGCAGCCGTGCCGACACCCTGTGCCGTGCCCATCGCCACCGCCCCCAGACGATCACCGAGGCCAACCTGCGAATCCGTGATGGTCTGGCCTGCGACAAGGCGCTGACCGATCAACTGCACGACTTCCGGACTTGCAGCAAACTTGCCATGGTTGAGACGGTCACCCGCCTTCAACTGTGTCAGGTCGATAACGGTGATGCCTGCTTTTTCCAGCTCGGAGCGATAAGGCTCGATTGACGGATCGATCTGGCCGAGGCGGTCGATATTGCCCGAAATGCGCCGTGACAATGCAAGCGCCTTGTCATCCCGCGACGTGAACAACGTGAAGCGCGGATGCTGCTTGCCCATGGCAAGGAACTGCTTCGAGAACACATCGACGTCGAGATCGGGCGATGCCAGAATGACATCCGTGATCTTGGCATTGACGCGACCGTCGCGGATCGCCATCTGCCGCAGAGCCTCGACCGTCAGCCAGCTGCCCATCGAATGGGCCATGACAGTGATATCCTTGACCTCTGGCTCGCGTGCGATGGCGCGCAAGATCTGTTCCAGCGCATCGCGGGAATAATTGGTACTTTCCTTGTCGTAGTTGTAGTCGAAAACACTGGCGCGCGATGGCCAGGTAAAGATCACCGGTGCAACATCGGCACCGGAATCGTGCACGATCTGCGCAAAGCGATAGACGGAATCCTCGAACGTATTGTTGAAGCCGTGCACGAACACCATTACGCGGCGACTTTTAGTCAGATGCGGGCGGACCCAGCCTGCCATTTCCACATCGGTCTTGACCGGTGTCACGCTGACGGTGGTGAAATCCTTCTGCGGATTGGGCGGCAGCTTCTTGGGCCACTGCACTTCACCCGCCTTGCGGTTCTTTTCCGGCGGAATGGACACAACGATCTCGTTGAGCGACACGAGCTTGTCGCGTTCGCCGGAGAAAAGAATGCCGGGATTATCAGACGGACGGCGCGTGGTGGCAACGACAAGATTCACCTTCGTCGTACCGGGCGAAGCGACATCGCCGACCGGGATAAGCACGCCTTCAGGCCGGCTGGCGCAACCGGCAAGCACAGACAGAAGAACAAGCAACGCAGGGGCAGTCCGAGAAAAAACGCGCCGCAAAACCAAACTCCCTCAACGCCACGCCAGCAGGTCTCTTATACGAGGGCGCTGAGATGCTGACGCATCACGCCCTGAAAATGCTCAATCGCCGCACAGGCTTAACCAAAACTCGATGGGTCAAACTCATCTAGTTTTGGTATTACACCCGAACTTTGAGGGTTAATATATTCTTTAACTGAAACCTTCTGCCAAGCCCCAATTATCCACCGTTGTCGGAACGCAAGGCGATTGCGGCTTATGGGTTACACACTGTTCAACAGGTGATACTTTCCTCACGATCAGCCCAGACCGATATATCCCCCAACAGCAACTCCGTTTCTGAAGGAGGCACATTATGGCATTGGAACTGACAGGGCTGCACCATCTGACAGCCATTACCGCCGATGCGCCCGGCAACCGGCGCTTCTATACCGACACGCTCGGGCTTCGGCTCGTCAAGAAAACCGTCAATCAGGACGACACCAGCGCCTACCATCTGTTCTACGCAGACGGGCTGGCTTCGCCCGGCACGGACATCACCTTTTTCGACTGGCCGGTACAGCGCGAACAGCGCGGCACCAACAGCGTCGCCCGCACTGGTTTGCGTGTGAACGGTGTCGAAAGTCTCGATTGGTGGCGAAAGCACCTGAACGATAAAAGCGTCCAGACGGGCGATATTTTCGAGGTCGCGGGACGGGCTGTTCTCGACTTCGAAGACCCGGAAGGGCAGCGCTTGCGCCTGACCGATGATGGCGGCGCGGGTGAGGCACATAGCTGGGACCGGAGTCCCGTGCCTGCGGAAAGGCAGATCAGAGGTCTCGGACCGATTACGCTTAGCGTTCCCGAACTGGCACCGACCCAGATCATTCTGGAAAAGGTCATGAACATGCGCCAGACCGGCGATTACGCTTCGCCTGACGGCGATGGCCATGTCCATGTCTTCTCCATGGGGCCGGGCGGTGCTGCCGCCGAACTGCATGTCGCGGTACAGCCGAACCTGCCAACCGCATGGCAGGGTGCGGGCGCCGTGCACCATGTGGCCTTCCGCACGCCAGATCAGGAAAGCATGCAGGAATGGGTCGACCGTCTGAGGTCCGTGCGCATGCCGTCAAGCGGCGAAGTGGAACGTTACTACTTCCGCTCGCTCTACTTCCGCGAGCCGAACGGCATCCTGTTCGAAATCGCTACCGATGGTCCGGGTTTCGCTGTTGATGAACCACTTGAAAGTCTTGGCGAAAGCCTGTCGCTTCCACCTTTCCTCGAAGGAAAGCGGGAAGCCATCGAGCGTAACCTGAAGTCCCTCGATTAATATAGTAAAAGGGCTGCGGAATTCTCCGCAGCCCTTTTATTTATATCTTGTCCCGAAGCCAGTCGCTTACAATGAGGATATCTTCATCGATGAGTGCATGCCCTGCTTCGACCGTGCTGATGGTAAGCGCCGCCCCGTCGTCTCTCAGGACTTTTTCCAGCGTTCCGGTCTCATCGCCGAACGGATCGGAAGCACCATTCATCAAAAGCACTGAAGCGTCCGACAAATCCGCGTCATCGGGCTGCTCCTCCAGAACCTCCTGACCGCGTAGAAGAACCGCCGTGCGAACCACATGCGGATGCAGGCGTATGAAAGCCGCCAGCAAATTTGCGCCGTTGGAGTTCCCGATAAAGGCTGTCCGATTCAAATCGATACCATAAGCGGCGGCGGCACCTTCAACGAAAGCCTCGAATGCCTGCGCTTCAAACTGAATATCGGCCTGATCGAATTTTTTCAGATCGAAGCGGCGGAACCAGCGCTGGATACCCTCTTCCGTGCTGCGTCCCCGTACCCCCAGAAGGGTTGCGCGCGGCGCAGCCTTGCGGGCGAACGGCATCAGGTCGTTTTCGTTTCCACCAGTGCCATGCAAAAGCACCAGTGTACTGCCATCCGGGTCTTCCGGCTGGTGTATCCGATGAACGAAAGGCAGATCACGATAGATGACGCGCTCTTCGCCCGGCAGAGCGAATTGCGGCATTCGTGCCCGAATGGCATCGGCCTTTTCTTCATTACCGGGCGGCACAAACAGGAACTGACCCAGTTTCTCGACCGGCTCGTCTATTGCAAAGCCCGGTGCATCAGTTGCAAATTCGAACAGCGTTCCGCCCGGTTCGCGAACATAGAGCGACGTGAAATATTTGCGGTCGTGCACATTGACAGCGCTGGAATTGAGCTTGGAAAGCTCCTTCTCCGCCTTTTCCACGTCGCCAGTATCGGCAGCACGAAAAGCGACATGATCGGCAATGCCCGTGCCGGGGATGCCCGGCCAGAAGCCGCCGGCGTCACGCACATCGATGGCGTCGCCGGAATCCGACAGAAGACGATCTATCGTGCCTTCTTTCGCCGAAGGCCTGAAACCGAAATAACGTTCGATGAAACCTGCCGTCTGTTCCGGCGCTTCGGACAGAATAGTCGCGGCACGCAAACGCCTGACGGCGAAAGCTGGCGGAATGCCTTCGCTTTCCCACGCATCATTGGCGGCAAGATCGCAGCCGACAAGCTTGACGATCACACCGTCGGGATCGCGCAGGCGCAGAACAGGTTCGCCAAACTCCTGAACCGGTCCTTCGGAAGGCACATGATAACGCAAGGCGCGTTCGAGCCAGAAACCGATGGCCGTGCGATCGATGGCAAGCGCGATTTCGCTGACCTGACCGTGGCCAACACGCCCCTTGGCACCATCTTCCCAGACCAGAAACGTAATCAACGATCCGGGCGTGCCCGAGCGGTCGCCATAGAACAGATGCAGCTGCTCGGCATCCTCGAACCCGCCTGTTTGCTTGACGATACGCAGCCCCAGAAAGCCGGCATAGAAATCGACATTCGCCTGCACTTTTCGGGTGATGAGGGTGATGTGGTGGATGCCGCTTGTCATGGACACTGTCTCCCCGATTCAAAACTTGAATCAGAGATAGAGCAGATGCTGCAGCTTGCCTATGGGGCTATGCAGTTACGCATTGTCAACGCACGGAGTTGAAAGCGAAGCAGGATGCAGGGGAGCTAAAAAAGAAAAAGGCCGCGCGGGAGGAGGATGCGCGGCCTGATCTTGAATACGGCTTGGGAGGAGGAGTGCCGCATTCCTTATCGAGTTCTGGGAGGAGGAGTGAACTCGATGAAGAGATATTTACCCGCCCCCCTTCCCTGCAGCAACGGTCATTAATGCATATCAGTTATGCAAAGACGTTGATGCTCAAGAAAAAGGCAGATTCGCTAATACAGAAAACGCCCGGAAACCGGGCGTTTTTAAAGAATTGTCTGTAAAACTAGGCTCTTACAAAAAGTGGGCAATCAGGGGAGCAGCAAGCACATTCACGAGGCCAACAAGCACCATGACCAGCCCGGCAATCGAACCTTCTTCGCTGCCGATCTGGTGGGCCTTGGCCACACCGGCTCCGTGCGCACCCATACCGAAAAGGGCTCCGCGTGCCAGCGCGGAGCGGATCGGCAGCCAGTTGAGCATGACTTCACCGAGAGCTGCACCGAACACACCTGTCAGCACCACGAAGATTGCTGTCAGGTCAGGCGTTCCACCAATGTCGCCAGAGACGGTCATCGCAAACGGTGTGCTCATTGAACGTGGCATCAGGCTGAGGCTGATTGCTTCGTTGAGGCCCAGCAGATGCGCCAGACCCCATGCGGAAGCCATGGCAGACGAACTTCCGACGACCACACCGGCCAGAAGCACCGGCCAATAGCGGCGGATCGTTGCGCGCTGCTGGTAAATCGGGACCGCAAAAGCAACCGTTGCAGGTCCAAGCAGCGCAACCAGCCAGTGGGTAGCACCGAAATAGCCGCGATAGTTCTGATTGAGCCCAATGACCAGCGCTATCAGCAACAATGGCGTAACAACGAGCGGCGTCAACCACCACATCGGAAAGCGGCGATAGACGCGCTTGGCAGCTAGATAAAGCAGGATCGTCGCGGCAGACCAGAAAAGCGTCGCAACAAGCGGATTACTTAGCGACATAACGCAGGCTCCAGCGGTAGCAGAGATCAACCGTCAGTGCGGTGACACTCATGACCGTCAACGTGCCGAGCAAAATCACAGCCATGATTTTCAGACCGAGCAGACCGAGCAGTTCCTTATGCTCGAGAATTGCAAGCACTGCGGGAACGAAGAAGAGCAACATTTCTGCTAGAAACCATTCTGCGCCGCGCTTCATGCTGAACAGGCTAACACGACCGCTCAGGAGCAGCGCCAGCACCAGCGCCATACCGACAATGCCACCCGGCAGAGGCAGACCGACGAGGCGGACGAAAAGCTCACCCGCCAGCCAGAAACCGACCAGCGTCGCAATCTGCATCAGACGGCTGTGATGCAGTGCGTAACGAAACCGGATCAAAAGGCTGTGGGCGTTCATGTGCTTTTCCAATGGGGACTGATGCATTTTCATGAGTGAATATAGGCCTTCTGGCGATATTCTAGAAATGAATTGATTTCATTGCAGCTATTCCGTAATAGAATGGCTCATGAACTTGCGCAGCTTCCAGGCCTTTGTCGAAGTGGTGCGGCAAGGCGGTTTTTCCGCCGCCGCAAAAACCATCAATGCGACCCAGTCGACCGTCAGCAAGGCGGTCAGACAGCTTGAAGACGAATTGGGGCTGGTTCTGCTGGATCGTGAAATCTCTCCCTCCCGCCTCACGACAGCAGGTGAGATTGTCTTTCGTCGCGCGGTCGCCATGCTGGCGGAAAAAGACGACATGCTGGCCGAGCTGGGTGAGCTCCGCGGCCTCAAGCGCGGCCTGCTGAAACTCGGCCTGCCGCCCATCGGGTCCAGCGTGCTTTTCGCTCCCGTCTTTGCGGCTTATACGAAGCTTTATCCGGAAATCGACATTCAGCTGGTCGAGCACGGCAGCCGGAGGCTGGAGGAATTGCTGCTTGCCGGAGATGTGGAACTTGCGGCTTCGCTTCTGCCGGTTGAAGACAGCTTCGAGTGGCAGGATGTGCGGTGCGAACCGGTTGTGGCGCTTCTCCCGACCGATCATGCGCTTGCACGCGGTGACGGCGTTTCGCTGCAGGACATTGCCAGCCTGCCGTTCATTCTTTTCGAGAGCGGCTTTGCCCTCAACCACATTATCCTTGATGCATGTCGTTCGCATGGATTCTCTCCAAACGTTGCGGTCCGCTCCAGTCAGATTGACTTCATCGTCGAGCTCGTAGCGGCAGGCATGGGCATCGGCTTTCTACCAAAAATGATCGCGGAACAGCGGCATCATCCCGACGTGCGCATCCACAGGATCAAAGGTGCCGATGTGAACTGGAATCTGGCACTGATCTGGCGAAAAGGCGCATTCCTGTCTCATGCCGCTCGTGCCTGGCTCGAGCTGAGCAAGGCCGGAACCGGCGCCGCATCATCTTGAAACGCCCGCCATATCGCCTATCTCAAATAGATATACCGACTGGATAAGTGCCCCCGGCACCTCTTCAGCCATAGGCCCGTGTGTAGAACATTGCTCTACCCACCCGTTTCAAAGCGCGCGACGCCTGAAACCGCCGACGGATTTCTGCTCAGCGCTTCATCAGAAGGAGGCTATGATGGAAGGTCAGGTTATATTCTATAAGGACGACAGGATTCTCTACCGGCACCATATCGATGTGCAGGAAGACGATTATTCAAAGGGCGTCAACGACGCGCTCATTGCCTTTCAGCGCAATTATGCAGGCTTCGACCTCGCAGGCGACAACATTCACATTCGCTTCAAGAAGCCGGGTGACGTGTAGGTTTTGGAAGATTTTGCGGATCGAAACAGGCCGGTTCCCGAAACAGGGAAACGGCCTTGGTCCGCTGGTTCAAGCAAAAGCGGCTTCGCGGGCGACGCGATGAATATCGGTGCGTGAAAGGCCGAGATCGGAAAGCTCGCGGTCCGTGCAGCCACTAAGTTCGCGAATATTTTCGCGATACTGCATCCAGCGATGGAAATGGGTGCGAAGATTCATGGTGGTATCCCCTTTTTTTATCTTCCTCCCGATAGTGAGCTTCCGCCTTTCTCTGTCTTTTGAGAAGTGCATATCCTGCATGGCTGCTGTGATTGCAGCGAAATCCTAGCATTTCACCCGGATTTCCCAACAACAAAGGAAATTGCCTCCTATTGTTGTAATCATTATGTAATTCTAATTTAGATATACCTACTGTTTCGACACAGGCACCGGTTCATTCTAATTAGAGTTGGAGTGCATGAAAAAGACATTGATCATCGTCGGCAATGCGCCTTTGCCGCGCGATCTTTCTGCCGAAGTGGATGCTGCCGATTTTGTGGTCCGTTTCAATGAGCCAAAAAAGTCCATCGGCATGAGCGGCACCCGGACAGATCTCCTGATGCTGGCAACCTCAAGCAAGCCGATGCAGCGGCGGCTACGCGATCCGGGCTTCGTGCAGACGCCGACTTTCAAGGCGGCCAAGGAAGTGATGCTTGCCTATCATCCAAGCATCATCCGCAAATATCACCCTGGTCCGAATTTCCTCTCCCGTCTCAAGGGAAGGCGTGGCGACTGGACCATGCAGACCATCGAAGTTGTCGGCTCTGCGGGTAAGGAAATCCGGATCATGCCGCCCCAATTCTATCTGGCCGGATGCAAAGAGCTGGGTGTAACCGACGAGAATATAAGCAAAGCCTTTCCAAGCACCGGCTTTTTTGGCATCTGGTACATGCTCGGAAAATGTCCGGAGGAAAGCTGGGACGTTAAAATCTGCGGCTTCACCTGGGAAGGCTGGAAACGCCACACCTGGGGAGATGAGCGCAGTTGGGTTGAGCAGAAGGTCAAATCCGGACGCATCAGCCTCATCCAGTGACCCAGCGCCATAGAGCATAATCCGACCGGAGTGAAACGAGGATCGATAAGATTATGCTTGAAGCAGAAATTAGGGCGTCGATCAGATGGAAACGCGCTCTAACTTTAATTTCCGGCGGAAAACGTGGGGAACGATCACGACACAATCTCTTTAGAGGAGCCTATGAATGAGTGAACCGTTACGCATTTTCATCGGATGGGATTCTCGCGAGCCCATCGCATATGAAGTCGCCAAAGCATCCGCATTGAAGCATTCCTCTATCCCGCTGGAGATCGTGCCGATCAAGTTGCAGGACCTGGTCGATCGAGGGGTCTACACGCGGGAAGTCGATCCACTGGCATCGACAGAGTTTACCTATTCGCGGTTTTTCACGCCATGGCTTGCGGGCTACAAGGGGTGGGCGCTTTTCTGCGATTGCGACTTTCTTTTTCTGGGCGATATTGCTGGCCTCCAAGCTTACAATGATCCTTCAAAAGCCGTTTATTGCGTTCAGCACGATTATCAGCCCAAGGATAGTGTGAAGATGGATGGCAAGGTGCAGACCAGCTATCCACGCAAGAACTGGTCGTCCTGTATGCTGTTCAACTGCGAGCATCCCTCGACACGCCAGTTGACGCCGGAGCTGATCAACAGCGAAACTGGCGCCTACCTGCACCGCATGCAATGGGCTGCCGATGATGAAATTGGCGCTCTGCCGACGGATTATAACTGGCTGGAAGGCTGGAACGAGAAGCCGGAAACCGGCCTGCCGAAAGTGGTGCATTACACACGCGGCGGCCCGTGGTTCAAGGATTGGCAGAATGTCGACTACGCCGATTTGTGGCGAGCGGAAGCCGATAGTGTCGAGCCGGGCTGGAAGCCGGTCTGATCTGCAAAATACCTTGAGCTTTCTGTATGCTGCAAGGTAGATAAGGACCATGAACGAAACGCGTCCTGACATCACTGCGAATGATGGCCCTCAAAGGGCCGTCAAGGCTTTCATCATCCATCTGGAGCGCGCCACCGACCGGCAGCCGCAAGTCGAAGAACTTGTTCGTAGGCTGTCTGTAGAGACGGACGTAGTGAACGCCGTCGACGGGCGTACGCTCGATGCGCAAACAATCAGCCGCGTTTATCGGCGATCGGCGCACAAGCCCCGCTATCCATTTCAGCTCAGCACAAACGAAATTGCCTGCTTTCTTTCGCACCGGAAGGCCTGGCAGGCGATTGTCGATCAGGAACTGGATGCAGGTCTCGTGCTGGAAGACGATGTGGAGCTGACACCGGAATTTGCCGCTGCCTATTCCGCTGCGTGCCAGATTCTCAAGGCCGATAGCTTCATCCGCTTTCCGTTTCGCGAGCGTGAAAGCGGGCGCGTGGTACTGAACACCGAAACGCTGCGGATCATCGAACCTGTACCGGTCGGCCTTGGCATGGTGGCGCAGCTTGTCGGGCGGGAAGCCGCACAGCGCTTGCTCTCTGCAACCGAAGTGTTCGACCGCCCGGTCGATACCACGGCACAAATGAACTGGGTTACGGGACTCAAACCGCTATCCGTCCTTCCGGGCGGAGTGAAGGAAATCTCGGTACAGCTTGGCGGCAGCACGATCCAGAAATCGCGTTCCTTGCCCGACAAGCTGAAGCGTGAAATCTTGCGCCCGCTTTATCGCTGGAAGATAAAATCGCGCTCGCGCGCAGCTATCTGAGGTTTCCCGTGCCTGTTCCGATTTTCCTGTATCATCAGATTGACTTGCCACCGCAACACCGCACGCCCTATCGCAGTATGATCGTGCACCCGGATCGCTTTCGCCAGCAGATGGCCTGGCTGAAACGGCTGGGTTATCGCGGCCTGTCGGTGAGGGACGCAATTCCTTACATTTACGGCGGGAAACAGGGCAAAGTCGCCGTCATCACGTTTGACGACGGTTTCGAGAATGTGTTCCGTAATGCCCTGCCCGTGCTGCAGGAGTTTGGCTTCACCGCCACGAACTATTTCGTGGCCAACCAGATCGGCGGCTTCAATCTCTGGGACCAGAAGATCGGCGTTGCGCGCGCCAACTGTATGAGCGTTTCCGAATTGCGCGAATGGGCAGATCTTGGTCATGAAGTCGGTTCCCATACGCTCGACCATGTCCTCCTGCCGGAAATAAGCGAACAGGAAGCCATCACGCAAATCCAGCAATCACGCATGAAGATTGAAGACCTGCTCGGTCGTGAGGTCACGTCTTTCGCCTATCCTTACGGCGGAGAAAACGCAGTGACACGCAAGATCGTCGAAGCGGCAGGCTATACAAACGCGACGACGACAGAAAAACGCCGCGCACGGTCAAATGATGATCCGTTCGGCATTCCGCGTCTTACAATCAGGCGCAATGATATATTGCTGCAATTCCTGCGGAAAACGTTCACGCGCTAAGCTGGCTCTTCGCCCTGGTTCCACGCTCTATGTCGTGCAAATCAGCCATGAAGCCGCGCTTAACAAGACAATCCGGGCCTGTGTACTGGACCGAACCTTCATAGACGAGCGAAAGATCGTCTGAAAAACGCTCGTTCTCGACGATTGCGCGGTAGTGCTCCGCACCGCCAGCATGGCTCTTTTCGGAGGCAATACGTTTGAACTCGCCGACTGAAAGCGACGAAAAGCGGTAATGGAGAAGAGCTCCGGTTGCCGGAAGAAAATTCCGGAAACATGGACCCGGCCCATGAATGCTGCCCCGGCGATAATCCGTCTTTTCATCGACCCAAATCAGCGGAAATTTTGAAAGTCGCATGCTGCGTCCGAACAGGCGCAAACGCGGTCCACCACGCACCGCTACCCCGAACTTCTCCCATGTCGCCGTGTAGCCGTCGCCGTCGAAATGCGATGAAACCTCGAACGGATATTTCGTCCCGTCATCGACGAAGACTCCTTCACGCAGCAGACCGCCGGGATACATGTCGATCATCGGTGCCAGACACCGACGAATTCCATTCCCCTCCAGCTCCTCGATAAAAGAGCGGATATCCCGTTGCTCCATTCTCGGAAATACGAAGAACTCGTCAGCATCAACCGACAAATACCAGCGCCCGCGTCCGTAGAGATTGAACAGGGCATCGCGCCAGGCACGTCCGCGGTCAGCCTGTGCGTAGCCAACGTCCGAGGTGAACAAATCCACATCAGGAGCACTGGACAAGATTTCAGTCGTTCCGTCGTCCGATCGGTCATCTACAACGATGAAACGCGTAACACCCATCTCGCGATAATAGCGCAGAAACGACTTCATATAGGGCGCAGCATTGCGAACCACGCAAACAAGCGGCAGATCGCCTGGCCGTAAAGCCTCGAAGCTTCCGGATGCAGCAATCAGATTTGCCGATTTTTTTCGATGCGGAACCGAAAGCTGCACGTGCCTCCAACGCAAGCGCAGATGTCGCATCGGTGAGGCGCGCCAATAGGCAGTCCAGTCGCCGGTCGCCGAGGCTGGATAGTTCATCACCGTTCGCGTTGGTTTCATAAAGGTGCCAGGTTTTCAATGAAGGTCACAAAAAGCTGGTATTTTGTTGCGTTTCATTCAAGCAACTCTTTGTTGAAGCCGATCACTCTGTAACAGCCTCCGACACGCTTCGTGATGAAAACTTCGTCGCCGGTATTTTGATCGTCGAGCTGATTTGCTTGATTTCAATCAATGCTGCTTCACACAAACGTGGCAAATTGCCCATCAATGCGCCATGGACGGCAAGTGCCAAAAGCGCTAGTTAGTGCACAGACTAAGGAGCGCATTATGGACTATCGCCGTTTTTTCGAAGAAGCGATCGACCAGTTGCACGCCGAGAAGCGTTACCGCGTTTTTGCCGATCTTGAACGTATTGTCGGACGTTTCCCCCGAGCTATCTGGCGCAACAATGGCACTGCCCGTGAAATCACCGTCTGGTGTTCCAATGATTATCTTGGCATGGGACACCACGCCGACGTAATCAAGGCAATGTGCGATACAGCTGACAATGCTGGCTCAGGTTCCGGCGGCACGCGCAATATTTCCGGCAATAACCATCCGCTCGTTGAACTCGAAACCGAACTCGCCGATTTGCATGGCAAGGAAGCTGGTCTCGTTTTCACGTCGGGCTTCGTTTCCAATGAAGCTTCGATTTCCACGATTGCACGGCTGCTGCCGAACTGCCTCATCCTCTCCGACGAACTGAACCATGCCTCGATGATCGAAGGCGTGCGTCGTTCAGGCGCGGAAAAGAAGATTTTCCGTCACAATGACGTCGAGCATCTGGAACAGCTTTTGAAGGCCGCCGATCCGGCGCGCGCCAAGCTGATCGTGTTCGAATCCGTCTATTCGATGGATGGCGATATCGCGCCGATCGAGAAGATCGCCGACCTCGCCGACAAATATAATGCCATGACCTATATCGACGAAGTTCATGCTGTTGGCATGTACGGCGCGCGCGGCGGCGGCATTACCGAACGCGACGGTCTGGCACATCGCATCGATATTATCGAGGGCACGCTTGCCAAGGCTTTTGGCGCTCTCGGCGGTTATATTACCGGTTCGCGCGCGATTGTTGACGCCGTACGCTCCTATGCACCGGGCTTCATCTTTACGACCTCTTTGCCACCAGCAGTTGCCGCATCTGCGACGGCCGCCATCCGGCATTTGAAGAATTCGCAGGTGGAGCGTAACGGTCAGCAACGTCAGGCGCAGCGCGCAAAGGACGTGCTTTCGGCCGCAGGTTTCCCCGTGATGCCGTCCGAAACGCATATCGTGCCTATTCTGGTCGGCGATCCTGAACTTTGCAAGAAAGCCAGCGACCGTTTGCTGGAAGTGCACGGCATCTATATCCAGCCGATCAACTATCCGACCGTGCCACGCGGAACCGAAAGACTGCGTATCACGCCGTCGCCTCTGCATGACGACGCCCTGATCGACGGCCTCAAGGATGCCTTGCTGGAAGTCTGGAATGCACTCGGCATTCCTTATGCAGAGCCCACTGTTTCGCAGCCAGCCAGTTCCGAGCGGATCATTCCGCTGATGGTCTCCAAGGCTGGCGGCTGACAATTTCTGGAATTCTCCAATAAAAAGGCCGCTTCGAGCGGCCTTTTTTGTCAGAGCTTTTCGATCCAGCGCACGAGCCGCCGTGCGGCTTCGTCCACCTGTTCCGGATCGCGGCAGAAACAGAGACGGAAAAAACCTTCGCCGCCGAGGCCAAAAGCGCTGCCAGGTGCCAGACCGACATTGGCATTGTCCACCATATCGATGGCCGCCTTGACCGAATCCCCGACACCATCCACGCCGAAGAAAAGATAAAATGCCCCTTGAGGCGGCGTCAGGCGAACTTTGCCGGTCGATAACAGCGCTGCGCACAGGCTATCGCGCGTCGAACGCGCCCGTTCAACCTGCATCGAAATAAAGGCATCGCCTTCATCGAGAGCCGTAACGGCACCACGTTGCATGAATTGGGCAACACCCGAATTCGAATATTGGATCAGATTTTCAATGATCGGCCCCAGTGACGGGTGCACCGTCATCCAGCCGACACGCCAGCCCGTCATCGCCCAGTTCTTGGAGAACGAGTTGACGAAGATGATGCGATCATCCGGCTCCATAATATCCATGAAGGATGGAGCGCGACCGCCACCATAATAGAAATGGGTATAAATCTCGTCGGCGATGATCCAGAGACCATGCTTGCGGGCAAGATCGAGAATGAATTGCAATGTCTCACGGTCCGCTGTCCAGCCGGTGGGATTGGATGGCGTATTGATGAAGAGTGCTTTCGTGCGCGGCGTGATGGCGGCTGCGATCTTTTCTGGATCGAGCATCCAGCCATTGGCACCGAATTCCAGCTCGACCGGAACCGGAACAGCGCCTGCCAGACCAGCTGCGCCAACAAAATTTGGCCAGGCCGGGGAAAGATAAATCGCCTCTTCGCCCGCCCCAACAGTTGCTGTCAGCGCCATTTCGATGGCGTGCATACCGGAGCCGGTGACATAGAAGTTCTCCGGTTTCAGGGGCAGCGGGAAATGACGCGCGTGATAGCGAGCCAGCGCCTCCCGCAGTTCCGGGATGCCAGCCTGCCAGGTATAGAAGGTCTCGCCTTCAGAGATACCTTTTTGGGCCGCGGCGCGGATGAAATCGGGCGTCGAAAGATCTCCCTCGCCTACCCAAAGCGGGATGAGCCCCTCGCGCCCGCGTCCGTGATTGGCGACCGCCACAATCCCGCTTTCGGGTGATTGAGCTGCTTCCCGACGAAGATTGGCTATGAGCGTCATGATTTCCCCGCGTTGAACTTCGATTTTGATTTCGTGCTTATCAAGGCCCGTTAGCGAAATCACGCGGCTTTTTGTGATGGTCCGATCAAGCGTATTTATGGATCAAAAGAAAACGGGGCCACAAGGCCCCGCATTCGTTCGCCAGTTCTGAATCAATCAGGCTTTCTGCTTTGCCAGAAGATCGCGAATTTCGGTCAGCAGGACCTCCTCGCGCGGTGCTTCCGGTTCCGGCTTTGCCTCTTCCTTCTTCTTCATGCGGTTCATTCCCTTCACCACAAGGAACAATACCCATGCGATGATCAGGAAGTTGATGAGAAGCGTGACGAAATTGCCGTAGGCAATAGTCGCACCGGCTTCACGGGCAGCTGCCAGTGTGGCCCTGGGTTCACCTGCCAGCTGTATGAACATATTCGAAAAATCGATACCGCCAGTGATCAGACCGATGATCGGCATGATGATATCGTTGACGATGGAATTGACGAGGCCGCCGAACGCCCCGCCAATAATGACACCGATGGCCAGATCGACCATATTGCCCTTCAGGGCGAATTCCTTGAATTCCTTTAGCATTACCTGTCTCCCTCACGAACGCGGACCGTTGGGGCCGTCCTGCCGCGGTGGCGTTCGCCAAATCAACCTGGGCACCAGATAAACTGGCAGTGGATGGCAGGGCCCATCTCAGAAGCGAAACTGAAAGGCGCCCTGCCATTTCAAATGCTATCCTGAAAAATGACGTGCACTTCTTCGGGATCACACTCCTAGTGTGTAGGCGAAAATTACCAAAGAAAAGATGAAACCGCTAAAACACACTGTTTTTCATCAATAATCTTGCACGAATGCACCGAAAGTGCTTGCGTCAAATCATGATCGAGGAGTGAGGGAACAGGCCGACTATGCAGGGCTGGGGTATTATTGGCGCCGCCTTTCTATATTTGCTGCTGCTTTTTGCAGTTGCCAGCATCGGCGACCGGCGCACGTCGCGCTGGAACAGTGCTCCGCGCCCCTACATCTATGCGCTCAGTCTGGCCGTTTACTGCACCTCCTGGACCTTCTTCGGCTCTGTCGGCTTATCGGCTCAGCGCGGTCTTGAGTTCCTTGGAATCTATATCGGCCCCATTCTCGTCTTTACGCTCGGCAACCGGCTGCTGCGGCATATCGTGCGACTGGCGAAATCCGAGCACATCACGTCAATTGCTGATTTTCTCGCTGCCCGCTACGGCAAGAGCTTCGGTGTAGCCTCTCTTGCGACCTGCATCGCAGCCGTCGGCTCGATCCCCTATATCGCGCTGCAGCTCAAAGCCGTTTCTGGCAGTGTCGGTCTTGTCATGGAGCATTACGGATCAGCCGTCGATCCGTCGGTATTCATATTCGGTGACATCTCCCTCCCCGTTGCCGCTGTGCTCGCTGTCTTTGCGATCCTCTTCGGCACCCGCCATACCGACGCCACGGAACATCAGAACGGCCTTATTTTGGCTGTGGCTCTGGAATCCGTCATCAAGCTTTGCGCCTTCCTGACCGTTGGCTTTGCCTGCACCTTCTTTCTGTTCGGCGCCCCATCGCAACTGATCAATCAGATATCCCAATCACCAGAAGCGCTGGAAGCGTTCCACTATCAGACATCCATCGGCACATGGATCGTACAAAGCGCACTTAGTGCCGCCGCCATCATCATGCTGCCGCGACAATTCCATGTGACCGTGGTGGAAAGCCGGAGTGAAAAGGAACTGCGAACAGCCTCCTGGCTCTTCCCGCTTTATCTGGTCCTCATCAATATCTTCGTCTTTCCCATCGCGCTGATTGGCGTGATGACGCTCGGAGGCAATGTCAGCGGAGATTTGTACGTTCTGGCTTTGCCGCTGGCGGCAGGCGCTCATTGGCTCGCACTGGTGGCTTTTCTCGGCGGATTGTCAGCGGCAACGGCGATGGTCATCGTCGCCTGCGTTGCGCTTTCGATCATGATCTCAAACCATCTGGTGTTGCCGCTCTTCATCCGGCGTCTCGCGAAGCAACATGCCGCCGAACAGCGAGACCTGACCAAAGTCATTCTGAACACACGTCGCCTCACCATTATCGGCATTCTGGCATTCGCATTCGCCTATTATCGGTTTACCTCCAACAACATCCATCTTGCTTCGATCGGCTTCGTTTCCTTTGCTGCAATTGCCCAGTTTGTTCCGGCTTTCATCGGCGGATTGTTCTGGCGCAATGCGAATGGGCGCGGTGCCATGCTGGGTCTGTCAGCGGGATTTCTAGTCTGGGCCTACACATTGCTGCTGCCAACGATGGCGCCGGAAAATGCTGCCATTCTGCGCGACGGCTTCCTTGGCTTTACGGCGCTACGTCCCGAAGCGCTTTTCGGAACCAACGCTCTCCCGCTGACCAATGGCGTGATGTGGAGCCTTGCAGCCAATACGCTCTTCTACATCCTTGGTTCCCTTTCACGAACCTCGACACCGCTCGAACGCATTCAGGCAAGCATCTTCCTGCCGCGTTATTTCATCGGCACGCCGACGCTCAAGCGCTTCCGCACAACCGTCACTGTTGCCGAACTGAAAGCCACCATGGCGCGCTATCTCGGTGCGGAACGTGTCGAGCGCGCCTTTCTGCGCTTTGAAGGAAGGGAACAGAGGCGGCTTGATCCGGGCATGACTGTCGACACACCGCTCATCCGTCATGCGGAGCAGCTGCTCGGCACAGCCGTCGGCTCGGCATCGGCGCGCCTTGTACTGTCACTGCTTTTGCAGAAGAGCGATGCATCAGGACGTGACGCGCGACAGCTCCTTGACGATGCTTCGACCGCCTTGCAGCAAAACCGCAATCTGCTGCAAACGGCCCTCGATCAGATGGAACAGGGAATTACCGTTTTAGACAAGGATCTGAGGCTGACTTTCTGGAACCGGCAGTTCCGCAAGCTTTTCGATCTCCCAGATGAAGTGATGCAGGTCGGGATACCCGTTTCGGAAATCGTGGAACAGCTGCACAGCCGCGGCGATATATCGTTCAACGCGCAGAACGGGGTCATCCGCTCGCTCGCAGCTGTGCGCCAGCCATGGCGCATCGACATGAAATCGACGGGCAAGGTGCTGGAAATTCAATCCAACCCGATGCCGGATGGCGGAATTGTCGCGACATATACCGATATCACGGCAGCAGTCGAAGCCGACGTCACGCGCCAGAAGGCAGCGGAAATGCTGGAGCAGCGCGTGGCGGATCGCACGGCAGAACTGACCCGCGTCAACCAGCAGCTCGCCAAGGCCCAGACGGCAGCAGAAGAGGCCAATCAGGGAAAGACACGCTTTCTGGCAGCAGCCGGTCATGACATTCTGCAACCTCTCAACGCAGCGCGATTGTATAGTACGGCGCTTGCCGAAAAACTCGGACGCTCCGAAACGAGCGAATTCGCACGTAATATCGATTCCTCGCTGGAGGCCGTGGAAGCCATTCTGGGTATGGTGCTGGATATTTCCCGACTGGACACCGGGTCACTCAAGCCTGACCTCTCGGTGTTTCACCTCGACAAGCTGATGAGCCAGATTGCTACCGATTTTACGCCTCTTGCAGCCGCCAAAGGGCTGAAGTTGCGCGTTGTGCCGTCGAGCATCGTTGTCAAAACGGACCGCAATATGCTTCGCCGCCTGATCCAGAACCTTGTTTCCAACTCGATCAAATATAGCCGCAAGGGTGGTATTCTGCTCGGCGTTCGGCGTCGTGGTTCCTTTGTGGAGTTGCAGGTGTTCGATACCGGCATCGGCATTCCATCGCAAAAGCTGAAACTTGTCTTCCGGGAGTTCACGCGACTGGATGAGGGGATGCGGGAAGCGGAAGGGCTTGGCCTCGGCCTTTCCATTGTCGACCGCATCGCAAGGCTGCTGCCGCTGTCCCTGACTTCGACGCCCGATAAGGGAACCATGTTCACCCTGCGCATTCCTGTTTCACAGGAAAAAGTGCCCGCCGATGACGTGAAGAGCCGCCGCGGCCTGCAGAAAGCGCTGGAACTGACCGGGCTCGATGTTCTCTGCATCGATAATGACGCCAGCATCCTGTCCGGAATGGAAACGCTGCTTCGCGGGTGGGGATGCCATGTAACGACGTTGCGCAGTGGAGCAGCGTTGAAGAACTATTGTGCCGACCACTCCACACCGCCCGATGTGATCGTCGCAGATTATCATCTTCTACACGAAAACGGCCTCGATATGATCGGCTTTGCACGCGAGACGTTTCAGGTGGAAATACCCGCCGTCCTGCTGACAGCCGATCGTTCCAAGGAAGTCCGCCAGCGCGCTGAAGACGAGAACGTCACAGTTTTGCACAAGCCACTTCGGCCCGCCGCATTGCGTTCCCTTCTATCGCATTTTTATCATGCGAGGCAGGATAATAGGTCAGCGCAGAACGCCGCTCAGTAGTTGACCGTCATTCAATCCGTGCTCAGGGCATCATTGCCGATGCGTGACAGAAGAATGACCGCCTGCGTGCGGCTGTCGACCCCAAGTTTCTGCAGCACCGCCGAAACATGCGCCTTGACCGTGGCTTCCGACACGCCAAGCTCATAGGCAATCTGCTTGTTCAGCAGACCCTCGGCAAGCATGGTCAACACACGCGTCTGCTGCGGCGTCAATGTACGCAGTCGCGCAATGAGAGCCTCAATTTCAGGGTCGTGCGGATGATCCAGCTCAATATCGGCAGGTGTCCAAATATCGCCAGCCAGAACGGCACGCACGGCCTCGCCAATGGTCTCCATGCTGGCGGATTTCGAGATGAAACCGGAAGCGCCGAGCTCGACAGCATGACGGATTGTGGCGGCATCGTCAGTCGCCGAGACGATGATAACCGGAAGCGCCGGTTGCAAGGCCTTCAACGTCACCAGACCGGAAAGCCCGGTTCCTCCCGGCATCGTCAAATCCAACAGTAGAAGATCGATATCTTCTCGTTCGCCGACCAGTTTCTTGACGGCGTCAAAATCGCCGACTTCGATGATTTCAACACTCTGCGACTTTCCCGAAAGGACCTGCCTGAGTGCGCCCCGGAAAAGCGGGTGATCGTCAGCAATGATGAAATGCATGTGCCTCGCGCGCCATTGTTTCAGGTCTCCTCCCCTCGCGGTGCAGGCCAATCAGCCAACCACTCCGTTTTATGCCGTTTTTTGGCTTGGGCAACCAAAATTCACGTTGCTAACCCGTTTTCACAATACGCATTGCCGCCATCTGGCCGCATTGTATGTTAGGCTGGTGTCGAAAATAACATAAGAGCGGCCCGACCAGCCTAATGGAAGGGAACCAAAAAGGCATTTCATGACGCGCAATACGCTTTATCCAGAAATCCAACCGTTCAAGGAAGAGATGCTTCAGGTTTCTCCGCTGCATCGAATCCATGTCGAGCAATGCGGCAACCCGGACGGCAAGCCGGTCATCATGATCCATGGCGGCCCCGGCGGCGGCATCACACCGACCATGCGCCGTCTGCACGACCCGGAGCGCTATCGCATCATCCTGTTCGACCAGCGCGGATGCGGTCGTTCGACCCCGCATGCGGAACTGCGTGAAAACACGACATGGGACCTTGTGGCGGATATGGAACATATTCGCGCGCATCTCGGCATCGAGAAGTGGCAGGTCTTCGGCGGCTCCTGGGGATCGACCCTTGGCCTTGCCTATGCGCAATCCCATCCGGATCGCGTGGCCGAGCTTGTTCTGCGCGGCATCTTCATGATCCGTCGTTTTGAAGTCGACTGGATGTATTCCAACGGCGCAAGCATTCTATTTCCGGACCATTTCGAGGCTTATCAGGAGCATATCCCGGAAGCCGAGCGCAGCGATATGATCGCCGCTTATTACAAGCGCCTGACTGATCGTGACCCGCAGGTGCAGCTTGAAGCAGCGCGACGTTGGGCGCGCTGGGAAGGCTCGGTCATTTCGCTTCTGCCCGACCCGGCCCGCGTCGACGCCTTTGGCGAAGATCAGTACGCGATCGCCTTTGCGCGTATCGAATGCCACTATTTCCAGAATCGCGGCTTCCTCGATTCCGATGACCAGCTTCTGCGCAATGTCGATCGCATCCGGCATATTCCTGGTGTGATCGTGCATGGCCGCTATGATGTCTGCACGCCGTTTATCAATGCCTGGCAGTTGAAGAAGATGTGGCCCGAAGCCGATCTCAGAACCGTCGAGGATGCAGGGCACGCCGTCACAGAGCCCGGCATCACCCATGAACTGATCGAAGCGACAAAGCGTTTCGCTCAATAGAGCGGAAAGCATTCACATTCGTTCGCGCTTCCGCTCTATCTGTTTGTTTTTACGCATTATCCTACGCAAAACCGCTTCGTACTTTTGTTGGAAATGCTCTAATGAAAAGGCGCCGCATGGCGCCTTTTTTCTTTATCGTCAGGTCCGACCGCCCGGCGCAGTTTCTTTGTTCGGGCTTTCCGGCTCGCTGTCGAAACTTTTCGCAATATCCATGAAGCGACGCATGAAGCGTTCCATATAGCTCATGGACTGCTCGAATTCCTGCTCGGTCGGCAGGCCAGAAGCGGCACTTCCGCCCTTCCCCTCAAGAGCGGACACCTTGTCTTCAAGCTTCTCTAGACGATCCTGCAAGTCGGCAATGTCGTTCTCATAAGCTTCGCGATCTTCGGTCGCCATCTTGCAGACGAGTTGTCCCTGCTGCTCCGTGCAGGTCGAGAGCGCCCCGGTTCGTGTATCCAGGCGGACATAACCGGTTTCCGTGCCTTCCAGCCGATAACGCCCGTTTTCCTGCGCAAATGCAACACTTGGAGCAAGCGCTGAACCGAGAAGAGCAACAGCAGCCAGATTACGAACCATCAGTGTCTTTCTGTTCAACATAATGCAATTCCCTTCAGCTTCTCTTTGAGATGTCCCCATCATATGGGACGTTTACGACGAAAATCGAACATGCGGGACTTTGATTTCCGAAGAATTTCGGTCTAGAGAGCAGCTATGACCAATGAGATCATCTATAAGATCGCTCCGCGCGACCTTTGGGCACAAGCAGAACAGGCTGGTAGTTTTACCGGGGCTCCGGTTGATATTGCCGACGGCTATATCCATTTCTCTACTGCAACACAGGTGCGGGAAACGGCAGCCAAGCATTTTGCGGGCCAACAGGATTTGCTTCTGATCAGTGTGAACGCTTCCGCGCTTGGAGCAGCATTGAAATTTGAAGTTTCACGCGGCGGAGCCCTGTTTCCTCATCTTTACGGCGAGCTGCCGCTTGCAGCTGTTTTGAAGGTTGAACCCTTGCCACTGGGCGATGATGGTCTTCACATTTTTCCGGAGCTGGAAGATTAATGAGCGGGCTTTTTGAAACTCTCGGGCGACGTGCCCTCTTTGCCTTTGATGCGGAACAGGCACACGGCCTTTCCATCGCTGGCCTGAAGACAGGTCTTGTCACCTGCGGCGCGCCAAACGATCCGGCTCTTTCCGTCAAGGTTGCCGGCCTGCAGTTTCCAAATCCGCTCGGCATGGCGGCGGGTTATGACAAGAACGCCGAAGTCCCGGATGCATTGCTGAAACTGGGCTTCGGCTTCACCGAAATCGGCACCATCACACCGCGCCCCCAAAGCGGCAATCCACGCCCGCGCATTTTCCGCCTCGTTGAAGATAGAGCGGTTATCAATCGTCTTGGCTTCAACAATGAAGGCCATGATGCGGCGTTTAAGCGCCTGTCGCAACGTGCAGGCAAGAGCGGTATCGTGGGCGTCAATATCGGCGCCAACAAGGATGCCGAAGACCGCATCGCCGATTATGTTGCCGGTATTCGCCGCTTCTATCAGCTGGCACGTTATTTCACGGTCAACATCTCTTCGCCCAACACTCCGGGTCTGCGCAATCTTCAGGCTCGCGACAGCCTGCGTGAATTGTTGAGCCGGGTACTGGAAGCCCGAAACGAAGAAGGCAAGATGTGCACGCTGAAGCGTCCGGTTTTCCTCAAGATCGCGCCCGATCTGACCAATGAAGAACTGGACGATATAGCCGCCGAGGCAACCGAACAGAAGCTGGACGGCATCATCATATCCAATACGACACTTTCACGCGCCGGACTGAAAAGCGCAGAAAATCGTGATGAAACAGGTGGGCTTTCCGGTGCCCCACTTTTCGACCGTTCCACCATCGTCCTTGCCCGGATGCGCGAGCGCGTCGGTCCTGACATGCCGCTGATCGGTGTCGGCGGCGTGGATAGCGCCGAGACAGCGCTGACGAAGATCAAGGCAGGCGCCGATCTCGTCCAGCTTTATACGGGCCTGATCTATCGCGGCCCGAACCTGCCTGCTGAAATCGTGCGCGGCCTGTCCGCCGCTGTAAAACGTGAGGGCGTTACCAACATCGCCGCACTGCGCGACCGGGACACCAAAGACTGGGCCCGGCGCGAACTGTCTGCATGATCAAGCGATGAATTCTGTACGATAGCGTCGCGGAAGAATCGCCAGAAGCGTAACGCCGCGGATAGACAGAAACAGATTGAGAGCCAGCCAAAGCCCGTGATTGCCCATCACGGGCTTTGCCGCATAAAGAACAACCATAAAGAGTGCGAGCGACAGAAACATCATGTTGCGCATGTCGCGCGACCATGTGGCGCCGATATAGACCCCGTCCATATGGAAGGCCAGCAGCCCCGTAATGCCTGTCAGCGCCGCCCATGGCAGATATTTCAAAGCCTCGGCATGAACGTCTTCCGCCTTGGACAGAAGCCCAATGATGGCATCGCCGAACACCAGCAGGAAAAAGGCGATGATGCTCGCCATGACCAGCCCCCACACGAAAGTGAGCTTGGCACCCCGCACAAAGGCCGGGCTGTAACGCGCTCCGATCGACCGGCCGACAATCTGTTCGGCAGCCGCCGCCATGCCGTCCAGAAAGAAACCGGCAACGAGAAAGAAGTTCAACAAGACGGCATTGGCCGCAAGCGTGACCGTCCCAAGGTCGGATCCCGCCCGCGTAAAAAACGCGAAGGCAGTCAGAAGCAGGAACGAACGGATCATGATGTCGCGATTGACCGCGAACATGCGCAAAATTCCTTGCTTCTGAAAGATGCGTGCCCGGTTCGGACGCAGGGATGCATCCTTGCGGAAATGCCTCAGCACGATGAACATGCCGACGAGAGCGGCAACCGTTTCACCAGTCACTGTCGCCCAGGCAACCCCCGTGACGCCCCAGCCCATTTCAAGACCGAGGATGATGCAGAGCACTATATTGATGCCATTGAGCAGCACTTGAAGACCGAGACCGACAAGGCCCTGTCCGCGGCCAAGAACCAGCCCGAGGATCGAATAATTGATCAGCGCAACCGGTGCCGACAACATGCGGATCGACACATAGGTCGCCATGGCTTCCTGCGTGGCGGAAGTTGGATGCATGAAAGTGGACGAGACAGCGATGATGATCGGCAGGCACAGGATCATCAGACTGCCGGCTACCACCGCGATAATGATTGCGCGCCAGAAGATCGCCTGTTCTTCCACTGCATCTTCCGCACCCACGGCCTGCGCCACAAGTCCAGTCGTGCCGGAGCGGAGGAAGTTGAACATCGATAGCAGGAAGTCAAATACCAGCGCGCCGATCGCCAGACCGCCGATCAGCTCGGCCTGTCCCATCTGGCCGACAACGCCCATGTCCACAAGTCCGAGAAGCGGCGTCGTGATTGCAGCAAGCGTCATGGGAATGGCGATCAGCATCACCATCCGGTGCGTTACGTCGAACGGCCTTGTTACGCCACCAACACGTTGCAGCGACTGATCCATAATGCTTGTCCCGAATGCATTCCCTCTGATGAAGATCATCTACTCTGGAATCAATCGAAACTACAGATAATTCGGCCACCGCATTGTCGCAGTTCCTGACAGCGAACTGTCAGGAGAAACAGCAATGTTAAAGACCCAACATCATGGCCCAATATATGTAAGTGGGTTTGTTTTCAGGCGTAGCCCAGGCAAGGCCATAATGCTCGAATGTCGGATCGAGCATGTTCTTGCGATGGCCCGGCGATTTCATCCATGCGTCGAAGACGGCTTGGGTATCACGCTGTCCCGAGGCCACGTTTTCGGCGGCTGGTCCGCGGATACCCGCCTGGCGCAGTCGCGCGACGAAGCCATTGCCCCAACCGACGCTGTGGCCGATCTTTCCGTAACTCGCCATACGCCTTGCTTGATAAAGCGCGGCTTGCTCGAGCTTGGAATCGGTCGCCATCAAAGGCAGACCATTTGCCTTGCGAATAGCGTTGAAAATCGGGGTGGGATCATTGTCTCCGGCAGCCAGCGCCATGTTCAATGGCACGACCGACACCGCCAGCGCCCCACCGGCGAGGACCAGAAAGCCGCGCCGGTTAAGTGTTAATCCTTGTTTTTGCTGCATTGCCTGTCTGAGCTATCCAATTACCGAATTGAGTTCATTTCCGGTAGCTGAGGATACGGAGCAAAATAAAGGCAGGAATGACGACAGCCGCCCCAAGGATCAGATAATCGACAAAACCTGAGATTGCCGAAAAGCCCATATTCCACAGGCGCAGGAAGAAATCGCGAATGCCATAGAAAATATCATAAGGCGTCCAGTGAAACGCGCTCATGACCACGCCGACGACCAGCGAGATCAGCACCAGCTTGATCAGGACACGGGCGGGGGTATCGCCAAGAAAACGGTTCACACCATCCGACATGCAAATCTCCTGAGTGGTTATTGGTCAAAGCGACAGATTCATCGCGCAAGAAATAGGCTGTCCGTGCAGCCTTCGCAAGTTCCACACTCGTTTATCGCTGTTTGCGGTAATCTCGCGGAGCTTTCTGTTTTTGCCGCGAAAATGAACGGTTCATGCTGCGCGTATCGGTGAAACCGCTTGCAACGGCCACTTCCAGCAGGGACAGACCTGTTTCGGATAAAAGTTCCTTGGCCTTTTTAACCCGAAGTTCTTCGCGAACCTCGAATGCCGTTCGCTCAAGGGCAAGTTTGAAACCACGCTCCATCTGGCGGACAGAAATTCCCAATCGTCGCGCGACATCGATCATCGGCACCGGGTCTTCCAGCGTTTCCTCAAAAATACGGATCGCCTTGCGGATCATCGGCGAGCGTACACCGTTGAAACTCAGAGCGGGTTGTTCGGAACGTACAAGCTCATAAGGGATCATGAGGATGGATGCGCTCTTGCGCGCCAATTCCTCGGAAATCTCGTTCTGTATGATTGAAAGCGCCAGCGACGCCGTACCAAGCCCGCCAGCACAGGTGAAATGTCTTCCGCTGCGGTGAAACAGGCTGGTCGTATCGGCTGTATAACCGTCGAAAAGCTCCAGAAAATCGTCACGATGGAACCAGCTGACGCAGCAATTGCGGTCCGGCAGAAGATCGGCCTCCGCCAGCAGAAAGGCGGCAGTACAAAGACCGACTACGGTCTTGCCGCGCCGGTCCGCACGCTTGATGATATCGATCAGTGCCTGCTGCCTCGGCCGATACTGTGCAAGCAGCCCGCCGACAACGGCAACATAATCACAATCGTCGAGTTCTCCCATGGGGGCCGTCGGCTCGATCACCATGCCGGAGCTGGAGGTTACGGGGTCTCCTGATAGCGTGCAGATTTTCCATGCGCAGCGTATCTGACGGCTCTTGTCGCGATCATCGGCAGCAAGGCGAAAAGGATCGAGGAAAAGGCTGAGCGCACTCAGCGTAAAGCCCGGTAGCGCAACAATGCCGACCGATAGCCTGCGCTGCGGGGCATCCGTTGTCGCTTGAAGCTTCCCGTCCTGATCCCGTTCGATTCCAGTTGTCACTTAGGTCGGTCTCCTCCACCCAGAACTATATCTGCTCGGAGGAGGCTAATACAGTCAACGAAAATGCTTGGAAAGCTTCAACTGCTGCGCCTGATAGTTGGAGCCGAGGTCGACACCGTAAAGCGCAGATGGGCGGTGCAGCATGTGTTCGTAAACCAGACGCCCGACGATCTGCCCGTGCTCCAGAATGAACGGAACCTCATGGCTGCGAACTTCCAGAACGGCGCGGCTGCCGGTTCCACCCGCAGCGCTGTGCCCGAAACCCGGATCGAAGAAGCCTGCATAGTGAACTCGGAATTCGCCAACCAGCGGATCAAACGGCGTCATTTCCGCTGCATAAAGCGGGGGAACATGCACGGCCTCGCGTGAGACGAGAATATAGAATTCATCCGGATCCAACACGAGTTCGCGCGCGCCGCGATCATAGATCGGTTCCCAAAAGTCGAGAACGTCGTGCGCTGCGCGCTTGTCCACATCGACCACAGCCGTATGGTGCTTGCCGCGATAGCCGATCAGCCGGTCAGGACCGCCCGAAAGATCGACCGAAAGGGCGATGCCGCCGCCGGAGATATTCGGCATTTCCGCAGCAACCAGTGTTTCGGCATGATGCAGTGCGGCGAGTTCAGCTTCGTCGAGCTGGGCCCGCCCCTTGCGGAAGCGTATCTGCGACAGGCGCGATCCCGTGCGCACGACGATCGGGAATGTGCGTGGGCTGACTTCCAGATAAAGCGGGCCATTATATCCCGCAGGCACCTTGTCGAATTCCTGCGCTCCGTCCGCGATAACGCGGGTGAAGATATCGAGGCGTCCCGTTGAACTTTTCGGGTTTGCCGATGCCGACAGGTCCGCCGACAGCGCCAGCCCTTCGAGGAGCGGAACGATATAAACGCAGCCGGTCTCAAGAACTGCCCCTGCGGTCAGGTCGATCTCGTGCAGTTTCAGTCGTTCCAGCTTTTCCAGGACCGGTGTGCCTGGCCCCGGCATGAAGGAGGCGCGGACACGATAGGCCTTTGCGCCAAGCCTCAGATCGAGGCTTGCAGGCTGTATCTGATCGGGATCAAGAGGGCGTGGAGACGCCAGCAAACCGCTTTCAAACAGCGCGGAAATATCCGCATCCGCCAGAATTCCAGCATCTTTCTGCATCATTAACCCGATACTCCGTAGCCTAAAGCACGTCGTGCTTTATCGTGTTCAAGCGACATGCTTTAATCTCTTGTTTTCACGCATGTCTTTATCCCGAAACCGGTTCCCACTTTCGGGAGACATGCTGTAAGCATTGCTTGACAAAGACCATTGACTGCTCGCGGCGTCAATGCCAACCCTTCCAGCAGCTAGAAACCGGGTTTTCCGCAGGAATCCAAGCATTATCACGGCATGCGGGATGCGCTTTTCCCGAAAAAGGGCGGTTTCGGCATTGACGGCTCTACTCAACAGGCATAATGAAAATGTGTTCCGTGGTGATTTGGCCGGCCGGCTTGCAGCCACGTTAAAGAATTCGCTAAAAAAGGCCGCGGTTCGTTACCGGCCTTTTGCGTGTTCGCAAGGCCGGTTTTTTATTGGCCGCCGAGGCTCGACTATCCTGCCCCGGCCGACCAGCTTTCGACAGGTTGGAAAAATGACGACTGAGAATACCCGCAAGTTTCGCCCTGCAACTGAGCTCGTGCATGCCGGATCGTTGCGTTCCGGATTTGCCGAAATGTCAGAAGCAATGTTCCTGACACAGGGCTTCCTCTATCCGAATGCCGAAGCCGCCGAAGCGCGCTTCAAGGGCGAGGATCCGGGTTTCATCTATTCGCGTTATGCCAACCCGACCACCGACATGTTCGAAAAACGCATGTGCGCGCTGGAAGGCGCCGAAGAAGCCCGTGCAACCGCATCCGGCATGGCGGCGGTCGCAGCTGCGATCCTGTGTCAGGTGCAGGCGGGCGATCACGTGATTTCTGCCCGCGCCGTTTTCGGCTCCTGTCGCTACATCGTAGAGACTATCTTGCCGAAATATGGCGTCGAAATCTCGATTATCGACGGCTCCGATATTGAAAACTGGAAAGCGGCTGTTCGCCCGAACACCAAGGTCATGTTCCTTGAAAGCCCGTCCAATCCGACGCTCGAAATCATCGACATTGCTGCCGTTGCACAGGTCGCCAATGAAGCGGGCGCCAAACTGATCGTCGACAACGTTTTTGCCACACCACTTTTCCAGAAGCCTCTGGAGCTGGGCGCGCATATCGTCGTTTACTCTGCGACCAAGCATATCGACGGTCAGGGACGCTGCCTTGGTGGTGTAGTCCTCTCCGACCGCGAATGGATTGAAAACACCCTGCAGGATTATTTCCGTCACACCGGTCCGGGGCTCAGCCCATTCAACGCGTGGATCATGCTGAAGGGTCTTGAAACACTGGCCGTGCGCGTGCGCCAGCAGACGCTATCGGCGACTGCGGTTGCCGACTTCCTCGCAAACAAACCGGGCGTGAAGCGCGTGATCTATCCGGGACGGGCAGACCATCCGCAGGCCGACATCATCGCCAAGCAGATGACCGGCGGCTCGACCCTCATTGCTTTGGAACTTGACGGCGGCAAGGAAGCAGCCTTCAAGTTCCAGAACGCGTTGCAGGTTTTCAGCATCTCCAACAATCTGGGTGACGCAAAAAGCCTGATTACTCACCCGGCAACCACGACGCACAAGAACCTCAGCGACGAGGCGAAAGCTGAACTCGCTATCTCGGACGGCCTCCTGCGTATCTCGGTTGGCCTCGAAGATACGGATGATCTCGTCGAGGATGTAGAAGAAGCGCTGAAGGCCGCGCGCTAAGCAAACACATAGCTATATTGTGGCATTTAGGCTGCAAACAAAGGCTAAAACTGAGCATTTGCCGGAACATTTCGGCAAATGCCGTTCATTTGACGTGCCGAATTGTTGACCTCCCCCGCAACTTTAGCGATAGGTGGGGCGAACAACGGTGCCCATGAACAGAATCGGCAAACCGTTCAATGCAAAGCATCATTGCGATCCGGTTTTATCTGATCTCAAGGTGCCAAGGCCGATGTGAATGTAGGGCGGGTGCGCATGTACAGAGCGGTAACGCGGGGGATCGAAGTTTCGGTCGAACCTTTCTATTTGGAAGACCAGTCCGAGCCCGAAGAAAACCGTTATGTCTGGGGCTATCGTATAACGATTGCCAACAACTCCACGGAAACCGTACAGCTTCGTTCGCGTTACTGGCAGATTACCGATGCGAACGGGTATGTCGAGGAAGTGCGCGGGCCGGGCGTGGTCGGCGAACAACCAACACTCGAACCAGGCGACTCTTTTCAATACTCATCGGGCTGCCCGTTGACCACTACATCGGGCGTCATGGTCGGGCGCTATCAGATGCAGGGCAACGGCGGCAGTTTGTTCGAAGTCGATATACCCGCTTTCTCGCTGGATATTCCGGAACAAAGGCGAACTTTAAATTAGGTTGGTCATAAAAAATGGCTCGCCACCAGTGGTAACAAGCCATTTTCTCAGCTGTAATAAAGCCTAGGACTTTGGCGCGAATTCCGCCGGATCGAACTCATAGCGTTTCGAGCAGAACTCACAGGTCACGGAAATCTTGCCGTTGTCCGCACTCTCTGCAATTTCCTCGGCTGTAAAACCTGACAGCACACCGGAAATTTTGTCCCGCGAGCACGAACACTCGTCCAGCACAGGCACAGAGTCGAAGACGCGCACGCCGCGTTCATGGAACAGACGATAAAGCAGCCGCTCGGAGCCGACCTGCGGGTCCGTCAGTTCAGAACTTTCGATCGTTCCAACCAGCGAACGGGCTTCGTCCCATGCGTCGTCTTCGGGATGAAAGGCGACTTCGGCTTCATCCTCATCACCGCCTGGCAGGTCGGGGATGCGTGCACGCAGTTCGGATTCCGGCAGGAACTGAATGATCAGCCCGCCAGCACGCCACTGTTCCACTGGCTTACCATCAGCACCGCGTTCGACAAGCTTGGCAACGCTCAGTTTCAGATCAGTCGGAATCTGTTCCGACTGACGGAAATAGGTCGTGGCGATTTCTTCCAGCGTCGAACCATCAAGCGCAACAATGCCCTGATAGCGCTGAGTATAAGCGCCCTGATCCACCGTGAAGGCGAGTGTGCCCCGTCCAAGCAGTTCCTCGGGCTTCGTCTTGTGGGCGGCAACCGCCTCCTTTAACCGTTCCTCGTCGAAACGTGCATAGGCGCGCACCGAACGCGGCGTGCGGAAGTCGACCACCAGCATGTCGACGGGACCGTCGGACTGCGTCTGGAAGATGAACTTGCCTTCAAATTTGAGCGACGTGCCAAGCAATACGGTCAGCACCGTCGCTTCCGCCAGCAGGCGGGCCACTTCTTCCGGATAGTTATGGCGTTTCAGAATGCCGTCGATACTCGCGCCAAGCTGAACCGCGCGACCACGCACGTCGAGTCCTTCCACCTGAAAGGGCACAACGGCGTCATCGCCTGCGAAGTCGAAATCGCCCAGATTGACCTGGATGTTCTCGACTTCGGTATGCTCATTGCTGGTCTTGTCAGCCAAATTATGCTCCCAGATCGCGGCTTTGCAGACACCAGGCCAGAATGGCTTTCTGGGCATGGAGCCTGTTTTCCGCTTCATCGAATACGACCGATTGTGGTCCATCGATCACTTCATCCGTCACTTCCTCGCCGCGATGTGCAGGCAGGCAGTGCATGAAAAGCGCCTTCGGATCAGCTTTTGCCATCAGTCGCGCATTGACCTGATAGGGCATGAAAACGTTGTGGCCGCGGGCATGATCTTCCTGCCCCATCGAAACCCACGTATCGGTCACGATGCAATCTGCGCCGTTCGCCGCTCTTTCCGGATCGATGGTAGACATGATGCTCGCGCCATTCGCTTTCGCCCAATCGACATATTGCGACTTGGGTTCACTGCCTTCCGGCGTTGCGATATTGACGTTGAAATCAAAACGCGCCGCAGCTTCAACCAGCGAGTGGAGGACGTTGTTACCGTCCCCCATCCAGGCAAAAGTCTTGCCTTTGATCGGGCCGCGATGTTCCTCATATGTAAGAACGTCAGCCATGATTTGACAAGGGTGTGTATCGTCCGTCAGTGCATTGATAACCGGAACAGTTGCATATTCGGCAAGTTCCAGCATGCGTTCATGCGATGTGGTGCGGATCATGATCGCATCAACATAGCGTGACAGAACTTTCGCCGTATCGGCGATGGTTTCACTGCGCCCGAGCTGCATTTCCGAACCGGTCAGCATGATCGTCTCGCCGCCAAGCTGGCGCATACCGACATCGAACGACACACGCGTGCGCGTGGAAGGCTTTTCGAAGATCATCGCAAGCACCTTGCCGGCGAACGGTCGTTCGATTTCTCCCGCCTTCAGGCGCGCCTTGCGCGCCTTGGCGTCTTCCATGATAGCGCGAAGTTCCGATGCCGGAACAGCAGAGAGGTCGATAAAGTGTTTGATCCCGTTATCGTTAGCCATGATATCACGCCGTCTTGCTGATCGGATTTGCAGTTGCGAGCCGTTCGACCGCCGTTTCAATGCGCTTCAGCGCTTCACGTGCTTCTTCCGGCGTCGTAACCAGCGGTGGCAACAGACGAACGACATTGTCGCCAGCGCCGACGCTCAGGAAATGCTCGTCACGAAGGGCTTGAATGAGACTGGTATTCGGCAACACACATTTGATACCGATCAGCAGGCCGCGACCACGGATTTCGGAAACAACACTTGGGTAGCGGTCAACGATGGAAGCAAGCCCCTGTTTCATGACCAGAGCGGTTGCCTGAACATTTTCGAGGAAACCGTCAGCCAGAACAACATCGAGCACGGCATTGCCGACGGCCATGGCAAGCGGGTTGCCGCCATAGGTCGTGCCGTGAACACCAGCCGTCATGCCCTTGGCCGCTTCTGCGGTCGCGAGACAAGCACCCATCGGGAAACCGCCGCCGATGCCCTTGGCCACAGCCATGATGTCCGGCTTGATACCAGCCCACTCATGCGCAAACAGCTTGCCCGTGCGGCCAACGCCGGTCTGCACTTCGTCGAGGATCAGCAGAAGACCCTTTTCATCACAGATCTGGCGCAGCATGCGCATGAATTCTTCAGGGAAACCGCGCAAACCGCCTTCGCCCTGCACGGGTTCAAGCAGGATCCCTGCAGTCTCATCGGTGATAGCGGCACGCAATGCCGCTTCATCACCGAACGGAACCTGATCAAAACCGTCGACCTTCGGGCCAAAGCCTTCGAGATATTTGGCCTGACCGCCAGCGGCAATCGTGGCCAGTGTGCGGCCATGGAAGGCGCCTTCAAAGGTCACAATGCGGTAGCGTTCCGGGTGACCGCTTACATATTGATAGCGGCGCGCGGTCTTGATCGCGCATTCAAGGGCTTCAGCGCCGGAGTTGGTGAAGAAGACCTTGTCGGCGAAAGTGCTCTCGACAAGACGCCGTCCTAGCTTCTCCTGCGCCGGAATTTCGTAGACATTCGACAGATGCCACAGCTTTTCCGCCTGGGTCTTCAGCGTTTCCACCAGATGTGGATGCGAATGGCCAAGCGAGTTCACAGCAATGCCGGCAGCAAAGTCGAGGTAACGTTCGCCGCTTTCGGTAATCAGCCAGATGCCCTCACCTCGCTCGAAGCGCAGCGCCGCACGATTATAGGTGTCGTAAAGCGGTTGCACGGTCGTAGCGTCGGTCATAGCGTCAGGCCTCCAAAGCCTTTTTTGCAGCTTGCACGGTCGCACCGGCAAAGCTGTGTTTCCCATAAACAGTCCTCAGGCACTCGAAACGGTTCCCACCTTTCGAAAAGCGCCCAATATTCCATCCCAGCTGCCGCGAAAATATAATGAGACATGAGGGAATGGCCCAGATAGCTCATGCTCCTCGCCTGAGCTTCCGGCAGAAATAAAAAACCGCCCTCAGGGCGGCATATTTATCTCGCGCGTATATTGGCGTTCACAAAAAAAATGTCAATCAAAGCAAGCAAGGTTTGCAGGCCATCTTTCGGCATGAGTTCATGCATTTTCTCGTTCTTGTAACATTCGCCGGTCGAAGGTGACTTTACGCGAGCATCCACACTCTATAGAGAAAGGCCTCTCCTCGGCTGAGGCTGCCAGACGGCATATCCGCTTCGCAAGTTCGCGATGTTCCATCCTGAAACAATCCGGGTTTTCAGTTCAGAACCAATTGCGTGCAAAATTTCGGCGCTGGATCAAAGAAAAACCGTCTTTGGCACCCAAGTTGGGGAAAACCATAAAAATGGAATCTGCCTGACAGGGCTATCCCTTGTCATGGAGTCGTTGGATATTGTAGTTTCTTTTTAGAGATTAAAGCTACATTTCGTGCGGCGGACCTAGTCACCCGGATAGATATGGTGTTTGCGCTTGGAGCAATCCGAGAACACTGGCGGATTCCGGATAACGAAAATGATTGGAGCCCAGGGCGATGAACTGGACAGACGAACGCGTCGAACTACTGAAGAAACTGTGGAGCGAAGGCTTGAGCGCAAGCCAGATCGCAGCACAGCTTGGCGGCGTGAGCCGTAATGCAGTGATCGGCAAAGTGCACCGTTTGAAGCTTTCGGGCCGTGGCAAAACCACGACCGCTGCTCCACGCAGCAAGAAGGTCAACACGGTTGCCGCAGCGCCACGTCCTGCAGCACAACATTCAACCGGCGTGCATACGACGACGATGCGCACGGCTACGGTCACCAAGACGGTTGGTGCTACTGCACTTCAGATGGACTACGCCGTAGACGTCGTTGCGGAAAGAGTGGTCAAGCCGGCTTCAGATGTAGTGGTGCCTATTTCGCGCCGTCTCTCACTGCTGCAGCTGAGCGAACGTACCTGCAAGTGGCCGATTGGCGACCCGCTGAACGAAGACTTTCATTTCTGCGGCCATGAATCCGGTGAATCGAGCCCATATTGCAGCTATCATTCGCGTCTGGCTTTCCAGCCGACTGCGGAACGCCGTCGGGCTCGTTAAGACGAATACGAGAATGAGATTATCGGGCCCCGAAGCGAAAGCTTCCGGGGCCTTTATTTTGGTCCACACACGCCTTGTCCCGAAAGCCACCCCACAATTTTCGGGGCGCGTTCTATTTCAAAGTGGACTTGTAAACTTCCAGCGTGCGGTCAGCGATCCCGCTCCAGCTGTAATCCCGCGCGATCCAGTCGATCATTTCTTGCGACTGCTTGCTGGTCAACGGGCTATCGATCTTCTGCCGCAGCGCATCCTTCAATGCATCGACATTGCCAAGCGGAAAGTAACTCTCCTCTGAAAGCCCCACTTCGACATTGGCAGTAATATCGCTTGCGAGTACGTTCAAGCCATACCCCATCGCCTCCAGCAGAGCGATCGGCATGCCCTCGTGGCTGGATGGCAGAACGAACAATGCCGCCTGACTGAACAAGGCTGACAGCTCTTCTCCCTGAAGTGCGCCCGTCAGCACGACACCTGGCACAGCATCAGCCCTTGCGCGGACGGCTCCGGCATATTCAGCGGTATATTCCGCCGAACCGATCAGAGCCAGTTTCAAAGAAGAATCGGAAAGTTTTGCAAAAGCCTCGATGAGATCGAGTTGACGTTTCTCTGGAACAATCCGTGCCACAAGAGCGATATACCGCTCCGGTAACAGGCCGTGCTTCTCCAACCACGTCTTGTCTCGGCAGGCAGGACGCAGCGTGACGCCGTTCGGGATAAATGTGTTCGGCACATGGAAATGCTGTTGCATGGTTTGCGCGATGTCGTTGGACACAGCGATACGTGCATTTGCAAAACGCATCCCGCACCATTCGCCAAGCTTCAGCATCGTGCGCGCAAGACGCCCCCACTTCTGACGATTATAGTCAAATCCGTGGTGCGTCACGACCGTGCGTAACCCCAGCAGACGCGCCAGCGGAACAGCCAGAGCCGGACCGATTGCGTGAATGTGCAGAACATCCGGACGTTTGAACCCTGCCCGCAGCACGCCCAGAACCGTATGGACAATCGCCTCGAATTTCATGGAAGTCGGCGCCCAGATCGGCGTTACCCGCACACCCTCCCATACATAAGGCTGTTTCTTTTCAAGATATGGGCGACGTCCGATGACATCGACATCCCAGCCCCTTGTCACATAGAGCCGGGCGAGCTCCTCGACATGTTTTTCCACTCCGCCTTGTACGTTTGGAACACCGCGTAGACCCAGCATCATGACGCGAGGTCGTTTGTCGTTTCGGACCATCAAAGCGCCCCTAACTCGGCATAAAGTTCCAGCGTGCGGTTTCTGTATGCCTGTGGCGAGAATTCATTACCGGCCCAGACCCGGCCTACATTCCCCATCTTGCGCCGCGCCTGCGGAGATAATCCCGCAAACTCGCCAAGAACCCGGGCGAGATCATCTATATCGCCTGCACGGGAAACCATTCCGGTCTCACCTTCGATGATCATTTCGGGAATTCCACCAATGTCTGCGCCAATCACCGGCACCCCAAGCGCATAGGCTTCCAGAATACTGATCGGGGCATTTTCATACCATTCAGACGGAAGAACGAGCGCCTTTGCTTCTCCGATCAGCCTATGCAGTCGTTCACCCGAGACATAGCCTGCGAATGTGACATCGCCGCCCGCCTCAGTGGCAATCGCTTTCAGTGATTGTTCTTCAGGCCCGGTGCCTGCAATAACAAGTTTCTGCCTCGCAATCGCCGCTGCACGAATGAGGGTACCGATCCCCTTTTCCGGCGCCAGTCTTCCGACATAGGCGAAGTAATCGCTCTCATCTGCGTAAGGTTTCAGATCGTCCGTATGGGCGAAGTTGGGAATATAGACCAGCTTTTCTTCAGGCCAGCCCCATTCGGCAAGCTTGGCAATATAGAAGCGGCTCGGCACAACGATGCGGTCAAGCGTATTGCGGTAAAGACCAAGCATGCGATGAATGGCTGTTTCAACGAAAACCAGCCCGCTCAGCGCCGTGGAATCCTTGATGCATTTATGAAGCGCCACATTATAAATGCGCCCGCCCTTGCAGCGCTCGCAAATCTGGTTGTGTGACAGCATTTTATAGGCCGGACAGGCCAGCTTCAGGTCGTGGGCTGTCATGACCGTCGGGATACCCGCGTCCTTCAGAACCGGGAAAATCGACGGTGACAAATGATGATAGATATTATGTGCATGCGCGACATTCGGACGAAAACGTTCGATCAGCGCCTTGATCCGGTCGCGCGCTTCCCATGAATAGATGATCTTGCCCGCTTGCACGAACTTTGTGAGCGGGCTGCTTTCCCGGCCATACTCAATTTCCGAGACGAAATAGGAAGACCAGTCGGATGGGAAATTATCCGGATGCTGCATGGCAAAAGGTGCCGTTTGCCAGCCGATTTCAGAAAATAGTTTGATGTGGTCGAGAAAAACAGTTTCGGCGCCACCGCGCCGATAAAAGTAATTGTTGATCGCCAACAGGCGATGTTCTTTATCATTTAAATGCGTCAAGCAGCACCTCGTTGAGCACCAAGGCGCGCCAATGCTTCGCGGACAGAAAGAACAGCCGCCCCACTTTTCACCGCATGAGATACGAGGCGCTCAAAGGTTTCAGGCTTGCACCCGAACTCGGTCGGCGTATCGCTGACATCATGCGTATAGAAGACAAGCCAGCCGGGATTTGCATTCAGATCATCGATCCAGCGAGTCTGGCGCGCAGCGTCATCGTCAGGCTGCCTGATCTCCACCGCCTGCAGAAAGGCAAGGTCGATCATGCCGCGATTGATGCGGTTGCCACCTCCGCGGCATGTAGAGAAACGATCAGCAAAGAGCCGCCGCGACATCATGGAAGATGCGCAGTAGGGATAAGCGAAATTGCGCGCCTCGACACGATCAGGCTCGAACACATCGAGATAGGCGGTGTTGCGATCTAAATCGGCCACTATGTTCTGCGCCCCGACATAAGGAACCTTGAGATGATCATAGGTATGGCAACCCAATTCATGTCCGCGCTCGACCAGTTTCCGGCAGCCTTCCTGTGTGATCAGGTTCCTTTTGGCTTCTTTCGTACCAACCAGGTTGCCTGCAATATAGAAAGTGCCATGAACCCCATGCTTGTCGAGAATGGCAGCCCCGGCGCTTTCGGCCGTATCAGGCACATCGTCAAATGTGAAAGTGATGATCCGTTCATTCTTCGGCAGGCAGAATGGGCGCAATGGAAACCGACGGCTGATGCTGTCGTTCAGCCGTATAGCATACCATTCCAGGCGGCTGCGCGCCTTGTCGAGACTATCCATTTCCATCATTGCCCCAGCCCCCAAAAGCTGTTTCAGACGAGCTTTGCCTTTGCCTGCAAGCGCAATCCGAAGACAGCAACCATAATGCAGAACCACACCGCCCCACCGTTCTGAAAGAACGTGCTCTCCATACAAGACATATATAATCCGTAAAGCCAAAGGCGAATATAGAGGAGCGTTAATATAGGGTCGTTATCTGTGCTTTCCGCTTCCTTAATATACCGAAGCGGTAAGACCATTATCCAGATAAGCGTCAGAATTAAACCAATAATCCCAGCATTGATCATCATATCCAGAAAAGAATTATGTGCATTGAAGGCTGCAACCGCCCAGCTTGCGCCACCGCCACCTGCATAGACCATTTCCGGCGTTTTCCAGAACGAGTCCAGACCGTAGCCGAAAATCGGCTTTGCCGAGATTGCGGCGAATGCGAGTTTCCAGATGTCAGATCGATTTGTAAAGCTGGCGTCAACGCCCAGGCTTTGGACAAGCTCGCGCAAGGGATCGAAAACGGCCGCTCCGACAGCAATAATATTGAAAGCAGCGATCCCGCCGATAGCAATGAAAACACGTGTCCATTTCAGTCGCACAAACACCAGCGACATCACGACGATAAACGGCAACATGGCCGTCGATGTCTTGCCGCCCGTGTTAAGAACAAAGAACACGCAAAGGGCGACGATAAGCATACCCGTCTTCGGCAAGCCGGTTTTCCAGATATAGAGGCCGAAAAAGCTCATCAGCACCAGAGAGGCGGCGGCGGCATTCTTGTGTGGATAGTGGCCGCGCCATGCACCGGCCAGCATAGGTTCAATAACTTCAGTACCCTGATGAATAGCCCGTTGCGGCATAAAGATTACGCCGAAATAGGCAAACGCCAGGGTTATCAATGAACCAACTGCCAGCAACCGTGCCATCTGGCGTTCGGATTGCGGCAACATGAGAAAGATGCTCGCATTCAACGCGGTCAGGATGGACAAGACCACTTTCTTGCTGGCGATCATCGGGTGAGCCGACAAAAGGGCCGTCATAAAGAGCCAAAAGAAAACCAGGCCAATCAGAACGCGCGGTTGCAGAATGGCACTGCGCATGGAGCTGCTCAGTGCGCAAACCAGAAAGCTGCCCGTCAGAAACAAGGTGACCAGCTGGTTGAGCGAGCTGGAATCTGCAGCTTTGGCTGTGACGCCGGTCACGGCACCAAGATCCGGATAGGGATTGGTACCTATCCAGATGAATAAGAACATGCAGAGAAAGAGAGCGGCCCCGATAGCTGACGAGACTCGCGGTTGTATCTCCTCACGGTAATGAACCGATAGTTCAGCCAAGTCAGACCAGACCCTCACGGTTTCGACGCCATGCACCAAGATAGCCCAAACTGAGCGCGAGAACCGCACCAAGGCCCATCCCGGCAATGCCACCCCCAGCACCAAGCACGACGGTCTTGGGTGGCCAGCTGCGACCAATCGGAGGAATGGCAGTCGAAATGATCCGGATATTGGTCGCATCGAGTTGCTTGCGCTGGCTCGTCTCCGATGAGCGGGTCAGGAACGTATTGTAGATAGAGACCTTGGCGGCCATGTCGCGTTCGAGGTCCGAAAGCTGGACTTGCGCGTCATTGTCGAGCGCAACAGCCGAACGTGCGGAAGCGGCCTGTGCGTTGAGAGCCGCTACAACGGCATTTGCCTGATCGAGGTCAACCTTGGCCGATTGCAGGATACGCGCCCGTTCCTGCGCCAGCTGCTGCTCCAGACCGGCAAGCTGGCGTTCCGTATTCATCAGTTCCGGATATCGCGGACCATAGGTCATGGCGAGAGCATCGTAGCGCTGTTTCAGCGACGCATATTGTCCACGCAGGTTCGTCATCGTGGGCGATTGCAAGGTGCTTGCCGGACTAACGGCGCTGCCGGTATCCTTTGTCAGCTCCTGATAGCGGGTGCTTGCATCGGCAACGCGCGCTTGGGCATCGACCAATTTAGAATTGATCTGCGTCATCGACTGGGTGCTGACGAGTTCGCCACCTGATGTTTGCAGGCCGTGCGCCCGGCGGAACGCCGAGACTTTTTCTTCCGCTTCAGTTGCCGCCTTCTGCAGAGAGGACAGACGTTCGGATAGGGCAGCGGCAGCACGTCCTGCGCCATCGGCATCTGCTTGTGCAACTTCCTCCTGGAAGGCGTTCGCCAGAGAATCTGCGACCTTTACCGATTTTTCGGGATTTTCCGTCCAGACCGCAATCGTAACCAGATAGGATCGTTCAGGACGCGTAACGTTGATCCGCTGCGACAGTGCACGCACAGCAGTCAGTGTATCATCTTTCGGACCCGTCGGTTTGCTGAGGCCAAGCATAGCCCTAACATCGAACGCTGGCGGAGGAGGCACAAACTCCTCATCCTCATTCAGCTTCAAGTCCGTCACGACCCGTCGGAGTACGTTGCCGGAAGTCAAGATGCGCATTTTGCTTTCGATGTCGAGAATCTGGCTGTCAGCCTGCAGGCTCTGGGCATAAACATCGTTGGGCAACAACTGGAGTCCAGACGGCGGAACCAGCAAATCCGTATAGGCTGTATAACGAGGCTTTGCCGTCATGCCGTAGGCGAGACCCGCCAAACCACCTATTATTGCGAGCGCTGCGATCAAAATCCACCGGGCACGCATCCAGGCGAGCGCCTCGAACAGGTCGAGTTCCGGCAGCATCAGTCCCTTGTTTGCAGGCGCAATGGTTTCAGTAACCTTTTCTTCTTCACGGACAACATACGTCTCGCGTCTGACTGCACGCAGCCGGTCATCGACGGATGCCAGATTTTCACTGGCAGTCTCTGTTACCCGTGCTTTCGAAGCGAGGTCGCGCAAGGTGTACATTAGTCGTCCCTAAGGTTCACTCAATAGCGCAAACATGGCGCTACTATTTTCCTTAGACTTAAAGATTAAAAAATTCGGTTAATGAAAGGCAATCATCTGCACGAGTGTCACCAAAATGCAAATGACGGTCATTTAGTCCTGCAGTTTGTGATAAATTTCGGTCGACATGCTTGGCACCTCATGTTCTTCGGGACTAAGAGAAAACAGTGCATATGCCTCATCATCAGAAGCTTTACGAAAAAGAAGCCTCTTCGCTGTCATAACCTTATCTTGAAGTTCCAAGCGTGCCTTTGATCCTCCAGAAGCACGCTGAGCCATAGCGGCCCGAAAACTCGGTATGAAAATTTGAAACGCCATTGGTCGACATTACTGTCCTACGCAGCTTCTAGCGGCAGCCTTTTTGCGGCAAACATCGCACAGCTTTTTACATTCGCTATTCTGGCACGCTATCTTGGTTCTCACGAGTTCGGTTTGTTCGTGACGGTGATGGCCGTTACCAGCATCGCCACCTTCATTTGCGGCCTGGGCGGAGCGGAATGCCTCGTACGTCGCGTGGCGCAAGACCGAGCGATCTATCCGGCAATGCTTGGCCACAATCTCATTTTGATCGCAGTAACAGGCGTTGTCCTCGTCGCTGCCGGAATGGTGATATTGCCGTTCTGGCTGAGTGGCTCTCCAGAATTTACAAACAACCTGTTTGGGCTTTTTCTGCTACTTGTCACCAATATTGTGTTGGTGCGCCTTATCCTGCTGGTCGAGCAAATTTACATTGCGCATACTGACTTCGTATCGGCCAATCTCTCCGTCGTCGGATTTGCCATTGCCCGCACCATTGGCGCGACAATCGCCTGCCTTGTGTTTGGCGTATCCACTGTTGTCGGATGGGCTTATTGGCAGTTCGGGGTTCATGTGCTGGTCGCCGTGGTTTATGCCTTGTTCCTGCGCAGACTAGGTCGTCCGCAATACACAATCGTGCGCGATGAACTGCGGCTCGGAGTGATGTTCGCATCACAGTTCATCTTCAAGGCGGTCCGCCAGAATGCCGACCTTCTGCTTCTCGGAACATTGGTAACTCCCAGCATTGTTGGCAGCTACGGCGTCACTCGTCGCATCATCGACAGCAGCACATTGACCGTTGAGGCGATGAACCGTCTCGTCTACCCGCATCTGGCCCGCGCCAGCGCAAACGGCATCCATCATGCGCTACCGATTACAATGCGCCTGCTCGGCGCCGCGATTGCAATCGGCATACTCACATCACTGGCCGTCTTTATCATTGCGCCCTATCTGCCCTATCTCTTCGGCAGCGAATACGACACGCTGGTTTCCTTCTGCCGCACGCTTTGCTGGATCACGGTGTTTGTTGCTCTATGGTCGATAGCGGTGGATCTTCTGGGTGCAGCCAGCCAGCACAGCTATCGCACGGCGGTCCTGAACACAGGCAACATTCTTGGTGCACCGCTTCTGGCACTGGCCACCTGGTATGCGCCAATCACAGGAACTTTCGCAGCTATTTACGTAATCGAAATCAGTATTGTGTTGGCATCGTGGGGCTGCGTTATCTACCTCGTTCGCCGGAGTCGTGACGCAGAAGAGAAAAAAGGCGGTTTCAAGCAGGCGGGGGCTTAGATGACGCGCATCTCCACACCAGCAAATGACATCAAGTCGCGACGTGTTCGCGCGATGCATATTGATGATATTCCTGCCGTCCGCACGCTGTTCCAGCGAGTTTTTCGTCCACACTCAAAGTCATGCAACAAGACTTTCGATCAGTATTTTCAGAAGTTCTTTTTTGAAAGCCCCTACTACGACCCTGCAATTGGCAGCGTGGTCCATGAGGACGAGCACGGTGAGATCGATAGCGCGATCTCGGTTCTGCCCATCCCCTATAGGGTCAATGGTCAATCGATCATGGGGCGATTGCTTTGCGCCTTCATGATGAAACCGGAAATGTCGCCACGCGGCGCCGCCGAATTGACACTCACTTTGCGTCCAAGTGAAAAGATACTCAACTTCACCGACAGTGCTGCGCCAGTAAGCCTCAAACATTCCGAAGCAATTGGGGGGATTACACTCGGCACACATGGGCTCGGATGGACACGCATATTCCAGGCTGCCAGCTATGTGGCCAGTTACGTTGCAGAACGGCGTCCGATCCTCGGCGGATGGGCAACAAGCTCAGTAGGCAGAATGCTCAACCCGCTTTTTCCGATTCCTGCGATCACGAGAGCTGCCAAGCCCCGGGCGAATGTGAAGGAAATTGCGCAAGACGAAGCCATATCTCTTGTTCCAGGTTACCTGCAAAGCTATTTGGCACATCCAGCCTGGACAGAAAGCGACATCAACTGGCTGTTCCTGATGGCGTCCGATAATCAGGCTGCCGGTACCTTGCGTTTTTGTGCGATCAACGACCGCACCGGCAGTCCGAGCGGCTTTTTTTGTTACTACGTCCGCTCCAATGGCATTGCAGAAGTTCTGAACATCCTCGCCAAGGCCGGAATGGAAAAACATGCCGTCGATGCGATGCTGCTCCATCTGCAGGATGAAGGGCATGTCGCAGCGCAAGGCCGGGTCGATCCGCGTTATCTCAATGCGCTCTCACAACAGTCGATCATGTTCTTTCGTCTGAAAGCCAACGTTTGTGTAGCCACAGCAAACGCGGATATGCTGAACGCCGTTCAGCGTAATGATATCTTTATTGGCGGGCTCGCTGGCGAAAGCTGGAGCAGGCTGTCGACGGATTTCTATTGAGCTGCAAGCTTCCGTTCCAGCAAGAAGAACGTCGTCGGCCCTGCTTTGCCAGCTCCATTATCCAGCTGGAAGGCAATGGGGCCAGACCCGACAGCTATTTTGTCATGAATCTTCCCATCAAGACCGACTGGCGAGAGTGTCCATGAAACAGTATTTCCTGCCAGTGTCACATCCACCCGGTTACGCAGCAGAGTGACTGGCAACCGTCCCCAATCCTCTATGATTTTCTCCGCCTTGTCGCGGAAGCGCATGTCCGTATTGCGGGCATCACTGGCGAAAATTATCAGCAGCTTTTCACTGTCCTTCAATGGCTTCTCATCAATAGCCGAAACAGCAAACAAGCCCCTCTCCTCGGCATTGCCGAGGGATAGCTCACGCAAAGTCAGGCGGTCTTTCAGTTCAGCAAAGGCAATGGCCTCGGTCTTAGGCGTAACGACCTGCATCCGCAGCTTGTTACGGTCGAGCCGGATTTGACCAGTGGCGCTTTCAAACAGGCCTTGCGAGGGACTGGTCGCGTTGTCATCTGCAAGGAGACCCGCCATTTTCAGACGCTGCAACACGTTATCGAGTGATACATTTCGATAATCGACTGCGACTTTTTTTTGTAGGCCTTGCGGCCAAGTCAGTTCTTTCGTGGCAAGACCGATCCCGCCAACAAGTGCCAGCGGTTTCAGTCGCGCCGATTCTCGAAACTCAAGCGATTCACCAAGGCTCGCCTCACCCTGCATCATGAACGGTAGATTGAAATCTGCAGTTTCGATGTCGCCTCGACGAAACAGGAGTGACGCCAGCGTTTCGCCCGCACGCGCGACAGGATCGACGGCAAAAGTGTAGGGAACGATACGTTGGCGGAATGGTGCTGCCTCATCAAATGCAAGCGTTAGCGGCCCCTGCCCATGGCGACAGATACCGTCCCAGCCCTGCAATGCGGCATAGGCCGGAAACACCAAACCCGCTTCATATCGATAGCGGTTCCAGAACAGATGCTCGTACTCGGTCACAAGAAAAGGCCGCCCGAGCCAGCGCCCGACAGCGATTTCGCTGACATAGGAAGCAGCGTCGGCAATCGAACTCGTATGCTTGATTTCCGTTCCTGGGCTGAGGGTTCCGATCCAGTCATGATAGGTATTGGCAACCAACGCTTTCTGGCTCTGTCTTGAAAGAGCCGTCTGGACGGTGAACCAGTTGTTATAGGGGGCGACAAGACCGCGATAGCCAAGACCGCGTAGGCCCTGTTCCATCCGTTGTGCCAGTAAACGTTCACTTTCAACGAGGAAAGCCTGAAAATCCCGAAGCCGTCTCCCGCCGCCGCTACGGCTTTCAGGCAATTGGATGGTTTGTTGCTCCAGATTTTCGTTGGGAGCCAAACCACCCCATGCTCGTGACAAGGCAGCGGTATTCGCATAGCGCTTTTTCAGAAATGCACTGAACGCGGGACGATAGCCGGGCCAAAATGTGGTCCCGTCGTCATGCTCGTGCACAAAGCTTGTGAATTCGATACCATTTTCATTGAACGGAATGATCAGGGCGAGTGCGGGGTCTTCTAGAGGTGTGAGGCCTGTATAAGGATTAATCGTGGCGTAGACTTCTTTCTGGAAGCGCAGCCAGTGATCAAATGCTGCATCGTCCACATAGGTTCGGCGTTTCAGATTGCCTTCAAGTCCCCAACGATCAGTGTCCTTCCCGCCCAAAGCGCCGCTTTCGGAGGTAAGTCCGTCAATGATCCAGTAAATGCCTTCGCGTTTGAGCGCCGCCATCAGGTAACGCATCCGGTCGAGAGCTTCCGGACGAAAATCGAAATCGCGCTCCTGTCCGAGCATCAAGTCGGCATCAACAAAATGAAGTCGAGCTATATTGTAGCCGTGCAGGCGAAGCTGTCGCACATATCGATCAATGAAGGCATGATCTACCACGCCAGATGAGGGTGGCCCCCAGGCAATCGCGGCACACTGCAGCCGCATCGTTTGGTCAGGCTCGTCGGCTTTTGCGAAACGCCCGGCGGCATTTGCGATCAAACGATTTTTCTCTTCAATGGGGATGTTTGTCAGAAACCCCGAAAAATCGAGCGGGCTTCCATCGGAAATTTCGAGATTGTTTTCTGTGACCGGAAGCCATTCCTCAGCACCAGCGTTGGACATCGCGAGGCCTATAAGTGAAACGGATATGGCCAGTCGCAGGATTTTCATCAAGGCTCCCTTATAACCTTACTTTCGATCCAGTCAGTTGGTTTGCGGCGCGGCTGAAAAAAGCCAAGCGGTAGTGCAGCTGCATGAAATATCCATGCTACCACCGCGTAGACGCCAAGCTCGATACTACGCGAACGAATGGACATTGCCGCGAACGGGATCACCACAATCACGACTGCCGCCAGAATTGCCAGCGGCCATCCCGGCACGAAAGCGAGAGCCGCCAAGATCACCAGCCACCAAAGATAAACCGCGCCCCAAAGCCGTAACTCCGGCAGTTCACGGAACAGATTCTTCTGGTGCGCCTGCCCCATTGCAGCACGCAAAACCTCGCCGGTTCCACGCAGATATTTGCTTTTCCAGCGGCGTACCAGAAGCTTATAGGCGTTCATCGTATAGCCAAAATGCTGCACAAAAGGGCGATCCAGACGATGGAGTTTCCAGCCTTTGCTGCGCAGCCGAACACCCGCATCAAACTCTTCATGACCATGAAGATTGCGATCGGAAAAATATCCCGCCTGCTCGATCGCGCTGCGCCTGTAAAGTCCACCGCCATTCATGCGGTCGATGTCACCTGTTCGCGCTTCCGGCGAATGCCGCTTCGCCCGACGCTGGAACTCCAGGCTTTCCAGAATCTGGTCCACGACATGGCCGGTCACGCCACCAACATCTGGATGTTTGTCGAGATAATCGAGCGCTGCCGGCAGAAAATCTGGCTCGATTATCATGTCGCCATCGATCAGGCAGATATAGGGCTGCGTCGAATACTGAAAGCCCAGTTGTGGACCGAGACCGCAGCTGGCCCGCGCGGGAGGCTCGATCTGCACAATCTTGATCGGATAAGACTGTGCTATCTCTATTGTGCGATCCGTGGACCCGCTATCTGCTACGATTACTTCCACTTTTCCGCCAGGCAAAGCCTTCAGAGCGCTCTCTACAGCCTCGGCGATGCGCTTTTCTTCGTTCAAAGTTTTGATGATAATCGAAACAGACATCGTTGACCTATTTGGGAGAAAGCACGCGCCTAGCAATCTATTGGCAGAACCAATCAAGCCAGCATTTCATAGTTTCCTTTGGTTTCAAATCCACTAAACACTTCAACTATAAAATGAGATTCGGCGTACTCAAATAATTGAGGTTTCCTAATTTAGGAAATCCTGAAAGACATTTATGCTGACCAAAGATTTTGACATTCGGGTCTATAGCAGCGCGGAACAGCTATCCAGCGACTGGCCAGATGCCGATGACAAAACCGGCAGCGCATTTTTTGTGTTCCAGACCAAATCTTTCGTAAGAGCATGGGACGCAACTTACGGGCGCAGACCCGGCACACAGCTATGTTTGACCGAGGTTCGCCAGCACGACGGCACCCCGCTTCTTTTTCTGCCGCTCTCAATCACACGTATTTACGGATCCCGTGTGCTGGGATTCATCGATGACGGTGTGAGCGATTACAACGTGCCTATCGTGTTTCCAGCTGCAGCGAAACTTTCCCCTGACACTACCGCACGCATTCTCGAAGCTGTTGTCGCAGCGGTTCCCTCGCATGATGTGATTGCATTCTGCAAAATGCCGGAGCGAGTGGAAGGCTTCGCAAATCCACTGTGGCAACTGGCAAACAAGCTTTCTAACGCATCGACACATGCGATTTCTCTGATGCGCCCGATGGATGAGATAGAGCGATCCATACAGAGTATCGGCAATATCAAGAAGCGTGATCGCACGCTTCAGAAGATGGAAGGATGTCGGTTCTTTATAGCGCAAACCCAAGCGGAACGACGATCTGTTCTGGAGGTCATGCTACGCCAGAAACAGCGCCGCTTTGAAGAAACAAAAGTCCCTGGCTTCGATGCGCATCCTGAAAAGCGCCGCTTCTTCGAAGAGGCAACCGAGCAACTAGCCCAACACAATGGCCTGCATCTTTCAGCGCTTGCCGTTGGAGAAACAATATTGGCCACCATGTGGAGCGTCGTTCGGAATGACCATTACTGTGCGATGATCACAACCTTCGAAGCCGGCACATGGAGCAAATTTTCACCCGGCAAAGTGATAATTCTGCGCCTTTTGCACAGGCTAAAAGCAGATGGCTACACCAGTTTCGATCTTGGCTTTGGCGACGAAGCATGGAAAATCGGCTTGTGCGACCGGACAATACCCCTGCGCGACTATATTCGCCCCGCCACTTTTCGGGGACGCACCTCCCTCATTCTTGCCCGTTCACTGGAATGGATACGTTCAACCTTGCTTTACAAAAAGCTACGCCCATTGAAATGGCAAGTGTTGCGCAAGTTTGGTTAGAAAGTTCTACACAGTACGTTTCGGCATCCGCACCGTGAAAGTTGATCCTTCGCCCAATTGCGAGCGAACAACCAGACGACCGCGATGGCGTGCAAGGATATGTTTGACGATGGCAAGCCCAAGGCCCGTACCCTTTTGAGCCCGGCTCGTTTCGACGTCAATCCGATAGAAACGTTCCGTCAGGCGCGGCAAATGCTCCGCTGCAATGCCCGGACCAAAATCCTGAACTGATGCCACCACCTCAGCAGAACTGCCGCTATTGTCTTCGTCCAGTTTTACGATGACGCGCTTGCCTGCCTGCCCGTATTTGCAGGCATTTTCGACGAGGTTCTGAAATACCTGGATAAGCTCGTCACGCGCGCCAGTGACTGTAACGGGATGATCCGGCAGTTGACGCTCGATACTGATATCGAGACCGGCTGCCAAGGGCGTCAGTGTGTCGGCAACATGATTGAGGATGGATGTAATGTCCACACATTCATTGACCGCCAGATGTGCCCGCATTTCAAGACGAGACAAGGACAAAAGATCGTCGATCAGCCGCGACATGCGTTCGGCCTGTTTCTGCATGATATCCAGAAAGCGGTCGCGCGCAGCTGCGTCGTTTCGAGCTGGTCCCTGCAACGTCTCGATGAACCCGCGAAGCGAGGCGAGCGGCGTGCGCAGTTCGTGACTTGCATTCGCAATGAAGTCTGAACGCATACGATCAATGCGACGCGTTTCGCTCTGATCGCGGAACAGCAGGACGAAAAGTTCAGGCCTGCCATCCTTACCCGGCAAGGCCTTGACCATCGCCTTGAACCAGCGATCAATCGGGACGCGCTCAAAATATTCAATACTACGCGCTTCGCCGTCTGCAATCACGCCCTGAATGAGAGCATGCATTTCCGGCGCTCGAAACCGCAAGTAGAGCGCTGTGCCGGTTTCCAGCGACTGGAACGCCTCCAGAGCCGCAGAATTGTTGAATAGAACAGTTCCGCTATGATCGAAGACGACCATCGGATCGGTCAGAAGATCGGCCAGACGCTCGCCGGACACTCCCGCCATTTCGTTGGGTGCCGCTGTCTTCACCGGCTCTTCGTCTGGCTCGCTGCTCGCAACTTCGCTTGCGAGCCACACAGCGCCGAGTACAACAACGGCCAGGAGGCCAGCTCGAAACCAGAAGGGGAGATCAAGAGCCAGCACGCAAACCGCGAGAACCATGCTGGCAATCAAGACACCCTTGACCCGGAGAAGCGGTTCGAAAATCGACTTCTCCGCCTGTGGTTCTGGATCGGTGCGGTTGGCTGCCTCGCTCATGCTGCTTCCTTCTGCGGTTGGGGCATAGACTTATCCGGAAATGCTCGAACGTCCTTTACGCGGCTTCCAAACAGCCCATATCATGCTTTGATATAAACGAAAGGGAATTGCCGTGGGTGACAGTTCGAAGACAGCTAACAAAAAGAAAGACAAAAAAGACGAAGCGAAGCCGATCGACAAGCCAATCAAGCTGAAAATTGACGGTGTAGCGCGTTCGTTTGACATAAATGATCCGAAACTGCCGAAATGGATCGACGATAATGCGCTGCAGTCAGGTGGATATCCCTACCCATCCAAGATGAAGTCGGACGAATATGAAGAAACGCTGGAGCGGCTTCAGATCGAACTCGTCAAACTTCAATATTGGCTTCAGGATACTGGAGGCCGCGTCATCAGCGTTTTCGAAGGCCGCGACGCGGCTGGTAAAGGCGGGACAATCTTTACTATCCGTGAGTTCATGAACCCCAGAACCGCGCGGAACGTTGCTTTGCCGAAGCCCACCGAAACCGAACAGGGTCAATGGTATTTCCAGCGTTATGTCGCGCATTTTCCAACTGCCGGCGAGTTCGTTACGTTTGACCGATCATGGTACAACCGGGCTGGTGTGGAACGGGTGATGGGTTTTTGTACCCCGGCGCAGCTTGAAACCTTCCTGACTGAAACACCCGATTTCGAGCGCATGATCGTTACGGACGGTATTCATCTCTTCAAATTCTGGCTGGATATCGGTCAGGAAATGCAGCTCAAGCGCTTTCATGAACGTCGCCATAGTCCGCTCAAGAACTGGAAGTTCTCGCCGATGGATGTGGCGGGAATCTCCCGCTGGAATGATTACACCGACGCACTACACACCATGCTTGAACGGACCGATACAGGTTACGCACCCTGGACGATCATTCGGTCGAATGACAAGCGACGCGCCAGATTAGCTGCAATCCGGCGCATCCTTTTGACGCTGCCCTATGAAGGAAGAGACCTTCAGGCAATTGGAGCCGAGGATCAATCGATCATCGGACGCGGCTCTACATTCCTCACCTCGTCTTCTGCGGAAATGTAGAACAAGCTTGGCTGGTGCGGCGTCTTTTCCCACAGATGAGGCACACGCATCAGCTGCCATAAGGCGCGCCACGCGGAGATTGAAATCAACACCCAGTATACCGGGATTGAGAACAGATAAGCATATCCTCCCAGCTCCGTTGGCTCCATTGTTCTTGCACCCAGAAGATAGAAGCTAAGATAGGCCAGCAGAATATTCGTTACATCAATCCCCAACAGCCAGACGCCATGGGTTGTCAAAGGCCCGAATAACATGCTGATCAGCAAGATCGCGAACATGGCCAACATGAGCGGATGCAGAAGCGCTGAACTGATTATACCTAGCGTGTAGATCTGATTGACAGAAAACCGGAACCAGCCAAGTTCACGCCATGTGTTGTGCGGCTGGCGTCCATGAACGAGCCATGTCTGCATCCAGCCTTTGAGCCAGCGTGTTCGCTGTTTACGCCAGATATCATAGTTTACGGGTGCGTCCTCAATCGTTCCGCGCGTGATGACGCCGATGTGATAACCGAACCGGGCGAGCCTCACCCCGAGATCGGCATCCTCCGTGACATTGTAGGCATCCCAGCCGCCAACTTCTTCCAGACAAGATCGCCGAAAATGATTGGAAGTACCGCCGAGAGGAATGACAAGCCCCCGCGAAGCGAGCCAAGGCAACAAACCGCGGAAAAGCGCTGCATATTCAAATGCAAACATTCGTGTCAGCAGGTTGTGGCGGAAGTTCCCGATAATCAGCGGTGCCTGCACACAGGCCAGCTTGTCGCCTTCAGCCTGAAAAGTCTGCCATGCTTCCAGCAGCTGGTCAGGGTGTGGACGGTCTTCAGCATCGAAGACCGCTACAATCTCGCCTCGCGCAAATTGCAATGCATAATTCAGTGCCTTCGGCTTCGTCTTGGGTCCGCCAGACGGCACGAGAACCAATTCGAAATTCAACGGCAGCCGTTCACGGCGTATCGCCGATACTGTATCGAAATCATCCTTCTCGCAAACAAGCTTGATATCGAGTTTGCTGGCGGGCCAATTCAGCCGTTTCAAGCTCGTAATGAGCTGACCGATCACTTCCTGCTCCCGATATAACGGGACCAGGACTGAATAGTTCGGTAAGTCACGCGGATTGCATTTCCTGATTTCGAGAAACTTCAACCGGCGTCCCGAAACAGCCGCGAACAAACGGATCATCACGCATCCGAAGAAGAATACCGACAACGCCACATGAAGCACCAGAAGCGTCATCGTCGGCCAGTTAAACACGCAGGCAAAGAACGCATAGATTGCCATGGCAATGATAAATGCCTGTGGCGTATCCAGAACGCGCGCTGCTGAAAACGACTGCGGCGTCATTTCATGAGCCCGCGCAATCAGATCCTTCTGATGTCGTTGCCGCATGATCTGTTTCAAAAGTGTCGGCGTACAGATCCGAATTCGGCTCTTCAATTGCGGTGTCGCAAGAATATGATCTCGAAGTTTTCGGATACGATTTTCGGACGGAGCAATGTAGAGATAACTATTTCCGTCTGCGCCGAGCACCATAACCTGTCCGACATCGATGAAAGCCGATGGCTTTTCCTCACCCGATACGAAAATGCGCGACGGTAAAGCCTCGTTTGTGAATTCCAATCCCAGAAGATCAGCGATAGCTGCATAAATGGCCGATTCCGCAACATCTCCTCGCTGAATCAATTCCACACAAAAAGATGTTCCATGGTGAGTAGCCGTACTATACGCCCCCAACAACGCATCTCTAGACACGCCACATTGTTCCAATCTGGCTGATATGGCACTGCATATCTCCAGATCGAACGCAATCGATCCATTACTCATAGCACCCCCGCACTACTGAATACCTATATTTACTTATTTTATGCTTTAATAATTCAATTCTTTACTATTTTACCATTTACTTCATTAGGTATTTATTCTGGTAAAATTTGCAATCGGAAGGTAATATACTGAAAAGGAATTGCAACCTTTATTTTTATTGAACCTTCGTTGAATATTGCTCGTCACTCGATAACTCAGTTAACGCGAAATTATAGAGAAAAAGGCAAAAGCGGGTCATGAAACGCTACCTTCCAAGACTGCTCGTCGCGTTGGCATTCACGTGTGGCGCCCATGGTGCCTGGGCCTCAGACGCACAGCCAGAGGCTCCATCTTTCATCAACCAGAAAGAACGCCTGCCGTTACCGTCCTTGCAGGCACTCAATCGGTTAAGGTTCCTCACAACTGTTGATTTCCCCCCGTTCAACATGCTTGGAGATCAGGGACAGCTTTCCGGCTACAATGTCGACCTAGCCAAAGCCCTTTGTCGTCAATTGGGTGTTGACGACGTCTGTCAGATTGAAGCTGTGCCGTGGAATGAGCTTGAGGAGCGACTGCTTAGCGGACAAGCAGAAGCCATCATAGCCGGATGGAAACCAACCGATGAGAATCGTGGTCAATTTGCTTTCTCGCGGTCCTATATGCGATTGCCTGCGCGATTTGCGACGACCAACGCAGGCGCATTTAATGACGATGCAATTACGGCCACAAAAGGTAAAAGCGTTGGCGTTATTGCGGGATCGGCCCACGAGCAACTGCTAAAAAGCTATTTTCCTCAGGCGATCGCCAAATCTTACCCTGATGCATCTCTCATGCTCGCTGATCTCAAGAGTGGCAAGGTCAGCACTGTGTTCCACGACGGCATGTCACTTTCAATGTGGTTGAATAGTCCTGAAGGCCATACTTGCTGCAGCTTTACAGCCGGCGCTTACCTCGCACCGCAATATCTTGGCTCCGGTCTCAGCATTGCGGTCGCACAGAAGAACGCTCCCCTTGCCAGTGCCTTCAACAATGCTCTTCAGGCCTTGCAGCAGAAAGGCACGCTAACGGAGCTTTATCTGCGCTATTTCCCCAACAGCTTTTATTGAGCCTAACTCAAGACGGATGGAATCGATAAAACTGAGATGCCCTTTGCGTGCCATTTTGACGCAGAGAAGGGCCGTCACTAAACGAATTTTCAGATATTCTTGAAATTTCCGATATAACGATACTTACAGTAAAAAAGTAAAAATATTTCATATCAAATATATAGCTCAACAAAATCGCGTCAGAAGCGTGATAACTATACAACTTGCACCGCGAATTGCGCCGCTTATAGCAGAATAAGATCAATTAATACATGCATTTATTTTGACTTGAACAAATCACCCTCTCATCAATAATCAAGTTGAGGGAGAAGGAGGATTTATACAATGTTCGATGGCGTTCCTGCCCAATGGCACAAGACTCCGGAACAAACAAAGCGCTCGCCCAATGAGGCCGCCTATGTGTTTCTCGGTATCATGCTTGCAGCGCTTAGCGTACCAGCGACTTTTCTGGGCTGGGCAATCGTTCAGAGTATCGCATCGCTGTTTTAGAACACGCACACCCTTTGGTTCGAGGGATATGTCGCAACGAAATGCGAGTACAGCCTGATAAGCATGAGCATTAACTGATGTAAAAAAGCCCCGCCTATCGGCGGGGCTTTTGTTTGAAGTTCGAAACGGACTAGATATCTGTCTGCCCATTCGGGCCAGTCGTTTCATTCACATCTTCATCCTCTGGCCGCTTCGGCGGCTTGCGCGCTATCAGACTATAGAACATCGGAATGAAGAACGTTGCGATGAACGTTGCAGCCAACATACCGCCGATAACGCCCGTACCGATCGAGTGACGGCTTGCCGAACCGGCACCCGTACTGATCGCAAGCGGCACAACACCGAGAATGAAGGCCAGCGAGGTCATCACAATCGGGCGGAAGCGCAAGCGGGCCGCCGACGCTGCCGCCTCTATCGCGGACTTGCCTGTCTCTCGCTCGAGTACCGCGAATTCCACGATCAGAATTGCGTTCTTCGCCGCCAGACCTATGAGTGTCACCAGACCAATCTGGAAATACACGTCATTGGTCAACCCGCGCAGATCGGTCGCCAACAGCGCACCGAAGATAGCAAACGGCACTGCGGTAATGACGGCGAGCGGCAGGCTCCAGCGCTCGTATTGCGCCGCAAGGATCAGGAACACCATGACGAGACCGAAGATCATCGCCTGCGTGCCTGTGCCGCTTGTGGTTACTTCCTGATAGGCCGAGCCCGTCCATGCAATCTGGTAGCCCTGCGGAAGAACCTCCGCAGCCACTTCCTGCATTGCCTTGATGGAATCGCCAGAGGTGAAACCTGGTGCCGGATTACCGGTGATCTTCGCTGCATTGAAGGCGTTGAAGCGTTCAAGCTGATCCGGGCCAACAATACGTTTGACAGTCACAAGAGCATCAAGCGGGATCATGCTGCCGGAATTGGCCCGCACGAAGACATGCTTGAGATCGCTTGGATCACGACGGAACTCAGCCTCCGACTGCAGGTTGACCTGATAGTTGCGGCCAAACAGCGTAAAGTCGTTGACATAGAGACTACCGAACGTTGCCTGCATTGCAGTGAATACAGAGTTGATCGGCACACCCATAGCCTTCGCCTTTTCGCGATCAAGCTGAATGTCATATTGCGGAACATTCGGATCGAACGTCGTGCGCACGCCCTGCAGTTCCGGTCGCTTGGCCGCAGCCTCGGTGATGAGTTTGGTTGCACGCGTCAGCGATTCGACACCACCGCCGGTACGATCCTGAACATAGAGTTCAAAGCCACCAGTCGTGCTGAGGCCCATGATCGGAGGCGGATTGAATGCCAGCACAAGCCCGTCCTTGATGCCCGAATTCATGGCCATGATGGCACCGGGAAGATTGCGGGCATCGGTTTCAGGTGTCGTGCGTTCCTTCCAGTCCTTGAGCATGATGAACATCGTGCCCGCACTGGTTTTCAGGCCGCCCGACAGAAGATCGAAGCCGGATACCGCGAAGACGCTTTCCACAGCCGGGCTTTTCCGGATATTCGCGCTCGCCTGATCAAGAACCGTCGTTGTGCGCTCCAACGAGGCCGCAGGAGGCAGGACAGCAACGCTGAACAGGTAGCCCTGATCTTCGTCAGGTAACAGCGATCCCGGAACCCGTTCAAAAAGATAGTATGTAGCACCAAGAAGGCCTGCAAAAATGATCAGACCGATTGCAGCGCGCTTCAAAAAGAAGCGAACGCCACGAGAATAACCGTCCGTCACCCGCTCGAAGAAGCGGTTGAAAATGCGGAACGGCAGCATCGGCTCATGATGGCCCGGCTTGAGGATCAACGCGCAGAGCGCCGGTGTCAGTGTCAATGCCACAAGACCAGACAACGTCACCGAAATCGCGATAGTGACGGCGAACTGCTTGTACATTTCACCGACAAGACCGCCCATGAAGGCCACCGGAATGAACACGGCGCAAAGCACGAGAACAATCGCAACAACCGGCCCCGTCACTTCACCCATGGCCTTGATGGCGGCCTTGCGCGGCGACAGTTTCTCGGTCGACATGATACGTTCGACGTTTTCCAGAACCACGATAGCGTCGTCGACCACGATACCGATTGCCAGCACCAGACCGAACAGCGTCAGGAGGTTGATGGAGAAGCCGAGCACATACATGCCCGCAAAAGTGCCAATGATCGAGATCGGCACTGCGATGATTGGAATGAGCGTCGCGCGCCAGTTCTGCAGGAAGATGAACACCACCAGCACGACGAGAATGATCGCTTCGATGAAGGTGTGTATCACTTCCTCGATGGAGACCTTGATGAACTTCGTCGTATCGAACGGGATCGAGTAATCGATACCCGCCGGGAAGCTCGCCTTCAGCTCGTTCATACGGTTCTGAATGAGTTCCATCGTGTTGAGCGCATTCGCGCCCGGCTGCAGATAGATTGCAATCGGAACCGCGGACGTACCATTAAGATTACTGTCGACGAGATAACTTTCCGTGCCTAGCTCGACACGTGCAACGTCCTTCAGACGCAGCGTTGCGGCGTTAGAGCTGGACCGAAGGATAATGTTCTCGAATGCAGCGGCATCCGGCAGACGCCCCTGCGTGGTCGCCGTATAGGTGAACGGCCCGGCCTGCGGATCGGGCTGATCGCCGAAACGACCGGCTGCGAACTGTGCGTTCTGTTCCTGGATAGCCGTCGAGACATCGCTAGGGGTCAGATTATACTGCGCCAGCTTGTCTGGACGCAGCCAGATACGCATCGAATAATCAATATTGCCGAGCAGCTGCACATCGCCAACGCCCTGCAGACGCTTAAGGTCGTCGACCACGTTCAGCAGCGCGTAGTTACCGACGTAGGTGCGGTCATAACGATCGCTGTCGGAGAACATGGCGACCATGCCCAGAATCGTGGTGGAACGCTTGTCCACCGTGACGCCGAGACGCTGAACCTCCTGCGGAAGCGACGAGGTTGCACGCTGTACGCGGTTGTTGACGTTGATGGTGGCCTGATCGGGGTCGGTGCCCAGAGCGAAGGTCACGGTCAACTGCATCGTACCGCTACCAAGGCTCGAGGACTGCATATAGAGCATGTTCTCGACGCCATTGATCTGCTGTTCCAATGGCGCAGCAACAGTCTGCGCCACCGTTTCGGCACTTGCGCCGGGATAGGTTGCACTGACGACCACCTGTGGCGGCGTCAGTTCAGGGTACTGCGCAATCGGCAGGATCCGGATGCAGATCAGGCCAGCCAGCACGAGCACAATGGAGATGACCGCCGCGAAAACGGGGCGGTCGACGAAAAATCTATTCATTGCTTGTCTGCCGCCTGTTCTTTGCCAGCTTCAGCACCCGCCTTGTCAGGCGATGTCTGATTGCTTGCTTCAGTAGCTGCGTCGACCGGATTCACGGGCTTACCCGGGGCTGCCTTGACGAGACCTTCGCTTATAACCCGTTCGCCTGCATTGAGACCTTCGGAAACAAGCCACGCGTCACTCAGTTCACGCGACACCGTGATCGGTCGCACTTCGACAACATTGTCCTTGTTGACCACGTACACAAACTGCGTTTGCGGACCCTGGAGCAACGCGGCCTTCGGGATCGTGATTGCATCCTTGACCTGAATACCGAGGATCACGGCACGGACGAACTGGCCAGGGATCAGGCGGCGATTAGGGTTCTCAACGACTGCACGGGCGCCAAGAGTGCCTGTTTCCGTATCGAGCGACGATGAGGTGAAGTCGATCGTACCTTCATGATCATAAGCCTGTCCGTCACCAAACAGGACCTTGATCTTGAGGCGATCGGCATCTTCACCCGTTGCACCGCGTTCTGCGCGCAAACGGTCGATTTCGGCAGCTTCCGTATCGGTGAAGGAGAAATTCACATACACCGGATCGAGCTGGGTAATCGAAGTCAGAAGACTGGAGGATGCATCAGTACCGATGAGGCTGCCCTCATTGACCTGTTCCTGGCTGGTAATGCCGCTGATGGGCGCGGTGACCTTGGTATAGCTCAGATTGAGTTCTGCGGTGCGAAGCTGTGCCTTGGCTGCAGCAACCGCCGCCTTGTTCAGGTCGCGCGTCGCAAAAGCGGAATCACGAACTGCCGTGCTCTGCACCTTCTGCTGGACGAGTTGTTCTGCGCGCTCGGCATCGCGGATGGATTGCTGATACTGCGCTTCGGCCTGCGCTACCTGAGCCTGAGCCTTTTCAAGCTCGGCCTCATACGGTGCAGGGTCTATTTCGAACAACACGTCGCCCGCTTTGACTTCCGTACCTTCGATGAAATTGCGGTGAAGCAATATTCCGCCCACGCGCGCTCGGACCTGAACATCGCGATAGGCGCTGATACGCGCCGCATATTCATAGGTAACAGGTACATCATGCGGCTTGACCACTGTAACGGATACCTGTGGCGGAGGCGGTGTAGCCCCCCCGGGTGCCTGCGCCAGAACGGGTTGCCCCGCAAAGACAAGAAATGCGGCCCCTGCCGCAAAAAGCCGAATGGAACGGTTCAAAGTCATGATGGGAGTGCCCTTGCTGTCGCGCGGTGCTGCCAATTTAACATACACGAGTGTTTGTAAATACGGACTACCGTGTTATAGTCAATCACCTAATATTACAGATCACGAATGAGTTATCCAGATTCAGTGGCAAACTGGGCCACTAGCCTGCATCTACCTGAGAGAAGTCATGCGAAGAACGAAAGCCGAGGCAGCCGAGACCCGGGAAGCCATTCTGGTGGCCGCCGAGCAGGTTTTCCTCGAACGTGGTGTCAACCAATCTACACTGATGGAAATCGCATGTCATGCCGGAGTAACGCGTGGTGCGATTTATTTCCACTTCCGCGACAAGCTTGAAATCGCGCGCACAATCATAGGTAATGTCCGCTTCCCGCAAGAAGAAATCATGTTGCAGGCAGCAGCCGTTAATCACCCCAATCCAATGCATGTTCTGGAACAATCGATTATCCAGGCGCTGCATCTTTTTTCGAACGATGTACGCCAGCAGAACATTTTCATTATCATCAATCAGCGATGCGAATTCGTCGGCGAGATGGCACCACTTGAAAACAGGCTCAGGGAAGCGCGATCTAATGTCCTCTCATTGCTCGCAGGATTGCTCGACGTGGCGGCAAGACGCGGGGAGCTTTCAAAGGAATGGACTGCTGATACGGCAGCACTGATCCTGCTTTCCATGTTGAGCGGGCTCCTCAATGAATGGTTGCGCGGCGACAGGAACTACGATCTCGTTACCTATGGCGGCAAGGCAATCTCGATACTCATTCGATCTCTGCGAAATCAGGAATTCGAAGCTCATCAGACGCAAGATTACACATAATTGCGATATGACCCGCCCATCGGACCTGCTATTTTCTCCCGTGCTATCTTTCAACCTATTGTGATTGCTGAACTTAAAAATTGGGGAAGACGCTCGACTCCTTTATAATTTACGCTTACGTCAATGTAACTCTTGCGAAGAGAGTAAAACTCGACCACATTTATGGCGAGGAGGCTGTCCGGGCGGGCAGCTTGGGAGACGGCGGGCGCACAGGCTGCCCAACTTAGGACGGAGCAATCCGGGGAGAAGACATGGCGAAAAAAACGACTGGGCAAAGTGCATCCGTAGTTGAATCCGTCGCGGCAGATACAGCCAAGAAAGGCGCGTTGACGCAGGAAAAAATCTGGCTCAAATCGTATCCGGTCGGCGTTCCGCACGAGATCGATCTGAGCAATACCTCGTCTATTGGCGATATGATTCTGGCGTCCTGTCGGCAGTTCCCCGACAATCCCGCCTTTACCTGCATGGGTAAGGATCTCTCTTTCAAGAAGCTGGACGAATACTCTCGCGCCCTCGCAGCATTTCTCCAATCGCGTGGCCTCGTCAAAGGTGATCGCGTCGCAGTGATGATGCCAAACATCCTGCATTATCCAATTGCGTTTACGGCTATTCTCCGCGCCGGTTTCGTGGTGGTGAACGTCAATCCGCTTTATACGCCGCGCGAACTGGAACACCAGCTGAACGACTCCGGCGCCAAAGCATTGATTGTTCTGGAGAACTTCGCATCGACGGTGGAGAAGACCCTTAACTCCGTCAATGTTCCCAATATCATTGTCGCTTCAATGGGCGACATGCATGGCTTCAAGGGCCACATCATCAATTTCGTCGTGCGCCGCGTGAAGAAAATGGTGCCTGTGTGGAACATCCCGGGGCATATCCGTTTCAAGGATGCATTGGCTCAAGGCCGTGCCCAATCCTTCAACCCCATTCCGGTTCAAGGTTCTGACCTTGCTTTCCTGCAATATACAGGCGGTACGACGGGCGCCTCGAAAGGCGCCATGCTCACCCATAGCAATATTCTTGCGAATGTGGAGCAGATGCATGTCTGGATGGAGGTTGCTTTCCGCAACAAAGGCAAGCCCAAGGCCCTGAATTTCGTATGCGCCCTGCCGCTTTACCATATTTTCGCGCTCACCGTGAATGCGATGATCGGCATCAAGCTTGGTGCACGAAATATTCTCATTCCCAATCCACGCGATATTTCCGGCTTTGTCAAAGAGCTGAAGAAATACCCGTTCCATATCTTCCCGGGCCTCAACACCTTGTTCAACGGCCTCATGAACAACCCTGATTTCCAGACACTGGATTTCAAACCTCTTATTCTCACTCTCGGCGGCGGAATGGCTGTGCAACGTCCTGTTGCCGAACGCTGGCAGAAAATGACTGGTTGCCACGTCACTGAAGGGTATGGTCTCTCGGAGACCTCGCCCGTCGCATGCGCCAACGCGCTTGATGCGACCGAGTTCTCCGGCACTATCGGCCTGCCCATGCCATCGACTGATGTGGCAATCCGTGACGATGACGGAAATGACCTGGCACTCGGAGAGGTCGGGGAAATCTGCGTGCGCGGACCACAGGTGATGTCGGGCTATTGGGAACGTCCCGATGAAACCAAACGCGCGATCATGCCGGATGGTTTCTTCCGCACGGGCGACATGGGCTTCATGGACGAACGCGGTTACACCAAGATCGTCGACCGCAAGAAGGACATGATCCTGGTTTCCGGCTTCAATGTCTATCCAAACGAAATTGAAGAAGTTGCCGCCGGTCACCCCGGCATCGTGGAAACGGCTGCCGTTGGCATACCGAACGAACATTCGGGCGAAGTCGTCAAATTGTTCGTTGTCCGTAGCGACCTCAACCTGACCGAAGACGAAGTCAAAGCCTATTGTGCCGAACGTCTCACCAACTACAAGCGTCCGCGCGAAGTCGAGTTCCGCGAAAGCCTGCCAAAGAGCAATGTTGGCAAGATTTTGCGTCGCGAACTTCGCGACTGAGAACGTTGAAGTTTACAAACAAATACGGCCGGACATTTCATCCGGCCGTATTTGTTTCAGACTGTATCATGCAGAGGGCGGCACCAGAGGCTGAACGATCTCCTGGAAAGGTGCCAGCGCTTCGCATCGAGCTGCCAGACCAGCCAATGCCGGATGTTTCTGCTCATTAAAGAGGCTTGGATGCGCCTCGCGCAGAAAGCGAAGCGCACAAGCCGCCGCGATATCGGCATGTCCGATATCATCTCCAAACCAGTATGATGATTTCCGTTCCGCAAGATCACTTTCCAGAACATCCAGCACCCGCGCGATCTGTGTCTCGCAGCGTTCCACCCAAACGCTTGATTTTTCGCTTCGCAGCAAACCTTCATAGAGAAGGCTCACGGCCTTATCGGCAAGACCGGTAGAAAGCGCACATATCTTCAAGGCCTGACGGCGCTCGATACCTTTTTGCGCCACCAACGGAGGCTTGCCGACTGCGATCTCATCGAGATAATCGAGTATCGCCGCGCTTTCGATCACGACGTCGCCATCGTCGAGGACAAGCGTCGGCACGCGGCTCAGCGGATTGAACTCCGCAATCCTGTCACGGTCACCGAATGTCGACCACGGTTCATGCTCGAATGGCAGGCCGTAAAGCCGCATGGCGATAGCGACACGCCGCACAAAAGGGGAATCATACTGGCCGATCAGGATCATGGACATAGCTCGGGAACGTTGAACGTTCCGTCATGCTACTCCACACCGATCACACCGCAAGAGCATTGAGGATGAATTGTCATGATGCATCCATTCAACGAATTGAATGGAAGCCAGCACTCATCACTTCAATAATTCAGGCAATCCAGCAACGCTATCCAGCACCACATCGGCATGAGGCTCCAGCGCCTCACGAGGAGAGTTGCCCGATAGAACACCGACCGCAAGCCCTGCCCCGGCAGCATGGGCTGTTTCCAAATCATGCAGATTGTCGCCGACCATGGCGATCTCGTGGGGTGCCAATCCCAGCTTTTCTGCAAAATAGAGCAGCGGGTCGGGATAAGGTTTTGGGCGCGCCGCCGTGTTGTAGCCAATCACGACTTCGAAGAGCCCGTGGATACCCAGAGCTTTGGCGGTAGCGTGGGCACCAGCCTCGGAATCGTTGGTGGCGATACCAAGGCGAAGCCCCATCTCCCGCAGTGTTTCCAGCGTTTCGCGAACGGCTTCGATCGCAACCGCCGAACGCGCACCTTCGGTGACGCAGTAAGCGTCATATTCTTCGACCAGTTTGCGCACCTGCTCTGATGCGACGTCTGGATGCCAAAGCGAAACGATATCTTCGACTGTACCGGCAGCGATGACCGAATTGGCCCGGAAACGCTCGGTGAGCCAGTCATAACCTCCCGCATCGAGCAACGCGCGAGCCCGCACCTCGTCGCCTTTTGCTGCACGCTGCGCCAGTTGCCACGAGATTGAAAACCAGGTGCGGTCGAAATCGATCAGGGTGCCGTCCTTGTCGAACAGGACGGCACGGATTGATTTCATACGCTCTGCGGAAAGCTTGTCGCTCATGCTTCCAGCGCGCCGGCACGCTTCTTGACGGTTGATGGCTGTGCCCCAAGCAGCTTGAGAAGATCATCCCCACGACGCACATAACGCAGCGAACGACGGGTCAGGATGCGCCCGTCCTGCGGTGCTGTCAGCGTGATGTCGCACTCCGGTTCACCCGGCTTCGTAACCACTGTAACCAGCTTCGTTCCCGCCTTTACTTCATCGCCCGGCGCTACATGAAAGAGCACCATACCGCCTTCCGGCGCGCGCAACATCTCAACATGTGAGAGCGGCGTGACAAGACCCTTATATTCCGTCTCTAGCTTCACATTATCGTCGCGGACAACACCGCGATGGACGAGAAATTTGTACAGTCCTTCGGCATCGCCTTTGCCCATATCGGCATAAACATCGCTCAAGCCACGGAATTCAACCGTTGTAACAGCCCGGCGCTTCATGTTGCGCTGGTCCGCCGGCAATTGCAGAACCGGATGTGCACAGGCTTCTTCAAAAGCTGCGTCGGCTGTCGTGTCCCATGCGAGGATTGCCGTCGAATTGAGCGCGATGGCCAAATCCTTCATGTCTTCGGCGAATTCCTCCGCGATATAAACGTAATTTTCGCTCTCGTCGTCGCAATGCAGGTCGAGCACGATATCGTTCGTCAGAGCCAGCTTCAAAAGCGTCGCCTTCAGGCGCTGAGCCAGTGAGATCGGCGCATCCGGCTCCGGCAGTTCAGACGTGTCGAAATCCGGCAGTAGTGGGAAAGCGCGATTGAAATTGGTCAGCGAAAACGTCTCGAAACGGCCGAGATGCTGATGTGCCTGCCACTGATTGGAGCCGATCGGATTGGCTTGCGGAACAATGGTGATATTGCCAAGAATGCGCCCTTCCTCAGCCGCTTTCTTCAACATCGGAACCAGGAAATGAAGAGCCGCCTGCCCCGGAAGTTCGGCACCGTGAAGCGAAGATTGCAAATAGGCGGAAGGCGCATCGCTGTCCTTGCCTGCAAAGCGCAGCACGCGCAACTCGATGGCATTTCCCGGGACATCGCCGGCAAATTTTACGATCTCGGTTTTCATTTCATTTCCCATTTATTTCTCATGAAGAGAGCCGGGTTACAAACCCGGCTCTCCTTTATTTCTAGCTGTGCAGAGAATGCCGTCAAGCTTTCCTTCGCGCATGCAGATGCGCGACAAGCCCTTGTGTGGAAGCGTCGCGACCGTCGCTGCTCTCCTCACCCGAAACCACCGGCAGAAGTTCGGTGGCAAGTTCCTTGCCAAGCTCCACGCCCCATTGATCGAAAGCATTGATGCCGAAAATCTGTGCTTCGACGAACACGCGGTGTTCATAAAGCGCTACCAGACGTCCCAGAGCAAACGGATCAAGCTTGTCATGAACCAGCGTCAACGAAGGGCGATTGCCCGAGAAAACGCGATGCGGAGCAATGCGTTCAACTTCGCTCTCCGGCAGGTTCTTCGCCTTCAACTGTGCCCGCGCTTCATCAAGGGTACGCCCCTTCATCAAGGCCTCGGACTGTGCAAGGCAATTCGCCAGCAACATTTCATGCTGATGGTCGAGGTGCTTTTCATGGCCCTTTGCCGCAACGATGAATTCGAGCGGAATGGTGTCGGTGCCCTGATGCAGAAGCTGGAAGAAAGCGTGCTGGCCGTTCGTGCCAGGTTCACCCCAAACAACCGGGCCTGTCGGACCGGAAACCGGCTTGCCATCGACCGTGACGCTCTTGCCATTCGACTCCATGTCCAACTGCTGCAGATAGGCTGGGAGACGGGCGAGACGCTGGTCGTATGGAATGATCGCACGGCTGCCATAACCACAGATCGCACGATGCCAGTAACCGATGAGACCCAGCCAGACGGCTAAGTTCTTTTCCAGCGGCGCATCTCGGAAATGCACATCCATTGAATGCGCACCTGCCAGAAACTTGCGGAAATCCTCCGGTCCAATCGCAATCATCACTGGCAGGCCGATGGCCGACCATACGGAATAACGTCCACCGACCCAGTCCCAGAAACCAAAGACCCGGTCTTCAGCAATGCCGAAGGCGGCAACCTTGTCCAATGCGGTTGAGACAGCAGCGAAATGAGCGCCCACAGCCGCTTCTCCAAGTGCATCTGCTACCCATTTACGCGCGGTCTGCGCGTTGGTCATTGTTTCGATGGTCGTGAACGTCTTGGAAGCGATGATGACAAGCGTTGTCGCAGGATCGAGAATGCCAAGCGTATCCGCAATATGAGCGCCGTCGATATTGGAGACGAAATGCGCACGCGGGCCATCATGATATGGGGAAAGAGCCAGAGTTGCCATGACCGGTCCGAGGTCGGACCCGCCAATGCCAATATTGACGATATCGGTGATCTTCTTTCCCGTCGCTCCCTTGATCGTGCCCGACCGAATGCCATCCGCAAATGCCGCCATACGGTCGAGCACTTCCTTCACGTCCGGTAAAACATTGTGTCCGTCAACAAGCACTTCCTTCGAGGAAGTGTCGCGCAGCGCGACATGGAGAACGGCACGGTCTTCCGTATTGTTGATGTGCTCACCCGCAAACATCGCCGCACGACGACCTTCGACATCGGCAGCAACGGCCAGTTCCTTGAGGAGCCCGATCGTCTCGTCATTGACCCGGCATTTTGACCAGTCGAACAGAAGGTCATCCAGGGATAGCGAATACCGCTCGAACCGGCCCGGGTCTGATTTGAACGCCGCGCGCATATCGTGCGGGGCCGAATCTGCCCAGTGCTTTTTAAGCTTTGCGACCGTTGCTTCAAGCTTCGTCGCGTCTCTTGCCATGATGCTACTCCCGAATCAAATCGATTTAATTGCGGACATTAAGCGTTTTAGAGAGGATTTGCGGCAAATAAATTACCGAACTTCCAATTTGGACAGAGTGTCATATACACCATATTGATCAATTTAGGGTGATCCACCTCGGAGTGAAGCATGGACCTGACCGGAGAAGAGCGGATTGCGGCACCACGCCAAGCAGTCTGGGATGCGTTGAACGACATTGAAACGCTGAAATCCTGCATTCCCGGTTGCGAAGATATAGAGCGCATTTCGGAAACAGAGATACGTGCCGCCCTCAAAGTGAGTTTCGGAATCCTGAAAGTCCGCTTCCACGGCATTCTGGAATTGTCGAATATGAAACCGCCTGTCTCCTATACGATCTCCGGCCATGGGGAAGGCTCTATAGCAGGGTTTGCGCACGGTGCGACCGATGTGCGCCTGGACGAAGATGGTGACGACACGATTTTATCCTACGCCATACGTGGCGATGCCGGTGGCAAGGTGGCACAGATCGGCACGAAATTGCTCGGCTCAGTCGCACGAAAAATCGCAGACCGCTTCTTTGCCAATATCGCAGAAGCGGCGTCGAACGCCGCCGCAAAAACGACCTGATACAGCTTCACTCTTATAAAGCTGCAACGGTGTTCCTTAACAATCCGGTATTCGATAATTCGCAATACTTCTTGAAAGCCCGCTGGCATGAAACCCAGAGACGTCGCGACCTATATTTTCCTTGCCGCAGCATGGGGACATTCGTTCCTCGTGGTGTTGCGCGTGGTCGAAGCCTTTGGCTGGGCCGGTGCGGTTGCCTTCCGCTCCTTCATTGCCGCCGGAACACTTTTTGCAATCGCGAAACTCTCCGGACGCAATCTTGATTTTCAGGCGGGCTGGAAACCCTTCGCCGTGGTTGGTGCAACCACCGTTGCGGGCCAGCTTATTGGCCTTTCCTACGGGACGCCGCTGATCGGCACCGCTATGGCCGCGATCTGCGTCGCATCCATTCCGCTTTTCTCGATGGTTATCAGCCAGCTCTGGGGTCTCGAACGCATCACCTCGCGCGGCCTCATCGGCCTGCTCCTCGGCGTGACCGGCATTGTGCTTCTGGTCGGCTTCCCGGCTGTTGCGGTTACGCCTGAATTTATCATGGGCTGTATTGCTGTGCTTTTCTCCTGCTTCTCGGCAGCTTTCGGCAGCAACTATGCAAGCCGTCGTCTTTCTACCACCGGCTCATGGGAAACCACCATCGGCGCATTCGTGTTTGGCGGCATATTGAGTTTGCCACTGATCTTGGCCGTTCCTGTGCCAGCCATGCCGGGGACGATTGATTTTGTGTATCTGCTGATTTCGGCATGCGTGATGAGTGCGCTTACCTATGTGCTTTATTTCAAACTGGTTGGAAATGTCGGGCCGACAAAAGCCATCAGTGTTGAATTCGTGGTAACGGTCATCGCGGTTCTCGTCGGTGCGGTGTTCCTCAAAGAACAGCTTTCCTTGATCCAGTTTGTCGGCGCTGCTGTCATTATCAGTGGCTGTGCTCTGGTGCTAAGCTCGCGCCCGGCACTACCCAAAGAATCCCAAACTTTCCCTGCCTCGGAAGCGACACCGGACGGCCTCAAGTCCGATCCGCTTTGATTTAACACTCTGAACAGCTGTCAAAGGCCCGCGCTTCCAAAGCCGGGCCTTTCTCTATTTCTAGTGCCTAACTCTCATAAATTGACCAGATGATAAAAAATTTGACCTTCCGTAAAAATCTGTCATCCTGTCATTAACGGGCATCAAACGACGGCAAAGATCGCAGCCCGGAACAACGTTCAAGGTGCGCAAAGGGAACCCGCGCCTGAACAAGCAAAAATGGGAGATGCGATCGATGAGATCAGCAGACAATTCGCCTATTGATGCAATTGATAATCCGGGACATGCGAACGGGCCTGACATTCATGGCTCGCGGCTGGAAAAGGCTGACTACGCGCATGTTTTCGATGATCTGCATCCGCCGCTGAACAAGCATGAAGCCCTCGTTGAATCTGACCGCTGCTATTATTGCTATGATGCGCCTTGCATGAATGCATGCCCGACCAGCATCGATATTCCGCGTTTCATCCGCCAGATTAACACTGGCAATGCAATCGGTGCGGCAAAGACCATTCTTTCAGAGAACATTCTGGGTGGCATGTGCGCCCGCGTTTGCCCGACAGAAACGCTTTGCGAAGAAGTGTGTGTGCGCGAAACGTCCGAAGGCAAGCCGGTCAAGATTGGCGAATTGCAGCGCTATGCCACCGATGTTCTGATGGAAACCGGCAATCACCCATTCAAGCGCGCGCCTGAAACCGGCAAGCACATCGCAATCGTTGGTGCCGGTCCGGCTGGTCTTTCTGCGGCGCATCGTCTTGCGATGCACGGTCATCAGGTGACGATTTTTGAAGCGCGGCCCAAGGGCGGCGGGCTCAACGAATATGGTATCGCCGCCTATAAGACGGTCAATAATTTCGCCCAGCGCGAACTGGAATTCGTGCTGAAAATCGGCGCGATCAATATTGAATACAATCAGACGCTCGGTCAGGACATCACGATTGAAGCCTTGAAATCTGGCTATGATGCAATTTTCCTCGGCATGGGCATGCCAGGCGTCAACGATCTGGCGCTTGCAGGCGAAGATGCGCCCAACGTGATCGATGCTGTCGATTACATCGCCAATCTGCGTCAGGCAAAAGACCTCTCGTCACTCCCCGTTGGCCGCAATGTTGTCGTTATCGGCGGCGGCATGACGGCGGTAGACGTCGCCATTCAGACCAAGAAGCTTGGCGCTGAAAACGTGACAATCGTTTATCGTCGCGGTCAGGAAAACATGAATGCCAGTGCCTATGAGCAGGAACTGGCACAGATTCATGGCGTGGTGATCCGTCATTGGTTGCAGCCGCATGCCCTTGAGCGGAATGAGGATGGCACGGTCAATGCCGTGGTCTTTGAATATACCGCTGCCGAGCACGGCAAGCTTTCCGGCACCGGCGAGTATCTCCTTCTTGAAGCCGATCAGGTGTTCAAGGCTATCGGCCAGAAGTTTGAACCCGAGCCAATTGCCGGGTCTGGCATCGGACTTTCCAAAGGGCGCATCAGCGTCGATGAAGATCGTCGCACATCCGTTGAGGGCATATGGGCAGGAGGCGACTGCGTTGCAGGTGGTCAGGATCTGACCGTTGCATCGGTGGAAGACGGCAAGGTTGCAGCAGAATCCATCCATGCGACGCTGACAAAACGTCCCGAAGCGATTGAAGGCTTTGCCGATGCGGTATTGTCGGGCGGCGCACTTCATGCGCCCTCCCCGTCTGCTTCGCGCGACCGCAGTGTGCCATTGGGCCAGGAACAGGGCTGAGGAGAGTAAATATGGCTGATCTTTCAACAAACTTCCTCGGCATTAAATCTCCGAACCCGTTCTGGCTGGCTTCGGCTCCACCGACCGACAAAGCTTACAATGTCGAACGGGCTTTCAAGGCTGGCTGGGGTGGCGTGGTCTGGAAAACGCTGGGGGCTGAAGGGCCGCCCGTCGTCAACGTCAATGGTCCGCGCTATGGCGCGATCCATGGTGCCGACCGGCGCCTGCTGGGTCTCAACAATATCGAGCTGATCACCGACCGGCCGCTGGAAGTGAACCTGCGTGAAATGAAAGAAGTGAAAATGCGCTGGCCCGACCGCGCATTGATCGCTTCGATCATGGTGCCATGCGAAGAAGAAGCGTGGAAAGCAATCCTGCCCCTGGTGGAAGAAACCGGTGCCGACGGCATCGAGCTGAACTTTGGCTGTCCGCACGGCATGAGCGAACGCGGCATGGGTGCGGCTGTCGGTCAGGTGCCGGAATATGTCGGGATGGTCGTGAAATGGTGCAAGCAATATAGCCGTATGCCGGTGATCACCAAGCTGACGCCGAACATCACCGATATTCGCAAGCCAGCGCGTGGCGCGAAAGAAAACGGCACCGATGCGGTATCGCTGATCAACACGATCAATTCGATTGTTTCGGTTGATTTGGACAGCATGTCGCCGGTGCCATCCATTGACGGTCGCGGCAGCCATGGCGGCTATTGCGGACCAGCGGTCAAGCCGATTGCGCTCAACATGGTGGCGGAAATTGCGCGCGATCCTGAAACCTATGGCCTGCCGATTTCAGGCATTGGCGGGATTACCACATGGCGCGATGCTGCGGAATTTATCGCGCTCGGCTGCGGCACGGTTCAGGTCTGTACCGCTGCTATGACCTATGGCTTCAAGGTCGTTGAAGAAATGATCGACGGTCTTTCCGACTGGATGGATAGTAAAGGCTATCAGACGCTGGACGATTTCCGCGGCATGGCTGTGGGGCATGTCAGCGACTGGCAGTATCTCAACCTCAATTATGTCACCAAGGCACGGATCGATCAGGATTCCTGCATCAAGTGCGGCCGTTGCCATATTGCCTGCGAAGATACTTCGCATCAGGCGATTACCAGTCTCGTGAACGGTGCGCGGCACTTTGAGGTGATCGATGAGGAATGCGTTGGCTGCAATCTTTGCGTCAATGTCTGCCCGGTCGAGGATTGCATCACCATGGAGCAGATCGGAGATTTCGATCCACGCACCAAGGCACCAATCCCGGCACAATATGCCAACTGGACGACCCATCCGAACAATCCGATGGCCGTGAAAGAGGCCGCCGAATAAAACAGAAACGCCGGGCAAAAACCGGCGTTTTCTTTTGCTGTATTTGTTTTTAACGGCTGACGCGTTTGCCTTTTTCCGGCTCGAACACATGGCTTGTTGCCTGATCAATCGCGATTGTCAGCACATCGCCCGGACGCACGGTCAGGCGCTCGCGGAACAGACAGGTAATCGGCTGATCGCCGAGCTTGCCCATGACCATGATTTCCGAACCGGTCGGCTCGACGATTTCGACCGTGACCGGAACGCCCTGCTCTGCGATCTTCATATGCTCAGGGCGCACACCATAAACAGCCTTGCCCGAAAGACTTGCATAATCGCCTTCCGGAAGCGGCATACGGAAGCCGCCGTCGGCCACAAACGAACCTTCTTCGATCTTGCCATTGACGAAGTTCATCGATGGTGAACCGATGAAGCCAGCCACAAACATGTTGGCCGGACGGTCATAAAGATCGAGCGGCGCGCCGATCTGTTCCACGAGGCCATCGCGCATGACGACGATCTTATCAGCCATGGTCATGGCTTCGATTTGATCGTGGGTCACGTAAATCGTGGTGGTCTTTAGGCGCTGATGCAGTCCCTTGATCTCACCGCGCATCTGCACGCGCAATTTAGCGTCGAGATTGGAGAGTGGTTCGTCAAACAGAAACACCTGCGGATCGCGAACAATCGCACGGCCCATGGCCACACGCTGGCGCTGACCGCCGGAAAGCTGGCGTGGAAAGCGGTCGAGCAGCTTGTTGAGGCCGAGGATTTCTGCTGCACGATTAACGCGGCTGTCGCGTTCTTCCTTCGGTGCATTTTTCAGCATGAGCGCGAAGCCCATATTGTCGGCCACCGTCATATGCGGGTAGAGCGCATAATTCTGGAACACCATGGCAATATCGCGCTCTTTAGCACGCAGGTCATTGACCACGCGCGGACCAATGGCGATTTCGCCGTCGCTGATTTCCTCAAGCCCTGCGATCATGCGCAGAAGCGTTGACTTGCCGCAGCCTGACGGGCCGACCAGCACGACAAATTCGCCGTCCTGAATATCCACGGACACGCCGTGCAATACGCCGACATTGCCATATTTCTTGATTGCATTTCGGATGGATACAGATGCCATCTTGAACCTCAACTCTTATTTGACGGCGCCTGCTGTCAGACCTGCAACGATCTGGCGCTGTGCGAAAACGGTTAGCAACAGGACCGGCAATGTGACCACGAGGGCTGCGGCGGCAAGCGGACCCCAGCTGACCTGTTCAAAGGACAGCATGTTGTAAACTGCGACCGGCAGGGTGCGTGTCTCGCGGCTTGCAAGCACGATGCCGAAAACGAAATTGTTCCACGAGAAGATCACCGCAAGGATGAGCGACACCACAACGCCGGGCTTGGCAATCGGAAGCGCTACCTTCATGAACACCTGCAATGAGGATGCACCATCGATAATGGCTGCTTCTTCAAGCTCCATCGGGGTCGTCTCGAAATAGCCGATCATGATCCAGATCACGATGGGAACAGTCACAACCAGATGGATGATGATCTGCGGCCAGAGCGTGCCGAGAAGGCCGAGCGTCTGGAACAGCAGAAACAGCGGGATCAGATAGGACAGGCCCGGCGTCATACGCGCAATCATAATGACGATTGCCGACTTGTTGGCGCGCAGACGTGCGATGCCGTAGCCCGCCGGAACACCAACCAGCAGTGCCAACAAAGTCGCTGTTCCGGTCACGAGAATACTGTTCCAGAAATAGAGCAGGAAATCGTTGGTCTCGAAAATCCCGGTATAGTTCGACCAGGCGAAGCGGTCGGGGATCAGGATGGGCGGATAGGCGCCGTTGTCGATTTCATATTTCAAGGAAAGCGACAGCATCCAGACGAAGAAGAAGATTGCGGGCGACACGATGATGAAAACCATGAGTGCCGTGCCAAGCTTTGAAAGAATTGACTTGCGTGCCATGGTCGGTCCTCACGAGTTCCATTTGGTTCGCTGGCGCAGGGCCAGAAGGATCATCGACATGGCGATAATGACAATGAAGAACACCACGGCAATCGCCGAACCATAGCCAATGTCGTAATAGGAAAACGCCACGTTATAGAGATAGATATTGATGGTTTCCGATGCCGTTCCGGGACCGCCCTGCGTCATCGCATAGATGATGTCGAAGCTTTTCAGCGCATCGATCGAGCGGATGATGACGGCCACCATGATAAAGGGCAGGATCATCGGAAGCGTGATATAGCGGAATTTCTGCCAGCCATTGGCACCATCGATTTCCGCACTTTCAAACGGATCGCGCGGCATGGAGGCAAGGCCACCCAGCACAATCAGCATGACCAGCGGCGTCCACTGCCAGGTTTCAACCAGCACCAGCGACGGGATAACCGTGCTCTGATTAAATATCCACTCCTGCGGGCCAATGCCGATCAGCGAGAGAAGATAGTTCAGCACACCGAGCTGCGGGTGATACATCATCGTCCAGACAAGGGCGACGGCAACCGGCGTTGCCATCATCGGCATGACGAAAATACCGCGCAACAGTCCGCGCATTGGCAGCTTGCTGTCAAAGACCAGCGCTGCAATCGTGCCCAATATCATCGGTGCCACGACCGAGAGAACCGTATAAACAAGCGTATGCCACATGGATTCCCAGAAGCGCATGTCGGCGGCAAGACGCAGATAGTTGTCGAAGCCGACAAAGCTCTGCTCACCGCCGAGCTGCCACTGGTTTGCACTCATCCAGAGTGTAAACACCCATGGGAAAACGATCACCGCCCCGACGGTAATCAAGGCTGGAAGAACGAACGGCCAGTAACTGGGCCGCAAGCGGCTCTTGCCAGTCTTGGTTGAGGAAGCTGCATTGGCAGCAGCTTCCGTTTTTGCACCTATCGGGGCGGCAGATGTCATTTTCCTTCGCTCCGTGCGAGGACCGGACGGAATTCTTCCGTCGCGCGTTTCATTTCAGTTTCTGCGTCAGCACCATTCAACAGATTGGTGAGGCCGACACCGATAATGTCGCGGAATTCCGTGACAGGCACGATGACTGGCAGGCAGAGCTGGCTGATCGGGGCAGACTTCGAGAGAGCTTCCACCCAGCCTTCCGGCATGGTGACACCCTTGCGCACGGCTTCATCATCGATGACCGACTTGCGGAACGGAACACCCGATCCCGACTGCAACAGGCGAGCGCCCATTTCCTTGGAAATGGCCCACTGGCAGTAAAGATAAGCGGCTTCCTTGTTCTTTGAAGCTTCGGTCACGCCGATACCGTCGCCGGTGGTCGGTGCGGCCTGTGCATTCGGGCCTGCTGGCATGACGCCATAGCCAACCTTACCGACAACGCGCGACTTGTTCGGGTCTTCGAGCGGTGGCGCAAAGCCGATACCGTCGAGCCACATGCCGACACGGCCCTGCAGGAAGTTCGACTGGCATTCAGCCCAGTTGAAGCCGGCAACACCGGGAGGTGCCGATTTGGTCATCAGGCGCTGATAGAGCTTAGCTGCTTCAACGCCTTCGGCTGAATCCGTCTGGACATTGCCATCGGCATCCACCGACTGCTTGCCATAACCGAGCAGGAGGCTGGTATAGACCGGCGCATTGGCATTCTTCATGCCGCGTGCAACAAAACCATAGGTTCTGGTTGATGGATCAGTCAGCGCTTCGGCGGTTGTGACCAGTTCTTCAAACGTCTTAGGGAATTCAAGACCCTTCTCCGCGAAGAGGTCCTTGTTCCAGTAGATGATCCAGTAATCAACCGAGAACGGCAGCGCGCCGAAGCGGCCATTGGCATCCTTGGCGAAGGTCAGACCGGCGCTTGCAAAATCATCTTCTGTGAGTGATGCATCGGTCAGCGTCGGGTCTTTCAGAAACGGGTTGAGGTCGGCAAGCCAGCCACCCTTTTCAAATTGACGCTTCTGAACGTGATAGCTGATGTGAATAACGTCGAAGCTTGGACGACCGGACGTCAGCTCGATCACCGCTTTCTGGCGCTGCTGCTGTTCCGGCATCTGCTCGGAATTGACCTTGATGCCGGTGAGCTCTTCGAATTCCTTCTGATATTTCTGAAGGATTTCGCCGCGCGGGCTCTTGATAAGATTTACTTCAAGCGTGGTGCCAGCATATTTCTTCCAGTCAACGGTCGACTGCGCGAAAGATGGGCTGATGCCCGTGACACCCGAGGCGGCGATGGCCGCTGTTCCCGCCAGAAACTGACGACGTGTTGGACGTAATAGATTCATTACATGCTCCTCCCCTATGGCTTCTTGGCCCTATCATTCTTCCGGCCCGGCAACTCCTCTTGCGCGGCCCTGGTTGTTAAATCTGCAAAGCCAGCTTCCGTGCATTGTTGATGTGAACGGCGATGGCATCCATGGCTGTCTGCGGATCGCGTGTTTCGATTGCAGCAAGCACAGCGAGATGCTCCTGCATGACCGGGATAACACGCCCGGTGATACGGAAGCGCTCCTGATTGATCAGGCGCATCTTGATCGTATTGGTCTGGTAAGCACGCCAGATGATCTCATTATCGAGCGAGCCGACAATTGTGTCGTGCAGGCTCCAGTCGATATTCTGCGCCCGCTCTTCGAGCTCTGGTGTTTCGCCCTCATTCATTGCGCGATTGAGCGTCTCTTCATGCTCGGCACGCAGCGAACGCAACAGCTCGTCGGAAGCCGATTGACAGAAAATCGCAATCGACTCCTTTTCGATGAAAAGGCGGAACTGAAACGCTTCGCGGATCAGATTGAGGTCGATATGAGCGATCTGAAGCCCGCGCTGCGGCACGGTCTTGATAAGACCTTCCGCCTCAAGGCGCGGGATCAGTTCGCGGATCGCACCCAGTGGCAAACCCGTCATGGTGACGAGCTGGCGCTGCGAAACGAACTGGCCCGGATGAAAATCACGCGCCAGCAAATGCTGGGTGAAGCTCTGATAAGCCTTATCCCGCAATTTTACTGGTTCGTTGTGATCGTCTGCCAAAGCCAGTCCCCTCTTAGTCCCGTTTGCTTATGCCGCCCTTAAGCTGCTTTTGCCATATGCAAACGGTCGAATACACTGCCGATTGCATCGAAATCCGCATCATTCAGTAAAATCAGCGGTGCACGTACGCGACGCCACTCCTTGTCACCCGTATGACGCGCCACCATGGCCTTGACCGCAGGCGTTACCGGATAGTTCAGCAATTGCTGTACTGCGCCGACCAGTTCGGCATCGTCCTGACCGTCGTTGATCATGCGCAGAAGGCGATCTGGGAACAGATTGGCCATGCCGGAAATCGCACCCTGCCCACCGAGACGCACACCGGCTGCAAGATCACGCTCATCGCCGATCAGGATCGCAATGTCCTTGTGGGCGGCAAGCAACTTTTCCGTATAGGCCCAGTTACCGGACGAATCCTTCACGCCGATGATGATGTCACCGAAAGTTGCGCGCAGGCGACCGATGAGATCGACCGACAGTTCAACAGCCGTCACCGACGGAATATTGTAGAGAATGATGCTGCGGGCATTACTGCCCAGACCTTTGAACACCGCTGAAAACCAGTTGAACAGACCTTCGTCGGAGAGATTCTTGAAATAGGAAGGCGGCGCCAGAAGAATAGCCTTGCAGCCGCGACGCAGGGCATCACCTGCCTGCAGGACCGCATCGGCAATCGAATTTTCCATGACGCCGACAACAATGTTCGAAGCCGGGAAACCCTGCGCAATGAAGGCGTCGAGAAGTGCTGCGCGCTCAGCATCGGCAATCGATGCCCCTTCGCCAGTGGTGCCAAATAAGGTTACGCTTGAGCAGCCGCTGTCGAGGCGTGCGAGAGCGTGCTTCAGTGCACGGCCGACATCGATTTTGCCATCTGCATCGAATGGCGTCGTAAGCGCTGCAGAGAGCCCAAAGCGCTCCTGCCCTGAATGATTATGCGCCAAAACTGGCTCCTCCCAAATTTGAACTTTAAGCTTGCACATACTAACATGTTAGTAAAGAGTCAATTCGGGTTCAGTGTGCAATCTCATGATTTTGGAAGAACCTGGGAGAAAGTAGAATTCGAGCGCTGACCTCTCCTTCCCTCATCCTGAGGAGCTGTTGAAAACAGCGTCTCGAAGGACGAGGGAAAATGAACCAAATGCCTCCCCTCGTCCTTCGACACGGTGCTTCGCACCGGCTCAGGATGAGGGAGGGGACGACAGGAGACGTTCAATTTATCGGACTGGAACAACGCCGGTTTCGATGAAAGAAAGAACTTCTGTTTTGCTTGGCGAACCGGCACGTCCGCCGAAGCGCGCGCATTTGATGGCGGCGGAAGCATTGGCAAAGCGGATGATGTCGGTCATCGGCTTCCCTTCCACCAGACCATGCGCGAAAGCGCCATGGAAGACGTCGCCCGCGGCCAGCGTATCGACTGCATTAACCTTGAAGCCCGCCACATGGGAAACAGGCTTGCCAGCACCCTCAGTCCAATAGCAGCCATCTGCGCCAGCCGTGACGGATGTGAAAACATCATAGCGGTTGCTAAGAATACGGACGCATTCGTGCAGATCCGTCGTGCCCGTGACGCTGATTGCAGCGGGTTCCGACGCAACAATATGGGTTGCAAGCGGTAGCAGCGTTTCCAGCAATTCGACAGGCGCGGTATCGGCATCCAGAATCGCCGGAATACCGGCATCGCGAGCCGCACGCAGCGCCGTTTCCGCAGCCCACGGCCAGCGCACATCGGTCATAACAGCCGCATAGGCTCCCGCCACAATCGGCGGCACCAGATCAGACGGGCTTGCAAGCTTGCGATCATAAAAGGGCACAATGATGCGTTCGCCATTTGCATCGACAAGGATTGAAGAGAAGGCCGTGCGTGCGCCTTCCAGCCGCCGGATATAGGAACAATCAATGCCTTCGGCTTCCAGTTCGGCGACGGCGCGATCGCCCACCGGATCAGTCCCCGCAGAAGCCCAGAGCGCCACGTCGCCGCCAAGCCGGGCAATCGCGGCAGCGGCGCTCGAGGCCATGCCAGCTGCAATCTCGACCGCTTCGCGCGGCAGATATTTGCCTGCCTGTTCGGGAAGCGTGTCGAGGCGGAAAATGGTGTCCATTGTGAGGGCACCGACACAGAGAATTTTGGAAGTCATGATCAGGAAATGAGGCCTTCCGAGCGAAGCATGTTCCAGAATTCATCCGGAATCGACTGCTCGAACCAGACCACATTTTGCCTGATCTGTTCAGGTGAACGGACGCCAATCAGAATGGAGCTGACGGCCTCATGCCTCAACGGAAACTGCATGGCAGCAGCGGCAAGCGGCACATGATACTCATCGCAAATATCATGCAGGCGATTGGTGCGCGCAATGATGTCGGCAGGTGCATCGGCATAGTCGAACTTCTGTTCGCCGCCGCGCGGTGCCGCGAGAATTCCTGAATTGAACACACCGGCGATTACCAGTGCCATGCCGCGCTTTTGTGCCAGCGGCAGGAATTCTTTTTCAGAAACCTGATCGAGCAGCGAATAGCGCCCAGCCAGAAGCGAGCAATCAAGATCAGCTTCTTCCAGCGCATCGCGAATGATCTGCCATTCGTTCACACCAAGACCAAAGCCCTTGATATTACCTGCCGCGCGCAACTCGGTCAGCGCACGGAAGCCGCCCCCCTTGGTCAGCGCATTCCAGTGAAGCTCGTGTCTGTCGCCATGGGTCACACGGCCAATATCGTGGACATAAAGCAGATCGATTTCAGGAAAGCCGAGGCGCTGTTGGCTGTCATCGAAGCTGCGCATGACGCCATCATAGCTGTAATCGAAAACCTCACGGAAATTGAGGCCATTATGCCAGCCCGAATCGAGCGGATTCTTTGGCGGCGATGGTGGCAGCGTGCGACCAGCACGCTCATTGGTCATCAGACGCCCGACTTTGGTGGAAATGACGGCGCGCTCGGGTTTTTCACGCAGCATATCGCCAAGAAGGTGCTCGCATCGGCCATAGCCATACATCGGCGCACTGTCGAAATAACGGATACCGCTGCCCCAACCAGCTTCCAGCAAAGCGTCCGCATCAGCACGCGAAACCGGCGCATACAGTCCGCCCAAAGGCGCGGTTCCCAGACCAAGCGCGGTTACAGTCAAACCAGTTCGGCCAAGCGTCCGCTTTTCGGATGCCTTCAATTGCATGGGTATCTCCTCGATCGCGGCATGCAGCATGCCGCACTCCTTTTTCAGCGCGTCTTATCCAAAAACCGCTTCACACTTTTTGGGACGCGCCGCCTCTTCCAGCGATTGATAGGAGCAAGCTTGCCGAAGCGCAATCGGAAAAGCATGCGCATGCAAACAGTCTATTCACTCGCAAATAAACCGCGCTTGACAGTCTCGAATTCCTGTCGATATTACTATGATGTCAGACCAATTTAAGAACCAATAAGGGAACCGGCTCTGACCTGATTGCGCGTTGAGACTCTGGGCTGATCTCTGGGTCAATCTGTGAAATGGAGGCAGAATGAAAGATCGCAGGCTGCTGCAGATAGCACCGTTACCGCCGATGGATCGCGCCCGGCAGGTAACAGATGCGCTCGCCAATTACATCGCGACAGCGCAGCTTCAGGCCGGAGATCGCCTTCCCGCCGAACGTGAATTGATGACCGCGCTGGCCGTGGGGCGCTCCACCATTCGCGAAGCAATCCGGCACTTTCAGGCGCTGGGTGTGATCGAAGCCCGCAAAGGTAGCGGCACCTATCTGCTCAAGCCGATTTCGGCGGCAACCATTCATATGCCGCTTTCATTCGACCCCGCGCAATTGCGCGATGCATTGCTGCAATCGCTTGAAGTGCGCCGTGGCATCGAAGCCGAGGCCAGCATGGTCGCCGCCCGCAAACGCACGGCGGAAGACCTCGTCATCATCGAACGCAATCTCAATGAGATGGAGCGCGTTCATATCGCGGAAGGCACGTCAGGCCCGGAAGATCTGGCGTTTCATCTCGCCATTTACGACGCGACCCATAATCCGCTTTTCAGACAATTGCTCGAACAGATGCGCGAAGCCTTCTTGCACTTCTGGGATCATCCGTTTGAGCGGATCGACTTCGCGCGGCGGACCTTTCCGTTCCACCGCACGCTCTTTAACGCCATCGTGGCTCAGGACCCTGAAGCCGCACGGCAGGAAACACTCAAGATCCTCGACATTGTCGAGGAAGACATCAAGGAAATGTCCAAATGACCGACGGGATGGATCCGCTGGATTTCGCAGCGCTTACGGTTGCTCATGATGAAAGCAATGCCTACGACGCCGTGGTTCCACCCATCGTGCAGACCTCGCTTTTCACCTTCCCCAGCTATGACGACATGGTCGCCTCTTATCGCGGCGAAAAGGTTCGCCCGATCTACACACGCGGCCTCAACCCGACCGTGCGGGCATTTGAAGAAATGCTGGCAAAACTTGAAGGCGGCGAAGACGCGCTGGGCTTTGCCAGCGGCATGGCTGCCATCTCTTCAAGTGTGCTGGCCTTCGTCAATCCCGGTGATCGCATCGTTGCGGTACGTCATGTCTACCCGGATGCATTCCGCCTGTTTGGCACCATTATGAAGCGTATGCAGGTGCAGGTAGACTACGTCGATGGCCGCGACGAGGAAGCGGTTGCAAAAGCCCTGCCCGGTGCAAAGCTCTTCTACATGGAAAGCCCGACGAGCTGGGTCATGGAAGCCCATGATGTCGGTGCCCTGGCAGCGATTGCCAGGCAGCATGGCGTGCTGAGCATCATCGACAACAGCTGGGCCAGCCCGATCTTCCAGCGCCCACTGTCGCTTGGCGTTGATCTCGTCGTGCATTCGGCATCGAAATATCTCGGTGGCCATAGCGATGTCGTGGCCGGTGTCGTGACCGGATCGAAAGCCCTGATCAATACAATCCGCGCAGAAACCTATCCATATCTCGGCGGCAAGCTTTCACCGTTTGATGCGTGGCTTCTGGTGCGTGGCATGCGCACTTTGCCGACGCGCATGAAGGCGCACGAGGCTTCGGCACTGGAAATTGCAAAGCGTCTTCAGGCACTGGATGTGGTTGAAACCGTCTGCCACCCGGCACTTGCCAATCGTCTGCCTGCGGGTCTCAAGGGCACGTCCGGTCTGTTCTCGGTCATCTTTCGGGAAGGCGTGAACATTCGCGAATTCTGCAATCATCTCGATCTGTTCAAGCTCGGCGTGAGCTGGGGCGGTCATGAAAGCCTGATCGTGCCGGGCGAAGTCGTGCTGCAGCAGAAAGCACAGCCAAATTCGGCACATACGTTCGGCATCGACCCGCGCTCCGTGCGCCTGCATGTCGGACTGGAAGGAACGGAAGCGCTGTGGCGGGATATTGAAGGAGCGCTCGCAGCATCGACCGAATAACGAAAATCCAGTGAGGAGCAATAAGGGGAACTGCAATGAAAAAACTAATAGCAGCCGCATTCGCAACCATGCTTTTGAGCGGTACGGCGCTTGCCGATACCACTCTGAAGCTTGTTGAAGTCATCACCAGCCCGGAACGCACCAAGACGCTTGAATCCATCGTTGCCAAGTTTGAGGCAGCCAATCCGGGTACCAAGGTCGAAATCATCTCGCTGCCATGGGGCGAATCCTTCCAGAAATTCGCAACCATGGTTTCGGCTGGTGAAATTCCCGATGTCATGGAAATGCCGGACACCTGGGTTTCGCTCTATGCCAACAATGGAATGCTGGAAAACCTCGAGCCATATCTCGAAAAGTGGGAAACCACGCCAGACCTGACCGAGCGCGCACTTGAGCTTGGCCGCAGTGTCAACAACACAGCCTATACGCTGCCTTACGGCTTCTATCTGAACGCCATGTTCTACAACAAGAAGCTGCTGTCTGAGGCTGGTGTGTCCGAGCCGCCAAAGACGATGGACGAATTTGTCGAAGCCTCCAAAAAGATCGCAGCCCTTCCCGGCAAGTCCGGCTTCTGTATGCGTGGTGGCCCCGGTGGTCTCAATGGCTGGGTGATTTTTGCTGCATCCATGGCCGGTGACAATAAGTTCTTCAACGAAGACGGCACCTCGACCATGAACAGCGAAGGCTGGAAAAAGGGCATCACCTGGATGGTCGATCTCTACAAGAACGGCCTTGCACCGAAGGACAGCGTCAACTGGGGCTTCAACGAAACCGTCGCCGGTTTCTATAGCGGCACCTGCGCCTTCCTCAACCAAGATCCAGATGCGCTGATCGCCATTGCCGAACGCATGAAGCCGGAAGATTTCGGCGTCACCATCATGCCAAAGGGCCCGGATGGCAAAACCTTCCCGACCATCGGTTTTGCCGGCTGGTCGATGATGAGCGGTAGCCAGAACAAGGACCTCTCCTGGAAGCTGATCTCGATGCTTGAAGGTCCGGAAGGCAATATCGAATGGAACAAGCGCACCGGTGCATTGCCGGTTCTTAAATCTGCTCAGAACGATCCGTTCTATAGCGGCGAGCAGTTCAAGGGCTGGTTCGATGAACTGGCTGACAAGAACGTCGTTCCAACCGTCATGCCGACCTATCTGGAAGAATTTGCCTTCTTCAAGGATTCGCTCGTCATCAAGACCTCGCAGGAAGCGCTTCTCGGCGACATCACGCCAGATCAGCTGGCCGACCAATGGGCAGAATATCTGACCAAGGCACAGCAGAAGCACCTTTCAAAGCAATAGCACCATGAACAGCTTGCAGGCGTGGAAGACCGCGCCTGCAAAGCGAATGATGCAGCCCCGCGAAGGGAAAAATGATGAACGACACCGCTTCCATAAAGGCCCCGGTGCACAACGACGTGCCAAGACAGGATCGCCGCAGTTTTCTGCAGCGACTTGCGCACGCCTCCGAACCTTATCTCTACAGCGCCCCCGCACTGATCCTCATCGGCGCCATCATGCTGGTTCCGCTGGTCCTCGGCGTCTCCTATGCCTTTCGCGACATTCAGTTACTTAACCCGTTTTCGGGTGGCTATGTAGGGCTTGATCATTTCCGCGAACTTGCGACGGATCAGGCTTTCTATCGTTCTTTGAAGAACACACTCTGGTGGACCGGCTGTTCGGTGCTGCTGCAATTCGTGTTCGGGCTTATTCTTGCCCTGCTGCTCGACAAGCCATTCGCCGGACGCGGCATTGCGCAGGCATTGATCTTTCTACCATGGGCTGTACCGACATTCCTCACCGGCCTTAACTGGGCGTGGCTGTTCAATCCGGTGATCGGTCCGCTGCCGCACTGGCTACATGCAATCGGCATTCTGAGCGCACCAGACAACATCCTGTCCGACCCCAATCTGGCCATGTGGGGCATCATTACCGCCGGTGTATGGTGGGGTATTCCGTTCTTTGCCATCACCATGCTGGCCGCTTTGCAGGCCATCCCCCGCGATCTTTATGAAGCAGCAGCGATTGATGGCGCTGGCCCCGTGCAGCGTTTTCTCTCGATCACGCTTCCATATCTCGCGCCAACCATGGCTATCACCATTTTGCTGCGCACCGTCTGGATTGCCAACAGTGCCGATCTGATTGTCGTGATGACCGGTGGCGGCCCTGCCGACCGGACACAGATCGTCGCCAGCTACATCTTCACGCAGGCCTTCAAACGGCTCGATTTCGGCTATGCCTCGGCAATTGCGATGGTCCTGCTTGTCCTGCTGATGGTCTATTCAATGCTCATCGTGCTGTTGCGCCAGACGCTGCTGAACAAGGATTGAGGCCATGACAAACCGTAAACTCCTCCTTGTCGGCGCGCATTGCATTGCCATTCTGCTGTTCGTCCTGTTCGCGCTGTTTCCGATCTTCTGGCTGGTGAAGGTTTCCGTCACGCCCAATGATCTGCTTTACAGCGAAGGCGTACGGCTCTGGCCATCGCGCATGACGTTCGATCACTTCAGCCATGTTTTGAATAACAGCTCATTTCCGCTGTTCTTCCGCAACAGCCTGATCGTATCCGGCTCAACCGCCATCATCGTTACGCTACTGGCATCGCTCTCCGGCTATGCGCTGTCACGTTTCAATTTCCGTGCAAAATACTGGATTGTGGCGCTGATGCTGCTGACGCAGATGTTCCCGCTCGTGATGCTGATCGCGCCGATCTACAAGATCATGGCACCGCTCGGTCTCACCAACAGCCTGATCGGCCTCATCATCGTCTATTCGGCATTCAATGTGCCTTTTGCAACCTTCCTGATGCAATCGTTCTTCGACGGCATTCCGAAGGATCTCGAAGAAGCCGCCAAGATCGACGGCGCAACGCAGTTCATGGCTTTCCGCCAGATCATTCTGCCGCTGACCCTGCCCGGTATTGCTGCAACGCTCGGCTTTGTTTTCACCGCAGCGTGGAGCGAGCTTCTGTTCGCGCTGATGCTGATTTCCGGCAATGATTCAGCCACGTTCCCGGTCGGGCTTTTGAGCTTCGTCTCAAAGTTCTCGGTCGATTTCGGACAGATGATGGCAGCGGGCGTGCTCGCGCTGATCCCGGCCTGTCTCTTCTTCTTCCTCATTCAACGATATCTCGTGCAGGGCCTCACGGCTGGCGCGGTCAAAGGCTGAAAGGATTTTTCCCTATGGCTTCCATCGATATTCAGTCAGTCCGCAAAAGCTATGGCGAACATGCTGTTCTGCACGGCGTTGACCTTGAGATCAAAGATGGCGAATTCATCGTGCTGGTCGGCCCGTCAGGCTGTGGCAAATCCACATTGCTGCGCATGATTGCAGGCCTTGAAGACATCACTGCCGGTCAGGTGCAGATCAGTGGCAAGCGCGTCAATGAGCTGGCACCCAAAGATCGCGATATTGCGATGGTGTTTCAGTCCTATGCGCTCTACCCGCATATGAGTGTCGCCGACAATATGAGCTACAGTATGCGGCTGCGCAAAACGCCGAAAGAAAAGATCGCAAGCGCCATCAAATCGACCGCCGCCAAACTTGGCCTTGAGCCTTTGCTGGAACGTCGACCGAAGGCGCTTTCCGGTGGCCAACGCCAGCGCGTTGCAATGGGTCGCGCCATTGTGCGTCAGCCAAAGGCCTTCCTCTTTGACGAGCCGCTTTCCAACCTCGATGCGCGCCTGCGCGAGCAGATGCGTGCCGAAATCAAGCAACTGCATGGTGAGCTGAAAGCCACATCCATTTATGTGACACATGACCAGATCGAAGCCATGACTCTGGCCGACCGTATCGTCGCCATGCATGGTGGTGTGGTGCAGCAGGTCGGCTCTCCACTTGAGCTTTATGACCACCCGGCCAATCTCTTCGTGGCAGGTTTCATCGGCTCACCCGCCATGAACTTCCTCGATGTGACCTATCTTGAACAGGATGGTGGCCCGCGTCTGAAACTCAAAGACGGCACGCTCATCGCATTGCCGCAGCCCGTAAAACTCAAGGATGGCGCGAACGCCACGCTTGGCATTCGTCCAGAGCATGTGCATATCGAGAATTCAGCAGGCCTGACGGCTGATGTCGATTTGGTCGAGCCGACCGGCTTCGGCATTATTCTGCATCTCAGCCTGCACGGGTTGCCGTTCAAGATTTTCACACTGGATCGCGATGCGCTTCATGCGCAGGGCTCCATTCAGGTGAGCTTCCCGGCACAGCACCTGCATCTTTTCGATGGCGAAGGAAATCGCGTCGAGAGCGCTTAAACTGCATCCAAAAACCGCGCCTGAATGCTCTGTGAAAGCAGGGCAACAGGGCGGCTTTGATCGCCAGCTTTGAGCCAGATCAGCTCTTCAATCTCGCTGGAAGCGGCAGGCACCTGCCCTTCCTTCAGCGTGAGGTGAAACAGCTCGGCTTCAACTGTGGAATCAAGTTCATTGGCTGCAGGCGCTGACATTTTCGCAGCATAGCTTAACTGGTCCTCGTCAATGCGAATGCCAAGCTCTTCCTCGATTTCGCGGATAAGGGCTGTTTCAGGCTGCTCGCCTGCATCGATCTTGCCGCCAGGCTGAAAAAAAAATTCGCTGCCGCGCTTGCGCACGAGGAGGAAACGGCCCGCTTCATCACGGACAATGGCTGCTGCAATAAGAATCGTTTTCATGATGCCGAATTTTCGTTTCGTGGGCGGATGCCGTCAAGAATAATGGCACTCACCGCTTTGGCCGTCTCATCATAAAAACCGGCCTCCTCCGACCGCCTGCCGAGAACGGCCCCGACCTGCACGGAAAAATCCGAATAGTGCTGCGTTACCGCCCATATGGTGAAAATCAGATGATAAGGATCGACCGGAGCCAAGCGTTTTTCAGCAATCCATCGATGAATGACTGCCGCTTTTTCATCGACCAACTGCTTCAGGTGCCCTTTGAGAAAGTCAGAAATCGCCGGAGCGCCATGCAGTATCTCATTGGCGAAAAGGCGCGAAGCCTCCGGTTTCTTCGCCGACATTTCAAGCTTCACAGCAATGTAGCGCCGCAATTCTTCCAGCGGATCACCGTCCGGATTAATGTGTTCGAAAGGCTCCAGCCAGGTGGCAAGCGTATCTTCCAGCACGGTCACATAAATATTCTGCTTGCGCGGGAAGTAATAAAGCAGGTTTGGCTTCGACATGCCTGCCTTCTCGGCGATCTGGTCGACCGTCGAACCTCGAAAGCCATAAGCGGAAAAAACCTCCAGCGCTGCATCGAGGATAAGCCTGCGATTTATACCCTGAATGCGCGTCGCGCCTTCCGACTTGTCGTTCGACATCTTCTCGTTTTCAACCGTGTCGGTCCGTGAGTCTGAAGGAGCTGTGGCCATTTGACACCTTTCAGCAGTGTAGAATTTTTCAAAAGCGCTTGACCATATTCAAACGCTCTTCTAGCCTGCAATTTGACCAACTAGTCAAGTTTTTGCCCGCAAGGCAAGAATATTGTGGCCAAAGAGCCGGGTCGTGGGAACATATATTGGCGGGTGGATACGGGCTAGAAGTATAATGGCCCGAATTTAAACGCACATACATAATGCGGAGGCAGAGCGCATGGTGCTCACCAGCAATCTTAGAGTCAATGGCGATCGTCTTTGGGACAGTCTGATGGACATGGCCCAGATCGGCCCCGGTGTGCGCGGTGGCAATAACCGCCAGACCTTGACCGATGAGGACGGCGAAGGCCGCAAACTGTTTCAGAGCTGGTGCGAAAAATCCGGACTTTCCATGGGCGTGGACACGATGGGGAACATGTTCTTCCTCCGCCCCGGCGAAGATGCCGACGCCGATCCGGTCTATATGGGCAGCCATCTCGACACGCAGCCGACGGGTGGTAAATTCGATGGCGTGCTGGGCGTGCTCGGCGGCCTCGAAGTCATGCGCACGCTCAACGATATGAATATCAAGACAAAGCGGCCAATCGTCGTCGTCAACTGGACGAATGAGGAAGGCACGCGATTTGCCCCAGCGATGCTCTCATCCGGTGTTTTTGCCGGTGTCCACGAGCAGGACTGGGCCTATCAGCGCACCGACGCCAAAGGCAAGAAATTCGGAGACGAACTGGAGCGCATCGGCTGGAAAGGCGATGAACCGGTCGGGCAGCGCAAAATCCATGCGATGTTCGAGCTTCATATCGAACAGGGACCAATCCTTGAAGTTGAGCACAAGGATATCGGTGTTGTCACGCACGGTCAGGGGCTGTGGTGGCTGCAGGTGACCTTGACCGGCAAGGAGGCGCATACCGGCTCTACGCCTATGAAGATGCGCAAGAATGCGAGCCTTGGCCTCGGCAAGATGCTGCAACTCGTCAACGAAATCGCCATGTCCCACCAGCCGGATGCGGTTGGCGGTGTCGGCCATATCGACGTTTCACCCAATTCACGCAATGTGCTTCCGGGCCAGATCGTTTTCACTGTGGATTTCCGTTCGCCCAACCAGGATGTGCTGGATGACATGAAAACGCGGTTTGAAAAGGAAGCGCCGAAGATTGCCGCAGAACTGGACATCGGCATCGAGATTGAGGTGGCCGGACATTTCGACCCGGTGACCTTTGATGATGGTTGTGTGGTGGCGATCCGCAATGCGGCAGAGCGACTTGGCTACAGCCATCGCAACATCGTTTCCGGCGCAGGCCACGATGCCTGCTGGGTCAATCGCGTCGCACCAACGGCCATGGTCATGTGCCCATGCGTGGACGGGCTCAGCCACAATGAAGACGAGGATATTTCGAAGGAATGGGCGTCGGCGGGAACCGACGTGCTTCTGCATGCGGTATTGGAGACTGCTGAAATTGTAAGCTGATTTCACAACCATCCACTACTGCTACTGTTCGCAACAAAACCAAAAAGGGGAACGACGAACAATGGCAAAGGTCATCAAAGGCGGAACCGTCATCACGGCTGACCGCACCTTTAAAGCCGATGTTCTCATCGAAGGCGAAAAGATTGTTGCTGTCGGCGACAATCTCTCCGGCGATGAAGTCATAGATGCATCCGGCTGTTATATCATGCCGGGTGGCATCGACCCGCACACCCATCTGCAAATGCCCTTCATGGGGACCTATTCTTCCGACGATTTCGATACCGGAACTGCGGCCGCCCTTTCCGGCGGCACGACGATGGTGGTCGATTTCGTGCTGCCGGATTCCGAAGGTAACCTGCTCGACGCGCTTCAGGAGTGGTTCCAGAAGGCTGGCAAGGCGCGCACCGATTATTCGTTCCACATGGCGATTACCGGCTGGAACGAGCGCACGTTCAACGAAATGGCCGAGGTGGTGAAGCGCGGCATCAACACCTTCAAACACTTCATGGCCTATAAGGGCGCGTTGATGGTGAATGATGACGAGATGTTCGCGTCGTTCCAGCGTTGTGCTGAACTGGGCGCCATGCCGCTCGTCCATGCTGAAAACGGCGATATCGTTGCGCAGCTGCAGGCTAAACTGATGGCCGAAGGTAATGACGGACCAGAAGCCCATGCCTATTCACGTCCGCCGGAAGTGGAGGGTGAAGCAACCAATCGCGCGATCATGATTGCCGATCAGGCAGGCGTTCCGCTCTATGTCGTGCATGTTTCCTGCGAACAGAGCCATGAAGCGATCCGCCGCGCCCGCCAGAAAGGCATGCGGGTTTATGGCGAGCCGCTGATCCAGCATCTGACGTTGGATGAAAGCGAATATCACAACCGCGACTGGGATTATGCCGCACGCCGCGTGATGTCGCCGCCATTCCGCGATAAGGTCAATCAGGATAGTCTTTGGGCGGGTCTGGCATCCGGTAGTCTGCAAGTTGTGGCGACTGATCACTGCGCCTTTACCACCGAGCAGAAGCGCAATGGCATTGGCAATTTCACCAAGATTCCGAACGGCACTGGCGGGCTTGAAGAGCGACTTCCAGTGCTCTGGACACGCGGCGTTCGCACCGGTCGTCTGACACCCAATGAATTTGTGGCTGTCACCTCCACCAATATTGCGAAGATCCTCAATATCTATCCACAAAAGGGTGCGATCCTGCCGGGTGCTGATGCCGATATTATCATCTGGGACCCGGAGGCCACCAAAAAGGTCTCCGCCAAGACGCAGCATTCTGCCATTGATTACAATGTCTTTGAGGGTTTTGAGCTGAAAGGTCTGCCGATCAAGACATTCTCGCGCGGCCGTCTCGCCTTTGACAAGGGGCACGTGACTGCACAACCGGGTGACGGTCGTTTCGTTGAACGCGAGCCAAATGGTGCGGTCAACCGGGCCCTGTCGCAGTGGAAAGAAATCGTTGCGCCGCGCAAGGTGGAACGCAGCGCCGAACATATGCCGATAGGGGTCTGAGACATGGCCATCGTCCAGCTTCGGGAACCGCGCATGAACTTGAATGACAGCATGGCCCCGGAGAGGGGCGAGGCAAATGCGCAGACAGTGATCAACATCAAAGACTTGTCGCTCGTCTTCGAGACGAATGACGGACCTGTCCATGCGCTGTCCAATATTGATCTTGCCGTCAAGCGCGGCGAGTTCGTTTCCTTCATCGGACCTTCGGGATGCGGCAAGACTACCTTGATGCGCGTCGTGGCCGATCTGGAGCAACCGACATCAGGTTCTGTCACGGTCAACGGCAAAACACCGGAGCAAGCCCGCCTCGACCGGTCCTATGGTTATGTATTTCAGGCGGCCGCTCTGTTTCCGTGGCGCACCATCGAAGACAATATCAGCCTGCCGCTGGAGATTATGGGGTTCTCCAAGGCAGAAAGGCGCGAGCGGATCGAAAAGAACCTCGCGCTCGTCAATCTCTCAGGCTTTGACAAAAAATATCCCTGGCAGCTTTCCGGCGGCATGCAACAGCGCGCATCGATAGCCCGCGCATTATCATTCGATCCTGATATGCTGCTGATGGACGAGCCCTTCGGCGCTCTGGACGAAATCGTGCGCGATCATCTCAACGAACAGCTTCTCAAGCTTTGGGCAGCAACCCGCAAAACAGTGATTTTCGTCACACACTCGATCCCGGAAGCGGTGTTTCTCTCAACCAAGATCGTTGTCATGAGCCCGCGCCCAGGCCGCATTCATGAAATCATCGATTGCGATCTTGGCCCGGACAGACCACTTGAAATCAGGGAGTCCGAAGCGTTCCTGAAAATTGCCCACCGCGTCCGTGAGGGTTTGCGTTTGGGACACATCCATGAATAAGGGCACTTTTCAACGGCATCGTGCTGGAGATCGTCCATGAAAGGCTTCCTGCACGACAGATTCATCCCCGTGGCGACTATACTCGCCGTCATTATTGCGCTTTGGTACGGCCTGGCGGCGGTACTCAACGCCCCGTTTGAGCGTGATCAGGCGACACGCGCAGGGACAGAAATCACCTTCTCGACGCTTGTTGCCAATACGATGCATCAGGACCGACCGGTCCTGCCCGCACCGCATCAGGTAGCTGAAGAAATCTGGAAAACCGTCTTCGGTGTCAAACCGAGTTCCAAGCGCAGCCTGATCTATCACGGATGGGTCACACTATCGTCCACCCTGCTCGGTTTTGTGCTTGGGTCGGCGCTGGGCGTTCTTCTCGCTGTGGGAATTGTTCATTCCCGCACACTCGACAAGAGCCTGATGCCATGGATCATCACCTCACAAACGATCCCGATCCTCGCCATCGCGCCGATGATTATCGTGGTCCTGAATGCCATTGGCATATCGGGCTTGCTGCCCAAAGCTATCATCTCCACCTATCTCTCTTTCTTTCCCGTGGCGGTGGGAATGGTGAAGGGGCTGAGATCGCCTGATGTGATGCATCTCGACCTCATGCGCACCTATAATGCATCAAGATCGCAGGTGTTCTGGAAACTGCGCTGGCCTGCGGCCATGCCATTCCTGTTCACATCGATGCAGATCGCCGTCGCGATCAGCCTCGTTGGCGCGATTGTCGGTGAATTGCCAACCGGTGCAGTCGCCGGTCTTGGTGCCCGGCTGCTTGCAGGCTCGTACTATGGCCAGACCGTGCAGATATGGGCAGCACTCGTTGCCGCTGCTCTGATGGCTGCGGTGCTGGTTGCGCTGATTGGCGTCGCGGCACAGCTCGTGAACCGACGCATGGGTGTAAAGCCGGAAAGGGCAGCCACATGATGACAGGCATCCTATCCGTCATAGCGCTAATAGCTGTTTCATGGCTGGTTGTGGGCTGGGTCGCAAGTCTCAAGACCCGTAACCCTTTGGGCCAAAAGCTTCTGGATATCGCAGTGCCAGCGCTCTTTGGCATCGCAATGTTATTGCTCTGGGAAGTAACCGTCCGGCTTTTCGCTATTCCTCAGGTTCTCCTTCCAGCACCATCAGCAATCTGGGCACGCATAACGGCGTCCGTACCAATTCTCTGGGCGGATTTCCGACAGACCTTTCTGAAGGCCGTCATCATCGGCTATGTGGCGGGATGCGGTCTCGGTTTCATAACCGCCATCATCGCCGACCGGATTCCATTCCTGCGTAAAGGGCTGTTACCGCTCGGCAATCTGGCTGCAGCACTTCCAATCGTGGGCGTCGCACCGATCATGGTGATGTGGTTTGGCTTCGACTGGCAATCGAAAGCAGCGGTCGTCATCATCATGACCTTCTTCCCTATGCTGGTGAACACGGTTGCGGGCCTTGCCAGTACCGGGGCAATGGAACGGGACATGATGGAAACCTACGGCTCAAGCTACTGGCAGACATTGTTCAAGCTGCGTCTTCCAGCGGCCATGCCGTTCATATTCAACGCTCTCAAGATCAATTCCACCCTCGCACTTATCGGAGCGATCGTGGCGGAGTTTTTCGGCACGCCGATTGTCGGCATGGGGTTCCGCATCTCTGCGGAAATCGGGCGCATGAATGTGGATATGGTTTGGGCTGAAATCTTTGTAGCTGCTCTTGCGGGATCGCTCTCTTATGGGCTGATCGCGCTGATCGAGCGCAGAATGACATTCTGGCACCCTTCATACAGGAGGGCATAAGCCTGAATAATTGGCATCTGCAAAAATAAGGCAGACCAAAGTGCATTCCGAAAAGTGGGAACCGGTTTTCGGGCAAAATGCGCGGCAATAAAAAGAACCAGAGGAGAACTGAAATGAAAAAGGCAATTTCTTTATGCCTTGGAACAGCCGGACTGGCGCTCGCGCTTATGAGCAGTTCGGCAATGGCAGCCGACAAGCTGACCTTGCAGCTCAAATGGGTGACGCAGGGGCAATTTGCCGGTTACTATGTAGCCAAGGACAAAGGCTTCTATGAGGAAGAAAATCTCGATGTCGATATCAAGCCGGGCGGACCGGACGTCGCTCCGCCGCAGGTGATTGCCGGTGGTGGCGCGGATGTTGTGGTTGACTGGATGCCGTCGGCGCTCGCGACCCGTGAAAAAGGCGTCCCGCTCGTCAACATCGCCCAGCCCTTCAAGAAGTCCGGCATGATGCTGACCTGCCGCAAGGATACTAACATCACCAAGCCGGAAGACTTCAAGGGTCGCACGCTCGGTGTCTGGTTCGGCGGCAATGAATACCCGTTCCTGTCATGGATGAGCCATCTGAAAATTCCGACCGAAGGCGGCAAGGATGGCGTGACCGTGCTCAAGCAGGGCTTCAACGTCGACCCGCTGATCCAGAAGCAGGCCGACTGCATTTCTACAATGACCTATAATGAATATTGGCAGGTGATTGATGCAGGCATTCCAGCCGATCAGCTTGTGGTCTTCCCATATGAAGAGCAAGGCGTCGCCACGCTGGAAGACGGTCTCTATGTGCTGGAAAAGAGCCTAGATGATCCGGCAATGGTCGACAAGCTCGCCCGTTTTGTCCGTGCCTCAATGAAGGGCTGGAAATACGCATCCGAGAACCCTGGAGAAGCAGCTGATATCATACTCGACAACGATGCTTCCGGTGCTCAGACCAAGGAAGTTCAGGAACGTATGGTCAAGGAAATCGGCAAGCTGGTTGACGGCTCCGATGGCACCCTTGATGTGGCGGCTGCCGACCGCACCGTGGAAACGCTTCTGGGCGGTGGCTCCGACCCCGTCATCACCAAGAAACCGGAAGGCGCGTGGACAGCCAAGATAACCGACGCCATGAAGAAGTGATCCCGTTCAAAACAGCAAAAAACCGGCCCCAAAAGGCCGGTTTCTTTTTGTTTATTCCGCCGGTTCAGCGGTGCCACCCTTTTGTGACTTCCCTTTAAGGGCGTAGTTCAGCTCTCTTTCGAGCCGTGCTTCCTCTTCGGCTTTGGGCTGCGTAAAGCGTCCCAGCAGCAGATAGGCGACCGGCGTTACATAAAGCGTAGCAATCGTTGCTAATCCAAGACCACCCACAATGACCCAGCCCAGAGCCACACGGGCTTCTGCGCCAGCGCCACTTGCCAAAACCAGCGGCACACCGCCAAGCACGGCGCAGATCATCGTCATGCAGACCGGGCGAAGACGAATGTTGGATGCTTCCTCGATTGCTTCTCGAACGCTCAAGCCCCTGTCACGCAATTGATCTGCGAATTCGACAATCAGGATACCATTCTTGGCCATGATGCCGACCAGAAGCACGAGACCGATCTGGCTGTAGACGTTCAGGCTCGTACCTGTGAGCAGCATCGCAAAAACCGCACAACCAAGCCCGAGAGGAACCGTCGCCATCACGATCAGCGCACTGACAAAGCTTTCAAACTGCGCTGCCAGCACCAGAAGAATGATGATGATGGCAAAACCGAACACCATTGCCAGGCCGCTTGATGTTTCGCTGAGCGTCGAAGCTTCCGCCAGCGGAATGATATGGCTTCCCGGAGGCAGCAAAGGTGCCGCGATTTCCTGTGCGACCTTATAGGCATCGCCCAACGCGAAATCGTCGCGCAGATTTGTCGTTATGGACACCGAGCGCTGGCGCGTCTCGCGATCAAGCTGCGGCGGAACCGCTTTCTCAACGACCGTAGCAATAGACGACATCGGCACATAACGACCGTCCGTCGTCTTCATGAATATGTTTTCAAGATCGGTCGGATCGTTGATCGGGTTGGTGGTGGCAACGAGTTTCACATCGAAACTGCGATCTCCGACATAAACCGATCCGATCTTGCGACCGTCGAGTACCGACTGCACAGCATTCGCAAGCCCTGTGATGTCGATACCAAGATCGGATGCTCGTTCGCGATTGATCTCGACGGAAAGCTGCGGCTGGGTCGGCTCGACGGACAGTCGCGGCTGCACGAACCGTGGATCCTTTTCCAGGGCGGCAACGACCGCCTGCGCGGCAGGCTGTAGCTTGGCATAATCGCTACCGACTATGGCAAACTGCAAACCGTTGCCCGCACCACGAATACCAAGGCTGTTCGGTTGGGTGGTAAAAATACGCACCGCCGTTATGCCTTTGATGCGCTGGGTAATGTCAGCCATGATTTCCTGCTGGCTGCGCGCGCGTTCCTTCCACGGTGCCAGCGTCAGGACAACAAAGCCGTTATTGGACGACCCGCCGGAACCTGCGATGGCATAAGTAGTAATGATTTCACCGCTATCGCGCAGAGGCTGGACGGCCTCCTCAATCTTGTCGAGCTGAGACTGGAGGAACTCCACACTGATGCCCTGCGGCCCATTGATACGCAGCAGTGCAACGGCACGATCTTCCGAGGGCGTCAGTTCCTGACGGATCAGACCGTAGCCGACAAAGGATGCGCCTGCGAAAAGCATTGCCACCAGCACAACAACGAATGGCGCCGACAGACAGATGTGCAGCGTCTTTTTATAGAAGGTCGCAAGCCCGCCGCCAATACGACGCAGGAAAAGCGGACCGTGGCCGCCGTCTTCGCCATTCCCTTCCTTGAGGAAGCGAGAGGCAAGCATGGGGCAAAGCGTCAACGCAACAACAGATGACAGAAGAACAGCAATTGCCAGCACGAAGCCGAATTCACGGAACAGACCACCCGCCTGCCCCGGCAGAAACGAAATTGGAACGAAGACTGCCGCCAAAGTCAGCGTCGTGGCAATAACGGCGAAGAAGACTTCCTGCGTGCCGAGGACTGCCGCAGCACGCGGCCCCATGCCCTGATTGCGTCGCCGGACAACGTTTTCCAACACAACAATGGCGTCATCGACCACGAGACCTGTGGCGAGCACCAAAGCCAGAAGGGTAAGAATATTGACCGAGAATCCTGCCAGATAGATGGCGGCGATCGTGCCGATCAAAGCGACAGGCATGGACAAGGCCGGGATGAGCGTTGCGCGTATATCCCAGAGGAACACGAAGATAATCGCCACAACGATGATCACTGACGCGATCAGTGCGATTTCCACCTCGTGGATAGCGCCATTGATGAAATTCGCATCGTCACTGGTAACGGCGATATTCACGCCCGCGGGCAAGGTTTTCTGCAAATTGGCGACCGCTGCCCGAATGCCCTCCGAGATATCGAGCGTATTCGACTGTGCCTGACGGACGATGCCGAGACCAATTGCCGTCTTGCCGTTGGACCGGACCGCCGAGCTTTCGATATCCGGCCCAAGCGTGACGGTAGCAACATCGCGGATCTGCGTGCGTCCGTTGATGTAGACGTTCTCGAAATCCTCAGGCTTTTCCAGATTGGCCGTGGCACGGACAACGATGGACTGATCGGCGCTACGCAAAGAACCGGCAGGGGCGTCCAGCCCCATGGAAGAAAGCGCCGTAGAAATATCCGCAATGGTCAGACCATAGCTCGCAAGGCGCGCCTGATTGATATCGATGCGGAATATCTTGTCGCGGTCACCGTTGATCTGGACGTCAGCCACGCCCGGAACCGCGGAGAGGATATCCTGTATCTGGTCTTCGACCAGCACCGTCATGTCATCGACAGACATGGTGTCGGACGTAACCGCCAGACGCATCACGGGATCAGCGTTGGAATCGGCCTTGATGATGCGCGACGGGTCCGCTTCTTCCGGCACGTCATTGGCGACACGGGAAATCGCATCGCGCATGTCGGCGGCGGCAACGTTGAGGTCTACACCATCGTTGAACTCCACCGTGACGCGGCTGCGTTCAAACGACGATGTTGAAGAAATAGATTTTACGCCCGAAACGCGCGCGACAGCGTTTTCGAGAACCTGTGTCAACTGACGGTCAATAGTTTCAGCGGATGCACCACTGAAATCCGTGCTGATTGTCACCACAGGCCGGTCAACGTCCGGCAGTTCGCGAATATCGACGCCTGTGAAAGCAGCAAGACCCGCGACGACAATCAGAACGTTGATAACGAAAGCAAAAACTGGACGACGGATGAAAAGCGCCGTCGATCCGCCGCTACTGGATGAGGAATTGTGACCGGTCACGCGTTTACCCTCATCCTGCAGTACGTGTTATCGAAACAGGATCAGCCAGTGCCGTACCCTGTTCGTCCTTTACACGTACCGGCGCATCATCGCGCACGGTTTGAACACCTTGCGTAACGATCATGTCGCCCTGCTTCACCGGACCATCGATGAGAATGTTGGTTGAATTGCGCTGAACGATACGCGCGACAATTCTCTTGGCGACACCGTCCTCAACACGCCACACATAGGAACCGTCAGCCCCCCATTGAATGGCCAGCGGGTCGACCGAAGGATAGCGATCACCCGGAAAGAGAACCGTGACGGAGAACGACATGCCCGCGCGCAGACGATCCTGCGTGTTCGGCACTTCTGCGCGAACATGCAGCGTACGGCTGGCTTCATCCAGCATATTGTCAACCGCGTTGATCTCGCCGCTATAGGTCTCACCCGGGAAAGCGGTCGATTCCGCTGTCAACGGCTGGCCAACCTTGATTTGCGGTGCGAAGCGTTCTGGCACCCATATATCGATCAGCACTTTCGACCGGTCATCGATACGACCGATGGAAGTCTGTGCGGTAATGTAGTTACCCACATTGACAGGAAGAATACCAACAATACCGGAGATTGGCGCACGAACCGTGCGACGGCTCAAGGCGAGCTGCGCGTCCTGCAAAGCAAGCTGCGCATTGGCGACCGCCAGCTCAGTCTCAACCACCTGAACTTCAGTTGCGGTGTTCGTCGCTCGCAATTTTGCAATGCGCTGGCGTGTCGTCTGCGCATCCTTCAACGCCGTCTCGGCCTTAGCGACAGCGATCTTTTCCGTCTCGGCGTCAAGTTCGGCAATCGAGTCGCCTTCCTTCACGCTATCGCCCGCCTTGACGTAAAGCTTCGTCATGTAACCGCTGGAGTACGGGGTTATCGACACGGTGCTGAGAGCCCGTGCCGAACCGATAGCCGTCAAACGGTTGTTGATGGTCTCTTCGCCGGCGGCCTCGACAACAACGAGTGGTGCGGATCGCCCGCCTTCGCCTTTCGGCGCTTCCTCGCCCGTTGCTGCGGTCTTCACCACATCATTCTTGTTCTTATAGGCATACCAGCCGCCAACGGCAGCCGCAGCTATGAGCAAGCACAAGGCAATCTGCTTCCAGGATTTCATTCAGCTCTCCGGCAAGGCCTACCGTCACCTGACGGCCCTCGTTTTCGAAACCAATTTGTCGGGCGCGGAAAATGCCAGCAAATAGTATCAGAATGATGATTGCCTTCACATTGCGCAAATCATGCAACCCATCAGGATGCATGGATTTTTCCAACCAAGACTTTGCACGCACGATCTCAAGGCGTCGAGTTAAATTTCGGTAATACTGCTCGCAGAGATCCCGGGAGCGGGTGCGTTCTTAACCGATTGAACAAAGGCTGTTGGATTTATCGATCGGCTCCATATATAGGAGGCTACCTTTATGTATTGCGTTTCGATGGCACACAGGTTGAGGCACTGCGGCGATTAGGCCGGTTCACCTCGCGTTGGAAGCACAGGCTATGGCGGTTGTTGAAAAGACCACAGATACGGGCACGCCTTCCCCTGAAGCGGCCTCCCAAACTGCGACCACGGAACGGCACTCGTCAACCCAGTTCACACGTTTACCCTGGCGAAACCGGCTTTCGAGCAAGCTATTGCTCTTGACCGCACTTGCCGTGTTGATCACCGAAGTTCTGATCTTCGTCCCGTCTGTTGCCAATATGCGCGTGCGCTGGATGAGTTCGAGACTTGATACGGTGGGCGCGGTCAGCGAGGTTCTCGCCGCAGGCGGCGATATGGATGTGCCGCGTGACATTCAGGACAAGGTACTTCTGGCAACCGGTACGAAAGCCATAGCCATGCGTGAAGCCGGTGCTTCGCGTCTGCTCGCCATGTCGGAAGTACCCGGCAAGATTGATCAGGTCATTGATCTCAACAATATCAGCGAAGCAGCTGCCATATGGGACGCATTCGGAACCTTGTTCAACGGCGGAGACAGAACGCTACGAATCTATGGTTCGGTTTCGCCATCCAGTTCTCCGGGACGTATTATTGAAATCGTGACCTCGGATGCACCCCTCCGACACGCTATGCTCGTCTATGCGCGCAACGTGACTTTTATCTCGCTCATCATTTCAGTCATAGCGGCGAGCCTGATTTACCTGATCATTCACGAAATGCTGTTGCGGCCGGTGCGTATCATGCATCGCAACATGATCGATTTCGCCTCATCCCCTGACAATCCCGCGCTGATCCTTGTGCCAGAAAACCGCAAGGACGAATTCGGCGTGGCCCAGCGTCAGATATCGCATATTCAGAGCGACCTTCAGAGAACGCTCAAAGAACAGAAACATCTCGCCGATCTTGGCCTCGCCGTCTCCAAAATCAACCACGACATGCGCAATATTCTGGCCTCAGCGCAGTTGATGTCTGACCGGCTTGCCGATACCGAAGACCCAATGGTGCAGCGGTTTGCACCCAAACTTATCCGCACTCTCAGCCGCGCGATCAGCTATTCCGAAAGCGTCATGGCCTATGGTCGCTCGCAAGAAGCACCACCGCGCCCGCGTCGCGTTCTGCTGCACACAATTATCGCTGACGTTCAGGAAACCCTGAGCCCCAGGTCAGAAAGCAGCGTTGAGTTCGAGAATCTTGTCCCGGAGGATTTCGAACTCAATGTCGATTCAGAGCAGTTGTTCCGCGTGCTGAGCAATCTTTGCCGGAATTCTGTGCAAGCCATGGAGCGTGATCAGAGCATTGATGACGCGACCGTCAAGCGACTCACGATTTCTGCCGGAAGAATCGGGACGATGGCAATCATCGGTGTCGAGGACACCGGCCCCGGTTTGCCACAAAAAGCACGCGACAATCTTTTCACGGCTTTCAAGGGATCGACACGCAGTGACGGCACTGGTCTTGGGCTTGCCATCGCGCAAGAACTGATCCGCGCGCATGGTGGGACAATCGAGCTTCGAGAAGACCGCCCAGTTGGGGCACATTTCGAGATTCGCATCCCCGATTTGCCGATGCAACGCGGAGACCGGAGCCTCCAACGGGCAGAGGAAAGTGTTTAGGCAATCTACCGTTGTGCCAACTTTGAACGAAAAGCCCGGAAATGTGGGGCCTGACAAGAAATCTTCACAGAACCACATTTTTTTCTAAGAAGACGCTTGCATTTAGCGATCCGTCCGATTATCAACCGCCCATCGCCGCAGCGAGCGGCACACAGGCAAGCACCCGTAGCTCAGCTGGATAGAGCACCAGACTACGAATCTGGGGGTCAGAGGTTCGAATCCTTTCGGGTGCGCCATTCTCCTTCCTAAGTATCTGAAATTATTAGCGGTATCGTATACGATGCCGCTATTGCTACATAATCTGCTACAAACAGATTATTGCCCTTATATTTTTAAATAAGTAAAGTCAAGGCCAATCGAAGAAAATCGTTGACTTTATTCTCTTATTGATCTAAGTTCAAAGTATGAGCTGGGATCAGTGAAATGGAATTAGTGTAATTTTTTAAATTAAAAAGCCAGAGTTACTTATATGGATTGATAATTTTAGACGAATAGATTCTATATTCATTTTATTGCTTTCATGATCTTACGCAAAGGTTCCCACCGATAAGCGTGAGGGCTTTTTTATTTTTAAAAAAGGAGAATTATTTGAAGAGAACGCAGTGTGATTTAAACGGCCTGTATATGAGGAAAGGTACATATTATTATCGGAAGGCGATTCCGCATGAGTTTCATGCGCTTGCCGGTAAGCGAGAGATTTTCACATCACTCAAAACTAAAGATGAAACGATAGCGTTAGAAAAGCTGGCTCAGGCCCGGCGTGGCGCTGAAGCGGTCATTTTTTCCCTGAAGGCCGGAACCTATACGGCTCAGATCGGCTTTAAAGAGTCTTCGGATTATGCGGCAAGTCAAGGACGTGAACTAAAGTGCCTGTCCGAAATTCTTGAGGATCAGCATCAGTTTCGCCAATTGGCGAAAGAGGTGCTTCAACATAAGAAAAAGGGGAAGGTCAATCTCAAATTGTTCAAGAGCTTCGTCAACATCAAGAAGGACGATAAAAGCCTTTGTGAATTGATAGATTTGCATTTTTCAGTGAATGCATATCGTTTTAAAGAACTGAATTACGTTGAGAAAAATAAGAAGCTCAACCCTATCAAAAATACAGTGCAAAAATTTACAGAATTTCTCGGCGTCGATGATATTTCAGTATCAGAACTCAATAGACAACATGCACGAGACTTCAGAAACCACTTGAAATCATTGGTACTCGACGATGAAATCGTGCCGAATACGGCAAATAAGCACTTCATCAATTTGCGTAAATTGTTGAATACCTACTATGACGAAAACGGGATCAATCCAGACATCAATCCATTCAGAGGAATGAGGCTCGAAGGCGATTCCGGCAAGCGAGTTCCTCTCACTGTCGACCATATCAAATCGAAGTGGCTGAACAATTCTGTTTTTGATGGCCTTAGCGATCCACTGCACAATTTGCTTTGGGCGATGATCGATACTGGGTGTGGTTTTAAGGAACTATGCGGCCTTGATCCAAAGACAGATATTAAGCTCAATGACGAAATCCCACATATTGTTGTGCGAGCAAACGACCATCGTCAACTGAAAACGACCTTCAGAGAACGGCATATCCCTTTGGCTGGTTTGGCTCTAAATGCCTTCAGGAACTGCCCTGACGGCTTTCCTCACTACAGAGGGCCACTTGGGCCTACAAATGCATCAGCAGCGCTGAACAAGTTCCTCAATAGTCATGGCTTGTTCGATTTAGATGGCCAGTCGGTTTACAGCCTCCGTCATTGCTTCAAGGATAGGCTTCGTCGTCATAAAGTGCCTGAAGGAATGCAGGATTTTTTGATGGGGCATAAAAGCTCCAAAATTGGCGACAAATACGGCAACGGCTATGAATTAGATCAATATTACGAAGTCATGCTCGAATTAGCTAAAGATTTTCAATAACCATATCGCAGCTATGGCTGCGATACCGAATACGAGAATGGCATTTCTTCAGAAAGGAAGGTTAGCCATGTAGATAAAATAAAAAGGAGAAATAATGATTACAGATGAACAATACCTATCTGATTTAGCCGCTATCGGCGATATTGCATTTGAATTAGGATGCATAGAAGAGTATAATTATATTGTAGACATTTACAATAAAATAAAAAATCAAACCTCAAGGAAAGCTAAGCCTTGGTAGGCTAAATTTATAAATTATAAAATTTGCATACAAATGCTAAATACACTTAATCGTAATAATATTAGGAGAGCATAATATACTTATAGACATATTTGAAAAATTGAGAGCAGCTGACCTCACCAACAATCAATCTAATTTCAGCAGAGACTTCTGCCAGAAACACAAAGGTTGGCTTGCTTACCAAAAACATAAGGGCAGAGATTTTAGCATCAGTGCTGCAATTTCATGCCTTGCCCACGTGGAATATGAATTAGGAATGTATCAATTCCTTGATGAAATATCACTCGATCCTTTGATTGAGGAGATAGATGCACTGAGTTACGCAGAAAAACACCTCCGCCAGTTTCTGGCGGAGCATAAAATATCCGAAGTCAAATCGGCTTCCGCTACAATATAGTAATTTTGAAAAGCCAAATAGAAAATTCTTATTAATCGTATCTGAAACAAAGGGTAATTGCTCATAGACGATACGATTTCATTATCACCTAAATAATGGGTTTCACATAATTGCACAAAATTTAAGGATCTTTTCAGAGGCCTATGATTTAACACGCCTATAGAAAATATCTATTATTAATTAAACAAGGAAAGGAAATGAATGGAAGTTATAAAAACTTAACTTACTCAATCAATATTCTATCACGTATATGTGCTCACATGATAAATCCAACTGAAATTGATAAAAGAGCTTTATGGATAACAATTCATCTGAGTGACGGATACAATAATGTATCTGATAATTTTATATGGAATATTTATAATTCACTCAACTCTGCCTTCAGAAATTATACGAAGGGAGATATTTCAAATAAAAATGGATTATTTGCTTCTTATGATTTTGCTGGCACACGAGGAAGAAATATCGATCATAAATCTCTTTCTGTCCCTCACATACACGCATTAGTAATATTAAATGCAAAAGTTGCATTTAATGTCGAATTAAGTAAGGCAATTGATAATATCAAATCATCTATCTTGTGCAACACAATAATTAATCAATACATTGATGACATCAAAATAGCAGAATACGAAACAAAAGATAGATCATTATTAAGCTATATTGATTATTCAAGGAAATTTGAGAAACAAATCCAGTTCGAAACTCCGCATCTGTTTGGACATTATTGCTATCCGAACGATGATTATAAAAGGCAATCAACAGAAGCTGCGAAACAGAAATACCGGCAATTAACGACGGATATTGCAGAGCGCATTTTGGATCGGGAGAGCTGCTTATTTTCACCAGAGCATCATACGCTGGTTATGAACGAATATGAAAAGGCAGATCAGAGCTACGGATCAGCCAAATCAGATGAAGAGAAGAAAAAACATAAAGCTTCGTTTTTACGTGGCGTCTTCAGTGACGAAATCTCTCATAATTCAAGTGTCAGATAACTATCAGAACAATCATCATCACCTGATGGCAATTCGCCCCTTTCACAAGAGTCTTGTGTTAGGGGCTTTTTTTTGGACAAATCATAAAATGCCCGGCTAAGTCGGATCACCACCTACTGAATCCAATGTGATTGGCATACCAAAGCGGTAGCTGACATCTAAAATAGATGATTCAGCGATGAATAATTAACTACGAATATATCAAGATAAAATATCAAGTTGATGAATCGAATAATTCAAATGACTGCTATAGAAAATTAGTGTAGCGGAAAGCCTTCATATTAAACGGGGGTTTTCGTGAAATATTTATGGTTATCTATCGGTATGATGTTCCTTGCCGGTTGTCAAACGTATGCTCAGCCCACTTATTTTAATGGGCGATATTATATGGCGGGCGATCAGTACTGTAAGAGTATGCGTCAGTACAAACGTGACTTGGTTATGTGCATGGATGGCAAGGGCAGATCATCTGAACCTAGACGAGCACTTAGTTCACAGGATTTGTATATGTATCAAACAAATCAAATGATAGCTGCTCAGCAAAATGCAGCTTATTCTGCCCAACTGAGTGCGCAAATCGATGCGCAGAATAATGCAATGGCAGCGCATACACAAAACACATTGAATAACGTACGCTCTAACAATGTATATAGAGGCCCAAGCCCATTAAATTACCCCGGAGGCAATCAGGTAAGGTGTGTTTCTACAGGATTTTACACTAACTGTCGTGGCTATTGAGAAAAATCACCATTCAATTCTGATGTACATGTCCAATTTTGTATGTCCCTTTGATGTCAATTTTCCCCTTTCACAAAACTCTTGTGTCAGGGGATTTTTTTGGACAAAAGTATCAAAAGATGCTTCTATATCAGATTTGGTTCAGAAGATTTTTAGGCATTGATATTATTATTCTTTTTTATCGGTTTTTGGCCTTTTATGATACATTGCTCTGGCTTTGATAATCAGAGTAAATTCGGGCAAAGCCTTTCGAGCGATGAAACAGCGACATCATAGCTTGAAGCACCGATGTCAGGCAGAAGCTTTTTACTCTTCAATTCAGAAATTCGGTATTCAGGAACATCCAATGAAGGCTTCTTATTTCGACCTCGGAATTGATATGCCATTCCATTGGCCGCTGTAAAAGTACCAGTACGGCAATTGGCCGTGATAGCCTTCGGGAACTCGTTTTCCGATAATGTCTCATTCACACACTGTGGCGAAATATCGTGGCTATAATCCAAACAGAACGCTTTGGCGTTTTGCCGGGTATGAACGATTCCAATTCTTGCCTTGGCTGTACCGATCCCACTTGCAGAAGTCATTGTAACATTCATTCCCGCACGTGACCCATAAGGGAGCAATTTTGCTTTGTCAGTGAGTGGAACGTTTTCAGGCCCATTTTCATCGGCCTTAAAACGCAGTTGATATGCTTCATTAGCTTCATCGGTTGCACGACATGAAATAGCGAACGGTTCTTTATAAGGATTTGAATAACTGCAACTGCCTTCAAGTACAGTCTGCGTTGGCGGCACACCATCAATATTCAGATTCAAGATAAAGGCGTCCAAGCTTTGCTCCTCAACGTTTTCAGAGCCATCTTCTTCTTTTCTAATGCCGCTGAAGGTTATAGCCGATCCCTTATCTCCGACTATTACCGTGAAACCTACTCTGCCATCGCCGTAAATAGATTGCAGCACATTGTCGCCGCAAAACTCACTCATATCTCGCTTTGCTGCAAACAGCATTTGACATTTTCCAGTGTGCATGAGTATCGCATCTGGTTCGCCCGCTTTCGCCGGAAATGGTGAGACGATCATCGTAAGCGGAACCATCACACCTATCATCTTGATCGCTTTTACGAATTTCACTTCCGCCCCCCCTTAGTTACTCATAAATTGTGATTGCACATTTTTGCTCCAAAAGGTAGCAAGGAATACGAATTTTGCAGGGGGCATTTCTATGAGATTAACTGCATTGGCAGCATTTCTGGCAATTTTCTCAACAACTCAAAGTCAAGCACAAACTTTAGCTGCTCACTCGTATAACGACACGCTGAATATTGGGTTCGTTCACACAAGTTGTGAAGGTACACCGGAAGTAGACGAATGCGTCGTAATGGATTTCGGCTGTGAAAACGGGCCTCTATCCTTTTCTTTCTTCGAATTGGATGACAAATCAATTGCAAAATCATTCGAAAATAGCTCGTATCCAAAAGCCGAATTGACTATTGAAGGAAAATCCGAAGAACTAAATAATTGGAGAATTCGCTATGATGGAGGATACTACGCACACGTTACAGATTTTCTATTAATAGAAAATAAGAATATTATAACTAACTCAATAAAGAACAAGGATAAGATATACATATCTGTTAATAATGACACATTCATTATTGATCCACGCATGATAGATTATTCTAAGTTATCATCTATGGTAAATAAATGTTACGAAAAATTCAAAGATTATAGATGATGAGCTAGCTCGCCTCTTCCCTGCTTCTGTGTCGACAAAATCCTATAGACCGACGATCTACCTATCCCCAATTCGGCTGCTATTGCCGCCGCTGTGGCTCCAGATAAAGACATTTCTATTATATTGTTTGTCTTCTTACGTGCGGTTGGCGCTCTGCCTTTAAACAAGCCTTTCTCCTTGGCTTTTAAAATCCCTTCTCGTTGACGGGCGATCATGATCTCCCGCTCAAACTGAGCGATTGAACCAATAAGATTTAGCATAAGCCGTCCAGTAGGCGTAGACGTATCGATATTCATATCCAGAACTCTCAAGCCAACCTGTTTAACTTCAAGGTCGGCAACAATTTTCGTCAAATGAGAAATAGAACGTGCCAGACGATCCAATCGGGTGACAATCAGGATATCGCCTTCACGAACAAATTCCAAAGACCGCTCTAATTCTGGTCTACTGGAATTAACGCTGCTGACTTGCTCGGAGAATATCTTTTCACAACCGATCTTCTTCAAGTCCCTAACCTGAGCTTCAAATCCGGCCAACTGTTCAGTTGTGGAAGTTCTCGCATATCCAACTAACAAATATTACTCCTATACGATTTATAGATGCAATGATAAAACTTTATCAAAATAAAAATTAAACTCTTATGAGACAAATAACATATTAAATATATTTACTCAATAGACCCTGATCTATTGGTAAAATTCAGATACGGATTGATACATCACCAACGGCAAAATATTTACATGATATTTTTATTGGCTTTCCATATATATTGAACTGGATGGCTTTGTCTGGCGTGTAATTAATCACGAAACCAGTAGTCTTGCCGAAACACGGTACCCCCTCCGGCAATCTGTCCAATACCTGTTTTACATAGGTTAACGGATTACTATCAGGCAAAAAATCAATCCGCTTGAATTTATCGGCCCTAATAAGCGCCGCCGCAAAGATTGGCCGTGGAATCGAATATGCCGTTAAAATAATGGCGTGGGGTGTAAAGCTCAGTTCTGCTATTTTGGACACACGCTTAATATAAACACCCCATCGCAGTATATGGCATTAAACTCACTTGAAAATGTTGTTTTCTATGCGAAATTGACCGAATATAATATCATTTCACACTTACTAACTCAATATTGAGCAATGAACCATCTATATTATATATACAATCAATTGAAAGACCCATTGGTTTTGGTGTCTTATATGTTTTATCTTTCCTGATTAACTGAACAGTGGATGAATAATATAAGTGATTATTATACTTATACGGAATTCTCAACAAAACATCAGGTGTAACCATAGCCAATATTGCGCTTATTTCTTCTTCTCCATAGACATCCTTCTCTCTGTATTCAAACTTATTTCTAATTTCGCTTTCGCAGCTTTCAATCATCGCCTTACGATCTAACACTGGCGCATCCTGTTCATTTGCATAGGCAAAATCATGCGGAAACCATATCGTTGCGAAAGCTACACCCAAAATCCAATTTTTCATATTTCACCCCAAGTCGCCCAAGAAATTATCTCTATGGCATTTCTGTCGTGATGTCAGTTCGCTTTTTGCTGCGCTGTATTTGAGCCGGGCAAAGTAGCAATCCCCCTCAGAGAAATAACTACTTCTCCCAATTCTCGATAACATGCCACAAAATATGCTACAAAAGCAGACCTGAACTTACATCTAAGTTGTTGTTTTCATTGTTTAGTATGTTATGATTGTCGCATTTCGGGTGCGCCATTTTTCTCAAAACAATCAGTGATTTTTTTCGGCGCGTGACGAACCGGTTTATGCATTGCTTTGCATATTTCCCAAAATGACTGCCCCCGACCTCGTGACGTTTTTGCTCGCCCCGCTATATGTGGCTCGACATATCGGCATCACATTTCTGCAGTGGAATTTTTCTCATGAAGCATCACGCGCTCGTCTGGCTGCGTAACGATCTTCGAATCAACGACAATCCCGCACTGGATGCAGCCGCCGAAACAGGCGGCCATATAACAGCAGTTTACGTTCATGAGACCGTTGCCGAGATTCGGGCGCCCGGCGGCGCGGCGCGGTGGTGGCTCGATCAGAGCCTTGAAGCGATAAGAAAACAGCTGGCTGATCGTGGTATCGAACTTCTCATCGAGACCGGTGATCCGAGGGATATCCTCCCTCAGTTGATCGCGAAACTGGCCGTCACCGAACTGTTCTGGAACCGTCGCTACGCACCGGCGGAACGTGAATTCGATGCAAAACTGAAGTCACAACTCAAGGAGAGTGGAACCGGTGTAACCTCATTTCCTGGCAATCTTCTTCTTGAGCCCTGGGAGCTCAAGACGGCCAGCGATACGCCGTATCAGGTCTTCACCCCTTTCGCCAAAGCGTTGCGCCTCCACAATGTTCCCCGCCCGCTTTCGCGCAGGCAATGGAACGTTAAACCAACACAGGAAGCCCACTACGCGCCCAACGTTCCTGCCTGGGCGGAAAAGTTCGATGGGCTTTGGAATATTGGAGAAGACGCAGCGCGCGACTGCCTGACACGTTTTCTGGAGAGCACGCTTTCGACCTATACCGAGGATCGCGACGTTCCCGGCATCGACGGAACTTCAAGACTTTCACCTCATTTGCGGTTCGGTGAAATCAGCGCGCGTCAGGCGTGGTATGCCACACTGGCGTTTATGGACGAGCATCACTCTGCACGCGCTGGCGGTGAAAAGTTTCTGTCAGAGCTGATCTGGCGCGATTTTAATTATCACCAGCTCTATCACCGCCGCGACATCAGTCGACACGATATGCGTGACACACTGTCCGGCATCGCATGGCGCGATGATCCAGCTGCATTCGAAGCGTGGCGTCGCGGACAGACGGGCTTTCCCATCATCGATGCCGGTATGCGTCAGCTTTGGGCCACCGGATGGATGCACAATCGCGTGCGAATGCTTGTGGCATCTTTTCTCACCAAGAATCTGCTCATCGGCTGGCGAAAGGGTGAAGAATGGTTCTGGGATACGCTCGTGGACGGCGATATCGCCAGCAATCCGGGAAGCTGGCAGTGGGTGGCAGGCTGCGGCATGGACGCTGCGCCCTATTTCCGGGTGTTCAATCCGATCTTGCAGGGTGAAAAATTCGATGCCGAAGGACAATATGTCCGGCATTGGGTGCCAGAACTATCAGGCCTGTCCAACAAATGGCTGCACAAGCCGTTTGAGGCCCCCAAGGATGTGCTGACCAGCGCTGGAATTGCGTTGGGCAGTACCTATCCCAAACCAATCATTGATTTGCAGGCCTCACAACGGGAGGCCCGCAAACGGCTCAACAGCCAGCCGTAATCAACGCGCTTCCAGTCCGCCATTCTCAACGATAAAGTCGATGATTTCCGGCACGCCCTTGCCTCGATGGAGGTCGGTGAAACCGAATGGACGCTTGCCGCGCATGCGAGCTGCATCGCCTTGCATAATATCGAGATCGACGTGCACATGAGGAGCAAGATCGCTCTTGTTGATCACAAGAAAATCTGACCGTGTGATACCCGGACCGCCTTTGCGCGGAATTTCCTCACCCTGACAAACAGAGATGACATAAAGCGTCAGGTCCGCCAGATCCGGTGAGAAGGTAGCAGCGAGATTGTCACCACCGGATTCGATGAGGACGATCTCCAGATCGGGAAATCGCCGGTTCATTTCGGCAATTGCCTGCAGATTGATGGAGGCATCCTCGCGGATTGCCGTATGCGGGCATCCGCCCGTTTCGACGCCCATGATCCGATCTTCGGACAAAGCCTGAGAACGTGCCAGAATGAGGGCGTCTTCCTGCGTGTAGATATCGTTGGTAATCACGGCGACCGAGTATTTATCACGCAGCGCTTTGCAAAGCTTTTCGGTCAGCGTCGTCTTTCCCGATCCCACCGGGCCGCCGATGCCGATACGCAAGGGTCCGTTTTTCTGTGTCATGTGCGAAAAAGCCTCGAATGTTGGGTTTCGTGTTTCATGGCCATGATGTCGCTAATGTAAGTCGCGGAACCAAGGTCACTCAATGAAGTTTTTTCTATTCGCGCCGCTGTTTCGGCGAGAACCGGCTCCAAATCCGACATTGTCGCAGTCACGCCGTTCTGCCCCATGACCGAAAGACGGATCGATGCCTGCAAAAGATTGATACAGAAGGCTTGCAGAAAGGCGGCGAGTGTCAATCCAAGCGATACTTTGTTAGCGCCCGCCACAGCACCGACTGCCACCGGATAGGGACAATCGGCTGGCAGGCGGTCGAATACAGAACTGGGCCAGCTTCGGGCTGCAGCCAGAAATGCTTCGCCCTGCAGCATCGTTTCCATATGGCGTTCGCGCGAACCGGCCAGTGCTTCGGCCAATTCTGCAACCTCGACAAGATCGCCTGCGGCAATCGCACGCCGCCAGCTTTCCGCGCAAAGCACGGCATCATTCCAGCCGGAGCCACGTGTTACAAGCCAGCGCAGCCAATCGCTCGTTGTGGCGGTGTCTGCGACATAGCCATCATGGACGGCCCGCTCCAGCCCATGACTATAGCTGAACGACCCGACCGGAAAGACGGGCGACAGCCAGGCCATCAGCCGCAGCAACGCGGTGGTGGTATCAGTCGTGGTGGTGGTGATGATGTTCATGATCGTGTTCGTGATGACCATGATGATGATCATGGTCATCATGCGAATGGCCGCCAGAATAAGCACCGCGCAGCGGACTGAAAATTTCTGTTACATCCGTAACTGTTGCACCAAGCCCCTCAAGCATAGCCTTTATGACATGGTCGCGAAGAATGAAGATGCGATCACTCTCGATCTGAGCCGCGAGGTGACGGTTGCCGATATGCCAAGTGAGTTCGGCAATATGCAGCGGATCACGCCCGCGGATTTCGTAAAGTTCCTCGCTTGCGGCGCGGATTTCAATCTCGCGTCCGTCATCGAGGACAAGCCGGTCACCGTGTTCCAGCACCACCGGCTCTGCGAAATCGACGAGTACCTTCTCGCCGCCTTCCAGAACAATGGCTTTGCGCCGCAAATGACGTTCATCACGTTCGAGAACGGCATGGCCCGCAGGCACGGCATCGATCACCTTATCCGCACGAATAATGGCAGTGGCACGAAACATTTTTTTGCCTTTCAAGATCAGAACATGAAGTAGCGTTGCGCCATTGGCACGACGTCGACGGGCTCGCAGGTCAGAAGTTCGCCATCTGCGCGCACCTCATAGGTTTCCGGGTCAACTTCCATTTGCGGCATCGCATTGTTGAGGATCATGGAATGTTTGCCGATACCGCCTCTGGTATTGGCCACGGCAATCATCTGCTTGTCCACCCCAATCTTCTCTCGAAGCCCTTCATCCATTGCGGCCTGCGAAACGAAGGTAATGGACGTATTGGTGCGGGCTTTCCCGAATGAGCCGAACATCGGACGATAATGCATCGGTTGCGGCGTTGGAATTGAGCCATTCGGGTCCCCCATCGGCGCGGTTGCGATCCAGCCACCAAGCAGAACCATCTCCGGCTTGATTCCGAAGAAAGCAGGATTCCACAAAACGAGATCGGCCCGTTTGCCCACTTCCACCGAACCGATTTCATGCGCCATGCCATGGGCGATAGCAGGGTTGATGGTGTATTTCGCGATGTAGCGACGCGCCCGATAATTGTCATTTCCGGGCTTGTCGTCGGGAAGACTGCCGCGCTGCTTCTTCATCTTGTCTGCAGTCTGCCAGCAGCGAATGATCATTTCGCCGACACGGCCCATCGCCTGACTGTCGGAGGAAATGATGGAGAACGCTCCCATATCGTGGAGGATGTCTTCTGCAGCGATGGTTTCCTTGCGGATACGGCTTTCTGCAAAGGCAATATCTTCAGGAATTGCCGGGGACAGATGATGGCACACCATCAGCATGTCGAGATGCTCTGCAATCGTATTGACCGTGTAGGGCCGGGTCGGATTTGTCGAAGCCGGCAACACGTTCGGATACTGACACACGCGAATAATATCCGGAGCGTGTCCGCCACCAGCGCCCTCCGTATGGAAGGAATGGATCGTGCGCCCCTTGAAGGCGTTGAGCGTATCTTCGACGAAGCCACCTTCGTTCAGCGTATCGGTATGGATCGCAACCTGAATATCGAACCGGTCTGCGACCGAAAGGCAATTATCGATCGCAGCCGGTGTCGAGCCCCAGTCCTCATGCAGCTTCAAACCGCAGGCGCCGGCGCGGATCATTTCTTCCAATGCACCGGGCAGTGAAGCGTTTCCTTTGCCGAACACACCGATATTCATCGGCAGGCCGTCGAACGACTGGATCAGCCGGGCTATATGCCACGGCCCCGGCGTGCATGTGGTTGCAAGCGTGCCATGGGCAGGTCCGGTGCCGCCACCCACCATGCAGGTGATGCCTGCATTAAGTGCTTCATCCACCTGTTGCGGTGAGATGAAATGGATATGCGTGTCGATACCGCCCGCCGTGAGGATCTTGCTTTCACCCGCGATAATCTCCGTACCGGGGCCGATGATGATCGAAACGCCGGGCTGCGTATCCGGATTTCCGGCCTTTCCGATCACCGCGATACGCCCGTCGCGAAGCCCCACATCGGCTTTATAAATACCGGTATGATCGAGGATCAGAGCATTGGTAATGACTGTATCCATCGCACCGTCGGCGCGCGACATCTGGCTTTGTCCCATACCGTCGCGGATAACCTTCCCTCCGCCAAACTTCACCTCTTCGCCATAGGTGGTGAGGTCCCGTTCGACTTCGATAAACAGTTCCGTATCGGCGAGACGCACCTTATCGCCAACAGTAGGGCCGAACATTTGCGCATAGGTGGCGCGACTAATTCTGGCTGGCATGAAATGTCTCCGTCACCTGTTCTAAAGCTTTCCCATGACCATCTGGCGAAATCCGTAGATCTCGCGCTTGCCGCTCACGGGAACCAATGTCACGTCGCGTTCCTGACCGGGCTCGAAGCGCACGGCAGTTCCGGCTGCAATATCCAGCCGCTGTCCGAGCGCCTTGTCGCGTTCGAAAGAAAGGGCCGCATTCACTTCGTAAAAATGAAAATGACTACCGACCTGTATGGGGCGGTCGCCGGTATTGGCGACCTTGATCGTGATGGTGGATTGCCCCTGATTGAGTTCTATATCGCCGTCCTGCGTAATAATTTCGCCGGGGATCATGTCACACCTCACCCAGCCATCAGCATCAGGCCGCCAAGTGCGGTAGCGCCACCGGCCAGACGCAAAGCCATTTTGCCATTCTTGCCCGCCATAAGCCGTCCTGCGGCAAGGCCGACACCCATGCCAGCGGCGTGTAGCAGTGCGGTCGCAAGCGCAAATCCAGCCGCATAGGAGAGGAATGTCGCGCCTCCGATTTCCCCGCCGTGTGCATGACCGTGAAAGAAGGCGAAGAAGCCGGCAATAAGTGCGCCAACAACCGGAGTGACAGGGAAGGCAAGCGCCACCATAAGACCAAGCACGACCACCGAAGCCAGAATGACCGGCTCAACGAAGGGCAGCGGCATGCCCAGAAGTGCCGCCACAAAACCAAGCAGCATCACGCCGACAAATGCCGCTGGCACGACGAAGAGTGCCCGTCCACCGAGCATGGCGGCCCAAAGTCCTACCGCAACCATCGCCAGGATATGGTCCGCGCCGGAGAGCGGATGCGTGAAGCCCGCCGCAAACGAGCCATGTTCGGCCGGATTGAGATGGGCAAAGGCAGGGCTTGCGTTGAGTGCCATTGCCACCGCGGCAAGGACCGTAGTCTTCTTCATTATCGTACCTTTCAAAAAACAGGTTTGCCTCGGCGAAACCTGAAAATCAGCGGATCGGCTCGTGAACGGTGACGAGCTTTGTGCCATCGGGAAATGTGGCTTCGACCTGAATGTCGTGGATCATTTCGGGCACACCATCCATCACCTGTTCACGGGTGATGACGTGCGCGCCTGCCTCCATAAGATCGGCAACCGTGCGCCCATCGCGGGCACCTTCAACGACAAAATCGCTGATCAGTGCGATCGTTTCCGGATGATTGAGTTTTACCCCGCGCTCCAGACGGCGGCGGGCAACCATGGCGGCCATGGCGATCAAAAGCTTGTCTTTTTCCCTGGGCGTCAAATTCATGACTTCGTTCCAAACTTCATACTTTCAAAGCGGTATGCATTCCGCTGGCGTTAAAAGCGGCGGGATTGCCGCGAACTCAAAATGTCCAAACTTTGGGCAGTCCTGCCTTACCGTTAAGCAAGGCAAGCAATGGCCCCAGACGTTTGCGCAAGGTGTAACTATCCGGCGCGTGAAGTCGCATCATCAGTTTGGTTGCAGGACCAACCTGCCAGAGGCTGGCACCGCCCTCCTCTCCAATGATCTGCCGGGCAGCTTCCAGATGTTTCCCGGCCTCCCCTGAAATCAGAAGCACGGTGGCCACGGCAAACGCCCCATCGGTCACTGGACGCGCTTGCAATTCGGCCCCAACATCTGGTCCCAGCCGAAACGCTTCGGCATGCACAAGCCTCCCATCGGGCCGCCCACTCAACCGCACACGCCAACGGTCACTGAACATCGCTTCATCAACCCGCTCACCCATGGCAAGGCGCCCGAATATAGTCGCCTCCACCACCAGGATTTCCGCCCCTTCCTCCAGCTCGACATCCAGCGTTCGTGACAACACGGATTGATTGAACAGAATGGTTTCCTGCGGAAGCCAAGCAAGACGCGTGCCTTTTGCAGCCTTCAAACGCGTGGCAATGCGTGCCTCGCCGCCCCCTGAGCGATAGATACGCTCACAGGCCTGCGTGGTAATGACAGCCGAAGCGTTTTCGCCAAGCTCCACATCCCATTGCAGTCGGTCACCGCCTGTCAGCCCTCCTGATGTGTTGATCAGGATTGCTTCCAGCGGATCGCCTCCGACCTGCGGCATGCGGATCTTGGCTGCGCCTTCCTGGTAAAGCCTGGAAATGCGCGAACGCCCGTCCTTGAAATGTATCGAAAGCCCACCCAGCCCGTTGACGCGCTGCGAGGAGAGCTCCGCTAACTTATTGTTATTTATTATCATCTGCGCGAATCTCGTCTTGCTCTTCTAAAGCAGAACTGACCGCAGAATAAAGGGGGGTGGGGGTGCGGCAGGACGCCGCCACATATTGGAAAGCTTGAAAATGTTTCATCAAAAGCCACGGCAATCCCACCCGAAGCAATGTTTCGGATGGGATTTATCGATCAGTTCCTCGGTCAAATACGCATTGCCGCCGGGTGCGTGACCGTCTTTCGATAGAGATGCCAGGTCGCATGCCCAAGGATGGGTATCACTACCGCCAACCCGGCAAACATCGTGGCAAAACCGACGATCAGCATCGCAGTTACGATTGCAGCCCAGAGCAGCGATTCCATGGGGTTGCGTATGACAACACGCAACGATGTCGCAACCGCCGCCGCAGCACCGCAATCCTGATCAAGCAGCATCGGGAAAGTCACAATCGTCGAGCACAGGACAACGATTGCAAAAAGCAAACCAATGCCACAACCGGCAAAAATCAGACTGCGTCCCTCTTCCGTTGACGACACCTGATTCATCAACATTGAGAAGCTCTCGGGCGGCATCGGCCCGAAATAGTGAACATAGAGATTTTGCGCCACCAGCAGCCAGGCAATAAAGATTGCGAACAGAAAAGCACCGACAGCCACGATGGACGGCAATGCCGGGGAATGGCTCACATCGAGCGCACGTTTCCAGGATGTATCCAACCCTTCTTCACGGCGGCGGCTCATCTCATAAAGCGGCAGCGCAGCAATTGGCCCGATCAAGGCAAAGCCGGACATCAGGGGAAACAAGAGCGGTAACGCGTTTGCGTTCGTGCTCCAGTAAGTGATGAACAACCCCGCCAGCGGGTATATGAGGCAAAGGAAAACGTAATGCGATGGCTTTGCCCAGAAGTCGTCGAAGCCCAGACGCAGGGCATCAAATACATCTGCCATGCGAATGCGCTTAACTTCGGGATAAAAGGCTGATTGGTCTCGACCTGCAACAACATGAAACTGTGCCATGACGCTCCTCCTGCGGATTAAGCAGTCCTGACGGCAAGGAAACGGTCAGGACATGGCCTGCACGCAATTTCTGGCTTTCAACCGGTCACCGGATAAATCCGATTTCGTGACACCAATTCGTCGGGCTACGCCTGACGGTCTGGCGAACAGTATACATCGAAAAGACTGGTGGCGAAAGAAAAGCGGCTCAATGAGATTGAACCCCGCGTGAACTGATCTCAAATCAGCAACCACACGCACTTTCCATTAGAGCGCATCCCGAAAAGTGTGAAACGGTTTTCGGAAAAGATGCGCGTAACAACAAATGATTAGAGCGCCGATCTGATCCGGTCAGATCGAAACGTGCTTTAACGAAAGCACGGCAAAGCCAGTTTCTGGATTTTATTGGAAAATAATGGTGCTGCGAGAGAGGATTGAACTCTCGACCTCTCCCTTACCAAGGGAGTGCTCTACCACTGAGCTACCGCAGCAATCTCTTGAGTGCGGCGGACTTCTGCCACATCATTACGCAAATCGCAAGCAAGCAATTGCATTTCTTTTCACATAATGTGGAAATCTGCCGGACGCGCATTTGAAAGCAGCTTTTCCGGCTCTTTTTCCCGTAGTAGAAGACCGCCATGAGCGAAAATACGACCAACAAAGAGAAACAAACCCAATCGGACCAGCGCAAAAAGCGCCGGGCCGAAGAGTTGCGCGCGAATCTGATGCGCCGCAAAGCACAATCCAGATCGCGTCGCGCGGGCGAAGCGGATGAACGAAACGACGGCATCACCGCTGCCAGCGACGACACAGACTGAGCATCGCACCATCAAAGCCTTCCTTGAAGATAGGGGGGCTCTGCGGTAAAAGCTCATTTCTGTTCTTCGCAGCGATGTCGTCCTATTGTGATTCGTATTTGACGTAATTTGGCCGCAAGACTCGTAATTTCATGACGCAACGCCACCGCGCCGTAAGGGCTGCCGGATTTGGTGAAAATTTATCGGGCAAGGTATCGGCCCAGAAGGTGACACAGCATGGATCGCATCAAAATCGTTGGTGGCAACAAGCTCAACGGCATCATTCCAATCTCCGGCGCAAAAAACGCCGCTCTGCCGTTGATGATCGCCTCGCTTCTGACCGACGATACGCTGACGCTCGAAAATGTGCCGCATCTGGCTGACGTCGAACAGTTGATCCGCATCCTCAGCAATCACGGCGTGGATTATTCGGTTAACGGACGTCGCGAGCATCAGGATGGAGCCTATTCACGTACGATCCATTTTACTGCCCGTAATATCGTCACCACCACTGCACCCTATGAACTCGTATCCAAGATGCGTGCGAGTTTCTGGGTTATTGCGCCGCTTCTCGCCCGCATGGGCGAAGCAAATGTTTCCCTGCCGGGCGGCTGCGCTATCGGGACACGCCCGGTCGACCTTCTCCTCGAAGCCTTATTAGCTCTTGGAGCCGACATCGAAATCGAAAACGGCTACGCCAAGGCGAAAGCCAGAAACGGTCTCGTCGGCGCACGCTATAAGTTCCCGAAGGTCTCCGTCGGCGCGACCCATGTCATGCTGATGGCAGCGGCCCTCGCCAAGGGCGAAACCGTCATCGAAAATGCCGCCCGCGAGCCGGAAGTCGTCAATCTTGCCGACTGCCTTAATGCAATGGGCGCCAAGATCACCGGCGCCGGAACCAGCACTATCCATATCGATGGGGTCACCAACCTGTCGGGTGCGCGCGTTCGTGTTATTCCAGACCGTATCGAAGCCGGCACCTATGCCATGGCCGTCGCCATGACCGGCGGCGATGTGCTTCTGGAAGGTGCTCAGGAAAGCCAGCTTTCTGCCGCTCTCGAAACGCTGCGACAGGCCGGAGCTGAAATCACCGAGACCAATAGCGGCCTCCGCGTTGTCCGTAACGGTCATGGTATCCATCCCGTCGACGTTACCACGGATCCTTTCCCCGGTTTCCCGACCGACTTGCAGGCGCAGTTCATGGGCCTGATGACCAAGGCCAAGGGAACGTCGCGCATCACGGAAACCATTTTTGAAAATCGCTTTATGCACGTGCAGGAGCTGGCACGTCTTGGCGCAAAGATTTCTCTGTCCGGCCAGACTGCAACCGTCGAAGGCGTAGAACGCCTCAAAGGCGCGCAGGTGATGGCAACGGATCTTCGGGCTTCGGTTTCGCTTGTGATCGCTGGCCTTGCTGCTGAGGGCGAAACCATGGTCAACCGCGTGTATCATCTGGATCGCGGCTTTGAGCGCCTGGAAGAAAAATTGTCACGCTGCGGCGCGACAGTAGAACGTATCAGTGGCTGATCTGACCAAGCCGGAGTGACATTCATCGCTCCGGCTTTTTCTTGCGCAACGCTAAAGATTCCCATCGAAGGGCGACAGGCTTGAAAAGCCTGTCGATTTTTTTGTTTTGACATGCCAAGTTGATAATCGGCCGAGCGGGTGATTGATTTTCTGCCTGTTGGGAGCAGTTATTAACCGACAACGGAAAGTGGTGCTGGAGTATGGAGATGTTGAAGCTTGTGGCGCTGGATGAGGAGGATTTGCAGGTCCTGTCCGCTCATCTTCAGGACGCAGTTTTGAAAGTATCCGACCTTCAGTATCTCGGGAACGAGAAGCGCTTCGTTCTCACGGCAAACCGTTTTGTCTGGGAAGAAAGCAAACCGAAGTTCCTGCGCAAGCCGCAATACCAGCGCAGGCGCACCGCTCTGCACTTCAACCGTGTGATCGCAGCCAAGGCAGTCGGCATTGACCGCCAGAAACCGGATGAAGTGCTTTCCCTGATGGCCATTCAGTTCACGGCCGGTGAAACACCTGCCGGAACAATAGAACTGACTTTCTCGGCAAATGCGGCTATCCGTCTTGAAGTGGAATGTATCGAAGCGCAAATGACGGACCTTGGCGCGGCATGGGAAACAGAATCACTTCCTCGCCATAACGTCTAATACCAAACCTTGATGAGCTGAATCATCGAGATTTGGAAAGCCCGTGTGGCGATTGAGCATTTTCAGGGCTTGGATAGCGTCAGCATCTTAGCGCCCTGGCATAAGAGAGGGTTATACAAAACCGTCTTTCGTCAGCCAGACGCCAGTCTGGCAAAGCATATTTGAAGGAACAGAAGCGTGGTCAAGACGCTCAGACAAACCGATCCCGATTTCGAGAATAATTTCGCGACATTTCTGGCCAGCAAACGCGAGGCGTCCGAGGATGTCGATCGTGCGGCCCGCGAGATCGTTGAACGGGTGCGTCGTGAAGGTGACAGTGCGCTCATCGACTATTCCCGGCGCTTTGACCGGATCGATCTCGAAAAAACCGGAATTGCGGTCACTGAAGCTGAAATCGATGCCGCATTCGACATAGCCCCGGCATCGACGATCGAAGCGCTGAAGCTTGCTCACGAGCGCATCGAGAAACACCACGCGCGGCAGTTGCCGAAAGATGATCGTTATACGGATGCGCTTGGCGTTGAGCTCGGTTCGCGCTGGACCGCTATCGAAGCTGTGGGGCTCTATGTTCCGGGCGGCACGGCAAGCTACCCAAGTTCCGTATTGATGAACGCTGTTCCAGCCAAGGTGGCAGGTGTAGAGCGCATTGTCATGGTGGTTCCAGCACCTGACGGCATTCTCAATCCATTGGTTCTGGTGGCAGCACGTCTGGCTGGCGTTTCCGAGATTTATCGTGTCGGCGGCGCGCAGGCTATCGCAGCCCTCGCCTATGGCACCGAAACAATTAGTCCGGTTGCCAAGATCGTCGGCCCCGGCAACGCCTATGTTGCGGCGGCCAAACGTATCGTCTTCGGCACGGTTGGCATCGACATGATCGCCGGGCCATCAGAAGTGCTGGTCATCGCTGACAAGGACAACAATCCCGACTGGATCGCCGCTGACCTCCTTGCTCAAGCGGAGCACGATACCGCTGCGCAATCGATCCTTATGACTAATGATGAGGCTCTTGCTCTGGCTGTCGAAGAAGCTGTCGAACGACAGCTCCGCAATCTCCCGCGCGCGCAAACTGCCGCCGCGAGCTGGCGTGATTTCGGCGCGGTTATTCTGGTCGAGGATTTCGAGGCAGCCATCCCGCTTGCCAATCGCATTGCAGCCGAGCATCTGGAAATCGCCACAGCCGATCCGGAAGCCCTGCTGCCAAAAATCCGCAATGCGGGATCGATCTTCATCGGCGGTTATACGCCGGAAGTGATCGGCGATTATGTCGGCGGCTGTAACCACGTTCTGCCGACGGCGCGCTCGGCGCGCTTTTCGTCCGGCTTGTCGGTTCTCGACTACATGAAACGCACGTCGCTTCTCAAACTCGGCCCTGATCAACTGCGCGTGCTCGGACCTGCGGCAATCGAGATTGCCCGCGCCGAAGGCCTTGACGCACACGCGCAGTCTGTCGCTATCCGGCTGAATCTATGAGGTGACATGACCGCCGCTGTTCCAAATGCACGCCTTGTTGACGTCGAGCTCGATGAATCCATCGGGCGCTCGACGCCTGACGTCGAGCATGAACGTGCGGTGGCCATTTTTGACCTCATCGAAGAAAATTCCTTCCACCCGATCGGAGACGACACGGGAGGGCCGTACCGTCTCAAGCTTTCGCTGATGGAATCGCGACTGATCTTCGCCATCACCCGGGAGGCCGGTGAAGACGTCGCAACTCATATTCTCTCGCTCACGCCCTTACGGCGCGTCGTGCGGGATTATTTCATGATTTGTGAAAGCTATTATCAGGCGATCCGGTCGGCCACACCAAGCAAGATCGAAGCAATCGACATGGGACGGCGCGGCCTGCACAATGAAGGATCGCAGACGCTCCAGAACAGGCTGCAGGGCAAGATCGAGGTTGATTTCAACACGGCACGGCGGCTTTTCACACTTGTCTGCGTCCTGCACTGGAGAGGCTGATCATTGATGGTCATCACCGATGCCCCTCCCGTGAATTTCAGCGCCGACGGCGACGAAGATCATAAATCGAGCCTGCCCAAGTCCCTGCTTTTTGTCTGCGGCAAGAATGCAATTCGTTCACCCATGGCGGAGTTACTTGCAAGACAGGCCCTGCCACCCAATATTTATGTAGCTTCTGCAGGTGTGAAGCGGGGTGAACGTGATCCGTTTGTCGATGCTGTACTTCAAGAGGAAGGCTTGTCGCTTGATAACCGGCAACCGCGTGGCCTCGAAGAACTTGCTGATGGATATTTCGACCTGATTGTAACGCTGACACCACTTGCCCACCATACTGTGCTGGAGCGAATGCGGGGGTTCTCGGTTGATGTCGAATATTGGCCGACGCCGGACCCGACCTTGGTAACCGGCAGCCGAAGCCAGATCATGGCGGCTTATCGCGATGTGCGGGACCGCCTGAAGCGGCAAATCATGCAGCGTTTTGACAAGAACGGTTCCGGCTAATACGGAATCGGCGGAACCGCTCTAACTGTTTGTTTTGTCGCATTATCCGACGCAAAACGGCTTCGCACTTTTGCTGGAAATGTTCCAGCATCAAGTTCACGGAATTCCGTTGTTCACAAATGCCGCCTAATCATATAGGTTCCGCGCAAATTCCGACCTAAAGACCGCTCGAGAGCGGCATTTTATCAAAGAAAGACACAGGTATCGCATGGCGAAAGAAGAAGTCCTAGAATTTCCGGGTGTTGTTACGGAACTGCTGCCGAATGCTATGTTCCGCGTGAAGCTCGAGAACGAACATGAAATCATCGCCCATACGGCAGGCCGTATGCGCAAGAATCGCATCCGCGTTCTGGCCGGCGACAAGGTTCTGGTTGAGATGACCCCTTACGATCTGACCAAGGGCCGCATCACCTACCGCTTCAAGTAAGCAATCCGTTCCCGTTCCAGGAAATGTCTATTCGATGAGCGCGCAACACAAGCTGGTTCTTGCCTCCGGTTCTCCACGCAGGATCGAGCTTCTGGGGCAGACAGGCATCGAACCGGACCACATTCATCCGGCTGATATAGATGAAACGCCGCAGCGCGCGGAACACCCGCGCTCGCTGGCGCGACGTCTGTCGCGGGAGAAGGCGCGCAAGGCACAAGAGCAACTGAAGGACGATGCGAATTTCGCCGGTGCCTTCATTCTTGCTGCTGATACTGTTGTAGCCGTGGGCCGGCGCATTCTCCCCAAAACGGAGATTGCCGACGAGGCAAGAGAATGCCTGCGGCTGCTTTCCGGGCGTACGCACAAGGTGTTCACAGGAGTGAGCCTTGTCTTGCCGAACGGGAATTTGCGCCAGACACTGGTTGAAACACGATTGCGTTTTGAACGGTTATCCCGCCAGCAGATGGATGCCTATCTCTCGTCTGGTGAATGGCGAGGGAAAGCCGGCGGCTATGCAATCCAGGGGCTGGCCGGTAGTTTCGTTGTGAAGCTGGTTGGCTCCTATACAAACGTCGTGGGATTGCCGCTGCAGGAAACTATCAGCCTGCTGAACGACGTCGACTACCCGGTTTACGCTAACTGGAACAGCGGGAAAGTCTGAGAGCAGGTATGAGCGACAAGAAGGACATATCAACCGCAGCAGGTGCACGAGTGACGCCATTGCGTCCGACGCGCCCCTGCCCGGAATGCGGAAAGCCTTCATCGCGCGAATCCTATCCGTTCTGTTCGCCACGCTGTAAAAGCATCGACCTCAATCGCTGGCTATCCGGCAGCTATGTCCTGCCGGGAAAGCCGATTGACGAAGAGGAAGAAGAAGGAAACTAAGCCTCTCTCAAAGTGGCTTCCTCCAATAAAATCAGTTATTTATCAAAGATGTGAGAAAAGCTGATAAAAATTGCGATACGGTGCTGGACAGCGCGAAATTTAATGCTATAACCCACCCACTTCCGGCGGGAACCAACACCGCCTCGAACGAGCTAACTGCTTGTTACGGATGCCCGGATAGCTCAGTTGGTAGAGCAGCGGATTGAAAATCCGCGTGTCGGTGGTTCGAATCCGCCTCCGGGCACCACTTTAAGCCCTTCAATAGTCGTAGCAAAAATACTTGTTCAATCAGGCCTCTGTATTCGGCGTGATCATGCTCGAAATATTGACCTGACGATTATCCTCTGCAAGGACTAATCATTCCATTTGTTCCTTCCAGGTTCTTCACCAAGCGAGGAAATCTCCATGCTCTGGACGTTGTTCGGCATCCTTTCCGGTGCCTGTATTGCTATTCAGGCGCCAATCAATGCAGCCTTGGCTCGTGGATTGGGATCGCCGGTAACAGCTGCTGCGATCTCGTTTCTTTCCGGTGCCGTCATCCTTGCCGTTATCGCCGGAATTACCGCGCGCGCGACGGGTGCGATGCCAGCGTTCAACGTGCCTGCGGGCTGGCTGTTCGTGGCTGGCGGTGCGCTTGGCTGTATCTATGTGACCGCATCGGTGTTGCTGACGCCGCGCATCGGGGCTGCTGCCGTGATGGGGCTTGCTGTTGCTGGACAATTGATGGCCGGACTGGCTGCTGACCGCATCGGCTTCATGGGCGTTGCGGTGCGTGAAATCACCGCCGGGCGCATTGCCGGTGCGGTGCTGTTGCTTTCCGGCGCACTGATGATCCGCTTTCTCTAAAAGCAAAGCCGCGCTTTTCAGCGCGGCTTTTTATTTTACGATAAGCCGAAAACTGGCTCTCAACCCTTGAACGTATATTCCGCAATCGACTGCGGCTTCATTTCAATCGAGAAGCCCGGCAGCGATGGCGGCATATAGGCCGCATCCTTGATGATGCATGGCTCGATGAAGTGTTCGTGCAGGTGATCGACATATTCGATCACACGACCGTCCATGGTGCCGGAAACGGCCACATAGTCGATCATGGAAAGGTGCTGCACATATTCACACAGGCCAACGCCGCCTGCATGTGGCCAAACCGGCTTGTTATACTTCGCAGCAATCAGCAGCACGGCCAGAACTTCATTCAGGCCACCCATGCGGCATGAATCGATCTGAACGATGTCGATAGCGCCTTCTGCGATGAACTGCTTGAACATGATGCGGTTCTGGCACATTTCACCAGTCGCAACCTTCACATCGCCAATGGCTTCGCGGATCTTGCGATGGCCTGCAACATCATCCGGGCTGGTCGGTTCTTCGATGAAGAAGGGCTTGGAGAAGGCAAGCTTGTTGACCCACTCGATTGCCTGATCGACTTCCCAGACCTGATTGGCGTCGATCATCAGATAACGATCCGGGCCGATCACTTCACGTGCGATGGTGAGACGACGAATATCGTCTTCCAGATCGCGACCAACCTTCATCTTCACATGATTAAAGCCTTCATCAATCGCTTCCTGGCAAAGACGACGCAGCTTGTCATCGTCATAGCCGAGCCAGCCAGCAGACGTCGTGTAGCAAGGATAACCCTTGGCTTCGAGCTTCGCGATACGCTCAGCCTTGCCGGCTTCCGCTTTACGCAGAATTTCGACAGCTTCGTCGCGGGTCAGTGCATCGGTGAGGTAGCGATAATCGACGATATCGGCGATCTCTTCCGGCGACATGTCGGCCACAAGCCGCCATACCGGCTTGCCAGCCTGCTTTGCAGCCAAATCCCAGAAGGCGTTGACGACAGCGCCGGTGGCAAGATGCATCGCGCCCTTGTCCGGACCGATCCAGCGCAGCTGGCTGTCACCGGTTAGGTAGCGCCAGAACTTGCCGGGGGCCGCGAGGAAATCATCCATCGAGGCACCCACGACCAGATGACGCATGGCGAGAATCGCCTGACAGCAAATGTCGTTGCCGCGTCCAATGGTGAAGGTCAGGCCATGGCCCTTCAGCGGCCCGTCATCCGTATCGAGGATGACATAGGCTGCCGAATAGTCCGGGTCCGGGTTCATCGCGTCAGAGCCGTCCAGACTTTGCGAAGTCGGGAAGCGGAGATCGAAGACGCGCAGATCAGTGATTTTCGTCATGATTTATCCGTGATCAGAGCATGCTCAAAAAAGTTAAACGTCAGCGCGCACGTTCTGCTTCTGCGTGCCGAGACCTTCGATGCCGAGTTCGACAACATCGCCAGCCTTGAGATAGCGCGGTGGCTTCATGCCCATGCCAACGCCAGGAGGCGTACCGGTGGAGATGATATCGCCCGGCTGCAAAGACATGAACTGCGAGAGATAGGAAACGAGGTGGCGTACGCCATAGACCATGGTCTTGGTCGAGCCGTCCTGCATGGTTTCGCCATTGACCTTGAGCCACATGCCAAGGTTCTGCGGATCGGCAACCTCGTCCTTCGTCACCAGCCATGGGCCGGTCGGGCCGAACGTGTCGCAGGATTTGCCCTTGGTCCACTGACCGGCGCGCTCGATCTGGAAAGCGCGTTCCGAGACGTCGTGCAGCGTGCAGTAGCCCGCGACATAATCAAGCGCATCATCTTCCGAAACATATTTCGCGGTCTTGCCGATAACGATGCCGAGTTCGACTTCCCAGTCGGTCTTTTCCGAACCGCGCGGGATGAGCAGATCGTCGTTCGGGCCAACGATGGCCGAGGTGGCCTTCATGAAGATAACTGGTTCTGGCGGAACGGCCATGCCGGATTCTGCAGCGTGATCGGCATAGTTGAGGCCGATGCAGATGAACTTGCCGGTGCCTGCAACGCATGGACCGAGGCGCGGGTTGCCTTCGACCTTCGGCAACGAATTGATATCGATCGCACCGAGCTTGGCCAGTGCATCCGGGGCCAGAGCCGCGCCGGAAAGATCGCCTACATGGGCGGAAAGATCACGGATATTGCCGTCTGCATCGAGAAGGCCCGGCTTTTCCTGACCGGTTTCGCCATAGCGAAGAAATTTCATGAGTTTACTCCTTGAGGGGATAAAATTGGGGGCGGTGGAAATGCCTAGAGCTGTCGAAATTCAGGTTATGGCGTGCCGAAAATGGTGTTTTCGAGAACCGGAGCGGAATGTACTTAAAGGTACATGAGCACCGGAAGCGCAGAAGAATACCGTTTGCAGGCCGCCAGAGCCTGAATAGCGATAGCTCTAGATCGTCCAGCCACCATCGATGTTATACGCCTGACCGGTGGTGTACGTGGCACCTGCGAGATAGACCGCGAGATCGGCGATTTCTTCCGGCTGGCCGATACGGCCAATTGGCTGACGCGCGATGAAGGCTGCGCGCTGTTCTTCATAATCGCCCTGCGCACGCAGACGGTCCTGAAGCGACGGGCTTTCAACCGTACCGGGGCAGATGGCGTTGCAGCGGATGCCCTTGGCAACGTAGTCGGCAGCGACAGCCTTGGTGAGGCCTATGACCGCCGCCTTGGTGACGCCATAAGCAAAGCGGTTCGGCACGCCCTTCACGCTCGAAGCGACCGACGCCATGTTGACGATAGAACCGTCCTTGCGTTCCAGCATTCCCGGCAGCACGGCGCGAATGGTGCGGATCATGGCCTTGACGTTGAGATTGACGGCAAAGTCGAGGTCTTCGTCCTTCATCTCAAGGATTGAGCCGCCATGGACGACGCCCGCGCAGTTGAACAGGATATCGACCTGACCGATCTCGGCGACCGCTGCCTTCACTTCCGTCTCGTCAAGCACGTTGAGCCTGCGGGTGATAATGCCCGAAACGCCTTCGATTTCCTTGAGTGCGGCCTCGTTGATGTCGGTCGCATAGACCTTGGCGCCAGCTTCCGCAAAAGCCAGCGCACTTGCACGGCCAATGCCCTGAGCGGCGGCTGTCACCAGTGCGGTTTTTCCATCAAATCGTATCGTCATTTTCAAGCCTTCCGTTCGACAAGCAGGATGTGGTCGCAAGCCAGCACCACTTCATCCCGCTGATTAAGCACTTCGCACCGCTCGGTAACGCGGCCCATATTGGCCCTCTTCGGGTCATCTTCCTTGGCGCTGATTGTCACGCGCGTGCGGATCGTATCTCCGATATGAACCGGACGAATAAAGCGCAGACGATCATAACCATAGGAAAATGCAACCGGATTGATCAGCGTTGCGGTCAATCCGACACCAATTGCAAAGATCATTGTGCCGTGGGCAATGCGCTGACCACCCGGCAGGGTCTTGGCGAATTCCGCATCCATATGATGCGGAAAGAAATCGCCCGTATGCCCGGCGTGAACCACGAAATCCGTTTCGGTGATGGTGCGGCCCGTGGTGAAGCGCACATGGTTCATTTCATAATCTTCGTAGTAGATTTTCTGTTCGGCCATAATCAGACCTCCGGTTTTGCGGCAAGCGGCGTGGCGGGCGCAGCGCTCGACTGATAGGCGGCCTCGACCAGCGCCATGGTGTGCCAGGCATCTTCGACCGAGCCGACAAGTTCAGCGTCTTCGCCAATCGCGAAGCGCTGCAACTGCGCCATGCGGTTCAAGAATGCGTCCGGGAACCACGCGCCTTGAAGTGCGACCTGCACCCAGTCGTCGTCGCCCTTTGGCTTGATCCACAGCTCGTCCGGCTCACCACGAGGATAGTCGAGATTGACGCCCAGTTTCACATAGGCAGCACCTTCGGTGCCGCAGATGCGAAACTCGCAAGCCTGAAATTTGCGGCCAAAATCATGGTCATGATTGATCGACAGCGCACAACGCACGCGGTTGCCATAATCAAGAATCGCAGCTGTGCGCGTCTGGGCAACTTCGTGGTTCGGATGACCGATGGTCTTGGCGTGAACGCCGAGCGGATTGCCGAGCAAACCACGCACGAAATCCAGATAATGGATCGAATGCATGGCAATCTCGATGCGTGGTAGACCTTTGAGGAACGGCCACAGACCCCAAGGGGTCGCAAGCGCCAGCCACGCGTCGAAATCCACCACTTCACCAAGCAAGCCCTTATCGGCAGCATCGTAAAGTGCCAACATCATCGGCGCAAAGCGTAGCTGGAAATTGACCGCAGCTTTGAGATTGCGCGCACGGCAAACTTTCAGAATTTCCGTGGCTGCAACAAGATCGCTGCCCATCGGCTTCTGGATCAGAACAGCCGCACCTTCCGGCAATTGCGCGAGGATCGAAGCATGAGCAGAAGGCGGCGTTGCCAGATCGAAGATCGCGTCTTCAACCGCAATCGCTTCTTCAAGGCTGGCAAAAGTCTTCACATTCCATTTGTCGGCGAGTTCTTTGGCCTTATCAAAATTAGGATCGAAAATGCCCGCAACCGGAAAGTCGCCCTTCTTGTAGGCGGGCAGGTGCGCGTCGCCGACAATGCTGCCCGCGCCGAAGATCACGATGGGCTTCGGCTTCGACGGCCTGGCCCACCATTGGCGCAGGCTCTTGGGATCAAAAGTCTCAGTCATGATGGAAAACCTCCTCCATCATTGCCCACCACTCGCCGTCTTTGCGGGTTTCAAGCGGCTTCTGGCATGGCATGCAAACGGCCCACCATTCCTGATTTTTCGGGTTATCGGCCATCTTCTTCATGTCGGCTTCAAAGTCGGTGCCGACATAGTCCCATGTGCCGAACAGCAGGTTCTCAGGCTCTTTGAGAAAGATCGTGTAATTGGTGATGTTGCATTCGGAAATGAGCGCGAGAATTTCGGGCCACACGCTCGCATGCAGCTTTTTATACTCTGCGATCTTTTCAGGCTGAAGCCCGATCACCATGCCCATTCTTTGCGCCATTATGATCTCACGATCTCGCGGGTGAATTCGGAAACAGAACGACTACGCACGGCATCCCAATCCCACGAAATACCAATGCCCGACTCAGATGGCGCAATGGCATGACCATCACGGATTTCCATGCCCTTGGTGGTCAGATCATCAAGCTGTGGGATATATTCGACGTAACGCCCGTTCTGCACGGCACAGGTGAGGCTGACATGCAGTTCCATCAGGAAGTGCGGGCAGACCGGAATATCAAAAGCTTCTGCGGCGTGTGCCACTTTCAGCCAAGGCGTGATGCCGCCGATGCGCGCCACATCCACTTGCACGATGGAGCAAGCGCCCTTCTGCATATATTCGCGGAAATGGCGGATCGAATAGATGGATTCACCCACCGCAATCGGTGTCGGGGTGGAACGGGTCAGGCGGATATGGCCATCAAGATCATCCGCCGGAAGTGGTTCTTCAATCCAAGCGAGATCGAGTTCTTTCAGGCGTTCGGCACGGCGAATGGATTCGTCTACCGTAAAACCCTGATTGCAGTCGGTCATGATCTCAAAGCCATCGCCCACGGCTGCACGCACAGCCGAAAGACGCGCATAGTCCTCTGAGCCATGCGGCTTGCCGATCTTCACCTTGGAACCGGAGAAGCCCTTGGCCTTGGCCTGCAACGCATCCTCGACCAGCGCTTCTTTCTCGATATGCAGCCAACCACCTTCGGTCGTGTACAGCGGACAACGATCCTTGGCACCGCCAGCAAGCTTCCACAGCGGCAGGTTCTGTTTCTTCGCACGCAAATCCCAAAGTGCCGTATCAATGGCCGCGAGCGCCAAAGCGGTAATCGGACCGATAGTTGTGGCGTGGGTTGCAAATTCCAGCTTGCGCCAGATCGCCTCGATGCAATCCGCATCTTCATTGATAATCAGCGGCACAAGATGATCGCTCAACAACCGCATGACGGACGAGCCGCCAGTGCCGATGGTGTAGCTATAGCCCGTACCGACCGCACCATCACTGTCGGTGATGGTAACAATCGGCGTTTCCTGACTGACAAAGCTCTGGATCGCATCGGTGCGCTTGACCTTCGGTGGAAGGTCGACCATGCGCAGTTCGACTTTTTCAATACGCGCCATAACTATACCGCCAGACTCTTGCCGCTTGCCGCATCAAACAGATGCGCCTGCGACAGATCGAAATGCATGGAGATCGCTTCACCGGAATTGAGGTGACGCGGGTTCAGCATACGCGCCACCCATTCCTTGCCGGCAAATTCGACAAAGACCAGCGTTTCATTGCCAAGCGGCTCGGTGATCGAAACGCGCAATTCGCCCTCATGAACGGCGTCTCCCGATGAAAGCCCATGGCCTTTCGGAAACAGATCGTCCGGGCGCAGACCGAACGTGACCTTGGCGCCATCTGTGACCTTGGCCTTGAACTGTGCAGGCACTGGCAGACGGTCACCACTGGCAAAAACCAGTTCCGAACCCTGCACGGTTGCCTCGGCCATATTCATGGGCGGCGAGCCGATAAAGCCCGCAACAAACTGCGTCGCCGGGCGCTTGAACACTTCATCCGGAGTTCCGACCTGTTCGATATGGCCGTCGCGCATGATGACGATGCGGTCGGCCAATGTCATGGCCTCAACCTGATCATGCGTCACGTAAACGACTGTAGACTGCACCTTGGCGTGAAGCTTCTTGATCTCCGTGCGCATTTGCGTGCGCAGCTTCGCGTCGAGGTTGGAAAGCGGTTCATCGAACAGAAACACTTCCGGATTGCGCACGATGGCGCGGCCCATGGCAACGCGCTGGCGCTGGCCGCCCGAAAGCTGTGCTGGACGGCGTTCCATCAGCGCTTCGAGGCCAAGAATGGCGGAGGCCTCATTGACGCGACGGTCGATTTCCGCCTGCGGCTGCTTGGCGATTTTGAGCGAGAAGCCCATGTTCTCGCGCACCGACATATGCGGATAAAGCGCATAGGACTGGAACACCATGGAGATGTTGCGATCACGCGGCGGCAGATCGTTGACCACCTTGCCGCCGATTTCGAGCGCGCCGTCGGAGATGCTCTCAAGACCTGCAATCATGCGCAGCGTCGTGGACTTGCCACAGCCGGATGGACCGACCAGCGCCACGAACTCCTTGTCGGCGATTTCGAGATTGATGCCATGCACCACGCCGACATTGCCGTAGCGCTTGACGAGATTTTTAATGGAAAGCTGAGCCATTTTATATCAACCTTTAACCGCGCCGAACGTCAGACCAGCAACAAGGTGCTTCTGAACGATGAATGTGAGGGTCAGCGCCGGAATAATCATCACGACCGCCAGCGCGCACATGCCACGCCAGTCGATGGTGAATTCAGCGGTGTAATCGAGAAGACCGACTGGAAGGGTCTTGGAATTGACCGAGCGAGTAAGCTGGGAAGCCAGCGCATACTCGTTCCATGAGGTGAGGAAGGCGAAGATGCCAGCAGTCGCAATGCCGGGACCGGCCAGCGGAAATTCCACCTGCCAGAAGGCCTGCCAGCGCGTGCAACCGTCAATCTGGGCAGCCTCTGCCAGATCCTTCGGTACCTGACGGAAGAAGCCGTCGATCAGCCAAATCGTAAACGGCACATTGAGCGCCACATAGGTGACGATGAGACCAAAATGCGTGTCGATAATGCCGATGCGCGAATAGAGCATGAAGAGCGGCAGTGAAAGCGCAATGCCCGGCACCGAGCGCGTCAGCATAAGACCGAGGAATGTCGTCGACTTGCCCCAGAAGCGAAAGCGCGCAAAGGCATAGCCACCCGAAACGCCGACAATCAGCGCGATGATGGTGGATGTGACCGAGATAATCAGCGAGTTGCGGAAATAATCCCAGACAGGAATACCGCCGCCGCCTGCGCCTGAGAACATCGCATAATAAGCATCAAGCGTGATTTCCTGCGGAATCCAGACCGGCGGCTTTGCCATAATTTCGACCGGCGGACGCAGCGAGGACAGCACGATCCACAGACCGGGCAGACAAATGATCGCCATCGCGAGAAACAGGCCGATAAGATAGGCGACTTTCTTGACGCGGCGCAGCAGGCGATGCTGGTTATTGGAGAGCGTTGTTGATGCCATGATTACCACTCCGCTCCAATTTGCGCGCGTGCGGCTGCAAGCTTGCGGAAGAACATTACGGTGAAGAGGATCGAGAGCAGGATCGCGACATAGGCCATGGCATTGGCCAAGCCCATCTGCGCATCCGAATAGGCGGTGCGCCCGACCAGCGTCCAGATCAGCTCGGTTCGGCGTGCCGGGCCACCATCGGTCATGATCTTCACGATGTCATAAGCGCGGGCCACATCGAGCGAACGAATGGTCATTGCGATGAAAGCAAAGGGCATCAGATAAGGCCAGATGACATAGCGGAATGTCTGCCATGGCGTGCAGCCATCGACGCGCGCGGCTTCAACCGGGTCCTGCGGCATGGACAGAAGACCGCCCAGAATAAGGATCGCGAACACCGAGGTCGACATCCAGACTTCTGCCAGCAAAATCGCAAACAGCGCCAGATTGCCGTCGATCAGCCATGGAATAGCCTGACTGGTGATGCCCAGAGATTGCAGCGCATTGTTCACGAGACCGATATTGTCGTTGAACATGAACTTGAACTGGAAGCCGACGAGAACCGGCGAAAACATCATCGGGAACATCATCAGCGTGCGCAAAACACGCTGACCGTGGGTGGCCTTATTGATGAGCAGTGCCAAGCCAAGGCCGAGCAGCATTTCCAGATTGAGCGCGATGGTGAGGAAAATCACCGTGCGGATGAATGCAGCCCAGAACACCCAATCACTCATGATGCGCTGATAGTTGCGCAAGCCGATGAAGTTGAACAGGCTGTCAGGGCGCGTCAGCCGGAACGGCGTGAAGCTTGAATAAAGCGAAAGCGCGAGGGGAAACAGAACCACCGCTGCGAGGATGATAATGGCCGGAAGCAAAAGCAGAACCGGCGGGGAAATTCGTTTAAACATTGTTCTTCCGAAGCGGTGCGTTGATAAGCAGCATCAAGGCATACGCGTATCTTATCCAAAAACCGCTACGCACTTTTTGGGATGTGCTTGGAATGGCCCGCCCCGTTCAAAGCGGGCCATGAAGTCATAGTTTAAATCAAACGGCGTGCTTAGAGTTCGCCAGCATCCTCAAGGATCTGCGTTGCCTTCTTGGCTGCATCGTCAAGCGCCTGCTGCGAGGTCTTGTCGCCAAGAATAGCTGCCTGAAGTTCAGGATAAACAGCGTTGGAAATCTCGATCCAGGATGGGGTCTGCGGAACCGGGAAAGCGGTCTTTGCCGTTTCCTGGAACACGGAGAGCACTTCCTTCTTGTATGGATCGGAAGCAGCCTGTTCGATGACATAATCCCAGACAGCGGTGCGGGTTGGCAACGTGCCAGCAGCCGATTCCTGCTTCTGCGAATCCTCGTTGGTCAGGAACCAGACGAGCGAAGCAGCCGCTTCCTTGGTGCCGCAGGATTCGGTGACCGAGAAGCCATGATGACCCGACCAGCCGGTGCGCTTGCCGGAAGAACCTGTCGGAGGCGGAACGATACCGACATTGCCTGCGACCTTCGACGACTTTGGATCGTTGAAATAGGTCGCCCAGCCCGGCCAATCCAGGTTGATTGCAATGGTGCCGGATGCAAAGCCAGCGCCGAGCTCATCCCACAGATAGTTGGTGGTGCCTGCAGGAACGGCCTTGGCCTTGTAGAGATTGACGAACCAGTCGAGCGCACGGACACCGGCTTCAGAATTGAAAGCAGGCTTGCCGTCCTTGAGATATTCGCCGCCTTCTGCGACCAGCATTTCATAGAAGCGGCCATTGATCGCCTCTTCCTTGCCCGCAAACTGCGTGCCGTAGAAATTCGGTGGATCGGCAAAGAACACAGCCTGATCGGAAACTTCTTTCCAGGTCTTTGGCGGTGCCAGATCGTAGCCGTATTTTTCCTTGAACGCGGTCTTCTTGGCGTCGTCTTCGTAAAGGCTCTTCTGATAGTAGAGCGCCGAGACGTCGAACTGCGCGCGCGGCAGCATGACCAGCTTGTCGTTAAGCGTCGAAGCCTTAATCACCGATGGCACGAAACCTTCGATTTCGCCCGATGGAAGCAAACCATTCAGGTCGGCATAGAGATCAGGATATTGCGGCGCAAAGGACGAATGGTTGGAGCCGACGCACCAGTTGATCGAACCAGAAGCGATGTCCGACTTGATTTCCTTGTCCAGTTCGAAGTGGTTCTTCTTGGACAGGATGTTGACCTTGGCACCGGTCGCTTTTTCCCATTCGGCAATGCGCGAATACAGCGCTTCATATTGCTGACCGCCGATCAGCTTGGCGTTTACCGTCACGCCTTCAAATTTACCCGGCAAATCGGCCGCACCAGCGGAACCCATTGCCAACGCCAGTAGAGCCGTTCCCGCCAGGCAGGACGTTTTGAAACTCATCATGCTTCTCCTCCTCACGACGGACTTTTCCCCGGTCCGCCCCCAATTGTGAATTTGGTATTTATATGCAAACATATTATTCAAAACCGGTCAAGGCGAGTTTCCGCACATTTGCGACTTTCGCATTCCTGGTTGTTCGTATATGAAGAGGGATATTCATGAGGGGAGCCAACTTGGAAACAGACGATCGCTACCGCGCGCCCGCGCTGGACAAAGGACTGGATATTCTGGAACTGCTTGCGAGCGTGGATGGTGGGCTGACACAGGCAGAAATCGCCAAACACCTCGACCGCAGCCCCAACGAGTTTTACCGGATGCTGGATCGCCTGGTGAAGCGCGGTTACGTGACCAAGCTCGAGGGCGACCGCTACTCACTGACGCTCAAGCTGTTCGGTCTTGCACACCTTCATGCACCGGTGCGCAGACTTGCTTCCTTTGCCACGCCTTTCATGCGTGAACTTGCCGACCGCTCAAAGCAGGCCAACCAGCTTGCCGTGTTTGACCGGGGATCTGTCGTTGTCATTGCACAGCAGGAGGCTCCGGATTACTGGGGCATCTCAATCCGCGTCGGTTCGCATATCAGTCTGTTCGATACCGGTTCCGGCCATGTGCTTCTCGCCTTCCGGTCACCGGAAGAACGCAAGATGATGATTGCCGAATATGCAAAAGACGGTGAAAGCGTGAAGCTCGATGAGAGTTTCTACGAGCGCCTCGACCAGATTCGCGAACGTGGCTATGAAATGATGCCCAGCGCTCAGGTGGCAGGCGTCTACAATCTCTCGGCCCCGATTCTCGGCCCGGATGGTACTTGCATTGCATCACTGACCTGTCCCTATGTGACACTCGTCAATTCGGCTTCAGCACCCGACATTACGCAGACCATCAGCCTGCTTCAAAAGACCGTCAAAGACCTGTCGAAACTGGTTGGCTCCGATATCGGGGCAACCGACTAAGCAATGCCGATAATTCTTATTTGAAAACTCTCTTCTTTTTTGAAAGTATGTCATCGGAGGAGAGTTTTCATGATTATCGATACCCATCTGCATCTGATAGACAAAAGCGCGCTGACTTACCCATGGCTGGGGGATGTACCGGCGCTCGACCGCGATTTTCTGTTTGAGACCTATCGGAAGCAGGCTGAGCGCTGCGGCATCAAGGCAGCACTGCATATGGAAGTGGATGTTGCGGCTGATAGCATTCAAGCCGAGACGCACCATGTTCAGGATATTTCAATCGCGAATGATGGCTTCATAAAAGGTGCAATTGCCTCCTGCCGCCCGGAAGAACCGGGCTTTCCCGAGTATCTCGAATTGCAGCTTGGCAATCCTTTCGTCAAAGGCTTTCGTCGTGTGCTGCATGTCGTACCTGATGACGTTTCCGAGGGTGTTCTTTTCCGCGAGAATATCAAGCGGCTGGAAGGCACTGGCCTGACCTTCGATCTCTGCACACTCCCACATCAGATCGACAAGGTACTTGCGCTGGCCGATCTTGCCCCGGACGTGCAATTCGTGCTCGATCACTGCGGCGTTCCGGACATCAAGTCAGGTGCGCTGGACGGCTGGAAAAAGGGCATTACCGAGATTGCGCAGCGCGACAATGTGACGGCAAAGATTTCCGGCGTAGTGGCCTATGCCGAGCAGACAAGCTGGACCGTCGACACGGTACGTCCCTATGTGGAGCATGTCATTGAGGCCTTCGGCTGGGAGCGGATTGTGTGGGGCAGCGACTGGCCTGTCTGCACACTGGCAAGCAATGTCGATGCCGGACTTTCGACATGGGTGGCCACAACCCATGCGCTTCTTGAAGGATGCAGCGAAGACGAAAAAGCGCTGCTTCTCTCTGAGAATGCAACGCGCCTCTGGAAACTATAAAACCAATCAGGCTGGCGGCACGCCGCCAGCCTTTCCATATAAATCAGAAGCTTTCGCGGAAAAGCCGGTTGAGATCGGCGATGACGACCTCCGCCTTCTCATTCTCCCGCAAGCCTTTGTTGATGCGTTCCGACGCCGCTTCCTGAAACGGCATATAGCCATCGTGACGCGGACGCACCCATGCGCCTTCCAACGTCGCGCGCGTGTCGCGATAAAAGCCTGAAGTTGCATTGTTTACGGTATCGTCTTCCCATGCATCTGCATGTCCGGGCTGGCCGTTGGACGCCGCATAAAGCCCCTTTTGCACGTCACCACTGGCAATCCAATAAGCAAAGTCGATTGCCGCTTCAGGATGCTTGCTGAAGGCAGAAACTGCAATGCCTGTGCCACCCAGAGCAGAACCAGCAACACCCGCCGCACCCGCTGGAATATCGGCAAAACGGATCAGGCGATCGCGGAAGCCCGGCATGGCATAATTCACATAGCCGTAGATCAGCGGTGAGCAGGCAATATCCGAATCTGGCTTTGCCATTTCCTCAAACACGGCAATCGGGTCCATGCCGAAGCATTTCGGCTTTACTAGCGAAGCGATCTCGCGCAGTTGCTCGAAAGCTTTGACACCATCCTCAACAGAGATCAGCTCGCCTTCCACAGAGCACGGCGTTCCAGCATTGGCAACGAGAGTATAAAAACACATCAGCGAATGCGGCGAGCGCAGTGGAAGCAGAACTTTCCCGGCGCGGGCAAGACGCAGCACCTCGCCCCATGAAGTGGCTGGTTTATCCATCAGGTCCGGACGCCATGCCTGAACCTGTGTTGCTGCATCGAGCGGAAACGCCCATTGCCGCCCCTGCCAGTTATAGCTTGGGAAGGATTGACCGACCGAACCGTCGGCCAGCGCTTTCAGTTCCGTTTCGCGGCCCGGCACATCAAGCGGCAGCAGACAGCCTTCCTTGGTGATCTGCCCCACATGCGGATGGTCGATCACGATCATATCAAAATTGCGCGCCAGTTCCTCAACCGGAAAGGTTTCGAAATCCTGTAGCGACCGCTTTTCCCACTCGATCTCGACGCCTTTGTCCGCGAGCCATTGTGCGGCACCCGCAACCATCGGATCATAGCCGCGCGGGTGGCTCCAGGTCATGCCTTTCAGCTTGATCGTACTCATAGACCGAACTCCTCACGAATTTCTTTGCTGTTTTCGCCAATACGCGGTGCAGCACGTGCCACCTTTGGGCGTTGTCCGTTGATGCGCAGCGGCGAACGTGTCGTGGTAATGGAAACATCATCCTCACGCGTTACCGTCTGGAGCATGTCGAGGGTCGAAAACCCTTCGCTTGCGAGCAGTTCTTCCCAGTTGAGAACGCGGGCGCACCAGATATCGGCAGGTTCCAGAATGGCGAGCCATTCATCGACAGTTTTCTTGGCAATACATTCGGCAATCAGACGCTTGATCTCATCGCGCTTGGCGAAAGCCACTTTCGGATCGTCGATAAAAGGCGAAAGCGCATCTGTTTCAAGCAATGCTGCCAGTTTCGCAATCGGCATCATGGCGATGGCAAGATAGCCGTCCGCTGCCGGATAGACGCCATAGGGAGCAGCAAGATAGGCATGGGCGCTGCGGAAATCGGAACGTTTTGGCAGACGACGACCATCGTTAAGGTGGGTGGTCAGCACTTCAAACTGGAAATCAACCAGCGCTTCGAGAAGGCTGGTTTCGACATGCGAGCCTTTATTGGTGATGCCGCGCCGAACCAGTGCTGCAAGAATGCCCTGCGCTGCGGCTGCACCCGCCAGCATATCGGCAACCGCCAGACCAAATGGCACCGGCCCCTGCCCTTCATCGCCATTGAGCCACATCAGGCCCGAGCGCGCCTGCGCCAGCAGATCCTGCCCCGGACGCCCGACCCATGGCCCCTCTTCGCCATAGCCGCTGATCGATGCATAGACGAGACGCGGATTGATTTCTTTAGCGGCGTCGTAGTCAAGGCCAAGACGCTTGATGACACCGGGACGGAAGTTCTGGATCAGCACATCCGCCTGTGTGAGAAGCTTTTTCAAAGCAGCCAAATCGTCAGGATTTTTGAGGTCGATCGCAAGACTGTCCTTGCCGCGATTGATCGCATGAAAAATCGTGGAATCGCCGCCGATCTCCGTGTCGCTCAGATAAAGCCTGCGCGAGAGATCGCCACCATCGGGCCGTTCAATCTTGATGACGCGTGCGCCCAGATCCATCAGACGCAACGAGCAATAAGGCCCCGACAGAAACTGGCTCATATCGACAACGACAAGCCCGCTCAGCGGCAGTTCGCTTTCCGACATCGGGAAATTCCCTCCTCATGAATTTCTTATGTGAATACAGTCTTCACATATGGATTTATGGAAGGCAAGACCGAATTTGGGCTTTGAATGCAAAAACGCCGCCCGGTTGGGCGGCGTTTTCAGTCTCGATTTGATGAATTGGATTGCGTGTTAAACCTCGTTGCTGGCCAGTTCCAGCAAGGTCCAGACGTGATCGGCAAACGAGTTCCACACTTCGATCCGGTAGTGATCGGCATCCCACTTCAACAGAATGATCTGGGCGTGATCAAAGATTGTGCGCGCAGCACCCGGAAAGCTCATCTGCGAAAGCTCAAGTGGGGAAGCGGCATTCAACAGCCATTCGGCCTGCGAACCGGAAATATCGATGCCGGTTTCCCGATGGCTTACTTCCGTCAGGCTGTGCGGCTCTGTTTCATAAAGCGTGGCGAAAGCCTGCGTGATCGCAGCACCCTTGGCTTCATCAGCCCAGATATACCATTCATCCGGTCCGATGCAGGCAACGGCAATATCGTCCGTGCGGATCAAACCGCCGATCTTTGCCGGGATTTTTGCACCCAGTGCCTTTTCGGCCAAGGCCAGTTTTGCCGGGGCAATGCGCAGGATGAAACGGGCGGCATCATCGGCTGCATGGATTTCCAGACGACCGGGAATGACGACCTTGCGGTTCGAATAAGGTTTTGTCTCAACAAGCATGGTTCAATCCTTATCACTACAGTTGCAAATTCGTCAGGCCGTGGCGAAAAGAGTGATTTTCGAGTACCGGAGCGGAGCGTACTTAAAGGTACGTGAGCACCGGAACGCAGACAAATTGCTCTTTGCAGCCCGGCATCACGAAGAATGCAGCTGTAGTGTTATCCGTTCAGTTTCTTTCCTTCGGGGTCATAGAAGACCATTCCCGAAACCACAGCCTCATGCACTGTGCCATCAGGCATCGGCATATAAAGCGTTTCACCCATACGATCCTTGCCACCGGAGACCACTGCCATGGCGATGGAACGACCAAGCGCCTCGCTCCAATAGGACGAGGTGACATGACCAAGCATGGTCATCGGCAGCGCCTGCTTTGGATCGGCAACAATCTGCGCACCTTCTTCCAGCACCAGCTTCGGATCGTTGGTCAACAGACCCACGAGATGCTTGCGATCCGCTTTCAGCATATCCGGACGCGCCAGCGAACGCTTGCCGACGAAATCCGGCTTCTGCTTGCCGACAGCCCAGCCAAGGCTTGCATCATCCGGCGTAATCGTGCCGTCAGTGTCCTGACCGACAATGATATAGCCCTTTTCAGCGCGCAGAACGTGCATGGCTTCGGTGCCATAAGGCGTGATGTCATATTGCTGACCGGCCTTATAGAGCGCCTTCCAGAGTGACAGGCCGTAACGGGCAGGCACGTTGATTTCATAGCCCAGCTCGCCGGTAAAGCTCATGCGGAACAGACGCGCTGGCACGCCAAGGAATGTGCATTCCGCAACCGACATATGCGGGAAGGCTTCATCGGAAATATCCAGACCTTCAACCATTGGCTCAATGAGCTTGCGCGCATTCGGGCCGTTGATTGCCACCACTGCCCACTGTTCGGTGGTCGAGGTCAATGAGACTTTCAGGTCAGGCCATTCGGTCTGGAGATAGTCTTCCATCATGTTGAGAACACGCGCGGCGCCGCCGGTCGTGGTCGTCACGTGGAAGCGGTCCTGCGTCAGACGACCGACAACACCGTCATCGCGGATGAAACCATCTTCGCCAAGCAGCAGACCATAACGGCAGCGCCCGACACCAAGCTTCGTCCATGGATTGGTGTACATGCGGTTCATGAATTCCGCGGCATCCGGGCCGACCACTTCGATCTTGCCAAGCGTTGAGGCGTCGAACATGCCGAGCGACTGGCGGGTCGCCTTGCACTCGCGCGCCACGGCCTGATGCATGTCTTCGCCGGTTTTCGGGAAGTACCATGCGCGACGCCACAGTGAGACCGGCTCAAAAGCTGCGCCATGCTGTTCGGCCCAGCTATCGATTGGTGTCTTGCGCGTGACATCGAACAGCTTGCCGCGATTGTAACCGCAGAAAGCGCCAAAGGTCGTCGGCGTATAGGGCGGGCGGAAGGTAGTGAGACCCACCTGCGGCGTTGGGCGCTTGAGCGCATCGGCTGCAACGGCCAGACCGTTGATGTTCGAGGTCTTGCCTTGATCGGTCGCCATGCCGTTGGTGGTATAGCGCTTGACGTGCTCGATGGAATGGAAACCCTCGCGCACGGCCAGACGAATATCCTTGGCAGTCACATCGTTCTGGAAATCGATGAAAGCCTTGGCCTTGCCCGGATCGCGATCGGTTGGCAGTTCGCGACAGCTTACGCCATCGCAGACAAAATCACCGGCGACCGCATATTCCGATACCTTGGCTTTGTGTCCGGAATCATTGGCAGCAGCGGCACCCGCTTCCGCACCCTCACGCAATGCAGCCTGCAGGTCGAAATTGCCATTGCCTGCACCGGCGCAGCGGCTTTCCTCGGTGCGTTCGCCTGGCAGATAAATCTGGCGTGCCTCATCCCAGACGAGAGAGCCTTTCGTGTGCGAGAACAGATGCACGCTCGGATTCCAGCCGCCGGACATCAGCAGCACATCGCAGGCAATCGTGCGCGCAGCACCGACCGAGCCGTTAGAAACCGGATTAGCGCGGACCGACGACACGCGATGGCGTCCGCCGGTATCCGTCACAGTCCAGCCGGTCAGTGTTTCAATGCCAAGCATTTTTGCGCGATTGACGAGGCTGTCGGCAACGCTTGAACGCACATCGATGATGGCCGGAACCTTGACGCCTGCGACCGCGAGATCGAAAGCCGCAAGCCATGCGCTGTCATGCGAGGTGACGACGACAGCCTGATTGCCGACCTTGACGCCATAGCGATTGAGATAGGTGCGTGCGGCAGAAGCCAGCATCACGCCGGGGCGATCATTGCCTGCAAAGACCAGCGGCTTTTCAATCGCGCCCTGCGCCAGCACCACCTGTTTTGCGCGCACGCGCCACATACGCTCACGCGGCGCATTGGAGGCAGGCTTGGCCTGATGATCGGTCAGGCGTTCGCAAAGACCAACCATGTTCTGATGGTAATAGCCGATGGCCGTCGTGCGCGGCAAAAGCGTGACATTCGGATTGGCTTTAAGGGCCGCTATGGTTTCGTTCAGCCAGTCCCAGCTTGCGCGGCCATTGATGACCGGCTCCGGTTCCGACAGAAGCGAGCCGCCAAATTCGGCCTGCTCGTCGACGAGGATGACCTTCGCGCCACTCTTTGCGGCTTCAAGGGCGGCGGCCAGACCGGCAGGTCCACCACCGGCAACCAGCACATCGCAGAAAGCATAGCGGCTGGCATAGGTGTCCGGATCGGGCTCGGACGGCGATTTGCCAAGACCGGCAGCGCCACGGATGAAAGGCTCATAAACCTTGTTCCAGAAGCTTTTCGGCCACATGAAGGTCTTGTAGTAAAAGCCTGCCGAGAAGAACATGTAGAACGCATCATTGATCGCGCCGACATCGTGCTTCAGCGACGGCCAATGGTTCTGGGTTTCGGCCTTGAGACCATCATAGAGTTCCAGCACCGTTGCGCGGGTGTTCGGCTCAAACCGACCTGGTCCACGCGAGACGCCCATCAGTGCATTCGGCTCTTCGGAACCGGCAGAAAGAATGCCGCGCGGGCGGTGATATTTGAACGAACGACCGGCCAGATGTTCGCCATTGGCAAGCAGCGCGGATGCCAGTGTGTCACCTTCAAAACCGGAATAGGTCTTGCCGTTGAAGCTGAATCGCACGGACTTGGTCTTGTTGACACGGCCTTTGTTATGAATGCGCATATCGGTCATCATTTCGTCTCCGCAGCCGGAGTTTCTGCCAAAGCAGGACGGGGCTCACCGGCCTTGTAGGTGGTGACAAACTTGTCGCTCACCGTATCGCGCACCGCATTGAAAAAGCGGCCGCAGCCATTGATATGCCGCCAGCGTTCATAATGGGTGCCGCGCGGATTGGAGCGCGTGAACAGGAAGTCGCGCCATTCATCATCGGTCAGTGTCGATGGGTCGGCTGGACGCGCAATATGCGCTTCGCCCGCATAGGCGAATTCCAGCTCAGGACGTTCCATCTCGCAATAAGGGCAACGGATTAAAAGCATATCATACCTCCCTTAGTGCGCGACGGCGGCAGCAGCCGCTTCATCGATCAGGCGACCGGTGGTGAAGCGTTCAAGCGTGAACGGTGCGTTGATCCAGTGTGGTTCGTCGCGTGCGATCGTATGGGCAAAGACATGCGCCGAACCTGGCGTCGCCTTGAAGCCGCCGGTACCCCAGCCGCAATTGACAAACAGGCCCGGAACCGGCGTCTTGCCGATAATCGGCGAACGATCCGGCGTGACGTCAACAATACCGCCCCATTTGCGCAGCATTCGCATACGGGTGAAGATTGGGAAGACTTCGCAGATGGCCGCAAGCGTATGCTCGATCAGCGGCAGGCCGCCGCGCTGGCTGTAGGACACATATTGGTCCGTGCCGGAACCGATCACCAGCTCGCCCTTGTCGGACTGACTGATATAGGCATGAACCGTGTTGGACATGACCACACATGGGAAGATCGGCTTGACCGGCTCGGACACGAGCGCCTGTAGCGGAAAGCTTTCAAGCGGCATACGCACGCCTGCCGTATCCATGACAATCGATGTGCTGCCAGCAGCGGAAACCGCCACTTTCTTCGCCTTGATGAAACCGCGTGGCGTATCCACGCCGGTCACGCGACCCGACGCATCGCGACGAATGGCCGTGACCGGGCAATTCTGGATGATATCAACGCCGCGCTCCGTCGCGCCGCGTGCATAGCCCCATGCAACCGCATCGTGACGGGCCACGCCGCCGCGCCGCTGTAAGGTGGCACCGACGACCGGATAGCGCGCATTGGCTGAAATATCGAGCGGCGGGCAATATTCCTTCGCCTGCTCCTTGGTCAGCCACTCATTGTCGATGCCGTTGAGGCGGTTGGCATGGATGTGACGCTTGAAGCTCTGCACATCATGCACCGTATGCGCCAGCATCATCACGCCGCGCTGCGAGAACATGACATTGTAGTTGAGGTCCTGGCTCAAGCCTTCCCACAGCTTCATCGCATGTTCGTAGAGATGTGCGCTCTCATCATAGAGATAGTTGGAGCGGATAATTGTGGTGTTGCGCCCGGTATTGCCGCCGCCAAGCCAGCCTTTTTCGATGACCGCGACATTGGTGATGCCATGTTCCTTGGCCAGATAATAGGCCGCACCCAGACCATGCCCGCCAGCGCCGACGATGATCACGTCATATTCGGCCTTGGGTTCGGCATTCGGCCATTGCGGCTTCCAGTTCTTGTTGCCGGAAAGCGCATTTTTAATAATAGAAGCTGCAGAAAAACGGGACATAGACAACCACCAGTTTCGCGACCGCAAGCGCCCTGTCGGCACAAGCGAAGCCTTTGATGATATTTCTATTGTTTCCGTTTCAAACCCGACAGCAGGCTTGCGTCAAAAGACGCCACAAATACGACATGCCCACCATTTCGCGACATCTCGCCCACCTCATACAAGTGGGCCCGCGTCTGCAACCTGACGGCAAAGCAGTTTCAAAAATCGCCTCTGTAAAATAGGACAACATTATTGTCCTTTTCCCTTTTCTTTTATTGCGCAAAGGACTACGCATTCTTTCGTAAAATCGCGTCCAAAATAAAAGAAACGCAAGAAAGGTGATTCCGTGACTAAGGAGAATCTACTCGAAAGTGCACTTGTCCGTCTGGACGAGGCTGCAGGCCACATCAACATCGATGCGGACGTCATCGAGAAGCTGAAATATGCACGTGAGACCATGAAAGTGCGACTGATGATCCGCATGGATGATGGTTCTCGCAAATCCTTTCTTGCATGGCGCTGCCGCTACGACGACACGCGCGGACCGACGAAGGGCGGCATCCGCTATCATCCGGAATCGACCGCGGAAGAGGTTGAAACGCTGGCCTTCTGGATGACTTTCAAATGCGCAGTCATGAACCTGCCTTATGGCGGCGGAAAGGGTGCAATTCAGGTCGATCCACGTCAACTCTCAAAGGCTGAGCTGGAGCGTCTTTCGCGCGCCTATATCCAGGCTTTCTCCGGTATTATCGGGCCGGATCGCGACATTCCGGCACCGGATGTCTACACCAATTCCATGATCATGGGCTGGATGGCAGACGAATATTCCCAGATCGTCGGACAGTCCTCGCCTGCCGTCATCACCGGCAAGCCGCTGGCGCTTGGCGGTTCGCTTGGACGCAATGATGCCACGGCGCGCGGCGGCTTTTATCTCGTGCGCCATCTGTCACACGATCTGGGCCTTGCTGCGCAGCTTCGCGTCACGGTTCAGGGCTTCGGCAATGCCGGTCAGTTCATCGCCAAGCTGATGGCTAGCGATGGTCACAAGATCGTTGCCGTATCGGATTCGTCAGGTGCTGTTTATTGCGCCAACGGCCTTGATCTCGATGCTCTTCTGGAAGCGAAAGCACAGAACAAGTCGGTTGTCTCGACAGCTGGCAAGAACGGCCATGAAGCCATCACTCCCGATGAATTGCTTGCAGCCGACTGCGATGTTCTGGTGCCAAGCGCCATGGAAAACATGATCCATGCCGACAACGCAGCTTCCATCAAGGCAAAGCTTATTGTCGAGCTTGCAAATGGTCCAGTGACACCGGAAGCAGACGAAATCCTTGCGAAAAATGGCGTCATCGTTCTGCCGGATATTCTGGCCAATGCCGGTGGCGTGACAGTTTCCTATTTCGAATGGGTGCAGAACCGTCAGGGCTATTACTGGACGCTTGAAGAAATCCACGAGCGCTTGAAAACCATCATGGAACGTGAAGGCCGCGCCATCTGGAACCATGCCAAGCAGCACAATGTGACGGTTCGCTCGGCAGCTTATGTCCATGCGCTGCAGCGTCTTGCACAGGCTATTGAAGCACACGGCACGCAAAACGATTTTGCTGCCTGATCCAGCCTTTTGACATTACCCCTCCTGCCAGCCTGCTGTCAGGAGGGGTGTCGAACGGCGGTTTCCTTTTCCCGTTGGCGCTATAGTTTACCTTCACAAGGAAAAACCAGCGCGATGGGATGATGAGCATGTCGTACAGAAACCTATTCAAGGGAAGTGCCATCGCACTTGCCCTCTTTGCAGGCGCAGTTCAGTTTCCCAGCCTCGCGCAGGCACAGGTGGTCGTGTCTTCCAAGATCGACACTGAGGGCGGCGTCCTTGGCAACATCATTCTGGCCATTCTCAATGCAAATGGTATCCAGACCACTGATCGCATCCAGCTCGGCGCCACGCCGGTCGTTCGCAAGGCGATCACCGCTGGCGAAATCGACATCTATCCCGAATATACGGGCAATGCCGCCTTCTTCTTCAACAAGGCTGACGACCCGCTCTGGAAAGACCCAGCCAAAGCTTATGAGACTGCAAAGCAGCTCGATTACGATGCCAACAAGATCGTCTGGCTGGCACCATCACCGGCAAACAACACCTGGGGCATTGCGGTGCGCAAGGATGTCGCCGACGAAAACAAGCTTACGAACCTGAGCGAATTCGGAAAGTACATTTCAGGCGGCGGAAAGGTCATTCTGGCCGCATCCTCGGAATTCGTGAACTCGGCAGCAGCCCTGCCCGCTTTCCAGACCGCCTATAGCTTTACCCTGAAACCCGACCAGCTCATCACACTTTCAGGCGGGGACACCGCTGCAACCATTGCTGCCGCTGCCAACCAGACCAGCGGCGCCAACGCGGCCATGGTCTACGGCACCGATGGCGGCATCGCGCCTTCCGGACTTGTCGTTCTCGAAGACGACAAGCATGTGCAGCCGGTCTACCAGCCCGCCCCGATCATCCGTGAGGAAGTCTTGAAGAAAAATCCGAAGATCGAGGAACTTCTGAAACCCGTCTTCGAGAAACTCGACCTGACCACCCTTCAGGAACTCAACGGTCGCGTGCAACTGGGTGGCGAACCGGCAAAGGCGGTTGCCGAGGATTTTCTTAAAGCCAACGGATTTCTCAATTAGAGAGCGCGATAACGGATAATTGCCGGGCATGAGTGCAACACACCAGACGATCCAGGCAAATGGCACGAGGGGCTTGTTTGCATATATCGACAAGCTCGGACTGGTCATTGCGGCAATCGCCTTATCGGGATTGCTTCTGCCATTCGCAAACTTTCGGGCAAACCGCATTGTTCAAGGCGAGCCTCGTTATCTTTTGGATGCCCTGCCGGCCTCATTGGCGCTGCTGTTCGCCGCTGTCATAGCGGCAGGACTGCTGATCGGCTTTGTCCGCAGCAACAATTTGTTGCGGCTGTTCGCGGCTCTGTTCTGCCTCGCATCCGTCATGCTGGCAATCGGCCTGGCCGCGTCATATCTGTCGCCCGAAGGAAACAGATATGCGCGCGTTTCTCCGGCTTCCGGCTTTTGGCTGTTGTTTTTTGCGAGCGCACTTTATGTCGCGGATGGGCTGGTCCGGCTGCGTGCCGGTCCGTTTTTACGGGTCGGACTGCTGGTCATTGCAGGATTGCTCCTGGCCGCGCTGCTTTCCTCAGGCCTCTGGGACAGCATCTCATTCATGAAGGAATATCAAAGCCGCGCGGACAGCTTCTGGAACGAAGCGGAGCGGCATATATCGTTGGCATTGGGATCGCTTGCAGCGGCGACCGCAGTGGGTATTCCGCTGGGGCTTGTCTGCCATCGCTTGGCCGGGTTGCGGGCTTTCGTTCTTAACAGCCTCAATATCGTGCAGACCATTCCGTCAATGGCCCTGTTCGGTATTTTGATTGCGCCACTCGGCTGGGTCGCCACGCAGTTTCCCTGGGCGGGTGCTATCGGTATTCGTGGTATCGGCGCTGCACCGGCATTCGTTGCGCTTTTCCTCTATTCGCTGCTGCCTATCGTGGCGAATACCGTCGCAGGGCTGGCACAGGTGCCGGAGCCGGTAACGGACGCAGCCCGCGGCATGGGCATGACGCGCCTGCAACGCCTCTTCAAAACGGAATTTCCGCTCGCTTTTCCCGTTATTCTCACCGGCATACGTATCGTCATGGTGCAGAATATCGGCCTGACGACCATCGCGGCATTGATTGGTGGCGGCGGCTTCGGAACATTCGTCTTTCAGGGCATTGGGCAAACGGCCATGGATCTTGTTCTGCTGGGTGCCTTGCCTACCGTTCTCCTCGCCTTTGCGGCTGCTGTCATTCTCGATGCAGCGATAGAAATCACCGGGAAAGGCAGCTCCCAATGATCGAATTCGACCATATCACGAAGCGCTATAACGGACGCGCAGCGGTGGACGCGGTGAGCTTCACCATCGAACCCCACAGTATTGCTGCCATTGTCGGGACGTCAGGTTCCGGCAAGACGACCCTCCTGCGGATGGTCAATCGTCTGGTCGAGCCGACCGACGGAGAAATCCGCATCGATGGCCGCAGCATCATGGACGAACCCGGTCATGTTCTGCGGCGGCGGATCGGTTACGTCATCCAGCAGAACGGACTGTTTCCGCATCGCACTGTCGCAGAAAACATAGCGACGGTTCCCCTTCTGCTTGGATGGCAGAAACAGCGCATCGATGCTCGCGTGGATGAACTGCTTGACCTCTTCCAGCTTGAACCGGCAGACTATCGCGACCGCTACCCGCATGAACTTTCCGGCGGGCAACAGCAACGCGTCGGTGTGGCACGCGCACTCGCTGCCGGGCCGAACATCCTTCTCATGGACGAGCCATTCGGGGCACTCGATCCGGTAATCCGGGCCAAGGCGCAGGAAGATCTGAAGGCGATCCAGAAGCGGCTCGGCACGACCATAATCCTTGTCACGCACGACATGGAGGAAGCCATATCGCTGGGTGATCGTATCGCCGTCATGGATGACGGAAAATTGCTGCAATATGGTCCACCGGCAGAAATTCTTGCCCGTCCGGCAACCGATTTCGTCGAACGTCTTGTCGGTACGGGCGAACGGCCTTTCCGCCTCCTCTCTCTCATGGACCTTAAAACCGTGCTCCAGCCCGGTGATGCGAGCGGTGCAACAATGCCGGTAACGGCGTCGCAACGCGATGCCCTTGCCGAGCTTCTGTGGTCAGGGCGCAAAGCCCTTCCCGTTCTTGACCATGATGGAAGGCCACTTGGACAAGTCACGCTCGACAGGCTTCTGCATCAGGCAGAGCGTCCGGCATGAAATTGTTCCTGTCCCTTGTTCCGCGTGCGCTGCTTCTGGGCGTTCTGCTGCTATTTCTGTGGCGGCCCCATCTTTTCGAGCCGTTGTTTCGACCGCTTGTCGATGAGGGCGTCCCGGTCATTTATGATCGTGCAAATTTCGTGACACTGACTTTGCAGCATCTCGGTCTGGTCGCTCTGGCCGCACTGGCATCCACGATTGTAGCCGTCTCGATGGCAATCTTTGTTACCAGAAAGCAGGGTGCGGAGTTTCTGCCGCTCTCACGCAGCCTTGTGAATATCGGCCAGACCTTTCCTCCCGTTGCAGTGCTGGCACTTGCAGTGCCCGTCTTCGGTTTCGGAGACAAGCCGACCCTGATTGCACTCTTCCTCTATGGTCTGCTTCCGATTTTTGAAAATACGCTGACGGGACTAACGACTTTGCCGCCTCCGGTTGTCGAAGCTGCACGCGGCATGGGGATGACCAGCGCGCAACGGCTCGTGAAAGTCGAGGTTCCCCTTGCCATGCCGGTTATTCTGGCAGGTATCAGACTTTCCGTTGTGATCGGCCTTGCAACGGCTACCATTGGCTCGACTGTCGCTGCCAGAACACTTGGAGAAGTCATCATCGCCGGGCTCATTTCCAACAATCTTGCTTTTGTTTTGCAAGGAGGGCTCGTCGTGGCCGCACTTGCCATACTCATCTTTGATGGGCTTCAGGCAATTGAACATTACCTCATGAAACGTTCCGGACGAGCCATCTGAACGCATAAGCCTCTTTGAAAGACGTCTCTGCATTCCTATATCCTTGCAAATAACCAGCCAGCGAGGAACGGGATGAATATAGGGCAGGCAGCTGCAGCATCTGGCATATCGGCGAAGATGATCCGCCATTATGAAACAATCGGACTCATTGAAGCTGCCGAGAGAACCGGTTCGGGCTATCGCGTCTATACGCAGAAAGACGTTGAGACGCTGCGCTTCATCCGCCGCAGCCGCGACCTCGGTTTTCAGGTTGAACAGATCAAGGAACTGCTGACGCTCTGGCGCGATCGCAACCGCGCATCGGCTGACGTCAAGAAGGTAGCGCTTGGCCATGTCGAGGAGCTGGAAGCCAAGATGCGTCAGTTGCAGGAAATGGCTGATACGCTGCGCTACCTCGCGAAAAACTGCCACGGGGACAACCGCCCCGATTGCCCGATCATTCACCAGCTTGCAGAAAACAGCGTGGAAAGCCGCAAACGCCCGGCTCCACGCAAAGGCGAGTTACTGCACGGTAAAATTTGAGGTCTGCAAATAAAACGCCGGGATCACTCCCGGCGCTTTTCTTTCGCATCACCAGCTCAGCCTTTCGGCAGAGTATAGGCGATCACATAATCGCCGGGCTTGGTGCCAACAGAACCATGCCCGCCGGCAACCATCAGAACGAATTGCTGATCGCCGACCGTATAGCTCATTGGCGTCGACTGCCCGCCAGCAGGAAGCCGTGCTTCCCAGAGCTGCTTGCCCGAAGTCAGGTCATAGGCGCGCAGATAATCATCCACGGCTGCACCAAGGAAGGCAACGCCGCCTGCGGTGATCATCGGTCCGCCAATGCCCGGAACGCCGACCTTCAGCGGAAGTGGAACCGGTGACATATCGCGGATCGTTCCATTCCGATGTTTGTAGGCAATCTTGCCGGTTCGCAAGTCAACACCTGCGACATAACCCCATGGCGGCGTCTGGCAGGGAATACCGAGCGGACCCAGGAATGGCCCCATGAAGACGCCATAAGGCGCGCCGTCGTTGCGGTTCAAGCCCTGCTCGCTTCCCTTTTCATCCTGTCCTTTCGGCGGAATGTCCGCGCGTGGAACGAGGCGCGAGGTGAAGGCGAGATAGGTCGGCATACCGAACATGACTTGCCGCACCGGATCGACGGCCACGCTGCCCCAGTTGAACACACCGAAATTGCCCGGATAGACAATCGTTCCGCGCAGCGAAGGCGGGGTATATCGGCCTTCATAGAACAGCTCGTGGAACTTGATACGACAAGCGAGCTGATCGAACATCGTCACACCCCACATGTCGCTTTCGCGCAAGGGCGGCGGACTGAAAGTAAGATCGGAGATCGGCTGCGTCGGCGCAGTATGGTCCTCGGGTATCGCGCCTGTCGGAGCTGGAATTTCCCTGACTGGAATGATCGGCTCGCCAGTGCGTCGATCCAGAACATAGAGGTCGCCCTGCTTCGTCGGTCCGACCAGTGCCGGAACCCCGTTGATTTCCAGCAGGACCGGCTGGGCTGGAACGTCCATATCCCACAGATCATGGTGAACTGTCTGACGCACCCAGCGAAGCTGTCCAGTGTTCACATCGAGAGCGACGATGGACGAGGAAAACTTCTCCACATTCTCGCTGCGGTCCATACCAAGCTGGTCGGGCACCTTGTTGCCGAGCGGAACAAATATCAGCCCAAGCTTCTCATCGACGCTTGAAACGGACCAGCTATTGGGTGAGTTGGTCGTGTAGTGCTCCCCCTCCGGCAGCGGCGTGGTGACATCCGGATTGCCTGAATCCCAGTTCCACAGCAGTTGGCCGGTACGGATATCGAATGCGCGAATGACGCCCGACTGTTCTTCCGTCGAATAATTATCGTTGACGGCACCGCCAACGATGATCTTGTCGCCGACGACCGCAGGGGGCGAAGTGGAGTAGTAATACCCTGCCGGATTGTATTTCATGCCGTGGCTGAGATCGAGAGTTCCACCATTGGCGAAATCCGTGCAGATTTCTCCGGTGGCCGTATCCAGTGCAATCAATCGCGCATCAGATGTCGGCAGATAGACACGCTCGGCGCATTTCGCTCCAGCCGTTGCGGTCGCATCTTTCCAGTAGCTCACACCACGGCAGGTCTGGTGCTGGCGGTCTGTATTGAAACCGACCTTGGGATCGAATTTCCACTTTTCCTTGCCGGTCGCCGCATCCAGCGCAATAGCCCAGTTATGCGGCGTGCAGAGATAAAGGGAATCGCCGATCTTGAGCGGCGTGACCTGATAGGTCGTTTCGCCCACATCCTGCGGCTGCTTCACATCGCCGGTCTGATACTGCCAGGCAACCTGAAGCTTGGAGACATTCTCCGGCGTTATCTGTGCCAGTGGCGAATAGCGCTGACCGTAAGGCGTTCGACCATATTGATGCCATTCACCATCGGGCATGTTGCCGCCAAGATCGGGCGTTGCAGCAACCTTCTCCGTCGGCAGGTCTCCGGCAATATTGTAGGTATCCTGTGTTATCGCATAGCCTGCGACCACGACTGCGATCACCGAGGCTGCTGCCAGCGGCAGACCACTATCGCCTGCTCCGTTATTCAATGGTTTCCTGATCCAGGGCGTCAGCATCCAGAAGCCGAGCAGCACGATGATGCCGCCGCGTGCGCCAAGCTGCCACCAATCGAAGCCGACTTCATAAACGGCCCAGCCGAGCGATCCAAGAATGACAAGCGCATAGACCCATAATGCTGTGGCGCTGCGCCGGGAAAGCAAAACGGCGGTCAGCAGAAAGCCGATCGCTGCGAGTATGTAATACCAGCTGCCGCCGAGTGCGGCGAGCCAGATGCCTCCCGCGCCGAGCGCAAGCCCGATCAGGAAAAGAACAATAGAAGTTAACCAGATAAGCAAGACATTACCCCCTTCTAGCACAACCGGCATCCCGTCATATGTGCAGGGAAGCCGGGCGGATTAACCGCTCACCAATTTCGAGGCATTCCAGATATGGCCAGATATGGTCAGATATAGGTTGCAAGTCTTGCAGCAATCCGTGTGCCGCACAACTCCCTGCTGCCTACATATCCACATAGGCGAGCATGGAAAAAATCTAGGGAGCGGCAGAGTAATTCTTTCGCCGGAAAGGTCGGGAGGGACTGGTTTCAGTCCAAACGGCATCCTTAATTAAAGCAGAGTGCCGAAAAGAAGCTTTGAGCCGTCAGAAGACGCGAAACGTTGCGCGAATAGGCGTATTTTCGCCCATCAATTGCGGCGAACGCATGGCAAAACTGTGTATATTTCGGCTTTCAGGAGGCTTTTCGGTGGCATCACGCAGAGCCGCGCATGATGAGGTGGCTATCGAGACGGCGAATTTCCTTCTCGACGGCTGCCCCGCTTTCCTGCGCATTGATCCGCGAGAAAAGCATATCGAGACCCAGTTGCGCGATTTGCCGATAATCCTGCGCAACCGTTGTCAGCGGCGGACAGGTGAAGCGGCTGAGAGGATGGTCGTCATGACCGGCGACACGGAGATCGCAGCCCTCCTCGCGCCCGACATGGCGCCGACGCTCGAATGCCGCGGAAATCACGCCGAAAGCCAGACGATCATTGGCACACAGAACCGTGCGCGTCGGAAACCCGCCGCGATCAAAAATCCGGCCTGCCTCCTGATAGCCCAGTTCCTCGAAATTCCAGTTCTTTGCTTCTATGGGAAGGACGATTGGTTCAACGCCAAGCCTTTCCATGGTTTCGATATAGGCCGAACGCCGTTCCAGCGCATTCTGGTTTACAGCCGGCATTTCGAGGAAACAGGGGTGTTCCCCCGTTCGATAGAGATACTCGGTGATATTCCCGATGCTCTGACGATTATCCGTGCCGACGAACGGCTGATCGTCGCTGATACGGCTGTCCAGGAAAACTGCAGGCGTCGAGTTCGACAGACTGGAAAGAAGCTTCTCATCCGTATCGAAACCGAGCGGAGCCATCAGAACACCCGCAATCTTGAGAGACATCAAGGTGCGCATCGCCCGCGCTTCGAGTTTTCGCTCACCATGAGATGACAGCACGATGGTCCAGTAGCCCTCCGCCAGACAGCGCATCTCGATCTGGCGAATGATTTCCGCATAGAATGGATCGGATATATGCGGAACGATAACGCCGATGTTCTTCGGCTTCTTGCGATTGAGGCTGACTGCAAAAATGTTGGGCTGATAATTATAGTCTTTCAACGCCTTTTCGATACGAGCCCGCGTGGAAGGCTTTACGCTTTCAGGATTGTCGAAATATTTCGAGACCGTAGGACGAGACAATCCGCTTGCCGCCGCGAACTCTTCCATCGTCCTGATCTTCTGTTCGGTCATGCCCTGCTTTTCCCATTGGGGTATCGAAGCGATTTTTCGGCGCCACCCACTTTTCTTTTCATGCGTAAATTTATTTCCGCCCAGAAGCAACAAATTTCAACACAACAGTGATCAGTAGTCCACGCCTTCACGTGCCTGCTGCAGTTCACGCCTATGTAACCTGCCCAAATTCAATCGTTATAATTTTTACACGTGAAAAATTTTATATTGACACACTGAACAAGCTCTAGCATGTCTAGGGGAGCTCAATCATGGGCTGAAGGCCCTGCCCTTCGGGAGGTTTGAAGTTGGCGACAACTGACGGACCAGCAGGAAAACCGTTGTTCATGTCCCATAGAAGGACGCCCCGGCGAGCGCCGGTCATTCGGAGGAAATCATGTTTCGCAAATCGCTCAGCCGTATTCTCTTTTCCGGCGTAGCTCTGGCCATGATGGCAGGTGCTGCATCTGCCGAAGGCATCGGCGCATCGCTTCTGACCCAGCAGCATCCGTTCTACATCGCGCTCGCAGATGCGATGAAAAAGGAAGCGCAGGCAGAAAATGTACCGCTGGAAGTCTCCATCGCCAATCAGGACCTGAGCAAGCAGCTCGCCGATGTGGAAGATTTCATCACCAAGGGCGTTGACGTCATCATCATCTCGCCGGTTGACAGCAAGGGCGTTCGCTCGGCCATCAACAAGGCTGAAAAGGCTGGCATCAAGGTCATTACCGTCGACGTACCGGCCAACAATGTCGATGTGACCTCCTTTGTGGGCACGGACAACTTCGCAGGCGGCGAAAAGGCTGCCGAACTGATGGCAAAGTCCATCGGCGAGAAGGGCAACGTCGCTGTGATCGATTACCCGACGGTTCAGTCGGTTGTGGACCGTATTGAAGGCTTCAAGAAGGGCATTGCCAAATATCCCGACATCAAGATCGTGGCGATCCAGCCGGGCATCACCCGTCCGGAAGCTCTTTCGGCTGCCCAGAACATCCTTCAGGCCAATCCGGATATTGTCGGCATCTTCGGTTTCGGTGACGATGCTGCGCTGGCTGCTGCCTCGGCAGTAAAGTCGGCCAAGCTTGAAAACCAGGTCAAGGTGATCGGCTTCGATGGCATGGAAGAAGCCCGCAATGCCGTCAAAAACGACCCGGTCATGGTCGGCGTTATCGCCCAGTACCCGGACCAGATGGGCAAGGTTGCAGTTGAAACCGCTGCCAAAGTCATCAAGGGCGAGGAAGTTCCAGCCAAGCAGCCAATCGTTCCGGGCGTCGTCACCAAGGACGGCGAAACCAAGTAACACCGCGTGAAACAGCGACACTCCTCCCAGTCGCTGTTTCCTATCTGCGTGCGGCGGCCCGGCGAACACCACGCGCCTTGCCGCCGCCGCAACCCTTTTGAATTGCAGACTTCGCTCGGGATCAATCTTAAAATCCATTGCGAAACTGAATAACGGAGAGTGGAGGCCCCCAAAGTGACAGATACCGAGACAGCCACCAAATCCGAACGAAACGCCCTGCCGGATACGGTGCTTGAAATTCGCGATGTGGCGAAATCCTTCGGCCCGGTCATCGCGCTCAAGCGCATGAACCTGACCGTGCGTCGCGGCCGCGTGCATACGCTTCTTGGCGAAAACGGCGCCGGAAAATCCACCCTAATGAAGATTCTGGCTGGCGTTTTCAAGCCAACCTCCGGCACCATTTTGCTCAAGGGCGCGACCTATACGCCGAAAGACCCGCGCGATGCCCGTGCAAATGGCATCGCCATCGTCTTTCAAGAATTGAGCCTGTCGCGCAATCTCAGCGTGGCCGAGAACATCTTCGCCAATCATGAGCCAAGCCGCTTCGGTTTTGTGCGGGAGCGCGAACTGAACGCCGCTGCCGACAAGCTCATCGATGAGCTTGGTCTGCCTGTCGATGCACGCGCAAAGGTTGGCGACCTGTCGATTGCCCAGCGCCAGCTCGTCGAAATCGCCAAGGGCCTGAGCCAGCCTGCTGACGTCGTCATTCTGGATGAGCCGACCTCATCGCTCTCCGACAGCGAAGCGGAAATCCTGTTTTCGATTATCGAGCGCCTGAAAGCCAGGGGCACAGCCGTTATTTATATTTCGCATCGCATGGAAGAAATCATGCGGCTTTCCGACGACATTACGGTCGTTCGCGATGGCGAATATGTAACGACCACGGAAAAGAGCGAGACCACAATCGAGCGGCTGATCGCCCTGATGGTCGGCCGTGAGATGAACGACATCTATCCGCCGCGCGAAGCGCCGAGACCATCGGCAAGCGTGCCGCCCATACTTGAAACGAAGAACCTCTCGGTTGCGGGCAAATTCAACGATGTTTCCATCGACGTGAAACCCGGCGAAGTTCTGGGGCTTTTCGGGTTGGTCGGTTCTGGCCGTTCGGACGTGATGGAGGCATTGTTCGGTATGCTGCGGCCCACGGGTGAAATCAGGCTCGACGGAGAGGTCATCACCCTCTCCTCACCGACCGATGCTATTCGCAACGGCATTGCTTTCGTGACCGAGAACCGCAAGGAAGAAGGTCTCGTTCTGTCACACAGCGTTGAGCGCAATATCAACATGGTGGCGCTCGGCCAGCTTGCAGGGCCTTTCGGCCTCATGCGCTCGAAAACGGAGCGCTCCGCCGCCAAGGCGGAAGTGCTGCGTCTGGCCATCAAGACCGCATCCATCGACACGGTTGCCGGGTCACTCAGCGGCGGCAACCAGCAGAAGATCGTGCTGGCAAAGTGGCTGCAGACAAAGCCGCGCATCCTCATTCTCGATGAGCCGACACGCGGCGTCGATGTCGGCGCGAAATTCGAAATCTATCGCATCATCCGTGAACTTGCCGCCAATGGCGCGGCGATCCTGATGGTTTCCTCCGAACTGCCGGAAGTGCTGGGCCTGAGCGACCGCGTGGCCGTCATGCATAACAAGCATGTCGCCGCCATTGTCGATGCCGATGGCCTCACGCCAGAAACCGTCATGAGCTACGCAGCAGGAATGCACCTATGAGCAACGCACAAAATATTCAGAAGAAAGCCGTGGACGCGGAAGTCCGCCGTTCGCTTTTCTCCTCCCCGCTGGTTCGCCAGTATGGCGGCATCATCATCTCACTGGCCGTGCTCTGCGTGGTCTTCGCGGTGCTGAACCCGCGCTTTCTCGCCTTCAACAACTTCATGAACATCATGCAGCAGGTGGCGGTGATCGCCGTTGCTGCCTATGGCATGACCTATGTGATCCTGCTCGGCGAAATCGACCTGTCCATCGGCTCGATCATCGCAGTTTCCGGCATGGTGGCAGCGCAAGCCTTCGCCATGGGCTTCGGCTTCGTGCCGACCGTCGTTTTCACCCTTGCGGCGGGCGCCATCATGGGTGGCCTGAACGGCGTGCTTTCGGCAAAGCTGATGCTGCCCTCCTTCATCGTGACCGTTGCGACAATGGGCATCTATCGCGGCATGGTCAGCCTGCCGACCAATGGCGCACCGGAAATCATCGAAAACGATACCTGGCTTGCCATCGGCTCGGAAAACTGGCTCGGCCTGCCGATCATCATCTGGATCGTCGGCGTTCTGTTCATCTTCAATTATATCCTGCTGTCGAAGACCGTTTTCGGTCGCCGCATCTATCTGTCGGGCGGCAACAAGGAAGCAGCGATCTATTCGGGCATCCGCGTCGACCGCATCAAGATCATCGTCTTCATGCTCTCCGGCGTCATGGCAGCCATCAGCGGCATTCTCCTCTCCTCGCGCCTGTCCTCAGCACAGACCAATGCAGGCATGGGCTATGAACTCGACGCCATTGCGGCGGTCGTGCTTGGGGGCACCTCGCTTGCCGGCGGCGTCGGTACCATGGTCGGCACCATTCTGGGCGCGCTCATCATCGGTGTCATCAACAACGGCATGAACATGCTGTCGGTGCCCTATTTCTATCAGCTCATCGTCAAGGGCGTGGTCATTCTGGTTGCCGTCTGGCTGGACGTGCGCTCGAAATCCATGCGTACGTAATCGCGGTGCACCTTATGAAAAAGATCATCACCATCGGCGAGATCGTCGTCGAAATCATGGCTGTGGAAACCGGCAACGGTTTCAAGACCGCCATCCCATTGATCGGGCCGTTCGCCTCCGGCGCGCCCGCAATCTTCATCGATCAGGCCGCCAAGATGGGCCAGCCTTGCGGCATGGTCAGCGCGGTCGGCAATGATGACTTCGGCGCGCTCAATATCGAGCGCTTGCAGAAGGACGGCGTGGATGTTTCGGCCATCGGCGTACATCCGGCAGCCGCCACCGGCAGCGCTTTCGTGCGTTATCGTCCAGATGGCAATCGCGATTTCATCTTCAACATCAAGCACAGCGCATGCAGTGCCATCGGCCTGACGCCGGAAGCCGAAAGGCTGATCGAGACCGCCAATCATCTGCATATCATGGGCTCCGCCCTGTTCTCCGAAGGCATTGTTTCTGCAATCCACGAGGCGACGATCCGTATCAAGGCGAAGGGTGGCACCGTGTCCTTCGACCCGAATATCCGCAAGGAAATGCTGGAATTGCCGGGCATGCGCCAAGCGCTGGCCCATGCGCTGGAAAACACCGACCTGTTCATGCCGAGCGGCCCGGAAATTTTCCTCTTCACCAAGGCGACCGAGGAAAAGGCAGCCGTGGAAGAACTGCTGGCGCGGGGCGTCAAGGCCGTTGTGGTCAAGCGCGGCGCGGAAGGCGCCAGCTATTTCGACCAGTCCGGCGAAGTTTTCGCGCCTGCTTTCAAGGTCGATGAGATCGACCCGACCGGAGCGGGCGATAGTTTTGGCGCGGCATTCGTCACCTGCTGGCTGCGCGACATGGCACCGAAAGAAGCCCTCGTCATCGCCAACGCCACCGGCGCGCGCGCCGTTGGTGTCAAAGGGCCGATGGAAGGCACCTCGACCATGGCCGAAATCGAAGCCTTCCTTCAGAAAAACGGAGTTCCAGCATGAGCAGTACGCAAGTTCTGAGCGCACTTCCCGCACGTTACGCCAGCGGGGTTCGTGGCGGCATCACGTCGATCTGCTCTGCGCATCCTCTGGTGATCGAGGCCGCGCTTCTTGAAGGCATCGCGACCAGCACGGACGTGCTGATTGAGGCCACCTGCAATCAGGTCAATCAGGACGGCGGCTATACAGGCATGACGCCTGCCGACTTCCGCCGCTTTGTGGAAGACATCGCCGCCCGTGTCGGCTTCGACACCAAGCGGCTTATTCTGGGCGGCGACCATCTCGGCCCGAACCCGTGGAAGCACCTGCCTGCCGAAGAAGCCCTTGCGAAGTCGGATGTGATGATCGACGCCTTCGTGCGCGCTGGCTTCACAAAGATCCATCTCGACACCTCGATGGGCTGTGCTGGCGAGCCGGTCGCGCTACCCGATGCCGTGACCGCCGAGCGCGCGGCACGTCTGGCCAAGGTTTCGGAAGCAGCGGCCCGTGAAGCCGGATACGACCTGCCGGTCTATATCATCGGCACGGAAGTCCCTATCCCCGGCGGGGCGATGGAAGAAATCGAAGAGCTGGAGCTGACCAAGCCGGGCGCGGCAGTTGAAACCGTCGCCATTCACCGCAAGGCTTTCGCAGCACTCGGACTGGAAGACGCATTCGCCCGCGCCATCGGCGTCGTGGTGCAGCCGGGCGTCGAGTTCGGCAACGAAAATGTCGTCTTCTACAACAGTGAAAAGGCGACGGCGTTAAGCGGTGTTCTCAGCGAAATGGCGCAATTCGTCTTTGAAGCCCACTCCACCGACTATCAGCCGGTGGAAGCGCTTTCCGATCTGGTTGATGACGGTTTCACCATTCTGAAAGTCGGCCCCGGCCTGACTTTTGCACTGCGCGAGGCGCTTTACGGTCTCGACCAGATTGCAGCTTTCCTCGACAAACTGCCGGAAGAAGAAACCCTGCGCGGTAAGATGGAAGCGCTACTTCTCGCAGAGCCGAAGAACTGGGAAAAATACTATCACGGTGATGCGGAAGAACTGCGCCTGCAACGCCATTTCTCCTATAGCGACCGCATTCGCTATTACTGGCCGCATCCGGTCGCAACTGCTGCCGTCGATGCGCTTTTGAACCGTCTGGAAGGGCGCAAGATACCGGAAACGCTGATCAGTCAGTATCTGGGCACGCTTTATCCAGCAGTCGCCTCGGGTGAGATTGAAGCGACGCCCCACGCCTTGATGGTGGAGGCCGTCCGCAATGTGGTCCGAACATACGGCAAGGCTGTCGGAACTCATTAGAGCGGTTCCGGTTGAAACGGAACCGCTCTATGTCTTTGTTTGTACGCATTATCCTACGCAAAACCGCTTCGCACTTTTGCTGGAAATGCTCTGAAACAAAAAGGCGCGGTCAACACCGCGCCTTTCTTTTGCTCAGGCCTCTATCGGGCTTTTAAAAGCCTTGAGCCGCAAGGCATTGCTCAGCACGAAGATGCTGGAGAAAGCCATGGCGCCTGCCGCCAGAACCGGTGACAACAACGTGCCAGTGAACGGATAGAGGACACCCGCCGCGACAGGGATCAGCGCGACGTTATAGGCAAAGGCCCAGAACAGGTTTTCGCTGATATTACGGATCGTCGCCTTCGATATGGCAATGGCATTGACCACGCCGCGAAGATCGCCCGACATCAACACCACATCTGCGCTTTCGATCGCAATATCCGTGCCGGTGCCAATCGCAATGCCAACATCGGCAGCAGCCAGTGCAGGCGCATCGTTGATACCGTCCCCGACAAAAGCAATCCGCTTGCCACCTGCCGAAAGCCGCTTCAACGCTTCAACCTTGCCGTCCGGCAGCACTTCCGCAACGACTTCATCGATGCCGAGACGTTTTGCGATGGCTTCCGCCGTGCGGCGGTTATCGCCGGTGATCATGGCGACCTTCAGCCCCTGCTCGTGCAGGGCAGCAATCGCCGCTGGCGTAGTTTCCTTCATCGGGTCGGCAACAGTCAGGATTGCTGCCAGCTTACCATCGACAGCTGCATAGAGCGGAGACTGCCCTTCATCGCCGAGACGCTTCGCATCATTGGCAAAGACAGCAACGTCATGACCAAGCTTTGCCATGTAACGATCAGCGCCGATGGCAATCTCATGGCCGGACACATGAGCCTTCAGGCCAAAACCGGGTACGGCTTCGAAAGCCGATACATCCGCAAGCTTCAATCCCTTCTCTTTCGCTGCTTCCACAATCGCGTCGGCAATCGGGTGTTCGGAACGTGCCTCCACAGCCGCGACAAGCGCCAGAAGTTCGTCCTTCTCAAAGCCTTCGACGGTCGCGAAATGAGCCAAAGCGGGCTTTCCCTGTGTCAGCGTACCGGTCTTGTCGACGGCGATAACGGAAGCATCGCGCAAGGTCTGCAATGCGTCACCGCGGCGAAACAGGACGCCGAACTCGGCTGCGCGGCCAGTGCCAACCATAATGGACGTTGGTGTGGCCAAGCCCATGGCACACGGGCAGGCGATGATGAGAACCGCAATGGCGTTCACCAGCGCGTAACCCAGCATGCCCGTGCCACCGATCACAAGCCACAATGCAAAGGTCAAAGCGGCAGCCGCCATCACAGCGGGTACGAACCAGCCGGTCACCTTGTCGACCTTTGCCTGAATTGGCAGCTTGTCAGCCTGAGCGTCCTCAACCATGCGGATGATCTGCGAGATCACCATATCGCGGCCAACCTTGGTGGCACGGAAGGTGAAGGCACCGGTTTTGTTGATCGTACCGCCAACCACTTCCGCGCCTTTTTCCTTGGCAACAGGCACAGGCTCGCCGGTAATCATCGATTCATCCACATAGGACGAACCTTCGATCACCTCGCCGTCGACCGGCACTTTCTCGCCGGGGCGGACTTGCACGACGTCACCAGCGCGAACATCTTCCAGCGGCACATCGATCGTCTCGCCATTACGCACCACACGCGCCGATTTCGCCTGCAGGCCAACCAGCCGGCTGATAGCCGCACTGGTGCGTCCCTTGGCACGCGCCTCCAGATAACGCCCGATCAGGATCAATGTGACGATGACGGCGGCAGCCTCGAAATAAACATTCACCGTGCCTTCCGGCAGCACGCCGGGAAGGAAAGTCGCGACCACCGAATAGCCCCATGCGGCAAGCGTGCCAACCACAACCAGCGAATTCATGTCAGGCGTGCCGCGCAACAGCGCCGGAATGCCTTTCTTGAAAAAGCGCAATCCCGGACCGAACAGTACCAGCGTGGTGAGCACAAGCTGCAGATACCAGCTGTTCTGCATACCGATCCTGTCCATGACGAACATATGAACCGCAGGGATCAGATGCGAACCCATTTCCATAACGAAAACAGGCAAGGTCAAAACGGCAGAGAGAATGACGCTTTTCTTCAGTTCTGCCGCTTCAGCATCCCGCTTCTCGGACTGGGTTTCCTGCTTGACGTCGCTCTGCGCGTCATCCAGCGAACGCGCCTCATAACCTGCCTGTTCAACCGCCTTGATGAGTTCGGATGACTGTACCGGCCCGGCCAGTTCCACATGGGCACGTTCAGTTGCGAGATTAACACTGGCGCGTGTTACGCCCGGCACAGCATTCAGCGCCTTCTCAACCTTGCTGACGCAGGAAGCGCAAGTCATGCCTTCAATAGCGAGATCGATGCTCCCTGCCGGGACATCATAACCCGCCTTGCGAATGGCATCGATCACCGACGGCAAATCCGGTTCGCCCTTGAAAGTCACGTCGGCGCGTTCCGTTGCAAGATTGACGGAAACCTTGTCGACGCCCGGAACTTTGGACACGGCTTTTTCAACGGATGACACGCAAGACGCGCAACTCATCCCTTCGACGGGTACTGGAAAACTGATGGTTTCGTGATTAACAGGCTTGTTCATGGCAATCCCTTTCATCGCCCGGAAAGGGCATAATTCGAGAGTTGCTCCTTAGATAGGCCTTCCCACCGTTGGAAGGTCAAGCCCTTTTTAAGGCGAGGTTCGATTCGGACTTTTCGTTTGGTGTTATGGCTTTTCGAGCGCCGCTCAATAACAAGTGGGCGATGCCCTAAATCGGCAATCTGTTGTGTGCCGCAGGCATTTCCAGACCGACATTGCTGCGATTCTGGATAAAGGAATGCACGTCTCCGGCAGGCATTGGCCGCCCGGTCAGGAAACCCTGCACTTCGCCAAAACGCTCGGTCTTCAAACGTTCCAACTGTTGTGCGGTTTCCACGCCCTCGGCAGTCGTGACAATATTGAAGCCCGCACCGAGCGTTGCCACAGCCTGAATGATGGCCAGATCGCGCGTATCGACTTCGATCCCTGAAACGAAACTGCGATCAATCTTGATCTTATCAAATGGGAATGATCGCAAATAGCTCAAAGAAGAATAGCCGGTTCCGAAATCATCCATCGCGATACGAACACCCAATCGGCGAAGTTCGAACAGCAACTCGATATTGTTCTTGCTGTTCGACAGGAAGACCGACTCCGTGATTTCAAGCTCAAGCCTGTCGGGTGAAAGACGCGCTGCTTCCAACGCATCCGTGACGGAATGCAAGAGCGTGGTCTGACTGAACTGGACCGGTGAAAGATTGACCGAGACTTTTATGTCCTCCGGCCAGAGCACAGCTTCCCGACATGCAGTCCTTAAAACCCAGTCGCCGATCGGTCCGATGAGCCCAGTTTCTTCTGCCAGTGGAATGAATTCCGCCGGTGAAACCATACCGCGATCAGGATGACGCCAGCGGATCAGCGCTTCAAAGCCGGAAATCTTGCCGCTCTCAAGATTGAAAATCGGTTGATAATGCAGTTCAAACTGTTCATCCAGCAGAGCCTGACGAAGTTCGCCGGTCATGACATAACGCTTCTCCGCCGCCAGGCGCAGGGAGTGCTGATAAAAGCGGAATGTGCGTCGTCCACCTGATTTTGAAGCATAAAGCGCGAGATCGGCATTGCGCATCAGCACATCGGGGTTGTCTCCATGCAATGGCGCCTGGGCGATGCCCATGCTGCAGGCGACGAATTCTGAATTGCGCACCAGTTCGAACGGATCCTGAAAAGCAGAAAGGATACGGTCAGCGAACATTGCAATTTGTGCCAGCGTCCCGCTCCGGTAGACAATGGCAAATTCGTCGCCTCCCAGCCGGGCAATGAATTCATCCGAAGTCGTGATCTGCTTCAGTCGACGCGCCACTTCCTGCAAAAGCTGGTCGCCAGCCTGATGCCCTATATTGTCGTTGATGTTCTTGAAATGATCGATATCAAGGTAGAACAAGGCAAAAGGCTCGGAATCCCCGCCCTTTTTCAACAAACTCTCTACATGGTGAGCAAAATAGGCGCGGTTCGGCAAGCCTGTCAGACTGTCATGCATGGCAATATGTGCCATGCGTTCCTCAATCTCACGCCGTTCGGTTATATCCTCAACAAGCCCGATCAAATAGCGGGGCTCGTTGCCTTCGACCGGTGGGATCGAACATTTTATGATCCGCATCGTTCGCGACGTTCCGTCCTTGCGCTCGATCTTGCGTTCGACGTTCAACACGCCCCGACGCCGCATCGCCGTGCGATCTTGCTGGATGATGACGGTTGCCTCGCGTTCAGGGAAAAGATCGAGGTCGGTCGAACCGATGGCTTCCTCTACCGGCTGTCCGCTTGCCGCCGATGCGGCCTGATTGTAGAGCACATACCGACCGTCATCGTGCATATCCTTGACGAAGACACCAAGCGGCAGATTGTTGACGAGGCTGTCCAGCAAGGTTTGGGCGTGGTTTGCCTGACGATTGGCTTCTGCCAACTCTGTCCTGTCCTGAACAATGGCGAGAATCGCTTCCTTGCCGTCAAACAGCACCTGACGTCCGTAAGTCAGAACGTCAATGATTTCACCATTCGCGCGCAGATGCTGCCAGCGCTCCGGTCGTTCAAGGTCGCTGCGATCACGAATGGCAGCCAGCATTCGATCCCGTTCTGTCTGGGGTCGAATATCGAGCACTGTCATGCCCGGAATTTCATCAGCAGTGTATCCATAGAGCCGATAGGCAGCGTCATTCATCACGATGAAATGCAGCGTCTCCGGGTCATAAACCCACATCGGTGTCGGATGGGTTGTGAAAAGGATGCGGAAGTCCTGCTCGGACGTGCGCGCCATCGTGCCTTCCGTCGAAGCTGAAGCGCCCCTCCGCTTCCTCATCGTAAATCCCTCATCAAACTGATCCTACTGGATAATCTCGATCCACCCTACAAGTGGACCGTCAAGTTTCATGGCACCATGAGTAACACGCGGAAGATGCACCCCGAACATAGATTAAAGCCGAGAATTTTAATAAACCATATACAAATTGAGGGTCGATTTAAGGATTTTCTTTAAAACTGCATTTTTCCATCGCTTGACCGGCTTCAACTTCCAGCCTATGCCTAAAGACGCAAAATTCGTTGGGGTGCCTTCGAAGCAATATCAGGAAAAGTGCCAAGCGGTTTTCCGTCCGATATTGCGACACAAAAGGCTGAGAGACGCTGATCGCGTTAACCCATTGAACCTGATCCGGGTAATACCTGCGTAGGGAACGGAGTTTGACGCGTCGCAGCCGAGGGTTTCCCTCATCGGAGTTCAAGCTCCAAACAGGTTCATGACGTCTCATTTTTCCGTTCGGAATGAGAGACGTGATGATGGACCAAAAAAACAGTTTCTCCCGAACCACATCAACCGGCAGTGCGGCATTCGTGCCCATATGCGTGACTATTGCCGGTTCCGATAGTGGTGGCGGAGCTGGCATTCAGGCCGACCTCAAGACATTCTCGGCGCTCGGCGTCTATGGTGCGAGCGTCATTGCCGCTGTGACCGTGCAGAACACCTGCACGGTGAGCGCGGTGCACGACATCCCGCCCGCCATCGTCGCAGGGCAGATCGATGCCGTCTTCAGCGATCTCGATGTAGCCGCGGTGAAGATCGGCATGGTTTCCGTGCCCGAAACCATCGAGGCCATTGCGCGGGGCCTTGCGCATTTTTCCGGCCCTGTCGTACTCGACCCGGTGATGGTTGCAAAATCCGGCGACCGGCTTTTGAGCGAAAACGCCATTGCGCTTTTGCGCCAGAAACTGGTTCCGCTGGCCACGCTGCTGACGCCCAACCGGCCTGAAGCGGCCTGCCTGCTCGACAGCGATCTGGCTCGCGACGATGTAGACGCCGAAGAACAGGGGCGTGCCTTGCTCGAACTCGGCGCGAAAGCTGTTTTGATGAAGGGCGGCCATGCGGAAGGCGAAATCTGCGTCGACCTGCTGGTTCGCCGCGAACAGCCCACATTGCGTGTCGAGGCGACGCGTATCCGGACCGGTAACACCCATGGCACGGGCTGCACGCTCTCCTCAGCCATTGCTGCAGAGCTTGCCAAGAACCTGCCGCTCGAAAAAGCAGTCATTGCAGCCCATGCCTATCTGCAAGGGGCAATCCGCGCCGCCGATGCGTTGAAGATTGGACAAGGCCATGGGCCTGTTCATCACTTCCATAATCTCTGGAAAGTCCACTCAGAGGAGGCAATGTGATGCGCGTCACCATCATCGGAGCAGGTGTCGCCGGTCTAGTGTGCGCGGCAGAATTTCACGATCAGGGACATGCAGTCACTGTCATTGCCAAAAGCACTGAGATCGGTTCCGACAGCTGCTCATGGTTTGCAGGCGGAATGCTGGCACCATGGTGCGAAGGCGAGAGCGCGGAAGAGCCGGTCGTTCGTTTGGGACAGGAAGCGATCGGCTGGTGGGAGCGGCACGTTTCGACAGTCCATCGCAAGGGTACGCTTGTACTCTCGCACACACGCGATGCGACCGAACTGCGCCGCTTCGCCCGCCGGACGGAAGCATTTGACACCATTGATCAAGACCAGATCGATACGCTGGAACCAAACCTTGCCGGCCGTTTTCGGCAGGGACTTTTCTTTGCGGCAGAAGGCCATCTCAACCCGCGCCAGACACTGATCGAGCTCGCCGAAAAACTGCAGAAGAAAGGCGTCGTCTTTCATCTGGGGCAGGATGCGAAAGACGTCAAAGTCGCGGCCGACATTACCGTCGATGCACGCGGTCTTGCAGCGCGTGATCAGTTGCAGGACCTGCGCGGCGTCAAGGGCGAGATGCTGGTTGTGCGCTCGCGCGATATTAATCTCAAGCGACCCATACGCCTCCTGCATCCGCGGATTCCGCTCTACATCGTGCCACGCGGCGACGGCGTGCACATGATCGGCGCAACGATGATCGAAAGCGATGAGCGGGGTGGCATCAGCGTGCGCTCGACGCTGGAACTCTTGAGCGCCGCTTATGCCTTGCATCCGGCCTTCGGCGAGGCGGAAATCCTCGAAACCGGCGTCGATGCGCGTCCGGCCTTTCCCGACAATCTGCCCCGCGTAAGACGGCGGGGCAAAACCGTCTATGTCAACGGGCTTTACCGCCACGGCTTCCTGCTTTCGCCGGCGATAGCGCGCATGGCGGTTGCGAGCGCGACCATGCCGGAGGATGCGCTAGAGCCCAAACCAGAATTTGTGGAGGACTATGCATGACGATCGTGCTGAACGGTGAGGTCATCACCACGGCAGCCGCCAATCTGGCGGCGCTGCTCGCCGAAATCGAACTGGATGAAGCGGTTGTTGCAACCGCGCTGAACGGCGAATTCGTGGCCAGCCACGAGCGCGCAGCCGCGACTCTGTCGGCTGGCGACCGCATCGAAGTTCTGGCCCCGATGCAGGGAGGCTGAGATGCTGGAATTCTACGGACAAAAATTTGAAAGCCGCCTGCTGCTCGGCACGGCGCAATATCCATCGCCGGCCATATTAGCCGATGCGGTGCGCGCTTCGCAAAGCGATATCGTCACGGTGTCGCTGCGTCGTGAAAGTGGCGAGGCTCGCGCAGGACAGGATTTCTGGGCGCTTATCCGGGAGCTGGGCGTGGCCGTTCTGCCCAACACGGCAGGCTGCCACACGCCGCGCGAAGCGGTGACCACGGCAAAAATGGCGCGCGAAATCTTCGGCACCAACTGGATCAAACTGGAAGTGATCGGTGATACCGACACATTGCAGCCAGACCCGTTCGGACTGGTCGAGGCAGCGCGCGCACTCTGCGACGACGGCTTCGAGGTCTTTCCCTATATGAATGACGATCTGGTCGTCGCGGAAAAGCTCATCGAAGCCGGTTGCAAGGTGCTGATGCCCTGGGGCGCGCCCATCGGTTCAGGCCGTGGCCTCAACAACCCTTATGCGCTGAAGACCATGCGGGCGCATTTCCCCGATATTCCGCTTGTTGTCGATGCCGGCATCGGCGTGCCGTCCCATGCGGCAGCAGCGATGGAGCTGGGCTTCGACGCCGTACTCATCAACACCGCCGTCGCCAAGGCTGGCAATCCCGTCGCCATGGCACGTGGTTTCGCGCTTGCAGTCGAAGCCGGGCGGTTTGCTTTCGAAGCCGACGCCATCGAGGCGCGTGACATGGCCGCGCCATCCACCCCTCTTCTCGGAAAGGCATTTTTGTGATGGCCCTCGATCCGTTCTACCCGATCTTCGACAGCGCAAAATGGCTGGAGCGCATGGTGCCGCTCGGCGTCAAGCTGGTGCAACTGCGCGTCAAGGATAAGAGCGAGCCGGAGCTGCGCAGTGAAATCCGCGTCGCACGGGAAATCTGCCTTGCAAATGGCTGCCAGCTGATCGTCAACGACTACTGGAAGCTGGCGCTGGAGGAAGGCTGCGACTTCATCCATCTCGGGCAGGAAGACCTCGACGATGCCGATCTCAGTGCCATTCGCGGCGGTGGCTTGAAACTGGGTGTTTCAAGCCATGACGAGGCCGAACTGGACCGTGCTTTGTCGGTGAAGCCTGACTATATCGCACTCGGCCCCATCTATCCGACCATTTTGAAAAAGATGAAATGGCACGAGCAGGGCCTGCCGCGCCTTGGACAATGGAAGGCGCGCATCGGCGACATTCCGCTGGTGGGCATCGGTGGCATGAGCGTTGAACGCGCGCCCGGTGTTTTCGAAGCAGGCGCCGATATCGTCTCCGTCGTCACCGACATCACCCTCAATGCCGACCCCGAAAGCCGCCTGCGCCAATGGATTGAAACCACGCGCGCTTATGCAGGCCATACTCTGGAGCAGACCCTATGAAAAAGACCGCCTTCGCCGCCCTGTTCGGCCTCGCCCTCACGGCTGCCACTTCGGCTCAGGCTGACGACAAGCTGAAGCTCATTCTCGACTGGTATGTGAACCCTGATCACGGTCCCATCATCGTCGCCGACAAGCTTGGCTACTTCAAGGATGCCGGGCTGGATGTGGACATCGTTGCACCTGCTGACGCCTCGACGCCCACCAAGATGGTGGCGGCAGGGCAGGCGGATCTCGCCATTTCCTATCAGCAGCAGGTGCATCTTCAGGTGCATGAAGGCCTGCCGCTTATCCGCGTCGGCACGTTGATCGACTCGCCACTCAACTGCCTGATGACCAGAGACGACGGATCGGTGAATTCCATCGCCGATCTCAAGGGCAAGAAGATCGGCTATTCGGTCGCCGGAACCGAGGAAACATTGCTCGGCACCATTCTCGGCCAGCACGGCGTCAAACTCTCGGATGTCGAGCTCATCAATGTGAATTTCTCACTCGCGCCATCGCTGATGTCGAAGCAGGTCGATGCGGTAATGGGTGCCTATCGCAATGTCGAACTGAACCAGATGGCTGTCGAAGGCGTGCCCGGAAAATGCTTCTTCGTCGAGGAAGAAGGCGTGCCGGTTTATGACGAGCTCGTCTATGTCGCAGCTTCCGACAAATTGGACGCGGCGGAAAAGGACAAGATCGCACGCTTCCTCTCGGCTACCGAGAAGGCCGCGCAGTATATCGTCAACCATCCGGAGAAGAGCTACGACGTCTTCGCATCCTATAGTTCCGAACTCAAGGACGAGCTGAACCAGCGCGCCTGGAAAGACACGGTCGCTCGTTTCTCCCGCTCGCCTGCAAGTCTCGATTACGGACGCTGGAGCCGCTACGAAACCTATCTTAAGGAAAACGGTCTCGTGCCTTCAGTCCTTCCGGTCGAAAAATTCGCCATCGACGTCAACGCGGAAGGGAGCAAGTCATGAGCCAACCGCATTATTCATCCGAACTGTTCACGCGCCTGCGCGCCGCGACGCTTGATGACTGGAAGCCCTATATCGATCATGAATTCGTGCGCGGATTGGGTGACGGCACGTTACCCAAGGCGGCCTTCCTGCATTATCTCCGTCAGGATTATGTCTATCTGCACCACTATGCCCGCGCCTTCGCGCTGGGTGTCGTCAAGGCCAACACACTGCAGGAAACACGGCTCTGCGCCCAGATCATGCATGGTCTGGCCGTCACGGAACTGCCGCTCCATGTCGGCATTTGTGCTCGTGAAGGGATCAGCGAAGACGCGCTTTACGCGACGAAGGAAGAACCGGAAAACCTTGCTTATACGCGCTATGTGCTCGACTGCGGACAGGCGGGCGATTTCCTCGACCTGCTGACGGCGCTCGTGCCCTGCGCACACGGCTACGGCGAGATCGGCCTCAACCTTGCCGTGACCGCCCTGCCCGGTACGCCTTATCAAGAATGGATCGACACCTATGCGGGGCCTGACTATCAGGACATGTGCCACACGGTCGGCAAGCTGTTCGATCAGGCTGCAAAGGACCGCATCGGCGACGACTTTGAGAAAAGCCCGCGCTGGCCAAGGCTCTGCCAGATTTTCGCGACGGCAAGCAGGCTCGAAGCCGATTTCTGGTCTATGGGCTTGAAGGCCGGATAGTGGACGAAGCACTCCCGAACCGAAGTCGAAAAAAGCGTGCTGCCGACGGTTTACTGTCGGCAGCCATAGCGCTTGCCATCTGGCAGGCGGTGGTGAGCATCGGCCAGATGCCGCGCTTCATTCTGCCCGGCCCGCTGGATGTGGTGCAGTCACTGATCGGCAATGCCGGGCTGATTGCCGAAAACGCTGCCGCCACTATCGGCGAAGTTTTAGGCGGTCTGGCGCTTGGCTGCGCGGTCGGCATTGCCACCGCCATCTGCCTGATGATGTCACCGCTGGCGCAGCGGCTCGTCATGCCCGCCATGGTGTTCAGTCAGGCGATCCCAATCTTCGCGCTCGCCCCCATTTTGACTTTGTGGCTTGGCTACGGTCCCGCATCGAAGATTGCAGTCACAGTGCTGATGATCTTCTTTCCCGTCGTTTCGACATTCTTCGACGGCATGCGGCGTACCGACAGTAGCCTTATCGACGCAGCGGAAATTCTCGGTGCCGGACGCATGGCGATCCTGTTTCGCATCCGCATTCCATCCGCCTTTCCTTCGCTGGCGTCGGGTCTGAGCCTCGCCGCAGTCTATGCGCCCATCGGCGCTGTAGTCGGCGAATGGGTGGGCGCATCGAAAGGTCTCGGCTATCTGATGCTGCTCGCCAATGGACGCGCCAAGGTGGATCTGATGTTCGCCTGCCTGTTCGTGCTGGCGGCATTCACCATGCTGCTGCACGGCACCGTGTCGCATTTCGCCCGCAAGCTTGCTGCCTGGCCTAAAAAAGCCGCATAAAAAAACCGGCGGTTTCCCGCCGGTTTTTGCATCCACTCACATTGCTATCAGGCCAGCGTATAGGCTGTCTTGACCGTCGTGTAGAACTCGGCGGCATAGCGGCCCTGCTCGCGCGGACCGTAGCTCGAACCCTTGCGCCCGCCGAATGGCACGTGGAAATCGACACCGGCGGTCGGCAGGTTGACCATCACCATGCCCGCTTCCGAATTGCGCTTGAAATGCGTGGCGTATTTCAGGCTCGTCGTGCAGATGCCAGACGACAGGCCGAAGCTCGTATCATTGGCGGTAGCAAGCGCTTCTTCATAATTCTTGACGCGGATGACCGAAGCGACCGGACCAAAGATTTCCTCGCGGCTGATACGCATCTGGTTGGTGGCTTCGGTGAAAAGCGCAGGTTGGAGGTAGAAGCCCGGCGTTTCGCGGTTCAGACGTTCGCCGCCAAAAGCAAGCTTTGCGCCTTCCTTGCGACCGATCTCGATATAATCCATGTCCTGCTGAAGCTGGCTTTCATCAACAACCGGGCCGATATGCGTGCCCTGCTTCAGGGCATTGTCGACCACAACGCTTTTCAGCTTTTCGATTGCAGCAGCGACAAACTTGTCATGGATACCTTCCGTCACGATGATACGCGACGATGCCGTGCAGCGCTGGCCGGTCGAGAAGAAGGACGAATTGACCACGGACTCGACAGCGACATCGAGATCGGCGTCATCCAGGACGACAACCGGGTTCTTGCCGCCCATTTCGAGCTGGAAGCGGCGGTTATGCTCGATGGAAGCCGCCGCAACGCGCTTGCCCGTACCGGTCGAGCCGGTGAAGGTGACGGCCTGAACGTCCGCACTGTCCAGAATGGTCTGGCCGACAACCGAACCCTTGCCCATGACGAGATTGAGAACGCCCTTTGGCAATCCCGCACGGTGCAGGATATCGACAATCGCCCAGGAGCAGCCCGGCACGAGATCAGCCGGTTTGAACACAATCGTGTTGCCGTAGCAAAGTGCCGGCGCAATCTTCCAGGCCGGAATAGCGATCGGGAAATTCCATGGGGTAATGATGCCCACGACACCGATCGGCTCACGGGTGATTTCCACACCGATACCCGGACGTGCAGAAGGCAGAACTTCGCCAGCCAAACGCAGGGCTTCGCCCGCGAAGAAATCAAAAATCTGGCTGGCGCGAATGGTTTCGCCGATGCCTTCAGCCAGCGTCTTGCCTTCTTCGCGCGACAGGAGACGGCCAAGCTCGTCCTTGCGCGCCAGAATTTCATCGGCAGTTTTGCGCAGGATGGCGTGGCGTTCCAGAATGCCGGAACGCGACCAGGCCGGGAAAGCGGCTTTCGCGGCGGCAATGGCTGCCTTGGTGTCTTCGGCAGTTGCCCGCGCATAGGTCCCAACGACATCATTCGTATCCGAAGGATTGATATTGGCGATCCCGTCGCCGCCGACCCATTCGCCCGCGATCAGATTTTGATGGACTGTCATGAACTCTCCCTGTGCGCCGCACGGCTCTGATATATCTCAGAACGACCCTTCACCCATGAGCGGCAGAATTGCAAGGCCGGAGCCGTCCTGTAACGGAAAAAGTGAAAATATCCGTTCAGCAAAGGGCTGAAAGCTGGATCAGCACTTAAAACAAGGCTTGCAAATTTGTCACAGTCAAATGATTGGATAGAAAATTCGTCATTTTGCGCCTTGGCAAAAATTTTTGCTCATTTATTGTGCATCTATCTGCAACACTGGCAAGAGGTATGAGATGCGTATCTATTACCCATTCCCCATGGTGCCCAGTGTTTGCGCGGGCGCTTCAAAGCTTTAAGTCTTTGGCCCGCATTGCAGGCTGAGGCCTGAACGCCCTCCCTAAAAGGGCAGATTCCAAAACTTCCAAATTTGCCGCAGCCCTCACCGGCTGCTTGTTTTGTCTTCTTTAAAGGAACCAGAATCCGTTTAAACACGGCCTGGTATTATAGATATGACTCGGTTTCGCATAGATTTCCGGGGACCTGCCTTCCGCAATGTCCTCGGCTACACTTTCGGCCATTGGCGAAGTCAGCCCTTGCGGCTGACGCTGATGATAATCGGCATGCTGCTTGCAACAGCCGCAGATGTTCTGACACCACTCTATTCCGGTCGGTTGGTCGACGCATTGTCGCTTGGCGGCGACAGTGGATGGGATGCGGCCATCCACGCCCTGATCATCCTGCTTGCGCTGGGTGCGCTGGCGTTGATTACGCGTCAGCTGACCTTCTATGTCATCACGGACTTCACCTTGAAGATCATGAGCGACATGGCAGCAAGTTCGTTCCGTAAGCTGCAGCGGTTTTCGACAGACTGGCACGCCAACGCCTTTGCCGGATCGACCGTGCGCAAGGTCTCGCGTGCCATGTGGGCGCTCGACCTGCTCAACGATACGCTGATCGTGGCACTGTTGCCGTCAATCCTGATGCTGGTTGGTTCGGTGGTACTTCTATCGTGGTACTGGCCGCTGATGGGGTTGCTGGTTGCAATCGGTTCGGTGCTGTTCATCGTCTGCACGATCGTGATTTCGCTTGGCTTTGTTGCGCCTGCGGCAACGCTTGCCAATAGCTGGGACACGCGCATGGGCGGCGCTTTGGCCGATGCCATTTCGTGCAACGCCGTTGTCAAGGCATTTGGCGCGGAAAGCCGTGAAGATGCGCGTCTTGCAAGGGTCGTTTCCAAGTGGCGCGGTCGCACACGCCGCACATGGCTGATCGGTACGCTGAATGGATTCATTCAGGGCGCGAACCTGCTGGTGATGCGCGGCATGGTCATCGCCTTTGCGCTCTATCTGTGGAGCCAGGGCAAGGCAACGGCGGGTGATATCACCTTCGTTCTGACAGCCTTCTTCATGTTGCAAGGCTATCTGCGCGACGTAGGAATGCATATCCGCAACCTGCAGCGTTCGGTCAACGACATGGAAGAACTGGTCGACATCGAGGCACAGCCTTACGGCATTGCCGACAAGCCAGGTGCACCGGCGATCAAGATTGGAAATGGCGAGATCACCTTCGATCACGTCACTTTCCACTATGGCAACCACGAAGCAGCCCTCTATCGCGACTTTTCAGTCAAGATCGAGGCAGGCGAACGGGTTGGTCTGGTCGGTCATTCGGGCTCGGGCAAGACGACGTTCGTCAAGCTGATCCAGCGTCTCTACGATGTCAGTGGCGGCGCCATCAAGATTGACGGACAGAACATTGCCGAAGTCACACAGGCATCGCTCAGATCGCAGATCGCCATCGTGCAGCAGGAGCCAATCCTGTTTCACCGGACGCTGGCCGAGAACATCGCCTATGCCCGCCCCGGTGCGACACAGGCGGAAATCGAAGAGGCTGCACGCCTCGCAAGCGCACATGACTTCATCAGCCGCCTGCCGAAAGGCTATGCAACGCTTGTCGGTGAACGGGGTGTGAAGCTTTCGGGTGGCGAGCGTCAGCGTGTGGCGATTGCCCGTGCGTTTCTGGCAGATGCACCAATCCTTATTCTGGATGAGGCCACATCGAGCCTCGATTCAGAATCGGAAGTGCTGATCCAGCAGGCAATGGAACGACTGATGGTTGGTCGTACGACGCTTGTCATTGCGCACCGGCTTTCGACGGTTCGTGCGCTTGACCGGTTGCTGGTTTTCGACAAGGGCAAGATCCTTGAAGAAGGCGATCATGATGCGCTTATCCGCAAGCCGGGTGGCATCTATCGCCGCCTGTTCGAGCGGCAGGCGCTGGAACTGACCAAGGGACTGGAAGACGTCTTTTCGTAATCCAATCCGCTATAATGCCATGGACAGGGCCGGAATAGTTCCGGCCCTGTTTTCATTTTAGAGCATTCTCTGTTTTGATTGAAACATTCGAAATGCTCTATCTGTTTGTTTTTACCCATGTCTTTATCCCGAAACCGGTTCCCACTTTCGGGAGACATGCTCCATTCATCATCCATTCAGATCACGGTGCGTATCACTCGCGGCCCAAGCGTGCCTTGACATTTCCATGACAGAAATGTGACAGGCTTTTTGTAGAAGTGCGGGAGTTAGTGAGTAAAACATGCCGGGTGTGATGGAAAATACCGCAGCGCGTCGCTGGAGCGATGCCGCGATTTTCGGGCCTGCCCGTATTGCCTGGCCGCTGCGCCTCGCCGCAATTGCGCTCGCTTCCATTGTACTTTCAACGCTGCTGGTTTTCACTGTCGAATGGATCGTGCGCGGCTCGTTCACCGACACGATGCAGTTCTTCCGCACACCGCATAAGCCTGCATGGACGACCGTTGCGCTCTTCGTCGTGGTCCTGACAGCAAGCGACGCTATTTTCGGACGCATTCACTATGGCTTCTTTGTTGTCGCCCCGCTGGCACTGATTGCGGCCACAACTGCACGCGAAAAGAGCCTTTATCTCGGTGACCCGCTTTATCCGAGCGATTTTCTCTATGCCCGTCAGATCGTCGATCTTCTGCCGCTTCTGGTGCGTGACCGCCCGTGGAGTGCGGTCGGCATAGCCCTGCTTCTCATCGCTTCGGCAGCGGTGATGATCACCGTGACGCTGTTCTGGTGGCGGCGCTTTGACCCAATCCCATGGAAGGGTCGGATGCTGCGTATTGCCTTCGCGCTGCCCTTGCTCGCCTGGTTCGCAGTGATTTCCGACTATGCCAGTTTTTCGCTGGCGCGCGACCGTCTGCGCATCCTGCCGATCATGTGGGACCAGAAGGAAAACTACGCCCATAACGGCTTTACCATGGCCTTCATCCTGAATGTGCCAATGGCTACCGTCTTCGCTCCGGAAGGCTATTCTTCCGAAGCAATTGCCGCCATCGAACCGCCGGCGCAGTTGATCCCTGCTGCATTCGATACCAGCAAGCCTGACGTCATTATGGTGATGAGCGAATCCTTCTGGGATCCGACCCGCCTTCCGGGCGTGGCTTTCAGCGCCGACCCGATCCCGACAGTCCGGGCGGAACAATCCGGCCATGTCTTCTCGCCAGAATTCGGTGGCATGACTGCCAATGTCGAGTTCGAGGCTCTGACCGGTTTTTCCAAAGCCTTCCTGCCCTCCGGCAGTATCCCTTATCAGCAATATATCCGTCGCCCGCTTCCCTCGCTTGCAAGCTTTTTCAAGGATCAGGGTTATGCGACGCGCGCCATCCACCCCTATCGCCAATGGTTCTGGAACCGCGGCCCCGTCTATGAAAGCATGGGCTTTGACAAGTTCATGTCAGAAGAAAACATGCCACCGCTGGAAAAGCGCGGCTCATTGGCCTCCGACGCTGCTTTGACCGACGAAATCATCCGCGAAGCAGATTCCATGGATGCGCCGTTCTTCTTCTTTGCCGTCTCACTTCAGGGACATGGCCCCTACGAAGCCAATCGTTACCCGGATTCCAAACTTGAGGTGCAGACTGACGCCAGCGAGCACACGCGCCAGTCGATCCGTTCCTATTCGCAAGGCGCCATGGATGCCGATGCGAGCCTTGCACGGTTGATGGAGTGGGCGTCGAAGCGCGACCGCGAAACCATTCTCGTCTTCTTCGGTGACCATCTGCCACCACTCGGCCCCGTCTATGTCGAGACCGGGTTCATGGCAAACCGGGTCGCGAGCCGCACAGCGCCTGCCGCCGATATGATGCTGCAACACGAAACGCCGCTTGTTCTCTGGTCGAATAAACGTGGTGCCGAGCGGGGAACCGGTACGATCAGCCCTGCCTTCCTGCCCCTGCACATTCTGGATATGGCGGGTATGCAGCATCCCTATTACACAGGCTTCCTGCGTCAGTTGCATGAGCGCTACCAGGTCGTTGACAATCATGCGGTTTACGACCGTTCGGAGAAAGTCGAGGAAGGCTGGCAACAGAGACCGCCATTTCCTCCTCTCCTGCGTGACTATCAGATGCTGCAATATGACATGATCTTCGGCAGCAATTTCGCCCGCGAGCGGTTCTTCCCCTCGCGTCCAGCACAGAGTTAGACAGGCCTATACCGGCGCTTTTCCCGATGACTGGCGGATGATGAGTTTATACTCAATCCGCCGGGAGGCTGACAGGTGACCGGTTTCGATCTGGTTGAGAAGCATGTCCGCTGCATCGCGGGTCATCTCGAAAATCGGCTGGCGGACGGTGGTGATCTGCGGCGAAACCATGCTGGCAATCGCGCTGTCATCGAAGCCAACCACCGTTAGCTGATCAGGTATCGCAATGTTGCGGTCATAGGCGACCTGCATGACGGCGGCGGCCATATCGTCGTTTGACGCAAACACAGCGGTGGGTGGTTCCTCAAGCGAAAGCAGCTTCTTTCCGGCGGCGAGACCGCTCGCAAAACTGAAGCCACCCTGCACCTCATAATCGGGATTGCGCTTGATCCCTGCCTTTTCCAGTGCGCGGCGATAGCCCGCGAGACGCAGCTCTGCCGAGCGATGGGTTGGATCGCCAATCACGATCGCAATCCGGCGATGGCCGAGTTTCAGAAGATACTCCATCAGATCGACGCCAGCCGCTTCGTCATCGATCGTGACGCTATCGGTCGGGTGCACGTTCGCGTCGCCTGCGACACGGGCAAATGGCATTGCGGAAGCCGTCAGTTCGGCCAGAATTTCAGGATCGTCCGACATGGGGGGCGTCACGATGATGCCGTCGAGACCGGAAGCGTGGGCTGTTTCGATCAGCGCACCACGGATGTCTTCACGATTTTCGACGGGGAAGATCAGCAGCCGGTATCGCGTGTCGCGCAGCCGTTCCAGTGCGCCCATCTGCAGTTCGGTGACATAGCTGGCGCTGGGGTTCTCGAAGAAAAGTCCGATCAGGTGAGAACGCCGTTCAACAAGGTTGCGCGCTGCAGCATTGGGACGGTAACGGAGCTCACTCCCCGCCTGCCTGACTTTTTCGCGAATGGCTTCGCGCACATTCGGTTCGTCATTGTAGACGCGTGAAACTGTCTTGATCGACACACCGGCAAGGCGTGCCACATCATGAATGGTTGCTCGTTTTCCTGCTGCGGCCATGTTGGATCGTCTCCCTCCCTCTCCGATCTAACTAACCGCTTCGCCACAAAACGAAAAGAGAAATCAGGGAACCGAACAGACCCGCGAACGCGTCAGAAACCGAACTTCGCGCCCATTGTCGAGGGAGAACATGCCTCCGCGCCCCGGAACGACATCGATGATGAGTTCGGTATGCTTCCAGACCTCATATTGCGGGCCGCTGATATAGACCGGAGCGTCACCGATTTCGCCCAGTTTTACATCCGTATCGCCGACAATAAATTCTCCTTGCGGATAGCACATCGGTGATGACCCGTCACAACAACCACCCGACTGGTGGAACATGATCGGCCCATATTCGGCCTGCAATTCACGGATGAGGTCAAGCGCTGCCGCCGTGGCGCTAACCTGACCCTTGCCGTCGCCGGGAGCTACCTCAACCATATCCTCCTCCATGATACGAAAGGGCGGAAATTCACCGCCCTCTCTTAATATTAGCCCAACTTGCCTATTGAGTCAGGTCCACGACTACGCGACCTTCAATATTGCCTTGGCGCATATCATCGAAGATGGAGTTGATATCTTCGAGCTTCTCCGTGCGGATGGTAGCGCGGACCTTGCCGTCGCCAGCAAAATCCAGCGACTCCTGCAGATCGAGCCGCGTACCGACGATTGAGCCGCGCACGGTGACGCCGTTCAGCACCATGTTGAATATTGAGAGCGGGAAGTCACCGGGTGGCAAACCGTTCAGCGATACAGTCCCACCACGCGATACCATGCCCAAGGCCTGTTCGAATGCGATCGGCGAAACAGCCGTAACCAGCACGCCTTGCGCACCGCCATCGGTTTCTTTTTTGATATAGGCCGCCGGATCATTATGCGTTTTGGCATTGACGGTAACGGTCGCGCCAAGTTTCCGCGCGAGATCAAGCTTTCTGTCGTCGATGTCGACAGCGGCAACGTTAAGCCCCATTGCCTTGGCATATTGCACCGCCATATGGCCGAGACCACCGACACCGGAGATCACAACCCAGTCACCGGGTTTGGTATCCGTTACCTTCAGACCCTTGTAGACCGTCACGCCAGCACAGAGAACCGGCGCGATTTCGTTGAAATCAATGTTCTTCGGCAAGTGACCAACAAAATTCGGATCGGCAACGACATATTCGGCAAAGCCACCATTGACCGAATAGCCTGTATTAAGTTGCTCTTCGCAGAGTGTTTCCCAGCCGCCCAGGCAATGACGACAGTGGCCACATGCGGTATAAAGCCATGGAACGCCGACGCGGTCGCCTTCCTTAACGTGTTTGACACCGCTACCGACAGCCGAAACATAACCGACGCCTTCATGCCCCGGAATGAATGGCGGGTTGGGCTTTACCGGCCAGTCGCCTTCGGCTGCATGCAGATCGGTATGGCAAACGCCGGACGCATGGATGGCAACCTGTATCTGTCCCGGTCCGGGCTCGGGTATCGGCACTTCGTCGATTGTCAGTGGCTTTCCGAATGCGCGCACCACAGCGGCTTTCATTGTCTTTGCCATGAAGTTTCTCCTTCGTTGTCGAACTGAGCTGGCTTCCTGGGGGAGGGAAGAAATGAATGTCGAAAACTGAATGCTTTCCGGAGGCACTAGAAGAAGGTCGCCCGGGCGTTTCCGCCCAGGCCCCCTTGGGAGGGGTATTGGAAACCGTTATGCTCGACGCAATACTGGCATGAGGAACGGTTCCATCCCTTGATTGAGCGCAATACGAAGATGTTTTCTCCGTATTGCAGTTCCGGGGTCAGCTTCGGCTAGAAGAAACCCAGTTTCTTCGGGCTGTAGCTCACCAGCATATTCTTGGTGTTCTGATAGTGATCCAGCATCTTGAGGTGGTTTTCGCGACCGATACCCGATTGCTTGTAACCGCCAAATGCCGCATGTGCCGGATAGGCATGGTAGCAATTGGTCCACACACGACCGGCCTGAATGGCACGTCCGAAGCGATAGGCACGCGTGCCATCACGCGTCCATATACCGGCACCCAGACCGTAAAGCGTATCGTTGGCAATCGATAGCGCTTCCGCATCGTCCTTGAAGGTAGCAACAGACACAACCGGTCCGAAGATTTCCTCCTGGAAAATGCGCATCTTGTTAGTGCCCTTGAATACGGTCGGCTTGACGTAATAACCGCCAGCCAGATCGCCCGGCAGAATATTGCGCTCGCCACCTGCCAGCACTTCAGCACCTTCTTGGCGGCCAATATCGAGATAGCTCAGGATTTTTTCCAGCTGCTCACTGGAAGCCTGTGCACCGATCATCGTGGCAGGATCGAGGGGATCGCCCTGCACGATTGCATTCACGCGCTTGAGCGCCTTTTCCATGAACTTGTCGTAAATCGATTCATGGATGAGCGCGCGACTTGGGCATGTGCAGACTTCGCCCTGATTGAGTGCGAACATCACAAAGCCTTCGATGGCCTTGTCGAGGAAATCGTCGTCTTCCGCTGCGACATCCTTGAAGAAGATATTCGGCGACTTGCCGCCGAGTTCCAGCGTAACCGGGATGAGGTTCTGGCTGGCATATTGCATGATCAATCGACCCGTCGTCGTTTCGCCGGTGAAGGCGATCTTGGCGATACGCGGGCTCGATGCGAGCGGTTTGCCTGCCTCAAGACCAAAACCATTGACGACATTGATCACACCGGGGGGCAAAAGATCGCCGATCAGATCCATGAGCACCAGGATCGATGCCGGTGTCTGTTCAGCCGGTTTCAGTACGACGCAGTTGCCCGCCGCAAGGGCCGGAGCAAGCTTCCACGTCGCCATGAGAAGCGGGAAATTCCACGGAATGATCTGACCGACAACGCCGAGTGGTTCATGGAAATGATAAGCGACCGTGTCGTGGTCGATTTCGGAAATGCTGCCTTCCTGGGCGCGGATCACACCGGCGAAATAACGGAAATGATCGATGGCCAGAGGAAGATCGGCAGCGGTGGTTTCGCGGATTGGCTTGCCGTTGTCCCAGGTTTCGGCGGCAGCGAGCGCAGGCAGATTTTCCTCAATCCGGTCAGCAATGCGATTGAGGATGAGCGCGCGTTCCGCCGCGCTCGTCTTGCCCCAGGCATCCTTGGCGGCATGCGCTGCGTCGAGAGCCGCTTCAACATCGGCGGCATCCGAGCGGGCTACTTCGCAAAGCACCTGACCATTGACCGGTGAAGTGTTCTCGAAATAGCGGCCCGACTTGGGCTCGACCCATTTGCCCCCGATGAAGTTTCCGTAGCGTTTTGCGAAAGCCGGCTTCACGGTCCGGCTGAATTCAACCTTGTTCATGACATTCCTCCCAAAACCACGCTGCTCCTACAGCGTTTCATGAGTGAGGATCGCGCGGCAGCACGAAAGAGTCATCCCGCGCATTCAAGCTCGCAAGGTTATGTGTCGCAATATTGAGACAGTTGCGCCCGCTTATTGCCGATTAGTGCGGACGAATGATCTTCAGGCGGTTGAGCTTGCGATGAAGCGTGGCGCGACTGATGCCCAAAAGGCCGGCTGCGGCCGAAATATTCCCTTCTGCGCGCGCAAGAGCGCGCAGAATAACGCTGCGCTCTGACTCGGCCATATCCTCACGAGGGTCAGCATGCCAGCCGAGAAGATCGGCTGCAGGCAACGGAACTGCAATAGCGGCATCGTCAAGGCCCATTGCCAGACGCGCCGCACGTGTGGCGCCGATGACCAGATCATCCTTGTCGACCGCGATCAGTGCTCCGCCGGTTCTGTCGGGGCTTGGCGCCAGCATGATACGAGCCTCGGGAAAAGCCTGACGGAAATTTTCAGCCTCGATGCGCCGTGCAGCATCGATCACTGCGACAGATATAAGCTGCGCAAAAGCCTCCGTCAGATCGGCGCGGCACGAGGAAACATCAAGCGCTGCCATCAAACGCCCTTGATGATCATGGATCGGGGCGACCGTACAGGAAAGCCCGATATTACGGGTATGAAAATGCTGGTCGCGATGAATTGTCAGCGGGCGCTGTTCAACAATGCATGTACCGATACCGTTGGTACCTTCGCTCTGTTCGCTCCAGACAGCACCGGTCCAAAGCCCCCAGCGATAGAATGTATCATCGTCGCCCGGCGCACCACGACGTTCAACGGGAACGCCCTCACTGTCAGCCAGAAGCACGCAACAACCCACACCACCGACGGCCAGATAAAGGCGATCCATACTGGCTTGCGCTATGCTGACAAGACGTTCGATACGTTGATGAGCGGTTCTGAATTCACCATCGGAAAGGGTGCGCACCGACCCCAGTTCGGCAGGATCAAGCCCGTGCAGTTCCGACGAGCGTCGCCATGAGGCGACCAGAGCAGATCGCGCTGCCCCTCCCGCTGTCATGATCGCGGATTGAATCAGATCGGCATGTGTTCGGTCTTGCGGTGTGCCCATCTTTTCCTCCCAGGAAGGCTGGAACCCGCTGTCTGGGAGGATAATGACCGCTCAAAACACAACTGGCAAGTGCGGCTACAGATTGAGAGGGCTTAGGCGACGCGTGCAGGCTTCAGATATTCCTCAAGCGAGGAAACATCCGCCGCATTCAGGCGAAGACCAAGTTTCGTACGCCGCCACAAAATATCCTCGGCGCTCACCGCCCATTCATTCTCAAGCAGATACTGCACTTCGGCTTCATAAAGATCGGCACCGAAATGCTGTCCAAGGTCGGCAAGTGAAGTGGCTTCCCCAAGCAGAACATGAATACGCGTTCCATATTGCCGGAACAGGCGCCGCGCATGAGCAGGCGTCAGGAAAGGATATGCAACTTTCACCTTCTGCAGCTCACGCTCGAACTCGACATCCACGAAATCACCACCGGGTAACGGAGCAGCATGGGTCCACGGCGCACCTTTTTGCCCCAGCCTATGCTCGATCTTCTCCAGCATATGTTCGGCAAGTCGCCGCGCAGTGGTCAGCTTACCGCCAAAAACGTTGATCAGAGGTGCAAGCCCATCGGGTGCATCTTCTTTCAGGACATAATCGCGCGTTGCTTCCTGTGCCTTGCTTGCACCGTCATCATAAAGCGGGCGCACACCGGAATAGGTCCAGACGATATCCGCGCGTCTGACCGGCTCCTTGAAATATTCGCTGGCTGCCGCGCAGAGATAGTCGGTCTCACCATCGGTGATCGCAACCTTGGCCGGGTCACCCTGATAGTCCTGATCGGTTGTGCCAATCAGGGTGAACTCATCCTCGTAGGGGATGGCGAATATGATACGCCCGTCATTGTTCTGGAAGAAATAGGAACGGGGATCGGAGAACTTCTTGCGCACCACAATATGGCTGCCCTGAACAAGCCGGACATTGTGAAGCTGTCGATCTCCTTCGACACCCTGCAGAACCTTGTCGGCCCAGGGACCAGCAGCATTGACCAGCAGACGAGCCCGAACTTCCTCGCGCTCATGTGTACCGGTATCTTCGAGCGTAATGGTCCAGTATTCCCTGTCCCGGCGCGCCGCCACGACCTTGGTTCGGGTTTGGATTATCGCTCCGCGATCCGCTGCATCACGGGCAGTTAAGGCAACGAAACGCGCGTCATCCACCCAACAGTCCGAATATTCGAATGCCTTGGTAAAAAGCGGTTTCAAGGGCTGCGCAGCCGGGTCGGAGCGCATATCAAGCGTACGCGTGGCGGGGAGCTTTTTACGCCCGCCCAGATGGTCGTAGAGAAACAGCCCGAGCCTCAACAGCCATGCAGGGCGCATTCCGCCCTTATGATAAGGCAGCACAAAGCGCATCGGATGAATGATGTGCGGTGCATTGGCCCACAACACCTCGCGCTCCATCAGCGCCTCGCGCACCAGACGAAATTCATAGTGCTCCAGATAGCGTAAACCACCATGAATGAGTTTGGTTGCCCGCGATGAGGTGCCACTTGCCAGATCGTTCATCTCGGCAAGGCCAACTGAAAATCCCCGACCAACCGCATCACGTGCGATACCGCAGCCGTTGATGCCACCGCCGATTACAAAAATATCAAATAGTTTCTCTTGCGCCATGGCGAACCCCGAAGACCACTCTCCGAAAACCAAAGCGAATATAAATCATTTCATACGAAAGCAAATCGAAAATAAACGAAACTATGCTTGTTTTTCTGCCGCCCGGCTTTCTCCAAGGGTTTCAATCAGCTCTACCTCACTTTCGTGGCACAGCTCCCGCAACTGGTTCGACGGACAATGGTCGGTAATGAAGGTATTGATCTGCGATATGTGGCCGATACGCACCGGAGCTGTCCGCTCCAGCTTTGTGGCGTCAGTCACAAGGATTACGTGCCGGGCATTGGCGATAATGGCCTGCGCCACCTTCACTTCGCGGAAATCGAAATCGAGCAAAGCACCGTCTTCGTCCATAGCCGAAGCGCCGATGATTGCGTAATCGACCTTGAACTGGCGGATGAAATCAACGGCGGCCTCGCCAACAATCCCTCCATCAGACGGGCGCACGACGCCACCTGCCACCACCACCTCTATAGAGGGGTGAACACGCAACGTATTGGCAACATTGATATTATTGGTGATGACCATCAGATTGTTGTGGTCGACCAGCGCTTGACTGACGGCTTCGGTTGTGGTGCCGATATTGATGAACAAGGAAGCACCGTCCGGAATGATTTCTGCGGCAGCGCGCCCGATCGATTCCTTTTCATGCGCGGCGATGCGGCGTCGTGCTTCATACTCCATGTTCTCGACGCCGGATGGATAGAGTGCACCCCCATGGATGCGGCGCAACATCCGGGCGCGGCAAAGATCATTCAAATCCTTGCGGACCGTCTGCGGCGTTACCTCGAAAGCCGCAGCCAGATCATCCACCAGAACCTGCCCTTGCTTGCGAGCGAGCTCAAGAATTGCATTGTGACGGGGAGTGAGCTGCATTTTTATCCCGGATCTGGCATTATTCTGATTACGTTCGGGTAATTTCGCGTTTTTTCGATAGAAAGCAACCATTTCAGTTCGAATGGCTTCGAATAGCATTCGCTTTTCAGCAATTTTCGATATTTGTCGCTTTCGCCCAATGGCCAACAAAAGCAGCATAAATTCAAGTATAAACATTCGTTTACATTTCAAACGAAACGCATATTTCACCGATCAATGTCTAAAGCTCGACCGCCCCTTCGAACGGCCCGATGCAACTCTCATAAACCTAATCGCTAATAGAGAATCCAATATCTATATTCACTGAAAATCGAACAGTTGTATTCTTTCAGTTATCTCTTGCACATGAAAGACTGAAGCAAAGCAAGAGTTACCGGTATGGTAAAAACTTCGCATAGCGCATTTATCCCGGTTCGATGTAACTAAAAAACAAAACCATCGAGCCGTTTAATGATGTTGTTTAGCTTTGGTCGAAGAATGTGGGGAATGAGTAGCGTTATAGCGTAGCAGATCGAGTATGTAATCAGGCTCTGGAAGGCTGGCATTTCAGGGGAGACTGGACTGAGAGCCCAACAAAAGAACATCCATCCTTATTATGGAGGAGCGGATCACCAGTTCGCCCCTCCACATTTTGTGGGCAACAGGCGCTGAGCCAGATCAACGAAAATCGAAATAGTCAGTCGAAATCGAACTTCTCGCCGTACATTCTGTGCAGTTTGCACGCTACTTCCGTGCGGTTCGCGGCACCGATCTTCTTCATGATGTTATGCACGTGTGCCTTTACCGTGCCTTCGCTCATACCGAGTTCGAACGCGATGATCTTGTTCGATTTGCCAATTCGGATGGCATGGACGACCTCGATCTCTCGTGCCGTGAGCAGTTCACCCAAAACATCGTCGTCGATATCGGTCGGCGCGGTTTGGAAAACCATGGAGGCCGGAACATACATACCGCCAGCGGTGGCAAGATGGATGGCTTCAACACAGACTTTGATATCGACTGAAGTGGGAATGTAGCCACGAGCACCGATTTCCATGGCGCGCACAACCTGGGACCACTCCTCGCGTTCGGCGAGAAAAACGACCGGAACCGGACGCCAGAGTTCGATCACAGCCTGCAACTTCTTCGGAAAAAACGGATCGGCCAAACGCTTTGAGCCGATATTGATCAGAACAACAGCAATATCGTCCGTTGGATCTGCGAGTTCAACCGCCGCTTGCGTTTCCACGGGAAGCTTGAGTCCGTTCAGCACAAGCCCGTTATAAAGGCACTGCCGCTCAAGATTGCTCTTGCATACGAGCAACAAACGCCGACCACGTGCTGCCTCAATGCTTGCGGCGTTTCCCCTGTCGCCCATGCTTTCCGAAGCAGCCCAAAGGCTATCCCCTCTTGTTTCCAACATGTGATACTCCCGGCGCTACTCAAGTTGCTCTATGTTTATGCATCCAACTATTACTTTCGTCAGAGACGAGTGATTTCCGGTGCTTGTCTGGATAGACCTGTAGCCTTGACTGGGGTAAATATTGCTATCGGGAAATAATCGTGTCATTAACTTATGTTAGCAATGCAGAAAATTTATGACCGTCCATAAGAACGACTTGGAGAGAGGTAGGATATAGCCTCTATATCTTTCGTTTAGTTGGTTTTCGATTTTACTGAATTCGTCAGCGCAAAGGGGGGCAATTGCGCGTTTCAAAGCTCAGGGGCACTCAGACTTCCAACTGAAATGTTCAACTGGTTGTTTATTCGATTTCCGCGCAAAACCGCCATGCGGTATGGTGGAAGTGCTTTAAATTGCATATCGATTTGATTGAATCGAACGAGCGCCCTAACTGTTCATGTTGACGCGCATCTTTTCCGAAAGGCTGTTTCACAAATTTCGGGATACGCTCTAGTGGGTTAGAAATGCATAGTGGCAAGCAGATCACAGACCCATCGATTGAAGCGCTTATTGGTTTATTGGAGGCACCTCCAATTCTTGCCAAGCTGGAAGCGCGGGAAACAGATGCGCTTTCTTCTCTCACTGTTATCGAAAACGATTATGCGGCCGATGCCACCCTCATTGAACAGGGGGCACGTGTCAGAAGCATCCATCTCGTGCGATCCGGTTGGGGGTGCGTATATCGCGATCTTTCAAGCGGCGAGCGGCAGATCATCGACTTTCCCATGCGTAGCGATTTTCTCGGACTCCGAACCGCCGATGGCTACAGCTACAACACAATCGCGGCAATTACGCCTATGTCGGCTTTCGAGATTCCGCTTGCCTCACTTGAAGCTTCTATCGAACGCGCGCCACGTCTCAGTCTGATCCTTATCGAACTTCTGGCGCGGCAGCGGTCGATGTTGATCGAACATCTCACCAATATCGGATGCCGCGCGGCGTTCGTCCGAACTGCGCATCTGTTTCTGGAGCTTTCCGACCGCGTGAAATCGTGCGGAATGGGTGATCCGAATTCGTTCTACTGCCCGCTGACGCAATATCAGCTTGCCGACGCTCTTGGACTGACACCGATACATCTCAATCGGATGCTGCGTGACCTGCGCGAGGAAGGGCTGATCCTGTTTCGCTCAAACCGAGTGGAGATACTGGATCGCAAACGCGTGGTCGCCCTCGCCCAATATGATGGGGAGTTCATGCGCATGTCGGTTTTCGGGAGACAAGAGTAAGTCGAAACTTTCGGGAAAATGGTCGGAGTGAGAGGATTCGAACCTCCGACCCCCTCGTCCCGAACGAGGTGCGCTACCAGGCTGCGCTACACTCCGTGACCACGTGGTCTTGACCATTGAGGCGGCTTATAACGCCCCCAATTTCAAGCTGCAAGAGCATCCTGTCGTTTTTTTAATGCCTAACCCCAAAAGTTGGAAATGGCTTCAGACGAGTTGTATATGAGAGCAGGACGGCGCTATCCATTTGCTTCCAAAATCTATTAAAGCATAGCAAAAACAGGCTTCGTACCACCGCCAAAAGCCACGAAATTGGGATTTGCAAAACCCGCAACACCTTCATTGGCGCGTTGACCATAAGAGAGCGGCGTTCCCTCGAAAGTCGTGGTGAGGCCACCAGCGGCGCGTAACACGGCATCGCCCGCCGCCGTATCCCATTCCATCGTCGGGCCGAAACGTGGATAAATATCGGCCTCTCCACTGGCAATCAGGCAGAATTTCAGCGACGAACCGATGGAAACACAGCTGTTGATCCTGTTGTCGTTCAGGAACTTTTCCGTTTCCGGGTTCTTGTGTGACCGGCTGCAGACGGCCACCCGCTCTGGCCCATGGACGCGCACCGCTATCCCACGCCTTGTTCCGATTGCATGATCTTTGGTCGTCGTTATTTCTTCAGCACCATTGCTGTTTCCAATAAACAAGCGATTGCGAACTGGTGCATAAACGATGCCGAGAACCGGAGCGCCGTCCTCGATCAGGCCGATATTCACCGTGAAATCGCCGTTTCGCAACAGAAACTCACGGGTGCCGTCGAGAGGGTCGACCAATAAAAATCGCCGCCCCAAATGTGAAGGCAAACGTCCCGCTGCCACTTCTTCTTCAGCCACAACCGGAATATCCGGAACAACGGAAGCGAGTGCAGCAAGAATGATGGCTTCCGCGTCACGATCTGCTTCCGTGACCGGGGAAGAATCTTTCTTACTCTGAACCGCGCAACCATTGGCATAGTGCTTCATGATAACGCGCCCCGCCTCGAGTGCAGCTTCCTGCAGGACGGCCAGCATTGCTTCGTCGTTCGGATCGGCTTTCGGGGAGGCTGAAATCTTCATTGCTCAGATTGACCAGGAATCGCTGCCATAACTGCCGATGATACTACGTTCGGCAAGATACTTTTCTACTTCTGCGACGAGTTCGTCAACGTCACGACCCGTCGTGCTCAGGCGTAGTTCCGGTGATATTGGCGCCTCATAGGGAGAATCGATCCCGGTGAAAGCCTTGATCTCGCCACGCAAAGCCTGCGCATAGAGCCCCTTCGGGTCACGCGCGATGCATTCCTCTATCGGTGTATCCACGAAAATCTCGACAAACTCGCCTTCAGGCAGGCGAGCGCGAATCCGATCACGCTCAGCTTGAAATGGCGAGATGAAGGAGACCAGCACAACCAGCCCCGCATCGGTCATCAACCGGGCGACTTCGCCGACACGGCGGATGTTCTCCGCCCTATCCTCATCGGAGAAGCCCAGATCGCTGTTGAGGCCATGACGGACATTATCACCGTCCAGCAGGTAGGTGTGCTTGCCAAGCGCGTGGAGCCGCTGTTCCAGCCGATTTGCAATGGTGGATTTGCCGGAGCCGGACAGACCCGTAAACCAGAGCACAGCCGGTTTCTGGAATTTCTGCGCTGCGCGTGTCTGTTTGTCGAGGTCGAAGGACTGCAGATGCACATTCGTCGCCTGACGAAGCGCGCTATCGATCATTCCAGCACCCACAGTCGCGTTGGTAAGCCGGTCGATCAAGACGAACGCGCCCGTTACGCGATTATCCGCGTAAGGATCGAACGCAATCTGATCCACCGTCTGGAGATGGCAAAGTCCAATCTCGTTGAGGTCAAGGCGGGGTGCTTCCTGACGGGTGAAGCTATCGACATCGGTTCTGTATACGATCTCATTGATCGTTACCGGTGTCTGATCAGTCTCAGTACGCAGGATATAGGAACGGCCGGGATGCAATGCCTCCTCGCCGAACCAGACTATATTGGCTGAAAACCGATCAGCAACTTCGGGCCGGGCCTCCGTCCCGACCAGCATATTGCCGCGCGAAACCTCGATCTCGTCCTCCAGCACCAGTGTGACAGCCTGTCCTTCGGAAGCACGTGGCAGGTCACCGTCATAGGTGGTGATGCGTTTTACGCGGGAGGTTTTGCCTGATTTGGCAACCACCACGGCATCACCGGCACTGATCGAACCGGATGCCACAGTGCCGGAGAAGCCGCGAAAATCGAGATTCGGCCGGTTCACATATTGCACCGGAAAACGAAACGGCTTGGCCGCTGCCTCCGTGTCGATGCGCACGGTCTCCAGATGTTCGAGCAGATGCGGCCCTTCATACCAGTCCATGCGTGGCGACGGCAGGGTGACATTGTCGCCGAAACGCGCCGAAAGCGGGATCGGCTGGATGCTGGCAAAGCCTAATTCATTGGCGAAACTCATATAATCGGCAACGATGCCCTCGAAAGCCTCTTGCGAAAAATCAACCAGATCAATCTTGTTCACGGCCAGAACGATGTGACGAATACCAAGTGCCGCGGCAATGAAGGAATGGCGTCGTGTCTGCGTCAGTACACCCTGACGGGCATCGATGAGCACGATAGCAAGATCGGCTGTAGAGGCACCAGTCGCCATGTTGCGCGTATATTGCGCATGGCCGGGTGTATCAGCGACAATGAATTTACGACGTGGCGTCGAAAAGAACCGATAGGCGACATCGATGGTGATGCCCTGCTCCCTCTCGGCCTCCAGACCGTCAACCAGCAATGCAAAATCAAAATCGTCATCCGTGGTACCGAACTTGCGGCTGTCGTTCTTCAACGATGCGAGCTGGTCCTCGAAGATCAGTTTCGTGTCATAGAGCAGGCGTCCGATGAGCGTTGACTTGCCGTCATCCACCGATCCGCAAGTAAGGAAGCGCAAGAGTGTCTTGCGCTCCTGATCGGCCAGGAAGTCGCTGACTGCAGCATTGGTCGCAACAGGCTTGATTATCGCATTCATCAGAAATAGCCCTCGCGCTTCTTTTTTTCCATCGATCCGGCTTCGTCACGATCGATGGCGCGGCCCTGCCGCTCGGATGTACGGGCAATCAGCATTTCTTCGACAATATCGGAGAGGTCAGCCGCACTGGATTCAATAGCGCCGGTCAACGGATAGCAGCCAAGCGTGCGGAACCGCACCAGCCGGTTTTCCACCGTTTCGCCCGGACGCAACTTCATGCGGTCGTCGTCGAGCATGATCAGCATGTCGTCGCGTTCGACCACCGGACGATGCGCTGCAAAATAAAGCGGGACGATGGGGATATTCTCTTGCAGGATATATTGCCAGATATCGAGTTCAGTCCAGTTCGACAGCGGAAAGACGCGGATCGATTCCCCTGCGGAAACCCGCGTATTGTAGATCTTCCACATTTCCGGACGCTGGTTCTTGGGGTCCCAACCATGCTGCGCGTTACGGAAGGAAAAGATGCGCTCCTTGGCGCGCGATTTCTCCTCGTCGCGACGGGCGCCACCAAAAGCAGCATCGAACTTGTACTTGTCGAGCGCTTGCCGCAAAGCGACCGTCTTCATCACATGAGTGTGGACATTCGATCCATGGCTAAAGGGGCCAACCCCCTCGCGCACGCCATCCTCATTGATATGCACGAGCAGCTCAAAACCCTTTTCACGCGCCTGGGCATCGCGAAACTCAATCATCTCCCGAAACTTCCATGTCGTATCAACATGCAGAAAGGGAAAAGGCGGCGGAGCGGGATAGAATGCCTTCATCGCCAGATGCAGCATCACCGACGAATCCTTGCCGACCGAATAAAGCATTACCGGGTTGGAAAAACTTGCCGCAACCTCGCGAAAAATATGGATAGCTTCCGCCTCAAGGCGCTGAAGATGCGTCAGGTTCTTGGTCAGGGATGCATGATGCACGACTACTTACTCCCGGCAACCGGATGGGGACTCGATACTGGCGGGAGGGATGGCGAATGCCTTCATCCGGCGCAGGTGTGGCAAAAGCCACGGTGCGCGCATTGTCGTGAAATGATGCGGAAAAGTGAAAGAAACCTATCGCGTATTGCAACTCGCTTGCGCGAAAAACTTACCGTATTTGCACGCGGGGCCGGAACAAACTTGCGCGCGCCGGGAAAAGCCGCTTTTTGGCCAAGCCACGGAAAATCATACAATTTTTGTGATATTTAACGGGGTTTTGCTCTGGAGCTGCCCGTTATTCGGACAACTCCAGAGCAAATTATTACCTGGTGAGGCTTGCCTGAACATCGTTCAGCGTCGCCTCGAGCGCGGACACCATCGTATCAACCTGCTGATCGTTGATGATGAGCGGCGGACAGAAGGCAAGCGTATCGCCCATTGCGCGGGAAATGACGCCGCGCTCCTGAAGAACGGCGTTTGCCTTTGCGCCCAGAGCGCCGGTTGGTTCAAGGCCCGTCTTGGCCTGCTTGTCGGTGACAAGCTCGACACCGGCTATGAGACCAACGCCACGCACTTCGCCGACCAGAGGATGATCCTGCAACTCACGCAGGCGCTTCTGCATATAGGTGCCGCGGTCGCGCGCATTGGCGACCAGATCACGCTCTTCAATAATGGCGAGGTTTTCCAGCGCTACCGCTGCCGCCACCGGATGACCGGATGCCGTGAAGCCCGTGCCAAGCGTGCCGATCTTGTGGCTTTCTTCGGCAATTGGCGCGTACACACGCTCGTTGATGAGGAAGGCCGAAATCGGCAGATAGGATGACGAAAGCTGCTTCGACATCACCAGAATGTCCGGTTTCATATCGAAAGTCTGGCTGCCGAACAGATTGCCTGTCCGTCCGAAGCCGCAAATAACTTCGTCAGCGATCAGCAGAATATCGTAGCGCTTGAGAACAGCCTGCACTTTTTCCCAATAGGTTTTGGGCGGCACCACCACGCCACCGGCACCCATGACCGGCTCTCCGATAAAAGCGGCAATGGTGTGTGGCCCTTCAGCGATGATCAACTGTTCCAGCTCATCCGCGAGCCGCGTTGCAAACTGCTCTTCAGTCTCGCCAGCCTGTCCTTCGCGATAATAATGCGGGCAGCCCGTATGCAGGATACGATCGATCGGCAGATCGAAAGAACGGTGATTGTTGGGCAAGCCGGTCAAGCTGGCAGAGGCAATCGTCACACCGTGATAGCCGCGCTTGCGTGAGATGATTTTCTTGCGCTCCGGTTCACCCAGCGCATTGGAGCGATACCAGATCAGCTTGACGACCGTATCGTTGGCTTCGGAACCTGAATTGGTGAAGTAGGCCTTGCTCATCGGAACAGGTGCCATTGAGACAAGCTTTTCAGCCAGATCAATGACAGGACCATGCGAACGGTAGGAGAATGTATGGTAGAAAGGCAGCTTCTTCATCTGTCGTGCAGCTGCTTCGGCCAGACGCGGTTCGGAAAAGCCCACGCCAACACTCCACAGTCCTGACATCGCTTCGATATAGCGCTTGCCCGATACATCTTCGACGTAAATGCCATCGCCACGCTCGATGACGAGCGGACCTTCCGCTTCGAGGCGGACAGCATCGGTATAAGAATGGAGATGATAACGGATATCGCGAGCTTCAAGAGAGTTTGGCTGAGCAGTCATTCATTGATCCTCCGGGAAAGATAATGAATTTGTAGCCCGTTTCAGAAAAAGCGCAAACCGGAAAGCCGCTGAAAAATGCCCTTCGGATCAAACCGCCGAGGGACTTGGAAGATATTTACAGAAGACCGAAAGTGCGGGCCTTGGCGACGGCCTGAACCTTATTCACCGCAACAAGCTTTGTGAGCACGTTGCTGATATGGAAATTCACCGTGCGCGTCGAAATATTGAGGATCGTGCCGATGATCTCGGCAGTCTTTCCCTCACTCGTCCAGCGCAGGATTTCCCGCTCGCGCATCGTCAGGTTCACTTCAGAAACGCAGTTCATCGTCGGAACATCAAGATGTTCGTACATGGACAAATGCAGCAGATTGGCTGCGATCTGCATCTGGCGCCGCAACATTGAAATCTCACCGGAAGATAATGCCGGGCCAGTTCTCAGGAAAGACAGCATTCCGAACACGCCTTGAGCAGCCCAACACGGCTGGGAAATTCCAACCTTGAGGCCGAAGCGCTGTGCATCCGCCCATATCTGTGGTGCTTCCGCAAAGAGCTTCGACGACCAGACCAATGGCTCTATGCTGTTCAGTGCCTTGCGAACCAATGGGTCAACATCCGCATATTTTCGGGCTGTATAGTGATCGGTCCATTCCTGCGGCAACGACCCAAAGCTGAGCCATTTGACCACGCCGTTCAACAAGGGAACGCGCATGACATACGCCGTATGTGCAAATCCGCACTGCCTGGCATAGGTGCCTATATATTCAAGGAGCTGTCCGGCATCGTCAGCAGATTGCATGGATTCATAAATTTGTTCCCATTTCATTGCAGACTTCCCAACGAAAAATATAACTATTGATGATTATTGAAATTCGAAGCATTTAAATAAAACGCCAACAAATCAGTAACACATCTCTGTATTTTTCTCTATATACTAATCAGAAATGCATACATCTCCACCGGTTAAATATTACAGTGATCTAAATTATAAATTACTTTAATAAATACTTAATTATTACATGAAGCAGGACCAGCTCTAAAACGCCAAATAAATCAACGGTTCTGGAACATGGAATGCCGAGCCGACGCAGTTACGTCTGCTGGTTTGTAGTCGACAAGCAACTACAAACCAGTCAAACGCGGCCAATACATCTGTCAGAAATACGAGTATATGAGATTAAGCTAATCGAGTTGCGGCATTTGTCACGCCGCAGCCTCTTCGGGAGCTGCACCTGGGGTATAATTAAGGATCGGTGCGAGCCAGCGCTCGACTTCCTCTATCGTCATTCCCTTGCGGCTCGCGTAATCCTCGACCTGATCCCGTTCGACTTTGGCCACGCCGAAATAATAGCTTTCCGGATGGCCGATATAGAGACCCGAAACCGACGAGCCCGGCCACATGGCGTAGCTTTCCGTCAATTCCACGCCCGTATTCGCGGTCGCGTCCAGAAGGCGGAAAAGGGTCGTCTTTTCAGTGTGATCGGGCTGTGCCGGATAGCCAGGAGCCGGACGAATACCCTGATAGGGTTCACCGATCAGTTCTTCCGGCGAATAGGTCTCATTCGCCGCATAGGCCCAGAATTCCTTGCGCACGCGCTCATGCATCAGTTCCGCAAAGGCTTCGGCAAAACGGTCGGCCAGCGCCTTCACAAGAATAGCGGAATAGTCGTCATTGGCGCGCTCGAAACGCTCGGCAATCGCCACTTCGCCAATGCCTGCCGTGACGACGAAGCCGCCGACATAATCCTGCTTTCCGCTCTCGGCGGGTGCGACGAAGTCGGACATCGCCACATTCGGACGACCATCGCGCTTGCTCAATTGCTGGCGCAGCGTGAAGAAAGTGGCAAGTTCCTCGTTCCGGCTTTCATCGGTGAAAAGACGAATATCGTCGCCGACCGCATTGGCGGGCCAGAAACCGACGACAGCTTTCGGCGTGAACCACTTTTCGTCGATGATCTTTTTCAACATCGCCTGAGCGTCGTCCCAGAGTTGCCGGGCGGCTTCGCCCTGCTTCTCGTCTTCAAGAATTGCCGGATAGCGGCCCTTCAACTCCCAGGTCTGGAAGAACGGCGTCCAGTCGATATAGCGGGCGATTTCGGCCAGATCGTAATCGTCGAAGGTCTTCGTGCCGGTGAATGTCGGCTTTGCCGGAACAAAATTATCCCAGTCGAGCTTATGCGCATTGGCGCGGGCACGAGCGATCGGCAGGCGCTGCTTTTCCGCTTCATTGCGCGCGTGAGCGGCTGCCACCTTGGCATATTCCCCGCGCAGACCGTCAACATAGGCCTGCTTGCCTTCCGGTGACAGCAGGCTCGAAACCACACCGACGGCACGGCTTGCATCGATGACGTAGACTGCCTGTCCGCGTTCATAGCGCGGATGAATCTTCACCGCCGTATGGACACGGCTCGTGGTCGCGCCGCCGATCAGAAGCGGAATATCGAAACCTTCGCGCTCCATTTCTGCTGCCACATGCGCCATCTCATCCAGCGAAGGCGTGATGAGGCCGGAAAGGCCAATGATATCCACCTTTTCGTCGCGCGCCACCTGCAAAATCTTCTGCGATGGCACCATGACGCCGAGATCGATGATCTCGTAATTGTTGCAGGCCAGCACAACGCCAACGATATTCTTGCCAATATCATGCACGTCGCCCTTCACGGTCGCCATCAGCACCTTGCCGGCGCTCTGACGTTCACCACCGCCAATGCCTTTTTCAGCATTGAGGCGCTTTTCTTCTTCCATATATGGCAGGAGAACGGCCACGGCCTGCTTCATCACACGGGCCGACTTGACCACCTGTGGCAGGAACATCTTGCCGGCACCGAACAGGTCGCCAACCACGTTCATACCGGCCATCAGCGGGCCTTCGATGACGTGCAACGGACGTTCGGCAGACTGGCGCGCCTCTTCCGTATCGGCTTCGATATATTCGGTAATGCCGTTGACCAGCGCATGTTCGAGGCGCTTTGCCACCGGCCATTCGCGCCAGGTCAGATCCTGCACCTTGGCTTCTTTCGAGCCGGAGTCGCGGAAACGTTCGGCGATTTCCAGCAAACGTTCGGTCGCATCGGAGCGGCGGTTCAACACCACATCCTCGCAGGCCTCGCGCAGTTCCGGATCGATGGCATCGTAAACCGCCAGCTGACCGGCATTGACGATGCCCATATCCATACCCGCCTGAATGGCGTGGTAGAGAAACACGGCATGCATCGCCTCGCGCACCGGCTCATTACCGCGGAAGGAGAAGGAAAGGTTCGACACGCCACCCGAGACATGGACATGCGGCAAGGTCGCCATGATCTTGCGTGTCGCTTCAATGAAATCGACGCCGTAATTATTGTGCTCGTCGATACCGGTCGCCACCGCAAAAATGTTCGGGTCGAAGATGATGTCTTCCGGTGCGAAACCGACCTGTTCGGTCAGGATCTTGTAGGCCCGGGTACAGATTTCGATCTTGCGCGCCTCGGTATCGGCCTGCCCGGTTTCATCGAAAGCCATCACGACAACTGCCGCACCATAGGCGCGGACGAGCTTCGCATGATGAATAAAGGCCTCCTCGCCTTCCTTCATCGAGATGGAGTTGACCACCGCCTTGCCCTGAACGCATTTCAGGCCAGCCTCGATGACTTCCCATTTGGAGCTGTCAATCATGATCGGCACGCGAGCAATATCCGGCTCGGCAGCAATCAGATTGAGGAATTCGACCATGGCCTTTTCGGAATCGATCAGGCCTTCATCCATGTTGATGTCGATGATCTGGGCGCCATTGACCACCTGATCGCGCGCGACGTCGAGCGCAGCAGCAAAATCGCCAGCCTTGATCAGCTTGCGGAAGCGTGCCGAGCCGGTCACGTTGGTGCGTTCGCCGACATTGACGAAAGGAATATCCTCGGTCAGCGTGAAGGGCTCAAGGCCCGAAAGGCGCATCAGCGGCGCGACCTTGGCAGGCTTGCGCGGCGGGTGTTTCGCAACAGCCTCGGCAATGGCGCGGATGTGTTCGGGCGTCGATCCGCAGCAGCCGCCGACCACATTGACCATGCCGTCACGGGCAAAGCCTTCGATCTGGGCGGCCATCGCTTCCGGCGTTTCGTCATACTGGCCAAACTCGTTCGGCAGACCGGCATTCGGATAGGCGCAGATGAAGGTGTCGGCAATGGTGGACAATTCGTCGAGATGCGCACGCATAGCGTTGGCGCCGAGCGCGCAATTGAGGCCGATGGTAAATGGTTTGGCGTGACGCAACGAATGCCAGAATGCCGTTGGCGTCTGGCCGGACAGGGTGCGGCCGGAAAGATCGGTGATCGTGCCGGAAATCATTACCGGCAGGAAGATGCCCTTTTCCTCGAACACTTGTTCCGAGGCGAAGACGGCAGCCTTGGCGTTGAGCGTATCGAAGATGGTTTCAATCAGGATGATGTCGGAACCGCCGTCGATCAGCCCCCGGATCTGCTCGGCATAGGCGATGCGCAGATCGTCGAAGGTAACAGCGCGGTAGCCAGGATAATTCACATCCGGCGACAGGGAAGCGGTGCGGTTTGTCGGTCCAAGAGCGCCCGCAACGAAACGGCGGCGACCGTCCTTCTGCTCGGCGCGCAAGGCGGCGCGACGGGCCAGACGCGCACCGTCGCGGTTCAATTCATAGACCTGCTCTTCCATGCCATAATCGGCCTGGGCAATTGTCGTGGACGAAAACGTATTGGTTTCGAGAATATCCGCGCCCGCAATGGCGTAGGCATAATGGATTTCCTCGATAGCCTTGGGCTGCGTCAGGGTCAGAAGGTCGTTATTGCCCTGAAGCTGGCAGTCGCAGGCGCCGAAGCGCTCGCCGCGGAAATGCTCTTCATGAAAACCAAGTCCCTGAATCTGGGTTCCCATCGCGCCGTCGAGGATCAGGATGCGCTCACGCGCTGCCTTGGTGAGAGCTGCGAGCACTTCTGAGCCATCCGGCTGCGCAGCCGTTGCACCAAAAAGACCATCGAGGGAAGAGGCCATAAAACACCGCCTATATTCAATCTGTTACCAGGCAGCAGGTCTGTTCGGACACATAAACCTGAATCGCCCTTTATACGCACATCACGGAAGTCGCTTAATGACATAAACATATCTTTATGTCAATTCGGGGAGACTAATTCCTACCCCAAATCAGAGCATCACCCATCTGTTGCCGCAACGAAGAAATCGTGACTTCGCAGGGCCACTGCTCCGCCACAATGTCCGGCCTAAAATAACGGCAGGGACGATATTCGTTGTTTATTTTTACGCGCATCTTATCCGAAAACCGTTTCACATTTTTCGGTATGCGCTGTGAGGAGAGACCGATGAAAAGGTTTGCTTATTCTCTGTTTGCCGCATGTTTGTCACTCGGCATGGGACTATCCGCTGCTGCCGGAACTGCGAATGCGGCGCAGCCGTCTTTGATGGCGACACCGTCCGCCCAGGCTCCAGCACCGGATGTTCAGAACGTTCAGTATTACGATTATCGTGGGGACCGCCGCTATTGGCGGGAGCATCGTCGACACTGGCGGCATGATCGTCCGCGTTACCGCCCATACTATCGCTATGATCGCCGTTACTGGGGACCGCCGCCTGCTTATCGCTACCGTCCGGCACCGGTCTATCGCGGCGGCAACCCGCATGTGCGGTGGTGCTACAACCGTTATCGTTCCTACCGAGCCTACGATAATACGTTCCAGCCCAATTATGGGCCACGGCGCCAGTGCTACTCGCCATATCTCTAAAACGAAAAAGCCCCGGAAAACCGGGGCTTTTTTGTTAATCATACGGTACAAAAATCAGGTGACATAAGCACCGATTGAAGCCGCAACCAGACCGATCGCAACCGCAATCATCACGCCATAAACGCGTGGCTTGTCAAACAGGACGGCGAAAGCCGCGAACCAGCTGACAACCGCAGCGCCCAGCGCGAATAAAAAGCCCGGCTTGTCGCCGTGGTACAGGTTGGCCGCCATGAGGCCGCCGATAATCAGCGCGCCAAAAACGATCATCAACCCTGTGGCATATCGCTCGTAATCGTCCATTTAAATTCCTTGGTTCCGCCCCCGCCGTGACAGGTGCCGGAAACTCTCGTCAATCCGTTTGGCCATTTAAGGGCATTGGCCGGTCGCCATCACACAATCATTATTCGTGTCGTTCTTCAACCATTTCGCTGCGCCATTTTTCGCAATTGTTACGACTTTTCACGTGAACGTTCCTATCGTTGCCCGATAACCGGCATTTGTCCCGTTCAAAACCATGTTAATATGACTTCCATGGAATCGTCAGGCGTCACCATTTTCGAAACAGAGATCGGACCGTGCGGCATTGCATGGCGCGGACAGAAGATTGTGGGCGTCGAGATCGGGGATGCTGACGAGAAGGAAACCCGCTATCGGCTCGGCGAGCGGTTCCCCGGTGCCGAAGATATCAACGAGCCCTCCTTCGTCAGCAATGCAACCCAAGGTGTGCGCGCGCTTCTGGCAGGCGCCGATGTCGATTTTTCAGGTACACCGCTGGCGCTGGATGCCCAGCCCGATCTCAACCGGCAGGTCTATGAAATTATCCTTGAGCTGAAACCGGGCGAGACAACGACCTATGGTGCGATTGCCCGACGGATCGGTGACGTAAGTCTCTCGCAGGCTGTCGGTTATGCACTGGGCAAGAACCCGTTTCCAATCATTGTGCCCTGTCACCGGGTGCTCGGTGCCAATGGCAAGGTCGGCGGCTTTTCCGCAGCAGGCGGAACGGCAACAAAACTCAAGCTCCTCAATATCGAACGAGCGAGAACGTCCAGCGAGCCTGATCTTTTCGGCGGCCTGCCGTTACAGGAAAGACCACAGGCCGACTGGTAGTTATTTTTACGCATTTCCGAACGCAAAACCGCTTCGCACTTTTGCTGGAAATGCTTTAGCGCTTGTCTGTCACAATATCGGCTGAAAAGCGCAATTCGCGCATCGGACGCACCAGTTGCGTCGTCGCGTCATAGGTCGGATGCTTTTTGAAAGCGAAAAGCGCTTCCTCATCTTTGAACTCGGCATAGACCACGAGATCAATGCGGTCGCACATCGGATCGACCCTGGAATTTGGCAGAACTTCAAAAAGGTCAGCATGAGGAATGGTGCCGAGTTGCTCCAGCCCCTTTTTGACAGTCTCTATATCCTGACCTTCTTTGACGCTGAAGAAAACAATATGCCGGATCACACCGCGACTCCCTGAAGTTGGTGAGGCGTGTCTAGCGCATCAAGGCCCGCAGAAAAATGGCAAATTTGAGTGATGTGCCTAACTTGCCTTGACCCGACGCCAGGCAAACCCGCCCTCTTCCGGCGCCGAACCGCGTCCCGGCTGGTAATAGCCGGGCGTATCGACCAGACGATTTTCGCCAAGACGGCCCTGCGCCACCTTGTTGGTCACCTGAAGGCTGTCGAAACCGGTCCGCAGCATCAGGGCGGCCTGATCGATCAGCACGTCGCCGACGGCGCGCAACTCACCCGCAAAGCCTTCGCGGCGCAAAATCTCCGCCTTGGAATAGGAACGCCCGTCATTAAAGGCCGGAAACTGCAAGGCGATCAGCGGCACGCTGCCCAGATCATCCAGAAGCGGTTCAATGGCTTCGCCCGGCGCAACCGAGACGCCGATCCGGCGATTGGAGGCGCGGCGGCGCTCCTCATCCAGTCCGAGCCAGACGGCCAGCGGAATGATGATTGCCGGGGCATCGCCCGCCGCTTCAAGATCGTCGGCAAAGACATAGTCGTCCTCGCGAAAGCCCTCGGCAGACCAGAGTTTGGTTTCGTTGATATCGCTCATTTCCGGTCACCTGCTCCCAAATTCTTCAAACTATCGGACAGACCCGACAGATGGATGCCGCATTCTGTCTTTTCCGATCCGGCCCAGCGTCCGGCTCGCTGATCCTCGCCCTCGCTCACGGGCCGTGTGCAGGGCATGCAGCCGATGGAACGATAGCCCTGCGCGATCAGCGGATGCGGCGGCAGGTCGTGTTTTTCGGCATAGGCCTTGAGATCGGCTGCCTGCAAACGCGCCAGCGGATTGATACGAATGCGCGAACCGACCGATTCGAATACGGCCAAGCTTTCGCGCGTCGATGCCTGAAACTGCTTGCGGCCCGTCATCCAGGCCCGATAAGGGGCCACGGCGCGCGCCATCGGCTCCACCTTGCGGATGAAGCAGCAGCGATCCTTGTCGGTCATCGACAAAGCGCCAAACGGGTCTTCCGTCCTGACACTGTCTTCCAGCGGCAGAATATCCTGCACATCGGTCAATCCCAGCCGGTCCACCAGATCATGACGATAATCAAGTGTCGCCCGAAAATGCTTGCCCGTATCGAGAAACAGAACCGGCGTCGCCGGATCGATTTCCGAGATCATATGCAAAAGCACAGCCGATTCCGCGCCAAAGGAAGACACGACCGCGATCTGCCCCTCATAGAGTTCACGCGTGATGAGCGCGATCACATCCTGCGGGGAAGACGCGCCGTGGCTTGCCTCCAAAAGGCGGGCTTCGGCGGCAGCACTTTCTTCCGCATCAAGCTGCACGGCTTATTTCTCCATAAAGCGCTTGTTTGAACGGCTCCATGCCGACGCGGCGATAGGCGGCAAGGAAGGTTTCTTCCGGGCTTTCCCGCAAGCCCAGATAGGTATCCACGACCGTTTCGATGGCATCCACCACTTCTTCCGACGAGAAGCCGCGACCGGTGATGTCACCGATGGTCGAATGCTCGTCCGCCGAACCGCCAAGCGTGATCTGATAAAGCTCTTCGCCCTTCTTCTCGACGCCCAGAATGCCGATATGGCCGACATGGTGATGGCCGCAGGCATTGATACAGCCGGAAATCTTGATCTTGAGATCGCCGATCTCAAGCTGGCGCTGCTGGTCGCCGAAGCGCTCCGAAATGCGCTGCGCCACCGGAATGGAGCGTGCATTGGCAAGGGCGCAATAATCGAGACCGGGGCAGGCGATGATATCGGTGATGAGACCGGCATTCGGCGTCACCAGACCGTCCGATTGCAGCAGATCGTAGATGGCTGCGAGATCGGCCTTGGCCACATGCGGCAGAACCAGATTCTGCTCGTGGCTGACGCGGATTTCATCAAAGGAATAGGTCTCGGCAATATCCGCCACCAGTTCCATCTGCTCGGCGCTCGCATCGCCCGGAATGCCACCAATGGGCTTGAGCGAAATGGTGATGACGGCATAATCCGGGTTCTTGTGCGGCGTGACATTGCGCGCCACCCAGCTTGCAAATTCCGCATCGGCCTTCTGTGTGACGGCCAGCACTTCCCAGCCTTCCGGCCGTTGCGGCAGGTTCGGCATGCGGAAATAACTTTCGATGGCGTCAATATCGCGCTGCGGCAGCTTCAATTCGCCATTGCGGATTTCGTCCCACTCGGCATCGATCTCGCGGGTCAGCTCTTCGACGCCCGTTTCATGGACGAGAATCTTGATGCGCGCCTTGTATTTGTTGTCGCGACGGCCATGCAGATTGTAAACGCGCACGATGGCCGTCACATAGGTCAGCATGTCCTCGATGGGCAGGAAGTCGCGAATCTTCTTCGCCACCATCGGCGTGCGGCCCTGACCGCCGCCAATATAGACAGCCAGCCCCAGATCGCCCGCCTCGTTCTTCTTCAGCTGCAGGCCGATGTCATGCACCTGAATGGCGGCGCGGTCATGGTCCGAGCCGACGATGGCAATCTTGAACTTGCGCGGCAGATAGGAAAATTCCGGATGCAGCGACGACCACTGGCGCAAAATTTCGGCAAACGGACGCGGATCGGCCACTTCGTCGGCGGCAGCGCCTGCGAAATGATCGGCAGTCACGTTACGAATGCAATTACCGGAGGTCTGGATGGCGTGCATCTCGACTTCCGCCAGCTCTTCCAGAATACGCGGCACATCCTTCAGCGCAGGCCAGTTATACTGGATATTCTGGCGCGTGGTGAAATGGCCAAAGCCGCGGTCATAGACGCGGGCAATGTGACCGAGCTTGCGTAGCTGGCGGCTCGACAGCGTGCCATAGGGAATTGCCACACGCAGCATATAGGCGTGCAGTTGCAGATAGAGACCGTTCATCAGACGCAGCGGTTTGAACTGGTCTTCCGTCAGCTCTCCGGCCAGACGGCGCTCGACCTGATCCTTGAACTGGGCAACGCGGGCCGCAACAAAATCGCGGTCGAATTCATCGTAACGATACATAGGCTAGGTCCAAATCCACAATCAGGAGGCGCGCTTCAATTCAGGCTTTTCGAGGGGCAAATCGCCAAAGGTCACGATGGTCGGGCCGGAAAGGCGGATGCGTTCGCGTAGGCGGATCGGGTAAAGCCCCTCCTCGCGCTCCTCGACATCGATCACATTCACATCGACAACCAGATTGGCCTTCGCTGCAAGCTTGCCCGCATCTTCAAGCGCCGTGACAGCTTCGGCATGGCGGGCGATCAGCGCGCCGTCGATGGTCTCCTGCCACGACCCGTCAGCACCGAGCCAAACAGCCTGTCCGTCGATCAGCCGGTTTGCAGTGAGAACTTTTACAACCATTTCCAAACTCCAAACTTTTGTTAACCGCGCATCCCGCAGGTTTAGGCTGCGACGGATACCGGCTTGAGGGCCAGCGCTTCGGCTTTGTCGATTGCGGCACCGGCGACCGCATCGCCAATGATCACCATGACCGGACCGGAAAGCTCCTTGCGGCTTTCCAGATCCGGCAAATCCTTCAGCGTACCGTGGAACAGGCGCTTGTCCTGCCGGCTCGCATTTTCCACCACCGCCACGGCGGTATCTTCGTGCAGGCCCGCACCCATCAGCCGCGCGGCAACCGATGCCGCGACGGTCGAGCCCATATAGACGGCAATGGTTGCGCCGGAGACGGCGAGCTTCGCCCAGCCCGGCAGCACGTCGCCGGTCATGTCATGACCGGTAGTGAACACCAGCGACGAGGCGACACCGCGCAGCGTCAGCGGCAGTTCCATGTCGGCTGCGGCGGCAAAGGCAGAAGTGATGCCGGGAACGATTTCGAATCCGATACCGGCGGCACGCAGTGCGGCCATTTCTTCACCTGCACGTCCGAACACCAGCGGATCGCCCGATTTCAGCCGCACAACGCGCTTGCCTTCGCGGCCCAGCGCAACCAGCAGGCGGTTGATCTCTTCCTGACTTTTGGAATGGCAGCCTTTGCGCTTGCCGACGGCAAGACGCTCCGCATCGCGGCGACCCATGGCGATGACACCTTCCGGCACCAGCGCATCATGCACAATCACTTCGGCTTCCATCAAGGCGCGATGGGCGCGCAGGGTCAGCAGGTCTTCGGCACCCGGACCGGCACCGACCAGCCAGACATAACCGGCGACATTGTCGCGCTGCTTGATCAGGTCGTTCGCGGCTTTCTGCGCTTCCTCCCGGTCGCCATTCTCGATGGCATGGGCGACACGGCCCGAAAAGAACCCGCGCCAGAAGCTGCGGCGTGCCAGCCCCTTGGGCAAGGCGCGCTCGACCAGCGGACGCCAGCTTTCGGCAAAATGCGCAAGCTCGCCCAGACGCGGCGAGAACGCGGCATCAATCCGCGCGCGCACCATCTGCGCCAGAACCGGGGCCGTGCCTTCCGAACCGATAGCAATGGTGACCGGCGCACGGTTGACGATGGCGGGCGTCAGGAAATCGCAAAGTGCTGGACGGTCAACGACATTGACCGGAACCTTCTCGGCCTTGACCACGGCAGCAATGGCGCGATCCTGCGCTTCATCGCCGGTTGCGACAAAAACCAGCTTTGCGCCATCGAGATGCTCAGGCGCGAAAGGTGCAGCCACATGCTCCGCGCCGTGGCCTGCGATGAACTCGGCCAGATGATGTTCTGTTTCTTCGGCAACGATGCGAAGTCGCGCCGAAGTCTGCGCCACAAGGCGCGCCTTGTTCAAAGCTTCCTCGCCGCCGCCAACGACGACAACCACCTCTTCCGATACCCGGAAGAAGGCAGGAAAATCAGCCAGTAAACGCTTTTGCGATAGAGACACGGCGCCATCCTTGGGAGCATTTCCAGCGAAAGTGGATACTAGTTTCGCGTGCGGAAATGCGTCTTGTAAAAGTTGGCGCCATTATCCGTTGAGCGACGTGATTTTATAAGAAATGGGCTTGCGCGTGAAAATGACGGCGAGCATCACTTTTCCTCAAAACAGAGGAATACGGGATTTTAATTTCCCGTAATGCCGGAAATATACCCCACAATTTTTATAGGATTTACATAGACTTATCAGTAGTTGCCGCTCGTGAAGAATGCCGGAATATGTTTGGGCCACCGTCGCGGCAGCACGGCAATCAGATCGAAACGCAGCGACAGGCGGGCATGGTCGGGCTGGCGTTGCAGCCAGAGATCGGCTGCGGCTTCGATGCGGCGCATGGCCTGCGGCGTGACAGCGAGGTGTGCTGCTTCCAGACTGCTCCGCGCCTTGACCTCAACAATCAAAATCAGATTGCCACGCCGGGCGATCAGATCGATTTCGCCGAGCCTTGTCCGATAGCGCCGGGCGACGATCCGAAAACCTTTCAGAAGAAGAAGCACTGAAGCAAAACGTTCGGCGCTGTGTCCGCGAAAGAAAGCAGTTCGCTTTTTCTCGCGGAGGTCTGTCATCGCTGATCCGATTTCAATTGCATGAGACGCTGATAGAGAACCGATTTCTGTCCGCCGGTCATGCGGGCTGCCTCGCCTGCGGCCTTGGATGGCGGCAGTTCGGCGGCAAGCGACAGCAGCATCTTGTCGATGTCTTCCTCGCTTTGCGGAACGGCGTTGCCCGTTGGCGGCCCCACTAGCAGAACGACTTCACCGCGAATGCGATCTTCGCCGTCAAACTCGGCTGCAAGCTCGCCCAGCGGCGCAGTGCGAATGGTCTCGTAGGCCTTGGTCAGTTCACGACAGAGCGCGCCCATACGATCCGGCCCGAACACTTCGGCCATTTCCGCCAGCGTTGCCGCTGTCCGGTTTGGCGATTCATAGAACACCAGCGTTGCGTCGATGCCCTTGAGGCTTTCAAGCTTCGACTGTTTTTGCCCATGCTTGGAGGGCAGGAAGCCGCAGAACATGAAGGCGTCGGTCGGCAGGCCCGAAGCGGCAAGTGCGGCCAGAACGGCGGAAGCACCCGGAATAGGTACGACACGAATGCCCGCCTCGCGCGCTTCGCCCACCAGACGGAAACCGGGATCGGAGACGAGCGGCGTTCCGGCATCGGACACCAGCGCAACGCTTTTGCCCGCTGAGAGCGCCGCTATCAGCTTTTCACCGGCTTCGGCGGCATTGTGCTCATGATAGCTGATGGGGCGGCGCGCTATACCATAGCGGTCGAGCAGAACGCGGGTTACACGCGTATCTTCGCAAGCCAGAATATCGACGGACGCCAGCGTTTCGATACCGCGCAGCGTCATATCGCCGAGATTTCCGATGGGGGTCGAGACGATATAAAGAGCAGGCTCCAGTGGCCGGGCGCGCATTGTCGTGCCGCCAACCACATATTCCCGTCGCCCCTCGCCTGCTTCGTCCGTCATTATAAGTTCCTTATGCCGCCAAGTCGGCAACCAGCGCGTCGAGCACCAGCGCACCATCTGGCGTTGCGCGAATGATGCTGCCGCTCATCGGCTCGATCATGCCTTCCGCGATCAGTTTCGCAAGTCGCTTTTCATCAACTGCATGGCCAGAAAGTCGCTCATAGCGGGCAAGATCGATGCCTTCGCGTAAACGCAAGCCCATCATCAGGAACTCGTCGCCTTCCTGTCCGCCATCGAGATATTCTTCTTCGATAATGCCGTGGCCATTGCGTTCGACCTTATCCAGCCAGGTTTCCGGATGTTTTTCGGTCATGGTGACGGTACGAATATCATTTTCCACGAAACGCCCATGTGCGCCGGGACCAATGCCGACATACTGCCCGTAACGCCAATAGACGAGATTGTGCTGTGACTCGCGCCCCGGCACCGCATGGTTGGAGATTTCATAGGCAGGAAGGCCGTGCTCTGCCGTGACCCTTTGCGTTTCCTCATAAAGCGCTGCGGCGTGATCCGGCTCGGGCGTCGTCAGCTTGCCAGCCTTCCAGAGATTATAGAACTGTGTGCCTTCCTCGATCGTCAGCTGATAGAGCGACAGATGATCGGCAGCAAGCCCGATGGCCTCTTTCAGTTCCTCCCGCCAGTCCTCGATTGTCTGGTTCGGGCGTGCATAGATCAGATCGAAGGACAGGCGCGGGAAAATCTCACGTGCCAACCGAATGGCCGCCTTGGCTTCCTCGACCGAATGCATGCGTCCGAGACGGCGCAAATCGGGATCGTTGAGTGCCTGAATGCCAAGCGACACGCGATTAACGCCTGCCGCGCGATAGCCGCGAAAACGGTCTGCCTCCACGCTGGTCGGATTGGCCTCCAGCGTCACCTCAATATCGGGCGCTACCGACCAATGGGACGCGATCCCATCGAGAAGTGCACCCACGGTTTCCGGCTGCATCAGCGACGGCGTGCCGCCGCCCAGGAATATGCTGGTGATCGTGCGTGGGCCGGTGCGCTCACGCAAGGTTTCCATCTCGCGAAGAAATGCTTCCGAAAAACGCGCCTGATCGACCGGCTTGTGACGAACATGGCTGTTGAAGTCACAATAAGGGCATTTGGCCAGACAGAATGGCCAATGCAGGTAAACGCCAAACGCATTTTCCCCATTTGCACGCGCGATTGGGATCGACCCGGCGGCATTTGCGCGAGCAGCATCTATTGCCTGCAAAGGGGGAAACAGCTTGTTCATTTTGCGGATGCTGGCTCCACATTAAGCACTTTTTCGGCGAAAAGCTTGAAAGCACGGGCACGGTGCGACAGGGCCGAAGCATCACCTGGCTTCCAGCCGTGCTTCTCATCGGCAGTCATTTCGCCGAAAGTCTTTTCATAGCCATCGGGCAGGAAAATCGGGTCGAAACCGAAACCCGTAGTGCCACGTGGCGGCCAGACAATCGCGCCCTCGACTTCGCCACGGAAATATTCAGCCTCCCCATCGGGCCAGGCAAGGCAGATGACCGATACGAAACGCGCCTTGCGCTGCTGTGGCGCAACGGCAGCCTTTTCTTGCAGCAGGTTCTCGACCTTCTGCATCGCCATGTCGAAATCGCGTGTGCCGTCTTCAGTCTCGGCCCAGTTTGCCGTGTAGACTCCCGGATCGCCATCGAGCGCATCGACCATCATGCCGGAATCGTCGGACAATGCAGGCAATCCGGTGGCCTCAGCCGCAGCAAGAGCCTTGATATAGGCGTTTTCCTCAAACGTGGTGCCGGTCTCGTCCGGCTCAGGCAGGCCAAGAGCGGCAACCGAACTGACTTCGAAGCCGAACGGACCGATCAGACCGTCGAACTCCTTCAGCTTGCCCGCATTGTGCGAAGCGACGATCAGCTTGCCCTGTTCCAGTTTTCTCATTTTCAGTTCCACAGTTTGGGTTCGGCAATCTCCAATGAATTGCCGGATGGATCACGGAAGTAGATCGAATGCGCACCATTCGGCCAGTCGAACTCGGCCTCGATTGCTATGCCATGTTTTGCCAGATGGTTGCGCCAGCGTTCCATCTCCTCGCGGCTTGCAGCAAAACATACATGGCCGGGACCGCTTGTGCCATGGGACGGCACGGGCAAGTGCTCTGGCAATGGCGGCTTCAATGTCTCTTCGGCCTTGAAGAGAAGCAATATGCCGTCGCCGCACCGGAAAAATGCGTTGCGCTCGCTGACTTTCCCAACCGGCTCCAGACCCATAATGCCGTGATAGAACTCTATAGCCTCCGCGACATCGCGGACATAGAGCGCGGTTTCAAGGATGCGTGCTGCGCGCATGGAAGAGGTCTCCTCGATATATGGAGCAGACCTCGTTCCTATCAGGCGACAGCCATCTTCTGCAAGGACACAAGGCGATCAATGCCGCCGCGAGCGAGCTTCATCAGATTGGCAAACTCTTCTTCCGAGAAAGGTGCACCTTCCGCCGTTCCCTGAATTTCAACAATTCCGCCCTTGCCGGTCATAACGAAATTGCTGTCGGTCTCGGCGACAGAGTCTTCGGCATAGTCGAGATCAAGCACCGGCTCGCCCTCATAGATGCCGCAAGAAATTGCCGCGATATGATCCTTCAGAACCTTCTCGACGCGCACCATCTGGCGTGCTTCCATCCAGCGCAGGCATTCATGAAGCGCTACCCAGCCGCCGGTGATGGCTGCCGTCCGCGTGCCGCCATCGGCCTGAATGACATCGCAATCTACCGTGATCTGTACTTCGCCAAGCGCCTGCATGTCCACGACGGCGCGCAAGGAGCGTCCGATCAGACGCTGGATTTCCTGCGTGCGTCCGCCCTGCTTACCGGCAGCGGCTTCGCGGCGCATGCGGTCGCCGGTCGAACGCGGCAGCATGCCGTATTCCGCCGTGACCCAGCCCTTGCCCGTATTGCGCATCCAGCCCGGCACCTTTTCCTCAAGGCTTGCGGTGCACAACACATGCGTATCGCCAAACTTGACGAGGCAGGAACCTTCGGCATGTTTGGAGATGCCGCGTTCGAAAGAAACGGCACGCATTTCGTCAGCCGCACGCTTGGATGGACGCATAGAAAATTCCTCGATTCATTTTTCCGGTGCGGCTTTTTAGGCTTCCCGGTCGCAAATAGAAAGCCATTCTGCCCGAAAAACCGTCAGAGATGTTGAGAGGCCTGTCACTATAGCCTAAAGGCTTTGACGCTTTGACTTGCGACCTTATATTTGGCGTATGCTATTTCTAGTGTGGCGAATCCGAAATTCGCATCACCTGGGAACAGCGCTGTGAACGAATTTCGGATTCAAAGCCACACTAGGGTTCGCGACCATATTATGATGAAAACGCCGGAACACCAGCTTTTGAGCTCGCTCGACCAGCGTTCGCGCGATATTTTCCGGCTGATTGTGGAAACCTATCTGAACGATGGCGATCCGCTTGGCTCGCGCAATCTCTCACGACTGCTGCCACACACGCTTTCACCTGCCACGATCCGCAATGTGATGAGCGATCTCGAGCATCTGGGTCTCATCTACGCACCGCATGTCTCAGCCGGGCGCCTGCCGACCCAGATCGGGCTACGCTTCTTTGTCGACGCGTTTCTCGAAGTGGGCGATCTGCCGCCGGAGGAACGCTCCTCCATTGAGGCGCAGGTTCGTTCCGCCGGTATGAACAATTCTGTCGAAAGCGTTCTGACCGAAGCAAGTCAGGTTCTTTCAGGTCTGTCGCGCGGCGCGGGCCTCGTGCTTGCCACCAAGGCGGAAGGTGCGCTGAAACACATCGAATTCGTTCGCCTCGAACCGACACGGGCACTGGCTGTTCTTGTCATGCAGAACGGCGATGTCGAAAACCGCGTCGTCAATCTGCCCGTCGGCATCAGCAATTCGCAGCTGGTCGAGGCATCGAACTTTCTCAACGCACACATCCATGGCCACACGCTTTCCGAAGCCAAAGCCGAATTGAAAAAGCTGACGGAAGAAACACGGCAGGAACTCGATCAGCTATCGCAGGAACTTGTTGCCCAAGGGCTGGCGGTCTGGAGCGGTGCCGGAACGGATCAACCGGCACGGCTGATTGTTCGCGGACGCGCCAATCTTCTGGAAAATATCCATGCGCAGGAAGACATCGAGCGCCTGCGCCATCTGTTCGATGATCTCGAAACCAAGGACGGCATGGTCCAGCTTCTCGATCTCGCGGAAGCCGGTTCGGGTGTCCGCATCTTCATTGGTTCGGAGAACAAGCTTTTCTCCCTTTCCGGCTCATCGCTGGTGGTCGCCCCCTATCGCGACAGCGAGCAAAGGGTTATTGGTGCTCTGGGAGTCATTGGGCCCACACGGCTCAACTATGCGCGGATCGTTCCCATGGTGGACTACACCGCTCAGATCGTTTCCCGGCTCCTGCGGTAACTGTGAGATTTGCCGGGACAAACCAAGTCCCTGAAAATAGACCTTGATTTTACTGGCATGAAACTCGATATCCGCCCCAGAAGATATTCAAGACGGAAGTAGCATTATGGCTGACGAAAAAAACAAATCCCAGAACCCCGATCTTGAGCAGCGCGACATCAACAATCCCCGGGATCGTGAGGCGCTGAACCGAGCTGCCGACGATTTTCTGAAAGCGCGCAAGGCTGAAGCTCGTGCGGAAGTTGCCGAGGATGAAGCTGAGGCGGCGGTAGATGAAACCGCAAACCGGATCGCGATGCTCGAAGCTGACAACAGCGAGCTGAAGGATCAGCTCCTGCGTGCTGCAGCCGAGATGGAAAACCTTCGCAAGCGCACCCAGCGCGATGTGCAAGATGCGCGCACCTATGCCGTGACCAACTTCGCTCGCGACATGCTGTCGGTCTCTGACAATCTCCGTCGCGCGCTCGACGCTATTCCTGCTGATGCTCTGGCGACCGATGCCAGCCTGAAGTCGCTCGCAGACGGCGTCGAAATGACCGAACGCGCCATGCTGCAGGCTCTGGAGCGTCACGGCGTCAAGAAACTTGAACCGGAAGGCGAGAAGTTCGATCCGAACTTCCATCAGGCCATGTTCGAAGTGCCTAATCCGGATTTGCCGAACAACACCGTCGTGCAGGTCGTGCAAGATGGTTACGCCATCGGCGACCGTGTTCTGCGCCCGGCCATGGTCGGTGTGTCCAAAGGCGGCCCGAAGGCGACTGCCGACAATGGCGCTTCCGAAGGCAATGGCTGATTATATCAGCAATAACGGATGAGTATTGGAGCGGCGGCTTTGTCTGCCGCTCTTTTCATATCTGCAGTCCAGTTTGCGATAAAGCGCATTTCGATCTGACTGGATCGGATCAGCGGTCTAACCTATTCTATTTTAATCATAATCTTATCGATCCTCGTTTCACTCCGGTCGGATTATGCTCTAAGGTGCATATTGCTATTGGCGCGAACCGGTGAAAAATTGTCACTGGAAGTGTGGAGGAGACCTGCAGCGTGACGATTCCTGAGTTTTTGAACTTCGCAGGCGTTTTCGTTTTCGCTGCGACCGGCGCTCTTGCAGCATCGCGACGCCAGCTCGACATCATCGGTTTTCTGTTCCTTGCCAATATCACCGGTATTGGCGGCGGAACGTTCCGCGATCTCGTCCTCGGCGCACCGGTTTTCTGGGTTGTCGAGCCGACTTATCTGCTGGCGGGTACGCTGGCGGCTATCTTTGTCTATTTCACCGCACACATGGTCGAATCGCGCTATCGCGTCCTGCTCTGGCTCGATGCCATTGGTATGGCCGCCTATACCGTAATAGGTGCAGCCAAGGGACTGGCGCTCGGTTTCGGACCATCCGTCGCCATTGTGACCGGCATTTCAACAGCCACTCTGGGCGGCATATTGCGCGATATGGTGGCGGGCGAGCCTTCCGTGCTAATGCGTCGCGAAATCTATGTCACGGCTTCGCTCGCCGGTGCGTGTCTCTATGTCCTGCTTGCCTGGTTGCAGGTCGAGCCAGCTATATGTGCGATTGCAGCGGCTCTGATCGCGTTTCTCATTCGCGGCGGCGCACTTTATTTCGGCTGGACATTGCCCGTCTATAAAAGCCGCCCCGGACGCACTGAAGAAGAGCTTCAGCGCGACCGGATCATCAGGCCGGAATAAATCTTAAACAAGGCCAGCCTGACCTGCAGCAGCCTGCAGGCTGAGCTGCGGACGCGGCCCCATCTGCTGGATAATAAGCCCCGCCGCCAATGAACCAAGACGGGCGCAATCTTCCAGTGAACGCTCGTTCGTATAACCGTAAAGGAAACCAGCTGCGTAGAGATCGCCTGCGCCGGTCGTATCGACCAGCGCGTCGATTTCAATGGCTGGGACGGTCAAGGTCTGGTCAGGTGTGACGACGACCGCACCTTTTTCCGAGCGGGTGATGATCGAAAGCGCGCAGTCCATGCGCATGGAGGCAATCGCCGTTTCAAGCGACTTCGTCTTATAGAGCGACTTGGCCTCATCCTCATTGGCGAAAACGATATCGACAGTGCGCGAGCGCATGAGTTCCAGAAACTCTTCGCGATACCGGTCGACACAGAACGGATCGGAAAGCGTCATCGCCATCTGGCGCTTCTTTTCGTGCGCGATCTTCGATGCCATGACGATGGCTTCCTTCGCGCGCGGCGGGTCCCACAGATAGCCTTCGAAATAGGTCACCTTCGCATCGGACACCTTGGAGGTTTCGACATCTTCCGGTCCGAGTTCCACGCAGGCACCGAGATAGGTGTTCATCGAGCGTTCGCCATCCGGCGTCACGAAAATCATGGAGCGAGCAGTCGGCGATCCCTTTTCCAGCGGACGGGTGTCGAATGCAACGCCTTGCGCGCGGATATCATGCGCGAAAACACGGCCCAGGTGATCGGTCGCAACCTTGCCGAAATAGGCTGAGCGTCCGCCAAGGCTTGCCACACCTGCTGCGGTATTTCCGGCACTGCCACCCGACATTTCTGTTGCCGGACCCGCAATCCGGCCATAGAGCAATTCAGCACGCTCTGCATCGATCAGGTTCATCGCGCCTTTGACGATTCCATTCGTTTCCAGAAAAGAGTCATCAGTGCGCGAAAGAATATCGACAATGGCATTGCCGATGCAAAGAACGTCGAATGTGGCCATGAGCGCGAGAAGCTCCCCTTTTAATTAGTCTCCTATCCGGCAAAACAGATCGTCATCGGAAAAGTCGCTATGCATTTTTCCGCGACATGCGTTGGGCCGGATATGCGGCAGTCATGTGGGTGCCGGTTTAGCGGTTTGAAACACCTTTGGCTACCCTGCAAGCCTCCCGCATTGTGGGTAGTGCAGCTTGCGCCAAGATGAAGGCATACCTATTTCCATCTTCGTCCACAGTCGGAATTGGGTCGAAAATGATCTTAGATGCTGCATTGAAAGCTCTGAAACGCCTGACCACGCCAGAATTGCGTGCAGTTTTCTGGAAGACCCTCGGTTTGACGCTGTTGCTGCTGATCGGTCTTTGGGCGGCAGTTCGTCAAATCTTTTTTACTTTTGCCTGGCCGTGGATGGAGCAGATACTGCCCGGCATGCCGGAATGGGCAGGCTGGCTCGGCATTGTTGCAGCCATTGTCGCAGGCCTTGGTCTGGCGCTTGTTCTCGCATTGATGATCGCACCTGTCACTGCACTTGTGGCAGGTCTCTTTCTCGATGACGTCGCCGAAGTGGTCGAACGCGAAGACTATCCGAACGATCCACCCGGTACGCCTTTGCCGACCGGCCGCTCTATCGTTGTTTCGCTGAAATTCCTCGGTATCGTCATCCTCGGCAACATCGTCGCCCTGTTCATGCTGTTCATACCCGGCGTCAATCTGATCGCCTTCTTCGTCATCAATGCCTATCTGCTCGGGCGGGAATTCTTCGAGTTTGCCGCTATGCGTTATCATTCCGAAGCCGAGGCCAAGGCGCTACGGTCGCATTATAGCGTAACCGTCTTTCTGGCCGGGCTGCTGATTGCAGGCTTCATGGCTATCCCCATCGTCAATCTGCTGACACCGCTTTTCGCGGCAACGATGATGGTCCATCTGCACAAGGCTGTCTCGCAACGCGAAGCCCGGCTCACGCCTGCGGTGGCAAGGGGATAAGCGGCGCAGGAATGTCGCAGGTTTTCGCCGGATATTTGCAGATATCGGCAATCACACATTTCTCGCATTCCGGCTTGCGCGCCTTGCACACGTAACGCCCATGCAAGATCAGCCAGTGATGCGCATGAAGCATATATTCTGCGGGGATGACCCGAACGAGGATGGCTTCCACGGCCTCTGGCGTTTTTCCCGGCGCAAGACCAATCCGATTGCCGATACGCAGGATATGCGTGTCCACCGCCATTGTCGGCTGGCCGAAAGCCATATTCAGCACCACATTGGCAGTCTTGCGGCCAACACCCGGCAGCTTTACCAGTTCGTCCCGGTCCCCCGGCACTTCTCCGCCATGATCGCGGATTAAGGCTTCGGACAGGAGAATGACGTTCTTTGCCTTGTTCCGCCAAAGACCAATGGTGCGAATGTGGTCGCCGACTTTCTCTTCGCCCAGCGCCAGCATTTTCTGCGGCGTATCGGCAATTGCGAAGAGCCCGCGCGTCGCCTTGTTGACCCCGGCATCGGTGGCCTGCGCCGACAAAACCACAGCAACAAGAAGCGTAAAAGCATTCACATGCTCAAGCTCGCCCTTCGGCTCCGGTCTCTGAATGGAGAAACGGCGAAATATCTCATGGATTTCATCGGCCGTATAAAGCGTACCACGCACCCGACGTTGAGGGCGGGTGGCGGCAGAAACGTTCACAGGCGATTTGATTTTGGCCTTTTCCATTCCGTCTCTATAATAGTTTCTTGATCGACAAAACAATCAGCAGCTTGCCGCAGGCCAGTATAGGCCGGGACAATCTGCCAGACGGCCTGAATGCTATGCATCACCCAGACGGCGCAGAACCTGACCGGTTCGACGAACCCATTTTCGAAGCTCTCCTCACCCCCTATCGTTCACTGGGACGTACGGGCTTCACCATATTGATGAGCGCTCTGATCAGCTGCTGGATGTTCGTCGGTATTCTTTTCTGGTCCATCGGCGCATGGCCGATCTTCGGATTTTTCGGTCTCGATGTACTGCTGATCTATCTGGCTTTTCGCTGGAATTACCGGTCTGCTCGCGCGCGTGAGGAAATCTCCGTGTCCCGCTCTGCCCTGCATATTCGCAAATATGCAGCGTCCGGTAAGATGACTGCGCATCGTTTCAATCCATTCTGGACGCGATTCAAGGTTGCCCGAAAGCCGGATATCGGAATTACCGGTATGAGCATCGAAAGCCGTGAAGCGAGTGTCGTGATCGGAAACTTCCTCTCCCCGGATGATCGCGAAAGCTTTGCGACAGCTTTCGGCGCAGCGCTTTCAGAAGCACGACGATAGCAACACCCTAGGGTCAGGACCTATTAATTTGATGGAAATGGCACCTGAAATGACAAGGGCTGCTAGGAGAGACGCGAAGAACGGGGTGGTTTCCCCGGTCAAGCGGTTCGACGCAGCAGATCGCCAGTCATTTCGGTGTCCAGAGGATGTGGTCCATCCACCCGGCTACTTTGTCGAAAAAGCTCGAAAATGAACCACATTTCCTTCGCCTTTTCTCCTCGTATCCGAATGGATGGCCTCACACCATTTTCACCAGATTAATAGGTCCTGACCCTAATATTGCCGGGTATCCTGAACCTCTCCTTCGTTTTAAGTTGAAACGAAGGAATCCGGATTGGCCCTTGAAGTCAGGCTTTTCACAAGCCATATCAGTTAGCGAGGAGACACGCCGTAAGGGTTCTCTTCATAACGGTCGCTTCTCATCAAGGACTGATGCAATGACAAGAATGACACCGTTTTCGAGCCCTTTGCTGCTCGGATTCGACACGATGGAAAAAACGCTGGAACGGATCGCAAAATCCGGCGACGGTTATCCGCCCTACAATATTGAACGCCTGCGCGGCGAGACGGGTTCCGAACGTCTGCGCATCACTTTGGCGGTGGCCGGTTTTGCCAGCGAAGACCTCGAAGTCATGACGGAAGACAATCAGCTCGTCATCCGCGGACGCCAGACCGACGATACCGAACGGGAATTTCTGCATCGTGGCATCGCTGCCCGACAGTTCCAGCGCGTTTTCGTCCTGGCAGACGGTATGCGGGTTCTCGGTTGCGACCTGAAAAACGGCCTTTTGGCCATCGATCTCGACCGCCCCGAACCCGAACGGCTGGTTAAACGAATCAGCATAGCGGTGAAAGACTGAGCTTGTTCAGTTTTTGTTCAGCACAATACCGCTATATTGAGAATGTGAAGCTCTGATGCGGCATGGTCGCAAATGACATGCCGACGAAATGGAGGCTAAGACCATGAACAGACATATATTCACCGAAAATGAATTCGCCCATCTCGGCGAAGGTGAAGTTGCCTATGTGCGCAAGATCCGTTCAGATGACCTTGCCCGCAGCTTCCCTGCCCTCCCACCGATAGAGCCGGGCCTTGAACTCTGGGCGCTTTTTGGCGCCAGCGGCGAGCCAATCGTGCTCTCCGATGTCCGCGCCACCGCGCTACAAGGCGCGCAAGACCATGAACTGCGCACGGTAATGCTGCACTAAGGATAGACGCGATACCGGCCATCGCCGGTATCGCGCTTCCGTATGAAATCAGTACGGAAGATCGTGGCGTATACAAATGCCGCAAGTCGTCTTGAGGCAGAAGAAATATGCTTCTGCTCGGACTGTTTTTTCCTTCCCTGCCAATTCGTTTCTGCGAGCAAACAAACAAAACCGCCGTTCAAGCCGAACGGCGGTTTTGTCTACGAGAAACTATTTGAACTCAGGCGGCGTTGGAAGCAGGCTGAGCTGTCAGGAATGAATAGAGCGCCTGCGCGTCATGTGTGCCGCGCAATTTGGCAACCGTATCGGCATCGCGCAGCATACGGGCGATACGCGAGAGTGCCTTCAGGTGATCCGCGCCGGCGTTCTCCGGCGCGAGAAGCAGAAAAACAAGATCGACGGGTTGATCGTCCAGCGCCTCGAAATCGACCGGGGTTTCCAGACGAGCGAAGATTCCGGCTATTTTGTTGATGTTCGCCAGCTTGCCGTGCGGAATGGCAACGCCATTGCCCACCCCGGTAGAGCCGAGGCGCTCACGCTGGAGAATTGTTTCGAAAACTTCACGCTCAGGGAGACCGGTCAGTTCCGCAGCCTTTTCAGACAGAATCTGCAAAAGCTGTTTTTTGGAGCTGGCTTTCAGCGCCGGGATAATCGCCCCAGGCTGAATCAGATCACTAAGATCCATTCTCTCCGTTCCTTCTTCAATCAGGCCTTTGCGGCCCGGTTTTGGGAAGCGCACGCGGCCGCCTAATCGCGATCTGCTGCGTGCGCTTCAGGTTTGCCGTCAGGCGCGTGGCGCGGCCTGGCGGGTGACCATCGATGGATCGACCCAGCCGATATTGCCGTCCGCGCGACGGTAGACGATGTTAACTTCATCATTGCCGGCATTGCGGAATACCAGAACCGGGTTCTCGATCAGATCCAGTTCCACGACCGCCGACGCCACCGACATGGTGCGCAGGGCGACGGACGATTCCGCAACAATTGTCGGCGCGTAATCCGCCGGAAGATCCTCCTCTTCCTCCGACAGCGGTGCCATAACACGATATGCAACGTCATCATAGATCGCATCTGGCTGCGTAGCCGGGCGCGATTTCAGACGACGCTTATAGCGGCGAAGGCGGGTTTCGATCTTGTCCGCGGCCGCTTCAAAAGCCAGCTGCGGATCCTGCGCGTCGCCAGTGCTTTGCAGAGTTGCACCACTATCGAGGTGCAAGGTGCAATCCGCACTGTAACGCGAACCGGACTTGGTGACCGTAACCTGTCCGGAAAAGCCATGATCGAAATATTTGCCGACTGCTTCATTCACCCGATCAATGATCCGGGTTGTGAAAGCTTCACCGACGTCCATATGCTTTCCAGATACACGCAGAGTCATTTGGCACACCTCATTTGCGTTACACCACAGGACTCAGTCTAATCACAAGGCGAGCGAAGCGCAAAGCGAACCAGCATCAAAGATGCTTTTCGTCCTGTGCGTTTTCCAACTAAATTCATGGTGCATGCACGCTTGCCAGGCGCGCTTTCCGATGAGGCGTTGAAACACCTTCCGAAAAGCCGTCGAAGTCGTGACTGCTCCAATCAATAGCCCCTTTACGGGATGGTTGCCGCACATTGCTCTTTTAAGTAACGCCCCAGTAGCTGGTCCGTTGCCCGGATTTTTCCGGCCCGGTTTTCCCGGCCCGATTTTCCCGGAACGCCACATTGCCCTTCCTTCAAACATATGGACAACCGCAATTTCTTCCAGAAATTACAGCGATATTATCGGACGTTGTCTGCAAAACGCATTCGGCGGAAACGTCCAACCCATGTCTTCATCCCCAAACCGGTTCTACTTTGAGGAGACATGCTTCAATTCTGATTTGGCGTATTTTCGATCGTAGAAACACAAGTGCTTCTGCTGACATCTCGCCAATTCACGCTGACGACTTATCAGGAAGCCCTGGAAATGAGGGCGTCCAGACACGTGCCGCAACGCGAGCCGGGCTTCTATTGGGTGAAATGGCGCTTGTCAATTGGTCCTCCTGCCAGTTGGTCCTCTTGCAATGCTGATCTTTCCACAAATCGAGATCGAATTTTTCTGAAAGAGCAGCGCTACAGATCCAAAATTTTAAAGCATTCTCCCCTATTCGAATACGGGAATAAGGCCCTAGAGGTACAATCGATAATTTAAAACGGTCCCTTCTCAGCGCAATCTGTGGAACCATTTTGGCTAGAGCGAAATGCGCTCACATTCGTTCGCGCTTCCGCTCCATCTGTTTGTATTACCGCATTTATGCAACGTCAGGTGATACCACCTGAATGCAAAATGCTCTACGCAGTCAGGAAGCTGACAATCTTGCCTTCTTTTCACGCCTGCGCTGAACCGATGAAGCAATATTCATCGATTCCCGATATTTTGCGACCGTTCTTCGCGCGATATCCACACCGTCCTTCTTCAGAGCATCCACGATGGCATCATCGGACAGCACGTCATCGGGCTTTTCGGCGTCGATCATCTGCCGAATACGATGGCGCACGCTCTCCGACGAATGAGCGTCGCCGCCTTCGGATGAGGCAATGGAGGCCGTAAAGAAATAGCGCAGTTCAAACACGCCACGCGGCGTGGCCATGAATTTGTTCGCCGTCACGCGGCTGATGGTCGATTCATGCATACCGACCGCGTCGGCAACCGTGCGCAGGTTGAGCGGCTTCAATTGGGTCACGCCGTGGCGCAGAAAGCCGTCCTGCTGCCGGACGATTTCCTGCGTTACCTTGAGAATGGTGCGCGCGCGCTGGTCGAGACTGCGTACGAGCCAGTTCGCGGTCTGCATGCAATCCGAGAGAAATGCTTTTTCTTCGGCTTTGACCGAGGTGCTCACCTCTGCATAATATTCATTGTTGACGATAAGACGTGGCATTGCGGCTGCGTTGAGTTCAATAGTCCAGCCACCGTCACGCGACGGTGTAACCAGTGCGTCCGGCACGATGGCATCGGCCACGGAGATTTCGAACAAAGCACCCGGCTTCGGATCGAGCATGCGGATTTCGGTCAGCATATCGAGGATATCGGCCTGATCGACACCGCACAGCTTCTTGAGCGTCGCAAAATCCCGCCGTGCAAGAAGATCGAGATTGTCGATCAACGCCTCCATAGCTGGATCGAACCGATCCTTTAGACGCAGCTGTATCGCCAGACACTCCCGCAGATCACGGGCAAAAAGTCCTGCCGGATCAAAGCCTTGCATCATTCCAAGAACGCGCTCGATCTCGACGGTTTCCACGCCAAGATTCTGGGCCAGACCGACAATATCGACACGCAGATAGCCGCTCTCGTCCAGTGCATCGGCGAGCGCCGTCGCAATGAACCGGTCTGCCGCTTTGGAAAAAGTCAGCGTGATCTGTTCCGCCACGTGCTCGCTCAATGAAATCCGGCTGGCCGTAACCTGATCGATGTCGTAACTGCCACCTGAAACATATCCGTCACCGACGGACGATTTCCATTGCGCGGCAAGATCGGGACCGATCTCGTCGAAGCGACCCGGATCATCCGGAAAGATATTTTCAAGTGAACTGTCAAAGGTGGATGAGAGATTTTCGGCATTATCCGAAGCGCCTGTTTTGAACCAGTCGCCATCCGACAAGTCATCCGACGCCGCATCCTCTCCGCCGGTTTCAGCGCCGTCTCGTGCTGATTCAGCGCCCGAAAAATCATCATTCGCTGCCTCAATTCGATCCAGCAGCGGATTTTTTTCGATTTCAATGTCGAGAAATTGCTCCAGCTCCATATGCGTCATCTGCAGCAGCTTGATCGACTGCATCAGCTGGGGGGTCATCACCAGCGATTGCGATTGACGGAAATCGAGCTTGGGCGACAGAGCCATGCGACGCGTTATTCTCCCCCGTTAAACCCTGTCAATAACCGCGGAACACATGGTCAACGCGCGAGATATTCTTGACAGCAATCTGGCCTTCAGACGGCACTCATCGACATGGGACCTGAGCCCATACAGAGGAATAAGCCGTGCGCTCGCAGCCGTTTCAGGCTGAAAGCGTATTTGAATGAAAACTGGTATGAACCTTGCTTGTCAATTCAGAATGTGCGGTTTGGGGACAAAAGGGGAAATAGTCGCGGTTCAGCGGCACTTTCTGTAACTTTGTACAGAACATAACAGGCTCAAACCGATGGCTGATCAGAATGAAGGCATTTCCATAGGAGCCTGAGATGATATGAAAATGCCGAATATCAAAGTGTGAATTGGTCGCCGAGATAAAGCCGGCGTACGTCGGGATTGGCGACGATTTCGGCAGGACGACCATGTGTCAGCACCTGACCGGCGTGAATGATGTAGGCGCGGTCGATAAGCCCGAGCGTCTCACGCACATTATGGTCGGTAATCAGAACACCGATGCCGCGGCTTGTCAGATGACGAACGAGTTGCTGGATATCCGAAACGGCAATCGGATCGACACCAGCAAAAGGCTCATCGAGCAGCATGAAGTTTGGGCGCGATGCCAGCGCACGCGCAATTTCGAGACGACGGCGCTCGCCGCCGGACAGCGAAATGGCAGGCGCTTTGCGCAGATGAGCGATGTGAAATTCTTCCAACAACGCATCCAGCTCGGAAGCGCGTTTGGAGCGATCTTTCTCCACAACTTCCAGCACAGCCTTGATGTTGTTTTCCACCGAAAGGCCACGGAAAATGGATGCTTCCTGCGGCAGATAGCCGATGCCAAGACGGGAACGGCGATACATCGGCATAGACGTGACGTCGAAACCGTCGATCTCGATGGAACCGGCATCAGCCGGAACGAGGCCTGTCACCATATAGAAGCAAGTGGTCTTGCCTGCGCCGTTCGGCCCCAGAATACCGACAGCTTCGCCAGCACGCACACCGAACGACACGCCATTGACGACCTGCCGGCCGCGATAGCTCTTGCAGAGACCGCGTGCCACCAGCGTCCCTTTGAGACGCGTCGACTTACCCGGCTGGCCGGGCATAGCGCCCGCGACATCGGATGGTGCGTTCACATTTTGCGATGCGCCTTGCGGCCCGTCGGCCTTCTTGTTCCAGAACAATCCCACGCCTGCTCCGGTCAGTTCTGCTTGGGCGCAGCACCGCCCTGCTGTTGATCTTTCGGGGCCATGATAATCGATACGCGACCCTTGGTCTGGCCCTTGCAGCTTTCGACATTGGCGCGGCCCGTATCGAGATGCGCCGTCAGCTTGCAACCGGTCACGACATTGTCGCCATCGGTCAGAACCACTTTCTGCCCCTGAAGAACCATAACCTGGTTTTTCGCATCATAACGCCCGGTATCACCAGTTGCGACCTGCGTCCCGGACTTGAGATAGACTTTCCCCGAAATGTCGATGTGATCGATGCTCGATGAATCGAGGCCGCCCACGCCAGCACTTGTCGGTTCCGGGGCCGGTGCTTCGCCGTCTTTCTTGGCCTTGTTGTAATAGACTGTCATCTGGCCTGCCTTCAGCAGGGCGTCGCCCTGCGAAACGGCAACATTACCGGTGAATATGGCAATGCCTTCCTTGTCGCGCATTTCCAGCTTGTCAGCGTCGATCTTGACGGGCGCCTTGCTGTTGGAAAGCTTCAGGCCGTTCACGGCTGCGCCTTCCTGCGCCAGTGAAACTGTCGGAGCCGCGACAATGCCGAGCGCCAGAACTGCAAATCCCATCCGCAAAGTGCGGGCCATCGTACCCTTGTTCATCTTGCCCGTCTCGCGTTCCATATAATTTCAGCTCCCCGAAGCATTCGACCATCCCTGGGTCGACATGCGGTCAGACGCAACATTAAGCACTTTGCGGCCAAATGGGAACATTCAGCATCGCAAAATGCGATCAAAAAAGCGGCTTAGAGCCTGTACCATTCCGATTGCATCAGAATCACGCTCTAACAATCTGTTTTCGAGCACATTTCGATCCGAGGACCGGTTTCAGAATGTACTCAACCGCGTCGCACAGATATGAATCGGTCCGAACGCTTCCCCTATCCTCAAATCAGGCTCCCTTTTCAGGGAGCCTTGTTGGGCGAAACAACGCTGCCGTCAACAGTCATTCGAACCTTGTTCTCGAAAATCAGAACCTTGCCGTTGTCCTTGACCTGCATGCTGTCGGCCAGAATGTGCGTGCTGCCGCTGCGGATATCCACGGGCTTATCAGTGGTGATCTGCCCGCTCTTGAGATTTACGTCCGCAGAGCGCAGCACCGCACGTAAACCGTCGTCTGTCGTAACAGTAAAGTCCTTATCAAGTTGCAAACGCCCATTGGCATTGTCGTAAACACCGGACGTTGCCTCGACCTTGGCCGTGCCCTTGTCACCAACCGGCAGCTCCGCGGAAATGCCTTCAAGCGAAATCGCACCGCTGTTCTTTGCATCCTGCGTCGCCTTGGAAGCGGTCATCGAATAGGGGCGGTTATCCTTGGTATAACCATTCAGGTGCGGGCTCGTCATGACAAGCTTTCCGCTTTCGCCGCCATTGTTCACTTCGACCTTAACGGGCGCGTTCGGCGTCGCAAGAAACGTATACCAAGAGAATACCGCTCCCACGATGATTGCGGCGACAGGAAGGGCTGTCTTCAGAACGCGAACGCGGATCGAATGGCGCTGTGCAGCATGAAAAAGCGTCTCGGCCTTCTCCGACGCACCAAAACGCATGCCACCCGTGCCGCGACCTTGAGCAGTCGCGTTCTGCGGCGCATGGCTATCTGTGGTGTCGGCGGTCATGTGGCGTTCAATTCCTCAACGGCTTTCGTAAAACTCGATAATCAGCGCGTGTGTGTCGCGCTTTTTCATTTCAATAAGGTTTATTTGGGGTGAAATAGTCGGTCGCTCAATAGCTTTATACCGCGCAAAACACCGCACCCGCCTCGCAAACAGCAAGCAGGAACGGCCTATGCCTTTGATAATTCAGCCCAATTGACACCCCACCGAATTAAGCAGGATGCTATTCAACTCTTTGATACCACAAAACTCGGTCAAATTACAGCTGTGCGTAATGCAACCGCCAGAGCTGATCCGGCAACGAACATAAGAATCTCGGACAGCTTCATTACAATATGTATTTCAGGCACTATCTCTAACCAGACCTATTTTTCGAAGATACTTGCCGCGTGCCCTCATTCGGGGCACAAGGTGAACTGTCGAGCGCAAGCCGCGCGATTTGAACGAACGGATGGACGGGAATGGCTCAAGACGCCGAAGCAATTATCGAACGCCGGAAATTGCGCAGAAAGCTGACGATCTGGCGTGGGGCCTTCCTGCTTCTGATCGCCGCCTTGATTGCCGTCTTCGCTTCATGGTCCATGCGCGGCACCAACTTCAACCAGCCGCACATTGCCAAGGTTCGTATCGAAGGCACCATCTTCGAGAATGAGGAATTGCTGAAGCGTCTCGACAAGATCGCCAAGGATGACGCCGTCAAAGGCGTGATTCTGGTTCTCGATTCGCCCGGTGGAACGACGGTGGGCGGCGAAGCGATTTTCGAAGCCGTGCGCAAGATTGCCGAGAAAAAGCCGGTCGTCACGCAGGTAGGAACCCTTGCAGCTTCCGCCGGTTACATGATTGCCAGCGCTTCGGACCACATCGTGGCACGACAGACATCCATCGTCGGCTCGATTGGTGTCCTGTTCCAGTATCCAGATGTTTCAAAGCTTCTCGATACGATCGGTGTGAAGGTCGAAACCATCAAATCCTCGCCACTCAAGGCGGAACCCAATTATTTCAGCCCGGCCAGCGAAGAAGCCAAGGGCATGATCCGCAATATGATCATGGATTCCTATGCGTGGTTCGTGGACATTGTCGAAAAACGCCGTTCGTTCACACATGAACAGGCGCTGGCCCTCGCCAATGGCGCAGTTTTTACAGGGCGACAGGCACTCGATAAAAAATTGATCGACGGATTGGGCGGTGAAGAGGAAGCGGTCGCCTGGCTTGCGAGCAAGGGGCTTTCCAAAGATTTGCCGCGTCTGGAATGGAAGCCGGTCAGCAGTGAAACGGGTTTCTCGCTGCGCGATCTTATCATTCATGCCGGTGCACGCCTTCTTGGCGTGCCGCAGGAAGCAGACGGCATGTTGAAGCAGATCGCCAAGGAACGCATCTTTCTTGACGGACTTCTCTCGGTTTGGCACGTTGACGGTACGCCTGAAGCGAATTGACGCCAGCTAGGTAAACTTACACAATATCCGGTAGATACCGGATGAAACAAACAGAAGAACAGGGGTTTAAAGCCGTGATCAAATCGGAACTCGTTCAGATTATCGCCAGCCGTAATCCGCATCTCTTTCAGCGCGATGTCGAAAACATCGTGGGCGCGGTATTCGACGAGATCACAAACGCCCTTGCCGAAGGCAATCGTGTTGAGCTGCGCGGCTTCGGCGCCTTTTCGGTGAAGAACCGCCCTGCTCGCAGCGGTCGCAATCCGCGCACCGGCGAAACGGTGGACGTGGAAGAAAAGTGGGTTCCCTTCTTCAAGACCGGCAAGGAACTGCGCGACCGTCTCAACGGCGCAGTCTGATAGACATCATGGCGGCAAAACGCATCATCGCCATCATCGTTCTCGTGCCGCTTGCAGTGGCTCTGATTGCGTTGTCGGTTGCCAATCGCGCATCGGTGCAGTTTACGATCGATCCGTTCAATCCGGGCAATCCCGCTCTGTCCTATAATGCGCCTCTGTTTCTGTGGCTGTTCGGCGCGCTTCTTCTCGGCGTTGTCATCGGCTCACTGGTGACGTGGCTCACACAAGGCAAGCACCGCCGCAAGGAGCGCATGTACAAGCAGGAAGCTGCGCGCCTGCTTGAACGGAGCACCGCCGCCGAAAAGCGCAATATGCCGGTCGTGAACTCCTGAAACACCTGCTATTCTCAAACCCGGAGGCAAAACTTCCGGGTTTTCATGGTCGAAGCGCGATTGAACGTCGTTTTCCCCTTTCACACCGGCCCTGTTTATCCTACCTAGACCCCAATCATGATGATTGGAGTTTCGGGTGAAAGCGCCAAAGGGAAAAGGCAAAAAGCCGTCGGGCGGCAAACAGGACCGTGGTTTCGAGCGCGCAAGACATGATGCGCCGCGTTCAGAAAGCAAATTTGAAGGCCGATCTGATGGCAAGTCTGACAATAAAGGCTCGTCTTTCAAAAAGCCGCGCCCCCAATTCGCCAAGGCCGCACCCAAGCCCGTAGACGACAAGCCCGCTACTCCGCTTCGCGAAATCAAGCCTTATGCCGGTGCACGCCCGGGAGAACAACTGCCACTCATCCTCGAAACGGAACCCTCGCCCGATTATGCGCTTCTCGACAGCGGCAACGGGTTGAAGCTCGAGCAATATGGTCCCTATCGGATCGTCCGCCCGGAAGGTCAGGCAATCTGGTTGCCGAGCCTGCCGCAGAAGGAATGGGACCAGGCCGATGCCGTCTTCACCGGCAACACCGACGAGGAAGGCATGGGACGCTGGGCCTTTCCGAAAGTGCCGCTCGGCGAAACATGGCCAATGCAGCACGATGGCATTTCCTTTCATGGCCGTTTCACCTCGTTCCGCCATGTTGGCGTGTTCCCAGAGCAGGCCGCGCATTGGTCCTATATGGATGGGCTTATCCGAGATGGGGTAAAGTCCGGACGCAGCGTTAAGGTGCTCAATCTTTTCGGCTATACGGGCGTCGCCTCGCTGGTAGCGGCACGTGCAGGTGCGGAAGTGACCCATGTGGATGCCTCCAAGAAGGCCATTCTCTGGGCGCGTGAAAATCAGGAAATGGCCGGGCTTTCGGACAAGCCAATCCGATGGATCTGTGAAGACGCGATGAAATTCGTTCAGCGTGAGGAACGGCGCGGCAGTTTCTATGACATCATCCTGCTTGATCCGCCTGCCTATGGGCGCGGGCCGAGCGGCGAGGTTTGGCAGTTGTTCGAGCATCTGCCCGCAATGGTCGATACATGCCGGTCCATCCTGACGCCAAAACCGCTCGCCGTCATCCTGACTGCCTATTCGATCCGCGCATCCTTCTTCGCCATTCACGAACTGATGCGCGACCGTTTCACCGGTCTTGGTGGTACGGTCGAATCGGGCGAACTTATTCTGCGCGAACGTTCCGCCGATCAGTCGGGAGGACGCGCGCTTTCCACATCCATGTTCAGCCGCTGGGTAGCAAAATGAGCCGTGACGACGATTTTTCCAAAGGCGGCTCTCGTGCCGAATATTCCAAGGTAGGTCAGGTGAAGGAAGTCACCAGCCTCACCAACCCTATCGTGAAAGATCTCCGCTCGCTGGCGCTGAAAAAATTCCGCGACCAGCAGGGCGTTTTTCTGGCCGAAGGGCTGAAGCTTGTCATCGACGCGCTGGAACAGGACTGGCGCATCAAGACGCTGGTCTTCGCCAAGTCCGGCAAGGGCAACAAGATGGTCGAGCAGGTTGCCGCCCGCACCTTCGCCAAGGGCGGTTTGGTGCTGGAAGTGACCGAAAAGATCATGGCTGCTATTACCCGCCGCGACAACCCGCAAATGGTGGTTGGTGTTTTCGAACAGCAATATCGCCCGCTCGCAAACCTCAAGCCGAAGAACAACGATGTTTATATCGCGCTCGACCGCGTGCGCGATCCCGGCAATCTGGGCACTGTCATCCGTACCGCCGATGCGGTCGGCGCCAAGGGCATCATTTTGATCGGCGACACCACCGACCCCTATTCGCTGGAAACCGTGCGCGCCACGATGGGCTCGGTCTTTTCCATGCCGCTCTATAAAGTGACGGAAGCCGACTTCCTCAACTGGCGCAAGGGCATTTCCGGCCTTGTCGTCGGCACCCATCTGAAAGGTGCGGTCGACTATCGCACCATTCCCTATGCCAACAAGCCGGTCGTGCTGATGATGGGCAACGAACAGCAGGGCCTGCCGGACAGTCTGGCCGATACTTGCGACAAGCTCGCACGCATTCCGCAGGCAGGCCGTGCAGATTCCCTCAATCTTGCAATTGCCACCGGCGTCATGCTCTACGAAATTCGTCGCGACGCACTCACGCTCGATGAAAGGGTTTCCGGATGAAGCGACACGCAGTCTGGTCCTCACTGTTCGTCGTTGTCCTCACCATACTGATCGATCAGGGCGTCAAACACCTGGTGGAAACACGGATGGGCTACGGCCAGCAGATCGACCTGCTACCGTTCCTTGCCTTGTTTCGTACGCACAATGAGGGCATCGCCTTTTCCATGCTGGCATGGCTGCATGATTGGGGACTGGTCGCAATCACCGCAGCAGTTATCTTGTTCGTACTTTATCTGTGGTGGACCAACGCGCCGGACCGCATCTTCGCACGTTACGGTTTTGCACTTGTCGTCGGCGGCGCCATCGGCAATCTTATCGACCGCGTGATGCACGGTTACGTCGTGGATTATATTCTGTTTCACCTGCCAACCTGGTCATTTGCAGTTTTCAACCTCGCCGACACCTTCATTACAATCGGTGCAGGTCTCATAATTCTGGAGGAATTCCTCGGCTGGCGGCGCGAACGGGCTGCCCGCTAACCCGCCGGGTTGAACAGTTTCTGCCTTTCGCATAATTTGATCTCTTAAAATTAAAAGCTTTTTGAAGAGGATAAGGTCCAGCCATCCGAATTGACACATTGGTGACATGCTTCTGTCATCGTCGCGTAGCACTGAATCTGTACTGCTTCGGTCGAACTGGACGTCCTGTCCAAGTAATCAGACCGAACGAGGATAAGAGTGGTTTGTTCTTGCTGAAATATCAGTGGGAAAGCCGTTCAGGAATACGTGAATAGACAAATCAGGAGCCATCATCATGACAGTACTGCTTGGAATGGACCAGCAAATCATTGATGATACGGTCATGTCAGGCTTAGAAGCACAACAGGCGCTGTTCGCGTCCAACGGCGATCCCATCGTTCTGGGACGCATCGGATCGCTGGAAGTACGGCTTGCAAATTCACGCGAGGCGGTAGAAGCCGCGCAGGAATTGCGTTTCCGCGTCTTCTTCGACGAAATGGGCGCACGCAGGGAAAGCATCGAAGCCGTGGAGCTTCGAGACGCTGACCGTTTCGACGCTATTTGCGATCATCTGCTCGTTTACGACACCGCCCTGCCCGTGCCGGAGCATCAGCAGATTGTAGGCACCTATCGTCTGATGCGTAGCGATCAGGCGGAACAGGCGCTCGGCTTTTATTCTGCCGATGAATATGACGTGCAGCGTCTGGCCCTTTCACGCCCGAACCTCCGCCTGCTTGAACTGGGACGCTCCTGCGTGAAGGCGGAATACCGCTCCAAGCGCACTGTCGAGCTTCTTTGGCAAGGTGCCTGGGCCTATTGCCGCCGCCATTCCATCGATGTGATGTTCGGCTGCGCTTCATTCCACGGCGCTGTGCCTGCAGCGCATGCGCTCGGCCTGTCGTTCCTCCATCACAACTGCCGTGCCACCGATGACTGGGACGTTCGTGCCCTGCCCAATCGCTATCAGGCCATGGACCTGATGCCGAAGGAAGCGATCAACAACAAGGTTGCGCTGTTCTCAATGCCGCCACTGGTCAAGGGTTATCTGCGTCTCGGCGCAATGATCGGCGACGGCGCAGTGATCGACGAGGCATTCGGCACAACCGATGTCTTCATCATCCTGCCGATTGAGCGCATTTCCAGCCGCTACATCACCTATTACGGCGCGGAAGCGAACCGTTTTGTTTAAGCAAAAAGGCGAAACATCTGTTTCGCCTTTTTAGTTTCACGCCCTGCCTGCCAGTTCCTTTAATTTGTAGATCAGGTCCAGCGCTTCTCGCGGAGTCAGTTCGTCTGGACTGATTGCAGAGACAGCCTTGGTCAGTTCACTATCTTTGCCCTGAACCTGCTGCTTCGGCTTTTCCTGCTGCAAGACGACAGAGAACAGCGGCAGATCATCGATCAGCTTGTCCGCCTTGCCCGAGGTTTCGCCCGCTTCAAGCTGGTGCAGCACATCGCGCGCGCGATTGACGACCGCTTCGGGCAGCCCCGCCAGACGCGCCACCTGCACGCCATAGGAACGGTCAGCTGCCCCTTTCGCCACCTCATGCAGGAAGACGACATCATTGTCCCATTCCTTGACCCGCATAGTGACGTTGGAAAGCCGCTCAAGCTTTTCTGAAAGTGCGGTCATTTCATGGAAATGCGTGGCAAACAAAGCCCGGCAACGGTTCTTTTCATGCAGATATTCAACCGCTGCCCAGGCAATGGACAATCCGTCGAAAGTGGCTGTACCGCGCCCGATCTCATCGAGGATCACCAGCGAGCGTTCGCCTGCCTGATTGAGGATCGCAGCCGTTTCCACCATTTCAACCATAAAGGTTGAACGCCCGCGTGCCAGATCGTCGGAAGCACCGACACGACTGAACAGCCTGTCCACGACACCGATTTGTGCAGAACCCGCAGGCACGAAGGAGCCCATCTGTGCCATGATCGCAATCAGCGCATTCTGGCGCAGGAAGGTTGACTTACCGCCCATGTTCGGGCCGGTCAGAAGCCAGATCGCGCCATTGCCGCCGTCTGCTTGCGGCGAGAGATCGCAATCATTGGCGACGAACGGATTGGCCGCTTGACGCCGGAGGGCCTGCTCTACGACCGGATGACGACCCGCGATAATGTTGAAGGACAGGCTGTCATCGACTTGCGGACGGCAATAACCCTGCTCTTCCGCCAGCACAGCAAGCGCTGCCGAGACGTCGAAAACAGCAAGCGCCGATGCGGCGGCACGGATGCTATCAGCATGGGAGACCGCTTCCGCCGTCAATTCCTCGAACACGGCAAGCTCGATTGACAATGCGCGGTCGGCAGCATTGGCGATCTTGCTTTCCAGTTCCGCCAGTTCGGTCGTGGTAAAGCGCATGGCATTGGCCATGGTCTGGCGATGGATGAAACGGCTCTTAGCTTCATCCGTATCCGTCATCGCCCCGGCATTGTTGGCCGTCACCTCGATAAAATAGCCAAGCACATTGTTATGCTTGATCTTCAGCGACTTGATACCGGTTTCTTCGATATAATTTGCCTGCAGACCGGCGATCACCCGGCGTGACTGATCACGCAAAGCCCGCATTTCATCGAGTTCGGAATTATAGCCTCCGCGCACAAAACCGCCATCGCGTTTCAGAAGCGGCAATTCGTCAGCCAAGGCCCGGTCGAGATGGGCGGTAAAGATGGCGGGCATGGCACTGACGGCATCGCGGGCATGTGCCAGTTCGTCGGGCAGCAAAGCGCTTTCCAGCAGGCTCGCAATGACATGCGCAGCCTCGAAGCCTCGGGCAAGGCTACCCAGATCACGCGGGCCACCGCGCCCGACGGCAAGGCGCGAAAGACCGCGCGGCATATCCGGCACGCCCCTCAGTTCTGCACGCATGGCTTCACAGAGCGACTGCTCGCTCAGGAACCAGGAAACGGAATCGAGCCGCAGCGCGATTTCCTTCGGATTGGTCAGCGGTGCAGTCAGGCGTTCGGCAAGGAGTCGTGCACCGCCGCCCGTCACCGTGCGATCAACCGCCTTCAGCAAACTGCCATCGCGATTGCCAGACATGGTGCGGGCAAGTTCAAGACTGGCGCGTGTGGCCGGGTCGATAAAAAGCGTGCCGCCCTCATGTTCGCGTTCGGGCCGCATCAAGGGTGGGCGCTCGGAAATCTGCGTCTTCTCGATATAGGCGATTGCCCCGGAAATAGCTGAAAGTTCAGGACGGCTGAACTGGCCGAAACCATCCAATGTCGCGACGTTGAAATAGCGTTGGATGCGCGCTTCCGCAGCCGCGCTGTCAAAGAGGGTCGCCGGTTGTGGCGTTACCGCCTTGCCGACCAGATCGAAGACCGGGCGTAGCTCCTCATCATGGAAGGCGCTGTCAGCCACGACCAGTTCGCGCGGGTCGACCCGCATCACATCGGCGAAAAGCCGGTCCGGCGTGGTTTCCGCCACACGGAAAGTTCCGGTTGAAATGTCGATCCAGGCGAGCGCCAGCGCACCATCGCCGCGCGTACGCCCCATCGCCATCAGGAAATTGGCTTCGGACGGATCCAGCAGCTTTTCTTCGGTCAGCGTGCCCGGTGTGACGAGACGGATCACATCGCGCTTCACCACCGATTTGGAGCCGCGCTTCTTCGCCTCTGCCGGGTCTTCCACCTGTTCGCAAACCGCGACGCGATAGCCCTTGGCGATCAGCTTCTGCAGATAATCGTCGGCGGCATGGACCGGCACGCCGCACATGGGAATATCCTCGCCCAGATGCTTGCCGCGCTTGGTGAGCGTGATGCCGAGTGCCGCAGAGGCTTCCACTGCATCATCGAAGAACAGCTCGTAAAAATCGCCCATGCGATAGAAGAGCAACGAATCGACATTCGCCGCCTTGATCTCAATATATTGTTCCATCATGGGCGTCAGGCGAACGGGCGCTGCCTCGGCGGTGTTTTCTTCCGCTTCCGAGCCGTGTTCGTTAGCCGTCGTTTCCATCTAAAAACCTTCATTTATTGCTTAGCCGGCGAGGCTAAAGTTATAAAATTTCGTATTCCATCGTTTTTGGATGAATATCTATTCCTCGAAGCACTGTTTACACGATGCGTGACTGGCGCTATCGAGGTTCTCCCGCAGATGAAACCGGAGGGAACATGCCAGCCTCGACGCCGAAGGGCAACACATCAGAACGCGCACCCACAGCCAGTGAGAAGGAAGCGCTAGACTTTCACGCGCAGGGTCGCCCGGGCAAGCTGGAGATCAATCCCACCAAGCCCATGACCACGCAGCGCGATCTGTCGCTCGCCTATTCTCCGGGCGTTGCCGTGCCGGTGAAGGCAATCGCTGAAGACGCCGCCCGCGCCTATGACTATACGGCCAAGGGCAATCTCGTCGCTGTCATTTCGAACGGCACCGCCATTCTCGGGCTCGGCAATCTGGGTGCGCTCGCATCCAAGCCGGTGATGGAAGGCAAGGCTGTGCTGTTCAAGCGCTTCGCCGATGTCGATTCCATCGATCTTGAGGTCGATACGACCGATATCGATGCCTTCATCAATGCGGTGCGCTATCTCGGACCGTCGTTCGGCGGCATCAATCTGGAAGATATCAAGGCGCCCGACTGCTTCATCATCGAGCAGCGCCTGCGCGAACTGATGGACATTCCGGTTTTCCATGACGACCAGCATGGAACGGCTATCATCGCCGCTGCCGGCCTCATCAATGCGCTGCATCTGACCGGCCGTGACATGAAGACGACGAAGCTCGTCTGCAATGGCGCGGGCTCGGCGGGTATTGCCTGTATCGAGCTTATCAAGGCGATGGGCTTTGCCTCGGAAAACGTCATCCTGTGCGACACCAAGGGCGTCGTCTATCAGGGCCGTGAAGAGGGCATGAACCAGTGGAAATCCGCCCATGCGGTGAAGACCGACCAGCGGTCCCTCGCAGATGCCATGAACGGCGCGGATGTCGTGTTCGGCCTTTCGGCCAAAGGCGCGTTCACGGAAGACATGGTCCGTTCCATGGCGCCGAACCCGATCATCTTCGCGATGGCCAATCCTGACCCGGAAGTAACGCCCGAAGAAGTGGCGCGCATCCGCGACGATGCCATCGTTGCCACCGGTCGTTCGGATTATCCGAACCAGGTCAACAATGTCCTTGGTTTTCCTTACATCTTCCGTGGCGCACTCGACGTACGTGCAACCACCATCAACGATGCGATGAAAATCGCAGCCGTCAATGCATTGGCCGAACTTGCCCGCGAGGACGTGCCGGACGATGTGGTTGCCGCCTATCAGGGCAGCCGTCCGCGCTTCGGCTCAAGTTACATCATTCCGGTGCCGTTTGATCCGCGTCTGCTTGCATCCGTCTCGGCTGCCGTCGCCAAGGCAGCGATGGAAACCGGCGTTGCCGGGCGTGCCATTGCCGACATCGAAGGCTACAAGCGCGAACTGTCGGCACGTCGCGATCCGATTGCCTCGACGCTGCGCGGCATCTATGAGCGCGTGCGTCGTCAGCCGAAGCGCATCGTCTTTGCCGAAGGTGAAGAAGAACAGGTGATGCGTGCCGCCGTTTCCTACGTCAATCAGGGTCTCGGTACCGCTATTCTGGTTGGCCGCGAGGAACGGGTGAGGGATACAGCCAAAGCTGCTGGTCTCGATCTCGACCGTCCCGGCATCGAAATCATCAATGCGCGCCTTTCGAGCCGCAATGCGGCCTATGCCGACTATCTCTACGAGAAACTGCAGCGCAAGGGGTATCTGACGCGCGATTGCCACCGCCTCATCAACAATGACCGCAATCATTTTGCGGCCTGTATGGTGGCGCTCGGCGATGCCGACGGTATGGTAACGGGCGTGACCCGCAATTACGCGACGGGTCTGGACGACGTGCGCCGCGTGATCGATTCCAAGCCCGGCCACCGCATGGTTGGCGTCTCCATCGCACTTTGCCGTGGACGCACGGTGTTCATCGCCGATACCGCCGTTCATGAAATGCCGACCGCAGCGGAGCTTGCCGATATTGCGGTTGAAGCTGCGGGCATGGCGCGCCGCATGGGTTATGTACCACGTGTTGCACTGACCGCCTTCTCGACTTTCGGCCATATGGGCGGTGAACGCTCCGCGCGCATTCAGGAAGCCGTCCGCATTCTCGCAACGCGTCATGTCGATTTCGAATTCGACGGCGAAATGAGTGCCGATGTGGCGCTGAACCCGAAGCTGATGGAACAATATCCGTTCATCCGCCTGTCGGGCCCGGCCAATGTGATCGTCACACCGGACAATCATTCGGCCTCGATTGCCGCCGACATGCTGCAGGAACTGGGTGGCGCAACGATTATCGGCCCGTTGCTCGTCGGCCTCGACAAGCCAGCGCAGATCGTCACCATCGGAGCGAAGGATTCCGACATCGTCAATATGGCGGCAATTACCGCCTATAACGCGACGAACTGAAAGATCAGCGAAGAGTAATACAAAGGCCGGGTTTTCCCGGCCTTTGCTTTTGGATATTCATCATCCATAAAAGCGGCTATAGGATAGCCATCGTCCACTATCCTTTTCTCCGCAAACCGGATCTACATGCCGCATGAGCGCACACGACCTTAAGCTGGAAGAGATCGTCAATCCCGAGACGCTACGCCGCAAGCTCAACGAACTGGCGGATTCCACGGACGAAAACTACACCAGTCCTACCGTGCGAAAAGTGGTGCTTCAGGCTCTGAAGGACGCTTTGGTGCGCGGTCGCGCCAATGCCGAAGGCATGCTGATGAAGGATGGTGGCGGCACGCTCTGCGCCAAACGTCTGTCCTTTCTCATGGATACGCTGATCGAGGCGCTGTTCGAATTCGCCACTACCAAAGCCTATCCGATGATCAACCCGTCGAAGGCCGAGAACATGGCTATCGTCGCGGTCGGCGGTTACGGGCGCGGCGGGCTGGCGCCGGGGTCAGATATCGATCTTCTGTTTCTGCTGCCCTACAAGCAGACCCCCTGGGGCGAGCAGGTTGTCGAATACATGCTCTACATGCTGTGGGACATGGGACTGAAAGTCGGCCATTCCACGCGCAACATCGATGAGTGCATCCGGCTTTCGCGCGAAGACATGACGATCCGCACGGCAATTCTCGATGCGCGGTTTCTCACCGGCAATCGCGAGCTCTTCAAAACGCTTGTTACCCGCTTCGACGAGGAAATCGTCAAGGATACCGGCCCGGAATTCATCCAGGCCAAGCTTGCCGAGCGCGACCAGCGCCACCGCAAGGCAGGTGAAACCCGCTATCTGGTTGAGCCGAACGTCAAGGAAGGCAAGGGCGGCCAGCGCGACCTGCATACGCTGTTCTGGATCACCAAATATTTTTACCGTGTCAAAACGAAAGAAGAGCTGGTCAAGCTCGGCGTTCTGTCACGAGCCGAGCTGAAGCTGTTCAACAAGGCGGAAGATTTTCTTTGGGCGGTGCGGTGCCACATGCATTTCGCGACGTTGAAGGCAGAAGAACGCCTTTCCTTCGACATCCAGCCGGAAATCGCCCAACGCCTTGGCTATACGGCGCATCCCGGCCAGAACTATGTCGAACGTTTCATGAAGCATTACTTCCTCGTGGCCAAGGACGTGGGCGATCTCACCCGCATCATCAGCGCAGCGCTGGAGGAGCAGCAGGCCAAGCATGTACCGGGCTTCAACCGCATTTTCCTTACGTTCTCGCGACGCAAGCGCAAGCTTTCCGCCGACGGCGACTTCGTTTCGGAAAATCACCGCATCAACATCGCACGGCCAGAGGTTTTCAAGGAAGACCCGGTCAATATCATCCGCCTCTTCCATCTGGCCGACAAACACGGGCTGGAATTTCACCCCGAAGCAATGCAGAGCCTCACCCGCTCACTGAAACTCATCAATTCCGATCTGCGTGAAAATCCCGAAGCGAACAAGCTTTTCCTTGAAATCCTGACCTCGCCGCGCAACCCCGAACTCATCCTGCGCCGTATGAACGAATCCGGCGTGCTTGGAAAATTCATTCCTGACTTCGGCAAGATTGTCGCCATGATGCAGTTCAACATGTACCACCATTATACGGTGGACGAGCATCTGCTACGCTGCATCGCCGTGCTGTCGGAAATCGAGCATGGTGAGCTTGAAAACGAACATCCGCTTTCAAACCACCTCATCACGACAGTCAAGCGCGACCGCAACCTGCTTTATGTGGCGCTGCTCTTGCACGACATCGCCAAGGGGCGCCCGGAAGATCATTCCGTTGCTGGTGCACGCATCGCCCGCAGGCTGGGACCACGGCTGGGTCTTACCCCTACCGAAACAGAAACCGTTGAATGGCTTGTGCGCGAACATCTGACCATGAGCATGGTCGCGCAGTCACGTGATCTCAACGATCGCAAGACCATCATCGACTTCGCCGACACCGTGCAGACCATGGAGCGGTTGAAGCTCCTCCTGATCCTGACCGTCTGCGATATCAAGGCGGTTGGTCCCGGCGTGTGGAATGGCTGGAAGGGCCAGCTTCTGCGTACGCTCTTCTACGAAACCGAACTGGTCCTGACCGGTGGCTTTTCGGAATTGTCCCGTGCCGACCGCGACCATCAGGCGCGAGAGGCGCTGGCGGACCGGCTCTCTGATTGGCCGAAGGACAAGCGCGATGCATACCTGGCGCTTCATTACACCAACTATTTCCTGACTGTCAGCCTCGAGGATCAGGTCCGGCACGCCCATTTCATTCGCGAAGCCGACCGCAACGAGCGGGCGCTGGCCACCATGGCCAAGCCGCATACTTTCGAGGCGGTTACGGAAATCACGGTACTGGCGCCTGACCATCCGCGCCTGTTGTCGATCATCACCGGTGCCTGCGCAGCAGCTGGCGCCAACATTGTCGACGCGCAGATTTTCACCACTGGCGACGGGCGCGCACTGGATACCATTCTCATCAGCCGCGAGTTCGACACTGATGACGACGAGCGCCGCCGTGCCGAACGCGTCGGCAAGGTCATTGAGGATGTTTTGTCCGGCAAGGCCCATCTGCCGGACGTGCTGGCCAAGCGCACCAAGCCGAAGAGGGCCGCCAAGGCGTTCAAGGTGGAACCGCGAGTCGAGATCAACAACACGCTTTCGAACAAGTTTACCGTCATTGAAGTGGAAGGTCTGGACCGGCCCGGTTTGCTTTCAGAACTGACTGGCCTTATTTCCGACCTTTCGCTGGATATTGCATCGGCTCATATCACCACCTTCGGCGAGAAAGTGATCGACAGTTTTTATGTGACTGACCTTGTGGGCCACAAGATTTCAAACGCCACCCGTCAGGGCACTATCAGGCGCAAGCTGCTTGGTGTTCTCAGCGGCGAAAATGGCAGCAAGACAAACGGCCGCTCATCTCAGGCCGCAGCATAGGTTTTTCAGTAAATGAGTTTGGTCAAAAAGTTCGCCACGGTCGCGTCCGGAACGCTGATGAGCCGCATTTTCGGCTTCACGCGCGAGATGTTCATGGCGGCAGCGCTCGGCACCGGTCCGGTAGCCGACGCCTTCAATGCCGCTTTCCGTTTCCCGAACACCTTCCGCCGGCTCTTTGCCGAAGGCGCGTTCAATTCAGCCTTCGTGCCGCTTTTTGCCAAGGAAATCGAAAAGAACGGCATGGACGGCGCGCGCCGTTTTTCCGAAGAAGTGTTCGGCGTTCTCTTCACGGTGCTTCTGTTCCTGACCATCGTGATGGAACTTTCGATGCCCTTCATCGTACGGACGATAATTGCACCGGGTTTCACCGACGATCCGGTGAAGTTCGACAATACGGTGCGTCTCGCCGTTATCATGTTCCCCTATCTCGCCTGTATGTCGCTGGCGGCGATGATGGGCGGGATGCTGAATTCGCTGCATCGCTATTTTGCAGCGGCCATTGCGCCGGTATTCCTCAACATCATCCTGATCGGGGTTCTGGCTTTCGCGTGGTGGCGTGGCTATGACGCGCTTTCGGTCGGCTATGGCCTTTCGTGGGGCGTGATGGCTGCAGGTCTGGTCCAGCTTGCCATTGTGTGGATCGCCGTGCGCAATGCAGGTATCAAGATCGGCTTCCGCCGTCCACGTCTGACCTCGAACGTCAAACGGCTTCTCGTGCTGGCACTGCCCGCAGCGATCACCGGCGGCATCACGCAGATCAACCTGCTCATCAACACCAATATCGCATCCGGCATGGAAGGCGCGGTATCGTCGCTCGTCTATGCGGACCGCATCTATCAGCTTCCGCTCGGCGTCGTCGGCATCGCCGTCGCAACCGTGCTTCTCCCGGAACTGTCACGCGCGCTGCGTGGCGGGCACATGAAAGAAGCGTCGAACCTTCAGAACCGCTCGGTTGAGTTCACCTTGTTTCTGACGTTGCCAGCCGCTGCCGCTCTTCTGGTCATGTCGGAACCTATCGTCCGGCTTCTGTTCGAACGCGGCAAGTTCAGCCCGGATTCCACGCTCGTCGTTTCCAATATTCTGGCCATCTACGGCCTCGGCCTGCCCGCGTTCGTGCTGATCAAGGCGTTCATTCCCGGTTTTTTTGCCCGCGAAGACACCCGCACACCGATGATCTTCGCTGCCATTTCGGTGGCGGTGAACGTCTCGCTCGCCATCACGCTTTTCCCGCATTTCGGTCCGACCGGCATCGCCACCGCTGAAATCGTTGCCGGATGGGTCAACGCTATCCTGCTGTTCGCCATGCTCGTGAAGCGCGGCCATTGGGGACGCGATATTCCGCTGCTCACCCGTATTCCGCGTCTCCTCATCGCTGCCGCGATCATGGCGTTCGGAATCCACTATGCCATCGGCCATTTTGCCTACGAGCTTTCCTCCGCAGCGCCGCTTGCTCTGCGGGCGGGAACCGTCACCGCTATCGTTGTTGCGGCAATGGTGGTCTATTTCGGTTTGGCCTTCGGTCTGGGTGGCGCCAATACGGGAATGATCCGTCGCAACATCAAGCGCGGCGCGGCAAAGAAAGCCCCTGAAAGCGAGCAATAATTCAAGCTTGAAAGGCGGCTGCGTCTCTGCGAAAAGACCAGCATTCAAAATCCCCGCTCTCCACCGGCGGGGCTAACTTTTTTAGGATAAAGCCATGAGCACGTTCAAACCGCTTGTCTTCTCCGGCGTCCAACCGACCGGAAATCTTCACCTCGGCAATTACCTTGGGGCGATCAAGCGGTGGGTCGAGGTTCAGGAAACGCAGGAATGCATCTATTGCGTCGTGGACATGCACGCGCTGACCATTTCGCCAGATCCGGCTGAACTGATGCAATCGACCCGTGAAGTCACCGCGGCTTTCCTTGCTGCCGGTATCGACCCGAAGAGAAGCATCGTCTTCAACCAGAGCCGCGTCATGCAGCACGCAGAGCTGGCATGGGTATTTAACTGCATCGCGCGCATCGGCTGGATGAGCCGCATGACCCAGTTCAAGGACAAGGCAGGCAAGGACCGCGAAAACGCTTCGCTCGGCCTGTTCGCATATCCAAGTCTGATGGCCGCCGACATCCTGCTTTATCGCGCAACCGCAGTGCCGGTGGGTGAGGACCAGAAGCAGCATCTGGAATTGACCCGCGACATCGCGCAGAAATTCAACAACGATTATTCGGATCGCATCGCTTCGCTCGGCGTGGGCGTGGATATGCAGGTTGGTGACGAGCAGGTTTCCGGCTTCTTCCCGATGACGGAACCGATGATCTCCGGCCCTGCCATGCGCATCATGTCGCTGCGCGACGGCACCAAGAAGATGTCGAAGTCCGATCCGTCCGATCTGTCGCGCATCAACCTGATCGACGACGAAGAGACCATCACCAAGAAAATCCGCAAGGCAAAGACCGACTCGGACGGCCTGCCCACCGAACTCGACGGTCTCGCCGGTCGTCCGGAAGCCGATAATCTGGTTGGCATCTATGCAGCACTTTCCTCTCAATCGAAGGAAGATGTGCTCAACGAATTCGGCGGACGCCAGTTCTCCGAATTCAAGGCATCACTTGCCGATCTCGCGGTGGCAAAGCTTTCGCCGATCACTCATGAGATGCGCCGTCTGGTCGCTGATCCGGCTTACATCGACAGCGTTCTGCGCGACGGTGGTGAGCGGGCTGGCGTGATTGCCGAACAGACCATGCGCCATGTTCGCGACATCGTAGGCTGGCTGCAGAACTAAACTTCTCAATGATCAAGCGAGCGGCAACATTTTTGCTGCCGCCGCTCTTCACTTGAAAATCATCATCCGATCTTCAAGTACCTACCAAATGTCAGCTTGCAGACGGTCAATCCCGATGGCAAATTGCGGCCATGGTATCAAAACGACTTAGCCGGGAAGCCGGTCACCGCCGCAAGTTTCTTGCCGTCATCGATGAGACGCCCGAATGCGGGCGCGCCGTTGCATATGCCGCGCGCCGTGCAAAAAATACGGGCGGCTCTCTCATCCTGCTTTTCGTGATTGATGACTCTGATTTCCAGCAAATTCTGGGCGTCGGCGAAATCATGCGCTCCGAAGCGCAGGAACGTGCTCGCGCAGCGCTGGAAAAATTCGCCGCAACTGTGCGTGCAGCCCAGGGCATCGAGCCGGAAATCAACATCCGTGAGGGCGAAACCGCCTCGGAATTGATTAGCCTCATCGAAGAAGATCAGGACATCGCCATTCTGGTTCTGGCTGCCGGTTCGGGCAAGGAAGGCCCCGGCCCTCTCGTGCAATCGCTGGCCAGCCGCTCCCAGTTCCCGATCCCGGTTACGGTCATTCCGGCAGGTATGAGCGACGATGACATTGATGCGGTGACCTAATCACCCTATATTGATGACAACTGATACACGCAGCATCGGGACAGCACTTGCGTCCATGAGTATCTGCGCTTACGAGAATCGTTCCAAAATCTGAAAGCGGGACAACTGGCATGTTCATCCAGACTGAAACCACGCCCAACCCGGCGACCCTGAAGTTTCTTCCCGGCAAGGTCGTGATGCCGGAAGGTACCGCCGATTTCCGCGACGCCTCCACCGCGGGCAACACATCGCCGCTCGCAGCCAAGCTTTTTTCGGTTCCGGGCGTGACCGGTGTTTTCTTCGGTTATGACTTCATCACCGTCACCAAGGAAGACGGCGAGTGGCAGCATCTGAAGCCCGCCATTCTTGGCACGATCATGGAACATTTCATGTCGGGCGCACCTGCAATGGCTGGCAACAGCAATGCAGACGCTGTCGCCGCTCATGGCGAAGAAGAATTTTTCGATGAAGCCGATGCCGAAACCGTCGAGATCATCAAGGAACTGATCGAGACCCGCGTTCGTCCGGCAGTTGCACAGGATGGTGGCGACATCACATTCCGCGGTTTCGAGAACGGCACCGTGTTCCTGAACATGAAGGGTGCATGCTCTGGTTGCCCGTCGTCGACTGCAACGCTGAAGCACGGCATTCAGAACCTCCTGCGCCATTTCGTGCCGGAAGTGCAGCAGGTCGAACAGATCTGACCTTGCTGAGACTTGTAAAGAAAAAGGCCGCTTGAAGCGGCCTTTTTCTTATCTGTCATCATCTGGACCTACTGCTTCACGATGACCTTGGCACCCTGTTCGGTGCGGTCGTAAAGATCCATGATGTCCTGATTCATGAGGCGGATGCAGCCAGAAGACATTGCCTTGCCGATGGACCACCATTCCGGCGTTCCGTGCAGACGATAGCCCGTGTCGCCGCCCTTGTTGTAGAGATATAGAGCGCGCGCACCGAGTGGGTTGCGCAGGCCGGGGTCCATGCCGTTGCGATATTTTGCCAGTTCCGGTTGACGCTTGATCATGGCGGAAGGTGGCGTCCAGGTCGGCCATTCCCGCTTCATGGCGACGCGCGCCGTACCGGACCATTCAAATCCTTCACGACCGACACCAATGCCGTAACGCATGGCCTTGCCTTCCGGCATAATGAAATAGAGGAACTTTTCCCGCGTATCGACGATGATCGTGCCGGGGGCTTCGTCCGTTGGATATTTGACGATCTGGCGGCGATATTGCGCCTGGATCTTTTCGCTCGGGATGGCCGGGACGACATAGCCAGCGTCGGTGACCGAAGAATAGGAGGCAGTATAGAAAGTGCCGCCTACGGTCGAGCAGCCTGCCAATGCACCTGCCAGAAAAAGAGCCGTCGTCAGTTTAAGGACGCGAGAATTCATGCATTCCCCCAGATTGGTTCATTCCGTCAATGGGACCACGATGGGCCGGAGATAGAAGCGAATCGCTCATTCTTGTCGAAGATGCGGTAGTATTGTTAACCAGGCGTTAACCGTAAATTGAAAATTCCTTGAATAAGACATTTTTTGGCCATGTTTGCCTTTGTAGCGCGGTTTTCGTACGGCTCGTCCCAGTTTTCCGATTGTTTCGATCTGAATCCACGCACAAAATGCGCCCATGCCAATCGTGATTCCCAACCAGACCCATCCTCTTTCCGACGGCCGACAGTCGGACAACGCCATGCTGGTGCGGCGTGGCGTGCAGCGTCTTTTTCTGGAAATGGGGCTTGCAACATTGCCTGAACTGCCGCTGGCATCCGGCAGGCGCGCCGACCTGATGGCGGTCAACCGCAAGGGTGAAATCTGGATCGTGGAGATCAAATCGTCGATCGAGGATTGGAAGGCAGATCACAAATGGCCCGAATATCGCGCTTACTGCGACCGGCTGTTCTTCGCCACTCATCCGGCGGTGCCGCGCGAAATATTTCCGCAGGAATGCGGCTTCATTCTCTCTGATGGATATGGGGCGGAAATTATGCGTGATGCGCCAGAACATAAATTGCCCGGCGCAACCCGAAAGGCGTTGATGCTGCGCTTTGCGCGGGCGGGCGCCGCCCGCCTGACAATCGCCGAACTTGCGGGTCTCGATGTACCCGAGACAGAAATAGATTGATTTAGCTGTCCAAGTTAACGAGGCGCGCGTTTGGCCAGAATGCGCTGCAATGTACGGCGATGCATGTTGAGACGGCGTGCGGTCTCGGAGACATTGCGTTCGCACATTTCATAGACGCGCTGGATATGTTCCCACCGAACCCGGTCGGCAGACATCGGATTCTCCGGCGGCGCAACCTTTTCGCCGGGACGGCGGGTCAATGCTGCGAAGACCTCATCCGCATCGGCAGGCTTCGACAGATAGTCGATTGCGCCGAGCTTAACAGCGTTCACAGCAGTTGCGATATTGCCGTATCCGGTGAGAACGATGGCGCGCGTATCGGCACGGCGCGAGCGAATAGCTTCTATGATGTCGAGGCCGTTTCCATCCCCGAGCCGCATATCCACGACCGCATAGGCCGGGGCGGCGGCCTTGGCGGCAGCAATGCCTTCCTCAACCGATTCCGCAGTTGTCACCTGAAAACCCCGGCTCTCCATGGCGCGGGCAAGGCGCTGCAAAAAGGGTTTGTCGTCATCAACCAGAAGGAGGGTCGGATCGTTGCCTATGGCTTCGGTGTCTTCCTGCTTCAAGTCGTCCATCGGGTGCTTCCTGCCTGTATTTTTCTTTCCTTATTGATACCCCTGCGTCAAAAAGTCAAATAGCCATTGAATTGTTGAAGCAATTTCAGCATTCGCCCATACGCAGGAACAATACAAGCCATTGTATTTTCAGAATATTTTTAAAAACGGACACAAGGAATTGATAGCAAAATCGTGCGTAAGCCGCAGTCCTTTGCTCAGATGGCCCAATATTGCCGGGCCTCGGCGGATAGCCCGGCCAGAAAGCTGTCGAGCTCCACTTGATCGATATGCGCACGCAGCGCTTTGGCAACATCGTAAATAGCTGAATCCGGTGCAAAATTATGATCTTTGCGCAGAGATTGCACTTCATGGGTCAATGCCTGTCGGCTCAGAAATGGCTGTTTCGCTTCACCAATATCCCAGTTTGCTACAAAAACAGCACGAAGAACGGGTGGCAATATCGTGGCAAAGCGAATCGCTTGATCGACCTCTAACCGGTGGCGGAAGGTGAGCAGCACAGCTTCCACCATCGTATAGGCCTGATTGCGTGTAGCGAGCCCTGCCTCATCCCGAGCCGTATGGAGAAACTTGTCGAACTCCTCCGTCGCCCTCTGGATTTCAAGCGGAATCGTCATGCTGCATCCTTCTTCAGCCTGATGTGAATGCTGAACGCGGCCACACCACCTTCACTTCCGCGCCCTGTCCGGGATTGTTGCGATTGCGGAAGGTGATATGCGCGCCTGAGCGTTCCAGCAAAGTCTTGGCGATGAACAGACCAAGGCCGAGTCCGCCGCCGTTCCGCGTATTGTCGCGACTCGTCATATAGGGCTCGCCGATACGGTCGAGGATTTCCGGTTTGAACCCCTCGCCATCATCCTGAATGGTCACGCTCACATTACCGTCGGTCCAGCCCCAGGTCACGTTGACCGTACCACGTGCAAAATCGACGGCATTTTCCACCAGATTGCCGAGACCGTAGAGAAGGCCGGGATTGCGCCGGGTGACGGGTTCCGGTTTCGGACCTTCCGTCTTCTGCACGTCAATCGTGATACCGAAGTTGCGGTGCGGCGCAATCACCTCTTCGATGAGAGAGGAGAGCGGCAGGCGCGACATGTGTTCCTCGCCCTCCGAGGAAAGACTGGTCAGCCGCTGAAGAATTTCACGGCAACGCTGGGTCTGGGAATGGAGCAAGGCGATGTCTTCGGCAAGGCCCGGATCGGTGGTGCGGGCGCGCTGCATTTCCTTTACCACCAGTGCAATCGTTGCCAGCGGTGTGCCCAATTCATGGGCGGCTGCGGCAGCCAAACCATCCAGCGCCGACAGATGCTGTTCACGCTGGAGAATAAGTTCGGCAGCGCTCAATGCATCGCCCAGCTGACGCGCTTCCTCGGCGATACGATAGGCGTAAACGCCAGTGAATCCGAGCGCCGAAATAATGGCGCACCAGATGCCGATGACGAACAGAAACGGCAGGTCCAGCGTTTCGCCCGGATACCAGGGGAGCGGTTCGTGCCTGATGGTAAGCACCGACGTACAGGCAACCACCAGCAAGGCGAGTACCAGCGTATGACGAGCCGAAAGCGACGTCGCCGAGATAATGACGGGCACGATCATCAAAATGATGAAAGGATTCTGCAGCCCGCCAGTGAGATAAAGAAGCCCTGCCAGTTGCAGAACGTCGAACGCCAGAACCAGGCTTGCCGCCGCCGGATTGAGCCGGTGGTTGGTCGGAAAACGGAAGGCCAGATAAAGGTTGAGCCATGCAGAACAGGCGATCAGAGCAAAACAGATACCGACTGCAAAAGGAAATTGCAGATAGAGCGCCACGAACATGACGGCGGCGGTCTGCCCGGCGATGGCCAGCCAGCGCACACGTATCAACGTGGTCAGGCGTGGGCGGCGCGAAAGATTGGAAGCGCGATTCTCGAATTCTGCGTGCATGAGTCCCTCTACTCGCTCCTTATGAGACAAGGTCGGGTCTCAACGCAAGCGGAACTGCGTTATCCGGTCGCAGGTTGGAATCAGGTTCCGCGTGGCTTGGCGCGACGCGTCGCTTCCGCATTGGCCGGGTCTTCTGGCCAGACATGCTTCGGGTAACGTCCGCGCATGTCGGCGCGCACATCCGCCCATGATCCCTTCCAGAAGCCGGGAAGATCACGGGTGATCTGGATCGGGCGATGAGCTGGAGAAAGAAGTTCCAGCAAGAGCGGCACCTTGCCATTGGCGATGGCCGGATGCACCCCAAGACCGAAAAGCTCCTGTACACGAACTGCGATCACCGGCTCTTCGGCGTCATAGCGGATCGGAATATTCGATCCGGTCGGCACTTCGAAATGCGTCGGCGCAAGCTGGTCGACACTACGCTGCAGATCGAAGGGTACAAGGCTCATCAGACCGTTCTTCAACACGTGCCCCGGAATGCGGTCAAGTTGCGCTTCGCCCGTCAGGAAGGGCAGCAGCCAATCGTCCAGCCTCTCGATGAGATGGTCGCTATCCATCGACGGCCATGGATCGCCAAGCCCGCGATTGAGCCAGCCCAAACGACGGCGTAGGATTTCAGCCTCTTTGCCCCAAGGAAGAATATCAAGCCCATGCTCACGCACGGCAGCGATCACACCTTCATCGGCAATCGCGCCTGAAGGAGCAGCGAGCGGCTTTTCAGAGAGAGCAATCGCGCCGATGCGCACAGCCTCACGAGCCCGCAGGGCGTTCTTTTCCGCGTCATAGACGACCTGTCGTTCACTTTCGATCCTGTTACCAAGGGCTGCGCGGATTTCGGTTTCCGAAACTTCCGCGGCAGAAAGAATGCGGGCACGGCCCGCTCTTCCAGACATATCTGCAACCACCAGCCATGGCGCCCTGCTGAGGCTGATAGCGGGATCGACCTCGCCGCCACGTCCATTGGCCAGAAGAAACTGCCCCATCTGCCCGCGAGCCTTGGCTATGCGGTCCGGATAAGCATCAATGAGCACCCGACCTACGCTTGAGCCTGCCGCTTCGCCCTTGTTCGGGACATTTGCTGCAAGCCGCCTCGCCAGTCCTTTTGCACGCTGCGCACGATCCGAACGGTCATTGCGGAACCGCGACATGCGGGTGTCGAGGTCGGTCTCATTGCCGCCAAGACCGCGTTCGGTCAGCAACACAGCGAGTTCAGCCGCCTTCTGCGCCTCGTCCCGTTTGCCGGCTTCGGCCACCATATGTGCCAGACGTGCAGGAAGGGCCAGCGAACGCATGGCCTCGCCATCTGCAGTCAGGCGTCCCGCTTTATCCAGCGCACCGAGCCGCATAAGCAGCGCCTTGGCTTCTTTGAGCGCAGGTACCGGCGGTTTGTCGAGCAGCGATAATGTTGCCGGATCGGTCACACCCCACGCAGCCGCATCCAGCACAAAGCCCGACAAATCAGCTTCGAGAATTTCCGGTGGTGAAAAAGCGGGGAGCGACGCCGTCTGCCCCTGATGCCAGAGGCGAATGGCAATGCCCGGCTCGGTACGACCCGCACGGCCGGCACGTTGATCGGCGCTCGCACGCGAAGTCCGCACGGTTTCAAGCCGGGTGAGGCCGGTGGCCGGTTCATATTTCGGCTGACGTGCAAGCCCGCTATCAATCACCACGCGCACGCCATCAATCGTGATGGAGGTTTCAGCAATCGAGGTCGCCAGCACCACCTTGCGATGGCCTGCCGGTGTTGGCTTGATCGCCGCATCCTGATCACGGCCTTCCATTGCACCGTAAAGCGGTGCCAGAATGATATTGGCAGGCAGTAATTTTTCCAGAATGCCTGCCGTGCGCTCAATCTCGCCCTGCCCCGGCAGGAAGGCGAGGATGCTGCCGGTTTCATCTGCAAGCGCATCACGGATCGTACGCACCATCGCGTCCTCGACCCGTTCATCCGCCTTGCGATCGCGATAGCGAATATCGACGGGATAAGCGCGCCCCTCACTTTCGATCACCGGCGCATCACCCAACAGTTGAGCCACGCGAGCGCCATCAAGCGTTGCCGACATGACAAGAATTTTTAGATCGTCACGCAAGGCTGCCTGCACATCCAGCGCCAGCGCCAGTCCAAAATCCGCATCGAGACTGCGTTCATGGAACTCATCAAACAGGACTGCGCCAACACCCTTGAGGTCTGGATCGTCCAGGATCATGCGCGCAAAGACGCCCTCGGTGACGACGAGGATCCTGGTTTTCCCTGATACCTTGCTTTCAAGGCGCATCCGGTAGCCGACCGTTTCACCCGGTTCCTCGCCCAGGAGCTGCGCCATGCGGCGAGCAGCTGCACGTGCCGCCAGACGACGCGGTTCAAGCAGCACGATCATGCCATCCTTGCGCCAATCCGCGTTCAGCATATGAATAGGCACCAGTGTCGTCTTGCCCGCACCGGGCGGCGCGACAAGGACTGCGCTCGCATGATGCGCCAATGCCTCATCCAGCTGAGGCAGAATTCGTGTCACAGGAAGATCAGGCAGGCTCGTCAAAATAATTTCCGTCAGATAAGGCTTCCGCTTTCGTGCTTATCACACAGGGAACGCACATGATCCATATTCGAAAATCGAACAAGGCCGATGCGCCCGCGTTGACTGAAATCTGGCGCGCCAGCGTTCTCGCTACGCATGACTTCCTGAGCCGCGATGATTTTCTGGAAATCGAAAAGCTGGTGGCCGGGCAATATCTGCCGAACGTCGAAGTCTGGCTTATTGAAGACGCTGGTAAGCCGGTCGGCTTCATGGGCATGAGCGAGCATCATATCGACAGCCTGTTCATCGCACCTGATCAGCGCGGCAAAGGCATCGGCAAACAGATGATAGCGCATGCAAAAACGCTCGGTAGTCCGCTGACAGTCGATGCGAACGAGCAAAACCTGCAGGGTGTCGGCTTCTACCGGCATATGGGGTTTGTCGAAACCGGGCGTTCGGAGACAGACGACCAGGGACGCCCCTATCCACTCCTGCATCTGCGGCTGGCAACCAACAATTGACATACTCCCCTAGAGTATATAGATTTCGCTGAAATCGGGAGTTTCCATGCCGCATTCACCGGAAGACAAGAAGCGTGCCTTGACTCGCCTGCGTCGCATTCGCGGACAGGCCGAAGCGCTGGAGCGTGCGGTGGAGGCTGGCACGGAATGTGCCGCTTTGTTGCAGCAGATTGCAGCACTGCGCGGTGCGGCCAACGGGTTGATGGCGGAAGTGCTGGAAAGCCATTTTCGCGAGACATTTGGGCAGAAAACCAAAGCTGATCCCGATACACAAATCGACGAAATCATGCGGATTCTACGCACCTACCTCAAATGAGTGCGTTGCTCTAAGATAGACTGAAAGGGAGAAACATCGTCATGAAATCACGCGCAGCCGTTGCGTGGGAGGCGAAAAAGCCGCTCACCATCGAAACAGTCGAGATTGGCGGTCCACGGGCTGGCGAAGTGCTGGTCGAAATCATGGCGACAGGCGTTTGCCATACAGATGCCTACACCCTTTCGGGTCTCGATTCCGAAGGCAAATTCCCGGCGATTCTTGGCCATGAAGGCGCGGGCATTGTTCGCGAAGTGGGCGCAGGCGTGACCTCGGTCAAGCCGGGCGATCATGTGATCCCGCTTTACACGCCGGAATGCCGCCAGTGCAAAACCTGCCTGTCGCAGCGCTCGAACCTCTGCACCTCGATCCGCGCCACGCAAGGCCAGGGCCTGATGCCGGACAAGACCACGCGCTTTTCCTGCGATGGCGGCGAAGTGTTTCATTATATGGGCTGCTCGACCTTCTCGAACTTTACCGTTCTGCCGGAAATCGCGGTTGCCAAGGTGCGTGAAGACGCGCCGTTCGATAAGATCTGCTACATCGGCTGCGGCGTGACCACGGGTATCGGTGCAGTGATTTATACCGCCAAGGTTCGTCCGGGTTCCAATGTCGTAGTGTTCGGTCTTGGCGGCATTGGCCTCAATGTCATTCAGGGTGCCCGTATGGTCGGCGCCGACAAGATCATCGGGGTCGACATCAATCCGGCCAAGGTGGAAATGGCAAAGAAATTCGGCATGACCGACTTCGTCAACCCGCGCGAAATCGGCAATGACAAGGTGGTGCAGGCCATTCAGGACCTGACCGACGGCGGCGCGGATTATTCGTTCGACGCTACCGGCAATACCGACGTCATGCGTCAGGCGCTGGAATGTTGCCATCGCGGCTGGGGTGAATCGATCATCATCGGCGTGGCGGAAGCGGGCAAGGAAATTGCCACACGTCCGTTCCAGCTGGTCACCGGCCGCGTCTGGAAAGGCACTGCCTTCGGCGGCGCACGCGGTCGCACCGACGTGCCGAAGATCGTTGACTGGTACATGGAAGGCAAGATCAACATCGACGATCTGATCACCCACACCATGCCGCTCGATGAAATCAACACGGCCTTCGACCTGATGCATGAAGGCAAGTCCATCCGTTCGGTGATTGTCTACTGATGAGTGAAAAGCTTCTCGTTTCCCAATGGGATGAACTCGACAATCTGAGCCCGCGCGCGCTTTATGCGATGCTGAAGCTGCGCGTGGACGTTTTCGTGGTGGAGCAGAAATGCCCCTACCCGGAAATCGACGGCAAGGATTTCGAGGCGTTTCACCTGCGCATTCTCGACGGCGAGGAACTTGCAGCATCGCTGCGAGTTCTGCCACCTGAACAGGCTGGCAAGCCGGTGAAAATCGGGCGCGTCGTCGTGGCGCCGGATTATCGCGGCTACAAGCTCGGCCAGCGCCTGATGAAAGAGGCTGTCGAATTCGCTCATAATCGTTTTCCGGGCATGGCGGTCGAACTTGGCGGGCAGAGCCATCTACGGAAATTCTACGGCTCGTTCGGCTTCGTGGCAATTTCCGACGAATATCTCGAAGACGGCATTCCGCATGTTGATATGAGGTTGGAACCAAGGGAAGCGGTTGCCTGATGTTTTTGCTGCGCCGCCATATGTCGTTCTATCTTGGCGCCCTTGGCGGCGTCGCAGCATTTATCGTCGCCTGGCTTCTCAAAAGCCCTCTTGCCCCGGTCATCGGCGCAAACTGCTTCTTCGTGCTCTATCTGGGGCTGGCGGCATCCGCCTTGCCAAAGCTCACTGCCAGCTTCCTGAAAAAGCACGCTGCGAGCGCTGACGAACCTGTCTGGATCATCTTTCTGGTGACCTTTGCAACAGTTCTCGTCGCAATCGTCTCGCTGTTCATTCTCATCAACAGTGAAACTAAGGCCGATACGTTCTCGCTCGTAATGACACTTGCGTCTGTGCCACTCGGCTGGTTCACCATTCATATGATGACGGCCTTGCATTATGCGCACGTATATTGGCAACCGGGTGAACCGGCTGGCGATGACACCAGCCATGCCAGTCGTTATCGCGGCGGCTTCGAATTCCCCGGTACACCAGAACCTTCCGGTTGGGATTTTGCCTATTTCGCCTATGTCATCGGCATGACGGCACAAACGTCCGACACAAGTGTTACGACGCCAGCCATGCGCAAGGTCACGCTGCTGCACAGCATCGTCTCCTTCTTCTTCAACACCGTGCTGGTTGCCGCTTCCGTCAATGTCGCGGTGGCGCTCGGAAGCTGAACAAAACTGGGATTTTTTCATGGAAACGATTTCGACTGCAAAGTGCTTTGATGGAACGCAAGGCGTCTATCGCCACAAAAGCGAGACGAACCAGTGCGACATGACCTTTGCCGTCTTCCTGCCGCCGCAAGCAAAAGACGGTCCGGTGCCTGTACTCTGGTATCTTTCCGGCCTTACCTGCACGCATCAGAATGTCATGGACAAGGGCGAATATCGGCAAATGGCCGCAAAGTTGGGAATTGCCGTCATTTGCCCAGATACAAGCCCGCGCGGCGATGACATTCCGGATGAGCCGGACAACTGGCAGTTCGGCAAAGGTGCTGGTTTCTACGTCGATGCCACGCAGGAGCCATTTGCCAAAAACTATCAGATGTATAGCTATATCACGAAGGAATTGACCGATCTGGTGGGACGCGAGTTCCCGCTCGATATGTCGCGACAGGCGATCACCGGCCATTCCATGGGCGGACATGGCGCGCTGACCATTGCGCTCAAGAACCCGGATCGCTTCAAGTCAGCATCCGCCTTTGCACCCATCGTCCAACCTTCTACTGCAGGCTGGTCCAGACCGGCACTGGAAAAATATCTCGGACCGGAAGAACGGGCTTGGCGCGCCTATGACGCCACGCTGCTCATCGAAGACGGCTATCGGTTCCCGGAATTTCTGGTCGATCAGGGTACCGCAGACGGTTTTCTCGATGATGGCTTGCGTCCGTGGCTTCTGGAAGAGGCTTGCAAGAAGGCTGGCATTCCTCTCACGCTCAATATGCGTGAAGGCTATGACCATTCATATTTCTTCATCTCGACCTTCATGGATGATCATCTGAAATGGCACGCTGAACGCCTTAAGAGCTAATCAGCGCTTCATCACTTTCATCGGTAGACCACCTTGCGGCTGAGTAGTGAGCTTCTGCACGGGCCATGGCTTCGTCGTTTCCAGCACCTCGAAACGACGACCGTCGAGCAGGATGGCGAGTGCAATCACAGCCTCCTGCAAGGCAAAGCTTGCGCCGATACAGACGCGCGGGCCAGCACCGAATGGCAGATATTGAAAACGGTCCAGCCTGTCGCGGTTTTCGGGCCAGAAGCGTTCAGGCATGAAGGCGTCCGGCTGGCTCCAGTAGAGCCGATGACGATGAATGACCCATGGCATGACCAGAACGGTCGCGCCCTTCGGGATTCTCAGATCGTCATAAGTATCGTCGGTCGCCGCCTCGCGATTGATCGACGGCGCAGGCGGATAAAGCCGCATCGCCTCTTCAAAAGCCGCACGCGTGAAAGGCAGCGATGCCAGCCATTCCTGCGGCGGCAGATCACGTCCGCCTTTTGCAAAAAAGCCGTCGATTTCCAATTCGATGAGTTCGCGCTCTTGCGGTGCCTTGGCGAGCAGATAAAGCGTCCAGCCAAGCGCTCGGGCGGTTGTCTCGTGACCGGCGCCAATGAAGGTGATGATGTTGTCCTCGATCTCGGAGCGGCTCAGGCCGTCTGGTCCTTCGGCCCGCAACAGCAGGGTAAGGAAGTCGCTCGGCACGTCTTCTTGCCTGTCCATGCGCGTTTTACGCAGCGCGATGGTGTTTGAGACCAGCTCGCGGAAGAAACCCAGCGATTGCTGTCCGCGCAACCGCGTGAGGCGCGGCAGCCAGTCGGGCAGCCCCAGAAGGTCGAACGGATCGACCCGCCCCATGGTCTCGAACAGCTTGTCGATCTGATGTGCGAAATCGTTTGGATCGCCTGCGATCTCACCGGAAAACAGCGTCTCCGCCAGAATATCATAGGTCAGGAGCGTCATGTCATGGGCGACATCGGTCATCGTACCGGGGGTCTTGTATCGCTCAACGAACTGCAGCGACCGGTCCCGCATGGCCTCGGCAAAACCACCGATATGACGCGGCGTGAAAACCGGCGCCATGGCTTTTCGCGACCGCTTCCACACCTGGCCTTCAGCCGTCAGCAGGCCGTCGCGCAACAAGGGGCGCAGCACGCGCTGACGAATGGCGGACATGGGATAATTGGCTGCATTGTCGACCAGCACATGGCGGATCAGCCCCGGATCATTGGCGATGATGGTTTTCATGCCGAACCAGCTGACGGAAATCCACCGCTCGTTATAGGAAGGCTCACCCCAAAGCTCGAGCGGGTTCTTGTAGACGACCCGCATCATCTCGAAACGCCCCACCGGCTTTTCGCGTGGGCGCGGTGCGGGCGGCACAAATGGAACCGGTCTTTCGCTCATGACGTTCGCAATTTCCATCAAGCGTTCCTTTCGTCATAAAACAGGTCGAGAACGCCCCCGTCAAACCCGATATAAGCGTCAATTGTGGCGGTTCCAGAAGCCAAGCGGCACTGGTACTGTTCTCATATGAACCAACTGCCGGAATCCCCGGCAAATTTACCGCCAAAATTTGGAAAAAAAGCCTTTAGCACCTATATTAAAGCCATGTTTGTCGCGTGATTCGACATATCTTTGAAGCTGCATTCGCAGCGCGTTTTTCGAAAGATTTTCATGAGCGAGATGCCCGAGATGAATTCCGAAGCCCCCGCCGAGTATGGCGCGGATTCCATTCGTGTTCTGAAAGGCCTGGATGCTGTTCGCAAGCGTCCCGGCATGTATATCGGTGACACGGATGACGGCTCCGGCCTGCATCATATGGTCTACGAGGTCGTGGACAATGCGATCGACGAAGCGCTGGCAGGACATGCCACGCTTGTCACCGTCGCCCTCAACCCGGACGGCTCCTGCACCGTGACCGATAATGGTCGTGGCATTCCGACCGACATCCATAAGGAAGAAGGCGTTTCAGCGGCCGAGGTCATCATGACCCAGCTTCACGCCGGTGGTAAGTTCGACCAGAATTCCTACAAGGTTTCCGGTGGTCTGCACGGAGTTGGCGTTTCGGTTGTGAACGCGCTGTCGATCTGGCTGAAGCTGAAGATCCGTCGTGCCGGCAAGATTCATGAGATGAGCTTTACCCATGGCGTGGCCGATGCCCCGCTCGTGGTAACCGGTGATGCCGGTGCGGAGACGGGTACGGAAGTCAGCTTCCTGCCCTCGCCCGATACCTTCAGCATGGTCGAATTCGATTTCGATACGCTGGAGCGCCGCCTGCGCGAACTCGCCTTCCTCAATTCCGGCGTTCGCATCAAGCTCACCGACCGCCGCCATGCGGACGTGGTCGAGCATGAGTTGCACTATGACGGCGGGCTTGTGGAGTTCGTGAAATATATCGACCAGAGCAAGAAATCACTTCTGGAAGAGCCGATTTATATCCGCAGTGAAAAAGACGGCATGACGGTTGAAGTCGCCATGTGGTGGAACGATTCCTACCACGAGAAGGTGCTGTGCTTCACCAACAACATCCCGCAGCGCGATGGCGGCACGCATCTGGCCGGTTTCCGCGGCGCGCTGACCCGTCAGGTGACGGGCTATGCCGATGCTTCGGGCATGACCAAAAAGGAAAAGGTGACGCTGACCGGCGATGACTGCCGCGAAGGCCTGACCGCCGTTCTTTCGGTCAAGGTTCCTGATCCGAAGTTCTCGTCGCAGACCAAGGACAAGCTGGTTTCCTCGGAAGTTCGCCCGGTTGTGGAAAGCCTCGTCAACGAAGCGCTTTCGACATGGCTGGAAGAACATCCGGCTGGTGGCAAGGTCGTGGTTGAAAAGGTCATTCAGGCAGCCGCTGCCCGTGAAGCTGCCCGCAAGGCCCGCGACATCACCCGCAAGAGCAATCTGAGCGTAACGTCCCTGCCCGGCAAGCTTGCCGACTGTCAGGAGCGCGATCCGGCCAAGTCTGAAATCTTCATCGTCGAGGGTGACTCGGCAGGTGGTTCCGCCAAGAGCGGTCGTTCGCGCCAGAACCAGGCCATCCTGCCGCTGCGCGGAAAGATCCTCAATGTGGAACGCGTCCGCTTCGACCGCATGATCTCGTCCGATCAGGTTGGCACGCTGATTACTGCGCTCGGCACATCAATCGGCAAGGATGAAACGCACGGTTTCAACCCGGACAAGCTGCGCTATCACAAGATCATCATCATGACCGATGCTGACGTCGACGGCGCGCATATTCGTACATTGCTGCTGACCTTCTTCTTCCGGCAGATGCCGGAACTGATCGAGCGCGGCCATATCTATATCGCCCAGCCGCCGCTCTATAAGGTCTCGCGTGGCAAGTCCTCGCAATACATCAAGAACGAGGCCGCCTTCGAAGACTTCCTCATTGAGACGGGTCTTGAAGAAGCCACGCTGGAAATGGCAAGCGGCGAAGTTCGCGCCGGGACTGACTTGCGTTCGGTGGTGGAAGATGCACGCACCATGCGTCAGCTTCTGGCGGGTCTTCACACGCGCTATGACCGTCGCGTGGTGGAGCAGGCTGCCATCGCAGGGCTCCTGCATCCGGATGCATCAAGGGACAATGCAACCGCACAGCGTTCCGCCGATACTGTTGCAAAGCGTCTCGACATGATCTCGGAAGAAACCGAACGTGGTTGGGAAGCACATGTGACGGAAGATGGCGGCTATCGCTTCGAGCGCATGGTGCGCGGCGTGAAGGACATTGCCATTCTCGACATGGCGCTGCTCGGTTCTGCCGATGCCCGTCAGATCGATCGCGTGGCTTCGCGTCTGTCAGAGGTCTTTGCCGAGCCACCTGTGCTGCGCCGCAAGGACAAGGTGGAGACACTTTCCGGCCCGATGGGCCTGCTCGACGCAATCTTTGCGACGGGCCGCAAGGGCCTGACCCTGCAGCGCTACAAAGGCTTGGGCGAAATGAACGCCGAACAGCTTTGGGAAACCACGCTCGATCCGAATGTGCGTTCGCTACTGCAGGTCAAGGTGACGGATGCGACCGATGCTGATTCACTCTTTTCGCGCTTGATGGGCGATGACGTGGAACCGCGGCGCGAGTTCATTCAGGAAAACGCGCTGAGCGTTGCCAATCTCGACGTTTAAAAAACACAAACCCCGAAAAGCCGGAAAGCTTCTCGGGGTTTTATAATACCCAAAGAAAAGCCCGCTATTTAGCGGGCTTTTCTTTTATCGTGGTTATTTACTCGCCGCGACGCTTCTTGCTGTAACCGCCGCCTTCAGGCTTTTTACCGCCCTTTTTGAAACCATCTTTCTTGAAGTCGTCTCCACGGGAGAAATCACGTGGCTTGTCCCACTTGTCGCCTTTCGAGCGGTCGCCTTTATAGCCGTCGCTCTTGTAGCCATCCCGGAAGCCGCCTTCCTTGGACTTGTCGCCGCGTGGTTTGAAACCACCCTTGCCTTCGCGCGGAGCAGCGTCACCGCCTGCACCTGCAACGGCAGTGCGAATCACAAGACCCTTTTCACCGGTGCCGCGTTCTTCGACAGAACGGCGGAACTCATCGGCCTTCGAAGCCGTGATTTCGAAGCGGGTTTCATTGTCGAAAATCTTGATCGAACCGACATCGCGCTTGGAAACATCGCCCGCCTTGCAGATGAGCGGCAGCAGCCACTTCGGATCAGCGCGATGCTTGCGACCGGCAGAAACCGAGAACCAAACGCCGTCAAAGTGTGCATTGCGGTCGAAACGTTCGCCCGGCTCGCCACGCTCACGACGCTCGCCGCGTTCGAAGCGGTCGCCACGGTCAGAACGTTCGCCTTTTTCAAAACGATCTCTGGGTTTCTTGCCACCAACCGGATGCACCGGTGCATCGGAAACTTCTTCCGCTGCCGGATAGGAAGCCACTTCGCGGTTGAGGAAAGCAGCGGCAATCTGTTCCGGCGTATAACGCTCGGTCAGCGCCTTCAGGAGATCCTGATATTCTTCTTCAACCGGCTGGTTGAAGACTTCCGCATTCAAAATACGCTCATTGGTCTTGGCCTGAACAGCAGCGATGCTTGGTGCCGGAACCGTCTGCGCATCGAGCTTCGCCATATGCAGGAGGCGCTCTGCAGTGCGGCGACGCGAGAACGGTACAACCAGCACACAGGTGCCCTTGCGACCGGCACGACCCGTACGCCCCGAACGATGCAGCATCGTCTCGGGATTGTTCGGAAGATCGGCATGAATGACAAGGTCGAGATTGGGCAGATCGATGCCGCGCGCGGCAACGTCGGTTGCCACGCAGACGCGGGCACGACCGTCGCGCATTGCCTGCAAGGCGTTGTTGCGTTCGGCCTGGCTCAGTTCGCCCGACAGCGCAACCACGGCAAAGCCGCGATTGGAGAGCCGGCTTGCCATATGCTTCACCGCTTCGCGGGTCGAGCAGAAAATGATCGAGTTCTGTGAATCGTAATAGAGCAGCGTATTGATGATCGCGTGGTCGCGCTCATGCGGCGGCACCGGCATGGCGACATAGTCGATATCGGCGTGCTGGCTGGTTTCGCTCTGGACGGTGAGGCGAAGTGCATCGTTCTGGAAGCGCTTGGCAAGCTGGGCAATCTGCTTCGGCACGGTTGCCGAGAACATCAGCGTGCGGCGGTCTTCCGGTGCTTCGCCGAGGATGAATTCGAGATCTTCGCGAAAGCCCATGTCGAGCATTTCGTCGGCTTCATCGAGAACGACAGCACGCAGCTCCGACATGTCGAGAGCGTCACGGGTAATATGATCGCGCAGACGTCCTGGCGTACCGACAACGATATGAGCGCCACGTTCCAGCGCGCGACGCTCGGTGCGGATATCCATGCCGCCAACGCAGGATGCGATGCGCGCGCCGGTATCGGCATAAAGCCATTCCAGCTCGCGGCGAACCTGAAGTGCCAGTTCGCGCGTCGGCGCGATGATCATGGCAAGCGGCGCACCGGCATCGCTGAAACGCAGCTCGTCTTCGAGGATGGTGTTGGCCATTGCGAGGCCGAAAGCGACCGTCTTGCCTGATCCGGTCTGTGCGGAAACGAGAAGATCGGCATCAAGCGTTTCAGGCGCCAGAACGGCGTTTTGAACGGCGGTGAGTGTATTATAACCGCGAGCGGCTAATGCTCCGGACAGAGCCGGAGCGATGGTTTCGGGCAAAGACATGAACCACTTTCACGAAAAAAGCTTCTCAAGCCGTATACCCATTGGTCGTGAACCCACTTGTCCACGACTCCCCTGACGACCACCGAAGCAACAGAATTGATGCTTCCCTATAGGGTTGGACCGCTCAGGTCAACCGGCCAAACCTCTGAGCACAACTCGATCCGATTGAATCGTACCGCCGCTCTGGTCCATTTTGACGCGCATTTGGCCCGAAAACCGTTTCACACTTTTCGGAATGCGCTCTAATGCGCCTCATCCCAGTTATGCGCTGCGCGCGCATCGACATGCAGTGGCACCGCAAGCGAGACGGCAGGCATCGCCGCATTTTCCATAATGTGACGAACGACCGGTATGGTCTTTTCCACTTCATTATCAGGCACTTCGAAGATCAGTTCATCGTGCACTTGCAACAACATGCGCGCGGCAAGGTTTTGCTCCGCCAGCGCATCTTCCATGCGGATCATGGCGCGGCGGATAATGTCGGCGGCGGAACCCTGTATCGGCGCATTGATGGCCGCGCGCTCATTGAACGCACGAACCTGCGGGTTGGATGCCCTGATATCGGGATAATGCGCACGACGCCCGAAAATCGTTTCGACATAGCCATTCTCGCGCGCGAAAGCTTTGGTCGCCTCCATGTAATCCTTGATGCCGGGGAAGCGCTCGAAATAGGTGCGGATATATTGCCCTGCTTCTTCGCGCGGAATCGACAACTGGTTGGCAAGGCCGAATGCAGAAATGCCGTAGATGATGCCGAAATTGATCGCTTTGGCACGGCGGCGCACTTCCGACGGCATACCTTCCACCGGCACGCCGAACATTTCGGATGCCGTCATGGCGTGAATGTCTATGCCGTCGGAAAAGGCCTGCTTCAGTTGCGCGATATCGGCCACATGGGCCAGCACGCGCAGTTCGATCTGGCTGTAATCGGCAGAAACCAGCTTGTTACCGGGCTCGGCAATGAAGGCCGTCCTGATCTTGCGGCCTTCTGCGGTGCGCACCGGAATATTTTGCAGGTTCGGGTCGGATGACGAAAGACGTCCGGTCGAAGTGGACGCCATCGCATAGGACGTATGAACGCGCTTTGTCTCCGGGTTGATGAACCCCGGCAGCGCATCGGTATAGGTGGATTTGAGCTTGGTGAGCTGACGCCAGTCGACGATCTTGCGCGGCAGCGGATGACCTTCGGCAGCAAGGTCTTCCAGCACCTGCGCAGACGTGGACCATTGACCGGTCTTGGTCTTCGACGCGCCCGACAAGCTCATCTTGCCAAACAGAATGTCGCCAAGCTGCTTGGGCGAACCGATATTGAATCTTTCACCTGCCAGTTCGTAAATCTCGTCTTCATAGGCAGCGGCAGCCTGTGCCAGATCGCCGGAAAGACGCGACAGTACCTGGCGGTCAACGGCAATGCCGCGTTCTTCCATGCGCGCCAAAACATCGACCAGCGGACGTTCCAGACGTTCATAGACCGACATCAGCCCTTCAGCTGCAAGACGCGGTTTCAGAACTTGCCACAGGCGCAAGGTCACATCGGCGTCTTCTGCCGCGTAAGCCGTAGCACGGTCGAGATCGACCAAGTCGAAGCTGACAGCGCTCTTGCCGCTTCCCGCCACATCCTTATAGGGAATTGGCGTATGACCGAGCCAGCGCTCGGACAACGGGTCCATGCCATGGCTGCCCGTGCCAGCATCCAGCACATAGGAAATCAGCATCGTATCGTCGAACGAGACTGTATTGATCCCATGGCGGCGCATGACCAGCCAGTCATATTTCATGTTCTGCGCGATCTTGAGAACGGAAGCATCCTCAAGCACGATCTTCAAAGCGGCCAGCGCCTCATCCAGCGGAATTTGTCCTTCGACCATGCCGCCGCCGAGAAGATCACCCGCGCCAGACTTGTGTTGGAGCGGAATATAAGCGGCTCTGCCCGGCGCCAAGGCCAGAGAAAAACCAACCAGCTCCGCCTGCATCGGATCAAGCGACGTCGTTTCCGTATCGAAGGCCAAAACACCGGTTTCAACCGCCTCTGCGAGCCAGAGTTTCAGCGTGGCGATATCGCGAATGCAGGTATAAGCGCTCGTATCGATTGTCTGTGCGGCTGCTTCTGTCGCCCGCTTTTCTGCGAGCGCGTTCGGCGTGTAGCCCTGATCCGAGGCAGCGACAGCGGATGTCGGTTGCGACGCAGCATTATCAGCCTTGGCGGGAACATCGACATCGGGACCATGGGCGTCCGCGCCCCAGTCTGTCTCCACATGGCACGGCTCGACAGCCGATGCGTCGGTGTCAGTCGCTTCGGCCACCCGGCGAGTGAGCGAAGTGAATTCCATAGCTTTCAGGAAGCCGATCAGCTTCGGGCCGTTCTGCGGCTCCAGCACCAGACTGTCCAGATCGACATCCAGCGGCACGTCGGTCTTGAGTGTAACCAGCTCGCGCGAAATCTTCGTCTGGTCGGCAAACGCCAGAATGTTCTCGCGACGCTTGTTCTGCTTGATTTCGGAAGCGCGGGCCAGAAGCGTATCGAGATCGCCGAATTCTTCCAGCAATTGCGCCGCCGTCTTCGGCCCGATGCCGGGAATGCCAGGAACATTGTCGGTGCTGTCGCCGGTCAACGATTGCAGGTCGATCATCTTTTCCGGCGAAACGCCCCATTTCTCGATCACTTCCGGGATCGAAATCTGCTTGTCCTTCATGCTGTCATACATCGATACGCTTGGCGTCACGAGCTGCATGAGATCTTTGTCGGACGAAACGATGGTGACATCGCCGCCAGCCTGCTCGGCAATACGGGCATAGGTCGCGATCAGGTCGTCAGCCTCGAAACCTTCCTTCTCGATGCAGGGCAGATTGAACGCGCGCGTTGCCTGACGGATGAGGCCGAACTGGGGAATGAGATCTTCCGGCGGCGCGGTGCGATTGGCCTTGTATTCAGGATAGATTTCATTGCGGAACGTCTTCGACGAATAATCGAAGATGACCGCAAAATGGGTCGGCACCACGCCCACATCGGTGTTGCGCGCATCTTTCAAGAGCTTCCATAGCATGTTGCAGAAACCCGAGACGGCGCCGACCGGCAGACCATCCGTCTTGCGGGTCAGCGGTGGCAGGGCATGATAGGCGCGGAAAATGTAGCCCGAGCCGTCAACGAGAAAGAGATGATCGCCTTTTTTCATAAGCTAGAATTAGAGGAAATGACGCCTAAAGAAAACCACTCCCGTGTCAGGAGAAACATCCGTCCACGTGAAAGAAAACCCATCACGTCGCGGTAACACGTTTGTTACAGATTTGTAATCTTCCGTGCCCTTGAATAGCCACAGTTGAAAGGCCAAATCTCAGTCATCGACAGTTCGTCGGTCGCCGGTTTTCTGACCCGTCCCCCGTTGGATGCCGGATGCTAGCGGTAGCCTCATTCCCCTCTCCGGGCTGCCGCTTTGAGTGTAGTGACATGGCCGTTGCGGTACCCCCTCACCGTAACGGCCAATTCATTTTATCGAGGCTCTTCTTTCTTCCAAACCGGGTTTCATCCTGACGACGCTGGTTGTAGTGTGCCGCCAGTTTACGTTACGACTCGTCAGGAAGTTTCCATGTCCCAGCAATCGTCTGCGCAATCGCTCGACAAAGTACTCAGCCACCTCGACGCCAATCTCGATCAGAGCCTCGATCGCCTGTTCGATCTTTTGCGGATCAAGTCGATTTCGACCGACCCGGCCTACAAGGCCGATTGCCGCAAGGCTGCGGAATGGCTCGTCGAAGATTTGAAGACAATCGGTTTCGATGCCAGTGTGCGCGACACGCCCGGCCACCCGATGGTGGTTGCCCATCATGAAGGCGCGACACCGGATGCGCCGCACGTGCTGTTCTATGGTCACTATGACGTGCAGCCGGTCGATCCGCTAAATCTTTGGGAAAACGATCCTTTCGATCCGGCTATCAAGGACGTGGGTAATGGCCGCAAGATCCTGACCGGTCGCGGCACGTCCGACGACAAGGGCCAGCTCATGACCTTTGTGGAAGCCTGCCGCGCCTACAAGGCGATCAATGGCAATCTGCCAGTCAAGGTGACACTCCTGTTTGAAGGTGAAGAGGAATCCGGCTCGCCATCACTGAAGCCGTTCCTCGACGCCAACAAGCAAGAGCTGAAGGCCGATGTGGCACTCGTCTGCGACACGGCCATGTGGGACGCAGAAACACCTGCCATCAGCGTGGGCTTGCGCGGCCTCGTCGGCGAGGAGATCGTCATCAAGGCAGCCGATCGCGATCTCCATTCCGGCTTCTTCGGCGGTGCTGCGGCAAACCCGATCCATATCCTGACAAAAATTCTGGCCGACCTGCACGACGAAACCGGGCGCGTGACAGTTCCCGATTTCTATGAGGGCGTCGAAGAAACACCGACGCAGATTCTGAAGTCATGGGAAAGCCTTGGCCGCACGGCTGAAAACTTCCTCGGTCCGATCGGTCTTTCCATTCCATCCGGCGAAAAGGGCCGCAGCGTTCTGGAACTGACATGGGCGCGCCCGACCGCTGAAGTCAACGGCATCACCGGCGGCTATACCGGCGAAGGCTTCAAGACTGTCATTGCAGCAGAAGCTTCCGCCAAGGTTTCGTTCCGTCTTGTCCACAAGCAGGACCCGGTCAAAATCCGCGAAGCCTTCCGCACATTCGTCAAGGAACGTCTGCCAGCCGATTGTTCGGTGGAGTTCCACCCGCATGGCGGTTCGCCAGCCATCCAGCTACCTTATGATTCACCGCTGGTTTCCAAGGCCAAGAATGCGCTTTCCGACGAATGGCCGAAGCCAGCCGTGTTGATCGCCATGGGCGGCTCGATCCCGATTGTCGGCGACTTCGACAAGTTCCTCGGCATGGAATCGCTGCTCGTGGGCTTTGGCCTCGAAGATGACCGCATCCATTCGCCCAATGAAAAATACGAGCTGAACTCCTTCCACAAGGGACAACGCTCTTGGGCACGTATTATGGCGGCTATCGCCGCGAAGTAAGGATAACTGAATGACTATCCGTTTTCACAAGAACGATCTGCCGAACCTCGACAACTATCAGGTCGATGCGGTCGCCATCGACACCGAAACGCTGGGCCTGAACCCGCATCGCGACCGGCTTTGCGTGGTGCAAATTTCGCCCGGTGACGGCACGGCAGACGTGATTCAGATTGAAGCCGGTCAGAAGAAGGCCCCCAATCTGGTCAAGCTTCTGAAGGATCGCTCGATCACCAAGATCTTTCATTTTGGCCGCTTCGATCTGGCCGTGCTGGCGCAGGCTTTCGGCACCATGCCGCAACCTGTGTTCTGCACCAAGATCGCATCGAAGCTGAGCCGTACCTATACGGACCGCCATGGCCTGAAAGAGCTTTGCAACGAGCTTCTCGACGTTTCGATTTCCAAGCAGCAGCAATCATCGGACTGGGCAGCGGAAACACTGTCAGCTGCGCAGCTCGAATATGCGGCTTCCGACGTGCTCTATCTGCATCGTCTGAAAGCCGTGCTCGAACAGCGGCTGGAACGCGATGGCCGTGCGAAACAGGCCGAAGCCTGCTTCAAGTTCCTGCCAACGCGCTCGGAACTCGATCTGATGGGCTGGCCCGAGGACGACATTTTCGCCCATTCGTGATGAGATCAAACGGCGGCGGTAGCCGCCGTTTTCTTTTGCGGCGCCTGATCGATATAGGCCCAGCCGGGACGGCGGAACAGAAACTGTCCGTAACCGCTCCACTGGATACAGCCATAAAGAATGACCGGACCTATGACGCCGCTGGCTGTCGTCAGGAGCGAGACTGTACCGATATCGCCAATGCCGAGTTTCAGCAGCGCTGTGCGGGCAATGGCCATCGGCAGGAAGAAAGCCAGATAGACGACAATCGAATGCGCACCGAGCCAGCTCAAGCCTCGATGCAGCCAGTTTCTGGCCGACAGCAGGCTGAGGAGCGAAGATATGGAAATGATTGCCAGCGCACCCACCAGACCCAGGAGAAGTGAAACGACCGGCAGATCGCTGATTGCGCCCCGCCCATCCAGAAGGTCGCTTGCGGGCGATATCAGCGCGGCAAGGCTTTCCGGCACTGGCATGAAGACGAGCTTGTATTCGATCAAGCCCCAGACCAGCAGTCCGGCAACACCGATGAGCGGGCGCTGTCGAAGCCAGTCCGCAGCCCGGAAGATGGCGGGAGCAAAAGCATAGCCCGCATAGAAATAGACGAAACGGGAGCAGAATTCGTCGACCATAATCCAACCCGTATGGATCGGCAGGATTTCGAGAAATGCCAGCGCCGTAAAGGTCACGCCTACCGGCACGTGCTTCAAAAGCCGCGTCGCGATGAAGAAAACAGGCAGGATATAGATGAACCAGAGCGTTCCGAACGGTTCGATGAAAGCCATCAGATAGGCGTTCACCACACCGGAAACTCCGGCTTCGCTGGCAATGCCCGGCGCCTTGAACGCAAACTGGATCGTCAGCCACAGAATATAGAAATAGAGAAAATGCACGACCTTGCGGTCAAGATAACGCCGCCATGGCCGGTCGATCACAAGACTGAGAAACAAGCCTGATATCATGAAGAAATCCGGCATACGGAAGGGTTTGGCAAAGGCGACCACATAGTGCATCCAGCCCTGGGCGCCGGCTGCTTTCTCCACGCCCAGCGTCGAATGCATCATGACCACGAAGATGATGCAGATACCCTTGGCAATATCGACCCAGTCGACCCGCCCATTCATGCCCTTCGTGTCATGCATTTCCGTTTCCCCCGCAAGTTCTGTCGCTTTCTATAACGCGACAACGGCGGAATTACATCCGGTATAACTTGGGTGTGCCTGCGCCATATTGCGCCTGACGACGTCAAGACTCCTCACAGGGTGCTCACGCTAACGTGTACCGCTCTGGCGACATTCCCCTTGATGTGTCTCGTTTGCTACAGACTTTTGACAGCAATCGCTTATATTAGGGACAAATATTGGTTCTGAGACTTTCCTTCAGGAGGTTTATCATGAAGCTCAAGGCCCTTCTTCTTGCATCGACTGTCGCCCTTGTGGCCGCTACAGGCGCAAAGGCTGCTGACGCTGTCATCGAGCAGGAACCAGTTCCGGTTGTGGTTGCACCAACCTTTACCTGGAGCGGTGCTTACATCGGTGGCCAGATCGGCTACGGCTGGGGCAAGTCCGATTTCAGCGGCGACGTCTATAGCTTTGGCAACGTCAAGCCGGATGGCTTCCTCGGCGGCATCTATGCCGGTTACAACTTCGATCTCGGCAACAGCATCGTTCTCGGTATCGACGGCGACGTGACCTACAATGATGTTTCCAAGGACATCGATGTCTACAGCGGCGACCTCGCAGTTGGCGATTTCGAAACCAAGCTTCGCTGGTCCGGTGCCGTTCGCGCACGTGTCGGTTATGCGGTTGATCGCTTCATGCCCTACCTCGCCGGTGGTGTTGCATTCGGCAACATCAAAAACAGCGGCAGCATTGACGGTATCGGCAGCCTCTCCGAAAGCAAGACGCTTACCGGCTGGACTGCAGGCGCCGGCGTTGACTATGCCGCAACCGACAACCTGATCGTTCGCCTCGAATATCGCTACACCGACTATGGCGATAAGGACATTGAGTTTGGCGGCCTGAATGTCAATCAGGACTTCAAGACGAACGAAGTTCGCCTCGGCGTCGCATACAAGTTCTAATTCTGGTTGAAAACATATCTGAAAAGGCTCCGCATCGCGGGGCCTTTTTTCGTTGGCATAGGCCTGAATTTACTTGGATAAAATTTATTGATAACTAAAATACATAGAACGAAAAACATTCGGAGTTTGCTTTTTATTAAAGCAAAAATTGAATAATAACAAATTGTATATTAAGTTATCTCTAAACTGTATTTATGTTGCCATAATGCTACATACATCATGACGTAGAAATACTATTTAAAAATCCATATCGAACATATTTTATAGGAGTTTTCGATGAAGTTCAGAATTCTACTTGGTGCTTCCCTGCTCGCAGTCGTCGCCAGCACCGGTGCTTATGCAGCCGACGCAATCGTTTCGCAGGAACCTGCCCCAATGGCAGCTCCCGCCTTCTCATGGGGCGGCGCTTATATCGGTGGTGAAATTGGCTGGGGCTGGGGCCGCGCCAAGCTTGACGACAAGTCCACGGATCAGTCCAACGAGTTCAAGCCGAACGGCTTCATCGGTGGCGTCTATGCTGGCTATAACTTCGACATGGGCAACAATGTCATTCTCGGCGTTGACGGCAACTTCGACTACAACGACCTGAAGAAGTCGCACGACTATATTTCGAACAGCAACGCTGTTCAGACTTCAGCTGAAACGAAGCTGCAGTGGTCGGGCGCTGTTCGCGCACGCGCTGGTTATGCCGTTGACCGCTTCATGCCCTACATCGCCGGTGGCGTTGCTTTCGGCGGCGTGAAGAACTCGCTCAATGTCGGCGGCAGCGACTATAACAACGACAAGACCCTGACCGGCTGGACTGTTGGTACCGGCGTTGACTACGCTGCGACCGACAATGTCCTTCTGCGCCTCGAATATCGCTATACCGATTTCGGCAACAAGGATTTCGACCTTGGCAACACCGCGACACGCGGTTCGTTCAAGACCAACGATATCCGCCTCGGTGTTGCTTACAAGTTCTAATACCAAACTCGATGAGTTTGGCTCATCGCGTTTTGGTTAAGCCTGTGCGGCGATTGAGCATTTTCAGGGCATGATGCGTTAGCATTTCGTCGCCCTGGGATAAGCACATAATCGGGCTTATAACTGAGAAAAGGCTCCGCCCCCGCGGAGCCTTTTTTGTGTGTGAACGATTTACGTCCCTTTAAACTGCCGCATTTACCCTGCACCGGATTAGGCCCTTATTTGCTTTTGCGGCACAAAATCCCGTAAAGCACGCAGACATTATTCAGAATGACCGGTCCACATCACGATTGGACCGGCAAACGGGTGGGCGGATCCAGGCTGACATGACATCGCGTGACGATAAAAACCGGCGCATCGAACCTTCCTTCGGTGGCGAAGAGAAAAAAGATGACGAGGTTTTTCGCGTCGACGAGGAGGATCGCATGGCACGCTCACAGCAGCGCCGACGCAGGCAATCAGAAGAACCGGAACCACGCGCTTCACGACGTGGCAAGAAGAAGCCGCGTGGCTTTTTCGGCTTTCTGCGCCGCTCGATCTACTGGTGCCTCGTACTTGGCCTCTGGGGCGGTATCGCCTTTGCAGGCATGCTGGTCTATTTCGCAGCCAAGATGCCGCCGACGACGGATTGGGCCATTCCTGATCGTCCACCGAATGTGCGTATCGTTGACGTCAACGGAAACCTGATCGCCAATCGCGGGACTACCGGCGGCGAGGCCGTGGGCTTGCATGAAATGTCGCCCTTTATCCCGAAGGCCGTCATCGCTATCGAGGATCGCCGCTTCTATTCGCATTTCGGCATTGACCCCATCGGCCTTGCCCGCGCGGTAGTAACCAACGTTGTTTCGGGCCGCGCCGTTCAGGGCGGATCAACGCTGACCCAGCAGCTTGCCAAGAACCTGTTTCTTTCTCCCGACCGCACGCTTGAGCGTAAAGTGCAGGAAGTCATGCTCGCGCTCTGGCTTGAGCACAAATACACCAAGGACCAGATTCTTGAGATGTATCTGAACCGGGTCTATCTCGGTTCCGGTGCTTTCGGTGTTGATGCGGCCTCCCGGCGTTATTTCAGCAAGCCCGCCAAGGATGTGAACCTGATGGAAGCGGCAACCCTTGCCGGTCTTCTGAAGGCACCGTCTCGTCTGTCACCTGCCCGTGATCCGGAAGCCGCCGCTGCACGTGCCAAGCTGGTGCTGGGTGCCATGCGCGAGGAAGGCATGATCGACGACAGCCAGATGGCCATCGCCGAAAGCGAACCGATGACGCGTGCGCCATCCTACTGGCAGGGCTCGGAAAACTATGTTGCTGACAAGGTTGTGGCGGAACTACCCGAGCTGATCGGTGAAGCGAAGGAAGACATCACCGTCCAGACCACCATCGATCTGAACCTGCAGCGCGCAGGCGAAGAGGCGATCAAGGACCAGATTTCCCAGAGCGGTACAAAGATGAACGCCAGTCAGGGCGCGCTCGTTTCCATTGACAGTACCGGCGCAGTTCGCGCCATGGTCGGCGGCGTCGATTATGCCACAAGCCAGTTCGACCGTGTCACCGATGCTCACCGCCAACCTGCATCATCCTTCAAGCCCTTCGTCTATCTGACAGCGCTCGAACAGGGGCGGACACCGGACTCGGTACGCAACGATGCTCCGGTTCGTATCGGCAAATGGACGCCGAGCAACGATAACGGCAAATATATGGGACAGGTGACGCTGGCTACCGCCCTTTCTCATTCACTGAACTCCGTTGCGGCGCAGCTCGTGATGGAAGTCGGCCCGCAGACCGTGATCGACACGGCCCATCGGCTTGGCGTTCAGTCCAAACTCGAAGCCAATGCCTCGCTGGCACTCGGCACGTCGGAAGTGACCCTGTTGGAACTGACCGATGCCTATGTGCCCTTTGCCAATGGCGGCTATCGCGCGCCGGTCTATTTCATCACCAAGGTGACGGATTCCGACGGCAAGGTTCTTTATCAGAAGGAAGATGGCGTTGGCCCGCGTGTCATCGACGAACGCAATGTCGGCATGATGAACGCCATGCTGCGGCGCACGGTGGAAGACGGGACGGCAAAGCGCGCCGCCTTCGGCTGGCCCGCAGCAGGCAAGACCGGCACCAGCCAGAATTTCCGCGATGCGTGGTTTGTCGGCTATACGGCCAACCTCACAACCGGTGTATGGTTCGGCAATGATGACGGCAAGGGCATGAAGCGCGTGTTCGGTTCGACCCTACCGGTCGCCGCCTGGAAAAACTTCATGAAGGAAGCACATAAGGGCGTGCCGATTGCCGAGCTTCCCGGCCATTACGATATCCAGAACGTCGTTCCCGGTGGCAGCGACGGCATCGATCCGAATGCGCCTTACGATCCCGGCATGATGCCGCAGGATTCCTATGGCAATCAGCCGATGGCGGCTAATGGTGATGACGGCTACTGGCCACCTGCTCCGGATTCCGCTGCCCGCAGCGGTATCCAGCAGTCGAATGAGACGGGCCGCCCACTCGCCGAACAGCCCGGCGCTGCGACTTACCCGGCCAATGCCAATGACAATTACCGCCCGATGCCGCCAGGCGACGTGGGCGGCGGGCAGCCGCAGCAGCCAGGAAAATCAACGACATTGCTCGATATCATCATGGGTAATTCACAGTAACATCAATAGAGGCCGCCAGTGGCGGCCTTTACTCGCGATCAAGTGAAGCAGCTTCAATACAAGCTTGTTCGAGCGCGTTTCGATCTGATTAAGTCAGATCAACGCTCTCACTATTTCCGCTAACACGCACAGTTTCCGAAAACCGTTTCACACTTTTCGTGATGCGCTTTAATTCCCCTCGAAATCTTGAGCGGCTTGGTCTATTCAAGATTGGAGAGCGAGGTTTCCATGTCCCAAGTCACCAAAACAGACGTTGCCGGTTCCGATACTCCCAAGGCGGATACCGAACGTAAAACTCTGGTCCTGACCGGTGCCAGCCGTGGCATCGGCCATGCGACGGTGAAGCGTTTTTCGCGGGCCGGGTGGCGCGTCATCACCTGCTCGCGACAGGATTTTTCCGACAATTGCCCCTGGCCTGCCGGTCCGGAAGATCACATCAAGGTCGACCTCGCCGATCAGGAAGATGTCGGCAAGGCAATCGCCGAAATCCGCCGCCGTCTCGAAGCCGATGGCAGCAAGCTTCATGCACTAGTCAACAATGCAGGCATTTCGCCGAAGGCGGAGGGCGGACGCCGCATGAATTCCATCGAAACGCCCATGGCGGTCTGGCGCGATGTATTTCAGGTCAACTTCCTTGCCTCGATCATGCTGGCACGTGGCCTGTTCAAGGAACTCGAGGCTGCACATGGCTCGGTCGTCAATGTGACCTCGATCGCGGGTAGCCGCGTGCACCCATTTGCCGGAACCGCCTATGCTACATCGAAGGCCGCACTTGCTGCCCTGACCCGCGAAATGGCCTCCGACTTCGGCCCTTACGGTATCCGCGTCAATGCCATTGCACCGGGAGAAATCGATACGGCGATCCTTTCACCGGGAACCGACAAGCTGGTGGAACAGCTTCCGATGCGCCGCCTCGGCAAGACATCGGAAGTGGCGGAAACCATCTACTTCCTCTGCTCCGAGGCCTCATCCTATGTGACGGGTTCGGAAATTCATATCAATGGCGGCCAGCACGTCTGACATCTTAACAAAGCGCGGAGATTGAAATTCTTCGCGCTTTTGTGCTTATGTCTGTTTCAATCGATTTAACAACAGAGTTGTGCCTTCATGATCCTTTGCTGCGGTGAATCCCTGATCGACATGCTGCCACGCGAAACCGCAGCGGGAGAGACCGCATTCCAGCCTTTCGCGGGTGGCTCCGTCTTCAACACGGCCATCGCACTTGGACGCCTTGAGGTCCCAACCGGTTTCTTTTCAGGCATTTCCTCCGATTTTTTCGGCGAGGTGCTGCGCGATAATCTGGCGCGATCCAATGTCGATTATTCTTTTGCCGCAATCTCGGACCGCCCGACGACACTGGCTTTCGTGCGTCTGGTCGATGGGCAGGCGCGTTACGCCTTCTATGATGAAAATACTGCTGGCCGCATGCTGGCCGAGAGCGACATGCCCTATGTCGATGATGCCATCGACGCCATGCTGTTCGGCTGCATCAGCCTGATTTCCGAACCGTGCGGCAGCGTCTATGAAGCGCTGATGACGCGTGAGGCACCAAGGCGGGTCATGTTCCTCGACCCGAATATCCGTGCTGGCTTCATCACCGACCGCGAAAAACATCTGGCGCGCATGAAGCGCATGATCGCGCTCGCCGATATCGTGAAGCTCTCCGATGAAGATCTCGCCTGGTTTGGCGAAAAGGGCAGCCACGACGAAATCGCAGCCGAATGGCTGAAGCTCGGACCGAAACTGGTGGTCATCACCAAGGGCGCGCATGGCGCTGACGCCTATACGACCAAGGCAACCGTGCGCGTGCCGGGTGTGAAAGTGGACGTGATTGACACCGTTGGCGCGGGCGACACGGTCAATGCGGGCATTCTCGCCAGCCTTCACAATCAGGGCCTTCTCGACAAGGACGCGCTTGCCGGACTGACTGAAGACCAGATTCATTCCGCCGTCGCGCTCGGGGTCCGGGCTGCTGCCGTCACCGTCTCGCGTGCAGGTGCAAACCCGCCATGGGCGCATGAGATGAAGGATTGACGCAAGGCAAAGCCGTGACATGATGCGTCCGGCCTGCGTCGACCTTTTCCGACAAGGTCCGAACAGGAGTCCAGAACATCATGAGCATCGAATTTCTGCTGACATCCTTCATCATCGTTGCATCGCCTGGTACTGGCGTGCTGGTAACGCTTGCGGCAGGGCTGTCCCGTGGCGCACGGGCCTCAGTCATTGCCGCGCTCGGCTGCACGCTCGGCATCGTGCCGCATATGCTGGCTGCCGTGACAGGGCTGGCGGCTCTGCTCCATACCAGCGCACTTGCTTTCGAGGTCATCAAATATGCAGGCGTTGCCTATCTGCTCTATATGGCGTGGATGACGCTCAAGGAGCATGGCACACTGAAGATCGAAACCAACGACGCGCCGCGTTCGGACCGTGAGGTCATCTGGTCGGCGATCCTCGTCAATCTGCTGAACCCCAAACTGTCGATATTCTTCTTTGCCTTCCTGCCGCAGTTCGTAAATACGCAGCAGGGCGGGACGGTTGCCCGTATGGTGGAACTGTCTCTCGTCTTCATGGCGATGACATTCGTGGTGTTTGCGTTCTACGGTGTGTTCGCAGCCGCCGTCCGTAACCAGATCATCTCGCGCCCCGCTGTGCTTGCATGGATGCGCCGCAGCTTTGCTGCCGCCTTCGTCGCGCTCGGGGCAAAACTCGCACTGACCGAACGATAGACCATGGCCCAGAATATTTATGATCGCGACGACTTCTTCGCCGCTTACAGCCAGTTGCCACGTTCCGTGCATGGGCTGGAAGGCGCGCCTGAATGGCCACTTGTCCGTTCACTTTTGCCCGATCTGACCGGCCGTGACGTTGCCGATCTCGGTTGCGGTTTCGGCTGGTTTTGCCGCTTTGCTCGCGAACAGGGAGCTGCCTCCCTCACCGGCTACGACCTTTCAGAAAACATGCTCGAACGCGCACGCCGTGACACACAGGATGACGCCATTCGCTACATTCAGGCCGACATGGAAAGGCTGGAACTTCCAGAAGCAAGCTTCGATCTCGTCTACAGTTCTTTGGCCTTTCACTATATCCGCGACTTCCCGCGTCTTTTGAAAGCGATCCATGCAGCTTTGCGGCCAGAAGGTCGCTTTGTTTTCACGATTGAGCATCCGATCTTCATGGCGCCGCTTACGCCGGGCTGGATCGAGGAAGGCAACGGCCAGAAGCGCTGGCCGGTCTATCATTATGCAGTGGAAGGTGAGAGGCGGACCGATTGGCTGGCAGAGGGTGTCATCAAATATCACCGCCGCCTCAGCACGACCGTTAATGCGCTGATTGAGGCCGGATTTGCCATCAACCGGCTGGAGGAATGGCATCCGTCGCCAGAGCAGATCGCGGCATGGCCAGCACTGTCGGAGGAGATGGAACGACCTATGCTGTTGATAGTTTCCGCTAGCCGACAGACTGCTTGACCAGCCACATTTCACGCCTTTTATAGGGGTGGGCGGGACACGAATCAGACTGGCGAGGAGAAACCATGGACGTGTTGCGCATTGCTGCCTTTTCGCAAGGCAATCAGGGCGGCAATCCCGCTGGAGTGTTGATCGCCGATCGCCTCCCCTCCCCGCAAGATATGCAGAAAATCGCAAAGGATGTGGGCTTTTCCGAAACCGCCTTTGCTGCGCCGGAGGACGATAGCTGGCGCGTTCGCTATTTTGCGCCGGAAATGGAAGTGCCGTTCTGCGGTCACGCTACCATTGCTCTCGGCGCTGCGTTGGCCATGCGCATGGGCGATGGACGTTTCGCACTCAAGCTCAACAATGGCGATATCAGCGTCGAAGGCCGCAAGGAAGGCGAGCTGTTTGCGGCCAGCCTGCAATCGCCACCGACGCGCCAGCGTGCCGCCAACGATGCGGAAGTGGAACAGGCGCTGGCACTGTTCAGTTTCGAACAGGATGATCTGGCACCCGGTCTGGCACCGGCCCTGATCCATGCCGGGGCGGACCATATCGTGCTTCCGCTTCGTTCACGCGAAAAGCTGGCTTCGATGCATTACGACATGACGCGCGGGCGCATCCTGATGAAGCGGCAAGGCTGGACGACGATCCTGCTCATCTATTCCGAGACGCCGAAGCGCTTCCACAGCCGCAACCCGTTTGCCTCCGGCGGAGTTTATGAAGACCCGGCGACTGGCGCGGCCACGGCGGCCTTTGCCGCCTATCTGCGTGATAGCGGCTGGCCGCATGGCGGCGAGATCGAAGTCTTTCAGGGCGAGGATATGGGCAGTCCGTCACATCTGCGCGCCCAGATCGGCAATGAGCGCGGCGGCTCTATCCGCGTTTCCGGCACCGCACGGTTGATGGAATAGAGCGCATCCCGAAAAGTGTGAAACGGTTTTCGGATAAGATGCGCGTCAAAACAAAAGATTAGGGCGCCGATCTGATCCAGTCAGATCGAAACGCGCTTTAATCGCTCGTTGCAGCTCGTCACACGCGGACGAGCTGCTCCACCCGCTCCTCATTTCCGAAGAACTTGAGATAACGAGCCACTTCCTTGGGATCGCCGGTCGCCTTTTGCGGATTGTCGGAAAGCTTGACCGCCGGATGGCCGTTGGCATCCGTCACCTTGCAGACCAGCGAGATGGCATTCAGCCCTTCGATTTCCTTCGGAGCGCAACCTGCAAAATCATTGGTGAGGTTGGTGCCCCAGCCGAAGCTCATACGCACACGCCCTTCGAAGTGACGGTAAGTCTCCTCGATCGTATCCACATCGAGCGCATCGGAAAAGATCAGCAGCTTTTCGCGCGGGTCCTTGCCGCGTGACTTCCACCATTCGATGATGCGCTCGCCGCCTTCGATGGGCGGGGCACTGTCGGGGCGGAAGCCGGTCCAGTCGGCAACCCAGTCCGGCGCATTACGCAGGAAGGCAGCCGTGCCGAAAGCATCGGGCAGAACGATCAGAAGATTGCCGCCATAGTAGCGGTTCCAGTCCTGCAGCACGCGATAGGGGGCTGAGCGCAGTTCCTCGTCATTCTTGGCAAGAGCTGCCAGCACCATCGGCAATTCATGCGCATTGGTGCCGAGCGCTTCCACGTCGGTATCCATAGCCAGAAGCACATTGCTGGTGCCGGTGAAGGCATCGCCAATGCCTTCCTTCAGCGCTTCGACGCACCAGCGCTGCCACAGGAAGGAATGGCGGCGGCGCGTGCCGAAGTCGGAAATCTTCAGCCCCGGCAGCTGGCGCAGGCGTTCAACCTTGCTCCACATCTTCGCCTTGGCGCGCGCATAAAGCACGTCGAGCGAAAACGGTCCGAGGTTCTTCATCGCCGCGCGCGAACGCAGCTCGTTGATGATGGCAAGTGCGGGAATTTCCCACATGGTCGTGTGCGACCACGGTCCATGGAAATGCAGCTCGTACTGGCCGTCCTTGCGGCGCAGATCATATTCCGGAAGCTGGAAATCGTGCAGCCAGTTCAGGAACTCGGGCTGGAAAATCTGCTTGCGGCCATAGAAACTGTTACCCGCCAGCCAGATCATTTCCTTCTTGGAGAAACGCAGCGTGCGGGCATGGTCGAGCTGCGCACGCAATTCGCCCTCATCGATTTCGTCGGCAAGGCGCACAGAAGTCGTGCGATTGATGAGCGAGAAGGTTGCATCCACCTTGGGGTAAAGACCCCATATCATCTGCAGCATCAGAAGCTTGTAGAAGTCCGTATCCAGAAGGCTGCGGACGATGGGATCGAGCTTCCATGCGTGATTGTAGACGCGGCGCGCAATATCAGTCTTGGCCATGACGGCCTCCAGAAAAAGCATGTTTCCGATAGCACAAACATCCGGTTTTACTTGGCCGAGTCGTGCAAAAGGCGGGTTTTCACCCGCCTTTTTAATCGGTTCACTTCTGTTTGGGAAGCTCTACGACGATTTCGTGTTCTCCGTCCGGCTTGATCGGCACACCCTCTTCCGGCTTGCCGACCTTGCGACCGTTGAGCTTCACCACCTTGTCCTTGGCACTGGGGGCACCTACCACGACCTTCACGCGGTAGAGCGCTTCGCCAAAGCGGAGCTCGGCTTCATAGCCATCCCATTCCGGCGGCAAGGCCGGGTCGAGATGCAGGCGGTCGCCGCGTTTTGTGACGCCAAGGATACCCTCCGTCGCAACGCGGTAGAACCAGCCGGCGGAGCCGGTGTACCAGGTCCAGCCACCCTGCCCGCGACGCGGCTCGACAGAATAGATGTCGGCTGCAATCACATAAGGCTCGACGCGGTAGATATCCGGGTTGCGACCATGGCTGACCGGGCTGATGAGCGAGAACAGACGCCATGCTTCAGCCGTCTTGCCCATGCGGGCAAGCGCCAGAATGGCCCAGGTCGCACCGTGGGTGTACTGGCCGCCATTCTCACGAACGCCCGGTGGATACCCCTTGATGTAGCCCGGCTCCTGAATGGTCCTGTCGAAAGGCGGCGTGAAGAGACGCAGCAATTCACCCTCGTCATCCAGCAGGTACTTTTCAAGCGAGGCCATCGCCTGTTCGGCGCGCTTCGGATCGGCAACGCCGGACAACACGCTCCACGACTGTGCGATGGCATCGATCTGGCATTCGTCACTGTCCTTCGAGCCAAGCGGTGCGCCGTTGTCGTAGAAACCACGGCGATACCACTGGCCATCCCAACCATCGCGGTCGAGCGCTTCGGTCAGGCTTTCCAGATGTGCTTTCCAGATATCGACGCGCTTCTTGTCCTTGCGCCCTTCGGCAATCGGGATGAATTTACCGAGCGTATAGGCGAGGAACCAGCCAAGCCAAACGCTCTCGCCCTCTCCCTTCACGCCGACGAGATTCATGCCGTCGTTCCAGTCGCCGCCGAGGATCAGCGGCAGACCGTGCTTGCCGGTTCGCTCGACAGCAAGGTCGAGCGCCAAGGCGCAATGCTCATAAAGGCTTGCCGTCTGTTCGGAGATTTCCGGCTGATAGAAGGCATCGTGTTCGCCCTCCTCCAGCTTGCGCCCTTCGAGGAACGGCAGCTTTTCATCGAGGATCGAGCGGTCGCCCGTCGTCTCGACATAAAGCGAAGCGCCATAGCCGAGCCAAACAACATCGTCCGAGATCAGCGTGCGGACGCCCGCCCCGGTCGCTGGCAGCCACCAATGCTGGACATCGCCTTCCGGGAACTGGCGTGATGCCGCATTGAGTATCTGCGCGCGGGCAAGCGTCGGATCGATCAGAAGCAGCGACAGCGTGTCCTGCAACTGATCACGGAAGCCGAACGCACCACTTGCCTGATAGAAGGCAGCGCGGGCCCATATACGGCAGGCAATCGCCTGATAGGGCAGCCAGCCATTGACCAGAAGGTCGAAAGCAGGGTCTGGCGTTTTCACCTGAACGCGGTCGAACAGGCCTTCCCACTGCTGTCTGGCAGCAGCAAGCTTGTCACCGAACGACACCTTGCGGGTTTCGGCGATCAGCGCCTTCGCCTGTCTCTGATCGGCGGCATTGCCGAGCAGGAAGACGATCTCGCGTGCTTCACCCGGCCCCACTTCGATATCAAGAGCGAGCGCCGCACATGGATCTCGGCCTGCTTCGACCGTACCCGAAAGCGCCTTGCCAGCCAGCACGACTTCCGGCTTGTCCACCGAACCGGTGGTGCCGATGAACTCGCTGCGGTCGGCAGTGACGGATTGCGGCTTTTCGGTTGCCGCAAAGAAAGCAATCTGCCCGGACTTGTCCGGATGATACGGATTGCCTGCAAAGAGTGCGCCCAATTCCTCGTCCTGCGAAGGTACAATGAAAGGCACATTCTTGGAGCGGGCATTGCCTAGCACCCATTCCACATAGCCATAGACGCGCAGCTTGCGCTTGGAACGCCCGTTATTGGTCACGGTCAGGCGTGATAGGCGCACCGGCTTGTCCGCATCCACGATGTGGGTGAGGTCGAGTGCCAATTCGCCATGCTGTGCCCCGAAGCTCGAATAGCCATGGCCATGACGCGCTTCATAGGTCACGGCCTCATCGCGCAGCACGCTTGCCGTTGGCGCAAAGGTGCGGCCCGTTTCACGGTCGAGGACATAGATCGCCTCGCCCGGACGGTTCGTGACCGGATCGTTCGCCCATGGGGTGAGCTGATAATCGCGGCTGTTGCCTGCCCAGGTGAAGGCCGAACCTTCCGCCGAGACATGGAAGCCGAAATTCGGATTGGCGATCACATTGATCCACGGATGCGGCGTGTTGGTGCGGTTGTTGACGCGCACTACATAGCTGCCGTCCTCGGCAAAGCCGCCATAACCATTCCAGAAACGAAGATCGTCCCCGGACGGCGCAGGACGGTTTACTACAGGCTTGACCACAGGACGGCGTTCTTCCGTCCCGCGTTCGATGGCGACAGGCGCAAGCCCCGCAGCACCCAGCCCCTGAGCCGAAGCCTGACCGCCAATGGCAGTCTTGGCATCGCGCGCCGCCAGATCGACGGTGATTTCCTCGCTGCGACGAAGCTGCTCGGCCAGCGAGCCGTTCTGCGCATGCATGACGATGCGCGCCGAGGCGAGCAGCGTGTTGTAGCTTTCGTCGCTCATCTGGTCGCGGCGCACCGCGAAGATGTGCGGCTGACCGCCACCACGGGCGCGGAAACCTTCCACGATCCAGTCGATGGCGCGCTGTGTGTCCTGCGCATAGGAGAAGGCACGCTCGTTGACCGCCACGACATCGACGGTTAGGCCCTTCGAGCGCCAGTATTCCTGCGCGCGCAGCACACCACGCAACACGTCGAGATCAGCTTCGTTGTCGATACGCAATGCGAAAATCGGATAGTCGCCGGATATCGACATCGGCCACAGGTCGGACTGCTTGCCGAGGCCGCTGGCGATGGTTTCCGGCGGCTGGCGCAATGTCCGCTCCGGATAGAGCAGATAGGCGGCCACCTTCTGATAGTCGGCAGCTTCGGCAGGCTTGATGCCGATATGGTAGAGCTGCACCTGCGAGCTGGTCCATGACAGCGAATATTCGCGGGCGAAAGTTTCCGGATGCCGATGCAGCGCCACGGCGTGTTCTACCGCATCGCGGCTGCCGCCTGCGAAGGTCCAGAAAACGAGGCTCACCTTTTTATGCGCCGGAACGCGGACACGTGTACGCACCGAAGCGATCGGGTCGAGCACGCAACCCTGGCTGCCGTTGAACTTGGCACCCTGATCGAAGGCAGCCGCATCACGCAAGCTGCGGCCACGACCGACAAAGGCACGGCGGTCGGTTTCGACTTCCGTTTCGCGGATCGAGCCGGAAAGATCGGTCACGAAATGCGCGACGTGGATGTCCGGATCGGACGGCGCGCGCTTGCGGCGCTTGGCATAGATGGTCGAACCGTTATCGGAGATTTCGGTCTCCACGAACATCTTGGCAAAGGCCGGATGGGCGGCATCGCTGTCGCTGTCGGTCAGCACCAGCTCCGCATAGGAGGTGACCTCGATCATACGGTCGCGGGCGGACGTGTTGATGATGTCGAGCCTGCGGCCTTCGCCGTCCGATTCCGACGACACGATCACTTCCATGACGGTCTTGATGTCACCGGCGGTCTTGTAGAATTCCGCCTTGTCTTCGGTGAAGACCGTCTTGGTTTCCTCTTCCGGGTTGCGGACCGGTTCGCCGGTTGCCGACCACCAGTATCCGCTTTCCATGTCGCGCAGGAACAGGAACGTGCCCTGAAGGTCTTCCGACGCATCGGCGTGGAAGCGGGTAATGTCCCAATTGTGCCAGCGGCTGTAGCCTGAACCGTTTGCTGTCACCATCAGCGCATATTGTCCGTTCGACATCATATGCGTGGTGCGCGGCGCCTTGAACGGCTTGTCGACAATCCGCATCGGCGCATCATCGAAGCCACCCGAATCAACGCGCATAGGATTTTCCGTCTTGGCGTAGATCATCGGGATTTCGCGCGGTGCCTTTTCCTGCAGGAGCAGTTCGGCGGCCTCGATCACCGGATCGGAGTGGAAACGCTCGCGCATCCGGCCTTCAAAGATCACGTTGTTGACCGCGATGATCGCCATGCCATGATGATGGGCGTAGTAGTTCTTCACCACAGCACAGAGTTCGCCTTCGCGAACACGTGACGGCGTGAAGTCCACCGAATCGTGGAAGCCATAGCGTCCGAGCGCGCCAAGCTTGGCAAGGCGCTTCAGGTTCGCGACAGCGGCAGCAGGCTGATACTGCGCGGCGAGCAGGCTCGCATAGGGTGCGATAACCGCATTGCGCGACAGGCCGCGCTGCAGGCCCAGATTGGGCACGCCGAAATTGGAATACTGGTAGTTCATATGCGCATCGCGCGCATTGAACGCCGCTTCCGAAATACCCCATGGCAGACCGCGCGAGGTCGCATAATCGATCTGGCGCTGCACCACGAGCTTGTTGGTCTGGTCAAGCAGCGAACCAAGCGGCTCGGACATGACCAGCGGCGGCATCAGATATTCGAACATCGAGCCGGACCAGGAGAGCAGAGCGCCCTTCCAGCCCACCGGCACCAGAAGACGGCCAAGCTTGAACCAATGTTCGACCGGAACGTCGCCCTTGGCGATGGCGAACAGGCTCGCCAGACGCGCTTCGGACGCCAGAAGATCGTAGCAGCTTTCGTCCAGTTCGTTTTCCTGCACACGGAAACCGATGGAGAGAAGGCGGCGTTCCTTCCGTTCAAGGAAACCGAACTGCATGTCGAATGCGAGCTGGCGCGAACGGGTAGCAAGATAGCGCAAACGCTCACGCAGCGCGTCCGTATCGTGCTCGCCGATGGAATCCTCAGTATGCGCCTTGCAGGTATCGACGAGAATGCGCGCCCATTCCACGGCTTCAGCGCTTGCCGGGGTTTCGATTTCGCCGTCGAGTTCGTCCATCAGGCGAACGATGTCGGTTGCAAACAGCGACAGGTTGATGGTGCGGAAGGAGGCCGTTTCCGGCTCATCCTTGATGGAAATCACGGCGCGGCGGAAATTGGCAATCCGCTCTTCCAGACGGCGGCGCAGCGGACGCAGAATCCGGCGATCATCCGGGATTTTCGCGATTGTCTCTTCAAGGATGTCGTTGACATCAAGGATACCGTCGAGGTCGCCCTGCATGTAGACGGATGGTGCTTCCGCCCATTCTTCCAGCGCCGACGACAGCGTGACCAAATGCCCGGCAAGGTTGCCGCTATCCACCGCAGAGACATAAAGCGGGCGCATCGGCGTCAGCGTGTTGGTCTCGTACCAGTTGTAGAGATGGCCCTGATACTTCTCCATCTTCTCAAGCGTATCGACAGTGGCTTGAACGCGGTCCAGCGTTTCACCGAAGCCGATCCAGCCGAAATCGCGCGCGGCGACGACGGACAGGAGATAGACGCCGATATTGGTCGGCGACGTGCGCTGCGCGACAATCGGCGCCGGATCTTCCTGGAAGTTGTCCGGCGGCAGATGGTGGTTTTCCTCGTTTGCGAACTCGGCGAAATAACGCCAGGTCCGGCGTGCATAGCGGCGCAGGTCCGACTTGTCGGAAGAAAGCACTTCCAGCGTGTCCTGCGGCTTCGCCGAACGGCTGACCAGCCATGCAATCAGCGGTGAGGCAAACCAGATGACGGCAAATGGCGCTGCGATCATTGCCGCATGACTTTGGGCAGCAAGCGGGATGAAGATTGCCAGACCCGCAATGGCTATGGCCGGCCACATCAGCTGGAAATAAAACAGCAGCGTATCGGGCGAGGTTCTCGCCTGCGCAGCCGTGCGCCATTCCAGAAGATTGCGATGCGAGACGAACAGGCGATAGACGGTACGCACAATCGCATCCGCCATCAGGAACGCCGAATGGGCGATGAAGGTGGTGCGCAGCGCCACATCGGCCGTGCCGAGTGCGATGTCAGTCAGCACCGACTGCGCATGACCTTTCAGCGAATAGTCCATGTTCGATGGAATGAGATTGGTCACAATGCCGAATGTCGGCGCAACGAACATGGAGAGAATGAGGAAGCCCTGCCAGACGGCAGCAGGCCCGATTGGCAGCACGCTCCAGCCGACGACGGCTGCGATCAGCCACAGGATCGGATTGAGCGAGCGGCGCAGGTTGTCGACCATCTTCCAGCGCGTGATGTGGCTGACGCCACGGCTTGTCGAAAACAGCCAGGGCAGAAGCTGCCAGTCGCCACGCGCCCAGCGATGATGACGCGATACGTCGACATTGTAGCCGGTCGGATAATCCTCGACCACTTCGACATCGCTGACCAGAGCCGCGCGGGAATAGCCGCCTTCGAGAAGATCGTGGCTGAGCAGCGTGTTCTCAGGCACGCGGCCCTTCAGCGCTGCCTCGAAGGCATCGATGTCGTAAAGTCCCTTGCCGGTGAAGGTGCCTTCACCGAGCAGGTCCTGATAGGTGTCGGACACGGCGAAGACATAAGGGTCGATACCGCGATTGACGGAGAAGACGCGCTGCAGGAACGACGCCTCGTCACCGGTGGTGAGCGAGGGCGTTACGCGCGGCTGGAGGATGCCGTAACCGCGCACGACCTTGCCGGTCTTTTCGTCGATGATCGGACGGTTCAGAGGATGGCTGAGCTTGCCGGCCAGATGCGTGACGGATTCCGGCGTCAGACGCGTGTCGGCGTCCAGCGTCATCACATATTTGATTTCCTTCGGCAGGCGTTCGTCCGGCGGGAAAAAGCTCGTATCCTGATCACCGCGCAGCAGCAGGTTCAGCTCGTGCAGCTTGCCGCGCTTGCGCTCCCAGCCCATCCAGCAATTCTGCTTCTCGTTGAAGAGGCGACGACGATGCATGAGGAAAAAGCGTGGCTGGTCGTCGCCGGTATAATGCTCGTTGAGCTTGGCGATTTCCTCGCGCGCATATTCATAGATTTCCATATCCGCAGGGGTGATTTCCTGCTTCGCATCGGTCCAGTCACTGACCAGCGCAAAGTAGATTTCACCACGCGGATTGGTCAGATAATGAACTTCCAGATTGCGAATCTGCTCGTCGATGGAATCACGCGAGGTGATGAAGGTCGGCACCGCGACCAGCGTGCGCGCCTCCTCCGGCAAGCCTTCCTTATATTCGAAACCGATGAGCCGCGTCGGCTGGACAAACCATGGCACCAGCGCATTGAACAGCGAATAGGACGCGTCCATTGCCGGGAAGATCGCCAGAAGCGTGAACAGCGTGCGCAGATCAGTCGAAAGACCGGCGCGGATCATGCAGTAATTGACGAGCAGAAGGATCAGGATCGTGAAGATCGCCGTCGGGATGAACAGCCCCCACAGACCGAGACCACGATAGAAGCGCAGCGCCTTGACGCCGAACGGCGCCTTGTAGCCACAAACCTTTTCCAGCTCCTTGCGACCTTCGCCGGACAGATAATAGGCGATTGCGCCCTTGCCCTCGGCTTCAGGATGACCGGCCTTTTCCGCACGATGTCCGTCTTCGGCCAGTTTCAGCGCTGCCCATGTGATGTCGATTTCGCTCATGTCCGAATACCGGGCGAGCTTTTCAATGGTCACGCGATAGGCATTGCGAGAACGGAAATCCAGAAGCTCGAAATCGCTGTGGTCACGCAGGATCGCATCGACCTCGTTGACGGTTTCGAACCAGGTTTCCCAGTCCACGTCATCGATGGATTTCAGGCTGCGGATGACATTGCCCATCGTGACGCCGCCGGTAGACTGGCGGGCATGTTCCTCAACGATGGCGTCTTCCGGATTGCTGCCTTCCTGCTCCAGAATCCGTTCCAGCCAGCTGGCAGCAGCCGTGGTGTCGGTCGATGAGGAACGCAAGCGATAAAGAAGATGGGTCGCGAAAGTGCTGTCGCGGGCGGCATCGGCGTATTGCGCCAGAACCGAATCCAGTTCGGCACCGTCGGTGGCAACCACGATGCGGTCGGCGGCCGTATTGGCGAGATTGCGCATGATGCGCGCGCGGTCGACGCGCAGCGCCAGACGGCGTGCATTCTCGATCAAGAAATAGCGCACCGCAGAAGGCAGCGCCCACAATTCACCGATCTTCAGGGGCTCCACGGTCTGGAAACCCTTGACGATGGCCGTCAGCGTCTTCAGCGAGAAATTGCTGTCCGTATGGGCGACATAAAGCCAGGCCAGCGCGAAAATGCGCGGCATGCCCTCATATTTCTCAACCGGCGCCTTGTAGAGCGGCAGCTGACGGATGAAGCGGCGTGGCAGGTCGCGGCGGGCCTGCTGCACGTTCTTGTCGATCTGGTAATGATTGTCGAGCAGCCATTGCGCGGCTGGCGTGATGGTCTCGCCCGCACGCGATGCGGCATCGGAGGCGCGATAGGCATGCAGGATCAGCTTGCCGTTTTCGGACAGGCGTTGGTCGAACGGGAAGGCGATATAGCCCGGCAGCGGAATGTCTTCGCCCCGCGCCACGGCAGCGGCAAGCGCGCCAAGCTCTTCCTCGGTTTTGTACAAGGCCCTGATGGGGGATGGTTGTTCGGGCGGAATCCGGCCCGATGCATCGGGCTCGCTGGATTTGGGTTCCATCGAAGGTTTCTGCATCGGCGATTTATTCTCGGTAGAGGTTGAATTGGAGAGCGAAGAAGACAATTCCGGCATCTGCCTTAACAGCCTTTCCGAAGGAAATGAGTTATCTGCGGCGGGTGGATACTGACATTATTCCGAATTTTCATTTCAGGGAAACGGCAGTATCCGTGATCGGTTCCCTGAATGTCGACCGCATTTGGCCAAAATGCGACGGCGCAATGTGCTGATATTCAAACCGTTTGAATCGCAACGCACAATTCTTTCCGCCCATTAATGTTGCGTTATGGAACACCCCGTTTCCTGCAACCCTAACATATTGAAAATAAAAATAATACTACCGCAGGTAACCTGCCGGAAAATTTCAGCGCGGCCCCACCACGCCCGTCGATAGAGAAAAGCCCGGCAGGTCTGCGGGAATCACCGCGCATCTGCCGGGCCTCGTATTTCACTTCACCGGAAAGTGACGATCAGGAACCGGTTTCACTGGCAGGAAAAAGCTTCCAGTAACGCGGTCGGAAGGCGATGCGACTCTTTTCCGCGGCTGGATGTTCGGCTGGAATTTCGATCTCCACCCGCTCGCGTGCGCCGCCTACTTCCAGTTCGACACGCCGCTTGCCGCCCGAGCGACGGCTCGCCACCACCGTGCCTGCGATGCAGCCGCCGCAACCGTCCAGCAATTCAACATCGTGCGGACGGAAGAAGAGCTGCGCATCGCCATCCGCCACATCCTGGGCTGTCAGGCCGATATTGCGATCCACCAGCCAGATCTCGCCCTTTTCGACCCGTACCGGAAGCGTGCTGGACTCGCCGATGAAGCCATAGACGCCCGGGGAATTCGGATTGTCATAGACTTCGTCGGGCGTACCGACCTGCTCGATACGCCCCTGGCTCATCACCACCACGCGGTCGGCGAGCTCCAGCGCCTCGTCCTGATCGTGGGTCACGAAAACGGTCGTATGGCCGGTCTTGTCGTGAATCTCGCGCAGCCAACGGCGCAGTTCCTTGCGCACCAGCGCATCAAGCGCGCCAAACGGTTCATCGAGAAGCAGGACTTTCGGTTCAATCGCCATGGCGCGGGCAAGCGCCACGCGCTGGCGCTGACCACCGGAAAGCTGCGCCGGATAACGCTTCTCCAGTCCCTGTAGCTGAACGAGATCGAGCAATTCCAGCGCGCGGTTGCGAATATCGTCACTCGACGGACGTGTCGCGCTTGGACGCACCTTCAGACCGAAGCCGATATTGTCCGCCACCGTCATATGACGGAACAACGCATAATGCTGAAAGACGAAGCCGACATTGCGCTCCTGAACGCTCTTCTGCGAGGCGTCTTCGTCGCCGAAGAAGATGGTACCTTCGGTCGGCGTTTCCAGCCCGGCAATCAGGCGCAAAAGCGTGGTCTTGCCCGAACCGGAAGGTCCCAGCAAAGCGATCAACTCGCCGGAACGAATATCCAGCGAGACATTATGCAACGCCGGGAAGCGAGCGAACTCCTTACGCACACCGGCAACACGAACTTCCATTCCCAATCCTTCCGTCTGCCATAGCAGGACTATGCTTTACTTCTGCCGCCGTGCGGCCAATTGCTCGTTTAGATATCAGTGCCCGTTTCCGCTGCCAGCCAGTTCATCGCCATAACGCAGTTCCAGCGCTGTCTTGATGGCAAGTGTCAACAACGCCAGGAAAGCCAGCAGCGACGCCACCGCAAATGCACCGACGAAGTTATATTCGTTGTAGAGGATTTCCACATGCAGCGGCATCGTATTGGTGAGACCGCGAATATGTCCAGAGACAACGGAAACAGCGCCGAACTCGCCCATTGCACGGGCATTGCAGAGCAGCACACCGTAAAGCAGCCCCCATTTGATATTGGGCAGCGTCACATAGCGGAACGTCTGCCAGCCATTGGCGCCCAGCGAAATCGCTGCCTCTTCATCCCCGGTTCCCTGTTCCTGCATCAGCGGGATCAGTTCGCGCGCGACGAAGGGAAACGTGACGAACACCGTCGCCAGCACGATGCCCGGAACGGCGAACAATATCTCGATGCCGTGCCGTGACAGCCACGGCCCAAGCAGGCTGTGACTTGAGAAAAGCAGCACGAAAACAAGACCGGAAATGACCGGCGACACGGAAAACGGCAGATCGATCAGCGTCGTCAGCAGCGCCTTGCCCTTGAACTCGAACTTCGCGATTGCCCACGCAGCTGCAATGCCGAAGACCAGATTGAGCGGCACGGCAATGGCCGCCACCATGAGGGTGAGCCTTATCGCAGCCCAGGCATCCGGCTCGACCAGTGCCGCCAGATATTCGCCTGCCCCCTTGCGGAAGGCTTCCACGAAAACCGCTATCACCGGCAGGATGAGGAACAGGGCCAGAAATGCCAGCGCCAGAGCGATCAGCGTGATGCGCGTCGCCGGGCTTTCCGTGACAGCGCTTCGGCTGTTGCGAGGAGCGGCAGAGACAGGTTCATTCGCCATGACCATATCTCCTCCGTGTCCACGACTGGATGAGATTGATGAAAAGCAACATCGCAAAGGAAAGCGCCAGCATCACCGTGGCGAGCGCCGTCGCCCCGGCATAATCATATTCCTCCAGCTTGATCACGATCAGAAGCGGCGCGATCTCCGAGACATAAGGCGTATTGCCCGCAATGAAGATCACCGAGCCATATTCGCCGACGCCGCGTGCAAAGGCGAGCGCGAAGCCGGTCAGGATGGCGGGTTGCAGGCTCGGCAGCAGCACCCGCCAGATGGTCTGAAACCGGGATGCGCCAAGCGTTGCCGCCGCCTCTTCGACCTCGCGGCTGATTTCCTCCATAATCGGCTGGACCGTGCGCACCACGAACGGCAGACCGATGAAGATCAGCGCAATGATAATGCCCGCCCGCGAAAAGGCGATGCGAATGCCGAACGGAGCCAGCAGGCTGCCTATCCAGCCATTCGGCGCATAGATCGCGGCCAGCGCAATACCGGCCACTGCCGTCGGCAGCGCAAAGGGAATATCGACGATGGCATCAACGAAGCGGCGCCCCGGAAAGCGATAACGCACCAGAACCCAGGCGAGGATGACGCCGAAGACCACATTGACCAGCGCCGCGATGAAGGCGGTGCCAAAGCTCGTTTCAAGCGCTTTCAATGTGCGCTCGTCGGTGACGAGGCGCCAGAAGCCGGAAAACCCGACTTCGGTGGAACGCAGCACCAATGCCGCAAGCGGAATGAGAATGAGAAGGGTCAGATAGGCAACACTGAAGCCGAACGTCAGCCCGAAACCGGGAATGACGCTCGGCTTTCTGAAGTGCGACCCTGCTCTGGCCCGTGCAGGGAGCGAAGACATGCGTTGGTTTGTTCCCTCTTCAGTACTTATTGTTACTGATTGCTCTCGAATTCCGGATTATTTTCCCGGCTTGTAGAGCTGGTCGAACGTTCCTCCATCGCCAAAATGATAGGGCTGTGCCTTGGCCCATCCACCGAAAATCGGATCATCGATCGTCACCAGCGTCAAGTCCGGAAACTTGCGCTGTTTGTCGGCAGGGATGATGTCAGGCTTCGACGGACGGTAGAAATGTTTGGCGGCAAGCGCCTGACCTTCTGGTGAGTACAGATATTCGAGATAGGCCTGCGCCAGCTTGGTGGTGCCGTTTTCCTCGGCATTCTTGTCCACCACCGCGACTGGCGGTTCAGCCAGAATGGACTGCGGCGGAACAACGATGTCGAATGCATCCTCGCCAAATTCAGCCACCGAGAGATAGGCTTCGTTTTCCCAGGCAAGCAACACATCGCCGAGCTGACGCTGCACGAAAGTGGTTGTCGAGCCGCGCGCACCAGTATCGAGCACAGGCACATGGCGGAACAGTTCGCCGATGTAATCCTTGATCTTCTGCTCGTCGCCACCGTATTGCTTGTAGGCCCAGGCCCATGCGGCGAGATAGTTCCAGCGGGCACCGCCGGAGGTCTTCGGGTTCGGCGTGATGACCTCGACGCCGTCCTTCACCAGATCGCCCCAGTCCTTGATGCCCTTCGGATTGCCCTTGCGCACAAGGAAGACGATGGTTGACGTATAGGGAGCCGAATTGTTGGGCAGGCGCTTGCGCCAGTCCTTGTCGATCTTGCCTGAAAGTGCAGCAATAGCATCGATATCGCTTTCAAGCGCCAGCGTCACCACATCGGCCTTGATGCCATCGATCACCGAGCGCGCCTGCTTGCCCGACCCGCCATGGGAAGCGCGAATGGTGACGGTTTCGCCGGTTTCTGCCTTCCAGTGGGCGGCAAAAGCGGCGTTGTAATCCTTGTAAAGTTCACGCGTCGGATCGTAGGACACGTTCAGAAGTGTCTGATCGGCAAAGCTTGCCTGAACCGTTCCGGTCAGCGAAGCCGCAGCCACCAATGCTGCCAAAGTGAGCGAGAATCTCGATATCTTCATGACCGCCTCCATGTTTCACTGGCCAAGACAGTATCAGAGCTCTTTGAAGACAGGATGCCACAAGCCGGTCGTTATTTGAAACGACTTCGAAAAATCTACTCATTTTGTCGGAGAATTCGGAGATAATTTTTCCACCGGTGTGTCGAAACACGCCGGTGATAGTATCATTAACTCATTGAGCCGACACCGGTCCGGCAGCCGGTGAAGTTTGGGTGGGGAGGCTGCTCGTGGCCTGCCCCAGTTGGAGCGGAGGCTGCTTCGGCTCATTCCAGCCCATGAAGTTGTAGAGCGTATAGCGCCAGACTCCGATCTCCTCGTGAAGCGCCAGATCGGTCATGAGGAAAGACAGGCCCGGCGAAGACATGTTGGTATGCGATCCGGTCAGATAACCGGCCGCAACCGGCTCAGGCTTCACACCAAAATGTGCCAGATAAAGAAGATCGCGCTTCATCATCGGCGCAGCCTGCAGCAGAACAACTTTCGCCGGTCTGACCTCGCGCAGGATTGCTGCCACGTTCCTGGAGTTCTGCCAGCTGTTGCGGCTTTTCTCGTCAAGCAGGACGGAAGCCGGATCGACACCGGCCTTTTCCAGCTGCGTGGCGATTGATGCGGCTTCGGAAACACCCGTTCCGGCTACATCGGCGCCGCTGGCGATGAACTTGCAGCGAAAACCCTTCTCGACACATTGTCGGTTCATGGCGACCGCCGCCAAAATCGGCCCGTAGGAGAAGGCAAGTGGTTCGACCACCTTCTGACCGTCGCCATCGACTGTCTGGGTTCCCATGCCGAAGACGATGAAGGCAGTATTGTCTTCAAGCTGCGTCTGCAATTGCGATGAATAGGCCGATTGCAGGCGGCTCATCAGCGTGTCGGGAAGAATTGCCGAAGCAATTGCACCGTAAAAGATGGCCGCAAGGCCGATCAGAACGATTCCGGTCTTACGCCAATTGAAAAAATGAAGGAGCAATCCGGTAACAACAAAAGCCACGATCAGATTAAGCGTCATATGGGATCACCAGGCTTCAGTATAAATTTCTAAATCAAGCTCACCCGATATAAGTGCCTGCTATGAGTACGAACAATCCCAATAATTTCAGATACAATCTTTCCAACCTCGGAAGTGAGGCCCGGACTGGGGTTGCGGGGGGCAAGTATTCATCCGGGCCTCCGCCAATCTCGCGACCGGCAGGCTGATAACGGGCGAAACCTGTTTCGGTTGCAGGAAATCGGTCGCAGGCTGATTATTTTTGCTGTCGGGTTACAACTTTACCGCGCCATATGATCGCTCTTGAACCGGGCCGCCGAAGAGTTATTTTCCCTGTATCGATTGGCTGACCAGAGGATTTTTCACCATGGCATATGGCAAGCGTTCCATTTGCACCCTTTTCGCGGTTATAGCAGGCCCGGCAATGCTCTTCGCGCCTTCTGTTTCGGCGCAGGCTCAGGATGCAAACCCCATCGAGCGGGTCGATTACATCTGCGAACGTGGGGTCGTCGTGCCTGTCACCTATATCCGCAATGGCAGTGCACCCGGCTTTGCGGTTCTCGATGCGGAAGGCAAGATGATCGCGCTGCAATGGCATGACAGTCTCAAGAAATATGTCGCCATCGATGAGCAGGACAGCTACCGCTGGAGCGACAAGGACGGTCAGGCTGTGCTGAGCCATCTCGAAGCCGATCACACCGCCAAGGAAGTGACGCTGCTGTCAGCCTGCCGTTCGGACGACTTGGAAGAATAGACGGCCCTGTTATGGGACGAGGTAGTGCTTGTCCCACTGGTTCTGAGGCACTTCATCGCCGATATCGTAGCGAAACGAAACGATATTGATATGTTCCTCATCCGTCTTGCAGACAAAGGACAGCTTGTACCAGTGCTCGCGGCTGCGGAAGGCAGCGCCATCGGCCTCGATCGAATTCTTCGTGGTCACGGGATCGGAGAAGGCATAGGCCAGAACCTTGTCGACCGAAAACTTCTGTTCCCGCGTGATGCGTTCCATTGCTTCCACGTCGCAACGTTGCTCAAGGCGGGTTGCCGGATCGAGCTTCTCGAGCTGGGCCTTTTCGGAAGCATTCATTGCAAAAGACGGGGAAACCGCCGGGCCGAAAGAAAGGAGGCCAACAACAGCGGACGCAGGCAACACAAGGGATTTGAATTTCATCGGACTTTCGGGAACTCCTCGGTACTCACATTATCGGCGGCGATAATAAGCATGATTTGCGGCAATGTGCGGATCATCACCGGAAAGTTATCGAAGGCCACCCGTAAAAACCGCCATCCCCAAAATTCGTCCGCTCTGTGAACTATCCGTCGCTGTTCGGGTTCAACCCTTCCACATAGGTGCGGTTGCGTCCTTCTTTCTTGGCGGCGTAGAGGATTTTGTCGGCCTTATCGACCGCCTGCCAGAAATCACCCTGCTCCGGCAAACGGACACAGCCGATGCTGCATGTGACGCTGGCTTCCTTTGCGAGGCGCTGGAACCGGTGCCTCTCGATGTTCTGCCGCACGCCTTCCATAAGCTGGAAGACATTATCGGCATGCATGTCGTCGACACAGATCACGAACTCCTCACCGCCAGTACGCGCAATCAGTGGCCGTTCGCCGATGAGCTTGCGCAGGATCCCAGCGAATTCCTTCAAAACCGCGTCGCCCGCCGCATGGCCATAGGCATCATTCAGCGCCTTGAAGTAATCGATATCGCAAACGGCAACCCAGCCCGGCACGCCCTTTTTCGTCTGTGAAAGCGCATCGTAGCGCATTTCCAGTCCGCGCCGGTTGAGGAGCCCGGTCAAGGGATCGCTGTCACGTTCATGCGACAGTTCGCCGATACGGTCGTAACCGGCAGCGGCCAGCAAGGCGAAGCCGGTGACAACCGCTGCGATAGCGGTAGAAAACACCGTCCATTGCCAGAAAACAGTCGTTGCGAAATCGTCGCCATCGACATCGCCGAGCAAGGAGCGGGCGGTCAGAAGCGTGCGCGGCACGAATTGCAATGCCACCAGAACGAGCATGACCAGCAGCAGCTTGTCCACCAGCGGCCCCTTGAACAGCCGCCGCGCCTGCCATGCGAAAGAAAGGATCAACGTGGCCATGCCCAGATTGAGCACATAGACCCGCGACAGAAGATCGGGCTCAATATAGCAATAATACCAGACACCGCCGACGATGAGGGCAAAGCTCAATATGTAGAAGGCAGATGTAAGCCGCAGCCCGCTTCGCTGCAAAATGCCATAGCCGCCAACCAGCGTGCCTCCGACATAAAATGCGGCGGAAAGCACCGTGTTCAGATTGTCGTCCGAAGGGAAATCACCAAGCTGGACCAGCATTGCGAGGCCGATCAGCAGGAAACAAGCGCCGCAGGACGCCAGAAACCGGCGACCGCGATCGGAAAGCCACGCCGAGAAAAAGGCGAACGCGAACAGCAGCAAAACGGCGGGAAGTACAAATTTCATATAAATCTGACGCGCAAATTACAATTTCTGGGAGAAGTCTTATTGCGCCCTCTCAAGAAAATTACAATTGAGTAAATTAAAACCTCCGCGTGAACCAGCCATGCGTGGAGGACAAACCTGCTGCGCCAAACATCGCCATCCGCTATGCTTTCGCTCTTGATTTCGGCGGGCTGTCCGTGTTTGTAACCTGCAAACACTGCTGTGATATCCGCCACGCAGTCCCGTCGCGAAAGGAAGAGACATGAAGCCCGTTTTCCTGCAACTGCAGTGCGCCCCCGGCAAGACCTACGAAGTTGCCGATACGCTCTTTCAGCGCGAAATCGTCTCCGAGCTTTATTCCACCAGCGGCGAATTCGACCTTCTGGCCAAGATCTACATTGCCGAGGATCAGGATATCGGCAAGTTCATCAACGAGAATGTTCTCAACATTCCCAACATCATCCGTTCACTGACGACGCTGACCTTCACCGCCTTCTGACATCGCGGCCTCCAAAACCGGTAAAGGTTTGATTCACCATTAACGAATTATCATGCCGGCGAAGGGAACCTCTGCTTGCGCTCGCGCATTTCTTGCGTGAAGGGCTTACCTCAAAAAGGGAGGCAGCGAGACAAGTGATGAACGATCTTGGACAGCGGCGAGTATTGGTGGTGGAAGACGAGATTTTCGTCGCCCTCGATGTCGCCGCGACTGTCGAGGATGCGAACGGAACCGTTCTCGGTCCGGTCGGCACCGTCCGGCAAGCAATAGATATCATCAATCGCAATGAAGTTGATGCCGCCATTCTCGATGTGAACCTCGCCGATGGCGATGTGGAAGCCGTGCTGGACCGGCTGAAGAGCCGTGATGTCTTCGTGGTCATCCATACCGGCGGTGGCCTTCCAGCGCGCCTTGCGGCACGTTATCCCGGAATACCGGTCTTTCAGAAGCCTGTGCTGCCATCCCGGCTGACGCGCGCTCTGGCTTCCGCCTTTTCGTCGCATAGGGTGCAGCAAGCCTGATGCTGCGGAACCGCCCGGATTTCGCAACGGTTCTGAAGGAAGTCGAGGCTGACGCAGGCCCCGAGGAAAACACCCGCCCGCCGCAATTCGGGTTTGCTTCCGCCGTCTTTTCCGTGGGTTTCGGCGATACGCCAGCAACACCCCGCCAGCCGGACAATCTTGAAAGCCTGTTCGATATTGAGAGCGTGCCGGAGGCTGCGCCCGAGCCTGAACAGGAAAGACAGGCGATAGAAGCGCGGATGCAGAAGCAGTCGCCGGATGTAATCCGCCAGGAGCTGGACCTGCATTCCGGCCTGAAACGCTCCGAACTGCAACGGCGGCGGCGCAGCTTTGCCGCCAGCAATCATCCAGACCGCCTGCCGGAAGAGTTTCGCCTTGCCGCGGAACAGCGGATGAAAACGGCGAATGCCCTGCTGGATGCCGCCATGGCTGACGCACCATCTTAAGGCTGAGCAACTTCCTTACGTTTTCAGCGCAATATCTTTTGCATTATAACAATAACGTGCTAGATTGCCGTGTCTGTGCCTGCGAAAGCTGTCGCACGCCGGAACCCTTTCCGTTGTCCGCAAGTCTGCGAATGGTTCAGCCCCGATAGTATGGGGCAATTTGCGCTTTGCTCAGCGGGAACGGTTCTGTCATATCGACGTTACACATTGGAATAGTTCCTAAAAGGTTTGAAAATGCCTCCTTATCGTTCGCGTACAACCACCCACGGTCGCAACATGGCCGGCGCGCGCGGCCTATGGCGCGCCACCGGCATGAAGGATGAGGATTTCGGCAAGCCGATTATTGCCGTGGTGAACTCGTTCACCCAGTTCGTGCCCGGCCACGTTCACCTCAAGGACCTCGGCCAGCTCGTCGCGCGCGAAATTGAAAGCGCTGGCGGCGTCGCCAAGGAATTCAACACCATTGCAGTCGATGACGGCATCGCCATGGGCCATGACGGCATGCTCTATTCGCTGCCGTCGCGTGAACTCATCGCCGACTCGGTCGAATATATGGTCAATGCCCATTGCGCCGATGCGATGGTCTGCATTTCCAATTGCGACAAGATCACTCCCGGTATGCTGATGGCCGCTCTGCGCCTCAATATCCCGGTCGTGTTCGTTTCCGGCGGTCCGATGGAAGCAGGCAAGGTCGTCTGGGACGATCAGGTCAAGAAGCTCGACCTCGTCGATGCGATGGTTGCAGCCGCTGATGACAGCTACACCGACGATCAGGTCAAGGCGATTGAGCGTTCAGCCTGCCCGACTTGCGGTTCGTGCTCGGGCATGTTCACCGCGAACTCGATGAACTGCCTCACCGAAGCGCTCGGCCTGTCGCTGCCGGGCAATGGCTCGACGCTCGCAACCCATGCCGACCGCAAGCGCCTCTTCGTGGAAGCCGGTCATCTGGTTGTCGATCTCGCCCGCCGTTATTACGAGCAGGACGACGAAAGCGTGCTGCCACGCTCGATTGCGAGCTTCCCGGCTTTTGAAAACGCCATGACACTCGACATCGCCATGGGCGGTTCGACCAATACGGTTCTGCATCTGCTTGCAGCTGCACAGGAAGCCGAGATCGACTTCACCATGGCCGACATCGACCGCCTGTCGCGCCGCGTGCCGGTGCTCTGCAAGGTCGCGCCTGCCAACAATACCGTTCACATGGAAGATGTGCACCGCGCAGGCGGCATCATGGGCATTCTTGGCCAGCTCGACAAAGCGGGCCTCATCAATACCGATCTGCCGACCGTGCACAGCGAAACGGTTGCCAAGGCGCTCGATCATTGGGACGTAACCCGCACCAACAGCGACATGGTGCACAAGTTCTATTCGGCTGCACCCGGTGGCGTGCCGACGCAGGTTGCCTTCTCTCAGGAACGCCGTTTCGACAGCGTCGATACCGACCGCGAAAAGGGCGTCATCCGCTCCAAGGAACATGCGTTCAGCCAGGATGGCGGTCTGGCCGTGCTTTACGGCAATCTGGCCGAAGACGGCTGCATCGTGAAGACGGCTGGCGTGGACGATTCCATCCTGAAATTCTCCGGCCCTGCCCGCATCTTCGAAAGCCAGGATACCGCAGTACTCGGCATTCTGAACGGCAAGATCAAGGCTGGCGACATTGTGCTGATCCGCTATGAAGGTCCGCGCGGCGGCCCCGGCATGCAGGAAATGCTCTACCCGACCAGCTATCTGAAATCGAAGGGCCTCGGCAAAGCCTGCGCGCTGATCACCGACGGACGTTTCTCGGGCGGCTCTTCGGGCCTCTCGATCGGCCACGTCTCGCCGGAAGCAGCCGAAGGCGGCACGATCGGACTGGTACGCGAAGGCGATATCATCGATATCGACATTCCAAACCGCAAGATCCATCTGGCTGTTGATGATGCAACGCTGGCAGAACGCCGCGCCGAGCAGAATGAAACAGGCTGGAAGCCGCTTGAAGAGCGCAAGCGCAAGATTTCCACCGCGCTGAAGGCTTATGCTTCCATGGCAACCAGCGCCGCCAAGGGCGCGGTACGGAAGTTGCCGGATTGATCGGATAGAATATTTAAGGCGGCGCAAGCCGCCTTTTTTCTTGCAAACGCAAGCAATTCCCACGTTATACCATCGATCGGAGAATCACTTGATGGCACGGTACGGGGGTATATTTAGTGGTGCGGGAAAATTTTAAAGACAACAAGGCGCTTTTGTGTGCAGTGTTCCTTTTACCCTTTATAATGGGGGCAATATCTTTTTATATGAAGTTCGCATCCGGCCTGAATGAAGACCTCCAGAGTATGGTCGTCCTCGGCCTCACTATAATTCTTCTCGTAGCAGCGCTTCAATCACTCAATTCTGATGCGCATATCAATGGCTACGCATTCCCCTCACGCGGATTGTTATTCGTCGGTGTCTTGCTACTACCGCTCGCACAGCTACTTTATCTGCTTCGTACACGCAAACCTGTCCGCGCAATCGTACTGCTCATCCTGTTTTGGATAACAATACTCTTGTCAACTCTGATAGGCGCCGTGGCTTGTTTGCTTATTATTATGACTCTCAGTCAACTCTAGCGCCTCAACTGCAAGGCAGTTGAATTATCGACCGCTGAGAACTTTCTCCACAGCAGGCATCAGATCGTTCTTCACTGACTCCGGCGTAAACGGCCCGACATGCTTGTAGACGATCTTACCATCCGGACCGACGAGGAAGGTTTCCGGCACGCCGTAGACGCCCCATTCGATGGCTGAACGCCCGGCGCGGTCGGCACCGACTGCGGCAAAGGGATTACCGAGATCGCCGAGAAAACGGCGCGCATTTTCCGGCTGGTCCTTGTAATTGAGGCCAACCACGCGGACGCGCTCGTCCTTGGCGATTTCCATCAAGAGCGGATGCTCCTGACGGCAGGGAACGCACCATGATCCCCAGACATTCACCAGTGTCAGCTTGCCCTTAAACTCTTCGCTGTTGAGGCCGGGCACAGGCACGCCATCACGCACCAGCCCCTCGACGGGCGGCAGGTTCGTCTGCGGTGCCTGCTTGCCGATCAAAGCGGAAGGGATCGTCGTATTGTCCTTGCCCGACAGAAGCTGGACCGCAAACACCGCCGCCAGTCCGACGAAAATCGCCAGCGGCAGCAGGGCAACCCATGTGGAGCGCTTTTTCGGCGCGGCTGGCTTCTCGGTCGTTTCGGTCATTGTGCTTTACCGGGGGCTTTTGCAGAACGGCGGCGCACACCCTGCGCCTCAAGCCGCTTCAATTCGTTTTTCTGGATACGCTGATCGATCAATATCCAGCCAATGGTGACGGCGAGTGCCGCGACCGTGATGCCATAGGATGCGAGAACATAGCCAAGATGGTTCATACTGCACCCTCCTGTGCTTTGCGATTACGGTCGGCATTCCGTGCGGCAAGCTTCTTCATCGACGCCACGCGGCGGCGCCAGATTTCATTGCGCATGGCCATCATATGCAGGGTGAAAAACAGAAGCGAGAAGCCGATAGCCATCACGAAAAGCGGGCGCAACATGGAGCCGTCGATGGTCGGGCCATCCATGCGGAACACCGAGGCTGGCTGGTGCAGCGTGTTCCACCAGTCGACCGAGAATTTGATGATCGGAATATTGATGAAGCCGACCAGCGTGAGCACGGCCACAGGTTTGGCGCTTTTCGCCGGATCGTCCATGGCGCGCGACAGCGCGATAATGCCGAGATACATCAGAAACAGCACGAAAACCGAAGTCAGTCGCGCATCCCACACCCACCACGTGCCCCACATCGGCTTGCCCCAGAGCGAACCAGTGGCAAGCGCAAGCGCGGTGAAGACGGCACCGAGCGGAGCGGCGGCGCGGATCGACACATCGGCCAGCGGATGCCGCCAGACCAGCGTGCCCAGCGCCGAAACAGCCATGATCGAATAGCACATCATGGAAAGCCATGCGAAAGGCACATGGATATACATGATGCGAACCGTCATGCCCTGCTGGTAGTCTTCCGGCGACAGGAAAAAGACCATATAGAGACCAGCCGCCAGAAACAGCACCGAAAGCACGGCCAGCCATGGCAACACCTTGCCTGCAAAGGCAAGGAAGCGCGTGGGATTGGCCAGATCGAGCCAGCTCGTGGTTTTAACGGCGTCTTTGGTCATGTCTTTTTCCATGGCCTATACTTACCTTCCACCCCCGTGCCGTTCAATTGACCGTAATCAACTGCGTCAATCCGCCGAACTTGATCGTTTCTGATCGTAGCGGGATCAGAAAACAGTCCAGTGGACTGTTTTCCCCGCGAAGGCGGTTCCCACTTTTCGGGATCATGTTCAATCCGCCGAACTTTTCAGTGCCGCGCTCGCGGCCAGAGGCCCGAGGACGGCAAAGAACAGGGTGAGTGCTGCAAGAATAAGGAATGGCGCCAGAAAGGGCGCATTGTCTACTGTCGCTCCATGCGAAGCTGATACACCGAAAATGAGCACCGGAATGGTGAGCGGCAGAACGATCACCGACACCAGCAACCCGCCACGCGGCAGCGCCACGGCAAGGGCTGCACCCACAGCGCCAATGAAGGCGATGGCGGGCGTTCCCACCAGAAGCGTCAGCGATGTTGCGCCGATTGCCGATGCATCCATGTTCATGAACAGGCCGAGCATTGGCGATGCGACTACCAGCGGCAGCACACTTGCCACCCAATGGGCCACGCATTTCACAAAAACCGTGAAGGCCAGCATGTGACTGTCCGCGCCGATCAGCAGCAGGTCGAGCGAACCATCCTCCCGGTCAGCCTGAAACAGCCGGTCGAGCCCCAGTAGCGTTGCCAGCAACGCGCCGATCCACAGCATGGCAGGACCGATGCGTGCGAGAAGGTTGAGATCAGGCCCGACGCCGAAGGGCATCACCGAAATCACGGCCAGAAAGAATAGGATTCCGATCAGCGCGCCACCACCGGCGCGGAAACTGAGGCGCAAATCTCTCAGAAAAAGCGCCAGCATCAGGCAGCCTCGACTGAACAGGCGGCCATGTCGAGCGCGCTGACACCTTCAAGGCCAAGAGGAATATGCGTTGCAGCGACGATCATGCCGCCGTCGCGCATATGTCCGCGCATCAGCTCGGCGAAGCGGGCTTCGGACGCCTTGTCGAGACCGGCGGTCGGTTCATCGACGATCCAGAGCGGACGATGGCTGACCAGAAGCTTGGCAATGGAAACACGGCGCTTCTGCCCCGTCGACAGATAACCGAACGGCAGATGCTCCACGCCGGGCAGATCGACGGCTTCCAGCGCCTCATCGATCTCCGTTTGCGCAGCACCATTGAACTTCTGCCAGAAGGACAGGTTTTCACGCACGCTGAGCGCCGGTTTCATCGCGTTCTGATGGCCGAGATAATGGCAGGCGGCGCGCACCGGAAGAACTGTGCCATCCTCGCGAAGTTCCACCTTTCCTGCTTCTGGCAGAAGCAGGCCGCAGATGATTCGCAGCAGCGTGGACTTGCCCGAGCCATTCGGGCCGGTCACCACCAGCGCCTCGCCTTCACTGAGAGCAAAAGACAGGCCAGCGAAAATCGTTTCCCCGCCTCTCTCGCCCGCCAGATTTTCGGCTTCAAGCCGCATTTTATACCCTCTAAGCCCCGATGGATAATTGCCAGACCAATAGAACCGGCCCCTCGGAAAATCTATGGAAAGGCATCGCAACATTTCGCCGCAAGGGGCCGAATTCACGATATTCTGTCTGGAATCGTTTTAGAAAACTCTCTATATGAGGGCTACCACGCCAGCGGTCGGCGTGGAAACCATTTTTGGCCGATCTCAACCTGTTGCCCTCAAGGACACAGGCATCGGGACGGACAGCGGAAATGACTGCACCCGCACCTTGGCGCGTCCTTGAAACGCAGCAGAGGCGTTCGTCCTGGTTTTCCGGCCAGTAGCATGAAGGACGAACGCAGTGTCGCACATCGACAGCTTTAAATGCCGCAAAACCCTTACCGTAGGTGGTAAGGATTATGTTTATTACAGCCTGACCGAAGCCGAAAAGAACGGTCTCGAAGGCGTTTCCAAGCTTCCATTCTCCATGAAGGTTCTGCTCGAGAACCTGCTCCGCTTCGAGGACGACCGCTCCGTCAAGAAGTCGGACATCGAAGCTGTTGCCAAGTGGCTGAACGACCGCGGTTCCGCAGGCGCAGAAATCGCCTACCGCCCGGCCCGCGTGCTGATGCAGGACTTCACCGGCGTTCCTGCCGTCGTTGACCTTGCAGCCATGCGCGACGGCCTCAAGGCTCTTGGCGGCGATCCGGAAAAGATCAACCCGCTCGTTCCCGTCGATCTCGTCATCGACCACTCGGTCATCGTCGACGAATTCGGCAATCCAAGCGCATTCAAGGCCAATGTGGACCTCGAATATCAGCGCAACGGCGAACGCTACCGCTTCCTGAAGTGGGGCCAGCAGGCATTCAAGAACTTCCGCGTCGTTCCTCCGGGCACCGGCATCTGCCATCAGGTGAACCTCGAATATCTGGCCCAGGCTGTCTGGACCAAGGAAGAAGACGGCGAAACCGTTGCCTATCCCGACACCTGCGTCGGCACCGACAGCCACACCACCATGGTCAACGGCCTTGGCGTTCTGGGCTGGGGTGTTGGCGGCATCGAAGCTGAAGCGGCCATGCTCGGCCAGCCGGTTTCCATGCTTCTGCCGGAAGTCGTCGGCTTCCGCCTGACCGGCAAGATCAAGGAAGGCGTGACCGCGACCGACCTCGTTCTCACCGTCACGCAGATGCTGCGCAAGAAGGGCGTTGTCGGCAAGTTCGTCGAGTTCTTCGGCGAAGGCCTCGAAAACATGACGCTGGCCGACCGCGCAACCATCGCCAACATGGGTCCGGAATATGGCGCGACCTGTGGTTTCTTCCCGGTTGACCGCGAAACGCTCAACTACATGAACACGACCGGCCGCGACGAGCATCGCATCGAACTCGTCGAAGCTTATTGCCGTGCACAGGGCATGTGGCGCGACAAGGGTGCAGCCGATCCGGTCTTCACCGACATTCTCGAACTCGACATGAGCGACGTCGTTCCGTCGATGGCCGGTCCGAAGCGTCCGGAAGGCCGCATCGCACTGGAAAACATCGCTTCCGGTTTCGCCACCTCGCTCGAAAACGAGTACAAGAAGACCACCGGCCAGACCGCGCGTTATGCCGTTGAAGGCGAAGACTATGATCTCGGCCATGGCGATGTGGCGATTGCCGCCATCACGTCGTGCACCAACACCTCGAACCCGAGCGTGCTGATTGCGGCCGGCCTTCTGGCCCGCAATGCAGTTGCCAAGGGCCTCAAGACCAAGCCTTGGGTCAAGACGTCGCTGGCTCCCGGTTCTCAGGTCGTTGCCGCCTATCTCGAATCCGCTGGCCTCCAGAAGGATCTCGATGCGCTCGGCTTCAACCTCGTCGGCTTCGGCTGCACGACCTGCATCGGCAATTCCGGTCCGCTGCCTGCTCCGATCTCCAAGACGATCAACGAAAAGGGCCTGATCGCGGCTGCCGTTCTTTCCGGCAACCGTAACTTCGAAGGCCGTGTTTCGCCGGACGTTCAGGCCAACTACCTGGCTTCGCCGCCGCTCGTCGTCGCCCACGCTCTTGCCGGTACGGTCACCAAGGACCTGACCAAGGAGCCGCTCGGCGAAGATCAGAACGGAAACCCGGTATTCCTGCGCGACATCTGGCCTTCCTCTCAGGAAATCCAGGAATTCATCGCCAAGAACGTCACCCGCAAGATCTTCTCGGAGAAGTATGCGGACGTGTTCAAGGGCGACGAAAACTGGCAGGCCGTTCAGGTTCCTGCGGGCCAGACCTATGCGTGGGACGACAACTCGACCTATGTGCAGAATCCGCCTTACTTCGTCGGCATGGGCAAGTCGGCCGGCACGATCGGCGACGTCAAGGGTGCCCGCATTCTGGGTCTCTTCGGCGACAAGATCACGACCGACCACATTTCGCCTGCCGGTTCCATCAAGGCACAGTCGCCAGCTGGCAAATACCTCATCGACCATGGTGTCGGTGTTGCCGACTTCAACCAGTACGGCACGCGTCGCGGCAACCATGAAGTGATGATGCGCGGCACCTTCGCAAACATCCGTATCCGCAACCACATGCTGGGCGAAAACGGACGTGAAGGTGGCTACACCATCCACTATCCGTCGAAGGAAGAAACCTCGATCTATGATGCTGCCATGCAGTACAAGGCCGAGGGCGTTCCGCTCGTCGTCTTCGCAGGCGTCGAATACGGCAACGGTTCTTCGCGTGACTGGGCTGCCAAGGGCACCAACCTGCTCGGCGTCAAGGCCGTGATCGCGCAGTCGTTCGAGCGTATCCACCGCTCCAACCTCGTCGGCATGGGCATTGTGCCTTTCGTCTTCGAGGAAGGCACCAGCTGGCAGACGCTCGGCCTCAAGGGCGACGAAATGGTCACCATCGAAGGTCTCGCCGATGTGCGTCCGCGCCAGAAAGTCGAAGCTTCGATCACTTTTGCTGATGGCACAGTGAAGAAGGTTCCGCTCATCTGCCGCATCGATACGCTGGACGAGCTCGACTACATGAAGAACGGCGGCATTTTGCAGACCGTTCTGCGCGATCTCGCTGCTTAATCAGCACGCGCTTTAAATTCAGAAGCCGCCGGAGAAATCCGGCGGCTTTTTTATTTTAGATTAGACACGGAAACTATCGGCCTGAACGGATCATTTCTCTGATTTTTACTGCTTTTTCAAAGTGATCAAGGGTATGGGTCTTGATCCACCACTCGGCAGCTTCCATGAGCAATTCAGGCTCCGTGTTCTTGTTGGCAAAGAAAGCATAGAACGAAATACCGACCAGCTCGCCCTTTTTCGCTATCTTCTCATCGCAAATGGCGATGGCTTTTTCTCTCAAGCTCGATCTCATGTTCAGCCAGTCTCGTTCTCGCACAATCTGTTGTGGGCTAATTTGGTGATATTCGCCCTTAAGGGTGAGATATGGGAATCGTAACGCCTGCGAATCTCACCGCAACGTGAATTCCTATTGATTGCAGGACTTCTTACATAATAGATGTCAGCGACAATTATTGCAGGATGAAACGAAGTGATACTCCACGCCCCCTTCTATGGGACAGGTTCATGGCTTACCGGCGAGCATTTGCCCGGCTGGCGTAGCATCTGTGCCGTTCTGGGGCTGGCATTCACCGGCTGCATCTCCATGCAGGGGCCGGCCAAGGCACAAGACAGCGGCAAGAAGACCGCCGTTCTGGAGCTCTACACCAGCCAGGGCTGCAAGTCCTGCCCCAAGGCTGACCAGAATTTCGCGAAATATGCCGACGATCCCAATGTTCTGGCGCTGTCGTTCCATGTCAATTACTGGGATTATATGGGATGGCGCGACACGCTTGCCACCCAGGAAAACACCGACCGGCAGAACGCCTATCGCAACTCCTTCAATGCGCGCATGATCTATACGCCGCAAGCCATCATCAATGGTACGACGGAAGTGAACGGTCGCGACAGCGAAGCCGTTCAGGCGCAGATTGCGGCCAACAAGCTGGATGTGCCGGTTTCGATCACACAGCTTGATGATGGACGCCTGTCCATCGATATCGGTGCAGGCAAGAAGCCGGAAGCGCCGGTGCATGTCGTGCTGTTCTATTTCCGCGATTCCGTGACCATTCCGATCACCGAAGGTGAAAATGCCGGTGAGGCTGTCACCTATCGCAACACTGTCCGCGATACCAATACGATCGGCATGTGGGACGGCAAGCCACTGAAGATCGAAATCCCGGCGTCGGAACTGAAACGCAAGGATGTTTCAGGCTGTGCGGTGGTGCTGCAGGAAACGCGCGATGACAATTCGCTCGGCCCCATCCATGGCGCGGCCATGTTCAAGCAGAAGAAGCCGATCGGCCTTTGAGTTTTCTGCGATCCTCATCGCTCTTGCGCGATTTACAGCAAGAAATGCGTTTCGATCAGATCGAACAGATTCTCATTTTGGGCTGATGTAGCGTCGGGCATCTGGGTGCGTGTTGCAACTTGGTTCAGCGGGGGCTGGAAAAGGTTGGTTCGGCTCGGGCAGTCCTTTGGGCGGGGGGCTTGGGGTCGGACATACCCGAACCGAACCGTCTCAGGCAACGTGTAGATGCTGAAGCCATAATCAGGCTGGAATGCGAAGCTGACAAGGCGAAAATGTGGCCGACAATCACCATTCCAAACAGGCATTCTCTTTTCGTGAATAACTAATATAGAGCCCATAATCCCTATTTATTGGGGCTTTCCCCGCCAGATAATTGGCGATGAAAACCGGCCTGCGAAAGCCTCCCCTTGAAATTGCTTCACAAAAGCATCACCCTGTTGTCATGCGCCGGTTCGGTTCGCTTCGTCGCCATTGCCGAATATCCAAACCGGTTGCGCGCAGTTTGTTCTTGATCCCGCCCGGTCTTCGGTCCGGCTCTGCAAAAGGCTGAAAGGAACGACATGAATACGTCAAGCGTGGCGAATGAGGATTTGTCATCCCCTTCTCCCTCGTCTGCTTCGCCAAAGGTCGTTCCTATCGACCGTGTGCGACCGGCTCCCATCAGTTTCAACCGGCATGAACTTGCCAAAATCCTGAACATTTATGGCCGCATGGTTGCCTCCGGCACGTGGCGTGATTACGCCATTGATCATCTGGCTGACCGTGCGGTATTTTCCATCTTTCGCCGCGCAAGCGAAGTACCGCTCTTCCGCATCGAGAAGAATCCGAAGCTGGCGCAGAAACAGGGCGCTTATTCGGTCATCGCTGCAAGCGGGCTTATCATGAAGCGCGGCCATGAGCTGGAACGCGTGCTGCGCGTGTTCGACAAGAGCCTCAAGCTCGTCGAAAGCTGATTTCGGCAGCGACTACAGGATCATGAAAGCGGCGGCGTCCCCGGCTCGATTGAACGCCCGCCGTTGAGCGGTAGCTGCATCAACACCGTGTCCAGCCAGCGTCCATGCTTGAACCCGGAGCCCTCGATACGTCCGCAATGGGTGAAGCCAAGGCTCTCATGCAGCTTGACCGAACCGATATTGTGTTCGCCATCGCCGATGACCGCCAGCAATTGCCGGAACCCCAATGCAGCAATACGGTCGATGAGTTCCCTCAGCAAAAGCTTGCCGATACCCTTTCCCTTCGCATCCGGGGCGATATAGATCGAATCCTCCGCAAGCCAGCGGTAGGCAGGCCTGACGCGGAAATAACTCGCATAGGCATAGCCCAGAATCCGACCATCCTCCTCCGCGACGAGGATCGGAAAGCCCTGCTCCACGAATGCCTCAAAACGCTTCACCATTTCGTCCATTGTCGGCGGCTCGATCTCATAGGAGCCCGCGCCGGTCAGAACGGCTTCCGTATAGATGGTGGTGATTGTTTCGATATCGGCAGGCTGGAAATCGCGGATGACGGGCATGGGAGGAACCGGAGGATAATTGTTTGACGGTTGCCAGAATGGTTCCAAATGAACCACTCTGTCTATCTCTTTCTAAGCCCATCTTATTTGATCGAGGCAGAGCCAGAAATCAGTAGGGGGAACTAAGCGTCGGCCAACTGTGGTGCTTCGATAATAGCGGCGTCGGAGTAGTCAACGCACGCCGCAAAGGCTGGTTCGATAGCTTTTGCCCAGTAAGCGAATCCTTCATTCGATTTGATCGCCAGCACAATCGACAGACCGGTTTACCGCTTTGGCTTTTGGCCATGGCATGAATGGAAAGAGAATTATCACTTCAAAATAGATGTTGGATTTTCTTCCTGACGGAAAAAGCCCGCCCGATCAGCAGTCGGGCGGGTTTTTATTTGAAAGAGATACCAAAGAGGGAACAATCAACGGCCCCACTCCGGTTTCACTGTCCCATAGACCTCCACCAATGGGTGGAAATCTATGGTTGGCCTCCCGGTCGCGAACTGTGTGCCCGGGAACTGGCAGCTTATCGATCACCAGGTAATCTTGAGACCGCCAGAGACCTTGCCTGCAACATTGGTGGAGCCGCCGAATTCGACAGAGCCACGCCCAAACAGGCTGACATTTTCCGACACACGGGCAACCACGCCAACGCCGACGTCATACCGCGTGCCACCCATGTCATTGCCAATGCCGGTGTTGGAAGCAACAAGACCGTTCTTCCCCTTGAACTCATGCTTCACATTGGCGTCCGCATAAGTTGTAACCGACTTGACAAACTTCTTCTTCTTCGGCGCGTCCGGCAGAACAGCAGGAACAGCCTTGGCGGCTTTGCCCTTCTTGCCCTTCACCTGCTTCTGCGCCTTTGGTGCAGGAACAGGGGCTGCTTCAACCGTCTCTTCTTCATCACCGAAGTAGAAGGTCTTTTCCAGACGCACGCCGACGCGACCAATCAGCGATTCAGCTTCCTGACCGTGCACGGCAATGCCGTAACTGTCGGTGAAGCTATCGGCCTTCACCTTCGACCAGGTCAGCTGAGCCTGAGGCTGCAGCACGACATTGTTGCCAAGATCGAAGCCGTATCCCGTTTCAATCGACGCGGTGGTAGCCTTGCCCTTATAACCGTTCTGCAGGTCAAATCCGGAGACAGACTTGGCGTTGACACCAAATTCGAGCCAGTCCTGCTTCACCACGGCATCGACATCAGCGCCGGTACCAGGCTTGCGATCGGTTGGAGCCTTATGCTGCCAGGTCACATAGCCACCCAGACCTTTCGATGAGATCGAACCGTCAGCGGTACGGCCACGCACATTGAAGCTCGAATTGGCATATTCGCCGAACATGCCAATGGTGAGCTTGTCGCCAGCAACAAACACATCGCTCTTCGAATAGTCAGCGCCGATCTGAACGCCAGCAGTCGTCATGTCAAAGCCATGGCCGTTATAACCGGTGATGCTCTTTGGCGAATAGGAACCCGTCTTGCCAATGCCGCGCATCCAGGCATGGTAGCCATCCTGCAGCTCTTCGGCGCGCAATTCACCCAGACGCTCATGGAACGTGTCGAGCGAGGTCAGGACATGGTTCTGGGCTGCCGAAAGGGCGATGTTGTAACCCGGTACGATATCGACAACATGGCCTGTGCCCGGACCAGGATTACCGGCACCATCGCCATCGTCTCCACCGTCACCTGGGCAATCGACACCAGGCGTGCAGGCAGGCGGATCAACGACATCGCTGCCTTCGGTCTGCAGATACCAGTTCTGGCCATCGGCCTTCTTCAGCTGGTAATCATAGATACCGACGACGGCTGCCGAACCGAGCTTGAACTCGGCGTCGCTTGCGCCACCGACCTCAACAACCTGAATGCCATCGGTTGCACCAGTTCCGGTGAACGCACCCGTGCCGCCATTGTTACGGATATTGATGAGGCCATTGCCGGTCGCATCACCCGTCACAACGATCTTGTCGGTTTCGCTTGCCGCACCGCCCTCATTGAGCTTGGTGTTGAGAATGAACGAACCGCCATTCATCGCAAGGCTGCCAGCCGTCAGTGTCTTGTACGGATTAGCCGCATCGAAGTCGACAACGCCGTCATTGCTCAACGCACCGACATCCGACGACCCCGTCATTGCCCAGTATGACGAACCATCAACAGACGCGCTCGTCACGCCCTTGGCTGCGCCATACCACTGACTTTTGTTCGACAGGGTTGCATCGATGACTGCATCGTCTGCTTCTGCAACCATGTCACCTGACAACTGAACATTGCCGTCAGCCGTCAAGGTCGTCGAAGAACCAGACGCAGCAGAGAGAACCGTACCGTAAGTACCGACCACCTGTGTTCCATTACGCAGATCGTAAACGACATTGCCGCTTTCCGTCTTCAGGGCCGGAGCATAAGAGCCGATAAAGGACCGTTCCGCGATGACGATACTGTCATTAGCCAGAGAAACGCCATGGCTATCTGCACCAAACACCTGGAAGATCGAGCTGTTCATGGTGACAGTGCTGCCACCGGACGCCACCACACCATGAGCACCGGTTCCGTTCGGATTGAACCCGCCACCGGTCAGGTTGACGGTGCTGCCGCCTGCGGCAACCACAGCGTGCGAACCGTTACCCAGCGTTCTCACATCTGCACCCGATGCGTTGATCGTGCTGCCGTCAAAGGCGCGAAGAGCTGCCGCCTGCGCACCAGTTGTGGTGATCCGCGTGTTGAGCGCACCATCTTCGTGAGCGATATTGATAACCGCTCCCGTTGATACATTTATGCCGTCGGCGCCTGTGCCGCCTGTTCTGTAGCTGCCACTTGATACATCAACCTGTGTATCAGCGTCCAGGACACGAATGCCAAAAGAGCCTTCACCGGTTGTGGTCGCGAGAATATTCGTTGCTTCGAGCTTACTGCCAGTTTGTGCTGTCAAGCCATAAGCCGTCTGCCCACCAGTGACGATTTTTGTGTTTGCAACGTCGAGTTCGGAATTGCGCTGAATAGCGACCCCATAGGCTTTGAGACCTGAGGTCGTAATATCCAGATTAGACACCGAGCCGGTTGAGTTGCTGGAAAGAACCACACCATGGCTATCTTGAGCTGACGTCGAGACAACGACATTCGATGCGTCGAGATGGCTACCGCGTTCTATATTGAATGCTCGGGTCACACCTGAAGTGGTCACCGATCCACCATTATATGTTACCGAGGAACCTGCATCACCTGCCCAGACGGCAGCTCCGTTCCCGCCGAGCATGATGATATTCACATCGTTCGCAACCACCTGCCCACCGGCCCTTGCTATTATGCCCGCGCTGTTCACACCCGACGCAGTAAGGTTGCCACCGTTGATAACAGCTTCCGATCCCACATTGGATACACGAACTGCGTAAGCACCACCGCCAGCCGTCGTGATATCGACGTTGTTGACTTCTGCCTTGGCGCCAGCAGCTACATCGACACCGTAGGCATTGGCACCCAACGTGTTGATCGTGCCACCATTTGCGACAAGCGAGGTCCCGGCATAATTGAGCCGCAGGCCGGCGCTGTTGCTGCCTCCCGTCTTGATATTGACGTTATCGACGCTCACCTGAGCGCCGCTCCACGCATCGATGCCGTGTGCGGTGCCGCCAGTCGTTGAAATATTGCCGCCCTTGTAAACGAGCGTTGAGCCATCACCGCTCACGCGGGCGCCCGACGACGTAGTGCCACTCGTGGTGATGTTCACATTGGTCGCATTCGCCGATGCGCCCGCAGCAAGTTCAATACCCGGAGCCGTATTGGACCGCGTGATAATATCCGTGTCGGTAATCTCGGCATGGGTGCCAATGCCATTCGCGAACACGCCACGGGCATTGGCTCCAGTCGTTTCGATCTTGGACCCGCTGATAACGGCGCGTGAGCCATCGCGCAGGTTAACGCCATGGCCAACGGAGGTGATGCTGCCATTGCGCAGTTCCACGTTCGATCCGACAGCACCTGCACTGCTACCCGCATAGGCAAATATTCCGACACCACCGGAAGTGATCGTCGTTCCGTCGATGATGACATCGGCACCATTGATCAGTTCAAAGCCGTGCGTGCCGCCTTTGACGGTACCGCCGGTCATGTTCAGCGTGCTGCCATGCTGGACAAGCACGGCCTGCGAAACACCCTGAATGTCGCTGTTGGTCACGACAGCCGAGCCAACTGTGTCGATGAAACCGGAAATTCCGAGGCCGCCTTGCCCCGAAAGGGAGGAACCCGTGATGTTGGCGTTGCCGCCAAAGACGGTAACAACATAGCCACTCGGCGCGCCGCTCGGTGATGCCGTGGCGCCATTCATGTTCAACGTGCCGAACACGGTGGTTTCATTTACCTTACCGCCAGCCATCACATCGAGCGTTGCGTCGTTCTGAACGTTCCATGTTTCGGCAGGATCACCGGCACCAACAACTGCGGAACCGCCAGGCGCGACAGTGCCTGCATAAGCCACACCTGAAAGGACAGTCGAGGCTGCAAACAAAGCTATGCTCGCGGAAAGAAGCTTCCCGAGCGTATTGGTATTCTCTTTGGCGCGGACGTTGCTCCGCTTCTTGATGCCGTTGGGGGCTGGCATGGGTCTAGTCCTTTCGAAGCGCCGTTCTCGACGGCGAAATTTGGCGCGCAGCTGTTTTCCCCGAGCCGTCGGGTCGATGCGCTAACGTTGGTTTTGTGAATGTCTGCAGACTGGAAGGGCAGACGACCTGGCGGGATGTCCGTCCTTCCAGTCGCTATCCGTCTCTCGGCAGAGGGACGGAAGCTGAATGGTTGATTATTTCATCAGTTCGCTGACACGATTGACCGCATTCTGGAAACCATTGAGCGAGATCGTGAAGTCGGCATCCTTGCCTTCATCCGTGATCGTCTTGACGGCAATGGTCTTACCCTTGCCAAGAGCTGCCGCCATCTTGGCGTCAGCCCTGATATCGACGACGCAACCGGCAAAGATGCAGGTGCGGAACCGGTTGGCATCCGAAGGCTGACCGTCGTCAATCTTCAGCGTCGCCCCCTTGTCGAGCGTGAGACCGAGCGGCAGTACCAGCACACCTTCAAGGCCCTTATCCTTTGGCTGCAATTCAACCGCCAGCACACGCTGGCTTGGGCCGTTCTTGACCTGACGCACCTGTTCCTGCTGCAAAGAGCAGACCTTGGTCTTCTTGTCGCCGTCAGCTGCAATACCGCACAGAACAGTCCAGTCGGCATATTGCTCGCGCAGTGAGGTTGCACCATTAGGAAGCGTCGGATCGGCAGCATAGGCCGTTGCAGCGGCAAACGCCGCCATACCAATCCCAGAGAGAATTATGGACTTCTTCAGCATATCCGGGGCCGTCCTTTAAAGGCTGAGTGCCATAAAGTGGATTGCGCCTGCGCTAAGAAGGAAGGAAAAAAAGTAGATCATGATCCATCCAAGCCGTTGCGTAAAACGCAGATGGGCTCGGATTTCGGCCTCCAGCAGGTCATCGTTCAGCTTCGAAGTTTCGCAGACCTCGGACCGGGGCAAGGTATTTTCCATGATCGACATAACCGTCATTCCTCATCAGGCGTAAACCTGGCCGGCAATAGAGTGTACAAATTGGGGGGTAGTTTTCGTGCCGGTTCGGAGCTTAGATGGCTTTGATCCGCACAGAATTCACTCGAAGATGCTTTCAGATTGAAAGCGATGCAGCCCCATCGCCAAGGCAATCAATCTAAATATCTGTTTTTATTAATTTTATATAGCTTCAAGAATGCAGCTAATAATGTGCATCAAGCATAGATTCCGCATAGTTACGCGGCGGCTCAGGCAATCTGCGGGTGAAGCAAACTCCGTAATCAGCCTCACTCACCCTGCATTTGACGATCCAGCGCCGTCAGATAGGAGAGCATCGACGCGACGGAACGCTCCGACAGGGCCACCAGCTGACGCCTGCCGTCGTTCGGATCTAGCCAGCGACGAACAAGACCTGCCGCTTCCATCTCATCGAGACGTCGCGATGCCGTCGCAGGGGAAACACCCGAAACAATGTACAATGACGATACCGAGACCTGCTTTTCCTGGAGATGGTTTTCCATCAGGTCGAGCAACATATGCCAAGCGGGATCGACGAAGAGTTTGTCTGAGAAATAGCGCGTTTTAATGTCACGGATACGCAAGAGTTCCAACAGGCGCTCCTTGTCGGGCGAGACCGGTGACATATCCGCCGGTTGTGTCTTTGGCCGTGCCAAGGGTTGTGCACCGCCGGGTACAAATGATTGCAGCGACCCGAGCATCGTGCCCAACTGCTGTGCTTCCTCCATCAGTCGGGAAAGGCGCTCTGTTCCCTGCGACCACTGAGCTGCCGTTGTGCGTTGTTCATGGGCCTTTGCTGCCGCTTTGCCTACAGATTCCAAGAACTGTACCCGGCGAACCGGTTTGTGCAGAAAATCAACCGCGTTAAGCCGCAGGGCTTCCACGGAATTGTCCAGCGTCGCGTGTCCGGTTACGAAAATGACCTGCAGCCAGTTGCGGTCTGCATGTCGTTCACGGATATTGCGCAATAACTCGATCCCGTCCATTCCGGGCATACGGATGTCGCTCACCACCACGTCAATTTCCGGCGTTCTGTCCAGAATCTTCAAGGCCCCCACAGCAGCCGATGCGCGCAGGCAGTTGTAACCCGCGTCGGTCAGCGCCGTGCCCAAGACCTCAAGCAACGGCTCCTCATCGTCGATCAGCAGAACTGTTGTGTTAGCTGTTGCGCTACTCATTGATCGCCTCCCGCCCGGAAATGGTTTTCTGCATTACAGAGAACAAGTCTGAACTCAGCTCCTTTGGCACCGTTGCGCGCTTCCAGACTTCCACCCATGTCCCGAGCCATGCCGTATCCCAGCGACAACCCAAGCCCGGTTCCCTTACCAACCGGCTTCGTCGTAAAAAATGGCTCAAACAGGCGATCAAGGATCGCAGGCGGAATGCCCGGACCGGAATCGGCCACAACAATCGCAATCATATTGTCCGGTCCCCGCTCAACACTGATTGTGATATAGTCGGCGTCCGCCTCCTCGGCAGTCGTCCCAGCTGACACGCAGTTTTCAAGAATTGCATCTCTTGCGTTGAGAAGCAGATTCAGGATGATTTGCTCCACCAGAACGAGATCTCCCATCACGCTGAATTCGCCAGATTTGTAATTGCGATTGATGGTAACTCCCTCATTTGCAATCTGTCTGCCGGCAATGGTCAGAACCCCTTCAATCGCGTCGGCCGGATCAAGGGGTCTGAGCGAGCCGTCACTTCGATGGCCGTAAATACGCATGTGACGAACGATGTTTGCCGCCCGATCGACCTGCCCGGAGGCCAGCTCCAGGCTCTCGATCATCATCGACTGATCGAGTTTTCCCTCTGATAAACGAGCCTGAAGGTTGTCAATGGCCATAGCGAGCGCTGCCAAAGGCTGGTTGATCTCGTGGGCAATGCCGGTGGCAACTTCACCCAGCGTCACGAGTTTTCCCGATTGGTAAATCGCCAGTTCGGCATCACGCTGTTCAGTGATATCGAGCCCGACCGCGACGAGATTCTTGATATTACCTTCGTTGGTTTTAATAGGGGAAACGGACCAGGACAGGGCTCGCTTGCGCCCATCTGCGAGCACGATGTTGTTCAGTGCCTGCCAAGGCAGATTCTCAACCACAGTTGAGAAGGCTTCACCCAACGGATGGGAGATTGCACCTGCTTCCGATTTTCGGCTTTCAATGTCGGGGAAAAGCTCGTGCATTGCCTGATTGGCGACAATGAAACGTCCTTCAGCGTCGGTGACAGCCATCAGGACACCACCCGTATTAACGATGGTTTCCAGAAACTCCTTGTCCCGACGCTGATTGGCAGCCTCGATCATCACCTGAACAAGGGAAACCCGACTTTGCATATATTTGCCGAGAATTATTCCAATCGCGATCAGTGCAGCGAACAAGGCTGCCAGAGCCGCTACAATGACCGATGAAGCCGCAAGCCATGCCGCGTAAATTGGGGCAGTAGGAACACCCACATAAGCCATCAATGGTGCTGCCGAGGAGCGATAATAAGCGAAAATTCGTTCTATGCCGCTTCGGACGGATGGATTGATCCTGATACCCTTCCCCGCTTCCAGCTCCTCGGGAATATAGGAAGCAACATTCTGACCTACGACTGAAGGCGAGCTGGACGCTCGAATGACACCGTCAGTTCCCATCAAACCAATGACCATGCCGGGCTGCTCATCGAGCTGAGTGTAAAAGCCGTAGAGATAGGCCTCATCGACGACGATGAGAACATATCCATTGAACCCCCCGCTTTCGCTACTGATCCGCCGCGCATAGCTCATCGCCCAACCACTATAATCTCCGGGCACATTCAAATCCGATTTGTAAGGTTTGCTGATGTAAAAATCGGGAGCGTCTGATCTGTTTAATGTCTTGAAGTCTGGTGTATCGCTAAGGTTTCTCCCCACTGGATAATCATCCAGTCCACTTGCGTACACGCGGCCATCCCGGTCGATGATAGCTATTCCCATCGCTGCAGGTTCGGCAGCGGCGCGGCGGCGCATGACCTCTGAGAGAAGTCCTTCGGAAACGATCCTGTCCGCGCGATCCTCCATGATTGCGCGGCTCAATGCATCCAGCTTGGCAAAAATTTGGGTTGTATGTTCTGCCAGCGCCTGCGCCAACGACATGGCCTGCTGTCCGGTATCATCAATGCGATTCTTATAATCGCGATAAATCATGGTTGCAGCGCCAAGCGATGCTATCAAAACCACGAACGCCGCCACTAGCCAGTAGGTACGCAGGGTGCTGCGATCAATCTTTGTGAGACGTTCCATCGACTTCCCGAAATCAGGCATATCAGCACAAACAAGTAAAACACATAATTTCTAACAAAGAGAAAGGATTTGTCAGACGTGGTTATTTCACTTTCCCTGGAAGACCATGAAGCCAACGCAACTGTAGACGTAAATATTTCATGCGCTCTTGATCCAATTCGCTATTACATTCTTCAATTTCCGTCACTGCGGGATAATTCAAATATCGTTGGCGACATTCGGCAATTTTATAAGTAACCCACGCCGACTGCGCCTCCCGAAAGCGGTTTTGGCCGTTAGCAGGCAAGCCGGAAAGTAACATATCTTCCAGCCGCCTTATCTGTGCCGACAAGACCACATCGCTATGACTGGCAGCGGGAATTGTCATAAGCAGTGCAATCAGTCCCGAACGGCCGATAATGCCAATCATGAAACGCCTCCCGATTACCGGATTTCCAGGGCGATGAAGGTGACGCTGGATGTGCCACTCTCACAATCCGGCACGTTTGCTTCAGTCTTGTTTTCAGCCTTTCCAACACCTCCAGAATGCAGGCTGAAACAAGATTGCCTTCGTGCATCACGGCACGGCTCTCCTTCAGGGGCAGCGCATCAACCGACAGAACAGGAGGAGTGGTTGGGGAACTTTTCCGTTGGATGGCCATCATTGAAATGATGTGTGAGCGATTGCGCACTTTCCAACAGACTTAGCACTCCCGACCGACGGGCGTTGCGGGGGCATCTGTAGTCGGCCGGGAGTTTACGGCCTCAATGATGCGGGGCATCATGAGACCATAGGATCGCGCTTGGCGAGAACCAAGGCGAGCACCAGCCATTCCGCGTATTCTGGACAGCGGAATGGAGTTTTTGAGGTTCAAAAGCCGGAAAGCAGGAAGCGCAACACGGCTCCCCAGAACCAAAGACAGCCAACGATCATTGCGAGCCACATCATGGCCAGCATATGAGCCGGAAACTTTTCCTCGCGCTCCACAGGAATGCGGGACTGACTACGGTCGTCGATACGAGGTGAGCTGCATACTCTTGCAATCGACATAGCCTCAGCCTTCCTTTCCCTGCAACGCTCGTGAAGCACAGCGTTTTCTGACTTCATTCGTTCTGTGCCTTAACCGGACGAGTTCAAAATGGTGTCAAATGAGAAGGAAAGCATCTGCTGTTGGGTTCAGATTGAAATCATTCAATGCCATAGCCACGCTGAACCAATATAAATATTTGAAATAAAAAGATAAAACTACAATCAGAATGAATACATTTCACACAGCACCCACATGACCGATATTTTCCGGGATCGAAAACAATTGGATGCTTTGAAATGGCAATCACCCAGACGCAAACAAAAAACCCCGCCAAGCCGGAAGCTTGGCGGGGTTTCCCGTATAAAACTCTACAAGAGAACCTTACTCCCGGTTGCCCATGAACTGCAGCAGGAAGGTGAACATATTGATGAAGTCGAGATAGAGACGCAGCGCGCCCATCACAACCTTGCGGCCATGCGCATCCGAAGAATCACCTTCGTAGTACATTTCCTTGATCGACTGCGTGTCGTAGGCGGTGAGGCCTGCGAAGATCAGAACGCCGATCACCGAGATCGCGAACTGCAGCGCGGTCGAGCCGAGGAAAATGTTGACGACCGATGCCAGGATCAGGCCGAACAGGCCCATGATCAGGAACGAGCCCATGGCGGACAGGTCGCGCTTGGTCGTGTAACCGTAGAGCGACAGCGCGCCAAAGGAAGCAGCCGTCACGAAGAAGGTGCGAACGATGCTCTGGCCGGTGAAGACCAGGAAGATCGACGACAGCGACAGGCCGACGAGAGCTGCATAGCCCCAGAAGACGGCGTTAGCGGTCGAGACCGAAAGACGTTCGATGCGGAAGCTCAGGAAGAACACTGCCGCAAGCGGCGCAAGCATCACGACCCAGCGAAGCGGAGACGTGTAGAGCGCTACACCGAGACCGGTGAGCATCTTGCCGTTGGCGAGCTGGGCGACGGCTGCGGACGGGTCCGTGGTCGTTGCGAGTGCTGCAACGGCAAATGCGGCAAGGCCGGTAACGGCCAAGCCGATAGCCATCATGTTATAGACGCCGAGCATATAGCTGCGCAGGCCCTGATCGATGCCTGCATCAGCGCGAGCGCCGCCTACCGGCCTCTGCTGCGCCTGAATATTGCGAAAGTCAGCCATGACTTAAATCCTCTTGCCATGTCCCGTCCGGTGTCGGGGGCGCTCAAAAGGTCGAGCCGCCGCCAGGCGCCGCTGGCGGGACCCCAGCATGCCTGCCTGACATTATGGGGATTTCGGCCTTCGCGTACAAGTACCACCTGTAAAAAAACGTGATGCAACAGCCTGGAAGTGTAAACGCTTTCTCCATACGATCCAATGACTTACGTTTTTCTGCCGGTGACGATTACAAATCGTTCATATCGTCCTGAGCACCTGGGCAGGCTTTTGGCCGAGAACGCGCCATGTCCCGGCCAGGCCGAAACCGACAGTCAGCACCAGCGCGATGGCAACGGTCATCAGCGCGACATCAGGCAGGAAGCTCGCTTTCAGCTTCATGATTTCCACCACGACATACCAGCCAGCCACACTGCCGGCGACAAGTGCAAAGAGCGCCGTTGCAAGCCCGAGCAGCATATATTCAAGCACATAGGCCGTGATCAGCGTGCCGCGCGTGGCGCCCAGCGTCTTCAGCACCACCGCATCGTGAACGCGCGCGCGATTGCCTGCGGCAAGCGCGCCGCCCAGCACCAGAACCGACGCAGCCAGCGCGATGGAGGCCGCAGCGCGAATGGCGGTTGCAAGCTGGCTGATCAGATCATTGGCGACATTGAGCGCATCGGTCACGCTGACCGTCGTGACGGCGGGCCATGTCTTGGTGACCTGCCGCAGCACATCAGGCGCAAGGTTCTTCTGGCTATCGGGAATGGTGAGCGTCGCCAGCCAAGTCGCAGGCGCACCGGCAAAGGTATTGGGCGAAAACACCATGACGAAATTCATCGCAAGCGTTTCCCACTGAACCTGACGGAAGCTTGCGATCTTCGCGGTAATGTTGCGGCCCAGCACATTGACCGTCACCGTGTCGCCGAGCTTCAGACCCAGTTCCTTGCCCTCGCGCTCCGCGAAGGACACCAGTGGTTCGCCACTATAGTCGTTCGGCCACCATTCGCCTTCCGTCAGTGTCGAGTTTTCGGGGACTGTATCGGAAAAGGTAATACCACGGTCGCCGCGCAGCACCCAGGCTGCTTCCGGCGGGATGGTCATGTCGCGCACATTGGTGCCGTTGAAGGCAACGATACGCCCGCGCAGCATCGGACCGGAGGTGAGCTTGCCATCAGGCACGATGCCGCTGACCAGCTTGGTGAAATCACCGATGTCGCGGTTCTGGATATCGACGAAGAAAAAGTCAGGCGCCTGCGCTGGAATGTTTTCCGTTACCTGGCGACGCAGATTGCCATCGATCAGCGCGATTGCCACCATCAGCGTCAGGCCAAGGCCCAGTGAAAGCACCACAGAAGGCGTGAGCGCGCCGGGTCGATGGATGTTGCCCACTGCGAGCCGGAGCGACGTCGAGCGCACGCGCGGAACCCGGCGGGCAAGCCAGCGGATGCCGTCGGCGACTAGCCGCAGCACGCCGAAAGCCGCAATGGCCGAAACGATGAAGATTGCGGCGATACGCCGGTCATAAGCAACGTAGAGCGCCAGACCGGCGAGTGCAGCAATCAGCAGAACCGCAAGGGTGAGATAGAGGAATGGTGGCAGGCCGCGCTGTTCAAAACCTTGTTCGCGGAAAAGCGCCGTCGCCGGAATATCGCGTGCGCGGCCCAGCGGAATAATCGCGAAGGCAAGCGTGGTGATAAGGCCGAAGACGGCAGCGAGCGCCAACGCATCGGGAAAGAAACCGCCACCACCGGCGACCGGCAGATAATTGGCAAGCGCCATCGCGGCAGCAAACGGGATAATCGCCGCCAGTATCAGCCCGAGAACAATGCCTATGAAGCCGATCACCATAATCTGCACGAGATAAACCAACACCGCGAAGCGCGCTGGCGCGCCGAGCGACTTGAAGGTGGCGATCACACCGCGCTTGCCGTCAAGATAGGCGCGCACTGCATTGGCGACGCCGACACCGCCGACGATCAGGGCTGTCAGGCCCACCAGTGTCAGGAATTGCGAGAAGCGCTCGATATTGGCGCTCAGCGCTGGCGCGGCATTGGTGCGGGAACGGATGTTCCAGCCTGCATCGGGGAAATCGGCAGCGGCCTGCTGCCTGACTTCGGCAATTGCTGCATCCGGCGCACCGTCCGGAAGCGCAACCTTGTAGATATGATCGACAAGGCTTCCGGGCTGAATGAGACCGGAAGCACGCAGGCCATCCAGCGAAACCAGAAAGCGCGGCGCAAAATTGAAGCCGGACGACAAGAGGTCCGGTTCGCTCTCGATCAGGCCACGCAATTCAAACATTTGCGAGCCGAGCAGCACCTTTGCGCCAAGCGACAGGTCCATGCGATTGAGAAAGTCCTGGCTGACGGCAGCACCATAGGTGCCGTCCTTCTCGCCGGTCATATCGGCCGAAGATTGCTGCGGTTGAACCTTCAGTTCGCCATAAAGCGGATAGGCAGCGTCGACAGCCTTCACCTCGACCAGCGACTGGTCGGAACCATCGGGCATGCGCGCCATGGAGCGCATGGTGGCGCTTTCCGCCATTCTGCCCTGTTTTGCGATGAAGGCGCGTTCTTCCGCCGTTGCTTCCCGCTGATTGAGCGCGAAGCTGACATCACCGCCCAGAATGCTCTGGCCTTCCGACGCAATGCCGGTGCTGACCGAGCGCGCCACCGAGTTGACGCCGCCGATAGCGGCAACGCCAAGCGCGATACAGGCGAGGAAAATATAGAAACCGGACAGGCCACCGCGCATTTCACGCAGCGCAAAGCGGAGAGCAAGCGAGAACGATTTTGCCGCACTCATGCGCCAGCTGCCAGAGATTCGAGAACGGAGCCGCCCTGTGCAGGCTCTTCGATCCGGCCCGAGCGCACCGGAATTTCGATGTCGCAGCGCGCCGCAAGCGCCGGGTCATGCGTGACGAGCACCATGGTGAGGCCGTTTTCGCGCTGCTTGGCGAACAGAAGATCAGCGATCTGGCGCCCTGTCGTGGTATCGAGATTGCCGGTCGGCTCATCCGCGATCAGGATTTTCGGGCTTGGCGCAAGAGCACGGGCAATCGCAACGCGCTGCTGTTCACCGCCGGAAAGCTCCGATGGATAATGGGTGAGGCGCTCGCCAAGGCCGACAGCGCGCAATTCGCGTTCCGCCACCTCGAAAGCATCGCGACGCCCGGCAAGCTCCAGCGGCACGGCGACATTTTCAAGCGCGGTCATGTTGGGAATAAGGTGAAAGGACTGGAACACGATGCCGATATTGGCGCCGCGGAAAGCGGCGGCCTGATCTTCGCTCATCTGGCTGATCGTCTCACCGGCAATCTTCACAGTTCCGTTATCGACATGCTCCAGACCGGCCAGAACCATCAGCAGCGTGGACTTGCCGGAACCGGACGGACCAACGATGCCAACCGACTGTCCTTGCGATATATGAAGGGAAACGCCCTTCAGCACATGCACCAATGAGGCGGCGTGACCAAGGGTTAGATGAACGTTCTCAAGTTCGATAATCGGGCCAACAACCTGTTCCGTCACGCGGTTTTTATCCTATATGAATCTTTAGAACCAAACAGCGCGCCACAAATTTGAACTTATGTTGCGCCAATTATTGAAGAGAAGTCCGGCGGGCCATTTGCCCACAGCCCCTCAAATATGGGTTTTCGACGATGCGTTTCAAACTCTCAATTCCGGCATGGCTCCCGATTTTTGCGATGATGGCGTCTTTTATGGCGGCAAGTCCCATCACTACGGCGCAGGCGCAGGAAGATCCGACCGGCCTCGAAGACGCACTGCCGACCGAGCAATTGTCGCAGGTCAGAATTGTCGGTTTCGGCGACAGCCTCATGGCGGGCTATCTGCTGCCGGCCAATGCCGCCTTTCCGCAGCAGCTTGAAAAGGCACTCAACGACAAGGGTGTCGAGGTTTCGATCGAGAATGCGGGCGTGTCGGGTGACACGACCACGGGCGGGCTTTCGCGCATCGACTGGTCCGTTCCCGATGGCACCGATCTGGTCATCCTTGAACTGGGAGCGAATGACGCGCTGCGCGGCATCGAACCCGACATTACCGAAAAGAACCTCGATGAGATGCTGGCGCGCCTGAAGCAGCGCGGCATTTCGGTCATTCTTGCCGGCATGATGGCCCCGCCCAACATGGGCAAGGACTATGCCGCCAAGTTCAACCCGATCTATCCGAAGCTGGCACAGAAATATGGCGTGCCGCTCTACCCGTTCTTCCTCGACGGCGTAGCAACCAAGAAGGACTTTCTGCTCGAGGACGGAATGCACCCCAATGAAAAGGGCGTCGAAACGATGGTGTCTAACTTTATGCCCACTATCGAAAAGAGCCTGACAGATATGCAAAACAAGGGGACATCGGGAGGCTGACGCCGGTCGGGAGCATAAACAGCTTGCTCCCGGACTCAAACTTTGATTCGCTGCAGTTGCATCAACTTAACCGAATCAATTCGGCAGGTACGATGCACTGACTCTCTAGGCTAGAGTGTCCTTTACGCATCCTTTGGATGCCCGGCGCTCTGGCATGGAACGCTTCGAGGAGGATGCCTTATGCCGCGTCTTTTCACTGCCCTCGAAATCCCGCGCGACGCCGCGCTTTCGCTCTCGTTGTTGCGAGGCGGTCTTCCCGGCGCACGCTGGATTGATGTCGAAAACTACCACATAACGCTGCGTTTTATCGGAGATGTGGAAGGCCACGTGGCCGACGAGGTTGCCAATGCGCTTGATCGCGTGCGGCGGCCGGAATTCATGCTCAACCTGTCGGGTGTCAATGCTTTCGGTTCCAAAAAGCCGCACAGCATCTATGCGGGTGTATCCCCTTCGCCTGAGCTCAACGCATTGCAGGCGGAAATCGAACGGATCTGCCGGCGACTTCACATTCCCGCCGACCCGCGCAAGTTCACGCCCCATGTGACACTGGCGCGGCTGAGAAATCCCCGCATCGAGGATGTGGTGCGCTATCTCTCCTCACGTGGCAACTTCGCGACGCTGCCCTTCAAGGTGGGACGGTTCGTGCTGATGTCGTCACGCGATTCCGTCGGTGGCGGACCTTATATCGTGGAGGAAGCCTGGCCTTTGGTTGCCCGTTCCGGCCAGAACTGGTCGGCAAGCGCGATGGAGGCTGCCAGAACCATCCGGTAAACCTTTTCGAAGTCCCCGGTCCCGCCGTAGTAGGGATCGGGGATTTCAACTGTCCGCCCTTCTGCAATCTCCGCGAAAAGCCCGATATGCGCGTCTGCACTTGCGGGCCTGCGCTCAGCGATCATCCGCATATTGTAACGGTCCATCCCAAGGATCAGGTCAAAACGGCTGAAATCACCGGCGATGAGCTGTCGGCAGCGCTGTGCGGAAATGTCGAGACCATGATGCGCTGCAACGCTGATGGAGCGCTCGTCCGGCTCCTCGCCGGTATGATAGCCATTGGTTCCGGCAGAATCGACCAGCACATGGCGGATGCCGCGCTTTTCCAGCACATGCCCCATCACGCCTTCGGCAAGCGGAGAACGGCAGATATTGCCTGCGCAAACGAAAAGAATGCTGGTCGGGGCTTGTGCGGCTACGGATACGATCACGGAACTCTCGCGCTCATGATAAGTTAGTTCAGGAACCGCAACATAGGCGAAAGACGATGGCACGCAACCGGCTGACAGAAAATGAACTGAACGAAGCGCTCACTGAACTGGATGGCTGGCAGAAGGTCGACGGACGCGAGGCGATTGCCAAGAGCTTCAAGTTCAAGGATTTCAATGCCGCCTTCGGTTTCATGACGCGCGCAGCGCTCCATGCGGAAAAGCTCGACCATCACCCTGAATGGTTCAATGTCTACAACCGCGTCGATGTCACGCTCGCTACCCATAGCGAGAACGGCATTACGGAACTCGACATCAAGCTTGCGCGCAAGATGAATGCGATAGCCTGAATTTAGAGCTTTGAAATATAGACGTAAATCTTCCGGCGATCATAATTGAAGCTGCCATCTGGATTGCGGCTCGAATAGGGTAGAACGCGGGTAAGATTGATGCGATCCTGCCAGTTCTGCCCGAGTTTGCCGCCATGGACACCCCGGATATGAACATCGCCGAGCGAAATTGCAGCATGGAAAATGTGCCCCGCCTGCACGTCATAAAAGCCGATTGCCTGACCGAAGGGTAGAGCCGAATAACCGTTCCATTGTTCGCCCGCCCTGAAATTCAGGATCGGTATCCAGTTCTGGCTGGATGTGCCGCGCAAAGTGTTGAGCGAAATTCCGGCTCCGAAGAGAAACCGCAGATAGACGGCGGCATCGTAGCATCCCGCCTCCGACAGATCGACGGTGATGTAATTATCTTCGCTTCCAGCAGCCAGTAGCTGGTTGCCGCGAAACAGCCGTGTTGAACGGTCGCTGCGGATGAAATTTTCCCCATAGCCGGTCAAATGCATCAAAACCTCCATTCGTTCGGCATCGCTCCAGCGCGGTCCAAGCCGTTTGGTGAGCAATCCGGTCGAATCTGTATTTTGGGGATTTGACGAGGGCGTTGTAGCTGATGGTTCTTGCAGGATAGGACTACGGGGAAATCGAACTGGCCTTGCAAGAGCGATACAAACTCCCCATTTTTTACCGGTCAGAACCCGCATTCGACGATTGGAATCGGGACGACAGGAGTTGAACGAGAATGGATGACGTCAGAATCGGTGAAATCCTCGAACCCGGCAGCGAGAGCGAATTCAAGAAGCGCAGCGAACGGGTGAAGAACGGATTCTGGAAGGCCGCGCGCCGCGCCGGTCGCATGGTGCCATTCATGGATGAGGTGGTGGCAGCCTATTACTGTGCCCTCGACCAGAAGACGCCGACCCGTGTGCGCATGACCCTGATGGCGGCGCTCGCCTATTTCGTCCTGCCCTTCGACGCCATTCCCGATATCCTGGCCGGTATCGGCTTCACCGATGACGTTGCCGTACTGATGGCAGCGCTGACGGCCGTTCGTGCCCATATCACACCGGCGCACCGGCTGGCCGCGCGACAGGCACTTGAGGATGAGGGAGCAAGGGAATAGCGGCGGCTGATCACAGCTATGTGATTCCGGCTACTTTGCTTCAATTGCCCTCCGCTTTTTTCCTTATTTCCCTAATTCCGACATCCTATCCCCCTTTCAACATATTGCCTTAATCCACTGCTGCCTTATTGCCTTATCCCCACGAACACACTCTCGCCGCTTTCTTTTAATTCAAGTGGAGCCAAGGGATGGCGGGGCGACTTAGCTGCTCATTCAAGTTTTCTTTCGAAACTTCACCGTTTGGTAACCCAGATTAAGGCAATTTAATCGGCAACTGAGCGGGACGGCGTGATGAACGGCGGCATCCCGATATTCAAGTTTGAAGCAAACGAAAGAGAACCGGTAAAAACCAATGCTTGGAAAATCGATCGTCGCGGCTTCTGTGTTCATGATTGGGATGGCGGGTTCGGCACTCGCCCAGACCCCGAGCCAGATCAGCCAGTTCAATGCCTGGGGCGCCTACAGCTATCAGTCGGGCAACGGCAAGGTCTGCTATGTCCTCTCCGTACCGACCCAGAAGGCTCCGGCCAATGTCGATCACGGTGACAACTTCTTCCTCGTGAGCCAGAAGCCCGGCCAGAACATCTCGTTCGAACCGCAATTCATGGCCGGTTACGACCTCAATACCAATGCCAAGGTCGTCGTCTCCATCGGCAACCGCAACTTCAACATGTTCGTCAACGGCAAGTCCGGCTGGATGGAAAATGCAGCGGAAGAGCCGCAGCTCATCGCAGCCATGCGCGGCGGTTCGGAAATGAAGGTGCAGGCACAGTCGAAGCGCGGCACCAAGACCAACTATACCTATTCGCTGAAGGGTATTTCGGATGCGCTGAAAGCCATCCAGAAGTGCAAGTAATCCTCGTGATTGGACAACTTTCAAAGCCGGGCTTGCGCCCGGCTTTTTCTTTTGCAGCCTTGCTCCCCGCCGTCATGCATAGCAGACCGGATTTCATGTGGCCGGATTTCATGTGGGATGACGAATGCGATATTGTGTGCTAAGAGCGCGCGCAACAGGGGTCGCAAAGCCAAGTGCCGGACCCTATTTATCCATGCATTCGGGCCAGATTATCTGGCGAAGCTTATCGACGCGCTTCAGCCGTCGTCTCCAACAGTTGAAAACAGATGTCCATTTCGTTCGACCTTACCATTGATGATACGCGCGACCAGCTTGCCCGCCATGCGCGCGCCAGCCTGGAGGCAAAGCCGTCGCTCATCGGCATGTCGCGCGAGGAAATGGCCGAAGCGCTGATCAAGGCCGGTGTGCCCGAGCGTCAGGTGAAGATGCGCATCAGCCAGCTCTGGCATTGGCTCTATGTGCGCGGCGTTTCCGATTTCGCCGACATGCGCAATATTTCCAAGGATTTGCGCGCTATGCTGGCGCAGCATTTCACCATTGCGCGGCCTGAAGTGGTCGAAGAACAGATTTCGCAGGACGGCACCCGCAAATGGCTGTTCCGTTTTCCGCCGCGCGGCGCAGGCCGTCCGGTCGAAATCGAAAGCGTCTACATTCCCGAAGAAGGCCGTGGCACGCTCTGCGTTTCCTCTCAGGTCGGCTGCACGCTCACCTGCTCGTTTTGCCATACCGGCACGCAGAAGCTGGTGCGCAATCTGACCTCTGAAGAAATTCTGGCGCAGCTTTTGACCGCCCGCGACCGGCTCGGCGATTTCCCGGACAAGGATACACCAGACGGCGCCATGGTGCCCGCCGAGGGCCGCAAGATCACCAATATAGTGATGATGGGCATGGGCGAGCCGCTCTATAATTTCGAGGAAGTGAAAAAGGCGCTGATTATCGCTTCCGATGGCGATGGCCTGTCGCTTTCCAAGCGTCGCATCACGCTTTCGACCTCCGGCGTCGTGCCGGAAATCTATCGCACCGGCGACGAGATCGGTGTGATGCTCGCCATTTCGCTGCACGCCGTGCGCGACGAGTTGCGCGACATTCTGGTGCCGATCAACAAGAAGTATCCGCTGGAACAGCTCATCAAGGCTTGCCGCGAATATCCGGGCCTGTCCAATGCAAAGCGCATCACCTTCGAATATGTGATGCTCAAGGACATCAATGACAGCCTTGAGGATGCCAAGCTGCTGGTAAAGCTTTTGCAGGGCATTCCGGCCAAGATCAATCTGATCCCGTTCAACCCGTGGCCCGGCACCAATTACCAGTGCTCGGAATGGGAGCAGATCGAGAAATTTGCCGATTATGTAAACGCAGCTGGCTATGCATCGCCGATCCGCACCCCTCGCGGTCGCGACATTCTCGCGGCCTGCGGCCAGCTTAAGTCGGAATCGGAGCGCATGCGCAAGAGCGAGCGCCTTGCACTCGAAGCCATGATGATTGCCGGGCATGGTGAATAACGGGGTGAATAAACCGATGGGTGAGCGCGCTTGAACGATACTTTCGACTACATAACGCGCTTCGCCATCGTGGTATTCGGCTATTGCTGCGGTGTATTGACGGCAGGCTGGTTTCTCGCCGCCATCCTTTTCCGCACCCTCGGGATCGATTCCTTCATGAGCGATTTCGTCATGATGGCAAGCGACCCGGATGCCGGTTCGCTCTTTGCAGCCACCAGCTTCTGGAGCGCCGTCTTCGTTGGCGGTTTTGCCATTGCAGCCATGGCTGGCGGGTTCAGCTTTGTGCCCGCACTCATCCTCATCATTCTGGCTGAAGCGCGCGGTTACAAATCGTCCCTGTTCTATTGCGTTGCGGGCGCCCTGATCGGGCTTGCCGCCGCAGGCGCATCGCTTCCGTTCAGCGATGGCCGGAGCGTGCCGGAAAGCTCGCTCTGGATCGCAGCCATTGCAGGAGCCGGTGTCGTCGGCAGCTTCGTCTACTGGCTGCTGGCAGGGCGCAATGCCGGGCGGCTTTTAACCCGCCCGGTTGAATAAAATCCATCTTCTTTTTCGCATTGTCGTACGCATCGAAGCGGGATCAGAAATCAGTCCAGTGGACTGATTTCCCCGCGGAGACGCTTCGCACTTTTGCTGGAAATGGCTTTTTCATTCGCATTGTCCTACGCAAAACCGCTTCGCACTTTTGCTGGAAATGGCTTTTTCATTCGCATTGTCCTACGCAAAACCGCTTCGCACTTTTGCTGGAAATGCTCTATTTTGCCTGTGCGGTGATGATCTTCAGCGCAAAGGCCGAGAATACACCCGCAAACATCCAGTCCACGATGCGCGTCACGGTCGGGTTCTTTTTCAGGAGCCCGGCGAAACGATCTGCCGCCACGACCATCGGAATGGTGAAGGGCAGCGCCATCGGAATGAACGACAGGCCGAGGAAGAACAATTTACCCATGGCATGCGGGTCATGTGCGGAGACGAACTGCGGCAGGAAGGTCATGTTGAACAGGATGATCTTCGGGTTCAAAAGGTTGATGCCAAGACCGGTCAGCCAGTTCTGGAACAGCGTATGCTTCTTGCCGCCATTCTTTTCCGGCGAGAAGGCCGATCCCTTGCGGATCGCCTGCACGGCCAGCCAGACCAGATAGCCCGCTCCCACCACTTTCAGCGCCGTAAAGGCTGCAGGAGACGCCAGAATGAGCGCCGAAAGGCCGAGCGCCACCATGGTTGTGTGAATGACGATGCCAGTGCTGGCGCCAGCCATGCAGGCAAAGCCTGCGGCCTTGCCTTCGGACAGGGCGCGCCCGACGAAAAGCGTCATGTCAGGACCGGGGGTAATGGAAAGGATCGCGGTTGCTATCGCGAACTGGACAAAAATCGTCCATTCGGGAATGAAGGTCAGGTTTGTCAGAAAAGACATCGAAATGTGCTCCAAGAGATGGCGCACGCTAGAATAATTTCCGGGCAAATGAAACAGTGGAATGGAGACAGAAATGCTGCTGATCGTAGGGACCGTCCGCCTGCCGCCGGAAAACTTCGCCAAAGCGCGTGAAGCCATGCAGCGCATGATCTCCGCCAGTCGGGCGGAGGATGGCTGTGTGGACTATGGCTATGCCGCAGATATTCTCGAACCGGGTCTCATCCATGTGAAGGAGATGTGGCGCGACCGTGCTTCGCTCGACCGGCATTTTGCCTCCGCCCATATTGCCGAATGGCGTGCGGCCTGGCCTGGGCTTGGTATTGGCGACCGCAATCTCGTTGTTTATGAAGTTGGCGAACCACAGATCACGTAATCCGCATGAGTTTTCGCGATAAGTCGCAGCCCTTCGGCTTGCACGCTGCTTGGCAACTGCTAAAAGAACTACGGACAAATTTTGGGCGCCGCTCTGGAGCGCCTGATGAGACGGAAGTTTATTATGAGCAAGTGGAAAGACGTTAAGAAAGTCGTTCTCGCCTATTCGGGCGGCCTCGACACCTCGATCATCCTGAAGTGGCTTCAGACAGAACTCGGCGCGGAAGTTGTGACCTTCACTGCCGATCTCGGTCAGGGCGAAGAACTTGAGCCAGCCCGCAAGAAAGCGGAAATGCTGGGCATCAAGGAAATCTTCATCGAGGACGTGCGCGAAGAATTCGTGCGCGATTTCGTTTTCCCGATGTTCCGCGCCAATGCCGTCTATGAAGGCGTCTATCTGCTCGGCACCTCGATTGCCCGCCCGCTGATCTCCAAGCACCTGATCGAAATCGCCAGGAAGACCGGCGCCGACGCAATCGCACACGGCGCGACCGGCAAGGGCAACGACCAGGTTCGTTTCGAGCTTTCGGCCTATGCGCTGAACCCGGACATCAAGATCATCGCCCCATGGCGCGACTGGTCGTTCAAGAGCCGCACGCATCTGCTCGAATTCGCCGAACAGCACCAGATTCCGGTTGCCAAGGACAAGAAGGGCGAAGCGCCGTTCTCCGTCGACGCGAACCTGCTGCACTCCTCGTCCGAGGGCAAGGTTCTGGAAGACCCGGCTGTCGAGGCACCGGAATATGTGCATATGCGCACCATTTCACCGGAAACCGCGCCCGACAAGGCAACGATCATCAAGATCGGCTTTGAAAAAGGTGATGCCGTTTCGATCAATGGCGAACGTCTGTCGCCTGCGACGCTTCTTGCCAAGCTCAACGACTATGGCCGCGACAACGGCATCGGTCGTCTCGACCTCGTGGAAAACCGCTTCGTCGGCATGAAGTCGCGCGGCGTCTACGAAACGCCGGGCGGCACGATCCTGCTGGCAGCACACCGCGCCATCGAATCGATTACGCTCGACCGCGGTGCAGCGCACCTGAAAGATGAGCTGATGCCGCGCTATGCGGAACTGATCTATTACGGCTTCTGGTTCTCGCCGGAACGCGAAATGCTGCAGGCCGCCATCGATCACAGCCAGCGCCATGTCGAAGGCGAAGTCACGCTCAAGCTCTACAAGGGCAACGTGATGGTGATCGGCCGCGAATCGGAGAAGTCGCTCTATTCCGACAAGCTCGTCACCTTCGAAGACGATCAGGGTGCTTACGACCAGAAGGACGCCGCAGGCTTCATCAAGCTCAATGCACTGCGCCTGCGCACGCTTGCTGCGCGCGATCGCAAATAAGCATATCCAATCCAGACAAAAGCCCGCCTTCCGGCGGGCTTTTGTTTTTAGAGCGGAACAATTGTCTTTGTGCTCTGGATGACCGGCAGGATCGCATGAGATCAAGCGGCGTGTTTTATACCCGCCAGCATCTTTTCCTCGCCGGGACGCAAGGTCAGCACCCGCACGCCATTCGAGGTGACTGCGACCGTATGCTCGAACTGCGCTGACAATTTTCCGTCGCGCGTCACCACCGTCCAGCCGTCCTTTTCGGTCTTCACCTTGGCCGTTCCCTGATTGAGCATCGGCTCGATGGTGAACACCATGCCTTCGCGGAGACGAACGCCGGTGCCCGGCTTGCCGAAATGCAGAACCTGCGGTTCCTCATGCATCTCGCGGCCGATACCATGGCCGCAATATTCCCGCACGATGCTGTAATCATGCCGCTTGGCGTGGCGCTCAATGGCATGGCCGATGTCACCCAAAGTCGCACCAGGACGCACGGCAGCAATCCCCTTCCACAGCGCCTCATAGGTCACGCGGACCAGCCGTGAGGCGAAAGGAGCGACTTCACCGACCATATAGGTCTTGCTGGAATCAGCGATATAACCGTCCTTTTCCAGCGTGATATCGAAGTTGATGATCTCGCCGTTTTCAATGATCTCGTCATCCGACGGCATGCCGTGGCAGACGACTTCGTTCTTGGAACTGTTCAGCACATGGGGATAGTCATATTGCCCCTTGCTGGCAGGCCGCGCCTGCAATTCGCGGGTAATATAATCCTCGACCAGATCGTTGACCTGCATCGTGGTCATGCCCGCCAGCGGCGTGCGGTCGAGAAGCGCAAAAACCGAGGCAAGCAGCGCGCCGGATGTCGCCATTTTCTCCACTTCGGCAGGGGTTTTGGTCATGACGACTGCACAGTAAGAACGGGCAGAACCGGCAGCTCGACCCGTGCTGCGCGCAACTGCATCTGCACGATCTCGTTGAACGACAGGTCGGGATGGGCTTGTGCCAGCATGCCGATCTTCATCCAGTATTCAGCCTGCGCATTGATCGAACGGCACATGACGTCACTCGCCTTGCGCAGTTCCTCATGCAGTTCATCGCCGATTTTCACGATACCCATAGCATTGTCCAGACCATATAGTTCATATACGGATCATATATAAACCGTATATACCCATCGATCAAGCTCTCCACTGTTCCTGCTCAAGCAATCAAAGTCACTTGCATTTAGTATGGCGCCATACTATAAGTCACCGTATGGAAATAATCGAGCAAAAGCACCACGCCCTTCTGGGCGAAATGGAACACCGTCACAGCCCGTCCACCGACGCGCTGAAAACCTGCTTTGAAGTCTTGTCGCTTGCTGCGGCCATTGACCGTGATTGCGCCAACCGGCTTGCACCGCACAAGCTTTCGGAGGGCAAGTTCGTCCTGCTGTTTCTGCTGCACAATGCGCCCGACGGCCTCTCGCCGCACGAGCTTTCAGAACGCGCAGGTGTCACGCGCGCCACCATAACCGGCCTGCTGGACGGGCTGGAGCGCGATGGTTTCCTCAAGCGTCACGCGGATAGCGAGGACCGCCGCAAACTGACTGTCCGGCTGACATCCGAAGGGGTGCTGCTGGCGCAACAGCTTTTCGAACAACATACCGCATGGATTGCAAGCCTGATGGGCGATCTCTCGTCAGGCGAACAGCAGCTTCTCAGCACCTTGCTGCGCCGCATCTGGAGCCGCACCGATGCCGGTCGCTCTTTCAAGATCAATGAAACCCTAAGGGATATGACATGACCTATTACCTCGCCGAGCTTTATTCCCCGAAATCGAGCTGGCACGCGCTTGATGCTGAAGGCAGGCGGGCCTTCTTTGAGAAAGTCGGCGCGGGTATGGGCGGGCTTGGCGCGCTCGGTATCGAGGCTTTGGCATTAGGTCCCGTCGATGCGACAAAGTCTTTTGCGCCCAGCCAGAGTTTCTTCGCCATCTGGCGTTTCCCGGATGAAGCAGCTCTCGACATGCTGATTGCCGGAATCACGGCCACCGGCTGGCATGATTATTTCGACACGATCAATGCGGCTGGTGCAGGCACCGACCTTCCCGGCCATCTGGCGCAACTGGCAGGCGTGCCTTTCAGGGACGCCGCCTAACACTACAGTTGCATTCTTCGTGATGCCGGGCTGCAAAGAGCGTTTTGTCTGCGTTCCGGTGCTCACGTACCTTCAAGTACGCTCCGCTCCGGTACTCGAAAATCACTCTTTTCGCCACGGCCTGACGAATTTGCAACTGTAGTGCTAAGCTAATCACCCATGACGATAAATGCTCCCTCTTAGAGCGCTGTGCGTCCAAATGAACGCACAGCGCTCTAGGGGAACATTTTTCTTATCCACACATGCCCCCGGCTGATCCCGCTTGACTCTTGCCTCGCTCGATTCAATACTAGAACATATAGAGAACAAAAGATGGAATCTAGACGTGAGCGGCATCGACATCGCGGCGCTGCGGCGCATGGTTACGACCATTGAAGGCAACGATCCGCAAGGCAGTTTTGCAAATCAGGGGCAAACGGGCTTCGGGCTGGCGCGCAGTTTCACGCTCGGCCTTGCCGGGGCGGATGCCGCCTTTCCGCATGGCCTTGCAGGCGACGCGCTGCATGAGGTTTTTGCCGAAAACCCCGGCGCGCATATGGCCGCGACCGGCTTTGCGCTGGCCTTTGCCGCCCGTGCGGCAGAACGCGCCGCAGAGCCTCGTCGTCCGATTATCTGGATCGAGGAAGAAAGCGCTGCAAGTGAATATGGCGGGCTTTATCCGCCGGGACTTCATGCCTTCGGGATCGATCCGTCGCGACTTCTGATCGTGCGCTGCCCCACGGCACAGGATGTGCTGAAAGCAGCAAACGATACGCTGGAAGCCGGAAGTGGCGGCAAGGCTTCGCATCTTGTTTCCGGTGTCGTCGCCTCGGTGACAGGCCAGCCGAAATGCCTCGACCTGACCGCTTCGCGTCGTCTGCTTCTGGCAACCGAAACCGCGCAGCTGCCCGTCATCCTGCTCAGGAGCCACCGGACAGGCGTGCAGAGCGCTGCCGTCAGCCGCTGGCGGGTAGCGCCCGCGCCGTCCCGTTCAAGCGGAGCAAACGCGCCCGGCAAGCCTGTCTTTTCGGCGGTTCTGGAACGCAATCGCCACGGCACATGCGGGCAATGGATCATGGAATGGAACAATGAAACCCAGGAATTTGGTGCTAACGAACGGGATGGCAGAACGTCTGTTTCTCGCCCTCTGGTTTCCGTTTCTGCCGACCGACCGGCTTCGCAGCAGCGCTCCGCCTGATGGTAAACCGCACCTGCCTTTGGTTGTGACCGAACGCACGGCCAATGCGCTGCGCCTGACAGCAGTGGATGCCGGAGCGGCAAAGCTCGGCCTTTTTCCCGGCATGGCGCTAACGGATGCGCGCGCCCGCGTGGAAAGGCTTGAAGTGGCAACGGCAGCACCGGAACATGATGCGGCATTACTCAAGCGCCTTGCCCATTGGTGCGAGCGCTACACGCCGCTTGTCGCCTTCGATGAGCCGCATGGGCTGATGCTCGACATAACCGGCTGCGCGCATCTTTTTGGCGGGCTCGACGCCATGCGTGCCGATGCAATCCGGCGTCTGGAACGGGCCGGGCTTGGCGTACAGGCGGCGATTGCCGATAACAGTTTTGCCGCGCGGCTTCTGGCACGGGGAACGAAGGGCGGTGTTTTCAGCAGGGCGGAGGCCGACCGGCTGCTTCCCCGCCTGCCGCTCTCCGCGCTTGAACTGGCGCAAGCTGCCGAAACCGGCCTTAAACGCGCCGGATTGAAACGCATCGGCGATGTGATGGGGCTTCCGCGCGCCGCACTCACCGCCCGCTTCGGCACCGATCTTGCCACCAGGCTTGACCGGTTGGCGCGGCGCGAGCGCGCGCCGATTTCCCCCTTGCGCATCATGCCGCTCAGTGCCGTCGAGCGCCGCCTGTCAGAGCCGGTTACCGCAATGGAACTGGTCGAACGCATCTTGCAGGAACTGGCGCAGGAGCTTTTTACGCAGCTTGAACCGGAGGGAAAAGGCGCGCTTCTGATTGAGGCCTTCTTCTTCCGTGTCGATGGCGAAGTGCGTCATATCCACATCGAAACCGGCCAGCCCTTGCGCAGCGACAAGGTTTTCCTGCGCCTTGCGCGTGAAAGGCTCAACGCCTTGACCGACCCGCTCGATGCAGGTTTCGGCTTCGACATGATCCGGCTGGCAGCGCTGCGCAGTGCGGCAATCGCCCAGCGCCAGACGGGGCTCGACCAGCATGAGGAAGATGAAGCGGGGTTTAGTCAGCTTGTCGACCGGCTTTCGGCGCGGCTTGGACAGAACCGCGTTCTCGTTTCCTTTTCGCGCAACACGCATATTCCTGAACGGGCCTTCGGCCTGCGCCCTGCCCTGCACACGGATGGCAAGGGCGAAGCCGATTATCAGAGTGCATCAGTGCTTCCCGGTGATCCGCCAGCGCGCCCCATAAAACTGTTTCACCCGCCACTGTTGATCGAAAGCGTGGCGGAAGTGCCTGACAGTCCGCCTTCGTTTTTCCTGTGGCGACGGGTGCGCCATCATGTGCGCCTTGCCGAAGGGCCGGAAAGGATCGAACCGGAATGGTGGCTCGCAATCGGTCACACGGTTCCGGAACTGCGCGATTATTACCGGGTGGAAGACGAGAACGGCCAGCGCTTCTGGATTTTCCGCGAAGGCCTTTATGACGGCGCCAATCATCCGCGCTGGTTTTTACACGGACTGTTCGCGTGATGACTCATTATTTCGAAATGGCTGCTGCCAGCAATTTTTCCTTCCTGTGCGGCGCCTCGCATCCGCAGGAACTGGTAGCGCGTGCGCATGAGCTTGGCCTGTCCGGTATCGGCATTGCCGACCGCAACACGCTGGCCGGTGTGGTGCGGGCACATGCGGCATGGAAGGATTTTCGCGACAAGAGCGATTTCCGGCTTTTCATCGGCTGCCGCCTGTCTTGCATCGACGGCACGCCGGATATGGTCGTCTATCCGCGTGATCGCGCTGCCTATGGGCAATTGTGCCGCCTGCTGACGGAGGGCAAGGTACGCGCCGCCATCAAGGGCGAATGCCACCTCGAATGGAGTGATCTGCTGTTTCGCGCCCGGCAGTTCCAGATCGCGGTCTTTCCGCCTGAAGACGACAGACCGGATTTTGCCGCACGCCTGACCGAGATTGCGCAAGCGGCCCCCGGCTCGGTCTGGCTGATGCTCGCCATGCCGCATCAGGGCCATGACGGGCGCCGGGCCGAGCGCATCACCCGTTTTGCAGCCGAAGCCAATGTGCCGCTGCTCGCCACCAATGACGTTCTTTATCATCACCCCGACCGCCGCGCGCTTCAGGACGTGCTGACGGCAACCCGCCACCACACGACTGTTTTCGCAGCCGGGCAGCTTCTCGAAAAGAATGCCGAACGCCATCTGAAACCGCCAAAGGAAATGCTGCGACTGTTCCGCGATTACGCTGAGGCCGTCGAAGCAACCGCCGATTTCGTCGCGCCCATCACCTTCCAGCTTGATGAGCTGAAATATGATTATCCCGACGAGCCGGTGCCACCCGGCAAGACGCCGCAACAGCATCTGCATGATCTTACCTGGGAAGGGGCCGCCCGTCATTACGGCGCTAACAGCATCCCGCCGAAGGTGCAGGCGCTGATCCACAAGGAACTGGCGCTGATCGAAAAGCTGCAATATGCGGCTTACTTTCTTACCGTCTATGACATTGTGCAGTTTGCTATTTCCAAAAACATTCTGTGTCAGGGGCGCGGTTCGGCGGCCAATTCCGTTGTCTGCTTCTGCCTTGGCGTCACCGGTGTGGACCCGACACAGGTTGACCTCCTGTTCGAACGCTTTCTTTCGGTCGAGCGAAAGGAACCACCGGATATCGACGTCGATTTCGAGCATGAGCGGCGCGAAGAGGTGATGCAATATGTCTATGACCGCTACACCAGAGATCGCGCGGCCATTGTCGCAACCGTCATCAGCTATCGGTCCCGCAGTGCGATCCGTGATGTCGGCAAGGCGCTGGGGCTGACTGAGGATGTGACGGCAGCGCTCGCCAATACGGTCTGGGGCATATCGGGCGGCGGCATCGACAAGCAGCATATCAGGCAGGCGGGCCTCGACCCCGACAATCCCATCATTCGGCGTGCGGTGGAACTGGCCATCACGCTGATCGGCTTTCCGCGCCATCTGTCCCAGCATGTCGGTGGTTTCGTTCTGACCCGTGACCGACTGGACGAGACCGTGCCTATCGGCCCGGCAGCGATGGACAAGCGATCTTTCATCGAATGGGACAAGGACGATATCGACGAGGTGGGGCTGATGAAGGTCGATGTGCTGTCGCTCGGCATGCTCACCTGCATCCGCAAGGCCTTTGATCTCATTCACCAGCACAAGCCGGAAAAATATGATGGCAAGAAGCTGACGCTGGCCAATCTGCCGCGCGAAGACGAAGCCGTGTACGACATGCTGTGCAAGGGAGATTCGCTCGGCGTGTTTCAAGTGGAAAGCCGCGCCCAGATGAACATGCTGCCACGCCTGCGCCCGCGTGAGTTCTATGATCTCGTCATCGAGGTCGCCATTGTGCGCCCCGGCCCCATTCAGGGCGATATGGTGCATCCTTATCTGCGGCGGCGGAACGGACAGGAAAAACCACTCCTTCCGTCACCGGCACCGGAACATGGGCCGGCGGATGAGTTACAGCAGATTCTCGGCAAGACCAAGGGCGTGCCGCTGTTTCAGGAACAGGCGATGCGCATTGCCATGGAGGCTGCAAAATTCACACCGGATGAGGCCAATCAGTTGCGCCGCGCCATGGCCACTTTCCGCAAGATGGGCACCATCCATACGATGGAGACAAAGATGATCGAAGGCATGGTCAATCGTGGCTACGACCGGACCTTTGCCGAAAACTGCTTCAACCAGATCAAGGGTTTCGGCGAATATGGCTTTCCCGAAAGTCATGCGGCAAGCTTTGCCCATCTGGTCTATATTTCCGCGTGGATCAAGTGCCACCATCCGGAAGTGTTCGCCGCCGCACTTCTGAATTCTCAGCCCATGGGTTTTTATGCCCCCGCCCAGATTGTGCGCGATGCCCGCGAACATGGCGTGATGGTGCTGCCCGTCGATGTGAACTTCAGTCACTGGGATAATATGCTGGAGGATACGCTCGATATCCGACCGGCGCTCCGGCTCGGTTTCCGCCAGATCGACGGGTTTTCCAAACGGGACACCGAACTCCTGATTGTCGACCGGCAGGAGCCTTACCGTACCATCGAGGACATGCATCGACGGCTCCGGCTCGACCGGCGCGCCTTCACGCTTTTGGCCGACGCCGATGCCTTCGGCTCACTCGATATCGACCGCCGCGCAGCACTGTGGGCCGTGCGCCGTCTGCCCAATGACGAAACGCTGCCGCTGTTCCGCGCCGCCGCAGCCAGCGAACTGGCGGAGGAACCGCGCACAAAACTTCCTGAAATGGCCGCGTCGGAACATGTGATTGCCGATTACGAGACGACGCGGCTCTCGCTGAAAGGGCATCCGCTGCAATATCTGCGCGAGGGTCTGGCGGCGGAAGGCGTTTCAACCTGTCGTGCAGTGCAGGAAGGTGCCGACGGACGCCGCATGAAAGTGGCGGGCGTCGTCACCGTCCGCCAGCGCCCCGGCAGCGCCAAGGGTGTGGTGTTCCTCACCATCGAGGATGAAACCGGCATCGCCAATATTGTCGTCTGGCCGAAGGTCATGAAAGCATTTCGCCGCGAAGTGATGGGGGCGCGGCTGATCCATATCGAAGGTCGCCTCCAGCGCAGCCCCGAAGGGGTCGTGCATCTGGTGGCGTCAAAGCTGCAGGACCGTTCGACAGCACTGATCGAAATGAGCGGACGCGAAGCGCAGCGCCTCGTCGCTCCATCCCAGATGGCGCATCATCCGCGGAATGTAAAAATCATGCCGAACTCGCGAGACTTTCATTGAGCAATCACGCGCTCCGAAGCCCGTTCGCTATTTTGGCCATGACGCGACGAAAATGGTGCAATTCGAGAACCGGAGCGGAGTGTACTTTAAGGTACATGAGCACCGGAAGCGCAGAAGTGCGCCATTTGCAGACCGTCAGAGCCGAAATAGAGCGGGCTTCAGTTCCATGCGCCAACGAAAAACACCGCACAATAATGCAGTGCCGCGCCCACCACGACAAAGCCGTGCCAGATGGCATTCTGAAACCGCAGGCGCTCCCAGACATGGAAAATCACACCCAGCGAATAGACCATGCCACCGGCCGCAATCAGCCAGAAAACGGCTGGCGGCAGCGATTGCACCATGGTGTCGTAGACCATGACGCCGCTCCAGCCGAGCGCCAGATAAAGCAGGATCGACAGCCGGTCGAAACGACCCGGCATGAACAGTTTCAGCATGATGCCGACGAAAGCCACGCTCCAGACGAAAAGAAGCAGCGGCAGAGCGCGGTCGCCCATATGCATGGCAAAAGGCGTGTATGTTCCTGCGATCAGAAGATAGATCGCCGAGTGGTCAAAACGGCGCAGGAACCATTTGGTCGGCGAAACCGGCCAGATATTGTAGACAGCCGAAATGCCGAGCGCTGCCAGAAGGCTTGCGAGATAGACACCCGACGAAATCGAGGTCGCTGCAGGCATGTTCGGCAGGAAATAGATCAGCATGGCAATGGCGCCTGCAAGCGCCAGCCCGACACCCAGAACATGGATGACGCCATCGGCCCACAATTCGGCCCGGTCATATTTCCATTTGACTGGATGAGGCAGTCTTACATTCATGAAATTTCCCTGTCGTCGGTTCAGGACAGGAAACTGCCATCACTTTGCAGCGTCAAGATGACAGTTAGTTTATTGCCCCGCCGGTGCGTAGGAAGCCTGAATGGGAGCGACGCCGGGGAGCGGTGCTGCTCCGCCTTCCGGCAAGGATGCCGGCTGGATGGACGCGGCTGCGTCACGGGTCGGTCCGTTGCGCTTCCAGCTTCCGTCGAGGCCGGTTTCCTGCAACAGTCCCTTGCGCTTGGCATCGTAATAATAGCCCCGCGCATAATAGCGGACTGCCTGGCTTTCATCACCGCCCGCGACCTTATAGGCGCCGGACAGATAGCGAACCGCATATTTCAGATTGGTTTCCGCATCGAGCAGACCCTTGGCCGCGCCCGTATAGCCCATGCCGCGCGCAGTCGGATGGCTGATCTGCATCAACCCCCAATAAGGTCCATTGCGGGCGCCCGGATTGAACCGGCTTTCGCGATGCACGACCCGGCGCACAAGGCGTTCCGGCACGTCATAGGCGACGGAATATTTGGTGATCAGCGCATCGAGTTCTTCCGGCGCATGATCCGGTGTCTCAAACGCCATATTGGCGGCAACGGATGCCGGCGAAGCGGCAGCCTGCGCACCGGCATAGGCCATCATCGGTTCGGACTGGCCACGAATGCCGGGAATGGGAACAACGGCAGGCAGGACCGGATCGGAAAGATCGGTCACGGCTGCGACAGTCTGCGTTCCGGCAGCAGCGCCCGCATCGGCAGTCGCCGTGCCTGCGGTATTGGCCGTGGCACTGGCAGCGCTGCCTGCTGCGGAAGCGGTCTGGCTGGAGGTATCGGTCTGCGTGATCAGCGCCGTTTTCACGGGCTTGCCGTCATTGGTGGTGTTGCAGGCGCTGAGCGCCACGGCACAACCAAGAAGCATGAGGCCCTTGCGGACCAGACCAGCGGAGGAAGAAGAGGAAAGCGCGTAACGCATGACCGGATCCGTTCTCAGGAATCGAAATCTTTTTCGATGCGTTTTTCAAGCTCGACCAGATCTTCAGGCAGAGGCAAACCACTGGCCCGCAGCGTATTGAGCTTCTCGCGAACCGTTTCACGGATTTCATGAGCGTCTTGCGGCTGATTCACCATTTGCTCGAAAAGCAGCGCAATTTCCGCCTTGATGTCCTCGAATGCCATCCAGATCCTCTTGGCTTTACGGGCATCGGAATGCGCCCGTTTCAGTCAATATTCTTTCGGTCGATGAGGATCATGTACCATGCAAAAGACGGCAAACGGAAGCGCTAAACGTCGGGGCTCTGCCAAAATGAATATTTCAAATGGTAACAAAAAGATTAACGCACTCACAAAATGCGCGGCGACACTGCATCTACCACATTGAAATCAAAAGCAAAAATACCGAGATCATCAAAGTCCAGACCGCCATTTGGATCGAAGAGATAAATGCTCATCCAGACGAGCGCGATCACGAGCACAATTGCTAGAATCATGAGAATCAAAAGGCGTCGCCCGAGCGCGGTCTTGCGACCCGCTCCTTCCGGCGGCTGTTTGGCCATAGTCAATTGCTGCCTTGTTCAATCGTCATTGGTCGCGTTCAGCTCATCCGGCGGTGTGCCGTGTTCGGGCTCTGCCGACAGATAGCCCTCGCGCACCAGCCATTTGCGCAGGATAAGCGTCATCGCCTCGGTCTGGTTGAGACCAGGATGCTTTTCGGCGATGAAGCGCTCCAGAGCGTCGTGCACGTCATCGGGAAGATAGATGCTCATTCATGCTCCTCCACGTGAAGAGAATCAGACTACGGTTACGGTGAGGGTTGCCACGCCGTCGACCTTGCCTTCCAGACGGTCGCCGCGCTTCACCGGCCCGACGCCCGCAGGTGTACCTGTAAAGATAAGATCGCCGGGCTGCAGCTCAAAGAGCGAAGACAGATAGGAAATGGTTTCGGCCACCTTCCAGATCATCTGGTTGAGGTCGCCTGACTGGCGGGTTTCGCCATTGATGGCGAGCGAAATCACAGCCTTTTCCGGGTGGCCGATTTCAGACACCGGCACGATGGCCGAACAGGGTGCGGAGTGCTCGAAAGCTTTTGCGACTTCCCACGGGCGCCCGGCCTTCTTGGCCACGGCCTGCAGGTCGCGACGTGTCATGTCGATGCCAACGGCGTAGCCATAAACATGGTCCAGCGCCTTTTCGACAGCAATGTTGGTACCGCCGGCCTTCAGCGCCACCACAAGTTCGATCTCGTGATGCACGTCCTCGGTCTTCGGCGGATAAGGGAAATCACCACCTTCGATCACGAGGCTGTCCGGGTTCTTCTGGAAGAAGAAAGGCGGGTTGCGAGTCGGATCACCGCCCATTTCGATGGCGTGATCGGCATAGTTCTGGCCGACGCAATAGATGCGGTGCACGGGAAAGCGCGCGTCCGTTCCCTTCACAGGCAAAAAAGGCTGCGGGGGCGGCGCAAAAACATAAGTCGTCATGGGGAACTATTCCGGTCGGAAACTGATGAAGCGATTTTCCCATCATGCAGACGCAAGCGCATCGCCGCAACCCTTGAAAGGTGCAATTCCCTGTTATCGCCCGTCCGAGACCACGACAAAATCCGCCTTGCGCGACTGCGCTACCACGAGTTCGGCATTGGGAATGTCGTTGGAAAGGGCGCGGTTTCGGGCGGTTTCGGCGTCGAAGCCGAAGCTGAGCCAGCGCTCGTTCAGGCGGCGCTCCAGCTCTGCAAAGGGCACATCCAGATAGAGCGTCATGTCAAAAAAGGGAGCAAGCTGCGCCCATGGTTGCTGATCGAGCAGCAGATAATTGCCTTCGACCAGAAGCACGCGATGCTCCGGGCCGACCACAGATGCCGCAGCGCGAGAAAGCTCAAGAGAGCGATCGAAAACCGGAATGAAGATTTCGCCCTCTGCCTGTTTCAGTCGCTGCAGCAACACCGCAAATCCGGCGCAGTCGAAAGTGGGCGGTGAGCCCTTGCGGCCCAGCAATCCGCGCTGATCGAGAATCCCGTCATCCAGATGAAATCCGTCCATGGGCACGACGATGGACGGCGTTTCGCCGCCCTTGTTGATGGCATGGAGCAGATAATCGGAAATAGTGGATTTCCCGGCTCCCGGCGGGCCAGCAATGGCCACGATCAGGCGCCCGTCGGTTTCCGCCAGCCGCGCAAGAATTTCCGAAGGCAGGGCTTCGCGCTCAATAGGCGTCATGTCCGGTTTCCGTGATTCGTCCTGTCACCGTGTTAAAGGCGCAGCAACCCTGTTCAAGCGCAAGTGGTCAAGCCGCTTCCTTCGGTCTCATCGCCCCGGTCATCAGCGCCACGGCATCCGACATGGAATATTCCTTCGGGTCGATGACCGTCAGGCGGCGTCCGAGCCGGTGAATGTGGATGCGGTCAGCAACCTCGAACACATGCGGCATGTTGTGCGAGATGAGGACGATAGGCATGCCGCGCCGCTTCACATCCTGAATGAGTTCCAGCACGCGGCGCGATTCCTTGACGCCAAGCGCGGCAGTCGGCTCGTCCATGATGACCACCTTGGAGCCAAAGGCAGCGGCGCGCGCCACCGCAACGCCCTGACGCTGGCCACCCGAAAGGGTTTCCACCGCCTGGCCGATATTCTGGATCGTCATCAGGCCCAGTTCGGACAGTTTTTCGCGCGCGATCTTTTCCATCGCACCGCGATCCAGCATGCGGAACAGCGAGCCAAGCGGTCCCTTGCGGCGGATTTCGCGGCCCAGAAACAGATTGTCGGCGATGGAAAGCGCGGGCGACAGGGCAAGGTTCTGATAGACCGTCTCTATGCCCGCCTGTCGCGCTTCCATCGGTGAATGAAAGCTGACCGGCTTGCCGTCGAGCAGGATTTCCCCTTCATCCGGCTTGATCGCGCCCGACAGCGCCTTGATGAGCGAGGACTTGCCTGCGCCATTGTCGCCGATGACCGCGAGGATTTCGCCGGGATAGAGATCGAAGTCGGCATGATCAAGTGCGGTGACGCGACCATAGCGCTTGACCAGACCTTTGCCAGACAGAACAGGCGTGGTGTTCGTTTTCATGCGGCAGCCTTTCTGATCCACTGGTCGATGGCGACGGCGGCAATGATGAGAACGCCGATCAGGAGATAGGTCCATTGCGGATCGGTGCCCCACAGGCGCAGCCCCAGCGAAAACACGCCGACGATCAGCGCACCGAACATGGTGCCGAGAATGGAACCGCGTCCGCCGAACAGCGAAATGCCGCCGATCACCACTGCGGTGATGGATTCGATATTGGCGAACTGGCCTGCGGTCGGCGACACAGAACCGAGACGACCGATCATCGCCCAGCCTGCAAGCGCGCAGATGATACCGGCCAGCACATAGACCGACATGAGGATCGGCTTGACCGAGACGCCGGAAAGCTGTGCCGCTTCGGGATCGTCGCCAATGGCATAGACGTGCCGTCCCCAGGCGGTGTGGTTCAGCACATACCAGAACAGCAGAACCAGAAGCACCATCGCAATGACGCCATAGGTAAAGACCGCGCCGCCAAAGCGGATGCTCTCGCCGAAAAATTGCAGGATCGGCGCTTCAGCCGTGATTTCCTGCGCGCGGATCGTCTCGTTGGCGGAATAGAGGAAGTTGGTGGCAAGGATAACCTGCCACATGCCAAGCGTCACGATGAAGGGCGGAAGGCGGACATAGGCCACGAGAAAGCCGTTGATGAAGCCGCACAGCGCGCCCGTGGCAAAGCCGCACAGAACAGACAGTTCGGCGGGAAGCCCATAGCGAAAGGTGAACTGGCCCATCACCACCGACGACAGGACCATGATGGCGCCGACCGAAAGATCGATACCTGCGGTCAGGATCACAAGCGTCTGCGCCACGGCAATGATGCCGGTGATGGCGACCTGTTGCAGAATGAGCGTCAGCGCAAAGGCGGAGAAGAACTTGCCGCCAAGCGTGATGCCGAACACCAGCAGCGACAGGACGAGCACGATCAGCGGCACGGCAGCGGGATTGTGATGCAGGAAATTCCGCATCCGATAAAGCAGCGACTGGTCGCCCGCATCGAAAGAGGCGACATCAGCCGCGCTCTGCGCCAGCGTCTTTTCATAGTCCTGCATAGACGGTTTTTGTGTAGCGGAAGCCGCCTGTGGCTCACTCATGTCTGTCTCCTGCCTTCACCTGCAGAAAGGTCCGGCAAATCTTCCGATCTGCCGGGTCCGAGTTTCAGAAAGGGGATCAGCCCCAGCACTTGTCGAGTGCGGTCTTCGTGTCGATGGACGGAACGCCCTCCACCGGCTTGTCGGTGACAAGCGACACGCCGGTATCGACGAAGTCCTTGCCTTCGGTCGGCTTCGGCTTTTCACCCGTATCAGCAAACTTCTTGATCGCCTCGATACCGAGTGCCGCCATCTGCAGCGGATATTGCTGCGAAGTCGCGCCGATCACACCGGCCTCGACATTCTTCACGCCGGGGCAACCGCCATCGATGGAGACGATCAGCACGTCCTTTTCACGCCCGACAGCCTTCAGCGCCTCATAGGCACCGGCGGCGGCAGGTTCGTTGATGGTGTGGACGACATTGATGTTCGGATCCTTCTGGAGAAGGTTTTCCATCGCGCGACGTCCGCCTTCTTCGTTGCCATCGGTCAGGTCGCGACCGGCAATGCGCGGATCATCCTCGTCACCGAGCTTGGTCTTGTCTTTCGGGTCGATGCCGAAGCCGGTGGCAAAACCCTGATCGCGCAAAACGTCGACGCTCGGCTGCGACGCGGTGAGGTTGAGAAAGGCAACCCGCGCATCCTTGGCCTTGTCACCGAGTGTTGCCGCTGCCCATTTGCCGACCAACTCACCGGCCAGGAAATTGTCGGTTGCAAAGGTTGCGTCCGCCGCATCGGCAGGCTCAAGCGGCGTATCGAGCGCGATGATGAGCAGGCCTGCATCGCGTGCCTTCTGCAGCGACGGCACGATGCCCTTGGTGTCGGAAGCCGTGATGAGAATGCCTTTGGCGCCATCAGCAATGCAGGTTTCGATAGCTGCAACCTGGCTTTCGGAATCGCCGTCGATCTTGCCCGCATAGGTCTTGAGATTGACGCCCAGCTCCTTGGCCTTGGCGATAGCGCCTTCCTTCATCTTGACGAAGAACGGATTGGTATCGGTCTTTGTGATGAGGCACGCACCGACATCGGCGGCATTCGCTGGCCCAGCAACAGGCAACGCGGCAGCGCCAAGCGCGAAGGCAGCAAAGGCTGCCGACAGAACTGTCTTCTTCATGGACTCCTCCCAGATTGAAACCGGTCCTCTTCCCCCGGCAGAAGAGAAGCAAAACACGGCTTCAAAACAGAGTCAATTAATAAATCCACTTGATTTATTAATATGCTGTGTCACTCTGGGAGACGGAGGAGAGAGGACCGGCAAAGCGAACGGCAGGCTGGTCGTTTCATTACGTGGTCCATCTTAAGCGTTTGTTTTTATTTTATATCCCTCACAATGAGGGCTTTTTCTCCTCCGATGGTTGGTTTAGGAATTCCGGCATTCCATGGCTGCATTTCGAGATTGCGCTCCATGGCACGGAATCTGGGAGAGGCTATGGTCAGGCATAAAGTTGAAGGCGAACCAGACAGCGGGTCTGCCGATACGCTTTCCAGCACCCTTTCTGGCACCCTTTCCGGCACTCCGGGTCCTGCCATGCTGCAATTCGCCGGGCCGGGCGCGAGTGTCAATCGCGGTTCAAACCAGATCGGCGTGCGCGCCTATAATGAGCGGCTGGTTCTGGCGCTCGTGCGCCGGCATGGCGCTTTGGCCCGCGCCGAAATTGCGCGCCTGACCGGACTTTCGGCACAAACGGTTTCCGTCATCATTCGTGCGCTGGAAAAAGACGGCCTCATTACGCAGGGCGAACGGGTGCGCGGTCGTGTCGGCCAGCCTTCCATGCCGATGCGCCTTGCCGCCGACGGGGTTTTCTCCTTCGGTCTCAAGATCGGGCGGCGCAGCGCGGAAATCATCCTGATGGATTTTCTGGGAGCGATCCGCGAACGGCGGCACATTACCTATCGCTGGCCTGTACCGGGTGAAATCCGTCGCTTCGCCGTCGAGAGCGTCGCCGCTTTCACGGCAGCCCTCGAACCGGCCAAGCGCGACCGCATTGCAGGGCTCGGCATCGCATTACCCTTCGAATTGTGGAACTGGGTCGAGGAAGTGGGTGCACCTGCCGAAGATCTGGATGCATGGCTCGGCGCCGATCTCGTTGGCGATTTCGCCAAGGCGTTTTCGTTTCCGGTCTTCGTGCAGAATGACGGAACAGCTGCTTGTGGTGCGGAACTGACCTTTGGTCGCGGGCCAGAATTCACCGACTTCGTCTATTTCTTCATCGGCTCGTTCATCGGCGGCGGCGTGGTGCTGAACAACACGCTCTATCCGGGCCGCACGGGCAATGCGGGCGCGCTCGGCTCCATGCCGATGCGGATGCGCGGCACGTGGGAGCGCGGCGAAACCTTGCAGCTCATCGATACGGCTTCGCTGTTCGTCCTCGAACGCATGTTGCAGGAGCGGCACCTGCCCTCCGACGATCTGTGGCTTTCACCGGAAAACTGGCGCAACTTTGGCACGCCGCTCGACGAATGGGTAGCGCTTGCCGCACGCGGGCTGGCCCATGCAACGGTAGCTGCCGCCTCCGTGATCGACTTTCCCGCCGCCGTCATCGATGGCTGGTTGCCGGGTAATGTGCGTCACCGCATCGTGGAAGCGACCCGCGTGGAGCTTTCATGCCTCGACTTGCAGGGCCTGCGCGCGCCGAAGATCATCGAGGGCAAGGTTGGTGTGCATGCCAAGGCGATGGGCGCGGCAAGCCTGCCGCTTTCCAACCGCTATCTGTTCGACCAGAGCGTCCTGTTCAAGGATGCAGGTTAGTTCCCTTGATGGCCTTGTCGATATCTTTCTTTGGACCATAGAGCGCAAGGCCGACCAGATCGGGCGCATCGGCCGGTTCTGTCTTGAACACTGCGCGATTGGCCTCGTCATGGCCGGTTTCGAACATGGCCCGCACATAAGCTGCGCGCACCAGATCGCGCTGGATCGACTGCTGCCACGCCCGTTGCAAGATGTCCGGCGTTGCCGAGAAAATCAGCATCGGCTGCCCCAGAAGCGGCGCATGGCGGCGGCCCGACGCATCCTCATAAGGATCGCCCATGGCGTGCGGCACAGCGCCGGATATGCCGGTCGCGATAAAGGCAGTCACGTTCAGCTTCTGCCAGACAGGCAGATCATGCAGGACAAGAATGGCTACTTTTGTATCGAAAATCATGACCTTTTCCTCTTTTCGAGGACAGGACTAACGGCTTTTCGCTGCAATTTCTGGAACGTTTGTGCGTCCCTTGCGATAAGCGGCAGGCGTCATGCCATAGGCGCGGCGGAACCAGCGCCCCATATGGCTCTGGTCGGCAAATCCGCTGAGCGCGGATGCTTCTGCTGGCGCCACTTTTTCGCGCAACAGGCGCCGTGCTTCAGCAAGGCGCAACTGCACCAGACAGGCATGTGGCGAGGTGCCGTATTCACGCCGGAACCCGCGTGAAAGCTGGAAACGGTCGGCGGCCCCGACCGCTTCCGCCAGTTCATCGAGGCCGAACTCCTCGTCGAAGCGCGCCCGCAGATAGTCCATCGCGCGTGCTGCGACCGGATGCGGAGCCGACCCTTTTTCTGTCACGTCCTGCCCAAGATGCCGGGCCAGATGTCGGGCAAGATGGTTCGTCACCTGATCGCGGCAGTCTTCAATCATCAGGCGCGGCGCTTCGAGGAAGATTGCCTCGCAGGCGCGGGCGACCGCATGAAACAACTGTCCGTCATCGGCCAGCGTCTCGCGAAAACCGATATGCGCATCATTGCCGCCCATCGCATCGCGGATCAGCGATTGGGGCATATAGAGCATATTGTAGGTGAAGCCGTCCGCCTCTATCGCCTGCCCGTCATGGCGCTCGCCCGGCTCGATGAGAATCACCCGGCCCGGCGTGCTCTGCCGCCGTTTTCCGCGACAGAAAAAGTCCTGCACGCCCGCATGTGTCACCCCGACCAGCCATTCGTCATGGAAATGCATGTCATAGGCATGGCTGTGGAAACGCGCGGCAACAGCTTCGAGGCCGGTGGCATCGTCGCGTTTCAGGCGCATCACATCGCGCGGGCCATTGATGGAGCGAGCATTGTCGGTCATGGCAGAATTTGTAGCATGGCCAGCGACAACCACACAGTTTGTTATTTTCAATCAATAAGTTTGATCTATGTTGTCTTGCAATGACCGCAAATGCCAACACATTGACTGCTTAATTCATTTAATCGAACGGGAAAGATATGACCGTCAAGACAATCGCCACCACGCCATACCAGGACCAGCAGCCGGGCACTTCAGGCCTGCGCAAGAAGGTTCCGGTTTTCCAGCAGCCCAATTACGCTGAAAACTTCATCCAGTCGGTTTTCGATGTGCTGGAAGGTTTTGCCGGCAAGACGCTCGTGGTCGGCGGCGACGGACGCTATTATAACCGCGAAGTGATCCAGAAGCTCATCAAGATGGCCGCCGCCAATGGCTTCGGGCGCATCATGGTGGGTCAGGGCGGTATTCTTTCGACGCCTGCCGCCTCCAACATGATCCGCAAATACAAGGCTTTCGGCGGCATGATACTTTCGGCAAGCCACAATCCCGGCGGGCCTACGGAAGATTTCGGCATCAAATACAATATCGGCAACGGCGGACCGGCACCGGAAAAGATCACCGAGGCGATCTTCGCCCGCTCGAAAGTGATCGACCAGTACAGAATCGCTGATGTGGCCGATATTGATATCGACACGATCGGCACGAGCCGGATCGGCGACACCGAAGTCGTCATCTTCGATCCTGTCACCGATTATGCCGAGTTGATGGAAAACCTGTTCGATTTCGACGCAATCCGCGCCATGATCAAGGGCGGTTTCGGTCTCAAATTCGATGCCATGCATGCGGTGACCGGGCCTTACGCCAAGGAAATCTTCGAGCACCGTCTCGGCGCGCCGGAAGGCAGCGTGATGAACTTCGTGCCCCTGCCGGATTTCGGCGGCCACCATCCGGATCCAAATCTCGTCTACGCAAAAGATCTCTATGATCTGCTCATGTCCGACCATGCGCCGGATTTCGGCGCCGCCTCCGATGGCGACGGTGATCGCAATCTCATCATCGGGCGCGGCATCTTCGTCACGCCATCCGATTCGCTTGCCATGCTGGCTGCCAATGCGCATCTGGCGCCGGGCTACAAGGACGGCATCAAGGGCATTGCCCGTTCCATGCCGACAAGTGCTGCCGCCGACCGCGTGGCTGACAAGCTCGGCATCGGCATGTTTGAAACGCCGACGGGCTGGAAGTTCTTCGGCAATCTGCTCGACAATGGCAAGGTCACGATTTGCGGCGAAGAAAGCTCCGGCACCGGGTCCGACCATGTGCGCGAGAAGGATGGCCTGTGGGCCGTACTGCTCTGGCTCAATATTCTGGCGGTGCGCAAGGAAAGCGTGAAAGACATCGTCGAGGAACATTGGGCGCGCTTCGGGCGCAATTATTACACCCGCCACGACTATGAAGCTGTCGATTCCGATATCGCCAAACAACTGGTGGCCGATCTTCGCGGCAAGCTTGCAAGCCTGCCCGGCACGACTGTCAATGGCCTCACAATCGAGAAGGCCGACGACTTCGCCTATCACGATCCGGTCGACGGCTCGATCAGCGAACATCAGGGCATCCGCATCTATTTCCCGAATGGCGGTCGTGTGGTGCTGCGCCTGTCCGGCACCGGTACGTCAGGTGCTACCATCCGCATCTATGTCGAGCGCTATGAAGCGGATACCACCAGGCACAATCTCGACACGCAGGAAACGCTGGCCCCATTCATCGACGCGGCAGAACAGATCGCCGAGGTGAAAAAGCGCAGCGGGCGGACAGAGCCGAGCGTTATCACCTGACAAAAGAAAAAGGGCCGTTTCCGGCCCTTTTTTCATTCGAAGACAATCGCCGGCGCGGGCTTTCCAGCCCCCTTGCCGCCCTTCATGTTGTCCCAGACCTTGCGGGCGATCTCGCGATAGATTTTCGCGTGTTCGCTGTCCGGTTCATGGACGGTGATCGGCGTGCCCGCATCCGAATAGGCGCGCACATCCATATGCAGCGGCACTTCGCCCAGGAACGGCACGTCGAGACGCTCCGCTTCCCTGCGCGCTCCGCCATTGCCGAAAATATCGTAGCGCGCGCCAGTATCGGGCGCGATGAAGTAGCTCATGTTTTCGACGATGCCCAGAAGCGGGACATCCACCTTGCGGAACATGTTCAAGCCCTTGCGCGCGTCGATCAGCGCCAGGTCCTGTGGTGTCGAAACGACCACGGCACCCGCCAGCGGCACCTGCTGCGCCATGGTGAGCTGTGCGTCACCGGTGCCCGGCGGCATGTCGACCACCAGAACGTCCAGTTCGCCCCAGGCCACTTCGCGCAGCATCTGCGTCAGCGCCGACATGACCATCGGCCCGCGCCAGATCATTGGCGTTTCCTCATCGACCATGAAGCCCATCGACATGACCTTGATGCCGTAATTTTCCATCGGCTTCAGGATGCGGCCTTCAACCGTTTCCGGACGACCGGAAAGGCCGAGCAGGCGCGGCATGGATGGTCCGTAAATATCGGCATCGAGAATGCCGACCTTCAGCCCGTTGGCGGCAAGACCGAGCGCAAGATTGACCGCGGTGGTGGACTTGCCGACGCCACCCTTGCCCGATGCAACAGCGATGATCGCGCCAACACCTGGAATGCCGGGCTTCGTCGCTGCGCGCTGCGGCTGTGGCGGGTGGCGATGCTGCGCCGGTGCGGCTGCAGGTCTGGCTTGCGGCTTTGGTGGTGGGGGCGCATCGTCGCTGGTACGTCCGCCTTTCTTTTCGGCAGTGAGCGTGACCAGCGCGCCAGTGACGCCCGGAATTTCCTTCACGGCCTTTTCAGCGGCAAGCCGCATCGGCTCCAGCGCATCGGCGCGCGCTGCCGGAACCGTGATGGAGAAGAAAACCTTGCCGTCGGCAATAAAGATATCCGACACCAGTCCGAGCGACACAACATCGCTTTCGAAATCCGGTCCCGTCACGGTCTTCAGCCGTTCCTGAACCTGTTCGCGTGTTACGCTTGTCATTTCGATTCCTTTAATGAAGGCAGCAAGGGAATACCGGAGTAAGGAAGTATGTCCGATGTAAGAACATATTGCCCTACTCCCCTATTCCCTTTTCATCAAAAGGCCAATGCCCGTTTCAGGCCTCTGTCAGGCTGCCTCCTCGCAGACGGCAGCCTCGGGACGATGACCCATGAGATAGAGCGCGCAGGTGGTGCGCAGCATGGAGGCAAAATTCGGGATCGCGCCATTGGCCTCCAGCGCTTCGTCGTAAAGCGTCGATATGAAGCGGGGCGTGGTCAGGTTCTGGCTGGCCGCGATCTCATCCAGCAGGCGCCAGAAGGTGGCCTCCAGCTGAATGCTGGTGGAATGGCCGCCTATGCGCACGGAGCGATTGATCTGCCGGTAGCCTTCCGGGTCCTGCTCGGCGAAAACCTTGCACATGGGTTCCTCCCTTCATTAAGAGCACGAACTTGGCTGTGGTAGCCGATTGCCACCACGCCGTCGCTTTTTCTTTCATAATCGACAACCAGCAAGACAATCGCAAGCCGCTTTTGAGGAAGCGGCAAAAGAAACAGGAGTAGCTTGTGGCTAAAGCCATTCATTCGATGATCCGTGTTCTCGACGAGGAAAAATCCGTTTCCTTCTATATCCGAGCTTTTGGCCTCGATATTGCCGAGCGCATTGATTTCGAAACCTTCACGCTGATCTATCTGCGCAATGCCGAAGCCGATTTCGAAGTCGAGCTGACGGTCAACAAGGGCCGTACCGAGCCTTACAATCTGGGCGACGGCTATGGTCATCTCGCCGTGGCGGTCGATGACGTCGATGCCGAACATGCCCGTTTCACGGAACTTGGCTTCAAGGTCGGCAAGCTTGTCGATTTCAAGAATAACGGCGTGCAGCTTGCCCGCTTCTTCTTCGCGGAAGATCCGGACGGCTACAAGATCGAAGTTCTGCAACGGGGTGGCCGCTACCAGTGAGCCGCTCCCTATCGTCTTTTCTGGCCGGGAGGAGCGGCCATGGAAGACGGGAAAGCCAGCATTCCCGGTGGTGAGAATCTCCGGGAACGCATAGCCAGCCCGCCCATTCCGGACGGGCAAGCAAAGGAGGAGAACCGAATGACTACCGTTTTTGACGGTCTTTCCACCCGAGAGAAAAAGACACTGTCCCGCCGCGATATTCTCAAGCGCGGCGCGGGCCTCAGCCTCGGCGCCATGCTCATTGTCAGCGGCAATGCCGTTATCTGCCCGCAATTCGCATGGGCGCTTGAAACCACCACGCTCAAGCCCGAAACCATGGCGACCCTGATCCAGCTTGCGCGCGACATCTATCCGCATGACAAGCTTCCCGACCGTTTCTATGCCATTGCCGTCAAACCTTATGACGCGGATTCCGCCAAGGACGAGACGCTCAAAAAGCTGATCGAGGACGGTGTTGCAGATTTGAACAAGCGGGCTGGAGCCGGAGGCTATCTGGGGCTTGGCTGGGAGGAAGAGCGCGTCGCGATCCTGCGCGAGATCGAGAAAAGCCCCTTCTTCCAGAAGGTGCGCAGCGGGCTTGTGACCGGCCTTTATAACCAGAAGGATATCTGGCCGCTCTTCGGCTACGAGGGCGAAGCCTATTCCAAGGGCGGTTACATCCAGCGCGGCTTCGACGATATCGAATGGCTCTAGGCGCCCCCGGCGCAGGACATACCAATTTCAAAGCGGCACCACCGTCCTGCAAGCGCCTTGCGTTTTGCGGAAACGGGAAAGCATTGGGAGGAAACAATGGCTGCTCCATACAATCTCAAGGACGACAAGGTCGTCGTTATCATCGGCTCGGGCGCTGGCGGCGGCACGCTCGGCAACGAACTGGCCCAGAAAGGCATCGACGTCGTCATTCTCGAAGCCGGAAAACGCCACGAGTTCGAAGATTTTATCAATGATGAATGGGATAGTTTTGCCCAGCTCGCCTGGCTCGACAAGCGCACGACATCGGGCAGCTGGCGCGTGGCGAACGATTTCCCGAACCTGCCCGCATGGATCGTGAAGGCTGTCGGCGGCACCACCACCCACTGGGCTGGTGCATCCTTGCGTTTTCAGGATTACGAGTTCGAGACCCTGACCCATTACGGCAAGATCGAAGGGGCAAATCTGCTCGACTGGCCGATCACGCTGGCCGATCTGGAGCCTTACTACGCCAAGGCCGAGGACAAGATGGGGGTCACCCGCACCAACGGCATTGAGGGTCTGCCCGGCAACAATAATTTCAAGGTTATGAAAGCCGGCGCCGACAAGCTCGGCTACAAGGAATGCCATACGGGTCGCATGGCTATCAATTCAGCGCCGCGCGACGACCGCATGGCCTGCCAGCAGACCGGCTTCTGCTTTCAGGGCTGCAAATGGGGCGCGAAATGGTCGACGCTCTATACGGAAATTCCCAAGGGCGAGGAAACCGGCAGGCTGGAAGTTCGCCCGGAATGCACGGCGCTCAAGATCGAGCACAATGCAGCTGGCAAGGTGACGGGCGTGCTCTATGCCGACAAGGATGGCAAGCAGCACTTGCAGAAGGCGCGCGTCGTCTGCGTGGCAGGCAATTCGATTGAAAGCCCGCGCCTTCTGCTCAATTCGGCTTCGTCGAAATTCCCGGACGGCCTCGCCAATTCGTCAGGACAGGTCGGGCGCAACTATATGCGCCACACGACCGGTTCGGTCTATGCCTCGTTTGAAAAGCCGGTTCACATGTATCGCGGCACCACCATGGCAGGAATCATCCGCGATGAGGCTGCGCATAATCCGAAACGAGGCTTCGTCGGCGGCTATGAGATGGAAACCGTTTCGCTTGGCCTGCCTTTCATGGCTGCCTTCCTCAATCCGGGCGGTTGGGGGCGCAGCTTCACCTCGGCACTCGACGATTATGTCAACATGGCCGGTCTCTGGATCGTCGGCGAAGACATGCCGCAGGAGAAAAACCGCATCACGCTGAGCAAGGACGTGAAGGACGAACACGGCTTGCCGGTTCCCGACGTCTATTACGACGATCACCCGAACGATATCGCCATGCGCGATCATGCCTATGCGCAGGGCAAGGCGCTTTATGAGGCCGTTGGTGCCGTCCGCACCTTCCCGACCCCACCCTATCCGTCGACGCATAATCTGGGCACCAACCGGATGAGCGAAAAGCCGCAGGATGGCGTCGTGAACAAGCACGGACAGACGCATGACATCAAGAATCTGTTCGTTTCCGATGGCAGCCAGTTCACAACCGGCGGCGCGGAAAACCCGACCCTGACCATCGTGGCTCTCGCTATCCGTCAGGCTGATTACATCGCGGAACAGATGAAGAAGCAGGCGATCTGACCTCCATATCTATTCTCCCGACCGATGGAAAACAGAAACGGCGCGACCAATTCGCGCCGTTTCTGTTTGATGCTTGGCAAAGACAGCTCCTTTAGGCTAGGTAAATTCGGCTTGAATGGAGAAGCTTTGAGTTGAAGACAAGCATCGGCCAATATCGGATATCCTTGGCTATACGCGCCCTTAGCGTATTCGCCCTGATGTTCGTCGCCTTTGCGCACAAGCCCATCGACCTCAATGCGCCCGACAGCTACCTGCTTGCCCAATACCAGTTGCCTGACGGAACCTACCCGGTGCTCTGCATCGGCGATCATGGTTCCGATCCCAACCATCAGGGTCACGACAAGCATCTGAGCAACAATAGTTGCGAAGCCTGCCGGATTTCATCGGCCTTCCTGTGCCCTGCGCCTGCGGGTTCAACCGGTGCTGCCCCGCATATCGCCATGGCGGATGGCATCGTGCCGCCGCAACCGATCCTGCAGCACAACACCTATCCGCCATCGGCACCGCCGCAAGCGCCGCCTCTCGCCTGAATAATATCGTTTGAGCGAATGCGTTCCCCGGATCGCATTCGGAAATGAACCGCGCCCGAACCCTGTTCCCCCGAACTTGGCACCGGTGTGCCTTCCAATGATTATTCAGGTTTGACACAATGAAGAACTATCGTCTTTTCGCCTCCGCCATCTCGATTGCCGCACTGTGCGCCTCTGCTGGCCTGGCCCAAGCCCACTCCTCCCTCGACCAGAGCGAAGCCAAGGCAGGCGGCTTCTACAAGGCAACCTTCCGCGTACCGCATGGCTGCGATGGCAAGGCCACGACCGAAGTAAAGGTCGAGTTGCCTGAAGGCTTCATTTCGGCCCAGCCGCAGGTCAAGGCGGGCTGGAAGATCGAGACCGTCAAGGGTGACTATGCCCAGAGCTACAAGGTGCACGGCAAGGATGTGACTTCCGGCGTCCGCGAAGTCCGCTTCACCGATGGCAACCTGCCCGGTGATTTCTACGACGAGTTCACCGTTGTCGGCCAGCTCGCCAAGTTCGACAAGGATACCACCCTCTCCTTTCCCGTGACGCAGGTCTGCGGAAGCGACGCGTCGGTTGCGTGGACGGAAGTGCCCAAGGATGGCCAGAACCCGCACGATCTGGCGCATCCGGCACCGCAGCTGCTGGTGAAGGCGGCGGGCGCTGACGATGGTCATGGCGGCCACGGTGGGCACGACAAGATGGGCCAGATGGATGGGGCCTCCATGCAGGCAGCAATGTCGACGAAGCTTGGCGAACTGGAAATCACGGCACCTTCGGTGCGCGCCATGGTTCCCGGTGCCAAGGTTGCAGGCGGGTTCCTGACCATCGCCAATGACGGCAAGGATGCCGACAAGCTGGTCTCCGTCACCACCGGTGGCGTCAAGCGCGTCGAAATCCACGAAATGTCGATGCAGAACGACGTGATGAAGATGCGCCAGCTTGAAGGCGGTCTGGATATTCCGGCAGGCGAGAAGGTCGAGCTGAAGTCCGGTGGTTATCACCTCATGTTCATCCAACCGGAAAAGCCATACAAGGAAGGCGAGACCGTTCCTGTCACGTTGGAATTCGAAAAGGCCGGCAAGGTCACAATCGACTTCCCCGTCACCGCCCAAAGCGGTCAAAAGGGCGGCCAGAAAGATGGAGAGCATTCGGGTCACTAGAGCGCGTTTCGATCTGACTGAATCAGATCAGCGCGTCTCGGCTTTTTGTTCTAAAGCGCATCCTGAAAACCGTTTCATACTTTGCGGGATGCGCTCCAGCACTACAGTTGCAAATTCGTCAGGCCGTGGCGAGAAGAGTGATTTTCGAGTACCGGAGCGGAGCGTGCTTCCAGGCATAGTCCCGAAAAGTTGCGGACTTTTCGGATAAGGCTAAGCGCCAGAGAAAGCTACGTGAGCACCGGAACGGGGAAGATTGCTCTTTGCAACCCGGCATCACGAAGAATGCGACTGTGGTGTTAGCAAAGGGGCGAATGATCCGCGTCCTCTCTCCTTCGCGCATTATGCGCCCGTTTGCCGCAACCGCTGCTCCCCCACAGCGGTTGCGTTCCTTCTCGAATGCTGCAAACATGAGTATTAAAGTCTAGAATAATTCCAAACAATTGAAATCTAATAAGATTTTAAACTTGAGTAATTGACTCCAGATGGATTTTCTGGCTTTTATGCATGGTGCAAATTCACAACCTTTGATGTCTGGGCCTTGAACCCTTTCGATTGGAGGACCCTATGATTGGTCTCGGCGAATGCCGGTCCGCAAATGTCGACGGCCTGCCTTGGCAGCTCAGTCTCTTGCCGACCGGATATTGCAATGTGCGGGGGGAAACCGAACGTCCCTCTGTAAAAATGCAGGGTTCACGCCCCGCATGCATGTCTTCATTCCGTAGCTTCTACGGGAGGCGGACATGAATATGCGCATATCCCAACTGAACGGCGCCAACACTGCGGGCTATTTCGATCGCCTGCCGGAAAAGCTGGTGCTGGAAGGTTATCGCCGCTGGACTGCGGGTTTCGAGACAGGCTCGATCATCCCGTGGGAAATGACCTGGGGCCTCTATTCGGAAGTGCTTGGGCCTTCGGAAGCAAAACGCGCGGTGGGCGAGCTGTCGCATTTCATCCGCGTGCTGCGTCATTGCGCCAGCTGCCAGTTGCGTGCTTTCCCTTTCGACTCGCACCATGTCTGCCGCGAGGAATGCCTGACGCTGGGGCTGATTTCCGGCATCCAGAATCAGGACGCGCTGCTGCTTGATACCTGCCTTGAAGCCATTGCCTGTCATCGCCGCTGCGACGATGTGGCAGGGGCCGCCCGCAATTTTGCCGACACGCTGGCTGATTTCGGCCAGACTTTGTTGCCAATACCGATCCATGCCATCGACAGCGCTTTGAATTTTACGCCGCGCGCGACTTTTCACTGATTGGCCCCAGATCGATCCTTGGCCGGAAAAGTCCCAGCGTTTTGCGAATGAATGTGATTCCAGATTTCAAGTCGCCGTCACCCGGCGCAAGGAGATAGAAATGCAGGCCAGAACCGAACGACGCCTCGGCATTGCCGCCGCCCTCGTCCTGACCGCAGGAGCGTTTGTCATGCCGGGCGTATCCACCCAGATCGTGCAGAACGATGTGGTGCCGCAGAGCCAGATTCATATGGCTTCGGCAGAAAATCTGCGCGCCGAGCTGCGCCATTTCGTCAATCTCGGCGAAGCCATGCCGAAGTCGGTGCGCTACGAGTAATCGTATCGAACCTGATACAAAAAGGCCGCGCCAGATCTGGCGTGGCCTTTTTATTTGCAGCAGAAACGCTTCAATTTCCAACAGACGCTGATGCACCGTGCGGACCGTTGAGATTTCGGTTATGACGAGCCGAAAATGGTGGAGTGCGAGCACCGGAACGGAGTGTACTTTTAGGTACATGAGCACCGGAAGCGCAGCACAACGCCATTTGCAGGCCGTCAGAGCCGGAATTCATCCGGTCCGGTTATCCGACGATGATCGGAGCCTTACCCTGTACGCGGTTATAGAGATCGATGATGTCCTGGTTCATCAGGCGGATACAGCCGGATGACATGGACTGGCCGATCGACCACCATTCCGGCGAGCCGTGGATGCGATAACCGGTGTCCTGCCCATTCTGGAAAATGTAGAGCGCGCGCGCACCTAGCGGATTTTGCGGGCCGGGTTCCTGACCGTTACGATATTTTGCCAGTTCCGGCTTGCGCTGGATCATTTCCGGTGGAGGCGTCCAGACCGGCCATTGCTTCTTGTACTGGACATTGGCAGTGCCTGACCACTCAAAGCCCGCCTTACCGATCCCGATGCCGTAACGCAGCGCTTCTCCGCCCGGCAGAACATAGTAGAGAAGATGATCCTTGAGGCTGACGACAATCGTTCCCGGCGCCTGTCCTGTCGGGTCCGGCACGATCTGGCGGCGGAACTGCTTCGGCACTTTCTCGTATGGAATTGCGGGCAGTGAATACGGCCCTTCCTGCACGGCGGCGTACATGACATCCGGCGTCGTGATATCGCGGTCGACGCTGATCTGCGGACGCATCGGCGTGATCCCGCCGGTGGACATCGGATCGACATTCATCTGGAAGGCCGACATATCCATCGTTTGGTTACAACCGGCAGCACCGGTGAGGAGGACGGCTCCGGTGCCGAAAAGGAAGCGGCGGCGGCTCAGATCGTCAATGAACTTGGTCATGCAAATTACCCGGACAGAAGGGTTGAAACACAGCCGTCAAGCGACCGCCATACTCAACAGCAATTTGCGTTCTTATGGTTGAAGAACGGTTAAACAACTCGCGCAAACGTGTCTGAAAATTCCGTTTGAAAGCATAAATTGCAGTGAATGTGAAAATTCAATCGATTTAAGCTTCATGGCAAATGCGGCGAACGCATGCATCTCATGGCTATTTAATGGCGAAAATGTGGCTTTGTCTCAAAACCGCTATTTTGAATTGTAGCCGGATAGCAAAAGGCCGGGTCATGAAACCCGGCCTTGATTGCCTTCAATAATTTGCGGCGATCAATAATCTTTTTCGTAGAAGATACCGCCGCTTGAATCGCCTTCCGCTCCCAGTGAACCCTTGGCTTTCAGGTTACGGGTGATGTCGAGATTGACGGTGCCCTTGGTCGAACCGCCTGAACCCGCTTCCACGCCCAGATAGATATTGTCGCGGATATAGCGACCGGCACGAACTGCTGTCTGGCCCTTGTCATCCGTCACGACATCAAGATCGTCGAGACCTGTCCCGGCGCGCAGCTTGTTCATGAGCGAGTTGTTGGAGCCGCCCGCAAGTTCGGCGGCGGCAGCGGCAAGCTGTGCGATCTGGAAGGCCGACAACTCGCCGATGGAGCGCTTGAAGATCAGCTGCGCCAGCACTTCATCCTGCGGCAATTCCGGTGTCGACGAGAACTTGATGTCGAGATTATCAACCGTACCCGTCACCGTCACGATTGCGGTGATTTCATTGCCTTCCGAACGGGCGACGAAGTTGAGCTGCGGATTGAGGTCGCCCACCAGCGTGACATTGCCTTCATCGAAGGTAATGCGCTGCCCGAGAATGCCGATGCGGCCGCGGATCATGTCGAATGCGCCGACCGGCTTGATATCGGTCACAGGCCCGGTCAGGCGAAGACGTCCACCCAGCTCCGTGTCGAGGCCGCGACCGCGCACGAAAATCTGGTTGGGCGCATTGATGACAACGTCGAGGCGCGGCACGGTCGGACGCGCTGTCGGCGTCGGCACTTTGCTGCGACGCGTTTCGACCTTGGCGCGATCAAGCGTCACCTGAACGTTCTTCGGCGTGTTCTTGTGGCGAACCGGAACATAGGCTGCGCCGCCGCCCAGATTTTCCGGCACCGAGATTTCAGCCCTGTCGACATCGATGCGGCCTGAAATCAAAGGATCTCGCATCAGCGGCCCGCTGATCGTGATTCCGCCGTCGACGGTCGCCACGACCAGCTTGCCGTCGGCATAGCGGGCGCGATTGAGCTTGATCTCGATATTGGCCGGGAAACTCGCTTCGGCATTGGTCGAGATCGTACCGCTGGCGGAAACCGATCCGCCGCTGCCGAGCGCGGCATTGACCTGACGCAGCGTGACGGTTTCGCCATCCAGGCTGCCCATGACATTGATATTGTTCAGGCGAACATTGGTGTCCGGATCGACAAAGGTTGCGCCATTGGTGGAGAACATGCCGCGCAACTGCGGACGGTTGAAGCCGCCCGAAACGCTGGCCGTCAGCGTCAGCGTACCGTTTACCTGCGCACCGCGATCGGCCAGGAAGCGGTTGGCGAGCGCCAGCGGAATGCTGCCATTGACATTGACTCCAAGCCCCTGCCCCGAGAACGGAACCTTGCCATTGGCGGTGACATTGAGGCCGCGCGGACCGTCGACGGTTAGCGACGAGAAGTCGATAGCCATGGCCGCATAGCTGCCTGCAGCTTGCAGGGTGAGCGGCGCAAGTCCGTTATCGCGCAGCGGCTTGGCCGCAAGGCCTGTACCGCGCAGATTGAAGGTTGCCGAAGGATTGGTGAGGGGGCCCGTGACACGCGCCGTTCCGGTCACATTGCCAGCCAAATCCTGTCCCTTGACCGCACCGTTCAGTGCCGTCAGCGGAAGATTGGCGAGATTGACGTCGATGGCCAGATCGCCCTTACTGAGCGGCACGCCGCCATTGGCGCGGACATCGATGCCGCCCCCTCCGGTTACATGCGCATCGACATTGAGCCGATTATTGGCCGAGGTGCCTTTGGCATCGGCATTGAGAGCCGCAATGCCCTGCTTCTTGAGCTCCGCTGCCGTCACACCTCGCGCCGCCATGTCGAAAGCGACATTGGGCGCTTCTTTCGTACCAGTGATGCGCGCCGTGCCGTTGACCGTGCCGCCAAGCCCCAGTTCCGGCTTGAACGTATTGGCCAGAGCCAGTGGCAGATTGGAAAGGGCGACCGAAAGATCGAGACGACCATCGACCACGCCATTCACCTTGACCTGCCCCGCGCTGGCATCTGCGCCCGTATTGATGATGATATCCCCGAAGGAGATTTCCTCGCCCTTCATGGAAATGGTGGCGGGCGCGGCCAGATTGGCGCTGAGTGTGCCCTGCTTCACATGGGCCGAAGCCAGTCCCAGTTCAAAACCGCCATTTTTCGGCTCAAGCGAACCGGCAGCACTGGCGACTGTGCCGATTTTCAACTTGGTATTGGCAGTGAAATCGGTTTTCGACCCGGTCGCATTGGCCTTGGCATCGAAGCTGTCGATGCCGAAAGTGCCGACCATTATGTCGCGCGCCGCAGCATTGCCGTCCACCACCGGCACGCCGAACAGGTCCTTTGCAGTCAGGGCAATATCAGCCGAGGTGATACGATTGCCATTGACCTTGATGTCCTTGGCATTGGCAGTGACCGATGCATTCTGGCGACCGTCATTGGCGTCGAGCGTGATATCAGCATTGGCCGCACCGGTCGCCTCCGCCAGCGCCAGGGCTGCTGCCGTGGAAATATCCGGCGCATCGAGCTTCAGCGCGCCGGTCAGGAGACCTTTCGCGGTCTGGGTGACATTGCCCGAAAGATGCGCACCACCTGCATTGAAGACGAGGTCGGTCAGACGCTTTTCGTCATTTACGATGTCGATGAGCGTTCCAAGATCAACACGCTGGCCATTAAGGAATGCACTGCCAGCAAGCTTGCCGGAAAGGGCAGCACCTGTCTTTGCATTTCCGTCGAGCATGGCATTGAAATCGAGACCGCCTTCGGAAAGCTTGCGACCGGCCAGAGTGCCCTCCGGCGCATCGGCGCGCAGCGCCAGCGCGATCAGCTTGTCGTCGCCGCGCGCACTGCCCTTGACGGTCATCCGCCCCGATGCCTGATCGGAAAGAAGCTTCAGATCGGACAGCATGACACCGAAATCAAAACTTGCCTTGTCGGATGCAAAGGAACCATTGGCGGTGATCTCGCTCAGCTCATTGCCGATACGGAAATCACGCGCCGAAAACCCTTCGCTGCTGCGGCCAAGCGCGCCGCTGAGATTGACGGCACCATCGAGAATGCGGTCGACTGCTTCCGTGCCGGTGCGCATGTTCTGTGCTGTGCCGTTAAGGTCGAGCTGGAATGCACCGCTGACCGGGCGAACAATGCCCTTGGCGTTGACATCGATGCTGCCTGCAAGGTCACGGTCAGCCAGAGCGCCGAACGGCGCAAGGCTTGCAATCTTGGCGGCGATATCGCCATTGAAGGCAAAGTCGTCGATATTACCCTTGAGATCGAGGCTGAGACCGTTACCGGCAATATTGGCTTGCGCCAGCTCGACCGGCGAGCCGGCGCGCCATGCGCCATCGATGGCGAGCGCAATCTTGCTGCCAAGCGCCTCGGCAATTTCCGCCCGTTCTGCCGAAATGCCATCCATCCCGCCATTGACCTTGAAGGTGATATGGCGATTGGCGGCATCACTCAGGTTCTCGGCAACGCCGCCCAGATCGAGCGCGATGCTGTCGGCGGAAATGGTTGCGTTCTTGAGACCGGCAATGGCAAGCGTTCCCGTCCAGTCATTGGTCGGGCGATCACCGTAAGCGACCTGAAACTTTGCATTGTCGATATAGGTTTCAGCACCCTTGACCGGCAGGAGGACGCGGCCCTTGCTCTCATCGGCAATGGAGGCATCGATGCGCAGCTTGTTCAGGAAGCGGTCATTGCCGGTTTCGGCAGAAGCCTTCAGTTTCAAGGCAGCGCTGTTCAGCGCCAGATCATCAAGGCGGAAGCCGCCTGCATCCTTCAGGAAGCCATCCGCCGACAGTACGGTTTCGGCACCGAAGAAATCGCGGAATACAGGCGGTACAAGAACCGCGATCGGACCGTTGAAACGGGCAGAGAAAACACGTCCGCCATCGGGCGCCTGACCTTGCCGGTTGAGCGCGAATTCGCCTGTCAACGTGCGGCTACCGTTGGTGTCGAGCGCAAGATCGACCTTCAACTCGTCAAGCGGACCGGCGCCTTTCAAAGTAAGATCGACCGGAGGACGACCATCGATGTTCAACAGGTTGGCGACGATGCCGTTAGCCGGTTCCGAGACTTTAAGGTCGAGATCGACCTTCTGGTCAGAATTGGCATAGGCCGCGCGAAGGGCAAAATTTCCGCCGGGACCGTCGAGACGCTTGATGTCGAAATTTGAATCGAGCGAACCATCGGCAAGCGACAGGCTGCCATTGGCGGATACTTCCGATTCGAGACCGAAAATATCCGGCCCGAAATGCAGGCGCGCAATGGCGAGCTGGTCGAGACTGATTGAAATCGGCAGTTCCGGCAGGCTGAACGTGGACGATTCAGGCGACGGCAGGCTGTTGTCAGGCAACGGCTTGCGAATGATGTCGATACGCTCGGCAGCAAGCGACTGGATGCTGAGACGGCCAACAAGAAGTGCGGTACGACTCCAGTTCAGCTTGGCATTCTCGATGCGCAGCCAGACGCCTTCGCGGTCAGCAATGGTGATTGAGCCGACGGTTGCTTCCGAAGACAGAACGCCGCTGATGCCGGAAATGGAAATGCGGCGGTTCGGCGCGGAAAGCTGGCTTTCCACGAAAGACAGGAAATAGGATTTCTCTTCTTCTGCTGGTGCTTCTGCCTGTTCCTGTCCAGAGGCCTGATCTTGAGCCTGAGCGGGAACTTGAGCTTGAGCCTGCAACTGCTTCTGTTGTTCCGGCCAGCCGAAGATGACTGCCGTGACGGCGAAAGCGACGAAGGCGATGATTACGAGAAATCTGGTCAAAACGCCTGTCCTATACCTACGTACAAGCCATAGCTCGGGTCACCCGAGCGGCGGTTGAGCGGAACGGCGACATCAAGGCGGATCGGTCCGAGACCGGTCAGATAGCGCAGACCGCCACCGACGCCGACACGCATCTGTTCCGAGAAATCGGGGAACGATTTTTCGCCCACATAACCGGCATCGACGAATGCCACCGCGCCAATGGAGTCGGTGATGCGGGTGCGCACTTCGCCATTGGCCTCGACAAGCGAGCGCCCGCCGATGATCTCGCCATTGCCCGCGCTGACGCCGATATTGCGATAGCCATAGCCGCGAACCGAGCCGCCGCCGCCCGCCAGGAAGAGCTGGCTCGGCGGTAGGTCCTCGATGGACGCGCCGACGATCGAACCGAACTTGAGACGGCCTGCGAGGATCACGCGATCCTTTTCACCAAAGCCGTAATAGGTGCGGCCTTCGGCGGTGAAACGGGTGGCGAAATTGCCGTACTGGAATTCGTAGAAGGGCTGGATATTGCCTTCCAGATAGAAGCCCGAACTCGGATCCGGCTTGTTGTTGCGGCTGTCATAAAGAAGATTGCCCTCAAGACCCGCCGTCGTGAAGCTGCGCGAGCCGAAGACGTCATCGTCGAAATGACCCTGGCTCGCCTTGGCATAGAGCGCGCCTGACAGCTCGTCGCTGAATATCTGCGTGAAGCCGGTCTTCGCATTGACCGATGTTTCGGTATAAGCATCCAGCACTTCGCGCTTGGCATCAAGCGATGCGACAAAATCCGTATCCGGTGTATAGACGCCCGGCTTCGTGAAGCTCGTACCCAGAAGATAGGTAAAGTTCTTCGGATCGAAGGAATTGTCCTGCGTGCCGCCGATACCGCTGACCTTGGCGTCGAAACGCAGGCGCTCGCCGCGTCCGAACAGGTTGCGGTGCATCCAGTAGCCGGTCAGGCCGAAACCATCGATGGTCGAATATTCGGCACCGAAGCCGAAGCGGCGCGGCTTGCGCTCCTGCACGTTGAGCGTCATCGGCAGGCTGCCGTCCGGCTCGATCTTTTCGGCTTCCTCGAAGCTCATGGCGCGGAACACTTCCATACGACCGAGACGCTTCTTGGCTTTCTCGATATCGTCGGGATCGTATTCCTGACCTTCTTTCAGCCCGGTCATCCAGGCCACGAATTGCGGGTCCATGCGCGCGGTTCCGACGACGCTGACCGGACCATAATGCGCCTTCTGGCCGGGATCGAGCGAAACATCGGCAGAAACCCGGTTATCGGCATGGTCCGCGACGATATCCTCATCGGTAACCCGCGCCTTGGCATAGCCTTGCTGGCGCCACGCCTCAACGGCAAGGCGCTCCGCTTTGATGACCGTGCCCGAACGCGCCACCTGTCCCGGCGCGAAGCCCGCATCTTCGGGCGACTGCACGTGATCGCGCTTGTCGACCGGCGGTGGCGCAATATTGGAAATGGCCGTGCGCGAGAACAGAAATTGCGGGCCGGGGTCAACCGAAATCGCGACCTTGGCATCATTGGGGATTTCCGCGTCGGGCGGAATGTCGTTCGCCTCGCGGCCATCGACTTGAATAGAAATCGTACCGCCATAGCGGCCTTCGCCATAGAGCGCGGCCAGAATACGGCGATAATCGCCGCGCGCCTTGGCCAGCAGTCCGGCGGAGCCCGAAGCTGGTCTCTCGGCATCCGAAACGAGACCGGAAGCACCTTCAATGGTGGATTTCAGATCGGCTTCCGTGCCGTCCGCATTCTTGCGGTCGCCCGTGGTCGTGACCTCGACGGAGTAGGTCTTCGGGTCGATGATGTCAGGATCTTCCTTCTTGTCCTCGCCCCACAGACGAACACCAAAGATCTCGAACGCCAAAGCAGGCGACACGATGAAAGAGGAAAATTGAGCCGCCAGCAAAAGCACGGCGATGCCCCTTCCCTGTATCGTCCTGTTACTCCAAGTCATACGCGCTACTGTCCGGTTCCTGTCTATGCGGTCGCCTGGCGGCGTCCCGTTCATTACCCCCAAGCCCAGGACGATTCAGGGATTACCATAGGGAGAACGGAAGTCCAAGCAACAACGCTAGATATGGACCATTTCAGTCAATGGAGTATTAACGTTACCACACCATTGCAACTTCCCGCGCAGATTGAAGCGCTTTGTGCTCGCATTCCGCAGTGATTGCAGGGCGCGATCAGAAAATTGTAACAGTTCGCCGGCGGGGTGCTGCCGGCGAGCTGTCCATCAGGCCATTGGGAGGAGGGAGAACGACCTGATCAAAATAAGTTCTGGCACAAACACACCGGATGCCGTCAGCGGCCAGCGTGCATCGGGCGCATATTTCCGAAATGGAAACCGCCGCCGCCCATACCACCGCCGCCAAAGCCGCGGTTGAAACCACCAAAGCGGGTCGGAGACATCACCGGACCGGGACCCCAGTTGCGACGTATCTGGCCCTGCGGCCATCCACGGCCGCCCCAGTTGCCGCCGCCGTTCCAGCGCGGGCCATGGCCCCAGCGCGGATTCCAGCCGCCGCGATTGGACTGGCAATTGCGGCCAATGCAGCCATTGACGTAGTTCGGTCCGCCGCGCCAGCCTGGACCCCAACCACCGCCCCAGCCGGGACCCCAATAGCCGCCGGTCGCCCAGCCGATACCAAGTCCGAGGCCGAAGCCGTCATCGTAACCGTCATTATTAACGATCACCGTGGTGCTGGACGGTGCGGCATAGGCGGGGCCGCTATAGGCGCCGAAACGCACATAACGCGCCGAGACCCAGCCGACACGGCTCCCGTTATAGATCTGGCACCAGCCATTGCGGCAGGAACCGGCATTGACCGTCGCACCGGCGGGGAGCGCGGCAAGCCGTCCGTAATTGGAACCGGGGCCCGAACGGACATTGACCGAAGCCGAGACATAGGCTGTTGCAGCGGAAGCAATAGCGGGCGTGAACAGGGTTGCAGCAATAACAGCCGCACCAAGAATACGATTATTAGTAAGCATTCCCTTAAATAAAGACATCGCATCTTCTCCAGATTAGCGATCGAACAGAGACGCAATAAGTATCAAACACGAGCTAATCTATGTTGATATAGTACACTATGCAAACAACATGCGCAATAATGGTAAATTTAGGGCGTATATTATTATTTTCTACACTTCAATATTGATTGCAATCATCTTTATTTTACAAAATACAACGTCGCACTTACAGCAAGTTGATTAAAATTTTACAGGAAATGTTACTCTCACCTCTTTGACGGACAGTCAAAAAGAAAGGCGTCCCGGAGGGAACCGGGACGCCACGCGGCTTTGGGGGGAGAGAGGGAGGATAAAGCCGCGATCACGGGCCGTCAGGCCAGTTGTTTTGCGAGGCTCACAGATGCAATCCCTGCAGCGTTGTGGTGCAGGGAATGTGTTTGACGAGCCTTTTATAGCAGGGCGCTAAGATGCTAGCGCTATCCGCGCCCTGAAAATGCTCTATCGCCGCACGGGCTTAACAAGTCACGATGAGTCAACCTCAACGAGACCTGGTATTACGGCAGATTACGCACGTCTTCCGGCGACATGTACATCGGCATCATATTGGTATCGAGGTGATGCATGACCCAGATGGAGCCGGCAAGAACGATAGCCAGAATGATGACCGTGAAGATGAGTGCCAGAATATTCCAGCCGCCTTCCGACTTCGGATCGAGGTGCAGGAAGTAAACCAGATGCACCAAAATCTGGACGACGGCGATACCGAGCACAATGGCTGCGGTGGTTCCCGGCGTGAAGTAGCCGTTCATGGCCAGCATGAATGGAACGACGGTGAGAACAACTGCCAGCACGAAGCCGATCAGATAGGTCTTCAGGCTGCCATGGCTCGCGCCGTGGTCATGTGTTTCGTGTGCAGAGCTCATCACAGTACACCCAACAGATAGACAAGGGTAAAGACGCCGATCCAGATAATATCCAGGAAGTGCCAGAAGAGGCTGAGGCACATCACGCGCGTCTGGTTCTTTTCCGTCAGACCGTCACGCAGAAGCTGGGCTGAAAGCACCAGAATCCAGATCAGGCCCGACGTGATGTGAAGACCGTGGGTTCCCACCAGCGCAAAGAAGGCCGAGAGGAACGCGCTGCGGCCCGGACCTGCACCTTCATGGATCAGGTGATTGAACTCATAGACTTCCATCGCGAGGAAGGCAGCGCCCAGCAGGAAGGTTACGCCCAGCCAGAACAGAAGGCCGGCACGGTTCTTCTTGAACATCGAAAGCGTGGCCAGACCATAGGTCAGCGACGACACCAGCAGGAGCATGGTTTCGATCAGAACAAAGTTCAGATCGAACAGTTCACGGCCGGTCGGACCGCCCGCAAACTGATGCGCCAGAACGGCATAGGTTGCAAACAGGCCCGAAAAGAGGACGCAGTCGCTCATCAGGTAGATCCAGAAGCCGACCAGCGTGGTCGACCCTGCATCGTGATGGTCCTCATGAGCGGGGTGCTCATTCCCGCCCGTGAACGGAGCGGTGGTTGAAATGCTTGCGCTCATCGGAATCAGGCCTCCTGAGCAGTCAGTTGCCGGGTACGGAGGTCTTCGACTTCCTGCACCTCTTCGGCCGAGACGTAAAAGTCTCTGTCATTATTGAAGGAGTGAGCGATGGCAACGGCCAGCACAGCGACGGCGGAGGCGATTGCCAGCCACCAGATGTGCCACACCAGGGCAAAGCCGAGCGGAATGTTCAGAATGCCGATGATGAAGCCGGTGCCGGTGTTCTTCGGCATGTGGATGCGCGCGAACTTTTCGGTGCGGCGCACATAGCCGTTCTGCTTCATGTCCCACCAGCCGTCATGATCGCGCACATGCGGAACTTCGGCGAAGTTGTAGAAGGCAGGCGGCGAAGCCAGCGACCATTCCAGCGTACGGCCCGTACCCCAGCTGTCGCCATTGTTGTCGCGCAGCTTTTCGCGGTCGCGGATCGAAACTGCGATCTGCAGAACCTGGAACACGATACCGCAAAGGATGATCGCAACGCCGATGGCGGCAATGATGAGGTAGATGTGCCATGCCGGGTTTTCGGTGTGGTTCAGACGACGGGTCATGCCCATCAGGCCGAGCACGTAGAGCGGCATGAAGGCCAGGATGAAGCCGACGAGCCAGCACCAGAATGCGTTCTTGCCCAGACGCTCATTCAGCTTGAAGCCGAAAGCCTTCGGCCACCAGTAAACGAGACCGGCAAAGCAGCCGAACAGCACGCCCGAGATGATCACATTGTGGAAGTGGGCGATCAGGAACACCGAGTTGTGCAGCACGAAGTCTGCTGGCGGAACTGCGAGCAGAACGCCCGTCATGCCGCCGACAACGAAGGTGCACATGAAGCCAATGGTCCACATGACCGGCGTTTCCATGCGAACGCGGCCCTTATACATGGTGAAGAGCCAGTTGAAGACCTTCGCCCCTGTCGGGATCGAAATGATCATGGTTGCCACGCCGAAGAAGGCGTTGACGTTGGCACCGCCACCCATGGTGAAGAAGTGGTGGACCCAGACCAGGAACGACAGAACCGTGATGGCCACAGTGGCGTAAACCATCGACTTGTAGCCGAACAGGCGCTTGCCGGAGAAGGTTGCCACGATTTCCGAGAAGATGCCGAAGCACGGCAGAACCAGAATGTAGACTTCCGGGTGACCCCAGATCCAGATGAGGTTCACATACATCATCGGATTGCCACCGGCATCATTGGTGAAGAAGTGGAAATCCAGATAGCGGTCCAGCGAAAGCAGGGCCAGCGTGACGGTGAGGATCGGGAAGGCTGCGACGATCAGCACGTTCGAGCAGAGCGCGGTCCAGGTGAAGACCGGAACCTGCATCATGCCCATGCCGGGCGCGCGCATCTTGATGATGGTGGTTATCAGGTTCACGCCCGAAAGCAGCGTACCCATACCGGAAATCTGCAAGGCCCAGATATAATAATCCACCCCGACATCCGGGCTGAACTCCTTGCCGGAAAGCGGCGGATAGGCCAGCCAGCCGGTCTTGGCGAATTCGCCGACACCGAGCGAGATGTTGATGAGGATCGCACCGGCAACCGTCAGCCAGAAGCTGAGCGAGTTGAGGTACGGGAAAGCCACGTCGCGCGCGCCGATCTGAAGCGGCACGGCGAAGTTCATCAGGCCGACGATGAAGGGCATCGCCACGAAGAAGATCATGATCACGCCATGGGCGGTGAAGATCTGGTCGTAGTGGTGCGGCGGCAGGAAGCCTTCATTGGCGCCGGAGGCGATTGCCTGCTGGGCGCGCATCATGACCGCATCCGAGAAGCCGCGGAACAGCATCACGAGTGCCAGAATGATATACATCACGCCAATGCGCTTGTGGTCGACGGACGTCAGCCAGTCGTTCCAGAGCGGAGCCCATTTGCGGTAGTAGGTAATGGCTGCAAGAATAGCGAGCGCCCCGCCAGCCACCGCGGCCAAAGTGACCATGATGATTGGCTCGTGATAGGGTATCGCTTCGAGCGTAAGTTTTCCGAACATTTTTTATCACGCTTCGATTTTAGCAATTCCGGGACGGCGCAAGACGGCCATCTTTCCGGAACCGCGTGAAACAAAGGATTGAATGCGGATGGCCGTGACCTCCTGCGAGATCACGGACCGATCGGCACATCAGTTTTCGAGCTGCGAGAGGCGCTGCGGCTGGACTGCGCAGATGATGTCGCTCGCCCACTGGCTGAAATCGACAGGCGAAGACTTGCGCAGATTGGCGCGCGCTTCGCGGATCATCTGTTGACGATGCATTTCATCGTCGAGGCAGACGGACTTGCCGTCCCAGCAGCGGTTCACGATGTTGTGGAACAGCGCCTGGTCATTATAGGTGAAGAACTGCGGCGGAACCTTCTCGCTCGGCTGAACCAGCGAGGCATAACGGTCGCGGCTCAGCTCTTCGCCATTCGCCTTGGCCTTCACATCGGCAACCCACTTGTCGAAGTCGGCCTGATTGTAGGCATGCGCCTTGAAGCGCATCTGGGCAAAACCCTGACCGCTATAGTTGGCGGAGATACCGTCGAACTCGCCAGCATGATTGGCAATCAGATGCAGCTTCGTCTGCATGCTCGGCATGGTGTAGACCTGACTGCCGAGCTGCGGGATGAAGAAGGAATTCATGATGTTGCTGGAGGTCAGCTTGAAGTTGACCGGCACATCGACCGGCATTGCCATTTCATTGACGGTGGCGATGCCCTGGTCCGGATAGATGAAAAGCCATTTCCAGTCGAGCGCAACGACTTCGACATTGATCGGCTTTGCATTCGATTCCAGCGGGCGGTACGGATCGAGCTTGTGGGTGGCGACCCAGGTCACGGAGCCCAGAACGACGATGATCGCCAACGGGATGAGCCAGACGGCAAGCTCGATCTTGGTCGAGTGGTGCCAGTCAGGCTGGTAATCCGCCTTCTCATTCGAGGCGCGGTACTTCCATGCGAAGTAAAGCGTCATGAAGATGACGGGAAGCACGACGAGCAGCATGATGCCGGTCGCAAAAAGCATGAGATCGCGTTCTGCCATGCCGATTTCCCCTTTCGGGGAAAGCAGGACCTGGTTCTCGCAGCCTGCGAGAAACGCCGTGAGGGCCAAGACGGCGAACGAAACGATCGTCCGGGGGGTGCCGTGTTTCATTTGTCTTTCCATCCTGCGCGCGGAGTGTCATCTCCGGCGCATGCGTCATTTCCTAGTTTTCGGTAAATTCTGAAATTTCCAAAAGTACCGTTATAACGAATAATCCCGTTTGTCACGTGCCTGACGAAAATTGTGCTGGATCGTAATGTCGCGCCCAAAAGCGGGCATTTTGTCTGAACAATCCGGCCAGATCGCTGATGCGGGCCATGTTTTGGGCAATGCATAAATGCAATAAATCCATCGGCCCTCTCAAGGGATCGATGTCCTGACCGGCGGTCTGAATGGGTCGCCAGTTGTCAGGTGCGGCGGAGCGAATAGGCCCAAAGGAAAGGGTTTGCAAGATGGAAACCGCCATCTACCCCATGAATAAACGGGATCGTGATGGGAATTTACCGAATTTGACGCGAATTGCGCGCATCCCGGAAAGTGTTAAACGGTTTTCGGACAGCCGCTCCGATCCATGTCCGACGTTTTGTGGCGGCACGATCTTCGGCAAAATAACCCCGGGGCGCAGAGACGGTTTATCTTCCGCGCTGTGTATGCTTATTGAAAATGCGCGAGGGAATTGGGGATAGAAATGATATTTGCCGAAATGCCGCTTGATGAAGCCGAAGGTGCAATTCTCGGCTATGCTATGACGGCAGGTGCGCTCACTTTACGCAAAGGCACAGTTCTCGATGCCCTCAATCTTGCCCTGTTGCAGGAAGCGGGTATCAGCTCAGTTCTGGCTGCGCGCCTGGAAAAGGGCGATATCGGCGAGGATGAGGCCGCACTTGCCATCGGGCGTATGCTTATTTCCGGCGAAGTGGAGATCGGCAGCCCCACAACCGGACGGGTCAACCTGCACGCCCGGAAGAATGGCGTATTTTTGGTAGATGCCGACCGTATTGATGCGGTCAATGCGCATGATGCGCGCATTTCCATCGCGACGCTGCGCAATCATGTGCGGGTGGAAGCCGGACAGATGGTCGCCACAGTCAAGATCATTCCTTTTGCTGTACCGGGGACCCTTTTGCGAGACATCGGCCTCGATGCACGGCCTGCGCTGCGCGTCCATCCCTTCAACGGCGCGCGGATCGGGCTGATCCAGTCGCGCCTTCCCTCGATACGCGAAACGGTTCTTGAGAAGACCCGCGAACTGATGGGAAAGCGGACTGCTCGAAATGGCGGAACGCTTGTTTGCGAAAAGCGCGTCGCGCACGATCAGGTTGCGCTGGCGGCGGCAATCGCGGAAGTGAGCCGGGCCTGCGATATTATCGTGATCTTCAGCGCATCGGCGGTTGCCGACGAGGCAGATATCGTGCCGCAGTCTATCCGCATGTCAGGCGGTGAAATCCTGCGCATCGGCATGCCGGTCGATCCGGGCAATCTGCTGGTCCTGGGCAGGCATGACGGCAAATATATTGTCGCCGCCCCCGGATCGGCCCGCAGCGCCCGCGAAAACAGCCTCGACTGGGTGCTGGATCGCCTGATGGCGGGGATCACACTTTCCGCCAACGATCTTTCCCGCATGGGGGTTGGTGGACTGGTTCTCTAGAACGCGTAGTCGAAAACCAATATGCCCTCGATGCCACCTTCAGCGGCTTCGACGAGGCTTTTGCCGACCTTCGCGTGTTCAGGATGCGGAAGATAGGCATCCCGCGCCGCGCTATCCGTGAAATCGACAACAAAACCGTGCCGGAAACCCTTTTCGAGATTTTCCAGACTGTTGTTTTCGCCAGCGGTAATGGACAGGATGCCGCCGACCTTGTCCTTGAGGGCCACAACGGCCTGCAGCTTCTCTTCGATCTGCGCGGCTCCGAGTTCGGACCTGAATTTGACGAGAACGATATGGCGTATCATGAACGGTTTCCGTGATTGAAAATGAGATCGCGCGGCCTCCAGAAATGGCAGCAGGCAACCTCTTTCATACGGTATTTATCGAGCGGGGAAAATGCCTCCTGTCAGGCGTCGCTGAAACGGAACCGCACCGAAAGCCATTTCGCAATTCCGTGCGGCCTCGCACTGGAACTCGCCTGACGGCAGTACTCAACGGTTCCAGTTAAAAACGGAGTCGCTGAACCGCTGCAAGTATTTGTTTCGTCGCATTATTCAACACATCGAAGCGAGATGAGAAGCCAATCCCGTGGACCGGTTCCGGGCACGGACACGTCATTCTTTCCGGAAAATACGCCAAAAACGAAAAAGGCCGGGTTGAACCCGACCTTCCGCTTTCACCTGAGTTGCGCCAGTACATCCGTGGTCACGATCCCAAGTGAATTCCCGATACGCATATGGATATAACCCGTCTGCGTTTCAGGAATATGACATTGCGGGCAGCGGCCAGATTGCTCCAAAACCGGTTCAACCCGGCCCTGCCCCGACAGTTTCGACCCACAAACCGTTGCCTGAAACTGCCGTATTCTTGCGTGGGCGCCTGATCACGCCCCATGTAGTCCGCGTTCATCCCGCTTCCGCAGATCGACGCTTGTAATATCCGTTTCCGACGTCTGAAGCTTTGCTCCCAAGGGCTGCAGAACCTGTCGTCAGGCCGCCATCGGCGTTTCTGCCACATCGGGGTGGTTGTAATTCCACACCTCGATCAGGCATTGCCGCATCAAGTCGAGATCGACCGGACCGATCCGGCTCAGTACAAGATCGAGTTCGTCGGGCTCTACGCCCCTGTTGAGCAACTCAACAATCGCCTCGATCAGAATTCTCTTGTCGTCAAATCTGTAGCGCTGCATAAACCTGCTCCGCTATCTGCCCCAGCACATGGTCATAGATTAAACAGTCATGGTTAACCGAAGCTTAAGCCACGAAAAACCAACGCGATTTACTGACACCACAAACTGACGCAGACGCTTGCTCCAAAAATTTCCCGCAAGAACCTGCGGAATGCATTTCAAAAATAACTTAAACAGAAAATTGAAAACCTTGTTTTTCGGACAAGATTAAGTCCAAATCCTAGTATATTTCCTGCGAAAACCAAGAAGAAATTTTCAACTCGCTATATTTTATTATTTGCTTTCGTTCAGATGAGGCCCCTATGTCGTTCTTTCGGAAATATGTCGATTGGTCCTTTACTTATGCCCGCATGGCCGGGCTGGGACTGCTCGTCGGCTCAAGCATCATGGGTGGTTATCTGTACACGCTGCAATATAAGGGCAACGTTCACACCATCATCGACGGACAGGCCTATCGCTCGAACCAGCCTGATCCTGCGCGCATCGCATCCCTGCAGAAGCTTTATGGCATCAAAACCATCATCAATCTGCGCGGCCCGGAGCCGGGCTCGAAATGGTATGATGAAGAGATCGCAACCGCGAAAACGCTCGGCATCAAGCATGCCGATTTCGAAATGTCGTCAAGGCGGGAGTTGACCCCTGCACAGACGAGACAGCTAATCGCCCTGATGCAGAATGCGGAAAAGCCGGTGCTCATCCATTGCAAATCCGGCGCCGACCGCACCGGTCTCGCTGCAGCGCTCTATGTGGCAGCCGTCGCGAAGGGTAGCGAAGGCAAGGCCGAGCGGCAGATGTCCATCGCCTACGGACATTTCGGTTTTCCGCTCAGCCCGACCTACGCGATGGAAAAGACCTTCGAAGCCATCGAGGCGGAACTCGGCTATACCGGCTCCTGACGGTTTTCAGCTCCACAAATGCAAAACGCCGGGGTTAACCCCGGCGTTCTTTATTCTAACCACGACAATCTTATTCGAGGCCGACGATCTTGCCGTCATCCCACTTGAAGATGTCGAAGCTTGGCGAGCTAAGGTCGCCGTTTGCGCCATAGGTCAGCGTGCCAATAGCGGTTTCGATAGGCTTGCCATCATGCAGAGCCTTGGCGACGGCAGCAGAATCATCGGTCGAATCGGCGCGTTCGATGCCAGCCTTGATGACTTCCACAGCGGCATAGGCGTTCATGGTGAAGGCTTCAGCCGGGATACCCTTGGCCTTGAGCGCTTCGATAGCATCCTTGGAAGCCGGGTTCTTGGTGGCGTCCTTGGCGTTGGTGAAGAGCGTGCCCTGTGCGTTGGTGCCGCCGATTGCCCAATATTCGGTGTTGGACAGGCCTTCGCCGCCGAGCACCAGTGCCTGCATACCAGCGTCATGCAGCTGACGCGACAGGAGGCCGCCTTCGGCATGGTAGCCGCCGAAATAGACGACGTCAGTGCCAGCAGACTTGAGCTTGGTGACGAGCGCGCTGAAATCCTTGTCGCCCGGCGTGACCGAATCGTAATGGACTTCCGTGATGCCGCCCTTGTTGATCGCCGCCTTGAAAGCGTCGGCCAGACCCTTGCCATAGGCACCCTTGTCATGGATCACGGCGACCTTCTTGTCCTTGAAGTTCTTCAGGACATAATCGGCCATGACTTCAGCCTGCTGGTCATCGCGGCCGCAGGTGCGGAACACGTTTTCCAGATTGCGCGCGGTCAGATCCGGCCCGGTGGCGGTCGGGGTGACCATCAGCACACCGTTTTCCGAGAAGACGTCGGAAACAGGGATGGCAACGCCGGTCGTGACCGGGCCGACGACGAACTTGATGCCGTCGCCAACGATCTGGTTGGCGGCGGAAACGCCCTGCTTCGGTTCACCGGCATCGTCGGCAAACTTCAGAACGACTTTCTCGCCCTTGATGCCGCCAGCCTTGTTGATGACTTCAACGGCGGTTTCCGCGCCCTTCTTCACCTGGTCACCGAAAGCAGCGACAGGGCCCGTCAGCGGTGCAACGACGCCGATGGTGATGTCAGCATAGGCGGCGCTGGCAAAGCCGAGTGTAGCTGCGAAAGCCACGCTGGACAGAAGTTTCAGGTTCATTCTTTTTCTCCTTTGTAGGGCAGCGTCCTCCGACGGCCCCGAGACAACCCTTGCCGGTCAAATCTCAACGCGTCTGCGCTGCCGAATTGCCGGGCCCTCCCTTTTGTTCATCACATGATCTCAAAGGGTCAATCCAAAAGCACGCCGCACCGCCGCCTCGAAGAGGTCAGAGCCATAATATTATCCGAAATTGCATCTGCCCTTTCGGAATCATGCTCCGGAACGGGAGCGAGCTTTCATGATGTAATAAGAATGCATTTCCGGCTTCCGATTGCAAGGGGCCAAGTGCCCGCAACTACAACGAAAATCGGCTCCTCCCAAATGTTCAGTTCCCTCCCTTCCATGATGGTGATTTCTTCGCAAAAAAGGCCGCGATTCCCTCCGCGGCCTCTGGCGTTTCCCATGTATCGGCGAGACGGGTCAGCGTCATTTCGATGACGGCCTCGTCTATCGGCGCGCCCAGCGCATGAACCAGCCTCTTGGAGGCGGCAACCGCTGCAGGCGCGGTGGCAAAATAGGGTTTGATCTCCGCCTCCACCGCCGCATCGAGACGTTCCGCCTCGACCACGTCATGCACCAGCCTGATCCGCCGTGCTTCCTCGGCATCGAACAGTCGCGCCGAAGTGAATGTGCGCAGCGCATTCGCCTGACCGATGCGCGCTACCACATAGGGGCTGATGGTGGCCGGTATCAGGCCGAGCCTGGTCTCTGTCAGCCCGAAGCGCGCGCCGGATGCAGCGATGGCCGCATCGCAGACGCTGATGAGGCCGACGCCGCCGCCATAGGCTTGCCCGTTGATGCGCCCGATCAGCGGTTTTGGCAAATCGCGCAGCGCTTTCAGCATGAGGGCGAGCTTGCGCGCTTCCTCAATGCGCTGCGCGCGTGTGGCTTTGACCTGTTCCTGCATCCATCCCAGATCACCGCCTGCACAAAAACTGGTGCCATTGCCGGTCAGGACCACGAGGCGCACGGCGTCATCATCCGCCAGATGCAGCGTCGCCGTCAGAAGCTCATCGATCATCCGACCGGATAGCGCATTATGCTGCTCCGGACGGTTGAGCGTCAGTGTCGCGACACCGCGTTGATCTATCGCAATCTGGATCGTCTCAAACGCCTTCATGCGGCTTTGTCCTGACGCAGCGCCTGCGCGAACAAGGCCGCCGATCTGAGCTTGTCCAGATTGAGGCCGGTTTCAAAACCCAATCCATGCAACATTTCGACGACGGAGACCGTATCGACATTGCCCTTGGCGCCCGGCGCGAAAGGACAGCCGCCGAGACCGCCGACCGAGGCATCGAACACGCGCAAGCCCTTCTCCAGACTGACGCGGATATTGTCGAGGGCCCGCCCGCCCGTGTCGTGATAATGGCCGGCAAGGCTGTGCGCAGGCGCAATGGCCAGCACGGCATCCAGCATGGCTGCCACCTTGTCCGGCGTGCCACGCCCGATCGTATCGCCGAGGCTTACTTCGTGACAGCCGAGCGAGAAGAGCTGTTCGGTCACATCGGCAACCGCTTGCGGGGCCACCGGCCCGTCATAGGGGCACTCCACGACGCAGCTCACATAGCCGCGAATGGCCAGACCATCATTGATCGCAGCACCGATGACCGGCGACAGCCGCTCGATGCTCTCAGCAATCGTGCAATTGATATTGGCTTTCGAAAAGCCTTCCGAGGCGGAAATGAAAACCGCAATCTCGTCAACATTTGCAGCGGCAGCAGCTTCATAGCCCTTCATGTTGGGCACCAGTACCGAATAGCGCACGCCATCAGCACGGCGAATCCCGGCCATGACTTCTGCGGCATCCGCCAGTTGCGGCACCCATTTCGGGCTAACGAAACTCGTCGCCTCAATGCGGGCATAGCCGCAATCCGACAGGCGGTCGATCAGTGCGACCTTGTCCGCTGTCGGCACAAACCGCTTTTCATTCTGCAGGCCATCACGCGCAGCCATTTCAACGATTTCTACGTGTTCAGCCATATTCTTCCTCCCGAGCGGGATGTCGCAAGCCGCTCAATATCCCGCTCTGTTTTTTGTTTGAGTATGATCTTCTCCGAAAACCGGTTCCCACTTTTCGGGATCATACTCCAGCTCCACAAGAAGGACGCCTTCATTGACCTGATCGCCCGCTGCAACAGTTACGGACGAAACCTTGCCGTCGCGCGGCGCGGTCAGTGACAGTTCCATCTTCATCGCTTCCATCGTTACCAGCGGATCGCCCTTGGCGACGCTTGCACCCTCCACGACGGAAACCAGTCGTACCAGTCCCGGCATCGGTGACAGGATGCGGCTTTCGCTCGAAGCATCCTCTTCCGCGCCAACAGACTGCACATGATGAAATATGGTGTCGCGACCTTCGAGTTGCACCGTCACATCATGTCCGATGCGCACGACGGACGCCTCTGAAACACGGCCATTCACAGCAAAGCGAACCAGCCCGTTTTCATGGAAACGGATTTCGATGGTGCCGAAAGCAAAGCCGAAATGCCTGTCACCTATGGTCGTGAAGCTGACCGTGTGGCGTTCTCCATGATGGTCGAGCAGGACGGAGCGCGATGCGTCACCCCACAAACGAAAGCCGCGCAAGCTCGTCCATGGATCACCTTGGGGGTCGCCGATCACTGGCGCGTCCAGAAGATCGAGCGCGCCGAGTGCAGCCAGCGCAAATGCGATATCCGAAGGCTGCTTATCGGCGAAAAGCGCCGCCGTCTCGCGTGCAATCAGGCCGGTATCGACATCACCGGCGCGGAAAGCTTCGAGGTTGCAAAGCGCCGACAAAAACTGGCGGTTGGTGACGAGGCCCGCAATCCGGGTCTTGTTCAGGCTCGCATCAAGCCGGTTCAGTGCCTCATCGCGCGTTGCGCCATGGGCGATGATCTTGGCGATCATCGGATCATAGAACGGCGTGATCGTGTCACCGGTTCGCACACCGGAATCGACACGTGCATTTTCAGGCGGTGCGAACAGAGCAAGCTTGCCGGTTGCCGGCAGAAAATCTCGCGCGGGGTCTTCCGCATAAAGCCTCGCCTCGAAAGCCCAGCCGTTTATGGAAAGTTCGCCCTGTTGTTTCGGCAAGACTTCGCCGGAAGCAACGCGCAATTGCCATTCGACAAGGTCGAGGCCGGTGATCGCTTCCGTAACCGGATGCTCAACCTGCAGGCGGGTGTTCATTTCCATGAAGAAGAAGCGGTCCGGCCGTAGCCCTTCCGAAACATCGGCGATGAATTCCACCGTCCCTGCGCCGGAATAGCCGATTGCCAATGCGGCCTTCACCGCGGCCTCGCCCATGGCGGCGCGCATTTGCGGCGTCATGCCCGGTGCAGGCGCTTCCTCGATGACCTTCTGATGGCGGCGTTGCAGCGAGCAATCGCGCTCGAAAAGATGCACCGCATTGCCATGATTATCGCCGAAGACCTGCACCTCGATATGGCGCGGTTTCGCCATGTATTTTTCGACCAGCACGGCGCTATCGCCGAAAGAGGCTTCCGCCTCACGGCGCGCGCTGTCCAGCGCCGCTGCAAAATCCGCAGCATGATCGACACGGCGCATGCCCTTGCCGCCACCGCCTGCCCGTGCCTTGATGAGCACTGGATAGCCGATCCGGTCCGCCTCGCTTTTGAGGAATGCGCCATCCTGATTATCGCCGTGATAGCCCGGAACGACAGGCACGCCTGCCTTTTCCATCAGTACTTTGGCGGCATCCTTCAGCCCCATTGCACGAATGGCTTTTGCCGATGGGCCGATGAAGACAAGCCCCGCCGCCTCGACAGCATCCACGAAACCGGCATTTTCGGAGAGAAACCCATAACCCGGATGGATAGCCTCTGCGCCGGTTTCCTTCGCAGCCTTGATGATCGCCTCGACATTCAGATAGCTTTGCGCAGAAATGGCAGGGCCGACGCGCACCGCCTCGTCTGCCATCTCCACATGCAGCGCTTGGGCGTCGGCATCGGAATAAATTGCGACGGTGGCAATACCCAATTCCCGCGCCGTGCGAATGACCCGGCAGGCAATTTCTCCGCGATTGGCAATCAGTATCTTTTTGAACATCTGATTGCTTCCTTACATCCGGAACAAACCAAAGCGCGTCGGCTCAACTGGCGCGTTCAGCGTGGCAGAGAGCGACAGGCCAAGCACTTCGCGGCTCTTGCGCGGATCGACAATTCCGTCATCCCAAAGTCGGGCAGAGGCATAAAGCGGATGACTCTGGCGTTCGAACATTTCGAGCGTCGGGCGCTTGAACTCCGCTTCCTCATCCGCCGACCACGTGCCGCCGGTGCGCTCGATGCCGTCGCGCTTGACGGTTGCCAGCACGCCTGCCGCCTGTTCGCCGCCCATCACCGCAATGCGGCTGTTCGGCCAGGTCCACAGGAAGCGCGGTGAATAGGCCCGCCCCGCCATGCCGTAATTGCCCGCACCATAGGATGCGCCGATCAGCATGGTGATTTTCGGCACATTGGCCGTTGCAACCGCCGTCACCAGCTTGGCGCCGTGTTTCGCGATGCCCTCGGCTTCATATTTGCGCCCGACCATGAAGCCGGTGATGTTCTGCAAAAACATCAGTGGAATGTTGCGCTGGCAGCAAAGCTCGATGAAATGCGCGCCCTTCAAGGCCGCTTCGGAGAACAGTACGCCATTATTGGCGATAATCCCGACCGGCATGCCGTAGACACTGGCAAAACCACAGACCAGCGTGGTGCCATAGCGCGCCTTGAACTCATCGAAATCCGAACCGTCGACCAGCCGCGCGATCACCTCGCGCACATCATAGGGAATGCGCGTATCGGCGGAAACGACGCCCAGAATTTCCTCCGGATCATAGAGGGGTGCAGCACTATCGCCGCGCGGGATAAACTCACGCTTCTCGCTGTTGAGATTGGCCGCAATGGCGCGCGCAATCTGCAATGCATGGGCGTCGTCATTGGCCAGATGATCGGCCACGCCGGAAAGCCTTGTGTGCACGTCACCACCGCCGAGATCTTCCGCGCTCACCACTTCGCCGGTTGCAGCCTTCACCAGCGGTGGACCGGCCAGAAAGATCGTGCCCTGCCCCCGCACAATCACCGTTTCGTCGCTCATGGCAGGGACGTAAGCACCACCTGCCGTGCACGACCCCATGACCACGGCGACCTGCGGAATGCCTGCCGCCGACATCTGCGCCTGATTGTAGAAGATGCGCCCGAAATGGTCGCGATCGGGGAAAACCTCGTCCTGATTGGGTAGGTTCGCGCCACCGGAATCGACCAGGTAAATGCAGGGCAGACGGTTCTCGCCCGCGATCTCCTGCGCGCGCAGGTGCTTCTTCACCGTGACCGGATAATAGGTACCGCCCTTCACCGTCGCATCATTGCAGACGATCATGCATTCGCGGCCCGATACACGCCCGATGCCGGTGATGATGCCGCCGGAAGGGGCCGCACCGCCATACATGCCATGGCCCGCCGTCAATCCGACTTCCAGAAAGGGGGAGCCCGGATCAAGCAATTGCACCACGCGTTCGCGAGGAAGCAGTTTTCCACGCGAAATATGGCGTTCACGTGCTTTCTCGCCGCCGCCATCAATCGCAATCCGCGAGGCTTCACCCACCACGTCGATTGCCGCCAGCATGGCCTTGCGGTTAGTCTCGAAGCTGGCGCTGCGCGTCGAGATTTCCGATTTCAGAACCGCCATCAACGGGTCTCCTGAAAGAGTTCCCGTCCGATCAGCATGCGCCGGATTTCCGATGTGCCCGCACCGATCTCATAGAGCTTCGCATCGCGCAAAAGGCGGCCCGTGGGATAGTCATTGATGTAGCCATTGCCGCCGAGAGACTGGATCGCCTGAAGCGCCATCTGCGTGGCATTCTCAGCCGTATAGAGAATGCAGCCCGCCGCATCCTTGCGCGACGTCTCGCCCCGGTCGCAGGCCGCCGCCACCGCATAGGTGTAGGCGCGCGAGGCATTGAAGGTCACATACATGTCGGCAAGCTTGCCCTGCATGAGCTGGAACTCGCCAATCGGCTGGTCGAACTGCTTGCGATCATGCACATAGGGCACCACGACATCGAGGCAGGCCGCCATGATGCCGAGCGGACCACCCGCCAGCACCACGCGTTCATAGTCAAGACCGGACATCAGCACATTGACGCCCTTGCCTTCTGTCCCGAGCAGGTTTTCGGCAGGCACTTCACAATCCTCGAACACCAGTTCGCAGGTGTTGGAACCGCGCATGCCAAGCTTGTCGAGCTTCTGCGCGGTCGAGAACCCCTTGAAACCTTTTTCAACGATGAAGGCGCTGATCCCGCGCGGGCCTGCTGCCGGATCGGTCTTGGCATAAACCACCAGCACATCGGCGTCCGGGCCGTTGGTGATCCACATCTTGTTTCCGTTGAGAACGTAACGGTCGCCGCGTTTCTCGGCGGCAAGTTTCATCGAAACGACATCGGACCCCGCGCCCGGCTCGGACATGGCGAGCGCGCCGACATGCTCGCCGGAAATAAGTTTTGGCAGATATTTCGCGCGCTGCTCGGGAGAACCGTTTCGCTTGATCTGGTTGACGCAGAGATTGGAATGCGCGCCATAGCTGAGGCCGATGGAAGCGGAAGCGCGGCTGATTTCTTCCATCGCAATGCAATGGGCGAGATAGCCCATGCCAGCGCCGCCATATTCTTCTGGCGCCGTAATGCCGAGTACGCCAAGCTCACCCAGTTCACGCCAGAGATGCATGGGAAATGCATTGTTGCGGTCGGTTTCAGCGGCCAGCGGCGCAATGCGGCTTTCCGCAAAACGGCGCACCGTATCGCGAAGGGCTTCGATCTCCTCGCCAAGACCGAAATTCATGCCCGATGCAAACATACTCGTCCTCCACAAGTTCTGCTCGGTGTCCATCTTTTGCAAGACGGCTATGTTCCGGCCAGAGTGTCCCGTGGCGGCCAATTAGGCAATGGCTTTGCGTGGCGTTCTGTGGCTATTTATTACCGGATAACGAAATTTTGTTGCGTCCGCTACCCGGCAACTCCAAGCAATTGGAGGGTGATCAAATCAATCCTCATGAAGCGCGGCAATATCGCGATAAAGCTCCAGCGCTTCGGGGTTTGCCAGCGCCTCGCGATTCTTCACATCGCGCCCATGCACGATATCGCGCACGGCAAGCTCCACGATTTTTCCCGACTTGGTGCGCGGAATATCCCGGACAGCAACGATTTTCGCCGGAACGTGGCGCGGCGTGGCGCCGGTGCGAATCTTGGTCTTGATGCGCGCCTTGAGGTCGTCGTTCAGCGCCACACCTTCGGCGAGCCGCACGAACAGCACCACCCGCACGTCATTATCCCAATCCTGCCCGATGCAGAGCGCCTCGGCGATCTCCGGCATCTGCTCGACCTGATTGTAGATTTCTGCCGTACCGATACGCACACCGCCAGGGTTGAGTGTCGCGTCCGAACGACCATGGATAACAATGCCGTCATGCTCGGTCCATTCGGCAAAATCGCCATGGCACCAGATATTGTCGAAGCGCTCGAAATAGGCGGCCTGATATTTCGCGCCTTCGGGATCGTTCCAGAATTGCAGCGGCATGCAGGGGAATGCCTTCGTGCAGACCAGTTCACCTTTTTCGCGGCGCACCGGCTTGCCATCATCGTTCCAGACGTCGACGGCCATGCCAAGGCCCGCGCCCTGAATTTCGCCCAGCCAGACCGGCTCCGTCGGAACGCCCAGCACGAAGCAGGACACGATATCCGTACCGCCGGAAATGGAGGCGAGATGCACGTCCGGCTTGATCGCTTCATAGACGAAGGCAAAGCCTTCCGGCGACAGCGGCGAGCCGGTCGAGGAGACAGTGCGCAGCGCCGAAAGATCATGTGTCTCGCCGGATTTCAGACCGGCTTTCAGCACCGCGTCGATGAATTTCGCCGAAGTGCCGAAATAGGTCATGCCCTCGGCGGCGGCATAATCGAACAATACATTGCCATCGGGATAGAAGGGCGAACCGTCATAGAGCAGAAGCGTAGCGCCCGATGCTATGCCTGAAGCCAGCCAGTTCCACATCATCCATCCGCAAGTGGTGAAATAGAAGAAGCGATCACCGTCGCGAATATCCGCATGCAGGCGGTGTTCTTTCAGGTGCTGCAACAGCACACCGCCCGCGCGATGCACGATGCATTTCGGAATGCCCGTCGTGCCGGACGAAAACAGGATACAAAGTGGATGATCAAAGGGGAGCCGCGTGAACTCGACATCTTTGGCCTTGAACGGTTCCAGAGCCGCATCAAGCGCGATGCCCTTTTCAGCGCGGTCAGCAACGGCTTCCGCTTCGCCGAGATAGGTGACAATGACCGCACGTTTCAGCCCCGGCAGCTTTGCCGTCACTTCAGCAACCTTGTCGGCAACGTCAATGCGCTTGCCATTATACCAGTAGCCATCGCAGGCGAAGAAAAGCTTTGGTTCGATCTGGCCGAAACGGTCGAGTACGCCCTGCACGCCAAAATCCGGTGAGCATGAAGACCACACCGCACCGATGGACGAAGCGGCCAGCATCAAGGCCACCGCCTCCGGCATGTTGGGCATCATGCCCGCCACGCGGTCGCCCGGCTGAACCCCTTCCGCCAGCATGAATTGCTGGAGTTTCGAGACCAGCGCGTGAAGATCATCCCAGCTCAAGCGGCGCTCGACCTTGTCCTCACCGCGAAAGACGATGGCTTCCTCGCCACCCTCATGGCGCAACAGGTTTTCGGCAAAGTTGAGCCGTGCCTCGGGGAAGAATTTTGCGTCACGCATATGGCCTTTATCGACAAGGGCTGGTTTGCCACGCTCGCCGATAACCTCGCAGAAATCCCACACAAGCTGCCAGAAGCCGCCGCGATCCTCGACCGACCAGCGATGCAGCGCGGCATAATCCGGCAGGCTCAAGCCCGTGCGCTGTTCTGCGCGAATACGGAATTGCTCCAGATTGCTGGCGGCGATGCGCCCCGCATCCGGTTGCCATAGCGGATGGTCATGCGAAAACTGCGTGGGGACTGCGTTGGTGCTCATCATTCCTCCCAGAACCATGTGGAATTAGACCCTCTCCCGATCAACTCCGACACGAGTTTCTAAAAGAGAGTTTCCGATACGTCCATGCTTTTCCCGTGACTTGGCTATCAAAGGCTCATCCCTTGTGTTGCCCTGCACTCAATTGTGATTGCCGGACAGGCAGGCAGAACCTAGCCTGCACCTTGCTTTATGGGAAAGCGTAACATAACTACAGCCCGCGTCGGAGTTCATCCTGATGTCCTTCGGTGCAAACGAAATATCCAGTTCTCAGGGCGGGGCGAAACTCCCCACCGGCGGTAACGGACCAAGTGTCCGAAGCCCGCGAGCGCCTGACACGTCTGCCGTGTCAGGGTCAGCAGATTCGGTGCAATTCCGAAGCCGACGGTCATAGTCCGGATGAGAGAGAACGAGGTTGGAATCATGCTCGGCTGGACGGCTTGCCGTCTTCGTCCTGCAGTCTTTCTTCCCGTACCCTGAGGTAACAGGCTTGCCAGAGCAAGTTCCGCCTGAAGCGGAACGCTCTGTCCATTTGTTTTGCCGCATTTATGCGACGTCAAATGTTTCCATTTGGCTGCAAAATGCTCCGAAGGAAGAAACCGTTGAGCCAACTTGCCTCTTCGCCAACTTTGAAACCGACCATACGCGGAGCAGCGCTGATGGTCGCAGCCTGTTCGGCCTATGCCGCCGTCAATGTCGCCACCCAATGGGCGGGAACGCGTACCGGTATTCCCTCCGTCATCATCGCCTTCTGGCAATATGTGATCGCGCTGGTACTGACCTTGCCCCTGCTCATTCGCGACGGCACGAGAGCCTTGCGTACCAGGCATTTCGGTCTTCACGTCATTCGCGTCGCGCTGGCTGCCGCTGGCGTACAGGTCTGGATTTATGCGCTGACCCATGTGCCGATCTGGCAGGTGGTCGCGTTGTCCATGACGTCGCCATTCTTCGTCATCCTGTGCGCACGGCTCTTTCTGCAGGAAAAGGTCACGCCAGCACGGCTGCTGACCACATTCACCGGCTTTATTGGCGCGCTGATCATCATCGCACCCTGGTCGGATTCCTATACGGTCTATTCGCTCCTGCCGATTCTGGCCGCAGCGTTGTGGGCGGGCTATTCGGTGATGACCAAATATCTGACCCGTTTCGAAAAGCCCGCCAGCATTTCGGCCTATATGCTGGTACTGCTCACGCCCATCAACGCGGCACTCTGGCTGGCATCCGGCTTAAGCATGTCCGCAATCACCGCGCCGGGCGTCGAAATCTGGTCCATATTGATCGTCATCGGCGCATTCACAGCTCTCGCCCAATATTTCCAGACGGCAGCTTATTCGATAGCGGATGCGGTCTATCTGCAACCGTTCGATGACCTGAGACTGCCGATCAACGTGATCTTCGGCTGGATCGTGTTTGCAGCAGCGCCAAGCATCAACTTCTGGCCGGGAGCGGCCCTGATCATCGGCGCATCGCTCTATCTGATGCGTCAGGACAGCGGTACGTCGCGCACCGCCTGATCGATCCGGTGAGGATGCCTGCCTATCGGGAGACAGGCAGGCCGTTTTGCGTAGAACCAGAAAACCCGCTTGAGCCTTCCGATCTGCTGACCCATGCGTCAATTCTTTTCACCAGCCAGCGGTAAACGGGATTTTCGAACAGGTGGTAAGAGGCAATGGCAGTCAACACGCTTGCAAGAACACCTGCAGCGATGAGCAGGACCGCGCCTGCCATCGCCTCGCCCCATCGTTCCGGAGCAGCTTTGAAGAAAACCATTCCGACCGCAGGATGGAGAATGAAGATGCCGAAGCTGTAACGGGAAAGCCTTGTGAATCCGCGCCATTGCAGCGGTGTATAAATGCCCCGAGTGGATGCGGCATAAAGCACATAGACACCCGCATAGAGGAAGGCCAGCCGCCAGGGGCCTTCAAGCGTGTGCGGTTCGTCCGGCCCGTTTGCCGGGTGATAGAACAGAAAGACAATCAGGCAAGTGGCAAGCAATGCCTTGATTGCCGGTGCCGGCATCGGTGGATGTTCCCGGCGAGCAAGCCACATTCCAAAGACAAAGGAAGGCAAGGCTCGCAAGACCCCGGCATCGGACAATTGAATGCGTGTGAGTGACAATACGCCAAGCTGTTGCGCCAGATAATCACCGCCCACGGCTGCGGCCATCACACCGACGAGAACCCAGCTCCCGAAACGACGGCACAACATATCGAACAGCGGAAAAGCGAGATACATGGCTAAAAGGGCACTCAGCGACCAGCTGACATAATTGTAGGACAAGGTGCGCCCCAAACCCCAATTATGAATCAGCAGTAACTGGGTCAGCCCGTCTCGCCAGCTCATGCTGGGTTCGACCAGAGGATGCAGAATTCCCGCTGCTGTCAGGACAGAAAGAAGCGCGAAACAGGAGAAGGTCACCACGTGCAGCGGATAAATCCGCGCGAGCCGCTTCCCAACGAAAGCTACATAACGCGGCCAGCTCCAGAGATAATTTCGTCGCCTCGCCAGAAATAATCCAGACACAATAAAAAAGACATCGGTAAAATAAGCAAATGTTAATATAAAAGAATTCAAAATCTCATCATTTACCGGAACTCGGAAAGAAAAATGGAAAATTGCGATTCCTATACATAATAAAAAACGCAACCCATCAAAATCTTGGAGTCTTTTCATTTAAAAACACTGGAACTACTTCACACAATTTCTGTTTAGCAATTTTTTAGGAATTGTCGAGTGCAACTTGAGCGTGAAATAGCACCATCATGCTAATTTCAATAAGAGCGTCAGTCCGCTGCAGCAAAATGTTCCATCTGGTCGGTAAAGGCTTTCTGGAATGCAGGCCGTGCCGTCGCGCGCCCGACATAGGCCCGGCAGACCGGATGCTGCGCCAGACCGTCGAAATGGTCGACCAGACGCAACACGTCTGCCATCAGAATATCGGCAACCGAAAACTGATCCGTCAGCCATTCGCGGCCTGACAGCGCCTGCTCCATGTGCGCCAGCCGACCGGCAAGGAAGCTGTCCATGAGCTGACGCCCCGGCGTCTGCTCCTCATCACCGGTGAATTTATAAAGGGCGAGCGGCAAGGCGGCCATTTCGACCGAATTCAACGCCGCGAACAGCCATTGTATGACCTCGTTGCGTGCCCTCGGATCAGGCGGCAACAGCGCATCGCTCTTCTCGGCTATATGAAGCAGGATGGCGCCGCTTTCGAAGACCGACATATCACCGTCGATCAGCCATGGCACTTGCCCGAAAGGCTGATGGGTGAAGTGTTCCGGCCCGCGATTCTTGAATGGAACGCCTTCGACACGATAGGGCAATCCGGCTTCTTCCAGCGCCCAGCGCACGCGAAGATCGCGGACGAAGCCACGCGGCATTTTGGGAACCCAGTCGAATGTCGCCAAAATCATCTCTGTCATGGGAAATGACATAGCGCTTGGACAGGCTTTGTCCACCGACAGCCATTGTGCCGACCGATGATGGTGTCCGTTCTGGTTACTTGAGAAGAAACATTTGGTGGAGCCAAGCGGGATCGAACCGCTGACCTCCTGCATGCCATGCAGGCGCTCTCCCAGCTGAGCTATGGCCCCATCAGACCTCTTTCGAGGCGCATCAGGCAGGACTTGCTGCCCGGTGTGGCGGCTTATTAAATGGCGTTTGTCAGAAGATCAAGAGCTAAATCGCAACTCTTTTCACATCTGTCGAAAATAATTCACAGATCACGCCGAAGCCTCATCCGGGATATGCTCCAAACGCAGCGAGGCGACCCGAAGGTCGCCTCGCAAAAGCATCCGGTCTTGATCTGTGTAACAGATCAGCCTTCCTCGTCTTCACCGCCGACGCCGCCGCCGAGAATGCCCGACATGTCGTCGTCCTCGTCTTCCTCTTCTTCGAGGAAGGTGTCTTCATCGTCGTCGCCGAGATCGACATCGTCGTCATCCATATCCGGCAGATCGTCGCCGCTGCCCTTGGTTTCGTCGTCGGCATCCTCGAGAGAGACGAATTCCGGCTTTTCGAGTGCCGTATCCAGTTCTTCCTCTTCGGTTTCCTCTTCGACAACGCGGCTTTCAAGCGTGGAGTCGAAATAGGAACGCGGATAGGAAATGCCGGTGTAAGGCGAAACGATCGGGTCGCGATTGAGATCGTAAAATTTCTTGCCCGTTTCCGGGTCGATACGCTTGGTACCAAGTTCAGCTTTTGCCACGTCTAGCCTCGTTAATTCGCACGGGGACACAAATTCATAAAATCGCGCCGGAATGCCTGCCTTGAAGCATATAGCCCTTCACCATGCTGTTCATGGAGCCATATGGCAAGGGGCAAGTCTTAAGCGCGTTTATATTGTTGTCCGGTGCATAAACGCAATTTGGCGCGTTTGTCAAAGCCAAACGCAAAGGGATGTGCAGACTCTTGGCTCTCCCTCCTGATTATGGGTTTCATCCGCACCGCGTATTCGCGGATGACCGCACAATATTACTATGCTAGGGAAGCCCGGCTTATCTCTCAATCCCGGCGCGTGTCCGCGCCAAAAATGTGACTGTGAAAAATCCATGTCCCATTCTGCACCCCCGAAACCAGCAACCGCCCGCCGCTCGGAGGCACTTACGGGCGAAATTCGCATTCCGGGTGACAAATCCATCTCGCATCGTTCCTTCATGTTCGGCGGCCTTGCATCGGGTGAAACCCGCATCACCGGCCTTCTGGAAGGCGAAGACGTCATCAATACCGGTCGCGCCATGCAGGCCATGGGCGCGAAAATCCGCAAGGATGGCGATGCCTGGATCATCAATGGCGTCGGCAACGGCTGCCTGTTGCAGCCCGAAGCAGCGCTCGACTTCGGCAATGCCGGAACCGGTGCGCGCCTCACCATGGGCCTTGTCGGCACCTATGACATGAGAACCTCCTTTATCGGCGATGCCTCGCTTTCCAAGCGCCCGATGGGTCGCGTGCTGAATCCGTTGCGTGAAATGGGCGTTCAGGTGGAAGCAGCCGAAGGCGACCGCATGCCGCTGACGCTGATCGGCCCAAAGACGGCCAATCCGATCACCTATCGCGTGCCGATGGCGTCCGCGCAGGTAAAATCAGCCGTGCTGCTCGCCGGTCTCAACACGCCGGGCGTTACCACCGTCATCGAGCCGGTCATGACCCGCGACCACACCGAAAAGATGCTGCAGGGCTTTGGCGCCGATCTTTCGGTTGAAACCGACAAGGACGGCGTGCGCCATATCCGCATCACCGGCCAGGGCAAGCTTATCGGCCAGACCATCGACGTACCGGGTGATCCATCGTCAACGGCTTTCCCGCTCGTTGCCGCCCTTCTCGTCGAAGGTTCGGATGTTACCATCCGCAACGTGCTGATGAACCCGACCCGTACCGGCCTGATCCTGACGTTGCAGGAAATGGGCGCCAATATCGAAGTGCTCAATGCCCGTCTTGCCGGCGGCGAGGATGTCGCCGATCTGCGCGTGAAGGCCTCGAAGCTGAAGGGCGTTGTCGTTCCGCCGGAACGCGCTCCGTCGATGATCGATGAATATCCGGTTCTGGCCATCGCCGCGGCCTTCGCGGAAGGCGAAACTGTGATGGACGGTCTCGACGAACTGCGCGTCAAGGAATCGGATCGTCTGGCAGCGGTTGCACGCGGCCTTGAAGCCAATGGCGTCGATTGCACCGAAGGCGAGATGTCGCTGACGGTCCGCGGTCGTCCCGACGGCAAGGAACTGGGTGGTGGCACTGTCGCAACCCATCTCGATCACCGCATCGCGATGAGCTTCCTCGTCATGGGCCTTGCATCGGAAAAGCCGGTGACGGTTGACGACAGCACCATGATCGCCACGTCCTTCCCCGAATTCATGGACATGATGCCGGGACTGGGCGCCAAGATCGAACTGAGCGACGCGCGATGACGCCGTTCATCGTCGCTATCGACGGACCGGCCGCCTCGGGCAAGGGAACCCTTGCCCGGCGCATTGCCATTCACTACGGCATGCCGCATCTGGATACGGGACTGACCTATCGCGCTGTGGCCAAGGCGCTGATCGACAAGGGGCTGCCGCTCGATGATGAAGCGGTGGCGGCTGACGCCGCGCTCAATCTCGATCTGCGCGAGATGGACAAGGCGGTCCTTTCCGCTCATGCGATCGGCGAAGCGGCATCGAAGGTCGCGGTCATGCCGAAGGTCAGACGTGCGCTTGTCGAAGCGCAGCGCAATTTCGCCAATGCCCTGCCCTCAAGCGTGCTTGACGGGCGCGATATCGGCACTGTCGTCTGTCCCGATGCAGCCATAAAGCTCTTCGTCACGGCGTCGCCGGAAGTGCGCGCCGAGCGTCGCTTTGAAGAAATCGTGGCACGCGGCGAGAAGGCAGATTTCGCGGAAATACTGGCCGACCTCAGGAAACGCGACGAGCGTGACACGAACCGCATCGATTCTCCCCTCAGACCCGCTGAAGACGCGCACTTGCTAGATACGAGCGAAATGAGTATAGAAGCGGCATTTCTAGCCGCAAAAAAGCTGATCGATCATGCTTTGGCGCAGCATCGGGGATGAAACCGACAAGTTTTTAGACTTTTTGGATCTCATTATGCCCCGAAAAGCTGGATTATCTTGAGTTCGGACCTATATAGGCTGCACTCATACTGAAAGCCTGACTTCGCGTTCCACGCGCCGGTTGTCTGCAAAGACGGGGCCGAGGTCGGGCATAACGCAACGCTAACCCCCGGCGCCGCATCCGATGAATTTTCCGGATGCACCAGGAGTATTCATGTCAGAATTCAATCCATCCCTCGCAGACTTCGAGTCGCTGCTGGCGGAATCCTTTGCAACGAACGACCTTGCTGAAGGTTATGTCGTCAAGGGCCGCATCGTAGCCATTGAAAAGGACATGGCGATCATCGACGCCGGTCTGAAGGTCGAAGGCCGCGTGCCGCTGAAGGAATTCGGCGCAAAGGGCAAAGACGGCACGCTGAAGCCGGGCGACGAAGTGGAAGTTTACGTCGAGCGCATCGAAAACGCTCTGGGCGAAGCTGTCCTGTCGCGCGAAAAAGCACGCCGTGAAGAAAGCTGGGTCAAGCTCGAGCAGAAGTTCGCCAATGGCGAGCGCGTCGATGGCGTCATCTTCAATCAGGTCAAAGGTGGTTTCACCGTCGACCTCGACGGCGCTGTTGCCTTCCTGCCGCGTTCGCAGGTCGACATTCGTCCGATCCGCGACGTCACCCCGCTCATGCACGTCCCGCAACCGTTCGAAATCCTCAAGATGGACAAGCGTCGCGGCAACATCGTTGTCTCGCGTCGTACCGTTCTTGAAGAGAGCCGTGCGGAACAGCGTTCGGAAATCGTTCAGAACCTTGAAGAAGGTCAGGTCGTTGAAGGCGTCGTCAAGAACATCACCGATTACGGTGCGTTCGTTGACCTCGGCGGCATCGACGGTCTCCTGCACGTTACCGACATGGCATGGCGCCGCGTCAACCATCCGTCGGAAATCCTCACCATCGGCCAGACGGTCAAGGTGCAGATCATCCGCATCAACCAGGAAACCCATCGTATCTCGCTCGGCATGAAGCAGCTCGAGAGCGATCCTTGGGATGGCATCGGCGCGAAGTACCCGATCGGCAAAAAGATCACCGGCACCGTCACGAACATCACCGACTACGGTGCGTTCGTTGAAATCGAGCCGGGCATCGAAGGCCTCATCCACGTTTCCGAAATGTCGTGGACCAAGAAGAATGTCCATCCGGGCAAGATTCTTTCCACCACGCAGGAAGTCGAAGTCGTTGTGCTCGAAGTTGATCCGGTCAAGCGCCGTATCTCGCTGGGCCTCAAGCAGACCCTCGACAATCCGTGGACGACCTTTGCCCAGAAGTACCCTGTCGGTACCGTTGTTGAAGGTGAAGTCAAGAACAAGACCGAATTCGGCCTGTTCATCGGCCTCGACGGCGACGTTGACGGCATGGTTCACCTCTCCGACCTCGACTGGAACCGTCCGGGCGAACAGGTCATCGAAGAGTACAACAAGGGTGAAGTCGTCAAGGCTGTCGTTCTCGATGTCGATATCGACAAGGAACGCATCTCGCTCGGCATCAAGCAGCTTTCCGGCGACAAGGTCGGCGAAGCAGCAGCTTCCGGCGAACTGCGCAAGAACGCCGTTGTGACCTGCGAAGTGACCGCCGTTACCGACGGTGGCCTCGAAGTCCGTCTCGTCGACCACGATCTCGAAAGCTTCATCAAGCGTTCGGATCTGTCGCGTGACCGCGACGAGCAGCGTCCGGAACGCTTCACGGTCGGTCAGAAGCTTGACGCTCGCGTCATCGCTTTCGACAAGAAGACCCGCAAGCTGCAGGTCTCGATCAAGGCGCTCGAAATCGCTGAAGAAAAAGAAGCTGTCGCTCAGTACGGTTCGTCCGACTCCGGCGCTTCGCTCGGCGACATCCTCGGTGCCGCTCTGAAGAAGCAGGAAAAGAACTAATCTTTTCTTCTTCGATCGAACATGAGAAAGCCCGCCTCCTGGCGGGCTTTTTCTTTATCAAATAAATTTATGGTGATTCCTCCGCCACGAAATGGTCACGAACCAGCACAATTTTACATGCTCGACCAATATTGATTCATTATCTTCTTCTCCAATTCGGCAGATGGGCAACTAATAAAGCTTTCTCTGCATTAATCATGGAGGATAAAAGCTTCCAAGCCGCCTATTCATAGCAAAATATCTATACAGAATTACTTTTGAACGGATTGCATAAGATGATTTCCAGAACCACCACCCTGACCGCAATGCTGCTTTCAACTGCGCTGCTGAGCGCTTCCTTTGCCGTGCCAAGCTTCGCCGAAAGTGCAGCAAAGCCGAATGCCCCGGCGACCGAGAGCACGAAAGCTGCACAACAGGACGCCATCAAGAAGCTGGATGCCATTTCCGGCGATGGCCTCGCAGCGGTGCGCGGCGTTACACTGGCGCGACTGGCCATTTTTCAGGGAACACCCGACCAGGCCAAAGTCATTCTGTCGACGGTCAAGGATGATCTGGACAAGGCGCAGAAAGACACTCCATCCCTGCTCGACAAGATGAAAGCGGCTGGCGCTCCAGCCGACGAAGTCGCCGAAGTTCAGTCGGGCACATTGCCGGTCGATATGGAAGTCGGTGTGGTCGATGACTACAAGCTGACGCCTGAAAAGGCTGCTCACCTGAAAAAGGCCAATGAACATATCCAGCATGGCCGCAAGAAAGAGGCTCAGGATGAGCTGAAACTCGCGGATGTCGATCTGGTGATAACCGAAACGACAGCCAATCTGCCTGCCATCGACAAGGATGTCGATCTGGCACTGGAACAGCTCGGCAACGGCAAATATTACGATGCCAACCTGACCCTCATCAAGGCGGAACATATGGTGACGATCCGCTCCAATATGTCCGTTGATGACAAGAAGGACACCGGCAAGACAGCCAATGCACCAGCCGACGCAAAGCCGACTGATGCGGCTAAGAAGAGCTGACCATCGCTTGTGAGAATAAAGGCCGGGATGTGAACCATCCCGGCCCTTTTTATGCAACGCTGAGCATATGGATCAGGCCAAGGCTGATTGCGCAGAGCGCAACGAGCGAAAGCACTGCGGTCAGTGTCACCCGGCCACCTGCCGACGCCACCGAACGGATATCGACGCCGAGGCCAAGGGCCGCCATCGAAATGATGGTGAGTATGGTCGAGGCATATTGAATGCCAGGCAGAATCGTTTCCGGTATCAGATGCAGCGAATGCAGCGCCATCATGCCAAGGAAGCCGAGGATGAACCATGGCACCAGCTGGAAGAAGCCCGGCTTGGCATTCGCATCCTTGTTACCGGCGAGAAGCGCCAGCGCAAGAATAACCGGTCCCAGCATCAGAACGCGCACGAGTTTCACCAGCGTGCCAAGCTGGACACTGATCGTCGCGACCGGCGCAGTGGCCGCCAGAACCTGTGGCACTGCATAAACGGTCAGGCCAGCCAGCACGCCATATTGCGTGTGCGAAAGCCCCAGAATCGGCACCAGCAGTGGCAGAAGCAGCACGACGACCACGCCGAGAATAGCGGTAAAGGCGATCGAAGCCGCCACGTCCTCGCTTCCCGCGCCGATAACCGGTGCGGTTGCGGCAATAGCGGAATTGCCGCAAATGGAATTCCCGCAGGCGACCAGCACGGCCATCCGATGCGGAAGCTTCAGCAAACGCCCGATCCCGTAGCTGAGCGTAATAGCCAGCACCACGACGCCTGCAATACCGAAAATAAGGCCCGAACCCGCGGCCACCACCGCGCTGGCGCTGATCGACGCGCCAAGCAATACCACTGCAATTTCCAGAAGAAGCTTGGCGGAAAAGCCGATGCCCTTGTTGAAATGCTTGCCCGGACGCAGGAACGTCCGCACGACCGTGCCAAGGAGGATGGCAATCACCAGCGCTTCGAGCCAGGCGCGCCCTGCATAATGTTCCTCGACTTTTTCGAGTCCGATCGCGGCGATAGCAACGGCGACGCTCAAGCCAAGTCCCGGGAGGATGTTCTGGATTTTGGAGTAGGTCATTTTCAGCATTTCAAATCTGACTGTCTGCATTTTTCGCATTATCCCGCGCAAAACCGCTTCGCACTTTTGCTGGAAATGCTGTTTTCATTCGCATTGTCCTACGCAAAACCACTTCGCACTTTTGCTGGAAATGCTCGTATGAGAATTATTTTCTGATTAGATGCCTGTTTTTCCCTGTTCAATCCATTTCATTATATGGCATATTTCATTTGATAAAATCGAACGATCATCGCTATGACACTGGAACAGCTACGAATTTTCATTGAAGTCGCCGAGCGTGAGCACCTCACGCGAGCCTCGGAAGCCCTGCATCTGACCCCTTCGGCGGTCAGTTCGGCCATCCGCACCATGGAAGATCGCTACGGAGCGACGCTCTTCAACCGCATCGGGCGGCGGATCGAGCTGACCGGTGACGGGCGCATGTTTCTGGACGAGGCACGCGCAACGTTTGCGCGCGCCCGTTCTGCCGAGCGGATGCTATCGGAACTTGGTGGCGGCAAACGGGGCATTCTCGCCATTCATGCCAGCCAGACCATCGCCAGCTATTGGCTGCCGTCCTTTCTGGCACGGTTTCACGCCGCCTACCCTTTGATCGACGTGCGACTGACGCTTGGCAATACGGAAAGCGTTACCGAGGCGACACAGGAAGGCGTCGCCGATATTGGCCTCGTCGAAGGTGCTGTGCAGGCGCCGTCGCTATCAATCAGCAAGGTTGCAAGCGACCAGCTTATTCTGGTGGCGCGCCCCGATCATGACTGGGGTACGGGCGGCAAGCTCACCTGGGATCGGCTTTTCGAGGGAAAATGGATCTTGCGTGAACAGGGATCGGGAACGCGCAGCGTTTTCGAGGATGCGATGCGCGCTTCCGGTTATAATCCGGCGCGACTGCATGTGGCGCTGGAACTACCATCGAACGAAGCCATCTGTTCGGCGGTGCGCTCCGGTGATTACGTGACGGCCATATCGGAACTTGTCGCCGCCCCGCATCTTGCTGCCGGAACACTGGTAAAGGCGGATTTTGCTCTGCCGCAGCGCCAGTTTCTCATGCTGCAGCACAACGACCGCTACAGGACGAAAGCGCTGCAGTCTTTCGCCAACTTGCTGAGTGGCGGGGATCAGCGGACCTGACGTAATAGCTCCGGCTGCGGGAAGCAGGTTGGCGCCATACCATTCTTGGCTTGCCACAGGCCGATGGAGCGGCGGGTCTTGAAGCCGGGCAGACCGTCCGGCTTGCCGACATCATAGCCCAGCGCCTGCATGCGTTTCTGCATTGCGCCGATATCAGAGCGATACATGGAGCCGACGTCGCCCCATCCACGGCTGAAATCGCCCGCGCCATAGGCGATACGATCACCGACGTGGCCGATGAAGAGCGCATAGAGATCGCTCATATTATAGTCTTTGAGCACGTAGAAATTCGGGCTCACGACAAAGGCCGGACCGTAGCGACCGGCGGGCATGAGCAGAAAGCCCTCGCCCTTCATTTCATTGGCCGGAAACGGTTTGCCATTCACCCGCGTAATGCCGAGCTTTGCCCATTCGGCAATCGTCTTGCCCTGATCCGGACCTTCCAGCGAGCAGGATACGTTCTGCGGAACGCTCACTTCAAAGCCCCAGTCACGCCCCTTCTGCCAACCATGCAGCTTCAGATAATTGGCGATGGAGGCGAGCGTATCAGGCGCCGAGTTCCAGATGTCGCGCTTGCCGTCACCGTCGAAATCGACAGCATGTTTCAGATAGGAAGTCGGCATGAATTGCGGCTGGCCGAGTGCACCCGCCCATGAGCTTTTCATAGCGGCTTCGTCGATATAGCCCTTGGAAGCGATTTCGAGCGCAGCAATCAGTTCCTTCCGGAACATGTCCTTGCGAGTGGCCATAAAAGCCTTGGTGCCAAGAACCTCGTAGGCATTGTAGGGAATCTTCACCGTACCGAAGCCGGATTCGCGGCCCCATACGGCAAGCAGGATCGGCCCCGGAACACCGTATTTCTGTTCGATGCGCTTCAGGAGATTGGCATATTGGCCATAGCGCGCCTTGCCGCCGCTTGTGACCGCGCCCATCGTCTTTGCATTGAAATATTTGCCGGGTGCACCGAATTCCGCCTGTTTCTGCTCTTTCGGTGTCGAGGGCTTTTCGCCGGGGATGACAAGGTCTGGCAGCTTCCAGTTGATCGAGACACCGGCAAAAGCCTGATCGAACACGGCGCGCGATACGCCTGCTGCCTTCGCTTCCGGCCAAAGGTCCTTTTCGAGCCAGTTGCGATACTGGCTTTCAATCTGCGCCTTGGACGGCGCGGCAATGGCGGGAGAAATGGCAAGGCTGGCAAGCAGTGCGAGACCAATCTTCAGGCTATGCTTCCAATTTCCCGCTGCCATGCCTTCTCCATTAGTTCTAAAGGGTGGTTCTTGCCCGCAAGGCGGCAGCAAGCGTGCCTTCATCCAGATAATCAAGCTCGCCGCCGACCGGAACGCCATGGGCAAGCCGCGTGACACGAACGTCGAAGCTCGACAGCTGGTCGGTGATGTAATGCGCCGTGGTCTGGCCTTCGACGGTAGCGTTGACCGCGAGAATCACTTCCTTGATCTCACCCGTGGAAACCCGTTCCACCAGTCCTTTGATGTTGAGATCGTCCGGGCCGATGCCATCGAGCGGTGACAGGCGACCGCCGAGAACGTGATAGCGCACATTCATCGTGCCTGCCCGCTCCAACGCCCAGAGATCGGAAACGTCTTCCACGACAATAAGAGTGGTGGGATCGCGACGTTCATCGGTGCAGATCGTGCATGGATCGGACGTATCGACATTGCCGCAGCAAGAGCAGATGCGTACCTTTTCGGCAGCTTCCTGCATGGCGCCACCAAGCGGCACCAGAAGCGCTTCTTTCTTCTTGATGAGATGCAGCGCTGCACGACGGGCCGAACGCGGCCCAAGCCCCGGCACGCGGGCCAGGAGCTGGATAAGACGTTCGATTTCGGGACCGGCTATTCGTTTGGACATCTTTTAAGGCAATACGGCAATAGGGCGGTAAGACAATAAGGAAAGCAGAGGCAGCAACGTTTCGGGCAGATAAAACATACTGCCCTAATGCCTTACTGCCCTACTCACTTAAAACGGCAGCTTGAACCCCGGAGGAATCGGCAGACCAGCGGTGAGCGACTGCGTCTTCTCGGCCATGGCCGCTTCAAGCTTGGCCTTGGCGTCGTTATGCGCCGCGATGATCAGGTCTTCGAGGATTTCCACCTCTTCTTCCTTCATCAGCGACGGATCGATTTTCAGCGCCGACAGGGTGCCCTTGCCGGAAAGCGTGATCGTCACCAGCCCGCCGCCCGATGAGGCCGAGGCTTCCATGGTGGCGATCTCGTCCTGCACGGCCTTCATCTTGGCCTGCAATTCCTTCGCCTGCTTCATCATGCCCATCATGTCACGCATGGGTTCACTCCATCATTCCGTAAATCAGTCGTCTTCAGACGGTGCGCCCGGTGTTTCCACCACGGCATCGAGGTCAATGTCCTCGTCGTCATTCTGTTCCGGTACGGCAATGCGCACGTCGGTGATTTTTGCCCCCGGAAAGGCCGCGAGAATAGCGGCGACATCGGGATCGGCGCGGGCATCGGTCACCAGATTGTCGCGTCGCTCGGTTTCCGCCTCCGAAATGGTCTGCCCGGCCACGTCACGCGCGACCGTCACCACCCAGCGAATGCCGGTCCAGTTCAGGAGGCGTTGCGAAATATCGCTCGGCAGAGATTTCGGCGCATCGTCGGTCAGGCCGATTTCGAGCCGCCCGGGTGCAATGGATGCAAGGCGCACGCAACCCTTGACCAGAATCTTGAACTGCATGTCGCGGTGCTTGTCGGCAAGTGCGACGACATCATGCAAGCTGTTGACCGGCACCGAAGGCTGCGGCGTGTTCTCGACAAACTGCTGCGGTGCGGCTGACGGCTGAACCGGCTGCGGTGGTGTTTCCACGATACGCATGGCCGTTGCCGGTCCACCGGAAGCTGGAGCCATCGAAGACGATCCAACCGCATCGGCGGCAAAACGCGCTTCCGGCGCACCACCGCCGCCATTCGGCCGCGGATTGCCCGGCTGCGGACGCGGCGCCGAAACGGAGCCATTGTCGAGACCGCGAATCGCCTCGTCCAGCGTCGGCAGATCTGCGGCATGGGCAAGCCGGATCAAAAGCATTTCTGCAGCCTGAACCGGTCTCGTCGCCGTATCGACTTCCGCAATGCCCTTGAGCAGCATCTGCCAGGTGCGCGACAGCACACGGACAGAAAGTTTCTGCGCGAATTCACGACCGCGCACGCGCTCATCTTCCGACAGGGACACGTCTTCGGCCACATCCGGCGTGAAACGCAGTCGTGTCACGAGATGGTTGAAATCGGCAAGATCGGTCAGCACGACCGACGGGTCGGCACCGACATCATACTGCGCGCGAAATTCCGTCAGTGCGCCAGCCACATCGCCACGCATCAGCATCTCGAAGAGGTCGATGATACGGGCACGGTCGGCAAGGCCCAGCATGGAGCGCACGGCTTCCGCCGTGACAGTACCCGCACCATGCGCGATGGCCTGATCGAAGATCGACAGCGAATCGCGTGCCGAGCCTTCGCCTGCGCGTGCGATCATGGCGAGCGACGTATCATCCACCGCGATCTGTTCCGCTTCCGCGATGCGGCGCAGATGCTGCGCCAGCGTGCCCGATTCGATACGGCGCAGGTCGAAGCGCTGGCAGCGCGACAGAACCGTGATCGGAACTTTTCGGATTTCGGTGGTGGCAAAGATGAATTTGACGTGGGGCGGTGGCTCTTCCAGCGTCTTCAACAGGCCGTTGAAAGCCTGATTGGAGAGCATGTGCACTTCGTCGATGATGTAGACCTTGTAGCGCGCCGAAACCGGGCGGTAACGCACCTGCTCGATGATCTCGCGGATATCGTCGATACCGGTATGCGAGGCGGCATCCATCTCGATCACATCGACATGACGGCCTTCCATGATCGCCTGGCAGTTTTCGCCCTGCACGGAAAGGTCGATGGTCGGCTGGTCGATCGTATCGGTCTTGTAATTGAGCGCACGCGCCAGAATGCGCGCTGTCGTGGTCTTGCCGACCCCGCGAACGCCGGTAAGCATCCAGGCCTGCGCAATGCGGCCCGTCTCGAACGCGTTCTTGAGCGTGCGAACCATCGGCTCCTGGCCGATAAGGTCGTTGAAATTCTGGGGGCGATACTTGCGGGCGAGAACGCGATAGGCGCCATCGGCGGATTTTGTGTCCATAGCGACCCTTCCGTTCTTCCTGTTCCGCTTTTTCTCAGTCGCCAGTTTGGACCGGACGCATGAGCGGCGTCAACCAAAGAGGCAACCCATCAACAGTCGTCGGCGTAGCGAGAAAGGGTGGGAGGCTGGCACGATGACCCGTGCCGTGGCTCGTTAGGGCTGCTTCCTTCCGGACCTGACCCGGTTGGCGAGTGGCTCGTCCACCACCAACCTCCCACGCTGCATATCGTCAATTGTGAAGCAAAAAGCAAGGAGGGCGCCACGCAAAAAGCAAGCGCTGGACGAAAAAAACTGGTAAATGTCGGCCTATGGAACAATTCGAACTCGATAAACGGCTCAATGCCGACACATTTTCCGTGGCCAAGCTCGGCCTGTGCGAGCTTCGGTTGATGAACGACCGGCGCTGGCCATGGTTGATCCTGGTGCCGCGCCGTCCTGGCCTAGCTGAAATCCATGACATGACGCCACTCGACCAGACCATGCTGACCTTCGAGTTGGGCATCGTTGCGCAGGCACTCAAGACTGTGACGGGTTGCCAGAAAATCAATACGGGCGCGCTCGGCAATATCGTTCGGCAGCTGCATCTGCATGTGATCGCCCGCAATGAAGGCGATGCGGGCTGGCCCGGCCCTGTCTGGGGCTTTGGCACCCGCGAGACCTATGACGAAAAAGACGCCCGCCAGCTGATCGCCGACATTCGTACGGCGCTTTAATTTGCTTTCACGCGCATCTTTTCCGAAAACCGTTTCACACTTTTCGGGATGCGCTTTAATCCCCCAACAATTCCGAGATAGATATGACTTTCCGTCTCTACGATCTGCCGGAAATCGAACCGAGCCGATCTGTCGGATTTTCCGGCAACCGCATCGACCGCCAATCCGAAAAGCGGCAGGATGATTCTGCCTTCACGGCGCTGGAACTTCCCGAAACGCGAATCATGTTGCTTGGCGGTAACCGGCTGCTTCTCGACTACGCCGATGAAAAAGCGCCACGCGCATTGTTCCGCCTCGGTGAGGCGAAGGACTTTGCGCCTGATCTTCACGAGCCGATTTTTCTCGGTCTTCAGGACGGCGCGCCGCTTGTCGCTTTGACGACACCGCTCGACCCCGAGACGATGGAAACGCCTTTCCGTCTGCAGGATTATCGCAGTATTTATACCGAAGGGCTGGTATCCGCCGACCTGCTCGGCGCGCTGGCGCAAGCCGCAGCGCTGACCGCATGGCATGCCAATCACCGTTTCTGCGGACGCTGCGGTGCAAAAACCGACATGCGCGCTGGCGGTGCCAAGCGGCAATGCCCGAACTGTGGTGCGGAACATTTCCCGCGTACCGACCCGGTGGCGATTATGCTGCCGGTACGCGGCGAAAAATGCATTCTGGCACGCAGCCCGCATTTCGCGCCCGGTTCCTATTCCTGCCTCGCAGGCTTTATCGAGCACGGCGAAACAATCGAGGCCGCCGTGCGCCGCGAAAGTGTCGAGGAAATGGGGCTCTCCATCGGTCGCGTTGCCTATCATGCGAGCCAGCCCTGGCCGTTTCCCTATTCGCTGATGATCGGCTGTCATGCCGAGGTTTTGAGCGACGACTTCACTATCGACCGTTCGGAGCTGGAAGACGGTCGCTGGTTCTCGAAGGCCGAAGTGCGGACAATGCTGGAAGGCACACATGAAAATGGGTTGCGGGTGCCACCGTCCGGCGCCATCGCAACCCATCTGATAAAGGCCTGGGTCTACGACGCAGGCTGATTATTCTGCTGCCAGCAGATGCGTATCGCGGATATCGCTGCCTTTGTAGACGCCGAGAATCCGCACTTCCTTGGTGAAGAACCGCAATTCTTCCAGCGCAAGCTGCAGATTTGCGTCTTCCGGGTGTCCTTCGACATCGGCATAGAACTGCGTGGCGATGAAACGCCCGCCGATCTGATAGCTTTCGAGCTTCGTCATGTTGATGCCATTGGTGGCAAAGCCGCCCAGCGCCTTGTAGAGCGCAGCCGGGACGTTGCGCACGCGGAAGACAAAAGTCGTCACGATGCGTTCGCCATTTTCGGGACGCTGTGCCCATTGCTTGTTCTTGGACAGAACAACGAAGCGGGTCACGTTATCTTCCGAATCCTCGACATTTTCTTCCAGAATATCGAGACCATAGAGCTCCGCGGCAAGGCTTGGTGCCAAGGCCGCCATGGAACGATCTTTCATATCGGCGACGAGGCGAGCGGCTCCCGCCGTATCGCCTGCGATGACGCCCTTCCAGCCATTCTGGCGGATGACGTTGCGGCACTGGCCAAGCGCATGGACATGGCTGTGTACCGTCTTGATTTCCTCGCGCTTGACGCCCGGAAGTACCATCAGCTGGAAATGGATCGGCAGGAAATATTCGCCAATGATATGCATGTCGGCGAGCGGCAGCAGATAATGAATATCGGCGACGCGACCGGCCAGAGTGTTCTCGATCGGGATCATGGCGAGGTCGGCAGCGCCGGTTTCAACCGCGTTGAAGGCATCCTCGAAAGTCGGGCACGGCAAAGGCTCCATATCGGGAAACATGTTGCGGCACGCCGTATCGGAATTCGCGCCCGCTTCACCCTGAAAGGAAATCCTGTTGGTTTTCATCGTACCATGCTTTCTTAAATGCCACTCATCGGTGGCCCGTTAGATACCCTGTGCTACAAGAATGCGCGCGCGGTCAAGATCGGCCTGCGTATCAACGCCGAGCGGCACCGTCCTCACAAGTTCCACATCAATACGCATTCCGGCTTCAAGAGCCCTCAATTGCTCGAGTTTTTCCCGCTTCTCCAAGGGAGACGGCCCAAGCTTCACAAAGCGTTCAAGCGCTGAGCGGCGATAGGCGTAAAGGCCGATATGGTGATAAAGCGGGCCTTCACCGTAGGGCGCGGTTGCGCGGGTGAAATAAAGTGCGCGCAGGCGGCTGTTGCCGGCAAGCGGGGAGCCGACGATCTTCACCACACTCGGATTGGTCTTCTCCGACTCTTCCTCGATTTCGACGCCGAGCGTTGCAATGTCGGCAGGTCCGTCTTCCAACGGCAGAAGCGCACGGCGGATGATATCGGGATCGATGGTCGGCAGGTCGCCCTGAACGTTCACCACGGCATCAAACTCGCCCGCCGGATCGACTTTCATCAATGCTTCATAGATGCGGTCGGAGCCGGATTCGTGATCCTCGCGCGTCATGATGGCTTCATGGCCATGCGCGGTAACGATTGAAAAAATCTCTTCGCTGTCGGTTGCAACCACCGTCCGGCCCAGCTTTGCAGCCGCGGCATGATCGGCCACATGCACGATCATCGGCTTGCCGCAAATATCGGCGAGCGGCTTGTTCGGCAGCCGCGTGGACGCCATGCGTGCCGGGATAAGAGTGAGTGTCTTTAATGTCTGAAGCATCATCGCCTCTTGAGATCGATAAGGTCGCGGACGTCTTTTAAACCGCTTTCGAGGCGCTGGAAATGCATCAAAAGTGTCAAAAAGTCACGGGTCTAGTTACCGTTATAGGTGTTGCATCGCCCTGGTAAAAGACCTAGTTTCCGCCCGATGCCGGGGAGAGAATTGCGACCTTTATTGAAGGTTTGCATGCCGGCTAGGAGAGCGTTCTCGGGGAGAGCGTTTTGGTAGAGGGAGCGCTGACCGGCGATGAATTCAACCCGGACTAACAAGTTTATCATGGCTTTTCTGGCAACGGTTTTCGTTGTCATGACGACAGGCATCCTGTCCGATTCGCTGTTTCACTCGCCTGCGCCCGAAAAGCCGGGCTTTATCATCGAAGCGGCGGAAGCCTCGACCGGTGAAGGGGGCGCTGCACCGGCCAAGGAAGAAGTTTCCATTGCGACGTTGCTGCAGTCTGCCGATCCGGCGCGCGGTGAAACCGTCTTCAAGCGTTGCGCTGCATGCCATACCGGTGAAAAGGGTGGCGCCAACAAGGTCGGTCCGCATCTGTGGGATGTCGTGAACCGTCCGGCTGCCTCTGTTGAAGGTTTCGGCTATTCGGCTCCCATGAAGGAGTTCGGTGCTGCGGGCAACAAGTGGGATTTTGAACATCTCAACAAGTTCCTGACCTCGCCGAAGGGCTACATCAAGGGCACGGCCATGGGCTTTGCTGGCGACAAGAAGGACAATGAACGCGCTGATCTGATCGCTTATCTGCGCACACTGTCCGACAATCCGGCTCCGCTGCCGACCGCTGATGCGGCACCTGCCGCTGGTGGCGATGCAAAGCCGGCTGAGGGCGGCGAAGCCAAGCCAGCCGAAGGCGAAAAGCCTGCAGAAGGCGGCGAACAGAAGCCTGCAGAACCGGCACCCGCCAATTAAGCCTGCAGGATAGAAACATGATCAAAGCCCGGTTCGCCGGGCTTTTTTCGTGCCCGTATTAAATTTCTTGCCCGCATGCCTTTCTTCCTCCGCAAAAACCCATAAAACTCGTTCGAATATATCCGAAACAGGAACGGAGAGGCTGGATGAGAGCTTTTTGGGCGGGTGCGTTTGCGGTGGCCATGCTTGCGAGCACGGTTTCAATTGGTCGCGCAAATGACGCGGAACCCCAATGGCGATATTCCTCCAGCCTGCTTGGCGAGCCCAAATATCCTGCTGATTTCAAGCACTACGACTATGTGAATCCCGATGCGCCGAAAGGCGGCACGCTGAACATGGTCGCCGTTGGCACCTTCGACAGTCTCAATCCGTTTGTGGTGCAGGGGGTCGCAGCCGCTGGCCTGTCCGATTTCGGCGGCGGTCTTCTCTACGACACGCTGATGACGGATTCGCTCGATCAGGGATCGACGCAATACCCGCTCATTGCTGAAGCCCTGCAATATCCCGATGATTTCTCCTGGGTTAAGTTCAAGCTCAATCCAAAAGCGAAATGGCACGATGGCCAGCCGATCACCGTCGATGACGTGATCTGGTCGTTCGATGTGCTGAAGAAGCAGTCGCCGATGTACAACAAATATTATGGCGACGTGGAGAAGGCGGAAAAGACTGGCGAACATGAGGTGAAATTCACCTTCAGCCAAAAGGGCAATCGCGAATTGCCGCAGATTCTGGGACAGCTTGCCGTTCTGCCCAAGCACTGGTGGGAAGGCAAGGATGCACAGGGCAAGCAGCGCGACATTACCCGTCCGACGCTTGAAATCCCGCTCGGCTCTTCCGCCTACAAGATCGACAGCATGACGCCCGGACGCTCCATCATCTGGGCGCGCGTCGATGACTATTGGGGCAAGGATTTGGGCGTCAATGTCGGGCGCAATAATTTCGACCGCCTGCGCTACGAGTACTATTTCAACGAGGATGCAACCTGGGAAGCCTTCAAGAAGGGTGGACAGTACGATTATCGCAACGAGAATCGTGCCCAGCGCTGGGCTGAACAGTATAATTTTCCGGCCGTGCAGCGCGGCGATGTCGTAAAGGCTTCGTTCCCTTATCACGCCGTCGGACGTATGCAGGGCTATTTCCTGAACACGCGCCGCGACAAGTTCAAAGACCCGAAAGTCCGTCAGGCGCTGACCTACGCCTTCGACTTCGAATCGATGAACCGCCTGCTGTTCTTCAACCAGTATCAGCGCATCAACAGCTATTTCGCAGGCAACGAACTGGAATTGAGCGGCCCGCCGACGCCCGAGGAACAGGCCATTCTGGAAACGGTGAAGGATTCGCTTCCTGCTGATGCACTGACGAAGGAATTCAAGCTGCCGGTCTATGACACACCGCAGGCCACCCGCGAAAATCTGCGCATCGCGCTGAAACTCTTTTCGGAAGCCGGCTGGACAGTGCAGGGCAACAAGCTCGTCGATGCCAAGGGCAATCCGTTCACCATCGAATTTCTCGGCAAGGATCCGACGGACGAGCGTATTTACAATCCGTTCGCCGCAAGCCTGCGCAAGATCGGCATCAACGCGACCGTGCGTATCGTCGACACGGCGCAATATCAGGCCCGCGTCAATGATTTCGACTATGATGTGGTCACCTCAATCATCCCGCAAACTGCCTCACCCGGCAATGAGCAGCGCGACATGTGGGGCTCGAAGGCCGCCGACTTCAAAGGCAGCCGCAACTATGCCGGTATCAAGAACCCAGCCATCGACAAGCTGATCGACCATGTCATCTATGCCAAGGATCGTGAAGAGCTGGTCGCCTCGACCCATGCGCTCGACCGGGCACTTTTGTGGAACTATTACGTCATCCCGCAATGGTATGATGACAAGATCAAAGTGGCCTATTGGAATAAATTCGGAATGCCTGAAAAGCAGCCGGACTATCTTGGGATTGACCCGTTCTCCTGGTGGATAGACCCTGCGAAGGAAGCCAAGCTCAAAACCGGCAGTGAATGAGGGCGGAGCGAGAATGACAATCCTTCGCATGAACCGCCGCCATTTTCTGGGGCTTTCGGGAAGTGCCGCCGTTGCAGCCTTCCTGCCGCCAAGGGCTTTTGCCGACATCCCGACAGGCAAAGCGCTGCATGGGCTTTCGACTTTCGGTGACCTGAAATACGGTCCCGATTTCTCCCATTTCGACTATGCCAGTCCCGAAGCACCGAAGGGCGGCACGTTCAATTTCGCGCCGTCGAGCTGGGTCTGGAACCAGAATACCGACACATTCAACACGCTCAATACCTTCACGTTCAAGGGTGATGCGCCGCCGCGCATGGAGCTGACCTTCGATACGCTGATGGCTTCGGCGCTGGATGAGCCGGATTCTGTCTATGGTCTCATCGCGGAAAGTGCGACGCTTTCGAAAGATCGCCGCAGTTGCACTTTCAAGCTTCGCAAGGAGGCGCGTTTTCACGACGGCTCGCCTATTGAGGCGAAAGACGTGCTGTTCACCTATGCGACCATCAAGCAGAAAGGCCATCCAACGCTGCGCCAGTATCTGGCAGGCGTCGAAAAGGTGGAGGCAACCGGCAGCCGAGAAGTGCGCATGCGCTTCGTCGAAGGGCGCGGACCGAACGCCATCCTTGATGCCGTGGCCGTGCCGATCTTGTCGGAAAGCTGGTTCAAGGATCGCGATTTCGAAGCCACTACCATGGAGCCGGTGCTGGGCTCAGGCGCTTACAAGGTCGGCAATTTCGCCGCCGGTCAGTTCATCGAGTATGAGCGCGTCGAGGATTATTGGGCGAAAGATCTGCCGGTGCAGAAGGGCTTCAATCATTTCGACCGCATCCATATCGAGTTTTTCCGCGACCGCCAGCCGCAATTCGAAGCCTTCAAGAAAGGCAGTATCGACTACCGCGAGGAGACCGTCTCCAAGAACTGGGCGACGGCCTATGACTTCCCGGCCATCCAGCAGGGAAAGGTCATCAAGCGCACTTTTCCGAAAGAGAAGCGCCCGCTGATGCAGGCATGGGCGCTGAACCAGCGCCGCGAACGGTTCCGCGATCCGCGCGTGCGCGAAGCAATTGCGCTCTGCTTCGACTTCGAATGGACGAATGAGAACCTTTTCTACAAGGTCTATGCCCGCTCGCAGTCGTGCTTCAACGGATCAGATTTTCAGGCGAGCGGCATGCCGACGCCCGATGAACTGAAAGTTCTTGAACGTTATCGCGGAAAACTGCCGGATGCGGTTTTCAGTGAAGCCGTGCTAATGCCGGTATCGGACGGAACAGGCCGCGACCGCGCGCAGTTCGCGCAGGCCATCAAGCTGTTGGAGGAAGCGGGTTTCGAGCGCAAGAACGGCCAGTTCCACGACAAAGACGGGTCGAAATTCGCGCTGGAGATTCTTTCCAATTCCGAAGCCTTCACCCGGGTCTACAATCCTTATGTGCAGAAGTTGCGCGCCATCGGCATCGATGCCAGCCTGCGGCTTGTCGATGCAAGCCAGTATCAGGTACGGATGCAGGACTTCCAGTTCGACATGGTGGGTATGGCGTTGCAGTTCAGCCCCACGCCGACGCAGGAATCGCTTGCCGGGATGTTTGGTTCCGAATCGGCCAAGGTGCCGGGCAGCTATAATCTTCCCGGTACGGAAGACCCGTTGATCGATGCGCTGATTGCAGATATCGGCAAGGTTTCGACGCGCGAAGAACTCGTCGCCACGATGCAGGTGCTCGATCGGTACTTGCGTATCCGGCGCGACTGGATTCCAAATTGGACGACAGCGAATCATCTCGCGGCCTATTGGGACCGGTTCGGTTTCAAGGAGCCGAAGCCCGATTATGGCTTTCCCGTCGAGACGCTGTGGTGGATCAAGGCCTGATTTCGCGAAACCGAAACCGGTTTTCGAAATCACGCTCTATAATGAAAAGGCAGAAGCTGTTGGCAAGCCATAAGATAAACCTGAACCTGCGGAGAAAACCGGGCTGATGGGCGCATATATTCTCCGCCGTCTGCTTCTGATGATTCCGACGATACTCGGCATCATGGCTATTTCCTTCGCTGTGGTTCAGTTCGCCCCGGGCGGTCCGGTCGAGCGCGTGATTGCGCAGCTTTCAGGCCAGGGCGGCGACGCTCTCGACCGCCTTTCCGGCGGTGGTGGCGATTTCGGGCAAAGTGCCGTCGACAGCGGCTCGGTCAATTCCAAATATCGCGGCGCGCAGGGGCTCGACCCGCAATTCATTGCGGATCTGGAAAAGCAGTTCGGTTTCGACAAGCCGCCGCTGGAACGGTTCGGCCAGATGCTGTGGAACTATCTGCGCTTCGATTTCGGCCGCAGCTATTTTCGCGATATCAGCGTGATCGACCTCATCAAGGAAAAGATGCCGGTTTCAATCTCGCTCGGCCTGTGGCTGACTTTTCTGTCCTACATGATCTCGATTCCGCTCGGCATTCGCAAGGCGATCAAGGATGGTTCGCGCTTCGACACCTGGACCAGTGCCGTCATCATCGTCGGTTACGCCATCCCAAGCTTCCTGTTTGCGATCCTGCTGATCGTGCTGTTTGCGGGCGGCTCGTTCTTCGACTGGTTCCCGCTGCGTGGCCTCACCTCTCCCGATTTCGCGCAAATGTCGTTCTGGGGCAAGATCGGCGACTATCTGTGGCATATGGTGCTGCCGGTGACTGCACTCGTGCTTTCCGCCTTCGCCACAACGACGTTGCTGACCAAGAATTCGTTTCTGGAAGAAATCCGCAAGCAATATGTAACCACGGCGCGCGCCAAAGGGCTGACCGAGAATCAGGTTCTCTATCGGCACGTCTTCCGCAATGCGATGCTGATCGTGATCGCCGGTTTTCCGGGCGCCTTCATCTCGGCCTTCTTCACCGGTTCGCTTTTGATCGAAACCATCTTCTCGCTCGACGGGCTTGGACTGCTGGGCTACCAGTCGGTCATCAACCGCGATTATCCGGTAGTCTTCGCCAATCTCTTCATCTTCTCGCTGATCGGCCTTCTGGTCGGCCTTTTGTCCGACCTCACCTATACGTGGATCGATCCGCGCATCGACTTTGACCGGAGGGACGTGTGATGACCGACACCACCCTCACCCCTGTCGTGCAACCGGTAAAGCGCCCGTGGCTTTCACCACTCAACAAGCGCCGCTGGCAGAACTTCAAGGCCAACAAGCGCGGTTACTGGTCGCTGTGGATCTTCCTGTTCCTGCTCATCGCAGCGCTTTGTTCCGAGTTCATCGCAAATGACCGGCCCATTCTCGTTTCCTACAAGGGCGAGTTGCTGATGCCGGTTTTCGTGGATTATCCGGAAGAGAAATTCGGCGGCTTTTATGCCGTCACCGACTATCGCGACCCGGTGATACAGGATGAAATCAACAACAATGGCTGGGCCATCTGGCCGCCGATCCGCTATTCCTACAACACCGTGAACAACGAGATACCGGAAGCCGCGCCTTCCAAACCGTTCTGGCTCTATTCGGCGGAAGAGCGCTGCCAGCGCTATCCGCAAGGCGTGAGCGATCCCAATTGTCGCTTCGGCAATTTCAATCTGCTCGGCACCGACGATCAGGCGCGCGATGTATTCGCACGCGCACTCTACGGCTTCCGTATTTCGGTGCTGTTCGGCCTGATTCTCACCTTCTTCTCCGCCATCATCGGTGTGACAGCGGGTGCGGTTCAGGGTTATTTCGGCGGCTGGGTCGATCTTCTGTTCCAGCGCTTCATCGAAATCTGGTCCTCGATCCCGGTTCTCTACCTGTTGCTGATTATCGCGGCGATATTGCCGCCCGGCTTCTGGGTGCTTCTGGGCATCATGTTATTGTTTTCATGGGTGGCTTTCGTCGGCGTCGTGCGCGCGGAATTTCTGCGAGCGCGAAACTTCGAATATGTGAACGCGGCGCGTGCGCTCGGCGTGAAGAACGGCACCATCATGTGGCGGCATCTCCTGCCCAACGCCATGGTCGCGACACTGACCTTCCTGCCTTTCATCCTGAACGGCTCGATCACCACCCTCACCTCGCTCGACTTCCTCGGTTTCGGCCTGCCGCCCGGTTCAGCTTCGCTGGGCGAACTGCTCGCACAAGGCAAGAATAACCTGCAGGCACCCTGGCTCGGCATTACCGGCTTTGTGGTCATCTCGCTGATGCTGTCGCTTCTGATCTTCATCGGTGAGGCAACACGCGACGCCTTCGATCCGCGAAAGGCATTTCAATGAGTGGGCCAATGAGCGGATCTATGATCGAATCAGGGAACAAAATCCTGCTGTCCGTTCGCGATCTGTCCGTCGCATTCCGCCAGAATGGCGAGGAACGCATTTCCGTCGACCGCGTATCCTTCGACATTGCCGAAGGCGAAACGGTTGCCCTTGTCGGCGAATCGGGATCAGGCAAATCCGTCTCGGCCTTGTCCATCCTGAAGCTGCTGCCTTATCCGTCTGCCAGCCATCCTTCCGGAGAAATTCTTTTCAATGGCAAGGATTTGATGAAGGCTTCGGAGCCGGAACTGCGCCGTGTGCGCGGCAACGACATCACGATGATCTTTCAGGAACCTATGACATCGCTCAATCCGCTGCACAGTGTGGAGCGGCAGATCGGTGAAATCCTGAAAATGCATCAAGGCATGGGGGAGCAGGCCGCACGGGCGTGGACGCTGGAGCTTCTGAACGAAGTCGGCATTCGCGAACCGGAAAAGCGCCTGTCGGCCTTCCCGCACCAGCTTTCCGGCGGCCAGCGTCAGCGCGTCATGATCGCCATGGCGCTTGCCAACAAGCCGAAGCTGCTGATTGCCGACGAGCCGACCACAGCGCTCGATGTCACCGTGCAGGCCCAAATCTTGAAGCTGCTGGCCGAGCTTAAAGCCGCACAGGGCATGTCGATGCTCTTCATCACCCACGACCTCGGCATTGTGCGCAAGATCGCCGACAAGGTCTGCGTGATGAGCAAGGGCAAGATCGTCGAGGCCGGGCCGACCAAAGAGATTTTCGAAAACCCGCAGCATCCCTACACCAAGCACCTGCTTGCTGCTGAACCGAAGGGCGAGCCGCCTGCCGCCGATCCAGCAGCAAAAACGGTGATGGAAGGCAAGGATATCCGTGTCTGGTTCCCGATCAAGAAGGGGTTCATGCGCAAGACCGTCGACCATGTGAAGGCGGTGGACGGCATCGACGTAAACTTACGCGCCGGACAGACGCTCGGGGTCGTCGGCGAATCGGGTTCCGGCAAGACGACGCTTGGCCTCGCACTGTCGCGCATGATTTCGTCCAAGGGCGAGATCAGGTTCGACGGGCGCGATATCGCCAAGTTCAGCTTCAAAGATATGCGCCCGCTGCGCCGCGAGATGCAAATCGTGTTTCAGGACCCATTCGGCTCGCTCTCACCGCGCATGACCATCGCGGACATCATCGCCGAAGGGCTTCTGGTGCATGAGCCTAAACTGTCGGCAGACGAACGCGATGCGCGTGTCGTTGCCGCGCTCAACGAGGTCAATCTCGATCCGGAAACCCGCTTCCGCTATCCGCACGAATTTTCAGGTGGCCAGCGCCAGCGCGTCGCCATTGCACGTGCCATGGTGCTGAACCCGAAATTTGTTATGCTGGACGAACCGACCTCCGCGCTCGATATGAGCGTGCAGGCGCAGGTGGTCGATCTGTTACGCGCATTGCAGAAGAAGCATGATCTCGCCTATCTTTTCATCAGCCACGATCTGAAAGTGGTGCGAGCGCTGGCAAATGACGTGCTGGTGATGCGCAACGGCAAGGCAGTCGAATATGGCGCGGCGAAGGATGTCTTCGCCAACCCGCAGACCGACTACACCAAGGCGTTGATGGCGGCGGCCTTCCGGATGGAGGCAACAGAGGGAGGAGCAAGACAATGAGCGAAACCAAGGGCAACATCCTTTTGGCGATCACCGACTGGGACCCTGAAATCTGGCTGAAGACGTTTCGGGATCACGCGCCGGATCGTCCGGTGGTGACGGATCGCACGGAAAAAGATCCGTCCGTCAAATATGCGCTTGTCTGGAAGCAGAAGCCGGGCTCGCTTGAGAACCTGCCCAATCTGAAGGTGATCTTCTCGCTGGGCGCAGGCGTCGATCATGTCTTCCGCGATAACCGGATTCCCGATGTACCACTGGTGCGCATCATCTCCGACGATCTCACCATGCGCATGACAGAATATGTCGTCTGGCAGGTGCTGGATCATCACCGCCTCGGACAGCGCTATCGCAAGCAGCAGCAGAATCACGTCTGGCATGAGGATCGCCGCCAGCCTGCTGCTCATGAAGTCACTGTCGGCATCATGGGCCTCGGCGTGCTGGGTCGCGACGCGGCTGAAAAGCTGAAGTTGCTCGGCTTCAACGTCACCGGCTGGAGCCGTCGCCCGCAAGAGATCGATGGCGTGCAGACCTATCACGGCAAGGACGGCTTTGGGAAATTCCTCAAGACGGCTGACATCTTCGTCTGTCTGCTGCCGCTGACGCCCGACACAAAGGGCATCCTCTCCATGTCGATGTTCGCGCAATTGAAGAGCGACGGGCCTCTCGGCGCGCCGGTGCTGATCAATGCCGGACGAGGCGGTCTGCAGAACGAGGCCGATATTCTGGCCGCACTCGACCGCGGGCTTCTTTCGGCAGCTTCGCTTGACGTGTTCACGCAGGAACCATTGCCGACCAGCAGCCCGCTCTGGGATCATCCGCGCGTGACGATCACTCCACACGCGGCGGCAAGCTCATCTGCAACCGCTCTTGTGCCGCAGATCATCCGGCAGATCGAAGCCTTCGAGCGGGACGGAACGCTGGAACATATTGTAGATCGCAGCACGCAATATTAGGCAGCAATCCCAATTGCTCCATCCTCGCCGACCGTCACCCGATGGCCGGCGAGTTGCTTTTGCGCCTCGCGGTCGAATTCAACGGCGATAGGCACGTCATGCCCCATTTCACGAGCCACGATGAGGCCAAGGAGCAGGATCGCATCCGGTTCATGCAGGACAATGGCCGCAGGCGCATGACCACTATGGACCAGCTCCAGAAGAACGGCTGCTGCCGATGATGACCCGATGGTTCCGGGCAGGCACAACACACACCCGGCGATGCTCTGCCCATGTTCCGGATGGCGCACATCGGCAATCCGCCCGCTCTTCGGATCGACACCGCCCCAGAAGCTAATCGGCGCGGAGAGAACCAGCGCCTCAGCATCTGCCCCTTTTCCTGCAACGAGTACGGTGCTTTCCCCAATGCTCATGCCGCCTGCCTCCCGAAAACCGGCCTGCCCGCAACCGCGCTTTCCACGCATTCTTCCAACGAACCGTAAAGCACGCCATAGCCGGTGTTGCCAGGTGCATAATGCGCGAACTTGCCGGAATTCGTCATAAGGATGGCATCATCCTTAGCTGGCAAAATTGGTGTAACAACCACGCATGTGTCGGCGACAATCACGACGCCTGCTTTTTCAAGCGCCTGCCTGCGTCCGTCTTTCTCCAGCTCAACCAGTGCATGACGACCCGTGCAGGCATAAAGCGGCACCGCGAGCTTGCGTTCCGCTATGGCGCGCTCCAGACGGTCGAATTCGGTTATCGAAAGATGCGGACTGCCAATGGCAACCGCATCGATATGATCGACCTGCTCGACTGTCGAAAGACGCTTGCGCGTCGCCTCTATCATTTCTCGTGTGACGCGGATGACGCCTTCCGGCTTCTGGTGCTGCAAAGCCGTTTCAAGATCGGGCGCTTCGGGCGTGACACCAGCAACATGGAACAGACCGACTGCTCCAACCGATGCCGATGCCGCGCCGAAAGCCTTGAGATCGTCTTCATCGGGATGGACCGGACTGCCTGCAACGACACCGATATTCGTGCCAACGCTGCGGCCGAACAGATTGCCGAGAATAGGCCAGGCGACTTCCGAAGACAGGAACGCCGGGTCCAGCCCTGAAATATCGATCACCACCGTAGCGCGACGGTTTTCGCTGCGATGCAGACCATAATCGGGCGCGCGGCCAGCAATCGCACAGGCAATATCGAGGAAATCGCCATAACGATTGGTACGCGCACCCAGAACCGAATTACAGAACACGACTGCATTGGATTCACCCCAGGCGACATCTGTGCCCTTTGCTGGCCTGTGTCCCGCTTGATACGGAGCGCAGGTCCAGGTTGGCTCGCAGCCAAGCTTGATATAGGCGCGCATCATGCGCTTGGCCATATCAGCTTCGTGAGCCGGCAAAAGATTACGCGAGCAGCCGGTCAGATCGATAGAGCCTACATTGAGCGTCGAGCGGACTTTGACCTTTGCACCACCCTCAACCAGCTTTTCTGCGAAAAGCGTTCCGCTATCACCGTGATAAAGCGCACCGTCAATATGTGCCGATGCAACCGGAATAAGGCGCGGCGCGCCCATCAGCCTTGCTGTTTCGGCGACAATGCGCATGGCCATCGCAGCGCCTTCTCCCTGTTCCCCGGCGGCTATCGACCGCTCTTCATGGGTTAGTGTCGATGCCATGCTCAGCCCTTCTTGCGTGCCTTGTAGCGAATGGTTTCAAAACGGACATTCAGGGCATTATAGAGTAGAAGGCGACCAACCAGCGGCTCGCCGATGCCAGTGATAAGCTTGATAACTTCCATCGCCTGCAGACTGCCGATCACACCCGGCAGGACGCCCAGCACACCGGCTTCGGCGCAGGTCGGCACTGTTCCAGGTGGCGGCGCTTCTGGAAAGAGATCGCGATAAGATGGGTTCTGCGTGCCATCCGGTCCAGTCGTATAGGGCATCAGCACGGTGACCGTGCCATCGAAACGGCCCATAGCACCGGTCACGAGCGGGCGTCCCACCCTTGCAGCAGCATCGGCCAGAATATAGCGCGTGGTGAAATTGTCCGAACCATCCACCAGAACGTCATAATTGCCGATCAACGCTTCTACGTTACCGGCATCGAGGCGAAACTGGTGTCCTTCGACCGTCACATGCGGATTGATACGGGCAATGGTGGCAAGCGCGCTTTCCACCTTTGGCAGGCCAACGCTTTGCGTATCATGAATGACCTGTCGCTGCAGGTTCGACAGCGATACAGTGTCGTCATCGACGATGCCGAGCGCGCCGACACCGGCAGCCGCCAGATATTGCAGCACAGGCGCGCCAAGACCGCCTGCGCCGACGATCAGCACGCGAGCGGCCTTCAGCTTCTGCTGGCCCGGACCGCCGATTTCTGGCAGCACGATATGGCGCGCATAGCGTTCAAGTTCTTCGGACGAAAATGGTCTGGATGGTGCATTCATACCTCCAAACATATGCCTCTCCCAAGGCGCTGTCAGCGGATATTTTGCCTCACGGCGCGATCCATAAAATGGAACCGGTTCTCGGATCAGGCATCAGACAGTCTGGTGAGATGGCCGGCAGAGACGTTAAAGAATTGCGCTTCCCCTTCGAGCGCTTCGAAAAGCGCGCGATCCGTGCCCGTCATGAAGGCCTGTCCGCCAAGCTCATCAAGGATGCCAAAGAGCGCGGCGCGGCGCCCCGTATCGAGATGCGCGGCGATTTCATCGAGCAGGAGAATCGGAGCCATACCGGAAAGCTCTGCCGTCAGTCGGGCATGGGCAAGCACGAGACCGATCAAAAGCGCCTTTTGTTCGCCCGTGGAACAGAGCGCGGCTGGCATGGATTTGGGTCTGTGCTGGACAATCAGATCGGTGCGATGCGGGCCTTCAAGCGTGCGGCCTGCCACCTGATCTCTCGCGCGGCCATCGCGCAGGGTACGGCGGAAGTCCTCTTCAAGATCGAGCGCCGCCTCGACATTGATTCTCTGCTCCAACACTCCTTCCAGAAAGCAATCGGCCTTTGGAAATGGTCCTTCGGCAGGAAGCCGTTCGATCATCGCCGCAATCAGGCGCATGGCTTCGGCGCGGGCAGCGGCAATGGCTGTGCCCAGTTCCGCCATCTGGCTTTCGATCGCATCCAGCCATTGGTCGTCATTACTGCCATCGTTCAGCAAGCGGTTGCGGCTGCGCATCGCTTTTTCGTAATCGAGCACGCGCTTGCCGTGGGCGGTATCGATAGCAAGCACCATACGGTCGAGGAAACGCCGGCGATCAGAAGCGCCTCCGGTGAAAAGCCCATCCATAGACGGCACCACCCAAAGGATACGCGCATAGTCGAGCATGTCGTCACCGGAACCCGCAATACCGTTGATACGAACTTTGCGCCCCCCCTCGCCGCCGCCTGCTGTGCCGGTGCCGACTTCCGCTTCGCCGTAAATCATACAGTCGAGCGCCGCATGAATAGCAAAGCCATCAAGCGAGTTGGTGCGGGCAACATCGTCATAAGCAGCGCGGCGCAGGCCGCGTCCCGGCGACAGAAAGGAAATTGCTTCGATCAGATTGGTCTTGCCGGAACCATTTTCACCAGTCAGCACGACATGGCCGGGCCCAAGCGGCAGTGACAGTTCCGCATAATTGCGGAAATTCACAAGCTTGAGCCGCCGGATCGATACACGGGCCGGGCGGCTTTGATTAGGCTCAGGCGTATTCACTTTTCTGTTCTTTAAACACGCATAGGCATCAGCACGTACAACACGTCTTCATCGCCGGTGTCGCGCACCAGCGTCGGCGAACCTGCATCGGCCAGCATGAAGACCGCGTCCGAACCCGAAAGCTGGCTCGTAATGTCGAGCAGGTATTTCGAGTTGAACCCGATATCGAGCGGATCGGCGTCATAGTCCGCCGCAAGCTCATCGGTTGCGCTGCCGGAATCGGGATTGTTGACAGTGAGCGTCAGCTGGCCATCGGCAATCGAAAGCTTGACCGCGCGGCCACGTTCGCTCGAAATGGTCGAGACGCGATCCACGGAGGCCGCAAACTCCTGGCGTCCGATGGTGAGCTTCTTGTCGTTGCCAGACGGAATCACGCGCTGGTAATCCGGGAAGGTTCCGTCGATCAGCTTCGAGGTGAGGACCACCGATCCAACCGTGAAGCGAATCTTGGCGTCTGACAGTTCAACCGTAACGACCACATCCGGCACATCGACCAGCTTCTGCAGTTCGGCAACCGTTTTGCGCGGGATGATAATGCCCGGCATGCCTTCCGTGCCGGACGGTGCTTCCAGTTCGGCGCGCGCCAGACGGTGACCGTCGGTCGCGACAGCGCGCAGCTTCAGGGCACCCTCGCTTTCGATGGCGTGAAAGAAAATGCCATTGAGGTAATAGCGGGTTTCTTCCGTCGAAATCGCAAACTGCGTGCGGTCAATGAGACGCTTCAGAGCCTGCGCCTCGATCCGGAAGGAATGGGTAAATGCACCAGCGGTCAGTTCTGGGAAATCGGACTGCGGCAGGCACTGGAGGCGGAAAGACGACTTGCCGGAAATGACCGAAATGGAACCACCATCCGGATTGGTCGACAGCATGACTTCAGCGCCATCCGGCAGCTTGCGGACGATGTCATAAAGAAGATGTGCCGGAACCGTCGTAGCGCCTGCCTGTTCCACCATGGCGGCTGTCGCTTCGTTGACCTCAAGATCAAGGTCGGTCGCCTTGAGTGCGAGGCTTGCGCCCTCGGCCTGCAAAAGCACATTCGACAGGATAGGTATCGTGTTGCGACGCTCCACGACGCGATGGACGTGGTTGAGAGATTTGAGAAGGTTCGATCGCTCTAGGGTAACACGCATGTTCAAACGCACTCGCTCGCTGGGACAGGACAACTGCATCTGACGGGCAGGCAGGCGGCCCCTGTCGATAAGGCGCCGGGGGCGCCAGAAGGTCCGTTAAAGTGGCAGATTTTTAAGGAGAAAAGCAAGCCCGCGCCATGTCGGAAAGCGACAGGGCCCGGGCTTTTTGTTGATAACCGCGATTGATGGCGGGGCAGCTACTGTAATCAGGCCGCCTGATCGTTGATGAGGCGCTTCAGAAGCTCCAGTTCCTGCGCCAGCTTGGTGTCGGCGCCCACCAGATCTTCGATCTTGCGCACGGCGTGCAGCACGGTCGTATGATCGCGTCCGCCGAAGCGGCGGCCGATTTCCGGCAGAGAGCGCGGCGTCATCATCTTGGCGAGATACATTGCCACCTGACGAGGCTTGACGATGGTGCGCGTGCGGCGGTTCGACAGCAGGTCCTGCTTCGAGACATTGTAGTGACGCGCCACGATGCGCTGGATTTCCTCGATGCGGATACGCTTCGGTTCGCCAACGCGGGTCAGATGACCGAGCAGCTCATCGACGCGGTCGATGGAGATGTTCGGCTCGAAGGACTGACGGAACAGAAGCTGGTTGAAAGCACCTTCCAGTTCGCGGCCCGATCCGGTGACCGTGCGGGCAACGTGGGAGAGAATCTCTTCACCAATGTTCAGGCTCGAATCTTCTGCCTGCGCGACGGCGAGACGGCGACGCAGCATCTCGACGCGCATGTCGTAATCAGGGGCCGCCACTTCGAGCGCAACGCCACCCTGAAGACGCGAACGAACACGCACATCGAGCGATTCCAGTTCGGACGGCGCACGGTCGGCAGCGACAACGACCTGTTTGGCGCTGTCGAGCAGTGTATTCAGGAGATGGCAGAACTCGTGCTGGATCGACTTGCCCTGCAGGAACTGCATGTCGTCGATGACGAGGAGGTCGATATCGCGCAGCTGTTCCTTGAAGGACAGCGCATTGTTGTCGCGGATCGCGGTGGCAAAGCGCCACATGAAATACTCAGCCGTCAGATAGACAACGCGGGCCTTTTCCTGCCGCTGGAGCGCGGCGGCGGCGATTGCCTGCAGAAGGTGCGTCTTGCCGAGACCGACGGAAGCATGGATGAAAAGCGGATTGAAACGCACCGCGCTGGAACCGGCTTCAGCAATGGTGCGAGCGGCGGCAAGGGCCACGCGATTCGATGCGCCATCGACAAAGCTGTCGAACGTATAGCGCGGGTCGAGCGGTGAACCCAGAACGGAACCCGAAGCCGATTCTGCAACGACTGCGGAACCGCGCTTTTCACCGAGCGACTGCCCAACTGGAAACACCATCTTTTCGCGCGGAGCCACAGCAGGCTTGGTTTCAACTGCTTCGCAGGCTTCCACTGGAGCTGCGCTGCGCACCACGCGGCTTACACCGCGAACCACGACTTCAACTTTCAGGATTTGCGGGTTTTCTTCCTGCCACAGTTCGGTCAGCAGTTCGGAATAGTGATTGTTGATCCAGGAGCGCAAAAATGCTGTCGGAACCGACAGGCGGACAATGCTCTTGGAGATATCGTCGAGTTTCAGACGACCGAACCAGCTGGAATAAATCTCGGTGCCAACGCGGGCTTTCAGCTTTGCCGTGAGGCGCTCGAAAACCTCGTCGCCTGCATTGCCGCTCAACTCGACCAGGCTCTTTTCATTTCCGGTAGCAGAAGATCCATGGATACGGTTCGCATGTGCATCATCACCCATCGTTGCCGTCGATTTGCCGGTCATCATTGCCATCGTCTCGCCTGCCTTCACATTCGTACGCGCCGTTTTTTGGCGCTTGTCATTTTTTCCTGTCCGAACCGCGGATTTTTTATCCGTCTGGCCTGGCAGGTACTCACTCATAAAGCCCGGCTCTACAGCTCTGGGCCAAACACAAACTCAAACGGTCCCATCAGGACCAACACCCGGATACTCCTTCCCGGCGACCTTTTTACGACTCACAACACTTTTACCGGAGGCTGATTGCCCGGAAAGAAATCCGCCACAACCATTCAATTGTCGGGGACATGCCTAAAACGGCATTCCGGTTAACGAACGGTAAGCAAACAACCATGAGGAACAGGACCTTACGACCAGAATATAACACCCGCGGGCTGTGATGCCCACGCCGACAAACTCGCTATTTGATGCTAACTCCGGGCCGGTGGCCCACCCCTCTTATGCCCTGACTTTAGCGAAGCCTCGCAGCAAAGGGCAAGCCTCAGAAAGCCACATTTTTTTGCTGAAAGCCCTTGCAGGGGGACTCGACAAAAGTAGGGAATCGGACGCCAGCGAAATAACACCTTTGGATTCAATGTGTTTTCGTGGGGCAATTTTTAGGTGATCTTGATATGTTCTTCCTAAAAATAAATTTAAAAATATTCCTTGACTCAAACCCCCTTCCGAGTCCCTAAACCCGCCTGTGGATAACAGTGGATAATATTCCGCAACCATTTGAAAATACTAATTAAATCGCCTCACGCGAGATTAACCGCCCTCTGAAATATTCCAGCTAGGCATTGAAAAATCTCTACAATTCAGGGTGGTATGAAAGAATGCCAGTGTTCTGAGAAACGCTCAAAAAAGAAAACCCGGCTAACAATGAGCCGGGTTTCGAAAACAATCCATAAAAATGGATGAATGCTTAGGCGTTCAGAGCCTTAACGCGCTGAGCAAGGCGAGACACCTTACGCGAAGCGGTATTCTTGTGCATCACGCCCTTGGAAGCAGCGCGCATCAGTTCAGGCTCAGCAGCCTTGAATGCGACTTCTGCAGCCTGCTTGTCGCCGCTCAGCAGAGCGTCTTCCAGCTTGCGCACGAAGGTACGAACGCGCGAACGGCGGGACTTGTTGATTTCGGTGCGGGCAGCGATCTTGCGCACTGCCTTCTTGGCCGAAGGAGTATTGGCCATAAATGCCTCTCTTTTTTCTGTCAGCTAGCCAGGGGCAAAAACCGCCGGGCACAAAACCTCTAGGGCAGCCGAGAAAATCCCTTGAAGATCCCTGGGGGCCGCCGATCCGTGGCGGGCTTATAGATCAGCTTTGGCGCGGCGTCAACGTGGATTCTGCCCCAAAGCTCGATCAAAAAGCCGCAAACCCGGCCTGAAAGCCCGCCGAAAGCGACCGGAAGGCTCCCATGATGCTCTTGTCAGGGCCGTCACTCGACCACCAGCCGATCAATTAGAGCGGTTCCAGCTAAAACCGAGTCATTGAAACTGCTCTATCTATTTGTCTTTTCAAGCATGTCTTTATCCCGAAACCGGTTCCCACTTTAGGGAGACAAGCTTTAGCGATTCTTGAACGACGGCGTACGCTTGTCGATGAAGGCTGCCATGCCTTCCTTCTGGTCTTCCGTCGCAAACAGCGAATGGAACTGGCGCCGCTCGAAGCGGAGTCCTTCGCTCAGCGTCATTTCGTAGGTACGATTGACCGCTTCCTTGACCATCAGCACAGACGGACGTGAGAAGGATGCAATGCGTTCTGCTGCCTTCAGCGCTTCGTCGAGAAGCTCTTCCGGCGCAACGACGCGCGAGACAAGACCGCTGCGTTCTGCTTCCGCCGCGTCCATCATGCGCCCGGTGAGGCACATATCCATCGCCTTGGACTTGCCGACATAGCGCGTGAGACGCTGCGAGCCGCCCATGCCGGGCATGACGCCGAGCGTGATTTCCGGCTGGCCGAATTTTGCGTTGCTGCCCGCGATGATGAAATCGCACATCATGGCGAGTTCGCAGCCGCCGCCCAGCGCATAGCCCGAAACCGCCGCGATGATCGGCTTGCGGACCCGATCCACTTTCTGCCAGTCAGCGAACATGTCCTGAAGATAGGCATCCACGAAATCGATCGGCTGCATTTCCTTGATGTCGGCACCGGCAGCGAAGGCCTTTTCGGAACCGGTGAGAACGATCGCGCCGATCTTGCCGTCCGTATCGAAAGCGCCGAGAGCTTCGGTCAATTCGTCGAGAACCTTGCGGTTCAGGGCATTGAGCGCCTGCGGGCGGTTGAGGCGGATGAGGCCGACGCCGCCACGTGTCTCGACGATGATCGTTTCATAGGCCATGGATTGAACTCCTCCTTCGGACAGATCAAGCGTTTCCTGTTTTTCCTGAATCACGGGAAATGCTCTATCTTTTCGGTTTGAACCGCGCATCTTGTCCGAAAACCGTTTCACACCTTTCGGGATGCGCTCTCGCTGGTTGGCGGGCAAAGTGGACCGGCGTCACTTCTTTTTCAAGGCCTCATTGCTGGCAGGAGGCACAGAAAAAAGTCGAACGTCCCGACTGTACCGCCCGTTCCACAATGCCGTTGCAGGCAGGGTTTTTGCATGGCTCGCCCTCGCGCCCATAGACGGAGAAGGAGTGTTGGAAATAGCCAAGCGCGCCATCTGCCTGAATATAGTCCTTGAGGGTTGAACCGCCTGCGGCAATGGCTTCCGCGATCACTGTGCGGATATCGGCAGCCAATTGCTCCATGATTGCGGGATTCTGCGCAACAGACCCGGCTGTCTGCATGGGCGACAGTTGGCTGCGCCAGAGCGCCTCGCAAACATAGATATTACCAAGACCAGCTATCAGCCGCTGATCGAGCAGCGCCGCCTTGAGCGGCGTCCGACGCCCCTTGAAGAGTTCGGCCAGAATGGTGCCCGAGAGCAGATTGCCTGTCGGCTCTATGCCGAGGCTTGCCAGCAGCGGGTGGCTATCGAGCGTGCCTTCTTCCGCAAAAAGCATGAAGCCGAAGCGACGCGGATCGTTGTAGACGATACGGGCCGGAGCGCCATCGGCTCGCAGAAGATGAAACACAACATGGTCATGCGCACTCAGCTTGGAGCGCTCATGATGGAATTCGCCAGGCGTGCCGCCGTCATCATCGGTCTCGATGCGAAACGAACCCGACATGCCAAGATGGCTGATGACGGATAGGCCGTCATCGAGATGGATCGTCAGATATTTCGCGCGACGTCCAAGCGCCAAAATGCGCCGACTAGAAAGCCGTTCGACAAAGCGGTTGGGAAAGGGAAAGCGCAAGTCCGGGCGTCGTTGTTCGACTTGGCTGACGGTCGCGCCCTCCATGACAGGCTGCAGACCACGGCGAACCGTTTCGACTTCTGGCAATTCGGGCATAGAAAACTGATCCTGAACAAGAGCCATGCATTGGCTTTGCCCTTATATGTTCAGTTTTGTCCGCAATGCCAAGATGTTCAGCAATTGGTACAGGGAAGCGTGTTCGTATAGCGGGGCGCCAGATAATAGGTTTCGCTCATCGGAATGCTCGTGGAAATCCATGCATTGAGCGGCCTGTAGTCGAGTTCGACGTCGACTTTAATGAAATACGATCCTTCATCCAGAAGGCTTGACGGAATATCGCCGACATCCCCCTTCTTGGCGGCAAAATCCGCAATGTTGGCATAGGACCAATCGACCTCCGGCGTCAGGTTGCTGGCCCTCGCCGTTCCGTCAATCCTGATTGCGGTGATCCTTATCTTCGGTGCGCTCCGACCATAGGGCAGCAGTGACGCGCGACTGATGTTGAACATATCGTTCAGATCATTCTTCGTGACCGACAATTGGCGGGCAACCAGATCAGCGAGGCTGCTCGCCGAGCGCGACACTTTCTTGTTCGTGTCGACCCCGTCAGCCAGATCAACCGAGCCAAGATAAATCAGAAGCAGGGCGGGCGCGATCAGTGCGAATTCAACCGCACCCAATCCGCGTTTATCATTCAGGAATTTTCGAAGACAATTACGCATGGCAATCGATCGCTCCAGAATGCATTCCGAAAAGTGCGAGGCGATTTTCGGAACGCACATCAGTTGTTTTAGTTCGGGAAGGGTTCGTTCTGCCAGGTGAGGGTCGCAAAGAGCGGCATGGTGCCCCCTGCTGCATGTGGATTTTCGATCAGATAAAGGATGTTTGTCAGCACGGGCCAAGCATAAACCACGTTGAGCTGATTGATCGTCGAGGTTCCACTGGTCCCGATAATACCTGTCCGCGTGAGCTTGCCCTCACCATCGAGAATCTGGTCAATCGGAACCTTGTCGAAGCCTTCGTAGGTTCCCAGATTGAGCGAAAGATTGGGGCAGCCTTGCGCGACCATAAACTGCATCTGCTGACAGAGTTCGGTGCGCAGGGTTCCTTCGCTGATTTGAGCCCCTCTGATCTGCCCCGTCTGCAATCGGCGTGCAACAGTCTCTGTCGCATTGGATATGACCTGACGCGCCACAAAACTCATACCGATTTCGATCGTCGCAAAGATGATGATCAGGAACGGACCGATAAGCAACGCGAACTCCACCGCCGCCACACCATGTTGTGCACGGGCAAAACGGCGTAAGTTCGCGCTCGCCCCTGCAAGGCCACGCGCCAAAATCCGGAAAGTCATAACCCCACCCAACTTCATATGAATTCGATTGGGAGTATCGTTACAACAGGACAACCTGAAAGAGTATTAACGGAACAGGGACTCACGATTGAATAGCGTTACTTGTCGTCGAAGCCGTTCTTCGTTGAAGCTTTTTCGCAGTAAGGCGTACAGGAAAGCGTTTGTACTTCGGCCTGCCGGTAAATTCGCGTCGTGCCGCGTGCATTGCGGGAAACCACCAGCTCACGGTCGAGGATCGGTTCGCCCTGCTTGTCCATGACGACAATATTGGTGACGCCAAAATCCTTGCCAGTCAGAACAATAGTCTGTGCATCCTGAACGACGGCATCGGCAATCGACGGATTTCCGATCACGACACTGTCGGCTGGCCGCGCGAGCCGCAAGATGCGCGCCTGGCTTGTCTCAAGGGCAATGTAGTCTTCTGCAGACGCCGGTATGGCCGCAAAGACCGTCATGAAGGCAATGCCCATGGCAGACACCATGCCGAAGCCACCCAAAGCAAACAATCGACGCGTCACGCGACATTCCCCCGCAGATATAGTGGGCTCAGCGAATGGAACCCCATCAATATAATGAGCAAAGAATGAAGGGGATTGGTGAAGGAAGAATTAAGTCGCTACCCTTCCGCGCAGACCGCGTTCACAATTCGCCAAAGATTAACCAATCGTGCGATTGCAGTGATGCGGAAAGCGTCGAAACACTTCATTAACCCTGATTGTTAAGAGGGCCACAATTCCTCTCTCTTATGCTTCAGCTTATCCGAAATTAGAGCGCGTTCCCAAAAACCAGCGCAATCGGAACAGCGAGGAGCATGTGATGCCGACATTGATGACGCGCTTCATGAAGAACAGGGCCGGTTCGACAGCAATCGAATATGCGCTGATCGGCACACTCGTTTCCATAATGATCATCAGCGGCGTCGCGCTCGTGGCTGGCAATGTCGGCGAAAAATTCAATGACACGGCCATACAGTTCGAACAGGCGACGAACCGCTAATCATCAAAGCGCAACTCCGTGCAAACGGTGACCAAATGATGGGATGACAGGCGACGCGGGGGCATCGGCAATGACAGCAGCAGCTATGACGGCAATCTTTGCTCTGGCAATGGTGACGGCCATGATCACCGACTTGACCTCGATGACCATCCGCAACCGCGTTTCCATCGGACTGACCCTGGGCTTTGTCCTGCTCGCACCGCTCTGCGGAATTTCCCTCGCAGACTATGGCTGGCATCTGGCTGTCGGCGGTATCGTACTCATCATCACCTTTTCGCTCTTTTGCCTGCGCGCGATGGGTGGTGGTGACGCCAAGCTCATTGCGGCGACGGCCTTGTGGTTCGGTCCCAATGCCAGCCTCATGGATTATATTGTGATGGTTTCGATCCTGGGCGGCGTGCTGACACTCACGATCATCCTCTACAGGATGATCCCCCGTCCGCTTCTGGCGGATCGCTATGCCTTCTTGGGAACGCTCGCCCGCAAGGATGTGGGCATTCCCTACGGCATTGCACTTGGCGCTGCCGGTCTCTGGACATTTCCACTGTCGCCAGTCGGGGAAACGATGAAAACCTATATGGCAGGGGCATTTTAAGCGCATTTATGCGCAACGTTCGCGTGTACTCCCAATCTTTCTTTATTCGAATAAGATTATATTAACCATAATTACACGATTCCCAGTGCAGTTTTGGAACACGTCATCAAGACGTGGGGATTTGCGCGGGGCACATCATGAAATCAGCTCGACTGCTCATTTTAGGAGTGGCCGTTCTTGCGGCAGGTGGCGCTGGCTATATCGCCATGAACCTCGCCGCACCGCCGCCTGCTCCCGTTGTCGTTGCGCCTGAAACGCCGCAGATGAAGCTGGAAGACGTGCTGGTTGCCACCGAAAATCTCGGTGTCGGCGCAGAGCTGACATCGCAGATGCGCTGGCAGCCCTGGCCTGCCGAAGCTGTCAGCGACGGCTATATCACCCGCGCAAGCGAACCCGACGCCATCAATCAGTTGAGTGGCGCAACCGTGCGCCTGCAGTTCTTCACGGGCGAACCGATCCGCAAGACCAAGCTCATCGGTCCGGGACAGAGTTTCATGTCGTCGATCCTGCCACCCGGCATGCGCGCCGTCGCGACACAGATCAATGCCGAAAGCTCGGCAGGCGGCTTCATTCTTCCCAATGACTTCGTCGATGTCATCATGACCCGCCGCAAGCCGGACAATGGCGATAAATCGCTGACGCCATTCACCACAGAAACCGTGTTGCAGAATGTGCGTGTTCTGGCCATCGATCAGGCCATTCAGGAAGACGAGCAGGGCCGCAAGGTCATGGTCGGCCAGACCGCGACGCTCGAAGTCACGCCGGAACAAGCCGAAATCATCACCGTCGCTCAGCAGATGGCAGACCGCCTGACGCTGGCACTTCGCTCGACACAGGATGTCGAGGACAAGGATATCAAGCAGGCCGACTATCTGGTTTCCTCGCCGACCCGCAGCGGAACGGTCAAGGTCATCAAGTCCGGCAGCGTTACAGAAATAGGACCGCGCTCATGAGAAAGAAAAAACGCGTGCGCCCATATTCCGCAAAAGTCGCACTTTTAACCAGCGCGCTTGCCGCCTTCTCACTGCCGCTCACCGATATGTCCGCCATGGCGGCGGCCGGCATCGTCAAGGTCGGCAGCCAGCAGCGTTCGCAGACGATCAAGCTTGGCCTCAACAAGTCGGTCGTGCTCGATCTTCCGCAGGATGCTTATGACGTTCTCGTCTCCAACCCCACAATCGCCGATGCGGTGACGCGTACGTCGCGACGCATCTATCTTTTCGGCAAGCAGGTCGGACAGACCAATATTTTCGTTTTCGGTCCCAATGGCGAACAGGTCGCATCGATCGATGTCGAAATCGAGCGCGATGTGAGCGGGATTTCATCCCAGCTGAAGCGCCTCATTCCCGGTTCCGATATTCGCGTCGAACTGATCAACGACAATGTGGTGCTGACCGGAACGGTGCAGACCCCACAGGATTCGGCACAGGCCGCAAAGCTTGCAGGCCTTTTCGTTTCCGGTGGCGAAGCAACAACCGGTCAGTTCACCACGACTGCGTCCGCGCCAACGGATGGCGGCGGTGTTGCTATCAACAATCCCGACCGAAACCGCCGCGCGAGCGCCATCGTCAATATGCTGACTATCGTCGGTGAGGATCAGGTGACATTGAAAGTCACCGTCGCGGAAGTCAGCCGCTCGGTCATGAAGCAGCTTGGCGTCAATATGGCAGGCAGCGGTGTTTCGAACGGCATTTCCTATGGGGGAATTTCCGAGAGTATTGCCGGAGCCATTGGCAACAACCTTTCCGATACCGGATTCGGCCTCGCGACAAGCAATTTTTCCGCCTATCTGCGGGCAATGGAATCGGCAGGCGTCATGAAGACGCTCGCCGAGCCGACCCTGACCGCAATCTCCGGGGAAAAAGCGGCCTTCAATGTCGGCGGCGAATACAATGTCATCAACAGCGTCAAATATGACGATGACGGAAAGCGCACCAATGAACTGGCTAAGATCAACTATGGCATTGGTCTCGAATTCATGCCGACCGTGCTGGGGCCGGGACGCATCAGCCTGAAAATCAGAACCTCTGTCTCTGAGCCGACGACAGAAGGCGCAGGCACCACCAACAAGATGGATGGCGTTGGCGCAAGTGTTCTATCGCTGCGCAAGCGTGTCGCCGATACCACGGTCGAACTTCCGTCCGGCGGTTCCATGATGATCGGTGGGTTGATCCGCGATGAAGTGCGCCAGTCGGTTTCCGGCTTTCCAGGCCTTACCAAGATTCCGGTCCTTGGCGCGCTGTTCCGCAGCAAGGATTTCATCCGCAACGAATCCGAACTGGTGGTGATCGTCACACCTTATCTGGCACGCCCCGTTGCCCGCCAGCAGCTTGCGCGACCCGACGACAATCTCAATCCGGCCAGCGATGGCGCGGGATACATCCTTGGCAAGGTCAATCGCGTTTACGGCACGATGGAAACCAAACTGCCGCCCGGTCGCTACAACGGCGTCGTCGGTTATATCTACAAGTGAGCGGGGACAGATCATGACATATTCAGTCAGAGGCTTTTGCAGGATTTCCGCCCGACCAGCGCTTGTCGCCCTGTCGCTGGCTCTTCTCGCGGGTTGTGCGAACCGCCAGCATGTCACCGTTGGCGCCTTGCCGGACGATTATCGTACCAATCATCCGATCACGATTGCGGAACGGGAGCAGGTCACCGATATTCCGGTTGCACAAGCCGACCAGAAGCTGAGCCCGATGCAGCGTGGCATCGTTCAGGGCGCTATTGCCAATTACCGGCGTGGTGGCTCAGGCATGCTCTATGTGCTGGTGCCTTCTGGCACCTCCAATCAGGCGGCAGCCTATCGGTTAAGCACTGAGGTGTCGGCTATGCTCCGGCGCGGTGGCATCAAGGCAAACAACATCGCCATCGAAAACTATCCCGTTGAAAACCCGGAAGCGGCAGCGCCCATCAGGATCAGCTATTACGCGATGACCGCGGGCACGACGCCGTGCGGTCGCTGGCCGGACGATCTCGCCAGCACGCCTGAAAACAAGCATTACGCCAATTTTGGCTGTGCCTCGCAGAACAATCTTGCCGCTCAGGTCGCCAATCCGGCCGATCTTCTGGGACCACGCGTCATGTCGCCAATCGATTCGGACCGTACGACCGAACGTCTCAACGGCGATCAGGGCTACGTGAAAATGTCGCCGGCACAGACGGACAACTGGCAAGAACCCCGCAGCAAGCAAGCCGAGTATTAAGAGGGCGCCATGAGCAACTTCGCTTTCGAACCAGCGGAAGAAGAACAAGGCCCCGAGACGGGCCGCGCGCCGATCATGCTCGAAAATGTGCGCCCCATTCCACGCATTTCGATCCAGGCCTTCTGCGTGAACGAAAGCGTCGCCATTCCAATCGAGCGCGCCGGCGGCGACCGGCGCATGGCCAAAACCCATCTGAAAGTCATGATGGGTGGCATTGCAGCGGCTACCGAGTTTTATCAGACCGCCTCCACGCCGAATCTGATCATTGTCGAATCGGCGTCCGAACCCAATGTGCTGCTAGAAGAACTGCAGCAATTGTCAGAGGTATGCGATTCCGGTTCAAAAGTTATGGTGATTGGTCATTCCAACGAGGTCTGGCTTTATCGCGAATTGCTGCGGCGCGGCGTTTCAGAATATATCGTGGCACCTGTCTCGCTCGCAGACATTCTGGCCATCGTTTCCTCGATTTTTCTCGATCCCGGTGCAGAACCGCTGGGTCGTTCCATCGCCTTTATCGGTGCGAAAGGTGGCGTTGGTGCTTCGACAATCGCCCACAATGTCGCCTGGTCGATCTCCGACCTGTTTCGGCACGATGTCGTGCTGGCAGACATGGACCTGCCCTTTGGCACAGCAAACATCAATTTCGATCAGGACCCGACGCTCGGCATCGCCGATGCCGTTTTCTCGCCGGAGCGGATCGATGAGGTCTATCTCGACCGGTTGCTGGTTCAATATGACGATCACCTTTCAATCCTCGCTGCACCTTCGAGCCTGGAGCGGACATTCGATTTCGGCGAAGACGCCTTTGCCGAAATGATCGATGTTGCCCAACGCAATTCTCCGCTGATTGTGCTGGATGTGGCACATGGCTGGAGCGGATGGACGCGGACCACATTGATGCGCGCCGATGAGGTCGTGATCGTTGCAACACCCGATCTCGCCAATCTGCGCAACACAAAGAACCTTCTCGACACGCTGGCGCAACTGCGACCGAACGATGTGAAACCGCATCTCGTCCTCAACCAGATGGGCATTCCCAAACGGCCGGAAATTGCGCTCGCAGATTTTGCCGAGCCGCTCGGCATCGACCCTGTCGCGACTATAGACTTCGATCCGCAGCTTTTCGGCAATGCAGCCAACAACGGCCGGATGATCGCAGAAACCAATCCAGAAAGTCCTATTGCCGAAGCCATCAGCCATATTGCGCATGTCGTGACTGGCAGGGCCGATGTGCAGCCGCGCAAAAAGAGCAGCATTTCGAGCCTTCTCGGCAAATTTGCACGCAAGACCAAGTAACGGCAGGAAATCATGTTCGGCAGAAGAGGCAACGATACGGGAAACAAGCCGGAAAGCGGAACGCGACCGGCTATGCCGAAACCTGCCAGCTCCGCTGCGGCGCCTGCTCCGACCCAGCCCGTCGTGCAACCGTCCCGCATGCAGGCAGCCGTACCAAGTACTCCGGCGAAATCCCACACCCAGACGGGTACGCAAGGGCGCGAGAAGACCGAAAGCTATTACGACACCAAATCGCAGGTCTTCTCGGCACTCATCGACACGATCGACCTGTCGCAGCTTTCCCGCATGGCGCCGGATGCCGCGCGTGAGGAAATCCGCGACATCGTCAACGACATCATCGCCATCAAGAACTTCGTCATGTCGATTGCCGAGCAGGAAGAACTGCTCGATGATATCTGCAACGATGTTCTGGGCTACGGCCCGCTGGAGCCGCTTCTTTCTCGCGACGACATCGCCGATATCATGGTCAACGGTTCGCGCCGCACCTATATCGAAGTGGACGGTCTGCTGCAGGAAACCGGCATTCGTTTCCGCGATAACCAGCAGCTTCTGAACATCTGCCAGCGTATCGTGAGCCAGGTCGGACGCCGGGTCGACGAATCGAGCCCGATCTGCGATGCGCGCCTGCCCGACGGCTCGCGCGTCAACGTCATCGCGCCACCGCTGTCGCTCGACGGCCCCACCCTGACCATCCGCAAGTTCCGCAAGGACAAGCTGACACTCGACCAGCTGGTGCGATTCGGCGCCATATCGAATGCCGGGGCGGAACTGCTGCAGATCATCAGCCGGGTGCGCTGCAATGTCATTATTTCCGGCGGCACCGGTTCGGGCAAAACCACGCTTCTGAACTGTCTGACACGCTATATCGACACGCATGAACGCATCATCACCTGCGAGGATTCGGCTGAACTGCAATTGCAGCAGCCGCACGTAGTGCGTCTGGAAACCCGCCCGCCCAATCTGGAAGGCGAAGGCGAAGTCACCATGCGCGATCTGGTTAAGAACTGTCTGCGTATGCGTCCCGAACGCATTATTGTCGGTGAAGTGCGCGGATCCGAAGTGTTCGATCTTTTGCAGGCCATGAACACCGGCCACGACGGTTCGATGGGCACGATCCATGCCAACAGTCCGCGTGAATGCCTCAACCGTATGGAAGCCATGATCGCCATGGGCGGCTATGTGCTGCCACAAAAGACCGTGCGCGAGATCATCGTCGGTTCGGTCGATATCATCATTCAGGCCGCACGTCTGCGCGACGGCACACGCCGCATTACCCACATCACCGAAGTGGTGGGGCTGGAAGGCGACGTCATCACCACTCAGGATCTCGTTCTCTACGATATCAAGGGAGAAGACGCCTCTGGCCGTATTCTTGGCAACCATAGTTCGACTGGCATCGGGCGACCTGCCTTCTGGGAACGCGCCCGCTATTATAATGAGGATAACCGCCTTGCTTCTGTGCTCGACAGCATGGAAAGGGCAAACACATGACGGGGTCCGGTGCCAGCATTGTGATGTTCATCGTGCTCGCCGTTGTCGCCTGCGCGGCTTTGTTCTATGCGCTCTTTTATGAAAAGCTCGGCAAGAAGGACCACGCAGCACGGCGCTTTGAAACCGTGCGCAACAGCGGTTCAGAACGGGCGATAACGCGTAGCGAACGCGACAGAAACGCCGACATCCAAAAGCGCCGCAAGCAGTTGCAGGATAATATCAAGGATCTGGAAGCGCGGCAGAAGCAGCGCGAGAAGAACCAGAAATATCCGCCCCTACGCATTCTTCTGGCGCAGGCGGGGCTGAGCCTCACTTTGCAGAAATTCTACATCTATTCCGGCGTGGCGGCGTTTCTCGCAACATTCATCGCACTGATTTTCGGCGCGCCGCTGCTTTTCCTGCCAGGTATCGCAATTGCCGGTTTTTTCGGTTTGCCGCGCTGGTTCGTGCTGCAGAAGCGCAAACGTCGGCTGAAGAAATTCCTTGAAGAATTTCCCAACGCGCTTGATGTCATTGTGCGCGCAACCCGGGCAGGACTGCCGCTTAATGACGGTCTGAGACTTATTGCGAGTGAGGCAGTTGAACCGGTCAAGAGCGAGTTCAAGAAGGTGGTCGAGGCACAGCAGATCGGCCTTTCAATCCCTGAAGCGGTCGGCAAGATGCCCGATTCCATGCCCTGCCCGGAAACCAACTTCTTCGCCATCGTCATCCAGATACAGGCACAGGCAGGCGGCAATCTCTCGGAAGCGCTCAATAATCTTTCAAAGGTTCTGCGCGACCGGAAGAAGATGAAGGCCAAAGTCGATGCGCTTTCCATGGAAGCCAAGGCTTCGGCTGCGATCATCGGCGCGCTGCCTTTCATCGTTATGGTTCTCGTCTATCTGACGAGCCCGCAATATATGACGCTGCTTTTCACGTCATCCACCGGCCATATGCTCCTGGGCATTGCAGCCGTTTTGATGCTGACCGGCATCTTCATCATGAAGAATATGATCAATTTCGATATGTGAGGCACCGGACATGTTTTCTCTCCTCACACAAAAATTGACCGACCCGCAGTTTCTCATCGGCGCTTTGATCACGGTTGCGGTTTTTGCAACTGTAGTAACGATCCTCATGCCGGTTCTGAGCGGCAGCGCACTCAAATCACGCATGAAATCGGTCGCCACCGAGCGCGAAGCCATTCGCTCACGGGAGCGTGCCCGTCTTGCAGCAGAAAGCGACCGCCGCAACAGCCTGCGGCATCAGCAGAAACAGGGCATCCGCGAATTCGTCGAAAGGCTTGATCTCAAGCGCGCGCTTGCCGACGAAAAGACGATCGCTTCGCTCAGACAAGCAGGCTTCCGGGGACAAAACCCTCTCAACATCTTTCTGTTTCTGCGCTTTGTGCTGCCTTTCGGCGCCATGTTGATTGCCGCCATCTACATTTTCATGCTCGGTGTGCTTGCCGATCAAACCTTCTTCGTTCGTTTGCTCGTCTGCATTTTCGCGGGCTATGCCGGTTTCTATGCGCCGAACCTCTACGTCTCCAACAGGGCAACCAAGCGCAAGCAATCCATCCGTCGCGCATGGCCGGACGCGCTCGACCTGATGCTCATCTGCGTCGAATCGGGCATGTCCACGGAAGCTGCCTTTCGCCGGGTGGCCGATGAAATCGGTATTCAATCCGTCGAGCTTGCCGAAGAACTGATGCTGACCAATGCCGAGCTTTCCTTCCTGCCGGAGCGCCGTCAGGCCTATGAAAACCTCGCCAATCGCACGGGGCTGGATCCGGTGAAGTCCGTAACGCAGGCACTGATTCAAGCCGAGCGTTACGGCACCCCGGTGGCGCAGGCGCTTCGCACGCTTTCTCAGGAAAGCCGCGATTTACGTCTGCTGGACGCTGAAAAGAAGGCTGCGGCCCTGCCGCCAAAGCTGACCGTGCCGATGATCGTTTTCTTCCTGCCGGTACTCTTTATCGTCATCCTCGGCCCGGCCTTCATCCAGATTTCGGCGCAGGGCGGATTGTTTGGCGGCAACTGACAACCGTTCATTCAGACATGACGAAAACTAAGAGAGGCCTCAGCCCTTCGGCTTATCCTTGAGCATGTTCCAGGAGTTCTGCTGGGCCAGCATGGAACGGAGATAATCCGTATTGGCCTTGGCCTGTTGCGGAGAAATCTCGCGCGCGGCAATCGCTTCCGCCTCCTGAAAGCGGCCTTGCAAACCGACTGACAGCGCGAGGTTCTGACGCACGCGGCTGTCGGCGCCCGGAGCGGCAGCGGCCTGCTTGAAATAGGTTTCGGCAGTTCGTGCATCGCCTGCCAGAAGATAGGACATCCCCATATTGGAGATGATCGACGGTTCATTCGGCTGAAGCTGCAGCGCCTTCTGATAAGTCGCGCGCGCTTCTTCCTTCCTGCCCATCTGGTCGAGAATGGCGCCTTCTGCGGAAACCAGTTTCCAGTCGGGATAGGCCGGGTTCTGTGCGCGGCGAACGGCATCAAGTGCGCCTTCAAACTGGCCTGCACCCGCAAGCGCCTTGCCATAAGCCGAAAGAACAGCCTGATCTTTCGGATAGACAATGGCAAGCGCCCGCATGACGGCAAGCGCCTGATCGTTGCGGCCAAGGCGCGCCAGCACATTGGCGTAGTTGAGCGCCGTCTGACGGTCCTTCGGATTGCGCTCGTATTGCGCCCCGAGCCGCCCGGCCATCGCAGCAAGCTGCGCGTCGTTCATGTGATCGAAAGTGGCGACCGTCGCCGCACGGCGGACCGAACCGGTCGTGGTTCGGTCGACGGATGTGCAGCCGGAAAGAACCAATGCTGAAAGAATGCAGGCGAAACCAAGACGTGTTGCGATAACGTCTTTTCGAACGATGTTCAGCATCCCGCCTCTCCTGCTAAAGCGTGTCGCGCATCCAACATGCTTTAGTCTCTGGTTTTCACCCTCAAGCCCAATTCCTGCTAAATCAATAATCTGTTAACCCTAATGATTGGTTAATATAGCGATTGCGGTTTCTGTTTCCGCGCGGCAATAATCACGCTATCTGTTTGTTTTAGCGCGCATCTTATCCGAAAACCGCTTCACACTTTTCGGGAGGAGCGATATCTGTTTGTTTTATGAACTTCCGACAAAATGCCAGCGCTTTTTGCCGGACATCGCTTACTGGTCAGAAAGAGCATCATGTCTGTCGAACTTCTTTCCCGAAAATCCGAACAAAGCCGCCCGATCTGGTTTACGCCGAAAGGCGGACTGGAAACCGCCGGTCTTCCCGCCGATGCAATTGCATGGGCCGGGGCCAACGGGTTTGACGGCGAAGCCGGACGAGTGCTCGTCCTCCCCGGCGCAGGCGGATCGGTGTCGGGTGCACTTTTCGGAACAGGCAGCGAGGAAAAGGGCAGCCAGTCGCAGCTTCTGGCCGGAAAGCTGGCGCGCAACCTTCCGGAAGGAGACTGGCATATCGAAGGCGCGGTCGATGAGGCGGCCCTTGCCGTTCTCGGCTTCCTGATGGGCGCTTATAGTTTCACGCGTTATCGCAGGGCCAATGGCAAGGCGATCCGCCTCGCTCTGCCCGATGGCGTGGACGAAGCGGAAATCCGCCGCATCGCCGTTGCGGTTATGTTGGTGCGCGATCTCATCAACACGCCGACCAACGATATGGGACCAGATGCTCTCGAAAATGCGGCCCGTGAACTGGCGTCCAAGTACAAAGCCGATATTGCCATTACCGAAGGCGATGCGCTTCTGGAGAAGAATTTTCCGATGATCCATGCGGTCGGTCGTGCTGGCGCTATTGCGCCACGCCTGATCGATCTTAGCTGGGGCAAGGCAAGCGACCCGAAAATCACGCTGGTTGGCAAGGGCGTCTGTTTCGATACCGGCGGCCTCGACATCAAACCGGCAAGCGGCATGTTGCTGATGAAGAAGGACATGGGCGGAGCCGCCAATGTGCTGGGCCTCGCCTCCATGATCATGGACGCGCAACTGCCGGTGCGGCTGCGTGTATTGATCCCGGCGGTGGAGAATTCGATTGCCGGTAATGCCTTCCGTCCGGGTGACGTGTTGCAAAGCCGCAAGGGCTTAACCGTCGAAATCGGCAATACCGATGCCGAAGGCCGACTGGTTCTTGCCGACGCGCTTGCGCTTGCCGACGAGGAAGAACCTGCACTCCTGATCGACATGGCAACGCTGACGGGCGCGGCACGTGTCGCGCTCGGTCCCGACCTGCCGCCATTCTACACGCATGATGACGGACTTGCTGCTTCCATCGCGCAAAGCGCGGATTCCACAGCAGACCCGCTATGGCGCATGCCGCTCTGGAAGCCCTATGCGCAGAAACTGTCCTCACGGATCGCCGACATCAACAATGTCACCACCGACGGCTTTGCCGGATCGGTCACGGCTGCGCTCTTCCTCAGCAAATTTGTCGAAAAAGCTCAAGCATGGGCGCATTTCGACATTTTCGGTTGGGTGCCGGTCGAAAAACCCGCTTCCCCGGTCGGCGGCGAAGCGCAAGCCATTCGCGCTCTTTACCAACTTTTGAAGGAGCGTTACCCGGCGCGCTGAATCCACTTGCCTGCAACGCCGAAAACGGATTGAATAAAACGGTTCCGAAACAATCCCCATTTGGGTGGAACCGGATGCCAATTGAGCTGAAGCCGTTGCAGGCGCTGACATTGCTGAGAACCCTGTCGCTGGAACAGGTACGTGATGAGATGCCCGATCTCACCACGCGACAGGCAGCCATTCTCCTGACCATCTATCTGGAGCCCCCGCCGCATACCGTGCGGGGACTTGCAGCAAAACTGAATGTCACCAAGCCGGTGATTACCCGCGCGCTCGACACGATGGGCGCGCTTGAACTCGTCTCCCGGCATCGTGATGAAAAAGACCGGCGAAATGTGCTAGTAAAGAGGACGGTCGCCGGTGCACTTTATGTTGAAAGACTGGGCGATCTGGTGATCGCCAAAGCCAGGGAGTTACCACTTTGACCATGCTCGACCGCCGCCTCAACGCTTATCGCCCCGACCTCGCCGACGAACGGCTGACCGGTCAGGTGGAAGCGGCGCGTTTTACCGCCGGAGCACCAATGCAGGTTTCCGCATCCGTTGTCGATCTGCGCGCCGAACCGCGTATGGATAGCGGTCCGCAGACACAGATGATTTTCGGCGATCCCGTTCGTGTCTTCGAGGAAATGGACGGCTGGTCGTGGGTCCAGGCAGAACGCGACGGCTATACGGGTTATGTCTCCTCTGCCGCGCTGGAGCAGACTGCTGGCGCCGAAACACATCTGGTCATTGTGCCGCGTACTTTCGTCTATCCCGGCTCTGATCTGCGTTTCCCGCACACCAAGGCACTGTCGCTCGGCTCTCGCGTGCGCATCGTCGGCGCAGCCGAAACACGCGGTACGAAATATGCACTGCTGGAAAGCGGCGAGGCGCTGATCGCAAGCCACCTTGCGCCAGTCGGTGAACATGCAGCCGACTATGTGGCGGTCGCCGAAACCCTTCTTCATACGCCTTATCTGTGGGGCGGCACATCGGGCTTCGGCATCGACTGCTCCGGCCTTGTGCAATTGTGCATGTGGGTGACAGGCCGCAAGGTTCTGCGTGATTCCGACATGCAGCAGGATACGCTCGGCGAAATCATCGAACCCGATGCGACCTATTCGAATTTGAAGCGCGGCGATCTGGTTTTCTGGAAGGGCCATGTCGCCATCTGTGCCTCGCCTGACATGCTGATCCATGCGAGCGGTCATACGATGACCGTCACGCTGGAACCGCTGCAGGACGCCATCAAGCGCATTGCCTATCTCTACGATCTGCCGACGCTTATCCGCAGACCCTGAAAATGAGATCGGGGATCCATGAAGGGAAAGACCACATTGACGATAGCCGCTTTGCTGATCGGCTTTGTTTTGTCTTTTCCATCCCCCGTTTCACCTGAGAGAATTGCACGCATGACCATTCCCGCGTCGCCTGCCGCCTTTGCCGAAGTCAACGGCATAGAAATGTATTACCGGATCGTCGGCGAAGGCTCGCCAATCCTGCTTATTCCTGGCGGCCTGTCCGACCAGCATGTATGGGATGCACAGCTTCCGATCCTTGCGCGCGACCACACCGTAATCGTTGCCGACAGTCGCGGACAGGGACGCTCCACCCGCACCGATGATCCGATCACCTATGGACTGATGGCCGACGACTATGTGGCGCTGCTCGACTTTCTCCACATCGACAAGGTCGATCTAGTCGGCTGGAGCGATGGCGGCATTATCGGCCTCGACATCGCCATGCGCTATCCCGAACGGCTGACAAGCCTGTTTGCGCAGGCGGCAAACGTCACGCCTGACGGTAATACCGGTTATGCCGAGGCCCGCGCCGAAGGAAAACCGATACCGGAACTGCGCCACTATGAGAGCATCGACAAGGAAATCCACGCGCTGTGGGCGAACGAGCCGAACTTTACGGACGAGGACTTGTCCGGCATCAGCGTGCGCACGGCGATTGTGATCGGAGACCGCGACACGGCCATCACACGCGAACATACGGAGTTCATCGCCAGCCAGATACCGGGTGCTGAATTGATCATTCTGCCCGATGCCGGGCACGGCGTCCCGGTCGAAAATCCGCGTCTCTATGCGCATACGGTGCTTCGTTTCATTGACGGCAAAAACGCCGAAGAAACGAAGACCGCGAGCCGGAAAAATTAAACCCGATTCGGCAATACGCGATCGGGCGGGCGGTGCCCGTCGACAAAAGCCTTGATATTGATGATGACTTTGTCGCCCATATCGATGCGGCCTTCCATGGTGGCCGATCCCATATGCGGCAGCAGGACGACCTTGCCCTTTTCGGCAAGCGCCAGCAGCCGCGGATTGACCGCCGGCTCGTTCTCGAAAACATCCAGCCCCGCCCCGGCAAGCTTGCCTTGTTCGATCAGCTCGATCAGGGCATTTTCGTCAATGATCTGGCCGCGTGCTGTGTTGACCATATAGGCAGTCGGTTGCATCAGCGCGATGCGGCGTGCGGACAGCAGATGGAATGTGGCAGGCGTCGAAGGGCAGTTGACCGAGATGATATCCATCCGGGCCAGCATCTGGTCGAGGCTATCCCAATAGGTCGCTTCCAGTTCTTCCTCGACTTCGGGATTGACGCGCTTGCGGTTGTGATAGTGAATGGAAAGCCCGAAAGCCTTGGCGCGGCGGGCGACAGCCGTGCCGATGCGTCCCATGCCGACGATCCCGAGGCGCTTGCCCCAGATGCGCCGTCCGAGCATCCAGGTCGGAGACCAGCCTGGCCATTGTCCGTGGCGCTCGCCCAGCACATTGGCACCTTCCACCAAACGTCTAGGCACGGAAAGCAAAAGTGCCAGGGTCATATCCGCCGTGTCTTCGGTCAGGACATTCGGCGTATTGGTGACGGTAATTCCACGCTTTGCGGCGGCCGCGACGTCGATATTATCCACGCCATTGCCGAAATTTGCGATGAGCTTGAGATTGGGCCCCGCCTGTTCGATCGCAGCTGCATCGATGACATCTGTGATGCAAGGCACCAGAACGTCCGCTTCCTTCATCGCAGCGATGATTTCCGGCTGATTCATGCGGTGGTCGTCTATATTCAGACGCGCATCAAACAGTTCCCGCATTCGGGTTTCCACTGGGTCCGGCAATTTTCGCGTAAGAACGACCAGCGGTTTCTTCTTGTTCGACATCTCCACCCCATCGTTGAGCAAAGCCCCCGGAACAGCCCGTATTGTAACCAACTGGCAGGGCACGCTCCAAGAAATTTCCTGCACATTTCCAGCGGAAAACCGACTCCCACTTTTCCCGAAAATGCGTTAACCGAAGCTTCATGTTGAGACCTCCTTAACCAAGGCGGTGCAATATGGGATATTGCTTCGGCTGAACATCTCTATCAAGGCGAAGCGGCAAAGACAAAGAAAAACCGGAAACTTCAGGTGTCTCTTGGAAAATCCACATCGATTTTCTGAAAAGATACATTTAAAATCAAACAATTAGGTCGCTTTCGATCTGTTTCATACAGACGGATGTGCGATCTGAAAACAGGACGGCAACGTCGCCTCGCAGCCCCCTTAAACTGCTGAAGCTACTACCGTGCTGTCGTGACAGGACGGCGAGAGGTCGCAGTTTGTACAGAGTACTTTCGCAACGCTTTTGGATAGCCATGCTTGGCTTTCTGGCATTTTTTCTCATTCTGGCGCCGCTTGGTGCTTCACACAGGCATGCCGCACGGGCCGCAGAGCCCGCGGGCACGACTGTCGGCGCAAGCGGACTTCCCGTGCCACGTTTCGTCAGCCTTAAACCCGCACGCGTCAATCTGCGCATCGGACCGGGGCGCGACTATGCGGTTTCATGGCTTTTCATGAAGGCGGGACTGCCGGTCGAGATCATCCAGGAATATGACAACTGGCGTCGTATCCGCGATGCGGACGGCACGGAAGGCTGGGTCTACCAGTCGCTGCTTTCCGGAAAGCGAACTGCCATCACAGCCCCCTGGCTCAAGAACAATCAGGGTTCGATGATCAATATGCGCCGCGATGCCGCCGACACATCGGGACTTGCTGCCGAAATCGAACCGGGTGTAGTCGGCACCGTGCGTGAGTGCACCGGTCAATGGTGTCGGGTGGACATGGGCGGCGTACGCGGCTGGATCAAGCAATCGGACCTGTGGGGTGTTTATCCGGGCGAAGTCTTCGACTGACTTCGGTCTCACGGAGTGGGATAAGAGAACCGGGCAAGCTTGACTTCGCCAGACACGAACCGATACTGCGATCAGAGCGTCGATCTCATTCAATCAGATCGAAGTGCGCTCTGAATTGAGTTTCAAAGGAGTTTTATGCGCAGACGTTCATCGCGACCGTTTTAACGGATTTGAACCTGCCCGTACGGCGGAACTCTTGTGCATACTCAAAACTCTGGAAGACCATGAAAAATCATGACGTGATAATCCGCGCCTATCAGGCATCGGACAAGCCATCCCTGTCGTCCATCTGGTATCGCGCCTCCTTGGAGGCCCATTCCTTTCTCGGAGGAGATCGGCTTCAAGACCAGCGCAAACTCATCGAAGACGTCTATCTCGAGAAGGCAGAAACATGGGTTGCCACGATCAATGACAGGCCCATTGGCTTTATCGGCCTGCTCGATAGTTTTATCGGCGGGCTGTTTGTCGATCCTGACGTTCAAGGCTGCGGAACAGGGCGAATTCTGATCCGCCATGCATTGGCATTGAAAGGCGAGCTATCGCTTGAAGTTTATGCCGACAATGAGCGGGCATGTCGTTTCTACAGCCGTCTCGGCTTCAAGATAACCAGTCAGCGATCGGAAGACGATGAAGGCCTTCCCTTTCGCAACATCCTGATGGAACTGAAAGGCTGATAAGCGAGCGGGGCGAAAAATCGCCCCGCCTCCACCTCGGAATATCACCAGGCAGGCGCCACCGATCCCTTGAACGTTGTGGCGATGAATTCCTTCATTTCATCGCTGTGGTAGGATGAGATCAGGGTTTTCACCCAGTCGGCATCCTTATCGGCGGTGCGAACGACGAGAATATTGACGTAAGGCGCTTTCTCGCCTTCCCGCACCAGCGGATCGGTTGCCGGGTTCAAGCCAGCTTCCATGGCATAGTTGGTGTTGATGACGGCCGCATCGACGTCTTCCATCGAACGCGGAAGCTGTGCCGCATCGAGTTCAACGAATTTGAGGTTCTTCGGGTTTTCAACGATATCGAGGGCACTGACCTTCAGCCCCTTGGCCGGGTCGATTTTGATGATGCCGTTTTCAGCAAGAACCAGCAAAGCGCGACCACCATTGGTCGGATCATTGGGGATCGCAATTGTCGCGCCGTCGGCCAACTCCGAAATATTCTTCAGCTTCTTTGAATACAGCCCCATCGGAAAGTTGACCGTCTCGGCAACGCTCACAATGTCGAAGCCGCGATCGGCAACCTGATTGTCGAGATAGGGCTTATGCTGGAAGGAGTTGGCTTCCAGTGCGCCATCCGCAAGCGCCATGTTCGGGATGACATAATCCGAGAATTCCTGAATATCGATTTCAAGACCGTTCTTCTCGGCGACTTCCTTCACCTTTTCCATGATCTGGGCGTGCGGCCCCGGCGTCACTCCGATCCGGATGGTCTTTGCAAAGGCGCTGCCAGCGGTGAACACGGCGAGAATGGTCGCGGCGACAAGTAGCTTACGCATGATATCTCCTTCGAATGTGCTCCGGCCAGGCTTGGGAGGCGATTCAGCCGGGGGTGCAGAACTTTATCCCTTTTCAGCCCCATACGGTCCAATAGGCAACAAAAAAGCGGCCATGGCCGCTTTCTTTTCATGTCCAACTAAAAGGAGCGCTCGTTACTGGCTCTTGCGGCGCAGGCGAACGATAATATCCACGTTCACGATTTCCATGCCATGCGGCGCATCCGGCATGTTGGCAACCGTAGGCTGGCCTCTTTCGCCGTGTGGAATATCGAACACGACATTTTCCCCTTCGAGGAAGAAATGCTGGTGATCCGAGATATTCGTATCGAAATAGGTCTTCGAGCCTTCAACCGCGATGATACGCAGCATACCGGCTTCCGTGAACTGGTGCAGCGTGTTGTAGACCGTCGCCAGAGACACCGGCACGTCGGCCATCACGGCCTCTTCGTGCAGGTCTTCTGCAGACAGATGGCGATCGCCCTGGGCGAAGATCAGGCTCGCAAGCGCAACGCGCTGCCGCGTCGGACGCAGGCCCGCGCGGCGGAGCTGCTCTTCCATCGAGACCGTCGAGTGGGTATGTGAAGACTGCATATTCACCGTTGGTTCCGTCACAAGCTTGTTGCAAAATCATCAATCGTCAAACGGGCTGTTGCCCATTGCATACTGACATTGATATATGCCGTTGCGAAATAAGTATCAATAGGCTTGGGAATTGGCCGGTTTTTCGGATAAACCCCCAAATAACTCAATGCATGATTTTACTGCCGGAAACAGTCTGTGGTAGGGATGTTCCGGTGAAACCTACAACCGGGCCGGATTGCCGGTCGATACAGAATGAACCTCAAGGGAGGCGTAATGGCAGAACAGAAATCAAGCTATGGGTATGAAGAACTCCTGGCCTGCGCACGCGGCGAGATGTTCGGCCCCGGCAATGCTCAGCTTCCCCTGCCTCCGATGCTGATGGTCCATCGCATCACCGATATTTCCGAAACCGGTGGTGAGTTCGACAAGGGCTATATCCGCGCCGAGTATGATGTGCGCCCCGATGACTGGTATTTCCCGTGTCATTTCATGGGCAATCCGATCATGCCGGGCTGCCTCGGTCTTGATGGCATGTGGCAGCTGACCGGTTTCTTCCTCGGCTGGCTCGGCGAGCCGGGTCGCGGCATGGCTCTCTCCACCGGTGAAGTGAAGTTCAAGGGCATGGTGCGTCCGCATACCAAGCTTCTCGAATATGGCATCGATTTCAAGCGCGTCATGCGTGGCCGCCTTGTGCTCGGCACGGCTGACGGCTGGCTGAAAGCCGATGGCGAAACCATCTACCGGGCGTCTGACCTGCGCGTCGGCCTGTCGAAGGACAGCGAGGGCCAGTAAGGCACCTCAATCACCATCATCCACGAGCGCGACTGCAAAAAAGTGAACAGTTTTCATGCGGCCGCGCTCAAAACATGCGAAGATCGCACCTATGTAACCGCGAACAGGCGGCAGTCCGCATGACGGACACGTCGCTCACGGATCAGGTGTAAAGGAGAACGCGATGCGGCGTGTGGTCGTAACGGGTATGGGGATCGTATCCTCGATTGGTAACAACACCGAAGAGGTCACTGCTTCGCTGCGTGAAGCAAAGTCCGGCATCTCCCGCGCTGAGGAATATGCCGAGCTCGGCTTCCGTTGTCAGGTGCACGGCGCTCCGAATATCGACGTCGAAGCACTGGTCGATCGTCGCGCGATGCGCTTCCATGGCCGTGGCACGGCCTGGAACCATATTGCGATGGATCAGGCCATTGCGGATGCGGGGCTTTCCGAAGAGGAGGTCTCCAACGACCGCACCGGCATCATCATGGGTTCCGGCGGTCCATCGACCCGCACCATCGTCGATTCTGCCGACATCACCCGCGAAAAAGGCCCAAAGCGCGTCGGCCCGTTTGCCGTGCCAAAAGCCATGAGCTCGACGGCTTCCGCGACGCTTGCGACCTTCTTCAAGATCAAGGGCATCAACTATTCGATTTCTTCGGCCTGCGCGACTTCCAACCATTGCATCGGCAATGCGTTCGAAATGATCCAGTATGGCAAGCAGGACCGCATGTTCGCAGGCGGCTGCGAAGACCTCGACTGGACGCTTTCGGTCCTGTTCGACGCCATGGGCGCCATGTCGAGCAAGTATAACGACACGCCATCCACTGCATCGCGTGCCTATGACAAGAACCGCGACGGCTTCGTCATTGCTGGCGGTGCTGGCGTGCTGGTGCTGGAAGACCTCGAAACCGCACTGGCCCGCGGCGCCAAGATTTACGGCGAAATCGTCGGCTATGGCGCGACGTCCGACGGTTACGACATGGTCGCCCCGTCCGGCGAAGGCGCGATCCGCTGCATGAAGATGGCCCTTTCGACCGTCAAGGGCAAAATCGACTATATCAATCCACACGCCACCTCGACGCCAGCTGGCGACGCCCCGGAAATCGATGCGATCCGTCAGGTCTTCGGCTCAGGCGACGCCTGCCCACCGATTGCTGCGACCAAGTCGCTGACCGGCCACTCGCTCGGTGCAACCGGTGTGCAGGAAGCGATCTACTCGCTTCTGATGATGCACAACAATTTCATTTGCGAAAGCGCACATATCGAAGAACTGGACCCTGCCTTCGCGGACATGCCTATCGTTCGCAAGCGCATTGACAACGCTCAGCTCAATACCGTGCTCTCCAACTCCTTCGGATTTGGTGGCACCAATGCGACGCTGGTTTTCCAGCGCTATCAGGGCTGAGGGAGAGGGAAAATATGGAAGGTTTGATGAAAGGCAAACGCGGCCTCATCATGGGGGTCGCGAATAATCACTCACTCGCTTGGGGAATTTCAAAGCAACTCGCAGCACAGGGCGCCGAACTGGCCTTCACCTATCAAGGTGATGCACTCGGCAAGCGCGTAAAGCCGCTGGCCGAACAGGTCGGCTCTGATTTCGTACTGCCTTGCGATGTTGAAGATATCGAGTCGGTCGATGCGGTCTTTGCCGAAGTCGAAAAGAAGTGGGGCAAGCTCGATTTCATCGTTCACGCCATCGGCTTCTCCGACAAGACCGAACTGAAGGGTCGCTACGCAGACGTCACCACGCGCGAAAATTTCAGCCGCACAATGGTGATTTCCGCCTACTCCTTCACGGAAATGGCACAGCGCGCTGAAAAACTCATGAAGGACGGCGGCTCGATCCTGACGCTGACCTATGGCGGTTCCACGCGCACCATCCCGAACTATAACGTCATGGGCGTTGCCAAGGCCGCGCTTGAAGCCATGGTGCGTTATCTTGCTGCCGATTACGGCCCGCAGGGCATCCGCGTCAACGCCATTTCGGCCGGTCCGGTGCGCACGCTTGCCGGTGCCGGTATTGGCGACGCCCGCGCAATCTTCAGCTATCAGCGCCGTAACTCGCCGCTGCGCCGTACCGTCGACATCGATGATGTCGGCAAATCGGCGGTCTATCTGCTGTCTGATCTCTCGAGCGGTGTCACCGGTGAAGTCCATTATGTGGATTCCGGCTACAACATCGTCTCCATGCCGACGCTTGAAGAGCTGAAAAGCTCTGACGCGGAGCGCGGTGAATAAGCCAAGCCATCTTGTAAAAAGGCCGCCTTCTGGGCGGCCTTTTTATTTATTTCTTCGCATCGAAGATTTTGAAACCGTTCGCCTCTTCGAGAAGAGTCACATTCTTGAACAGTCCTTTGAGCGTCGTCTCATAAGGCAATTGCCGGTTTGCGACCATAAGCAGACGCCCGCCCGGCTTCAGGCGTGACGCGGCAGCGGCAATGAACGCCTGACCAAGCGAAACATCCGTCACCCGCCCCTCATGGAACGGTGGGTTCATAATCACGGTGTCGTAGATGCCTGCCATCTTTTCACTCGTCACATCGAACCAGTTGAAGCTGATCGGCACTGATGCACCAAGCCGCTCCAGATTGCCGCGCGCCGCATCCAGCGCCTCATAATCGGCTTCATAGAGATCGATAGACTTGATGCGATCCGCAAACTTCAAGCATTGCGCCGCAAGATAGCCCCAACCGGCGCCAAGATCGGCGACGTTACCGAAAACAATCTTTTCCATATGCGGCACGAGCAGCGCCGAACCCTTATCGATAACACCGTGCGAGAACATGCCGGGTTCTGTGCGGAACACATCGTCAATATCGGTCGCAAGCGGCTTCAGAGCCGCGATGAATTCATCGGTGAGGTCGGCTGGTCGCCTGAGCCAGAACGCCACGGCATGGTTCTTCGACATGCGGTCGCTGATCTCGGCGATATTGCTGGCCCATTTTCGAAAACTGTCAATGCCGAGCTTCTTGTCGCCTGACACGGCAATCCATCCACCCGGCTCAACACGCGCCAGAAGCTCCGCAAACCACGCCTCATTGCGCCCGCGATGTTTTCCGAGCAGCAGTAGCCCGCCGGAAAAACGCTTCTCCTCGCCCAATCTGGGAACTGTCCTGAAGCCCTCCTTTTCCAGCACCAGCCAATCGGGGCGCCAGGGCTGCAGGAAGGTCAGCGCCTGTTTCCATTCGTCCTCAAGACGCCGATCCGCAGAAAGACCACACGCAAGAAAGGATTGCCCCTCTTCGGGCATATCCAGAATGTCCTGATCGAAGGGGAGAAAGAGAGTTTGTTGTGCCGGTGTAATCATGGCTCATCCATGGTCTTGAATTGATTCCCATGCAACAAAAAAGCGCGCCACAAGAGCGCGCTTTCGATTGATTTACAGTAGCAGAAACGCTTATTCAGCGTCGGCTTCTGCCTTCTTTTCAGCAACAACTTCCTTGCCGGTTTCCTGATCGACAACCTTCATCGACAGGCGAACCTTGCCACGTTCGTCAAAGCCCATGAGCTTGACCCAGACCTTCTGACCTTCCTTGACCACATCAGTGGTCTTGGCAACGCGGTCGGAAGCCAGCTGCGAAATGTGAACCAGACCGTCACGTGGACCAAAGAAGTTTACGAAAGCGCCAAAGTCAGCGGTCTTGACGACCGTACCTTCGTAGATTTCGCCAACTTCCGGTTCGGCAACAATCGAGTGAATCCACTTCTTGGCGGCTTCGATTTCCTTACCGTTCGACGAAGCGATCTTGACCGTACCGTCGTCTTCGATGTTGATCTTGGCGCCGGTCTTTTCCACGATTTCGCGGATAACCTTGCCGCCCGAACCGATAACGTCACGGATCTTGTCGGTCGGAATGTTCATCACTTCGATGCGCGGAGCGAATTCGCCGAGTTCGTCACGCGACGTGGACAGAGCCTTCGCCATTTCGCCGAGAATGTGGACGCGACCGCCCTTGGCCTGCTCCAGAGCGACCTTCATGATCTCTTCGGTGATACCGTCGATCTTGATGTCCATCTGAAGTGCGGTGATGCCGTTGTCAGTACCGGCTACCTTGAAGTCCATGTCGCCGAGGTGATCTTCGTCGCCGAGGATGTCGGACAGGACAGCATAACGGTCGCCTTCCTTGATCAGGCCCATGGCGATACCGGCAACCGGACGTGCGAGCGGAACGCCTGCGTCCATCAGAGCCAGCGAGGTGCCGCAAACAGTCGCCATCGAGGACGAACCGTTGGATTCGGTGATCTCGGAAACCGAACGGATCGTGTAAGGGAACTGGTCGGCAGCAGGCAGCATCGGGTGGATGGCGCGCCATGCGAGCTTGCCATGACCAACTTCACGACGGCCTGGCGAACCCATACGACCGGTTTCACCGACCGAGTATGGCGGGAAGTTGTAATGCAGCATGAAGGATTCTTTGTAGGTGCCGGTCAGGGCATCGATCATCTGCTCGTCTTCGCCGGTGCCGAGCGTGGCAACAACGATGGCCTGCGTTTCGCCACGGGTGAACAGCGCCGAACCGTGGGTGCGCGGCAGAAGGCCAACTTCCGAAACGATTGCACGAACGGTCTTCAGATCGCGGCCGTCAATGCGGCTGCCGGTGTCCAGAATGTTCCGGCGAACAATCTTGGCCTGCAGATGCTTGAAAATGGTCGCGAACTGCTCAGGCGACATTTCCGGCTCTTCAACGCCTTCCGGGAAGAAGTGAGCCTTCGCCTTGGCTTTTGCAGCGTCAACAGCAACGTAACGGGCCTGCTTTTCGGTGATCTTGTAAGCGTCGCGCAGGTCGTTTTCGATAACGGCGAGCACCTTGGCTTCGAGATCCGACAGATCTTCCGGCTGGAAATCACGTGGTTCCTTGGCAGCAACTTCAGCGAGCTTGATGATCGCGTCGATTACCGGCTGGAAGCCCTTCTGGCCGAAAACAACGGCGCCGAGCATAACCTCTTCGGAAAGTTCCTGCGCTTCCGATTCGACCATCAGCACTGCGTCGGCAGTACCGGCAACAACCAGATCGAGCTTCGATTCCGGCATTTCGTCGATATTCGGGTTCAGGACGTATTCGCCGTTGATGTAGCCAACGCGCGCGCCGCCGATCGGACCCATGAAAGGAACGCCGGAAATGGTCAGTGCTGCGGAAGCTGCAACCATCGACAGAACGTCGGGGTTGTTTTCGAGGTCGTGCTGAACAACAGTCAGAACAACCTGCGTGTCATTCTTGTAGCCATCAACGAAGAGCGGGCGGATCGGACGGTCGATCAGACGCGAAACGAGGGTTTCGTTTTCGCTCGGACGGCCTTCACGCTTGAAGTAACCACCAGGGATCTTGCCAGCGGCATAGGTCTTTTCCTGATAGTTGACAGTGAGCGGGAAGAAATCCTGGCCCGGCTTCGGCTCCTTGGCAGAAACGACAGTCGCCAAGACAACGGTTTCGCCATAGGTTGCGAGAACTGCACCGTCAGCCTGACGTGCGATCTTGCCGGTTTCGAGCGTAAGCGGACGACCGCCCCATTCGATTTCTACTTTATGGGTATTGAACATATCTTGTCCTCATGTGGTGATGCCGCGCAAAAGCGCCTGAAGGCATCGCCTCGGTTGGCGGACGGGCCACGGGCAAGACAACGGGAAGTTCGTTATGTGTCAGAACATTCGCTCCCGAATATCCTCTGACACGAACTGCCTGCAATCCTGCCCCATGACTGGTCCAGGTCATGAGCCTTTTGGCTCTTCATCGGCATGACGGAATGCACCCGGTGCGTCGTTTCATGCCAGCGGGCATTCGCCCGATAGAGCGGATGCGCTCACATATGTTCGCGCTTCCGCTCTATCTGTTTGGTTTTACGCATGTCTTCGTCCCAAAACCGGTTCCCACTTTTGGGAGACATGCTCAAGTGTCGCATTTTATCTGTAAGCGGCTATCCGCACGACAAAATGCCGAATAAATCAAATGGGCGACGTTTTGAGACGTCGCCCGATTTTACCGTTAGCGGCGCAGGCCGAGACGGCCGATCAGCGCCTGGTAACGTGCCTGGTCGATGCCCTTGACGTAGTCAAGAAGGCGACGACGCTGCGAAACCAGCTTCAGGAGGCCGCGACGCGAATGATTGTCATTCTTGTGGCCCTTGAAGTGTTCGGTGAGGTTGGCGATACGCTCGGAAAGAACGGCAACCTGTACTTCAGGAGAACCGGTGTCGCCTTCCTTGGTGGCGTATTCCTTGATAAGTGCTTGCTTGCGCTCAGCAGTAATCGACATCGTAACACCCTTTCTAGATGAGAGGAAAACCAGACGCCCGGGCCGGGATGTCGTCCAGCGCGGGCCATTTACACGATCTGACATGCTTTTACGCATGATCGATGAAGGGGCATATAGTGCAAAATTGGCGGGAACGCCAGTCTCAATTCAATTTGCCGCCTTATCGCGATCTTCTGACGAAACGTCAGCCCGTTGTGAAAACGCGCTTCGGTTTGAACTGTCCATGCTCGATGTAACCGATGGCGAGCAGTTTTCCGCGTGTCGTGACACAGGCTTCGTCTGCTTCCAGAGGCGCATCGCGTCCGCGCAGGATCACCGGATTGCCAAGACGCACGCGTTGCGCCTGATCGTCGGTAAGCGGCACCTGCGGCAGACAATCGAGAGCAGCTCCCGTATCGATGACCAATGCATCAATCGCCGAAAAGTCGCGACGCGGAGCGGGTTCGACGACATTGCCATCCTCATCCTTGGGCGGAAGCGGCGGCCAAGCCTGTTCAAGTTCTGCCAGTGTTACAGCGTCTTCTTCCGTGAACGGCGCAACTTCGATGCGGCGCAGCTCTGAAATGTGTCCGTAGCAACCGAGATCCCGGCCCATATCGCGTGCGAGAGAGCGCACATAGGTGCCCTTGGAGCATTCGACCTCGAACTCGGTGCGATCAGCATCCGGAATACCAACGATCTCCAGACGGTCAATCTCGACTTCACGGGAAGGTATCTCGACCGTCTCGCCTTCGCGGGCAAGATCGTAAGCGCGCTCGCCATCGATCTTGATGGCGGAAAACTGCGGTGGAACCTGCGAAATGACACCGGTGTAGTTCGGCAGCAATGCCTCGACATCGGCGCGCGACGGGCGATTATCCGAGGTCTTGGTGGCAACACCTTCCAGATCGTCCGTTGAGCGTTCCTCGCCCCAGCTTACCGTGAAACGGTAGATCTTGGTTCCATCCATGACATAAGGCACGGTTTTGGTGGCCTCACCCAGCGCTATGGGCAACATGCCGGAAGCAAGCGGATCAAGCGTACCGGCATGACCGGCTTTTTCGGCGTTGAACAGCCACTTGATCTTCGAGACCGCCTCGGTCGATCCCATCCCTTTCGGCTTATCGAAAATAACCCAGCCGGATATCGGACGACCTTTTTTCTTGCCCCGTCTTGCCATGCTTTATTCGTCTCCATTGCGGGAAGCCTTGTCTGCCTCCCGGTCTTCTTCATCGTCATGCCCAAGATCGCGGGCGACTTCCGGCGAGCGGAGCAGTGCATCGATCTTGGAAAAATTGTCAAAGCTCGTATCGGCCCGGAAGCGGAATTCCGGCATGTATTTCATCTGGCTGAGGCTTGGCGCCATGCGACCACGAATGAACTTTGCGTTTGCAGCCAGCGCCTTGATAACCGCTTGCGTGTCGGCGTTACCAAGCGGGGTGATGAAACAGGTCGCAATCTTGAGATCGGGCGACATCCGCACTTCCGAGACGGAAATCACGGTGTGGGCGATAAGATCGTCGCGAATTTCACCGCGTTGAAGCACCTGCGCCAATGCGTGGCGCACCTGCTCGCCCACGCGAAGCTGGCGCTGGGAAAGGCCGCCTGAGCCTTTTGGATCTGGAGAACGTGCCATGGCTATATCCTCGATAAACAGCCGCCAATCGGCATCCAGCCGCGAAGGACTGTCCGACAACATGACTACAAATTGGCAGGCGTAATAATACGCAACTTACCACAATCCAGCTGGGAGTCAGACCCTCTGGACCGGATAATGAAAAGCCGGGCCACCTCTCGGCAGCCCGGCGGGATAGTACTTAAAGCGTGCGCGAAACGTGTTCGACGCGGAAGGCTTCGATAACGTCGCCTGCGCGAATGTCGTCGTAGTTCTCGAACGCCATACCGCATTCCTGACCGGCCGGAACTTCCGACACTTCGTCCTTGAAGCGCTTGAGCGTCTTGAGCTTGCCTTCGTGAATAACCACGTTGTCGCGGATGAGGCGGACGCCTGCACCACGCTCGACCTTGCCTTCGGTGACACGGCAACCGGCAACCTTGCCGACCTTGGTGATGTTGAAGACTTCGAGAATCTCGGCATTGCCGAGGAAGGTTTCGCGGCGTTCCGGCGACAGGAGACCCGACATCGCTGCCTTAACGTCATCGATCAAATCATAGATGATGTTGTAGTAGCGGATTTCGATGCCCTGCTGATCAGCTGCGTCACGTGCCTGCTTGTTGGCGCGGACGTTGAAGCCGATGATCGCAGCGTTGGAGGCTTCAGCCAGCGACACGTCGCTTTCCGTGATACCACCGGCGCCCGAATGCACGATACGTGCACGCACTTCGTCGGTGCCGAGCTTGTCCAGTGCATTGGTGATGGCTTCGATAGAACCCTGCACGTCGCCCTTGATGACGAGTGGGAATTCCTTCGTGCCCGACACCTGGAGCTGGTTCATCATCTGCTCGAGCGAACCACGCGCACCGGACTGGCGGGCTACAGCCTTGTCGCGTGCCAGACGCTGACGGTACTCGGCAATTTCGCGCGCCTTGGCTTCGTTGGCAACCACGGCAAAGCGGTCACCGGCCTGCGGCGTGCCCTGAAGGCCAAGGACTTCCACCGGCATCGCAGGACCGGCTTCCTTCACATGCTCGCCACGGTCGTTGACCAGTGCGCGCACGCGGCCCCATTCGCTACCGGCGACGAGGATGTCACCCGGATGCAGCGTACCCGTCTGAACCAGAACGGTTGCAACCGAACCACGGCCACGATCGAGCTGGGCTTCGACGACAACACCTTCAGCCGTACGCGACGGATCAGCCTTGAGATCAAGAATTTCAGCCTGCAACAGAATTGCTTCAAGCAGTTTGTCGAGGTTGAGCTTGTTCTTGGCCGACACTTCGACGTCGAGAACTTCACCGCCCATCGATTCCACAAAGACGTCATGCTGCAACAGAGCAGTACGAACCTTCTGCGGATCGGCAGCCGGCTTGTCGATCTTGTTGATCGCCACGATGATCGGAACACCTGCCGCCTTGGCATGATTGATCGATTCAATCGTCTGAGGCATCACGCTGTCATCGGCAGCCACCACGAGGATGGCAATGTCGGTCGCCTGCGCACCACGGGCACGCATTGCAGTAAAGGCAGCGTGGCCCGGCGTATCGATGAAGGTGATCTTCTGGCCATTCTGCTCGACCTGATAAGCACCGATATGCTGGGTGATGCCACCGGCTTCGCCCGAAACAACATTGGCGTGACGGATCGCATCAAGCAGCGAGGTCTTGCCGTGATCAACGTGCCCCATAATGGTCACGACCGGAGGACGGGAAACCAGCGCAGCCTCGTTGTCGGCAACACCGAAGATGCCTTCTTCAACGTCCGATTCCGCAACGCGCTTGACGGTATGGCCGAATTCTTCAGCAATGAGTTGCGCCATATCGGCATCGATCACGTCGCCCGGCTTCATCATCTGGCCCTGCTTCATCAGGTACTTGATGATATCGACCGAACGTTCGGTCATGCGCTGTGCAAGTTCCTGAAGCGTAATGGTTTCAGGAATGGTCACTTCACGCGAAATCTTTTCGCGTGTTTCCTGCATCTGCGAACGCTTGAACTTTTCCTGACGACGACGCATCGCCGAAAGCGAACGCGAACGACCTTCATCCTCAAGATTGCTGGAGATGGTCAGCTTGCCACGACGGCGATCATCTTCGGTCTTGACCACTTTTGGCGCGCGAACTTCCGGCTTGGCCGGAGCACCGCGACGGGCAGCAGTCAGGCCACCGCCACGACGGTCGTCATCGTCAGATGCGGCAGTCTTGCGAAGCTGGCTCTGCGGAAGCGGCTTGCCCGGGATTGGGGCAGCGTCGGCAAGGCTTGGCGCAGCCGGGCGCGGACCACCCTGCTGCGGACGGCCACCTTGCGGCGGACGATTGCCCTGAGGACGACCGGCCTGCTGCGGGCGATTGCCCTGCGGTGCCGGGCGCGCATCGTCGCGACGCTCGGTACGGGCTTCCGGCTGCGGCATACGCTTGGCAGCCTCTTCCTCGGCCTTGCGGCGGGCATCGGCCTCGGCCTTGAGGCGAGCTTCCTCTTCCGCCTGACGACGGGCAGATTCTTCACGCTCCTTGGCGCGGCGGGCATCTTCCTCGGCGCGACGCTTGGCTTCCTCGACAGCGCGTGCGCGTTCCTCAACTTCACGGACCTGTGCTTCTTCGAGCGCACGGCGACGCGCATCCATTTCGGAGCGCGACAGCGTGTTCAACACCATGCCGGAGCGGTCGGACGGGCGCGGACGCTGTGCCTGCTGGCCGCCGGGACGCTGCTGTGCCGGGCGCTGCTGTGCGACATGCGGCTTCGTTACCGGAGCAGCAGGGGCTGCTGGCTTCGGTGCCGGGGCGGCTGGTGCTGGCGCACGCACTACCGGCGCGGCTTGTGCAGGCTGCGCGGCTTGTGCCGGTGCAGGAGTAGATGCCGCAGGCGCGGGAGCAGCAGGTGCCGGAGCTGCTGGCTTCGGCGCCGCTGCCTCGACTTCCGGCTTCTCGTCAGGCCGCGAGAATTTGCGCTTTTTCGTTTCAACGACGACAGCCTTCGTGCGGCCGTGGCTGAAATTCTGGCGCACGGTGCTCTGCTCGACGCCCGGCCGCTTCATGGTCAGCGTCTTCTTCGTATTAACGCTCAGCGTCTTGTCGTCGTTCGTTTTATCGCTCATTACGTTTCCGTTTCCTTCGCGGCTCCGGCCGCTCTACTCGAGCTTTATCCAACGTGACCGGGTCATGTTGGATAAAACTCCAGTCATCCGCCTCAACGCGCAATCCGATCCGGGGTCTGCCAGGCCCCTCCAAAATTGCGCTCTAATCCGGGTCCGATGCGCTTTCACCGCGATAGCGATGCAACATAAGCGCCCGCTTTACGAACCCGGCCGCCGCCTTTCCTTCAAGTACGGCTGCATGTATCACATTTCCGCCCCCAAATGCCAAATCCATTTCTTCCCCCGTAAAAAGAGTGAAAGAAGGGATTTCCGGACCATCCAGATGCACCACGGCACGACGAGCCTGATCGAGCTTGCGTACGCCGTCGGCGGCGGCTTCCTTTGCGTGCAACACCATGGCGGCTGTCCCGGTGCGGATCGCCTGATCCACCTTGGTCGAGCCAGATACCACAGCCCCGGCCTTGCGAGCCAGCGCGAGGCTGCCAAGGGCAGATTTCGTCAGCAACTGGTCCACCAGCGCGCCAAGATCCGCCTGCGGCGTTACACCTTCCTTCAGCGCCCGCGCAAAAAGCTTGCGCTTGACTGCTTCATCCACCAGACGGCGCTCGGCCTTGACCCAGCACCCCCTGCCCGGCAGAGTTCTTTTCAAGTCCGGCACCACGGAACCGTCGGGACCGGCCACGAAACGGATCAGATCATCGGCAGAACCGCTTTCGCGCGTGACGATACAGGTTCTGTCATTCATATCCTGCTCCACGCGAACTCCAGTCTTGCCATATTGCGGTCTGCCCGCACGTCGGACGTAACGCGGGCGCTGTACCAGAGCATAAGCCCCACCACAACCCGGAACATGTCCGAAACCTGAACTGGCCAATCAATTCGAATGAATGACGACCATTTTTCAGGGATGAATTGCAAGAGCCGCATAGCTTACGCCTGAATTACACCAGACGTAAGAAGCCATGCGGCTCTTTTTATTCCGGCCGCTTCTTAGGAAGCAGCTTCCTCTTCACCGACTTCGGCTTCTTCTTCCTGAGCCGATGCCAGTTCTTCTTCCGTGATCCATCCTGCCTTCAAACGCGCAGTCAGGACCATCTGTTCCGCATCGACGCGCGAAACATCGAAGGAAGAGAAGATACCGCTATGAGCGACGGTTTCACCGTCCTTGCGTTCACGCCAGCCGACCAGATCATCGACGGCATAGCCGGCAAAGTCTTCCATCGTCTTGACGCCGTCTTCACCGACAGCCACGAGCATTGCCGTGGTGATACCCGGCAGTTCGCGCAGTTCGTCTTCGACGCCCAGTTCCTTGCGGCGATCATCCTGTTCGCTCTCGATACGATCCAGATATTCGCGAGCACGTTCCTGGATTTCGCCAGCCGTATCCTCATCGAAACCATCGATGGAAGCGATTTCGCCCGGCTCGACATAGGCCAGTTCTTCAACAGATGCGAAACCTTCGGAGGCCAGAACCTGACCAACCATCTCGTCAACGTTGAGGGCATCCATGAAGAGCGTCGAACGCTCGGTGAATTCCTTCTGGCGACGTTCGGATTCTTCGTCTTCCGTCAGGATGTCGATATCCCAGCCGGTGAGCTGGGAAGCAAGGCGCACGTTCTGACCGCGACGACCGATTGCAAGTGATAGTTGGTCATTCGGAACGACAACTTCAATACGTTCAGCATCTTCATCGAGAACAACCTTGGCAACTTCAGCTGGCTGAAGCGCGTTGACGATGAAGGAAGCAGCGTCCGGCGACCACGGAATGATGTCGATCTTTTCACCCTGCAGTTCGCCCACAACGGCCTGAACGCGGGAGCCACGCATACCGACGCAAGCGCCGACCGGATCGATGGACGCATCACGCGACACGACCGCAATCTTGGCGCGGGAACCCGGATCGCGGGCAACCGACTTGATTTCGATGATGCCGTCATAGATTTCCGGCACTTCCATGGTGAAGAGCTTCGCCATGAAGGACGGATGGGTACGCGACAGGAAAATCTGCGGGCCGCGCTGTTCGCGGCGCACGTCGTAGACATAGGCGCGGATGCGGTCACCATAACGGAAAGCTTCACGCGGGATCAGCTCATCGCGGCGCACGATGGCTTCGCCACGACCGAGATCGACAATCACATTGCCATATTCGACGCGCTTGACGGTGCCGTTGACGATCTCACCAACGCGATCCTTGTATTCGTCATACTGGCGGTCACGCTCGGCTTCGCGCACTTTCTGCACGATGACCTGCTTTGCCGACTGGGCAGCAATACGGCCGAAATCCATCGGCGGCAGCTGATCGGCGATGAAGTCGCCGACCTGTGCGTCCGGGTTGCGATCGCGCGCGGTGAAGAGCGAAATCTGCGTCGCGTAATCCTCGACATGCTCGACGACTTCGAGCAGACGCTGCAGCTTGATCTCGCCGGACTTCGCATTGATGTCCGCGCGGATGTTGCTTTCCTGGCCGTAACGCGAACGCGCCGCCTTCTGGATCGCATCGGCCATGGCCGCAAGAACGATCTCGCGGTCGATCGACTTCTCGCGTGCGACCGCATCGGCGATCTGCAGAAGCTCCAGCCTGTTAGCACTGACTGCCATTGGACTCTCCTTGGTGTCGCACCCGGCTCCTCTAGATGCCGGACGCCAGAAACTTATTCTTTATCTTCAGCTTCGCCCGATGCGGTTTCATCGGACTGCTCGCCCGCTTCTTCGCTACCGAGGTCGTCACCGGGAATGCGGCCTTCGCGCAGGGCCTTGTCCTTGCGGAGCGCATCGCGGATCAGGTCATCGGTCAGCACGAGGCGTGCATCAGAAATCAGATCGAATGGAATGCGCACGACAGGTTCGCTGCCGTAGGAAATCTGGTCGCTTTCGATCACGACCGATTCCGCATCCCCCAGGACGATGCGACCGCGGAATTTCTTGCGGCCTTCGTGCACGACGGAGGTTTCCACTTTTGCGATGTGACCGGCCCAATCGGCAAAGTCCGACTTGCGAACCAACGGGCGGTCGATACCGGGAGACGAAATCTCCAGATGGTATTTTCCACTGATGGGATCTTCCACATCGAGAACCGGGGCAACCGTACGGCTGACCAGTTCGCAATCATCGACCGTCATCGTGCCATCGGGACGTTCGGCCATGATCTGCAAGGTCTGGCCATTGAGCCCCGAAAGGCGCACGCGTACCAACCGAAAGCCCAGCGTATTGATGACGGGCTCGATGATGGAAGCCACTTTCGCATCAATACCCGTCTCGCGAATGATGCGTTCATCCGCGCCTGCTGCGAGCGTTTCTGCTTCGTTTGCCTGAACCTGTTCCGTCAACCTAAAAACCTTTCAAAAGGCCGGAAAGCCCCTTCAAGTTAGCCGTAAGTAACAAAAAAGAGCGGGACCGGGTGGACCCACTCTTGTTCAAACGACCAAGAATTTGAGACTTATATACCAGCGGAAGCGGATTTTTTCAAGACCGCTTCTGCTGTTCGATTCATTCCGTTCACTGCTGGTAGCTTCAACGACGGGTGAAGGTCAGATAGGCTGCACGGCGTCCTTCGCGAAAAGCCTTTGCCTCATAGCGCGTGCCAGGCCAGCCTTCATAGGCGCCGTTCCAGTCGGACGGGCCTTCTGCCTGCCAGTCGAATGCAGGATGACGGCGACAATGCTGGAGCGTCCAGTTAACATAATGTTCAATGTCGGAAGCAAACCGGAATTTCGCGCCGGGTTTCAGGACACGGGCGAAGCGGTCGAGATTGGCATCGCTGACAAAACGGCGCTTCCAGTGGCGACGCTTGTGCCATGGATCGGGATAGAAGAGATCGATACCCGACAAGGAGGCGTCGGGCAGCCAGTCCAAAACCGCCGTTGCATCCTCGTCGTAGAGACGCAGGTTCGATCGCGGTTCGCCATCCAATGCCGCCAGCATCTTGGCCATGCCGTTGATGAAAGGCTCGACGCCAATGAAACCCGTTTGCGGATAACGGCCTGTCTCATGGTGCAGGTGCTCACCGCCGCCAAAACCGATTTCCAGACGAACTGCATCGACCTTCGCTTCAAAGAGCGTGCGCAGATCCTGTGGCGCCGGGCTTTCGACGTTGACCTTGAGGCGCGGCAGAAGATCCTCGAACAGGTTCTTCTGGTGGCTTCGCAATGGCTTGCCGTGGCGACGGCCGAAGAAATTTCCGGCACCGCGCAGAGGATGAGATTCTTCGGTCATATTTTATCCGTCGGCATCATATCGGTGTTCTATTTATTCGTTTTGACGCGCATCTAGCCCGAAAACCGTTTCACACTTTTCGGGATGTGCTCCAATAACAGAAGAGCGCGATCCAAGACCGCGCTCCTCGAAAATCGTCGGGACACATAACGCCAAGCGGCTTGCGATGCAACTTTCCGCCAGGAAAGTTACGCTACCGCGGCTTTCAGAGCCTTGGTCAGGTCCGTCTTCTCCCAGGAGAAAGAACCGTCACGGCCCGGCTTGCGGCCGAAATGACCGTAAGACGAGGTCTTGGCATAGATCGGCTTGTTGAGGTCGAGATGCTTGCGGATACCGGTCGGCGACAGGTCCATGACCTCGCGAAGCGCTTCCTCAACCGCAGATTCGGCTACCTTGCCCGTGCCATGCAGATCGACATAAACCGAAAGCGGCTGTGCCACACCGATGGCATAAGAAAGCTGGATCGTGCAGCGGTCGGCAAGACCGGCAGCAACGACATTCTTGGCGAGATAGCGCGCGGCATAGGCGGCGGAGCGATCCACCTTGGTCGTGTCCTTGCCCGAAAACGCGCCGCCGCCATGCGGAGCGGCGCCGCCATAGGTATCCACGATGATCTTGCGGCCAGTCAGACCAGCATCGCCGTCCGGTCCACCGATGACGAACTTGCCGGTCGGATTGATGTACCAGTTGCAAGTGGCTGCGATCGGAAGCTCGCCGAGCGCATCACGGATATAGGGCTCGACAACCGAACGAACCTTTTTCGAATCCCAGCTTGCATCCAGGTGCTGTGTGGACAGAACGATCTGCGTGACCTCAGCGGCCTTGCCATTCTCGTAGCGCACTGTGACCTGGCTCTTGGCGTCGGGGCCGAGCTTGCCTGCGTCGCCTTCACCCTTGTGACGGGCTTCGGAGAGCTTTTCGAGAATCTTGTGCGAATAATAGATCGGGGCCGGCATGAGGTCCGGGGTTTCGCGGCAGGCATAACCGAACATGATGCCCTGATCGCCTGCACCTTCTTCGCCCTGACGATCGGCGGCGTTGTCCACGCCTTGCGCGATATCGGCGGACTGCGGATGCAGAAGCACGTCGATCTTCACCGTCTTCCAGTTGAAACCGTTCTGCTCGTAACCGATTTCCCGGATCGCCTTGCGGGCTGCCGAGCGGAAACGCGAAGGATTAATCAGCGGATGCCCTGCAGCATCATGGGCGACGGTGCCGTCCTTATTCTTCTTCAGGAACGTATCCGGCACGCGCACTTCGCCGGCAATGACCACCCGATTGGTGGTGGCAAGCGTTTCGCAGGCAACACGGACAGACCAGGGATCCACGCCGGTGCGGCGCGCTTCCTTATAGATCATGTCCACGATTTCATCGGAGATGCGGTCGCAAACCTTGTCCGGATGTCCTTCGGACACAGATTCGCTGGTGAAGAGATAAGAACTGCGCGACACGGGTAACCCCTCTTGAAAATCCAACGGAGAATATCTCCGCCATGGAAACACAGTAGCGCCCGGAACAGGCTTTCAGCGTTCCGGGCACGGTAATGTGTTAGCGAAGTTGGGATTAAACCGTCAATGCATATTCTTGTTGCGACAGCGCATCAGCGGGAAAATTCATTCCGGACGGCATTTTCTGCCTGTTCAGGCACTGTAAATCGCAAAAACCGGCGGGACATGTCCATGTCCCGCGCTTACTGCACTTTTCGAGATATGAAATCAGTCAGCGTCTGCAGCGAGCGACTTCACGAGATCGATGATCTTGCGGCGCACTTTCGGATCTGAAATTTTCGTGAAGGCGCGGGTCAGCTGAACACCTTCGTTGGAATTCAGGAAATCGACCACATAGGTTGCTTCATTGTCTTCCGCAAAACCGGCCTGGTTCGAGGAACCTGGTGCGTCTTCAAAAAAGAAGGAAACCGGGACATTGAGAATTGCCGAGATCGCCTGAAGGCGGCTTGCACCAACGCGGTTGGTGCCTTTCTCGTATTTCTGGATCTGCTGAAACGTAATTCCAAGGCTTTCGCCAAGTTTTTCCTGACTGAGGCCCAGCATGTTACGGCGAAGACGGATGCGGCTGCCGACATGCACGTCAATTGGGTTGGGCTTCTTTTTATTCTCAATCATACAACTGTCACTCCTCGCAGCTGCGAGCTTCCATTCATGCTCTGTTCATCTGAACAGCGATAACAATAAGTTTTGGGAGGTAGTCTGACGATTTTCCGCAAAAACCGTCGCCGCCGCGCCATAACATCGTAACAATATTAGTCTGTCAATGAAAACGCCTGCCGATTGGCAGTCGGAAAGCCATGCTCAACACGAGTAAGGTTAACAGCGCTACCAGAGATTGTCGTGAGCCATGTGTCGTGCCCCAAAATGGTGCACGAGATGACGGTAGGTAAGCGTCAACGACCCCGACAGCGTCATGTGCAAGTCCGTCGGTGATTCGACCATAAGCATCAACGACAGCTGAAAGACCATTGTTGGCTGCACGAATGAGGGGGAGCCCTTGCTCCACCGCGCGAACCTGTGCCTGGCGAAAATGTTGGTACGGACCCGGCGTATCGCCATACCATGCGTCGTTTGTCACATTGATGATGGCGCTGGCTTTTTGGCCCGTATATCCAAGCTCATCCGGAAAAATGGCTTCGTAACAGATCAGTGGCAGAAAGGTGTGGCCGTCTTTGACGTTCAGCGCCCGACGCGACGCACCGGCGGTAAATCCGCCCGGCATCTCCACCACTTCCTGAAGTCCAAGCCTGCGCAAAAAACTCTCATAGGGAAGATATTCGCCAAAGGGGACGAGGTGCACCTTGTCGGCGGCATCGACAATCACACCACGATCATCAATCGTATAAATTGAATTATAATAGCGCGGTTCACCGCCCCCTGATGCCTTCTCTTCACGAACGGCACCGGTGAGCAGCATCTGCCCGTCCTGTAGAACCTCGCCGATGCGGGACAGAGCCTCGGGCGTCGAGGTGAGAATATAGGGAACAGCCGTTTCCGGCCAAATGACCACATCGGGTTTCGGCTTGCCTTCCGCTGGCACTTCGCCCGTCAGCGACACCAGCTTGTCGAAGATAGACCGGCGCTCCGCATTATCCCACTTCATGGTCTGGGCGATAGACGGCTGTACGATGCGAACCGCGAGCGTTCCTTTTTCTTCACCGATTGCCGGCGCTTTTGAAAGCGTCCAGGCACCGAATCCGACATGCGCTGCCACCAGCAACAAGGCGAGAACAATGCCTGTCTTGGCAAACCGCCCACCAATCAGCAGAGCCGGTGCGGCAAAGACAAAGACGGCCAATGCGCTCATCCCGATCAGACCGAGCACGGCAACCGATTGCATCAGCAGCGGCGTCGGCATGATGGCATAGCCAATCGCATTCCACGGAAAACCGGTGAACAGGAAAAGACGCAGCCATTCCGCCAGCGCAAAGCCAAACGCTAGCGCGAAGATACGCCCCAAGCCGTCCGACCAGAAGATGCGCGCAACCATGGCTGCAAACGCATAGAATAGAGCCAGAAATGCAGGGAGGCCTAGAACCGCCAGCGGCAAGGCCCAGGCGAACTGGTCCGCATCAACCAACAGCGCCGTTCCAATCCACCACAGTCCGGAAACGAAATAGCCAAACCCGAACCACCAGCCAACCATGGCCGCTGGCAACAGACGGCGAATCGGGCCGGCATTCGCTTTCGCACTGGCCCCGTCAATCAACCAGACCAAAATGGGGAAAGAAACGAAACCCGCCACAAAACCATCGAAGGGCGGCTGGGTCAGCGTGGCGAAGGCACCGCTCAGGAAAGCGGCCAACGCTCGACGCCAGCCGCTCGAAAGAATGATTTTCCCCGCCAGCCTTTCGATCATCAGGCCTCTTTGGGAGCGTCGGTTATGGTTTCAGCCTCTATAGGCTGGTCACCCGGCTTGGCGGACACGACAGCACGCTGCTGGCGACGGCGATCAGCCGCGGAAAGCGGCACAATACGCACTTTCTTCACCCGGCGCGGATCGACTTCCAGCACATGGAATTCATAGCCCGGAATAGCCTGCACCACTTCACCGCGAACCGGAATACGCCCCAGGACCGAAAAGATGAGGCCGCCGACCGTGTCGACATCCTCGCCATGTTCGCCGACTTCGAAGGATGGGCCGATTTTCGCGGCGAGCTCTTCCAGATCGGCGCGCGCATCGACAACGAACACGCCATCGGCTTCTTCGGCGATCATGATTTCTTCGTCGTCATGCTCGTCTTCGATATCACCGACAACCATTTCGACAATGTCTTCCAGTGAAACCAGACCGTCGGTACCGCCATATTCATCAATGACCAGCGCCATCTGGATATGGGTCGCCTGCATGCGCGCCATCAATCCGCTTGCCATCATGGATGGCGGCACAAACAGAACCTTGCGCATGAGATTGAGTTCACCGATCGTCTTGGTGAGATCGATCCGGCCCATGTCGAATTTGGCGGCCTTGTCTTCGGCCGTCGCCTTGCTGCGCGCGCTGCTACGGCGCGTGGTCTTCTGGCGGGCCTGCTTGGTGATGTAATTGAGAACATCACGGATGTGGATCATACCGCGCGGATCGTCCAGCGTCTCGGCATAGACCGGCATACGCGAATGGCCGGATTTTTCGAAAAGCTCCAGCACTTCCCAGAGCGGTGTGGAAATTTCCACTGCCTCGACATCGGCGCGCGGGATCATCACGTCTTCGACGCGAATCTCGCGCAGGCGAAGGATGTTATGCAGCATCGCCTTTTCTTCAGGCGAGAATGCTGAATCCTGTTCGCTTGCCGTGCTGGAAAGGGCATCGGCCAGATCTTCACGCAAGGAAGATGATTGGCGCGAGCGCATGAACGGGAAAATATTAGACAAGAGGGAACGCTTCTCGGCCACTACGGGCCGCTGCGTACTTTGCCCTTCGGCGTCTTGAGTCTCGCTGCGATTTTCGCCAGCGGACGGGGGGTGCGATGTTTGATCAGCCATGGTCAATCGTTGTTAGGGTCTTATTCGGATACAGCATAAGGGTCGGGGATGGCAAGAGCATGAAGGATTTCACGCTCGCGCCCCTCCATAACCTCCGCTTCCGCATCGGTTTCGTGATCGTAACCCAAAAGGTGCAAAAAGCCATGCACGACGAGGTGAGCGAGATGGTTTTCGAGCGGTTTGCCCTCTTCACGGGCCTCACGCTCGACAGTTTCGCGCGCGATGATGATGTCGCCCAGCATCGGGCCCGGCTGCGCCCCGGCCTTGACCGGAAACGCCGGAAACGACAACACATTGGTCGGCTTGTCCTTGCCGCGCCATTCTGCATTCAGGGTCTGGATCGAGGCATCGTCGGTGAAGACAACACTCAGCTCGCTTGCCGCGCTTTTCAGGCCAAGATTGGCCCAGGCGGCCTCGACCGACTTTCTGACGAGCCCTTCAAGGGCGGTTTCATCCGGCCAGTTGCCAGCTTCAACCATGATATCGATATGGATCGCGTTATTTGACACGTTCTGCGGCGGCTCTCCGTGCTGGCTAGCCGCATCATCCTTTCAGTTACAAGAAAGCTGCCTGCCAAGAGCGGTTCCCACTTTTGGGGACACGTTCGAAAAGGCAGACAGCTTTTCTTAAATCGTGATTCCAATAGGCAATTGCAAGATCATTCCGAACGCGCGTGCTGTTTGCCGTCGCGGTCGTAAGCTCCGACGATTGCCGCCACCAGCGGATGACGAACAACGTCTTTCTCCGTAAAGCGCACCTTGATGACGCCTTCGACATCGTCCAGCACGCGAAGCGCTTCAACGAGACCTGATTTCTGGCCCGGCGGAAGATCGATCTGGCTCGGGTCGCCATTGACCATCATGCGCGACCCCTCGCCCAAGCGGGTCAGGAACATCTTCATCTGCATGGACGTCGTGTTCTGCGCCTCATCAAGGATGACCGCGGAATGCGCCAGGGTACGCCCGCGCATGAAGGCAAGCGGCGCGATTTCGATCACACCTGCCGTAATGGCACGCTCAACCTTTTCGGCAGGCATCATATCGTAAAGCGCATCGTAAAGCGGGCGCAAATAGGGATCGACCTTTTCCTTCATATCGCCCGGCAGGAAGCCCAGTCGTTCGCCGGCCTCGACAGCCGGACGTGACAGGATGATGCGCTCCACCAGACCGCGTTCCAGCAGCATCGCCGCATGGGCGACGGCAAGATAGGTCTTGCCGGTACCTGCGGGGCCGACGCCGAACACCAGCTCCGACCGGTCGAGCGCACGCATATAGGCATCCTGCGTCGGCGTGCGGGCAAAGATGGTCTTTTTGCGCGTGGAAATCTGGGCAGCAGAGAGCTTGCCCTTGTTTTCCATGGTCGGCAGCGTCAGCTGGTCGTCCGCAGCGATTGCCATGCGCAAGGCGCCGTCGACATCCGACGTCGTCAGCTCATGACCTTTCTGCAGCGATTCATAAAGATGATCGAGTGCACGCCGCGCCTGCTCGGTTGCGGTCGGCTCCCCCCGGATCGAAAGCTGGTTTCCCTTGGAGCGGACATCCACGCCAAGCTTCTGTTCGATACGGGCCAGATTTTCATCGAACTGACCGTAAAGCGCGATGGCAAGACGGTTATTGTCGAAAGTGAGCACGATGTGGGCCATATCCGAGGCCCCGGTCGTCGGGCTTTTTTGCGTTTGATTGGTTGGCTTGGCAGACTTCAGCTTTTCCGTAGCGCTCAACCGTATCTCCTTAAAGCACAATCCTGAAAAGTTGCGACTTTTCAGACCAGATTATGCGTGAACGCAAACCGTTCACGCATTGCAATCGAAGTCTCGACAGGATTACCGGCAAGCGACTCAATACGCCGAAATTTTCTGCCTCGACATCATCATGCCTTCAGGCCAGTTTTTGCGCAATAAGGCTATTGGTCCCTGTGGATGTGATTTTCACATGAATGATGTCGCCGACCCGGTCATTGCTGTCATCGATGATGACAGGCAGGAGCCATGGCGAACGGCCCACCATCTGGCCTGCGACACGACCCGGCTTTTCAAGCAGCACATCCATCTCGCGACCGATCATGGAATCCTGAAATGCATATTGCTGTTCGGACAGGAGAGCCTGAAGGCGCTGAAGACGCTCATCCTTGACCGCTTCCTCGACATGATCGTCGAGATCGGCACCCGGCGTGCCGGGGCGAGGCGAATATTTGAACGAATAGGCCTGCGCGTAGTTGACCGCGCGCACCAGCTGCATCGTGTCTTCGAAGTCCTGATCGGTTTCACCGGGGAAGCCGACGATAAAATCGCCCGACAGCGCCAGATCCGGCCTCACTTCGCGGATGCGTTCGATCAGACGCACATATTCATCCGCCTTGTGACGACGGTTCATCGCCTTGAGAATGCGGTCAGAACCGGATTGTACCGGCAGATGCAGATAGGGCATCAGCTGGCGCAGATCACGGTGGGCGGCAATCAGGCTGTCGTCCATGTCGCGCGGATGGCTGGTCGTATAACGAAGCCGGGCAATGCCCGGAATGCGCGCCAGGCGAAACAGGAGTTCGCCCAAGCCCCATTCGCGACCATCGTCACCAGCGCCGTGCCAGGCATTGACGTTCTGGCCAAGCAGGGTGAGTTCACGCACGCCGCTGTCGGCAAGGCGCTCGGCCTCGGTCACGATCTGCTTCACACTGCGCGAAACTTCCGAGCCGCGTGTATAGGGAACCACGCAGAAGGTACAGAACTTGTCGCAGCCTTCCTGCACAGTGAGGAAGGCAGAAACACCGCGCTTGCGGGTTTCCTCGCGCTTGGGAGACGGCAGGTGTTCGAATTTATCTTCGAGAGCGTATTCGGTCTCAACCACCTTTTCGCCGCTGCGGACCCGCGCAAGCGCATTGGGCAGGCGATGATAGGTCTGCGGACCGATGACGAGATCGACATTCGGCGCCCGGCGCAGGATTTCCTGCCCTTCGGCCTGCGCCACGCAGCCCGCAACACCGATGGTCAGTTCCTTGCCATTCGCTTCACGCGCATCCTTCATCTTGCGCAGACGGCCAAGCGCGGAATAGAGCTTTTCCGACGCTTTTTCGCGAATGTGGCACGTATTGAGCAGAACCAGATCGGCATCGTCCGGCGTATCGGTCGCAACATAGCCTTCCGCTGCAAGGCTGTCGGCCATGCGCTGGCTATCGTAGACGTTCATCTGGCAGCCATAGGTTTTTACGAAAACCTTGCGCACATTGGGGCGCTCTGCCGTGGGCTCGAGATCGGTAATATTGTCGCTCATGCGCGGCTATCTACAGCTTTTGTGACCATTTTGAAAGGTGACAATCTGAACACTTGGCTGAACACCCGATGGAGCAGTTGTCACTCTTCGGGAATCTCGCGCCCCAGCAACGCACTTTGCAAGAGCGAGCGCACACGGTTTTCCATTGTGCGAGCCAGCGCCTTGCGGTCTGTCTTGGCCGTTACGACGACCGGCTCGCCAAAACGCACTTCAACGTCGATAGCGCCTTCACGCAAGATACCTTTCAGGTGCGGCAACAGCTCGACGTCGCCCGGCCATGATGCGATCGGGCGGAAATAACGGCCCATGGCCATGCCATGCACGCCCGTGTAGGCAATGGCAACCGGCTGAACCACGACTTCGGGTACATTGGCTTCCTTGATCGCGGCATGCGCGGCACCAAAAAGCGCGGTCTTGAACGGCAGGACGCGATTACCATCCGAGGTCGTGCCTTCCGCAAACAGCACCATAGCGTCGTCGGTTACCAGACGCCTTGCGATTTCGGATGTCTGTTCACCCGTTTTGCCCCGCCGTTCCCGCTCCACGAAAACGGTGCGCTGCAAAACGGCGAACATACCGAAAACAGGCCACTTCCTGACTTCCGACTTGGCGATGAAGGAGACCTGACCGACCGTCGACAGAACAATAATATCGCTCCACGAAGTATGGTTGGCGACGAGTAACAAAGGTCGGCCCTCGTGCATCTGGCCGACGGTCTTGATGCGAAAACCGAACAGGCGTGCAGCAATACGATGGAAAAAGGTCGGCAGACGCCGCTTCCAGTTGTTCTTCAGCTTAAGCAACAGATACTGAACTGGAATAAGCGACAGGCTCAATGCGACCATTGCCGCGACGACGAGAAAGATGCGGATTGCTCCGATCATCGTGGCCCTGCCGGAGTACGGCTCAGGTCGCGGCGCAATATCAGCGCAGCCGAACGCCCATAGGCGGTTTCATAATAAGCGGGTCTGTCGCCAACCTTTTGGAAGCCGAGACGGCGATAAAGCGCCTGAGCGGCAACATTGGCCTCATCCACTTCCAGAAAAAGCGTTTCAGCGCGCTCCTGATAGAGATGGCGCAACACGGCATCCATCAGCGCGCGCCCGACGCCCTGGCGTTGCACATCACGCGCGACGGCGATCGTCAGGATTTCCGCCTCACCTGCCACCAGACGAGCCAGCACGAAACCACAGGCATCGTTCGGTTTGCCTTCCGCACGGGCAACAAAACCGAAAACCGTATCCTGTGCGATCAGCGATCTGAAATCGTCGGAACTCCAGCCGTGATGGAAAGCGACTGCATGAATACGCTGAATCGCATGACTGTCCTGTGCACCAAGCGGCTCCACCGAGATTTGTCTGCGACCGAAACGCCCAAACGGCAAGCCCATCATCGGCTATTCTCCGGTAGCCTTGCGCGGCAGCGCAAACCCGACCTGCGGCTTCGCATCAGGCCCACGCATGTAAAGCGGCTTCGGCGCATCGCCCGGCTGGCGCAAGCTTGCCAGACGCGCATAGATACCGATTTTCGCGGTTGGCTCTATCGGGCCCAACTCGAAACGGCCACCAAGCACGTCATTGATCGCAGCGGCTGCAGAACCTGCAAGAACAGTATTTTCCGCTTGAGAAACAGCAAGAGCCTCCGCTTCCTCTCGCGACAGAACCAGCGGCTTCGCGCCCGGCAACCCTTTTGCATCGAATGATCGCGCATAAATCTCGCCACGATGCGCGTCGAGGAGAACCAGAATTGGCTTTTCCGGGGACAGTATCTGTGTTTCCGCAGCCAACGCTTCGAACGCCGTTATGCCGATGGCAGGAACGTCGAGCGCCAATGCAAAGCCACGTGCTGCCGAGACACCGATACGAACGCCGGTAAACGATCCCGGTCCGATATTGACCGCTACCCGATCCATATCGCGGAGCGACAGTTTCGCCTCAGTCACAGCACGTTCGATATAGTCCATCAATACTTCCGCATGTCCCTTGCCGATGTTTTCGCTCACATCGGCAAGCACGACATCGCCGTCGGCATTGTAGACAGCAACGGAACACCACGAAGCGGCAGTATCAAGCGCAAGTATCTTCATGCGCAACCGGGTAAATCAGATTTTACCTCGCGACAAGCCAAGTCTTGTCCAAAGGCTGGATCAGTTTCGTTTTTTAGCCCTTCTCGCGGAACAAAACTTGGCGATATGCGTTTGAAATCCGGGTGCGGCAACGTTTTTGCTTTGTCCTGACGGCGACAAGGCCCATTCAGCAATCGAGCCTTACAATGATCTGGCGGGTTCATTTGCGTTTGGAACACCCACCCGTGACGATGAGCGACATCTCCCAGCCGCTCCAAGCCGGATCGAACAACAGGATATGAGGATAAAATGTCCAAGAAGTCGATGCATGCAACCCGCAACGATCTTCCTTCCAATACGAAGACGACAATGATCGCGCTGCTCAACGAAAATCTAGCCGCGACAATCGATCTTGCCCTCATCACCAAGCAGGCACACTGGAACCTCAAGGGACCGCAGTTCATCGCCGTTCATGAAATGCTCGATGGTTTCCGCGCCGATCTTGATGAACATGTCGACACGATTGCGGAGCGTGCCGTGCAGATCGGCGGAACGGCCTATGGCACTACGCAGGTCGTGGCCAAGGAAAGCAAGCTCAAGCCTTATCCGACCGACATCTATGCCGTTCACGATCATCTGCTTGCACTGATCGAGCGTTATGGCGACGTTGCCAATCTTCTGCGCAAGTCGATCAAGGATGCGGATGATGCAGGTGACGACGATACGGCGGATATTTTTACCGCCGCTTCCCGTGGTCTCGACAAGGCATTGTGGTTCCTTGAGGCCCACGTTCAGGAAAAGAACTGACCTCACAGATGCAATGAAAAGGCCGGGAACTCCCGGCCTTTTCTATTCGCGATAATCAGTTGGCCCATTCGCCGCTGCGCATCACTGGCTCTCGGGTTCCATCCGCATTGATGCCATCAACGTCGATCTGGCCGGAACCAATCATCCAGTCGATATGGATGAGACTTGAATTGCCGCCCTGCGCCTTGATCTGTTCCGGTGTCAGTTTTGCGCCGTCGATAAAGCACTTGGAATAGCACTGGCCGAGCGCGATGTGGCTTGCGGCATTTTCATCGAACAACGTGTTGTAGAACAAAAGCCCGCTCTGCGAGATCGGCGAGGAATGCGGCACCAGTGCCACCTCACCCAGATGACGGGCACCTTCGTCTGTATCCAGCACCTTGTTGAGCACTTCTTCACCGCGACTTGCCTTCGCCTCGACAATTCGTCCACCTTCAAAGCGAACCGCGATATCCTCGATCAATGTGCCCTGATGCGACAGAGGCTTGGTGCTCGTCACATAGCCCTCGACCCGTAGTGCATGAGGCGTGGTGAACACTTCTTCCGTCGGAATGTTCGGATTGCAGGTAATCCCATTCTTCGCCGTAGACGCGCCGCCGTGCCATTCATGACCATCGGCAAGTCCGACCGTCAGATCGGTGTTCGGACCTTTGAAATGCAGGGCGCTATAAGCCTTGCCGTTCAGGAAGCGGGTGCGGGTGCGAAGCGCTGCATTGTGTGCCGCCCATGCGCCGACCGGATCGTCGACATCGACACGTGAAGCCGCGAAGATCGCATTGGCCAGCTTGCGGGTCGCGATGTCCTGCGGTTCGTTCGGAAACATAAGCTTCGCCCATGCCGGATTGGGATAGGAGACAATGTTCCAGTTGATGTCGAAACCGGCAATCTTTTCGAGAGCCGGCTGATAAGCTTTCGAGTTGGCCCGGTTGGCGCGTGAAACCTTGGCCGGGTCCTGGCTGGAGAGCAGCATCGGATTATCAGCTGCAATGGCCAAACGGGCAGCGCCATCCGAATAGGCCTTCGCCATTCCCTCATAGAGCCAGCTCGCCGCACGATCGAAACTTGCGTCGGATGCGTTCTCGTAACGCGCAAGCGCCATTTCGTCATCCGCGAAGAATGGTGTTACCAGTCCGGCTCCAGCCTTGTAAGCATGCTTGGCGATAAGGCGAACCAGCGGCAAGGCCACGACCGGTGCGGTAATGACGAGATCCTGCCCCTCGCGCAATTGCAGACCAACGCGAACGGCGACTTCCGCGAGACGTTCGAGTTTCACCGGATCGATGACTGGGTTCAGCTGTTCATGAGCCATGGGTGGAAGACCTTTTTGGATATGGAATCACCGACAGTTTATCAGACGGCATAATTTCACCACCTTTTTTCCTGCCTTTGCAGTATAGTAATTCTGCAGTCAGTTGCAGGAGAAAGCAGACAGTAATGAATAAGAAAGTGCTTATTTTGCTGGGCGTTATCGGCCTTCTGGCGGGCTGCGTGACCATGACACCTGAACAACGTCGTGCGGCCGACGAACAGACCTGCCGCAGCTATGGCTTTAAGGCCAAAACTGACGCTTTCGCCAACTGTCTCATGCGACTGGACCTCGATCGCAGAGCTGACCGGCGTGCCTGGCAGAATCAGGTCGATTTCTACGACACTCCGATGGTGATCTATCGCCCGATCTATCGCTGAAACTTTCGCCGAAAAGCGACGACAATCAGCCAGAAAATCAAAACGCCGGTCAGGTAGAACCAGACCGGCGTTGCAGATTATCTGATTGTAAAATCGCCTCTTATAGCGGTGCTTCTGGACGGTCCTGGGACAGAAGAAGCGCGCCAATGGCGTCAGCCTGCTTCTGGCTTGCCGGAGCATAGCCAAGCGATGTCGGCTGCGGGGCTGTCGTATCGAATTGCGGCTGGTAGGAGGCCACCTGCATATGCTGTTCCTGCTGAGGTGCAGCCACACCGCGATGGCGTGCCAGTCGTTCGCCACGGGCCTGCGGACCAGCACCAGTGCTCTGTTCCACACTTTGAGCCTTTGCCGCTTCCGCGAGTGCCACCTGAACGGTCGGTTCCGTTCCCGGAACTGGACCGGTCTGTGGCAAGGTCACATCATAAGACGGATCCTGTGGAACGGAAGGCGATTGTGGCGAATAGGCCATAGCCAGATTGTATGGCTCCTGCGGGACCGGATTTTGCAGCGAGCCGTCGCGATTGCGCTTCTCGTAGAAGGAATTTCCACCGGCTACGAGCACGTAATGCATATTGTTGTAAGGGAACTTCAGACCCGCCGTGTGGAAGAACATGGCATTCTTGAGCTTCGGATGACGCTCACCCTTCAGAACCGCGTCAGCAGCGGCCTGAACATCAGGCAGCGCCTTGGAATTCATCTGGCGGGTAAGCACACCGGGCGCAAACTGGTTCTTCTGACCGACGACACCGCAAATCGTATCCGGATAACGTCCCGACGCGAGACGGTTCATGACGACCGTACCAACAGCCAGAAGACCGTCGGAACTCGAACGATTGGATTCGAAGAACATCGCACGTTCAAGGCAATTCTTGTCCCGTGCGGTGTAGGTGTAGGTCTTCACGCCATTGACGGATTTGACGTGGCTTGCCGCCGTCTTTTCCGAATTGGCTTTTCCCGAGGTTCCGGTTGTCGTGCAACCGGTCACCACGAAAGGCGCAATCACCAGCCCGATAAGAGCGGGCAATTTCCACTTCGCGGCGCGCGTCAATGGCTCAGTCTCATGTTAGGACCCTTAACTGATCCAGTCATCCATTCAGGCGAACACATCTGGAACGATGCGCGCGAACGTCTGACTGCGGTGCAAGTCAAAGAGGACGAAGATCAAAATCACACGTCCTACAGTCGCTCAATCGAATTCAAGGTTTTGGAATTTTTAGGCCAAAAAAAGGCGGCGGGTCAAATCCCAACAATGCTGGAGACCGTTGAAAAGTCCTAAAACAATTCCGAATCGAGATTGCGAATGTGCCTACAAGCCCTTTAAATATATTAATAATTCCTTAACGAGAATTAGCAGTTCAGGTAAGATATTGATTTAACGAGATTCAAAGTCCCGCAATACACGCCATAGCGCTGCCTTAATTCGCTTTTGCTTGTACATTTTTTGCATACACATTCGTGGTGTTTCAAATCTTCTGCAGAAATTCTGCTTCCAGGCCGGTTCCATTGCTCTTTGTCAACTTTGACAACAGATTTGTAACATCGCGTGAGATCATACTTTTGAGACCCGTTTCGGGTTGTTGCAATGCGAATCGGGCGAGCACGATCCGCACCTTGCAAAGCTGGGTCTAAAACAAAAAACGACCCGCCACGGATACCGTGGCGGGTCGGACAAGTTCAGTTCCTGACGCCGAGATGACCGCAGCGGTCACCCGAAAGAATAACCCGCACCCCGAACGGTGCGGATCGGATCGAGCGCACGACCGACATTGATCGCCTTGCGCAGCCGTCCGACATGGACGTCCACCGTGCGGTCGTCGACATAGATATCCGGTCCCCAAACGCCATCCAGAAGCTGGCTACGCGAGAAGACACGACCGGGCGACATCATGAAATATTCGAGCAGGCGGAATTCCGTTGGTCCGAGACGAACTTCCTTTTCCTTGCGATAGACACGATGCTGTTGGCGGTCGAGAACCAGATCGCCCACTTTCAGCACGTGCGAAAGAATGCTCGGATTCGACCGGCGCAACATCGCCTTGACGCGCGCCAGCAGTTCCGGCGTCGAAAATGGCTTCACGACATAGTCGTCCGCACCGACGCTCAGGCCGCGAACACGTTCGCTTTCCTCGCCACGTGCCGTCAGCATGATGATGGGCAGGCGTTCGGTTTCCGGCCATTGGCGCAAGCGACGGCAAAGCTCAATGCCCGATACGCCCGGCAACATCCAATCCAGAATGAGCAGATCCGGTACGTTCTCGCGCAAGGCGATCTCGGCTTCGTCGCCGCGCAGCATTGTATCGACCTGGTAGCCCTCTGCCTCAAGATTATAGCGAAGAAGAACGCTCAGCGCCTCTTCGTCTTCTACCACAGCGATTTTGGGTGCCTGTGACATCCAGTATTTCCCTATCCAAATTCGGCGGGCGGTGGATACAATCCCCCCAATCGACCGCGTGCCGCCGCGCTATTCACTCATTCTCAACCGCCAGACCGTGGTCCGGTCGGCTGCAGTTCAGGGTTTACGCGCCTCATCCACGACAATACCGTGGCTCAGGTCTTCCTTGGGTCGTTCGGCCGGCATTTGCAGGCCGGTCACGATGTAGTAGACGGTCTCCGCAATATTGGTCGCGTGATCGCCGATACGCTCGATATTCTTTGCGCAGAACAGAAGATGCGTGCAGGCGGAAATATTGCGCGGGTCTTCCATCATGTAGGTCAGCAGCTCGCGGAACAGTGACGTGTACATGGCATCAATCTCGTCGTCGCGGTCGCGAACGACATTGATCTGCTGCACCGAGCGCGACGCATAGGCGTCGAGAACATCCTTGAGCTGGGTCAGCGCCAGCTCGGCGAGTGTTTCGAGCCCGCGATAAAGCTTTACCGGCTGGCGTGATTCCGAAACGGCGGCAACGCGCTTGGCAATGTTCTTGCCCAGATCGCCCACGCGTTCCAGATCGGCAGAAATGCGGATCGAGCCAATAATCTCGCGCAGGTCCACAGCCATGGGCTGACGCTTGGCGATAATCATCACAGCCTTGTCGTCAATCTCGCGCTCGCTGGCATCGAGAATGAGATCGTCGGAGATGACGCGCTGTGCGAGCGCATTGTCCGCATTGACGATAGCGGCGACCGACTGCTCGACCATACGTTCCGCATGTCCGCCCATTTCGGCGATCTTATGGGAGAGAAACTTCAATTCCTCGTCGTAGGAGCGAACGGTATGCTGAGACGGCATAGTAGACCTCGTAATATAAATTGCGGGGAAGCCGCACTGTCTATCTGTTGAAGCGCAGTTCCGGATCAGCCGAAGCGTCCGGTAATGTAGTCCTGCGTGCGCTTTTCGGTCGGCGCGGTGAACATGGTTTCCGTGTCACCCACTTCGACCAGATTGCCGAGGTGGAACATGGCGGTGCGCTGCGAAACACGCGCGGCCTGCTGCATGGAGTGCGTGACGATCACAATCGTATAGTTCTGGCGCAGTTCGTCGATCAGCTCCTCCACCTTCGCGGTCGCAATCGGGTCGAGCGCCGAGCACGGTTCGTCCATGAGAATGACTTCCGGGCTCACCGCAATCGCGCGTGCGATGCAAAGACGTTGCTGCTGGCCACCCGAAAGACCGGTGCCCGCATCGTGCAGACGATCCTTCACTTCCTCGAACAAGCTCGCCTTCTGCAAGCTCGTCACGACGATTTCTTCAAGATCGGCCTTGGTGCGGGCGAGACCGTGAATGCGTGGGCCGTAGGCGACATTTTCATAAATCGACTTCGGAAACGGATTCGGCTTCTGGAACACCATGCCGACGCGGGCGCGCAGTTCGACGACATCGATCTTCGGATCGTAGATGTCTTCATTGTCGAGCGTGATCTTGCCACCGACCTTGCAGCCTTCGATCGTATCGTTCATGCGGTTAAGCGAACGCAGGAAGGTAGACTTGCCGCAACCCGAAGGGCCGATCAGCGCCGTGACCATCTTTTCCTGGATTTCCAGATCGACGTCGAACAGCGCCTGCTTCTCGCCATAAAATACGCAAACCTTGTCGCCGCGCATCTTTATGGAATTGGCGTTGGCGTTCATCTTTTCTCCTACGGCTTTCTCGAGAGATCGTTCAGTCATCAGGTTCATAGCTTTCGACTCCCGTTTACCAGCGGCGCTCGAAGCGGCGGCGCAGAATGATTGCTGCAATATTCATCACGGCAAGGAACAGAAGCAGGACGATGATAGCGCCTGACGTGCGTTCCACAAAGGCGCGTTCTGCTTCATTCGCCCACATGTAGATTTGTACAGGCAATGCCGTCGCTGGATCCATTGGCGTGGACGGCACGTCGGCGACGAAAGCCACCATGCCGATGAGAAGAAGCGGTGCGGTTTCACCAAGCGCATGGGCAAGGCCGATGATCGTTCCCGTCAGGATGCCGGGTGCGGCAAGCGGCAGGACGTGGTGGAACACCATCTGTGTTTTCGATGCACCAAGACCGAGGGCCGCAGCGCGGATCGACGGCGGCACCGCGCGAAGGGCGGCGCGGGTCGCGATGATGATGGTGGGAAGCGTCATCAGCGTCAGCACCAGACCACCGACCAGTGACGCCGAACGCGGCAGGCCGAAGAAGTTGATGAAAACCGCAAGCCCGAGCAGACCGAACACGATGGACGGAACCGCTGCCAGGTTGTTGATGTTCACCTCGATCATGTCGGTGAAACGGTTCTTCTTGGCGAACTCTTCCAGATAGATCGAAGCGGCGACGCCGATAGGCAGCGACAGACCGAGAACGATCAGCATCATGTAGAGCGAACCGACAAGCGCAACACCAAGACCGGAGGTTTCCGGACGGCTGGAGGCACCGAAGGTGAAGAGACCTGTATTGAAGGCCTCCTTCATGACGCCTTCTTCCGAAAGCATCTTCATCCAGCCCACCTGACGGTCAGAAACCTTACGGCTCGTCTCCGGCACGGAAAGGTCAATCTGACCTTTGAAGGCAGAATCGATGTCGGCGCCGGCCTGAACAGGAACGGTCTGCGTCGTGCCGATGAGCGATGGATTGTCCATCACCATCTTGCGTAGCTGAATGCGCACGCCGTCGGAATAGAAGCGGCCCAGATCACGCATTGCCGGACGGTCTGTCGCAGCAACACCCAGTTTTTCGGCCAATGCATTGCGCACCAGCAGCGGATAATTGGCCGTGATCAGCACATTCGGATCGGTCGCGCGCTTGTTGCCCGGGTCAATCACCTTTTCTTCAAGCTTGACCGGCAGATAAAGCGTCGTCTGCCAGAAGGCTGTATAGCCCTTGGAAAAGACCGAGAAGAGGAGCGCGCACAGAAAGAACACGCCGATGGCGATCGCAGCAATACCGTAATAGCGGAAGCGACGTTCGGCAGCGTAGCGGCGTTTCAGTCCGATATCGCGGCGCGTCGGCTGTGCCGTGGCGCCACTGGCGTTGAAGGTCGTATCGGTCATTATTCGTACTGCTCCCGGTACTTGCGCACGATATGCAGCGCAAAGATGTTCATGATCAGCGTCAGGACGAAAAGCGTGATGCCGAGTGCAAAGGCCACCAGCGTTTGCGGCGAGTTGAACTCCAGATCGCCGGTGAGCTGGTTGACGATTTTCACCGTGATGGTGGTCATCGCCTCGAAAGGATTGATGTTGATGCGTGCCGCAACACCGGCAGCAAGAACCACGATCATGGTTTCGCCGATGGCGCGGGATGCGGTCATCAGAAGCGCGCCGACAATTCCGGGCAAAGCGGCAGGAAGGACAACACGTTTGACGGTTTCGGAGCGGGTTGCGCCAAGACCAAGCGAACCGTCGCGCAATGTCCGCGGCACGGCTGTGATGATGTCATCGGAGAGCGAGGACACGAAGGGGATCAGCATCACACCCATGACGAGACCAGCGGTCAGAACGCTCTGCGCCATGATGAAGCCCTGACCGCCTGCAATGGCAATCGAGAGATCGCGCAGGAAAGGTCCGACTGTCACAAGGGCGAAGAAACCGTAGACGATGCTGGGAATACCGGCCAGAAGCTCAAGGACCGGCTTGACGATCGTGCGTACTCGGGGCGAAGCATATTCAGCCATATAGATTGCCGAGAACAGCCCCACCGGAACGGCGAACAGCATGGCCACAAGGGCAATGTAAAGTGTACCAGCCAGCAGCGGAATGAGACCGAACTGGCCTGTCTCACCACCCGAGCCGGCGGCGGCAAAGCGCGGATCCCATACGGTTCCGAAGAAGAACTCCCACGGCGAGACGGACTGGAAGAAACTGATCGTCTGGAACAACATCGAGCAGATGATGCCGACGGTCGTCAGAATGGCGATACCGGATGCGGCGATCAGTCCCCAGAGAACGATACGCTCGACATTATTGCGTGCACGCATGCGACGACTGATCGTGGAAAGGCCGAAGATCAGGCCTGCGATGGCTATCACCAAGGAAACAGCCGAACCGATGGTGTGCGTCAGCGCCGTTGCCTTTTTCAGGTAAAGCGCGATAGGCACCATGTAATCCTGGCCTTCAGTCGCGAGCGCCACGCCCTTGGATGCAAGAACGGCGCGAGCATCCTGATAGTTTGCCGGGAAGCTTTCCAGTTCGGCAGGCGTCAGCCGGTCAAGCCCGTTGGCCAGACCACGCACCATGCCAAGCTGCAGGCTGCGATTGGTGAAGGAGCCGTCCTCGATAGCATCCGGCAGACGGGCGGTCGCGCTGTGATCGAGATAGACCGACGTTCCAACGGCCCATACAGCGAGAAACAGAATCGCAGGCAATGCAGAAACGAGGAAAACCCACCAGCCATGATAATGCGGGCGGGAATGCATTTTCTCGGTCGGCGAGGCTTTTGCGGAAGCAGACTGCGCCTTGTCCAGTGCAACGGCACGCTGGCGGCCTATGAAGAATCCGATCAGCCCGATTGCAACGATACTGACGAGAACCAGAAAGAAGGACATTCAATTTCCCCGGTTGCCCTGATGAATGCGGACGGTTTTAGGTGCAGCTTCCACCCATGCCGTTCCACGCGGATGCGCCTGTCATAGTGCAAAGGCGCGAAAGGAGAAGAACGCGGAGATTCATCATCCCCGCGTTCCACAGATTAAAACTTACTTCGCAGCCAGCGTCTTGCCTTCGGTGAAGGCGGCGCGCTGTGCTTCACGTTCTGCGTCCGGAGCCGGAACGAGACCATATTCGGCGAGCGGGCCATCAGGACCGATCATCTGGTCATTCAGGAAGAACTCAACATATTCCTTCAGACCCGGGATAACGCCGAGGTGAGCCTTCTTCACGTAGAAGAACAGCGGACGCGACACCGGATATTCGCCCGAAGCGACGGTTTCAGCCGAAGGGGTGATGTCGTTGACGGTCGCAACCTTCAGCTTGTCAGCGTTGTTTTCGAAGAAGTAGAGGCCGAATACACCAACGCCGGTCTTGTTGGAGTCGATGCGGGCGAGCGTTTCGGCATAATCGCCGTCGATGTCGACAGCTTTACCGTCCTTGCGCACTGCGATACAGGCGGAAGCGGCAGCCTTGTCGTCAAGACCGGTCTTCTTGATTTCGTCCAGAGCGCCGGAGTGCTTGCAGCCGTCGGCAAGAACCTTTTCTTCAAACACTTCACGGGTGCCGTGCTTTTCGCCTGGGATATAGGCAGCAATGTCCCAGTCCGGAAGGTTCGGGTTGACTTGGTTCCACTTGGTGTTCGGATTGTCGACCAGCTTGCCGTCGACGACGAGCTTGGCTGCGAGAGCCTTGTAGACATCTTCCGGCTTCAGCTTCCAATCCGGACCCTTGGCGTCGGTCGCGAAGACGATGCCGTCATAGCCGAAGCGCACTTCCTGAACATCCTTGACGCCAGCGTCGATGCACGACTTCAGTTCCGAGTCCTTCATGGCGCGCGATGCATTGGCGATATCGATGGTGTTTTCACCGACGCCCTTGCAAAATTCCTTGATGCCTGCACCCGAACCGCCCGATTCAACAACCGGTGTCTTGAAGTTCGGAAAGGTTTCGCCGAACGTTTCGGCGACGATTTTTGCATAAGGCAGAACGGTCGAGGAACCGGCAACCTGAATCTGATCGCGCGCCTGAGCGGCGGAAACCGACATAACAGCAGCAATAGCAATCGCTGCGGTCGAGGAAATCATCTTGTTCATGAGCTGCGGCTCCTGTTGTAAAAGACATATGACGATGTGGCGTCGTTAGCCCTCTACGCGCTCTATATTACATTCATATGACACTATTGTTACAGGTTTGTATCAGAGCCGCTTGCCAGTGATTTTGTGGGGTTCTGCCGGTCCCTGAACCGGCAAAGATTTCAGCGCTTGAGCGGTTCCGGTTAACACAGAATCGTGGAACCGACCTATCTCTTTGTTTGTATGCATTATCCGACGCAAAACCACTTCGCACTTTTGCTGGAAATGCTCTTAGAAATGCGGCAAACGCGCACCGAGATCTTCAATCCCCGAAACATCGACATTGGCGAAGGCAAAGCGCAGAAATGCTTCCTGCCCATCACCGAAGAACCGGCCTGGCAAGGTGAGGATGCCAAGTGACTTCGCAAGGCGCTCGGCAACCTCGACCGATGAGGCATCAGGATAAGGGTGACGGACGAAGGCGAAGTAGGCCCCAACCGCCTCCACATGCCAGCCTTCGATATTGGCCATGACCGACCGCAATGCAGAGGCACGCCTTGCAATCTCGCCGCGATTATCGTCACGCCAGCCGGTCAAGGGCTCGATGGCGCGTGCGACTGCGACCTGTGGCGCGCGGCTTGCGCATATCTGCAGATTGTCCATGACTTTTGCAACGTTCTCGACCATTGCCTTGCCCGCGACAATCGCACCAAGCCGGTGCCCCGGAATGCAGAACGATTTTGAGAAGCTGTAAAGCTGGATCAGATGCGACGGCCAGTCCGCCTCGTCAAAAAGCCGATGCGGCGGTTCATTGGCATCGGCCATAAAATCGCGATAAGTCTCGTCCAGAATGAGCCATGTTCCATTGTCGCGACAGAGCGCATAAATTTCTGCAAGGAGCCCATCCGGATAAATTGCCCCCGTTGGATTGTTCGGAGTGACAAGCGCCAGCGCCGCAATACCCGGACGAAGCGCAGCCCGGACATCTTCCACGCTGGGGATGAAGCCATTCCGGGCATGGCAGGGCACCGAACCGGATGCGATGCCGAGCATTTCAAGCGATGAACGATGGTTGAAATAGAAGGGATCAGTGGTCAGTACCGTATCGCCGCTTTGCGCTACGCACATGATGGCAGCGATGAAGGCCTGATTACAGCCGGATGTGATATGGACGTTGGCAACATCTATCTGTGCGCGATAAAGCTGACCGACATACGCCGCATAAGCCCCGCGCAAAATCTTTTCACCCTCGATCGGACCGTAACCGGCGGAAGCCACCGATCCCGCTGCCTCGCCCAGAAAGCGCAACATATCGGGATGCGGAGGATAGCCGGGAACAGCTTGCGACAAATCGATAAGCGCTCCACGCGACCCGTCATAGTCCCGCGCCCAGGCCTGCACCGCTGGAATGGGCGGCGCGGAAAGGCGATTAATCAGCGGATTGACGGCAGGCAAGGACATTGGCGGCTCCCATGGTGGTTTCGGCCACTCTTATCGCGATCGCTGGTGTGGTTGAAGCCATTATTCGCTCGGACGCGAAAGCACGTAAGCAGCGGAACCGAGCATGAAGATCGTTACTGCTGTTGCCAGCACCCAGCCGGGTTTCGCGCCCCACCAGAACAGGCCATAACCGACCGTCATACCAAGACAGGCATAGAGCTTTGCACGTGGCGGAATGGCTCCACGCTCACGCCATTTTATGACCAGAGGACCAAAACGCTGATCGGCAAGCAGGCGAGCCTCAAGCTTCGGCGATGATCGTGCAAAGAACCACGCGGCAAAAATGATGAAGATCGTTGTTGGCATGACCGGCAGGAAAGCACCGATGATGCCAAGCGCCAGCATAAGGAAGCCGAGGCAAAGATAGAGTATCCGCTTACCCGCCGAAATTGCTGGCGAAGCGGTCTCGATCCTGTCTTTTTCCGGGTGGTCCTGCATGGCGTTCCATCGTCTGATCTGGACGCTTATAACAGGATTCTGGCGCTTTCGTGCAGGTTCACAGCGGTCAAAGAAATGTCATCCCACTGCCTTTCAGCCCCTGTGGATAACTTTTTGAGACCGGTAAGGAATTGTAAAACACAGTCATAAATTGCAGCTTTGCCCCCGAAATGCCTTATTTCCTTAACTTCGCCACTCAGGATGAAAACTTGTTCTACAAATAAAAATTGCAACGCAATCGCACCGAACCTCCGTCCGGGTAAGCAGTTCTTCTTGCAATCAATGCGCGAAAACAAGGCGCAGCAAAGGCTGCCGCAGATTCTTAACGAATCGTAAACGGTACTACAGCAACCAAACAGAATCTTTCCTAATATTCCTTGGTTATGTTTATCTGATTAAATAAACAACGTGTAGTATAGGATGATTTTCCCGATGCGATATAGATTCAATTATCGCATAATGTTCTCATTCGAACCACGCCAGCGCCACATTTAGATTCCAGTTCGCGATTGTCTTTCTCAGCGACAACTGTGGGACACCCCGTTAACAACTAGTGGATCTGGCATGACTTTCAAGACCCGTATGGCTATGCTCGCCGTTGCGGCAACCGGTCTTCTCGCGACCACCGCAATCGAGGCTTCAGCACAGCAATGCGGCGGTGCCTCCTGGTACGCCCTCACTTCCCGTACGGCTTCGGGTGAACGTATGAACCCGGCCGGCCTGACCGCAGCACACCGCACCCTGCCGCTTGGCAGCAAGGTCAAGGTTACCAATCAGAGAAACGGCAAGTCACTCGTCGTGCGCATCAACGATCGCGGCCCGTTCATCAAGGGACGCGTCCTCGACCTGTCGAAGGGTGCCGCAGGCCGCCTTGGCTTCATCGGCGCGGGACACACCAAGGTCTGCTTTACGCCGCTTTGATTTCGGCGACATTTCGTCCGACTGCTGGATATGGAGCATTTCCGATCTAAGTTCGATCGTTAGAAATGCTCCATCGAATTGTTTTCGGCATTTCCTTGCCCCAAAACCGGTTCCCACTTTTGGGTGACATGCCTATTTCCGGTCCAGCCGGTCGGTGAACCAGCGGGTTAGCTTGATCCAGACCTCGTCCTTTTCGGCGGCATCCTCGATCCCGTGTTCAAGATTGGGATTGTCGTTGACCTCGATCACCACCACGCCATCGTCCGTTTCCTTCAGATCGACGCCATAGAGTCCGTCGCCGATGCAGCGTGCCGCGCGTAGCCCGGTTTCCAGAACCGATGGCGGCGCATCGCCCAGCGCATAGGAACGAAACCCGCCTTCCAGAGGCTTGCCGCCCGTATCGTGCTTGACGATCTGCCAATGGTTCTTGGCCATCATGTACTGGCAGATGAAAAGCGGCTTTCCGTCGAGAACGCCAACACGCCAGTCGAACTTCGTCGGCATGTATTTCTGCGCCAGCAGGAGGTCACTGTCCTCCAGCCATAAAGTGGCGAGTGCTTTCAGTTCGGCAAAATCCTTCACCTTCTTCACGCCGCGCGAAAATGACGAATCCGGTATCTTTATGACCATCGGAAAGCCGAGCATATCGGCGGCGCGCTCCAGATCCTCCTCACCCGCAATCATCACCGTCGGCGGAACCGCCACGTCGTTCGCCTGCATCAGTTCGTGCAGATAAACCTTGTTGGTGCAGCGGATCATGGAAATCGGATCGTCGATGACTGGCATGTTTTCCTGCTGCGCCCGCCGGGCGAAACGGTAGGTGTGATTGGAGATCGATGTCGTCTCGCGGATGAACAGTGCGTCATAGTTGGCAAGCCGCGGCAGATCGCGCTTGCCGATCGGTTCCACTTCCACCCCGAGTCGGGCTGCGATTCTTGCCCAATGCTTCAGCGTTGAAACGGTCGAGGGCGGCATAGCTTCCTTCGGATCGCACAGCGTTGCGAAGGAATAGCGCGCTGGCACCTTTGGGCGCGCGGCGCGCCACTCACGCTGGGTATAGCGATCAAGCGCGTCCTCGAAGCGTTCCTTCTGTGCTTTGGTAAACTTGGTGATATTCGCAAAGCCAATCTTCTGGATTCGCGCCCATTCACCGGGCTTGACCGTGACTTCCAGCGACGGCGCGCGAAACCAGTCGAAGAGCAGCCGTCCGAAGCGCTCAAATTCGGGATTATCGGCAAGACCGAAATGCACGTGGATTGTTTCGGGCGCCCTTTCCGGATGCTTGCCGAGCGCCTTGTTCAGCATGTCTTCGAGTTCGGGAATAGCGTTTTCATAAAGTCGCCGTTCCGACAGATCGATCATCGTTTCCACAGAGGGGATGATGCGATGCCCCCGCGCTTCAGCCAGAAGCGAAGCGTAATAGCCACGGCTTTGATAAGCGTAGGAGCGCGACAGGTTGATGATGCGCGGGCGCAGCTGCCCGTTGAAGAGAGCAGGATGCGCGAGATAGTCACGCGTGGTCATGACCTTGTGCGGCGTCGCCCCATTGTCGATATCCGAGAGGCGCCCTACCAGAATGACGCAGATCGTCATCAGTCCGTCCTTTTTTCCAGAATAACGGCCGCCCTGAGCCCATCACTGCCGAACCGTGCGATGCGGTCGAAAATGTGGAAGGGAACAGGGACATTTGCAGCATCGGCAATGGTTTCGCCGAGCTCTTCCTCCACCCAGGGGTCATGAATAAGAATATGCCGCCCATCTTCGCCATGGGCGAGCACCCAGTGCGGCACTTTCTTGCCGAACATATGATAACCGCTGATCAGCACGATCACTGCCGCCCCACGGCGCAAGGCAGCCAGAATGTCGTGCAGCGTGAAACCGCGATAGTCCACCGGAATTGCATAGGCTTCTGTACGCTGGCGGAAATCGGTCTGCGCCAGTTGCATCACCTTGCGCTTTTCTTCCGAACGCACCGATTGCAGGAAAAGCATGTCTTCGATGGAAACGATGATCGAAGCTTTCAGACCGCGCTCATGCGCAGCGACCGCAAGCCCAAACGGCTCACAACCGCCCGGCCCCGACATCATGTAGATCGTCGTCGCATCGCGCCAAAGGCGGACTTCCAGCACGGGGTCGAGCTGCGTCTCCCGATTGTGCCGGGCAAGCACCATCATCAGGCAGGCTGCACCGCAGGTAAAATCAGTCGTCTGCTCGTAATAGGGAAAGGCCGTGACGGGTGAAATGTCACCGCGAACCGTCTTTTCGAAACGCAGCGCATCCGAATGGTCAGCGTAGTAATCGAGATAGCGTCCAATGGGGCGGTAGCCATGCCGCTTGTAAAGCGCGATGGCGCGTTCATTATCCTCGCGCACTTCCAGCCGCAGCAACGGACGGTCGTGGTCGTAAGCTGCCGTTTCCGCCGCCTGCAACAGAAGAGAGCCGACGCCCTTGACCTTGGCCTCCGGGTCGACGGCTATCGAGTAAAGTCGCGCAAGCGCGGTGCCATGACGGAAAAGAATCATCGCATAGCCGATGACCGTGCCGTCCATTGTTGCAACAATGGTTTCTGCGGTTGGTCGTGCGATGAGGGCGCGAAATGAACGGCGAGAAATCCGGTCTGTCTCGAAACAGCGCTCCTCGATGCGCAGGAGCGCATCTATGTCGTCTGCCGTGGCCTTGCGCGTCGTTGCGCCTGTCATCTTTTGGCCTTTGCAAAGGGATCGTTACGATCCGGTCGACACCAACATTGGCTTATTCGAGGCAAAAGACAAGCGCCCGGACCGTGGCAAAATTATGAGTGATTTTTACCGCCAGATCGGTTCCGCACAGCCGCAAAAACTCAATCAATAATTGCAATTTTTGGCACCACCCGCGTTAACCATTAATTAAGAAGTCCGGCGTGCCCAAGGCGAACTGAATTGACTCTGGAGTATTTCAGACATTAACGTTTCGTTAACAAATGAGTAACTGGCGAAAGCCAAAGGGCGTTGAGTATGTTTTGCGTTGTTCGCTCGACCACAAAGATTATGGCAGTCGCCGGTTTTGCAGTTTCGCTGCTGATGGCAAGCTTTGGTGCGGAAGCCGCCTCCGGCGACTTCATGCAGACCGGCAAGCTGACCTCGCAGCCGATTGGACATTATGAATTCTGCAAGCGCGAAGCCAAGGAATGCGGCATCACCAGCCGCGACACCCGCGCACTGCAGCTCGACCATTCAAACTGGCAGCGCATCGTCGAGATCAATCTTTCGGTCAATGAACGTATCAAGCCGATGACCGACATGGAAATCTATGGCGTCGAGGAATACTGGGCTTACCCGACAACCGTCGGTGACTGCGAAGATTACGTCCTGCTGAAGCAGCGTGAATTGCAGAAGGCCGGCATTCCGATCACCGATCTTCTGATCACTGTCGTTCGCAAGCCGGACGGCGAAGGTCATGCAGTCCTCACCGTTCGCACGGATCGCGGTGATTTCGTTCTCGACAATCTGACCGATGAAGTCATGCGCTGGAACGAGACCGATTATACTTATCTGAAGCGTCAGGCAGCCAACGATACCGGTCGCTGGGTCACCATCGAAGGCCCGGACAATCTCCTCGTCGGCTCGGTACGCTGACACAAAACCTTCCCCATATGTTTTTGAAAACGTCCCGGAATGTGCTATTCATTCCGGGTCTAAAAAGGAGAGGTCGGTGCGGTTAGCCCGATCCCCGTTGCAAAGCGGGTCCTGGCCTTCGCAATTGCTTTCATTTCGGCAAATGCGTTGAGTCCCTTGACCTTACACTCCGATGCAATGGTGCATTGGAGAACAAAAGGTCTTGGTTATGAAACAGCAAATCTCCGTCATTACAATTGGTATCGCCGACCTCGAGTGCTCACGTCGTTTTTACACGCAGGGCTTCGGCTGGGTGCCTGTTTTCGAGAATGAAGAAATCATCTTCTATCAGATGAACGGTTTCGTTCTCGGAACCTTCCTGAAAGCTTCGCTCGAAACCGATATGAACCGCAAAGGCCTCCAGCAGCCCGGCGCATTTTCTCTTGCACATAATGTGGAACTGGAAACGGATGTCGTGCCACTGATGGACCGGTTGGTTGGGGCTGGTGGCAAACTGGTGCGTTCGGCTGACGCGCCGAGCCATGGTGGTTTTCGCGGCTATGTCGCCGATCCTGACGATCACGCCTGGGAAATTGCATGGAACCCGGCCTGGGCCATCGATGAGAATGGACTTGTAACGTTCGGAATATGAACTCAATGGGTTGGCAACAGGGCGCGAAATGCGCCCTGTTGTTTACAATGATACGGCTATTGGGGGGCGTATGAAGAAAATCTACTTTATCTCGCATCCGGAAGTCGTGATCGATCCCGCAAAGCCTGTTCCGTCGTGGAACCTGTCGGAGCGCGGAATTGAACGGATGCGCTCCTTTGCCAACCAGCCTGAACTGCAATCGATCACATCGATCTGGTCCAGCACGGAAGCAAAGGCAACTGAAGCTGCTGAAATTCTAGCGGATATTTTGAGAGTCCGTCTATTAACCGACAGCCGCTTTAACGAGATCGACCGAAGCACCACTGGCTTCCTGCCCGCCGAACAACACGAGACTGTAGCCGACCAGTTCTTTTCCGCACCCGAAGCGAGTATTCACGGCTGGGAGCGGGCCATCGATGTGCAACAACGCATCGTGGAAGGTTTTGAAGCGGTGAAATCATTTCCGGCCTCCGAAGACATCGCGATTGTCGGCCACGGTGGTGCCGGTACGCTGCTGCTCTGCTTTCTGGCCGGACGTCCAATCAGCCGCCAGTATGATCAGCCCTTTCAGGGCCATTACTGGTGTTATTCTTGCGAAGACAGATCCGTCCTCCATCACTGGAAGCCGATAGCGCCACGCTGAAATTTCCTCATCGTACTGTCTAAGCTACATAGCAGTTCCGCAGACTGACCATTTGCGTTATTCTCCGATTCTGGTTGCTTCCAAGCCTCCCCCCTCCGTCCGGGAAAGCATTTTTCATGCAGGAAGATGAAATCATCGAACCAACTGTTCGGGCACATGCACAAGGAGGGACTGCAATGACAGCTCGTCACAGGAGGTTTATCGATGCGGTTATCGTCACCTATCTATCACCTGAAGCGGCTTGCCAAGCGTTTGGCAAATGATGCTGATATTCCACTTCACGAAGCGCTTGATCGCGTTGCCGCGCAGGAGGGTTACAGAAGCTGGAGCCTGCTCGTTAACAACACATCCGCTCCCGTTTCTGCTCGCGAAATCTATGGCTATCTCAAGTCCGGCAGCATGGTGCTGATTGGCGCCAGACCGGGCCATGGGAAAACCCTGTTGAGTCTTGATATAATGATTGAGGCCATGCGAGATGGCAATTACGGCCTTTTCTTTTCGCTTGAATACACTGAGACGGATATCGCCGGACGCTTCAAGGCACTCGGCGTCGATCGCGATAACTTCCGGCATCTATTCCGTTTCGATTGCTCGGATGCCATCTGCGCGGATTATATGATCGCCAAACTCGACGCTGCTTCGGCTGGAACCGTCGTGATCCTCGATTATCTGCAGATTCTCGATCAGAAGCGGGAAAAACCCGACCTGTCGACCCAGATTGCGGCGCTCAGGTCATTTGCTTCAAAGCGAAGGCTCACCATTCTGTGTATATCGCAAATCGACCGTTCCTTTGATCCAGCGGCAAAGCCGTGCCCAGGGATCGAGGATGTTCGGCTTCCCAACCCGCTTGATCTCACATTGTTCGATACATGCCTCTTTCTCAACAATGGCGAGATTCGCGTGCAATCGCGTGATCGGATGAAGACGCTTGAAAACATGACGTCGTAGAAGATGTTCAGGCTACGGAAACCAGCCTTTCCGCACCCATGCGATAGGATATGGCGCTGGCCAAATGAATGCGACCGACTTTGTCGCTCCCGTCCAGATCGGCCAGCGTCCGGGCGACCTTCAGAATGCGATGATAAGCGCGGGCAGAAAAACGCATCTGCTCGCTTGCGTCACGCAAAAGCTTGAGGCCTGCCGCATCCGGCTCAGCAACCTGTTCGATCAGTTTGGCCGAGCAATAGGCATTGGTCAGGGACGGTTCCAGACCGAGCGCTGAATAACGCTGGGTCTGAATCGCACGAGCGCGGGAGACGCGTTGCGCGACCGTCTCGCTCGTTTCCGACCGGGATGGCTTGATGAGATCGAAGGCAGAGACGGCAGGCATATCCACCCGCAAGTCTATACGGTCGAGAAGCGGGCCTGAAATACGCGCCTGATAATCGGCCTGACAACGGGGCCCCCGCGCGCAGACATGACCGGGTTCGCCCGCCATACCACAACGGCAGGGATTCATGGCGGCGATCAGTTGAAAGCGCGCTGGATAGCTGGTGCGATGATTGACGCGTGCAATGAGACATTCGCCGGTTTCGAGTGGCTGACGCAAGGAATCCAGCACCTGTGGCGAGAATTCCGGAAACTCGTCCAGAAACAGCACGCCGTTATGCGCAAGCGATACCTCGCCCGGACGCGCACGCAGTCCACCGCCGACCATTGCCGCCATCGACGCCGAATGATGCGGCGCGCGGAACGGACGGCGATCTGACAGTTTTCCACCCGAAAGCTCACCCGCAATCGAGGCGATCATCGATACGTCCAGCAATTCGCGCGGAGAAAGGCGAGGCAGAATGGATGGCAATCGCTGAGCAAGCATGGATTTGCCGGATCCCGGTGGCCCGACAAGCAACAGATTGTGATTGCCCGCAGCAGCGATCTCAAGCGCTCGCTTGGCAGTCTCCTGCCCTTTGATATCAGCAAGATCGAGTTCCGTTTCACCGGAAAGCCGCATGGATGGTTCCGGTCGGGTCAGAACCTGCGTGCCGCGAAAATGGTTGGCAAGGGCGATGAGACTGCGCGGAGCCAGGATATCGATATCGGCACCCGCCCAGGCTGCTTCTGGTCCGCAGGAATACGGGCAGATAAGCCCTTTCTCATCCCGGTTCGCACCGATTGCAGCAGGCAGCACGCCTGCCACCGGCGTTATCGAACCATCGAGCGACAATTCACCCAGAACGAGATAGGACTGGATTGCATCCGCCGGGATAGCGCCGATCGCCGCCATAAGCCCGACAGCAATGGGCAAGTCATAATGCGACCCTTCTTTCGGCAGGTCGGCAGGTGCCAGATTAACCGTCACCCGTTTGGTCGGCATGGAAAGGCCCGAGGCGTGCAACGCCGCTTGCACCCGCTCCCGGCTTTCTGCCACGGCTTTGTCCGGCAAGCCGACAATGGACATGCCCATCTTGCCCGGCGCGACCATCACCTGCACGTCGACAGGCACAGCTTCTATGCCTTGAAAAGCAACTGTTCCAACCCGCGCGACCATGTGCCCCCGCTCGCCACGCACCACATCTCTTAAGTGAGTAAAGACTCAAATACAACTTAGAGAGTTAAGCACGAGCGAGCGGTAAACTCAAGAACGTTAAGAGAACAAATTAACACTTGGCTTCGACCGCATCCCAGAACAGGGCTGCTATATTAGTCCCGTCGAAACGCTGGATTTCGCGGATACCAGTTGGAGAGGTAACGTTGATTTCGGTCATGTAGTCGCCGATCACATCAATGCCGACCAGAATGAAACCACGTTCTTTCAGTGATGGGCCAATGCGCTCGCAAATCTCGCGTTCACGTGGCGTAAGCTTGCTTTGTTCCGCACGCCCGCCGACATGCATGTTGGAACGGGCATCGGTTTCCGACGGCACGCGATTGATTGCACCGACAGGTTCCCCATCAATCAGGATGATGCGCTTGTCGCCGGCGCGTACGTCCTTCAGATAACGTTGTGCAATGAACGGCTCCTTGAAGAGCTGACCGAACATTTCCAGAAGCGAGGTCAGATTGCGGTCACCATCGGCCAGATGGAAGACGCCCGCACCGCCATTACCGTAAAGCGGCTTCAAAATGATGTCGCCGAACTCGCGACGGAAATCCATGACTTCCTGCGGGTCCTTGGTGATGAGCGTTTCCGGCATCAGGTCGGGAAACTCTGTCACAAAGATTTTTTCGGGGCTGTTGCGCACCCATGCCGGATCGTTGACAACCAGTGTTTTCGGGTGAATCCGCTCCAGAAGATGGGTGGTGGTGATATAGTTCATGTCGAAGGGCGGGTCCTGACGCAAAAGCACCACATCCATTTCCGACAGGTCGCGGCGGATCGGCTCACCCAGCGTATAGTGATCGCCCTTGACGTCGCGCACTTCCATCTTTTCCAAGCGGGCGGAAACGACGCCATCGCGCATCGAAAGCCGGTCTGGCGTATAATGGTAAAGCTCATGACCGCGCTTCTGCGCCTCGAGCGAAAGGGCGAATGTGGTATCGCCCGCAATGTTCACCGTGCTGATATGGTCCATCTGGACCGCGACTTTGAGAGCCATGATTTCCTCGCGATTCGAAGTTGCGGGAAATCTAAAACGGAATGACTGGGCAACATAGTCCTTTCTCTCAATCCGTTCTCGGGTGTCTGTTGTGCACTTACAATGCTTGAAGTTGAACTGGATCAGCTTTCATCCGTTGATTATGTTGGATGCAATCGCTTCGGGCGTCTCGGGAGGAAAAAGTGACCGTCGTTAAAACTACCCTGTTTGCCGACCATGTAGCAGAACTGGGCGAAGGCCCCGGCTACGATCCACTGAGCGGAAATGTCTGGTGGTTCGATATTCTCGGTCAGAAACTGATCGAGAAGAACTGGGACAGCGGTGAAATCCACGTCCATGCGCTTGGCATGAAGGCCAGCGCCCTCGCCGTTATCGACCGTGACCGGCAGTTGATCGTCAGTGAGCATGGGCTGTTCATCCGCGAGCGCGCCAATGGGCGACTGACCCTTCATCACCCGCTTGAAGCCGACAATGAAATTACCCGTTCCAATGATGCGCGCGTGCATCCATCAGGATCGTTCTGGATTGGCACGATGGGCAAAAAGGCCGAGACCGATGCAGGCTCGATCTGGTGGTATCGCGAAGGCCAGGTGAAAAAGCTTTTCTCCGGTATCACGATCACCAATTCAATCTGCTTTTCTTCCGATGGAACGATCGCCTATTTCGCCGACACGGATCGCAACATCATCTGGCGGGTCGATACGGATCCTGAGACCGGCCTACCGATATCCGACAAAAGCGTCTTCCACCACCGGGCCGAAGAAGGCGGTGTCGATGGCTCGGTCGTTGATGCGGACGGCACGCTGTGGAATGCCTGCTGGGGCGGCAGTTCGCTCAATGCCTATTCATCGCAAGGCCGCCTGATCCGCTCGATTTCACTGCCGGTCCGCCAGCCATCATGCCCTGCTTTTGTCGGACCGGATGCAACGGTGATGATCGTGACCAGTGCCAATGAAGGACTCGACGAAGAGGCTCGCCGTTCCGATCCCCATGCCGGAAAGGTTCTGCTGCTCGATCTGACGCTTGCCGGACGGCACGATCCGCCGGTTCGGCTCTAAACAGCAAATAAAAAAGAGCCCCTGCGGGCCCTTTGATTTAGAGCATAATCCGACCGAAGTGAAACGAGGATCGATAAGATTATGCTTAAAATATAATAGGTTAGAGTTCCGATCAGATCCTATCTGATCGGAACTCTAAACGCCTTCGACGATGACGATTTCACCATCCGCAACCGTCTGGCGGATCGCCTTCGCCGCCTGATATTCCGGCGAATTATAGCAATCGAGCGCGTGCTGCATGGTTTCGAATTCGATGATCACGTTGCGGGCGCGACCCTGTCCCTCAACTGCATCAGCCGTGCCGCCACGAGCGATGAAATTTGCACCATAACGTTCAAATGCCGGTTTCGCCGTTGAAACATAATCCTTGTATCGCTCGGGATCACGGACATCCACACGGGCAATCCAGTAGGCTTTAGTCATGCTGTTTCCTCCACTAGCTCGCAATCTTTTCCACCGCATTATCCCGCGCAAAACCGCTTCGCACTTTTGCTGGAAATGCCCTAGGCAACGGAACGCATTTCGTCGAGAATGGCAAGGGCTGCGGCTTTGCGATCAACCGCGCCGACAATTGGACGGGCAACGACCAGATGGCTGGCTCCGGCCTTCAAGGCATCCGCAGGGGTCATGACCCGTTTCTGGTCGCCCTTTTCCGAACCGGCGGGACGAATGCCCGGCGTGACGATGGCCATATCCGGGCCGACCGCCTGACGGATGGCTGCCGCTTCGACCGCGGAAGCAACAATGCCGCCCATACCAGCCTCACGCGCCTGAACGGCGCGTTTCAGCACCAGCGTTTCGGCATCGTCAGAATAACCTGCTTCCAGCAGATCGGCATTGTCCATTGAGGTTAGAACCGTCACGCCCAGGAGGCAGAGGTCTGATCCCTTGGCGGCTTCCACCGCTGCCCGCATCGCCTTCGGATAGGCATGAAGCGTGAGCATGGAAACACCCATCTTCGCGACATTCTCAACACCCTTCGCGATGGTGTTGTCGATATCAAGCAGCTTCATGTCGAGGAAGACTTTCTTCTTCGCCGCCACAAGGCTTTTTGCGAAATCGAGACCACCCGCAAAAACCAGTTGATAGCCGATCTTGTAGAAGGAAACAGTATCGCCCAGCTCTTCGACCGCCTTCTCAGCATCGGCGATGGTCGGCACGTCGAGGCCCACGATCAAGCGCCCGGATGCTTGATCGCGCAAATCTGTCGTCGTCATGAGAGTCTCCGTGGTGATTTTTATTCTCTTCGCACAACAAGACTCGTTACGAAAGAGACGGAATCAGCTTTTTGCTTCTTCCACCCGTGCGATGAGGCTGCGGCAGACAGCGGAGAGCATTCTCGCGCTGCGTTCTTCTTTCAGCGTACCATCGTCATTGAACGCCACCGATGCATGACCGACCGAGCATTGCTCGGTGACGATCTGTACGCCGACATTCATCAGAACGGCGCGCAGGTGGTAGAGTCCACGCATACCGGCAAACATACCGTCGGAGCTGGAACAGAGGCCGACAGTCAGACCGGCATAAGGCCTGAACGGCCTGTCTCCGTCTCTTGAAATGCGACTGACCCAATCGATGGTGTTTTTCAGAAGCGGCGGGATCGATGCATTATATTCCGGCGAGCAGATCATCAGACCGTCCTGTTCGGCAAACAGGCGACCGAGTCGCATGGCGTTCTCGGGAACGCCATGCTCGTTTTCCAAATTCTGATCCATGATCGGCAGCGGATAGTCGGCAAGCGTGATGCGCGTGACCTGCGCACCTTGCGCCCGTAATTCTTTCTCGGCGGCATCTGCCATATGGCCGGAAAAAGCGCCTATGCGAACTGAACCCGCGAAGACGAGAATACGTGCAGTCATGAAAAGCCTCGTGCGAAACTAGACCAAAGGGCTGCGATAAACCCAAAGCTGCGCCGGTGGCACATTGCGCACCACGAAATCATAGTGCTGGACCGTATAATTGCCGCGACCGGCTGGAACCGGTGGCAAGGGACCATAGGTGATCTGCATCAGAGGCCGTCCGTGTGGAATGCGTGAAAGCAGGCTTTCCACGAGCTGGATGCGCTTGTCCATCGGGAAATTGAGCATCGGCACCGCAGAGATGATGCAGTCGAATTTCTGGTCTTTCTTCTCACCCAACGCGCTATCGAGATCGAAGGCATCACCCTGAATGATGTTGACCTCCGGAAAGATCGTATTCAAGTGATCCACGAAGTCCTGCGAATATTCGATGGAATAGAGGTCAGCAGGTTTCACGCCCTGTTTCAGGATCGCCTTGGTAATCACGCCCGTGCCCGGTCCGAGTTCCAGAACCGGAAGACCGGAACCGGTATCGATGACGCTCGCCATACGGCGCGCGGTAATGGAACTCGTCGGCAAAATAGCGCCGACCGCTTTCGGCCCGTCTATCCATCCCTTGAAAAAGCGGATCTCCTCATCGAACTTAGCGGCCAGTTTCCTGCCGAGCTGTCCTGCCATTCTTGCTGCTCCCATTGTCGTTATTGGACAAGTTTATGCCGCTTTGAATTCCCTAAGCAAGGCGTGAATAAGGAAAAGAACAAAAAAGGGAGCCAAAAGGCTCCCTTTATTATTCACCGATACCTTCAAAGAATTCTTTCATCCTTGAGAAGAACCCCGCTGATTTCGGGCTGTTCTCTTGCGAGGAAAGTTTTTCGAACTCTTCCAGCAGTTCACGCTGGCGTTTGGACAGGTTCTGCGGCGTCTCAATGTCGATCTGTATATAAAGATCGCCAACGGCGGCCTGACGCAGAACCGGCATGCCCTTGCCCTTGAGGCGGAACTGCTTGCCGTTCTGTGTGCCGTCCGGAACCTTGACCCTTGTCTGCGTGCCATCGAGTGTCGAAACTTCGAACTGGCCGCCAAGCGCTGCGGTCGTCATCGAGATCGGCACCTTGCAATAAAGGTCGGAACCGTCGCGCTGGAAGAACTCATGCGGCTTGACCGAAAGGAAAATGTAGAGATCGCCCGATGGGCCACCGCGCATACCGGCCTCGCCTTCACCGGAAAGACGGATACGGGTGCCATCCTCAATGCCAGCAGGAATATTGACCGACAGTGAACGTTCCTGGGTGACGCGGCCTTGACCATGGCACTTGCCGCAAGGGTCCTTGATCATCTGTCCGCGACCGTTACAGGTCGGGCAGGTGCGTTCCACCGAGAAAAAGCCCTGGGCAGCGCGAACGCGGCCCGAACCCGAACACATGGTACAGGTGGTCGGCTGGGAACCGGCCTTTGCCCCGGAACCGGAACATTCGTCGCAGGTGATGGAAGTCGGAACGCGAATCTGCGCGGTCTTGCCCGCATAGGCTTCTTCCAGCGTCACTTCCATATTGTAGCGAAGATCGGCGCCGCGTTCGCGTCCGCCATTGGAGCGACGACGACCGCCACCCATCATCTCGCCAAAAATGTCTTCGAAGATATCGGCAAAACCACCAGAACCGCCAAAACCGTTACCGAAGCCGCCGCCCATGCCACCATTTTCAAAGGCTGCGTGACCGAACCGGTCATAAGCGGCACGCTTCTGCGGATCCTTCAGCGTTTCGTAAGCTTCGCCGATTTCCTTGAACTTGCGTTCAGCTTCCGGATTGTTCGGATTGCGATCCGGATGGTACTCCATCGCGAGCTTGCGAAAGGCGGTTTTCAGCACCTTATCGTCTGCCGTTCTTTCAACACCCAGAGCTTCGTAGTAGTCGATCTTCATCAGTTCGTTATCCCGGCGGCAGGAACGCGCCTTTTGCTTTCACGGACATCGTATCCCGAAACCGGTCCCCAGATTCGTGCGACACGCCCCAAAAGCGTTCAACACTTGTCAGGGGCCAGCGTTTCCAATTGTTCATCTATCGAAGCGCCTTCCGACTCAATGCGTCAGAGCAGCACTCCGGGTTTCAGCGTCAACACCACTTTGCCCGAAACCGTCTCATGCTTTTCAAGATGTATGCAGGCCAGCGCGATTTTTCAAATAGAGGCTGATCTGCCTGATATTTCCATCGGTACTTTCTACCGATACCGGCCAATATGCAGGCTTATACAAAACCTGCGAATATGAACATCTCGAAAATTGGCAAAAGCCCGGGGCAGAGCCCCGGGCTTGAGCGTATAGAGCCTGAAATTACGACTTCTTCTTGTCGTCGTCGATTTCTTCGTAATCGGCGTCGACAACATCGTCGTTCGAAGCAGCTTCTTCGCTACCGCCGGCAGAACCGGTTTCAGCAGCCTGAGCGGCCTCATACATGGCCTGACCAAGCTTCATGGAAGCTTCGGCGAGCGTCTGCGTCTTGGCTTTGATGTCCTCGGCATCGTCGCCTTCAAGCGAAGTCTTGAGGCTTGCGAGAGCATCCTCAATGGCCTTCTTGTCATCAGCCGAAACCTTGTCACCATATTCGCTCAGCGACTTTTCGGTCGAATGAACGAGGCTTTCGCCCTGGTTCTTGGCTTCCACGGCATCGCGGCGCTTCTTGTCCGCTTCGGCATTCGCCTCGGCGTCCTTGACCATCTTTTCGATGTCGGCATCGCTCAGACCGCCGGATGCCTGGATGCGGATCTGGTGTTCCTTGCCCGTGCCCTTGTCCTTGGCCGTCACGTTGACAATACCGTTGGCGTCGATGTCGAAGGTCACTTCGATCTGCGGCACGCCACGCGGTGCGGGCGGAATGCCGACGAGGTCGAACTGGCCGAGCATCTTGTTGTCGGCAGCCATTTCACGCTCGCCCTGGAAGACGCGGATCGTCACGGCCGACTGGTTGTCTTCGGCGGTGGAGAAGGTCTGCGACTTCTTGGTCGGGATCGTGGTGTTGCGTTCGATCAGACGGGTGAACACGCCGCCCAGCGTTTCGATACCCAGCGAAAGCGGGGTCACGTCGAGCAGCAGTACGTCCTTGACGTCGCCCTGCAGAACGCCTGCCTGAATTGCCGCGCCCATGGCGACGACTTCATCAGGATTAACGCCCTTGTGCGGCTCCTTGCCGAAGAAGGCCTTCACGACTTCCTGAATCTTCGGCATGCGAGTCATGCCGCCGACCAGAATCACTTCGTCGATTTCGCCAGCCTTGAGACCGGCATCCTTCAGCGCTGCCTTGCAAGGCTCGATGGTGCGCTGGACGAGATCGTCGACCAGGCTTTCGAACTTGGCGCGCGACAGCTTGATGGCAAGATGCTTCGGACCGGTCTGGTCGGCCGTGATGAACGGCAGATTGACTTCGGTCTGCTGCGCGGACGACAGTTCGATCTTGGCTTTTTCGGCAGCTTCCTTGAGGCGCTGCAGAGCGAGCTTGTCGTTCTTGAGGTCGATGCCGCTTTCCTTCTTGAACTCGGCCACGAGGTATTCGACCAGACGCATGTCAAAGTCTTCACCGCCGAGGAAGGTGTCGCCATTGGTCGACTTCACTTCAAAGACGCCGTCACCGATTTCGAGGATCGACACGTCGAAGGTACCGCCGCCAAGGTCATAAACAGCAATGGTCTTGCCTTCGTTCTTGTCCAGACCGTAAGCGAGCGCAGCAGCCGTCGGCTCGTTGATGATACGCAGCACTTCAAGACCGGCGATCTTGCCGGCATCCTTGGTTGCCTGGCGCTGAGCGTCGTTGAAGTAGGCCGGGACGGTGATAACCGCCTGCGTAACCGTTTCGCCGAGATAAGACTCAGCGGTTTCCTTCATCTTCTGAAGGATCATCGCAGAAACCTGCGACGGGGAATATTTCTTGCCGTGGACTTCAACCCAGGCATCGCCATTGTCGCCCTTGACGATCTGGTATGGGACAAGGTCCTTGTCCTTGGTAACCATCGGGTCGTCAAAGCGGCGGCCGATCAGGCGCTTGACCGCAAAAATGGTACCTTCCGGATTGGTGACGGCCTGACGCTTTGCAGGCTGGCCGATAAGACGTTCGTCACTATCCGTGAATGCAACGATCGAAGGGGTTGTACGCGCACCTTCGGCATTTTCGATGACCTTCGCGTTTTTGCCGTCCATGACGGATACGCAGGAGTTGGTCGTTCCTAGATCGATACCAATTACTTTAGCCATATTTCTCTCCATTCAGCAAACCGCCAAGACCTCTACCGAGCGTTCCATGGGCGGTTCCTATCGGTTTCACAATGCGCTTTTCACGATGCTTGTCCAGATACCGGACCGGTTTCCAGACGCACATCAATGCCCTGTGCGAGGCGTATATAAGAAACGCGGTTTTTTACTGCAAGTCACAACAGCCAAGCTGAGGCAGATTCCGCACCCGGAAATACTGACAGGGACCTATCGACGTACGAAATAGGGGTCGCCGCTGCACTACATAGTGCGCGCCGACCATCATACCATAGCCGATTTGCCGTCTTTTGCCGCTCGGTAGATCGCATCGATGAATTTCTGGTTCGCCTTCGAGTTTTCAAGCGAGAAAAGCCGCGCATCCTTATCGCCACGCGCAGCACGCACAAAACTCTCGGCCTGAAGCTGATAATGATTGGCGTCACCGAACGACCATTCCGTCGCCTTCGTGTGACCGGCATCGAAAAGCGCGATGCTGCCATGACCATATTTGCCGGTATTGAACGGCGCATAGACTTCAATGAAGCCCTTGTCGCCATGGAAAACCATCGTCTGTCGAGCGCCAAGTTGCGTGGCGACATAGAAAGTCAGGTCAAAACCGTCGAAGCGCGCCGAAACATTGGCATAACGGTCGGTGCCGAAGGCCGGATCATATTCGACCGACGCCTGAACCGACACCGGTTCCTGACCGGTAACCATACGGGTTACCACGGTCGGATAGACGCCAATATCCGGCAGGGCGCCGCCACCCAGTTCCGGCTGGTTGCGCATATTGCCCGGATCGACATTGAAATAGGAAAAAGCGCCCTGCACATGGCGGAGCCTGCCGATAGCGCCTTCGGCCAGAAGTTCCTGCAGCTTGATCCACTGCGGATGGTAATAGACCATGAAGGCTTCAGCCATCGTAACCTTATGCCTGTCACGCGCGGCAATAAGCTGGTCGATATCGTCGGCCTTGAGTGCAATCGGCTTTTCGCACAGGACATGCTTGCCTGCTTCAGCCGCCTTGAGGCTCCATTCGATATGCTGCGAGGTCGGCAGCGGTATATAGACGCCGTCGATAGCGTCGCTGGCCAAAAGTTCTTCATAGGAACCGAATGCCAGCGGTGCACCGAAACGGTCGGCGACGGCGCGTGCCCGCGACAGGTCGCGGCTTGCAATGGCATGAACAATGCCATTTTCGGACGCGCAAAGCGCTGGAATTACCTGCGTGACGCCAATCTTGGCAGTTGAAAGGATACCCCAACGAAACATGCTGTTCCCTCTTTCATTCAAAGCAAGAACCGGACTCATTCCGGCGTGTCCCAGTCCTGAACTCTCAGTTCCGGCCAGAATTTCAGCGCGCGGGTTGCCTTGATCTCATGCGTTTCGCGGTTATCGATGGCACGATTGGGCCGAATGCGAAATGAAAAAATATCGTCAAAGCCGAATGGAGCGTGGATGAGCAGCCCATCTTCCGTCACCTCGCCGTCTTTTGCCAGCCGCGCACCCACACAATGGGCAATCGTCGAATAGCGTTCTATCGATTCGGTCGCAGAGCGAAGCGGCGCATAGGGCTGTCCAAAGCGCTTTTCGAACCACAGATGCACCCGTGCCTGATTGCGAATTTGCACCGGAAGCGGAAAGTCGCGGAAGACGTCAGCCCCGCGGGTGATAACCGCATCCTCTGCCTCCCAGGAGAGATCGCTGCTGTCGAAATAGATAATATCGAGATCCTTGATCCCATGCAGAGCCTGTCGCCTAGTCAGCCGATTCCAGATGGTGTTGTAGAGGGCACCGGAGACGAGCCAGAATTTAGATGATTCCCCGCCGAGTTCATGCAGCCGATGCAGCGCATCCGTCAGCAGCGGACTTTCCAGAATCATCTGTGAAAAGATATCCCGCTGCCGTGCGAATGGCAGACCGGCATGACGCAAATGGTTCGACGTTGCCTTCATTGACCGCTCCCCGACCCATGGCGATAAAAGTCGATGAATGCGCGCAAGGCCGGGCGCATCTGGCGGCGGCTTGGATAATAGAGATAAAGCCCGGCGAAAGGCTGGCACCAGTCTTCCAGGACCCGGACAAGACGTCCATTCGCCAATGCATCGTGAACATAGGCTTCGAACAGATAAGCAAACCCCGTACCGTTCAGGGCTGCTTCCAGAATAACCCTGTCGTCATTGACAATCAGAGGTCCCTCAATGGCGATTTCCTGCACTTCGCCCGCTTTTTCGAACTCCCAGCGATAGGTTCGCCCGCTCGGAAAGCGATGGCGAATACATGCGTGCTGCAAAAGATCGCGCGGTTCGACGGGAGCTGGACGGTTATTGAAATAAGCCGGTGCCGCGACGATTGCCGCACGAACATGCCCGGTCAGCCGCGTTGCAATCATGTCCGCTTCGAGGCTTTCACCAAGACGCACACCTGCGTCGAAGCCCGCCGCCACGATATCGGTGAAGCCATTTTCCACCCGCAGGTCGAGTGTAATATCGGGATAAGCTCTGGCGAACTCGCCCAGACGCGGTGCAATGACAAGCTGCGCCGCCACATAAGGCGCTGTGATACGCAGCACCCCCGACGGACGATCCCGCGAATCGACGGCGGCACCCAAAGCCGCATTGATCTCCTCAAGCGCCGGTGCCAGCCTCTCCAGCAATTGCCGCCCGGCCTCCGTCGGGGCAACGCTGCGCGTTGTGCGCGCAAGAAGACGCACACCCAGACTGTCCTCCAGTGTTGCCACCGCATGGCTGACGGCCGAGGGCGCAATCGCCAGTTCCCGCGCAGCGCCACGGAAACTTCCATGCGCGGCAACGGCGGCTAGAACGGCAAGCTGTGACAGTTGACTTCGATTCATTGTTACAAATTACAGAACAAGCCGTGAAAATAAATCGGTATTATCGAACTGATCACCCTGTTTTATGGTTCGCAACATGATCCCGGGCTTGGGCGCAGGCAGCTTGAAGGCGCGTCCACCCAGAATCTCCTCCCGATCCTCCCGCACAATTTTCAGTACTTTCAATCAGCCATTCGAAAGGAACTACAATGCAACAGCGCAAACTCGGCCAGCAATTGAGCGTTTCCGCCCTTGGTTTCGGCTGCATGGGAATGACACACGCCTATGGGGGGCAGGACGAACAGGATGCAATCCGCACGCTGCACCGCGCCGTCGACCTTGGCGTGACATTTTTCGATACCGCGGAGGTCTATGGCCCGTTCGAGAATGAGAAACTCGTCGGCAAGGCGCTCAAGCCATTCCGTGAACGGGTGACGATTGCAACGAAGTTCGGCTTCAAGATCGAAGACGGCCAGATGAAGGGTGTCGATAGCCGCCCTGAACATATTCGCGACGTAGCCGAGGCCTCCCTGAAGCGGCTTGGCATTGATGTGATCGATCTGTTCTACCAGCACCGCGTCGATCCATCCGTGCCAATCGAAGATGTGGTTGGCACTTTGAAAGACCTGATCGATGAGGGAAAGATACGCGCCATCGGCCTTTCGGAAGCAGGTAGCACCACCTTGCGCCGCGCGCATGCGGTCCATCCGATCGCCGCGTTGCAAAGCGAGTATTCGCTATGGGCGCGCGATCCGGAAGACAATGTGCTGCCAGTCTGCCGTGAACTTGGTATCGGTTTCGTACCCTATAGCCCGCTTGGGCGCGGTATGCTGACCGGCACATTGCGCTCACAGTCCGATCTCGCCGAAGACGACTTCCGCAAGACCCTGCCGCGTTTCCAGCCGGGCAATCTGGAAGCCAACAACCGGCAGGTGGATCGTATCGTCGAGATCGCACAGGAAAAGCAGGTCACGCCCGCGCAATTGGCGCTGGCATGGGTGCTGAGCCGGGGCGATTTCATCGTGCCGATCCCCGGTGTCCGCAAGATCCATCATCTGGAAGACAATGTGAAAGCCGTGGACATCATGCTGACGGAGCAAGATCTCAAGCGTCTGGATGAGGTATTATAGCGCGGCGATCAGGATGAGACGCGGGCGACAATCTGGATGAGATTCTTATGTCGCGGTCGAGTTGAAGTTATCACGTTGAATGTCGCTGGCAAGCTCTTCGTCGCTTTCTGATTGTCGCTCCGCGGCAATCACCGTCGAGGTTTTGATTGTCGCAAAAGATGCCGGTCGTCCGCGTTGGCGTTTTTCCTCCAGCGCCGTTCTTCGCCGGTAGCTTTCGACATTCATCTCGAAGATCGTAGCGTGATGAACAAGCCGGTCGACCGCTGCGAGTGTCATGGCAGGATCTGGGAAGACCCGGTTCCACTCTCCAAATGGCTGGTTTGCGGTAATCAAGACCGATCTGTGCTCGTAGCGTGCCGATATCAGCTCGAAGAGCACGCTCGTTTCGGCCTGATCCTTGGTGACGTAGGCGAGATCATCGAGGATGAGCAAGTCGAACTTGTCGAGTTTGGCGATAGCAGATTCGAGCTGCAGTTCCCTGCGCGCGACCTGTAGCTTTTGCACGAGGTCGGTTGTTCGGGTGAATAGCACGCGCCATCCATTCTCGATAAGTGCGAGGCCGATAGCGGCAGCGAGATGGCTCTTTCCTCCACCGGGTGGGCCGAACATGAGGATATTGGCACCTTTGGCGAGCCAACTGTCGCCAGCGGTAATTGCCATGACCTGGGCCTTTGAGACCATGGGCACGGCGTCGAAAGCGAAGCTATCCAGGGTCTTTCCAGGTGGCAGGTGTGCCTCAGCGAGATGCCTTTCAATCCTGCGGTGGGCACGCTCGGCCAATTCGTGCTCGGCGATGGCCGATAGGAAGCGTGCGGCCGGCCATCCTTCTCGATCGGCCTGTTCGGCAAATTGCGACCATAGAGTCTTGATTGTCGGCAGTCGGAGTTCGTTGAGCATGATGCCGAGCCGCGCTTCATCGATGACATGAGCGTTCTTCATGCTGCTTCTCCTGTCCCGATCAAGGCCTCGTAGCCATGAAGCGATGCGAGTTGGACATGGACGGTCGGCAATTTGGCTGGATCGGGACCGAAGAGCGCTTGCATTGCAGCCAGATCGGGCAGATCTCCGGCATCGAGTGTCGTGGCCAATTCTTCGGCAAGTTCGCGCTCGCAGCCGCGATCATGCGCCAGCGCCAGAAGCTCGACGGTGATCTTGCAGGCCTGCTTGTCGGGAAGATGCTCGATGAGTGTCTCGTAGGCTCTGCGGTATTCCTGCCGTGGAAAGAGCTTGTCACGATAGACGAGACCACGCAGCGCCATCGGCTTTTTGCGCAGGGAATGGATGATGTGGTGGTAATTGACGACCTGATCATGCCGCCCGTCGGCATGGCCACGTCCCCTGCGCAGCGTCATCAGGTGCGTACCCCCGACAAAGACATCAAGCCGATCGTCGAACAAGCGCACCCGAAGTCTATGCCCGATGAGGCGGGACGGCACGGTGTAGAACACCTTGCGCAAGGTAAAGCCGCCGGTGCGAGATACCGTCACGACAACCTCTTCGAAGTCCGTGGTCCGGCGCTCGGGCAGCGCCTGCAAATGGGACCGCTCGGCATCGATACGCTTGCCATGGGCGGCGTTGCGCCGGCTGACAATCTCGTCGACAAAGGCGCGGTAAGAGCTGAGATCAGCGAATTCCCTGGTACCGCGCATCAGCAAGGCATCACGAACAGCATTCTTGAGATGGCCATGGGAGCTTTCGATCGAGCCGTTCTCATGTGCGATGCCCTTGTTGTTGCGCGTCGGCGTCATGCGATAATGGGCACACAGTTCGTCATAGCGATTTGTCAGGTCGACCTTGGCATCGGCATCGAGGTTGCGGAAGGCGGCCGACAGACTGTCGCTGCGGTGATAAAGGGGCGCGCCCCCCACAGACCACAGGGCGTTCTGCAACCCTTCTGCCAGCGCAACGAAGCTCTCGCCGCCGAGAATGACATGAGCATGCTCGAACCCAGACCAGACAAGCCGGAAGTGATAAAACAAATGATCGAGCGGCTGGCCGGCGACTGTGATGCCGAGGCTGCTCATGTCAGTAAAATCCGAAAGGCCCAGCCGACCAGGTTCATGCGTCTGGCGGAAGATGACCTCCTGGGCCTCACCGTGAACAGCACGCCAGGACCGGATGCGACGCTCGAGCGTGCGGCGGATACCTTCGGGCAGTTCTGGATGCCGCCGTAGCATCTCGTTGAAAACGGCCACGGCGCGGATGCCCGGTGCTGCTTTGAGGAGCGGAACAACTTCCGTATCGAATATCGGCTCAAGCGGATCAGGACGACGACGCCCGCGTGGTGCTTTGCTTTGGGATGGAAGTTGCGTCTCCTTATCGAGACGATAGGCCGTGGCCCGGCTGATCGACGCTTTTGCAGCGGCGACCTCTACTGAATGCATTTGTCGATACTTCATGAATAATCTCATCTGATGATCGGTTACATGACGACCCGGCACAAACTGGTTCTCCAATCCAGAAAACCTGAAATGTATCGGACCGACCGCGATCATGAGACGTCGAAAATCTGCGCCGCGCCGGGATATGACTACGGTCGGGCTACGCCCTCTCTCCGTCACACCCCGGCGCGAGTCTCATCCTGATTGACGCTGAATCTCACCTTGATTGTCGCTACGCAGGTATCCGCACCCGCCCTGATCGCAGGCAAGCGTTACAACGAACAGCAGCTTGCTTTGACCGGTCTTTGATAAATGCTCCAAATAAAAGGGGAGCCCGTCGGGCTCCCTTTTTTACATCCTGCGCAGAGCTGGCGGTGCAAGCGTCAGAAGCCCAGCCAGTGTCATGGCAAAGCCGACCCATAGAGGTGCATGTAGGCCATAGCCTGCCTCCATTGCCTGTCCACCAACCCACGGCCCAAGCCCGAGACCGATATTGATGACCGATGCATGCATGGCGTTCACCAGCGCGCCCGGATGCGCGATCCGCATCACCCTCGCGATAAAGGCAGGATTAAGTGCTATGCCTGTCAGACCGATCATCACGATGGCAAGGATCGTAGCCAGTTTCAGCTCGGCGAAAAGCGCGAAAATCAGCATGGCCGACAGCATCAACACAAGACCGATAGCGATAGTCGGGATTGTGTGACGGTCGGCAAAGCGACCGGTGACATAGTTGCCGACGATATTGGCGCCACCATAGACGGCAAGCAACAATGGCACCTGCATTGCGGAGAAGCCGGCAAGCTCCACCGTGATCGGTGACAGATAGCTGTAGACCGCGAAAGACGAACCGATGACGAGCGCGCTCGTGGCATAGGCGGCCCAGAGTTTCGGCTTGCGCATTTCCTTCAGTTCAGAGCGCAGATCGGCCTGCGGCGTATCGGGCGACGATTCGATCTTGAAGGCGATGACAAGGGCGCAGATCAGGACCAGAACCACAATGGCCCAGAAGCTCGCCCGCCAGCCGAACGCATTGGTGATCGCCGTCGCTATCGGCACGCCGAAGACGGTGCAGAGCATAAGACCGGCAAAGACCAGCGATGAAGCTCGCCCGCGCAGTTCCGGTCCGACGAGCTGTGCCGTGATGGCAAGCATCAGCCCGAAGCTCGTTGCCGCCGCCATACCGGTCAAAACACGGGCGATCAGCAGAATTTGAAAACTGCTTGTGGACGCGGCCACGCTTTGCGCCGCCGCATAAAATACAAGCAGAATCAGAAGTCCCCGCTTGTTCTCGATCTTCAACGCCAGAAACAGGATCGTGACCAGCGGTCCGCCGATCATCATGCCAAGCGCATAAAGCGAAATGAGATTGCCGATATCGGCGATGGAACGGTCGAACGCCACCTGAAGTGAAGGCAGCATGCCCGAGATCATGAGTTCGGAAGTCGTGAGCGCGAACACGCCTAAGCTGAGGCAATAGACAACCAGCGGGATCGCTCGTGCCTTTTGCGAAGACGCAGAAACCTCTTCCGCCGCAAGGGCGGATTCGCACGTATCGTTCATGGGACGAATCCTATTTATATAGTGTAGATTACATAATTAATATCGCCTTGCCCGAAAGGGTCAAGAGAATTATATAAGGATGATTACAGAAAGGGAGAAAAATGGTTCCACGCGGACGCCCGCGCAGCTTCGACCGCGATACAGCGCTGGACAAGGTGATGAAGGTTTTCTGGGCCAAAGGCTATGAGTGCGCCCAGATCAACGACTTCACGACCGCCATCGGCATTACGCCGCCAAGCTTCTATGCCGCCTTCGGCAACAAGGAGCAGGCGTTTCGTGAAGCCGTCGACTATTATCGCCGCACCATCGGTGCCGCTCCTTTCGATGCATTGGAAAACGCGACCACCATACAGGATGGCTTACGCCAATGGCTGGAACTGAGCGCAGACAGCGCTTTCGCCTGCCCGGCGGGCGGCTGTATGATCAGTGTCAGCTCAATCCAGTGCAAACCGGAAAATGTGCCTGTGAAGGAGTTTCTCCAGGCTATCCGACACGCAAATCATGAGCGGCTTTCCAAGCGCTTGCAGCAGGCGGTAGGGGCAGGTGATCTACCCTCCAATGCCGATACTGCACAGATGACCGAATTCTATCACATGATCCAGCAGAGCATTTCTTTTGAAGCCCGCGATGGCAATTCGCGCGCCGCGGTACAAAAGATCATCGATATGGCGATGATGGCTCTGCCAGCAAGGACTAGACAGGCCGCTGAATAGCTGCATTAGAGCGTCGATCTGACTGGATCAGATCGACGCTCTAACTTCTTCTATTTCAAGCATAATCTTATCGATCCTCGTTTTACTCCGGTCGGATTATGCTCTAAAAAAGCCCGCCAGATGGCGGGCTTTTCATTTCATGCTTATCCGCGCAGCACGCCGCCGGTCTGCTTGGCCACACTGGCCACGACCTGCTTCGATAGTGCTTCCAGATCTTCATCCGTCAATGTGCGGTCCTGCGGCTGCAGCAGCACCTCGACCGCGATCGACTTCTTGCCTTCACCCAGCGATGCGCCTGTGAAGATGTCGAAGACCTGAACGCCAACAATTAGCTTCTTGTCAGCCGACGAAACTGCCTTCACGACATTTCCAGCTTCCACATCTGCATCCACCACAAACGCAAAATCGCGCTTGAGGCTCTGGAACTGCGAGAGGTTCAAAGCCGGCTTAGTGCGCGTGGACTTTGCCTTCGGCTCAGGGACCGCATCAATATAGACTTCAAAGCCGCAAAGCGCGCCCGAAACATCGAGTGCTTCCAGCGTATCCGGATGGAACTCGCCGAAATAGCCCAAGACGACCTTCGGTCCGAGCTTCAACGTGCCCGAACGACCCGGATGGAACCATTCAGGACCACCAGCTTCGATCTGGATGCGGTCAACCGGAGCGCCAGCAGCTTCAAGTGCTGCCAACGCATCAGCCTTGGCATCGAAGACGCCGACGGGAGCCGCATTACCAGCCCAGAAACGGCCCGAGCCATCAACCTTGGCTGTACCGCGGCGCACGCCACCCGCCACGCGACGCTGCTTGTCTGGCGTATCGCCTTCGTAGATCCCCGAAACCTCGAACAGTGCCGTATCGCCGAAACCGCGATCCGCATTGCGCTGTGCTGCGACCAGCAGGCCCGGCAGAAGCGAAGGACGCATGTCCGACATATCGGCGGCAATCGGGTTCGCCAGCTTCAGTTCCGGCTTGCCACCACCAAAAGCTTTGGCTTGCGCGTCGGAAATGAAGGAATAGGTCACAGCTTCCATCATGCCGCGCGAAGCGAGCATGCGGCGGGCATGGCGGGTTCTGATTTGCAAGGTTGTCAGAATACGACCATTGACCGTGCCAAGCCCCGGCAGCGGCTGCGGGTCGATCTGGTTGATGCCATGAATGCGCATGACTTCTTCAACGAGGTCGGCCTTGCCTTCCACGTCGCCACGCCACGTCGGAACGGTGGCCTTTATAACCTTGCCGTCGCCTTCAACGCCGAAGCCAAGACGCTTCAGGATATCGAAGGATGCGTCGTAGGAAACCTCGATGCCCGTCAGGCGCTTGACTTCCGATACCGGGAAATCGATCACGCGCGGCGTAGGCTTGCTATATCCAACCACGTCGAGAACTGTTGGCTGTCCGCCGCACAGGTCCAGCACCAGCTTGGTCGCAATTTCCGCACCGGGCACCATCATTTCCGGATCGACGCCACGCTCGAAACGATAGCGCGCATCGGTGACGATGCCGAGTTCGCGGCCCGTGCGCGCAATCATGCGCGGGTCCCAGAGAGCCGATTCGATCAACACATCGGTGGTGTTTTCATCGCAACCGGAATGTTCGCCGCCCATGATACCGGCGATCGATTCGGGACCGTTCTCATCGGCAATCACATACATGCCCGGCTTGAACTTATAATCACGCTGATCGAGGCCGAGAATGGTTTCGCCATCCTTTGCCAGACGCACCGTCAGATTGCCCTTGACCTTGGCAGCGTCGAAGACGTGCAGCGGACGGCCCTGATCGAAGGTCACATAATTGGTGATGTCGACCAGCGCATTGATCGGGCGTAGGCCGATGGCCTTGAGGCGCTGCTGCATCCATTTGGGGCTTGGGCCATTTTTCACGCCCTTGACCATGCGCAGTGCGAAGCCGGTGCAGAACGGGTTCTCGGCATCCTGATCCAGAATGATCTTGACCGGGGTTTCCCCTTCGCCCTTGACGGCGTCCGGCAACGTATTCTTGAGCGTGCCTAGACCTGCAGCAGCAAGATCACGTGCAATGCCATGAATGCCGGTGCAATCGGCACGGTTCGGCGTCAGGCCAATCTCGATCACCGCATCGTCCAATCCGGCATAAGTCGCGAAGCTGGTGCCGACCGGAGCGTCTTCCGGGAGGTCGATGATGCCATTGTGCTCGTCGGAAAGCTCCAGCTCGCGCTCGGAACACATCATACCGAAACTTTCGACACCGCGAATCTTGCCGATGGAAAGCGTGACATCGAGGCCCGGCACGTAGTCGCCCGGACGACCCAGAACGCCGACCAGACCGGTACGTGCATTCGGTGCGCCGCAAACGACCTGAACCGGTTTGCCATCGCCCGTATCGACGGAAAGCACGCGCAGCTTGTCGGCATCCGGATGCTGAACAGCGCTTACGACCTTGGCGATCTTGAAGGCCTTGAAAGCAGCGCGGTCGTCGACCGATTCCACTTCCAGACCAATATCGGTCAGCTTCTCGACGATCTGTTCCAGCGTCGCATCGGTTTCAAGATGATCCTTGAGCCAGGAAAGCGTGAATTTCATTTGTCTTGTCCCTTCCTGTCCTTACGCGCTCAGTCCGCCGAAAAGCGTCGGAATGTCGAGCGGACGGAAACCGTAATGTTCGATCCAGCGCACATCGGCGTCGAAGAAAGCACGCAGATCAGGCATGCCATATTTCAGCATGGCGATGCGGTCGATGCCCATGCCCCATGCAAAGCCCTGATAGACGTCTGGGTCGTAGCCGGAAGCGCGCAGCACATTCGGATGCACCATGCCGCAGCCCAGAATTTCGAGCCAGTCATTGCCTTCGCCGAACTTCACATGCGGACCGGAACGGTCGCACTGAATATCAACCTCAACCGATGGTTCGGTGAACGGGAAGAAGCTCGGACGCATGCGCATCTTGACCGAAGGAACTTCAAAGAAGGATTTGCAGAACTCTTCCAGCACCCACTTCATGTTGGCGACATTGGCCGACTTATCGACAACCAGACCTTCGACCTGATGGAACATCGGCGAATGGGTGGCGTCGGAATCCATACGATAGGTCTTGCCCGGAATGACGATGCGGATCGGCTCGTCACGGCCTTCCTTGTCACGGATGGCCGCGAACTTCTCCATCGTGTGCACCTGCACCGGCGAGGTATGCGTGCGCAGCAACTTGCGCTCGCCCTTCTCGTCTGCATTGAAGAAGAAGGTGTCGTGCATTTCGCGCGCCGGATGGCCTTCGGGGAAGTTCAGAGCCGTGAAATTGTAATAATCGGTCTCGATATCCGGACCTTCGGCAATCGAGAAACCCATATCGGCGAAGATTGCGGTGATCTCATCGATGACCTGTGAAATCGGATGAATGCGGCCGCGCGATGCAGCGCTTTCACGCACCGGCAGCGTCACATCGACCTTTTCGCGCTCAAGGCGAGCGGCAATCGCTTGCTTGCGCAGTTCCGTCTTGCGCTCGGTCAGCGCTTCGGTAACCCGGTTCTTCAAGCCGTTGATCGCCGGTCCCTGCGCCTGGCGCTCTTCCGGCGTCATGCTGCCCAGTGTCTTCAGCTTTTCCGAAACTGAGCCCTTCTTGCCAAGAGCGGCGACACGCACGGCTTCAATGGCAGGCTCGTCAGCCGCCGCCGCGATGTCTTCGAGAATCTGCCGTTCAAGTTGTTCTAGATCACTCATTGTTTAAATCCCTGTCGTGCCTGCGGCACTCCACGCCTCTTGTTTTGAGTTACCTGTTGCGCCTGCAGCGCTCCACATATTTCGCTTTGCAGCCAAAGAAGCGTTGTCGTTACTCTCTTTGGCCTGATTGGTGAGACGCATCAAGATTGGCGTCAAAAAATTCCATCGCCTGCAAAAGCCGTCTTCCATCGCCGCCGAGAAAAATGCGGCGGAACAGCCTCAGCGGCGCGATGGTAAATCGGAAGAAGCCGACAATTTTCTTCAATTCCGGAATCACGTCAGCGGGCGCGACCGCACGATAGGCTGCGAATGTCTGCTGCGGTGTCCCGGCAAGACGCGCCTGCGCCGTGATCTGGAAAAACAGGAGCCACACGTCTCGCGCCTGTGCAGCAGCAAGCGGCATGACCGTTTCCGGTTCCTCCTCGAAATCCAGAAAACCGGCAACGCCGTTTTTCTCGAAGAAATCGCGCGGGTGCGGACGCCCATGGCAGAGCCCGGCAGCATGGGCTTCACCCAACGCGCGGGCGCAATGCACGAGAAGTGCATCATGGCCCTGCGGATCATTGCGACGCAAATGGTCAAGCTGGTCCTGGATAATCGGCGCGACATCGCTCAGAACCATCACCGCCCCTTGGTGGTACACGATCCTGGGAACCTGAAAGCCTGCCTGCAGAAAAGCGCTCATCTTGCGCTCTTCGCGGTCGGCCATGTCTGCTTCTCCAACATCCTTCGGGCTGCGCAGGAACGGATAGGGAAGAAGCGGCGAGATGAGGCTGTGCAGACGCTTCGGAAATGGGCGCCTTTCTGCATCGTAGCGCTTGATCCAGACACGATGACCACCGATGACGGCACTGGAAATGCGCTTGCCCCGGCTCTGGACAAGCAGAACCAGCAGGCTGCGGAGATCATCCGCATCCAGATCCAGTCTCAACTTGCCCGGTTCATCCTTCATGCCCGCTTTGAATCCTTAAAACGAGAAAACCCGCGCCAGCCGAGCCAGCGCGGGTCCCCAAATTATCGATACTGCTTGGGAAAGGCGGCTGGCTTAGCGGACAGCGCCTTCAAAAGCGTTCGGCGTCTCGGTGTTCTTGAGGTACTCGAGAGCCTTCTTTGCCGATGCAACCAGCGCACCGAATGCATCCGGTTCGTGGATTGCGATATCGGACAGAACCTTGCGGTCGATCTCGATGCCAGCCTTGGCAAGACCGTCGATGAAACGGCCATAGGTCAGGCCCTGCTCGCGGACGGCAGCGTTGATGCGCTGGATCCAGAGAGCGCGGAACGAGCGCTTGCGGTTCTTGCGGTCGCGGTAAGCATACTGCTTCGAACGGTCAACTGCAGCCTTGGCGGTGCGGATGGTGTTCTTGCGACGGCCACGGAAACCAGCAGCCTGATCCAGAACCTTCTTGTGCTTTGCGTGGGCGGTAACGCCGCGTTTTACGCGTGCCATGTTATGATCTCCTTCTCAGACTAATCTTAGAGGCCGTTCGGCAGGAACTGCTTCACGATCTTTGCATCGGCATCGGCGAGAACCATGGTGCCGCGTGCATCGCGAATGAACTTGTTCGAACGCTTGATCATGCCATGACGCTTACCAGCAGCTGCGGCCTTGATTTTGCCGGTGCCGGTGATCTTGAACCGCTTCTTGGCGGCCGATTTGGTCTTCATCTTGGGCATTTTGCTACTCCTTCTTTGCGATCCCCCTCGTGCCTCCGGCACTCGACGCCTCTTGCGTGGCGTCCGGTCATGCCTGATGCGGATGGGAACCTAGTTTTACTTCCGGACTGACCAAGCCCGAAAAGCATACGAAACCGCCACGGCATGCCCTGCCGGGCGGTTCGAACGCGGCCTTATAGGCTCAAAGACTGCAAAACGCAATGCCCGAATTGGACTGAATCGCAACCGGAACGTCAATAAAGCCGCAGAAGTACCGGCAGGACGTGAATGTCCTGCAGATATTCCACGAACTCGAAAAACGGATAGGCCACGAAGAACACCAGGCCGTCCTGAAAAGTGCGATAAATCCGGTCAGGCCGGACGATCAGTTCTTTGTCGTCGCGAAACAGCGAAAACTTCGGAAAGAAACGCGGAACGCTCGCACAATAGGCTTCATAAGGCTTGCCGAAATTCTGCTTGAGAAATTTCTCTTCCGTCCGGATGACAACCGAGAAAGCGAGATAGCAAAGCACGCCGAAGGCGATCGCAATGATGATGCTGCCGGTCTGCGCGCCGATACCCATCGCGCCGATGCTGCTGAAGACGTAAAGTGGATTGCGCGTGACCGAATACGGTCCGCTCTGCACGATTTCCGCGCTCTTGCGCCCGCCGATATAGAGCGTACACCACATGCGTCCGATGATGGCCGCGACGATCAGACTGAGACCGAACGCCTCGATATATTCATGAAAATGGCCGGTCGATTGCGAGCTGACAAAAAGCAGCGCCACGACCAGAAGCACCACGACGGCGCCGATCGCAAGACGCCGACGCTGCTGATATTTACCCAATTCGCCCAAAGTCTTCATTGCGATTCCATGATCCAATTTGCCTGGCCAAAAGAAAAGCCGCCCGAAGGCGGCTTTTCCAAGGCATTTCGAAATGCTCAGCGCGGAGCGAGAACCATCATCATCTGACGGCCTTCAAGCTTCGGCTCGGACTCAACCTTGGCGATTTCGACAGTGTCTTCCTTGACGCGCTGCAAAAGCTTCATGCCAAGTTCCTGGTGCGCCATTTCACGTCCACGGAAACGCAAGGTAACCTTGACCTTGTCGCCTTCCTCAAAGAAACGCAGAGCAGCCTTCATCTTCACCTCATAGTCATGGGTGTCGATGTTCGGTCGCATCTTGATTTCCTTGATTTCAACCGTTTTCTGCTTCTTGCGCGCTTCGGCGGCCTTTTTCTGATTCTGATACTTCAGCTTGCCGAGGTCGACGATCTTGCAAACCGGAGGCTCTGCGTTCGGCACGATCTCGACGAGATCGAGACCTGCTTCTTCAGCCATGGCGATAGCTTCCTGAATGGAAACATCACCGTGGTTCTGGCCTTCGGCATCGATAAGCTGAACCCGGGGAACCCGGATATCACGGTTGGAGCGCGGTCCGTCTTTCTGAACCGGCGTCGCTCTGAAGGGTCGGCGAATGGTCGTTATCTCCTGAATTGTTACGTCTCATGCGGTCGGATACTCGCTGCCAGACGGCATATCCCCAATCAAACCGCAGTTGATCGCGGAAATGTCGTCAAGCGGGCGGCGAAGTCAATAGCATCTTTGACAGGAAAAATCACCCCCGCGTGATAAACGTTCTTTTTGTTGTCATTTCGCGGCGGACAAGCGGCATATCGGTCACATTTGCCGTCATTTCAAGGGCCTCGCCCCACATGCGGGTTTTCTCTCTTTTGCGAACATGCAAAAACACTCCCGGAAAATGAGGAGATTTGTCATGAGCGTTGCGGGGCCGGAATTCATCGACGTGGACGGAGCGAAAATCGCCCTGCGTTACAGAGCCGGAAGCAAATCTCCCGGTGTGGTCTGGCTCGGCGGCTATCGGTCCGACATGCTGGGCACCAAGGCGGTCGTTCTCGATGAATGGGCGACTGAGACTGGGCACAGCGCACTCAGGCTCGATTATTCCGGCCACGGCGAATCCGGCGGCGATTTCAATCAAGGCACCATCTCGCGCTGGCTGAACGAAAGCCTCGCCGTCTATCGCAAATATGCCAAAGGTCCGCAGATTCTGGTCGGCTCCTCCATGGGGGGCTGGATCGCGCTGCGCATGGCGCAGGAGCTCAAAAAGGAAGGGAACCCGCCTGCCGGGATCGTCCTGATCGCACCTGCTCCGGATTTTACGGCTGTGCTTGTGGAGCCCACACTTTCCGACGCGCAGAAAAACGACCTTCAGGAAAAGGGCTATTTCGAAGAACCCTCCGAATATTCGCCCAATCCTTATGTCTATACCCGTGCGCTGATCGAGGACGGACGGAAGAACCTGGTTCTCAAGGGTATCATCGAGACCGGCTGTCCGGTTCATATCCTGCAAGGCATGCAGGACCCCGATGTTCCCTACAAGCATGCGCTGACGCTGGTGGAACACCTGCCTGTCGATGACGTGACCCTGACACTGGTGCGCGACGGGGATCATCGCCTGTCGCGACCGCAGGATCTCGATCTTCTGATCCGCACCGTATCCGGTCTGGCGGAACGCATCGGCGAAAAATCATAACGGAGCGAAATCATGCGGTTTTCGGTTTTCGCTTCCTCGGCGGTTGCGGCCATTGTCGGTTTCGGCGGCACGCTGGCACTCATCATTGCCGCAGCGCAGGTGCTGGGCGCCACACAGGCCGAAACTGCAAGCTGGGTGACGGCGATTTGCCTTGCGATTGCCGCCTCATCCGCCTGGCTCAGCATTCGCTACAAGATGCCGATCATCGCGGCCTGGTCTACACCGGGGCTGGCGCTGATCGGCGCCAGTGCCGGTTTCACCATGCCGGAAGCGGTTGGCGCATTCATCGTGACGGCGCTCGCACTGGTCGCCACCGGACTGATCCGCCAATTGTCGGTGCTTGTTTCCCGCATTCCAGCCTCCGTCGCATCAGGTATGCTTGCAGGCGTGCTGCTGAGTTTCGTCATTGCCGCCGCCAAAACAGTGCCTGGCGATCCGGTTTTCGTCCTGCCGCTGGTAGCGCTGTTCTTTATTATCCGCCTGTTCAACCCGTCGCTCGCCGTCATTGCCGTTCTGGTGATCGGAATGATCTTCGCGCTCGCCACTGGGCGCTCACCCGCACTGCCCGCGCCTGAAATCTCCACGCTCACCCTCATCTGGCCAGAGTTCCACATGGGTGCGATGATCGGCATCGCGATACCGCTTTATCTGGTGACCATGGCCTCGCAGAACCTGCCGGGTTTCGCCGTACTGCGTGCTTCAGGCTATGAGCCGCCAACCAGCGCCTGCCTGCGCGTAACCGGTCTGTTTTCACTGCTGACGGCTCCTTTCGGCGCATCGACCACCAATCTGGCCGCGATTTCGGCGGCACTCTGCACCAATCCCGATGCACATCCCGATCACACCAAACGCTGGCTTACCGGTCCGGTCTATGCGGCGATCTATGTGGTGTTTGCCCTCTTCGGGGCGTCACTGGTCGCAATCTTTGCCGTATTACCGGTAACGCTCATCGCCCTTGTTGCCGGGCTTGCCCTGACAGGCCCGTTCATCAACGCCATGTCATTGGCGCTGAAGGATGAACATGAGCGTCTTGCGGCGACCATAACTTTTGCCGTGACGGCCTCCGGCATGGCGTTTTTCGGCGTCGGCTCTGCCTTCTGGGCACTGATCGCCGGGCTTGCCGTCACTTTTCTCGAACATTTTCGCAAGAAAATTTCGAATTAATCACATTGGTTAGCAGAAGCGTGGCCTGAATCCGCAAGTTGCATTCTTGAAAAGCCGCAATCTTTTCACCACGTCGAAGTCAAGCCGCCAGAACAAAATGCCCGCACAGGGCGGGCTGGCAGGCCTTGGTTTTGCGCATGTTGCCGGACGATGTCGAACGGTTGAATGGCATGCGCTTTTCGACGGAGCAGACCATGACCAATACTGCATTGATCCGCCCGGCATGGACGCCAGCCACGATTGCGCTGATGGTGCTCGGCTTTATCCTGTTCTGGCCACTTGGCCTTGCCATGCTGGCCTATATCCTCTGGGGCGACCGCCTCGAAGGATTCAAGCGCGGCGTGAACGAGAAGACCGATTCCATGTTCGGATCGTTTCGCAACTGCCGCAAGGGCGAAAGCTTCAACTTCGGTAGCACCACCGGCAACGAGGCTTTTGACGACTGGCGCCGCGCCGAACTGGAACGACTGGCCGAAGAACGCCGCAAGCTTGAAGAAGCACGCGCCGAATTCGAGGCCTATGCTGCAGAACTTCGCCGCGCTCGCGACAAGGAAGAATTCGACCGCTTCATGGCTGAACGCCGTGCGGCCTCGAAGAAGACGCCTGCCCCGCGCGCGAAAGGCGGCAAGGACGACATCACCGATCTTTGATAAGGTATAACACCCTGAAATCTCTCGAAACGGCGCGGTTTGGCTGCGCCGTTTCGGTCAAAACAGCAATTTTTTCTGGCTTTTTAAGCGAATCGCTTATTCTTAAGCGATGGGCTTATCCTTTCTTCGGCAAATCAGCGGTAAAGGGGCATCCGCTGGAACGACAACCGTTCGCAGCGAACGTATCCATGCGGTCGCCGGACGCGAACTTCCTTTACGTGTTTTCGAGAATCCGCGTGCCAAACGACTGACCCTGCGTATCGAAGCAGGCGGCAGGGGACTGCGCATTACGGTTCCGCCCGGCCTTCCCGAGCGCGAGGTGCTGAGCTTCCTCAACCGCCATGAAGGCTGGATCGAAAGCCGCATTGCAAAACTGCCCGACCAGCCAGGCGTGCGCGCCGGTATCAAAATCCCCTTGCGTGGCGTGCCACACAAGATCGTGCATCAGCCCGGGCGCGGCACCACACAGCTTCTCGAAGGCAATATTCTGCTCGTCCATGGCGACCCGGCACATCTGCCACGCCGCGTTGCCGATCACATCAAGCGCGAAGTGAAGCGCGAGATCGAGGCGCTTGTCGTCCGTCACACCGCGGCTGTCGGCCGCAAGGCCAAGGCAGTGCGCTTCAAGGATACGAAGAGCCGCTGGGGGTCGTGTACCTCGGACGGCATCCTTTCTTTCTCCTGGCGCATCGGCATGGCCCCTGCCCCGGTGATCAATTATCTCGTTGCCCATGAGGTGGCCCATCTCATCGAGATGAACCATGGGCCGAAATTCTGGAAACTCTGCCATGAGCTTTGCCCCGACACGGAGCGCTGCAAGGCTTGGCTGAAGCGCAATGGCAGCGCATTACAGGCTATCGACTTCACATGACCGCATCCATACTGACCGCCGCCAAGGTGCTGTGGGATTATCACTGCATCTATGATCCGCTGGAAACTGCCGATGTCATTATCGGGCTTGGCAGCTACGATCCACGCGTTGCCGAGAGGGCAGCCGATCTCTTTCTGGCCGGCATGGCGACGTGGCTGGTATTCACCGGCAAAAGTGGTCACTGGACGGACAGGCTCTACAAGGCAAGTGAAGCAGAAGCTTTTGCTGAAATCGCAATCAGGCGCGGCGTGCCTGAAGAAGCGATCACCATCGAACCCAATGCCACCAATATCGGCGAAAATATAAGGTTCAGTCGCGAACGGCTTGCACCCGGTGCAATCAGCGCCATCCTTGTGACCAAGCCGCAGACCCAACGCCGTGTTCTGGCGACCGCGGCCCGGCAATGGCCGGAAGCACGCGCAAGCATCACCGCGCCGCTCGTATCCTTCGAGGACCAGCCAACGGCAGATCATCCGGTCGAAATGCTTATCAGCGAGATGACCGGCGATCTTCAACGCATTCTGGAATATCCCGCCAGGGGCTATCAGATCGCGCAGGCTGTTCCCCTTGAGGTCATGGAGGCGTATGATTTTCTGATCGCACAGGGTTTTGACGGCCATCCGGTCTCCGAATAGGTCGACAATGGACGGAATAACTTGAGTAGACCCCGGATTTATGCGACGGAAAACCATGGTTCTCGATATCAAGATATGCGGGCTTAAAACCCCCGATGCTGTTGCCGCCGCCCTCGACGGCGGTGCGACGCATATCGGTTTCATCTTCTTTCCAAAAAGCCCGCGCCATATAACCCCGCAGGCAGCGGCAGGCCTGCGCGATGCGGTCAAGGAACGTGCGCTTGTCGTTGCCGTTACAGTCGATGCGGACGATGAAACGCTGGATGATATCGTGAAAACCGTGAAGCCAGATATTCTGCAGCTTCACGGCCATGAGACGCCGGAACGCGTGGCCTTCATCAAGGCGCGTTATGGCCTGCCGGTCATGAAGGCTTTTTCGGTGCGCGAAGCCAGCGATCTTACCGCGATTGCAGCCTATAAAGGCATAGCCGACCGTTTCCTGTTCGATGCCAAACCGCCAAGGGGCTCTGAGCTGCCAGGCGGCAATGGCGTGTCATTCGACTGGGAACTTCTGGCGGCGCTTGACGCGGATATCGATTACATGCTTTCCGGTGGATTGAATGCGGACAATATCGCCGAGGCGCTGCACAAGACCCAGGCGCCGGGCATCGATATATCGTCCGGCGTCGAGCGCGCGCCCGGCCAAAAGGATGTGCGTCTCATCGAGAATTTTTTCCGGGCTGTCGCCGATGCGCGCCGTTGCCCTGTAGACAGCCTGAACTGACGGAGCGGAAGCGTTGAACAAGCCGGTTGCACCCAATTCCTATAAGACAGGCCCCGATGAAGAGGGCATGTTCGGTATTTTCGGCGGACGCTTCGTCGCCGAAACGCTGATGCCGCTGATCCTTGAATTGCAGGAAGCCTATGAAACGGCGAAGAACGACCCTGAGTTCAAGGCGGAGCTGAACGCGCTTTCCACATATTATGCAGGTCGTCCTTCCAAGCTCTATTATGCCGAAGGCCTGACCAAGCATTTGGGCGGCGCGAAAATCTACTTCAAGCGCGAAGACCTCAATCACACCGGCAGTCACAAGATCAACAATTGCCTCGGCCAGATTCTGCTTGCCAAGCGCATGGGCAAGACCCGTATCATCGCTGAGACCGGCGCCGGACAGCATGGTGTGGCTTCGGCCACCGTTGCCGCGCGTTTCGGCCTGCCCTGCGTGGTCTATATGGGCGCAACCGACGTCGAACGTCAGAAGCCGAATGTGTTCCGCATGAAGCTGCTTGGTGCCGAAGTGATCCCGGTTTCTGCAGGCAACGGCACGCTCAAGGATGCGATGAACGAAGCCCTGCGTGACTGGGTGACGAATGTCGAAGACACCTATTACCTGATCGGCACTGCTGCCGGTCCGCATCCCTATCCGGAACTGGTGCGCGACTTCCAGTCGGTGATTGGCAACGAAGCGCGCCAGCAGATTCTGGAGCAGGAAGGGCGCCTGCCGGATGTGATCGTGGCAGCGGTCGGCGGCGGTTCCAATGCCATCGGTCTGTTCCATCCGTTCCTTGACGACGCCTCGGTGAAGATCGTCGGTGTCGAAGCGGGCGGACGCGGTCTCGACGGTGAAGAACATTGCGCTTCGATGAGCGCAGGTCGTCCCGGCGTTCTGCATGGCAACCGCACCTATCTCCTCCAGAACGATGACGGTCAGATTCTCGAAGGTCATTCCGTTTCTGCCGGTCTCGACTATCCGGGCGTCGGGCCTGAACATTCATGGCTGAAAGACAGCGGGCGCGTCGATTATGTGCCGATCCTCGATGATGAGGCGCTGGATGCTTTTCAGCTTTGTACCCGCACCGAAGGCATCATCCCTGCCCTCGAATCCGCCCATGCCATCGCGCAGGCCGTGAAAATGGCACCGACCATGGGCAAGGATCAGGTCATGATCGTCAATCTGTCCGGTCGTGGCGACAAGGATGTCCACACGGTCGGCAAGCTTCTCGGCATGGACATCTGACATGGGTAATGACGTCGCCGAAATCTCCGCCTACAAGCCGCGTGCCGCATGGTTCGACGGCCTGACGACGTGCGGTCCGGCGACGATCAAGCTCAACATCATCGAAGCCGATCCGGCCAATCCTGTCGCGGAGGCTGCTGTCGGCCTCGCCCGCAGACAGATCGAAACTGCCGCTGAAAAGCTCACCGCATTGCCGCATCTGGGCGTCGGTTTCGCCGTTCTTCATCAGGGCGAGGAGGGCCTCTGGCTGCTGCTGCACTGGTGGCTGGAGGGCGGCATCGCTACGGAAATCCTCTGGCAGTCGGAACTCGGCGACGAGGTGGACTTCATGCCCGCACAGCCGCTGCTGATGGCCTGCGTGTGGGAACTCGGAATTATAGACTTTGAACGGCGTGCATGGATGGAAACGGCAATGGCGGGCAAGCCCGTTGCCGACTATCTGGCACGCACTTTGCCACGGGGCACGGTATGACTACTCGCATCGACACCAAATTCGCTGAACTGAAGGCCGAGGGCCGTCCGGCGCTCGTTACCTATTTCATGGGTGGCGATCCCGATCTGGAAACCTCGCTCAAGGTGATGAAGGCCTTGCCAAAGGCCGGTGCCGACGTGATCGAACTCGGCATGCCCTTCTCCGATCCGATGGCAGACGGACCCGCCATTCAGGCCGCTGGCCTGCGCGCCCTCAACGCCGGTCAGACGCTTGCCAAGACGTTGCACATGGCAGCAGAATTCCGCAAGGAAGACGACACGACCCCGATCGTCATGATGGGCTATTATAACCCGATCTATATTTACGGCGTGGAACGCTTTCTGGCCGATGCCAAGGCTTCCGGCGTGGACGGGCTGATCATCGTCGATCTTCCCTCCGAAATGGATGCCGAACTCTGCATTCCGGCCATGAAGGCGGGTATCAATTTTATCCGCCTCACCACGCCGACCACGGACGACAAGCGCTTGCCGAAGGTGCTGCATAATTCATCGGGCTTCGTCTATTACGTCTCGATGAACGGCATCACCGGTTCGGCCATTGCCGATACGGCAAAGGTCGGCGAAGCTGTGCGTCACATCAAGAAGAGCACCGATCTGCCGATCTGTGTCGGTTTCGGCGTCAAGACGCCGGAGCAGGCAGCAGCCATCGCCACCCATGCCGATGGCGTCGTCGTCGGCACGGCGATTGTCAACGCGATTGCCGGTGAACTGGACGAAAACGGCAAGGCGAAGGGCGATCCTGTCGCCGCTGCAACCAGACTTGTCCACGCCCTTGCGGAGAGTGTGCGTGCCACACGCCTTGAAGCCGCCCAATAAATCGTCCATTTAGTGCACATCTTAAAAGTGCTAAGCGGCTGAAGCTCTTTGCCGAAGAACAAGAAACGGAAGCAAACGTCATGAACTGGATCACCAACTACGTCCGTCCGAAGATCAATTCGATGCTCGGCCGTCGTGAAATGCCGGAAAACCTCTGGATCAAGGATCCGTCGACCGGTGAAATGGTGTTTCACAAGGACCTTGAGAGCAACCAGTTTGTGATCCCGTCCTCGGGTCATCACATGCGCATCAAGGCGAAGGATCGTCTGCGTTTCTTCTTCGACAATGGCGAATACACCACGCTTGAAGCTCCGAAAGTGCCGATCGATCCGCTGAAATTCCGCGACGAGAAGAAATATATCGATCGTCTCAAGGATTATCGCACCCGCACAGGCATGGATGACGCTATCGTCAACGGCCTCGGCACCATTGACGGCCTGCCGATTGTCGCCACCGTTCAGGATTTCGGCTTCATGGGCGGTTCGCTTGGCATGGGTGCCGGCGAAGCGATCATTCAGGGCTTTGAAAAGGCCATCGAGCTGAAGCGTCCGCTGGTTCTGTTCGCGGCCTCGGGCGGTGCACGCATGCAGGAGGGCATCCTGTCGCTCATGCAGCTCCCGCGCACCACGGTTGCTGTGGAAATGCTGAAAGAAGCTGGCCTGCCCTATATCGTCGTTCTGACCAATCCGACTACGGGCGGCGTGACGGCTTCCTACGCCATGCTGGGCGATATCCACATTGCCGAACCCGGCGCACTGATCGGCTTTGCCGGACCACGCGTCATCGAACAGACGATCCGTGAAAAGCTGCCGGAAGGCTTCCAGAGCGCCGACTATCTCATGGAACACGGTATGGTCGACATGGTCGTCTCGCGTCTTGAACTGAAGGACACGATTGCGCGCCTTCTCAAGATCATGACCAGGCAGCCGGGCAATAGCGACGTGCCGGAACACGAAAAGACGGAAGCAACCGACAAGGCAGCCTGATCGTGACAGAAAAAGCCGCCGCCGCAATCGAGCGGCTTATGCAGTTGCATCCAAAAGGCTTCGATCTTTCATTAGACCGCATCCGCGGTCTTCTGGAAAAGCTCGGCAATCCGCATCTGAAATTGCCGCCGGTCATCCATATTGCCGGAACCAACGGCAAGGGATCGGCGACGGCTTTCTGCCGCGCGCTTCTGGAAGCGGGCGGCTTCGACGTTCACGTCCATACTTCGCCGCACCTCGTCCACTGGCATGAGCGCTACCGTCTGGCGGCGCCCGGCGGCGGCAGGCTGGTCAGCGACGATGTTCTGGCCGACGCCATAGAGCGCGTTGCGGCAGCCAATGGCGGCCAGCACATCACCGTTTTCGAAATCCTGACGGCTGTGGCTTTTGTGCTCTTTTCTGAGCATCCGGCGGATGTCGTCGTTATGGAAGTCGGCCTTGGTGGACGTTTCGACGCCACCAATGTCATTGCCGAGCCTGCCGTCTCGCTCATCATGCCGGTTTCCATCGATCATCAGGCCTATCTTGGTGACCGCGTGGAGCTGATTGCCGCCGAGAAAGCCGGTATCATCAAGAAGGATTGCCCGGTCGTTGTCGGTTTCCAGCCTTTCGATGCGGCGCGGGAAGTTCTCGTCTCGACTGCCGATCGTCTTGGCTGTCCCGTTTCGGTCTACGGGCAGGATTTCCTCGCCTTCGAGGAACATGGCCGCATGGTGTTCCAGAACGAGGATGGCCTGATCGACCTGCCATTGCCGCGCCTGCCCGGACGCCACCAGATTTCCAATGCCGCAGCGGCAATCGAGGCGGTGCAGATGGCTGGTTTCAGCCTGACCGACAAAGCCGTCGAAAAGGCCTTGATGGTGGTGGACTGGCCAGCACGTATGCAGCGCCTGACCCATGGTGCGCTCGTGGATATGGCCCCGGCAGCCTCCGAAATCTGGCTTGATGGCGGTCATAATCCCGGTGCGGGCGCAGTCATCGCCGAGGCGCTTGGCGATCTGGAAGAACGCAATGAACGCCCGCTGTTCCTCATCACCGGCATGATCAACACCAAGGACCCGGTCGGCTATTTCGAGGCTTTTGCCGGTATGGCGCGGCATGTTTTCACCGTGCCTGTTCCGTCCAGCGATGCGGGTATCCCCAATGATGAGCTGGCGGTCGCGGCCCAGAAAGCCAACCTGTCGGCAGAGCCTGTGCATTCGGTTGCCAACGCGTTGAAACTTCTGCGTGGCACGTGGCCCCCGGATGAAGCGCCACCGCGTATCCTGATTGGCGGTTCGCTTTACCTTGCGGGTGAAGTTTTGAGAGAGAACGGCACACCACCCGCCTAACGGCAAATTCTAGAGCGGTTCCAGTAAAACAGAGTCGCCGGAACCGCTCCAAGTATTTATTTCGTCGCATTATCCTGCGCAAAAACCGCTTCACACTTTTGCTGGAAATGCTCCAAACAAAAACCCGGCTCGAAGGCCGGGTTTTGCATTTTTATGATGCTGTTATTATGCAGCTGAAGCCTTGATCCAGTCGGCAAGGCGGCTCTTCGGAGCAGCGCCGACCATATTGGCGGCGAGTTCACCGTCCTTGAACATCAGAAGCGTCGGGATCGAACGCACGCCGAACTGGGCAGCCAGTTCCGGGTTTTCGTCGATATTAACCTTGGCGATCTTGACCTGACCGGCCATTTCGGTCGCGATTTCGTCCAGAGCCGGCGCGATCATCTTGCAGGGACCGCACCATTCCGCCCAGAAATCCACCACGACAGGCTCGCTCGACTGAAGAACGTCCGACTGAAAATTGCTGTTATCGACCTTAACGGTTGCCATAGGGCTATCCTCTTTTCTCACCAAGAACGGCAGACATCTTTTCAGACTCACAACACGATCCGCTCTTCATTCGCTATATCATGTGGCGCGTCTGCTGCCATCCGTCAAGTTCTGGTTCGTCACCTTTCCTTGAGAGTCTTTCAGAGACTGCAGCGCTTCGTCCAGAACCACATCCGGCAGCGGCATCAAAAACGGACCTTCGGTGAACAGAAGCGCCGTTTCGACAATCCGCCCCGGATAGAGCGGGGCCAGCAACTCGCGATAAAGCGCAAGCTGCGCCCGATAGGCGAAAGGAACCGCCTCGATGGTTTTCGGTGGCGGTCGATTGGTCTTGTAGTCGACGATCAGGACACGATCCTCGCCAACACTGATGCGGTCGATCTGACCGGACACGGCATGATCGCGCCCGCCAAGCTCAATCGTGCCCATGATGGCAACTTCCCCGCGCGAGCCTTCCGCAAAGACCGGTGCATAGGTGGCATCGTCCAGAATGGTCCTGACGCTTTGCCAGGCAATCTGGCGCTCCGTTTCCGGCCAGTCGGCAGCAATCCGCCCAAGATAGTCGCGTGCCAGCGTTTCACGCCCATCCTGTGGGACATCCGGCAGATATTGCAGCAGCATATGGATCGCCGTGCCGCGTCGCAACGCAAAGGCTGGCGTCCCATTGCCCGGTCCCAGAACGGGCGAAAACGTATCGAGCGGCGGTTCTTCATCCGCTTCGATCAGCGCAGAAGCGCCGGACGGCGCCAGCGGTCGCGGCAGTCCGATTTCCGGCTTTATCGGCTCTCTATATTCATCTGGAAATGATGGCAGTGCATGATCTTCGGTTCTATCCTGCTCGGCAATCTCGACCATGCCGCGCGGTGTGTTGCGATAACGTCTTGCGGCAACATTCAGCACGGGGTGCACGAATGTCTCGGCCTTGGTGGCCAACGCATCCTCGACAAGGCGATGCCATGTTTCGCCGCTTTCACGCGTGCCGCGATAGCCGCAGATGATGAGCCGGTCTTCGGCACGCGTCATGCCGACATAGAGCAGGCGGCGATATTCTTCCTCCGCCCGCGTTTTCAGCTCCTCGATCTGAGCGGTCGTGAAGCCGGTCTGGTATCCGGCATTCGGTTGCCAGAGATAGCCTTTCACCGACGGACTATCATTCGAAAAGTCAAAAGGAATGAGCTTTGGCGCACGACTGCCAGTCCAGACCGCGCTTCCCGGATCAACAAGAAACACCACCGCCCCTTCCAGCCCCTTGGCGGCATGGACAGTCATGATGCGCACTTCATTGCGCCCCTGATCGAGTTCACGCTTGATTTCCGGCGATGCCGCTTCCAGCGTTTCAAGGAAGGCTTGCAGGCCGGGCAGACCGGCACGCTCGGCGGAAAGCGCATAATTCTGGAATTCGTCGATGATATCGCCCGCCTCCGGCCCCAACCTCGCCAGTAGTTTTCGCCGCGCACCGTCCGCACTCAATATCCGTGCATAGAATTCGAACACCGGCATCGTGTCGGCCATATTGCGCCAGCGGCTCAAGGTCTTGTGCACCTCGGCCAGTGCAGCATCGCCGCGCGAGACCTGATAAAGCCGCTCGAACAGCGTGAGGCTTGAACCGCGCGGATAGGCAAGCTCGAACAGCCGGTCGTCATCCCAGCCGAATAACGGGCTTTTCAATACCGATGCCAGCGAAAGATCGTCCGAAGGCTGAAGCACGAAACGACCGAGTGCCATCAGGTCTTGAATGGCGATATGGCTGGTGAGCCGCAAGCGGTCTGCACCTGCTACCGGAACGGACAGGTTTTTCAGCGCCCGCGACAAAGCAGGCATGAACTGGTCGCGCTTTCGCACCAGAACCATGATGTCACGCGGCATGATCCGCCGGTTCTGGCCCGGAATAGGTTCGCCGCGATCCAGCCAGTGGCGAATAGTGGCTGCGATCTGATCCGCCAGCCGGACAGCAGGTGCTGCCAGATGATCGACCGGCTCGCGCCAGTCGTCCGGCTCTTCCACCACTTCCGGCGTCAGCATATCCCAGATTTCCACCTCGCCCGGCGCATCGGAGCGAATGGCTTCATGTACCGTTGCGCCTGCAAGGCCTCGATTGGCCTCGGCTCTCGCAAAAACCTCGTCTACAGCCTGCAGGACGTCGGGCGCGGATCGGAACGAAAAATTGAGGCTGACGCGCTCGAATTTCAGCTCCGCATCTCCGGCGCGAAGACTGACGGACCGCCCCTGCGCCGCGAAATCCTCCGGCACCGCGCCCTGGAACGAATAGATCGACTGTTTTTCATCGCCGACAGCAAAAAGCGTGCGGCTGATATTGCGTTGGCCGACGCCGGAGAAAAACTCTTCCGACAGCATGCGGATCACCTGCCACTGGTCGGGGCTGGTGTCTTGCGCCTCGTCGACCAGAATATGGTCGATGCCGCGATCGAGCTTGTACTGAACCCACTGCCCTGCCCCGTTGCGGGCGAGCAGCGCCACGGTCCGGGTAATGAGATCCTCGAAATCGAGCAGGCCGCGCTGACGCTTCAGGTCGTGATAGCGTTGCAGCAGATTGTCGATCAGCGTCAGCGCGGCCAGATTGAGCCGCACCAGACGCAATTCCTTCAGCCGGTCGAGACCCTGTTCGACACGCGCGGCTGCCGCGTCAAAATCCTCTTCGAAATCCGGCAGAAGTTTCTTGACCGCCGCCGAGCCAACATAGGAACCGGATTTCGGCTCGCCCGTACTTTTCAGGAAAGCTGCGCGCAACACGGCCTCGCGGTCACGCTGGCTCGTCACCTTTTCGAAACGCCGAAGCTGCAGCGCAAAATCCTGCGCGCGCGACGCGCCTTTCTGGATCGACATGATGAGGTCGAGCGCATCGTCGGAAAACTCCGGTATCGGCCAGAGATCTGCGACGAGGTCATCTTCGCTGGTTCGCGGGTCGAAGCGGAAAGCCCGGTGCAGAGCTTCGCTGCGATGCGCCGTTACGCCCAGTTCGGCGATATAGGTCTGCAGGCCATTGCGCCTGCTTACGGCCTCATCCAGAAGCGATTGAAGCCCCATCTCGCCCGATGCCTGCAGAACATCAGCAAAGGCCGCTGCGAGATCAATATCGCCGCCGCCATGCGCGGTTTCGAGCAGTTGGCGCCGTGCTTCGCCGACAAGGGCTGCCTGCATCAAATCATCCATCATCTCGAAATGACCGGCAATGTTCGCCTCAAGCGGGAACTGGTGCAGGATCGCTTCGCAGAAAGCATGGATGGTCTGGATTTTAAGTCCGCCCGGTGTTTCGAGCGCACGCGCGAACAGCCGTCGCGCTGCTGCAAGACGAGCATCGTTCGGTCTGCGGCCTTCCAGCGACTTCAGACGTTCGACGAGTTCTTCGTCAGGCAGGACAGCCCATTCTGAAAGCCGCATGAACACGCGGTTCTGCATCACCGCCGCAGCCGCCTTGGTGTAGGTAAGGCAGAGAATCTTGGAAGGATCAGTACCCTCCAGCAACAGGCGAATAACGCGTTCAGTCAGAACATGGGTCTTGCCGGAACCCGCATTGGCGGACACCCAGACAGAAGCCGCCGGATTTGCCGCGTTGCTCTGTGCCCGTAGCGTTTCTTCGGGGATAATGGGTGCCTTTTTCATTCACCGCCCTCCCCGCCAGCATCGCCCCCGGCAGACCATTCCAGCACCCGCGCCAGATGATCGTAATCGCCTGTCAGGTCCGTCTCGCGAAATGGCAATGCGCGCGACAGATAGCCTTTTTCCGGTTTTTGATATTCGACGAGCAATTGCGCCAGCCGCTGCCAGGATTCCTCGCCAAGAGCCGGTGCAGTTTTTTCCGATGGCGGTCGTCCGATCTTGAGGATCGATTCCGGCTTCACCTCGCCGCCCGCCTTGAGACGCACATAGGTAAGATCGGATGCACGGACCGAACCAAGTTCCCGAAACGCGCCGCGCACCAGAAGTGCGGCTTCCAGCGCCAGCTGCGGCGACAGCAGCACATGCGCCTGTTTGGGCGATGGTGTCGATCCGGTCTTGTAATCGATGATTTCCGCTGTCCCGTCACGCATCAGATCGATGCGGTCAGCACGACCGGAAAGCGTAATGCCAAGCCCTTCGACTTCACGTTTATCGGATGAAATCTCCGCAAAGCGGGTCTGGACATTGTAGGCGCGCTCGCGTTCCCAAGCCAGAAACTGCGGAATGAGCGCGGTGAAGCGTGGCCACCAAACGGCCTCTATTTCCGTCGGCAGATCCATATCGGCAAAGAGGATGCGCCCCAACTCCATCAACCGCTCTGCAGCGTCGGGCGCCAGCGGATCGATTGCCTCCTGCGTAAAATGGCCCAGAATATCGTGGAACAAAGTGCCGCGTTCGGCGGCAGCCGGGTCGCGGATCAAGGGTTCCAGCGGCCGCAGCTTCAATATCTTCTTGGCGAAGATCGCATAGGGATCGCGGCGCAACGTTTCGATTTCCGTTACCGAAAAATGCTTCGGGCGCGCAAGGACCGGCGGCGCAGGCTGCGGTCTCTTCACGAAAGGCACATCTTCGTCACGATCGATTTCGCGCGACCACTGGATGAATCGAGCCCCGCGCTTGCGCATTTCGGCGGTCACATCCGCACCCAGCACTGTTTCAAGTCGTTGAAGCCAGCGCGATGGCACGGTCGGGGCATTGTCGGAACGCTGCGAGCGCGTCAGCACGACATGGTCCATGCCGAGCGCCATCTGGAAATCGTGGGCGGCAAGGCCGGTGCGGCGTTCGGGCGGATCGAGCGCGATCATCGACTTCATGGGGCGTGACATGAATGGGTCGTTGCGGGTGCGTGCGGGCCAGCTCCCCTCGTTGAGGCCACCGATAACCACCGTGTCCATGGTTTGCAGGCGCGCTTCCAGCGCACCCCAGATGAAGAGGCGCGGATGACCGCCCGGATGCGGCTTCACCGTCTCACCCGCCATCAGGGCATCCAGTACGGCTGGCCATTCCGACGCTTCAAAATCGAGCCCGGCTTCGCTCGAAACCAGACCACGCAAAAAGATGGCAAGCTGCTCGCCACGTTCACCGGAATAGAAAGGCGCGATGCTGGCCTTTTCATTCCGAGCAAGATTTTCCAGCGCCTCCACCGTGGCCCGCGCGATTTCACCGATCTCGGTCCTGCGTCCAGCGATAACGAAAGGCGCCAATGGTGCCACCGCGTTCGATAGGCTTTCGCAAAGATTTCGGGCAGCGGCGATCATGTCCGGTGTGACCGTGTCGTGCCATGCCGGTTGCCATGGCTGGCCGGCACTTTCCTCCAACCGCCGGTCGAAAAATGCAGGAAGATCGAGCACGGATGCGCGGCCCGTGCCACCGCGAAAGGCGATGAGTTCCAGGGTTTCGGCAGCAAGGCGTCGCTCGATGCGGGGAGCTTCCAGCCGTAGCAGCGGATGCTTGACCAGCGCCAGCAACGCAACCGGGTCGCCCGGGTTGAAGACGGTCTCGACCAGCAGCCGTAGCAATGTCGTGGTCTCGACATCACGCAGATGCCGCCCGCCGGAATCATCGGCGTCGATGCCGAAACGGGCAAGTTCACCCACCACGCGCCGCGCCAGATTGCGGTCTGCCGTAACAAGCGCGGCTGTTCTGCCTTCATCATTGATCGCGTCGCGCAGGACGAGAGCCACAGTAAGCGCTTCTTCCCGCTCATTCGCGGTTTCAATCAGATCGATCGTCTGCGCTGCTTCCTGCAAGGCTTTCGGCTGCATATCGGGATCGCGTGCAAGCTGTCCCCACGCATCGGTCGTTTCCGCCGGACGAAGCGCTTCACTGACCACCCGTTCGCGCAGGCGTTTCGAGGCAGGCATATCGTCCAGATGTTCCACATCCGCACGCAATGTCTGCATTGCATCGAGAAGCTTGCGCAAACCGAATTGCGGATGACCGAAGGTCGACGGATTATCGGTTGCCGATGCCAGCATCTGCCAGGCTGCATCATCCAGATCGCGATCCAGCCCGGGCAGCACCACCGCGCCATTCGGCAAATCCGCAATGGCGGAAATCAATTCCGCCGTCGCCGGTATGGAACCGGTGGAACCGGCAACGATAACCGGTCCGGCGGGCGGATGATCCCGCAGGCGCTTCACTTCGCTCCAGATGAGATCATTGCGATGCGCGGCGGGATTCGAAAGCCGGCGTTCTGCCAGAATATCCGGCCACAGATTGGTGACGATGTTAAGAAAGCCGAGCGTGACCTGCCACCAGTCGGCGAGGTCTTCCGGAGCAATTCCCGCAAGCTCGCTCCATTTAGCCCCATCGGTTTCGACCTGATCCATCAGCCCCGCAAGATCGCGGGCAAGCCAGATTGCATCGGCAGTCGTTGCCGGAACCGAAACATCGTCAACACCGAAAAGGGCGCGCACATGCGAAGGCAGCGATTCCCGCCACGGGCGGATCAATCGTGCCAGAAGCAGAAGCCGCTCTGCTGTACCAATCGGTGGATTTATATCGAAGACACCCGATGAACCGGCATTGAAGAAAGCGGCATCTTCATCCACATCGCCAAGCGGCTTTATCGTCGGCAAAATAGCGCTTTTTGTCGAATTCCTATCGACGAGTATCGATCTCAACGCGCGCGCCGCACGGCGTGTCGGCACATAGATGGTCGCGTTGGCCAACGCCAGTGGATCGGACGGTTTGCCGGGAAAACCTTCTACTAACCGTCCCTCCAGAAGCGCCTTGGCAAAGGCGGGCAAAAACGGCGTGCCGGGAGGAATTGAAAACAGGCGCTGTTTCCCATCTCTGGGCCGTCTTGCGCTCATGCGTTTTACCTCCTTATGCAAATGCGGTAAGCGCTGCCTCCGCCTCGCCGATTGCATCCGGCGTTCCAACGGTCAGCCAGTGCCCGGTCATTGGCATACCATAAAGGCGACCGGCTGCAATCGCTTCGTCGAAATAGCGGTTGAGTGAGGACACACCCGGCTCCGCGCCAGCGAAGATACGAGGATGGATGATCCCTGCTCCCGCATAGATCACCGGCTCGCCGGAGATGTCCCGTGCGCGGCGCAGATGCCCGTTTTCGTCGGCAACAAAATCGCCCTTGCCTTCATAGCCCGTTTCCTGATCGAGACGTGCCGTCATCAGGAGAATATCCATTCGGTCGGCATCCCAAGCGTCAGCGAGCGCCAACAGATTAGGCGCTTTCTCGTCGCCTACCCAGAATGTGTCGGCATTCAATATGACAAACGGTTCTGTTCCGAGTATCGACAGCGCCTTCACGATGCCGCCAGCGGAATCGAGCAGCATTTCGCGTTCGTCCGAAATCACGATCTCAAGATCGTTGCGGTCACGAAGATGCGCTTCCAGTTGGTCGGCTAAATAGTGCACATTGACGATTGCCGTGCCGATACCTGCCTGCGCCGCCGCATCGAGCCCCCAGTCGATCAAGGGCTTGCCCGCCACCTTGACCAGCGGTTTAGGAATGGTTTCGGTGATGGGACGCATGCGCTTGCCAAGTCCGGCGGCAAGAACCATAGCCGTCTTCGGGACCATTTCAGGCATTTTCATTGCGCGGCCTCTTCCTGCTGCATCAATCCCAATTCCTCAAACCACGCCGCCACTGGCGCCATGACCGAATGCTTCAGCACACGGCCGAGATAGTCATAAATGCGTGGCAGATGTTTTAGATAATCCGGCTTACCATCACGCTCATCGAGCCGCACGAAAAGACCGAGCAGCTTGGCGTTACGCTGTGCGCCCATGGCCGCATAGGCCTTGCGGAACAAAGCTTCGTCGAACGCATGTCCGAGCGCACAACGCTCATCGCAATAGGCTGCGACCACAGCCTGTTCCAGCTCCGGCGAAATCGTCACGCGCGCATCGAGGGCCAGCGAAGCCACGTCATAGGCTGCCGGTCCAATCATCGCATCCTGAAAATCGATGACACCGATCTTGTCCTTGCCTTCCGCCTCTGGAAACCAGAACAGGTTCGGCGAATGATAGTCGCGCAAGAGCAGGCTCTTCTCAGCATCGGCAATGTCGGCGATCACGTGGTCCCATGCGGCTTCGTAAGCTTGCTTTTCTGCGTCAGTAAGTTGCCTCCCCATCATGCGCGGCGCATACCACTGGCCGATGAGGCTAACCTCGATCATCATCGCATCACGGTCGAAACCGGCGATGATGTGGTCGGGATGCCCCGCCACAGATGCATGGTCAGGCCAGGCAACGCCATGCAGATGCGCCAGAAAGCGTCCGGCGGCCTCATAGCGTTCGGCGACAGGTTCACCCGAAGCTGCCCGCACGCCCTCGGTTCCGAGATTCTCGAGGATCAAAAGCCCTGCATCAATATCTACCGCACGCATTTGCGGCACGCGAAAACCATGTTTTGCAAGCAAGCCATCAATTGCCACAAAAGCCTGAATATTCTCTGCAATATGGGCAAGCTGGCGATAGGACTTGCCATTACGTAGTGGCGGATCATAGGGCATCGCTGGCGCGTTCATGAGAACTTCCACACCATCAGAGGCACTTGTGATGAGTTCATATCTACGTGGACCAGCATCTCCCTGGAAATAACGACGCGTGGACTCTCCCCGGTCGTTTTTTTCAAGAAATGCGCGGATCATCCGACAGCGTTCCAGCCGCTGGATCGCAGCCGCTGGTCCCGACACGGTAATACGTCGCCCTGCTGCTCCTTCATGGCTCAGCGTGACGGCAAACGACGGTTCGGGCAGGAAACTGTCGCCCTGCTCCGGCCATTCGGCCAGCACCACGCCATCTTCCAGGAACTCCGGCAGTCCCAGCTCATCCAGTTCTTCGCCGTGTGAAATACGGTAAAGATCGGCATGGGCAACAGGAATGCGCAAAGTCTCGTAACTTTGTACCAGCGTGAAAGTCGGGCTTGGGACATCCAGCCCCTCATCATCAGCAATTGCCCGGATGATAGCGCGGGCAAGCGAGGATTTTCCCGCCCCCAGATCGCCGGAAAGCGTGACAAGATCGCCCTTCTGCAGGGCGAGGGCGAAATCCTCGCCGAAACGCTGTGTTGCAGCTTCGTCGGGCAAGAAATAGCTGATACTGGATTGTGAGGCGCTCATGGGCACCCTTTACCTTATTCGGCAGCGACGCGGAAGCTACGTGTTTCCGACGGAAAACGGCAAATGACCGTTGTTCCACGACCGGAACCCGTATCGATATCGACCGACCCGCCATGCAGCTCAACAAAGCTCTTGACGATGGCAAGTCCGAGGCCGGCACCACGACGGCGACCTCCATTCGGATAGGACTGGAAGCGTTTGAAAACCGTGTCGAGCACTTCTCCGGGCATGCCGGGACCGTCATCGTGGACGGCAAAGACCACTTCCGACCCCTCGCGCGCCACCTGCAGCTGGATGCTGGAGCCTTCCGGCGCATAGTTGGTGGCGTTGGACAGGAGGTTGAAAAGTACCTGACGGACGCGGTTTGCATCGGCCTTGAATACATCCACGTCGTCGGCAATGTCGATGTCGAGCCCGATATCGTGGTCGCGCATACGCTCGCCGACACGGGAGGCGGCAGCGGAAATCGCTTCCACGACGGAAACCTCACCGACCTCCAATTCCATGATGCCTGCATCGACCGTTGCGAGATCAAGAATATCATTGACGATGGTCAGCAAGACCGATGACGACGTGCTGATATGGTCGAGATATTCGATCTGGCGCTCGTTGAGCGACCCGAAAGTCGGTGTCTGCAACAGCTCGGTAAAGCCGATGATGTTTGTGAGTGGCGAACGCAGTTCGTAGGAAACGTGCTGGACGAAATCGTTCTTGATCTGGTCGGCCAGTTCCAGCGCCTCGTTCTTTTCCTTGAGCGCCCGTTCGACGCGCACGGTGTCGGTGACGTCGATGAAGGTCAGCATGGTCTGGCCCTTCGGCAGTGGCACCACGGCAAAGGAAAGAATGGTGCCGTCGTCCAGCTCCACCTGTCCCATGCGCCCGTCACGCGTATCGAGAAAGCCAGTGACGGTGGAGACGAAATCATCCCACAATCCGTTGCCGCCGCGCTCGCCGCAAATCTTGGCAATCGACGAAATATGCGTGCCTTCGACAATGAGCGGCATCGGCAGCGCCCAAAGATCGGCGAAGGACGGGTTGGAAAGCCGGATGCGGCCATCAGAGCCGAACACCGCCACGGCTTCCGCCAGATGGTCGAGCGTTTCACCCTGCACCTTGATGAGCGTGTTGTAACGGCCTTCGAGCTCGAACTTCTCGGTCATGTTCTCGAAGAACCAGGTCACACCGCCTTGCGGATGCGGATTGGCGACGACGCGCATCGTCCGCGTATCCGGCAGATGCCACATATGTTCCTGCGGCTCGACTGCGCGATAGGCAGAAAGCACCGAATCCTTCCATTTGCGCCATTCCGGCTGCTCTGGAAGTTTGCCTTCCGAACGCAGGCGGTCAAGGATCAGCGTATTGCTCGGCTGCGATTCCAGCCAAGCCGTATCAAGTGACCAAAGCTTGGCAAAAGCCTGATTGAAGAATTGCAGCTTCATCTCGGGATCGAAAATCGCCACAGCAGTCGAAAGCTGGTCGAGCGTTTCAGCGTGGCTCTTCATGGTGCGGTTCAGTTCTTCGCGCACCGCCTGTACTTCGGTCTGGTCGAAACCGAGGCCGATGGAACCTGTTTCCGCGCTTACGTCCGTCACGTTGAAAAGGCGGCGGTCACCGTGCACCACAGCCGTCAGCTGGTCCTGCAGGACAGGCTCGGCAAAGCGATCACGCTCCAGACGCTGACGCGCCTGTGCGCCGAAAAGCTCGCGCCCTTCTGAAATGACCTGGCTCGCATCCGCCATATCGACTGCCTGCGCATAGGCGGCGTTGACCCATTCGACGCGACCACCGGCGTCGCGGGTCCATACCGGCTGGTCGATCCGGTCGAGAAGACGCCGGAAAAGCTCGATACGCTCGGAAAATTCACGGTTCTGCGCCTGCAGTGCCGCGCGTTCCGCCTGCACGCCCTGCAGGCTGAGGAACCGGGCAACAGCAAAGCCGCCCGATGTGCGTCCGCGCACGTCGAGCAGAGTGCCGTTGACAGTTTCAACCGTGAGATCGAAAGACCGTGCCTGTTCACGCAGCATTCCAATGGCGCGCTCAAGCGCCACGACCGATTGCGGGCGCAACCAGCGGCCAAATGCCAGAAAGGTGGAGCGATCCTGCGGGGCCGCACTATCGTCTGGCAACAGTCCGACGACTTCAGCGCGTGTGCTATGGCCATCCCAGACCACGATGCGCTGATCCTTGAGGTTAAGCAGCGCTTCATTGCGCTGGGCGACCAGATTGAGGTCGGCGAATTTGGAACGCAGTTCCTTGTTTTCTGCGGCAACGCGCGATCGTTCGCGGATCAGCCAGCCCGCAGAAAGAAGCGCTGCGCCCATCACACCTAGGAACATGGAAAACTGGATGACTTCGAAAGCGCCGATACTGCCACCGCCGAAGGGCAGGGCGATACGCGCCGATTCCGCGCCCTGTGCGAAGGCAGGCATGGCGGCGAAAAGCGTCGAAAGAGAAACGGAAGCCTTCATCAGGGCTTTTTTCGGAGCAAGCCATGCGAACGGCTTTGCAACATGGGCGGCAGGAAGCCATTGCCTGCCAGTAACGATTGCGGAAACATTCCGCAAAATCCCCGTTGCGCCGAAATCTGGCATGTTGTCCTTTTCTCCGCCACCCGGCCATGAAAACCGCCACGAAGGCAGACCGGCCGTATTAAAACACTTCAATACACATCAAAGCCTGACCATACGCACGCCGCCACAGTGCACGAAGGTCAACCCGTTTTCAGGTATTTCGGGGATGAATCGTCCTGTCGCTTCCCGCCACAACCGGCAAAAAACGCACAACGCAAACACCCGCTCAAACACCTTGATTCGCCTACACAATACCCTTCCGGCGAATCCACGTGAAGCATCTTGCACGCAAAAAGAAAGACCGGGCAGTTTGTCAACCGCCCGGTCTCAACATGTAGTGCAATGCTTAACGTATGGTTAATACCTGTAGTGTTCCGACTTGAACGGGCCCTGTGGAGTGACGCCGATATAGGCAGCTTGTTCCTCGGAAAGCACAGTCAGCTTGGCGCCGAGCTTGTCGAGATGCAGGCGCGCGACCTTCTCGTCGAGATGTTTCGGCAGCACATAGACTTCATTCTTGTAGGCGTCGGTGCGGGTAAAGAGCTCGATCTGGCCCAGAACCTGATTGGTGAACGAAGCCGACATGACGAAGCTCGGATGGCCGGTTGCATTGCCCAGATTGAGCAGGCGCCCTTCGGAAAGCAGGATGATGCGCTTGCCGTCCGGGAATTCGATCAGATCGACCTGCGGCTTCACATTGGTCCATTTCAGGTTGCGGAGTGCCGCCACCTGAATTTCGTTGTCGAAGTGACCGATATTACCGACGATCGCCATGTCCTTGAACTTGCGCATATGGTCGATGGTGATCACGTCCTTGTTGCCGGTCGTGGTCACGATGATATCGGCTGTAGAAGCGGCATCGTCGAGTGTTACGACTTCGAAACCATCCATTGCAGCCTGAAGTGCGCAGATCGGATCGACTTCGGTAACCTTCACGCGTGCGCCGGCGCCGGCGAGCGACTGGGCGGAGCCTTTGCCGACATCGCCATAACCGCACACGACAGCAACCTTGCCAGCCATCATGACATCGGTGCCGCGACGAATGCCGTCAACGAGCGATTCCTTGCAGCCGTACTTGTTGTCGAATTTCGACTTGGTGACGCTGTCATTGACGTTGATGGCCGGGAAGGGCAGGAGGCCCTTCTTCTGCAGCTGGTAAAGACGGTTGACGCCGGTGGTGGTTTCTTCCGTCACGCCCTTGATGGCGTCGCGCTGGCGCGTGAAGAAGCCCGGCGTTGCAGCCATACGCTTCTTGATCTGCGCGAAAAGCACTTCCTCTTCTTCCGAACCGGGTTTCGACAGAACGTCCTCGCCTGCTTCGGCACGCGCGCCGATGAGGATATACATGGTGGCGTCACCACCATCGTCGAGGATCATATTGGACGGTTCGCCGTCCGGCCACTGGAAGATCTGGTCGGTATAGGTCCAGTATTCTTCAAGCGTTTCACCCTTGATGGCGAAAACCGGCGTGCCGGTTGCGGCAATCGCGGCAGCCGCATGATCCTGCGTCGAGAAAATGTTGCAGGAGGCCCAGCGGACCTCAGCGCCCAGCGCCTGCAGGGTTTCGATCAGAACGGCGGTCTGAATCGTCATATGCAGCGATCCGGAAATGCGTGCGCCTTTCAGCGGCTGCGACTTGCCGAATTCCTCGCGGGCAGCCATCAGGCCCGGCATTTCGGTTTCTGCGATATCGAGTTCCTTGCGGCCCCAATCGGCCAGGCTAAGATCCTTGACGACAAAATCTTGGCTTGCGGTCATCGCTTGCTCCAATAAAAGGCAGTTCCAGCTCGATAAAGATGTAATCAGCGGCCGGGATTGCATTCCAATATGGGGCGGCTTTCCACACGGGAAAGCGCTCCGGCTGCCGCCTTGACTAGCAGATCGCCGCCAGAAGCACAACGCAATATAAAGAAATCTTTATACGTGCATATCAGACAGGTTTGTCGAATACGGGGTCGATGACCGTCAAAGGAAGGTCGACCTGCAATATTTCGAGCATGTGGCGAAACTCGGCAACGGGATAGGTTTCGCTTTCCGTGACAAGGGCAACCGTGCGACCAGAGCCGCCTTCGGGTTGCGGGAGTGCAGCGATCACGTCATCCGCCGGATCAAGAAACTGCCAGCCGGGACGGGCCGTTTCGAAAAACGGGCTGAGCCATGGCAGATGGGTGCTGGAAAGTGTCAGCGTGTCGATATGAGGGTGGCTCGCAGCAATGTCATCGCAGAATGCGGCGACCTTTTGTGCGGTCTCGTCCGGTTGCCGAAGAAAAGCGCCATTTTCCACCAGCTCCACCATCGCAGACGCATTGATCAGAGCGACATCGCCTGGGTTATCGGCCTGTGTTCGGACAAAACATGCAAGTTCTTCGCTCTCGATCATCGAACGCACCCCCAAAACGGCAACCTTGCCGCTGTGGCTCATCGCAAGGGCAGTGCGTACCGGCGGCGCCACACCGTAAACCGGTACGGCGAACTCGCTTTTCAATGTGTCGAGGACCATGACCGAGGGCGCGTTGGAAGCAAGGACAATTGTTTGAGCGCCAAGGCTTGTGAGGTATTGGATCGTGCTGCGCATGATGGAAAGCAGCTGATCGCGGCTTTTGGCGCCATAGGGGAAACTGGCCCGATCAGCAAAATAGATGATGTCGCGCTGCGGCTGGCTGCGCCTGATCAGTTCAACCAGAGCATAACTGCCGATCCCTGCATCAAAAACGGCCACCGGATCGTTGAGATCACCCACGGCGGCCACAGTCTTGTTCTTCAGCATTCTTCGCCGAACTTGTCGGCGATGAGTGTCTGCAAGGCTTCCAACACGGCATCGGCCTGTTCACCGGAGGCACTAACGTCGATGCAGCAGCCGGGTGACGCGGCGAGCATCATCAGCCCCATGATCGACGTGCCGCCAACGGTCATGCCGTCCTTGCTCACGCGGACATGCGCATTGTAACCATCGACCAACTGCACGAACTTGGCCGAAGCGCGGGCATGAAGTCCGCGCTTGTTGACGATCTCGAAGGATCGGGAAACTGCAGTTTCGGGTTCGTATTCACCGGTAACGGGCACGCTGGAGTGCATGAATTACTTTCCTGTCAGGACCTGGCTCGCAACATTGATATATTTGCGCCCCGCATCCTGCGCCTCACGCAGGGCTGTCTTGATGTCGCCCCCGATGCGGACGCTCGACAGCTTGATAAGCATCGGCAGATTGACACCTGCGATGACTTCGACCTTGCCTTCCTTCATGACGGAAATGGCGAGATTGGACGGTGTACCACCGAACATATCGGTCAGGATGATGACCCCGCTGCCATTATCGGCGCGTTCCACCGCATCAACGATATCCCGCCGACGCTGTTCCATATCGTCTTCGGCACCGATGCAAACGGTCTCGAAATTGTCTTGCGGCCCGACTACATGCTCAACAGCATGCAAAAACTCTTCGGCCAACCTTCCGTGCGTGACAAGCACGAGTCCGATCATACTATAAAAGCTCCCGTCGCGTGCCCGCCGCATCACCCCGCCAGAGTGTCAGATGGCACTGAAACCACGCCGGAAAAGCGCCGGCGAGTTGTGCATCTTGGCAGCGCAAATCTTGATAGCAAGTGAAAAATTTCCACGCTGCCACTAAAAAAGCAAAATGCCGCAGCGCTGTGAAATATTAGCCGATTCGTAACGAAGCCTGTTTCAGCCCTCGGAGGAGGGCCATTTTTCATAGAACAAGGTGGCTTCGATGGCCCGTGAAAGCGCGTTGGAATCGCCATTCGACGACAAAGCCGGCAAAAGAAGTCGGGGCAGTGAGATGCCCTCGAATTCCCACATTTCACCACTTGGATAGCGTTCGGCCTCGTCACGATCCACAAGCCGGACGACGAGATAAAGCGGAACGGCCTCCGCAAAAGCGACCTTAAAAAGCCCCGCCCCGCGAATCTCCACGCCACCAGCAAGGGCGGCTGGAACGCTGGCGATCAGCGTGCCGCTTTCCACATGAAGCAATGTGCGGTCGTCAGCGACCAGTGAAGCGACCTCTCCACGAAGGAGGGCTCTTTCCACAAGTGTCAGCGCAAGTTCGGTCTTGCCCGCGCCGGAACGCCCCATGATCATGACACCGCGGCCTTGAACCTGAAGCGTGGTCGCATGAAGCCCGCTTTTTTCCTCTTCAGGCGTCATGGGCTTGCAGGCAGGTCGACGATGAAGCGCGCACCCTTGAACTGGTCGGGCCTTGCCGGATCGACAATATTCTCTGCAGTCAGCGTGCCGCCATGCGCTTCTATGATCTGGCGGCTGATCGAAAGGCCGAGACCGGAATTCTGGCCGAAAGCCTCTGAGGCCGGACGGTCCGTATAGAATCGCTCGAAAATGCGCTCGATATTCTCGATCGGAATGCCTGGACCATTATCCTCGACAAGCACGCGCAAGCGACTGCCTTCGCCACTCAGCGACACGACGATGCGGCCTGTATCGTCCGGCACGAAAGAACGGGCATTTTCAATCAGATTGCTCACCACCTGACCGAGACGCAGATCGTGACCGGCAACATAGAAACCCTTCTTTCCGGCAGGCAGTTTGCCGGTATCGAAGACGATTTCCGTTCCGACCTTGTTGCGCCGCACTTCGCGCGCTGCCGTTACGAGATTGGTCAGAAGCGTCTTCATGTCGACGCGGTCGATATGTTCGCGCGCAAGTTCCGCATCGAGACGCGAAGCGTCGGAAATATCGGTAATCAGGCGGTCGAGGCGGCGAACGTCATGCTGGATGATATCGAGAAGCCGCTTGCGCGATTCTTCGGTCTTGGCGAGCGGCAGGGTTTCGACAGCGCTGCGCAGCGAGGTGAGGGGGTTCTTCAACTCGTGGCTGACATCGGCGGCAAAGCTTTCGATGGCTTCGATACGGGTATAGAGCGAATCGGTCATTTCGCGGATCGACGTGGAAAGATGGCCGACCTCATCCTGACGTTCGGAGAAATCGGGAATTTCCACACGGCTCTTCACACCATGGCGAACGCGGTCTGCCGCAGCAGAAAGCTTGCGCAGCGGGCTTGCAATCGTCGATGCGAGGAAAAGCGACAGAATGACCATGACCAGAGAAACGACGCCGAACACGCGGAAAACCGCCATGCGTTCACCCTGCACGATCTTGTCGATGTCGTCGCCTTCGGTGGAGAGCAGGAGTACACCCAATATTGCACGCGAGCGCTGGATCGGGACGGCAACCGAGACGACCAGCTCGCCCTTTTCATTGCGTCGCTGCGCTGTTTGCGGCGAACCGGCCAGCGCCTTGACGATTTCCGGATAGGCAAGGCCGTTACCGCCCGGCTGTTCCTGATAGACCGGCAGACCTCCACCATAGAACAGATGCGAAATCCACGTCCCGGCCCGTTCCCAGATGGTCGGCGTCTCTTCCTCGATCGGCGGCAGGTCGTAGCGAAGTACAGGCCCCGCCGAAGGGAAGCTTGGTGAATAGAGTGCGCGCGAATCGAGCAACATATTGGCGTAGCGATCATAGATGCGCGCCCGCGTGCTCGTCGGCGAAATCAACCGGCGCAGCAAGGGAGAAACTTTTTCCGGATTGATCGGAAATTCCCAATTGTCGGGCGAATCCGGTGATGGCGTCAGGCTTTGCCCGGCCTGAAGCTCCAGAAGCTTTTCCGGGTCGATCATCAGAGAATTGGTATCGATGGTCGCCGAAGCCGAAATGGCGCCTGCAATGATCTTGCCTTGCGTCAGCAGGCTTTCGATCTTTGCATCAATCAGCCCCTCACGGAACTGATTCATGTAGAGAATGCCGGAAACAAGAACCGCCAGCGCCGCCAGATTGAGAAACAGGATACGGCGCGTCAGACTCGAGAACAGATATTGGCCAAGAAACTTGCGCAGGGGCGCAAAGAAGCGACGCCAGAACACCGAGCGCTGCCGCCGGGCCCTGCGTTCGCGCAAATCCGATTTCTGGCCGATAAGGCCGTCGTTCCCGGTTTCTGCGACCATGTCGCTCTGTCTGCTCTCATTAAACTACCGCCAGACCTTACGGACTGGCGATATGTAATTATCTATCAAGCCTCGCGGAAGCGATAGCCAACGCCATAGAGCGTTTCGATCATTTCGAAATCGTCGTCAACCGCCTTGAACTTCTTGCGCAGGCGCTTGATATGGCTGTCGATGGTACGGTCATCCACATAGACCTGCTCATCATAAGCCGCATCCATGAGGGCGTCACGGCTTTTCACGACGCCCGGACGCTGTGCCAACGAATGAAGAATCAGGAACTCAGTGACCGTCAGCGTTACCGGCTCGCCCTTCCAGGTGCAGGTGTGACGCTCCTGATCCATGACCAGCTGGCCGCGCTCAAGCGATTTGGCCTGCTGTCCGGTCGGCTTGGCCGTGCCGTCGCGTGCGGCAACCCGGCGAAGCACCGCCTTGACGCGCTCGACCAGAAGGCGCTGCGAGAACGGCTTGGTGATGAAATCATCCGCGCCCATCTTGAGGCCGAAAAGCTCGTCGATCTCGTCGTCCTTGGACGTGAGGAAGATGACGGGGAGGTCGGATTTCTGGCGCAGACGGCGCAGAAGCTCCATACCGTCCATGCGCGGCATCTTGATATCGAAGATCGCAAGATTGGGCGGACGCGCCATCAGACCGTCCAGCGCGGACGCGCCATCGGTGTAGGTTTCGACCCGATAGCCTTCCGATTCCAGCGCGATGGACACGGAGGTCAGGATGTTGCGGTCGTCGTCGACCAGCGCAATTGTCTGCGTTGCCGAGGCTTCCTTCATGCGAACCTTTCTCCTTCAACTAAGCCAACCGGAATATCCGGCTGGTGACGTCTTTCAGCCGCCAGAGACTGGCGGGTTATAGATCGAGCGCCTTATTACACATCGATACTAGTATAATGTGCCTGCTTGTGCAGTACAAATTAGGTACAAAATGTGGCAGCACCGGAAGAAGCCGCGAAACGACGCTCTCCGAATCGCGCTTTGGTTAATGCCAGCCCGACCTTCATTCCCCGAAACTCACAGCTCATAACGCATAGATTAAACGATTTAAAAAAATTTCAAAAATTTTAAATCGATTAAATATTTGAATTGCCACGATTAATCTGTTTCTGACTGCCATCCTCAGTTTCGCGATCAATCTGGTAGGCGCGAAACGAGACCGATCAATTGTCAAACCATATGGCGGAGACATCATGAGAGAGACCGGCATTCACAACACGGCCGCTTCCATTGCCACTTCAGGACTGAAGGAAATCTCCGCAGTCTTTTACAACCTTGGGGCCGCCCGGCTTTATGAGGAAACCGTTCGCCGGGGCGAAGCCGAACTGTCGGCGCAGGGTGCGCTTGTCGCACGCACCGGACAGCACACGGGCCGTTCGCCGAAAGACAAGTTCGTCGTCCGCGATGCCGACACGGAAGGTCATGTCTGGTGGGACAACAACAAGCCGATGAGCCGCGAGGCCTTCGAGCTTCTTTATGCCGATTTCATCGACCATGCGAAGGGCAAGGAGCTTTTCGTTCAGGATCTCATCGGCGGCGCCGATGCCGACAACAAGATCAATGCCCGCGTCATCACCGAGTATGCCTGGCATTCGCTGTTCATTCGCAATCTTCTGATCCGTCCGGAACAGGAAGCGCTCGCTTCCTACGTGCCGGAAATGACGATTATCGACCTGCCATCCTTCAAGGCGGATCCGGAACGCTATGGCGTGCGCACTGAAACCGTGATCGCGGTCGACCTGACCCGCAAGATCGTACTGATCGGCGGCACGTCCTATGCCGGCGAGATGAAGAAGTCGGTTTTCACCGCACTCAACTACATCCTGCCTGCGAAGGGTGTGATGCCGATGCACTGCTCGGCCAATGAAGGCCCGAACGGCGACACCGCCGTCTTCTTCGGCCTGTCCGGCACCGGCAAGACCACGCTTTCGGCAGATCCGACCCGTACGCTGATCGGCGATGACGAGCATGGCTGGGGCGAACATGGCATCTTCAACTTCGAAGGCGGCTGCTACGCCAAAACCATCCGTCTGTCCGCCGAAGCGGAGCCGGAAATCTACGCGACGACGCAGCGTTTCGGCACGGTGCTGGAAAATGTCGTTCTCGATGAGAACCGCCAGCCGGATTTCGACGACGGCTCGCTGACGGAAAACACCCGCTGCGCCTATCCGCTCGATTTCATCCCGAATGCATCGAAGTCGGGCAAGGGCGGCCAGCCGAAGAACATCATCATGCTCACCGCCGATGCCTTCGGCGTAATGCCTCCGATTGCCAAGCTGACGCCAGCACAGGCCATGTACCACTTCCTGTCCGGCTACACGGCTAAGGTCGCCGGTACCGAAAAGGGCGTGACCGAACCGGAAGCGACCTTCTCGACCTGCTTCGGCGCACCGTTCATGCCGCGCCATCCGTCGGAATATGGCAATCTTCTGCGCAAGCTGATCGCCGAGCACAAGGTCGATTGCTGGCTGGTCAATACCGGCTGGACCGGTGGTGCTTACGGCGTCGGCAAGCGCATGCCGATCAAGGCAACCCGCGCTCTGCTCGCCGCCGCGCTTGACGGTTCGCTGAACGATGCCGAATTCCGCATCGATCCGAATTTCGGCTTCGCGGTTCCGGTCGACGTACCGGGTGTGGACACGTCCATTCTCGATCCGCGCTCGACCTGGGCCGACAAGGCTGCCTATGACGCGCAGGCCAAGAAGCTTGTCGACATGTTCGTCACGAATTTCGAGAAATTCGAAAGCCATGTCGATCACGAGGTAAAGGACGCGGCGCCAGCGATCCGTATCGCTGCGGAATAGCTTTTCTACGCATGTCTTTATTCAAAAACCGGTTCCCACTTTTTGGAGACATGCTTTTACCATCCTGAGGAGGAGGGAGAGCCCGGCTGAAAGGCCGGGTTTTTCTTTTGTATAAGGGATACAAAGCGGTATATCTCCTCGTCATGGAAGAGAACCGGAACATCATCCGCATCACCAATCGCCTGACGATCCGTGAAGACGATCTGGAGGAGAGCTTCATTCGTGCCTCCGGGCCGGGCGGTCAGAACGTCAACAAGGTTTCGACTGCCGTGCAGCTGCGCTTTCATGCCGTGAGAGCAGGTCTGCCGGAAGATATCCTGTCACGGCTCTTCAAGCTTGCCGGACAGAAAGGTACCAAGGACGGCGATATTCTGATCGAGGCCAATCGTTTCCGCACCCAGGAGCGTAACCGGGAGGATGCGCGCGAACGGCTGATCGCGCTTATTGCCAAAGCTGCCGAACCACCGCCGCCGCCACGCAAGAAGACCAGGCCCACAAAAGGCTCCGTCGAACGCCGCCTCAAGGCCAAGTCCGGACGATCCGACATCAAGAAGGGCCGCGGCAAGGTTTCTTACGATTAAAAGGAACCACGGGGCGGAAACTCTCCGCCATCAACATCCGGCAGATAGATTTCCGCCGCCATGAAGGTGACGGCCTTGCCCGCAAGCAGGACGCGGTCGTCTTTCAGTTCGCAAAGAAGATGTCCGCCACGTGCCGACACCTGCTGTGCATGCAGTCGGTTCTTTCCCAATTTCCGGCTCCAATAGGGTACAAGCGTAGCGTGAATCGACCCGGTGACGGGATCTTCGGGAATGCCCGCGCCAGGTACGAAATAGCGCGAGACAAAATCATGCGACACGCCCTTTGCCGTGACAACTAGACCGACGGGTCCCAGTTTCGCAATCTGCGGCAAGTCAGGGACGAAAACGCGTACGGACGCCTCGTCTGCAACCTCAACGAAGATGTTCTCAAAATTGCGGAAGAACCGGCTCCCGTCCGATCTGTCAAAAAGCGGAGCGATGGAGGTCGGCAGTTCCGCCAATGGTTGCGGCGGAAAACACGGAATGTCGAGGACATAACCGCTGCCCGAACGAGAAACCCGGATCGGGCCGACGCGGGTTTCAAAATCCATATCCCCTTCAACATCATAATGTGCAGCAAGGACATGCGCCGTCGCCAGCGTGGCATGGCCGCAGAAATCGACTTCCGTCGTTGGGGTGAACCAGCGCAAACGCCAGCTATCCCCGTCGCGGCAGGCAAAAGCCGTTTCCGCCAGATTGTTCTCGCTGGCGATTGCCTGCATCAGATGGTCGGACAGCCACGCGTCGAGAATGAGAACGGCTGCCGGATTGCCACCAAACAGGCAGTCGGTGAAGGCATCCACTTGATACATGCGCAACGTTTGCGGCATTGTCGTTACTATATCTTCCGCTTTTATATTTTTCTCAGCGCCACTTCCTCGATCAGGTGATCGCTGCCCTTGCGCAGGATCAGATCGGCGCGCGGGCGCGTCGGCAGGATATTATCCTTGAGGTTCTTCAGGTTGATATTGTTCCACAGTCCTTCGCCAATCGAACGCGCCGCATCTTCCGAAAGCTGCGAATAGCGATGGAAGAAGGATTCCGGATTGACGAAAGCAGTCTCCCGCAGCCGCATGAAGCGGTCGATATACCATTTGTGGATCAGCTGCGATTCCGCATCGATATAGATCGAGAAGTCGAAGAAATCGGAGACGAAGGGCACCATCTTGCCGTCTTCCGGCAGATCGCGCACCTGCAGCACATTGATGCCTTCAAAGATCAGAATATCCGGCTTGTCGACGATCTGATATTCGCCCGGCAATACGTCGTAGCTCAGATGCGAATAGAGCGGCGCACGCACCTGGCTCATGCCTGCCTTGATCGCTGACAGAAAGCGCAAGACCGCACCGACATCGTAGCTTTCGGGAAAACCCTTGCGCTCCATCATGTTCTGCTCGCGCAGGACCGCATTGGGGTAGAGAAAACCGTCGGTCGTCACCAGATCGACCTTCGGGCTCGATGGCCAGCGTGCAAGAAGCTCTTTCAGGATACGCGCAGTCGTGGATTTGCCGACTGCAACCGAACCGGCAATGCCGATGATGAACGGTGTCTTGAACGACTCTTCCATGTTGAGGAACTGCTTGCGCTGCTCGAACAGAAGCTGGCTTGCCTCCACATGCGCCGACAGCAATCGCGACAGCGACAGATAGATGCGCCGCACCTCATCGAGATCGATAGGATCGCCCAGCGAGCGCAGCCGTTTGACCTCGTCATAAGTCAAAGTGAGCGGCGTGTCGGCGCGAAAGCCCGCCCATTCCTCAGCCGAAAAGAAACGGTAAGGCGAGTAACGCGACGGCGTTAGCTGGTCCACTTTTTCCCACATATTGTCGCTGCTCTCCCTCAACGCCAATTCTGCACTAGCAGCTTTCAATTCGCTTTGCATTTATGCTTTCGGACGACCGGCCTTTTCCTCAAGACCAGTCTGCGCCGTGCGGCGTTGCAATTCTGCAAGAACCTCATTGAGCGGTACGTCCGCAATCTTGAGAACCACCAGCAGATGATAAAGCAGGTCAGCGCTTTCGGTGACCATTTCCGCGCGGTTGCCCTCAACGGCGGCAATGACCGTTTCCACGGCTTCTTCACCGAGCTTTTTCGCGGCCCGTGTCTGTCCCTTGGCAACAAGGCTTGCAGTATAAGACGAGCCGTCCGTCATGCCGGCACGCTCCGCGACGATGCGTTCAAGGTCGGAAAGTGTGAACTCAGTCATCGGATTTCCTTAAATCTTGCTCTTTAACGGACCGGATCGAGCCGCATCGGGATGCCAGCTTCGGCCATATAGCGTTTGGCCTCGCCAATCGTATAGGTGCCGAAGTGGAAGATGGATGCTGCGAGAACTGCGGTCGCATGACCGTCACGAATGCCCGCCACCATGTGATCGAGATTGCCGACACCACCCGAAGCGATTACCGGAACGCGCACGCTGTCAGCCACGGCTCGCGTCAGTGCCACGTCGTAACCGGCCTTGGTTCCGTCGCGATCCATCGAGGTCAGCAGGATTTCACCGGCGCCGAGGCTCACCACCTGCTGCGCAAACTCCACCGCGTCGATGCCGGTTGTCTGGCGTCCGCCATGGGTGAAGATTTCCCAACGGTCGGCTTCACCTTCGCCCGAAACCTTCTTGGCGTCGATGGCAACCACGATGCACTGGTCACCGAATTTGTCAGCAGCTTCTGCAACAAATTCCGGGTTCTTCACCGCAGCCGTGTTGATCGAAACCTTGTCTGCACCGGCCAGAAGCAGCTTGCGAATATCGGCAACCTGACGCACGCCACCGCCAACAGTGAGCGGCATGAAGCACTGTTCCGCTGTACGGGCGATCACATCGAAAATTGTCTCGCGATTGTCCGAAGACGCCGTGATGTCGAGGAAGCACAGTTCGTCCGCGCCCGCCGCATCATAAGCGCGGGCAGCTTCCACCGGATCACCCGCATCGATCAGATCGACAAAGTTCACGCCCTTGACGACGCGTCCGTCCTTCACATCGAGGCACGGTATCACTCTTGCTTTCAGCATGGTTGTCCTCGATCTGCCGCGTCTCTTTTCAGTTTTGCCTGTCCTCGCTGTCCGGCCTTTGCCGGACTGTTCGCTGCGGGCAGGCGGGAGCGGCCGTCTTTAACATCGAGGCAAGGAATTACGCGTGCTTTGAGTGTCATACTGCGGCCCTCAACAGGGATAATGCTTCTGCCGGATCGATGCGGCCATCGTAAAGCGCGCGACCGGAAATCGCGCCTTCCAGCTTGCGGGCATCAGGAGCGGCAAGACGTTTGATGTCATCCATCGAGGCGAGGCCGCCCGATGCGATCACCGGGATGGAAACGCTATCTGCGAGGCCGAGCGTCGAATCCCAGTTGATGCCAGCCAGAACGCCGTCGCGATCAATGTCGGTATAGATGATGGCGGCAACGCCTGCGCCTTCAAACTTTTTCGCGAGTTCGATCACGCCCAGTTCAGACGCTTCTGCCCAGCCTTCAACGGCGACATAGCCGCCCTTGGCATCGATGCCGACAGCAACCCGACCCGGAAATGCCTTGCAGGCCTCTATCACCAATGCTGGATCGCGCACGGCGACCGTACCAAGAATGACGCGGCGCAATCCCTTGGAAAGCCAGTTCTCGATATGCTGGAGCGTGCGGATACCGCCCCCGAGCTGCACCGGATTTTTCGTGGCTTTGAGGATCGCTTCCACAGCCTTGCCGTTGACGCTTTCGCCAGCAAAGGCACCGTTGAGATCAACCACATGCAGCCATTCAAAGCCCTGATCCTCAAAGGCTTTGGCCTGTGCAGCCGGGTCTTCATTATAGACGGTGGCCTGATCCATGTCGCCGAGCTTCAGGCGCACGCATTGACCGTCTTTCAAATCGATGGCGGGAAAAAGGATCATAATGTCAGGGCTTCCATTTCAGGAAATTGGCAATGAGCGAAAGGCCGAGCAGCTGGCTCTTTTCAGGATGGAACTGGGTTCCCACCATATTGTCGCGGCCAACCGTTGCAGTGACATCGCCGCCATATTCAGTAACGGCCAGCACGTCAGCCTTGTTCTTCGCATCGAACATATAGGAATGCACGAAATAGGCGTGCAAGCCGTTCTCGCCGGTCTCGATACCTTCGAAGACCGGGTGAGAATGTTTCACGTGAATCCTGTTCCAGCCGATCTGCGGAATTTTCAGCGAAGGATCGGACGGTGTCATTCCACGCACATCGCCCGCAATCCAGCCAAGGCCCTCGGTCACTTCCTTTTCAAGGCCGCGCTCCGACATGAGCTGCATGCCGACGCAAATGCCAAGGAAGGGGTGCGCCTTCTTCAGAACCACATCTTCCAGTGCTTCCACCATGCCCGGTACGGCATGAAGGCCGCGACGGCAATCGGCGTAGGCGCCAACGCCCGGAAGCACGATACGGTCAGCCGTCGCCACTCGGTCGGCATCCGCCGTCAGTTCTATTTCTGCCGCGATACCACTCTCATGCGCCGCACGCTCAAAAGCCTTGGTGGCCGAGCGCAGATTGCCGGAGCCGTAATCGATGATTGCAACACGCATTTTCAGTTTTCTCCGCGATGGCCGACAAACCCGATCGTCGAGCCAAATGAGGAATAGGTGGGACGAGGGGGCTGCTGCGCCCATTCCGGAGCAGGCTTGTCCGCAAGAGAGGTTGCTGGCCGGGCCGCATCTTCGAGGCTGTAGAAATAGCGGATCTCTGCTTCTTCCAGATCGGAGGCATCAATGACCGCTTTTTCGACAAAACCCTGACGCCTGAGCTTGGCGATCTTCCAGTTGACGCCTTCCAGCGCCACAAACAGCGATACCAGCAGGGTCAGAAGCGGAACCGCATCGGCGATGCCAAAGTAAGCTCCGGCAAGCCCGAGCAGGATTGTAATGCCCAGAACAGCAAAAGCTTCAAACCACAGACGCTGGGTCAGAAGCCAGACGAAGGGCAAGACCAGCGCCAGTACATGGAATCCGTCGCGCACGAAGACGGCCTTTTCAGCGCTTTTTTCAGTCGCAATTTCGGACCGAAAACCGGTGTCCACTTTTCCTGAAATTGCTTTACTATCCCTCGGTTCCAGCACGACATATTGCGCCATGACCTGTCCTTCCGTTCGGGACCTATCCCTTTAACGAACCCTTGGTGGAGGGAATTGCATCCTTCTGGCGCGGATCGGTTTCCAGCGCCGTGCGCAGAACCCTGGCCACCGCCTTGAAGATCGATTCCGCAATATGGTGGTTGTTGGCACCATAATGATTGTTGATGTGGAGTGTGATGCCTGCATTCATCGCGAAAGCCTGGAAGAATTCGCGCACCAGCTCGGTATCGAACGTGCCGATCTTGGATGTCGTGAAATTGACGTTCCAGACCAGAAAGGCGCGCCCGGATACATCGACGGCAGCGCCGGTCAGCGTATCGTCCATGGCCAGGTCCATCGAGGCATAGCGCACGATACCGCGGCGCTCGCCCAATGCTTTGGCAATGGCCTGACCGAGCGCAATGCCGGTGTCCTCGACCGTGTGGTGATCGTCAATATGCAGGTCGCCCTTGGCCATGACACGCATATCGATGAGCGAATGTCGGGAAAGCTGCTCCAGCATGTGATCGAAGAAGCCGACACCGGTGGTGATGTCGAACTTGCCAACGCCGTCCAGATCGACGGAAACGGCAATGCTCGTTTCCTTGGTCGAGCGCTCGATGCTTGCCTTGCGGGTGCTTTCTGCAGTCATAAGCTTTCCTCATTCAATAGCTTGGAGGCGTTCTAGAACAGCTTGCCCAGTTTGCCAATTCCTTTTGCCGGTTTGGCAAGCTGCAATTCGGCATTTGCAATTCGTCCGTACGTTCTTAAATATTCTCAGCGAAGCACGATTCATCCGCCAATGGCTGACGGAACCTGTTTCTTCAATAGATGAAGGGGCACCTGCAATTGCCTTCCGGGATTGCATGTGCCGCCAAAGGAGCATCCATGATCGAACATCATCCCACGACAATTTACGGCACGACCATCGTCACCGTGCGCAAGGGTAACAAGGTCGTTATCGCCGGCGACGGACAGGTTTCGCTCGGCAATACCGTCATGAAGGGCAATGCGCGAAAGGTTCGCCGCATCGGCAAGGGCAATGTGATTGCCGGTTTTGCCGGAGCCACCGCAGACGCCTTCACCCTTCTGGAACGCCTCGAAGCGAAGCTGGAACAATATCCCGACCAGCTCATGCGCGCTTCGGTCGAACTCGCCAAGGACTGGCGCACCGACCGCTATCTGCGCAAGCTGGAAGCCATGATGCTGGTTGCCGACAGCAAGGTAACGCTGGCGCTGACGGGCACCGGCGACGTGCTTGAACCCGAACACGGCGTCATGGCCATCGGTTCGGGCGGCAATTATGCGCTGGCCGCTGCCCGCGCGCTGGTCGATACGGACAAGTCAGCCGAAGAAATCGCCCGCAAGGCGATGGATATCGCCGCCGATATCTGCATCTACACCAACCACAATATCATCGTGGAAAGCCTGGACGCAGAATGAGTTCGCTCGCGCAGGCCTCAAAACCGAGTGCGCAACGCTGGGGCCTGGGCGCCCTGATCGTTCTTGCCATACTCGCAGTGCAAGCCGCCTGGCTTTACTTCGACGGGCGGATCGCCATGTGCGAATGCGGGACCATAAAATTATGGTCGGGTTCGCTGATGACCGAAAATTCGCAGCATATATCCGACTGGTATACGCTGTCGCATATCATCCATGGCTTTCTGTTCTACTGGCTGTTCACGGTCATCGCACCCAAAGCCCCGCTCGGCTTGAGACTTGCGGCTGCGGTCGGCATCGAAGCCGTATGGGAACTGGTCGAGAATTCGAACTTCATCATCGAACGCTATCGCGCCAATACGTCCTCGGTGGACTATTTCGGTGACAGCATCGTGAATTCGGTTGCCGACACGGTTGCCGCCCTGATCGGCTTTCTGATCGCAGCCAAACTGCCAACGAAAATAACCGTCGCCATCGCGCTGTTCTTTGAAGTTCTGGCGCTGATCGTCATTCGCGACAATCTTACGCTCAACGTGATCATGCTGCTGCATCCGTTCGAGTTCATCAAGCAGTGGCAAAGTGGGTTATAATTATGAGTAATTTCTCTCCCCGTGAAATCGTCTCCGAACTCGACCGCTTCATCATCGGCCAGAACGACGCCAAGCGCGCGGTCGCTATCGCCCTTCGCAATCGCTGGCGCCGCCAGCAGCTCGAAGGCCAGATGCGCGAAGAGGTCATGCCGAAAAACATCCTGATGATCGGACCGACCGGCGTCGGCAAGACGGAAATTTCCCGCCGCCTCGCAAAGCTGGCCGGTGCGCCTTTCGTCAAGGTGGAAGCAACCAAGTTCACCGAAGTCGGCTATGTCGGCCGTGACGTCGAGCAGATCGTCCGCGATCTCGTCGAAGTTGCCATCACGCTCGTCCGTGAAAAGCGTCGCGACGATGTGAAGGCCAAGGCGCATCTCAATGCGGAAGAACGCGTGCTGGATGCACTGGTCGGCAAGACCGCCAGCCCCGCCACGCGTGACAGTTTCCGCAAGAAGCTGCGCAATGGCGAAATGGACGACAAGGAAATCGAAATCGAGGTCGCCGATGCCGGCTCCGGCCCAAGCTTTGAAATTCCGGGCATGCCGGGCGCCAATATTGGTGTCATGAACCTGTCCGACATGCTGGGCAAGGCCATGGGCGGGCGCACCAAGACGCGCAAGACCACGGTGAAGGATTCCTATCCGATCCTGATCAATGATGAATCCGACAAGCTTCTGGATCAGGACCAGATCGTTCAGGAAGCGCTTCGCGTCACCGAAGACGAAGGCATCGTGTTCATCGACGAGATCGACAAGATCGCATCGCGGGAAGGCGGTATGGGTGCCGGTGTGTCGCGCGAAGGCGTGCAACGCGATCTGCTGCCGCTGGTCGAAGGCACGACCGTTGCGACCAAATACGGGCCGGTGAAGACCGACCACGTGCTGTTCATCGCATCCGGTGCGTTTCACGTATCCAAGCCGTCCGATCTTCTGCCGGAACTGCAGGGCCGTCTGCCGATCCGTGTCGAGCTTAATGCGCTGACACGCGAAGATTTCCGCCGCATCCTGACGGAGACCGAGGCAAGCCTGATCAAGCAGTACATCGCACTGATGGAAACGGAAGAGGTGAAGCTGGAGATCACCGATGACGCCATCGACGCTCTGGCCGATATCGCTGTCGATCTCAATGCGACGGTTGAAAACATCGGTGCGCGCCGGTTGCAGACGGTGATGGAACGTGTTCTCGATGAGATTTCATACACCGCGCCCGACAAGACCGGTGCAACTTTCGTCATCGACGCGGCCTATGTAAAGGACAAGATCGGCAGCCTTGCCAAGAACACCGATCTGTCGCGCTTCATCTTGTAAAAGTGGCCATAAAGCCACGGCGCGAGTTCACTTTCGCAAATACTGCAAAAACCCCTCGACTTGCATCGGGGGGTTTTTTATTTTCCCCGCAACTTTTACCGAATATTCACCATATCAGGACCGTTTCCACACAATGATCAGAATAATGGGCGCAAAGCCGCGACGCATTTTTGTTGGATTTGTCCTGGCCCTCAGCCTTGCCAGCCAGAGCGCCTATGCAGCGACGGTCGTGCCTCCGGGCAATCGCAGTGCGGAACAGCCGCCAATTCCCGGCGCATCCGCCAAGCGCACGCGTGAGCTGAGCACGACGTACGAGAAGAAGTATCAGAAGATCTACAATCTCCTGAAAAAGGATGCCTCGCTGCGTTCCAAGATCCGCTCAACGGCAGCCGCCTATGGCATCGATCCCATTCATATAGTCGGCGCCATCGTCGGCGAGCATACCTATAATGTCGACGTCTATGACCGGCTGCAGACCTATTACGTCAAGGCCATGTCCTATGTGAACCAGGGCGTGAGCTTCGGCTACAATGGTGAAAGCATCGGCCAGTTCATCAAGCGGCCGGAATTTGCCGACTGCCTGAAACACAAGGACAGCTATTCGCTATGGTCCTGCCGCGAGAATGTCTGGAATAAGAACTTCCGCGGCAAATCTGTCGGTGGCAACGCTTATCCCAACAATCGTTTCAGCGCGGTCTTCTTCCAGCCCTTCTATGCCGGGCAGACATTCGGTCTTGGCCAGATCAATCCGCTGACAGCATTGCAGATGTCCGACATGGTGAACCGCGTTTCCGGTCTGCCCAAGCTCAACGCAGAAGACGGCAATGTCGTCTACAAGACGATCATGGACCCCGATCTGACGCTGCCCTACATTGCGGCGACGCTGAAACAGTCGATCAACTCCTACCGCCAGATCGCCGACTTCGACATTTCGAAGAATCCCGGCCTGACCGCCACGCTCTATAATACGGGCGGTGCCGAAGCACGCGCACGAGCGCTTGCCAACGAAAACGCCAAGCGAAAGGCGGACGGTCAGGAACCTTTGCTACCGCAGGAAAACTACTATGGATGGCTGGTCAATTCGAAGCTTGATGAGCTGAAAGCGCTTTTCTAGTGGGTTTTTCGAATTTGACGTTTGAAACGGGATTAATATCGGACGGGTATCAAACGTCAAATTCAATCCACTAGAGCGCGTTTCGATCTGATTGGATCAGATCGGCGCTCTGATCATTTGTTTCTACGTGCATCTTTTCCGATCGAAGCAGGATCAGAAATCAGTCCAGTGGACTGATTTCCCTGCGTAGGCGTTTCACACTTTTCGGGATGCGCTTTAATCAACTTGAACAGGCTTGATACCGCGGCGGCGCTTTCGCGCCGCCTCTATTTCCTCACTCAGATGCCTGATCGTCTCGCGGTCGATGATGCGGATATTGCGCGCCAGAAGATTGGCGAGTTCTGTTGCCTGCGGCGACAGGCCCGACGTATCGATCACCACGCGCGGATGCGACACGGCGGCGAGGTTCTGCAACTCTTCCGCTTCGTCCCAGATGATATTGAAATAGGTGATGATGCGCTGAAGCAGGTCCCAGGTCGGCTGGCCGCGCCGGCCATGTTCCAGCGCTGACAGATAGGCCGGTGAAACGCGAAGCGCTGCCGCCATATCCTTCTGCGTTACGCCGCGTTCTTCCCGCAACTCGCGCAAGCGTATTCCAAATGGCGTCATCGCGGTCTGCTCCCCCCGGGCAATACGGTTTGCTGTGCCATGGTTTGCGTCTGGCGGCGAAGCCTTACATAGAGGGCGCCATGCCCGCCATGATGACGCGCCGCATCCTCATAGGCACTCACCAGAAGCCGGAACAGCGGTGTGGAAAACCAGTGCGGCACCGCCTGTCGCAAAATCCCTTCGCTGCCGAATGAACGGCCTTTGCCGGTAATAACCATGACGTGACGCAGGCCACGTGCATGTGCGCTGACCAGAAATCCGTAGAGCAGGCCGTGCGCCTCTCCCTGCGTGAGACCGTGCAGATCGATGCGGGCTTCAATATCGACACGACCTTTGGCGATCTTTCGATGCGTCGGCTTGTCGAGTGATTGAATCTGCATTTCGCTGAGCGCCGACAAACCCTTCTTCGGTTTGCTCGCTTCCACTGCAGGCTGAACCTTCGCCTTGGCAGGGCGTTTTTCTTCTTCCGCCATCAGGGATTTGAAGTCGGGAAGTTCGTCCTCACTCGCCTTTGGCTTTATCAGCGGCTTTGCGGTTTTCGCGACCGTCTCCCACAGGATGCGGTCTTCGGGCCGCAGATAATCCTTTTCCGGCTTGTCGGTGTTACGCGCCATCCCGTTCAAGCCTCCAGAAGCCTGCGCGGCACCAGCGCATAAAAGTCAGCATCGTCCTTTACACCACCGGCGATCTCGCCTGCCGTGTCGCCAGAGCCCGCGAACAGATCGCCGCGGGCAGGGCCGACAATGGCCGTTCCCGTATCCTGCGCGATCATCAGGCGTGCAAAGGGTTCGCCGTCAAAGACCGTGACATTGGGAGCACTGGCGTAGATCGGCGTCCCGAATGTGTGGAGCAATTTGTCGACAGCAAGCGAACGCCCGGCGGTCAGCGGAACTTTTGCAGCCGCAATAGGTCCGGCATCCGGGTCGTCCACAGAAGCTTCCCGGAAGAAAATGTAGGACCGGTTCTGCCAGATGAGATCGTCGGCCTTATCCGGATGCTCGGCCAGCCAGCGTCGGATCGACTGCATGGAAATTTCTGAAGCCGGGATTTCGCCATTGGCAACCAGAATGCGGCCGATGCCTGTAAACGGATGGCCGGATTTGGCTGCATATGTAATGCGCAGCAACCCGCCATCGCGCAGTTTCAGGCGTGCTGCACCTTGCACATGCGCGAAAAAGGCATCGACCCGGTCGGCGACAAAAGCGATTTCCAACCCACGCCCGGAAAGACTTCCCTGCTCGATTGTCTGGCGGTCGTCATATTCGGCAAGGCCGTTTTCCGTCCGGCGCGCAAAGGCAAAGGACGGATCAAGTCCGATTGGACGGCTTTCATCTGTCACTTTCACGAGGTCATCGGGCTGGCGCAGGAAGGGCACCTTGAACCGGGTGTCGGCCTCAAGGGAGGCTTCGATCTCCGGTTCATAGAAAGCGGTCACAAAGCCTTTGCCCTGATCGGGAACGATCCGGCAGGGGATAAAATTCTGTTCGAAGAAAGCGCGCGCTTCTTCCACACCCGGATTGTCGAGGCTGCGTGCAGCCGCAAAGATCGGCCCCAACGCTTCGAAACAGATGCCGAGACTGCCGCTTTTGTAAGTCTGGTGGGCCGCATAGTCGGCAGAACGGCGAAACGCAGCGAATGCCGCGGACTGATCGTCCCGGTTCCAGCCCGGACAATCGGAAAAAGCCACCGGGCGCAAAATCCTCGCCAAGTCGTTCATCGCCGCATCCGTCTAACTATGCACAAACAAAAAGGCCGCTGATTTTTTGAAACGCGCATCTTTTCCGATCGAAGCAGGATCAGAAATCAGTCCAGTGGACTGATTTCCCTGCGTAGGCGTTTCACACTTTTCGGGATGCGCTATCGCGGCCGGATTCACATGTTTTCTCTTAATCTTCCGCTTCAGTCGCGACAAGCTTCCAATTTGGATCACGCGATCGTGTGTCGCGGGCAAAGGTCCAGAGATCCTTGATCTCGAGCACGTTTTCCGGATCACCGTCGATCAGCTTGCCGTCCTTGTCAAAGGTGGATGAAATCATCTGGCTGACGATATTGACCGTTACGTGCGCTTCCGACCCCTTCATCTCAGCACCGGCGATTTCCGCCTTGTCGATCCCGACAAAGGACGAACGCACGCTTTCGCCACGGGTTTCGCGGTCGTCGATAGCTGAAACAAAGCCCTCGAAGACATCCTTGGAAAGCAGATTTTTCAGAACCTTGCGATCGCCATCGGCAAAGGACATCACAATCATTTCATAGGCGATCTTCACGCCTTCCACGAAACCGGCCGGATCGAACGAAGGATCGGCAGCGTAAATCGCGCGCATGCCATCATTGACCGGCGTGCCGACCGGAGCGGCCTTGTCGATGGCGGTGAAATCTTTTTCGCCCGGACGACGTGGCAGAGAGACGACATTATCCGTCTCACCGCTTGCCGGTGCAGCATCGGCACTGCGGGCTGATGTGTAAGGATCGAAGGGCGGTTTTTCACTTCCGGTACGACGGCCAAGAACATTCCTCAGCTGGAGAAAGATGATCACCGCTGCGATGAAGAAGAATATCGTGCCAAAATCAAAAAATTCCATGCCGCCTGCCGCTGATTGAAGGATCAGGCATTTCGCCTTTCCTTATCCCTAGTTTGTATCTCATACATATAGATCGGCTTACGTCATCATTCAAATCCCGATCATGCATACCTATTTGATATTGCATGACAGACAGTTTCAATTTCGTTCCAAACCTGAAAAAGTTACAATTCGGATTAAATTGAAACGCTGAAACCAAACAACAAAGGTCGTAACTTACGTGTCCTCCTCTCTCGCCCCTCTCGTCATGCTGGCGATGCCTTTCATCGAAATTGCCGGTTTCGTCATTATCGGCAGCAAGATCGGCGTTTTCGCGACTTTGGGCCTCGTTATTCTGAGCGCAATGCTGGGTTTCTTTCTGCTGCGCGTACAGGGCATCGGGCTTTTGCAGCGTATCCGTACCGAAACGGCTGCTGGACGCGTGCCGGATCGCGAAATGGTGCATGGCGCCATGCTGGTTCTGGCGGCGATCCTGCTGATCGTGCCCGGCTTTGTCAGCAGCACCATCGGCATTCTGCTGTTCATTCCGTTCATCCGTGATTTCATGTGGGAAAAATTCATGCGCGGCCGCATGGTCGTTGCGACATCCGCGCGCTATTCGGACGGCTACGGGCAACAGCGTCCCGGTTCAAATCCACGTCAGGACCATGTCATCGATCTCGATCCAGAGGATTATACCACCAGGCCGAATGAAAACTCGCCATGGAAAGACGACCGTAAAGATCAATGAATACGCAAATACTAACCTAAAAAGCCTTTCTTGCCTCATGCCCGCGCACATGCTAGCCAAACATTCCGACCTTTCGGGGCAGTCTGCGTAGACTGCGCTGGAAGCGCAAAAGTTTTAATCACCGATAGAAGGCATACCGATAATGAGCGATAAGGCCGCGGGCGAAGTAAAGAACGGCAATGGCGCGACGGCCGAGCCGTCCCTCAACATTCTGGCGCAGTATGTGAAGGACCTGTCCTTCGAAAGCCCGGGCGCGCCGCTGTCGCTGCGTCCGCGCGAGAAGGCACCGTCCATCAACATCAACGTGAACGTAAACGCCAACCCGCTTTCCGAAACGGATTTCGACGTTGTGCTGACGCTGGAAGCCAAGGCTGTTGACGGCAAGGACGTCCTTTTCAACACCGAGCTCGTCTATGGCGGCGTGTTCCGCATTCAGGGCATCCCGCAGGAGCACATGCTTCCGCTTCTGTTCATCGAATGCCCGCGTCTTCTGTTCCCGTTCGCTCGCCAGATCATTGCCGACGCAACGCGCAACGGTGGCTACCCGCCACTGATGATCGACCCGATCGATTTCGCGCAGATGTTCCAGCAGCGGATGGCCGAAGAACAGGCCAAGTCCGCTGTAAAGAGCTGATCATTTCAGACGATAGCGCGGTTCCAGTTAAAGCAGAGCCGTGGAACCGCTCTATCTCTTTGTTTGTACGCATTATCCGACGCAAAACCGCTTCGCACTTTTGCTGGAAATGCTCTAACTGCAAAAAAGCCCGGTTTCGACCGGGCTTTTTTCATATCCGCTTCTGAGACTTACTCAGTACTTTTTCCAGATAGCTTTTTCGCCCAGCTTGTCCACAAGTGCAGCGTGAGCCGCGCGCTCCGCATCGGAAATGCGTGGGGCAAGCGGCCTCGGGCGCGCGGCAAGAACGATGGCAGCGCCGCTCTCTCCGGCATTGTTGCCGCTGACAGCACCGCCCATGCTGAGCCCAAGCGCGGTCTGCTTGCCGCCGATCAGTTCTATATAGACTTCGGCCAAAATCTCGGAATCGAGCAATGCCCCGTGCAGGGTACGGTGTCCATTCTCGATGCCGTAGCGCTTGCACAAGGCGTCGAGTGAATTCGGACCCATCGGATGCTTGCGGCGGGCAAGCGCCAATGTATCGATGATGCGCTCCGACTGGATTTCAGCCTGTCCGAGCCTTGCCAGTTCAGCATTGATGAAGCCAAGGTCGAACATGGCATTGTGTGCCACGAGCTTGGCCCCGTCGAAAAATTCGAGAAACTCGTCCAGAACTTCCGCGAATGTCGGCTTGTCCAGCAATTGTTCATTGCTGATGCCGTGGACCGCGAGCGCTTCGGGATGAACCTGACGCCCCTGCGGGTTGATGTATTTATGGAAAGTGCGGCCTGTGGGAAACTTGTTGATCAGTTCCACGCCGCCGATTTCGATCACACGGTCCTCGAGCCTTTCCAGACCGGTGGTTTCCGTATCGAAAACGATTTCACGCATTGAAGAACCTCTCGGAAAATATCTCGAACAGCTGTAACACAGCGCCCGCGATTATTCTGTCGCGACCGCCGGCTTTCCACTCAATTCCGCAACAATTTCGGTAATCTGACGGCGCAGATTGTCGAAACTACCGCTCGTATCGATAATGAAATCGGCTCTCGCACGCTTTTCCGCATCCGGCGTCTGACGGGCGAGAATGGCATCGAGTTTTTCTTCCGTCATGCCCGGTCGCGCAAGCACGCGAATGTGCTGTATCTCGGCAGGGGCTGAGACAACCACGATCTTGTCCACACGCTTGTCGCCGCCGGTTTCAAAAAGCAGCGGAATATCGATCAGTGCCAGAGCGGCGCCAGCTTGCTCCGCATTGCGGCGAAAGGCTTCTTCTTCCTCACGCACAAGCGGATGAACGATGGCTTCCAGTTTCTTCAGGGCTTCGGGCTTTCCGATGACGGCAGCGGAAAGTTTTTCCCGATTGACCGCACCGTTTTCCACAGTGCCCGGAAACGCAGCCTCGATCAGCGGGGCCGCGCGACCGGAATAGAGCTGGTGCACGGTGTCGTCGGCGCTATAGATCGGCACACCGGCTTCGGCGAACATGTTCGCCGCCGTTGTTTTCCCCATTCCGATGGAGCCGGTTAATCCGAGCACGATCATAGTATCTGTTCCAAAAGTCGCCATGCCTTGCTGCAAATGGCGTTTTTCTGCGCTTCCGGTGCTCATGTACTTAATCCGAGCACGATCATAGAGCGCCAGCCTTTGCCATATCCGCCAGAATATGCTCACGCAGCGCTTTCGTCACTAGCGGCCTTTTGCCGAACCAGCACTCGAAACCTGGAACGGCCTGATGCAGCAACATGCCAAGACCATCCACTGTCACCAGACCTGCTTCTTCGGCCTTTTTCAGAAATGGCGTCTTGAGCGGTACATAAACAATATCGGTGGCGACTGCCTTTCGCGACGCCTTGCCAAGATCGAGCGGAAATACTTCCTGCTCGTCATGGCCGCTCATGCCAAGCGATGTCGTGTTGACGATCAATCCGGCGTCGGAGACCAGTTTTTGCGCCGCATCCCAGCCATACGCCGAGACACGTGGTCCGAAATGGGTTGCGAGATCTTGCGCCCGACTCACCGTGCGATTGACGATGGCGACTTTCTTAAAGCCGCGCGACAACAGCGCGTGGACGATTGCCCGGCTTGCGCCACCAGCGCCCAGAACGAGGGCACTGTCGGCATTATCCCAGCCGGAAGCCGATGCATCGAGATTGGCGGCAAAACCATAGGCATCGGTATTGCCGCCATTGAGCCTGCCATTTTCAAGCCAAAGCGTGTTGACCGCGCCGATGGCCTTCGCGGCCTCATCCAGACTTTCCACCGCAGCATAGGCTGCTTCCTTGTGGGGAATGGTGACATTGCCACCGGCAAAACCGTTTTCGGCAAGCGACGAAGCAAAGAAGCCGAAATCCTCCGGCTTCACTTCTATCGCCTCATAAGAACCGTCGATCCCAAGTTCATCAAGCCAGAAACCATGGATCAGCGGCGACCGCGAATGTTTTATCGGAAAGCCGGTGACAAACGCCTTCTTAGCCATCGATCAGTTTTTCCTTCCGCAGTTCAGCCAGCAGCGGCAGCAGCGGCAGACCGACAATCGTGAAATAATCGCCTTCGATCTTGTCGAAAAGCTGGATGCCCGGTCCTTCGACCTGATATGCGCCGACGCTCGAAAGCGCGATGTCCCCCACACGACCGAGATAACGCCCGACAAAACCGGGATCCAGATCGCGCATGGTCATGCGGGCAATCGAAACGTGGCGCCACAGGGTTTTGCCGTCCTTCACAAGCACAACCGCACTGTTGAGCTGATGGGTCTTTCCGGAAAATTTCAGAAGCTGGCGGCGCGCCGCTTCCATATCGGCGGGCTTGTGGAAAATCTCGTCACCGAGTGACAGAGTCTGATCGCAGCCGATCACCACCGCGCCGGGGTTCTTCTCGCTTACGTCGAGCGCCTTCGCCTCGGCCAGAACCTGTGCGACTTCTTCCGGCGTAGCGCCCGTTTCATAAAGTGGGGCTTCGACCGCGCGCTCGTCGATATCCGCGCTTGCTGTTGAAAACTCTATGCCGGCATTCTTCAGCAACGCCGAACGGAAGGGGCTTTTAGAGGCAAGAACGAGTTTGTCCGTCATGACAGGAATCCTTGTTTATCCCTTTTCGTTATGCGCGCGGAGCAGCGCCAGAATGGCAGCTGCGGTTTCCTCGATCGACCGGCGCGATACATCAATGATTGGCCAGCCGTTTCGGTTGCATATATTACGCGCATAGGCCAGTTCTTCCGAGATCGATACGCGATCCGTATAAAGACCCGTATCCAGCGACGGCACATTGCCGAGCGGCCGGTTCTGGCGGATTTGCGAAATCCGTTCAGCCGTCGCGACCAGTCCCACGATCAATGGACGCTTCGCCGTGAAAAGGACTTCGGGCAAGGGAATCCCCAGCACAATCGGAACATTGGTGGCCTTGATGCCACGATTGGCGAGATAGATGCTTGTCGGTGTCTTGGATGTGCGTGAAATGCCAACAAGAATGACGTCGGCTTCCTCAATGTCATAAGGCAATTGCCCGTCATCATGTTCCATTGTGAAATTGAGCGCGTCGATGCGCCGGAAATAATCGGCATTGAGAACATGCTGTGCGCTGGCGCGGCGATGCGCGGGCGCACCGAGATAGGATTGAAACGTGTTCAGCACCGGCTCCAGCACGGAAACGCTCGGCACGCCCATTTCCGCGCAGGATTCATCAATGATCGCCGCCAGCTTCTGGTCGACAATCGTATAGAGAACGATGCCGGGTTCCGCATCGATGCCCTCAAGAACCTTGCGCAACTGCTTTTCGGTACGGATCAGCGGATAGATGTGCTCGATGGCACGCGCATTGGCATATTGCGCCGCTGCCGCACGGCCCGCCGCGAGGAGAGTCTCTCCCGTCGCATCAGAAATAAGATGAAGATGAAAGTAGGAAAGCGGTCTGGTCACAGTTTTGTTGCCCTCCTGTTGACGGCTGTGCGTAAAGGCCGAACGTCTTCCACAAGCCATGGCAGGCCGTGGGAAACTTGGCAAGTCATCCACAGCGGGCGAACATGTGGCGAGTGGTCATCAACATGTGTGGACAAGACTCATGAAAACGCGAAATCCCATCGTAATTCCCAGCTTTTCCACAAATCCTCATGAACTGCGTCAATTGGTAACCCTTTATATTAAAAGAGGGAATTGAGTTTTCATTGTATTTGGTCAGACTATCGGTGAATGATTGCACAGGATGACATGGCAAATTCGGAACTGTGGGGAAAACAGGGACAGACCTTAATCCCCGATTCCAACAGACTCTAAGAATCAAAAGATTCCTGAATCATCCTTTCTTTATGAGAGCCGGACTGGATAACTTCAGACCAAACCGGATCAGGTAACCAACAGGGCGGATAAAAATCAGATGAAGCGCAAAGTCTTGAGAGTGATTGACGGTGAAACGGTCTTTCCACCTCCCATCTGGATGATGCGCCAGGCCGGACGCTATCTTCCCGAATATCGCGAGACGCGGAAAAAGGCGGGGAGCTTTCTCGATCTCTGCTATTCGCCCGATCTTGCTGTCGAAGTGACCCTTCAGCCGATCCGCCGGTTTGGCTTTGATGCAGCCATTCTCTTTTCAGATATTCTTGTCATCCCCCACGCCCTTGGACGTGACCTTCGCTTTGAAGAAGGCAAGGGACCTTTGATGACACCGATTGATGCGGACGAGATTTTCTGGCTTGAGACGGAAGGTGTCGCCAAAAGGCTGGAGCCGGTCTACGAGACGGTTCGGCTGCTGCGCGAGCAGTTGCCCGATGAAACCACGCTGCTGGGCTTCTGTGGCGCTCCCTGGACCGTTGCGACCTATATGATTGCCGGTCACGGCACGCCGGATCAGGCACCCGCCCGTCTTTTCGCCTATCGCTTCCCCGAAGCTTTTGAAAAGCTCCTGAACGATCTTGCCGATGTTTCTGCCGAATATCTTATCGAGCAGCTGGATGCCGGTGCTGATGCGGTTCAGATTTTCGATTCATGGTCGGGCGTTTTGGATGAGGACTGCTTTGAACGTTTCTGCATCCGGCCCGTTGCCCGGATCGTCCAGAAGGTGAGGGCGGTTTATCCGGAGGCGCGCATCATCGGCTTTCCGAAAGGGGCAGGAATGCTTTATGCAGGCTATCGCGAAAAAACCGGTGTGGATGCGCTCGGTCTCGACTGGTCCGTTCCCTTTTCCTTTGCTGCCGCCCTTCAGGAAGAAGGCGCGATACAGGGCAATCTCGATCCGCTGCGCGTTGTAGCAGGCGGCAATGCGCTGGATGAAGGCGTGGACACCATTCTCGAACGCCTCGGCCAGGGTCCGCTGATCTTCAATCTCGGTCACGGAATCACACCGCAGGCGCCGATTGAAAATGTTCAGCGCATGATCGACCGTATTCGCGGAGGAAAATCATGAGCCAGACAGCTCCGGAAAATCGCGGCTCGGCAGTCGCCATTCGCACTGTTGTTTCGCTGGTTGTGGTCGCGCTTGGCGTTTGGGCATTGTTTCACGTGAATCCAGCCGACGCCTATCTCTGGATCAAGTCGCTGCATGTGATTGCCGTCATCGCATGGATGGCGGGGATGCTCTATCTGCCGCGCCTCTTCGTCTATCACTGCGCTGCAAAGCCTGGTTCCGAAACATCGGAGACCTTCAAGGTGATGGAGAAACGGTTGCTGCGCTTCATCATCAATCCGGCCATGATCGTGACCTGGATTGCCGGTCTCTGGATGGCTTGGGAAATCTTCGGTTTCCAGGGTGGCTGGCTGCATGCAAAACTGCTGCTGGTCGTGCTGATGTCCGGCCTGCACGGCTATCTCGCCAAGTCGACCCGACTTTTTGCTGAAGACCGCAATATGCGCTCGGCCAAACACTGGCGAATCATCAATGAAGTGCCGACGATTTTGATGATTCTGATCGTCATACTGGTGATCGTTAAGCCATTTTAATCGGAATACAGTCTCGAGAAAGAAACCCGCTCGCCGGGTTTCTGCCATTTTTCTGTTGCAGAAATTTCGCGCTATCCCTACATGAGGCTTGCTCTGCATGCTGCAAGTCAGTATGTAGGAAGCCTCTTCCCTTCAAGACAGCAGGCCTTCGATGCCGGTCACGACGTTCAGGTGGCCACCTTTCCGAACAACTGCATTTTCTCCTTACATTTTAAAAAGAGTTCCTCATCCATGCAGGAAATGAAACTACAAGAACTAAAGAACAAGACACCGGTGGAGCTGCTGGCTTTTGCCGAAACACTTGAGGTCGAAAACGCGAGCGCCATGCGCAAGCAGGAACTGATGTTCGCGATCCTCAAGAAGCTGGCGGCCCAGGACGTCGAAATTATCGGCGAGGGCGTCGTCGAGGTGCTGCAGGATGGATTTGGCTTCCTGCGCTCTGCTGATGCCAACTACCTGCCGGGCCCAGACGATATTTATATTTCACCCTCGCAACTGCGTCGTTTTTCTCTCAAGACCGGTGACACGGTCGAAGGTCCGATCCGCGGTCCCAAGGAAGGCGAACGTTATTTCGCGCTGCTCAAGGTCAATTCGATCAATTTCGAGGATCCGGAAAAAATCCGGCACAAGGTTCACTTCGACAATCTGACGCCGCTCTACCCGAATGAGCGCTTCAAGATGGAACTGGAAGTTCCAACTTCCAAGGATCTTTCGCCGCGTGTCATCGATCTGGTGGCACCACTCGGCAAGGGCCAGCGCGGCCTGATCGTCGCTCCGCCACGTACCGGTAAGACTGTTCTTCTCCAGAACATCGCCCATTCGATCACCGCAAATCATCCGGAATGCTATCTGATCGTTCTTCTGATCGACGAACGTCCGGAAGAAGTGACCGACATGCAGCGCTCGGTGAAGGGCGAAGTGATTTCCTCGACCTTCGATGAACCGGCAGCGCGTCACGTTCAGGTGGCTGAAATGGTCATCGAAAAGGCCAAGCGCCTTGTCGAACATGGTCGTGATGTTGTGATCCTGCTCGACTCGATCACCCGTCTGGGCCGCGCTTACAACACGGTTGTGCCGTCTTCCGGCAAGGTTCTGACCGGCGGTGTGGACGCCAATGCATTGCAGCGCCCGAAGCGTTTCTTCGGCGCTGCGCGCAATATCGAAGAAGGCGGTTCGCTGACCATCATCGCAACCGCGCTGATCGATACGGGCAGCCGTATGGACGAAGTGATCTTTGAAGAATTCAAGGGCACCGGTAACTCGGAAATCGTGCTTGACCGCAAGGTTGCCGACAAGCGCATCTTCCCGGCCATGGACATTCTCAAGTCCGGCACCCGCAAGGAAGACCTGCTCGTACCGCGCGCCGATCTCCAGAAGATCTTTGTTCTGCGCCGTATTCTCGCGCCGATGGGCACGACCGATGCGATCGAATTCCTTATAGACAAGCTCAAGCAGACCAAGAGCAATTCCGAATTCTTCGATTCGATGAATACGTAAAAATTACTCGGTTAAAACCGTTTGAGAAGCGCCGCACGGGAAACCGTTGCGGCGCTTCTTATTTCAGGATGCCTTGCCGAGGAGCAGTCGCAAAGCATCAGCATTCTGGACAGGCGGCAGACAGACATGTCCCTTGCAGAACCAGGCTGATGGATGCTCAGGCTCTGCAGTTCCCCCGGTCGGTAGCTCTACTGTCTTGCCAATCTCGAACCGCACGAACTTGTCTACGCGTCTTGGGTCTGGATTTCGATTCGCTGTCGAAACAAGTTCTTCGGCGTTATCGTCTGAGGCCACGACAAGAGAAAGTGGTTCAGCTGCAAAACGGGCCGCATTCAATATTCCAATTTGCCCATATTGCTGTGCGAAGGCTCGGCCAAGCGCCTGTTCGATCAGCTTCTCATTGCTTTGATAGAGATCGATATTGCCCGTCACCAGAAACAGTCTTGTCAGTGCTTCGATGATCTGGCTGGTCGCGCTCGGTATCGCTTCATCATAATTGCCATAAGCGTGCAGGATGACGTCATCAGCGTCCAGCGCCGACAGGCGATAATTACCGGCACCATCGCGATGGCTGTCATCGAGCGCCTTTTTGAGTTTCAATGCGTCATCGATATAAGCCCATTCGCTCGTTGCCTCATAAAGGGCTATAGCTGCGTTGATCATCGATGCATAATCGGTCGAAAGGGCAGGGTAGAGAAGAGAGTTTTCCATGCGGCAATGTGCGATGCGTCCATCACGAAAACTGCTCGCTATGGAGCGATAGGCATCAACCGCGAGGTCGATCCAGTTCTGTCTTCCAAAACTCCGACCTGCTTCGGCCAATGCCCGGATAGCAAGTCCGTTCCAGTCGGTCAGTGCTTTTTCATCGCGTCCGGGCCGTACCCGCAATTCACGACGTGCCAGCAGTTTTTGCCGCGATGTTTCGATCAATGGCGGCAGGATCGCATCACCATCGACGGCATCAAGGCGATTCAGAATGTTCTGGCCTTCCCAGTTTCCACCCGCTGTGACGCCGTAATAGTCCTTGAAGGTTTTGCTATCGTTGCCAAGCGCCTGATCGATTTCCTGCTCGCTCCAGACGTAAAACCGTCCTTCTTCGCCTTCGCTGTCGGCATCGAGGCTGGATGCAAAACTTCCGTCGGGCAAACGCATTTCACGGATCAACCAATCGATAGTTTCTTCGATTCGTAAACGAAACAAATCATTTCCGGTTTCGGCGAAAGCGTAATTCGCATGTCGAATGAATTGAGCATTGTCGTAGAGCATTTTTTCAAAATGCGGGACCAGCCAATTGGCATCGGTGGAATAGCGGCAAAGCCCACCACCCAGATGGTCGTAAATCCCGCCCTGCAGCATCACCTTGAGAGACAGGAGGAAATTGTCCCGATGCGTCTCATTACGCCCGTAGAGCCAAGAGAGCCACAGATTGTCCATGAAAGGCGCGTTGGGGAATTTCGGTGCTCCTTCTATTCCGCCCCGGACCGGATCAATCAGGCTGTTGATGCGTGTCGCAATCTCGTCAAATCGTTCGACTTCGTTCACCACCGGCGCGATCTGCGCTGCCAGCCTGCCTTCGAGATGATCGAACACAGCCTGCGCATTATGGTTAATTTTTTCTTTATCCTTATTCCAAAGGTTATTAACCGCATGCAGCACATCGACAAAGCCGGGCATGTTGTGGCGCTTGTGCGGGGGAAAGTAGGTTCCTCCCCAGAAGGGCTTGCCATCTGGCCTCAAAAACATGGTGAGCGGCCAGCCGCCCTGTTGTCCCATCGCTCCAAGCGCTGCCATATATATCTGGTCTAGGTCGGGCCGTTCCTCGCGGTCCACTTTCACATTGACAAACAAGGCATTCATTACTTCCGCCACTTCGGGATTTTCAAAGGACTCATGCGCCATGACGTGACACCAGTGGCAGGCCGCATAGCCAACCGAAAGCAGAATGGGCCGGTCGAGCTCCTTCGCAGCATCCAACGCCTCTTTACCCCACGGCTGCCAGTGAACAGGATTATTGGCGTGCTGGCGCAGATAGGCACTCGGTTCTTCAGCAAGGCGATTGCGGTCTAACTCTGTCATAAGGCTTTTCTTTCACTGCACGAATGAATATGCCATTCCATCAGCATCCGTTTGGTTGCTTTCGTCCTTATTGATTATAGGTCAGGAAATGAAATGAGCGAGATCGCTTCCCTTCAAGATACGATTTTTGCTTTATCGAGCGGGCGTCTGCCATCCGGCGTTGCTGTGGTACGCATTTCCGGCCCCAAAGTTCGATTCGTACTCGAAACGATAGTCGACTCCATACCGACACCACGATATGCAGCCTACAAGCTATTCCGTAGCCGAAATGGTGACCCAATCGACCGAGGACTTGTACTCTTTTTCCCTGGACCGAACAGTTTTACCGGCGAAGATTGCGCCGAATTTCATTTGCATGGCGGCAAAGCAGTCGTTGAGAAGCTCTTGTCGGAAATGGGAGAGCTGCATGGTTGCCGTATAGCGGAAGCTGGAGAGTTTACGCGACGTGCTTTTTCCAATGGCAAGATGGACTTGACGATCGCCGAAGGCTTTGCGGATCTGATCGCCGCAGAAACCGAGGGACAGAGGCGGCTTGCTTTGCAGGTTGCATCGGGCACGCAGCGCGAGCTTTATACGGAATGGCGTCAGCGTCTGTTGCGTGCGCGCGCCTTTATCGAAGCGGAACTCGACTTTGCCGATGAAAGCGATGTTCCTGGTTCCGTATCGGAGCAGGTCTGGCAGTCACTGACACTGTTAAAGAGCGAGATCGAGAACCATATAGCGAGCGGCAAGCGCGCTTCGATGTTGCGCGACGGACTGCATGTCGTGATTGTTGGTGCACCGAATGCCGGTAAATCCAGCCTGCTAAACTTTCTTGCTGGTCGCGAAGTAGCGATCATCTCGGAAGAGGCGGGAACGACCCGCGATCTTCTGGAAGTCAAACTCGATCTGGGCGGCATCCCGGTATACGTGACAGACACGGCAGGTTTGCGGGAGACTGATAGTTCCGTCGAGAAGATCGGGATTGAACGCGCCCGCGCGCGTATGGTTGATGCCGATCTGGTTCTGCTGCTTGACGATATGAACGATCCTATAGCCGTCGCTTCCGACGAAATACCGGAAGCTTTATGGAAAATCGGTACAAAAGCTGATCTGAATGCTGAATCTGCCGATCGCTGGACCTACCGCATTTCAACAAAAACTGGCGAAGGACTGGACCAATTACTCACGAATCTGCAGAATTTCGCGGAAGAACAGATAGGCCAGATTGAGGATGCCGTGCCCACGCGGCAGAGACATATCAACCTTCTGCGATCTACCGTCACCGAGATCGATAGAGCAATAAACGGTACGAACCTTCCGCTTGAACTCCGCGCAGAGAACATGCGCCTTGCATCCCAATATCTCGGACGTATTACTGGTGACGTCGATGTGGAGGAGATTTTGGACGTTATTTTCTCTCAGTTCTGCATCGGAAAATGATTCACGTGAAACACGGGCCGATTGATCCTGAAAATTGTTTCACGTGAAACATCTGTGGAATCTCGCCAAGGTGATTGACTCACTCCTTCATCCGTGAGTCGGCTCGTCGCCGAGATTTGATCAAGTCGACGACCAATTTGATCTTCCGTTTCAAGCCTATTCGTGTCAAAGAGACATCTTTCAGAAACGGATTCGAGTTGCGTCAGGATGAACCAAATGAGTTCGACCGAAGCCACAGTCTTTGATGTCATTGTGATCGGCGGCGGCCACGCAGGATGCGAGGCCGCTTCAGCGGCTGCGCGCGCCGGCGCCAGAACTGCGCTTGTAACACATCGCTTTGATACTATTGGCGTTATGTCTTGCAATCCTGCCATTGGCGGGCTGGGAAAAGGGCATCTTGTGCGTGAGATCGATGCACTCGATGGCTTGATGGGGCGTGTCGCGGATGAAGCTGGTATCCAGTTTCGTCTACTGAATCGCCGAAAAGGGCCTGCTGTTCGCGGACCTCGAACCCAGGCTGACCGCAAGCTTTATCGGCTTGCCATGCAGAAGATGATCGCGGCCCAGGACAATCTATTTGTTATCGAAGGCGGCGCGCACGACCTTCGGGAAGAACACGGACGCATCACCGGGGTTGTTTTGTCCGATGGGCGGACCCTGTCATGTGGCGCTGTCGTTCTGACAACCGGCACGTTCCTGAATGGGTTGATCCATATTGGGGAAAAGAAGATTCCAGCTGGCCGCATGGGCGAAAAGCCAGCGCTTGGTCTTTCCGAACGCCTGACCTCGTTCGGCTTTGCGCTTGGGCGTCTCAAGACAGGCACGCCGCCACGACTGGATGGGCGTACTATTGATTGGCAAAGCCTTGACATGCAGTCCGCCGATGAGGAGCCTGTGCCGTTCTCTCTCATGACGGATCGGATCACCACACCGCAGATCGATTGTGGCATTACCCGCACAACGCCGGAAACCCACGCTGTCATTCGGGCCAATCTGCATCGTTCGGCTATGTATTCTGGTTCGATCGAGGGCATTGGTCCCCGTTACTGCCCCTCGGTGGAAGACAAGATTGTCAAGTTCGGCGACCGTGACGGCCACCAGATATTCCTCGAGCCGGAAGGGCTGGACGACGATACCGTTTATCCAAACGGCATTTCGACATCGCTTCCGGAAGATGTGCAGCTCGACATATTGAAGACCATACCGGGGCTTGAAAAAGCCGCTATGCTGCAGCCCGGATATGCGATTGAATATGATTTCATTGATCCGCGTGAGTTGAAGCGCAGCCTTGAAACCCGGAAAGTTACCGGTCTGTTTCTGGCGGGGCAGATCAACGGCACGACTGGCTATGAAGAAGCGGGCGCACAAGGCTTGCTCGCGGGCATCAATGCCGCGCGTCGAGCTTCTGGTGGCGATCCTGTCATTATCCAGCGCACGGAAGCCTATATCGGCGTCATGGTTGATGATCTGACGTCACGCGGGGTCAGCGAACCTTATCGCATGTTTACATCACGTGCAGAATTTCGTCTGTCGCTTCGCGCGGATAATGCCGATCAGCGCCTGACGCCACTGGCGGACAAGCTCGGTATATTGGGGCACGCACGTAAGGAACGATTTGAAGCGCGGGAAACGGCGTTGGATGAGGCGCGGTCATTGACACAGTCACTGACCATTACGCCCAATCTGGCCAGCCGTTACGATCTGCGTCTCAATCAGGATGGCGTGCGCCGTTCGGCCTATGATCTTCTGTCCTACCCGGAGATTGATCTGGATCGGTTGAAGTCAATCTGGCCTGAACTCGGAGCTGTCGATCCGGCAACGCGGGAAGCGCTGGAGATCGAGGCTCAATATGCCGTCTATATGGATCGGCAGAAAAGCGACATTGCAGTGATGGAGCGCGAGGAGCAACTGCTCATTCCAGCAGGGTTGGACATTGATGGAATATCCGGTCTTTCCAATGAGTTGAAGCATAAGCTCAAGCAGCGCAAGCCGGAAACAATTGCCGAGGCGCAGCGCGTTGACGGGATGACACCGGCAGCACTGGCGCTCCTTATCGCACAGATCAAGAAATTCGGATATCGCCAGCGGGCTGCATCGGAATTGTCTGAAGGGCAGGGCGCTGCATGAGCGCCGATACTCGCTTTGAAAGTCTGAAAGCAATCGTTCCCGCTGTTTCACGTGAAACAGCGAACCGCCTGATCGCCTTTGAAGACTTGTTCCGCAAATGGTCGAAGGCGATCAATCTTGCGTCCCCCTCTACTCTGAACGAGTTGTGGACCCGTCATATTCTGGATAGTGCACAGCTATTTCCCTTGGCGGGTGATGCCAAGCACTGGTTGGATATTGGTTCTGGCGGCGGATTTCCGGGCATTGTGACAGCCTGTTTCCTCGCCGAGCAACCAGGCGGCGCTATCGATCTTATTGAGAGCGCAGGGAAAAAGGCGGCGTTTCTGCGCACTGCAGCGGGACATTTGCACGTACCGGCGCGGGTCCATTCCGCCCGCATTGAAGCGATGTGGGAGAAAATTGAAACACCACAAGTGGTTACGGCACGCGCATTGGCGTCGCTGAACGATCTTTTCGGTCTGACGGAGCCGTGGCTGACCAATGGCGCCAAAGCTCTCTTCCAAAAAGGTCGGGATTATCAGCGCGAGATAGACGAAAGCCGTGTCGGTTGGAGTTTCGATCTGGTACAACATCAAAGTACTATCGATCAGGCTTCGGTCATACTCGAAATCACCAATCTTCGGCGCAAAATCGCTTGATGGCTGGAAATTTCGAAGGGGCGGGCAGCAGCAAGGCGACGGTGATGAACAAAATGTCCAGAATCATAACCATTGCAAACCAGAAAGGCGGCGTGGGTAAAACTACCACCGCCATCAATCTGGCTACGGCATTGGCGGCTATCGGCGAGACGGTACTGATTGTCGATCTCGATCCGCAGGGCAACGCCAGCACCGGTTTGGGTATTGATCGCCGCAACCGGCCTTTGTCTTCCTATGACGTGCTGACGCAGGAATCGTCAGTTCCTGATGCTGCAATGCCAACCGATGTTCCCAATCTGCATATCGTACCATCGACGCTGGATCTTCTTGGCATTGAAATGGAAATTGCGCAGTCGGCCGATCGTACACGGCGCTTGCGTGATGCTTTGCGGTTCGATTCCTCCGTGTCGGAGCGATTCTCCTATGTGCTTGTCGATTGCCCACCGTCGCTCAATCTTCTGACGTTGAACGCCATGGCTGCAGCCGATTCCGTTCTGGTGCCGCTGCAATGCGAGTTCTTTGCCCTGGAAGGCTTGAGCCAGCTTTTGCAGACGGTCGATCAGGTGCGGTCGTCGATCAATGCCGAGCTTTCGATCCAGGGTATTGTGCTGACCATGTTCGACAGCCGCAACAATCTCGCTGCGCAAGTGGTGGATGATGTTCGCGCTTTCATGGGTGAGAAGGTCTATCGTACTGTCATTCCGCGTAATGTGCGCGTCTCGGAAGCACCATCACACGGTAAACCGGCAATTCTCTACGATTTGAAATGCGCCGGCAGTCAGGCCTATTTGCAACTCGCATCGGAAGTTATCCAGCGCGAGCGACAATTGCAGGCCGCTTAAACCAATCGATTCGACGACGAAACAATTCAGGAATAAGCCGAACGATGAATGATGATCCTTCAAAAAAGCGCCTTGGCCGCGGATTAGCGGCGCTGATCGGCGAAATCGACCGCCCTGCCGAAGAGCGTAAGGCACCTGTTCCCATCGAACGGAATGTTCCGATTGAATTCGTTACGCGCAATCCGCGCAATCCGCGTCGCATGTTCTCAGAAGGTGACTTGGAGGACCTGGCGCAGTCGATCAAGGAACATGGCGTCGTACAGCCGATCGTCGTGCGACCGGCACCAGGGCAGCCGGACCGGTTCGAATTGATTGCTGGTGAGCGTCGCTGGCGCGCTTCGCAGCGGGCCGGTGTCGATACGATCCCGGTTATTGTTCGTGACGTCGACGATCGTGTCGCACTTGAGATCGCGATCATCGAAAACGTGCAGCGCGCCGACCTGAATGCGGTCGAAGAAGCGTTGGGATATCAACAGCTTATCGATAATCACGACTATACGCAGAATGATCTGGCACAGGTGATCGGCAAGAGCCGCAGCCATGTCGCCAATACGTTGCGCCTGCTGAAATTGCCGCAACCCGTGCAGGATTTCATTGTCGATGGTGCGCTTTCGGCAGGTCATGCTCGAAGTCTCATCACGATGGAAAACCCGACCGCACTGGCTGAGCGGATTGTCAAAGATGGTCTGTCGGTACGCCAGGTGGAAGCGCTTGCGCAGGCGGAAGCACGCGGTGGTGCGGAAGCCAAGCCCGGTAAAGCAGGACCTGTTGAGAAAGATGCCGACACCAAAGCACTCGAAAAGCTGCTTTCTGATGTTACTGGCATGAAGGTTGAGATCAATCATCGTGATCGCGGCGGTGAGGTCAAGATTCGATATAGTTCTCTTGAGCAACTCGACGAGATTTGCCGCCGGCTTCAGAGCTGATCTTTTATCTGAATAGTTGAACATAAAAGCTCGTTGCATTTCATTGCGGCGAGCTTTTTCATTTACAGCAGCCAAACCAACACAACACCTATATTGTAACGCGATGCGGAGAACTGGCTTAGTCAGGCTGCAAAGCCCACCGCTATTCGTTCCAACAAGTACATCAATAGATATGATCACCGCCGCGTCAAAAGGCAATTATGATCCGTCATCGCTTCAAGTTAGAGGCCGCAGTCAAACAGCGCTCCCACAGCATAACTCGTAACTTTATGAACCATTTTGTTTCGCAGCCGCTCGTCAGTTCGACCGGTGGCTGTTTCGTTTGGAAGCGAATTGCGCTAGTGAGTGGCAATGGCGCAGAAGAAAGCAAACGAAGTCGATAGTTTTCTGGCAAGGCCGACGAGTTCGTTTCCGGTCGTGCTGCTTTACGGCCCCGACAAGGGGCTGGTGAGCGAGCGTGCGCGCCGTTTTGCCGAAGCAAGCAAACTGCCGCTGGACGACCCGTTCGCCGTCATTCGCATGGAAGCGGATGAGATCGAGGCCGACCCGGCGAAACTCGCCGATGAAGCTCGCACCATCTCTATGTTCGGTGGCCAGCGCCTGATCTGGATCAAGAATGCTGCAGGCCAGAAGAAGCTGGCGGAAGCGATCAAGCTGCTTGCGACCGAACCGCCGCTTGAGACATTCGTTCTGGTCGAAGCCGGAGATCTCAAGAAGGGCGCGGGTCTGCGCAGCGCTGTCGAGAATGCTTCCGCAGGTATGGCCTTGCCCTGCTTTGCCGACGACAGCCGGGGTATTGATGGTGTCATTGATGACGTTCTGGCGGAATGGAAGATGCAGATCACACTCGACGGGCGGCAGCTGCTGCGGGCAAGTCTGGGCGGTGATCGTCTCGCCACGCGGGGTGAACTCGAAAAGCTCTGCCTCTATGCACGCGGCAAGGAGCGGATCGATATAGACGATGTGCGTGAAGCGGTCGGCGATGTTGCCGGTCTTTCCACGGATGAGGTGATCGATGCGGTTTTGGCTGGCGATCTTCCGCGTTTCGAAGTCTCCTTCGACCGTGTCGTGAAATCCGGCACCGCGCCGTTTCTCCTGCTCAACACGGCGATTCGCCAGTTTCAGCAGGTACAGACCTTGCGCCACATTGCCGATACCGAGCGTAAAAGCGCGTCCGTCGTTGTGGCTGCGGCTCGTCCGCCAATCTTCTTCAACCGTAAGAAACTGGTCGAGAATTCAGTAAGCCGCTGGACCGGCGAAAGCCTCGCGCGCGTTATGGAGCGCCTGCAGCGCGCCGTTCTCGAAAGCCGCCAAAATGCGGCGCTCGCTATCCCCATCATCCGCCAATGTCTGCTGGCAATCAGCGTCGAGTCACTTCGAAACGCTCGGCGTTAAAGTCTGTTCGAAGTTCTGTTGCGATTAATGTAGGCCGAGATCGGCCTCGATTGCGGGTTTGCCACATCCCAATTTCGAGCTGCTACGCTTAGCAGCTCGAAACCATGATCAAATTGAGCAATAGTTTTCATCCGCCTCATAAGCCGGATGACTTGGTGCTGCATGGTTATCGAAGCCTAGGACAGATTAAGAACAATATCATATTCCGGTCGGGTGACCTATTCCAAGCCGAACATTTTTATCTGATGGCTAATGTAAAAAAGCAAGAATTATGAATTATTCTTCAAAGAAAGAGAAATAATGAAAATATATACCAAGTGGAGCCCATTCGAAACCCAAGTTTATGATCAATCGTGTGGAGATGATCAAGAAATAGATACTGATTTCAGTAAAAATGTCGGCGCTGGATTTATCATGGATGCTGAAGGAAAATCATTAACTCTGAGTACCAATTCTGACGTTTACTGGCCTGACTCCGAAAGCGATCCTGATACTTTCATCGACACAGTCACAGAGTTTGGCATTTTGTCTGGCCACTTTGCGTTAACCCAGCGCACGAGTGGCGCATTGTGCCTGGGAAATGAGCGTTCTTTCAGCTTAACTCTACAGCGTGAAGGTTCGATGGTTTTGGAACACCCTGGTGTTCAAATGGAGACGAGATCGCGCGGCGAGTATGGTAGTGTGCGGGTTGAAATGTATGATGCTTCACAGCTGACTTTCTCAGGGCTCAATATTTTCTGGGGGGGAGAGTTTTCTGTCTATGACAATGCCAGACTAAATTTCTTCGAAGAACACGTAACGCCTTACACTGGCCTAACGAAACTGTATGACACATCGGAATTCAATCTCTCTACGAATAGGATTTATGCAAGCAACTCACCCGAGAGGGAATGGCGAATTTCTCTTGCCGATGGTTCGCCGCAGTTAAATATTCTGGCTCAGACAAGTGGAGGAGATCCTCTTCAGACCCAGAATGAAGCAGCGCCGTATCCAGAAGCAATTCTGGATTTTGGTGTAAGCTCCAGAGGGACTATTGCTATTGATATGCCTGACGCTAACGCATTCATGTTAACTCTCTTGGATAGCAGAAAGACGTTTTCCGTTAACGGAAAGCCCGTTTACGTCGGCAATAGCAGTCAATTTAATCACAGTTTTCAAAATGGTGTACAGAGAAACGGTTTTACGACCGGCGTCATGACTATCACCAAGATAAGATAGAAAATAAGAGCTCAGCCGTATCAAATGGGGCATCTGCTCCATGTCCGGCTTCAAGTCCGAAGCCGCCGCCAGCCTTATGCTTTCCGGCGTCGAGTCCATTCATATAATGGCTGGCAGCAAGGCATCTTTGCACTAGATGCCTATGTAGAATGAAAAGTCGGCGATGCACAGCGGAACAGCGGTTGCAATACTGCGCTGCGCGCCGTCAACACGAGGTTCCTATTCGATCAGCAGCGCATCGTCATCGAGCGTCTGGCCGCGCACCTTGCGGAACATTTCGATGAGGTCTTCCACACCCAGCGTCTTGCGCTTGTCGCCGGTCACGTCGAGCAGGATCTTGCCGCCATGCAGCATGATCGTGCGGTCGCCATAATCGAGCGCCTGCCGCATGGAATGGGTGACCATCAGCGCGGTCAGCTTATTCTCGGCAATCAGCGTCCGGGTCAGTTCCATCACGAACTCGGCCATGCCGGGATCAAGCGCTGCTGTATGCTCATCGAGCAGCAGTACTTCCGAACCGGAAAGCGTCGCCATGATCAGTGACAGGGCCTGACGCTGGCCGCCGGAGAGAAGTTCCATGCGGTCCTGCATACGATTTTCCAGCCCCAGATTGAGGCTCGCCACACGCTCGCGAAACCATGCGCGACGCTTGGAATTGAGCGCGTGGGTGAGGCCGCGCGTCTTGCCGCGCGAAGCAGCCAGCGCGAGGTTTTCCTCGATTGACAGCGTACCGCAGCTGCCTGCCAGCGGGTCCTGGAACACGCGGGCGACAAGACCGGCCCGCTCGGCAGTGGGCTTGCGGGTCACATCCTTGCCACTGATGACCACTTTGCCAGCGGTGGGGATCACATCGCCTGCAAGAACACCCAGCATCGTGGATTTGCCTGCGCCGTTCGATCCGATGACCGTGACGAAGGAACCCTGATCCATGGTCAGGTTGATCTTGTTCAAGACCTGCTTTTCGAGCGGAGTGCCGCGACCGAACACGACATCGAGATTGGAAAGTTCGATCATGCCGATGCTCCTCCGCGACGCAGGCGCGGCAATATCAGGGCGAAGGTAACGAGAAGGGCGGTCGCAATGTTGAGATCGGATGCCTGCAGGCCAAGAACGTCACCATTCGAAAGCGCAAACTGGATGGCGATACGATAGATGATCGAGCCGAGTACACAACCAATCAGGATCACCAGAATGAAACGGCTGCGCAACAGCGTTTCACCGATGATGACCGCTGCAAGGCCGACCACGATGGTGCCGACGCCGGAGGTCACATCGGCAAAGCCGTTGGTCTGTGCGAAGAGCGAGCCACCGAGCGCCACCAGTGCGTTCGACAGCGCCATGCCGAGATAGATCTGCCTGTCGGTGCGAACGCCCTGTGCACGCGCCATTCTCGGATTGGCGCCGGTTGCGCGCATGGCAAGACCCATATCGCTTTCCAGAAAGCGCCAGACGACAAATACCGCAATGGCGACCAGCACGAAAAGGAACAGCGGACGTACATAATATTCGGGAATGCCGTGTCCGAAGAACGGCGTCAGCATGGTGTCCTGATTGATGAGCGCGATGTTCGGACGCCCCATGACGCGCAGATTGACGGAGAACAGCGCGATCATGGTCAGAATGGAGGCGAGAAGATTGAGAATCTTGAAACGCACGTTCAGCGTCGCGGTCACAAGCCCGGCAGCAGCACCCGCAACCATGGCGATGGCTGCCGCCAGCCAGGCATTCATTCCCGCCAGAATCAGTACACCGGTTACGGCAGCGCCCAGCGGAAACGAACCGTCAACCGTCAGATCGGGGAAATCGAGGACGCGGAACGCCAGATAGACGCCGATGGCTACAAATGCGAAGACGAGGCCCAATTCGACCGCACCCCAGAAGGCGATCTGACTCACAATGTCATTCCTTGTTTCTCGCCGTGACCAAAACGAAAGATCGCCGCTTCAGCGCGGCCAGCTTCAGTCACGACCGGTTTTGTTCTGAGTTCGCTTCCGGTGAAACTGTCACCTGAAACATTTCCCCGGTTTATGCCCACAGAGTGAACTTGCTCCTGCCGACCGCAAATGCACCCTCAATTTCATTTGCCGCAATGACTACGGTTGTTCTTGTCATATCGTTTTCGGGATACAACGCAAAAAGCCGCAGTGCGCAAGCATTATCACTGCAAATGCACCCAAAAATACCATTCCGGGGGAGCACCGTTGCAAGAATTCACTCTGCACTGGGTGAGCCTTAAGGCTCACCCAGGCTATGTTGCAAGGGCGATTTGTCTGCTTTCTGGTGCTCGCGCACCTTTAAGTACACTCCGCTCCAGTACCCGAATATCTCCATTTTCACACATGTCGTTTTTGATTCAGGCTCCTAGTACATCGATAGACAAAGGCCCGTGCTTAGGTCCTTCTGTTTATGCCAGCTGTCCGATCAAATATGTGTGTGGCTTATCCAATTTATTGGAGTTTGAGAAATACCTTTTGGTATATATAATGAATTTTAGTAATGTAGTTTTATCGAATAAATACCGTATTCATATAATAACATATAGTATTTCTATTTTTTTATAATTAGAGAGCATAACAAAAATTGTGAAACGGTTTTCTGGAAAGATGTGCGTTAAAAAAATAGCTAGAGTGTCGATCTGATTCGATCAGATAGAAAATTTCTCTATTATAATTTACTATTACTGAGGAATAAATGGTCTTTAAAGATATTTTAATTTTGAATTTTATATTATTTTTTACGAAAGAATTAAAAAACACATATTTTTATATAATAAAAATTATATTTTTCGGAAAATAATACATTCAGTTTTTGGTATTTCATTAACTTTCATGGCATTGCTATTTCCAACTGGAAATTCTTTTGCTCAAAATGAGCACTATGATTACAAGTTCCAGGTTGGGAAACCAGTTGGTACTAAAGTAATACTTCCCGGCGAGCACGGAAGTGCTACTTGGTATCCTTGTAATTATAAAAAGGATTGCGATGAAATTCCGGGTTTGAAATACCGCACAAACAATTCCAACTTAGGTTATATTGAAGGAACTCCAACAAAAGCTGGAGATTACCTTTTTTCCTTCTTCCAAAATAAAGTATTAGGTAATGAATATGCATATGTTGGCGTTCATGTTGACCCAGCCGATGTGGACATCACGACAGAGAACCTTTCGCCGGGCCGGATCGGTGTCGCCTATCCTGCAACCACGCTTGCAGCCACAGGTGGCAGCGGAGCTTACACGTGGTTTGCGAACAAGCTGCCGGCCGATCTGACGCTTGACGCAACGAGCGGTATCATCACAGGCACGCCCACCGAGGCGGGCAGTTTTGACGTGAAGGTCACCGCGACCGACAAGAAAGGCTGCAACAAGAAAGGCTGCAAGGGCAAAAAGACCTATACGCTGGTCATTGCTGCCGCGCCCGCCATTGCCATTGCACCGGACGCACTGCCGGCTGGCAAGGTCAATCAGGTCTATGCCGAGACCACCTTGTCCGTCAGCGGCGGCACGGCGCCTTACACCTATAAGGCTGAAGGTCTGCCAGAAGGCTTGAGCCTCACCGGAGACAAGATCAAAGGCACGCCCACCGAGGCGCGCAGTTTTGACGTGAAGGTCACCGCGACCGACAAGGAAGGCTACGAGGGCCATATGACCTATACGCTGGTCATTGCTGCCGCGCCCACGATTGAAATTGCACCGAAAGCGCTGCCGGCTGGCAAGGTCAATCAGGTCTATGCCGAGACCACCTTGTCCGTCAGCGGCGGCACGGCGCCTTACACCTACAAGGCTGAAGGTCTGCCGGAAGGCTTGAGCCTCACCGGAGACAAGATCAAAGGCACGCCCACCGAGGCGCGCAGTTTTGACGTGAAGGTCACCGCGACCGACAAGGAAGGCTACGAGGGCCATATGACCTATACGCTGGTCATTGCTGCCGCGCCCACGATTGAAATTACACCGAAAGCGCTGCCGGCTGGCAAGATCAATCAGGTCTATGCCGAGACCACCTTGTCCGTCAGCGGCGGCACGGCACCTTACACCTACAAGGCTGAAGGTCTGCCAGAAGGCTTGAGCCTCACCGGAGACAAGATCAAAGGCACGCCTACCGAGGCGCGCAGTTTTGACGTGAAGGTCACCGCGACCGACAAGGAAGGCTACGAGGGCCATATGACCTATACGCTGGTTGTCGCTGAAGCATTACCGGTTGCGCAATCCCATTCAATGAGAGTGATGGCAGGTACCACGGCGTTTCTGAATCTGACGGAGGGAGCAACCGAAGGACCTTTCACCGATGCACGAATTATAACCACGCCAGAACAGTCTGCAGGTCACACCTGGATCAAACGTGAAGGAAAAGCGTATTTCCTTTATTTCGCTGCTTCCACAACGTTCTCCGGTGGCACGAAATTGACCTATTCGCTTGCAAACGCTCGTGGAGCGTCTAACCCGGCAGTTGTAACGATTGATGTGGTTGCGCGTCCGGATCCATCCAAGGACGAGGAAGTCATCGGACTTGTGCGCGCACAGGTCGATACTGCGAACCAATTGGCCAAGACGCAATTGGAAAACTTCAATCAGCGGTTGGAACAATTGCACAGTGAAGGTAAATGCCGCGTGAACTCTGTTGGAATCAATTTAAGCCTTGATGACCAGCAATTGCATCCGGACTTGAATATTCTCGACAAATTGCGGAATGCTGGTCTGAACGACACTTGTTCGTCGTTTCAGCGTCACTTTTCAGTGTGGACGAATGGCGCGCTGGCTTACGGTAAAAATGACGATGATAACGGCACAAACCAGAAGAATTCCGGTACCAGCATAAGCGGCGGCATCGATTATCGCTTTTCGCCGTCATTCACCGGCGGCATCGGCTTTGGATATGGGCGTGTCGTCACTGACATAGGAGAACGAGGCACACGAAACGACGGGGATATGTTCAGCACTGCGCTTTACGGCAGCTTCCGTTCGTATCGAAACATGTTTCTTGACGGGGTTCTGGGTTATGGCTGGCTGCAATTCGACAGCAATCGCTATGTTACCGCAACGGGTGAAACCGCAAGCGGCCAGCGTCTCGGCAAGCAAGTCTTCGGGTCCGTTACGTTGGGATACGAGTATCGCAATGATGCGTGGCTGCTCTCTCCTTACGCACGTCTCGACGCGGCACATACAATGCTGGGCGCGTTTGATGAAACAGGCGCGGGCATCTTTAATCTCGCATTCGACAAGCAGGCCGTGGATCTCCTCTCTACGACGGTCGGCATTCGTTCCGAATATTCAGTTCCCATGGATTGGGGGATACTGAAACTGCGCGGACGCCTGGAATATTCGCACGATTTTGCCGGCGCCAGTCAGGCAAGAATAGGTTATGCGGATATAGGCGGCTTTATGCCTTATGCAATTGAAGTCGACGCATCATACCGTGACAGCTTCAAAATAGGGGCGGGAGTTGACAATCAGATCGGCAGGCGCTGGTCCCTTGGCCTCGACTACAGTACCCAGATTGGAACGACCAACGGCGCACTGCAGCATAGTTTCACATGGAAGCTGTCGCGGCAATTCAGCCCGGGAAAACCGTGATGGGTGAATAGGCCTATCACAACATTCGGTTCGATCGCTTTCGGTCACACTTCACCGCGTGCGCGCCATAGCTCCCAGGCAAAGCGCGCACGCTGTCGGCAAGGCCACGCACCAGAGCTGTCGGGTTTAAAAGCGAGGTGCCATAGGTGAAAATGGCGGCCTTGAAATGGCTTGTCCCGAGCCGCTTGGTGGGAGCGTCGCCTTCAAGTCAGTCGAATGGTTCCTTAAGGCGCTCCAGCTCTTTGACGGTTGGCTCAAGAACCTCACGCATCCCCTGATCCGAAACGGCCGCGTGAAACTTTCCATCCTGCCGCCAGTCGCAGTTGATGCCATGCTGGTCAATCTGCTGTTTGAGATGGTCTATGGCTGCGCGCGCCGGCGCACGGTAGCTGTGCGACTTGGCCAGCTCCTCCATCGACGAGCTGACATTGTGCGGCAGATCAATGGCAAAGCCTGCAGCGCGTCCCGATGTCCCTTTTCCGACTTCCTGCGCATCGATCAATGCAATCTGATCGTTGGGGCGGTTCTCGGCCAGACGTCGCGCGGCGGCTAAGCCTGCATATCCTGCACCGAGTACGATCCAGTCGGCCTTGATATCGCCTTTGAGCGCTGCATTTGGCGTGCGAACTGGTAACATCCTGCTCCAGCCATTGGTGTTGCCATCAGCGGGAAGGATGCGAATGGCGGGCATTTCAAAGGCTCAACTGTTGGAAAGAGATTTCAAAGAAAAAGGCGGGAGTTCATCCCGCCCTGTTCCAGTTACAATATGGAGGCCGATCAGTCGATCTTGCTGGTCGCGCGGTCGATAACAGCCTGCGGGAATTCGACGCCCATCTTCTTGGCAGCGCCAAGATTGATGACGAGATCGGTGCCCTTGGCGATGTCGACAGCGATATCGCCTGGCTTTTCACCCTTGAGAATCTTCACCACGACGGCGCCGGTCTGCTTGCCGACATCGTAATAGTTGAAGCCGAGGGCAGCGAGTGCACCACGCTTGACCGAATCCGTGTCTGCAGTGAAGAGCGGCAGTTTGCTTTCTTCCGCAACACCGACGGCGCTTTCCAGAGCCGAAACGATGGTGTTGTCGGTCGGAACATACATGGCGTCCGCACGGCCGACGAGGGCGCGCGCTGCACCCTGAACTTCAGCCGACTTGGTGGCAGCCGATTCAACGATTTCGATGCCTTCGGCGGAAGCTGCTTCCTTCAGTGCGGCCAGAAGCGACACGGAATTGGTTTCACCGGAATTGTAGAGATAACCGAGCTTCTTGATGTTCGGCATCACTTCCTTGATGAGCTTGATGTGCTCTGCCACCGGCGACATATCGGAAAGACCGGTCACGTTGCCGCCCGGCTTTGTCATGTCCTTGACGAGCTGCGCGCCGAGCGGATCGGAAACAGCGGTGAACACGACCGGAATATCGCGGGTTGCCGAAACGACAGCCTGTGCCGAAGGTGTCGAGATCGGAACGATCACATCCGGGCCTTCGCCGACGAACTGGCGGGCGATCTGTGCTGCGGTTGCCGGGTTGCCCTGTGCGGACTGATAGACGAATTTGAGATTTTCGCCTTCCTTGTAGCCAGCTTCGGCCAGCGCATCCTTCACGCCGTCGCGCGCGGCGTCGAGGGCCGGATGTTCAACGATGGCGGTTACGGCGACGGTTACGTCTTTTGCCTGTGCCGAGGTGGCAATGGCCGTTGCGGCCAGCAAGGCCAGAAGCATAGAACGCATGAAAATCTCCCCTGTTTTGGTGCGTTGCTTATCGGCAAACACCTTTTCTCCAATAACCTCAGATTGAAGGTTTATCCGCCAGATTTGAGGCTTAATCGGGTCCGGATAGACTGTCAACGTGTGGGGTAATCTGTCAGGCAGCCTGTCCGGCAACCTGTCCGGATTGAACACGATATGCCCGCAACAAAAAGCGGCTCGAATTCTGACGGGGTTCAAATGCTGAACACTGTGTTCAGCACCCTTTCAATCTGGCGGCGCGCCGCCATATTTGGCGATAACAATTATCTTTTGCCCGCAATCAGGGAACATCATCATGAAGAAAATCGGCTTTCTTTCCTTCGGTCATTGGTCGCCATCGCCGCAATCGGGAACCCGTTCCGCAAGCGATGCGCTTCTGCAATCGATTGACCTTGCTGTTGCCGCCGAGGAACTGGGCGCGGACGGCGCCTATTTCCGTGTGCATCATTTTGCGCGCCAGCTCGCCTCGCCATTTCCGCTGCTCGCAGCCATCGGCGCCAAGACGAGCAAGATCGAGATCGGCACAGCCGTCATCGACATGCGTTATGAAAACCCGTTCTATATGGTCGAAGATGCCAGTGCTGCGGACCTGATCTCCAAAGGCCGTTTGCAGCTTGGCATCAGCCGCGGATCACCCGAACAGGTGATCGATGGCTGGCGTTATTTCGGCTATGCGCCGGAAGAGGGCATGACCGATGCCGATCTGGGTCGCAAGCATGGCGAGGTGTTCTTCGAAGCGCTGAAGGGGCAGGGCTTCGCCCAGCCAAATCCGCGCCCGATGTTTCCGAACCCTCCCGGTCTGCTGCGCATTGAGCCGCATTCGGAAGGTCTTCGGGATCGCATCTGGTGGGGTGCTGCCTCGGATGCGACAGCTATCTGGGCGGCAAAGCTTGGCATGAATCTGCAAAGCTCAACCCTGAAGAAGGACGAGTCAGGTGAGCCGCTGCATATCCAGCAGGCCAAGCAGATCCGCGCCTATCGTGAAGCCTGGAAGGAAGCTGGACACACCCGCACGCCGCGTGTTTCGGTGAGCCGCAGCATCTTCGCGCTGGTCGATGACCGCGACCGGGCTTATTTTGGTGGCGGTAGCAACGAGCAGGATTCGATTGGCTACATTGAAGAGGATTTGAGAGCCGTCTTCGGGCGGTCCTATGCGGCCGAACCGGATAAGCTCATCAAGCAACTCGAAAAGGATGAGGCGATTGCTGAAGCCGATACGCTGCTTCTCACGGTGCCGAACCAGCTTGGTGTCGACTACAACGCGCATGTAATCGAGTCGATCCTCAAGCATGTTGCGCCAGCACTTGGCTGGCGCTGAGTACTCTTAAAGACAGGCGGTGCAAGCATGTCTCCTGAAAGTGGAAACCGGTTTCGGGATAAAGATATGCGCAGAAATAGACCACCGCCTGTTTTCATTCCATGCCGTAAATCGCCAGAAGCTGTTTCATGCGGCTGATGGCGAGGTCTGGCTGGTCGAGAACATTGGCCTGATCGGCAAGGCGGAATATGTCGGCGTAATGCGAAATGCCACGCGCCGACTGCATTCCGGCTGGCATGGTGAAATGGTTCTGGTGACCGTTTAGCCAGGCCAGGAACACGACGCCAGCCTTGTAATATTGTGTCGGTGCCTCAAAGATTTTCCGCGATAGCGGCACTGTTGGCTCGATGATGGCGCGGAAGCGGGCATTGTCGCCTGCGGCCAGTGCCGCGAGCGCGCTGGACGCCTGTGGTGCGACCGCATCAAAGATACCGAGCAGCGCATGACTGTGCTTGTTTCCGTAGCCTTCGATCAGCGGCGCATAGTTGAAATCATCACCTGTGAAACACAGAACACCTTCCGGCAGGCGGTCGCGCAGTGCGATTTCGTAGCGCTCCTCCAGCAGCGAGATTTTGATGCCTTCCACCTTGTCGCGATGGGCTTCAATGATGCCGATCACCGTATCAAGCGCATTGTCGAAATTTTCCGAACCCCAATAGCCTTTAAGCTGCGGGTCGAACATATCGCCCAGCCAGTGCAGCACGACTTTGTCGCGGGCTTGACCGAGAATCCGGCCATAGACCTTGGCGTAATCGTCGGGGGACCTGGCGATGCGCGTCAGGGCGCGGCTTGCCATCAGGATGAAACGCCCGCCATGTTTCTCGATGAAGTCGGCCTGTGTTTCATAGGCCTTGATGACGTCATCGAGGCTTTTCGCATCGGCGGGATCAAGATGATCAGTGCCTGCACCGCTCGCGAGATCGGCGCCCGCTACGGTCTTGCTGTCTGCCAGCGAACGGCGGATCAGTTCCTGCGCACCTGCCCAGTTCAGTCCCATGCCGCGCTGTGACGTATCCATCGCTTCCGCGATGTTGAAGCCGAGGCTCCACAGATGATGCCGGAAAGCCATGGTCGCATCCCAGTCGATCGCCGGGTCGTTCCATGGACGGGCATCTTTCAGCGGATCGGAAACCACATGCGCTGCTGCATAGGCAATGCGATTGAACTGCGGCGGGTTTGCTGGACGTGAGGTTGGTGTCCCGGTCAGCGTGTAGGAATGCAGGCTTCCCTTGCTATCCGGCAATGTCACTTGATGGTTGCTCATGCCCTTATCGTTCCTCCGCCTGAATATCTGATTGTTAGTTTAGAACGTTCCAAATGACAATCCGGTCAAAAATTAAGGCAGAAATGCGATTTGCGTGATTTTAGGTGAAAAGTACACGCTCTCGCAGAAAATGCGCCTAAAAACCGGCTTTCAATTGTGGCGAAGCGAGGGAAAATAGCGGCTTCCGCCTCCGCTCTTGACAGTATTGGAACGTTCCAATTAAATCAGCAATCGAAACCGGAGTAGGGCATGAGCAAGAACAGCGTCACCGTTATCGACATTGCGCGCGAGGCTGGCGTGTCGAAATCGACTGTCTCGCTGGTGCTGCGTGACAGTCCGCTTGTTCATGCCGAAACCCGCGCCAAGGTGCAGGAGGCAATCGAGAAACTCGGTTATGTTTATAACCGTTCGGCTGCCAATCTCCGCCAGGCGAAGTCGAAAATCATCGGCCTTGTGGTCAATGACCTGACCAACAGCTTCTTTGCCGAACTGGCCGTAGGCGTGGACCGTGTCATGCAGTCGGCGGGCTATGTGCAGTTTCTCGCCAACACGGCGGAAAGCATTGATCGTCAGCGCGAGGTGATTGCTTCGATGCGTGAACATGGCATTGCCGGGCTGATCGTTTCGCCAGCGCGTGGAACCGAGGCTAATGATCTGAAACCGCTGGCAAAAAGTGGCCTGCCGGTTGTGCAGATGGTGCGCGATGTGCCGGGATCTGGCGTTTCTTCCATCGTTTCGGATAATCGCGGCGGCGTGGCAAAGGCGGTTGAACATCTGGTGTCGCTAGGGCATCGCGTAATCGCTTTCATGGGCGGCTATGCGGATACCGCTGTTTTTGCTGAGAGAGTTGCGGGCTATCGTGCGGGACTTGAGCAGGCAGGCATCGTGTTTGATGATGCGCTGGTCTTCACCTCTGCGCCTTCACGCGCTGGCGGTGTTGAAGCAGTTGAGCGCATGTTGCGGCACGGCATGAAGCCGACGGCAGCGGTGTGCTTCAATGATGCTGTGGCCTTTGGGGTCTGCGATGGTTTGCGCGCTGCAAATCTGGAGCCGGGCCGGGATTTTGGCGTGGTTGGTTTTGACGACGTGATCGAGGCAAAGACCGCTGTTCCGGCACTGACGACTGTGGCTGTCGATCCGCAAGGTTTGGGAGAACGTGCGGCGCAGCTTTTGCTGAAGCAGATCAATTCGGAACGGGTGGAGGCGGAGGCGCAGCGCTTGTCGGTGCGTCTTGCGGTGCGTGCAAGTTGTGGTGCGCCGTTCAAAAATGAGGAGAAACTCGCATGGCAAAGTGGGGCCTTATAGGCGCAAGCACCATTGCAAAAGAATGGGTGATCGGAGCTATTCGCGCCACCGGTGGCGAAGTAGTGTCCGTCTACAGCACCAATGCTGCACGTGGAGAAACTTATGCCCGCGAGAACGGGATTGCCTGCTCTGTGACAAGCCTTGATGCGCTGTTGTCCGATCCGGAAATCGACGCTGTCTATATCTCCACCACCAATGAATTGCATCGTGATCAGGCGATTGCTGCCGCCAAAGCAGGCAAGCATATTCTCTGCGAAAAGCCGCTGGCACTGACGCTTTCTGACGCGCACCAGATGTTGAAAGCGGTTCGCGAGGCGGGCATGGTTGCGGGTACCAATCATCACTTGCGCAATGCCGCAAGCCACGGTGCCATGCGTGATGCCATTGCCAGTGGCAGGATCGGCAAAGTGTTGGGTGCGCGGGTTTTCCATGCGGTTTATCTGCCGCCACATCTGCAAGGCTGGCGCATCGAGCGGCCCGATGCGGGCGGTGGCGTCATTCTCGATATTACCGTGCATGATGCCGACACGCTGCGTTTTGTGCTTGGTGAGGATCCGGTTGAGGCGGTCGCTTTCAGCCAGCAAGGTGGCCTTGGTGGCGAAGGGCTGGAAGACGGTGTGATGGGCGTTCTACGCTTCCCATCCGGTGTGATTGCCCAGTTCCACGATGCTTTCACCACCAAATATGCGGAAACCGGCTTTGAAGTGCATGGCAGCGAAGGCTCGCTCATTGCACGCAATGTCATGACGCAAAAGCCGGTCGGTTCGGTGCTGTTGCGTGACAAGGACGGCGAGCACGAATTGCCGTTGGATCAGAAAAATCTCTACGAAACCGCCTTGCAGGCTTTCCATGATGCTGTTGCTGGCAAGGGCCAGCCATCGGCAACATTGGAGGACGGCATCTGGTCGCTGGCGACCGGGCTTGCTGTGCTTGAGGCCGCAAAGACCGGCAAGGCTACCGCCGTTCATTCAGGACTTTGAGAATTATGAGCAAACATATTTCCTTTGCAGAAGCCGCAAGACTTATTCCCGACAACGCTGTCGTTTCGGTTTCTTCGTCGAGTGGCCTCGGCTGTCCTGACATGATGCTGAAAGCCATTGGCGAGCGGTTTGATGAAACCGGTCATCCCCAGAATATAACCACGCTGCATCCGATTGCGGCTGGCGATATGAGTGGCATCAAGGGTGTCGATTACATCGCCAAAAAGGGGCTTCTCAAAAAGATCATCGGCGGTTCCTATCCGTCAGGACCATCGAGCGCCGAGCCTCCGCTGATCTGGCAGATGATCACCAATAATGAGATTCCGGCCTATAATATCCCGTCGGGCATTCTGTTCGACATGCATCGCGAAGCCGCCGCCAAACGCCCCGGCGTGCTGACCAAGGTGGGGCTTGATACCTTCGTTGATCCCAAGCGTCAGGGTACGGCGATGAATGACAAGGCGCGCGAGGAGCCGGTCGTTAAACAGGTCAGTTTTGAAGGTGAGGACTGGCTCTATTTCCCCAATATCGTGCCGCATGTCACGATTATCCGGGCAACGACTGCTGATGAACGCGGCAATCTCACCTATGAACATGAGGGTGCTTATCTTGGTGGTCTTGATCAGGCGCTGGCTGCATGCAACAATGGCGGTATCGTCATTGCGCAGGTCAAACGCATTGCCAAGGAAGGCACGCTGAAACCGCATAATGTGCGGGTGCCGGGCGTTTTGGTCGATTATATCGTGGTTGATCCCGACCAGAAGCAGACAACACAGACGCTTTATGATCCGGCAATTTCCGGCGAGATTTTCCGTCCGCTCGATACGTTCCGTTTGGCCGAATTCAATATTCAGAAAGCGATTGCGCGGCGTGTCGCGCAGGAATTGCAGGCGGGAAGTGCGGTCAATTTGGGCTTTGGCATTTCCGCCAATGTGCCGCGCATTTTGCTCGAAGAAGGTCTGCATGGTGCTGTGACCTGGGTGATAGAGCAGGGTGCGGTTGGCGGTGTGCCGTTGCTGGATTTTGCCTTTGGCTGCGCGTCGAATGCTGACGCCTATATGCCGTCACCCTATCAGTTCACTTATTTTCAGGGCGCTGGCTTCGACGTTTCGCTTCTGTCTTTTCTTGAGATCGGACGCGACGGCTCGGTCAATGTGTCGAAGCTGTCATTCCGTCCGCATGTAACGGCGGGCGCTGGCGGCTTTGTCGATATTACCGCAAGAGCCAAAAAGATCGTCTTTTCAGGCATGTTCAATGCCGGGGCGAAATTGTCGGTCGCTGACGGTAAGCTGGTGATTGAGAAGGAAGGCAAGCTTAAAAAGCTCGTCAATGAGGTTGAACATGTCACCTTCTCCGGTCCGCGCGGTGTCGAACAGGGACAGGACATTACCTATGTCACCGAACGTGCGGTTCTGAAGCTCACGCCAGAAGGCATTGTGCTTACCGAGATTGCGCCGGGTGTGGATTTGCAGACGCATATTCTGGACCAGGCTGAGTTTCCGCTGATTGTTTCGGATCAGCTTAAACTCATGGATGAGGCACTGTTCCGTGACGAGCCGATCGGACTTGAATTGCCGCAAAAGCCTGCGCGAAAGCTGGAGGCTTAAATGGCTCAACGGATAGACATCTCGATTGAGAACCACATCGCCGTCATGACCATCAAGCGGCCCGAAAAGCTCAATGCGTTTGATATCGAGCTTCTGCACGAATTGTCTGCGGCCTGTGATCGGGTGGAAGCGGAGTGCACCGTGCGGGTAGCGATCCTGACCGGTGAGGGCAAAGCCTTTTCCGCCGGTGGTGACATCAAGGCATGGGGCGGCATGGAACCGCAGGAATTCGGCCATGCCTGGGTGCGCTACGGTCATCGTGTGTTCGAGCGGCTTGCGACTTTGCGTGTGCCATTGATTGCAGCGATGAACGGTCATGCGCTGGGCGGCGGGCTGGAACTGGCAGGCGTTGCCGATATCCGCATCGTTGAGCGACAGGCCAAGATCGGCCTGCCGGAAACCTCGCTCGGCATGATCCCCGGCTGGTCGGGCACGCAGCGCCTTGTGCGCCGTTTCGGTGCGCAGATTGTGCGCCGCATGGTGCTGGGCGGCGAGATGTTTACCGCAGAAGAAGCGCTGTCGCATGGGCTGGTGGATCATGTGGTGGAGACGGGTGCAGCCTTGCAGGCGGCGCAGGACTATGCGGCGCGGGTGGCCAAGCGCGGACCGGCTGCGCTGGAAATTTCCAAATTGATGCTGTCCGTCGCCAATGGCGAGGACAATGGAACCGCTGTCGAGGCGCTGGGATCGATCCTTGTCGCCAAGACGGGTGATTTGAAGGAAGGCGTGCGTTCGTTCAGCGAAAAGCGCGAAGCAAATTTCAAGGGAGAATGGTAATGAGCGTTGTCGTCAAACCACAGCCTTTGACCGGGCTGGAAGTCCGCGAATTCTCCATGCTGATCAATGGCCAATGGGTGCAAAGCCAGAGCGGCGGCAGCATCGAGCGTGTTGCGCCCGGCCATGGCGTCACGGTGAGCCGCTATCCGGCGGGCAACAAGGCCGATGTGGAACTGGCCGTTGCTGCTGCCAGAAAAGCTTTCGATGACGGGCGCTGGTCGTCCAAAACGGCATCGCAGCGTTCGCTGGTTTTGCTGAAAGCCGCCGATCTGATTGAAGCGCGGGCGGAAGAGCTCGCCTATCTCGATGCGATTGAAGCCGGCAAACCAATTTCTCAGGTGCGCGGCGAGATTGCAGGCTCGGTTGACATCTGGCGCTATGCGGCAGCGCTTGCGCGTGATCTGCATGGCGAGAGCTACAATACGCTCGGCGATGGTACTTTGGGCGTCGTGTTGCGCGAGGCAATTGGTGTCGTTTCCATCATCACGCCGTGGAATTTCCCGTTCCTGATCGTGGGCCAGAAGCTGCCATTCGCACTGGCGGCGGGTTGTACGGCGGTGGTGAAGCCTTCGGAACTGACGTCCGGTTCGACATTGTTGCTCGGCGAAATTCTGGCCGAAGCAGGCGTGCCGGACGGTGTTGTCAATATCATCACCGGAACGGGCGCTGATGTCGGCCAGCATATGAGTACGCATCCGGATGTTGATATGGTTTCGTTCACCGGCTCAACCGGTGTGGGCAAGCTGACCATGGCCAACGCCGCACAAACGCTGAAAAAAGTATCGCTGGAGCTTGGCGGCAAGAACCCGCAAATCCTGTTTCCTGATGCGGATATGGATGCCTTTATCGATGCTGCCGTTTTTGGCGCATGGTTCAATGCGGGCGAATGCTGCAATGCCGGTTCGCGGCTGATCGTGCATCGCTCGATTGTCGATGAGATTGTCGGACGCGTGGCCGATCTGTCGAAAAAGGTGATCGTTGGTGATCCGCTTGATGTCAGCACGCAGGTGGGCGCGATCATCACGCCGCAGCACCTGACGAAGGTTGGCACCTATGTTGATCAGGCCAAAAAGGCCGGTGCCGCAATTGCCCATGGCGGCGATGTGCTGGATCTCGGCCTTGGCCAATATATGGGACCGACCATTATTGCAGGTGTGAAAGCCGACATGGCCGTGGCGCGTGAAGAAGTGTTCGGGCCGGTTCTGTCGGTGCTGTCTTTTAATACGGTGGATGAGGCAATTTCGATTGCCAATGCGGTTGATTATGGCTTGTCGGCTGGCGTGTGGAGCCGCGATTTCGACACCTGCATGAGCATTGGTCGCAAAGTGCGCGCTGGCACAGTCTGGATGAACACCTTCATGGACGGCACGCCGGAACTGCCTTTTGGCGGTTATCGTCAATCGGGTCTGGGCCGCGAGCTGGGCCGTCATGCGGTGGAGGATTATACCGAAACCAAGACGCTCAACATGCATATCGGTGCGCGCACCGGATGGTGGATGCCGCAGGCTAAGTAGGGAGTGACGGCTTTGGGAGGACAGCCGGATATCGTCATCATCGGATCGGGTATCGGCGGCGCGACAATGGCTGCCGGTCTTGCCGCGTCAGGTGCCGACATTCTCATTCTTGAGGCGGGGGAGCGCTTGCCGGACCGATCGGAAAATCGCGACCCGCGCGCCATTTTCCAGCGTGGATTTTTTCGCCCGAAAGAGTTCTGGTACGAGACGGATGGCACGCCGTTTAATCCCGGAAATTATTATAATGTTGGCGGTAATTCCAAGTTCTTTGGCGCGGTGCTGATCCGTTATCGCCGCGAGGATTTTGCCGAGATGACGCATCTGGAAGGTGTGTCTCCGGCATGGCCATTCGCCTATGAGGAGCTGGAGCCGTGGTATAGCCGTGCTGAGCAGCTTTTTCAGGTGCGGGGTGAACTGGGCGATGATCCGACCGAACCGGAACATTCAAAGTCCTATCCCTATCCGGCGATCCATGACGAACGGCCAATGGCCGATGTGCGTGCCCGATTAAAGAAAGCGGGACTTCACCCGGCTTCCTTGCCGTTGGGTGTCGATATCGACCGTTGGCTGGCAAAGGCTAAAACGCCATGGGATGCATTTCCCAATAGCGATGACGGCAAGATGGATGCGGAATCCTGTCCGCTTGCGCAGGCGCTTGAATATCCGAATGTGCGGCTTGAAACTCAAGCGCGGGCGACGCGGTTGGAAACCGGGCCGGATGGAAAGGCGATCACCGCAGTTCATTATGTGAAGAATGGTGAGACGCTGGTGCTGCGCCCCAAGCTCGTTATTCTCTCAGCCGGTGCGGTGCAGTCGGCAGCGCTTCTGCTGCGCTCCGGCCTTGCCAATCGTTCTGATCAGGTGGGCCGCAATTTCATGAACCACAATTCCAGCGCGGTGATTGCTTTCGACCCGCGCTATCGCAACGATTCCATCCACCAGAAGACTTTCGGTTTCAATGATTACTATCTGTCGGATGGAGCAGGCGGACCGCCGCTTGGCAATGTACAACTGCTTGGCCGTGTGTCGGGCGAAATCCTGACAGCCAATATGCCCCGCGTGCCGGAATGGCTGCTGAACCGCATTGCACGTCATACGATCGATTTTTACGCGATGAGCGAAGATTTGCCATCGCCGGAAAGCCGCGTGACAGTGGATGGCGATCGCATCATTCTGCATTGGGTGCGCAGCAACTGGAAAGCGCATCTGATGCTGGTCGATAAGCTCAAATCAGCACTCAGGCAGGCAGGTTTTCCGGTGGTGCTGTCACGGGCTTTTGACCGGCGTACGCCATCGCATCAATGCGGCACTGTGCGTATCGGCAACGATCCGGCGACGGCGCCGCTTGATCCATATTGCCGCGCTTACGATCATCCCAATCTCTATGTGGTTGATGCGTCGTTCCTGCCGACATCGGCGGCGGTCAATCCGGCGCTGACCATCGCCGCACAGGCGTTGCGCGTGGCGGACAGTCTTAACCGGGAGGTGCTGGCATGAACCATCAACGACCTGTTGCACTGGTAACCGGTGGGCGGCGTGGCATCGGGCTTGGCATTGCCCGCACTCTGGCCGCCAAGGGGTTCGATCTGGCGATTACCGACCGCGAGCGTGACGATGCCGTCATCCATGAATTGCGCGCGCTTGGCGGAAAGGTGGTTTTCTTTGAAAGCGATCTGGCTGCCGTTGGAATGCATGAGGCAACTGTCTCCGCGGTGCTGAAGGAATTTGGCGGCATCGATTGTCTGGTCAACAATGCAGGCATGGGTTCGGTCGAACGCGGGGATTTTCTGGGTCTGAAGCCCGAAAACTTCGACACGATCATGGATGTGAACCTGCGTGGCACGGTGTTTTTCACCCAGGCTGTGGTGAAGGCCATGCTTGCCGCAACCGAAGTGCGTTTCCCACGCAGTATCGTGACGATCAGTTCGGTTTCGTCAGTGATGACTTCGCCGGAGCGGCTTGATTACTGCATCAGCAAGGCTGGGTTGACCGCCTTCGTGCAGGGGCTTGCGTTGCGTCTGGCTGAAGCGCGGATTGGTGTGTTCGAGGTGCGCCCCGGTATCATCCGCACCGATATGACAGCCAAAGTTGCCGAGCGTTATGACGGGCTGATCGAAGCCGGTCTGGTGCCGATGAAACGCTGGGGCGAGGCAGGCGATGTCGGCGCCATCGCGGCCGGGCTTGCGGGCGGAAATTTCATTTTCGCAACAGGCTCGGTGATCAACGCCGATGGCGGCCTGTCTATTGCGAAGCTTTAGTTTCTCGGGAGGAGAAACAAATGAATTACGATTATATCATCGTTGGCGGCGGGCCTGCCGGTTGTGTTCTCGCCAATCGTCTGAGCGAAGATGCTTCGGTGAAAGTCTTGCTGCTGGAAGCCGGAGGAAGCGACTGGAATCCACTGTTTCACATGCCTGCCGGCTTTGCCAGGATGACCAAGGGCGTGGCGAGCTGGGGCTGGGAAACCGTTCCGCAGAAACATCTGAAAAACCGTGTGCTTCGCTATACGCAGGCGAAAGTCATCGGCGGTGGCTCCAGCATCAATGCGCAGATTTATACGCGCGGTAATGCCGCCGATTATGATCTCTGGGCAGGCGAGGATGGCTGTACCGGCTGGGATTATCGCCATGTGCTGCCCTATTTCAAACGCGCCGAAGACAATCAGCGCTTCAACGATGATTTTCATTCCTATGGCGGGCCGCTTGGCGTTTCGATGCCATCCGCGCCATTGCCGATTTGCGATGCCTATATCCGCGCCGGGCAAGAACTGGGCATTCCCTATAATCCGGATTTCAACGGTCGCGAACAGGCAGGTGTCGGCTTTTATCAGCTCACCCAGCGCAATCGCCGCCGCTCGTCAGCATCCCTTGCCTATCTCGCGACGATCAGGGATCGCAAGAACCTTACCGTGCGGATGAATGCGCCGGTGCGCAGTATCGATCTGGAAAAGACCCTAGTCACCGGCGTAACACTGATGAACGGCGAGGTTTTGCGCGCAAACCGTGAGGTGATTGTCTCGTCCGGCGCTATCGGCTCACCGAAGCTTCTGTTGCAATCGGGTATCGGCCCTGCCGATCATCTGAAAAAGGCGGGTGTCGCGGTCAAGCATGATCTGCCGGGTGTGGGCGAAAACTTGCAGGATCATCTCGACCTATTTGTCATTGCCGAATGCACCGGCGATCACACCTATGATGGCGTGGCAAAGCTGCACCGGACACTGGGCGCGGGGCTGCAATATATTCTGCTGCGCTCTGGCCCGGTGGCATCAAGCCTCTTTGAAACCGGCGGTTTCTGGTATGCCGACCCGGATGCACGTTCGCCGGATATTCAGTTCCATCTGGGGCTTGGTTCGGGGATCGAGGCCGGTGTCGAGAAGCTCAAGAATGCAGGCGTAACGCTCAATTCTGCCTATCTGCACCCGCGCTCGCGTGGAACGGTGCGGCTCGCTTCCAGCGACCCGGCTGCGGCACCGCTGATCGACCCCAATTACTGGAGCGATCCGCATGATCGCAAGATGTCGCTTGAGGGTTTAAAGATCGCGCGCGAAATCATGCAGCAGGATGCGTTGAAGCCCTTTGTCATGGCCGAACGCCTGCCGGGCGCGAAGGTCGTCAGTGAAGACGATCTGTTCGATTATGCCTGTGCCAATGCCAAGACTGATCATCATCCGGTTGGCACGTGCAAGATGGGAACCGATGCGATGGCCGTTGTTGATCTTGATCTGAAAGTGCGCGGTCTGGAAGGTCTGCGGGTTTGCGATAGTTCGATCATGCCGCGCGTTCCGTCCTGCAACACCAATGCGCCGACCATCATGATCGGCGAAAAGGGTGCGGATATTATTCGCGGTCTTGATCCGCTGCCGCCAGTTCTGTTTTCATGGGAGAAGAACGAGCACAAGCGGCGCGCGCGGATTTAGTCCCCGTCAACGACCGGTTCAAAACGCAGATAGCCCACGACATCCGAGCCTTTTCGCTTCGGATTGTCGGAGGGGTGGTTCACGCCGTCATTCACCTCGACGACCGCAAAATCGAATGGTGATACACCCTCCAGACAAGCCGCATTCACGCCGAACTGGCGCGGATTGGAACGGCGCTGGTGGAAGGTGTAAATTCCGCATTTCGAGCAGAAATAATGTTTCGCGACGCCGGTATTGAATTGGTAGAGCGTCAGCGCCTCTTTACCTTCAAGCACTTCCAGCCCATCAAGATCAGCCGAAACGGCGACGGCCCCGCGCATCCGGCAATAGGAGCAGGTGCAACGGCGTGCAGTGTTAAGGCCATCCGAAAGTTTAACACGAAAGCGCACCGTTCCGCAGTGGCACGCGCCATTGGCTTCCTTGATGTCAGGGTTCATTTTCTCTCCTCGCATTTATACGGAAGCTATTTTGTTTTTTGCCGGTTTACCATCGCTGAAAACCTATTAAATTCGTGACCGGGAATACTTCCGGGAGGGATTTGGCATGGGTGAGTTTGCAGTCGTCACGGGCGGGAGTACCGGCATTGGAAGGCATCTCGTTTGTGCTTTTGCCGATGCGGGCTACACGGTGGCCTTCAGCTACAAGCACGATGACGAAGCTGCACGATCGCTCGTCGAAGCCATCGAAGAAGCGGGTGGTCAGGCGCTGGGGCTTGGCTGCGATGTCGGAAGACGTGTCGAGGTCGAAGCCTTCTTCGATGAGGTCTGTGACTGGTTCGGTGATGCGCCCGATGTGCTGGTCAACAATGCAGGCATCCAGACCTGGGCACCCTTGCTGGAACTTTCCGAGGATGGTTGGGACGATGTCATCCGCACCAATCTGAAAGGCTGCTTCCTCAACACGCAGGCTGCCGCGAAGCGCATGGTGGAGGCCGACAAGGGCGGCGCCATCGTCAATATCGGATCAGGCTGCAACAAGCTCGCCTTTCCGAAACTGGTTTCCTACACAGCATCGAAGGGCGGCATAGAGCAGTTCACCAAGGCTTCGGCGGTGGAGCTTGGGCCGCACGGCATCCGGGTGAATTGCGTGGCCCCCGGCGCGATCCTCAATGAACGCACGGCAGAAGAACAGCCCGACTATGCCGGCACCTGGGCACGCATCACGCCGCTGCGCAGGGTGGGAACAGCGGAGGACATTTCCGGCCCGGTCCTGTTCTTTGCTTCCGATGCGGCGCGTTTTGTTACCGGCCAGACGATCTGGGTCGATGGTGGTGTCTTCTCGCAGGCCAACTGGCCGTATGAGGGGTGAAATGCGGTGGTGATCCCGACAGGAATCGAACCTGTGACCTACAGATTAGGAATCTGTCGCTCTATCCTACTGAGCTACGGGACCAACCGATGAGCATTCGCCGGTGATTCCAGCATTGCGAATGCTTTCAGACACATACTGTTTTTCATGCTGGTCGCCAACCCCGCAAAAAGCGGGGCAGGCGGATTTATTCAGGCATCAGGCGGCAAGCGCCGTTTCCGCTACCGCTACAAAATAGCTGACGCCATAGGGAATGGCATCGTCATTGAAGTCATAGGCCGGGTGGTGAAGGCCGGGCGTATCGCCATTGCCGAGGAAGATATAGGCGCCGGGGCGCGCTTCCAGCATGTAAGAAAAATCTTCCGCCGCCATCATCGGCTCGACACTCTCATCCACTTTGCCTTCGCCCGCCACAGCGCTGGCGACGCGGGCGGCAAACTCCGTCTGTGCATCGTGGTTGAAGGTGACCGGATAATTGTTCTTGTAGCGCACGGTGATTTCCGCACCGGTGGCGGCTGCGATACCGGCGGCAGCTTCACGGATACGGCGTTCGGCAAAGGCGCGGGTTTCCTTCTTGAGCGTGCGGACAGTGCCCGACAGCGTCGCCTTTTCCGGGATCACATTATAAGCTTCGCCTGCAATGAACTTCGTCACCGAGATCACAAGTGAATCAAGCGGATCGACATTGCGCGAAACAATGCCCTGAAGGGCGATCATCAGCTGGGAACCTGCCAGAATCGGATCGATGGTGCGATGCGGCTGCGCTGCGTGGCCGCCGCGCCCGGTAATGAAAAGGTCAAATTCGTCGGTTGCGGCCATGATCGGGCCTTTTCGCATCGCGAACTGTCCGACCGGCAGGCCCGGCATATTGTGGATGCCGTAGACTTCCGAAATGTTGAAACGGTCCATCACGCCGTCCTCGACCATGGCGAGGCCACCGGCGCCGCCTTCTTCGGCAGGCTGGAACAGAAGCGCTACCGAACCGCGAAAATTGCGGGTCTCCGCGAGATATTGTGCTGCGCCCAGCAGCATTGAGGTGTGTCCGTCATGGCCGCAGGAATGCGCCTTGCCGGGATTTTGCGAGACCCATTCGACACCGCTCGTTTCGGTGATGGGCAGGGCATCCATGTCGGCGCGCAGGCCAATTGCCGGGCCATCGCCATGGCGACCCTTGATGATGCCGACCACACCTGTGCGTCCGACGCCTGTTTCCACAAGATCGCAACCGAAGGATTTCAGCTTGTCTTCGACAAATTGTGCAGTTTCGTGCACGTCGTAGAGAAGTTCAGGATTCTGGTGCAGTTTTCGGCGCCATGCGGCAATTTCCGCTTGCGTTTCAACGGCACGATTCAACACTGGCATTTTCTGATGGCTCCCCGGATTGGGCGTGATTTGAAGGAAACAGGATATGACGTTTCGGTGAAAGCGGGCAATCCCTGTTTGCCTTTTCATCGCCACATGGCATAGATAAAGAAAGCGTTAATCTCCCATTATAGAGCAATTCGAACCCGCAGAAGTTGCAGGCTATTTCGATTGGAACTACGGAATGATGTCGAAATCATTGAAAATCTGGTTTGCAGCTGTTGGCTTGTCCGCGACCGCACTGGCGTCCGCCGCCGCTAATCCCTCGATCGCAGTGGATGTGGCAACCGGCAAGGTCTACCAGCAGCAGGAAGCTTTTCAGCGCTGGTATCCCGCTTCCCTGACCAAGATGATGACGGCCTATGTGGCATTCCGTGCGCTTCAGTCGGGCCAGATGACGCTGGATTCGCCGGTGCGCATGACGGTCAACGCCGCCAAGGAGCCGCCGAGCAAGATGGGCTACAAGCCGGGATCGGTCATGACGCTCGATACGGCGTTGAAGATCATGCTGGTTAAGTCGGCCAATGATGTTGCTGTGGCCGTTGCCGAGGCCGTGGGTGGAACGGAATCCGGTTTCGTGCAGCGCATGAATGCGGAAGCGCAGCGTATCGGTATGGTCGGCTCGCATTTCGCCAATCCGAACGGCTTGCATAATCCCAATAACTACACAACGGCACGCGATCTGGCGGTTCTGGCCGTGCAGCTGCGCCGCGAATTTCCGCAATATGCGCATTATTTTGCGACCGAGGCGATCGATCCGGGCGCGGGCAAGAAAGTTCAGGCCAATTACAACATTTTGCTTGGCCGCTATGACGGGGCGGACGGGATGAAGACCGGCTTCGTCTGTGCATCCGGCTTCAATCTTGCAAGTTCGGCCACGCGCAACGGTCGGACCGTGCTGGCAATTGTTCTCGGTGCGGACCGGCAGGAAGCGCGCGCGGTTCAGGCAGCACAGCTGATGACTGACGCTTTCAGGGCAAATGCGAGCGGTGGCGCTACATTGGCGACCTTGCGCCCCGCAGCCGGCGGAAATCTCAATCAGGCCGTCGATATGCGCAAGGCTATCTGCAGCCAGCAGGCCATGGCCGATCGCTGGGACGGTCGCGATGTCGAGGGCAAGTTGAAAATCAATTCGCCTTATATCCATGCGATGGATCGCGATCCGGTTCCGGTTCGCGTCGGTCTGGTTTCCGAACCGGGTCCGACGACCCGCCCGAGCCAGCTCGACATTTCGCAGATTCCGGTGCCAATGCCGCGTCCGCAGCGTTCCGCCGGTGCCAATACCACCGCGATCAACTGATATGCCGAATCCCATTCCCGTTTCCGTGCTGACCGGTTTTCTTGGTTCAGGCAAGACGACGCTTCTCAACCGGCTTCTGAAAGATCCGGCGCTGAGCGATACGGCGGTCATCATCAACGAGTTCGGCGAGATCAGCATTGATCATCTGCTGGTTGAGCAGGCGAGCGAGGGCGTGATCGAGCTTTCCGACGGCTGCCTGTGCTGCACGGTGCGCGGCGAGCTGGTGGATACGCTGGCCGACCTGATCGACCGTCTCCAGACCGGGCGCATCAAGGCGCTGAAACGCGTCATCATCGAAACCACAGGGCTCGCCGATCCGGCGCCGGTGCTGCATTCGATCATGGGGCATCCGGTGCTCATGCAGGCTTTCAGGCTGGACGGTGTTCTGGCGACCGTGGATGCCGTCAACGGCATGGCGACGCTCGACAATCACGAGGAAGCCGTCAAGCAGGCGGCAATGGCCGACCGCATCGTGCTGACCAAAACCGATCTGCCGGAAGCGCAGTCAGGACTGGCAGCATTGAAGGCGCGTCTTCATGCGCTCAATCCCGGCGCAGACATTCTGGAAGCCGGTGAACAGCGCACGGGTTATGCGGCGCTTTTTGAATGCGGTCTCTATAATCCGGAAACGAAATCGGCGGACGTGCAGCGCTGGCTCAAGGCGGAAGCCTATGAGGATGGTCATCATGACCACTCCCATCATGGGCATTCGCATCACGGGCATGACCATGTTTGCGGGCCGGATTGCGATCACGACCATCCTCATCACCACGAACACCATCACGATCATGGCCATGCGCATCATCATCACCATGACGATGCGATCCGGTCCTTTTCGCTTCGTCACGATGCGCCGATCCCGCTATCGACCTTCGATATGTTCCTGGATCTTCTGCGTTCAACGCATGGGGAAAAGCTTCTGCGTGTGAAAGGGATCGTGCAGATTGCCGAAGACCCGGATCGCCCTGTCGTCATTCACGGGGTGCAGAAGATTTTCCATCCGCCAGCACGCCTGCCGCAATGGCCGCAGGATAAGCGGGAAACGCTTCTGGTGATGATCGTGAAGGATCTGCCGGAAACCTATGTGCGTGAGCTGTTCGATGCGTTTTTGGGGCGTCCTGCGCTCGATAGGCCAGACCGTGCCGCGCTGATGGAAAATCCGCTGGCTATTCCGGGTTTTTCGCCCCGGAGCTGATACTTATTTCTTTCGAATAAGGAAGCGATGCAACGTCCCTTGGTGCTCCTGTGCGACCAGGGTGTGGCCTTCCTGCGCGCAGAAATGCGGGATGTCGATGCCGGACAGCGGATCGGTCGCTTCCACCCAGAGAAGCGCTTCGCTCGGCATTTTTTCCAGACGATTGCGGGTTTTCAAAACCGGAAGGGGGCATTTAAGCCCCCTCAGGTCGTAGACAGGAATGTCATCCTGCAAGGCCATCAGTTCCCGATGATCTTCCACCATGGCTTCTTCGGCTCGGGGGCTGCGACAGCTGCCGGCTGTTCGACATTCTGCGCCACCGTGCTGGCGGTCGTCATTGGAGAGACCTGGGGTGAAACAGACTGAGCAGCCTGCGCTGCAGCCGGATTTGGCTGTGGTGCGGGCACAGCTGCGGTCTGTGTCGTCGGCTGAGCCGGAACAGCAGCCGGTTGGTGCGTTGCAGCAATGGCTGTCGGCTGTGCGGCTGGCGTTGCCGGGCGAATGTCCGGTGCGCCCGCCTTTTCAGCGGAAGAAGCGGTGAGTGACGGCGGTTCCCGCGTTACCTTTTCACCGCGTGCACGCGCAGCGCTCCAGGCGGAGACGAGCTTGGCTTCGGCGATGCCCTGAATAGATGGTGCCGGTGCCTTCTGGCTGGCGCTGAATGCCGACTGATAGGTCTTTTCGTAAGACGCATAGGACATGGCCTCGCCGCCAGCCGAAGGCGGGCAGGCGTCCGTTGCGGACAGAGGCTGGCCGTCCGGTGTCGCGACGTTGAACACATAGCGCTTTTCGCAAACATCGACCTTCGGCGGCACCTTGGTGACCTCGAAAGAGTCGTAGCCCTGCTTCAGCATCTTCCAGAAGGAATAATTCGGGTCGCTCTTGTAACGCGCCATGTTGGCAGCCGTCATACGGAACGGAAATGCCTGAATCTGGAAATCGCGCTGGCCGCCCTTGAAGGCGTCGCGACCGAAGGCGTAAATCTCGGCAACCTGTTCGTCGGTCATCGAGTAACAGCCCGACGACGAGCATGCGCCATGCACCATCAGGTGCTGGCCCGTGCGGCCATTGGCGCGGTCATAGGCGTTGGGGAAGCCGATGTTGAACGAGAGATAATAGCTCGAATTCGGATTCATCTGGGCGGGACGGACGTTGTAGAAACCTTCCGGCGCCTGACGGTCACCCTCGATATATTTCGGCCCGAGCTTGCCCGACCATTTGCAGATGTCGTAGGATGCGATCTGGTCGTACTTGCCGTTGTTCTTCTGCTTCCAGACCTCGAGTGTGCCTTCTTCCTTGAAAATGCGTACCATGATTGGCGAGGTGCGGGTCATGCCCTTCGCCTTCATCTTGGCAACGACTTTCTCGGGAAGCGGCTTCTCGGCCCGGAGGCTTAGATCGGATACGGACGAACCCTGACAGCCGGCGAGGAGCGCGGTTGCCATTACGGAGCCTAGAATTGCGGTTCTGATCTTCATGTCGCATCGAGTCTGTTAGAGCTACGCCAGAGACTTTATGAGCAAAAGCCAATTTCCTGAACGTCGAATTCTAAAACCGAAACCTTACGGTATCGTTTATAAATCCTTGCTCAGATAGCTAAAATCCAGCGCGTCGGCAATATGGCCGAATTTGCAGCATGATGCAAATCCGGGAGGCGCGAGGCCTCCCGGACAGGTCTTCTTTTTGTTCTGAACCGCGCATCTTATTCCGAAAACCGTATTACACTTTTCGGGATGCGCTCCAATTCGCGGTGAAAATCAGATGTTGCGGCCGATTTCGAGGAATTTCTGGCGGCGTTCCTGCTTCAGCGTTTCGCCGTCGATATCCTTCATCGAGCGCAGCGATGCTGCGATAATATCGCCAGCCGCATCGATGACGGCTTCCTTGCCGCGATGCGCACCACCCATAGGTTCAGGAATGACACCGTCAATGACCTTCAGGTCAAACAGGTCCTGTGCGGTGATACGCATGCTCGAGGCGGCATCCTTGGCGCGGGTGGAATCGTGCCAGAGGATCGACGCAGCACCTTCGGGCGAGATCACCGAATAGATAGAATGCTCAAGCATATAGACGCGGTTTGCAACGGCAATGGCGATTGCGCCGCCAGAACCGCCTTCACCGATGATGATCGAGATGACCGGAACGCGCAGTCGGAGGCATTCTGCAGTCGAGCGCGCAATGGCTTCAGCCTGGCCGCGTTCTTCGGCGCTGACACCCGGATAGGCGCCTGCCGTGTCGACGAAAGTGATGAGCGGCAGTTGGAAACGGTCTGCCATTTCCATGATGCGGACGGCCTTGCGATAGCCTTCCGGACGGGCCGAGCCGAAATTGTGCTTCAGGCGCGTCTTGGTGTCAGAGCCTTTTTCCTGCCCGATGATCGCAACGGCCTGACCGTTGAAGCGGCCAAAACCAGTCTGGAGAGCTTCGTCATTGGCAAACTTGCGGTCACCGGCGAGCGGAGTGAATTCGGTGAACAGCCGGTCAATATATTCCAGGCAATGCGGACGGTCCGGATGGCGGGCGATCTGCGTCTTCTGCCACGGGGTCAGCTTGCGATAGATGTCCTTCAGCGCATCGGCCGAACGCTTCTCGAGGCGACGAATCTCGTCGCTCATCTCGACGCTGCCTTGTTCCTGCGCGAGCTTCTTGAGCTCAAGAATCTGGCCTTCAAGGTCGGCGACGGGTTTTTCAAAGTCGAGATAGTTGTACATCGGGCCTGACTGTTCGTGCTTTTTCCAAAGGGATTAGCGCTATTGCGAGCCTGAAAAAGGCTGTTTTACGGCGCTTTACATATTCACTACTGGCTCATCTTGCAAATTTTCGACTTTCTCATAACCGGACAGAGGCTAATCGGCAAGCGGATGATGCTCGCTGACAAGCTTATGCAGTCTTTCCTCCAGCACATGCGTATAGATTTGCGTCGTTGAAATGTCGGCGTGGCCGAGCAATTGCTGCACGGTACGCAGATCGGCACCGTTCTGCAGCAGATGGCTGGCAAAGGCATGGCGGAGCACGTGCGGTGAAACGGCTGCCGCCGACAATCCCGCCCGCGCGGCAAGCCCTTTCAGTTCGCGTGCAAAAACCTGGCGCGCCAGGTGGCCGCTTTCCGAAAAAGCCGGAAAAAGCCACGGATTGTCGTCGCTGCCAGGCAGGGAATCCCGCAAGGCGAGAAAGCGCTGCAACGCCTCACGTGCCTTGGGCGAAAGCGGGACCATGCGTTCCTTGGAGCCCTTGCCGCGAACCAGTAGGAAGCGGTGGTCGGTGCGCGCGACGCCGACCGGCAGACCAACAAGTTCGGAAACGCGCATGCCAGTGGCATAAAGTGTTTCAATGAGAGCGTGAAGGCGCAGCGCCTTGAAGCGCTCTGCCGGTTCCGCTTCTTCGCTGGTTTCAAGTGCTGCGCGGTCGAGTAGTTTTGTGACGTTCTCAACGCTCATGATTTTCGGCAAAGGCTTCTGCTTTTTCGGCGCATCGACCGTACCGGTTGGATCGTCCTGCCGATAACCTTCCGAATAGAGAAAGCGGAAGAACTGGCGTAGCGCCGACAGACGCCGGGCTTGCGATGTCGCGGCAAAACCTTCCGTTGCCATGGCATCAATGGCGCTGCGAATATGGTCCGCTCCCGCTTCGGCAAGATTGACGCCTCGGGTCGACAGCGCCTCTGCCACCACCTCAAGATCGCGCCGGTAGGATTCAAGCGTGTTTTCCGCCGCGCCCCGTTCGGCGCTCATCATTTCCAGAAAGTTCTCGATCGCCAGCGATGCGCGCATCGTCACTCCTGCGGTGTCTGCGGCGATTGGGGCGCCGTATCGGCGGTCTCCGCAGGGGCAAGCTCGGCTGCGGGAGCTGGCGGAGGCGCAATCGTGACAGGTTTCAGCTTCGAAGCCGGTATTTCGACGGTGATCTCGCGTGTGTCCGGCTCAACGAAATTGGCAAGTGTATACATCGCGCCATAAACGACGGCGGCGACAAGGGCGAGAAAGAGAACGAGGCGCGTTAGCGTAGGCATCCATCTTTTATGCTGTGGCATTGGGACGAAAGCAAGGAGGGGGACGAAAGCAAGGAGGGGGACGAAAGCAAGGAGGGGGACGAAAGCAAGGAGGAGGAATGAAAGCAAGGAGAAGGAATGAAAGAGGAGACAAGAGCCCAATCATGCAAAAAAGCCTTGCTTGCGGCCATGCACGCCCTGAAAACCAATCAAAGCAATTGACGTCGTCCTGTTTTTCATGTGGAACCGGAACAAATGGACGAGGTCAATGAGCAGTACGACAAAACAAAACAATCTACATGAGAAAGCGGAGCTGATCCGCGATCTTCTCGGTTCGAAAGTCGTGGTACTCGTGGGGCTGATGGGTGCAGGCAAATCCACCGTCGGACGCAAGGCTGCAGCCTTGCTCGGCCTGCCGTTTCGCGATGCCGATACGGAGATCGAAGCGGTTTCCCGCATGACCATTCCTGAATTGTTTGAAGCATATGGCGAGGTCGAGTTCCGCGATCTCGAACGTCGGGTCATCATGCGCCTGCTCGAAGACGGACCGATGGTTCTGGCCACCGGCGGCGGGGCCTATATGAATGCCGAAACACGCGCGGCAATCGGTCGTGCAGGTGTTTCCGTCTGGCTCAATGCGGAAATCGATATTCTGATGGAGCGCGTATCGCGCCGCCAGAACCGCCCGCTGCTGAAAAACAGCGATCCGCGCGGCGTCATGCTGCGGCTGATGAATGAACGTTATCCTGTCTATGCACTGGCCGACCTTCAGCTGATGACGCGGGATGACAAGAAGGAAGTGATCGCTGCGGAACTGCTCGATGTTCTGGCGGATCATCTTGAAAGATTAGAGGCATAATCGGTCCGGTAGAACAAGCCGCCGATGTCTTCGCCGCATGTATTGGAGACTACGCATGAACGCGCCTTCCATCGCCCAGGATGTTACGACTGTTCCCGTGTCGCTTGGCGACCGCTCCTACGATATTCTGATCGGCAAGGGGCTGGTGGATCGTGCAGGCGAGGAGTTGGCGAAGCGTCTGAAAGGCGTGCGCGTGGCGGTGGTGACGGACGAAAATGTTGCCAAGGCTCATCTGGAGCGCCTGACAGCAAGCTTCGCCAAGGCCAGTATCGATGTGACGCCGGTGATTGTTGCGCCGGGTGAAAAGTCCAAATCCTTCGGTGCGCTGGAAACCGTCACCAATGCCGTACTGGCGGCGCGGCTGGAGCGCGGTGACGCGGTCGTGGCATTTGGCGGCGGTGTGGTTGGCGATCTTTCGGGCTTCGTCGCCGGTATCGTGCGGCGTGGTATGAATTTCGTTCAGATGCCGACCTCGCTCCTGTCGCAGGTGGATTCCTCGGTCGGTGGCAAGACCGGGATCAACACGGCACACGGTAAAAATCTCGTCGGTGTCTTTTATCAGCCGCAGCTGGTTCTGGCCGATACGGAGGTTCTCGACACGCTGAGCCCGCGTGAATTCCGCGCCGGTTATGCCGAAGTTGCAAAATATGGTCTGATCGACCGTCCGGACTTTTTTGAATGGCTGGAACAGAACTGGCAGGAGGTCTTCTCCGGCGGGGCGGCACGGACGCAAGCCATCGCTGAATCCTGCCGCTGCAAGGCGGCCGTTGTTGCGCGCGACGAGCGCGAAACCGGTGACCGGGCGCTTCTCAATCTCGGTCATACTTTCGGCCACGCGCTGGAAACGGCAACGGGCTACGATTCGACCCGTCTTGTGCATGGTGAAGGTGTCGCTATCGGTATGGCGCTGGCCCATCGCTTCTCGGTCAAGATGAACCTGTGCGGCATTGAGGATGCGGAGCGCGTTGAGGCGCATCTGAAAGCCGTCGGGCTGCCATACAGGCTGTCGGATGTTCCGGGCGGGTTGCCACCGGCGGAAAAGCTGATGGATTATATTGCGCAGGACAAGAAAGTGGCGCGTGGTGCGCTCACCTTCATCCTGACGCGCGGCATCGGCCAGTCCTTTATTGCCAAGGACGTGCCACCGGCCGCCGTGCTGGAATTTTTGAAAGAACGTCTGGAAACGAAATAAGAGGATAAGGCGGATGGCTTTCGAGCTCTGGGTTATGTGCGGCATCATCCTGCTCTGCGTCATTCTCTCAGCATTCTTTTCCGGGTCCGAAACGGCGCTGACGGCGGCGTCTCGAGCCCGGATGCACACGCTCGAACATAATGGCGACGAGCGCGCAGGGTTGGTCCAGCGCCTCATCAGTCGCCGCGACCGGCTGATCGGTGCGCTTCTGATCGGCAACAACCTCGCCAATATTCTGGCGTCCTCCATTGCCACCAGCATCTTTTTGAACCTGTTCGGCGATGCGGGCGTTGCTTATGCCACGCTGGCAATGACGGTCATTCTGGTCATCTTCGCGGAAGTGCTGCCGAAATCCTGGGCGATTTCCGGTCCAGACCGGTTTTCGCTTGCCGTTGCACGCGGCGTGTCGCTGGTCGTCCTGATCCTCGGCCCGATTTCCAGTGCGGTGAACCGCATTGTGCGCGCGATCCTGAAGCTTTGCGGCATCAATCTTGCCGCCGGTCGGTCCATGTTGAGCCCGCAGGAGGAATTGCGCGGCGCGGTCGAGGTGCTGCATCGCGACAAGTCGCTCATCAAGGAAGATCGTGACCAGCTGGGCGGCCTGCTCGACCTCAAGGAGCTGGAAGTCAGCGACGTCATGGTGCACCGAACCTCGATGGGCACCGTCAATGCCGATGCTCCGGCGGATGAGATCGTGCGCGATATTCTGGCCAGCCCGCATACACGTATGCCGCTCTGGCGCGACGATATCGATAATATTGTCGGCATTATCCACACCAAGGACCTGCTGCGCGCGCTTTACGACGTCGACAATGATTTCAAGCGCATCGACATCATGAAGGTCGCGCGCAAGCCGTGGTTCGTGCCCGACACGACCACGTTGCAGGACCAGCTCGACGCGTTTCTCCGCCGGAAGGCGCATATTGCCATCGTCGTCGACGAGTATGGTGACGTGCAGGGGCTGGTGACGCTTGAAGATATTCTGGAAGAAATCGTCGGCGATATTGCCGACGAACACGACATCGAAATCCAGGGTGTCCGCCTGCAGCCGGATGGTTCGGTGATTGTCGACGGATCGCTGCCGATTCGCGATATTAACCGCGCGCTTGACTGGTCTTTGCCGGATGAGGAAGCGACAACGATTGCCGGTCTGGTCATTCATGAGACCCAGACCATTCCCGAAGTGAAACAGGCTTTCACCTTTTACGGGAAGCGCTTTTCCGTCCTGAAGAAGGAAAAGAATCGCCTGACACGGCTGCGCATCGTGCCACTTGATGCCGATGGAAAGCCTGCGCCCATAGTTGCCGCGCTGCCGCGCTGAAAGCTATCACGGGAGCAGTTTCCACCTAACACTTTGTTTCTGAATATTTTAATCCCAGATTAAAGCCAGTTTTCGGCCGGAAAATCTGGCCGGGCTGGCGTTGTTTTTTCCGATTTCTTGTGCGCGTTTCAGTATTAAATATAAGTAATAATAAAACGACATAATATTATAATATTATTCTAGTCTAATATATCTCGGATACAACTACTAGTAATAGAAAAAAATTCATTTGAAATTATTGAGAATATACGCTTCTATAACATTGTTTTTCGCAACAATAAGGCTGCTAATAATCCGGTAGCATTCATTATATATGACTTATGTTTGGATACGAAAACTACGGAGAAAATCGCCTACGGCCTACTTTATAATTAGAGAAATACAGTCCTGGTCTATTGGTACTTGCACTAGATACTATCCTGGAATTTCTTTTCTCCGCAAAGTTCGATCTATCTGGTCTATATTACAAAGGCGCCCGAAAGGGCGCCTTTGTAATATAGACCATGGTTTACGCCGGATCTGATCAGGGGAAGAGACGTTCCCGTCTGGGACGGCATGTCGAGGCCGGATGCCAAGTGATGGGTAGTCGTGAAGCTGCTCAGCGCCGTGTTGCTTCGCCAGGAGCGGAAGGCTCCAGTGCAAGTGCATGGACGCCGCTATCCAGTTCTTCCTTCAAAAGTTCGTTAATGGCGCGGTGGCGCTGAATGCGACTCATTCCGGCAAAAGCTTGGGCAACGATACGGATGCGAAAGTGTGTTTCGCCGGTGCCGTCATAGACTTCATGATGGCCGCGCTCTTCGTGATGATGTCCGGCGTGGAGATGGCTTTCATTAATGACTTCAAGCCGTTCGGGAGCGAAAGCCGTGGTCAGTTTCGCTTCCATCGCGCTTTGTTTGCTATTGTGAATGGACATTTGGACCACTTCTCCCCATATAGACGCTGTGCCTCATATAACGTTGCTTCGGCAGCAAAAGGTGGGGCAAATCCGCACAGGAAAGCAACCTGCTTCAAAATTTCGCCCAGTTGAAATGGCCAAAAGCCAGACCGGACGAAATGTCAATTCTTGTTCAGCAACTCATAATCCGCATAATTCGATTCGATGACAACGAACTCAAAATTTTTCGACAGTATCCGCATCAAGCCCAAGAAGACCGCGGAAGCGAAGGCTTCGGGGCCTTGCTGCCAGTGGGACGGGTGTGACAAGCCAGGCACGCATCGCGCGCCTGTCGGACGCATGCGCGAAGGTGAATATTTCCGCTTCTGTGTTGATCACGTGCGGGAATATAACAAGAATTTCAATTACTTCTCTGGTCTTTCGGATGGCGACATCGCGAAATTCCAGAAGGATGCGATCACGGGTCATCGACCGACATGGTCGACGACGGCGAACTCCACCGCCAAGCCGCGCACGTCGCCGGACATGGCGAAGGTACGTTCCGGTTCGGCTTCCTATCACAACCGCATCCGCGATCCCTTCAACCTTTTCAAGGAAGCCAAGGGACATGCGCCGGGCCAGAAAGCGCAGCGCAAGCCGCGTACGCTCGAGATAAAGGCGCTGGCGACACTCGGTCTTGAACCAAATTCGACTGGCGATAAGATCAAGGCGCGCTATAAAGAGCTGGTAAAACAGCACCATCCCGATGCGAATGGTGGTGATCGCGGATCGGAAGAAAGATTTCGCGATGTTATTCAGGCTTATCAATTGCTCAAGCAGGCAGGTTTTTGCTAAAGCCTGTTTGGGTCTGAAAGGCCGACTATGGGGCTGTCGCCGACAGCTCCGACGGACATTCTTCTGCCGCGCGATTGCGTGGACGCAAGCACGGATGCCCGCAACGAATTACGGAAGGGGCATACCGTCCGGCTCGCCGGAAAAACATGCCCACGGGTGAAAGTTGCCGGTCGGTAGCTTGCCGGTATTAATTCGCGGCCGGTCGCTGCCTGCCGCTCTGGAGGCATGATGAACAAGGTTGAGCGGGATATAGCCAATTTGCCGGATACAACGGTTTCGGTGCGCGAAGTGTTCGGGATCGATTCCGACATGACGGTGCCAGCCTATGCGGCAGGCGACTCCTATGTGCCGGAGCTTGATCCGGATTATCTTTTCGACCGTCAGACGACGCTCGCGATCCTTGCAGGCTTTGCCTATAACCGCCGCGTGATGGTTTCCGGTTATCACGGCACCGGTAAGTCGACCCATATTGAACAGGTCGCAGCCCGCCTCAACTGGCCTTGCGTGCGCGTCAACCTCGACAGCCATGTCAGCCGTATCGATCTCGTCGGCAAGGATGCCATCGTCGTGAAAGACGGCATGCAGGTCACCGAATTCAAGGACGGCATCCTGCCCTGGGCCTATCAGCACAATGTGGCTCTCGTTTTCGACGAATATGATGCGGGTCGTCCGGACGTGATGTTCGTGATCCAGCGCATTCTGGAAACTTCGGGCCGTCTGACCCTGCTCGACCAGAGCCGCGTTATCCATCCGCATCCGGCTTTCCGTCTGTTCGCCACTGCCAACACCGTCGGCCTCGGTGACACGACCGGCCTCTATCACGGCACCCAGCAGATCAACCAGGCGCAGATGGACCGCTGGTCCATCGTGACGACGCTGAACTATCTGCCGCACGACAATGAAGTGAATATCGTTCTCGCCAAGGCCAAGCATTACCAGAATGCCGAAGGCCGCGAGATTGTGAACAAGATGGTGCGCGTGGCCGACATGACCCGTCAGGCCTTCATCAATGGCGATCTCTCGACCGTCATGAGCCCGCGTACGGTCATCACATGGTCCGAAAACGCCGCGATCTTCAACGATGTCGGCTTTGCCTTCCGCCTGACCTTCCTCAACAAGTGCGACGAACTGGAACGCCCGATCGTGGCCGAGTTCTATCAGCGCGCTTTCGGCGTAGAGCTGCCCGAATCGGCAGCGAATATCGTTCTCGCTTGATGCGGAAGAAGCCTGCCGCCTGAGCATGTCCGGCGGCAGCGCACTGTCTGATGCGGGGGCGATGAGCTTCGCCCTTGCTTGAAAGCGAAGTCAGGATAGGCATATGTCGGGCCAGAAGTCAGGAATAGGCGATAATTCGCGCGAGCGTAAACCGGGACCGGTGGATTCCGAACCGTTCAAGCGCGCTCTAACGGCTTGTGTCCGTGCCATTTCCGGTGAGCATGAGCTGGAAGTGGCGTTCACCAACGACCGCCCGGCATTAAGCGCCAATCGCGCCCGTCTTCCCGATCTGCCGAAGCGCCCGACTGCGCACGATATCGCCGTCACCCGTGGCCTCGGCGATTCCATGGCGCTGCGTCAGGCACGTCATAATCCGCGCATTCACGCGGCCCTTGCTCCGGAAGGAAAGCAGGCGCGCGCGATTTACGACGCTGTCGAGCAGGCGCGTGTGGAAGCCATCGGCGCCCGCGCCATGGCAGGCATGGCGGATAATCTCACCACCATGCTTGCGGACAAATATTCGAAAGCCAATTTCTCTGCAGTTACCGCCAAGGAAGATGCGCCGCTTGAGGAAGCTGTATCGCTTCTGCTGCGTGAAAAGCTGACCGGACGGTCCGCCCCTGCCGAAGCCGGACAGGTGCTCGAGCTGTGGCGGGAGTGGATCGAGCAGAAGGCTGCGGCCGACATTGCGCGGCTTGGCGACAATCTCGAAGACCAGCAGGCCTTTGCGCGCACGGTGCGTGACATGCTCGCCTCCATGGATATGGCGGAGGAGCTGTCGCAGGAAGAACCGAGCGACGAAGAAGAGCAGAACGACGAGCAGACGCCGGATTCCGACGAGAACGAGGAAGGTGGCGACGAGAGCCAGGAAGGTTCCGATTCCGCTGAAAGCGAAGAATCCGACAGTTCGAGCGATGAAGGCGAGCAGGGCGAAATGGACGCCGCCGATGCTTCTGCCGACGACATGGATGACAGCGACGATATCGACGCGGAAACGCCGGGCGATACACGCCGTCCGAACCAGCCTTTCGCCAATTTTGCCGAACATGTCGACTACAAGGTCTTCACGCGAGAGTTCGATGAAGAGGTTGAAGCGGTTGATCTTTGCGACGAGGCGGAACTAGACCGCCTTCGCAGCTTCCTCGACAAGCAGCTTGCCAATCTGCAGGGTGTGGTGGGGCGACTGGCCAACCGCTTGCAGCGCCGCCTGATGGCGCAGCAGAATCGCTCCTGGGATTTCGATCTGGAAGAGGGCTATCTCGATTCGGCCCGTCTGGTACGCATCGTCATTGATCCGACGCAGCCGCTTTCCTACAAGCAGGAGCGCGATACGGATTTTCGCGATACGGTCGTGACGCTGGTTCTGGACAATTCCGGCTCCATGCGTGGTCGTCCGATCACGGTCGCCGCGACCTGTGCGGACATTCTGGCCCGCACGCTGGAGCGTTGCGGTGTGAAGGTGGAGATTCTCGGTTTCACCACCAAGGCGTGGAAGGGTGGCCAGTCACGCGAAGCGTGGCTTGGACGCGGCAAGCCTGCCAATCCGGGTCGCCTCAATGATCTGCGCCATATCGTCTACAAGAGCGCCGATGCGCCCTGGCGGCGGGCACGGCGCAATCTCGGCCTGATGATGCGCGAAGGCCTGCTCAAGGAAAATATCGACGGTGAGGCGCTGATCTGGGCGCATCAGCGGCTGCTGGCGCGTCCCGAGCAACGCAAGATCCTGATGATGATCTCGGACGGCGCCCCCGTCGACGATTCGACACTTTCCGTCAATCCGGGCAACTATCTCGAACGCCATCTGCGCGCCGTGATTGAAGAGATCGAAACACGCTCTCCGGTGGAGTTGATTGCAATCGGTATCGGCCATGATGTCACGCGCTATTATCAGCGTGCTGTCACCATAGTTGATGCGGAAGAACTGGCAGGCGCGATGACGGAGCAGCTCGCCTCGCTGTTCGAGGAGCAGGGTGCTGCAGCCTCGGGCGGGCGACAGCGCCGCGCTGGCGGACGATAAAATCAGGAATAGAAAAGGGCGCTTGAAGCGCCCTTTTTCATGCCTGCTGTTTGGTTGCAGCCAGAACGATTTCGCGTATGCACACGCCCTGGGGCTGTTCATAGGCATAGAGAATGGCGCGAGCCACATCGTCGGCTGAAAGCACGGGCGCGCCCATTTCTTTCTTCCATGTTTCGTAACCGGCCTTGATACCGGCGTCGCTGGTATGGCTCAGAAGTTCCGTTTCCACGGCGCCCGGCGCGATCGTCACGACACGGACATTATGTGGCGAAAGTTCTTCGCGCAGGTTTTCCGACATGCCGTGCACGGCGAACTTCGTGCCAACATAGGCGACATGATTGGCGAAGGTCTTGCGGCCAGCCACCGAGCTGATGTTGATGATTGTGCCGTGCTTGCGCGCAGCCATGCCAGCCGAGACAGCATGAATGCCGTTGAGAAGGCCTTTGACATTGACCTCCAGCATCCGGTCCCATTCATCCGGGTTCTGCTTGCTCACTTCACCCAGCAACATCACACCGGCATTATTGATGATAGCATCGGCAGGACCGAACTTGGCTTCGGCTTCCTGGACGGCTGCCACAAGCGCCTTCCGGTCAGTGACGTCGACGGATTTGCAGAGCGTGTCTGGCAGGTTGAGCTTTTCCATCGCGTCCAGTCGGCGCGCCAGAAGCAGCAATGGATGACCGCGATGGGCAAACATTTTTGCAGTGGCAAGGCCAATGCCTGAGCTTGCGCCGGTAATAATGACGAGTGGAAGCTTTTCCTTATTCAAGGACATCTAATCAATCCTTACCTAAATATAAATATAGTCAAACCGAAAGAGGAAAGCCGACGCTTGAATAATTTCAGGCGTCTTTTGCTTTCTATACGTAATATAGAAATCCGTTCCGATAAAGAAAGACCGCAGGAAAAACCTGCGGTCTGTCGGAGAGCGGTTCATACAGGGGATATTTATTGAGGAAAACCGGTTTTCGTTGCGTTCAACGGATCGTGAATCCTCGAGAATATCAGCCAGCGTTTGTCCGGTTTGGCGCGTAAAGCGTCGGGGCAAAGACGGCGAGGATTGCGCCATAGGGGATCAGCATCAGCGTTCCCATAATGACCTTCACGAAGAAGTCGCCGAAAGCAAGCGATGCCCAGAGCGGCACGCCAAGGCCGAGGAAGGATGCCGGTTCGGCAAGCGACGAATCGGGCATTCCGGTCAGCTTGTCGATCCAGGCGAAGCCGGCTGCGAAGGCAATCGAGAAGAACAGGATTGTATCGAGCACCGAACCGAACATGGCGGCAGCAAAGGGAGCCTTCCACCAGGTCTTGCGACGCAGGCGGTCGAAGACTGTGATGTCCATCAGCTGTGCGAGAAGGAAAGCGGAGCCGGAGGCAATCGCGATACGCGGCGTGGCGAGCCAGACCGACATGATGACGCCAAGCACGAAGCCGGCATAGACGACCTTGCGCGCGGCAGCGGGGCCGAAGCGGCGATTCGTCAGGTCATTGACCAGAAAGGCGATGGGGTAGGTGAAGGCGCCGTAGGTCAGCACTTCACCGAGGCCAAAATGCTGGAATGGATATTGGACAAGTATGTTCGACGCGGCAACTGCCACGCACATAGCCAGTATCGCAGGCATAAGCCGGGAATAAGAAGGTGTCTCGATTGACATTTTTTTATCCTGGGTGATGGAACCAGCAAAAAAGGCCGACAAAAGCCGGCCTTTTTTGTCGAAATTTTTGGCCGGAAGCTTAGGCAGCGACTGCTGCTTCAGCCTGCTTCTTTGCGATCTGACGCTTCAGCAGGCGAGCGCGCTGCGAAAGTTCCTTGTCGTCAGACTTGACGAGGAACGCATCGAGACCGCCGCGATGTTCAACCGAACGCAGAGCGTTGGCGGAAACGCGCAGGCGATAGCTCTGGCCGAGCGTTTCGGACATCAGCGTAACATTGCAGAGGTTCGGCAGAAAGCGGCGACGCGTCTTGTTGTTCGCGTGGCTGACATTGTTGCCGTACTGGACCGACTTGCCGGTCAATTCACAAGCGCGGGACATTTTGGTCTCACCTTCAATTACGTTCTTCAGGCCCCGACCCGAATGTCCGAATTCAAGCAATCAACGCAGTTTGATGCTGCTGGCGCGCGATCTCGGACAGGCGGCCTATTGGGAAAGTCGCGTTTCTATAGTGACAGCAGCCGTTGCAGTCAAGTGAGATTCCGTATCCATCGCGCAAAGACGCGGTTTTCCGGCTTTCGCACGGTCTTCACGAAAGCTTGCGATCATAACTTCGCCAGTTTTGCTTGGCTTACACAGATACTGTATCGAAGAATCCCACGCAACTTTTGGGCGTTTCAATGTGGTTGAAAACCATCAGGAGACGACCAGGCGAAAAACAAGTCGCAAGATAGGATAAAGCGAATTTGCTTTGAGTTTTTGTCTTTACGCATGTCTTTATGGAAAACGGTCTCTCTCTTCCACGACGTGCTTTAGCGAAAGGAATGCGCGCATGATCGAACCGTCGCATGAGTTGAAGCCCGTCTGGCAGCGGCTGGCGCATTATGGTGTGTTGACCTTTGCGGGCCTGATCTTTGCGGGATTAACGATTGCTAGCGGGCCGGCCAGGGCCAACGATCTTTATCGGACCGAATACGATATTTCCATTTTCGGACTTTCGATTGCGCGGTCTGCCATAGAAACCACGGTCAATGGCGCCAATTACAATCTCAATGGCCGTTTTCTGACTTCCGGTCTGGCGCGTGTGTTCGACGATACGGACGGCACCGTGCACGTTACCGGGAGCGCCGTTGGGGGCAAGGTCGTGCCGAAGAGCTTCGATCTCGCCTATAAGCATGGCCGCAAGAACAAGAGCACGACGATCCGCTTCGCCAATGGCAATGTCGTCGCGGCAGAAAACCAGCCTCCGGTGAAAAAGCGCGACCCGTGGGTGGAAACATCACCGCAGGACCTTCTCAATGTGAGCGATCCGCTGAGCGCGCTCATGATACCTGCAAAGAGCGGTCGGGCGGTCTGTGACCGGTCGCTGAGCGTTTTCGACGGTCAGACCCGCGCGGAGATCAAGCTTTCCTTCAATGGCACCGAATCGTTCACGACCGACGGCTTTACCGGCGAATCGGTCGTCTGCTCGGCAAAGTTCGTTCCGATTTCCGGATATCAGAAGGGCAAGAAGGCTATCGATTATCTGAGCAATCGCAGCCGGATCACGATTTCCTTCGCATCGCTCGGCAATTCGGGCATCTATGCGCCCGTCGTGGCGCGAATCGGCACGCAGATCGGCACGCTCAAGATCGAAGCCACCCGTTTTTCCAAGGTGAACTGACCGGCAGCCGGTCCCAGTTAATGCTTCGGGTGCACGCATTCCTCATGGTTGCCGAGGATTTCGATCACGCGGCACTGGTCGATGCGGCCATGTGCAGTGCATTCCAGCATGCGCTGCAGTTCGGTTTTAAGCGATAGCAGTTTTGCGATGCGGTGTTCGACATCGCTCAAGCGTGCGCGTGCAATGGCATCGGCCGCCGAACATGATTGGTCGGGATTATCCTGAAGATCAAGAAGCGTGCGGATCGCATCCACCTCGAAACCCAGATCGCGTGCGTGGCGAATGAAAAGCAGCCGCTGGACATCCTGCCGGTCATAGAGGCGGCGATTGCCATCAGTGCGCGGCGGTGAGGGTAGCAGGCCGATCTGCTCGTAATAACGAATCGTCGGCACTTTGACGCCGCTCGCTTTTGATGCTTCTCCGATCGATACATTCATGATCATTTTCCGCTTGCTCCTCTAGTCACTAGAGGATGTAGACCTTGCTCAACACAATTCAAGAGCAGTGCTGAAAAGAGCAGATCATGAGTGAAACATTGAACCAGATTCGCTTTCGCATCGACGGCATGGATTGCGCATCCTGCGCAGCCAAGATCGATACTGCCGTGCGGCGCGTGCGCGGTATCGAGGATGTGTCCGTCTCTGTCACGGCAGGCACGATGACCGTCAGCCATGATGGAACAGGCGATCTTGACAAGATCGCAAGCAAGGTGCGTAGCCTCGGCTATAGTGTGGAGCCGATGGCTCCCGAAAAAACCGTCAAGGAAAAAGCACTGGCGAAGCATGAGCATTCGCACGATCATTCTCACCACGACCACGACCACGACCACGACCACGACCACGGTGCGTGCGGCGGCCATCATGATCATCACGATCACGCCCATGAACACAATCATGAAGCCCACGACGAGGTTATTGCTGTAACCTCCAACAGTTTCCGCTTTCAGGTCGATGGCATGGATTGTGCATCCTGTGCGGCCAAGATCGATACTGCCGTACGGCGCCTGTCCGGCGTGACGGATGTGTCCGTTTCCGTGACCAATGGCGCAATGACCGTCAATCATGATGGAACGGCGAAGAGCGACGAAATCGCCGGCAAAGTGACGGCACTGGGCTACAAGACTGCCCTTGCCACAACCGTTGTGCCCGGGGCCGGTTCTGCACCAAAGGCGACCGCGCCGACAAAGCCGCTGCCGTGGTGGCGTTCGAAAAAGGGCCAGATGATGCTGGCCTGTGGCGGCGGGCTGGTCGCGGCCTATATTGTCGGACATCTTTATCCGTCCATCGCGCTTTGGGCCTTCACGGCTGCGATGCTGATCGGTCTCGTGCCGATTGCCAAGCGTGCCTATATGGCGGCCATCAACGGCACGCCATTCTCCATCGAGATGCTGATGACGATTGCCGCCATCGGCGCAATGTTTATCGGCGCAACCGAGGAAGCTGCAGCCGTCGTTTTTCTGTTTCTGGTCGGTGAGCTTCTGGAAGGCGTTGCTGCAGGTAAGGCGCGTGCCAGCATTCAATCCCTGACTGCGCTGGTGCCGAAGACTGCCTTCCTTGAGAGAAATGGTGCGACCACGGAAGTTGCCGCCGACAGTCTGGCGGTCGGCGATGTGATTTCCGTGCGCCCCGGCGACCGTATGCCTGCGGATGGTGAAATCCTGACGGGCGAGAGCGCTGTCGATGAAGCGCCGGTCACCGGTGAAAGCACCCCGGTCGGGAAGGCCGAAGGCGACACGGTTTTTGCTGGCACGATCAATGGTGATGGTGTGTTGCGGGTCCGGGTCACGGCTGCCGCGCAGGACAACACCATCGCCCGGGTTGTGCGGCTGGTCGAGGAAGCGCAGGAAGCCAAGGCGCCGACCGAACGTTTCATCAATCGTTTCTCGACCTATTACACGCCGGGCGTTGTGGTTGTGGCGGCGCTCGTCGCCATTCTGCCGCCGCTTGTTGCGGGTGGTGACTGGAATGAATGGGTTTACAAGGGTCTTGCGATCCTTCTGATCGGTTGCCCCTGTGCGCTGGTCATTTCCACGCCTGCTGCAATTGCAGCGGCTCTGTCGTCGGGTGCCCGGCGCGGCCTTCTCATGAAGGGCGGCGCTGTGCTGGAAACCATCGGCAAGATCACGGCGGCCTGTTTCGACAAGACCGGCACGCTGACCGAAGGCAAGCCGAAGGTGACAGATGTTCTTGCAGGCGACTTGTCCGAGGATGAAGTGCTGCGTCTTGCCGCGTCTCTGGATGCGGGCTCAAGCCATCCGCTGGCGCTGGCGATTGTCGGTGCTGCAGAACAGCGCAGCCTGAAACTGTCTGTCATCACGCAGGGCAAGGCCCATGGCGGCAAGGGTGTGTCTGGGGCGGTTGGCGAAATGGACCTGTTTCTGGGGTCGCGCCGCGCCGCCAATGATATTGCGGCCATTCCGGATGCACTGGCGAGCCGCATTGCCGCCTGCAACGACGAAGGCAAGACCGTTTCTGTCCTTGTCGCTAATGGCAAGATTGCCGGTGCAATCGCCATGCGTGATGAACCGCGCGCTGATGCCATTGCCGGTTTGCAGGAATTGAAAGCGGCCAATATTCGCACCGTCATGCTGACCGGTGACAATCGCCGCACGGCGGAAGCAATCGGACGCGATCTCGGGATCGAAGTGCGGGCTGAGCTTCTGCCGGAAGACAAGCAGCGTATTGTCGGCGAGTTGCGTAAAGAAGGTCTGATCGTCGCCAAGGTTGGTGACGGCATCAACGATGCGCCGGCCCTTGCTGCAGCCGATGTCGGCATCGCCATGGGCGGCGGTACGGATGTGGCGCTGGAAACGGCGGACGCTGCGGTTCTGCATGGCCGGGTTGGCGATGTGGCAGCGATGGTCGACCTTTCCAAGCGAACCATGCGCAATATCCATCAGAATATTGCCATAGCGCTCGGATTGAAGGCTGTCTTTCTGGTGACCACCGTGCTGGGTATTACAGGCCTCTGGCCCGCAATTCTGGCCGATACCGGTGCCACCGTTCTTGTGACAATCAATGCTTTGCGGCTTCTGAGGCAACCGGTGCGATAAAACAAAAGAACCGGCGAAACCGCCGGTTCGTGTCTCTTCCTTCGAGCCGTGTTACTCGCCGATCAGAACGCGGATGCGTTCGCTATATTGCTTGCCAAAAGCGAGGTGCTCGGGATTGATGTCCTTCAACTCATCAACCAACTGCGGCTCGCTTTCGGCATCAGCTGCTGCAAGGCTGCTCATCAGGGCGAAATAGCCGAGGATATAATCGGACGGCGTGATGTTCTGGGCCTTGAGCACTTCCACGACCTGCGGACGGGATTCGACGCTCTTCACCATCTTGTCGAAGGAAGGTGTGGCATCCTGTCCTTCTTCTTCGGTCGCTGAAAGTTCCATGCCACCCAGCTGTTCCTGCACTTTTTCCATGCGCGACAGGAAATCTTCGCTCAGCTTGAAATTGTTGATTTCGGCAGGCGTCTGCTTCGGTGCGACATCAAGCAGGTCGTCGGCAAACGCGACGCTTGTGGAAACGGGCACGGCGACAAGAGAAAGGCCAATGGGGAAAAGGCCGAGGAAAACGGCGCAGCCTGCAATCTTGAAACGGGAAAACACCGTCATTCTTCTATCCTCGAACTGTGGAACGATTCGCGCTCTCAAATAGCAATAGCAATAGCATATGTCAGAACATATCCTTGCGCTTTCGGATTTCGGCAAACACGGCTTCGTCGGGTGCATCCTGCAGGCCGAGGCGGCTGCGAATGCCTGCATCATGCCAGCGCAGGAAGGGATTGGTCGCCATTTCAAGCGCAATGCTTGATGGCAATGTCATGCGATCGGCGGCGCGAAGCCGCGCAATCTCGGCGGCACGCTCCTTGAGGGCGGAATTGGCGGGGTCGATGGTCAGCGCAAATCGGGCATTGCTTTCGGTATATTCATGACCGCAATAAACCGCCGTGTCGCCGGGAAGCGCAACCAGCTTCTGCAATGACTGGAACATGGTGAGCGGCGTTCCCTCGAAAAGCCGCCCGCAACCAAGCGCGAACAGCGTATCGCCCGTGAAGACGGCTTTCGCATCGGGAAGGTAATAGGACACTTCGCCCGCCGTATGGCCGGGCGTCGCGATGGTCTTGACGCGGAAGAGCCCGAAGGTGAATTCGTCGCCGTCCTTCACCGTGCGGTCGATGCCGGGAATCTTTGTTTCTTCGGCCTTGGGGCCGATGATGCTGACGCCGTATTTCGCCTTCAGCGCATCATTGCCCTCGACGTGATCGAGATGGTGATGCGTTGTGAAGATGAAATCGAGCGTCCAGCCGCGCCGTTTCAGCGCGGCCTCGATCGCCGCTGCATCGGGCGCATCGATGGATGCTGTCAGTGCACTTTGGGGATCGTGGATGAGGGCGCCGTAATTGTCGCTGCGGCAGATGAACTGTTCGATTTCAAGCCGTGCTGCGATCCCGTTCATGGTGTCCGTCCTCCCGTTATGATGCGGTCTTGTTGTCTTCCGTCAGTGAATGCTTCTGGATAAGCGGCATTTGTAAAAGCGTGAAGACAATGGTGATGGGCATAATGCCCCACACCTTGAACGATACCCAGGCATCGGTCGTGAAATTCCGCCAGACAACCTCGTTGACCACGGCGAGGAAGATGAAGAACAGCCCCCAGCGCAGCGTCAGTTTTCGCCAGCCTTCGGCATCGAGACGGAAGGCCGAATCAAACACATAGCCGAGCAGGGACTTGCCGAAGAAGAGCCCGCCGAGCAGGATCGCACCAAACAGCGTGTTGACGATGGTGGGCTTCATCTTGATGAAGGTGTCGTTGTGCAGCCAGAGCGTCAGCGCTCCGAACACCAGCACGACGATGCCGGAGACAAGCGGCATGATGGGCAGGGTGCGCGTCATTGTCCATGAAATGGCGAGCGCGATTACGGTCGCGCCCATGAATAGTGCCGTTGCCAGAAAGATCGGTGCGCCGATGGACGCCAGCACCGGAAAACGCTCGATCAGCATTTCGCCACGCGCATTGGCAAAGAAGAACACCAGAAGCGGTCCCAGTTCCAGCGCCAGCTTGAGCAGCGGCGGGACTTCCCGGCGTTCGGCTTCGCTTTTCTGTGACGGATCGCGTTCGAAAACGGGATGCTCCATCAGGCAACTCCTGCGATGGCGCGGGCAAAATCCTTGGCCGCAAAGGGTTCCAGATCGTCGACACCTTCGCCGACGCCAATGAAATAGATCGGCAGTTTATGCTTGGCCGAGATGGCGACAAGAATGCCGCCCCGTGCCGTGCCGTCAAGCTTGGTCATGACCAGACCGTTGACACCGGCAATACTCTTGAAAATTTCGACCTGATTAAGGGCATTCTGGCCGGTGGTGGCATCAAGTGTCTGCAGCACCGTATGCGGCGCTTCCGGATCATGCTTGCCCAGAACGCGCACGATCTTTGCAAGCTCGTCCATCAGTTCGGCCTTGTTCTGCAACCGCCCTGCCGTATCGATAATGAGAACGTCGCTGCCGGCTTCCTTGGCCTTTTCCCATGCATCATAGGCAAGCCCTGCCGCATCGGCGCCGAGCTTGGAGGACACGACCGGCGAACCGGTGCGCTCGCCCCAGATATGCAACTGCTCGATTGCTGCTGCGCGGAATGTGTCGCCTGCCGCCAGCATGACCTTGAGGCCGCCTGCGGTAAGCTTTGCGGCAAGCTTGCCGATGGTGGTGGTTTTGCCGGTGCCGTTGACGCCGACCACGAGGATGACATGCGGCTTGTGTGACAGGTCAAGCTCCAGCGGCTTTGCCACCGGGCCTAGAACCTTTTCGATTTCCGCGCCCATGATGGTGCGCACTTCCTCGCCCGTCACGTCCTTGCCGTAGCGACCCGAGGCAAGTGCATCGGTCACGCGCATGGCGGTTTCAAGCCCGAGATCAGCCTGGATCAGCACGTCTTCGAGATCCTGCAGCGTGTCGTCATCGAGCTTGCGCTTGGTGAAAATGCCGCCGATGGATTCGCTCAATGAATTCGATGAACGGAGCAGGCCGCGACGCAGACGCTCGAACCAGGACAGCTTTGGCTCAGGCGCTGCCTCAACCGGCGCTTCTTCCTTATGTTCCTCGACGGCCTTGGCGACTTTGACCTTCTTGGGCTTCACTGGTTCCGGCTGAGGTGCAGGTTCGACCGCTTCCTCTACCACAGGTGCATCAGGAGCTTTTGCGACTTCGGGCTGTTCGAGTTCGACAGCAGGTTCCGACTCGGGTTCGACAACGGGTTCAATAGCAGGCTCTGGCGCAGGTGCTTCGACCGCGATTGGTTCCATCACCGGAGGCTGTTCAATCGGGATTTCGATCTCGGCAACCGGATGCTCCGGTTCAGTCTTTTCTTCCTCAACCGTTTCAGACGCAGGCGCATCAATCGGCTCAGGCTCGCTGGCGATCACTGGCACTTCCGGTTCGGAAACGACCACTTCAACGACGGCTGTTTCGATTTCTTTGGGCGCTTCGACGGTTTCAGGAAGTTGTGTTTCTAAAGCCGTTTCCACGGCATCGGGAGCCGGTTGTTCGACTGGTTTTTCTTCGACCTCCTTCTTGCCGAAGGAGAACATTTTCTTGATGAAACCCATTGCCATGAAATCTGATGCCCTTAAGCTTTAAGCCGCTTGCGGCTCTGCCTGACGGGTGAGGAGTTTTTCACCGTCATGCCCTGTCACGATACGTTCGATGATTTCGCCCGGTGCACCGCTGTCCACCGATGCCAGTGTAAAGCCTTCGGTGCGCGCAATACCTTCCTTCTCGACGAGAAGGCGCTGCAAGGTGCCATTCAGCGCGCCGAGGTGTTTTTCATAAGCGCGGTCGCCTTCCGCGCGCAGGCGTGCCGCACGTTCCTTGACGATTTCGCGCCGCACCTGCGGCATACGGGCGGCGGGGGTGCCTTCGCGTGCGCTGTAGGGGAAGACGTGCAGGTGGGACAGTCCGCATTCCTCGACGATCTTCAGCGAATTCCGGAACATGTCTTCGGTTTCGGTGGGGAAACCGGCGATGATGTCCGCGCCGAAGACGATGTCAGGACGAAGCCCACGTACTGTTTCGCAGAAGCGGATCGAATCGTCGCGTAAGTGGCGGCGCTTCATGCGCTTCAGGATCATGTCGTCGCCCGCCTGTAGCGACAGATGCAGATGCGGCATCAGGCGCTTTTCATTGGCAATCGCATCCATCAGATCGTCATCGGCTTCGATGGAATCGATGGAGGAAAGACGCAGGCGCCGCAAATCCGGCACCTGGTTGAGAACAGTCTTCACCAGCTTGCCGAGACGCAGGCTTCCCGGAAGATCGGGACCGTAGGAGGTCATGTCCACGCCGGTCAGCACCACTTCGGCATAACCGTTGCCGACAAGGCGCTTGACCTGATCCACCACCGCGCCCATCGGAACGGAGCGGGAATTACCACGACCATAGGGAATAATGCAGAAGGTGCAGCGATGATCGCAGCCATTCTGCACCTGCACGAAAGCGCGCGCGCGACCTTCGATGGCATCGACCATATGGCTTGCGGTTTCGCGCACTTCCATAATGTCGTTGACACGCACTTTCTCGAACTGGTTGACGCCGAAATCCGGCAGCATCCGGTAGGAATTGGATTTCAGTTTTTCCTCATTGCCAAGAATGAGGTCGACTTCGTCCATGGCGGCAAAATTGTCCGCTTCGGTCTGTGCTGCGCATCCGGTGACGATGATGCGGGCTTCCGGGTTTTCACGGCGGGCCTTGCGGATCGCCTGACGCGCCTGTCGCACGGCTTCTGCCGTCACGGCGCAGGTGTTGAAGATGATCGCGCCATCCTTCAATTCGCCAAGTCCGGCGGCATCGGCTTCGCGTTTCATCACCTCTGATTCATAGGTGTTGAGACGGCATCCGAATGTTACGACTTCCACCGACATCAGGCTGCACCCCTGTCAGTTGGCTTGTCATTCTGGGCGTCGCGGCTCCATTCGCCGGACGCAGGATCGAAAGTGCCTGAAAATTCCCATTCGGCGGGGCCGGTCATCATGACATGATCGTCGTCGCGCCATTCGATCCTGAGCGGGCCACCGGGAACATTGACGGTGACTGTGCGCCCGGTGCGGCGCGTGCGCACTGCCGATACGGCGGCGGCGCAGGCGGCGGAACCACAGGCGCGGGTCAGACCTGCACCGCGCTCCCATGTGCGCAGATCGATTGTCTCGGGCGAGGTGACATGGGCTATGGAGATATTGGCGCGCTCCGGAAAGATCGGATGATGTTCCAGAAGCGGTCCGAATTTTTCCAGCTCATAGGACCAGACATCACGGTCGACCCAGAAGATTGCATGCGGGTTGCCCATGGATGCAACCGACGGCGAATGCAGAACCGGCGCGTCGATGGGGCCGACCTGCAGTTCGATCATGCGCGTATCGCGAAATTCCTCGGCAAGCGGAATGTCCTGCCAATCGAAGCGCGGCTTGCCCATATCGACTGAAATCAGGCCGTGTTCGTGTTCGGTCGCGGTCAGAATTCCGGCGCGGGTCTCAAAAGTAAAGGCCTGCCGACCGGTCTCGGCGGCCAGCGCCTGAACGACGCAGCGTGTGCCGTTGCCGCAAGCCTGCGCTTCCGTGCCGTCGCAATTGATGATCGCAATATAGTTGTCGGTTCCCGCCGTGCGCGGATCGTGGATCGCCATGATCTGATCGAAGGCGGTTTCGCTGTCGCCTGCAAGACGGATCGCAGCTTCAGGCGTTATCCGGTCCGCGCGACCGCGCATGTCGGCAACGATGATCTGATTGCCGAGCCCGTTCATCTTGGCGAAGGCTGCCTTGGTGGCCATAACTATCGTGGTTCCGTTTTCCTGTGGCTTTGGTCGATAAAGCCTATGGGACAATTAGCGTCTATATGGCGGAAAAGCCCGCAAATTGCCAGTACCCGCGACAGATTGCGAAAAGTTGCGGCCCGGATGTTCGCGCAGGAGAGGCGCCAATATCGGAGAAACTGTGGCCTTCCTGTCCCAGTTTCAAGATTATTAAGCGGTTTCAAGCATTCTTGAAGGGTTTGGGGGGCAAAAATGACAGGTGCCGGTGTTGCTTTTTTAACCATATAGCCATTTTATCGGTCCAATATTGTCACATTGCAGGGCTTCGGTAGGAAGTCCGGGGCATCCCCACCCCTGATGAGAAATGCGGAAATGGAGAACCAGATGGGAATTTCGAAAGCAAGTCTGCTCAGCCTCGCGGCGGCTGGCATTGTCCTGGCCGGGTGCCAGAGCTCCCGGTTCGGCAATCTCGATACGGTTTCGCCACCACCGCCACCGCCGCCCGTGAATGCGGCTCCGGCAGGCTCGGTGCAGAAGGGCAACCTTAATTCTCCTAATGCTTCGCAGTTCCCGACGGCTCCGACCACGGATCCGAATGCACAGCCCGGCACACAGGTTGCAAGCCTGCCGCCGGCATCCGCGCCTGATCTGACGCCAGGCTCCGTCGCCGGTGTCTGGAACGCATCGCTTGGCGGCCAGAGCTGCAAGATCGCGACGCCGCAGACCAAGTATGGTCAGGGCTATCGCGCTGGTCCGCTGCGTTGCCCGGGCGAACTCGGCAATCTCGCTTCCTGGGCCGTCAACGGCAAGCAGCTCGTTCTCTATGATGCGAATGGCGGCACCGTCGCGTCGCTCTATTCTTCGGGACAGAGCCGCTTCGACGGACAGACTTCAGGCGGGCAGGCCGTGTCGCTTTCGCGCTAAGACATTCTTTCGCTTAAAGACAGGCGGATCATCGCGAGATGGTCCGCCGTTTTTGCAATTGAAAGGTTGAACGGAAGCAATCATGTCTTTCGACGGTAATCTGAAAGCCTTCCCCTCCGTCCGCGAACATTACGATGCGATGGTCGTGGCGGGCGATGTGGAAGCCGATCCTGCTCAACTCGAACTCACCGTCCGTTATGACCGGCTGATCGAGGAAATCTGCACCAAACGCCTGTCACGCAAGTCGAGCGCGCTCGGCTGGCTGTTCGGCAAGCGCAAGGAGGCAACGAGCGTCATCAAGGGGCTTTACGTGCACGGCGAGGTCGGGCGCGGCAAGACCATGCTGATGGACATGTTCTTTTCGCTTCTTCCGGTGGAACGCAAACGTCGCGCGCATTTCAATGATTTTATGGCCGATGTGCACGAGCGCATCTATGCGCATCGTCAGGCGTTGAAGCGTGGCGAGACCAAGCAGGACGATCCGATCCCGCCGGTCGCCGATGCCTTGAGCCAACAGGCGTGGGTGCTGTGTTTCGACGAATTCACCGTGACGGATATTGCCGATGCGATGATCCTGTCGCGCCTGTTCAGTGCCTTGTTCGCGCGTGGAGTGGTGTTGGTGGCGACGTCCAACGTTGCGCCGGACAATCTTTATCGCGACGGACTGAACCGGCAGCTTTTCCTGCCCTTCATCGATATTCTCAAGCAGCATGTCGATGTGATCAATCTCGATTCGCGCACCGATTACCGCCTCGAAAAGCTCGACCGCCAGCCGGTCTATCTGTCACCGCTGGGTTCTGAGACGACCAAGCGCATGGAGGCGGCCTGGGTGGCGCAAAAGGACGGTGCGCATGAAAAGCCGGATGTCATCCGCATCAAGGGGCGCGACATCGAGGTCGCCCGTGCCGTGCATGGTGCGGCACGCTTCACTTTCGATGCGCTCTGTTCGAAGCCGCTTGGTGCCTCGGACTATATCGCCATCGTGAAGCACTATCCGACCTTGTTCATCGATGATGTTCCGGTGTTGGACTATTCACGCCGCAACGAGGCCAAACGCTTCATTCTGCTGGTCGACGTACTCTACGATCACCACGCGCGGGTGTTCATTTCGGCTGAAGCCCAACCGGAAAAGCTCTATCTCGCCAGCAAGGGCACGGAGGCCTTCGAGTTCGATCGCACCGCTTCCCGTCTTTTCGAGATGCAGAGCGCGGACTATCTGGCGGAGCCACCCGGCAAGGCCGGTTGAAGTCGACCCTTCCCGCTATCATCATCAGACTGCCCCATCATCAGACTGCCACAGACTGGACTTATAAGCCCGGTGGGCTATGTTGCTCACGCAATTCATGCGGAAGGCGGTGGCGCGTTCGTGCCGGACTTCTGATACGGCATCAGTTTTAAATCGGGGCCGGTTTTGAACAGGTGCACAACGTTGTTGGAATTGGCAGCTTGCCAGTCGCTCCTTCACCGCTTCGCCGGGGATGGTTCGCGGCGGTAGGAGAGGGTGGTTTTGCCTTGATATTGACAAATTATCTTACGTTTACGTAAGAACCATTAATTCTAACCGATTGAAAACATTAGTCGCAAAATAATGAGTTGAGTTTATCGCCAAAGAGTCCTATCTCGCAGTTCCAACGCTTGAGCGTTTCCGGCGAGGATTCCGGATGGCTTGATGCGTCTCTGGATCAAAAGTGAGGAAAGAAACAATCATGGCACGCAACAAGATTGCCCTCATCGGCTCCGGCATGATCGGCGGCACGCTCGCCCATCTGGCTGGTCTGAAGGAACTCGGCGACGTCGTCCTTTTCGACATTGCGGAAGGCATCCCGCAGGGTAAGGGACTGGATATCGCCGAATCTTCTCCGGTTGACGGTTTTGATGCGAAATACACCGGCGCCAACGACTACGCAGCAATTGAAGGCGCAGACGTTGTCATCGTGACCGCAGGCGTGCCGCGCAAGCCGGGCATGAGCCGCGACGACCTTCTGGGCATCAACCTCAAGGTGATGGAACAGGTTGGCGCAGGTATCAAGAAATACGCCCCTGAAGCTTTCGTCATCTGCATCACCAACCCGCTGGACGCCATGGTCTGGGCGCTGCAGAAGTTCTCCGGTCTTCCGGCGCACAAGGTTGTCGGCATGGCTGGCGTTCTCGACAGCGCCCGCTTCCGTTATTTCCTCTCGGAAGAGTTCAACGTTTCGGTTGAAGACGTCACGGCATTCGTGCTGGGCGGCCACGGCGACAGCATGGTTCCGCTGGCCCGTTACTCGACCGTTGCCGGTATCCCGCTGCCGGATCTCGTCAAGATGGGCTGGACCAGCCAGGACAAGCTCGACAAGATCATCCAGCGCACCCGTGACGGCGGCGCGGAAATCGTCGGCCTGCTCAAGACCGGCTCGGCTTTCTACGCTCCGGCTGCATCGGCCATCCAGATGGCTGAATCCTACCTCAAGGACAAGAAGCGCGTCCTGCCGGTTGCTGCCCAGCTTACGGGCCAGTACGGCGTCAAGGACATGTATGTCGGCGTGCCGACCGTGATCGGTGCCAATGGCGTCGAGCGCATCATTGAAATTGATCTCGACAAGAACGAAAAGGCTGAATTCGACAAGTCGGTGGCTTCGGTCGCCGGTCTTTGCGAAGCCTGCATCGGCATCGCTCCGTCGCTGAAGTAAAATTCCAGACAAGGCCGGATTGTCGCATTTGTGCGGCTCCGGCCTTTTCCGGCTGTCAATTATCGGTCGAAGATTCGGGCCGTACCGGCTCGCTGAATCGGTCGGGAATCCGTAGAGGACAACCAGATGAATATTCACGAATACCAGGCCAAGCGCCTGCTTCACACCTACGGCGCACCGATCGCCAATGGTGTGGCTGTCTATTCCGTCGAACAGGCGGAAGAATGGGCAAAGACGCTTCCCGGACCGCTTTATGTCGTCAAGAGCCAGATCCATGCTGGTGGACGCGGCAAGGGCAAGTTCAAGGAACTGCCAGCCGATGCAAAGGGCGGCGTGCGCCTCGCCAAGTCGGTTGAGGAAGTGGTTGCCAATGCGAAGGAAATGCTCGGCAACACGCTCGTCACCAAGCAGACCGGCCCTGCCGGCAAGCAGGTCAACCGTCTTTACATCGAGGACGGCGCCGACATCGATCGCGAACTCTATCTCTCGATCCTGATCGACCGCACCGTTGGTCGTCCGGCTTTCGTCGTTTCGACCGAAGGCGGCATGGACATCGAAGCCGTTGCCGAAGAAACCCCTGAAAAGATCGTGACTGTCGCCATCGATCCGGCCAAGGGCGTAACGGACGAAGACGCCAGCAAGCTCGCCGACGCGCTGAAGCTTGAAGGTCAGGCTCGTGAAGACGGCGTCAAGCTGTTCCCGATCCTCTACAAGGCGTTCACCGAAAAGGACATGAGCCTTCTCGAGATCAACCCGCTGATCGTCATGACCGATGGCCGCGTGCGCGTTCTCGACGCCAAGGTATCGTTCGACGGCAATGCGCTGTTCCGTCATCCTGACATTCAGGAACTGCGCGATCTGTCGGAAGAAGACGAAAAAGAGATCGAAGCTTCCAAGTACGATCTCGCTTACGTGGCTCTCGACGGCAATATCGGCTGCATGGTCAACGGCGCAGGCCTTGCCATGGCAACGATGGACATCATCAAGCTCTACGGTGCAGAACCTGCCAACTTCCTCGACGTTGGTGGCGGCGCTTCCAAGGAGAAGGTGACGGCTGCGTTCAAGATCATCACCGCTGATCCGGCTGTCCAGGGCATTCTGGTCAACATCTTCGGTGGCATCATGAAGTGCGACGTCATTGCCGAAGGCGTGATCGCTGCGGTCAAGGAAGTCGGCCTCAAGGTTCCTCTGGTTGTCCGTCTCGAAGGCACCAATGTCGAACTCGGCAAGAAGATCATCAACGAGAGCGGCCTGAACGTCATTTCGGCCGACGATCTCGACGATGCGGCGCAGAAGATCGTCGCTGCAGTGAAGGGGAATTAAGGCATGTCCATTCTCGTCAACAAGGACACCAAGGTTCTCGTACAGGGCCTGACCGGCAAGACCGGCACCTTCCACACCGAACAGGCGCTTGCCTACTACGGCACGCAGATGGTCGGCGGTATCCATCCGAAGAAGGGTGGCGAAACCTGGGAAGGCCAGAAGGGCGAAAAGCTTCCGATCTTCGCAACCGTTGCCGAAGCCAAGGAACGCACAGGTGCAGACGCGTCGGTGATCTACGTTCCGCCAGCAGGTGCTGCCGATGCCATCATCGAAGCCATCGAAGCTGAAATCCCGTTCATCGTCTGCATCACCGAAGGCATTCCGGTCATGGACATGGTTCGCGTCAAGGAGCGTCTGGAACGCTCGAAGTCGCGCCTGCTCGGACCGAACTGCCCGGGCATCCTGACCCCTGAAGAATGCAAGATCGGCATCATGCCGGGCAATATCTTCAAGAAGGGTTCGGTGGGTGTTGTTTCCCGCTCCGGCACGCTTACCTATGAAGCAGTGTTCCAGACCTCGAACGAAGGCCTCGGCCAGACCACAGCTGTCGGTATCGGCGGCGATCCGGTCAAGGGCACCGAGTTCATCGACGTGCTGGAAATGTTCCTGGCCGACGACGAAACCAAGTCGATCGTCATGATCGGTGAAATCGGCGGTTCGGCTGAAGAAGATGCGGCCCAGTTCCTCAAGGACGAAGCCAAGCGCGGTCGCAAGAAGCCGATGGTCGGCTTCATCGCTGGCCGTACGGCTCCTGCCGGACGCACCATGGGCCATGCTGGCGCCGTGATCTCCGGCGGCAAGGGCGGCGCGGAAGACAAGATTGCTGCCATGGAATCGGCCGGCATTCGCGTGTCGCCGTCGCCGGCGCAGCTCGGTAAGACGCTGGTCGAAGTCCTCAAGGGCTGAGATCGCGTATCGGTCTGAATATCCCGGCGGCGGCGAAAGCCGCTGCCGGGTTTAGCATAACAACGGGTCATGTGATCCGGATTAGAGGGACGGATATCCGTTCCGACGCGTAGAGTTTAGTCATGCCGGGGTCTGTAGCGGTTCCTCCCCGGCGGCGTGAGGGATGAAGTTTCGAACTTCCGGCCCGCGCAAGATGAGCCACTGACAAGGAGACGGAGCGCTGCTCCGGATAGGCTATGGCAAGGCAAGAACAAGCCAACGACGTTTTCGCCCTTACCTCATTCCTCTATGGCGGCAATGCCGACTATATTGAGGAGCTGTACGCCAAGTATGAGGACGATCCGAATTCGGTCGATCCGCAGTGGCGCGATTTCTTCGCGAAGCTGGGCGACAATGCCGACGATGTGAAGAAAAACGCTGAAGGCGCGTCCTGGACCAGGAAAAACTGGCCGATTGCAGCCAATGGCGAACTGATTTCCGCGCTTGATGGCAACTGGGCTGAAGTTGAAAAGCACGTCACCGACAAGCTGAAAGGCAAGGCTGCAAAGGGCGAAGCGAAGGGTGCTACCGGCGCGGCTCTTACCAGCGAAGAGATCACGCAGGCTGCACGCGACAGCGTTCGCGCCATCATGATGATCCGCGCCTACCGCATGCGTGGCCATCTGCACGCCAATCTCGATCCGCTCGGTCTCTCCGAAAAGCCGAACGACTATAACGAGCTGGAGCCGGAAAACTACGGTTTCACGCCAGCTGACTACAACCGCAAGATCTTCATCGACAACGTGCTCGGCCTCGAATATGCGACCGTGCCGGAAATGCTCGACATTCTGAAGCGTACCTACTGTGGCACGATCGGCGTCGAATTCATGCATATCTCCGATCCGGCTGAAAAAGCCTGGATTCAGGAACGCATCGAAGGTCCGGATAAAAAGGTTGCTTTCACGCCGGAAGGCAAGAAGGCCATCCTGTCGAAGCTCATCGAAGCGGAAGGTTTCGAGCAGTTCATCGACGTCAAGTACAAGGGCACCAAGCGTTTCGGCCTCGATGGCGGTGAATCGCTGATCCCGGCCCTTGAGCAGATCGTCAAGCGCGGCGGCGCCATGGGCGTCAAGGAAATCATCTTCGGCATGGCCCATCGTGGCCGTCTGAACGTGCTTAGCCAGGTCATGGGCAAGCCGCATCGCGCTATCTTCCACGAGTTCAAGGGCGGCTCCTATGCGCCAGACGACGTGGAAGGCTCGGGCGACGTGAAGTACCATCTGGGCGCTTCGTCGGACCGTGAATTCGACGGCAACAAGGTCCACCTGTCGCTGACCGCCAACCCGTCGCACCTCGAAATCGTCAACCCCGTCGTGATGGGCAAGGCCCGTGCCAAGCAGGACCTGCTGGCTGGTCGCACCCGTGACGACATGGTTCCGCTTGCAACGCGCGCCAAGGTTTTGCCGCTGCTCCTGCATGGCGATGCTGCCTTTGCTGGTCAGGGTGTTGTGGCCGAGTGCCTCGGCCTTTCGGGCCTGAAGGGGCACCGCGTCGCCGGTACGCTGCATTTCATCATCAACAACCAGATCGGTTTCACCACCAATCCGGCCTTCTCGCGTTCGTCGCCTTATCCGTCGGATGTTGCGAAGATGATCGAAGCGCCGATCTTCCACGTCAATGGCGACGATCCGGAAGCCGTGGTGTTCGCTGCCAAGGTTGCGACCGAATTCCGCATGACCTTCCACAAGCCGGTGGTCATCGACATGTTCTGCTATCGCCGCTTCGGTCACAACGAAGGCGACGAGCCGTCCTTCACCCAGCCGTTGATGTACAAGGCGATCCGTGCACACAAGACCACGGTTCAGCTCTACAGTGACAAGCTGATTGCTGAAGGCCTGATCAAGCAGGAAGAAATTGACCAGATGAAAGCGCAGTGGCGCGAAAATCTGGAAACCGAATTCGACGCCGGACAGAGCTACAAGCCAAACAAGGCCGACTGGCTGGACGGCGCTTGGGCTGGCCTGCGCACCGCGGACAATGCCGACGAACAGCGTCGCGGCAAGACTGCCGTACCGATGAAGACGCTCAAGGAAATCGGCAAGAAGCTGGTTGAAGTGCCGAAGGACTTCCACGTCCATCGCACGATCCAGCGCTTCCTCGACAACCGTGCCAAGATGATGGAAACGGGCGAAGGGATCGATTGGGCGACGGCTGAATCGCTGGCATTCGGTTCGCTGGTTGCTGAAGGCAGCCCGATCCGCCTGTCCGGTCAGGACGTCGAACGCGGCACCTTCTCGCAGCGTCACACGGTTCTCTACGATCAGGAAACCCAGAACCGCTACATCCCGCTCAACAATATCCAGAAGGGTCAGGCGATCTACGAGGCCATCAACTCGATGCTCTCGGAAGAAGCAGTGCTGGGCTACGAATACGGCTATTCGCTGTCCGACCCGCGCGCTCTGGTTCTGTGGGAAGCCCAGTTCGGCGATTTCGCCAATGGTGCACAGGTCGTGTTCGACCAGTTCATCTCGTCTGGCGAACGCAAGTGGCTGCGCATGTCCGGTCTCGTCTGCCTTCTGCCGCACGGTTATGAAGGTCAGGGTCCGGAACACTCCTCGGCTCGTCTGGAACGCTGGTTGCAGATGTGTGCGGAAGACAACATGCAGGTGGCCAACGTTACGACGCCGGCTAACTACTTCCATATTCTGCGCCGCCAGATGAAGCGCGACTTCCGCAAGCCGCTCATCATGATGACGCCGAAGTCGCTGCTGCGTCACAAGCGTGCCGTTTCGACCCTCAACGAACTGTCGGGCGAATCGTCGTTCCACCGTCTGCTGTGGGACGATGCGCAGTACAACAAGGACGAAGGCATCAAGCTTCAGAAGGATGCAAAGATCCGTCGCGTCGTTCTCTGCTCGGGCAAGGTCTATTACGACCTTTACGAAGAGCGTGAAAAGCGCGGCATCGATGACGTCTACCTGCTGCGTGTCGAACAGCTTTATCCGTTTCCGGCCAAGGCACTCATCAATGAGCTGTCACGCTTCCGCCATGCGGAAATGGTCTGGTGTCAGGAAGAGCCGAAGAACATGGGCGCATGGTCGTTCATCGACCCGTATCTGGAATGGGTGCTGGCTCATATCGACGCCAAGCATCAGCGCGTGCGCTATGCAGGCCGTCCGGCCGCTGCATCGCCTGCAACGGGTCTGATGTCGAAGCATCTTGCGCAACTCGCCGCTTTCCTTGAGGATGCGCTCGGTAACTGATCCGGGTTAGAGTTCTGGAGCAGTTTTTCGGAACTGCTCCAACCTGAATTGAACACAAAATCTAAAGTTTGAAGATCAACGGAAGAAGAAACCATGGCCACCGAAATTCGCGTTCCCACGCTTGGGGAGTCCGTTACTGAGGCAACCATCGGAAAATGGTTCAAGAAGGTCGGCGACGCCATCGCCATCGATGAACCGCTGGTGGAACTGGAAACCGACAAGGTGACAGTGGAAGTTCCGGCTGCTGCTGCTGGCGTATTGGCTGAAATCACGGCCAAGGAAGGCGACACGGTCGAGGTCAATGCGCTTCTCGGCCAGATTTCCACCGATGGCTCTGCCGTCGCTGCGGCGCCTGCTGCGAAGAAGGAAGAAGCCAAGCCTGCTGCCGCTGCACCGGCTGCAGCACCTGTCGCTTCGGCTTCGTCGGGCCCGGCTATGCAGCCTGCCCCGGCTGCCTCCAAGCTGCTTGCTGAAAATAACCTCTCCGCCGATCAGGTGGACGGTTCCGGCAAGCGCGGTCAGGTGCTGAAGGGCGACGTGCTCGACGCTATCGCCAAGGGTGTTTCCGCTACTCCGGCTCCGGCCGCACCGGCCGCTGCCCGTCCGGCATCGTCGGCTGGCGACGCATCGCGCGAAGAACGCGTGAAGATGACCCGTCTGCGCCAGACCATCGCCAAGCGTCTGAAGGATGCCCAGAACACCGCCGCCATGCTGACGACCTATAACGAAGTCGACATGTCTGCGGTCATGGAACTGCGCACCAAGTACAAGGACGTCTTCGAGAAGAAGCATGGCGTGAAGCTCGGCTTCATGGGCTTCTTCACCAAGGCCGTGACCCATGCGCTGAAGGAAATCCCGGCTGTTAACGCCGAGATCGACGGCACGGACATCATTTACAAGAACTTCGCCCATGTCGGCATGGCCGTCGGCACGGACAAGGGCCTTGTGGTTCCGGTCATCCGTGACGCCGACCAGCTTTCGATTGCCGGCGTTGAAAAGGAACTGGGACGTCTTGCCAAGGCAGCACGCGACGGTACGCTTTCGGTCGCTGACATGCAGGGCGGCACGTTCACCATCACCAATGGTGGCGTGTACGGTTCGCTGATGTCCTCGCCGATCCTGAACGCTCCGCAGTCGGGTATCCTTGGCATGCACAAGATCCAGGAACGTCCGGTTGTCGTCGGCGGTCAGATCGTGATCCGTCCGATGATGTATCTTGCCCTGTCCTACGATCACCGCATCGTGGACGGCAAGGAAGCCGTGACCTTCCTCGTGCGCGTGAAGGAAAGCCTGGAAGATCCGGAACGTCTGGTTCTTGATCTCTAAGGACGAACGATGGAGCCGGGCGTCTTCTCCGCATCTCCGTTTCTGCCGTTGGTCGGCTTGAGCGTTGTCCTGCTGGTGGTTCATATCCTCCTGCAGGGCTTTGCGGCGACGAAGGAACTCGGCTCTCGATGGAATGCCGGTCCGCGCGACGAGGGTTTGAAACCCTCCGGTAAATTTGCCGGGCGCGCGGAGCGGGCCTCTGCCAATTTCCGTGAGACCTATCCGGCTTTCATCGGTCTGGCGCTGGCGCTCGTGCTGAAAGGCGATCCGTCCGGATGGGGGATTGTCGGCTCGTGGCTCTGGTTTTTCGGCCGCATCGTCTATATCCCGCTTTATCTGGCGGGCATTCCCTATTTCCGTTCCTTCGTCTGGCTCATTAGTCTGGTGGGGCTCGGTATCATGCTTCTGGCTTTGGTTCTGTGATGACAGCCTGCGCGTGAAACACGCGCAATGAAGGAAACGCGATGCATCCCTATCTGTTCGAACTTGCATCCCTGATGGCGATTTTCGTCTTTGCCATCGTTTCCCCTGGCGCCGATCTCGCCATGGTTATCCGGCAGTCGCTGCTGCATGGCCGTCGCGAGGCGATCATCACGAGCTTCGGCATTGGCGCCGCCCTGATGATGCATGTCACCTATACGGTTTTGGGTCTCGGGCTCATCATTTCCAAGTCGATCTATCTGTTCAATATCGTCAAATGGTGCGGTGTGGCCTATCTGGTCTATATCGGCATCAAGGCGTTGCGCGCTGGAACGACAAAAATCGATGTGGAAGCGGCGCCGAAGGAACCGCATAGGCAGCAGAGCTTCGCCAAGGCGTTCGGCCTCGGCTTTGCGGCCAATGCGCTCAATCCGAAAGCAGTGTTCTTCTTTCTGTCGATTTTCTCGACGGTCGTTCATGCCCATACACCGACCGAAGTGAAGCTTGGTTACGGTGTTGTGATGGCAACCGCCTTGATCTCCTGGTTCGTCGGTGTCAGCCTTTTCATGACGACGCCGAAGATGCGTGCGGCCTTCTCGCGCGCCTCAAAATGGATTGATCGGACCAGCGGCGTTGTCTTCATCGCGCTGGGACTTAAACTTGCCACCGAAAAGGCTATGTAAGAAGCAACAGGTTCAGTTTTACTGAACCTCGATTCGCTGCCGGAAACACTCAACCGGAACATTCAGGGAGAACCGACAGATGCACGCTGCAAACAAGCTTTTCAGAACTGCCGCCGTTTCGGTGCTTGCGCTCACCGTGTTCTCGACCGCGGTTCAGGCGGCCTGCACCCAGAACCGGGCGATTTATCGTGATCGCGACGATGCCTATACGCTGACCTTCCGTCCGGAGCAGCCGAACGACCTGAAAATGTCACCGGCACCGACGAATGAATTCACCATCACGGCCAATGATAAGCCCGAGTTCAAGCTGAGCGGCATGGTGATCTGGCCGGAAGAAGGTGTGGCGCGTCCCTATGCGTTGCTGACCTTCAATTGCAAGGGTGACGGTTCCAACCCGGAAGATCTCGATGATTGCAGCATCTGGCAAAGCGTCATCTATTCGCTGAAGGAAGGCGCGGAAGCCGATGTCCTGCCCAAGGCGGAAGAACCGGCGGCGCAGGCAATCCTGCTGCCTGATCTGGTGACGGCGCTTGATGGTTATGATTTTGGAGCGGCGAAACCTGAAAAGCCGCTTCAGTGGGAAGCATTCCGCTTTCAGGGATGTTCACCAGACGAGGAATAACCGGCACCCTGTAGGCACCGGTTGCATGTGAATAATTTCGAATGAGAGAACGGGCCCGGATGAACGGGGCGTTCGAAAAACGTTCAGGACAGACTGAAGAAGGATAGTTCAATGTCATACGATGTGGTTGTCATCGGTACGGGCCCTGGCGGTTATGTCGCCGCGATCAAGGCTGCACAGCTTGGTCTTTCCGTTGCTGTTGTGGAGAAGCGCAAGACCTTCGGTGGCACCTGCCTGAATATCGGCTGCATTCCCTCCAAGGCGCTTCTGCATGCGTCGGAAGTTTTCGCTGAAGCCGGTCACTCCTTCGACACGCTCGGCGTGGAAGTGACGCCGAAGCTCAATCTGGGAAAGATGCTGGCGCACAAGGACACGACCGTAAAGGCCAATGTCACGGGCGTTGAATTCCTGTTCAAGAAGAACAAGATCACGGCCTTCATCGGCACTGGCAAGATCGTTGGCAAGGGCAAGGTTTCCGTGACCGCTGAAGACGGCAAGGTCGAGGAAATCGAAGCAAAGAACATCATCATTGCCACCGGTTCCGATGTTGCGGGCATTCCGGGCGTCAAGGTCGATATTGACGAGAAGGTCATCGTTTCCTCGACTGGCGCGCTTTCCTTCGACAAGGTTCCGGGCAGCCTGATCGTTGTCGGCGGCGGCGTGATCGGTCTGGAGCTTGGTTCCGTCTGGGCGCGTCTTGGTGCGAAGGTCACGGTCGTCGAGTATCTCGACAAGGTGCTCGGGCCCATGGATGGCGAAGTGTCGAAGCAGTTCCAGCGCCTGCTCGAAAAGCAGGGCATTGCCTTCAAGCTCGGCGCCAAGGTTACAGGCGTCGAGAAAGCCGGCAAGGCCAATTCCGGGGGCGCGAAGGTGACCTTCGAACCGGTGAAGGGTGGCGCGGCTGAAACGCTTGAAGCTGATGCAGTTTTGATCGCGACCGGCCGTCGTCCTTACACGGATGGTCTTGGCCTTCAGGAAGCGGGCGTGAATGTCGATGATCGCGGCCGTGTTGCAATCGACGACCATTGGCGCACCAATGTCGAAGGCATCTATGCCATCGGCGACGTGGTGCAGGGTCCGATGCTGGCGCACAAGGCCGAAGACGAAGGCATTGCGGTTGCCGAAATCATTGCCGGTCAGGCCGGTCACGTGAATTTCGATGTCATTCCGAGCGTCGTCTACACGCAGCCGGAAGTCGCTTCGGTCGGCAAGACCGAAGAAGAGCTGAAAGCTGCCGGTATCGACTACAAGGTTGGCAAGTTCCCGTTCACGGCCAATGGTCGTGCACGCGCCATGCAGCACACCGACGGCTTCGTGAAAATCCTCGCCGACAAGGCAACGGACCGCGTTCTGGGCGCTCATATCCTCGGCTATAATGCCGGTGAAATGATCCACGAACTGGCTGTTCTGATGGAGTTTGGCGGCTCGTCGGAAGATCTGGCACGCACCTGCCATGCTCACCCGACCATGTCGGAAGCTGTGCGCGAATCCGCATTGGCGACCTTTGCCAAGCCGATCCATATGTAATTGGCTGCAACCATATGATTATAAAAAGGCCCGCTGATGCGGGCCTTTTTCGTTAATGCTTAATTTTGTGCCGGTGGGGCTGGAGCCGGTGTGGCAGGCTCACTCTGTGTCGTCGGCGGCGGGGGAGGTGGAGCCGCAGTATCCGTTCCACTGCCATTCCGGTAGAAGAAGTAAGCGAGGATAATGATCGCTGCCAGAAGCACCGCACCAAGCAGATAGCCACTTCCGCCGCGCGGGGGCGGAGGTGGCGGCATTCCGGAAGGGTCTGACAGGCGCGGATCGGAAGTTGTGCGCGGGTCGCTATTTCGTGGATCAAGGGGATCAACCATAACGGGCTCCTCCAATGGTCCCTTTCGTCATCGAAGCGACGTTTGGGAAATGACGGTTGGCCGGGCATTTGCGGTCATACATGAGCCAATCTGTGCTCCGACCGCCTCAAATGTGTGTTGTCATGCGTTGCGATAACAAACCCGGTGTATATCAATGCGAGAAAGAGCGCTTAGTTCCAAGAAATCTAATATAAGAGGAGCTATGAATTAATAGCTATACAATGCAATTCGGCGAGGATTCTATTAACCCAAGCGAAACTGCACATTGATATGTATATTCAATCACGGAAGCGATCCGGTAATAGGGACTATGGTCGATCAACTGGCCATCTTGGCTTTATCACTGTAAATCATTGATGAGGTCGGGTCGTTGAGAGCGATCGTAAACCACGCCGAAATTTGAGGAATGACATAATGCCGTCGAAAGAGAACCTGAAAACCATTGAGCGCTTCGAAAAGCTCTCTTCGCTTCTGCGCGATGAACAGTTCAAGCTTCTCGACGAAGCGGCACGGGAAGAGGCGCTTCCGGGAAAATCGATACTGAGACAGATTGCCGAACTCGAGCTCAATATAACGGCCATTGAAAACAGCATCACCGATCTGAAAGCCGACTAGCAATATTCTAGCTTAGAGGTTTTATAGTGGGCTCACCCGATAGCCTTTTGCGCGTAACAGTTCAATTATTCCGTCCTTGCCCGGCAGATGCAGGGCGCCGACGGCAATAAAGGCATTTCCCTTGTCGATGATCGGAACGGCACGATCCGTCATGACCTGATTGCGGTCGGAAATGAGATATTTTAGAAATAGTTCATAGTCTGCTTCGGAAAGACTGTCGGGAACGATCTTTCGGAGCGACGGCATGATCATGCCAATCTCGCCCTTGAGGTAGAGCGCGGTCGTGGTCTCCATGGCATCCTCGACCTTGTCGCCATAGTCGACGGTAGCCACCAGATTGCGGAGATGGAAGTCGAGCGGCATCCGGTTCATCGCGACCAGTTGTTCTGCTGCACTTTCCAGGCCCAAAACATTGCGGCCCTCGGCCTGTGCGTCGAGAGCCAGCCTTTCATCAAGCGATTTCTCGCCATCGTTTTTGCGCTCCCTCTCGCATTTTGGAAGTGCGAGCAGGCTGGTCAGCACCCACGGCTTCATTTTTGCAACCGCGTCGAGAACGATACCGCGTTCTGCAAGCTTCTGTTCGATCTCCTCCCGCCGCTCGGGCGGAATATGCGACTTCAAGGTGCTGCCATCAGTGAAGAGCAGCAGGTCGGGCTGTTCGAGCTTGAGACGCAGGAAAGCCTTCGGGTCCAGAATATCCGTCGTTTCGATGACGACAGTGCTTGCTGACCGATAGGCCTCGTCGGCAGCTTTCGGCAATGTCAAAACACGCGGATCGGAAAGATGGATCGTGCCAAAGAGATAGGACGGTTCGACGCCGTCTTTATCGATTTTCCAAAGAAGCCCTTTGCGATTGGGTACAGCATCGGCTTCGCGTTGTATTTCCTGCCAACTTGCCGGGTCTTTTGCCTCCAACCCGTCAATGAGATTGATGCCGTGCACGGCGCAAGCGGCAGGTGCATCGTCGGCGCGAGCCGAGACCGTGCCTGCCAGACAGGCATAGAGAAGAACGAGAAGCAGCTTTTTCATGAGAGTAATATAGGGGCGGTTTTTGCCGATGCCAGCGACTTCTCAAGCGCGCGGATGTGCCTTGTCATAGACTTCCAGCAGTCGCTCGGTATCCACGCCGGTATAGACCTGTGTGGTCGAGAGGCTTGCATGGCCAAGCAGCTCCTGGATGGTCCTGAGATCACCGCCTCGCCCCAGAAGATGGGTGGCGAAGGAATGGCGCAGCGCATGCGGCGTCGCGCTGTCGGGCAGGCCGAGACCAGCACGCAGTTTCTGCATTTCGCGCTGGATGATCGCAGCATGCAGCACACCACCCTTGGCGCCTCGAAAAAGCGGTTTGTCGGCGGAAAGGTCGAACGGACAAAGCGTTCGATATTGTGCAATGGCGCGATGCACGATGGGCAGAAGCGGGATGAGGCGCGCTTTGCTGCCCTTGCCCGTAATGGTGATCGAACGGGCAGTGCTGTCAGACAGTGCATCACCCATCAGGCCGAGCGCTTCCGAAATGCGCAGGCCGCAACCGTAGAGCAAGGTCAGGACGGCTGCGTTGCGCGCGGCAATCCATGGCTCCTCCGCCATTTGCCCATCGGCTGCAACCACGCGCCGGGCGTCTTCGGCGGTCAATGGTTTCGGCAGTGATTTCGGCTGGCGCGGCGCACGCATGGCGCTTGCGCCTGCCGCATTGGCCAGGCCGCGTTTTTCCAGATGGCGTAAAAGCGAGCGCACACCGGCAAGCCCGCGGCCCAGCGTGCGGGCACCGACGCCTTCATTGCGACGGCTGGCCAGAAACGAACGCAGGTCGGCGATCCGTAGATTGCCAACATCTTTCAGCGATGGCGGTTCGCCCAGATGCCCAGTCAGAAAATTGAGGAACTGACGTGTGTCGCGCTCATAGGCTTCGAGTGTGTTTTCCGACAGGCGGCGCGCATCCTTCAGCGTCTTCAACCATTCTTCACGCGCCGCTGCGAGGTCGGCGCGGGCAGGGATCAGAAATTCGCTGTTCGTTGTCATAATCAAGCCGGTCGTTCATTCTGGATGGACGGACAGTCTGCCAGCGATAGGTTACCGGCTGGTTGTTCGTGGGACGAAAAGCACTATTCTTACGAATTGAGGTGAATTGCGCTGACGAAAGGGTTATTGAACGAAAAATAGTTCTATTCGAGCAGCAGAAACAAGGTTGGCAATGCCGCGTCCAGAAAACCCGATCCAGCTTGCCGTCATTGGTGCCGCCCATGGCACGCGTGGCGAAGTGAGAGTAAAGACCTTTACCGGCGACCCGCTGGCAATTGCCGAATACGGCCTGCTCTATGACGAACAGGGCAAGAGTTACGAGATTCTGGAAGCTCGTCCTGCAAAGACGGTTGTGGTCGTGCGCTTCAAGGGCATCAATGATCGTAATGCCGCCGAAGCGCTGAACGGGACCGAACTTTTCATTGATCGTTCGCAGCTGCCGGACGACGAACTGGACGAAGATGAGTTCTTCCAGACCGACCTGATCGGCTTGCTGGCGGTGGATGCCGAAGGCAAGACCTATGGCGTGGTGAGCGCCCTGTTCGATTTCGGTGGCGGCGACCTCATCGAGCTCAGCGAAAAGGGCAAGCGCCCGATGCTTATTCCTTTCACGGAGGCAGCCGTACCGGAAATCGATCTGGACAAGGGCACGCTGCTGGTCGAGCCCTATGCCGCCGGACTGATCGCCGACGATGAGGATGAACGCCCGCAGAACGAAAAGAAAAAGCCGAAGAAGTCATGACCGACGTTTCAAGGGTCGATGATGAGCCCGGCTTCTTTCATGCATCGGTGCTGACGCTTTATCCGGAAATGTTTCCCGGCCCCCTTGGCACTTCGCTTGCAGGTAAGGCACTCAGCGAGGCCAAATGGCAGCTCGATGCGGTGCAGATTCGCGATTTTGCGGAAGGCAAGCATCGTATGGTCGATGACACGCCATCCGGTGGTGGCGCTGGCATGGTGATGAAGCCGGATGTGATCGCCCGCGCGCTGGATTCGGTTGCCGACGGCCGCCGTCCGACGCTGCTGATGAGCCCGCGCGGAAAGCCGCTAACGCAGAAGCGCGTGCGCGAACTGGCCGACGGACCGGGCGCGATCATTCTTTGTGGTCGTTTCGAGGGTGTGGACGAGCGCGTCATCGAGGCGCGCAATCTCGAGGAAGTATCGATCGGCGATTACATCCTGTCGGGTGGAGAAACCGCGGCAATCGTTTTGCTTGATGCAATCGTGCGGCTTTTGCCGGGCGTGATGGGCAATCGCGAATCCGGAGAGACCGAAAGTTTTGAGACCGGCTTGCTCGAACATCCGCATTATACCCGTCCGCAGGTTTGGGAAGATAGGCCCATTCCCGAAATCCTGACCTCTGGCAATCATGGCGCAATCGATAAATGGCGGCATGAGCAGGCCGAACGGATCACGAAGGAACGGCGTCCCGATCTTTGGGAAGCCTATAGCGAGGGCAAACGCAAATGAACCTGATCCAGCGGCTCGAAAGTCTTTCCCTCGCGCTGCTGGCGCTGGGAGCCTATTGGGTCAGCGGTGCAAGCTGGTGGCTTTTCGCCCTGCTCATTCTGGCGCCCGATCTGTCTTTCTTCGGCTATATGAAGGGGCCGCGCACCGGCGCGGTGGTCTATAATATCGCCCATAGCTGGATCGGCGTTGTGCTTCTCGCAGTTCTGGGCTGGGCGATGAACTGGCAGATCTGCATCGCTATGGCACTGATCTGGGCCGTGCATATCGGCGTCGACCGCGCGCTTGGCTTCGGTCTCAAATATGGAACCGGTTTCAAGGACACGCATCTGGGCCGTATCTGAGGCGATTTTCTTGTCCTGATATTGATTCATTGGCGGCAATGGTGTATTGCCGCGCGAGTTCGGGCTAGTACCGACATTGTAATATCTCGTTCGGGCAAAGCCCGAAACGTCCTAAACCAATAAATGGTGTACCGCTCCTGCCTGAAATTGAGGGCATAGCCGCAGGGCCAAGGATTGCTTGGCGGCAAGTGCAGAGCGCTCTGACTGTTTGAGAAGAATTCAAGAAGGAGAGAGACGATGACCGATATCATTCGTCAGCTTGAAGCCGAACAGGCAGCAAAGATCGAAGAAAAGCGCAAGCTTCCAGATTTCCAGCCGGGCGATACGGTTCGCGTTCAGGTTCGCGTTACCGAAGGTACGCGTACCCGCGTGCAGGCCTATGAAGGCGTCTGCATTGCCCGTTCCGGCGCTGGCCTCAACGAAAACTTCACCGTTCGCAAGATTTCGTACGGCGAAGGCGTAGAGCGCGTATTCCCGGTTTACTCGCCGATCGTCGAAGGCGTTGAACTCGTTCGCCGCGGCAAGGTTCGTCGCGCGAAGCTTTACTACCTGCGTGGCCTTACCGGTAAGGCTGCCCGTATTGCTGAAAAGAAAGACAACCGTACCAAGGCCGAGCGCGAAGCCGACAAGGCTGCCGCTGCCAAGGCCGAAGCCGCCAAGGCTGCTGCTGAATAAGCTTCACAGCAATCTGTTTGAAAAAGGCGGCCTCGGGTCGCCTTTTTTATTTGCCAAATGCGACGGGCTGCGTAACATATTGCATAATTCCGCCCATATCTCGCAAGATTGTTACTGCGACACCCTGTTGCGGTTTCAGTTTCTTGACGAACCGTGATGGCGGGTGCATATGACAGCCAAAGTTAAGAACTATTCAAAGGACCTCTCGCAATGAGCGCGCCGCGTACACTTTACGACAAGATCTGGGACGACCATGTAGTGGATCAGCAGGAAGACGGAACCTGCCTCCTTTATATTGATCGCCATCTTGTGCACGAAGTGACGAGTCCGCAGGCTTTTGAAGGCCTGCGCATGGCTGGCCGCAAGGTGCGTCATCCTGAAAAGACGCTGGCCGTGGTCGATCACAATGTTCCGACCTCGCCAGACCGCATCAACGGTATCAAGAACGAGGAAAGCCGCATTCAGGTCGAGGCTCTGGCCAAGAATGCTGCGGATTTCAACGTTGAATATTATTCCGAGCGTGATCGCCGTCAGGGTGTTGTGCACATCGTCGGACCGGAGCAGGGCTTCACCCTGCCGGGCATGACCATCGTCTGCGGCGATAGCCACACCTCCACGCATGGCGCTTTCGGTTCGCTCGCGCATGGTATCGGCACCTCCGAGGTGGAACACGTTCTGGCTACCCAGACGCTGATCCAGAAGAAAGCCAAGAACATGCTGGTGCGTGTCGAGGGCGAACTGGCTCCCGGCGTCACCGCCAAGGACATCACGCTTGCCATCATCGGCGAAATCGGCACTGCGGGCGGCACCGGTTATGTGATCGAATATGCCGGTAGCGCTATTCGCTCGCTGTCGATGGAAGGCCGCATGACGGTCTGCAACATGTCGATTGAAGGCGGTGCGCGCGCTGGTCTGATCGCGCCGGATGAAACGACCTTTGCCTATGTGCAGGACAAGCCACGCGCGCCGAAGGGCGAAGCGCTGGAACAGGCGATTTCGTACTGGAAGACGCTGCATTCGGATGAGGGTGCACATTTCGACAAGATCGTCGAACTGGATGCCGCTAAGATTTCGCCGGTCGTTTCCTGGGGTTCCTCACCGGAAGACGTGGTCTTCGTCACGGACATCGTGCCGAATCCCGACGATATCAAGGACGAAACCAAGCGTGCATCCAAGTGGCGTGCTCTGGACTATATGGGTCTGAAGCCGGGCACCAAGATGACCGACATCAAGATCGACCGCGTCTTCATCGGTTCCTGCACCAACGGCCGTATCGAGGATCTGCGCGACGCAGCGCGCATGGCCGCTGGCAAGAAGGTTGCGGCTGGCGTCAACGCCATGATCGTGCCGGGCTCGGGTCTCGTGAAGGAACAGGCGGAAGCTGAAGGCCTCGACAAGATCTTCATCGAAGCCGGCTTTGACTGGCGCGAGCCGGGTTGCTCCATGTGTCTGGCCATGAACGACGACCGCCTGAAGCCGGGCGAACGTTGCGCTTCGACCTCGAACCGTAACTTCGAAGGCCGCCAGGGTTTCAAGGGCCGCACCCATCTCGTGTCGCCAGCCATGGCTGCCGCTGCGGCAATTGCTGGACATTTCGTCGACATTCGCGAGTGGAACTGAGGTTTCACACCTGACGAAGCGTTTTTGAAGCGCTTCTGGAAAGATCAAACCGCCGGTTCATCCCGGCGGTTTTTCTTTGGCTGTATATTAGCAGCTTTTTCACGCTTTGATTGTAAGGAGGAATGGGGTGGCTGGCGTCTGGGAGCCTTTGACAGCCAGCACGGGGAAGAGCATCGATGAATGGAGCCGACTTTATCCTCCTGATCAACATGACCGTTTCCGGTCTGTTTGCTTTCGCATTTCTCGGCATTGCCGTTTATGCGCGGGATAATGCGGCCGCGCCTGTCTTCTCCTTCGGCTTTATTTTCGCAATGCTCTATTTCCTGACAGAGCTTGCCATGCCTTCCATTCCCAATCCCCGCCTCGGCTATATGCTCGCCTTTTCGACCTATTACCTGACATTGTCCTGTCTGGTCGTCGGTCTGGCGCGGATGTATGCCCGACCGGTGCCGTGGATTGCGCTCGGTCTGCTGACCATTGCATCTCTCGCCGCGGTCTACAGCATATATGACATTGCCCGCAGCCAGATGATCGGCATGCTGCTTTATCAGGCGCCCTATTTCCTCGTACTCCTTCTGGCAGTGTGGCTGATCCTGCGGGTGGAACGCAACGGTATCGATACCTTGATGGCGATACTGTTTGGTATCAGCGCCGTCCACTTCCTGTTCAAGCCGGTCATCGCCGTGCTGTCGGGAGGCGCGGGTGCTGAACCGGCTGATTATATCGATACGACCTATGCAATGTTCTCGCAGTCAATCGGTGCTGCTCTTTCCGTCGCAGGCGGGCTGCTTCTGCTCTTGAGCCTGATGCGGGAGCTGATCGCCAATATGCTGATCCGCTCGGAAACGGACCAGCTATCGACGTTGCTCAACCGGCGCGGTTTTGAGTTTCGCGCCGAGGCTGCAATTGAAAAGTCGAAACGCATGCGGCAGGCTCTGTCGCTTGTTCTGTGCGACATCGACCACTTCAAGGCAATCAACGATACACATGGTCATGCGCTGGGAGATCGCGTCATCGCCGCTTTCTCCGCCGAATTGCGCAAGGCAGCCAATGCCAAGGGTGGGATTACCGCGCGTATTGGCGGCGAGGAATTCGCGATCATTCTACCGGGCAATACGATCCAGTCCGCATGGAGATTTGCGGACAAGACCCGGCTTGTCTGTCGCGATATCCATATTCCGGGCAGGAACGGCGGGATTGAATTCACCGTGAGCTTCGGTATCGCGGAAATGGAATTCGACGATGTGTTTTCCGATCTCTACAAGCGGGCCGACGGGGCGCTTTATGAAGCGAAGAAGGGAGGGCGCAACTGCGTCCGCAGCGCTCTGCCGATATTGGTGGACGAAAACGTGGTGGAATTCCGCTCAAAGGCCGGGCGTTGAACGAATCCTATTGATAGCCGCAGCCTGCATGGTCGAGGACCGGCGTTTCCCCGCGGTCGATCCCATACATGAAAGAGCGTCCGTGCAGCACGACTGCGCTCTCGCAATTGCTGTTGGGCTTGGCGACGATATAGGCAACCGTGTGATCCCGCGGCGCGGTAATCACCTTCATGCGTTGCGGCGAAGGCAAAACTGGCTTCTGCGCCGCGCCGACCCGGATGATCTTGGCGCCATTATCCGGCATCTGGACGACAAGGTTTCCCGACGCATCGACGGAGCGCATCGCTTCTTCGGCAAGCGCGGGACCGGTCAGCGCAAGGGCGCCGACGACAACCAGACCAAGTATCAGCCGTTTGCAGTTTGCCATCGTTGATCGAGCCTCATCGTGCATGATCCCAAAGAGAATGAGGACTATCTTAACTCTTTCTTTACCTTTGTCATCCGTGCTGGCTAAAATCGAACCGGTCTTCTCGTGCGCCACTGCTTCGCAGGTCGCAGGCGGAAGAGCTGGAAACGCCAAGGAACGTCCAATGACCAAAGATCATGCCGTCGATATTGCGCTCCTCCATCTGCGTGATGCCCATGAATTCGCGCCGCTGCTGGCAAGCTATGCGCAGGCGCTGAAGCGCGGCGCTCCACGCCGCCCCGATGATTTTTATGCCGAACACCTGCTTCAGGATCGCGCCGCTGAAACTCTGGGGGCCAGGGTCGACGGAAATCTGGTCGGCTTCGTGATCTTCTACGATTTGCCCGAACCCGTGACGGGTCTGCGTGCAGGGCAGGTGGACCATATTTATGTGCATCACGATCATCGCGGAAAGGGCATAGCCAAGGCGCTGATCGACGTGCTTGCCGACAAGGCGGAAGAGCGCAGCTGGTCCAAGCTGGTGCTTAATGCGCCGCGCGTGCCGGAAGACGGGCGCAAGCTCTATGAACAGATTGCTACGGCTGCGGACTGGTCGAGCTACGTGATTCGATTCGGCAGTTGATCGATTTCCCAAAAGTTGATGAAATTACACATGTTTTTGCCGATTGTGGTCTTCAATCGTTTGAATGCCGCAATCACGCGAATGTGTCGCCCAGGTGCGACCAATTGTTAGTCTTTTCGTGAAAAAGCTTCTTTGACGTGATGGTAAAAGCGCAGTAGAAAGCGCCACATAGGGCCGTACGCCACGGTCCAGCCATATTTTATTGGGTCGTACCGGCGCGGGATCGTAAAGTCCGGTTCCCTGTGCTTTGGACGACGTCGAACTGGGGTTCGGGAGAACCCGCAACCTGGCTGCTTCGCTGATCTTCGTCAGCGGGGTGTGGCCGGAGAGAAACGTCAGGGAAGCCTACAGAGCCATGACACAACCGACTGTAACGCGCCAGCGTCCTTTGTCGCCGCACCTGTCCATCTACAAGCCGGTCATTACGATGACGATGTCCATCGTCCATCGCATCACGGGCGGCGCACTTTACTTCGGCACCCTGTTGCTGGCAGCCTGGCTGATTTCGGCTGCGGTCAGCGAAGAGTGCTTCAATTTCGTCAACGCATTGTTCTCGTCCTGGATCGGTCGCCTGATCCTGTTCGGCTATACCTGGGCGCTTCTGCACCATCTGGCCGGTGGCGTTCGTCACCTGATCTGGGATACGGGCGCTGGTCTTGAAAAGCACACAGCTTCGAAGATCGCCTGGGCGACCGTCGTTTTCTCCGTCATCGCCACGATCCTCGTCTGGGTCGTTGCCTATTCGGTGCGCTAAGGGGAGCTGGTTTCATGAACGGTATGAACAATGATATGCGCACCCCGCTCGGCAAGGTTCGGGGTCTGGGATCAGCCAAGGAAGGCACCGGTCATTTCTGGTATCAGCGCTTGAGTGCCGCCGCTCTTGTGCCGCTGGTCATGTTTTTCATCGGTCTGGTCATTTCGCTCAATGGCGCAAGCTATGCGGAAGTCCGGGCTGCCCTGTCGCATCCCTTCACGGCAATCGTGATGGCGCTGTTCGTTCTGACTGGCGTTTATCACATGCGCCTGGGTATGCAGGTCATTATCGAAGATTATGTGCATGGCGAAGGCATGAAGGTCGTGCTGGTGATGTTGAACACCTTCTTTACAGCGGTGGTCGGCTTTGCCTGCATTTTTGCGATTCTCAAGCTGAGCTTCGGAGGTTGATAGCCCGATGGCTAGTGCAGTAAACAACGCGGCCGATGCTGCCGTGGCAAGCAAATATACCTATGTCGATCACAAGTTCGACGTGGTGGTGGTCGGAGCTGGCGGCGCGGGCTTACGCGCAACGCTCGGCATGGCCGAGCAAGGCCTGAAGACGGCTTGCATCACCAAGGTTTTCCCGACCCGTTCGCATACGGTCGCAGCGCAGGGTGGCATCGCCGCTTCGCTCAAGAATATGGGCCCGGACAGCTGGCAGTGGCACATGTACGATACCGTCAAGGGATCGGACTGGCTCGGCGACACCGATGCGATGGAATATCTGGCGCGTGAAGCGCCTGCCGCCGTCTACGAACTGGAACACTACGGTGTGCCTTTCTCGCGTACGGAAGAAGGCAAGATCTATCAGCGCCCGTTCGGCGGTCACATGCAGAATTTTGGCGATGGTCCTCCGGTCCAGCGCACCTGTGCTGCTGCCGACCGTACCGGCCACGCGATCCTGCATACGCTCTACGGCCAGTCGCTCAAGAACAACGCGCAGTTCTTCATCGAATATTTCGCGCTCGATCTCATCATGACCGACGGTGTCTGCACCGGCGTCGTGGCGTGGAACCTTGATGACGGCACGATCCATCGCTTCTCGGCCAAGATGGTGGTTCTGGCGACGGGCGGTTATGGCCGTGCCTATTTCTCGGCAACCTCTGCTCATACCTGCACCGGCGATGGTGGCGGCATGGTTGCACGTGCCGGCCTGCCACTGCAGGACATGGAATTCGTACAGTTCCATCCAACTGGCATCTATGGCGCTGGCTGCCTGATTACTGAAGGCGCGCGCGGCGAAGGCGGTTATCTGGTCAATTCCGAAGGCGAGCGCTTCATGGAGCGTTATGCTCCTTCGGCCAAGGATCTTGCCTCGCGTGATGTTGTCTCGCGCTGCATGACCATGGAAATCCGTGCTGGCCGTGGCGTCGGCAAGGCCAAGGATCACATCTTCCTGCATCTTGACCATCTCGATCCGGCTGTTCTGCATGAACGCCTGCCGGGTATTTCGGAATCGGCCAAGATTTTCGCAGGCGTCGATGTGACCAAGGAACCGATCCCGGTTCTCCCGACGGTTCACTACAATATGGGTGGCATTCCGACCAATTACTGGGGCGAAGTGTTGAACCCGACCGAGGCTGATCCAGACCGCGTACAGCCGGGCCTGATGGCTGTCGGCGAAGCGGGCTGCGCTTCGGTGCACGGCGCAAACCGTCTCGGCTCCAACTCGCTGATCGACCTTGTGGTGTTCGGTCGTGCGGCTGCAATCCGCGCCGGGCAGGTCATTGATCGCAAGTCGAAGATTCCGGACCTCGACGTTACCGCCTGCGACAAGATCATGGAGCGCTTCGATCGTCTGCGTTTTGCCAACGGCTCCCAGCCGACCGCAGAACTGCGCGAGAAGATGCAGCGTACCATGCAGGAAGATGCTGCTGTGTTCCGTACGTCGGAATCGCTCAAGCAAGGCGTAGAGCGCATGGAAAAGCTCTGGCATGAACTGCCGGACATCAAGGTTACCGACCGTTCGATGATCTGGAACTCCGATCTCGTCGAAACGCTCGAGCTGGAAAACCTGATGGCGAATGCGCTGACGACGGTTGTTTCCGCCGAAGCGCGCCAGGAAAGCCGCGGTGCCCATGCGCATGAGGATTTCCCGGATCGCAACGATGCCGTGTGGCGCAAGCACACCCTGTCCTGGCTGTCGCCGGATGGCAAGGTCAAGCTTGACTACCGTCCTGTCCACCTCGATCCGTTGACGACGGAAGAGGAAGGCGGCATCAGCCTCGCCAAGATTGCGCCGAAGAAGCGCGTTTACTAATCAAGGGAAAGAGCAATGGTTGAACTCGCACTTCCCAAGAATTCGCGCCCGCAAGAGGGCAAGACCTGGCCGCGCCCCGACGGTGCGAAACGGGTTACCGAATTCCGTATCTATCGCTGGTCGCCGGACGACGACGCCAATCCGAGCATCGACACCTATTATGTCGATCGCGACGATTGCGGTCCGATGGTTCTGGACGGTCTGCTCTATATCAAGAACAAGATCGACCCGACCCTGACGCTGCGCCGTTCGTGCCGTGAAGGCATTTGCGGTTCCTGCGCCATGAATATCGACGGCGCAAACACGCTTGCCTGCACCAAGGGCATGGACGACATCAAGGGTGCCATCAAGGTTTACCCGCTGCCGCATATGCCGGTGGTGAAGGATCTTGTGCCGGACCTCACCAATTTCTACGCCCAGCATCGTTCCATCGAGCCATGGCTCAAGACGGTTTCGCCGGAGCCGCAGAAGGAATGGCTGCAGAGCCATGAGGACCGTCAGAAGCTCGACGGTCTCTACGAGTGCATTCTGTGCGCCTGCTGCTCGACCTCGTGCCCGAGCTACTGGTGGAACGGCGACCGATATCTCGGTCCTGCCGTGCTGCTGCAAGCTTATCGCTGGCTGATCGATAGCCGCGACGAAGCCAAGGGCGAACGCCTCGACAATCTCGAAGACCCGTTCCGGCTCTATCGCTGCCACACGATCATGAATTGTGCGCAGACCTGCCCGAAGGGCTTGAACCCTGCCAAGGCGATTGCCGAAATCAAGAAGATGATGGTCGAGCGCCGCGTGTAATCGCGGCAATCGCTTTTATCCGCGGTCTCTGTCGGCCTGTGGCCTCCACGTCTCTTGTGCCGATATCAAGAAGATGATGGTCGAACGCCGCGTCTAGTAGCGTGACTGATCTGGAATTTGAGAAGGGGGAAGGTGCAAACCTTCCCCTTTTTCTTGATCAGAGCTCTGGTTGCCATCGCAGAAGGCTTGATCTTTGTAGCTGCGCCGATATCTCATTGGAGAATAGATCCATCGGAGACAGGGCAATCATGCTCGATCATATTGGTTTCAACATTTCCAGCATGTCCAAGTCGCGAGCATTCTATGATGCGGCACTCGCCCCCCTTGGCATAAGCCGCGCCATGGAGTTCGGCGACTGGGTAGGGTATGGCCGCAATGGCAAGCCGGAATTCTGGATCGGCAAGCAGAAGGGCGCGAAGCTCGATGGCGTGCTTCATGTGGCTTTTTCGGCTGGAACCCGCTCCGAGGTTGACCGCTTTTATGAAGCGGCAATTGCTGCCGGGGGGGCCGACAACGGCAAACCCGGCTTGCGTGCCGATTACCATCCTGATTACTACGCTGCTTTCGTGACGGACCCGGATGGGCATAATATCGAGGCTGTTTGCCACCTGCCCGAATAGAAAAGCGGGCTTGCGCCCGCTCATCATTTCCGCGTCTTGGAATTTTTCAGACCAGCTTTGCGTCCAGCGTAACTTCAATGGCGCCCAGTGCTTTCGAGAGAGGGCAGGACTGCTTGGCCTTGTTGGCGAGCGCTTCGAAATCCTCGACCGAAATGCCGGGAATAGAGGCATTGAGCGTGAGCGCGCTGCGGCTGATCTCAAAGCCACCGCCAGCTGCGGGGCCGACAGTGACTGCCGCAGTTGCTTCCAGCTTTTCCGGTGGTGTTCCGTGTTCCGTCAGGAGTGCGGAAAGCTGCATGGCAAAGCAGCCTGCGTGAGCAGCACCCAGAAGTTCTTCCGGATTGGTGCCGGAGCGACCGCTTTCGTCCTGAAAACGAGCTTTGAAATCGTAAGGCAGGTCTTTCAGTGCACCGCTTTGCGTGTTGAGGGTGCCTTTGCCTTCCTTCAGCGTGCCTTGCCAGACGGCGGTTGCTTTTCTGTCCATGGGAAGCTCTCCTCTCGGTTGGGATTTCCGCTACCGATATAGGGCGCTTGACCACGGCTTCCAGCAATCAACCAGAACTTGGCGAGAATTCAGATAGCCTGTCCCTTCAGCAAGCGCGGCGTATCGCCTGAAAGACCGGCGGCCTGCTTGATGAAGAAGGATTTCAACGCCGGTACCCGGTCTACGAGCCCCAGACCAATATCGCGGATAGAGCGGATGGCCGGGTTGTCGTTGGAGAAAAGCTTGGTCAGGATGTCCGTCGTCACACCCATCTGCACGGTATCGAAGCGACGCCAGGACTGATAACGCTCCAGAGCGGCAAATGAACCGATGTCGAGGCCGAGGCGATCCGTTTCGACCACGACTTCGGCAATTGCGGCGGCATCCCGGAAGCCAAGATTGAGGCCCTGACCGGCAATGGGATGGATACGGTGCGCCGCATCGCCCACCAGCACGAAACGTGGCTTCACGAATTCACGTGCCAGCGTCAGGCCGAGCGGGAAGGCGCGGCGCGGGCCTTCGACATGCAGGACGCCGAGACGATGCCCGAAGCGCTGTTCCAGTTCAGCCTCGAATACGAAGTCGTCTTCGCGAATGAGGCGTTCGGCATCCGATGTGCGCTCGGTCCAGACCAGTGAGCTGCGATTACCCTTCAACGGAAGGATCGCAAATGGACCGGCTGGAAGAAAATGCTCATCAGCCCGGCCGCCATGCGGCAGTTCATGGGCGACATTGCACACGATGCCGGACTGGCCGTAATCCCAGTTGACGGTCTTGATGCCAGCAAGATCACGCAGGCGGGAGCGCGCACCATCTGCGGCGATCAGCAGGCGCGTTTCAAGCGTATCCCCATTGGAGAGGGTGACGGTTACTCCTTCAGGGAGAGTGTTGAAATTCTCAACACTGGTGGCTTCAAGGAAGACAATTCCGAGCGCTTCGGCCTTATTATGGAGGGCGGTGTTAAGGACACGGTTTTCCACCATATGGGCAAAAGGTTCGCCGGGTTCGACTTCACCTTCGAAAGTGAGAAAAACCGGGCGCACCGGATCGGAAGTGCGCGAATCGGTGATGACCATTTCCGTGATGGGCTGGGCTTCGGGAAGGATTTCCTGCCAGCAGCCGAGCTGGTCAAGCATACGTGATGCAGCCGCGGCAATCGAGGAAGCGCGCGGGTCGTTCTTCCAGGCACCAGCCGGTGCACCGTCGATCACGGTGACAGAAAGATGCGGTGCCGCCGATTTGATCGCAACTGCCGTGACGAGCCCGACATAGCCGCCGCCTGCAATCACCACATCGTTACTGCGTGCTGCTTCCTGCTTCTTCCGGGCGGCCATAGTCATTTCCTTTCGAGAATCTATCTCACGATAGCATTTCCAGCAAAAGTGCGAAGCGGTTTTGCGCCAGGCAAATGCTTAGAAACAAAGAGATAGTGCGGTTCCACGATTCTGGTTTGACTGGAACCGCTCTAGCGGTGTTTTGGCATATATCGTTGTCCAAGAAACCCGATATTTTGCCGCGGTGCATGTCGGAACGCGAACTGCCGAAGCGAGGTATCCGGGCCTCTGCCGATACAGCTTCTCCCGCACGGTTCTTGACAGGTTCCAATGCTCCGGCTCAAACAAGAACCCAAAGCATATATATGGTTGCAGGAGACAGGCTGTCCATGACCGATCAAGAAAAGTCCGCTGAGGCTCAAACTGACGCAATGCGTGAGCTTCTTTCCATCCTCGATCTGGAAACTCTTGAGGTGGATCTGTTCCGCGGCAACAGTCCACAGGTCGGCTGGCAGCGGGTTTTCGGCGGGCAGGTGATCGGGCAGGCGCTGATCGCAGCGCAGCGCACGGTTGAGCCCGAGCGACATGTCCACTCCCTGCATGCCTATTTCGTGCGGCCCGGCGATCCAGCGATCCCGATTGTCTATGAGGTGGACCGCATCCGCGACGGATCGAGCTTCAGCACACGGCGCGTTCTGGCAAAGCAGCATGGCAAGGCCATTTTTTCCCTTTCGGCTTCGTTTCAGGTGGATGAGGGTGGGCTCGATCACCAGCTTCCCATGCCGGAAGGACTACCGATGCCTGAGCAGCTTGTCGGCGATCGCGACATCAAGGAGCAATATCTCCATATGGCGCCGCCCAATGTGCGCAAATACTGGGAGCGGGAGCGACCTATCGAAATCAAGCCTGTCTCGCTGACCCATTATTTCTCGCGCGAGAAGCTTGAGCCTGTCCAGCATGTCTGGGTCAGAGCGCGCGGTATCGTGCCGGATGACCGGGCATTGCAGGCCGCCATTCTCGCCTATCTCTCCGATATGACGCTGCTCGATACGTCCCTGCATCCGCATGGCCGCACCATTTTCGACCGTGATCTGCAGGTTGCAAGCCTCGATCATGCCATGTGGTTTCATCGTCCATGCAGGCTGGATGACTGGTTGCTCTATACGCAGGACACCCCCAGCGCCTCCGGCGCGCGCGGTTTCAACCGGGGTGCGCTTTATACACGCGATGGCGTGCTGATCGCATCGGTCGCGCAGGAAGGGTTGATCCGCGTCCATGACAAAAAGAATTGATTATTTTTTAATCGCACATCAATCAGTCGATTAAAAATAAGGCATTTCGCTGCTGATTAGTAGAATGCTCGTGGTGCAAAAACCGAATCGAATGAATCACTTACGGCGTCATTCGATTCGAAATCGTAGCGGCACCACCTCTTCCATGGCCCGGAATTTCCGCATCCGGCGCACCGAATATCAGAAAATTTGCAGTTAATTTGCCAGCCAGGGCCAACTGGCACGATTTTTGTTTCTCTCTGTTTGAACCGGTCTTTCCAGCGCAGCCGCGTTTGAAGCCGCCCTTCGACGGAGAAATTCGATGCTCATAACAGGAAGAAACAAGCAAACGGCCCTTCTGGCTACCCTGCCTGCGCTCGTCGCCATGGCCGGGACGGCATTGGCACAGGACGCCGCACCGACACCAACCCTCGATACGGGCGATACGGCGTGGATGCTGACTTCAACCGCGCTTGTGTTGATGATGACTATACCGGGTCTCGCTCTGTTCTATGGCGGCATGGTGCGCAAGAAGAACGTGCTCTCCACGGTGATGCAGAGCTTCGCCATTACTTGTCTCATGTCCATTCTGTGGATGGTTGCAGGCTATTCGCTGGCCTTTACCGATGGTGGATCGCTCAACTCTTATATTGGCGGTCTTTCCAAGGCCTTTTTCTCCGGCGTCACGATGGAATCGCTGACGGGAACGATCCCCGAATATGTGTTCATCACCTTCCAGATGACTTTTGCGGTGATCACGCCCGCACTTATCGCCGGTTCGTTTGCCGAACGCATGAAGTTTTCCTCCATGCTTGTCTTCCTGACCCTCTGGCTGTTCATCGTCTATATCCCGGTCGCGCATTGGGTCTGGGGCGGCGGCTTCATGGCGTCGGATGGCGTGCTTGATTTTGCTGGCGGCACGGTCGTCCATATCAATGCCGGTGTGGCCGGTCTGGTTGCGGCTCTCATCATCGGCAAGCGCGATGGTTACGGCCACACCAATATGGCGCCGCACAATCTCGTGCTGTCGGTCATTGGTGCTGCCCTTCTGTGGGTTGGCTGGTTCGGCTTCAATGCCGGGTCCGCTGTCGGTGCCAATGCACTTGCTGGCGTCGCCATGCTCAATACGCAGGTTGCGACTGCTGGTGCGGCTCTGGCCTGGATGTTTGTGGAATGGGCGATTGCAGGCAAGCCGAGCGTGCTCGGTATCATTTCAGGCGCCGTTGCCGGCCTTGTTGCCGTTACGCCTGCCGCCGGTTTCGTCAACCCCATGGGTGCGCTCATCATCGGCATCGTGGCTGGTGCGGTTTGCTATGTGGCGGCCGTAAAGATCAAGCATGCTCTCGGTTATGACGATTCGCTCGATGCGTTCGGCGTCCATGGTGTCGGCGGCTTCGTCGGTGCGGTGCTGACCGGTCTCTTCGCCGATGCGGCGATCAACCCGGCCAGCGAAGGTGCAACCATCGGCAAGCAGTTCTTCGGTGCTGCCATCACGATTGTCTATACGGCGATCGCCACCGCGATCATTCTTTACGTGGTCAAGGCCGTCATGGGCCTGCGCCCCAGCAAACAGGCCGAGATCGAAGGCCTCGACATCGCTTTGCACGGCGAATCCGTTCAATAGAGCGGGATTGTCTCAAGAGGAAAAAGGCGCGGAAAACCGCGCCTTTTTCATTTTGTCGACAGGATTTATCTGTGGCCTGATGCATGGTTAATGAGGAATTAACCATCCCGCGACTAGGATCGGACCGATTCAATGTGCCCGGAGCATTTCCGCTCAGGGGCCAGCAAATATTTTCGGTTCGGGACAGGCTATATGCGGCAAGGATATTCGCCCTCATACCCGCTGCGTGACGAGCGGATTACGGAAGACAGGCTAAAACTGGCCAATCTCTTCCGCAGGCAGTTCTATATCCTGTTCGGATTGGGGCTTCTGGCGCTCACCGGCATGGCGGTCGGCGCATTGGCGACTTGGAATGTTGCCGATCCGAGCTTCAGCCATGCGACCGACAATCCGGTAACGAATGCGCTGGGTTATCCGGGCGCAGTGTTCTCTGACATTGCCATGCAGTTTTTCGGTCTGGCGAGTGTTCCCGCTCTGCTTCCGCTCGCCGTCTGGTCGCTGCTGATGATGACACGCGGCGGCATTGGCCGCGTAGCCAAGCGCAGTTTCGCGTGGCTCGGCGCTGCACTCCTGTTTGCAGCCATCGCCAGTTGCTTCGCCGTGCCGGAAAGCTGGCCGATGCCGATTGGTCTCGGTGGCGTCTTCGGCGACATGATCCTGAAGTTCCCGGGTCTTTTCCTTGGCAGTTTCCCGCAAGGCGCGATCGCTTCAGGCATTGCGCTTATCCTCGCCGTACCGGCCTTCTGGCTCTGCCTTTTCGCCAGCGGTATCATTGGGCGCGGTGTGGGGATCGTCAATCCTGCACAGCCCTCGGGCCGCCGTGGCGCGGAGGAGGATGATTTCGCAGCAGATGACGAGGACGATGAAACATCAGCCGGTGGTGGTTTCCAGCTTATGGGCGCGCTCACCCATCTGGTACTGACCACGACCGCGAACTTCAAGCGCCTGACGGGGCTTGGCCGTCGTCGCCCGCGCGCGGAAGATTTCGACGATATGCGCGTTGTGCGCCGCAACGCCGAAACACGCAATGCGCCGCGCCGCGAACCCGGTTTCGGGGCGCCAGCGGCTGCCGATGACGAACCGCCTTTCGATATGGACGATATGGATGACGATGCGCCGCTCGCCGGTCAGGAATGGCACGATGCGCCGCCGCCGCGTAGCCGAAAGGCTCGCGTGGAACAGGCCGCTCCGTCGCCGAAACCCGGTGCCCGCGCCCAGCGCGAGGCGCAGCCGTCCTTCCTCAAGGACAACGGCGTGTTTGAAATGCCATCGCTGCATTTCCTTGCCGAACCGAAGCTCGTCCAGCGCGATCCCGCGCTTTCCAAGGATGCGCTGGAACAGAACGCCCGTCTGTTGGAAGGTGTGCTGGAAGATTTCGGCGTGCGTGGTGAAATCATCAATGTGAAGCCTGGTCCGGTGGTGACACTTTACGAACTGGAGCCCGCACCGGGAATCAAGTCCTCGCGCGTCATCGGTCTTGCCGACGATATCGCCCGCTCGATGAGCGCGATTGCAGCACGCGTGGCCGTCATTCCCGGCCGTAACGCCATTGGCATCGAACTGCCGAATCCGAAGCGTGAAATGGTTTATTTGCGCGAGATGCTGGCAAGTCGCGACTTCGAACAGTCGAAGGCGAAACTGGCGCTTGCGCTCGGCAAGACCATCAATGGCGAGCCGGTGATCGCCGATATCGCGAAGATGCCGCACGTTCTCGTCGCCGGTACGACCGGTTCGGGTAAGTCGGTGGCGATCAACACAATGATCCTGTCCTTGCTTTATCGCATGACACCGCAGGAATGCCGCCTGATCATGATCGATCCGAAGATGCTGGAACTCTCCGTCTATGACGGCATTCCGCATCTGCTGACGCCTGTCGTAACCGATCCCAAGAAAGCCGTGGTCGCGCTCAAATGGACCGTACGCGAAATGGAAGACCGTTATCGCAAAATGTCGAAGGTCGGCGTTCGCAATATTGACGGCTTCAACCAGCGCGTCGGCCTTGCGCAGAAGAAGGGCGAGCCGATTGCACGTACGGTCCAGACCGGCTTTGATCGCAATACCGGCGAGGCGATTTACGAGACGGAGGAGCTCGATCTGGAGCCGATGCCATATATCGTCGTGATCATCGACGAAATGGCGGATCTGATGATGGTCGCCGGCAAGGATATCGAAGGTGCAGTGCAGCGTCTGGCGCAGATGGCCCGTGCGGCGGGTATCCATGTCATCATGGCGACGCAGCGCCCTTCGGTCGATGTCATCACCGGCACTATCAAGGCGAACTTCCCGACCCGTATTTCCTTCCAGGTGACGTCGAAGATCGACAGCCGCACCATTCTGGGTGAGCAGGGCGCCGAACAGCTTCTCGGCCAGGGTGATATGCTCTTCATGGCTGGCGGCGGTCGCATCCAGCGCGTGCACGGACCATTCGTCGGCGACGACGAGGTGGAACGCATCGTGCAGCATCTGAAGCTGCAGGGTGTGCCGGAATATCTCGATGCCATCACCGAGGATGAAGAAGACGACGAAGGCGGCGGCCCGGCTGGAACCGGCAATCTGGAAGATTCCGACGATCCTTACGATCAGGCCGTGGCCGTGGTGCTGCGTGACAAGAAGGCTTCGACTTCCTACATCCAGCGCCGTCTCGGTATTGGTTATAATCGGGCTGCCTCAATCATCGAACGCATGGAAGAGGAGGGCATTGTCGGTCCGGCCAACCATGCGGGCAAGCGTGAAATTTTGGTTCCCACTGGCGACGATGATTTCTGATGGCCATACTCGCGCCCAACTGGCGGCGTAGTTAAACAGAATGATGAAAAGAGAAAGTTTGTCGATGATGTTCTCCCGTTTCTCCGCCTTCGCGAAAGCTGGTCGCCTTGCCGCCGTGCTGGGAATGGGAGCGCTTGGGCTTGGCATGACGTCGCTGGTTCTCGCTCCCGTCGCCGCGATGGCGCAGGGGGCAGGCGGCGGTGCGGCGGCACAGCAGATCGCCGATCATTTTTCATCGGTGCGTACAATGACCGGCGAGTTCGTACAGTTCGGCCCGAAGGGCGAACAGACGGGCGGCACTTTCTATATCGAGCGTCCGGGCAAGATTCGCTTCAACTACAATAATTCTCCAATCCGGGTGATTTCGGATGGCGAATCGGTCGTCATCAACAATCGCAAGCTTGATACCTGGGATCTCTATCCGCTTTCGAAGACGCCCTTGAAGCTTCTGCTGGCAGATCGGATTGATCTGGGTGGTGGCCGTCTTCAGAATGTGAAGCAGGAGCCGGACATGACCACGCTGGTCCTGGGCGACAAGTCGATCTTTGGCGATTCGAAAATCACCATGATGTTCGACCCTAAATCCTACGAGCTGAAGCAGTGGACCATCACCGATGCCCAGAAGCTTGATACCACTGTCATGATCTTCAACGTGCGCAGCGGCGTGCGTTTCACCGACGATATGTTCAAGATCGACTATCAGCGCATCGCAATGAAGCGCAAAGGTCAGTAATCGTCAGTTTGTGATAGGCAAGCCGTTTGCATTTGCCGGATAAATGATTAGGTTCGCAGCATCTTTTTCGTTGCTGCGAGTCCTATCTTCATGGCCTTTTCCGTTGCTACCTGGAACATCAATTCCGTTCGTCTGCGTATGCCGCTGGTCGAACAGTTTCTGCGCGATTATCAGCCGGATGTTCTGTGCCTTCAGGAAACGAAGTGCCCCGATAATCTGTTTCCGTCGAAAGGGTTCCGGGCTCTTGGCTATGAGCACATCGCGATCAGCGGTCAGAAGGGCTACCACGGCGTTGCTACGATATCGCGGCGTCCTCTGACGGGCGTGGAAAAGATCGGTTTCTGCGACATGGGCGATTGCCGCCATTTGAGCGCTGTCGTCGAGGCGGGCGGTAAGAAGCTCCGTATTCATAACTTTTACGTTCCTGCGGGCGGTGATCAGCCGGACCCGGTAATCAATCCGAAATTCGCGCATAAGCTCGCTTTTCTCGAAGAAATGCGCGCTATCGTCGCCGACCGGAAAGACGGACATTCTTCCGTTCTCGTTGGTGATCTCAACATTGCTCCGCTCGAAAACGATGTCTGGTCGCACAAGCAGTTGCTCAAGATCGTCAGCCATACGCCGATCGAAACCGAAACGCTGGAAGATTTGCGTGTGAAGGGTGGCTGGAGCGACCTGATGCGACAGCTTATTCCGGCGGACCAGAAAATCTTCACCTGGTGGAGCTATCGCGCCAAGGATTGGGCCGAATCGGATCGTGGCCGCAGGCTGGATCACGTCTGGGGTTCTGCCGATCTTGAAGGGTATATGCAGGGTCTGCAAATCCTTCGCGATGCGCGCGGTTGGGACCGCCCATCGGACCATGTGCCAGTCATTGCGACATTCGATCTGGATTGATCGGATCGTAAGGCCTATATAAGAGCCGGTTTAGAAGAGGAGAGAAGAACGATGGATCGGATTGCACTGTTTCAAATGACCAGTGTTTTCAACGTTTCCATGGTTCGCGATGTCTGCTCTTCTTACACTTCAGGATGTTTCCTGCGTTACGGCTGATGGCCGTACTCTCTTCGAATCCATTAATTTCAGCATAGCCGCAGGCCGTATCGGTCTGGTCGGACGCAATGGCGTCGGGAAATCGACGCTGCTGCACGTGATGAATGGCGCACTGCTTCCGACAAGCGGAAATGTGACGGTGAACGGAACCATCGGTGTTTTGCGGCAGAACGTCGGCGGCGATGATTCCGAGACGCTGGCTGATCTTTTCGATGCGCGCACAGATTTCGATATACTGGCACGTGTCGAACAGGGCTTGGCCAGTGACAGCGATCTTAGTGAGGCCGACTGGCTTCTGCCGCAGCGCTTTACCGACGCGCTGCAGCGGCTTGGATTGCCTGATATGGCTTCCGAGATACTCCTGTCGACCTTGAGTGGAGGTCAGCAGACGCGCGCGGCGCTTGCAGCCCTCATATTTCGCAAGCCTGATCTCATTCTCTTGGACGAGCCGACCAATAATCTTGATCGTGCCGGTCGTTTGGCAGTTGTCGGTTTGCTGACCGCCTGGCGCGGTGCAGCCGTGGTGGTCAGCCATGACCGCGAACTGTTGCAGTCCATGGATGCGATAGCAGAATTATCTCCGGACGGGCTTCGGCTCTATGGCGGCAACTGGGACTTCTATCACGCAAAAAAGACCGAAGAGCGCGCGACGGCGGTGCGCGATCTCGTAACGGCACGGCGTGAAGTCAAGCAGGTGGAGCGCAAGGCACAGGCTGCAGCCGAAAGACAGGCGCGCAGCGATGCGCGCGGTCGCAAATCACGCGCCGATGCAGGAATGAGCAAAATGCTGCTCGATGCCCGGGAGGACCGTGCGCAGCAATCGAAAGGCCGGGGCGATGCACTGGCGGAACGCCAGTCTAGCCGGGCCAACGAGCAGTTGCAGGAGGCGGAAGCAAAAGTCGAGCGAGTAAGGCCGATGCATTTCAATGTGGCTGGTGCGGTTCCGCCTTCCGGTCGCGTCATGCTCGATATGCGAAGTGTCTCGGGCGGACCGCAAGCCGACTACCCGGTGATCCGCGACCTGTCATTGAAGATCGTGGGAGCCGAGCGTGTGGTTGTCGCAGGGCCGAATGGCGCAGGCAAGACCAGCCTGTTGCGGCTGATTACGGGGGAGCTTCAACCTTTGGCCGGAACCGTCATGCGCCCGGAGCGCATGGTGATGTTTGACCAGCAGATGAGCCTGATGGATCGCGGCCAGACCCTTTATGAAAACTATCGGCGTCTCAATCCGGGGTCGAACGACAATGATGCCCGTGCAGCACTGGCGCGTTTTTCGTTTCGCGGCGAGGGGGCTTCTCGGCTTGCCAACAGTCTCAGTGGAGGCGAATTGTTGCGGGCGGCACTTGCCTGCGTTCTGGGTGGAACAGAGCTTCCCGAACTTCTGATCCTTGATGAACCGACCAATCATCTCGATCTCGATTCCATCGAGGCACTGGAAACCGCTCTCAATGCCTATGAGGGAGCATTGATCATCGTGAGCCACGATCAGGCTTTTCTCAATGCCATCGGAATGGAAAGGGTGATTGAACTCTGAAAAGGGTCAATCGCTATTCAGGCGGGGTGCGACCTTTTCGATTTCGCCGATCAGTTCCAGCAGATTGCGACTGACATGCGCATGGAGTGCCGCCGCCACTTCGGGATATTCTTCCAGAATGCGACGGAAGATTGCGCGGCTGATGCGGATAACCTCGGTTTCCGCTTCGGCGACTGCACCGGTAAGACGCGAGGTCTGCGCGATCAACGCCATTTCGCCAATCATGGCGCCAGGGCCGACGGGGCGGATCGCAATCCGCCCTTCGTCTTGTTCATGAAACAGGGTGATATTGCCCGATACGACGATATAGGCGCAGTCGGCACTTTGCCCTTCACGGAAAAGCTCACGTCCGGCCCTGAGAACGAGACGTTCCGCACCGAAGGCAAGCAACCGCAACTGTTCGGGCGTAAAAGACTCGAACAGGCCTACCGTGCCGAGAATGCGAATATCGTCATCAAGCGCCATGGGTCGTCAATACACCTGCATCGGGCGCTGTCCATCATGGGACAAGCTTGTATCCCCCGCTTTCTGTGACCAGAAGCGCCGCATTGGACGGATCTTTTTCGATTTTCTGGCGCAGACGATAGACGTGGGTTTCCAGCGTATGCGTGGTCACACCTGAATTATAACCCCATACTTCTTCAAGAAGCACATCGCGGCCGATAACCTTGTCGCCGGCGCGATAGAGATACTTGATGATCGCCGCTTCCTTTTCGGTGAGGCGAATCTTGCTGCCCTTCTCGTCGATGAGGAGTTTCTGGCCGGGCTTGAACGTATAAGGGCCGACGATGAAGGTCGCGTCCTCGCTCTGCTCGTGCTGACGCAGCTGCGCGCGCACGCGCGCCAGAAGCACTGCGAATTTGAACGGCTTGGTGACATAATCATTGGCGCCCGATTCGAGGCCGAGAATCGTATCCGATTCCGTATCGTGGCCGGTGAGCATGATGATCGGTGCCTTGAAACCACCCTTGCGCAGCAATTTTACGGCTTCACGTCCATCCATATCCGGCAGGCCGACATCCATGATCAGGAGGTCTACAATGCCGTTTCGTGCAGTCTGGATGCCCTTGGTGGCATTGTCTTCCTGCAAAATCTGGAATTCTTCGCACAGCTCCAGCTGTTCGACGAGGATAGAACGGAGATCTTCGTCATCGTCCACAATCAGTATCGTACGGCCTGTCATGCCTGTCCTCGTTACTCTTTGATTTAAATGGCTCTTGGTGTTTTATGACATTTAATGGAGACAAGTTGAAGCGGCGAAACGCGAAAGAGATTTTTGCTCTCGCCGACAACGGTTTGAAACATGCATGACACGGAGGCGGGGGCTTGGCCAGACACGAAATTAGCCGGGGAATTGGCATTATCGATGTGCGGGCCAAACCGGGCCACAAGACTCGCGGCTTGCTTGTTGCCGGCAATCTGGTGCTGGAATGCGCTCTTGGCAAGGGGGGAATCAGCGCTTTCAAGCGTGAAGGCGACGGAGCAACGCCTCTGGCAACCATGCGGCTGCTCTATGGATACCGGCGCGGCGACAAGGGTATGCTGCCGTCATCGCGGTTGCCGCTCGGGCGCATCCGCCGTCTGGATGGCTGGTGTGATGCACCGTCTGACGCCAATTACAACCGCCCGGTAAGGCTGCCTTATGCGGCAAGCCACGAGGATATGTGGCGGCGTGATGATCTCTACGATGTCTGCATTGTCATGGACTGGAATATTGCGCCGCGCCGTCGCGGATGCGGCAGTGCAATCTTCTTTCACCTTGCCCGACCCGGCTATACGCCCACAGAAGGCTGCATAGCATTGAGGCGCGCCGACATGGCGCGCCTCTTGCCTCATCTGACGGACCGAACCATGATCCGTGTCCTGAGATAATCGTCTCAGTGTGCGGCGGCAGCAGCAACGACCCTGACTTCATTGCCTTTGGCATCGTAGAGCTTGCCGTTCAGGAAATAATCTCCGTCATGCAGCTCCGAGATGTTGTGATGGCGGATGATGCGTTCCGTACCTTCCGCGAAGACTGACATCTGGTTGCTGTTGCCCAATTTGATTTCATTGAACATCAGGTTGAGCGCAATGGCCATCAACGCTGCCGAGCTGATGCCGGAGTGGAAAATGGTTTCAAACCAGGTCGGAAAGTTATGATAGAACTGGGGTGCGGCGATCGGGATCATACCGAAGCCGATCGAGGTTGCCACGATAATGAGATTGATATTGTTCTCGTAGTCCACTTTGGCGAGTGTGCGGATGCCGCTTGCAGCCACCGTGCCGAACAGGACGATACCCGCTCCACCCAGAACTGCCGGAGGAACGCAGGCAATCACCCGACCCATCACCGGCAGGAGGCCGAGCGTGATGAGGATCAGCCCGCCAGTTGCCACGACATAACGGCTCTTCACGCCTGTCACAGCGACAAGGCCGACATTCTGTGCGAAGGCGCTTTGCGTAAAGGAACCGACAACCGGCGACAGGATGCTTGAAAGCATATCCGCGCGCAGGCCGTTGGCGAGACGTCGCGAATCCACTTTCGTACCGAGGATTTCACCGACCGCCAGAATATCGGCGGAAGTCTCGACGAGCGTGACCATGATCACAATGAACATAGAGAGCGTTGCGGCGAGGCTGAATATCGGCATGCCGAAGTGGAAGATTTCCGGCAGCGCCACCATTGAACCTTCGCTCACCCGCGAAAAATCGGTCATGCCGAGCGCCCAGGCGATAAAGGTTCCGATGACCATCGCGAGCAGGATCGAAAGTCGCGAAATCGTGGCATTGCCCATCTTGCTGAGAATGAGCACGATGACCAGTGTGAGGCCGGCAAGACCGATATTGGCCATGCTGCCGAATTCGGGGCTGTTGCTGTCTCCGCCCATTGCCCAGCGCGCCGCAACAGGCATCAGCGTCAGGCCGATGGTGGTGATGACGATACCGGTGACGAGCGGCGGAAAGAAACGCGTGATGCGTGAGAATATCGGCGTGATGATAAGGCCGATGACGGCTGCCGCAATGACGGCTCCCAGCACGACCTGCAAGCCGGCTTCACCGGTCTGGCTCGATGTGACGATGGCCACCATGGTGGCGACGCCCGAAAAAGAGACGCCCTGGACCAGAGGCAGCTGGCAGCCGAAAAAAGGTATGCCGACGGTTTGCAGGACGGTGGCAACGCCACCGGCAAAAAGCGATGCTGTGATCAAGAGGCCGATTTCGGTTGGGCTGAGACCAGCCGCCTGACCGATGATCAGCGGAACTGCCACGATGCCCCCATACATGGTCAGCACATGCTGAAAACCATATGCCAGATTGGCAGCGACAGATAGTTTTTCATCTTCGGGACGCGAAAGCGTATCCGCCCCGGACTGGTGCGTATTCAATGCTACTCCCTCCCAGCAGGCGCGAACATAACGCCAGCCTGCTCTCTCCGTTCTCCCTGCGCTGGATCGTCATGACGGCATGTCTTTCGACACCCAACTGACGACGAAATGCGCGATGTCTCCTCCAAAGACATGTCGCAGGAGTATAACCGCAGCCGTCTAGATGACTGTGTCTCTTTTGCTTGAAATTGTTTTCGATACGGGAGTGCTAATGTTGAGGGAGTTTTTCAGCTGTCGATTTTGGTGCGCGCGTCTCTCATCGCATCGCGCAGCACAGCGAAAATGTACGGCTCCAGCGATTGCGCAACGTTGAAGCGCAGGAAACGGCTGGCCGTATGTGACGGGCTGAAGACATTGCCGGGCGCAAGCACGACGCCTTTGTCCAGAGCATGCCGCGCAATCTGGCCGGAGTCCAGCCCATCCGGCAATTCAGCCCATAGAAACATGCCGCCTTGCGGCTCGGTCCACAGCGTGAGGCCCTCTGCCTTCAGGCGGCTGGCGATGAGCGTCATCGCATCGGCCAGTTTGGCGCGCAGGCTGTCCACGTGGCGGCGATAGGCACCATCGGTCAAAAGCGCATGCACAATCTGTTGCGACAACACATTGCCCCCGAAGCTGGTGGCGAGCTTCAGGTCGGTCAGCCCGTCGATCCAGTCGCGACGTCCGGCGATATAGCCGACGCGGGCTGCGGCGGACAGCGTCTTGGAGAAACTGCCAACATGCAGGACGCGGTCGAACCCGTCCAGTTCGGCAAGAAGCGGGGTAGGCGAGGGGTGGAAGTCGCCGAAGATATTGTCTTCGACCAGCGTGACGCCATGCGCTTCGGCGAGCTTCAGCAGCCGGTGGGCCGTGGCTGGCGTCATCGAACCGCCGGTCGGGTTATGCAATCCGGCATTGGATATATAGAGTTTCGGCGCGTGTTCGCTGGCTGCTCTCGCAAAGGCTTCGAGGTCCGGGCCGGTATGGGTATAGGGCACGCCGACCAGTTTTACACGGTGTGTCAGAAGCACGGCCTGAAAGTTGAAGTAGCAGGGATCATCGACCAGAACCGTATCGCCCGGTTGCAACAGATAACGGCAGATCAGGTCGATGGCCTGCGTGCCGGAATCGGCCAGCAATATTTCTCCGCTCGAAACGTCGATGCCTTGTTCACCGAGTCGGTGAGCAAGGTGCTGGCGCAGGGGGCGGAAACCGAGCGGTTCGCCATAGGTGGCAATATTGCTCCCCTCGTCGCGAGCAACCGCGCGCATCGCCCGGCGGATCGCTTCCTGTGGAAGCCACGTGTCGGGTAGCCATCCGCACCCCGGTTTAAGTGCGGTGTCGTCTGCCTCAAGTGACTGTCGCATGACCCAGAAAGGATCGATCTGGCGTTCCTTGTGCGGTGTGTTGGTGGCCAGCGAAAATGGCTGGCGAGCGCGCTCCGAAACATAGAAACCGGCACCGCGGCGCGACTGGATTATGCCTTCCGCCACCAGCCTGTCATAGGCTTCGACGACAGTGGATTTCGAGACATTCATCGCTTCGGCGAGGCGACGGATGGAAGGTAGTCGTGCACCCGGCGCAAGGCTCATCGCCGTAATGCGTCCGCGAATAATGCCCATCACCTTTTCAACGAGCGGGGTCCTGTCGGCGGTAGCGTTTTCATCGCCACGCTCGATTTCTCCGCTTGCGTAAGCGGCTTCTACAGCTTCGAGGCTGCGCAGAAGGCCCGTCGAAATCATCTGTACTATCCCTTGTACCAGTACAGTTTGCCAGAATTGTCCCGAAACTGTCTCTGATTATTCGGGCAGTTCCGCGGCATTGTCTCACGAATCCTTATACGATTTTAGAGAAAGTCGAAAAGACACTATGCGTGAGAATGTTGGGAATAAGACCGCCGGATGGGTCAACGGGTTTTTGGGCGTATTGATTTTTTCCGGCTCGCTGCCGGCAACGCGGCTGGCGGTGATCGATATCGATCCGACGTTTCTGACAATGGCGCGAGCGTCTATCGCGGGACTGCTTGGCATGGCGCTTCTGCTGGCGTTTCGGGAACCTTTTCCCCGCCGTAACGATGCCATCTCGTTGATTGTTGTGGCGCTTGGCGTGGTCGTCGGTTTCCCGCTTCTGACGGGGCTTGCCCTCCAGCATATGACATCCGCCCATGCGATTGTCTTTATCGGACTTCTGCCGCTCGCCACGGCAATCTTCGCTGTCCTGCGCGGTGGTGAGCATCCGCGCCCGATGTTCTGGCTGTTTTCAGTGGTTGGAAGCCTCATTGTCGCTTCCTATGCCTATGGGCAGGGAAGCCAGTCCACGCTTCTGGGTGACGTGTTGATGCTCGCTGCTGTTATCGTCTGCGGTCTGGGCTATGCCGAAGGCGCGCAGCTTTCGCGCAGGCTCGGCGGCTGGCAGGTTATCTGCTGGGCGCTGGTGTTCTCGCTGCCGGTCATGCTGCCGCTGAGTGTTTTGACGCGTCCGGAGACATGGGCAGGCATCGGCACGCCAGCCTGGATAAGCCTCGGCTATGTCTCGCTGTTTTCGATGCTGATCGGCTTCTTCTTCTGGTATCGCGGCCTTGCGCAGGGTGGTGCCGCCACTGTCGGCCAGTTACAGCTTCTCCAGCCTTTCTTTGGCCTTATGCTGGCTGCCGGTATTGCGGGGGAACCCGTCAGCATGGGTATGGTCGCGACGGCAGCGGTGGTCGTCGTGTGTGTGGCGGGTGCGAAGAAATTTGCTTAAATAAACGCCCAGACGGTCGTTCGCTTCACTTCAGCGTCTTCAAGGGCGCGGGTAACAGGCACGGTATAGACGGCAAGTTGCTGCAGCCGGTCTTTCGGTAGATAGGCGCGTCCCGGATCGCCGACGACGATACGGGCGCCACGTTCGGCAAGTTTTGAAAACCAGGGAATAAGCCGCTCGGCGAGTGGCTTTTCATAAAAGACATCGCCTGCCAGGATCACATCCCAACCACCGTCATTGCCGATGAGGTCATCCAGAGAGGGAGCAACCGACACGCCATTGGCCGATGCATTGATCTCGATGGCGGGAAGCGCGAAGGGATCGATGTCCGACGCCAGCACGCTTGATGCCCCTGCCTGCATGGCGGCAATGGCGACAAGGCCGGAACCGGATGCAAAATCGAGTACCGTCTTGTCTTTCACCGTTTCTGGATGATCAAGGATATAGCGTGCCACACCCTGACCACCAGCCCAGGCGAAAGCCCAGAAGGGCGGTGGCAGGCCGATTGTAGCAAGCTCTTCCTCGGTCTTGTGCCAGAGGTCGTGCGCTTCATCGGCCAGATGCAGACGAATTTCCGGCACGTGCGGCGGCGCTTGCAGGCTGGTATTGGCCAGAATGAAATCACGCGCGCTTTTATGTGCCGGATCGAGCATCAGAGCATGTCTCCCTAAAGCGGGAACCGGTTTGGGGATGCAGACATGCTCATGCCAAAGCGCTCTTTGCGTCCAGTCCGCCCATGCGGCAGACTTCGATCCATTCATCTTCCGTCACTGGCTGCACCGAAAGACGCATCGAGGTGACGAGCGCCATCTTCTCTAGCTTCGGATTGGCTTTCACATCTTTCAGCGTTACCGGCTTCGGCATGTCGCGCACAGCTCTGATATCCACGCATTCCCAGCGCGGATCGTCCGTCGTACTGTCATGATGCGCCAGCGCACAGACCTCGACGATGCCGACGACTTCCAGCCCTTCGTTGGAATGATAGAAGAAGCCCTTGTCGCCCAGTTTCATGGCGCGCATGTTGTTGCGCGCCAGATAATTGCGCACACCATCCCATTGCTCGCCTTTTTCGCCACGGGCTTTCTGCATTTCCCATGACCATTTGAACGGTTCGGATTTGAACAGCCAATAAGCCATCAGTCATGAGCCTCAAGCGTTGGCGGGATTGTTGATCGCCCAATTCCACGGACGCACAGTTACGTTCTGAAACAGGCCTGCCAGTGCGTACGGATCATTGGCAGCGATCTTTTCTGCTGCGGCCTTGTCGGCAGCTTCGACAACGACCAGACTGCCGTTTGGCTTGCCGTCTTCACCGAGGAATGGGCCTGCGAACTTCAGCCCGTCACCAAGACCCTTGAGATAGTCGAGATGTGCAGGGCGCGTATCGAGGCGCACTTGCAGATGGTCCGGCTTGTCGTTGCACAGAAGAGCAAAAAGCATTGTCAATTATCCTTTCCGTTCGAGCATGATCTTGTCCGAAAACCGGTTCCCACTTTCGGGATCACGCTCTAGTCCTCGGTCTTGAGTGGTCGGTTGAGCAGAGCCGTCACGGCTTCGTCAATGGTGATGGTGCCGTCAAGCAGTGCTCCCGTCGCATCGATGATGGGAGCGGAGATAGCATGTTTGCGGCATAGTTCGGCGGCAATCGGTGCGGTCGCCACGCCTTCGGCAAGCGGGCGATTGGTCAGATCCTCGCCGCGTCCGAGTGCCAGCCCGTAGGAGTAATTGCGTGACTGCGACGAAGAGCAGGTCAGCATCAGATCGCCAAGGCCGGAAAGCCCCATGATGGTTTCGGGTCTGGCACCCATGGCCTGACCGATACGGCGGAGTTCCGCAAACCCGCGCGTGACGAGAGCAGCCTGTGCGCTTGCGCCGAACCCGCGCCCGACGGCAGCACCGGCAGCAATAGCGAGGACATTTTTCAAAGCACCGCCGATTTCGACCCCTTTGAGATCGGTTGTCGAATAGCATCGGAAGGCTGGACCGGACAAAAGTGCTGCGAGCCGATCGGCAATTGCTGCTTCCTCGCAGGCAACCGTCACAGCGGTCGGAAGTCCTCTGGCGACGTCTGTTGCAAAACTCGGACCGGATAGCGCTGCGATCCGATGGTTCGGCAGAACTTCGGCTACGATTTCCGACATCAGCCGTCCGGTGCTGCGTTCGATCCCTTTCGCGCAGAGCACGACGGGTGCGGTTTGCGGAATAAGACTGCTCAACTGCGAAAGCCCGGCGCGCATGGCCTGCGCGGGAATGACGGCCAGAACGGCATCCGCATGTTCGGCGGCAGCAGCCACGTCCGTGCTTGCATTTATAGCGCCGGGAAGGTCGATCTCGCCCAGATAGCGCGGATTGCGGTGTGTCCGGTTGATGGCTTCGACCATCGCCTCGTCGCGAGCATAAAGCCATGTATCATGGCCGCGGCTGCATGCCATAGCCGCAAGGGCCGTGCCCCAGGCACCACCACCCAGAATAGCAATCTTGCTAGTCTTTTCGCTCATGCCTTGGCTCCACGTCGTCCGGTTCCGATCAGCGGAGCCGACTTCTCGTCAAGCGGCCAGCGCGAGCGCGGTGCAAGATCGAGCGAATCAGGAGCTTCCGTTGCGGCCCGTTCGGCACCGGCCCAGGCAATCATTGCAGCATTGTCGGTGCACAGATCGAGCGGCGGAGCGATGAAGCTGAAACCGTGCCGGGCGCAAAGAGTTTCGAGCGCGCCGCGCAAGGTCTTGTTGGCCGCGACCCCGCCCGCAACGACAAGCGCCGGTGTTTCGCAATCGGGAAATTCGTTTCTGAAACGTTCAAGTGACCGGCCCACCCGGTCGGACAGCGTGTCGGCGACTGCAGCCTGGAAAGAGGCGCAAATATCGGCCACGTCCTGCACCGACAATGGAACCAGTTCTGTTGCCGTCTGGCGCACTGCCGTCTTGAGACCGGAAAAGGAAAAATCGAGCCGTGCTTCGCCCTTCAGCGGTCGCGGCAGGGCGAATCGCTTCGGATTGCCCTGAAGCGCCATACGTTCGACTGCCGGACCGCCCGGGTAAGGTAGACCCAAAAGCTTTGCCGTCTTGTCGAAGGCTTCGCCCAGCGCGTCGTCAATAGTGGTGCCGAGGCGTTCGTAGTCGCCAATACCGCGTATCAGCACCATCTGCGTATGACCGCCGGAAACGAGCAGCAGCAGATAAGGAAACGGCAGGCCGTCGGTCAGACGCGCCGTCAATGCGTGGCCTTCCAGATGGTTGACGGCATAAAACGGCTTCTGTGCCGCCATGGCCAGTGCCTTGGCGGTCATCAGCCCGACGATCAGTCCGCCGATCAGCCCCGGTCCTGCCGTGGCGGCCACCGCATCGACATCGGCAAGCTTCATGTCGGCATCTTCGAGCGCGCGCGCAACCAGCCGGTCCAGCGCTTCGACATGGGCGCGTGCGGCAATCTCCGGCACCACACCGCCATAGGGTTCGTGCTCGGCGATCTGGCTCAAAACCACATTGGACAGAATCCGTCCTTCACCTTGATCGTCACGTTCGACGATTGCGGCGGCTGTTTCGTCGCAACTTGTTTCTATTCCAAGAATGCGCATTTGCGGTTAGACCCTGCCTGTCTCATAATTCATTGAAAAAATCCGGTACCATGGACGACGCAATATGCAAACAGCATCCTTAAAGAATGGCACGTTGAAGATAGGCACGCGGGGCAGCAAGCTTGCTCTCGCCCAGGCTTACGAAACGCGTCGTCGCCTTATGGAGGCACATGGTCTGCCGGAAGAAGCTATTGAAATCATTCCCATGTCGACGGCGGGCGACCGTATTCAGGATCGCGCGCTTTCCGAGATCGGCGGCAAGGGGCTTTTTACCGAAGAGATCGAGCAGGCGCTGACGGATGGTCGAATCGATCTTGCGGTCCATTCGACCAAGGATATGCCGACGGTTCTGCCCGATGGTCTGCATCTTTCTGTTTTCCTTGAGCGCGAAGATCCGCGCGATGCCTTTATCGGTCGTACGGCCTCCCGCCTTATCGATCTGCCGCAGGGTGCAACTGTTGGATCGTCATCATTGCGTCGTCAGGCTTTGATCCGCCGTCTTCGTCCCGACATTCAAGTGGTGATTTTCCGCGGCAATGTCGATACTCGCCTTCGCAAACTGGAAGCCGGAGAAGTCGACGGGACGTTTCTCGCCTGTGCGGGGTTGCGGCGTCTGGGGCTAGGCGATGTCATTACAGACCTGGCCGATCCGGAAAGCTTCCCGCCTGCGCCGGGACAAGGTGCCATCGGCATCGAGACCCGTATCGGCGATACGCGTATCGACACGCTGCTGGCGCCCCTTGCGCATCGCGAGACTGGTATTGCACTTGCCTGCGAACGGGCATTTCTGGCTGCCCTTGACGGTTCCTGCCGCACGCCGATTGCCGGTCTTGCAACCGTGAACGGCGATACGGTTTCCTTTCACGGCATGATTTTGAAGCCGGACGGGTCTGAAGCGCACGAGATAAGGACGGAAGGTCCGGCATCAAATGCCGCCGTTCTTGGCAAAGAAGCCGCGGAGCATCTGCGCGCGAAGGCTGGTCCCCAATTCTTCGAGGGCTGGGAGTAGATTTGGCGGGGCCAGCACAAATCGCATCTCTTGGTCGCGTTCTGGTGATGCGGCCACAGCCGGCTGGCTCCGAGACTGCCGCCAAACTGGCGTCGAGAGGCTATGAGCCGGTTCTCCTTCCACTGAGCCGAACCGTTGCGCTTTCCTTTGCTCTGCCCGATGGCCCGTTTGCGGCTTTGACAGTGACGAGCGCCAATGCCTTTCACCATATCGACACGGAACGGCTGAAGCCGTTTCTTGGCCTGCCGCTCTTTGCTGTGGGACAGGGAACAGCGCAGGCAGCGCAGAAGGCCGGGTTCGGTCATGTGATCGACGGGGGCGGTGATGCGGTTCGTCTTGCAGCGACGATGCGGCGCGATCTTCCCGAACAATCCCGTGTTCTTTATCTCGCCGGACGGGTGCGCCAACCGGTGTTCGAGGACGAGATACAGGCCGCCAAACTCGATATGCATGTTGCCGATGTCTATGACACGGAGACAATTCCTTATTCTGCGTCAGCACTTCGGAATGTGCTTGACGGCGCGCCTTTTGTCGCGGTCATGCTCTATTCCGGCGTTGCCGCGACGAGCTTCGTCGAAGCGATGCATGAAATCGCGCCGCCTTTTGACGAGAAAACGCGGTTTTTATGCATTTCTGCCCGTGTGGCCGACCGGTTGCCGTCGCTCTGGCGGGCAAATGCGCTTGTCGCAGACCATCCGGATGAAGGCGGACTTTTCCGGCTGTTTGCCAAACTTTGACTCATTTCGGCGCAACCTTCCTTCATCTGGCGATTTTATCTGTTAGAGTTTGAGGCAACCAATCGGCATTTACGAGAGGATCCATGGCGAAACCCGGCACTCCGCGACACTCCAAATCGGCCCGTAATCCTGTGACAATCAATCTTGATCCATCGGATGTGAAGCGGGTTGACGAACCGGCGAAGGCGACGCCAGATGCGGAGCCGGTGGGAAATTTCTCAAAATCTGAAACCCCGAAGCCTGTATCACCCAAACCCGAAGCGACGACTGCCGAAAAGACCGTGAAGACGGAAACGCCGGAAAGTTCGACTTATACCAAACCACCTTTTACCTCGGGCGTGAAACCGGAAACCCAGCAGACTGCTCAAAAGAGCGGTGCGGGCGCGTCGCATCTTCTGGCCGGTATTGCTGGTGGTGTAATCGGGCTTGGCGGTTTGCTGGCGCTGCAATGGGGCAATGTTATCCCCTCTCCGGGCGCGAGAGTGACAGCGGAACAGCTTGCGCATATGGAACAGCAGATCGCCGACTTGCGGACCAATCCGACGCCGGCGCCGCTTGACGATACAAGCCGCGCGCAGCTTGCGGCTCTGGAAAAGAATGTTCAGGCAGCCGAGATCAAGGCAGAGGCGGTGGCAGGTTCCTTCGCCGATCTTCAGCAGCAATTTGCCGCCTTGCCGAAAGAGGCTGAGCAGGACGCGGCAGTCGATACCACTGCTCTGACCGAGCGGTTGGACGCGCTGGAAAGCAAGCTTTCAGCGACACAGAGCCGGGCGGATGAGGCGACAGCCGGAGTTTCGGGAAACAGCGGCACGATTTCATCGCTCGAATCGAAACTGACCTCCTTGCAGGAGAAGGTCACCCAGGCTTCACGCCAGCCCGATGCGACGGCGCTTATAGCGGCCAATGCGCTGAAAACGGCGATTGATCGTGGTGGTTCTTTCAAGGCGGAACTGGACACTTACGCTTCGGTTGCACCGGACGAGGCATCCATCGAACAGCTGCGCGCCCACGCTGACAAGGGCGTTCCGACCGTTGCCGACCTGAATGCGTGGTTCGGTGCTGTTGCGAACCGGATCGTCGCGACGGAAAACAAGCTGCCTGCCGATGCCGGAATTTGGGATCAGCTTGTCGCCAGCGCCAGAGGACTGGTAAGCGTGCGCCCGGTTGCGGGCAATGTCACCGGCACTGGTGCCGGACCGATCACGGCCCGAATGGAGGCCGCCTTGCAGGCGGGTGATCTGGAGCGTGCTCTCAGCGAATGGGAACAGTTGCCTGCTGATGCCAAGGCTACCTCGCAGGAATTCGCTGATCAGATTCGGGCGCGGCGTGACGCTGATGCGCTTGTGCAGCGCCTCGTTGCCGACAGCTTGAAACCCAAGTCGTCTATGGGTGAAACCGGCGAGGCTCCGGCCTCTTCCGGTCAGTAGGAGGCGGGCCGATGCTGCGTGTCCTGTTCTATTTCGTCGTCGTTGCCGCGCTTGGTTTCGGCTTTGCCTGGCTTGCGGACCGTCCGGGTGAACTTGATGTCACTTTTGCGGGCAATCATTACAATGTACCGCTGATAACCGCTGTTGCGGGGATCGTTGCCATCGTCGCGGCCATCCTGATCCTGTGGTGGCTGGTCAAGAGCATCATCCAGTCACCTTACACGCTGCGCAGGCATTTTCGTGCGCGCAAGCGTGATCGTGGTTATCAGTCGCTTTCAACCGGATTGATTGCAGCCGGGGCCGGCGATGCGGAAGCAGCGCGCCGCATGACCAAGCAGGCCGGCAAATTGCTGAGTTCCGATCAGGAGCCGCTGATAAAGCTTCTCGAAGCGCAGACCGCTATGCTGGAAGGGCGCAAGGAAGATGCCCGCAAAGGCTTCGAAGCGATGGTGGATGATCCCGAGACACGGTTGCTCGGTTTGCGTGGGCTTTACATCGAAGCCCAGCGCGTTGGCGCTCTCGATGCCGCACGCCATTATGCCGCCGAAGCCGCCAGCCAAGCGCCGCAACTTGAATGGGCCTCGTCGGCCATGATGGGCCAGCTTTGTGCCGAGGGCGACTGGGATGCGGCGCTGAAGCTTGTCGATGCACGCAAACAGGCACTCGCCCATAGCAAGGATGTGGTGAAGAAAGAACGTGCTGCGCTTTTGACCGCCAAGGCGATGGCAGTCGCCGATGTTGATCATGCGCAGGCAAAGGCGCTGGCGCTGGAGGCAAACAAGCTGACACCCGATCTGGTGCCTGCTGCCGTGGTTGCCGCGCGTGCGCTTTTTTCCGATGGCGATATGCGAAAAGGTTCGAAAATTCTGGAAGCGGCCTGGAAGCGGTTTCCGCATCCTGACATTGCCTCAACCTATGTCTATGCACGATCCGGCGATACGGCACAGGATCGATTGAAGCGCGCAAGGCATCTCGTCTCGTTGCGTTCCAACAATGCCGAGGGCAGTCTTGCTCTGGCACGCGCTGCCTATGAGGCGGGTGATTATCGCCTTGCCCGCGACAATGCCGAGCAGGTTCTGCGCGCTTCGCCACGCGAAAGCGCCTATCTGTTGCTGGCCGATATTGAAGAAGCTGAAACGGGCGATCAGGGTAAGGTTCGTGAATGGCTGGCGCGAGCCGTCAAGGCGCCGCGTGATCCTGCATGGACTGCCGACGGTTATGTTTCAGAACAATGGTCGCCTGTATCGCCGGTTACGGGACGCCTCAACAGCTTCGAGTGGAAGGTTCCCGTCGTGGAACTTGCTCCAGCCATTGAAGCGGAAAAACCTGAAATCAAAGGCCCGGTGGAAGCAAAGCCGGGCAATCCGCTGGTTCTTGCAGAGCCGAAAGACAAGGCTGGCGTAGTGGATGCATCAGCCGTCGTGGAGAGAAAGTCGCCCGTTCGCGATGTTGAGGAAGCTGAAGTCATCGTGCCCGCCGAGCCGGTCAAGGTATCGCCAGCCCCTTCGGCAAAGAAGGTCGAGGAGGTGAAGTCGCCTGTCCCAAATGTGGTCGCGACTGATGACGATAGGGAAGACGAGCCGCGTCGCGCGCATCTGGTGGTGGACGATCCGGGTGTTGACGAAAACAAATCTTCACAAAAAGCCCAGAGTGGATTGAGGCTTTTCTGATCAGGCTTCCGAGAAATCGTTGCCGAAAAACAACGCAGCCCATCTCTTGGACGGTAAACGGTTGCGCAAGACTGTTTACCGTCTTGCGTGGCGCATTCAGCTCGTTACCTTCGATGTTGCTAACAAAGATGCCGGAATCGCCGTACCGGCTGGCAAGTCGCAAACATGGCAGCGAGGGTGAATGTTCGATCGTCTTCTGGATTTTTTAAAAGAGCTTCCCGCCAACGGTTTTCGTGACCGGAGCGAAAAATTTTCCAATGATGATCCACGACTGGCCGCCGCCGCTTTGCTTTATCACATCATGGATGCCGACGGCGAAACGCGGGAAAGCGAGCGTAAGAAGCTTTCTTCGATGCTGTCACAGAAATATGGCCTTAAAGGCGACAGTCTAAAACAACTCATCCAGGCAGCGGAAAAAGCCGATCAGGAAGCGATTGACCTTTCGGATTTCACTTCGGTTCTGAAGCGGCAGCTCGATTATCAGGCTCGCCTAGACCTGATCGGACTGATGTGGGAAATGGTCTACGCCGACGGCAAGGTGAGCGAAGTCGAGGCCGACGTAATGTGGCGCGTGGCCGAACTCGTTGGCATCCGGCAGGACGACAGGAATGCCATTCAGGATCGCATGGACAAGGCGAATCGTAGCACGTCCGCCTCCTGATCATCTCTGATTTGAGAGATCAAGTCCGTCCCTGCAGGTGACGGGCCTTGCGCAATTGCGGGAACATTGCCGCCCAGGCAACAGCAACGGCGATTGATCCCAATCCACCGATGACAACAGCGGGAACAGCGCCGATGGCCGCAGCCATCAGGCCGGCGCGAAACTCGCCCAGTTCATTCGATGCACCGACAAAGACCATGTTGACGGCATTGACACGACCGCGCACGTGATCGGGTGTCCAAAGCTGCATAAGCGTTTCACGGATATAGACGCTGATCATGTCAGCCGCACCTGCAAGTGCCAGAGCAATGACCGACAGCCATGTCAGGGTCGAGACCCCGAAGATAATATTGAACAGACCGAACAGGCCGACGAAGACGAACATCACGCGACCTGCATGGTCGCGGATCGGGTGTCCGGCCAGCCAGACGGCGGTAAGAACGGCGCCGATACCGGGAGCGGATCGCAGCAGGCCGAGACCCCACGGACCGAGATCGAGGATGTCGCGTGCGTAAATCGGCAGCAGCGCCACCGTTCCACCAAGGAGAACGGCAAAGAGGTCGAGCGAGATGGCGCCAAGGACGATCTTTTCCTTCCAGATGTAGCGGAAGCCAGCGAGCATGCTTGTCAGCGAGCGCTGCTCGGCAAGCGTGTGCTGTTTGGGCTTTGGAATGGAAAAGATCAGCACGGAGCCGATCAGCAGGAACAGCGTGGCGACGGAATAGGCTGCAACCGGCGAAATGCCATAGAGCAGACCACCTGCGACAGGTCCCACGATTGTTGCCACCTGCCATGCAGATGAATTCCACGAAACGGCGTTGGCGAAATCCTCGGTCGGCACGAGATTGACGACCAGCGATGCTGAGGAGGGTCCGAGAAATGCGCGCGCAACGCCGAAAAGTGTGAGTGAGGCAAAGACCGTCAGGGGCTCGAACAGACCGGCGAGCGTCAGACCGAGCAGCAGTGCGGTCACCACGCTTTCCAGGATAAGTGACAAGCCCATGATGAAGCGTCTGCCGAAGCGGTCGGCAGCAGCACCGGTTACCAGAACCAGCAACAGGGCCGGTAGAAATTGCACCAGTCCGACCATGCCCAGATTGAAGGCGTCGCGGGTGAGGTCATAAATCTGCCAGCCCACTGACACACTCACGATTTGCACCGCAAATGCGCTCAGGAAACGGGCGCCCCAGTATTTTTTGAAGGCAGAGTGCCGGAAAGCTGCGTAACGATCCGCAGAAGAAGCATCGGTAGAGGGGGACATTGCTCATAACATCTGGAGCATTTCCAGCAAAAGTGCGTAGCAGCTTTGCGTCGGATAATGCGTTACAACAAGAAGATAGATGTTACTTACAGCATCCTTCCCATGATCGGAACCATTTTTTGTGCGGCTCTGTTCGAGACGATTGCAAAAGAGCCCTGAAAGCAAGAAAGGCCGGAATGAACCGGCCTTTCATTGTTGTCGTTCTGGATCAATCCTTGCCGAGCAGGCCTTTCCAGATGATCGCGCCGATAGCCGCGCCGACGAGTGGCGCAACCCAGAACAGCCAGAGCTGGCTGAGTGCTGCCGTATCGGCGAAGAGAGCAACACCGGTCGAGCGGGCCGGATTTACCGACGTATTGGTGACCGGGATCGAAATCAAATGGATCAGGGTGAGACCGAGACCGATGGCAATCGGGGCAAAACCAGCTGGAGCCAGCGACGAGGTGGAGCCCAGAATGATGATAAGGAAGAAGGCCGTCAGGATAACCTCGATGAGCAGGCCCGCCATCATGCTGTAGCCGCCCGGTGAAAGTTCACCATAGCCGTTGGAAGCGAGGCCACCGGCGGAGAAGCCTTCCTTGCCCGAGGCGATAAGGAAGAGAACTGCGGCGGCGGCAATGGCGCCCAGAACCTGTGCAACCCAGTAAGGGATCAGGTCCTTGGCTGGAAGACGACCAGCCACCATGAGGCCCAAGGAGACAGCCGGGTTGAAATGGCCGCCGGAAATGCCGCCCACAGCATAAGCCATGGTCAGGACAGTCAAACCGAAGGCGAGAGCAACGCCGAGAAAGCCGATGCCCAGTTCAGGGAAGGCTGCGGCGAGGATTGCGCTGCCGCAGCCCCCGAAAACAAGCCAGAATGTTCCGAAAAATTCAGCCGACAATTTGTTCAGCATGGAAATCCCCAGGGTTGGTGTAGTGAAAAATGCCATATGCGAATCATTTAGCAAGAAGCATATAATCGTCTTTTTCTTCGGACAATCATGTTTAACTTGATTGGAGGCTTTTGTTCTCTGTGGATTTTTCCCGTCATTTCAGTAAACGAAAAAGCTATTCTTCGTATATTCGTGTTTGCTTTTATATCTCTTCTAAATTGGGTTTCGATGGATAGTAAGAGTTGGTCGGCTGGGCTTTTTTAAAAGCTGTCGATCCCGCTCAGCTATATTGCGGAGAAGGGCGGCGGCACGTTATAAGCGCAGATGTCGAACGGGCGACGCTGGCCAATGCAAGATCGATTGGCAGGGATTTCGCGGGGCAGATTGGAGTTGTCAGCCTTGAACACTCATCGTGGGACGAAAACACAAAGGCTTGTTCTAAATGCCGTTAGGGTCGTTCCGATTGTTGCGGCGCTATCCGGCTGCACGGCAACTGCGTGGACGGAAAAGGTGAAGATCGACAGCACGCCAATGCCAACCGAATGCACGGGCTGGCAGAAGATCGATCTCAAACAGCGCACGACGTTGGTTCTTTTACGCGAAGACCCGCGCCTTGTGGTCGATATCGATGCGCATAATCTCAAAGGGCGTAATCTCGGTTGCTGGCAGTAGCCGGAGGCGCCAGGCTCGTTTTTTGGATCGGCCTTGCTAGGCCGGGGTGGCCAATCGCACATCGACTTTCTCGATGGTGCCGCGCAGCGCCGGAAGCATCGTTTCGAAGTCGATATATGCACCCGGTTTCAGCATTGCTTCACCAGGAGCCAGACGGCGTTCGCGTTTGCTGCCGTCGCTATAGGTGATCATGACGATCAGCGGCGGCGTGGCGCGTTCTTCGGATGTGGTGTTCCGGATGCGGCCGCCGACACTCAGAATCTTGCCCTTGTCATGCATTCCGACGCTGGTTTTGAGATCAGTAAGCTGAAGTGCCGAAATGAGCGGCAAGGTTGGCTGCCCGCCGGAAAGAGGTTTGCCGGCAAGCAGTGTATATCCGCCCGCCATCCAGAAAGCGGTTGTCGCGCAAAGAGCGACGAAAACCCAATATCCGAATCCCGGCCATCCGCTGGGAAGACTTGTTTCGGACATCAGCTTGCGTGGGGCGAGCGGCTTCTGCGGAATGCCGTACGAGAGGAATTTCCGGGGTGATGACCCCGGAACGATGGTTTCGAATTCGGCGTCTTCAATCAGTCCGGCATCGGAAGCAAACCGTGTCGCGCGATGGTTTTCGCACGAAGGCGCGCGCGACATCTGCGCTGTCGATGGTTGTTTCGCCATCATGCCGTCATCTTCCTTTGCGTTTTTCGCCCCTTCGACCGGTGCCACACACTGGCTCATAATGGTTAATGCTTCATGGCTGCAGCCACGGTCACGCATTTTTTAAGGCTCGTTCGAGCGGAATTAACGCAACATTAACCATAGAGGATAAAGGTCGATTTGATATCGATGTCATCCGTGCGTCGTTCAACGTGCGGACAATTGAAGAGAAACAGCCCGGTGATACGTTTCGAGAATGTCGGCCTGCGATATGGAATGGGTCCTGAGATCCTGCGCGATGTCAGTTTCCATATTCCGCCGCGTTCATTCCAGTTTTTGACCGGCCCTTCCGGGGCAGGAAAGACGTCGCTCATGCGCCTTCTTTTCATGGCCCTGAAGCCAACGCGCGGTCTTATCAATATTTTCGGCAAGGATGTTGCGCGGCTCAATCATGCGGAAGTTCCGCTTCTGCGCCGTCGTATCGGCATCGTGTTCCAGGATTTCCGCCTGCTCGACCATATGACCACCTATGAGAATGTGGCGCTTCCACTGCGCGTGCGCGGAAAGGAGGAGGCAACCTATCGTCATGAGGTGGAGGAACTTCTGCATTGGGTCGGGCTCGGCGACCGCATGAATGTGCTGCCGCCGGTTCTTTCAGGCGGTGAGAAGCAGCGCGCAGCGATTGCGCGCGCGCTCATTGATCAGCCGGAACTTCTTCTGGCCGACGAACCGACCGGCAATGTCGATCCGCCGCTTGCGAAGCGTCTGCTGCGCCTTTTCACCGAGCTGAACCGTTCGGGCACGGCTGTGATTATCGCGACCCACGACCTTTCCCTGATGGAGCAGGTGGATGCGCGACGCATGATCCTCGAACATGGGCGGCTCGACATCTATGATTGATGCAAAGAACGCCTGGCGACGTATATTGGATGACATCCGGGTTCGTTTCGAAGACCTCAAGGACATGCTGCTCGTTCGTATCGGCAAACGCCGGAAGCGTCAGGGACCGAGTCCCATCGTGCCTGATGGCAGCGTAACGGGAACCGCACTTGTCATCGTGATCGCGATCATGACCTTTCTGGCATGCCTGACGATGGGCGGCGTGACGCTCGTTCGCGCCTCGGCCGCTGCCTGGCAGAGCCAGATAGCTCGCGAAGCCACGATCCAGATCCGGCCTGTCGACGGGCAGGATATGGAAAAGGCGTTGGCTCAGGCCAGCGAAATCGCGCGTGGTTTTGCCGGTGTGAAAGGCACCAGCATCATCGACAAGGATGCGACCGCCCGGTTGCTCGAACCATGGCTCGGCAGTGGCCTTAACATCGATGAATTGCCTGTGCCGCGTCTTATCGTCGTTACGATCGATGAAAATGCGCCGCCTGATTTCGAAACCATGCGGACTGAAATCACCCGCGCCATTCCGGCTGCGACCTTCGATGATCACCGCACCTGGGTCGACCGTCTCGTCTCCATGGCGCATACGACGGTGTTCGTCGGCACGGGCGTTCTCTCGCTTGTGATCGCTGCGACCGTTCTAACCGTTATCTTTGCCACGCGCGGTGCGATGTCCGGCAACGGCCATATTATCGAGGTTCTACATTTCATCGGCGCGGAATCGAAATTCGTGGCGCGCGAGTTTGAATGGCACTTCTTCCGCACAGCACTGAAAGGCGCACTGTGCGGTGGCACGGCGGCAATGCTGGTCTTTCTGATGTTTTCCTGGTGGGCGTCGAGCCATATGGCGACACCTGAAGGCGATCAGGCTGCCGCCATGTTTGGTAATTTCGCCATCGGGCGCGATGGCTATATCGGCGCTGCCGTCATCATTATTCTGGTCAGTTTCCTGACCATGCTGACCAGCCGCCTGACGGTGATCCGCCAGCTTGCAACCATGGACGGTCCGGGAGTGCGCTCCGAATGAAGACCTTTTCCGATACAGGCGCTTTCAGGGCAAGATTTTCGTCCGCTTCTCCGACTTCTCGCCGCAATGCTGGCTATGATGGAAGAAGAGATGGTACGCGAATCCCGCAAGCGCTATCGGGCGGGCACCGGTCGAGTGACGATGCAGTGGCACAGAGGCAGACAGCAAACGGGTTTTCTTCAGGAGATGTGGTCTGGCGCCGCAGCCGGAATGGCGCTCACCTGCAATCTCTTGCACTTGCCTCCGGCAATTTCCTATGGTCTGTCATGATGCGCATGTTCAGACGTCTCCAGCCCGTTTCCATCGTTCTGTTTGTTATTCTTCTGGCGTTTCTCGTCGGCTTTGTCGTGTTTGGTGAAAAGGTCACCAGCATGCAGCCGCCGGCTATCGATGAGCCTGCCGATGCCATCGTCGTTCTGACCGGTGGCCAGTCCAGAATTCAGGCTGCGGTCGATCTTCTGAAGGACAAGCGAGGAAAGCGGCTCCTGATCAGCGGCGTTCATCCGGCGACCAATGAAAAGGCACTGCAGCGTGCGACCCATGCCGACCAGAGTCTCTTCGATTGCTGTGTCGATCTAGACCGGTCGGCGCTCAACACCATTGGCAACGCGACCGAAAGCGAACGCTGGATTCGTACCAACAACTATCGTCGCGTGATCCTGGTCACCAACAACTACCATATTCCGCGCAGCACGCTGGAAATGTCCTATCGCATGAAGGATGTGGAATTCATTCCCTATCCGGTCGTGAACGGGGACCGCCGCGAACATAGCTGGGTTTCCGAAGGCGACACATTGCGCGTGCTCTTCATCGAATATGTGAAATATCTTGGCGCCGCTGTCCGTGTGGGTACGACCGAACTGTTCGGAACGCAGACCAATCAGAGTGTAACGACCGAGAATTGATCTTGCTGCCGGATTACGATTTCCTGATGGAAATGGCCGTTCTTCCTGATATATCGATGCCGTCACTTTCTGCAGAAAGTCCAGAATTCGTGCGTGATCGTTTACCGGAAGTCGGGAACGAAAATGCTTTAGCCAGGGTCTCCACCGACTGATGCTTCTCTATCTGCGCTCAATCTTGTTCAATGCGGCGTTTTATATCTGCACACTGGTTCAGATGATCGTCTATACGCCTTTCTATTTTCTTCTGCCCCGCAAGAAGGCCTGGATTGTGCCGAAGCTGTGGGCACGGGTCAATCTCTGGCTCCAGAAGCATATTGTCGGCACCGACTATGTGGTTGAAGGATTGGAGAACATTCCTGAGGGCGCTTATATCTGTGCGCCAAAGCACCAGTCTGCCTGGGATACCTATGCTTTCCTGCCCTATCTTGACGATCCCGTGCTGATCCTGAAGCGGGAATTGATGCGCATTCCGCTTTTCGGCTGGTATATCGCGAAAATGCAGATGATCCCGGTCGATCGCGGTTCTCGCGTCAAGGCACTGCATTCCATCACCAAGGGCGCGGAAAAGGCGATTGCGGAAGGCCGCCAGATTCTTATCTATCCAGAAGGAACGCGTCGGGCGCCAGGTGCTCCACCGCACTATAAATATGGCATCGTCCATCTTTACGAAGCGCTCAATCTGCCGGTTTTGCCGATTGCGCACAATGCAGGCCTCTACTGGCCGCGCCGCAAATTTCTGCGTTATCCGGGAACCATTCGCGCCCGTATTCTGCCGCCAATTCCGGCAGGTCTTCCGAAGGATGAATTTCTCAAAAGATTGATTGAAACGACCGAGACGGCCTGCGACGAATTTCTGGTCGCCGCCAGCCGCGATCCCAATCCACCACCTATGCCACCGACCGCCGTTCAAAGACTGAACGAGCTCGGCGCCTAACCCTCACAGCATGTTAACGGCCTGATCACGTTCAATTGCGTTGCGAGAACGACAATTCGCCGCGTTTTCTAGAACTTTCGTTTTTCTTGCGCGCAACCTTGAAACCCGTTATCAGAGCCCGACACGAAAGGACACATCATGAATATTGATGCCATCTCCATCGGCTCCAATCCTCCTGAAGACGTCAACGTCATCATTGAAGTGCCTGTCGGCGGCCAGCCGATCAAGTACGAGATGGACAAGAAGGCCGGCGCCCTCATCGTCGACCGCTTCCTCTATACGCCAATGACCTATCCGGGCAATTACGGCTTCGTGCCACATACGCTTTCGGAAGACGGTGACCCGATTGACGTTCTCGTCTGCAACACCCGTCCGCTGGTTCCCGGCTGCGTGATCAATGTTCGCCCGATCGGCGTTCTGGTCATGGAAGACAATTCCGGCAAGGACGAGAAGATCATTGCAGTACCGTCGCCGCACCTGACGCGCCGCTACGAGAAGATTCACGACTATACCGATATGCCGGAGATCACTCTGAAGCAGATTGCGCACTTCTTCGAACACTACAAGGATCTGGAACCCGGCAAGTGGGTCAAGATCGGTGACTGGGGTGACGAAGATTACGCACGCAAGTTCATCGTCGAAGCTATCGAACGCGCCAAGGGCAAGTAAGCAACAGCTTCCCGATCCGTTTAGAGCGCCGATCTGATTGGATCAGATCGGCGCTCTAACTTTTTCTATTTTAAGCATAATCTTACCGATCCTCGTTTCACTCCGGTCGGATTATGCTCTAAAACAAAAGCGCCCGGCAATGTCCGGGCGCTTTTGTTTTTTAGCTTGCGAGTGATGCGCTTACAGGAAAAGCGGCAGCAGCGTCGTCCACATGAACTGGCGGATGAAGAAGATGATCAGCAGCAGGACGATCGGTGAAATATCGATGCCGCCGAGATTGGGTAAGATATTGCGGATCGGCCGCAGAACGGGTTCCGTCACCTTGTAGAGAAACTCACCGATCGAAGCCACGAAACGGTTGCCGGAATTGACGACATTGAACGCATAGAGCCACGAGAAGATGGCACTCGCTATAATGATATAGGTGTAGATATCGAGCGCCAAATCAATGGTGCGGAACAATGCGATCATGGAGGCCTCCTTGGCAATTGGCCGAGATGTAGCGGTTGCATCGGGCAAGAACAAGGGCCGAGCGATTGAACGCCGGTATTTTTGAGGCGCGCGGTGTGTGTTTCTAGGCGCTGGAACCGCCCGTTTGATGTTGGATAGTGTGGTGAATGAGATCGTTGACATGTTCCAGCCAATGATCGCGTACCCGCATGTTGCGCAGATGCTGGAGCGTATTGGCGACATAATCCACATTGGCCCCGGAATCGCCGTGAGCAGATGCGACGATCGCTGCGGCACTCTCAGGTGAAAGTGATCCGGCATATTGAATGTGGTGCCGGTCTGCGACATAGGTGACCGCATCGACATTGCGACCGTCAGCGAGGCGCAGGCGCAGATGCTTTTCGTGATAGACTTGGTTCGACATTTCACGTTCGCGCAGATAGGTCATCACTTCGCCAGTCATGTCACCAGGCACGCGAAAAGCGATGCCGAGACATGAGCCACCGGTGTCCAGGCCCAGGACCAGACCCGGTCGGTCCGGCGTTCCGCGATGGACATGCGAATAGATGCATAGGCTGCGCCTGTAGCCGTAAAGACGCGCCCGGACGGTCTCCACATGTGCAAAGCCCGGTCGCCACATCAGCGAGCCATAGCCGAAAACCCAGAAATCGTTCATTCGCCTGTCATTGAGAGCTGTGGTCATGAAGGGTGTCCATAATGGATCAGTGGACGCCGATTTCCACCGGTAATCAACGGATATCCCTCGATTTTTATTCTCAATCGCTTCACAAGGCACATTCCTGCCATAATATGGCCAACAGTCGGGAGGAGCAAAACATATCGGGGTTTGGAATGTTCAGTCTGACCCCGGAGCGAGGCTCTTCGAAACAACCGTCTGATTAATGTAAGGCTTTTGAAATGGCGCATACTGGAATGAACGCATCGAAGTCCAGAAAGCGTCCCATCGCGCTCATTGTCATTCTGCTTGTCTTGATCGCTGGCTATACAGCGGGCTGGTTCTATATCGCAAACAGGCTAGAGGCACGAGCCAAGGCCGACATGGCCAAGCTCGCCTCTCAGGGCGTCGGCGTGAAATGCGAAGACTTGCGCATGGGCGGCTATCCGTTGCGCGTCAATGTCGTCTGCGACAGCATTTCCTGGCAGCGTCCTTCTGAAGGCATGGCGTTCCGCGCAGGGCGCTTCACCTCGGGTTCCCCGGTCTATGCGCCACGTTCCCTCTCGAACGATCTGACAGGACCCGCCTTCATCGAATTTCCGGGGCTGGAACCGCTGGAAGTCAACTGGAGCAAGTTTACCTCCAACACCCGGCTGGCACGTCCGTTCCCGACAGAGATTGAGCTCGCCGCGCGTGAAGTGGCTGTCGGTCTTCGCACCGAAGCCACCACGACAGTGCCGCTCAGCACGCTTGAGCAGATGGATTTCCGCATGAGCGCCTCGGGTGACACATTGAAGGTCAATGGTCGCTTTGCCGGTCTGAAACTTGCCAAGGCAGCGATTGGTACAGCCACCAGCCCTGAAATCGACGGTGTGGCGGATATCGATGTGTCCGATGCCGCGACGTTGCTCGCAAAGGGCGATGCTCCTTTTCATGAACGGTTGCGCGGGCATTCCGGTACCGTCAATCAGGCTTTCCTGTCCATGCCCAATGGAGCGATGGTTTCGGTAGCCGGGCCGTTTTCGGTCGATGCTGACGGGCTGATTAATGCCGATGTGAAGCTGACACTGGTCAACCCGCAATCGCTGGCGCAGGCTGGTCAGACAGTGTTTCCCGAGCAGGGTGGCAATATCGCTACCGTTTTGTTTGCTCTCTCGGCCATGCCGAAAGATGAAAACGGCAATCCCGTGATGGAGATTGCCGTTCGCAAGGGTAAGGTCAGCGCTGGATTTATTCCGCTCGGGCGGTTGCCTGCGCTGTAGCGCAATATGCGCCCTATTTTTGCTCGCTGGTACGCGTTGCAGCCTGACGGCCGAAATCAGGCGCATCCACTTCCTGACCTGCATCGATGATGCCGCGCCGGACAGCGCGCGTGCGCGTGAAAAGGTCGAACAGCGCTTCACCATCCCCCCAGCGGATCGAGCGCTGAAGCGAGGCGAGATCTTCCGAAAAACGCCCGAGCATTTCGAGGATGGCATCCTTGTTGTGCAGGCATACATCGCGCCACATCGTCGGATCGGATGCGGCCAGTCGTGTGAAATCGCGGAAACCGGAAGCCGAGTATTTGATGACTTCCGACTTGGTCACCTGTTCCAGATCACTGGCTGTGCCAACGATATTGTAGGCGATGATGTGCGGCAGATGCGAGACAATGGCCAGCACCAGATCGTGGTGCTGCGGGTCCATGCGATCAAGTCGTGAGCCGCAGGCGACCCAGAACTCGCTCAGCTTTTCGAGAGCTGCTTCACTCGTGTCGGGCAGGGGCGTCAGAATGCACCAGCGATTGGTGAAAAGCTCTGCAAAGCCGGCATCCGGGCCGGAATATTCCGTGCCTGCGAGCGGGTGGCCGGGAATGAAATGCACATTGTCCGGCAATTCCGGCTGCATCTGCGCAATCACGGAAGCCTTGGTGGAGCCAACATCGGTGACGATGGCACCGGGCTTGAGGTTTGCCGCGATCTGGCGTGCAACCGTTCCTGACGAGCCGACCGGCACAGATACGACGATCAGATCGGCATCCTTGACGGCCTCAGCACTGTCGGTGGTGTAGCTGTCACCGAGACCCAGTTCCTCGGCCCGCTTCAGTGTTTCACTGCTGCGCGTGGCGATGGCGATATGATCGGCGAGCTTTTCGCGTCGAATGACGCGCGCCAGCGATGAGCCAATAAGGCCGATGCCGATCAGGGCGATCTTGTTGAAATGGATCGTGGACATTGTACTACTTCAAAAATTCGGTCAGGGCGACGACGACGCCATGATTGGCTTCCTCCGGTCCGACCGTCATGCGCAAGGCATTGGGGAACCCGTAACCGCCGACGCGACGCAGGATATAGCCACGCTTGGAGAGCCACTCGTCGGCCTTGTCGGCGGAATGCGCGCCATTGTCCGGAAAATGGATCAGCAGGAAGTTCGTGACTGACGGCGTAACCCGAAGACCAAGTCTGGTGAACTCTTCGGTCAGCCAGCCAAGCCATTTGTCGTTGTAGGTGATCGATTTTTCGACGTGGGCGCGGTCGCGGATGGCCGCAGCACCGGCGGCAATGGCGGCCGAATTCATATTGAATGGCCCGCGGATGCGATTGACGGCATCGACTACATGCAGCGGCGCATACATCCAGCCAATACGTAGACCCGGAAGCCCGTGGATTTTCGAGAAGGTGCGCGTCATGACAACATTCTCGTTGGATGAAACGAGTTCGAGGCCCGATTCATAGTCATTGCGACGAACATATTCTGCATAGGCCGCATCGAGAACCAGAAGCACATGCTTCGGCAATCCGGCATGAAGGCGGCGGACTTCCTCGAAAGGCAGATAGGTTCCGGTTGGATTGGCCGGATTGGCGATGAAGACGATCTTCGTGCGCGGCGACAGGCCAGCCAGAATGGCATCCACGTCGATACGCTCGTTCTTCTCCTTCACCGTGATCGGCGTCGCGCCGGCACCCAGCGTCTGGATCTTGTAGACGGCAAAACCGTGCTCCGTGATGATGGCTTCGTCGCCCGGAGCAAGATAGGTCTGGCAGATCAGGCCAAGCAGCTCGTCGGAACCATTGCCGCACAGGATGTTGGCCATGTTGAGCCCCTGCGTTTCGGCAATTGCCTTACGCAGCGCCAGGGCCTGCCCATCGGGATAAAGCTCCAGCTTCTCGCCTGCATGTCGATAGGCTTCGACCGCATGCGGGCTTGGCCCGATCGGCGTTTCGTTGGAGGAGAGCTTATAGACCTTGGCAACGCCTTCCACATGTTCCTTACCGGGTACGTAGGCTGCGATATCGAGCAGGCCTGCCTTGGGCTGGGGACGGGTAAGGTTCTGCGTATCGGTCATGATTTTGGCTCCGCCAAAAGGTCAATGTTAAAGTTACGATGGGTTAAAGTTACGATGGCGGCATATCCCGCCATTGCGTCCAAGTCGAGAAAAACCTTGTTCGGTACTACTTGCAGACCGCAGCAACTGTACGTTTTCCGGGGCGATGATGCGCAAATGCCCTAACTCTTTTGATCTGTCTTGCTGGTCCGTGCCGGTGCTTTCCGTAATCCGCCAACAGGTGTGCCCTGAGGTGCGAGAACCGGAACGAAGACACGGCGCGAGGAGCGCTGTGCGACAGGCAGTCCCTGATAAAGACGCTTCTGCGCTTCCACCACCAGAACGCCTGAAAAGACTGGCCACAGCCTCCGCCCCATGCCTTCCAGCGCCAGACAGGGCCGCATCATCCATCGGCGCGTAGCGGGTGGGAAATGCAAGGCGTCGCTGACCGTACTGACGGTGAAATTCGCTTCACGCAGCAGGGTCGTCAGCTGTGTGCGGCTATAAGGTCGCCCGCTGCCGAAGGGTGTATGCTCGAAGCGGGCCCAGACACCGCGCCGGTTCGGCACCACGATGACGAGCCGCCCATTGGGGGCGAGGACGCGCCACATCTCTTTCAGCGTTTCTGTCGGATTTTCCGCATACTCCAGCGCATGCACCATAAGCACCCGATCGATCGAGGAATCGGGTAGCGGCAGTTCCTCATCGAAAACAAGCGCTGTTGCCGTTTTCTCTACTGAGGGCCAGGCGACGGCTCCCTGACCGGCAGGCATGAAGGCGAATGTCCGCTCCGTATCGGCGCTGAAGCGGTCGAGATAGGGCAGGCTGTAGCCCATGCCGACAAGCCGCTCTCCCGGCACGTGACCCCATAGGCCGGCAAGCGCCATGCGAATGGCGCGTTCCGCGAGATGGCCCAGCGTGGTGTCGTAAAATGATCGCAGTTCGATGATGTCTGGATGCATGAATGTCACGCTATATGAAATCTTAACGCTGGGAAATGGAGAAGCCGGAGCATCTTCATCTGGTGGGGTGCAATTTCCTCAAACCATGCTATAGAGCGTGCCTTTCCGGCGCCTTTGATCGCGCCAAAGTCTGCGCGAAAGCGAATGATCAGGAGAAGCAGCAGATGCCCGAAGTCGGTGGCAAGACAATCGAAGTTCTCTTTAGCCCGGACGAGATTGCCGGTCGCAATCTCGAGCTCGCCAAGGCCATTGCTGAACGCAAGTTCCACAACCTGCTGACGATTTCGATCCTGAAGGGCTCCTTCATCTTTGCAGCCGACCTCATCCGCGCAATGCATGATGCGGGCGTGGAGCCCGATGTCGAATTCATCACGGTTTCAAGCTACGGCAAGGGCACGACAAGCGCCGAAGTTCGTCTTCTGCGCGATATCGACAGCGATGTTCGCGACCGCGATGTACTGCTGATCGATGATATTCTGGAGTCTGGAAAGACACTGAAATTCGTTCGCGAACTTATGCTGGAACGCGGAGCGCGGAGCGTCAGCATTGCTGTTCTTCTCGACAAGAGCGTGCGCCGCAAGGTCGATCTTGATGCTGATTTCGTGGCTTTCGAATGCCCCGACTATTTTGTCGTCGGTTATGGCATGGACGTTGGGCACGCCTTCCGCCAGTTGCCCTTTGTCGGTCGTGTGATGGATTAAGGCTCCGGCCTGCTTCTCAATCGAACTTCAGCAGGCGCTGCAGATATTCCTTTTCCATCTGCGGCGTCAGCGCATTACCAAGTTTGCGGCGGATTTCATCGAGAATTTCACGCGCGCGCTGAATATCGATTTCACCTGGAATCTTGACGTCATCGTTGAGGCCGCTGTCGCCGGTACCTTGCTGGCGCCCAAGCGGGTCCCTTCCCCGACTGCCATTGGCGCCACTTTGCCCCTGACCTTGCTGGCCCATGGCTTGCTGCATTTTCTGCATCATGTCGCGCCCGCCGCGACGCAGTGCATCGAGTGCGCTGCCCTGCTGGTCGCTTGCTTCGGCACCTTCGCTGCGGCCCAACGCATCAGTGGCGTTGCCCATTGATTTTCCGGCATCCGAAAAATCCTTGCCGGGTTCAATACCCATGCCTTTCAAATCGTCCATCAGTTTTTGCAGATCGGATTGAAGGTCCTTTTGCTGCTGCTGCAGCTTGCGCATGGTTTCCGCCATATCGGGTGGCACATCGCCTTTCCCGCCCTGACCGTTCTCGCTCTGGCCGTTTTCGGTTTCACCGCCCGGCTGTCCGCCGCCCATGGAACCGTCATCACCCGGGAACATGTTGTCGCCGAATTCGCCCTCACCATCGCTGCCACCGAATTGGCGTTGCATCTTCTGATCGAGATCGAAGGTTTCGTTCATCGTCTTTTGCTGGCGTTGCATCAGTTCGCCGAGCTTGTTCATCTGCTGCTGCATCTGGCCTTGTTGGCCCTGCTGACCTTGCCCCTGACCTTGCTGGCCCTGTTGCATCTGTCCCATCTGCAGATTGTTCATCAGGTTCTGCAATTGCGACAGCAGTTCTTCCGCCTGATCGCGTGAGCCCTGACGCGCGAGATTTTCGATCTGGTCCATCATGCGCTGGAGGTCTTTTTCCGTCAGCATTCGCGCATTGGGATCGGGAGCGGCTTGGCGCGCATTGGGATTCTGTTGCTGGCGCTGGGCGAATTCCCGCAGGAAATCCTGCATCGCCTTGCGTAGCTCTGCCGAAAGCTTTTCGATCTCCTCTTGTGAGGCGCCGTTCTGGAGAGCGTTTTTCAGGGCCTCCTGTGCCTGCCGCAGGCGCTTTTCGGCGGCGGACAGATTTCCATCTTCGATGCCAAGGGCCACCTGCCACATATAATCCGCTGCATCGCGCAAGGTGTCATCGCTCCTGGCGAGACGAAGACGTGTACCAATCGTGACCAGACCCAGATAATGGGCTGCATTCTTGATGGTTTCGTCCGGGCGAAGCGTGATTGCCGACAGCATGTCGAGCACATGATCGCGTTGCGTCGCATCGAGCGCGAGGATACGGCGCTGTTCCGCAACGGCGCGGGCAAGTGGATTGCTGAAAGGGCGCTCGGGCAAAGTGATGATCTTGGTTTCGCTGCGCCCCGTTTGTCCGGCGGCGTCGGTTACGACCAGCGTGAGCGCAACTTTTTCACCTGCCCAAGGATGCTCGGTCAGGTCTTTCGACGTCGTGGCGTCCTTCGCACCGCGGCGCGGCAGTGCAAGCGGCAGTTCCGGTGCATCGTAGAGTGGTGCGGCTTCCTCATCCTCATCATTGTTGAGCGGGATGATCTCACCTTCGGCCTTTACCGGCGCGTAGTCGTCCTCGATCTGATAGGAAAGTTGCAATGTGCCATTCAGCGCGTGTCCCGGCTCTTTCGTGAAGCGGATCGTTGGCGGATTATCCGGCGTGACTACAAATTTCCAGCGGGCATCGGTGCCGGAAAGCGCTATGGTTTCATCCTGCTGCAAATCGTAGCGGAAGTTGCGGCTTCCATCGACGACGGCCTGTTCTGCAGGCTCCTTCTGGTCTTCCTTCGCGTTTACCGGCTGTACGTCGCGGCGCTCGCCCTTCGCATCGGTCGCGGTCAGGCGTTCGGAACCGCCACCGATCACGCGGACCGATAGAATGCTGCCTTGCGGTACATTGATTGCGGCCTGTTCGCTGTCGTTCGTCGTGGTCAGGAAGACCGGAGCACGGCCGGTATAGCGCGGCGGCGTTACCCATGCATCGATGCGGGCAACGGCGGTTCCATTGCTTGGACGGATATGAAAGGCATCGGCAATGCGCCCGCTGTTTGGGCTGAGGCTGTAGGCGAAGGCGGTCATGAAGAGCAGGGCGACCACCGCACGAATGCCGAAGGGATCGTGTTCGGGAACACGCGTATAAGGCAGGCCGGATTGCAGGTTCTTGAGCCGGTCCGCCATGCGGCGCTGGTGTTCCCGCCACAGGGCGACAGCGAATGGATCGTGTTCGCCTGTTGCCATATGGCCTGTCTGGACGGAAAGCGGTTCGTGAACGAGACCGTTGATCGCCTCGATACGACTTGTGACGTCGCTTTCTGCTGGGGTGCGAAACCGGAACGGCAGATAAAGCGCAATGAGGGTGGCAATACCGAATAGCGTCAGCACGCCGATATGCAGCCAACGGGGCATCATGCCGAACAGGCCGAACCAGCTCAGGCTGGCAAACAGACCGACGAGAAGAATCAGCGGCAGGATCAGCGGCCAGAACCGCTCGAAGCTGATCGAAAGAAAGGCACGCAGACGCAGACGGCGCAGGCTGGCGCCATCGCCTGAAAACAGCCGCAGAAAAACATCCCGCGCATGACGCGGCGGGTTTTTCCTGTCGTTGCTGCTATCTGTCTGCGGGGCCGCCTTAGGGGCAGTCATAGGTCTCGTCTTTCGCGTCAGCCGATTTCGGTTCGGCTGACAGGATAACACGCATCATGGCAAAGGCGAGGCTTTGCCCCGAGATTTATGGGCCATGATAAATGTGGGCCATGAATAATTATGGTCGCGAGACCTATAACCATTCCGGTACGGAATCGAGCGCGAGCAGTTCTTCATAGGTACGGCGCGGACGCACGACATGATAACGGTCGCCGTCGACCAGCACTTCGGGGATGAGCAGACGGCTGTTGTAGGTGCTGGAAAGCACCGCGCCATATGCACCTGTCGTGCAGACGGCAATCAGATCGCCTGGAGCAGGCTTTGCCACTTCCCGGTCGAGGCCGAGATAGTCGCCTGTTTCGCAGACCGGACCGACAAAATCGGCACGAATACGCGGCGCATCATCCTTCGGCAAAGTGACAGGCTTGATGTCGTGGAACGCATCATAAAGCGTCGGACGAATCAAATCGTTCATTGCCGCATCCACGATGACGAAGTTCTTGGCGTCGCCTTCCTTGACGAAGATCACTTCCGTTACCAGAAGCCCGGCATTGCCGACGATCAGGCGGCCCGGTTCGAACACCGTTTTCAGGCCCAGCGGCTTGATGTGCTTGGCGACGATTTCTGCATAGGCGACGGGTAGCGGCGGAGGTGTATTGTCTGTGCGGTAGGGAATGCCGAGTCCCCCGCCAACATCGACGTGGCGGATGTTGTGACCGTCGGCCTGCAGTTCCTTGACCAGTTGCGCCATCAGGGCGAATGCATTGTCGAAGGGTTCGAGGTCAATGATCTGGCTACCGATATGCATATCGATGCCGACCACGTCGAGACCGGGCAGGCTCGCTGCGCGCGCATAAGCCTCACGCGCCTTGACGCGCGGAATGCCGAACTTGTTTTCAGATTTGCCAGTTGAAATCTTGGCGTGGGTCTTCGCATCCACATCGGGATTGATGCGCAGCGACACGGATGCGACCTTGCCTGCCTTGACGGCGCGAGCGGAAAGAATTTCCAGCTCTGGTTCGGATTCAACATTGAAGCAATAGATGCCCGCTTCAAGCGCGAAGTCCATTTCGTGTGGAGTCTTGCCAACGCCTGAAAAGACGATCTTGTTGGCCGGGATGCCTGCAGCAAGCGCCCGGCGGATTTCGCCTTCCGAAACGGTGTCCGCGCCGGCGCCAAGCTTCGCCAGAGTTTTCAGCACGGCCAGGTTCGAATTGGCCTTCAGCGCGTAGGTCACGAGCGTTTCCATGCCGGCGAAGGCTTCGCTGAACACGCGGAAATGACGCTCGATGGTCGCGCGGGAATAAACGTAAAAAGGGGTGCCAACGGCCTGTGCGATTTCAGGCAGGCTGACATTTTCGGCGTGAAGAACGCCGTTGCGATGTTCGAAATGGTTCACGGGAATGCCCTGCAGCAGAAACTTACAACAGCTTGTCGAGGATGATCGGCTTGTCTTCCTTCGGTTTCGGCTTGGTGTGGCCCTGTTCGTCCGTCACGACGGCGGATGGCGGCGGCTCCAGCGGGCCCTTGCGACCGCAAGCGGCGAGCGTTGCCGCAAGCGCGGCGATCAGAAGCACGGAAGAAATGGCGGAGCGGCCTGTCATCAGCTTTGGTTCCCGAAATATATGATCTTGCTCTAAGTTTTGTCTTTACGCATGTCTTCCAAAACCGGTTCCCACTTTTGGAAGACATGCTCTAGGTCTAACTCATAATGCCCGAAAGTGGAATCATCAGTTCGACAGATGATTCCACATGACGTCATGTTGATCGATTATCAGGCCTTGGTGATGCGCTTCTTCCAGTAACGAATCTGGCGACGCACCTCCTGCGGGGCCGTGCCACCGAAGGACTGACGGCTTTTCACTGATTTCTCGACCGTCAGATAGCCGAAAATCGCATCCGTGATGCCCGGATGAATCGACTGCAGTTCCTCAAGTGAAAGCTTCGCCAGATCAACCTTGCGGCTTTCAGCCAGAGCGACTGCGCGACCGGTGACGTGATGTGCCTCACGGAAGGGAAGCCCCAGTTCACGCACCAGCCAGTCGGCGAGATCGGTCGCAGTGGAATAGCCTGAACCGGCCGCCTTTTTCATTGATGCTACATTGATCGTCAGGTCGCGCACCATGCCGGCCATGGCGGCGATGGCGAGTTCCAGGTTTTCAGCTGCATCGAAGACCTGTTCCTTGTCTTCCTGCATGTCCTTGGAATAGGCGAGCGGCAGGCCCTTCATGATGGTCAGAAGCGCGACCAGCGAACCGTTGATACGGCCTGTCTTGGCGCGAACCAGTTCTGCTGCATCCGGGTTTTTCTTCTGCGGCATGATCGACGAGCCGGTGGAAAAGGCATCGGACAGCCGCACGAAATTGAATTGCGGCGTCGACCAGATGACGATTTCTTCCGCAAGGCGCGAAAGATGACCGGCGCAGATGGCGCCAAGCGACAGAAACTCCAGCGCATAGTCGCGGTCGGAAACGCTATCGAGAGAATTGCGGGTCGGTTCGCGGAAGCCAAGCGTTTTGGCGGTCATGTGGCGGTCGATCGGGAAGCCGGTGCCTGCAAGGGCTGCAGCACCCAAAGGCGATTCGTCCATACGTTCGATTGCGTCACGCACGCGCGACAGGTCGCGACCGAACATTTCGACATAGGCCATGCAATGATGACCAAAAGTGACAGGCTGCGCGGTCTGGAGATGGGTGAAACCCGGCATGACCGTCGCCGCATGTTCTTCGGCGCGTTCCAGAAAAGCTTCGATCAGATTCTTGAGGGCGGCGGCGGTCTTTTCCAGTTCCTGCTTCACCCAGAGGCGAAAGTCGACGGCCACCTGATCGTTACGCGAACGGGCGGTGTGGAGCCGTCCGGCGGACGGGCCGATCAGATCGGCAAGCCGCGCCTCGATGTTCATATGAATGTCTTCGAGCTTGCGCGAGAAGGTGAACTTGCCGTCCTCGATTTCCTTGAGGATGGTTTTCAGACCATCTTCGATTTGTCGATGGTCTTCTGCCGCAATAATGCCTGTCTTTGCCAGCATGGCTGCATGGGCGAGCGAGCCTTGAATATCCTGCGCATAGAGCTTGCGGTCGAAGCCGATCGATGCATTGATCTCTTCCATGATCGCATCGGGCCCTGAGGCAAAACGGCCGCCCCACATCTGGTTGCTTGATTTTTGTTCGCTCATGCTCATATGCCCCGAGTGACGGTTTGGCGGAATATTGGAAAGAAGTAACGCGACATGGCAGAAGACAACGAAAAGGCGAATTCCGAACAGCAGGCGAAATCGGGAAATCGCAAGATCGTCCTTCTTGCCGCCCTTGCCGGTGTCATTGCCGGTATCGGGGCGGTATACGTGATGGAGCGCCCTTCTGGCAATGTGGTTGCCCAGAATGTTTCGACGAATGTTTCAGCGGAAAGCGATGAAGCTTCGGCGCAATGCGTGTTGAAAGCGGATAAGCTTAAGGCACTTGATACAGCTGCGACCGGGGGCGTGGCGGCGATGCGTGCCGCTGAAAAGCCGATTTCCGTCTCGCATATTGCTTTCACAGGCCCGGACGGCAAGCAGATGACTCTCGGCGATTTTAAGGGCAAGACACTGCTGGTCAATCTCTGGGCGACGTGGTGCGCGCCATGCCGCGAGGAAATGCCCGCTCTCGACAAGCTCGAGGCCGAAAAAGGCGGGGCCGATTTCGAGGTCGTCGCAATCAACATCGACACCGGCTCGGATGACAAGCCCAAGGGCTTTCTGAACGAAATTGGTATCAAGAATCTGACGCTACACCGGGACGCTTCCATGTCGAGCTTCAACGAACTGAAGCGCGAGAATCTGGCCTTCGGCCTTCCGGTGACGCTGCTGGTCGACAAGGACGGCTGCCAGATTGCATCCATGAACGGTCCAGCACCTTGGGATAGCCCGGAAGCGACTAAACTCATCGAAGCGGCAAAGAATCTTTAGCCTCGACAAACGACGAAATCAGTGGCTTGCTCCCTTTTCAAGAGAGGGAGCCGCCCATGAGCCTTGAAGTCTGGCTTGCATTTTCCGCCGCGTCCATCGTGCTTCTGGTCATCCCGGGGCCGACCGTCTTGCTCGTCGTCTCCTATGCCTTGGGTCAAGGTTGGAAAGCGGCTTTCCCGATGGCTGTCGGTGTCGCCCTTGGCGACTTTACCGCGATGACGCTTTCCATGCTTGGCGTGGGTGCGCTGCTGGCAGCGTCGGCAACCGTGTTCACCGCCGTTAAATGGGCAGGTGCCGCTTATCTGATCTGGCTCGGCATAAAACTGTTTCGCGCTGGTGGAACACTTCATGCCAGTGCCCGACACGACAAGGTGCATCCGGCGCGGATGCTGGTTCATGCGTGGCTCGTGACAGCGCTCAATCCGAAGAGCATCACCTTTTTCGTTGCTTTTCTTCCGCAGTTTCTTAGCCCGCACCGGGATTTCCTCACCCAGATGCTGGTTTTCGAAAGCACGTTCCTCGTGCTCGCTTTTCTCAATGCCTTTGCCTATGCACTTCTGGCGACCCGCGCACGCCGCTTCTTCTCAAGCGAACGCGCGCTGCGCATTTTCAATCGGGCTGGCGGAACATTGCTGATCGGTGCTGGCGTCGCGACCGCCTCAATGCGATCAACCTGAGACGAAACCCGCACGTTTTAGCCGGACGATGGCAAGATCAAGTGCGGAAAGGAATGCAGAGCGGTCCTTGGGCGAAAATGGAGCGGGTCCGCCTGTAACTTCGCCTGCGGAACGCAAACTATCCATTAGATTGCGCGTCGCCAGCGTGTTGCCGATGGTGCTTTGGGTGTGAACGCGTCCGTTCGGTGCGATCACCGAAGCGCCTTTTTCGAGCGAGCGGCTGGCCAAAGGAATGTCGGCGGTAATCACGATTGCACCCGGTCGCGAATTCTCGGCGATCCAGTCGTCGGCCGCATCGAGCTTGTCCGATACGATAACCCGTTCGACACGCTCCGCATCGCGGGGAATGGCAATGAAACTGTTGGCCACCAGCATGACCGGCAGATTGTGCCGTTCCGCCACGCGATAGATTTCAGCTTTCACCGGGCAGGCGTCAGCATCGACGAGAATGCGGATGGTTTCAGGTTCAATGTTCATGCCGCTTCATAAAATGCGGGCGGCTGTTTGGCAAATTCAACGCTGCGATCAGTTTTATGCGATAGGCGTTTGCCGCAAAGCGGTATAAGGCGGGCCGCGAAAGTGAGAGTTCTGCCATGGCCGCCCGTTTGTTCCCCATCATGTTTGTCCTGCTTTGGGCCACCGGTTTTATCGGAGCCGGGCTTTCCATGCCTTATGCCGAACCATTTACTTTCATGGCGGTGCGTTTTTCCATCGCGGCTGTCATCATGACACTTTGGGCGCTGGCGAGCCGGAGTATCTGGCCGAAAGGCGATGTGCTTCTTCATGCGGCGATTGCCGGTTGTCTCATCCACGGCGTTTATCTTTCCGCCTTGTTCTGGGCCGTTCACCACGGCCTGCCTGCGGGAATGTCAGGTCTGGTGGCGGGCCTTCAGCCGATGTTGACCACGCTGATTGCGGCCATTCTTCTGGGAGAACGAGCGAGCGGGCGGCAATGGACGGGGCTTCTGATCGGTTTCTGCGGCGTCGCCATGGTGGTATGGCCGAAGTTTTCGGCTGGCAGCGGTGTCGATCCGAAAAGCCTGGCGGCGGCATTTTTGGCTGTGGTGGCGATCAGCACTGGCACAGTCTGGCAGAAGCGGTTCGGCACGGCTGGTGATCTCAAGGCCGGGACGGCGGTGCAATATATCGCTGCGGCCATTTTGACTGCTATCTGTGCCTTTGCTTTCGAAACACGCGTCATGATCTGGTCGCCATCGCTGATCTTTGCGCTGGTCTGGCTGACGCTCGCCATTTCTATCGGTGCCATTCTGGCGCTTCTCGTCATGATCCGCGAAGGCGCAATGTCGAAAGTCGCATCGTTGTTTTATCTGGTGCCCGGCACGGCCGCGATCATGGCCTATCTGATTTTTGGTGAAACGCTGTCGGCAATCCAGATTGCAGGTATGGTGGTGACGACGCTCGGCGTTGCACTGACTACTTTACGTCGATGAGCTCGGGTTGTTGTTCGCGCTTGCGAAAAATCATAATCGCGGCGTTTATTTCCGCACCGATGATGAAAATTGCTGACAGCATATAGAGAAAGACGATCGCCACCATGATGGAGGCGAGGCCCGCATAGGTCGTTACATAGGTGGCGAAAGTTTCCAGATATTTTGCAAAGGCCATTGCGGCGGCAAGCCAGGCGATGAGCGTGATCAATATGCCGGGCAGGATATCGCCGAGGCTGCGCCGTCCGGCTGGAAGCCAGATATGCACCATGAACAGTGCCAGAACCAGAACCCCCACTGCCACAGTATAGCGCCAGAAGGCAATCGTGCCTGTGAACGGCGCTATATCGGGAAACCATTGTTCGGCAAGACGCACGGCAAGCGGGGCCAGAACCAGCAGAAAGCTGATTGCCATCAGGCTCAGAGTGCCGACGAGAACGAAGCCCAGACTTTGCAAGCGGCAGAAAATGATCGAGCGCTGGTCGCTGACGCGATAGGCTCGGTTGAGCGCGATGCGCAGCGCCTCCACGCCATTGGAGGCAAAATAGGCGGCTGCGATGACACTGAGCGTTAGCAGTCCGCTGCGCTGCACGGTCAGCACGTTCATCACTTCGTTGGCAATTGGGGCAGCGATGTTCGACGGCCACATATCGAAGATGACATGCACCGCCGTATCGGCGAATTCCTTGGTGCCGAGAAAGCTTGCAAGCGTGGTGGCAAAGATGAGGAACGGAAACAATGCCATCAAGCCGGAAAGGGCAATATGGCTGGCGAAGGCCCAGCCATCGTCCGAACTGAAATGACCGATGACATCATAGGTGATCTGACGGAGAAAACGTCTGATTTTTCGCATCCGCAGATTTGTCCCTCAAAGCCTTGGTCGGTATTCGATAGTGTTCAGCCGGTGTTTCAAGGCCTTAAATCTAGCATTGGTCTGCGGATTGCAAGGGCGGGACCCGTTTTAAACCGGAGCCGAATCAAGCAAGCTTGGCGAAACGGCAGCGGGAAACGAACATATGGCTCCGGCACAAACCGGTCAGAACCGACAGCGTAATATCATTATCACCGGCTGTTCCTCCGGTATCGGTGCCTATTGTGCCGAAGCACTGCACAGTCAAGGCTGGCGCGTCTTTGCGACCGCCCGCAAGGATGCGGATATTGCGGCACTCAAGGCAAAGGGAATGGAAGCCCATTATCTCGACTATACGGAGCCGCAGTCGATCGCGGTCTTAGCCGATGAGGTGCTGCGCCAGACGGACGGCAAGCTCGATGCCCTGTTCAATAATGGTGCTTATGCTCAACCCGGCGCGATAGAGGACTTGCCGGTCGAAGCCTTACGCCAGCAGTTCGAAGCCAATTTCTTCGGTTGGCACGACCTTACCCGACGCTTGGTTCCGGTCATGCGCAGGCAAGGGCATGGGCGCATCGTGCATTGCTCGTCGATCCTCGGTCTCGTGCCGATGAAATGGCGCGGTGCTTATGTGGCGTCAAAGTTTGCGCTTGAAGGGCTGATGCTTGCGCAGCGCATGGAGCTGGAAGGTTCCGGTATCGATGTGTCGCTGATCGAACCCGGCCCGATTGCTTCGCGCTTCACTTACAACGCCGCCAGCCATGCTAGAGCCAATATAGACATGGAAGCTTCGGTGCATCGCGAGCTTTACCAGCGCCAGATGGCGAAACTGGAAGGTGGCGGTACAAAATCCAAGAACAAGCTTGGACCGGAAGCCGTCTATGCTGTACTGCTTCATGCATTGGAGGCGTCGCGTCCCCGCCCGCATTATGTGGTGACGAGACCGGCGAAACTTGGGTCACTGGCACGACGTCTGATGCCTGCCCGCTGGCTCTACCGGATGCTGTCCGACCAGTCATGAGGTCAGGGACGGTGCGCATGGGAAGGAAATAAAATGGACGTTCTGTTCAAGGGCGCGGCAATGGTGGCCATGTTTGCTGTGGCCGTCGTTCTGATCATCGGTCTGCGCAACATGATGCGCGGCGGTGACGGCAATTTCTCGAACAAGATGATGCAGCTGCGTGTTTTCCTGCAGTTCATTGCCATCGTTCTGATCGTTGGTGCGATCTATTTTGCCCGCCAGAAAACTGGCCAGTAAATATGGTCAAGCTCAACAAGATCTATACCCGCACGGGCGACAAGGGCACGACCGGACTTGCCAGCGGACCACGGCGGCTGAAGTCGGACCTGCGCGTCGAAGCCTATGGCACGGTGGATGAAACCAATGCCTGCATTGGCATGGCGCGCCTTCACACCGGCGGCGAAGATAATCCTCATGCGCAAATCGATGCCATGCTGGGTCGTATCCAAAATGATCTTTTCGACCTTGGCGCGGATCTTTCGACGCCGGATGATGGCAAGCCGCTGGCCTATGAACCGTTGCGCATCGTCGCATCGCAGGTTTCGCGTGTGGAAGCCGATATTGATCTCCTCAATGCCGATTTACAGCCGCTGCGTTCGTTCATTCTTCCGGGCGGTTCGGCGGCATCTGCCGCGTTGCATCTCGCTCGCACGGTTTCACGCCGGGCCGAGCGCCTGATGGTTGCGCTTGCTCGCGTCGAAGGAGAGGTCGTTTCGGCGGAGGCTTTGCAATATATCAACCGCCTCTCCGATTTTCTGTTCGTGGCGTCGCGAACCGTCAACGATAACGGCGCGCAGGACGTTCTCTGGGTGCCCGGCGCCAACCGCTAATCAGACGCCACGTCTGTTGCCCCAGATCAGCACGTGAAGCTGGGGCAGGACGTGCGCTTCGTACCAGCCATCCGCAATTACCTTTTCGACCAGCCATTCCATTCGCCGCATGATGCCGTCGATATCGATTGCGGCATCATGTGCTTCGGGCGGCGGCGGTGTGTGATTGCCGGGCTGGAGATAGACCGGTAGACCGGAATATTGACTGGCTACATCTTTCGCGAAGGCATAATCGGCATCGTTAAAGATGACGAATTTCAGCACCGTTCGCGGCGTTGTGCCTGCAGCCTCGACACAGGCCGCCAGCGCGTCGAAATCGGAGCTCATGCCGCTTGAAGGTGGTTTTGGGCTCAGTACCAGTGTGTCGAGCGCGGAAAACCAGTCTTGCGCGACCGATCCTTGGGTTTCCAGTGCAAAGCGATAGCCTTCGGTCTTGCCGTGCTCGATCAAGGGCCCCAGCGGTTGAATGGCCGGATTGCCGCCCGAAAATGACACTGTTAGTGGCTTATTTCGGGAAAGTGTCGTCACTTCACCCCAAATCGCTTCAACACTCATCGCCTTCCACTCGTGGCGAAAGCGGCTTTCGACGGCGTGCAGGCTGTCGCACCAGACGCAGCGATAATCGCAGCCACCGGCTCGCACGAAGACGGTCGGCTCACCGATCAGCACACCTTCGCCCTGTATCGTAGGGCCGAAAATCTCTGCGATGCGTATTTGCTTCACGGTCTGTAATCGGCCCATGTCTTGGGCGTTTCACTGACCCGCACGGCGGAAATTTCCGGCCAGCGCGCATAACACCATTCGAAAAAATGCCGGGCAAGGGTTTCAGCCGTGCTCTGGTCGTGACCCAGAACATCGTTGAGATGGCGGTGGTCAAAACAATCATCGATGTAGCGCTTGAACGGTGCCAGCTCATGATAATCACGGACAAAGCCGTGCTGGTTAAGATCGTCAGCCGAGAGCTCGACCTCAACAATATAATTGTGGCCGTGCAGGCGGGCGCATTGATGATCGTCCGGGAGGCCAGTCAGTTGATGCGATGCGGAGAAATGAAATTCCTTGGTAATGCGAAACATCAGGCGTTCCTCTTCTCGATTGCCGAGCGCCAGAAATCCGCATCTTCATAGAGGGTCGGGTCTTGGATGCCGGCGAGATGGAAGGCTTCGCGTCGCTCGACGCAGGTGCCGCAGCGTCCGCAGTGATGTTCACCGCCCTTGTAGCAGGACCAGGTCGCTGCAAAAGGCGTACCGTATTTTGCGCCGTCGATAACGATGTCGGCTTTGGATGCGTGCACATAAGGCGCGAGCAGTTTTATGTCTGCATAACCGTCCAATGCATGGTTCTGCATCGTCTGGAAAGCATCGATAAAACCGGGGCGGCAGTCGGGATAAATGAAGTGATCGCCGCCATGGACGGCAAGGGCTATCGCCTCGGCTTTTTGGGCAGCGGCTACGCCGAATGCTATTGCCAGCATGATCGCATTGCGGTTCGGAACGACGGTGATCTTCATCGTTTCTTCGGCATAGTGTCCGTCCGGCACATCGATATTGTCAGTGAGGGCGGAGCCGGTCAGGCTGGCACCGATGTTGGTGATATCGATGATCTGGTGGGGAACGCCGAGCCTTTCGGCGCAGGCTTTGGCCGAATCCAGTTCCTTTTTGTGACGCTGGCCATAGTCGAAGGAGAGGAGGGCGGTGAGTTGGTGTTCGGTTGCTATTCTGTAAGCAAGCGAAACGGAATCGAGTCCGCCGGAGCAGACGACGAGCGTTTTCATAAGTCAGGGTTCCTTGTTTTGACCGGGTAGGCTGCGACCGGATTGCGAGGCGTTACCTAAAGCATGGCGCATCGCTTGTAAACGACATGAAAACGGGAGGTGTCGGGTTGCTCGGTTTTGGAATGACCTCTTGTCAGAATAAATTGATTTTAATCGATATAGCGGCCTGTGCCTGATTGACGTGCACGTCAACCGTCTTTAGGTTTCGTGCCGGTTCCCGGCGGATAGGCAGCGCATTTGCGTCATAACCCAAGTTGCGCTGGTGCCGCTTTCATGTCGGATTTTGACATGCGGGTGGGAGTTCACGGCGGCATAGTCGTGCTGCAAGAGTCATTGAAGAGGTAATCGCGGATGAAAGTCCTTGTCGCAGTGAAACGGGTTGTCGATTACAACGTAAAGATCCGTGTAAAGGGAGACGGTTCGGGCGTTGAGCTTGCGAACGTCAAGATGTCGATGAACCCTTTCGATGAGATCGCGGTTGAAGAAGCGATCCGTCTGAAGGAAGCGGGCAAGGTGACGGAAATCGTCGCGGTTTCGGTCGGCCCGGCACAGGCACAGGAAACACTGCGCACGGCCCTTGCCATGGGTGCGGATCGTGCGATCCTGGTGAAGTCGGACGAAACGGTTGAGCCGCTTGGCGTTGCCAAGGTTCTCAAGGGCGTGGTCGATGCGGAAAAGCCGGATCTCGTCTTCCTCGGCAAGCAGGCAATCGACGATGATTCCAACCAGACTGGCCAGATGCTTTCGGCCCTTCTCAACTGGAGCCAGGCGACGTTCGCCTCGAAGGTGGAACTGGGCGACGGTTCGGCCAAGGTAACGCGCGAAGTTGATGGTGGTCTCCAGACCATCGACGTGAAGCTTCCGGCTATCGTTACGGTCGATCTTCGTTTGAACCAGCCGCGCTATGCGTCGCTGCCGAACATCATGAAGGCCAAGAAGAAGCCGCTTGACGAGAAGTCGCCTGCCGATTTCGGCGCCGACATTGCGCCGCGTCTCAAGGTCCTGAAGACTGAAGAGCCGGGTGGCCGCAAGGCTGGCGTGAAGGTCGGTTCAGTTTCTGAACTGGTCGAGAAGCTCAAGGCCGACGGCGTACTCTAAAGAAATCGGAAGGGACGATATAAATGGCTATTCTTCTTATTGCCGAACATGACAATGCAACCCTTTCCGACCAGACGGCGAAGGCGCTGACGGCAGCTGCCCAGATCGGCGGCGACGTGGATGTTCTGGTTGCAGGCAAGGGCGCGAAGGCTGCAGCCGATGCCGCCGCCAAGCTCAAGGGTGTGCGTAAGGTTCTGCTCGCTGAAAGTGATGGACTGGAAAACCGTCTGGCCGAGCCAACGGCCGCTCTCATCGTGGAACTGGCAGGCAATTACGACACGATCATTGCTCCGGCAACGACCTCGGCCAAGAACATCCTGCCGCGCGTTGCAGCGCTTCTCGATGTGATGCAGTTGTCCGAAATCATGGAAGTCGTGTCGGCTGATACGTTCAAGCGTCCGATCTATGCGGGCAATGCGATCCAGACGGTGCAGTCGACAGACGCCAAGAAGGTCATCACCGTTCGTACGGCTTCGTTCCAGGCGACTGCTGAGGGTGGTTCGGCTGCAGTTGAAAGCGTCAATGCAGCAGCCGATCCGGCGCTGTCGAGCTTCGTCGGCAATGCATTGTCGGATTCGGACCGTCCGGAACTGACCTCGGCCAAGATCATCATCTCCGGCGGTCGTGCGCTCGGTTCTGCCGAAAAGTTCCAGGAAGTGATCCTGCCGGTTGCCGACAAGCTTGGTGCAGCGGTCGGCGCAAGCCGTGCTGCAGTCGATGCGGGCTACGCGCCGAACGACTGGCAGGTTGGCCAGACCGGCAAGGTGGTTGCCCCGGATCTCTACATCGCCGTCGGAATCTCTGGTGCGATCCAGCATCTGGCCGGTATGAAGGACAGTCGCGTGATCGTGGCCATCAACAAGGACGAGGAAGCGCCGATCTTCCAGGTGGCCGATTACGGCCTCGTCGGCGATCTCTTTACGATCCTGCCGGAACTGCAAAAAGCGCTTTAATCGATCAGAAAGCGGCGGGCTAGTCCCGCCGCTTTTTCATTTGGAAAGCCTTCTGATACGAAAGCGCTGTTTTGCTTTTCTCTGAATGAGGGCTGTATCCGTCTCGGGCAGAATTGGTATAGTGAAGCATTTCCAGCAAAAGTGCGAAGCGGTTTTGCGTTGGACAATGCGAAAAGACAAAGACAGAGCATTTCCAGCAAAAGTGCGAAGCGGTTTTGCTGGGGGTAATATGTAAGAACAAAAGTTAGAGCATATGCTCTCGGCCTCGGCTCTGTTGTGGGGCGGCTGAATGAAGGAGTTATGACTGTGGCAATCAAGACGGTAGGGGTGGTCGGCGCAGGACAGATGGGCAGCGGTATTGCTCATGTATGCGCGCTGGCCGGGTTCGATGTGCTTCTTCACGATGCGGCAGCGGACCGGCTGGAAAAGGGCATCGCCACCATCAATGGCAACATGGCGCGTCAGGTTGCCTCAGGCAAACTGCTGGAAGACCAACGCGCAGCGGCGATGAAGCTTATCCGTCCGGCAAATTCCATGGAGGATCTGGCGGGTGTCGATCTAGCCATCGAAGCGGCAACGGAAGACGAAACCGTCAAGCGCAAGATTTTTGCGCAGCTTTGCACGGTTCTGAACCCCGAAGCGATTCTCGCAACCAACACGTCGTCGATCTCGATCACGCGTCTCGCATCCACGACCGACCGTCCAGAGCGTTTTATCGGCATTCATTTCATGAATCCCGTTCCTGTGATGAAGCTTGTCGAACTGGTGCGCGGCATCGCAACGGATGAGGAAACCTTCCGCAAGTCGAACGATTTCGTGACCGCGCTTGGCAAGACGGTAACCGTTGCCGAAGATTTTCCGGCCTTTATTGTCAATCGCATTCTGTTGCCGATGATCAACGAGGCCATCTACACGCTTTATGAAGGGGTCGGCAGCGTCGAAGCTATCGATACAGCCATGAAGCTAGGCGCCAACCACCCGATGGGGCCGCTACAGCTCGCCGATTTCATTGGTCTCGATACCTGCCTCTCCATCATGCAGGTTCTGCACGACGGGCTGGCGGATTCCAAGTATCGCCCGTGCCCGCTTCTGGTCAAATATGTCGAAGCAGGCTGGCTGGGACGCAAGACGGGTCGCGGCTTTTACGATTATCGTGGTGAGCATCCGGTTCCGACGCGGTAAGGCGCTTGAACTTTTGAGCATGAAAGGCCGGTTAAAACCGGCCTTTTCTAATTGTGGCGACAATTCGCGACCTGTGGAAAAGCTTGAACATCCTTACCATTAACTTACCCTTAACCATAAGGGTTCAGAGCTTATTCATCTTTGATTGTTAAAGTTTTCATTAAGATGTTCGGAAATGGACAACGTTTCAGAGCCCGGTTAGTCGGGACAGGACGGGCATCCATTCCGAACAGCATGTTTTTTGACGAAGGTGAAGACGATGAGCATTCTTGTTCAGCTGCGTGACAGCGTTAATGTCATCCGCGAGTTCGTTGCACCGAGCTACAGGCCCGAGCGCCATTATATGCGCGGGCCAGGCCCGGCTTGCGCCGCACGCACGCACCATTGATATGAGCGCTTAAAGCCTCCGTTTGCTTGGCGAACGGACCGGCATTTAAAAAAGTAAAGCCAGAACGGTTCACCGCTCTGGCTTTTGTTTTTGGCCACCGCGTGTGAGTGCGGATTATTCCAGACCTTCAAACAAAGCCGTCGAAAGATAGCGTTCGGCAAAGGACGGAATGATGATGACGATGTTCTTGCCAGCGTTTTCCGGGCGCTTGCCGATTTCAACAGCGGCGGTCAGAGCCGCGCCGGAAGAAATGCCGACGGGAATGCCTTCGAGACGGGCCAATAGGCGCGCATTGGCAAAAGCGTCTTCGTTGGAGACCTGAACGACCTCATCATAGATGCTGGTATCGAGCGTCTTCGGGGCGAAGCCTGCGCCGATGCCCTGAATTTTGTGCGGGCCGGGTGCGCCACCGGAAAGTACCGGTGAATCCTTCGGTTCCACGGCGATCACCTTGAAGGACGGCTTGCGCCCCTTGATGACCTGACCGACACCGGTAATCGTGCCGCCGGTGCCGATGCCGGAGATCAGGATATCTGCTTCCCCATTGGTGTCGTTCCAGATTTCCTCAGCCGTCGTGAGGCGATGGATTTCCGGGTTGGCCGGATTTTCGAACTGCTGCGGGATGATTGCGTTCGGGTTGCCTTCCGCAATGGCTTCCGCTTCCGCAATAGCACCCTTCATGCCTTTTGCGCCTTCGGTCAGAACCAGTTCGGCACCGAGAAGCTTCAAAAGCTTGCGGCGTTCCACCGACATGGTTTCCGGCATGGTGAGAACGAGGCGATAACCCTTGGCCGCAGCGGCAAAGGCAAGGGCAATGCCGGTATTGCCGGAAGTCGGCTCGACGAAGACTGTCTTGCCCGGCACGGCGCGACCGTCGCGTTCCAGAGCTTCGATCAGCGCCAGACCGATACGGTCCTTCACACTGGCCAGAGGGTTGAAGAACTCCAGCTTGGCCAGAAGATTGGCTTCCACGCCCTTTTCCTTGGCGAACTTGTCAATGCGCACAAGCGGTGTATTGCCGATTGTGTCGAGGATGGAATCGTAAACGCGGCCACGGCCTGCGGTCTTACCAGCTTGTGGTTCGTTCAGGGGCTTGTTCATGGCGTGATCTCCCTATTTGTCGCGCAAAGTTTAAGAGGAAACTGCGCAAAAGCATAGTTGGGTACGTGCGCCCGACACATCAAGTTTAGAAATTTATTCTTTATAATTGAATAAATTGGAAGTAAATTCCATCATAATTGGGAGGGAGCGTATTAGCTTGGGGTAAAGCTTGATTGATCCGCGTCAATGCGTTGCGACGGGGAGGCGCGCATCATCGGGTATCAGGCAGCCAGGAGAACATGAATGTACAAGAACATATTGATCGCAACCGATGGATCGGAACTCGCTGAGAAAGGCGTCGACCAAGGCGTTGCGCTGGCCAAGGAAACAGGCGCAAAGGTTATTTTCGTGTCCGTGACCGAGCTTCTGCCATCCTATGGCATTGTGGTTGCGGCTGAATGGGCGTCGAGCCCGGCGGCATTTCAGGAATATCGCGAGGCTATCACCAAAGCGGCCACCGAAATCCTGTCGAAGGCCAAAGCCAAGGCAATGGAAATCGGCGTCAGTGCTGAGGCCGTGCATGTCGAAAATCAATCTCCGGCGCAGGGCATTGTCGAGGCTGCGAATGCCAAGAATGCCGATCTGATCGTCATCGCATCACATGGCCGTCGCGGCGTGAACAAATTATTGCTAGGAAGTCAGGCAGCTGAGGTGTTGTCGCTCAGTACCGTGCCGGTGCTGGTCATCAAGTAATCGACGGCTATGCGCGCCTCTGCCGGCATCGCAGCGATTTCTCTAAAAGGCATAACAACGCAAGAAGATTCCTGAATACCTCTGTTAAGCTCCTCCTGTCCGAATACGGACGGGAGGATTTTCTCAAGGAGGTATTCATGACTGCGCCACGGCCTTCAAAGACCATGTTGGGCAATCATCCGCTTCATCCCGAAACGCAGATGCTCAATTATGGCTACGACCCGGAGCTTTCCGAAGGAGCGGTCAAGCCACCGGTATTCCTGACGTCGACTTTCGTTTTCAAGACTGCCGAAGACGGACGCGATTTCTTCGATTTCGTTTCCGGTCGCAAGGAACCGCCTGCCGGTGTCGGTGCTGGTCTCGTCTATTCCCGTTTCAACCATCCCAACAGCGAGATCGTTGAAGATCGCCTCGCGGTCTATGAAGGCACCGAGAGCTGTGCGCTGTTTTCTTCCGGCATGTCGGCCATTGCCACGACGCTGTTTGCTTTTGCACGCCCGGGCGATGTCATTTTGCATTCGCAACCGCTCTATGGCGGCACGGAAACGCTCCTTGCAAAGACGTTTCTCAATTTCGGCGTTGAAGCCGTTGCTTTCGCCGATGGCGTGCACGAAGCCTCGATAGAACAGGCAGCCGACGAGGCTGTTCGCAAGGGACGTGTTTCGGTGATTCTGATCGAGACGCCTGCCAACCCGACCAACAGCATTGTCGATATTGCCGCCATCCGGCGTGTCGCGGAAAAGATTGAACAAAAGCAGGGGCATCGTCCGATCATTGCTTGCGATAATACCCTGCTTGGGCCGATCTATCAGAAGCCTCTCGACCACGGTGCTGATCTTTCGGTCTATTCGCTGACCAAATATGTTGGCGGGCACTCGGATCTGATTGCCGGGGCTGTGCTGGGTGCCAAGGCTGTTGTAAAGCAGGTCAAGGCATTGCGTGGTGCGATCGGTACGCAGCTTGACCCGCATTCATGCTGGATGCTGGGTCGCTCGCTTGAAACGCTCGGACTTCGCATGGAACGCGCCAACAACAACGCGCAGGCAATTGCGGAATTCCTGCGCGATCATCCGAAAGTGGAGAAACTGCATTATCTCCCATTTGAGGATGAGAATTCGGACGTTGGTGCTTTGTTCAAACGCCAGTGCAGTGGTGCGGGGTCGACTTTCTCCTTCGATATCAAAGGCGGGCAGGCGGCGGCATTCCGCTTCCTGAATGCGCTTCAGATATTGAAGCTTGCTGTCAGTCTCGGCGGTACGGAATCGCTTGCAAGCCATCCTGCCGCGATGACCCATTCGGGCGTTCCCGTCGATGTAAGAGAGCGTATCGGTGTGCTGGAATCAACGATCCGACTTTCCATCGGCATAGAGCATCCGGACGATCTGATTGCCGATCTGGTGCAAGCGCTCGAAGCGGCGTGAAAACCTTATGCGACGGAAAGCAGCGGGCGGTTGTCGGTGCTTTCCCCAAGAATGCCCCGATGCTAAATCCAGTACGGTAAATTGAAGACATATTGGAGGGATTATGAGGGGCAAATTTATACTAGGCGTCGGAATATTACTGGTGCTCACAGCTTGTACGACCAATCGCATTCCAGAAAAACTCAGGACCGATCTTCATCTAGGGGAGGCGGGGTATTTCAAGTCGCGTTGCCCTCAATACAAGAAAATCGATACGAAGGGCGCAGTGATTGTCTATTGTCTGGCAAACAAGGCTTACAACAGGGGGTGTAATCCCGATCAGGTCGCAAGAAGCTTCATTGATGGCACGCTGGAAGGTTTCAAAAGCGCCAAACTACGCTATCAGAATGTATCCGATAAGAAATTGTGTTCCATTGCCGAGAGCAAGTACGGCGCGAATGGAAGTGAAATGAAACAGCTGCTGAAGCGCTGAGAGTATCGATTGCGGAGGTGTATTTTATGCCTTCGCAGTTTTCCAACCTGGATAATTGATAAGAATGGTGCGGGTGGTCGGAATCGAACCGACACTCCTTTCGGAACCGGATTTTGAGTCCGGCGCGTCTACCAGTTCCACCACACCCGCACATTTCTGCCGAAGCAGTTCGATATGGTCCAAAGGGACAGCGGGTTGGGATATACCGGCTAAACGAAACGAGGTCAATTGCTCAAAAGTGCAGCTTTCACTCCTCTTCAGACAGACGGCTGAAAGGGTAAGAAGTAATGGCGTGTGATTCAATCAACCGCTCATCGTCACGGCAGCGTTCCAGTCAACAAGCCCGTTCCTGATCGTGTCAGGCGCAGCAGGCTTTATGTGGTTGCGCGGCTTTGAGATAAGCCGCCGTCATCTATCTGCGCAAGTTCGCTTCAACCAGATTCCAGAAGACCAGCAAGGCGATGAAACCCAGCAGGACGTAATCCAGCGTGCTGACATAGTGAAAATATTCCATAGCGCATCTCCTTCCCCGGGAGGGCGCGATAGCGTTTGAGCCAGACGGAAGCTTTTATAATTATCCGGGCTTCGGACACTTGTTCAAAGTGCCGGATTGCACCGGTGCGGACCTCCTCTTCCGCCTGTCCATGCGCTCTCCCACGGCAAAGTGTATCACGCTTTGTCGGATGGCTCAAATTATTGGTTTGGCTAATATAATCAGCTATCTGCGCGCGATGCCAAATGTCCTAGTTCGACGTTGCGACATTGGCTTTCCGGCAGTTGGCAAAGCGGTCGAGCGCCTGATCATAGGCTGACGTTTTCACGCCCATCATGCCGATGACCGTGTGGAACAGATTGTCGTGCGAAGAAGGGGCGGCAGCATCCTGTTTGACGCAAGCCGTGTCGAGCCTGGTGGCGTTCGCATAGTCCGGCGAGAACCACGCGACGAATGGGATGTGTGTCTGGACGTCAGGCGCGATGAAATAGGGTGCTGCATGCAGATAAAGGCCATCTTCGCCCAGCGATTCGCCATGGTCGGACATATAGATCATGGCGGGGGCAAAACGGTCTTCGCTTGCCTTCAGGACGTTGATGATCTCCGACACTATGTGATCGGTATAGAGGATCGAATTGTCGTATGCATTGACGATCTGGTCCGTCGTGCAATCGGAAAATTCGCTCGTGCGGCACTCAGGCTTGAACTTGGCGAATTCTGGCGGATAACGCCGATAATAGGACGGTCCGTGACTGCCGGTCATATGCAGGACAATGGTGGCGTTGCCGTTTACGTTCTTCAGGTGGTCACGGAGCTGGTCGACCAGAATCTGGTCGAGACATTCGCCGCCTTCGCAATATTGCGCATCGTTTGAATTCTGCAGGTCGACCGTCGGTATGCGGTCCGAAACGCCCTTGCTGCCGGTATTATTCTCGTACCACGCAACCTGCACGCCGGCATGATTAAGGAGGTCCATCAGATTTTCCGAGCTATGGAACTTGGAGCTCGAATATTCCTCGCGCGGAAAGGGCGAGAACATACATGGCACGGAAACGGAGGTGTCCGTGCCGCAGCTTGTTGTGTTTGGAAAGGTAACGATATCCTGCTGCTTCAGTTCGGGATTGGTCTCACGCGGGTAGCCGTAAAGGCTGAAATTCTGGGCGCGTGCCGTTTCGCCCACCACGATAACGGTCAGGAGCTTCTTGCCCGACGCAATCGGCGGCAGCACCTGTTTTGCATCGAGGCCGAGCGGCTGCATGACGATCTGCCTGTCATTCAGGTCACGCACGATATATTGCACGGTGCTCTTGAGCGGTGTGCCGGGCATCAGCCGTTCCATGATGTCGGAGCGGTGTTCGCGGTACATCGAGGAGAAGCTGCCGTAATCGGAGCCGATAAGTGCGATTGCGACAGCCAGGCAGACGATGATCGAGACAGTATTGACCAGAAGCTTTTGCAGCAAAGGCCGGTGTTTCACACGGACCCAGAGGATGAAAAGCGTGGGAACGACGGCATAAAGCAGGATATGCAGCAGAAAGCCCGTCGTTATCAGATGACCCGACTCTGCCTTTGTCGTTGTGAGCGTCGCCTCGACCACATTGCGATCGATGATCGTGCCGAAAGTATCCGTAAAATAGGACCCACCTGCGGCGACCCATATTGCGAAAATGAGAACAGGCTTGATGACATATTTTGCCGAGAAGGCCATCAGCACGGCGATATGGATGAGAAGGATGGCCGCTGCCCCAACAACCAGCTTTTGCGGATGGTCGGAAAAGTAGGCGATCAGCCGCTGCCAGAAGGAGCTATTGGTGAAAGCGAGGAAATAAAATGCGGTCAGGACGCAAAGCGTGCCGCTGGCGATAGTCGGGCGTGGAAACCGCATTCCTGAACCTTCAAAATTCCGAAGTGGCTGTTGAGGATGGAGCTTCGCAGGGCTTCCGCAAAACTGCAATCGCAACATTCTTGCCGGATAATCCAGCATCGGAGATTCAGGACAGCGATTTCAGGGCTTTTTTAAGGTCGCTTAAACTCGCCCCTATTTCCTCTCAGTGAAGCTGCGGATGCGATTGCGCACAATGCGGGCCAGATTGCGGGTTCGCTGATAAAGATGAATCTGCGAGGCAGCCTGACGGACGAGCTTATCCGTGGACGGGTTGAGGCCAATCACCAGCGTTTCGATTGTCTCGCGCTTGTCGAACAGCCGCATCATGACTGGATGATCGGGGACGGCGCAGGAATCTGTGCGGTTGATGTTCGGATCGTTCAGATGGTTCTTCACGACTTCGATCATGAGCAGTACGCCGGGCGACCAGGCGTTCAGGCTTTCGTCATAAGCTGTTTTCCAGGTCCAGGCTTCTCCTGAAACCGTAAATACGATCAAAATGGCGATAACCCGTCCGTCGAGCTCAAGCGTGTGCACGCGCACGCAGTCGCGTTCAGCAAGATTGTTGACTGCCTCGCGGGCGAAAGCCGCGCGAAACCGGTCGACTGCCATGGCGGTGCCGCGTTTGCCTTTCCAGCCACTCGCTTCCAGCGTCAGGAAATGTTCGAACGCGTGACGCACATCGTCGGGCGTGCGGGCGACGCGATAGGCAAGCTCGCCCTTTTCGGCCAGCCTGCGCCACAGGCGATTGTAATCCCGGCGATGGTGTGCACCGATTGCTTGCTTGATATAGGCGTCGCCGTCCAGATCGCTCTCGAGAAAGGGACGCTCCTTCTGCTCTATGGCGACCAAAGGCAATTGACGGCCCACCGCCACAGAACGGATCAGTTTTGCCGCCGGGCCGTTAGCCCGCATTTCCGGCAGCACAAGCACATCAGGCAATTTGAGATGCCTGCGCGCCAGAATGTCGAACAGGTCTTCCAGCACGCCGACAGGGTCATCGTGATCGATCAGTGGCGTGCCCTGCGGTCCGAATGGTGTCGACCATGCACGGATCACAGGCGTCGATAGCGGCAAGCCGGGACGTTCGATCGTATAGGGCATGACGAAGCGCAGGCGGCTGCGGATTTCGTTTTCGTCGCGCATGACCATGAAGCGAACTTCGCGATCCTCAAGGCGCGGCATGGCTGGCGCCAGAAACCGTGCATTGAAGAACACATTCGGTTCGACGGTCCGGTTGCTCAAGTGATCGAGTTCGTCGCGCAGTTCGAAGCCTGCGGCAGCGCCATAGATCGCCAGCTTGCGCGGTATATCGCGGCTGTGAAGGCTTTCCTCCAGCTTTTTGACAGCTTCGTGCGCCATACCGCTCTCGGAGAGTTCCGAAACGATGTGAGCTGCATTTCCGCCTGCCGATTCTTCAAGCAAAGGTTTCGCGGCCATTACAAAGTCCCCTCCGAGGTCTTGGTACGGTCTCGTGGAATGAGAATGAACATGGTTATGTGCAAGGTGCGTGATACGGCTGCCGAAAGAAGTGCCGCTTCCATCAGCATGGCAATAGCTGTCGAAATGGCGGCGCCTGTCAGGCCGAAGCGTGGTATCAGGACCAGATTGAGAATGACGTTGACAGCAAGTGTCACGGCATAAAGGAGCGCGCAGATATTCTGCTTTCCCGACATGTTGAGAAGGCTTTCCGCCGGGCCGACGCTGGCACGTGCGATCACTCCAATGATCAGAATGAACAGAAGCGGATAGCCCGCTGTGAAGGCTGGACCGAAAAGCCGCAGGAGCGGATAGCCGGTGAGCAGAATGACTGCGCCGAGGAACAGCGTCGGCCAGAATGTCCAGCGGACGGACGCTTCGGCGAAGCTTGCAAATTCGGCGCGATCACCGCTGTGCAGCAGGTCCGAGTAGCGCTGCGCGACACTGGCTTTCACGGCGAAATAGACGAAATGCGCGAGCGCCATGATCTTCGTTGCCGCAAAATAGATCGCGACATGCTCGGGGTCGAGCGCGTGGCCAACCATCAGAACATCGACATTGATGAGTAGGAAGAAAAAGCCTTCCACGAGGAAAATCGGCAGGGCAACTTTCATCCATTCGCCAAGACGCTGGTCACGCGTTGCGGCGGGAATATCTTTTTCCAGTGAGCGGTCGACGGTCAGAAATTGTCCGACGGTGGTTAGCCACGTTGCGGCAATCGATACTGCCAGCGCGATAGTTGCACTGGAAGGTAGTCCCGCTTCATGTGCGATGATCATGAACAGGAGAACCAGAAGTGGGCGGACGATATAGCTTGGCGTCAGTGCCATCATCACCCAGGTGCGCGAGCGCGCAATGCCATCCAGCATATTGCCGAGCGTAATCATTGGCAGGCAGATGAAGCCGAGGATGAACGGCACGAGATAATAGCTTGTGACATGGTCTTTGAGCAGGAGCAGCAGGCCCGCACCCAGAAGCGCGATAAATGTAGCGGCTGCAAAAGCGAAGACGCGTCCGGTCCGGATGATCCCGCGCACGAGGCCGAACATCTGACGCTGCATATATTCCGGTACGAAGCGGATAATCGTGGTGTGCAGTCCGAAACAGGCCAGATCGCCGATAATTATCATGGTCAGCCAGACGAGGACGAAGATGCCGTACTCGAATTCCCCCATCCAACGGGCGAGAATAACCTGAGACAGGAGAGCAATAGCAGCGCTCGCAACGCGCACGGAAAAGGCGACGAGGGAAGAGCGCTGTGCGCTTGCCTGCGGTCCGCTATCCGTAAGCACGGCATCCAGCCGCTCCGTCACGGGACGAAGCGTGGCTGCGATCCTGCCGGGTAGAAACCGGCTCGCCGTTTCAGCTGCCGAAAACCGCACTGTTTGCCAACCCTGTCTTTGCAAGCCTCTTGGGACCTGCTTGTTTAGCACCGGATAACCCGGCTTTCACGCCTATGCTTTGTTGGTCATGAGGCGCATGAAAACCTTAGACAGGAGTTCTTTATAAAGAGAAAAAGAAAAAGTCTAATCTGCCGAAGGTCGCAAGACTTCAAGGAATGGTGAGTATTTTCTAAACGGCATCTATATTTGAAGCATCTAAAATAAAGCAAGTCATACAACTGCTCGCGGTGCATATCGACGTCCATCGTGTGCTAGAAAACACAAACCCCGGCAAATGGCTTGCCGGGGTTTGTTCGATAGATGCGATGATGAGCTCGGCTCACATCACTCGAAAGCGCCGTGGCAGTGCTTGTACTTCTTGCCGGAGCCGCATGGGCAAGCCTCGTTGCGGCTGACCTTACCCCATGTGCGCGGGTCGGCCGGATCGCGTTCGGCAGCAGGCACATTGCGTTCGTCATGCTGATGGTCGGACCAGCTCGCTTCGTCGAAATCGTTTTCGCCGGTGGTGCTGTCGATATGACGGCCGGTCATCGGCGGCAGTTCCGGTTCCGGCGGTGCTTCGCGAACGATCTCGACGCGCATCAGCTGCGAGATAACGACTTCGCGCAGGTTGGCAAGCATCGACTGGAACAGTTCGAACGCTTCGGTCTTGTATTCGTTCAGCGGATCGCGCTGAGCGTAACCGCGGAAACCGACGACCGAACGCAGATGGTCGAGATTGACCAGATGCTCACGCCAGAGATTGTCCAGCGACTGCATGATCACGGACTTTTCAACGTAAGTCATGATCTGCGGGCCGAAGCGTTCGGCCTTCTCGGCAGCAGCCTTGTCCGCGGCTTCCTTGATGCGGTTCTCGAACTCTTCTTCCGCGATGCCTTCTTCCTTGGCCCAATCCTCGACCGGCAGGTCGAGATTGAGCTTGGAGATGATGTCTTCCTTGAGGCCGGCAATATCCCACTTTTCCGCATAGGCGTCCTTGGGGATGCGCAGTGCGACCATGTCCTCGATGACCTCATGGCGCATTTCGCCAACGGTCTCGGTCAGGTCCTCTTCGTCCATCATTTCCAGACGCTGTTCGAAGATCACCTTGCGTTGATCGTTCATGACATCGTCGTATTTCAGAAGGTTCTTGCGGATTTCGAAGTTGCGGGCTTCGACCTTCTTCTGCGCCTTTTCAAGCGCCTTGTTGATCCACGGATGGACGATGGCTTCGTCTTCCTTGAGGCCGAGCTTCTGCAGCATGCTGTCCATGCGGTCGGAACCGAAAATGCGCATCAGATCGTCCTGCAACGACAGGAAGAACTTCGAACGGCCCGGATCGCCCTGACGGCCCGAACGACCGCGCAGCTGGTTGTCGATGCGACGGCTTTCGTGGCGCTCGGTGGCGAGAACGTAAAGTCCGCCTGCGGCCAGAGCCTTTTCCTTCAGCTGTGCAATGTCAGCCTTGATTTCCGCGATCTTGGCATCGCGCTCGGGACCTTCCGGTATATCGGAAAGTTCCTGACGAACGCGCATTTCCAGGTTGCCGCCAAGCTGAATGTCGGTACCACGACCAGCCATGTTGGTGGCGATGGTGACGGTTCCGGGCACACCGGCCTGTGCGATGATATAGGCTTCCTGCTCGTGGTAGCGAGCGTTCAGAACCTGGAATTCCTTGATACCTTCCTTGCGAAGGCGTTCGGCCAGCTGTTCTGATTTTTCGATCGAGGTCGTGCCGACGAGGATCGGCTGGCCCTTCTCGTGCGAGGCGCGGATATCGCGCACGATGGCGCGGTATTTTTCCTCGACGGAACGATAGACTTCGTCGTCTTCGTCGATGCGCTGGACCGGCAGATTGGTCGGAATCTCGAGCACTTCGAGGCCATAAATATTGCCGAATTCTTCCGCTTCCGTCGCAGCCGTACCGGTCATGCCCGACAGCTTGTTGTACATGCGGAAGTAGTTCTGGAAGGTGATCGAAGCCAGCGTCTGATTTTCCGGCTGGATGGTCACATGTTCCTTGGCTTCCAGCGCCTGGTGCAGGCCTTCCGAATAACGGCGGCCTGGCATCATGCGGCCGGTGAATTCGTCGATGATGACGATTTCGTCATTGCGGACGATATAATCCTTGTCGCGCTGAAAGAGCTTGTGCGCGCGAAGCGCATTGTTCAGGTGGTGCACGACCGCAACATTCTCGATGTCGTAGAGGCTTTCACCCTTGAGATGGCCTGCGGCTTCCAGAAGCTGCTCAACCTTCTCTGTGCCGACTTCGGTGAAGATTGCCGTCTTCTGTTTCTCGTCGATTTCAAAATCTTCCGGCTCAAGGGCTGGAATGAAGGTGTCGATGAGATTGTAGAAGTCCGAACGGTCTTCCAGCGGGCCGGAAATGATGAGCGGCGTGCGCGCTTCGTCGATGAGGATCGAGTCCACTTCATCAACGATGGCGTAATTGTGCGGGCGCTGCACCATCTGGGCGCGCTCATATTTCATGTTGTCGCGCAGATAGTCGAAGCCCAGCTCGTTGTTGGTGCCGTAGGTGATGTCGCAGGCATAGGCCGCACGGCGCTCATCGTCGTCGAGACCGTGCTTGATGACACCGACGGTCAGGCCGAGGAAGTTATAGAGCTTGCCCATGGTTTCGGCGTCGCGGGTGGCGAGGTAGTCGTTGACCGTCACCACGTGTACGCCCTTGCCCTCAAGCGCATTGAGGTAGACCGGTAGGGTCGCCATCAGCGTCTTGCCTTCACCGGTGCGCATTTCCGCGATGCCGCGTTCGTGCAGAACCATGCCGCCGATCAGCTGCACGTCGAACGGGCGCATACCGAGTACGCGCTTCGCAGCTTCACGTGCCGTAGCGAAAGCGTCGGGCAGAAGAGAGTCGAGCGTCTTGCCTTCAGCCAGCGCCGCACGAAATTCGGCGGTCTTGGCCTGCAATTGCTCATCGGTAAGATTTTCGTAATTCTTCTCGATAGCAGTAATTTGATTTGCCCGCTGGCGCAGGGTTTTAACGCGGCGGTCATTGGATGAACCGAATATCTTGCGGGCGAAACCGCCAAAGCTGACCATCACTGGTCCTTTCCTGTCCGTTCAGCCGGAAGCGCTTCCGGCAATGTCGAATGCTTTATTCACGCGTATTGAAACAATTGCAAGAAAACTGCGCTGCGAAAGCTGCCCGTTACGGCGCATTTCCGGCGCAATTCCCCCGCCCCTTACTGGACGTAAAGCCGAAGGACAGATAAGAGGGGCTTCGGGCGATGTCAACGTTGCTCCAGTGTGGTGGATTTGAAGTTCCTGTCATTTGCATGGCATCTGCGTTCATGAACTTCAAATCTGTAAACCGCACTCGATTCTATATATTGCTGGTGTGGCTTTGAATCCGAAATTCGTTAGCAACACTGTTCCAAAGTGATGCGAATTTCGGATTCGCCACATCATGGGCTGGAAAACCTTTCCTTTGTTGCAATATTGGGGAGATCCGGGCCAAATTCCGCCGCATTCATCGGGCCGGTAAGCGGCCACGAAGGAGAGAATTCCATATGAAAGCCATTCTGAAAGCCCCTTATCGCAAGGCTCTCGCTGTCGTCGGCATGTCTCTGGCGGCCTCGGTGGCGCTGGCAAGCTACTCAGGCGCCGCATTCGCACAGGATGCTGGAAAGCCTGCTGCCGCACCGGCTGCAGCCCCTGCAGAAAAGGAAGATCCGTCCAAGGTTCTGGCGACCGTCAACGGCAACGACATCACAGTCGGTGAAGTCGATCAGGCTGCAGGCGATCTCGATCCGCAGTTCTCGCGCCTTCCTGCAGAGCAGCGCCGTCTGGCTGCGCTTGCCGCCCTGATCGACATCAAGGCAATGGCTGGTGAAGCGGAAAAGGAAAAGCTCGATCAGTCCCAGGAATTCAAGGATCGCATGGAATTCCTGCGTGAACGCGCGCTCCATAACGAATATTTCAAGGACGCCGTTGTCGATAAGATCAGCGATGACGATGTACGTGCGCGCTACGACAAGGAAATCGCAGCCATGCCGCCGCAGGTGGAAGTGCGTGCTCGTCACATCCTCGTGAAGACCAAGGAAGAAGCCGAAGCCATCATCAAAAAGCTTGAAGGCGGTGCCAAGTTCGAGGACCTCGCCAAGGAAAGCTCAACCGACGGTACGGCAGCCAATGGTGGCGATCTCGGCTACTTCGCCGAAGGCCAGATGGTGCCGGAGTTCGAAAAGGCCGCCTTTGCGCTCAAGCCGGGTGAATACACCAAGGAGCCGGTCCAGACCCAGTTCGGCTTCCATGTGATCCAGCTCGAAGATCGTCGCACCAAGCAGCCACCGGCATTCGATCAGGTCAAGGACCAGATCCGTTCGATCATCATGCGCGAGCGTTATGTCGAAACCGTCAAGAAGCTGCGTGACGGTATGAAGATCGACTACAAGGATCCGGCTGTCGAGAAAGCCATGAAGGATGCCGCCGCTGCCCAGGAAGGCGCGGACAAGGATGACGGGCCGGAAGAAGCTGCTCCACAGCAGTAAAAACTGGTTTCAAATATCAACGCCCCGGCTTGCCGGGGCGTTTTTTATTCCGATCTTGCGTTTCCCGCTTGATTTTAAACCGCAAACCTTTCCAATGCGCGCGTCATATTTTGAATCCGAAATTCGCGTAACGCCGTTTGCTGGGCATCACGATTTTCGGGTTTCTACGAAACCGCATCCATCGAGGCACATATGTCCGCGTCTGTTTCTCCGCTCGCTCCCAAACACTACCCCACAATGCCGGTCGTCCATGGCGTGCGCATCGCCACCGCTGCTGCGGGGATCAAGTATAAGGGGCGAACGGATGTGATGTTGATGGTGTTCGACCGACCGGCTGAAGCCGCAGGTGTCTTTACACGTTCGCTCTGTCCATCGGCGCCAGTCGATTTTTGCCGCCGCAATCTCGTGTACGGAAAGGCCCGCGCGGTCGTCGTCAATTCCGGCAACGCCAATGCCTTTACCGGCGTCAAGGGGCGTGAAGCGACGGAAGCAACGGCTGAAGCTGCCGCCAAGGCGGTCGGGTGCGCCACAACGGATGTCTTTCTGGCGTCAACGGGCGTGATCGGCGAACCGCTCGATGCAAGCAAATTCGCGCATCTGCTCGGCGACATGAACAAGGATGCGGTCGAGGATTTCTGGACCGAAGCCGCCAAGGCGATCATGACCACCGATACCTATCCGAAGGTCGCGACCGAAACGGTACTGCTCGGTCAGGTGCCGGTCACGATCAACGGTATCGCCAAGGGCGCGGGCATGATCGCGCCGGATATGGCGACGATGCTTTCCTTCGTCGTTACCGATGCACCGATCAAGGCTGACGTGTTGCAGAGCCTGCTCTCCAAGGGCGTTGGCTCGACCTTCAATGCTGTGACGGTAGACAGCGACACTTCTACATCGGACACGCTGATGCTGTTCGCCACTGGTGCGGCGGCAGAGCGCGGTGCACCTGAAATCACTGATCCTGCCGACAAGCGCCTTGGCGAATTCAAGAAGGCGCTCGGCCGCCTCCTGAAATCGCTGGCGCTGCAGGTCGTGCGCGACGGTGAGGGCGCACGCAAGATGGTGGAAGTGGAAGTGACGGGCGCAAAATCTGCGGCTTCTGCCAAGAAGGTCGCGCTTTCCATCGCCAATTCGCCGCTGGTCAAGACGGCTGTTGCCGGTGAAGATGCCAATTGGGGCCGCGTGGTCATGGCCGTCGGCAAGGCTGGTGAACCTGCCGATCGTGACCTGCTCGCGATCTGGTTCGGCGATATTCGTGTTGCGCATCAAGGCGAGCGCGATCCGGCCTATTCGGAAGCAGCGACGTCCACCTATATGCAGGGCGAGGATATTCGCATTCGCGTCGATCTGGGGTTAGGCAAGGGCAAGGCAACTGTCTGGACCTGCGACCTCACAAAGGAATATGTCGCCATCAATGGCGATTACAGAAGTTGATCGAAGTAATGGAAAAGCCCAGCACCCCAAGTCTTGCCATCGTTCGCCAGCTTGAAGCCGTCGGCTTCCGTGCCTGGCCTGCCACGTCGGTTCACTATGACGGCACATGGGCGATACGCATGACTGCAGCGCATCCATCCCGGCGTCTCAACTCGATCAATCCGCTCGATCCCGGCGACACGCGCGATATTCCAACACGTGTGGAACTGGCGGCGCAGCGTTTTCGTGCCTATGGCCGTGTTCCCTGTTTCAGGCTTTCGCCGCTCGCACCGCGCGAGCTTGAGGATTATCTCGAAGGGCTTGGCTGGAAGCGCCGGGACGAAACCATCGTGATGACGGCGAATCTCGAGGAACTCGATTTGTCGGACGCCATCGACCAGATACCCCTGAAGGATATTGGGCGCTTCGTGGATGCTTCGCTTTCCATCCATGAAAGACCGGAGGATATGCGGCCCGGATTTTCCGAACTTCTTAATAGCGTTCGCCCGAACAAGGGCATGTTCGTGCTGGAGGAAGGTGGTCGCGCTGTATCCAACCTGCTGTGTGTGCAGGACGGTGTGATGGCGGGTCTGTTCGATGTCGGAACCCTGCGTGACGCAAGGCGCAAGGGGCATGGACATGCGATTGTCGGTTCTGCACTCAAATGGGCCGTAAAGCTCGGTGCAAAGACGGCATGGCTGCAGATCGAGGCGGACAACGTTGCTGGACTTGCTCTTTACGAGAGCTTCGGCTTTCGGGAAGCCTATCGCTATGCCTATCGGGAGAGCAACGAGAAATGACCGAGGTAAAGGGACGCCGCATTCTTCTGGTAGCTGCTTGCGCACTGGTGGATTCGGATGGCCGGGTTCTGCTGACGCAGCGCCCGGAAGGCAAGCAGCTGGCCGGGCTGTGGGAGTTTCCCGGTGGCAAAGTGGAACCGGGCGAAACGCCGGAAGAAACGCTGATCCGCGAATTGCAGGAAGAAGTCGGCATCACGACGAAAGCGGCCTGCCTTGCACCGCTGACTTTTGCGAGCCATACCTATGATGACTTCCACCTGCTGATGCCGCTCTATGTCTGCCGCCGTTATGAAGGTATCGCGCGGGGGCTCGAAGGGCAGGCGCTGAAATGGGTTCGTCCGAAGGATATGCGCGACTATCCGATGCCGCCAGCCGACGAACCGCTGATCCCGTTTCTGCTTGATCTGCTGTAGACCGGCCCCCTGTCCACAACCGTGGAAAAAGGTTGGCAATTTCTTACGATTCCACTGGCTGGTTAATCTATGATTCACTCCGTTGAGGCATTCTCGTTTGGGAGCTGCCCCGGAGTCTTGAAGCATGAGTTTCGACAACAATTATTTTAGCGCTGATCACAACGAATATACGGCCAAGCCGCTAACGAAGGCTGGTCGCGGAATCCTGCGCGTTGTGCTGTTGTTCGGCTCTGCCGTTGTCGCTCTGGCTCTCATCATTGTGCCGGTTCTCAACGATCAGGCAAACAAGGTTGCAGCCCAGTCAGTGCTCCCGGTCGGGATAGACCGCACCATGACCGGCTCGATCAAGCGCGATGCCAGCGCCCAGCCGCATGCAACAGGCCAGACGTATACAGTGCGCAAGAGCGTGCTTCAGCCGAGCCCCAATTCCGTCTGCATCATCGAGACAAACGGCAGCCACCACGGCGACTGTTAGCTGTCTTTCGCAGCCTTTTTTAGCGCTTCTGCCAGCGATGCTTTTGCAGAGCCCGGTTTCAATGGTTTTTGCTGCGATTCATGCGGCGCCCAGCCTGATAGCCAGATGACCGAGAAAGTGGCGCGGATGCGTCCATCCGGATCGGAGAACCGCTCGGCATAGATTTCAGCGGCCCGCAGGAAAAGGCGTTTCGAAACCGGCTTGCGGGAACGGTCACGGAGGATGTTCTGCATGCCCATGGCGCGCAGATCGGCCATCAGATTGAACAGCGAATCGTAGCGCACCGTGATGTTGTCGACGTCGGTTACGGGCAGGGCGAAACCTGCACGTTGCAGAAGGCCGCCCACATCGCGCACGTCCGGGAACGGGAAAATGCGCGGCGAGGCGCCGCCTGTCAGTTCGATTTCCGCCTGAAGAAGACTTTCGCGCAATTCACCGAGTGTTCCACTGCCGCTAAGGGCCGCCAGAAAAAGTCCGTCCGGCTTTAGGGCGCGAGCGATCTGCACCATCGTACCCGGTGTATCATTGGTCGCGTGAAGAGCCATTAGCGACACGATCAGATCGGTGCTGCCAGCTTTCAGCGGCAGCATTTCCTCGTCACCGGCAATAGCCGGGAAAGGACCTCGCAGGAAATCACTGTCGCGTTCGATGCGGACAATCAGGTCGGCTTTGCCAGACTGCGCGATGGCTGCTGCAGCTACGCCGGTATGGCCAGCGAGATCGACGGCGACGGGAAAACGCCGCTCCACAGCGTCAAGGCGGTCGGCGAGATCGTCGGCAATGCGCTGCAACAGGAAATCTGCGCCGGGTTCGGCGCGCGCAAAGGCGCGACGGCGAAACGAGAGCAGGAGATCGCGATCGAAAATCGCGCTATCATCGGTCGGCGCAGGCATGGAATCCGTCTTCTCTTTCGAGCAAGGTTCAGTACAATCGTTGCGGGGATAGATGCATTCGAATGGGGGCGAATGCAATGGCGGATGACGATAGAACGCATCAAACCTTTTTGCGCAGCGCGGGCGAAGGGCTTCGGCGGTTTGCCGGCAGGGCTTTTCGCTCCTCTGCGGACATGTTGTTTCCGCCGACATGTATCGGCTGCCGGGCGCATGTATCCGAACCGGGGACGCTGTGTCCGAAATGCTGGCCGGAGCTACGCTTTATAGAAAAGCCTTATTGCCCCGTGCTGGGCATTCCTTTCAGCCATGATTTCGGCGACAACTTCACGAGTGCTGAGGCGATTGCCGATCCGCCACCTTTCCGGCGTCTCCGGTCCGCCGTCCTGCATCGGGGCGCAGCGCAGCGCATGGCGGTTTCGCTCAAGTTTCACGACCGGACCGATCTGGCCCCGTGGATGGCGCGCTGGATGCAACGCGCGGGTCGCGAATTACTGGATGAATGCGAGGTCATTCTTCCGGTGCCTCTGCATCGCTGGCGGTTCTGGCAGCGGCGTTTCAACCAGTCGGCGGAACTTGCCCGTGCCCTGGCGAAACTGGAATCGAAACCCTTTGCGCCGCAAGGCGTGAAGCGTGTGCGTCGGACCGAACAGCAGATCGGCCTTGGTATCAAGGAGCGAAAGCGCAATGTGGACGGTGCGTTCCGCGTGCCGCAGGAACACGAGATTCATGTGCGCGGGCGACGGGTTCTGCTCATCGATGACGTCTATACGACCGGCGCGACGGTCAAGGCGGTAACGCGGGCATTGCTGCGTGGTGGCGCGAAAAGCGTGGATGTACTGACGTTCAGCCGCGTTCTACCGGATTGAGCCGGATAACCGGCTACACAGGCTCGTGAAAAGCGTCGGGGCTTCCAGATAACGTCTTTGCCGCTTATATAGTGGCCAAAACGATTGGAGTTTATGATGGTTGATGTAACGATCTACACGCGTGTCGGTTGCCCTTATTGCACCCGGGCCAAGGATCTTCTGACCCGCAAGGGCGTTGCGTATAATGAAATCGATGCAGGCGCATCGCCGGAACTGCGCGCCGAAATGCAGCAGCGTTCGGGCCGTAACACCTTCCCGCAGATATTCGTCGGCTCCGTTCATGTCGGCGGATGTGATGATCTTTTCGAGCTGGAAGATCAGGGAAAGCTGGATGGCCTGCTCAAGACTGGCGAACTGGTTTAGAATTCGATCGGACAGGGAGAGGTCGATGAGCATGTTCCGCGCAGCAGCCGTCCAGATGCGGTCTGGCACAGACGTGGCCCGCAATATTGAAGCCATGGAAAAACTGGTCGCGGAAGCGGCGGTCAAAGGTGCGCAATATGTGCAGACGCCGGAAGTGACCGGGATCATGCAGCGTGACCGGCCATTGCTCACACAGTCATTGCGCGATGAGGCCAACGATCCTGTCATGGCTGCCGCGGCGAAGCTCGCCTCGAAACACGGTATATTCCTTCATATAGGTTCGACCCTGATCAAGGGCGATGACGGAAGATCCTATAATCGCGGCGCGATCTTTGCACCGTCGGGCGAGAAGGTCTCGACCTACGATAAAATCCATATGTTCGATGTCGATCTCGACAATGGTGAGAGCTGGCGCGAATCGGATGCCTGTATTCCGGGCAAGGAAACTGTCGTTGTCGACCTGCCTTTCGCAAAGTTCGGCATGGCTGTCTGTTACGACATCCGCTTTCCGCAATTGTTCCGCGCTCAGGCTCTCGCCGGTGCCAATGTGATTACCGGTCCGGCCGCCTTCACGAAACAGACCGGAGAGGCCCACTGGCACATCTTGCAGCGTGCGCGTGCCATCGAAAATGGTGCATTCCTGATCTCTGCCGCACAGGGCGGTCTGCATGAGGACGGGCGCGAAACCTACGGTCATTCGATCATCGTCTCACCATGGGGCAAGATTCTCGCCGAAGCCGATCACGACGAGCCGGGCGTCATCCTGGCTGATATCGACGTGGCGGAAAGCGCTGCTGCACGCGGCAAGATACCGAACCTGAAGAATGCGCGGGAGTTCGATGTCCGGACTTTTTCGGCGAAGCAGAAAGAGGACGCGTAAATTCCATGATCCGCTTTTCGCTTCATTGCGATCAGGGCCATGAATTCGAGGGCTGGTTTCGCGACAATGCTGATTTCGACCGTCAGTCGGAAATGCAGCTTGTCGCTTGCCCCGTGTGCAATTCGCAAGCCGTTCAGAAGTCGCTGATGGCGCCGGCGGTCTCGACAAGCCGTGGCAAGGAAAAGATTGCCATGGCGCTGGGCGATACGCAAAAGCAGATATTGGACGAAATGCGGGAATTGAGCCGCAAGGTTCGCGAGAATGCGGATTATGTCGGCGACAAATTTGCCGAGGAAGCCCGGAAGATCCATTTCGGCGAGACCGAAACACGTGGTATCTACGGCGAAGCGTCGCGCGAGGATGTGCATTCGCTGCTCGAAGACGGTGTCGACGTTCTGCCGTTGCCGGTATTTCCAGAAGACAAGAACTGATTGCCGTACAGGAGACAAGGCGCATGAAACTGACGGATTCTGCGCCTTTTTTGCTGATCGCAACCGGCACCTTGCTGGGCCTCATCCTGCCACTCGGCAAGATCGCTGCGCAGGCTGGTATTCCGCCTGCCATCTGGACCTTTTTGTTCTCGGCGAGTGCCGGAATCATTCTGTTCGCTGTTCTTCTTCTGCAGGGGAAGAAGATCGGCTTTTCAGGCGGAAGACTGCGTTACTATATCTGTACCGCGCTTATCTCCTATGCCGTGCCCAATCTCCTCATTCTTTCCGCCATTCCACGCCTTGGCGCGGGGTTTACCGGCATCATGTACACGCTGTCGCCGGTCATCACGCTTGTTCTGTCGATGGGGTTCGGGTTGCGGCGTCCCAATGCACTTGGGATCGGCGGTATCGCTGCCGGGTTTATCGGTGCAGTGATGGTGGCAATGACGCGCGGCGAAGTGGGAAAACCTGCTGATCCATTGTGGATCGCCGCGGCATTGCTCATTCCGGTGTTTCTCGCCATCGGCAATGTCTATCGCACGCTCGACTGGCCGAAGAACTCCGATCCGACCGAGCTTGCTGCCGGAAGCCACCTCGCATCGGCACTGATGCTTTCTGCGGGGATACTCATATTCACCGGCCAGTTTCCGATCGAGACACTTGCATTCGCCCCATGGGCTGCATTGGCCCAGTCGATCGCATCGGCGGGCATGTTTGCCCTGTTCTTCCGGCTGCAGGCGGTTGGCGGGCCGGTCTATCTCAGCCAGATCGGCTATGTCGCAGCGGCACTGGGGCTTATTTCCGGAACGCTATTTCTCGGCGAACATTATCCACCGCTGACCTGGATCGGCGCGCTGGTCATCTGCGCAGGCGTTGCCATGACAACACGCGCACAAAGAGGTTGACCGTTTCGATCGGATTGAATCAGATTGGCGTTCTAACTGTCTATTTTACGCACATCTTGTCCGAAAACCGTTTCACCCTTTTCGGGATGTGCTTTGATCAGGCAGGCCGTTCGGCAAGCACCATATAGTTCACATCGGTGTCGCGGGAGCGGCTCCAGCTGTCGGCCAGCGGATTATAGGTCACACCAAGCTTGTCGATGAGGCGCAGGCCGCCTTTCGCAAGTGCAGCTTCCAGTTCATCCGGGCGGACCAGCTTTTCATATTGATGCGTGCCGCGCGGCAGCCAGCGCAGGACATATTCCGCGCCGATGATCGCCAGACCATAGGCTTTCAGCGTGCGATTGATCGTGGCGACGAACATCAGCCCGCCGGGCTTTACCATTTCGCTGGTGGCGGACATGAACAGGTCGACGTCTGAAACATGCTCGACCACTTCCATATTCAAAACCACGTCGAATTTCTCGCCAGCTTCAGCCAGCGCTTCTGCGGTCGTGGCGCGGTAGTCGACCTCGACGCTGCTTTGCGCAGCATGGATTTTCGCTACTTCGATATTTGTGGTGGAAGCATCCGCCCCGATGACGGTCGCGCCGAGGCGCGCCATCGGCTCGCAGAGAAGCCCGCCGCCGCAGCCGATATCGAGCAGGCGCAGGCCCTCGAAGGGGCGTGGCGCATTGGGATCACGGTTGAATTTGGCGCAGATCTTTTCCTTGATATAGGCAAGCCGCGTTGGATTGAACTTGTGCAAGGGACGGAACTTGCCCTGCGGATTCCACCATTCCGCGGCGATGCGCGAAAAATGCTCGATTTCCGAAGCGTCGATGGTGGTGCGGGCGGTCTCGGTCATTTCATTCTCCAGCGGCGGAAGCGTACAGTTCTGCTCTCAAGGTAGTACTCCAAAGTCAAGGAACAAATCAATTTCGCTCTCAAGCGGCCCGATACGAATCGCGGCCTTGCGGAAGCGCGGCATTT